>NZ_RCIP01000002.1 GCF_004000275.1 Saccharospirillum alexandrii
CAGCGTTCAATCTGAGCCATGATCAAACTCTTCAGTTTAAATCGTTTGGCCGATACCCGAAGGCATCCGCCCAATCTTGCTCGACGCAAGCTACCCTCTGACCGAAACCAAAAGGCGCCTTTCAACAAATGAATTCATTGACAGGTCGCTTACAGATCGAGTGTTCTTCTATGAAGAACAATTCTTTATGCGTCCTCGCTCGACTCAATCCCTTCACCGAAGTGAAGCTCAATAAGCAGAGTGATTCAGCGTCGACCTACAAGCGCCCACACGAATTACTTNGTTCTTTAGAATCAGTTCTTTAGAGCCTTCACTTCATCCCGCCTCTCGGCTGGTTGGAGCCGCTGTTCGGTCACAGCGGAGGCGCATTATAGGGAAAATCGACACCCGGTCAAGACCTTAGCCGGTCTTATTTACCGATATCGCTACCGGCATGGACAACTCAGGAATCAGCCAGCCAACAGTAATAGTCCAGCAACGCCTGTGCCTCTCGCTCCACGGTATAGTTGGCCAACACTTTGGCACGGCCGGCAGCTCCCATCTCTGCTCTCAACTCCGGGCTTTCCATTAGTCTCTTCAAATGTGCTGTAAGCGCAAGACTGTCAGCTACTGGTATAATGTACCCATCTCGATCTGACTCTATTATATCCGGCCAGGCCCCAGCTTCGGTTGCAACAACGGCCGTTTCTGAACTCATTGCTTCAAGTACCGTCAAGCCAAAGCCTTCGGTACGACTTAGTGCAGTGACGACTGACATAGCTTTAAAGTATTCGGGGATCTGCTCAAATGGCAACTTTCCAGTAAACACGACCTGTTCGCTCAGACCAGCCTGGTCAATCCTCCGTTGCCAACCCTCGACGAACCCATTCTGTTCAGGCGTAATCTCGCCCACGATCACTACGGACCAGTCAGGATAGTCCGCCAGCAGGTCCAACGCCGATTCCAGCAAAGTATCGATCCCTTTCTGCTGGCGAACCCGTCCAAATATGCCAATACCATAACGACCAGGAAGGCCTAGTTTTTGATAGGCAGCATCCCGGTCTGTGGCCGGCCGGTAGAGTTTCGCATCGATACCATGGGGAATAATCTGGTCAGGAGGAGAGGCTATAAACCTGGCCGCCGCTTCACAGGTTGACAGAATCCCGTCCATACGACGCATCAGCCAGCGAGTAATCCATGATTTTTTCCGCTGGGCTGTCGATGTAAAAACGATACGCAACGGGGCCAGAAACACATATTTGAGCAGTAGCGCCTGAATCATTTCGTTATTGCGACGGGCGTGGAAAACAATGATCCGCCCTTCCCGCCGGGATTGCCTGGCCCACTCAGCAGCTTCACGAAGGCTCACTGAACGCACATCCGCAGGGAGGTGGTGTGCCCCGAGCACGACGATATCGGCCTTCGCTTTTTGCACCTCAAGAACTTGTAACATGGTGCTGGTAACCCCGGAAAACCTCGAATTCGAATTCCCCAGGATAATGCTTACCACACTAGTCATGCTTACCTACCCTCGATGCGCCTTGGCAAGATATTCCTCCGATTGCATTTCCTGCAAACGACTGACCGTTCGTCGGAATTCAAACCCAAGCCGCCCATCCTGGTATAGGGTTTCTATATTCGCTTCTGCACTCATCAGCAGTTTCACCTGCCGATCATAAAATTCATCGACCAGATTGATAAAGCGCCGGGCCTTGTCATCGTTCTTCCCATGAAACACGGGGACGTTACTGATCAGCACGGCATGGAAGCACTGGGCAATTTCAATATAGTCGTTCTGGCTTCTGGGGCCATCACACAGCGCATCAAAATCAAACCAGACAACGTCTTCGCACAACCGTTGAGTCCTGATATTCCGGCCAAGCACATCAAGTGATTGCTGTTCTTCAACCGCCTCCAAGTCAGGAGCCAACTTCTCAAAACTGGACGCCAGCGACGCTTCTGCTGCTGCATCGGCAGGGGTGTGAAAAATTTTCACCTGAGTCAGCGTCCGCAGGCGGTAATCAACCCCACCATCAACGTTCATCACCCGGGTATACTTTTTAACCAGGTCGATGGCAGGTAAAAACAGCGGACGCTGCAGGCCGTCTTTGTAGAGGCCATCGGGCTCAATGTTGGAGGTGGCAACCAGTGTCACACCGCGTTTGAACAAGGCGCGCAGCAAATTGGCAAGAATCATCGCATCGCCGATGTCGGATACAAAAAACTCGTCAAAACACAGTACTCGCGCTTCGTGACTGATCTCCTCAGCGACACCTTCAAGCGGATTGGCCTGACCACGGTGGTCTTTCAAACCCTGGTGAACGCGTCGCATAAAGTGGTGAAAATGCATGCGGCGCTTATCATCAAACGGTAAGGTGTCAAAAAAGGTATCCATCAGATAGGTCTTGCCACGTCCTACACCGCCCCAGAAATATAAGCCGGTCACCGGCTCCGTTTGCTTGCGAAACAGCCGGGTTAGGCGCCCGGTGATGCTTGCTTCTTCGGCGCGCTGGGCTATCAATTGGTCGTAAAGTTGCTGCAATGCCTTGACGGCTTCTTCCTGAGCCGGATCATGGGAGAAGCCCTCTTTGCTAAGATCGGCCTGATATCGCGTCCAGGGTGTGCTCATCCGGTGCTCCGGGCAGGGTGTAAAGGGGTCGGAATTTTACGGGAACCATTTGCACAATCAATGACTGTCAGGCACAAATGTTTCTCACGCCATGCATTTTTAAAGACTTTATACTGACTGGACTGCCCAGCAGGGCAGCACGACAGACACACCGCTTCATCTATACTGTGCCTGGTAAGAAGCTTAATGGAGAACACAATGCTGCAACTGGACTGGATCACCTTCATCATCATCATCGTCATAGCACTGCTCGCCGGTGCAGTCTTGAGCCGTCTGTGGGGCAAGGCACAGGGAGAAGATCCCAATGGGCTGAAGCGTCAATTGGAGGATTTGAAGCGCCAGCATCAGAACTACCAGATCAACGTGACCGAGCACTTTAGCCGCACCACAGAATTGATCGACAACCTGAATCAGAGCTATGCCAGCATTCGCGACCATCTGAACCAGGGCGCCGACCAATTGGTCGCACCTGAGTATCGACTGGAATCGGCCCGCGCTGGCGGTGAAGACCTGCAGGACCTGGCCCCAAAACCCTCTGCAAGTAGCAGTGACGTTGACATGCCCAGAGACTACGCCACCAAAACCCCCAAAGACATTGGCATGCTGTCAGAATCCTTTGGTTTCACTCGGGTAGAAGAAGCCGCTGCCACAGCAGATGAGACCCCGACCGGCACCAAAGCAGAAACGGCTTCTAAAAAGTCGCGATAGATCTATTCCCAAACGTTCTTAAAAGCCTAGCAACAATAACAAAAAGCTTTGATATAGTTCGCCCAGATCACTTCTGTACTGGACGAACTATGTCACACGACGTATTTACCCATCTCAAACAGCTTGAAGCCGAAAGTATCCACATCATTCGTGAAGTGGCGGCCGAGTTTGACAACCCGGTCATGCTCTACTCCATCGGCAAAGACTCCGCCGTCATGCTGCATCTGGCGCGCAAGGCCTTTTTCCCCGGGCGATTGCCGTTCAAGCTGATGCACGTCGATACCGGCTGGAAATTCAAGGAAATGTACGAATTCCGGGATCGGCTGGTCGAGGAGTATGATCTCGACCTGATCGTCCATCGCAATGAAGACGGCATTCGCCAGGGCATCAACCCGTTCGACCACGGCAGCGCCAAACATACCGATATCATGAAAACCCAGGCGCTCAAACAGGCCCTGGACCTGCATCGCTTTGATGCGGCATTTGGCGGTGCCCGGCGAGATGAAGAGAAGTCCCGAGCCAAGGAGCGCGTCTACTCCTTCCGCGACCGGAACCATCGCTGGGACCCTAAGAATCAGCGTCCGGAGCTGTGGAACATCTACAACGGCAAGATCAACCGGGGTGAAAGCATCCGGGTATTCCCGCTGTCCAACTGGACAGAGCTGGATATTTGGCAGTACATCCACCTGGAGTCCATCCCCATCGTCCCACTGTATTTCTCGGCCAAACGTCCCGTTGTTGAGCGCGACGGCATGTTGCTGAACATCAACGACGACCGCATGAAGCTGCGCCCGGATGAAGAAGTTCAGCACAAGTCGGTACGATTCAGAACCCTCGGCTGTTACCCATTGACCGGCGCGGTTGAATCAACGGCGACCACCCTGCCAGAGATCATTCAGGAAATGCTGTTGACCACCACCAGTGAGCGTCAGGGCCGCGCCATCGACCACGATTCATCAGGTTCCATGGAAAAGAAAAAGCAGGAAGGCTATTTCTGATTCAACCGACCGATTTTGTTTGAGCGCCAACAGGCTCCAGCGGCGCAATGCATGAGGAATACAGACCCATGGCACACCAGTCCGATTTGATTGCTCAGGACATCGATGAGTACCTGAAGCAACATGAACAGAAAGAACTGCTGCGGTTTTTAACCTGCGGCAGCGTCGATGACGGCAAGTCCACCCTGATCGGGCGACTGCTGCACGACTCGAAAATGATCTATGAGGATCAGTTGGCGGCAATCGAAAAAGACAGCCGCAAGTCTGGCACTACCGGTGAGAAGATCGATCTGGCCCTGCTGGTCGATGGCCTGCAGGCCGAGCGCGAGCAAGGCATCACCATCGATGTGGCTTACCGCTACTTCTCGACCAACAAGCGCAAGTTCATCATTGCCGACACACCGGGGCATGAACAGTACACCCGCAATATGGCGACCGGTGCCTCCACCAGCGATCTTGCGATCATCCTGATCGATGCGCGCTACGGGGTGCAGACCCAAACCCGGCGGCACAGCTACATTGCCAGCCTGTTGGGCCTGAAACATGTGATTGTGGCGGTGAACAAGATGGATCTGGTGGATTTCAGCCAGTCACGCTTTGAAGAGATTCAGGCTGTTTATCTGGCCTTTACCGAGCAACTGACGCTGCCAGATATCCGTTTTGTGCCCATTTCCGCCCTCGATGGCGACAACGTGGTCACGCTCAGTGAACGCTCTCCCTGGTACCCCGGCCCAACGCTGATCGAGTTGCTGGAAACGCTGGAGATCAACCGCGACAGCGACCAGAGCCAGTTCCGCTTGCCGGTGCAGTACGTCAACCGGCCCGACCTCAACTTTCGGGGATTTGCCGGCACCGTGGCGTCTGGTGAGATTAAACCCGGCGACAAGGTCAGCGTGCTGCCAAGCGGTTTGTCCTCCACCGTGGAGCGCATTGTAACCTTCGATGGTGATCTCGATCGGGCACATGCAGGCCAGGCCATTACGCTGACGCTGACCGACGAAATCGACATCAGTCGTGGCGACATGCTGGTCGGTGCCAACCAGTCGCCGCTGGTCGCTCAGGCGTTTCAGGCCAAGCTGGTGTGGATGCACGACGATGCCATGGTGCCGGGTCGACAGTACGATTTTAAAGTGGGAACCCAGACGGCCACCGGCCAGTTCACCCGCCTCGATCGCCAGATCGACGTGAACAGCCTGAACACCATCGACACTGAAACCTTGCCTCTGAATGGCATTGGTGACGTTCGACTGCAACTGAACAAAACCATTGTTGCCGACCCCTATCGCAGTCACCGGGCGACGGGAGCCTTCATCGTAGTAGATCGGCTGAGCAACATCACCGTCGGAGCCGGCATGATCGAGAGTGCCGCCGATGTGTCAGACAGCCATCCGGTCAGCGAGAATGAACGTCGGGCCCGCTATCGTCAGAAGCCGGTATCTCTGGTGCTTGCCGTAGACAATGCTGCCGAGCAGGCGGTGAAAATCGAACGGGCCTTGTTCGATCTGGGTCACGTCAGTGCCATTATCCGGCCAGACGATGCGCTGGCGGTCGCTCCTTACCTGGAAGCGGCCGGGCTGATCGCGATTATCGCCGGTGAATCGGACGCGCCTTTTGGCATCAAGATCAAGGATGCCAACCCCAGAGAGGTGATTGCACTGCTGCGCGATGAAGGCGTCATCGAAGACTGACCTGCCCGTGGCAGGATGCCGGCAGAAGCTGGCATCCTGCCGGGTACCGGTGCTTACACCGGAATGGGCAGGTCGATAAACTCCACCGATAAGCCAAACCGTTGCGCCAGGTGCAAGCCCAGCGCTGCGGGCCCTCCCCGCTCAGTAGCATGATGCCCGGCTGCAAAATAATGCACGCCGCTTTCACGGGCCAGGTGCACCGTCGGCTCACTGATCTCCCCGGACACAAACGCATCAACACCGGCATCAATAGCCTGTTGCAAAAATCCCTGCGCGGCCCCGGTACACCAGGCAATGGTCTCGATCGGGTCTTCTGACTCCCCGATGTGCAACACCTCGAATTCCAGTGCCTCAGACAATTGCCGGCGCAGGCTGGCACCGGTGTGCCCACCGTCAACCTCACCCAGCATCACCAGGCTGTCGTCAACTTGCCCGGTTACGTTCCACCCCATCAGACGCGCCAATTGCGTATTGTTGCCAACCTCCGGATGAGCATCCAGCGGCAAGTGATAGGCATAGAGATTGATGTTGTTCGCCAGCAACGCGGCTAACCGGTTGCGTTTGATACCCGTCAATGGCGCGGCCTCGCCTTTCCAGAAGTAGCCATGATGAACCAGAATGGCATCGGCCTGCCGGTCAATGGCTTCGTCTATCAGGCGCTGGCTCGCGGTGACACCGGTTACCAGTCGGCGGATGTCGGCCTTCCCCTCAACCTGCAAGCCATTGGGGCAATAATCGCTGAACCGGGAAACCGCCAGATAGTCGTTCAGATAGTCAGTCAGCTCGTCACGGTGCAAGGTCATGTTGATCAACTCTGCTCGATAGAAAACGGAATATCAGTGTACACCAATTCGATCACTGCGCTGACCGTGACCAGAGCGCAATCGATTCAGCCGCTAGCGACAGGGAGACCCGCCCGACACTGCCTGTCTGCGAACTGAACCAGACACCTGTCAATGCCGGGACTCACGTCAGGATAAGAGGGGCATCAGAACGGTCTCAATACTCCGGAAAAGACGAGTGAAACGCGTTTACCGGCATTTGACGATAATCCTTTAACCCAGGCGGACCTTGTGAGAGCAGACTGTGGCGACAAATCGCAGAAGGAAAAGACGCGAGGGTAGAATGAGCGCCGGGTTGAACCCCGGCACACCGGAAACCAATCAGGCGTTGTTCAAGTGCCGTTCGAGAGCGCTTAACAGTTGCTGATTTTCTGATTCAAACGACACGGTGATGCGCACGCAATCGGCCAGTAACGGATGGCTGCCATCGAGTTTCTTGATCAGTATACCGGCGTCTCGCAAGGCGGCATGCAAGGCGACTGCCTGGCCGGGGCCGGTGCGAACCAGTAAGAAATTGGCCTGGCTGTCGTAGACCTTCAGTCCGGGAAGTGCTGCCAATTGTTGTTGCAACACATGGCGCTGGCGCGTCAGTTCAGCGGTTTGCTGTTCGAAGACGTCAAAATGCTCCAAGGCAAACTGCGCGGACAATTGCGTCAGATTATTGATGTTGTAAGGCAACCTCAGTTTGTTGATCTGCTCAAGCCAGGCCGGATCACCTATCAGAATACCCAGACGCAAGCCCGCCAAACCGACCTTTGACAGGGTGCGCATGATCAGCAAATTGGGGTAGTCGTCCAGCCAGTTCAGATAGTCGGCCTCGGTGAACGCGGTGTAGGCTTCATCCATCACCACCAGACCGGGCGCTGCTTCAATAATGCGACGCAGTTTCTCATCACCCCAGAGATTGCCGGTTGGGTTATTGGGCTGCGCCAGAAACACAACAGCCGGCTGCTCTCGCTCAATACGGCTGAGCATGAGTTCAAGGTCCAGCTCAAACTCGGCCGTCAATGGCACACCGACGTAGTCCATGCCCAGAAAGCGGGCAATCATCCGGTACATAACGAAGCTGGGTTCCGGCGCCAGTATCGTGCGGTCTGCTCCGGATACGGCCATAGCGATTAACTGAATCAATTCATCGGAGCCATTGCCAAGCAGGATCTCCCAGCGTGGGTCGATGTTCATGACGGTTCGAAGAGCATCCTTGACCCCGGGCGCTTCCGGATGGGGGTAGCGGTTCACCTGTGCGTTGGCCAGAACCTCTTGCCATTGTGCCGTCAGGGCGTCCGGCCAGCCATAGGGGTTTTCCATGGCATCCAGTTTCAACAGGCCGGTGGAATCCGGCACTGGATAGGCCGCCAGGCCTGTGATGTCGGGCCGCACCCAGCGGTGAACCCGAGTATCAACCTGATCGCGCAGCTCAGTCATCCAGCCGTTTCTCCGCACTGCGAGCGTGAGCCGTCAACAACTCGCCACGCGCCAGCACTGACGCCACTGCGCCCAGGGTTTTAGCACCTTCAGCCGACACGCCAATGATGGAGCTGCGTTTTTGAAAATCGTAAACTCCCAGCGGCGAAAAGAAGCGCGCGGTACCGCTGGTCGGCAGGACGTGATTGGGCCCCGCACAATAATCACCCAGCGCTTCCGGAGTGTGGCGTCCCAGAAAAATCGCACCGGCGTGGCGAATGTGGGGCAGCCAGGCATGCGGGTCTTCAATTGACAATTCGAGGTGCTCGGGGGCGATGCGATTGATCAGGTCGACGGCGTCGTCCAGCGCATTCACCTTGATAAAGGCGCCGCGCGCATTCAGCGAATCGCGAATGATGTCAGCGCGTTCCAGCGTCGGCAGCAAACGTTGAATGGCGGCTTCAACCGAGTTCAAATAGTCGGCATCGTGGCTGATCAGAATGGCCTGAGCGTCCGGGTCGTGTTCTGCCTGTGAGAACAGATCGAGGGCGATCCAGTCCGGGTCAGTTTTGCCATCGCACACCACCAGTATTTCACTGGGGCCGGCAATCATATCGATCCCGACTTTGCCAAATACCTGCTTTTTGGCCGTAGCAACAAAGATATTGCCCGGGCCGACAATTTTATCAACCGCCGGTACGGTATCGGTACCAAACGCCAGCGCAGCGATTGCCTGGGCTCCGCCCATCAGAAAGACCCGGTCGATGCGAGCTACATGGGCAGCACCGAGAACAAAGTCATTCACCTTGCCGTCCGGCGCGGGCGTGGCCATCACCACTTCGCGCACACCCGCCACTTTGGCGGGCATGGCATTCATGATTACCGAAGAGGCCAGCGGCGCGGTTCCGCCCGGTACGTAAATACCCACCCGGTCCATCGCCGTCACCTGTTGACCCAGAACAGTACCGTCTGCTTCGGTGTAACTCCAGCTCTCGCTGAGCTGGCGCTGGTGATAGGACTCAACCCGCTCAGCGGCGATGCCGAGCGCTTGCTGCTGTTCCGCTGGTAAGCGCTGGTAGCCCGCTTCAATGGCCGCTTTGTCAAGCACCAGCGAAGACGCTGTGGATACATCAAATCGGTCGAACTGCCGTGAATAGTCCAGCAACGCCTCATCGCCACGATGCCGGATATTATCGATCACGGTCGCGACGGTCTGCTGCACGTCGGCGTCTGAAACAGACTCCCACGCCAGCAACGCATCCAGTTGCTGGTTAAAGTCACCGGCTGACGCTTCCAGGCGCCGTATCGTGATCTCGGACATGCGGTTCAAGCCTCTTGATTAGTACCAACTAAGAATGAGCAAGATGTTGCAATCGTCTGTTTCAATCAGGACCTGACGGCAGACGACTGAACGGCCGCCGCGAGCGTCTCAATAATGGGGTTGATGCGGTCATCTTTCAATTTGAGCGCCAGACGACTGGCCACCAGACGACTGCTGATGTCGGCAATATGTTCCTCAACCACCAGCCCGTTAGCCTTCAGCGTGTTGCCGGTATCGACAATATCGACAATGCAATCGGCCAATTTCATGATCGGGGCCAGTTCCATACCGCCGTACAGCTTGATCAGATCAACCTGTCGACCCTGCTCTGAGAAATATTGCTTGGCAACCCGCACAAACTTGGTCGCGACTTTCATTCTGCCGGCGACTTCAGGGGCATCTTTAAGGCGAGCAGTCATCAGCCGACAGCGCGCGATTTGCAGATCAAGCACTTCATACATTTCTTCCGCGCCGTGCTCCATCAGCACATCCTTGCCCGCCACTCCGAGATCCGCCACACCATACTCGACATAGGTTGGCACATCGGTGGCCCGAATAACGATGAACTGAACATCAGACCGGGTGGTCTCGAAGATCAGCTTGCGGGAAGTATGAATGTCTTCAAGCGGCTCGATACCGGCCGCTGCAAACAGCGGTAGGGTTTCCTTGAGAATCCGCCCTTTGGACAGGGCGATGGTAATTTTATCCGGCGAAGTTGATGTCGCTTGAGGGTTTTGCACTGCAGTGTCCTGTGTTGGATCCCGATTCCGGCGTCGGGCCAGGCAGCTAAGGGGGTCGCTGCCGGCCCTGATGGGACTCGGGCGGCTTAGCCTGTGACCCGTTTGATCGTCGCACCCAATTGCTGCAACTTTTCTTCGATGCATTCGTAACCACGGTCTATGTGGTAAATCCGGTCGACCAGCGTATCGCCTTCAGCGACCAGACCCGCCAGCACCAGTGACGCAGACGCTCGCAGGTCGGTCGCCATTACGGGCGCGCCGGTCAGCTTTGCGCAGCCGGTAATGACCACGGTATTACCCTTGATCCGGGCATTGGCGCCCATCCGCTCCAGTTCGTTGATGTGCATGAACCGGTTTTCAAATACCGTCTCTTCAACCGTACCAACGCCGTCAGCAATGGCGTTCAAGGCGGTAAACTGGGCCTGCATGTCGGTCGGGAAGGCCGGGTACGGGGCTGTGGTGATATTAACCGCCCGGACTCGCTGCCCGTGCATGTCCAGTACGATCCAGTCGTCGCCCTGAGTAATTTCGGCGCCCGCTTCGCGCAACTTGATCAGCACCGACTCCAGTGTATCCGGGTCGACGTCGCGCAATTTCACTCGGCCACCGGTAATGGCCGCAGCGACCAGGTAGGTGCCTGCTTCGATACGGTCCGGCAACACGGAGTAATCGGCTTCATGGAGACGTTCAACCCCCTCCACAGTAATGGTATCGGTACCGGCACCGGTGATGTTGGCTCCCATCGCGATGAGGCATTGAGCCAGATCCACCACTTCCGGTTCTTTGGCTGCATTCTCGATGACCGATGTGCCTTCGGCGAGTGTCGCGGCCATCAGAATGTTTTCAGTACCGGTGACGGTGACGGTATCAAAGAAAATACGAGCGCCCTTCAGCCGGCCATCTGACCGGGCCTTGATGTAACCATCGGATACATCGATATGGGCGCCCATCGCCTCAAGCCCGCGAATGTGCAGGTCGACCGGCCGGCTGCCGATGGCACAGCCACCGGGCAGAGATACATTGGCCTCGCCAAAGTGAGCCAGCAACGGTCCCAGGACCAGAATTGACGCGCGCATGGTCTTAACCAACTCGTAAGGGGCCGTGCAATTCTTGATGTTTCCCGCACAGACTTCGACACTCATGTCTTCACCGACGGTGACGTCTACGCCCATGCAACCGAGCAACTCGATCATGGTAGTAATATCGTTCAGATGCGGCAGGTTGCGCACCGTTACCGGGTCTTTGGTCAGCAAAGTGGCCGCAATGATCGGCAAAGCCGCATTCTTGGCACCGGAGACACGGATTTCGCCATTCAGGCGACTACCGCCGGTAATCAATAATTTATCCAAGGTTCACTTCTCCTGACCGGACCATTCTGCCGGGGTGAACAGCGCCATTGACACTGCATGAATGTCACCCGAAGTGATTTTTTCATTCAGCACCCCGTAGACCTGCTGCTGACGCTGGACCGGGCGCTTGCCGGCAAAGGCATCATCGATGATCCGGACCGTAAATTTGGCGCCACCCCCATCGACTTCAATGGTTGCGCCGGGGAAGGCGGCGGCGAGCATGGCCTTAATTTCGTCTGCGGACATGGTACTTCCTGCTTGGGTATGAATGTAAAGGGGCGGGGATTATACGGAAAAAGCAGCCAGATCGAAATGATCTGTGCCTCAAAACCAGGGCCAGCCTGAATGGCCGGCCCACCCGTTACTGGAACTGCTCTTCATCGAACGTTTCAGCCGTTGTACGCTCCCATTCATCAATGGTGGCATCCAGGTCTCCGCCTGTGTCGCGATAGATCTGGTCAAACTGGGATTTGAAGGTCACGCCAAGGTTAACGCCATTCACAATCACATTCTGCATGCGCCAGTCGTCCGCTTCGCGACTGTAGTACACGCTCTGAATCATGGGGTATTCCTGGCCATCCGGGGACACCACATTCAAGTTCACGCGGGTATTGCGTACGGTATTCTCGCTGTCGTTTTCACTGGGCAGCAATTCGACCTCAAAGGACCCGAAATTATAGAGGCCACCCGCATAAGTGTTAATCATGCTTCGCTTGAACACTTCAAGAAAGCGTAATTTCTGCTCCTGAGTAGAGGATTCCAGCAACTCCCGACCCATAATACGACTGACGATAACGGTATACCCAATCAAGGGGTCCAACACCTCACCCACTTCTTCCAGGTAGGCCTCCCGATCTCCTGCACTGCCGTGCTCGCTGTGTTTCTTAACCACCTCCAGCACGGCGTTGACACCGTCCATAACACTCTGCCCGGCAGGCTTACTGGGTGTAAATGCCTGTGCTTGACTGGCCAACATCACAATGCCAGCCAGCATGAATGCGCGTACCGCTCCACTGTGTTTCATCATAAAGGCTCCCGATGTCCCTTTTTTGTCCAGCCTACAGCTTAGGCCTGAATCCGGCCTGAATCGACCCCCCATCAGTCATAACCCTGCGTAAATAAAGAAAAATTTGCACTGAGCTGCCGTTGTGCACCCCCTTCAGACCAGGAGGCATTGTGGTATTCTATCTCTCTATAACACAGCACCGAACAACGTCCGACCGGACCAGGCAGCCATATTACAATGAAACCACACCTGAATTACCTGACGTCAGCGCGGCGCACACTTGATCTGGAAATCAAAGCACTGCAAGGGCTGACCACGCACCTCGACAGCGCCTTTGAGCAGGCCTGCGAGCGGGTATTGGCCTGTAAGGGACGTGTCGTGGTAACCGGTATGGGCAAGTCCGGCCACATCGGCAACAAACTGGCGGCAACGCTAGCCAGCACCGGCACGCCGGCTTTCTTTGTACATCCGGGTGAAGCCAGCCATGGCGATATGGGCATGATCACCGAGCAGGATGTCGTCATCGCCCTGTCAAACTCAGGGGAAGTGGCCGAAATCGTCACCCTGATCCCGCTGATCAAACGGCTCGGTGCAGGCCTGATCGGCATGACCGGCAACCCTGACAGCACCCTGGGGCGTTCGGCCGATGCCCATATTTATTGCGGTGTCGAACAGGAAGCCTGCCCGCTGAATCTGGCACCCACTTCCTCGACGACAGCCGCACTGGTGATGGGCGATGCGCTGGCTATTGCCCTGCTGGAGGCCCGAGGTTTCACCGCCGATGACTTCGCCTTTTCTCACCCGGGAGGCAGCCTGGGTCGCAAATTGCTCTTGAAAATTGGCGACATCATGCACACGGGCCTGGAAATCCCTGTGGTGGAACCTGACACCCTGCTGCGCGATGCATTACTGGAAATGACCCGAAAAGGGCTCGGCATGACCACCATCATCAGCGCTGAGGGCGATTTACTGGGGGTTTTCACCGACGGTGACCTGCGCCGCACCCTGGATCAGGGCATCGACATTCTGACCACGCCCATCCGCTCCGTTATGCACAGCGGCGCCTACACCATGAACCCAGACCAACTGGCCGCTCAGGCGCTCTATGAAATGGAAGAACGCAAAATCACCTCACTGGTGATCGTAGATGCCGGCCAGACCGCGGGTGTGATTCACCTGCACGACATCCTTCGCGCCGGGGTTGCCTGATGGCCAACCGGCGCCGCACCCTGATTGTCGCCACAAGCCTGGGACTTGTCGCACTCGCCATCTGGTGGCAAACCGGCCAGGATGAAACCGCAGGACGTGCCCGGCTGGAACTGCCTGAAAACGCGCCCGATCTTTACATCGAACAACCGGATCAAACTCGTTTTGATGCGGCAGGCCAACCCGAACTGCGGGCGCGGGCCGAGTCTCTGGCCTATTATGAACGCAATGGCGAAAGCCTGATGACACGGCCGGTAATGACCGTGCTGTCCAGCCCTGACCAGCCGTGGAAAATCACTTCTGACCAGGCAGTCCTATTCAACGACGGAAGTATGAATTTTGAACAAAACGTTGAAGTAATCGAACAGCAAACACCGGACGGCATGCAGCTCTATACCGACTGGCTACGGGTCGAGCAGAATGGTCGCTTCGTCACAACGCCCAGGCCTGTTAGACTGCTGCAACCCGGACAGGAGGCCCGCGGCACCGGAATGGACGCCATACTGACCGGTGAGGATTCCGACATAACGCTCAAATCAGAGGTATCGATTCGCTATGATGCGAACTGAGACAACCCGCCTACACCACCACCGCATCTCCCTGATGATGCTTCTGGCCTTAACCTGCCTGGTTGTCCAGCCTGCCTGGGCGTTGCCGGGTGATCGTGATCAGCCAATGACGATCACAGCTGATGAAGGCAATTTTAAAAGCAGCCGGGGTGAAGCCACCTTCACCGGCAACGTTTACTTGAAACAGGGTACACTGGAAGTCTGGGCGGACACCCTGGATGTGCGCCGGGACCCGGAAACCGGTGACATCACCTTCCTGGAAGCCAAAGGCGAACCGGCCCGCTACCAGGAACTGCCCAGTGAAGAAGATGGCCTGATTGAAGTAAGGGGCTCGCGCATAGAATACCGGCCCGATGACGACCTGATCATCACCGAAGGCAACGGCCACCTGACCCAGTCCGGCAGCGAAATTGAAGCTGACTACATCCGCTACAATTTGCTGGACGAATCATTGGATGTCCGGTCCCGGCGCAGCACCGATAATAACGGGGATGCGCCCCAGGCCACCTGGACCTTACAACCGGGAGCGATGGACTGAATGGCGCTGCTGGAAGCAAAGAACCTGGCAAAGAGCTACAAGAAGCGGCCCGTTGTGCGGGATGTCAGCCTCAGCGTTGAAAAAGGCCAGATCGTTGGCCTGTTAGGACCTAACGGTGCCGGCAAAACCACCTGCTTCTACATGATTGTTGGTCTGGTACCGGCGGACAACGGCGAGGTTCTGATCGGGGATAAAAGTGTCACCCGCCTGCCCATGCATGCCCGGGCCCGACAGGGGATCGGCTACCTGCCGCAGGAAGCGTCCATCTTTCGCAAGTTGACAGTACAGGATAATATTCTGGGCGTTCTGCAGACCCGCAAAGACCTGTCGCGCAGCGCGCAAAAACAGCAGTTGGAGTCTCTGCTGGGTGAATTTAACATTACCCATATTCGTGACAGCCTGGGTATGGCATTGTCTGGTGGTGAACGGCGCCGGGTCGAAATCGCCCGGGCGCTGGCGATGGAACCGGCTGTCATTCTGCTGGATGAACCTTTTGCCGGGGTAGACCCCATTTCCGTCGGCGATATTAAAGCTATAATCCATCACTTGAGAGATCGTGGTATTGGCGTACTGATCACCGACCACAACGTCCGGGAGACCCTCGACATCTGCGAAAAAGCCTACATCGTGGGTAACGGCCACATCATTGCAGAAGGGACAGCGGAGGACGTTTTGAACAACGCCACCGTTCGTGAAGTGTATTTAGGCGACCAATTCCGCTTATAACCATGGCCAAAGGCACATATAACGCTCTATGAAGACCTCCTTACAACTAAAAATGAGCCAGCAGCTGACTATGACGCCTCAGCTGCAACAAGCCATTCGCCTGCTGCAACTGTCGACTCTGGATCTGCAACAGGAGATACAGGAGGCACTCGAAAGCAACCCCATGCTCGAAGTTCGTGAAGACGTGGACGATTCGGGCGCCACCGACTCAAAAAACAGCCAATCTGTTGACCAGAAAGCCACCAGCGATGCGGAAAACACCGCAAATTCCAACGAGGGTGATCAGCGCGAGCTGGAGATTGCCGAACACATTCCCGACGACCTGGCCGTCGACAGCTCCTGGGACGACATTTACACCCACGCCCCCACCAGTCACGGCCTGCCGTCCGGAGACGATGACTTCAATTTCGAAAACGTCTACGGCACCACTGACTCACTCTGGGATCATCTGAACTGGCAACTGAACCTAACCACCATGACGGATCGCGACCGGCAAATCGCCGAGAGCCTGATCGAAAGCGTCAATGCTGAGGGGTATTTGTCGTCAAGCCTAGACGATATTTTCGAGGGCCTGACCGCGCACATGGCCAATGACGATGATCCGCTGGAAATGGACGAAGTCGAAGCCGTTTTGCACCGCGTTCAGCACTTCGACCCACCCGGCGTCTGTGCCCGGGACCTGGCCGACTGCCTGACCATACAACTGAAGCAAATGAGCGACGACACCCCCTGGCGCGACGCCGCCTTGACGGTGGTCAACAACTACCTCGATCTGCTTGCCTCCCGCGATTACAGCCAGTTGATGCGAAAATCCAAACTGAAAGAGCCGGAACTGCGCGATGTTATTGCGCTGATTCAGAGCCTGAACCCGCGCCCTGGTAATCAGATAGAAAGCGGTAAAGATGAATACGTGGTACCAGATGTCATCGTTCGCAAAGACATCAAAAACAATCGCTGGCTGGTTGAGCTGAATCCGGAAATTGCGCCGAAACTGCGGGTCAACGCCTCCTATGCGTCCATGGTCAAGCGGGCCGACTCCAGCAGCGATAACACCTATTTGAAAGACCACCTGCAAGAGGCTCGCTGGTTTATCAAGAGCCTGATGAGCCGCAATGAAACACTGCTGAAAGTGGCCACCAACATTGTCGAGCATCAACGCGGTTTCCTGGAATACGGTGAAGAAGCCATGAAACCTCTGGTCTTGCACGATGTTGCCGAAGCGGTCGAAATGCATGAGTCGACCATTTCCCGGGTGACCACCCCAAAATACATGCACACGCCGCGCGGCATCTTTGAACTTAAGTATTTTTTCAGCAGTCACGTCAGTACCGACAGTGGTGGCGAAGCCTCGAGCACTGCCATTCGTGCCATCATTAAAAAGCTGGTCGCGGCCGAAAACCCGCGCAAGCCATTGAGTGACTCGAAGATCGCCACTTTGCTGGGCGACAAAGGCATTCAGGTAGCCCGACGTACCATCGCCAAATACCGTGAAGCCATGATGATTCCTCCGTCAAATGAACGTAAACGTCTGATCTAGATCAGTGGAGTGGGCCGAGCCGTGCTTGAAAGCCGTCGGTCCAGGCGCCAAATTCTGTAATAGGAGCTAGACTGAAACAGGCAAAGGGAAATCGGATAACATTGCCCTGCGGACATCGCCTTGTCAGGAACCGCAGATCCATCACTGCAAGAGGAGCGGACTATGCAAGTCAACATCAGTGGTCACCATGTAGAAGTTACTGAAGCACTGAACGACTATGTCGGTCAGAAACTGGACCGGCTGGAGCGACACTTCGACCAGATTGGCAATGTACAAATCACCCTCAGTGTTGAAAAACAGCGGCAAAAAGCTGAAGCTTCACTCAACATCAAGGGTGCCCAGATTCATGCGGACTCTGAACACGATGACTTGTATGCCGCCATTGATATGATGGCGGATAAACTGGACCGTCAACTGCTCAAACACAAAGAGAAGACAGTTGATCGAATGCACGGGAATTCACGTTAATCATGATACCACTGGACCAAGTCCTGACCGTTGAACGCGTCTTTGTCGGCGCGTTCGGCGCCAGCAAAAAACGCGTACTGCAAACCCTGGCGGAACGCCTTGCCAGCGCAGTACCAGGCGTCACCGAACTTGACCTGTTCGATCAGTTGATTGCCCGGGAGCGTCTTGGGTCCACCGGACTGGGTCAGGGCATTGCCCTGCCCCATTGCCGCCTTGCCAACATCGACCGGCCCGTCGCCGCTCTGGTGAAACTCGATGACGCCGTCGACTTTGAATCGCCGGACAGACAACCTGTCGATTTGATGTTCGCCCTGGTGGTTCCCGAAGCCGCCACCGATGAACACCTGCAATTACTGGCCGCCGTTGTAGAACGATTTAACGACTCAGAGACGGTTGCCGCCCTGCGCGATACCCGTGATCCCGACGAACTCTACCGGCTCTTCTTCAAGGGATTCTGATCACCATGGCGACGCAGGCCAAACCACACCGCCTCATACTCATCAGCGGTCGATCAGGGTCGGGTAAGAGCACGGTCTTGAACGCCCTGGAAGACGCGGGCTTTAATTGCATCGACAATCTGCCGCCGTCACTGCTCCCCGAGCTGGTGCGCTGGATGTCGGCCAGTACCGATCAGCCCAACACCGCCGTTTGTATCGATGCGCGCATGTCGCCTCAGGGCATTGCCCATTTGCCCGAGATTCTGGCCTCCCTGAAAACCGACCTGATCCCCGAGATTCTCTTTCTGGATGCCGACGAAACCATTCTGTTGCAACGGTTTTCCGCCACTCGCCGCAAGCACCCGCTGACCGATCAGCATCGCTCACTGGCCGAAGCCATCGCCCACGAAGCACAGCTGCTGGCCCCGGTTGCGGCTCTGGCACAACTAAAGATAGACACCAGCAGTCTGTCGCTGCAGGAACTGCGCGACCAAATACGCTCCAGGGTCATTCGCAAGCCCCGAGGCATCGCCTTGCAGTTCCTGTCGTTCGGGTTCAAACACGGCCTGCCCCGGGATGCCGATCTGGTGTTTGATGTTCGATGCTTGCCCAACCCCTATTGGGACAAGGCGCTACGAGTCCATACCGGGCGGGATGAGCCTATTCAGGCGTTCTTGCAGCGCGAACCCGCCGTTACCGAAATGTTTGAAGACATTCGTCGATTTGTTGACCGCTGGTTGCGTCAGTATGAAGCGAATCAGCGCGCCTATCTCACCGTTGCCATTGGCTGCACCGGCGGGCAGCACCGCAGTGTTTACATTTGTGAACAACTCTATGGTACTTTCTCTGCCAACTATCCAAGCGTTCAGATCAGACACCGGGACATGGGGCACGACGAAGCGTGATTCAGGAACAACTGACCATTATCAACAAGCTCGGGCTGCATGCCCGGGCGGCAGCCAAACTGGTCGGCGTCGCCGGTCAGTTTGAGAGCCGGATCGTACTGGTCAAAGATGGCCGCGAAGCCGACGCGAAAAGCATCATGTCGGTCATGATGCTGGCGGCGAGTCAGGGCACCGAACTGAATGTGCGCATTGAGGGAGACGATGCCTCAGAAGCCTGGGTAGCGCTACTGTCCCTGGTTCAGAACCGATTCGATGAGCCGGAATAGTCGGTAAATGCAGGATGTTCGTGCGGTTACAGCCCTTTCCAACACGAACATCCCGATAGTTGCGGTTGCGGCTGGTGCCACCCCGCCCTTTCTTTTAAAATCACCACCATCGACCCGGCGCTGTCAGTCGAAGCTGTACCAGTCAAAAGCATCACATCGACTGGGTAGCTGACTGTCCTAAGCCTGGCCACATTCTTTCTGCTTTGAACCCGATCGGGCAGTCACCACCGTAGAGCGCTCATGAGCCACCCTGAAGACGATAACATCGAATACGAACTGGTCAGCAAGTCTGAAATGAAACGGGAAATGCACCGTTGGCAGGCCCTGGGTGAGCGCTTGCTTACGCTGCGTGCAGACCAGCTGGCCACCATACCCATGACCGAACGGCTGATTCAGGCACTGGATGAGAGCAAGCGAGTCACTCAGCGCGAAGCCCGCCGGCGGCACTTGCAACTGATCGGCAAGCTGATGCGTGACAACGACGTCGACGCCATTCGCGAGGCCGTCGACCGGCTCGACCCCAGCAGTGAGGTGTATAAACGGGACCTGCAACAGGCGGAAGTCTGGCGTGAACGCCTGATTCGCGACGACAGTGCTGAAAGCAACTGGTTCGAAACCTACCCGAATACCGACCGCCAGCCCTTCCGCTCACTGGTGCGGGCTGCTCGCAAGGAGCAACCGGACGACCCGGAAGCCCCAATACGCGGTGGCAAGAACAGCAAGCGCTTGCTGCGCTGGATTAAAGAGACGCTGGCAGAAAAATAATCATCCAGCGTGATCCGGATATTGAGCGCTGACGTATCCTAACCTGAGACTCCATCTACAGGTTTAAAAATGTCAGCGGCCAATGTAATCTCGATTCTTTCATCGAAAAAAGCACGCACTATGACACAGACGAGCCAAACAGCCGACGAGTGGGCGGACCTGCTCGAGGCCGTGGCCCGACGGCAGGACACCAAAGCCTTTGAGGCTCTGTTCAAGCATTTTGCTCCCCTGATTAAAGCCTTTGCGTTGTCTTCCGGCTTGCACAGTCAGGGCGATCACCTCCCTGAAGAGCTGGTCCAGGATGTGATGCTTGCCATCTGGCGCAAGTCGGCATCCTATGACAGACGCAAGGCGGCACCGTCAACCTGGATCTTTACCATTGCCCGTAACCAGCGCATCGACATGCTGCGTCGCCTGAACAAATACCGGGCCGACGTCTCTGCCGATGCAATCTGGGACCTGGAATCCGATACCGAACTGTTTGGTGAAATCCGCCAGTCGCGCATTCAGGACAAGGTAAAAGCGGGTCTCTATGAGCTTCCGGTCGACCAGCGCCAAGTCATGGCTAAGGTCTTTCTGGAAGACAAAAGCCACCAGGAGGTTGCCGACGAAATGAAGCTACCCCTGGGTACCGTCAAGAGCCGGGTTCGCCTGGCCATGAAAAAGATGAAACTTTCGTTAGAGGCACTCGATCTATGAGTCAGTGGCACCCGCAACCCGATCAACTTGTGGAATTTGCAGCCGGTACCTGCCACACCGGCATGAGTGTGGCGATCTCCGTACACCTGCATTACTGCCCGCAATGCCGTGCTGCTCTAAGTGAGTTGGAGAGCACCTCTGCGGTTCTATTTGAACAGCAGGCGGCCGTACCGGTAACGGATTCGGCTTTCGACCAGCTGATGCAACGCATACAGAAGGATCCCGTAACTGAACCGGAGCCCGCGCCCGTGCTGAGCAATCGCTTTCCCAAAGCGCTGGCCACACTGCTGCCCGCCTCGCTGGATGAGCTGGACTGGCGCCAGCCGATGAAAAACCTGCGCGTCAGTCACCTAATGACTGACGAAAGCGGCATGATCATTGGTCTGCATCACATGAAAGCTGGTGGCCGTGTACCGAACCATTACCACCGGGGTGAGGAAATCAGTGTCGTGCTAGAGGGCGGTTTCTCGGACCAGCTTGGTTCCTACGGTGCCGGCGACTTTATCACGCGCACACCGAGTGATACCCACTCGCCGCGGGCCGATGCCCACGAAGATTGCCTGATGCTCTCGGTCGTCGCCGCTCCGGTCAAGTTAACCGGTGCGCTGGGCTGGCTACTGAACCCTTTCCTGAAGCCCTAATCTGGCTTCATCTGGCACCCAAAGAAAACCCCGGCTTTGCCGGGGTTTTTTGGTTTAATCGGCCCGGTCGGATTGCCGATCCAGCACTTCGAACAGCGAAAAGTAGGTCAGCCCACTGTGCTGACTGAGCCCGATTTCACAGGTCCGGCTGGTAGAAATACCATAGCGGCAATCGCTAACCGACTCAGCCAGATGACGCAGGGAGGACGCATTCAGCTCCGGTTGCGAGAACCCCTTGTCACCGGCAAACCCGCAGCAGGCCATGCCCTCAGGCTGCACCCAGTGCGGCGTTACCGCGTTTAACACCCGCTGAAAACTGGCTTCTATGCCCTGTTTCTGCACGCTGCAGGTTGTATGAACCGCTACACGACCGGTCTCGGGCTGAATAACCAGCCGGTCCAGCAGGAAGCGGTCAATAAAATCGACACTGTCGTAAAACTGGATGCCGCGTGCCTGTGCATCGGCCCGCACCCGCAAACTGCAAGGGCTGGTGTCGGCCAGCACCGGAAAGCGACCACCACTGGAGACTTCCCAGAGTTCGTCGACCAATTCCCGGCGCTGCTGCTCAGCCACGTCGACATGCCCCTTGGAATGAAACGGCTGGCCACAGCACAGGCCCCGGGTCGGCTGTGGCACCACCACTGCCAGCCCAGCCTTGCGCAGAACGCTCAGCGCAGCGGCGGGCACTGGCTGGCGCCCGTCGCCCAATGCCGGGCCCATGGCCTGGGTGACGCAAGCGGCCCAGTAAACGACTGTATCCAGATCGGTGGGACGCGTCTGGCGTATGGGTGCATACACTGGGCGGGCAGCCCCTGGTGTTGTCGATGGCCAGAGCGGCGTTCGCCCGCCACTGAGTCGCCGCATTGACGCCGAATAGCGCTCCAGCCGCTGCGCCCCGGCCAGCCGTTGTAACCCCTGGGCTGCCCACAAACTGCCGCGCGTGAGCGTGGCCAGGGTAGCAAAGTGACGCCCCATAAAGCGCGCCAACCGGCCATAACGGTGATTGTTGCGCTGGCGCAGACTCAGTACCAGCTCCCCGGTGTTAATACCCACCGGACAGCGCAGTTCGCACAACCCCGTCGCTGCACAGGTGTCGATACCCTGATAATTGAAGGCTTTTTGCCATTGCGGATCTATGCCCTCGTTACGGCTTTGCCGCTGTAACTCCCGGTACAGGGTGATGCGCTGACGCGGCGTCAGCGTCAGATCCCGGGACGGACACACCGGCTCGCAGAAACCGCACTCGATGCAGGTATCGACGATCGGATCGGCCGCAGGCAGGGATTTCAGGTGTTGGATATGGGCTTTGGAGTCGTCATTGAGAATCACCCCAGGGTTGAGAATGCCGGCCGGATCAAATACCTGCTTGATGCGTTTCATCAGCCCGTAGGCGTCCTCGCCCCACTCTTTCGCGACAAAGGGGGCCATGTTACGCCCGGTACCATGTTCAGCCTTTAGTGAGCCTTGCAATGCGCCGGTCACCACCTCGGCAATGTCCTGCATAAAAGCATCGTACCGGGCAACTTCACCGGGCGCTTCAAACCCCTGAGTAAACACAAAATGCAGGTTACCTTCCAATGCGTGGCCAAAAATGATCGCTTCGGTATAGCCATGACGATCGAACAGAGCCTGCAGTGCGGCCACCCCTTCCGCCAGGCGTTCGACAGGAAAAGCGACATCTTCAATAATCACGGTGGTACCCGTCGCGCGCATGGCACCCACTGCAGGAAAGGTACCTTTGCGCAGATTCCAGTACTGGGCGATGCGCAGGCTATCGCGAGTAAAACCGGTACTGCGCCAGCCTGACGGGAAGTGATCCAGCGCCGCCATCACCTGGTCACAGTGACCCGTCAGTGCGTCGGCCATCTCAGCGCGAACATCCACCAGCAGCATGCCGCCTTCTGGCGGTAACTGCCGCGCAAACTCAGGCAGGCCGGGCATGTGCGCCACCGATTCGATGGCACGCCGATCGAGCAGTTCCACGGCATCTACCGGGCAGGACCGCAAGGCGGTAACCGCCCGGGCACACAGATCCAGATCGTCAAACCCGATCATGATTGAGGCCCGATGGGGCCAGTCTGGTACGGTATTCAGGCTGACTTCGCTGATGAACCCTAGGGTGCCCTCAGAGCCCACCATCAGATGCGTCAGCATGTCGATGGGGTCATCAAAATCGAGCAGTGCATTCAGGCCGTAGCCAGTGGTGTTTTTCAACCGGTATTTGTGTCGAACGCGCTCGGCCAGGGTGGTGTTGGCCTTCAGATCAGCCGACAATTCGCCCAGTTTATCCAGAAAACAGCCGTGGCTGGAGCGAAACTCGGCAACGCTAACTGGGTCCCGGCTATCTATGATACTGCCATCGGCCAGCACGACGCGCATCCCGGCCAGGGTGTGGTAGCTGTTATGGCGTGTACCGCAGCACATGCCGCTGGCGTTGTTGGCGACAATACCGCCCATTTTGCAACTGCCTATTGAAGCCGGGTCCGGTCCGATTTTACGGCCATAGGGTTTGAGACGCTGATTCACATCGGCACCGATCAGATCGGGTTGCAGGTGCACCCGCTCTCCCAGGGGGTCAATCCGACAACCACGCCACTGATCGGTCAGAACCACCATAACCGAATCGGTTACCGCCTGACCGGATAAGCTGGTACCGGCCGCCCGGAACGTCACAGGTACCTGGCACAGCTGGGCTTGCACCAGCAGAAAGCTCAGCTCTGCCTCGGTTTCAACCGCCACAATCAGTTTAGGGGTCATCCGATAGAAACTGGCATCAGTACCCAAGGCAAAACAGCGCATCGGGTCTGTGGTCAGACGCGATTCAGGCAAGCGGTGCTTCAGTGCGCGAATAAAGCGATCAATCGTCATAACCGGTCCTGTTCTGGCGTTTGTTGGTATCAGTGAAGGCTCGTTTGGCGACTAAGGTGCCATGTCCGTCGACAAAAAACCTCTCCCTACCGGGTCCCCGTTCCCTAAAAGTGCGCCGGTACGCCACAAAAAGCCGTAAACTGGGGAGCATCAACAACCCGTCTTTTTAAAAGTGGTCAGACCAATGACAATACGCAGGATAGACCGGCTCTGCCAGTTGCTGAACCAGCAACTGCTGGACGGCGATCTGAAACCGGGAGACAAGCTGCCCTCGGAACGCCAACTGGCGATGCGCTTTGAAACCAGCCGGCCACTGGTCCGTGAAGCGCTGCAGCAACTTAAAGGGCTGGGCATCATCGAAAGTCGACAGGGAGGCGGCACCTACGTATGCCAGAACTACGCTGAACCGGCCGGTTCACCTCTGTCATCCCTGCTCGGCAAACGTCAGGACCCGGTGCGGCTGAATGCCGAATTACTGGAATATCGCATCACCATTGAAGCACGGTGCGCGGCGCTGGCGGCCGAACGCGCCACCGTCGACGACCTGCAACGGCTGGACCTGGCCTACCAGCATTTGCGCAAAGCACACCAGCAGCGGGATCTCGACGCCGAAGCCCAGGCCGATGCCCGGTTTCATCTGGCCATTGCCGCTGCCAGCCACAACCGCGTTTTTCTTCAGACTCTGCAGGGCCTCTTTGGCTTGCTCAAGAATAACGTCATCACCAACATAGGCGGGCTCAGCAGTCACCCTGATATCCGGGCACGCCTGATGGGGCAGCATGCCCGCCTGTTTGAGGCAATCTACCAGCGAAAACCTGAAGCTGCGCAGACGGCCATTGAAGAACACCTGGCTTATGTCAGCGAATTTTCAGACCAGCTCAACCGTGAGCGCCAGCGTCTGAGGGGCTCTGGCTAGGCGGACGCTGCATCCATTGATGCTCGATATCGTCTTCGAGGTACCGATCCCCAACCGGCTCGAAGCCAAAGGATTGGTAGAACGGAACAAGGTGCGCCTGAGCACCCAGAGCCAGGCCAGAACCGGGAAATAGTCTGGTCATGGCAGTGACGGATTCGCGCATCAGCTCCCGGCCCAGCCCCTGACCGCGGGCATTGGCACGAGTAACCACCCGGCCAATCGCTGGCCAGTCGCCGGCAACACCGGGTGGCAGCAACCGGGCAACGGCCACCAATTGACCGGCCCGGTAGCCGAGCAGGTGCCAGGCCAGGTCATCCAGACCGTCGGCATCCTGATACGGGCAATTCTGCTCCACCACAAAAACGGCTGCACGCAATGCCAACACATCATACAGGGTGCGCGTATCGAGCTGCTCAAACGTCAGGCATTGCCAGGTACAGCCCTGGCCGGTTATCGGCTCGTGAATCACAGCTGCCCCGCCGCTTTCATCCGGCCCAGGGTGTCGACAATGGCCTGGGTGTGGGCGTCGAACTCCACATTAACCCGGTCGCCGACTCCGGCGTCGCCAAAGGTAGTCACCGCCAGCGTCTCGGGAATCAGAAACACATTAAACCGGTCGTCGCGGACTTCGCCGATGGTCAGACTGCAGCCGTTCAAGCCCACATAACCCTTGGGGAAGAGGTAGCGCCGTTGTTCGTCGTCAATGCCGAACCAGAGGATGCAATTATTCTCGGGGCGTTCAATATCCAGAATCGGAACCGTGTGATGCACATGTCCCGACATGACATGGCCACCGATGTCATCACCAAAGCGCGCCGCCCGCTCAACATTAACCAGATCGCCATCACTCAGGTCTGCCAGGTTGGTGACCCTCAGTGTCTCCATCATCACATCAAAATAGGCGCGCTCACCCTGTTGCCGGGTAACTGTCAGACAGGCACCGTTCAGTGCAATACTGGCGCCAATGACCAGACCTTCGGTTTGCTTGGCCGTCAGCGGTACCGACAGGGTCCATAACTGGGGCAAACGAGCTTCGATGGTAACCGGCGCCCGGTTTTGCACAATTCCTGAAAACATGAGATTCCTCGGGGGTACGAAACAGTGGCCTGTTTTAAGGCTTTCGTACCCCAAAGGCAAGGGAGAGCGGGCTAATTGGCCGCGTAAAAGGGGCGTTGGTCGTATTCGGTCAGCTCGTTGTGGGTGATCATTTCCGTCAGCTCGCGAATGTACGCTTCACCACGAATGGAATAGCCCTCAAGTCCCCAAACCAGCATCAGGGAGGAGGCTGGTTCACCGAGATAGCGCAGCTCAGAGCGAATATTGCGCATATCACGGTAAGGCGGGTGGGTATTGACGTTCTGGAAATAGGATGCGACCGATTCGGCTACGTCTTCAAACAACTTCACTTCATAGCGCTCCCCTTCCGGTCGACCCGCCGGCACCAGGCCACAGCCTTCGGCGAAGCACCACTGCCCGAACAGATTATTGCCCTCAACGGCAAACCGGCTCGTGCCCCAGGCGCTTTCATTGGCTGCCTGAGCCAGTACCAGTGAGGCCGGAATAACATCGACGCGGTTGAGCATTAGTTCGAAGTAGGCATCACTGCCGGGCGTTTCCTCTACCTCGTAGTCACGTCCCAACTGGGCCAGATAGGATGTCTGCCAGGGCGCGGCCGTTTTGCCCTGATCCAGATCAGTCTGCATCTGCAGCAACCAGATTCGTTCCGCCACGATGCGCTGGTTGACGCGCTGAATGATGGGGTTCAAAAAATCAAAAAACACCTGTTTTTTGGTCGCAACGTCATCAATACTTGCCATGTCTGGCAAGTCTGAATCGACCGATTCCAGTTGTCCGGGCGCTTCCGCCCACACCAGAGCTATCGGCATCACCAATAGCAGTAAAGTCGCGACCCAAATCCCTGGATTCCACATAATTGTTTCCGTCGTTTTCATGCCGTTAATGAATTTACAAGCCGCGTGAGTATAGAGTGACCTGTACGATAATCAACCAACTCTCACTCAGGTCGCAGAGGGTTCGAGGTAGCGTGTCGTATCGGATCACTTGACTTTCCCCCCGCGGGAAGGTCTAAACAGGGTCATAAAGGCTAATCAGGAAAGAGTAACCCACGATGAACAAACCAAGCCCCGCCCTCTGGACCCTGATCGCCATGCAGGCGCTGTCGATGTGCGCGCCACCCATGGTGATACTGATCGGCGGCCTGATCGGGACTCAACTCGCCCCCAATCCGCAACTGGCGACCCTGCCCCTATCGGTACTGGTCATCACCACGGCCTTCAGTACCTTCCCGACCGCGATGATCATGCAGCATCTGGGTCGGAAGAGAGGTTTCCTCATCGGTAACCTGGTCTCGCTGGCGTCTTGCGGCATTGCCATTGCGGCCATCTATGCCCAGAGCTTTGTACTGTTACTGGTAGCGACCGGCGGCCTCGGCTTCAACATGGCCTTTGTAAACCAGTTTCGCTTTGCCGCCATGGAGCGTGTGGCACCTGAACACCAGGGACAAGCGGTTTCCTGGCTGCTGCTTGGCGGCATATTCGCGGCCCTGGTTGGCCCGGAACTCGGTGCCCTGGGTGAGTCCCTGCTGGGTGTTCCCTACGCCGGTGCCTTCCTGTTGCTGGCTGGCGTGTTGCTAGGGGTCACCCCGTTGCTAATCTTTGCCTACCAGGACCTGCCTTACCAGGCACCTATCAAACAGTCGGTCGGCCGGCCCTGGGGTTCCTTGCTGCAACAGCCGGTGCTTTGGCTGGCCCTGCTGGCCGGAGCGATTTCCTACAGCGTAATGACGCTGGTAATGACGGCGGCGCCGCTGAGCATGCACGATATGGATCAGCACAGTCTGCAGGCCACCAAAACTGCCATCCAGGCACATATTCTTGCCATGTTCCTGCCATCACTGGCGACCAGTTGGCTGATCCGGCGCTTTGGACCGGAGCGATTGCTGATGCTCGGGCTGTTTATTTACGCCCTAATGGTCCTGGCCGGGCTCAGTGGGCATGGGGTCAGTCATTACACCATCAGCCTAATTCTCCTGGGCATAGGCTGGAACTTTCTGTTTGTCTCGGGCACCACGCTGCTGCCCAGAGCCTATCAGGACTCGGAGCGATTTCGGGTTCAGGCGGCGAATGAATTTCTGGTGTTTGGCGCCCAGGCACTGGCAACCCTCGGCGCAGCCTGGTTACTGTTCCGGTTCAGTTGGGAAATATTACTCTATGCCACGGTACCGGCTCTGGCGGTATTGTCAGCGACTCTACTCTGGCACAAGCTCAGTCTGAAGGCTGCACAAAACAGTTCACGGGCTGACTCGGTTTAACGAGGCCCGGATTATAGTGAACAGGGGTATTAATCAGCGCTGTATCAGAAAGACACAAGCATGAGGCCCGCTCCCGGGGCCTCTGTTTTCAGTAAGACAACATCGGGCTTTACCGCCGGCGTCGAGCCTCGTCCTCTTTCACCCGGATAGGTTCCGGCTTTACTGCCGTACCCTGGCTGTATACCCGCCAGGCAACAGCCCCCAGCAACATTGTCAACAACAGTACGGTCATCGTTTACCCCTCATAACGGGTGTATTTGCCAACCCGGGTTGGCCCTATCACCATGGGTGATCAACTGAAGTATAGCCTTATTGATCCCAGCGGCCAGTCAAAACCCATGTCGTTGTCGTGTAAATGCCGTCAGATTCACAGCAAGCGTGTCTTCTAACTGCGTTTTGACGGTCCCGATGCCGGAAACGCGATGACCGGCCCGCCCTTGCTATCGCTTATTTTGGCAACGCCTTCCTGCTCAACCTCGTCAATACGGGTAATGGAATGCATCGGAATAAAGCTGCGCTTGACACCACTGAACTCTTTTTTCAGCCGCTCTTCTCCCGGATCCACCAGCAACTGGCTGCGCTCGCCAAAAATCAGCTCCTCGATCTCGATAAAGCCATACAAGTCACTTTGATAGACCTGTTCACAATACACTTCGTACACTTTGTCCTGATTGATAAAGGACACTCTGTAAATGGCCTTGGGTTGTTTCATCGCCGGGTAACGTCCTGACTGATACTTGGGGTTCACAACAGCGGAACACCAGTGCCCGCTGCCTCATTCATCCCGGCAATATGGGCTCCGCAACGGTCTTATTCAATAGCCAGGGGTACAGCACCTCAATCTGCCTGAATTCTGTGCAGCGGATGGTTGGGTCGGCGCCCGGTTATGCGTATAATCTGCGCCCCTTTTGAGCGTCGGCCTCGCCAGCGCTCGTGTTGACTAAAACTGCAGGCTCATGACCAAAAAACTCTTTATCAAAACGCACGGCTGCCAGATGAACGAATACGATTCATCGCGCATGGCCGACCTGTTGGGCGACAGCCACGGTTATACCCTGACCGACAACGCCGATGAGGCCGACGTGCTGCTGCTGAACACCTGCTCCATCCGTGAAAAAGCACAGGACAAGGTGTTCCATCAGCTCGGTCGCTGGAAAAAGCTGAAAGCCAAGAATCCGGACCTTAAGATCGGGGTTGGCGGCTGCGTGGCCTCTCAGGAAGGCCAGGCGATATCCGACCGTGCGCCCTACGTTGATATGATTTTTGGCCCCCAGACCTTGCATCGCCTACCGCAGATGCTTGATGCCTCCACAGGCCAGGTCGCCAATGCCGCCGGCAACCGCATTGCCATGGTCGATGTGACCTTTCCGGAAATTGAGAAATTCGACCACTTGCCCGCCCCGAAAAGCGACGGTGTCACGGCCTTTGTTTCCGTGATGGAAGGCTGTTCCAAATACTGCACCTTCTGCGTTGTGCCTTATACAAGGGGCGAGGAAGTCAGCCGCCCGTTCGATGACGTCATCACCGAAGTCGTCCAACTGGCGGAACAGGGCGTGCGGGAAATCAACTTCCTGGGCCAGAACGTCAATGCCTACCGCGGCCCACGCCACGACGGCGGCGAAGCCGACCTGGCTGAGCTGATCACCCTGGCTGCCCGCGTTGACGGCATCGACCGCATCCGTTTCACCACCAGCCATCCGGTCGAGTTCACCGACTCGCTGGTAGACGCCTACCTCGACGTGCCGGAACTGGTCAGTCACCTGCATCTGCCCGTACAAAGTGGTTCAGACACGATATTGAGCGCCATGAAGCGCGGTCACACCGCCGCGGAATACGTCGAAAAGATGGAGCGCATCCGCGCCAACCGACCGGATATCAGTTTCTCGTCCGACTTCATCATCGGCTTTCCGGGCGAAACCGAGGCCGACTTCGAAGCCACCATGAACCTGATTCAGACCATCGGCTTCGACCACAGCTTCAGCTTCGTCTACAGCCCCCGACCGGGTACCCCGGCGGCCAATCTGGATGACACCACGCCGGAGGCCATCAAAAAGCAACGTCTGGCCATTCTGCAAGACAGAATCATCCAGCAGGCGGCTCAGATCAGCCGCCGCATGGTCGGCAGCACCCAAACCATACTGGTCAGCGAGCGCTCTAAGCGCAATCCGGCTGAGCTGCAGGGCCGCACAGAAAACAACCGACCGACCTTCTTTGAACATAATGACGACGAATTGATCGGAAAGTTCGTGCAGGTCCGTATTACCGAAGCCTTCGCCAACAGCTTGCGCGGCGAGGTTATCAATACTGACCTGGCCTATTGACGTTGGTGGTTGTAGTCAGCTCCAGCCAGGAGCCCAAATCGGCACCAGGTGTGCCTATCCGGTGGCTGGCACGAACTGCCGGCACAAAGGTAACATCAACCACTACGACGGTGGCTGAGTAATAAATAGTTACCACGGTAATCGACTTTTTGACATGGCAGGGATGCGGCGTATTCTTAGCCTATTCTGCTGATTGCAGCGCAACGTGAGAGGAACCAGAACACTTTGACTACCCCGTCTAATCTTGAGGCTGCAACAGCAGCGTCCGATCTGCGGCACTTTGAGCTGCAACCCGATAATCCCCAGCGACTGGCCAGCCTGTGCGGCCTGGCCAACGACAACCTCCGGCAGATTGAAGATCGCCTGGACATTCGCGTCAATAATCGCGGCAACCGCTTCGAACTGGCCGGTGATGGTGGCAGCGTTGCGGCAGCCGAAGACATCATCAAGCGGCTGTATCGGGAGACCAAAGGTGGCAAGGACTTACTGCCCGATACGGTGAACCTCTATTTGCAGCAGTCCGAGGTTGAGACCCTGAGTGAGCAGGAAGGCGCACAGCTGCATGAGCACAAACTCTATGTGCTGCATACGCCCAAATCTGTGGTCAAACCGCGCGGGCCCAATCAGCGGGCCTATGTGCACAGCGTGCTGACCCACGACATCAACTTTGGCGTTGGCCCGGCCGGCACCGGCAAGACCTTTCTGGCCGTCGCCTGCGCCGTGCAGGCGTTGCAGAAAGACCAGGTCAAACGCATTATTCTGGTCCGGCCTGCCGTAGAAGCGGGCGAAAAGCTGGGCTTTCTGCCCGGAGATCTTAGCCAGAAGGTCGACCCTTACTTGCGCCCGCTGTACGACGCGCTTTATGAAATGCTCGGCCTGGAAAAAGTCGACCGCCTGATAGAGCGCAACGTTATTGAAGTGGCGCCCTTGGCCTACATGCGTGGTCGAACGCTGAGCAATGCGTTCATTATTCTTGACGAAAGCCAGAATACCACCAAGGAACAGATGAAAATGTTCCTGACCCGCATCGGCTTTGGGTCCACTGCGGTCATCAACGGTGACCCAACACAGGTCGACCTGCCCCGGGGCAATCAGTCTGGCCTCGCTCATGCCCTCAAAATCCTGGATGGCGTCAGCGATATCAGCGTGACCCGCTTTGGCTCCAAAGACATTGTGCGTCACCCGCTGGTGCAACGCATTGTCGATGCCTATGACGCGCACGGAGACAGCTGACCGCCGCCATGAATGCTAACCCGGCTTTAGCGGCCATCGTCGACCTGGACCTCCAAATCGCGTCTGACGCCGCAGATCTGCCCGCTTTCGATGACCTGCTGCTCTGGGTCGCCGAGGCTCTCAATGGCGAACAAGACACCGCCAGTCTGACCATTCGCCTGGTTGATAACCCGGAAAGCCAGCAGCTCAACCATGATTACCGGGGCAAGGATGCACCTACCAATGTACTGTCGTTCCCGTTTGAACTGCCCCCGGGCATAGACGACCCTGACGTTAAGGCCCTGCTCGGCGACCTGATCATCTGCGCGCCCGTGGTGGCCCGCGAGGCGGCTGAACAGGGCAAGCCTGTTGCCCATCACTGGGCGCACATGGTGGTCCATGGTACCTTGCATTTATTGGGGTACGACCACATTGACCCGGCTGATGCCGAGATCATGGAATCATTGGAGCGCCGCATTCTGGCGACGCTCGACATTCCCGACCCTTACTGGCTTGAGAACCACTTGCCGACCGGCACACCCCCCCTATAATGGGCGGACTGACCCGGGAAACATTTGCAGAGGACACGCACTAGCATGAGCGACGAACGACCCACGAGTAGCAACCCCGGTAGGAAATCCTGGCTGGAACGCCTGTCGGATGCCTTCACCGGGGAGCCCAAAGATCGCGACGATTTGCTCACTATCCTGAACAGTGCCCAGGAAAACGACATTCTGGATAACGAAGCCTTCAAAATCATCGAAGGCGCTCTGAATGTCTCGGACATGCACGTCAGGGACATCATGATCCCCCGCTCCCAGGTGGTCAGCCTGGAAACCAACGACAGCATTCAGCACTGGCTATCGCTGATCGTGGAGTCCGGTCACTCCCGTTTCCCGGTACTGGGTGAAAACTCCGACGAAGTGGTTGGGGTGCTGTTGGCCAAAGACCTGCTTGGCCTTGGCCTGCAAACCCAGTTCGATTTGGATGAGATGAAAAAGCGGCTGAACACCATCATTCGCAACGTCAACTTCGTGCCCGAAAGCAAGCGCCTGAACGTTCTGCTCAAAGACTTCCGCAGCAACCGCAACCACATGGCGGTGGTGGTAGACGAGTACGGGCAGACCGCGGGCCTGGTCACCATTGAAGACGTCCTCGAAGAGATTGTCGGGGAAATAGAAGACGAGCACGACGACACCGTCGATGCCAACATTCGCCCCAACGGCAATGGCGGCTTTCTGGTTCAGGCGCTGACCCCGATCGAAGACTTCAACGAGCATTTCTCGACCGAACTCAGTGATGAGGAATTCGACACCATCGGTGGCATCGTCATGCATCAGTTTGGCAAAGTGCCCCAGCGTGACGAGTCCATCACCCTGGGTGAATTGCTGATTCGGGTCGTGAATGCCGATAACCGCCGGGTTCGCGCTTTTGAGGTGAACCGACTGCAACCCCAGACTGACTGACGCCTGCGGGTCCGGCATCCGGACCCGCCCCTTCTCCTGTCTTGCCAGCCCGCCCGATTGGACATCCCGGTTCAGAACTCTTGTAGGTTGTTGAAAAAGGCGTCCTGCCTTTTTCAAAACACGAGAACCAAAGATTGCGATTTTTACTTCTCTCTCAAGATCAATGATTTAGCACTCATCGATCTTGCCGGAACATCCATGTTCCGGCAGCAGGTTGCTTAAATTCTGCGAATTTCAACAGCCTGCTAGACTGTGTGCAAACCTAACCCGTGGAGTTGCTTTCATGCGCATCGAAAAAGACAGCTTTGGCGAAATGTCCGTTCCCGACGACGTACTGTACGGCGCCCAGACCGCCCGGGCACTGTCCAATTTCGGACTGTCCGGCGAGGTAATGCCACCTCGCTTTATCGAGGCCTGCCTTGCCATCAAGGCCGCCGCGGCGGGAGCCAATGCAGAACTGGGGGTTATTGCAGGCGACAAAGCGAGCGCCATTCAAAACGCCTGTCTGGCCGCTCGTGACCACAACAACGACCAACAGTTCCCGGTCGACGTATTCCAGACTGGTTCCGGCACCAGCACCAACATGAACGTTAATGAAGTCGTTGCCCGCCTGGCGGCAACGGCCAGCGGCCTCGACATCAGCCCCAACGATGACGTCAATGCCAGTCAGAGCAGCAACGACACCATTCCTGCGGCAATACAGATCAGCACGGCCCTTGCTCTGGAAGAAGACCTGCTACCAGCCATCACCGCGCTTAAAAACAGCCTGAGCCAACAGGGTGAAACCCACCGGAACGCAGTCAAAACCGGCCGCACCCACCTGATGGATGCCATGCCGATGACGCTGGAACAGGAGTTCTCTGCCTGGATTGAAGCACTGGACAGCGGCCAGCGTCGTATCAATCAGTGCCTGCCCAGACTCAAGGCCCTGCCCCTGGGAGGAACCGCCATCGGCACCGGCATTAACGCCCCCCAAGGCTTTGCCGAGCTGGCTTGCCGGCATCTGAACTTGCAGATTGCCAACGATTTTTGCCCGCACAACAACGCCTTCTACGGCATCAGCACTCAGGATGTGTCAGTCGAGGCATCGGGCTTGCTCAAAGGGCTGGCAACCAGCCTGATCAAGATCAGCAACGACCTGCGCTGGATGAACAGTGGCCCGCTGGCGGGTTTGGGTGAAGTCATGCTACCGGCTTTGCAGCCCGGTAGCAGCATCATGCCCGGGAAGGTCAACCCGGTGATTCCAGAAGCCGTGCTGATGGCTTGCTACCAGGTAATCGGTCACGATACGGCCATCACGCTGGGTGCCCAGTCCGGAAATTTCCAGCTGAACGTCAGCTTGCCGCTGATCGCCCGCAACCTGCTCGACAGCATTGGGTTGTTGAGCCAGAGCTGCGAGCACCTGGCGCACAAGGTCATCGATGATCTGAAGGTGAATCATGAAGCCCTATCCGGGCCACTGCACCGCAACCCGATTCTGGTCACCGCGTTGAACCCGGTCTTGGGTTATCTGAAAGCAGCGGAGATCGCAAAAATAGCCTATGCCGACAACCGGCCCATCATCGAGGTCGCCCTGGAAAAAACCGACCTGAGCAGGGAGGAGCTGGAATCCCTGCTCGACCCGGCCCGGCTGGCCCACCCAAATCGGCAAGCCGACTGAACCGTCAGTCCTCGGTTCGGTGATGGCCCTCAATGGTCCCGAAGGGCCGCGTCAGCACAATGAGACGCGGCAGCAGGGTCAGTGACCCAAGCAGAGCCACGGCCATCGCCAGGGCGGTTAATAACCCAAAATACAAGGTCGGGCGGAAGTTCGACATCATTAGAATGGAGAAACCCAGAATGATGGTCAGGGAGGTATAAAACATGGCCTTGCCGATGGTGTTATGGCTGCGCGACAGCGCCCGCACATAATCACCATCTTTAGCGAATTCACGCTGGTACCGAACCAGATAATGAATGGTGTTGTCGACGGCCATGCCGATGGTAATGCTGGCGATGGTGATGGTCATCATATCAAGCGGAATGCCAAACCAGCCCATGATGCCGAGCACAAAGGTCGCCGCCAGCAGATTGGGCGCCATTGCCAGTAAGCTGAGTTTGACGCTTCGGAACAGAATCAGGAACATCAGCAAAATGCCCAGAAACACCACGCCCAGTGTCAGAATCTGGGAGCCAAACAGGCTTTGCAGCATGTTGTTGTACAACACCATCATGCCGGTTAGCTGTATCTGGCCCGGTTCAAAGCCCACCACGTCAACGGCCTCACGTTCAATCCGCTCCAGAAAGGCGTTTCGCTTCAGGCCATCCATCGAATCAAGAATACGCACGTTCAGTCGCGCCTGGTTATGCTCTACCGAGACATAAGGGTCGATGACCAGGTCGCGAAATTCACTGGGGATAACGGTATACAGCAGCGCCAGCTGAACGTTCGTCAGCGCCTCATTGTCATTGAAGCCCTCGGCAATTTCGATCATGGTGGCCAGCGACAAGACTTTGCCGGTTTCCGGCTGTTCATCCAGATAACGGTGCATCGCCTTGATGCGTGCCACTTTTGACTGGGTGTACCAGTATTTCTCCGGGTCATCTTCCGCCCCAAAGTCGTCTCTGAAACTGCCTACCGACGCCCCCCCACTGCCAAACCCCTCATCGACGAACCCATCGTCCTCGGCGAAGCCTTCGTTTACGAACCCTTCGTCTACAAAGCCTTCAGGCTCCGCCTCAGTTGGCTGGCTAGCGGAATCCCGCTCTGGTACGTCCTCAAAATTAATCAGCACTTCCAGGGGCGTCGTACCACCCAGGCGCTCGTCAATGACCGTCATGCCCTGGTAGATGTCTGTACTCTGATCGAAATAGTCGATGAAGCTGTTTTCGACGACCAGCCGGGTAATGCCTATCACCGTGAAAGCAGCCAACGCCAGACTGGTTACCAGCACCGCATTACCGGATTTGAGGGTAATGCGAGCCAGCAAGCGAGTGGTTTTGCCACCGGATGATTTCTCTGCGGTGCGCTGGTCTTTCCCCGCCAGCATCAGCAGAGCCGGGAACAGAGAAAAGGTCACCAGAAAGGCGCAGGCGATGCCCAGAGACATCATCCAGCCAAAGTTGATCACCGGGCGGATGCCACTGAACAACAGTGACATAAAGGCCACCCCTGTGGTCAGCGCCATGTACAGACAGGGCACGGCGATGCGCTTGACTGCCGTCATCACCAGTTGGGCCTGATCCCAATCGTGATGCTTACGCAACAGTTCGCGGTAGCGCACGATCAGGTGAATCGACATCGACAACGTGAGAATCAGCAACAGGGAGATAAAATTGCTGGAAATGACCGTAACCGGCCACCGCCCCAGCCCCAGAATGCCCAGCATGGTGACCACCACGGCGCTACAGCACAACAAAGGCATGATCACCCAGCGCGGTTGCCGGAATATCACGGTTAATGTGGCGATCAACAGAAACAGCACACCCAGCCCAAAGGTGATCAGGTCATTGCGCACGAAGGTGATGATGTCATCGGCAATCATGGGCACACCGCCCAAAAACAGCTGGGCTTCGTCCTGGTGCTCTGCCATGACCTCTCGCACCGACGCAATGGTTTCGTGGACCATGGCCGCACGACGATTGCTCTGCTCCTTGAGCATGGCGTCAACGCGCTCTAGGTCGGCCGCTATCGACTCGGGCACCTCGCCCATACCCGCCTGCTCGGTCAGCGATGCCTGCAAGGTTAGCAATTGGTCCCGAGTCGTATCGCGAGGGAGATTGATTTGCAGGGCGGTGGTGTTCTCTTCCAGATTGAGCAGCAGGTTGACGTAGAGGGGGCTGTTGGCGAGCTCGGTGCGGGCCATCTCGACGTCCGTCTCCGGGTCTTCCAGCGTCTTGATGTTTGAGACCAGTTCGGTCATGGGTACCGGCGGGTTTGACAGCAGAGGCACGTCCAGTACGGTCAGGACGGAATCAACACCCCGAATGTCGCGCAGATCGTCACGCAGAGCTTCCAGCCCGGTCAGAGAGGCATCGGAAAACAGCGATGTTGGCGGGGTGTAAGTCATCACCAGGAAATCCTGAGCCCCATAGCGCTCTGCGGTTTCCCGAAACAGGGCCAGATCCTCGTCATCTTCTAGCAACAGTGCGTCGGCGGAGGCATCCAGACTGAAGTGCCGCGCCTGAGTCGCCAGCAAACCGATCACCAGCACCAGGCCGATGAGTACCCAAAGTGTATACCCTGTCAAAATACGCTGATAAAGCGCCCACATACGCTGGCCCATGTCAGGCTCCCTGTCGGTGATCCAAGCACATGCTCGCAGAGTGTTCAGCCGGCTTCAGAGCCAGCGACGCACCCGTTGACAATATGCGGTGTAAGACGGTCCGTGCCGTTCGAGCAACCGCTTTTCCTCAGGCCGGATAAAGAGTCTGTGCAAGGCAAACACGAAAACCGGCAAGACCACCCAGGATGACAGCGTGCCTACCCAGATGGCCAGGCCTGCAGCGATCATTAGCTGACCCAGATACATAGGGTTGCGGCTCAGCCGATACACTCCACGTTCAACCAGGGGCCCCTGAACGTTGCCAAATTCAACAGAGGCGCCCGCCCGTTGCAACTCCCGATCCGCAATCAGATTCAGGACGGCCCCCAGTGCAATGGGAAGCAGGCCGATAAAGTTCCACGGGTACGGGAACAGCAGCGCCAGTGGCTTGATAAAATGCAGTGAAAAAATGGCCAGCATGACCAGCAGACCGAGCGCCGGAGGTAGAAAAGGCGGCTTGTGAGACATGAAACACCACTTATAACAGATTCAAAGCCCATAACAGGCACGGTTTGGCATTCGGATCAGCCTGACCAGAACGTACCTCAGTGTAAGGGGCTCAGGCCCCGGATACAGCCGTCGAAAGTCACCTTATTAGCGCAATTGAAAGGATTCAGCGTCCTCCCGGCATGCCTGGTAACAATGGCATCCGGTCAGATGGTCCATCACCAGGCCGGTTGCCTGCATAAAAGCGTAACAAATGGTTGGCCCGACAAAATTGAACCCACGCTGCTTAAGCGCCTTGGACATGGCACGGCTCTCGTCCGTTTCAGTGGGCACTTCGGCCAGTTCCTGCCAGGCATTGATGATTGGGCGGTTACCGGTAAACCCCCACAAAAAACCAGCAAAGTCTTCGCCTGCTTCGCGCATGGCGACGTAGGCGCGGGCATTGCGTATCACCGACTGAATTTTAAGCCGGTTGCGCACGATACCCGAGTCACCCATCAACCGCTCAACATCTGCATCGGTAAAATGCACCAGCGCATCCGGGTCAAAATCGGCAAAAGCAGCCTCATAGCCAGCTTGTTTGCGCAGAATGGTGATCCAGCTTAGTCCGGCCTGCTGTCCGTCCAGGCAAAGCTTAGCGAACAGTGACTGGCCATCCGCTACGGGCCGCCCCCACACTTCGTCATGATACGCCTGATACAGGGGATCTTGCCCGCACCAGCCACAGCGGTTCAGCTCCGCTCTGTCTTGTTCATCTACCAAGAATCATCTCCCTGCCCCATGTACACTTGCCCGGCCGCCATGTAATGATCAGCCCAACAGGGCGCCATCTCAGCAGGGACGATGGTTACAACAGAACCAGATTATCGCGGTGCACCATTTCCGGCTCGTTCACAAAGCCCAACACTGACTCAAAGCTCGCCGACGGTTTACGACACAGGCGAATCGCATCGTCCCGGTCGTAATTCACCAGGCCACGGCCTATGGCAACGCCCTGTTCGGTCACCAGTGAAACACATTCACCCCGGCGAAACATCCCTTTGGCGTCGGTCACGCCCACGGCCAGCAGGCTCTTGCCCTGCTCGGTCAAAGCCCGCACCGCACCGGCATCCAGCACCAGCTCACCGCGCGTCTGCAATTGACCCGCGAGCCACTGCTTGCGCGCCGCCAGAGGCTCAAGATCGGGCGTCAACTGGGTGCCTAGCGCCTCGCCCTCGCGCAAGCGCATCAGCACATTCTCGTTGCGACCACCGGCAATCACCGTTACCGCTCCACTGCGTGATGCCAGACTCGCCGCCCGCACTTTGGTGACCATGCCACCACGACCCAGAGCGCCACCACCAGTGGCCATTTGCCGCAGGGCCGGGTCGCTGGCCGATGCCTGGCTAAGCAGTCGGGCATCGGGGTTTGTCCTGGGGTCGGCTGTGTAGAGGCCATCCTGATCGGTTAACAATATCAGAGCGTCGGCCTCAACCAGATTGGCCACCAGCGCGCCCAGGGTGTCGTTGTCACCAAAGCGGATTTCGTCGGTCACTACCGTGTCGTTTTCATTGACGATGGGGATGACCGGCAGGGGCAGCAGCGCGCGCAGCGTGCTGCGCGCGTTCAGGTACCGTCGCCGGTCGGAGAGGTCTTCGTGGGTCAGCAGAATTTGGGCGGTATGCAACTGGTGTTGCTGAAACAGGTCTTCATAGGTTTGCACCAGCTTGGTCTGCCCGACCGCGGCCGCCGCCTGCAGCAACTCCATCGATTCCGGTCGCTGGCTCCAACCCAGGCGATGCATGCCCGCCGCCACGGCACCCGACGAGACCAATATCAGTTCGACACCGCTGGCTCGCAAGGTCGCCATCTGGTCGACCCACTGGCGAATGCGCACCACATCGAGGCCACGGCCGTCATTGGTCAGCAAGGCCGAACCAATTTTAACCACCCAACGCTGCCCCGCCGTTACGGCCGGATGCCTAACCACGCTTTCAGACACACCTGCTTCCTTCTTCCTTCAATCTGCCTAATACCCGACCTCGTTGCGCCCACCAACAGGATCAGGGGGTATAAACAACCTCGACGTCATAATCATCGTCGTCATCGTCAAAGTCGTCGTCATCCGCCTGCTCAGCCTTGCGCTTGCTGCGTCGGCGTTCAGACAGGGTTTGAATGCGCTCACGCGCTTCCCGCTCAACCTGATCGCGGTGCTCGGTATCCGCTTCCAGCAAATCCGGGTCAGCCGCCAGCGCAGCGCGGTGCTCTTCAAGCCAGTTCATCAAATCGCGCACCAGCGGCTGAGTGCCATCGGCTGAAATGGCCGAAATCACATAGACCGGACCTTCCCAGTCAAGGGCCGAGACTACTGAATCGACCAGTGCCTGGCGTTCATCTTCAGGCACCATATCGATCTTGTTCAACACCAGCCAGCGCTCCCGTTGCGCCAGTGTCGGGCTGAACTGCTCTAACTCGTTAACAATGGCGACGGCATTGTCGGCCGGGGTAGATTCATCAAAGGGGTACATATCGACCAGATGCAGCAGCACCCGGGTACGCACCAGGTGCTTCAGAAACCGGATACCCAGTCCAGCACCGTCAGAAGCGCCGGCAATCAGCCCGGGAATGTCCGCCATCACAAAGGATCGCAGCGCATCCACCCGCACCACGCCCAGGTTGGGTACCATGGTGGTAAAGGGGTAGTCAGCCACTTTGGGCTTGGCCGCGCTGACCGCACGAATCAGCGTCGATTTACCCGCATTGGGCAGACCCAGGAGCCCAACATCGGCCAATACCTTCAGTTCCAGCCGCAAATTCCGGCTTTCGCCGGGGGAGCCTTTGGTAAACTGCCGCGGTGCCCGGTTGGTACTGGACTTGAAGCGAGTATTACCCACACCGCGATGGCCGCCCTGAGCGACCTTGACGGTATCACCCGCCTCGCGCAAATCGGCCAGCACTTCCTCGCTATCGGCATCAATGAGCGTGGTACCCACGGGCACCACCAGGGTGATATCGGCGCCTTTATGGCCGGTCATATCCCGGCCCTTACCACCTTCGCCATTCTCGGCGTTATAACGACGCACAAAACGGTAATCGATCAGGGTGTTCACGTTTTCGTCGGCACGGACATAGACACTGCCGCCATGACCACCATCGCCGCCGTCCGGGCCGCCTTTCTCAATGTACTTTTCCCGCCGGAAGCTGACACAGCCATTGCCGCCTTTGCCGGCTTCCACGGTAATTGTGGCTTCGTCTACGAACTTCATCTGATCAGCCTCTGGGGAATAAAGACCGGCTCACTTGAACCGGCCTCGAAATTTGGGTTGTTTGCTCGGCGGCTATTGCCACAAAGCATCACTATAGCATTTGTACAAAATCCTCAGGCTCCTGGCATTGGATCAAGGATTTCTCAATCAATAATGGGTTAAGGCAACCGCCAAACCAAGTGTCGGCTGCCGGGTAGGTCTGTCTGGGGGAGTCCGCAGCATGGATGCTCCGGTCTAGGCCCCAGGGAGGGGTTCACGCCGACCCTAGACAGGCCTACTCGGCAGCCGATACAAACTCCCGGCACTAACCTTCGAACAGCCATAAAAAAAGCCCTGCAAGGCAGGGCTTTTCAGAGTGTGTCAACGTGCCAATCAGGCAACGATGTTCACAAACTTGCGGCTATGCTCGCCCTTGGTAACAAATTCGACCTTGCCGTCTGCCTTGGCAAACAGGGTGTGGTCTTTACCAATGCCTACATTGTTGCCAGCGTGAAAACGGGTACCGCGCTGACGGATAATGATGGAACCGGCTGTGACAGTCTGACCACCGAAGGCTTTCACGCCAAGGCGTTTGCTCTGGGAATCGCGACCGTTACGAGTACTACCACCTGCTTTCTTGTGAGCCATGGTTTCTCTCCGTTATGCTGAAATACCAGTGATTTTAACTTCAGTGAACCACTGACGGTGGCCCATTTGCTTCATGTGGTGCTTACGACGCTTGAACTTCAGGATCTTCACTTTCTTGTGACGACCATGAGCAACCACCTCGGCAGTTACCTTGGCACCCTTAACAATCGGCGCGCCAATGTTCACTTTTTCACCGTTAACCACCAACAGGATTTTATCAAAATCAATGCTAGCACCGGTCTCGGCTTCAATTTTTTCCAGCTTCAGCGTCTCGCCTTCGCTGACGCGGTACTGCTTGCCACCACTTACGATTACAGCGTACATGTCTCTCTCCAATGATTAAAACCAATCCGACCCGCAGCGGTTCATTTCTTAACCTGTGTCTAAAGGCAACGCCTACGCTGGGAGCACCCTATAACAGGGAATGAAGCAGGTCGATCAGGGCGCGCAATAATACGGATTTCCCAGCATGGAAGCAACCCCCACTCTACGCTGTGCGACGACAGCAGGCCTGCGCTTCTTGACACGGCCGCAGGGGCTACCTAGCATCGCCCGCTGGCGTTTATCACAAAGACCCCCCGCATGGATCAAAAAGCTGTATTTGCCACCGTCAGTCAGGAATTCGAGGCGGTTAACCAGACCATATTGTCTCAGCTCGAATCCCGTGTGCCGCTGGTTGAAAAGATCGCCGACTACATTATCAGTAGCGGTGGCAAACGTTTGCGCCCCCTACTCACCCTGCTCGCCGCTGGCGCCAGCGGTGGCATCGATACCCGCCATTATCAGCTGGCAACCGTCATTGAATTCCTGCACACCGCCACCCTGCTGCACGACGATGTCGTTGACACATCCGATTTGCGCCGTGGCCGACCCACCGCCAATGCGCGCTGGGGCAACGCACCCAGCGTACTGGTGGGCGACTTTCTGTATGCCCGGGCGTTCGAACTGCTGGTCGATATCGGTGCCATGCCGGTGATGAACCGCCTCGCGGTGGCCACCCGCACCATCGCCGAAGGCGAAGTCATGCAATTGATGAATGTGCGCAATCCGGACGCCACCGAAGCCCAGTATATGGATGTGATCAAGGGTAAGACCGCGATTCTGTTCCAGGCATCGAGTGAAACCGCGGCGCTGATCAATCAGCAAACGGAAGACAACACAGACAAACTGGCCGCTTATGGCTTGAATTTGGGGTTAGCGTTTCAGTTGATCGACGATGTTCTCGATTACGACGGCAACACGGAGACACTGGGCAAGAATGTCGGTGACGACCTGGCCGAAGGCAAGCCCACCCTGCCGTTGATCCATGCCATGCAGAATGCTGGCGCTAACGAAGCCCAACTGATTCGCCAGGCCATTCGCAAAGGCGGACTGGAGGATCTGGACGCCATCATCGACATCGTGCATCGCTGCGGCTCCATCGATTATGTGCGCGACAAGGCACTGGCTCATGCGGCGCAGGCACGGGAACAACTGGCTGGATTCAGTGACTCCGCCTATAAAACCGCCCTGATGAGCCTGACCGACATCGCCGTGCAGCGCGATACCTGAATCCGGGAGTCCGCAGGAGTGGCGCGACTAGCGCTCTGCTCCCCGGGCGATCTGGGCATTCACAAAGGCTTGTAACGCCAGAAAATCCATATCTGACACAAAATTAAACTCGATCCCGTAGGCAGCCATGCTATTGCTCAGCTCGAACTTGTCGAGTTCGGCCCGAACCCGGCTTTCAATGGTGATGACCCGGGTAACGTGCCCCACCGTCACCTTGCCAGTCAGTAACAGGGTGTCGCCGGTTTCGCCGCAAGGCTGCAAGGTCTCCAGGCGGGCACCCGTTGTCGACAGGTCTACAATGGCGCCAAACGCCCGCTCCTGCCCTGGCTGACTCTGGTTAACGATAGACACCTGAACATTGGCCAGTACCCGCTCCGCTTTGCGAATCTCACCCGCCTCAACCCGGTTTGGCCAAGCCAGGTGCAGATAGGGCGTTGGTATAGAACACAGATGTTGTACCTGAGTCCGGAACGCACAGGCGTTCTTGTTGGCAAAGAAGCGCAAAATAACGGGCTGTTCCTTGCGCACCAGCAATGGCCGACCATCACCCACCAGTGGCGTCGTTACCAACACCGACCGGCCCTGAATGTGGCCTATCAACTGACAATTGTACCGCTTCTCGTCACCGGCGACTTCCAGCTTCATACCGAGGCCGACCGGCAGCCTCAATGACGGATAATCAACACTGGCCATGGCCAGACTTCCTTCCTTAAGAGCAGCAGAGGCTTGCAAACACCCCATGCCAGCTCAGATTGCACCAATTACGGTTTATTGAACAGCATCTGTTCACGCGTTGATTCTATCAGCTCGCGCAATTGTCGCTCGTTCAGTGCCGCGCCATTAGACAGCCAGGGCTCCCAGAATTCTCGCGCCGGCATTAAACGGTCATCGGTCGCGGGCCGAAAATCTTTACGATCTTGTGCATCAATGCGGCGTAAATACCCAAGCATTTCGAGCCCGGCCACGTTGGCAACCATGTCTTCGGCACTGAAACCGGAGCTGCGTGTTTCCGCATCCGACCACTCCTTGTAGGTGGCCAGCTCCAGCGCTGTATCGGGGTTCATCTGCGTACCCAACCACATGGCCAGGGTATAGTGCCGCGCCAGATCATAGCGACCGTGCAGGGTCAGCCTCTGGCCGGAGAGCCGGGGCAGATCCACACCCGGTCTCATGCCCGATACCGAACCAAGCGTTGCATAAGACAGGGCACCAAAAACGGCACTGCCATCCTGATTAAAGTCGAGATTGGGGCGCTGGGCCAGGGCAATCAATACGTCCCGCAGCGGAATCCGCTGGCGGCCATCGGCGACAAAGAAATCGCGCACCCACTCGACTTCCTCGACCAGACGCTCGCGCTGCCCCGCTCCCGACCAGAATGGCGCAAAATCATTGAGCCAGCCAGTCAGTTCAGGGTCGGTCCATTCAGTTGAAAACGTCAGGCTGCCATCGCCCATCTCCACGATCGGGCTTAGCGTTTGCCACAGCTTTTCGGCGTCGCGAACAGCAGGCAGGCCAGCCAGGCGCAGGTTGATCCGGCCCACGATCCACTGTGGAACGGCGATCCCACTTATCCAGAAACGACGCAACTCAAAAGGCTCATCAGGCGACCAGGTCAGTTGCAGCGGTAGAAAGCGGTCCATCCATCGGGTTGGATACCAGGCCTCCAGGGTCAGGATGTCTGGCGTAATGCTTGCCCGGAACTGAGTGTGGGTTAATGCGGGCTGCGTCGAGGCCAGCAAAATGGCCAGTTTCTGGACGTCATCCTGCTGCACTGTCAGTGCAATCGCCTGGCCTGGCTCCAGGCGCGCCGGATGGTAGTCATCCAGCCACTGCCGGTATTTGCTCAGATCGGAAAAGGGAATGATTGTCCGGGGCGCGCTGTCAGCGGGAACCGTCATCCACCAAGCCAACAGAATCAGTACCAATACAACAGTAACCACGCCCACGGCAAGGCGCCGCACCCCCCTCACGAAGCCCCCCCGGTGAAAGACGACTCTGGCGGTGGTTCAAAACAGAGCTTCAGCGCATCCTGAACACCACGACGCCAGGGCAATTGTTTGATACCGAAGGTCGCGAGTAACTTGCGAGTACTCAGCTCAAGGTTCTGCGGCCGCTGACGCTCATCCTGACCGGGCGGGTAAGTGGCCTCGACCGACTCCACCTCGACATCAATACAGGATTTGGTCGCCTTGACGATGGCTTCAGCAAAAATATGCCAATGGGTCACATCGCTGCCAGCATAGTGGTAGGTTCCCCACAAGGGTGGATCCACGTCGCAGTCAACCTGCTCCAGTATGGCGATAACCACTCGCGCTAAGTCAGCCGCTGCCGTCGGGCACCCGCGCTGGGTGTCCAGGACGCGAATCACATCCTGCTCCTGGGCTTGCTGTATAATGTGGGTCAGGAAATTGGACCGGTCAGCGCCAAACACCCAGGAAGATCGCAGAATCAGATGGCGCTCGCACTGCTCGCGCACGTCCAGCTCTGCCTGTACAAAGGCGCGACCGGCCGCGGTTATCGGCTGTACGACATCCTGTTCGGAGTAGGCAGTCGTTTTGTTACCGTCAAACACCTGTTCGCTCGACACGTGAAGTAGCGCAATACCGGCTTCCTGACAGGCAGCAGCCAATACCGCTACTCCGGTATCGATCTGGTGCGACCAGCATGAATCAACACAGACCTCAGGTTCCAGATCATTATGAACATAGGCATTGATGACATAGTCGGGCCGGTGCTGCCTCAACAGCGCCGTCACGGCTTCCCTGTCATTCAGATTCAGTTGGTCATCGGGGATCAGCACAGCCTCGATACCCCGGGCCGACACCAACCGACCCATCGCCCGCCCCAACTGACCTTCAGCATCGGTAACCAGTAATTTCACCCGAAAACCGCCTTAAAACGGGATGTCGTCGTCAAAATCGTCGAAATTATTGGCTGGCTGATGACCGGTCTGCGGAGCAGGCTGGCTCGGAGCCGGGGCCGGCGATGGCTTGCCGCCAAAACCGCCCTGTGGCTGTCCGCCGCCGAAGCCGCCGGCGTTTTGTGGTGCATTACCCTGATAACCCGTATTCTGGCCACCCTGGTTAGCGAAACCGCCACCCTGCGAGGCACCCGGGTTGTCACCGCGCCCGCCTATAAACTGCATTTCGTTGGCGACGATCTCGGTGCTGTATTTCTCCACACCGTTTTGATCCTGCCATTTGCGGGTTTGCAGCCGCCCTTCGATGTAGACCTGCGAGCCCTTGCGCAAATACGTCGCCGCGTTTTCAGCCATGCGCCCAAAAATCACGATACGGTGCCATTCGGTGCTGTCGGACCGGTTGCCCTGCTCGTCGCGCGGGCCCAGCTCGTTGGTAGCTACATTCAGGTTAACTACCTGAGTGCCCGAGGCAGTTGCCCGCACGTCCGGGTCCTGCCCAAGGCGCCCCAGGATAATGACTTTGTTAACTGTTCCGCGTGCCATAGAGTTGCATCCTATTCTGTAAAAGTCGTTTCAGGGCGGACACCCGTGCACCTGCACCCGGAACATGGATGTTCCGGCGAAATCCATGACGGCCACGTCATGGATTTCGGGAGGAAAGCAAAATCACTCTTTTTGCTTTCCATGTTTTGACAAAGGCAGGAAGCCTTTCTCAAAACCTGCCAGTGTTCCCTGCATCAGTCGTTGTTATCTTTGAACCGCTCCGGCGATAAATCAAGGGCTGTATACCAGGAGCCTAATAATCAGTGCAGCGACAAATCCGGGTTCTCGCCACTGGCCTGTTGGCTGGCCGAGCCGGCCGATGGGTCAGCCACGCTCCGGTCCAGCGACCATAGTAACACCATCCACACCAGCATCGCTGCGATGCCGATCATAGCAATACCAACCATTCCCCAGTGCTGATAAGCCCAGCCTCCACAGAGCCCGCCGAGCGCTGCGCCCAGAAACTGGCCGGTTGAAAACACGCCCATGGCCGTGCCCCGTGCATACGCGGGTGCGCGGCGGCTAATCAGAGACGGCAGACTGGCCTCTACAAAGTTAAAACCCACGAAAAACAACCAGACCAGTCCGATACTCAGCCAGGCGACTGAACTCAGCCCCAAACCCGCCATCGCCAGGGTGATAAAGGTACCGGCAAGGATCAGAAACACCCGGTGGGCCTTGCGGCGTTCGGCCAGAGCGATCATTGGCACCATCCCCAGAAATGACAATACCATCACCGGTGCATAGACCCAGCCAAGCTGATCACCCAGGATACCCTGTTGCACCAGCACAACCGGCAACCCGACAAACATCATGGTCATTGTCAGGTGCAATACAAACACACCAACATTCAAGGGCACCAGTTGCCGGTCACGGACTACCCGCCCCAGCTGATTGCCCTGCCAGCGGCGTTCTTCATGCACCTTTGCCGGCGGCGGCGTCGGCAGCCAGTACACAATCATCAGGCCCGCCAACGCCATCAGCGACGTTGCCCAGAACACACCGGACAAGCCAAAGGCACTGGCGATGACCGGGCCGATAATCACCGCCAACACAAAGGAGCCACCAATAATGGCGCCCACGATGGCCATCGCCTTGGTACGCTCTTCCGGGCGGGTATAGTCAGCCAGCAACGCCAGAATAACGCTGGCGATGGCCCCAGCCCCCTGCAGAGCACGGCCGATAACCACACCCAACACATGCTCCGACAGTGCAGCGATTACCGACCCGATGATAAAAATCAGTAACCCGGCGGCAATCACCGGCTTACGACCGAACCGATCCGACAACATCCCCAGCGGAATCTGCAACACCGCCTGGGTAATGCCGTAGATCCCCAGAGCAATACCCAAAAGCACCGTCGTGGCACCCGTCAGGGACTGGCCATACAGGGTCAGTATAGGTAGCACCATAAACAACCCGAGCATGCGCGAGGCATACAGCAGCGCCAGGCCGGTCAGCGCCTTTTTTTCCAAACTGTTAAAAGCCATAAAGTGGCAATGTCCGTAATGTCCCAGGTTCAGTGCCCAGGCTATTTAATTAAGTCTGTTAACGAGTGTCGATCCAAAGTCGCGCATGGTACCAGAATTGGTTCCCGTTATGCTTGCCACATACAGCATTTTTCAGGGGGTCTTAAGTACTCAGGCTAGGTAACCACGGTTGACCAGCGCTGGGTATCGGGTGCAGAACTGATGGGCGTCGAGCCCCATGGATGGGGCTCGCCGAGCTTACAGGGAGGTACTTGCAGCGTCCCATCAGGTCTGTACCCGATGCCCAGCGCGAGTTATAGCCACAGTATCCAAAACAGCCTCCATCGAACTTGGGTTCTGTACGTTTATACAGTAAACTGGATCGCTTGCGTATCTGCTCAGGCTTGCAGCCGCAACCATCATTGCATCAGCCGGAAAAAGAGGAAGGCATGGACAAGATTTCCGTCCAGGGGGCTCGCACCCATAACCTGAAAAACATCGATGTGGACATCCCACGCGATAAACTCGTCGTTATTACCGGCCTATCCGGGTCGGGCAAATCGTCCCTGGCTTTCGATACTCTTTATGCCGAAGGCCAGCGCCGCTACGTCGAATCATTGTCGACTTACGCCCGCCAGTTCCTGTCAATGATGGAAAAGCCCGATGTCGATCACATCGAAGGGCTGTCTCCGGCCATTTCCATTGAGCAGAAGACCACCAGCCACAACCCGCGCTCGACCGTGGGCACCACCACCGAAATTTACGACTACCTGCGCTTGCTGTATGCGCGGGTCGGCGAACCGCGCTGTCCCGAGCACGATGAACCCCTCGAAGCCCAGACCATCAGCCAGATGGTCGACCAGGTACTTGCGTTACCCGAAGGCAGCAAGCTGATGATGCTGGCTCCGATCATCGATGATCGCAAGGGCGAGCACCTGCATGTCTTCAACGAGCTGCGGTCTCAGGGGTTTGTGCGGGTGCGGGTCGATGGCACCGTCATGGATCTCGATGAAGTGCCAGAGCTTGATAAAAAGCGCAAACACAGTATCGAAGCCGTGGTTGACCGCTTTAAAGTGCGAGACGACCTGAAACTGCGCCTGGCCGAGTCCTTCGAGACCTGCCTGACGCTCTCTGGCGGCATCGTGAAAATGGTCTACATGGATGGCGACGGGCCGGACATGCTGTTTTCCAACCGCTTTGCCTGCCCGGTCTGCGGCTACTCGATCACCGAACTTGAACCGCGCATGTTCTCGTTCAACAACCCGGCCGGTGCCTGTGAGCAGTGCGATGGTCTGGGCATGAAACAATATTTCGACGGTGGCAAGGTGGTGCGCGATGCCGCCCTGTCGCTGGCCGAAGGAGCGATTCCGGGTTGGGACCGGCGCTCGGTTTACTATTTCAGTCAGTTGCAGTCACTGGGCGAGCATTACGGCGTCGACATCGACCAGCCATTCAAAGACCTGCCCAAACGCTTTCAGCGCTATGTACTGGACGGCACCGGCAAAACCGAAATCGAATTTTCCTACGTCAACAGTCGTGGCGCCACCTACTCTCGCAGCCACGCCTTCGAAGGCGTGATGCCCAATATGGAGCGCCGCTACCGGGAAACCGACAGTCAGATGGTGCGTGAGGAACTGTCCAAATTCCTCACCGAGCAAGACTGCCCAGGCTGCCATGGCAGCCGTCTGAAACAAAGTGCGCGCCATGTATTCGTCAAGGGCATTAACCTGCCCGAAGTGACCCATATGGCCATTGGTGACTCCCTCACCTACTTCAAAGAACTGACACTGACCGGATCACGCGCCCAGATCGCTGACAAGATTTTGCGCGAGATTGTTCAGCGCATGACCTTTCTGGTCAATGTCGGGCTCGATTACCTAACCCTCGACCGCAGCGCCGATACACTCTCGGGTGGTGAAACCCAACGCATTCGACTGGCCAGCCAGATCGGCGCCGGCCTGGTTGGCGTGATGTACATTCTGGATGAACCCTCCATCGGTCTGCACCAGCGCGACAACGATCGGCTGCTGGAAACCCTGACCAACCTGCGCGACATGGGCAACACGGTGCTGGTGGTCGAGCACGATGAAGACGCCATTCGCGCCGCCGATTTTGTACTCGACATCGGCCCCGGCGCCGGCATTCACGGCGGGCATATCGTCGCCTCGGGCACCCCCGCCGACATCATGGCCACCCCGGACTCCCTGACCGGCCAGTACCTCAGTGGCAAACAGCGCATAGAAGTACCGACAAAGCTGACTCCAATGGATCCGAAGAAGCTATTGACCATCAGCGGCGCGCGCGGCAATAACCTCAACGACGTGACGCTGAACCTGCCCGTCGGGCTCTTTACCTGCGTCACCGGGGTTTCCGGTTCCGGCAAATCAACACTGATCAACCAGACCTTGCACCCGCTGGCCGCTACCGTATTGAACAAAGCCACGACTCTGACACCGGCCGCGCACGACAGCATCAGCGGACTGGACCATTTCGACAAGGCGGTCGATATCGACCAGAGCCCTATTGGCCGTACTCCGCGCTCAAACCCCGCGACGTACACCGGCATTTTTACCGCCATCCGCGAGTTGTTTGCCGGGACCCAGGAAGCGCGTTCGCGCGGTTATCAGCCGGGCCGGTTCAGCTTTAACGTCAAGGGTGGTCGCTGCGAGGCTTGCCAGGGCGATGGCCTGATCAAGGTGGAAATGCACTTCCTGGCCGACATCTACGTGCCCTGCGATGTCTGCACCGGCAAGCGTTATAACCGGGAAACGCTTGATGTCCGCTATAAAGGCAAGAACATTCACGAAGTGCTGGAAATGACCATTGAAGAGGGCCGGGCTTTCTTCGACGCCATTCCAGCCCTGTCACGCAAGTTACAAACATTGATTGATGTCGGCCTGACCTACGTCAAACTGGGGCAAAGCGCGACTACCCTCTCGGGCGGTGAAGCCCAGCGGGTTAAGCTGGCGCGGGAACTGTCGAAACGCGACACCGGTAATACGCTGTACATTCTCGATGAACCGACCACCGGCCTGCACTTTCACGACATCAAGCAACTGCTGGCGGTGCTGCACCGGCTGCGTGACCACGGCAACACCGTGGTGGTGATCGAACACAACCTGGATGTGATCAAAACGGCTGACTGGATCATCGATTTGGGGCCGGAAGGCGGTAGCCGTGGCGGATACATCATCGCCGAAGGCACGCCAAAAGACGTCGCCAACAACAAGGCATCAGCGACCGGTAAATACCTGAAGCCGCTGCTGAAAGCCGGGGCGAAAGCCCTGGAAAACGCCTAAAAAAGTACCCCGTTAGCGGGGTTCTTGTTGCTTGGCCTTATTCCAGAACGCATCCAGGCTGTCGAGACTGTGCGCAGACCAGTCGCCACCGCCAGCCTGTACCTGCTGCTCGACCTGACTGAACCGGGCTTCAAATTTTCGAGCGGCTTTGCGCAACGCCTGTTCAGGGTCAACATTCAGATGTCGGGACAGATTAGCGATCACGAATAGCAAATCGCCAAGCTCTTCTTCTGTATGGCCAGCATCACCCGAAGCAGCAGCGTCACGCAACTCAGCCAGTTCTTCATCAACTTTATCGAACACGCCACTAACATCAGGCCAGTCGAACCCGACCCGGGCAGCCCGCTTCTGCAGCTTGCGGGCGCGCAGCAAGCCAAGCAATGAACGGGGCACATCGTCCAGCAGTGATACAGCACGGCCACTGCTTTGTTTCTCAACGTCTTTTAACTGATCCCACTGACCATTGACTGTACCGGCATCGGTTTGTTGGTTGGGGTCAATCTGGCTTTCAAGCGTGCCGGCAGGAAAGACATGGGGATGGCGACTGATCAGTTTGGCAACCAGATCGTGAATCACGTCATCGAGATCAAAGCGCTGTTCTTCGGAAGCGATCTGGGCATAAAAAACAACCTGAAACACCAAGTCTCCCAGCTCCTCGCGCAGGTGCTGATAATCGCCTCGCTCGATAGTGTCAATTACCTCATACACCTCTTCCAGGGTATGAGGCACAATCGACTCGAAGGTCTGTTCCAAGTCCCACGGACACCCCGTACCCGGCGTGCGCAATCGCTGCATCAGCGTTTTGAGATCGTGATAATCGTATCGTTGAGTCAAATTAGCCTGCCTGTTCCTTTCTAAAGTTTCGGAATTGGCCTATGAGACAAGCCGCGGGTACCGGATGCGGGCCAAACGCACTCAAGGCCTCCAAACTCCGAATTATAAATTCCCGCCGGCCACTAGTGCTTAACGCGCGGCATTACCCGCCGAACGTCGGCCACGTTGGCGATTTTAGACAACTGGGCCATCACCTTGCCCAGGGAATCGATGTCTTCGATCTCCACCGTCAGCCGCATGTCGGCCTGACTTTCGTCTTTATTCGACAGAGTGTTAACCGACGTCACGTTAATATTGCTGTTGGCCATGATCATCATGATGTCGCGCAGCAGGCCGGTGCGGTCGTAAGCCAGAATGTTCAGTTCGACTGGGTAGGTGCGACGAGTCTCGCCGCCCCAGCTCACTTCAATAATGCGCTCGGGTTCCCGGTCTTTCATTTGCAGCAGATTCACGCAATCCTGCCGGTGGATCGAGACGCCCCGCCCCAGGGTGATGAAACCCACCACCGGGTCGCCGGGTACCGGCTTACAGCAGTTCGCAATTTGCGTCATCATGTTGCCGACGCCGTGGATGACCAGGTCGCCACTGGGTTTCAGCTCACTGGCTGTCGACAGCTGGATCTCATCCGGACGCTGCGGGTTGACCATGGCTTCGGCCGAATGAACCACCTGCATCAGGCGCAAATCACCGGCACCCAGCGCCGCGTACATATCATCGGCCATCTGGAAGTTGACCCTTCTGGCCAACTCGTCCATATCCAGCTTGGGCAGGTTGAAGCGCTGCAGTTCGCGCATCAGCATCGCCTTGCCTTCGCGCAGGTTTTCAGTGCGGTCAAGCGACTTGAACCAGTGCCGGATCTTGGCCCGGGCACGCGAGCTGTGCACGTAGCCGAGGTCTGGATTCAGCCAGTCGCGGCTCGGCGCCGGGTCGCGGCCCGTCAATACCGACACCTGGTCGCCAATCTTGAGTCGATGCGTCAGCGGCACAATGCGACCATTCACCTTGGCCCCCCGACAACGGTTGCCGACGTCGGTGTGAATCTTGTAGGCGAAATCGATGGGTGTGGCGCCCTTCACCAGATCGATTACATGGCCCTCGGGGGTCAGTACATAGATGCGGTCGGTGGCGACATCGGCGCCCCACTCCTCCACCATCTCCTGGATGTCGCCGAGCTCGTCGTGCCATTCCAGCACCTGGCGCAACCAGTTGACCTTCTCTTCGTAACCGCGCGAATGGGCCTTGCCCTTGGCATCGGTGCCCTTGTAAACCCAGTGCGCACAGATGCCCAGTTCGGCATCGTCGTGCATCTCGTGGGTACGAATCTGAACTTCCACCACCTTGCCTTCCGGCCCAATGACGGCAGTGTGCAGAGAGCGATAGCCGTTGGACTTGGGCGAGGCGATGTAATCGTCAAATTCGCGGGGGATGTGGCGCCACAGCGAGTGCACAATGCCCAGTACGGTGTAGCAATCGCGCACATCCGGCACCAGCACGCGAAAGGCCCGAATATCGTACACCTGGCTGAAGCTGATGTTCTTGCGCTTCATTTTGCGCCAGATCGAATAGATATGTTTGGCCCGGCCCTGAATTTCGGCCTTGATGGCAGCCTTTCCGACCTCTTCCTGAAGAATGTTCTGAACATTCTCGATGTAACGCTGCCGGTCCAGACGCTTCTCATCGAGCAGCTTGGCGATTTTCTTGTAGTCCAGGGGTTCGATGTACCGGAAAGACAGGTCTTCGAGCTCCCATTTCAGGTGACCAACCCCCAAGCGATGCGCCAGTGGTGCATAAATATCGAAGACTTCACGCGCCACCTTGTAGCGACGCTGGGCGGGCGCGTTCTTCACTGCCCGGATGGCACAGGTCCGCTCGGCGAGCTTGATCAGGGCAACGCGAACGTCGTCAATCATCGCGACCAGCATTTTGCGCACCGCTTCGCCCTGAGTTTCATGCTGCCCAAGCACGGCACGGCGCGTCGACTTATGCTTGGTGTGGATGGCCGCCATGCGCAAGACGCCTTCGATCAACATGGCTACCTGCGGACCAAATTGGTCACGCACGGTATCCAACGGCAGCTCCTCTTCACGCACCGTGCGATACAGGATGGCGGCGATGATGGCATCCTGATCCAAATTCAGTTCTGACAGGATCTCGGCCATTTCCAGGCCCGTACGATAGGCCGACTCACCTTCTCCCCAATGGTTCTTGGGAGTTTCGGCTTCTTCTTCGGCCACTCTGGCGATGCGACAGGCCCGCAGCAGTTCTTCCCGGTCAAGCAAGGGATTTTGCTGTTCGACACGGACCAGCCAGGACTCCAGGTCCACCGTTCCGTCACTGAACACGGGTTGATCTTCGCGTACCTTAACCATCAGCTACTCATGTGTTGTTCAAATCGTCACATAGCCAGGCTATGCACAGACGTCCTGTCGCGGAGGGCCTCCCCGAAACCGGGCGCACCTTAGCCATTGAACCCTCCCGGCGCAAGGACCTTTTGCCACGGACCCTTCGCCTTAGCCAGTTTCGGGCCAGTTCAATCTTTGCCAGAGAAAACGCCGGTCGAAAGGTACCGGTCACCCCGGTCACAGATAATGGCTACGATGACCGCATTCTCAAGCTGCGCACTGAGGCGCAGGGCACCAGCCACTGAGCCACCGGACGACACACCGGCAAAAATACCTTCTTCGGCCGCCAGGCGACGCATCGCCACTTCTGCTTCGTGTTGATTTATATCCAACACCTGATCTACCCGACTGGCCTCATAGATTTTGGGCAGGTAAGCCTCTGGCCAGCGACGAATACCGGGAATCTGGGAGCCTTCATCGGGTTGCAGCCCGACGATCTGAACAGCCGGGCTCTGCTCCTTGAGATAACGAGAAACGCCCATAATGGTGCCAGTTGTGCCCATGGATGAGACAAAATGGGTCACCTGGCCCTGCGTATCGCGCCAGATCTCCGGCCCGGTGCTTTCATAGTGGGCACGAGGGTTATCCGGATTGGCAAATTGATCGAGCACCCGACCCTTGCCTTCGGCCTGCATTTGCAGCGCCAAATCGCGCGCGTATTCCATGCCTTGCTCCTGGGTTACGCTGATGATTTCGGCCCCATAGGCACGCATGCTGGCACGACGCTCCTCACTGAGGTTTGCCGGCATGATCAGAATCATCTTGTAGCCCTTGATCGCGGCCGCCATGGCCAGGGCAATGCCGGTGTTTCCGCTGGTGGCTTCAATCAGCGTATCACCGGGCTTGATGTCACCCCGCTCTTCGGCATGCTGGATCATGCTGATCGCCGGCCGATCCTTGACCGAGCCAGCCGGGTTATTGCCTTCCAGTTTGAGCAGGATGGTGTTGGTTGTCTCGCCCGCCATGCGCTGCAGACGAACCAGTGGCGTGTTGCCGACAAAATCTTCAATCGTCGGATATGAGGGCATTACCTGCCTCCTAGCAAAAAAGTGCGGCTATGATACTGCGTTCAGGCGCCGGTGCGTAATAGCGCCTGCTTTTAACCAGCAACGTCAGCGCTATATAGCGGCTATTAAGACACCGTAAATTGCGCGTCAGACGCGCTCTGACAGGGGGTTTCAATTGACCGCCTGCAATGGGCCGATTACAGTTCCTTTACTACAAAGACAGGCAGTCACATGATTTCCACGGGTATTCAAAACCGTATCCTCTTTATCGCTCTGGCGCCGGTACTGGTCTTTGGCATAGCCTTTACCGCCTGGTTTACGAAAAACGATATGGACCAGCAAACCAACGCCTTCCATAACCGGACTGAAACAGCGGTCAACCGGCTGTCAGACGCGTTGTCGCTGCCACTGCAGGAAGGCCGCACCGAACTGGTTCATGCCCTGCTGCGCCGAGCCCTGAACGAGCGCGATGCCCGCGCCGTGCGCCTGTTTGACCCCTTCGGCAGCGAGTGGCTGGAATCCGGCCCGACCATGCGCGGCCCGGCTTACCCCTATTCCATTCAGGACACCAATCGCCTGACCCGTTACCGCACTCAGTCGACATTGCGCTACCTGATTCCCGTGTACCCGCCAGCCGACCTGCAATTGCGCATGAGCACCTCAGCCCCGACCGGCTGGCTGGAAATAGAGTTCGACTACGCCAACACCCAGGTTGCTCACTATCGGACCTTGCTGATCAACCTGATGATCCTGACTCTGGGCCTGGTCGCAGTGTCCGGCCTCGCCGTTTGGCTCAGCCGCGAAATCAGCCGCCCGGTACGCAACATGATTGCCACTGTAGACGCGATTCGCGAGGGCAACCTGGATGCCCGGGTCGATCTGAAAGCCAATGGCGAGCTGCATGATCTGGAAGTGGGCATTAACTCCATGGCGGAAACCCTGCGTGATGCCTACGAGGAAATGCAAAACAGTGTCGAACAAGCCACCGAAGATTTGCGCGAGACCCTGGAAACCATTGAAATCCAGAACATTGAGCTGGACATGGCCCGGCGCGAAGCGCAACAGGCCAACCAGGTAAAAACCGAGTTTCTGGCCAACATGAGCCACGAAATTCGCACACCGCTCAATGGCATCATTGGCTTTGCCCGCCTGCTGGCCAAGTCCAACCTGACGCGCAAACAAGAAGACTACATCTCGACCATTCTGTCGTCCTCTCAGGGGTTGCTGACCATCATCAATGACGTACTCGATTTCTGTAAGATCGAAGCGGGCAAGCTGATGCTCGACAACCGCAGTATGAACCTGCGCGAGACGATCGAGGATGTACTGGTGATGCTGGCGCCGGCATCCCAGGCCAAGCAGCTCGAAGTGGTCAGCCTGTATTACTCCGATGTGCCCGAACAGCTGATCACCGACCCGCTGCGGCTCAAACAGGTGCTGACCAACCTGGTTAACAACGCCATCAAATTCACGCCCAAAGGCAGCATTGTGGTGCGTACCATGATCGAGCAGGCGCAGGGCAATAAACTGATGGTCCGGATCAGTGTGACCGACACCGGTATTGGCTTGTCCAAAGCCGAGCAGAAAGCCCTGTTTCATGCCTTCACCCAGGCCGACTCGTCAACCGCCCGTGAGTTTGGCGGTACTGGCCTCGGCCTGGTCATTTCCAAGCGGCTGGTAGAACAAATGGGCGGTGATATCGGCCTCGAAAGCCAGAAAGATGAAGGCTCTACCTTCTGGTTCAACATCAAGGCAGAAGTGGCTCCGGCCATTCAACAGCCGCCCAAACTGACCGATCTCAGCGGCTTCACGCTGGCCGTTGTTGAACCGCGTGAAATGTCGCAACTGGCACTGCGCCACCAGGCGGAGCAATGGGGCATGGAATGCCTGGTCATGAACCAGCTCGACGAATTGCACCAGCACCTAAAACAACCGGATACGGTCCGTCCTGACATGGCACTGGTGGATGTCAGTGGCTTTGGCAACGACGATTCCCTCTACCGGCAAATCCTGCACATTGAACGGGAACTGCACTGTCCGACGCTGGTACTGGCTACTACGCGCGATGAAGACATCAGCTACAAGCTGCTGGAGCAGGGCGCCAAGCATTACCTGTCGACACCGGTGCGCTACAGTCAGCTTTACCAGACGCTGGTGACCATGTTACGTCCGGAAAAAGCCGGGCAAGTCGACGAGAACTCCTCCCTGGCTCTGGGTCTGGTACGCTCCACAGTCCGGGTATTGGCAGTGGATGACAACCCCGCCAACCTGAAACTGATCATTACGCTGCTGGAGAGCATCGGGGTTCAGGTCGACGGTGCACGCAATGGCGAAGACGCCGTGAAAGCCGTCCAGAGTGCCCAGTATGACCTGATCTTCATGGACATTCAGATGCCGGGCATGGACGGTAAACAGGCCACGCGCCGAATCCGCCAGATGGAACCCGCCCAGGCTCGCGTACCGATCATCGCGCTGACAGCGCACGCCCTGGCCGAAGAGCGGCAAAGCATGCTCGACAGCGGCATGGACGACTACCTGACCAAGCCGGTTGATGAAGACCAGCTGCACCGAACCTTATTCAAATGGACGGGCACTGCGCTGAGCTATGAAGATACGCCATCCGTCGCGTCACCGGCCGACACCGAAGCGCCTGCATCGCTCGATATGGAAGCGCTGCATGGTTTGCCCGTGGTCGACTTTGTCTCAGGCCTGGAAAAAGCCAGTGGCAAGCTGGGCCTGGCACGCGATATGTTCGCCATGCTTATGGACAGCCTGGAGAAAGATCAGAGACGCATGAACGCCCTCTATCAGCAAGGCGACTACAAAGCCCTGCTGGAAGATGTTCACCGTCTGCACGGCGCCACTCACTATTGCGGTGTACCCCGCATTCAGATGACCGCCATGTACACCGAGTCACTGCTTAAACAAGGGCACTACGCCATTCTGGAAGACGCGCTGTTTTTGCTGAACGAAGAAATCAATGAATTGCAGCACTGGTCAAGCGATCACGACTGGGAAAAGGTACTGGATCAGGCGGTGAAGGTATACGCCTATCAAATGCAGCAGAAATCGGGCAAACGCCAGCCCAGCTGACCCCCTCAGGCAATCACGGCAAAAGCCACCACGTAATCGTGTTCATCGGCCAGGCTGATATGAACCCGCACTGCGCCTAGTGCCTGTTGCTTTGCCAGTGCCACCCCGTGTAACTGAGCCCTCGGTGCGCCCAGCTCGTCTGGCAGTATCTCTATGCCCTGAAACGTAACGCCCTGGGCTATGCCGGTACCCAATGCTTTGGCAATGGCCTCTTTTCCGGCAAAGCGATTGGCCAGAAACTTCACCGGTGCACCCCGTCGCTGGTACTCTTCCTGTTCGGAGCTGGTCAGTATGCGTCGCAGAAAACGCTCGCCCTGCTGGGCAAGCACCTGTTCAATACGCTGAATATTGACGATGTCGGTCCCGATGTTCACACACTGAGTCTCTTTAGTGGCAGGTTGCAACCCTCAGCATACCCAGTTTTTACTGTGCCAGGAACGGCCTTCGAGCACATGTTGAATGCGGCTGGCATTTATTTCACGTGCCACCGACAAGGCAGAACCGGGTTGCCAGTTATTGTCGGCAATGGCCTGAATCAGACGTCCCGGCAAGGCATCATTCCGGATGCCGTGGCAAAACCCCCGAGCCGGATCAAAGCGATAGTAACTGCCCGGCTCAATCCAGTCACCGGTGTCCATAGTCTGACGATAATCCAGCCCAAATCCTATCGCTTCAAGCAAGCGTCGCTCGAAATAGCGCAGCGCAGGCGCTTGTTGCGCGGGTTCAGCCAGCAGCAGGAGCGTACTGGCATAGACACCGAAAAACGCCTCGTCGGCCTGAAATCGGGGCACCAGTCGTACACAGAGCTCATTGATGTACAACCCCTGGACCAGAGCGGCGCCCTGATGCACGGGTGCTGCCCCCTGATATCGCCAATCGCTCAGTTGCTTCAACTCAGCAGTGCCGTGGGTTCGAACCAGACAGGGGCAAAATAGAGCAGGACGCGAGCCTCGGCCGACCACCGTGAAACGCCCCTGGTTTGGGGTAAGCAGCTCCAGTAACCAGTGAGATTCGCGAAACGGACGGGCATGCAGCACGTAGGCGGGCTGATCTGGCGCACGCCGACCGGTCATGGTTCGTTAAAGTAGCCCAGGCTTTTCAAAGCGCGTTCGTCATCGGCCCAGCCACCCTTCACTTTAACCCAGAGGTTCAACATGACCTTGGCGTCGAACAGTTGCTCCATGTCCATTCGGGCATCCTGACCGACCTTCTTGATGCGACTGCCTTTGTCACCAATAACAATCTTCTTCTGCCCCTGGCGTTCCACCAGAATCAGGCCGTGAATGTGCAGCACCCGATCTTCAAACTTGAACTGTTCGATTTCAACCGCCATTGAATAAGGCAATTCGGCACCGAGCTGACGCATCAGTTTTTCCCGAATCATCTCGGCCGCCATAAAACGCTCGGTCCGGTCGGTGATCTGGTCTTCAGGAAAATAAAACAAACTCTTGGGCAAACGCTTCGCGATCTGCTCAACCAGGGCTTCGAGGTTATTACCCCTCAGCGCCGACAAAGGAACGACCTCGGCAAAATCGAACTGCTCAGCCAGTCGCTGCATGTGAGGCAACAGGCTCTGTTTGTCTTCAAGGTGATCCACCTTGTTGATCGCCAGAATAACCGGTGCCTTGTTGGCCTTGAGCTTATCGAGTACCCACTGATCTTCGTCCGTCCAGACGGTGCGGTCGACGACCAATACGATCACATCGACATCAGCCAGAGCAGAATCGGCGGCCCGGTTCATATAGCGATTGATGGCCTTTTCTTCGCCGCGGTGCATCCCCGGTGTATCGACGAAGATCATCTGCACATCGCCTTCACTGTGAATCCCCATGACCCGGTGACGCGTGGTTTGAGGCTTGCGCGAGGTAATGGACACTTTCTGGCCCAGAACATGGTTCATCAGCGTGGACTTACCCACGTTCGGCCGACCCACAATGGCTACAAAGCCACAACGGGTATTTAATTCGTAGGGTTCGTTCACTTGGCATGCTCTCCGAGCGCTTTGAGGGCCGCGCGTGCGGCTTCCTGCTCCGCAATACGACGACTGTTTCCGGCACCGACGGTCGGCTGTTCCAGACCCTCGACTTCACAATCAACGGTAAAGGTCTGATCGTGTGCCTCGCCGCTCACTTCCCGCACGCTGTACTGCGGCAAGGGGGCTTTTCGGGATTGCAAAAACTCCTGCAAGCGGGTCTTGGAATCCTTGATGTTGTCGCTCAGGTTCAGCTCCTGCAACCGTTGCTCGAACCACTGAACGATGACGCTCTGTGCCGCATCCAGTGATTGATCCAGACTGATGGCACCGATGATGGCTTCAATCGCGTCGGCAAGAATACTATCGCGCCGGAAGCCACCGCTTTTCAACTCGCCGCTGCCCAACCGCAAACACTCACCGAGTTCGAATTCTCGGCCCAGTTCAGCCAGCGTTTCTCCTTTTACCAGGTGCGCCCTTAATCGGGAAAGCTGGCCTTCGCGCGCCTTGGGGAAGCGATCATACAACTGCTGGGCAATGGTGCAGTTGAGAATGGCATCCCCCAGAAACTCGAGTCGCTCGTTATTCTTTCGAGAGAAACTGCGATGCGTCAGCGCCTGTTGCAACAGCGCCACGTCTTTAAACTGATAACCCAGCCGCTGGCTGAGTCGTTCAATCATTAATGACACCGGTTAGAGTCCGTATTCTTCATAAAACGTCAGCACGACATCAATGTTGGCGAAGATGTGCACCCTTTTTTCATAGTCGAGGGTGACTTTGGGCTCATTGGAGCGCAAATCGAACGTCAGATCTTTGCGCAGATCGAGCTCAATATTATTAATGCTCAGGTTTTTCGACATCCGGTCTCTGAACTCGGATTCAAGCGCCTGGTCACCGTTTAACTCCTGGGCGGTACGACTGATCATCTGGTCGATGGTGAACTGATCATAGTAAGGGCCGGATAGTTTGATGATCAGAGTGCCGAAAAAAATGACCATAAACAGCAAGATGGCCATTGAAAGAATCGTCATGCCCTGCTCGCGTTTCGGAGTCCGCATTGTCATTCATCCTGTTATGGGGCAATGCCGTGTGCATTGCCGGTCTTATGGGGCAGGTTGGAACACCGGTTCACGGCTTGCCACTGCTTCGGGGTAAACTCGCGCAGTCTGGTGACTTAGTCAATAGCGCCGACGCGTGAGAAGGCCGGATACCAGCCCTTCCAGGTCATCCAGACGGCCACGGCTTCACCGAGTATCGCGTTTTCGTCCACAAACCCCCAGGCATTATTGCCCTGGTTATTATAGTCGCTTTGCTCCAGACGACGCTGCCCTTCCCAGTACCGGGAATCGTGACTGGCGTCACGGTTATCACCCATCACAAAGTAATGCCCTTCCGGCACCACTACGCCTTCGGCGGGCACCCACTCGTGCGGATGCCGGCTTGGACCCGCCTGATTCTGATAGATAAAGTGCTCTACATCGCCCAATTGTTCGCTGTACAGCGTATAGCGGCCTTCGTTGTCAGCGGTACGCTGTTCAAAGGCAAAATCAATGGCTTCGCCATTGATGCTGAGCTGACGGCGACCGTAATCGTATTGAATCAGGTCTCCCGGCAAGCCAACGACACGTTTGATGAAGTTCTTGCTGGGTTCATGCGGAGGCCGAAAGACAATGACATCACCACGCTCGGGCTGGCTTACCGGAATGACCACGTCATTGGTCACGGGCATGCGCAGGCCGTAAGTGAAGCGGTTCACAATGATGAAGTCACCAATTTCCAGTGTCGGCTTCATCGATCCCGAGGGAATTTGAAACGGTTCGAACAAAAAGCTGCGCAGCACGAACACAATGAGCAACACGGGGAAGAAGGAACGGCTGTTTTCTATCAGCCCCGGCTCTACATTCAAGTCCTCACGAACGGTTTTGAAATCCGCCATGGACTGTTCAGCTGCAGCCAGAACCTTGCGACGGTAAGCCCGCAACAGCAGGATATCGGCCAGATACACCAGTCCGGTAACCAGCGTGGCTACTGCCAGCAACAACGCAAAATCGAAGCTCTGCTGAATGGTCTGCCAGATCAACGCCAACAGCAGAGCCAGCAGTGCGTAACCCAGCCCCCGCTCCAGTAAGTTGGGGGCAAACAGTGCCTCCAGCTGCTCCCGGCTCCAGTCACTCTGGTCAACCGCGACAGCCAGGCATCGCCGCTGCCGGATAAAGATCGCCGCTGCCAGCACCACCGTCATGACCAGGCTGGCCCAAAAAAGCACAATCACGTTCATTCCATACTGTCCTTATGCAAAACACTGGCACGAAGGGCCAGGCGGGCCTTGCAGTCCCATGCGCAAAGTTCTGTCACTCTTCCCTGTACCAGCGAGCCCGGAGTTTCGGTGTAAAACCCTGAAATAGCGGTGCTATTCCGGCGGCACTCCGCCTTACTCTAACTTGCTGGCGTCGTTCTTTAGTGACAGTACTGCACGAATGGGACCACTGGGGGCCGGTCAACTATCCACTTTCAAAATCGCCAGGAAGGCATCCTGCGGGATCGATACCGAGCCGACCTGTTTCATTCGCTTTTTGCCTTCTTTCTGGCGTTGCAACAATTTCTTCTTGCGGCTGACGTCGCCGCCGTAACATTTTGCGGTAACGTTTTTGCGCAGGGCTTTCACCGTGGTACGCGCAACGACCTGGTTGCCAATGGCTGCCTGTACCGCCACATCAAACATCTGACGGGGAATAAGCTCTTTCATCTTTTCACACAGCGAACGACCGCGGCGTTGCACGTGATCGCGGTGCATGATGACCGCCAGGGCGTCCACCCGGTCGCCGTTGACCAGCACGTCGAGACGCGTCAGTTCCGAGGCTTCAAAGCGGTCGAAGGCGAAATCGAGCGAGGCAAAACCACGACTGACCGATTTGAGCCGATCAAAGAAATCCATCACGATTTCAGCCATCGGCAAATCGTATTCCAGCGATACCTGCCCGCCCAGGAACTGCATGTCACGCTGCACACCCCGTTTTTCAACACAAAGGGTAATCACGTTGCCGACATGCTCCTGAGGCACCAGAATCGACGCCCTGACAATGGGCTCCCGGAATTCCTCAATGTTGTTAACGGCGGGCAGTTTCGATGGGTTATCGACAAAAATAACCTCGCCGTCTGTTTTCAGTATTTCGTACACCACCGTCGGCGCCGTGATGATCAGGTCCAGATCGTATTCGCGCTCCAACCGTTCCTGGATGATTTCCATGTGCAACATGCCGAGGAAACCACAGCGAAAACCAAAGCCCAGTGCATCAGAGCTTTCCGGCTCATAGAACAGACTGGCGTCGTTCAGGCTGAGTTTTTCAAGGGCGGTGCGAAAGTCTTCGTAATCGTCGGCAGAGACCGGAAACAGGCCGGCATAGACCTGCGGCTTGCTCTTCTTGAAGCCGGGTACGGCGGCGACGTTGGGGGTACTCGACAGAGTTATGGTATCGCCAACTGGTGCGCCGCGAATCTCCTTGATGGAGGCGCAGATAAACCCGACTTCACCTGCTCTAAGCCGGTTCTTTTCAGCCATCTTCGGCGTAAAGATACCCAGCTTGTCGACCACATGTACGCGACCGGTGCTCTTGATAATGATCTTGTCGCCCTTGTTCAGGGTGCCGTGGCGAACGCGAACCAGAGAAACCACCCCCAGGTAGTTATCAAACCAGGAATCGATAATCAACGCCTGCAAGTCGCCCTCGAGCTCGCCCACCGGCGGTGGTATGCGTTCGATCAGTTGCTCGAGCACGTCTTCGATGCCCAGGCCACTCTTTGCCGAGGCATGCACTGCATCGTGTGCGTCGATGCCGATGATCTCTTCAATTTCCTGGGCGACACGGTCGGGCTCTGCCTGGGGCAGGTCCATCTTGTTCAACACCGGTACCACCTCAAGGCCCTGCTCAATGGCGGTATAGCAGTTGGCGACAGACTGGGCTTCAACTCCCTGGGCAGCGTCGACGACCAACAGAGCCCCTTCACAGGCAAACAGCGAGCGCGAGACTTCATAGGCGAAGTCGACGTGCCCCGGCGTATCGATGAAATTCAACTGGTAGACTTTGCCATCGCGAGCCTTATAGTCGAGGGTCACGCTCTGTGCCTTGATGGTAATGCCCCGCTCACGCTCCAGATCCATGGAATCCAGCACCTGCTCGGCCATCTCACGCTCGGTCAGGCCGCCACACACCTGAATAAAACGGTCTGCCAATGTGGATTTGCCATGGTCAATATGGGCGATGATGGAGAAGTTACGGATGTGGGAGAGATCACTGCTCACAGAAGCAAATACTCAGCTTAAAAATGGGGTCGCGAGTTTAAACCATTTGACCTGTGAACACCATGACAGCCCCGGCCGAAAGCGACCGGCCGGGGCTTTGATTCACTCGGTGGGAATCGCCAGGTAGACGATGTTGGTGCCGCGCAGAATGCGGACCGCTACTGCCCCATTCTGCGGCAATTCACGCACAATACGGTCGAAGTCTTCTTTATCGCGAACAAAGGACCCCCCCATCATGGTGATGACATCACCGGACTGCAGCCCCGCTTCCTGAGCAGGCCCGGCCAGCACTTCTTCCACCAAGACACCATCACGGTCGCCCGCATCCACCACCAGGATGTTCAGCGAATTGTCTGAACTCGGCTCCGGAGGCGCTGCCTGGGCCGCTACGCGGGTCTCATCGAGTATTCCGATGGTGACATCAAGGGTTTCACGCTCTCCATTACGCAGCACAACAACCTCAACCGAGCTTTCGGGCATAACCTGACCCACCAGGGGTGGCAGATCGGAATAGCGACGCACCGGTTTACCGTCGAACTCGAGAATGATGTCATCGGCTCGAATACCGCCCTGCTCGGCCGGGCTGCCTTCAAATACCCGGGCAATCAACGCCCCTTCGGCACGATCCAGACCCATTGACCGGGCCAGCTCAAGGTTCTCGTTAAAGGGAGGGTACATTTCGACGCCCAGCCAGCCGCGCTGAACCTCACCATTGTCTCTCAACTGGTCGGCAATGTTCATGGCGATATCAATCGGGATGGCAAAGGAAACGCCCATGAATCCCCCTGAGCGGGTATAGATCTGGGAATTGATACCAACCACTTCGCCATCCAGGTTAAACAAGGGACCGCCGGAGTTACCCGGGTTGATGGCAACATCGGTCTGAATAAAAGGCACGTAGCGGTCCGACCCACCGAGTGCGCGCCCCTTGGCACTGACGATACCGGCAGTAACCGAATATTCGAAGTTGAACGGCGATCCGATGGCCAGCACCCATTCGCCTACTTTAAGGTCCTCGCTGCTACCGATGGTCACCGCGTGCAGGTCTTCCGCGTCAACTTTCAGCAGCGCCACATCACTTTGCGGGTCGGTGCCAATCACCTCAGCCGCGTAAGAGGTGCCATTGGTCAGCATCACCCGAACGTCGTCGGCCCCGTCAATGACGTGGTTGTTGGTCAGAATGTAACCATCTTCAGAGAGAATAAACCCCGAGCCGAGCCCCTCCCTTGGCGTTGGGCTGGGCCGCTGGAAATCGAAATTCGGTGGCAACTGATCGCCAAAGAAATAGCGGAAAAACTCCGGCACCTGCTGGTTGCTGTCCGGTCGGGCCGACCGTTCAGCCGGTGCGGTTGAGGTGGTGATTTTTACCACTGACGGTGAATGCTCTTCCACCAGTTCAGTAAAATCGGGTAAGCCTTCAGCGATGGCCTGGCTGGCCAAAAACAAAACGCCCACGACTGCGGTAACAATGGATGTCCGTTGAAACATGAATGAGTACTCCACTCAGCTTTGAGTTGAACTGGGATGTTAGGCCTAAGTGTGTCTTATCAAAGCGCCCGGGGTGTTCGTTTTACATGCCATTTACGCCTGGTGAGTCAGTGCGCTGAAGCCTCTAGCTGGCTTCCCGGGCGAATACGTCACCCGCCGGCTCTTCAATCGACAAAATGCGAGGCTGTGCGGTCTCGCCCGGATGGGCAAAGCGCCAGCGGGTGATGACCACCGCGACGGCACCTGCAAGTAAGGCCGTCACCAGCTGTACCGGTTCAGCCAGAGACAGTCGAGTAGTCACCCACAGCGCCAGGAAAGCGGGCAATAGTGGCCACAGATACATCCAGACAGCAGCCTGCGAGAGGGCATCTTCCGGTATGCCCAGGCGAACGACATCGCCCGGGCGCAACGCCCGAGTCGCCAGGGTGTTGGCGCTGTCGATAAAGAAATGATTCTTGGCATCCTGGCGGTCGGTGCCGCCCCACTCGCTCAGCACCGCCTGGCCACACCCCTGCCGGGCCTTGCAACTCTGACAGGCGCTGGTTTGCACAACGGAAACAACGCTCCCATCAGCATTTACGTCAATAACCTGTCCACGCTCTTCGACCACCGGGTATCCGTCGCTGCCTGATTCGAGACAGACAGTATAACGATTCAACGGCGCTCAACAAAAGACCGCAACGCCCTGGGTTACCCGGGAGTGAGTAATCAACCGGAGTTTGGTTATACTGCGCTCCATGCGCCTGACCTGCTTCGCTTCAGGCCACCCCATACTGTCTACGGAGAACGCTTCAATGCCTTCACGATTGTCCGCTGATGTTCTGGTTATCGGCACGGGTGCGGCCGGACTTACACTGGCTCTGAGCCTGCCACGCGACCTGAACATTTATCTGGTGTGCAAGGGTGAACTGGGCTGGGGCTCGACAGCCTGGGCACAGGGGGGGGTTGCGGCCGTACTGGATAAAGTCGATTCAGTCGACGATCACGTCGCGGATACGCTGAAGGCAGGCGCCGGATTGTGCGAGCCCAAAGCGGTGCGCCATACGGTTGAGCGGTCGGCCAGTGCCATTCAGTGGCTGATCGACCAGGGGGTTCCTTTCACCCACGAAGACGGCTCAGAAGTCGACTACCACCTGACCCGGGAGGGAGGCCACCGGCACCGGCGCATCATTCATGCCGCCGATGCCACTGGCCGGGCTATTTCCGAAACTCTGGTCCGTAACGTTCAACAACGCGCCAACATCCACGTACTTGAACAGCACATTGCGGTCGATCTGATCACCCACAACAAGATCAACGGCACTTCCGATGCGCCTGACCGCTGCCTCGGCGCCTATGTTCTGGACCGGCGAAACGACCGTGTGGTAACCATTGGCGCCCGGTCTACGGTCATCGCCAGCGGCGGAGCCAGCAAGGTGTACCTCTTTACCAGCAACCCGGATGGTGCCACTGGCGATGGCATCGCCATGGCGTGGCGGGCTGGTTGCCGCGTGGTCAACATGGAATTCAACCAGTTCCACCCGACCTGCCTGTACCACCCCAAAGCCAAGTCGTTTCTGATTTCCGAAGCGGTGCGTGGTGAAGGCGGGCTGTTAAAGCTGCCCAATGGCGAACGGTTTATGCATCGTTTCGACGAGCGCGGCGAATTGGCCCCGCGGGACATCGTCGCCCGCGCCATCGACCACGAAATGAAGCGACTCGGCGCCGACCATCTGTATCTGGACATCAGTCACAAGCCTGCCGCCTTCATTCGCAGCCACTTCCCCACCATTTACGAGCGCTGCCTGAGCTATGGCTACGACATGACCCAGGAACCCATTCCCGTCGTGCCGGCAGCACACTATACCTGTGGTGGTATTCGCACCGACCTGCATGCCCGAACCGATCTCGCCGGACTGTACGCGGCCGGCGAGTGCGCCTATACCGGCCTGCACGGCGCTAATAGGCTGGCATCCAATTCCCTGCTCGAGTGTATTGTCTTTGCGCAAATGGCCGCCGCCGACATTCTGGACAATGACCCGCCTCCCAATGACCCGGACGACCTGCCGCTCTGGGATGAATCCAGAGTGTCCGACTCCGATGAAAAAGTCGTCATCAGTCACAACTGGGATGAGATTCGCCGTTTCATGTGGGACTACGTGGGCATTGTTCGCAGCGATAAACGCCTGGAACGCGCCCTGCGTCGGGTGCGCTTGCTCAAGCAGGAAATTCAGGACTATTACGCCAATTTCCGGGTCAGTTCCGACTTGCTGGAGTTGCGCAATCTGGTGGTCGTGGCCGAACTGATCATAGAATCGGCTCTGTCTCGCAAGGAAAGCCGCGGCCTGCACTACACCCGCAGCTACCCTGAGCCCCAGGAGCAAACGGAGATTACGGTACTGTCTCCGGAACGAAAACGCTGAACTCTGAATTCAGGAACAATGCCTGAGTCAAGTTTCGGAGTTCGTGGTGGCCCTAGTGCCAATGGTTCGCGCCAGCTACCTGGGGTACTCCTGTAGGGTCGGCGTGAACCCGTCCATGGAGCCTAGGCAGCAGCATCCATTCTGCGGTCTCCCCTACAGGAGTACCCCAGGCAGCCACCGCTAGTCCATGGAGCGAACGTCGAAACCTGATTTACATTCTTTCTGGCTCCCGACGTACAGCGCTGGCCTGAATTCGAAACCAGGCATTGAGACTGCGCCAGCTGGGGTCGGTTACGCTGTCGCGCCAGATCATCAGGTCGCGTCGGTTTCCGGTATCGGCGCATTCCAGCTCAAAACGAACATAGAGCGCATTGCGTCGGCCGAGCCCGCGCCATAAGTAGCGTTCGGCCCCGGAGGGCGTCAACTGATCGTACAGCCAAAGCTCCGCCCCCACCCAACGCAGATAGACCGGCGGCGGTTCCGAGCGAACTGCCACCACCAGGCAAAGGCCCAATACCAGGGCAAGCGCACCCAAAGACCAAAGCGGCAACGCACTGAAACCCAGCAATAGCAGACACAAGACCAGGGGCGCCGACATCATCAACCAGCGCAGACGGGAGGGTTGTAACCGGCACTCAATCGGGTTGGACACGATCCAGTATCTTGCGGACCATGTAGGCCATCTCAGGGTCTTCGGGAGTGGATTTTTCCAGAAACCAGTTCCACAAATCCTGATCTTCGTTATCGATCAGGCGGCGATAAATGCGCTGATCGTCTTCACCCAGGGTCGGGTACACCGACTCGGTGTAGGGCACCAACAATACATCCAGCTCGAGCATGCCACGCCGACTGTGCCACCAGAGGCGGCGATGAATCAAAGCCTGTTCTTCTGTCATTTCCACAATTAAACGCCCACACTCAAACCCATAATGAGACGCCGGATACCTGCTAGTCCCGACACTCCATTTGGAGTGACGCGAGACACCCTTGATGAATCCGGCTGGTGAAGGCAAAGTGTAACAGCAAAGCGAGCGCAAACCGAACCTCTCACCACGCCAGTTTGTCTGGCAGGCCAAGGTTCATTAACCTTCACTTTCCGGACCAGACACCCACTACCCAGCCGAATACGGACACCGACATCATGCCTCTGGCTACCCAACAGACCACAGAACCTTCGTCACCCGTCGACACCCCGATTTTTTACCCGCTTGACCATCTGGCGATACTCGATGTTACCGGCACCGACGCCCTGACATTTCTGCAAGGCCAGGGCACCCAGGACTACCTGAAACGTTTGCCACAGGCGCCACTACCCGGGGCATTCTGCACGCCAAAAGGCCGCGTGGTTGCGAACGTCTGGAACGTTCTGCTGTTAACTGAACCGGCCACCGTCAAGCTGGTGACCGAGCGCAGTGCTGCCGACACCCTAAAACGCCATCTGGGCAAATACATCCCCTTCTTTCGCGGTTCAAAACTGACGGACCAGAGCCAGGCACTGCATGGGCTGGGGTTGTCCGGCCCGGAAGCCGAGCTCTGGCTGTCCCGGGTACTGGGTGAAGGCAACAATGGCGTCTGGCGTAAGGGCGGCCACTTTGCCTTCAGCCTGCCCGACGGCCGTTTTCAGCTCTGGCTGTCAGCGCTGGCAGACGATTACGAACGGTTAATGGAGCAGATCGAATCTGCCCGGGTGCTCCCCGCTGCCGACTGGCAACGATTGGACATCTTCGCTGGCTATCCCTGGGTTAACGCCAGCCTGACCGGTGAGTTTGTGCCCCAGTCGATCGGGCTTGAACAACTCGACGGGATTTCATTCAACAAGGGTTGCTACACTGGTCAGGAAGTGATTTCCCGGCTTCACTACAAGGGAAAGAGTAAGCGCGGCCTGCAACGCCTGCGTTGGCAGGGCAATGCAACACCGGCCGGGCCAGAGGTCTACACCGCCACGGGCACCGCCGGTACCTGGATCAACTGGGTAGCAGACGGTGGACACTGCCTGGGACTTGCTATGCTTAAACAGTCTGACGAAGCCCCGGCACTCTACCTGGACAGTGAGCGGCAGATACCGTTGGAGCTGCTAGACTAGGTGATCAAGTGCCCGCAGGCCTGACTGCCTGACGCAGCAAGCCCGTGTTACACTGCCCTACCGATGAACGGCATCCCGGTATCAAGGAAACGTTGGCCCCATGAGCAAACTGTTAGAGACAGTCAAGCAAGACATCATCGACGCGCTGAACAACGACCAACTGGTTCTACCCAGTCTGCCAGAAGTAGCCCTGAAAGTTAGGGATACGGCGGAGGATCCGGATGCGACGATCAAGCAACTGACTGACATTATTTCCCGCGACAGCGCCCTGAGTGCTCGCATCATCCGGGTGGTTAACAGCCCCCTGCTGCGTGCCCCGCAGGAGGTCAGGGACTTGTCGATGGCCGTCAGCCGTCTGGGCATGAACTACACCTCAAATCTGGCGATTGGCCTGGCCATGGAGCAGATGTTTCAGGCGACCTCAGACATGATCGACAAGCGCATGCGCCAACTGTGGCGCCTGACCGGCCAGGTATCGGCTATGGCAACCATACTGGCGCGTCAAACCGCTGTCGTGGGCGCTGAAGAGGCATTGCTGGCCGCGCTGGTGCACAGGCTGGGCGCTCTGCCCATACTGACCTTCGCCGAAGAGCGCGATGACCTGATTCTCGATAACATCACCCTGGGTCAGATCATTGATCAACTGCACGGTCACCTGGGCAGTGTCATTCTGGAACGCTGGGACTTTTCGCCTCAGCTCAGCCGGGTGCCGCGCGACTATCGCAAATTCGACCGTTCACCGGCTGAGGCCGATCTGACCGACATCATCACCGTTGCCAATCTGATCGTACTGAAAGACAGCACCAGCGGCTGGTCCCGGATGGACTGGACCAAGGTCTCGGCCTTTGAACGACTGGCCTTGCCGAATGATCGCGAAGACCCACTCTATGCAGAACTGGAGCGCGAAGCGGCAACCGCACAGGCCGCGTTCCTCTAGAGAGCCGGCCTAGAGCTGACCTCCAGATCATCCAATATCTGCAGGGCTTCTTCCCGGCTTGCCCCGCAAAACGCTGCCTCGGCCTGAAAGGCCGAGCACACGGCAGGACGCTCGGGTCGTCCGAACAGCGCACAACGGGCGTCGTCCAATAAATGAACGCATCGGACACCGGCGGGTTTGCCCTCAGGCATCCCATGAAACGCCTGGTTGATCGACGGTGCGATGCAGCAGGCACCGCACCCGGAACGACATTGCATAACCCACCTCTGATACCATGAACGATTCAATATCCCCACAACCCAACGCAGGAGACTCCGAGGCATCATGGAACTGTACAGCGACACCCTGGGGGCAGGGCCCGATCTGGTCATACTCCATGGCTTGTTTGGCAGCGGCGACAACTGGCGCAGCATCGCCAAATCGTTATCGGAACACTACCGGGTTCATCTGCTCGATTTGCCCAACCATGGGCGTTCTCCCTGGGTAAAGCAACAGTCGTATCCGGTATTTGCGCGGGCAGTCACCGACTGGATGATTTCACAAGGCATCGAAGACACGGCTCTACTCGGTCATTCCATGGGAGGCAAGGTGGCCATGCAAATGGCACTGAACGACGCCGGCTCTCGCCCCAATAAACTGATCATTGTCGACATCGCTCCGCGCGCCTACCCGCCGCACCATCAAGACATTTTCCGCGCCCTGTCAACCACCGACCTGAACCAGTTCAAGAACCGCTCAGAGGTCGACGAAGCACTCACAGACGGTATTGAAACCACGGGCATTCGCCAGTTCATCCTAAAAAGCTTGTACCGCAACGACGAGGGCCAGCTGGCCTGGCGCTTCAACCTGGAAGCGTTGCAGCAACAATACGACAGCATTGCTCGCGAACCCGATTTCGAGCGTCCCTTTGAAGGACCAACGCTCTTTATCAAGGGCATGAACAGCCAGTACATACAGACCAGCGATCAATCGGCCATCACCGAACGATTCCCAAAAGCCACCGCGAAGATCATTGAAGGTGCTGGCCATTGGCCACACGCCGAAAAACCGGCCGCGTTTCTGAGAATTCTGGAACGGTTTCTGGAGGCGAACAATTAAAAAGACTTGGAGCCGCCCTGCTCCAGGCGGCTTAGATAATGGCGCAACCGAATCTGCCCCGCCTCCTTGAATCGCACCTTGCCCGCTCGGGGGCGCAAGCCTTGCTCGTCGTGCAATTGAGCACAGTCTTTGCGCAGCGCTTCCAGATCCGGATCATGGCGTATGGGCATATCCAGAAAGAACTGCCACTCATCCTCGCCCGCTTCACCTTCGAGCGCCCGGGTAATCAGTGCCTGAACGCTATCCTGTGTCGGGCGATACACCGGGGCCTTGCCCCAGATCATCGCCAGCGTAACGCCGACAATCACGACAAGCGTGACAACAAAGACGAGCAGAAATTCAGCCACCGCTACCCGACCCAGACCCGGGCATTGCGGAACATCCGCAGCCAGGGGCCGTCTTCCTGCCAGTGGTCCGGCCGCCAGGAATTAGTGACCGACCGGAATACCCGCTCCGGGTGCGGCATCATGATGGTGATGCGACCGTCGCTGTTGGTAAAACCGGTCATCCCGGCAACGGAGCCATTGGGGTTGAACGGATACCGCTGCGTCACGTCACCGTAATTGTCGACGTAACGCAGGGCGACCAGGTCACTGTTGATCGCAGCATCGGCATGCGCCTGATCGCGAAACTCGGTCAGGCCTTCGCCGTGGGCAACGGGTATCGGTAAACGCGACCCAGCCATGCCCGCCAGGAAAATGGACGGTGATTCGGGGATCTCGACCATGACGGTACGGGCTTCGAATTGCTCCGATTCATTGCGCACGAAGTGCGGCCAGTGCTCGGTGCCGGGCATCAGATCGCGCAGGTTTGACAACATCTGGCAACCGTTGCACACCCCGAGCGAGAAGGTCGAGGGGTCATGAAAAAACGCCTGGAACATATCGCGAACACGATCGTTAAAGCGAATCGTCTTGGCCCAACCCTCCCCTGCACCGAGAACGTCGCCGTAGGAGAAACCACCGCAGGCAACCAGACCGCGGAACTCGGTCAGCGAACGCCGGCCAGTCAGCAGGTCGCTCATGTGAACGTCGACGGTATCAAAGCCGGCACGATCAAAAGCGGCGGCCATTTCAACCTGGCCATTAACGCCCTGCTCCCGCAGTACGGCGACTTTCGGGCGTACGCTCGAATCGACAGACCGGGTGACATCGCTGTTCGGATCAAACGTCAACTGGGCATGCAGGCCAGGGTCGTTGGCGTTCAACCAGGCATCGTATTCCTGCCGGGCACAGGCCTCGTTGTCGCGCAGGGCCTGAATGCGGTAGCTGGTTTCGGTCCACAGGCGCAGTAAATCCGTTCGGGGTTTGACCAGCACTTCCTCATCGTCATCAGAGAAACGAATGAAATCATCGTCATTGCACTGGCCAATCACCGCCGAACAGTCCCCCAGTCCTGCCGCCGTCAGTTGCTGCAGGACGTCTTCGGTTTGCGCTTGCGCAACCTGAATAACGGCACCCAGTTCTTCGGAAAACAAGGCGGCGGTGACGTCATCACCGGCAAAACGCTCAACTTTGATGTCGATGCCGGTGCGACCGGCAAACGCCATTTCACACAGCGTTGCAAACAAGCCGCCATCGGAACGGTCGTGATAGGCCAGAAGCTTGCCATCGGCAACCAGCCCCTGCATCACCGCCCAAAAGGCTTTCATGTCTTCGCTGTCGTCCAGGTCGACCGGCTCAGAACCGACCTTGCGATAGACCTGGGCCAACGCCGACCCGCCCAGGCGGTTCTGGCCACGGCCCAGGTCGATCAGTATCAGGTCGGTCTCGCCCTTGTCGGTCCGCAATTCGGGCGTCACGGTTTTGCGCACATCCGCCACCGGCGCCAGGCCAGATACGATCAGGCTGAGCGGCGCGGTAACGGCCTTGGTGCGCCCGGCTTCGTCCCAGGAGGTGCGCATCGACATGGAGTCTTTGCCGACCGGTATGGTCAGGCCCAGGTCGGGGCACAGTTCCAGCCCCACGGCCTTGACGGTGTCATACAGGGCCTGATCTTCGCCAGGGTGGCCCGCGGCAGCCATCCAGTTGGCTGACAAGCGAACCAGCTCCAGCTCGCCAATAGACACGGATGCCAGGTTGGTTAGCACTTCGGCAACCGCCACACGGCCGGAGGCCGGGGCATTCAACAGGGCCAGTGGTGTGCGCTCACCCATGGCCATGGCTTCGCCGGTGTAGCCTGAAAAGCCCGTAGTGGTCACCGCCGCATCCGCTACCGGAATTTGCCAGCGACCCACCATCTGGTCGCGAGCAACCATACCGGTAATGGAACGATCGCCAATGGTGATCAGAAAGCTCTTGCTGGCGACGGCTGGCAAGCGCAGCACGCGTTCGGCCGCCTCATGCAAATCAATGCCCCGGGTCGAAAACGGGCTTGGTTCAAAACTCTGTCGCTCGAACTGACGCTCCATGCGCGGTGCCTTGCCGAGCAGAATATCCAGCGGCATATCGACCGCTTTATTGCCAAAGTGCCGATCATTCAACACCAGCTGGCGTTTTTCGGTCGCAGTACCGATAACGGCAAACGGGCAGCGCTCACGCTGACAAATCGCTTCGAACTCGGCCAGTCGCTCCGGGGTGACCGCCAGTACATAGCGCTCCTGGCTTTCGTTGCTCCAGACCGCCAGCGGCGACATGCCCGGCTCATCGTTGGGAATGTCACGTAACTCGAAGTCACCGCCACGCCCGCCATCATTAACCAGCTCCGGGAAGGCATTCGACAGACCACCGGCGCCCACGTCATGGATAAAAGCCACCGGGTTGTTGACACCCAGTTGCCAGCAGCGATCGATCACTTCCTGGCAGCGGCGCTCCATTTCGGGGTTGCCACGCTGAACCGAGGCGAAATCCAGATCTTCATTGCCTTCGGCGCTGTCCATCGACGAGGCAGCACCGCCACCCAGGCCAATCTGCATGGCCGGGCCACCGAGCACGATCAGCGCCGAGTCGGCCGGAATGGCGTCCCACGCCTTGTCGACGTGGTCTTCACGAATGTTGCCGTATCCGCCGGCAATCATGATCGGTTTGTGATAGCCGCGCACTTCGGTGCCGTTGACACCGGCTGCCGACATTTCATAGGTCCGAAAATAACCAAGCAGATTGGGCCGACCGAATTCATTGTTAAACGCCGCAGCGCCCAGAGGGCCGTCAATCATGATATCGAGCGCCGACACAATGCGCCCCGGCTTGCCATACTGGCTTTCCCAGGGCTGTACGAAGCCCGGAATATTCAGGTCCGACACGCTAAACCCGGCCAGACCTGCCTTGGGTTTGCCACCGGTGCCCGTAGCGCCCTCGTCGCGAATTTCGCCACCGGCACCGGTCGCCGCACCGGCAAAGGGGGCGATGGCGGTCGGGTGGTTATGGGTTTCAACCTTGAACAGGATGTGCACATTCTCTTCGTGATAGCGATACTGATGATCCGCATCCGGGTAGAACCGGCCTGTGCGGAAGCCTTCAACGACGGCCGCATTGTCTTTGTAGGCTGAGAGCACACCCGCCGAATTATGCTGATAGGTGTTCTTGATCATCTTGAACAGTGACCAGGGCTGCTCCTCGCCGTCAATCGTCCAGGTCGCATTGAAAATCTTGTGTCGGCAGTGCTCTGAGTTGGCCTGGGCAAACATCATCAGTTCGACATCGGTTGGGTCGCGCTCAAGGCGCTGATAAGCCTCAACCAGATAATCCATTTCATCATCGGCCAAAGCCAACCCCAGCGACTGATTAGCCTCAGCCAATGCTTCACGGCCGCCTGTGATAACGCCCACCTGGCTGAGGGGTTGCGGCTCGTGGTGGCTGAACAACTGAGCGGCATCAGGCGTGCTGTACACGACCGATTCGGTCATCCGGTCATGCAACGCCTGGCCAAGCTGACGCACCTCTTCTTCACTCAGTGGTTCATCGGTACGAATGCAATAGCAGACGCCACGCTCCAGGCGTCGTATGGACGACAGACCACTGTTTCTGGCAATGTCGGTGGCCTTGCTCGACCAGGGTGAAATGGTGCCAAACCGCGGCAATACCCAAACCTGGACGCCGTCGGCCGTTTCGACGTCAACCCGGGGGCCATAGTGCAGCAATTGCTCCAGTGTGCCCTGCTCGCTTGCCGTCAGGTCCCCTGAGGTGTCGGCAAAATGCATGTACTCTGCGTAGACATCCCGAATCCGGGCGGCAAGCCCGGCATCCAGCACGGTCGGCAGGCGGGCCAGCAAGCGCTGACGGCGAAACGTGGATAAAACGGGATTTCCTCGGAGTATCAGCATATCGGGGCCTGTTCTGGATGCGGGCAAAAATCGGCGCGTATGGTAGCCGAAAAACAGGTAAAATGGCACTGCATTCAAAGCCGCTTCAAACCCCGGGGACCCCGCTTGTTACTGACCAGACGTTCAATTTTTTCTTTTTGCCAGAGCGCCATACTGGTGCTTTTGCTGGCGGGCATCGGGCTTTGGGTAGCCACCGGTTTCAGCTGGCACAATCACTGGCAACGGGTGCAGGCGCGAGACACCCTGATCATCGCCATTCGAGAAACAGACGGTGTCTATATCCAGTACGACCAGACCATGGCGGGTCTGGAATACGATCTCGCCCAACTGCTGGGCCAGCAACTGGGCCTCGACGTTCAGTTGTTCGCCGTCAGCGATCTGCCCGACCTTTACCGTGCACTGGCGGCCGGGGCTGTCGATATGGCGCTCACCGGCACCACCTATAACGCCAGCCAGCAAGCATTCACCCCCGGACTCCCCTATCTGATGACCCGTGTCGGGCTGGCACGGAAGATGGCCAGCACAGCGCCAGAACTCGATCAGCAGCGCATAGCTACGCTCGATCCGGTCAGCCACGGCGGCCTCAGCGATCGCCTGACCAAAAACAACCCAGCGCTGGACATAACACTGACCAGCGCAGGCCCGGCCGAACTGATGACACGAATCGACATGGGCGAACTCGATATGGTACTGCTCGATGAACGCGATTTTCTGGTGATGCGCCCATTCTTCCCCAACCAGCGCTTCGACCCACTGACCGAGTATCCGCGGCCAGTCGCACCCTTGTTTCGCAACCAGCGCGATCGCTCCCTGGTCGATGCGGTTAATAACGCCTTGCGCGAACTCGAACAGACCGAACTGATCCCCCGACTGGAAGATCGTTACCTCGGCCACACCCGTGATTTTGACTATGTGGGCAACCTGACCTTCGAACGCCACATTGGCTCACGCTTGCCAGAATTTGAAGCCGATTTTCGGGAACAAGCCGACCTGCACGGACTGGATTGGCGCTTACTGGCAGCCGTGGCTTATCAGGAGAGTCACTGGCGACGCAATGCGGTCTCGCCAACCGGTGTGCGGGGCTTGATGATGGTCACGCTGACGACCGCGCGTGAAATGGGAATCGATAACCGGCTCGACCCACAGCAGAGCATTCAGGCCGGCAGCCGCTACCTGGCGAGCCTGCACCGGCGCATCCCGGAACGGATACAGGAACCGGACCGCACCTGGATGGCCCTGGCATCCTACAATGTCGGCGCCGGGCACCTCGAAGATGCCCGGATTATTACCGAAACCCTGGGTGATGATCCGGATTCGTGGCTCGACGTTCGCCGGCACTTACCCAAACTGGCACTGAAAGAATGGCACCCCTATACCCGCTTTGGGTATGCCCGTGGTCGGGAACCGGTGGTGTACGTCGCGAACATAAGGCGCTATTACAACGTACTGTTACGCGCCTTCCCCGAACAGCAGCCAGAGGCTGGCGTCTTTATCACGGACAGGCTGGAAACCCTGCCGATGCCGGGCCTGACCGTCACCCCCGGCCCCTGAGGCTGAGATCAGAACGTCATTTTGAAACCGGTCATCCAACGCCACTGTTCCGGTTCCGGCTGCCAGCGAATTTCTGAATAGTTGAGAATGGCACCACTGAATACCTGATCGATACCAAAGGCCCAATAGCTGGCCTCATCCAACGCGTCTTGCAAGTTATCACGCCCGTAACTCACCTTGCTGACTACCGTACCGGCCCGATAGGCACCCACCAGATCCCAGGCAACCACCTCTTCACGATACAAAGCACTGCCACCCAGTTGCAAACCGTCGCTCTCCCACAGGATAGAACTGCCGAAAAGGCCAGCATCAAAGGCATCGTTACGTCGGTAGGTCAGCGCCACACTGCCCTCCGGCGTGTCGAGCCCCGCCGCTACTGCCCACTGCTGCAACGTGGAGGAAGCCGTTTCATCTTCAAAGGTCCACTGACCACTGATGTACATCAGCTCGCCGTTACTTGCGGTGAACTCAAGACTGGGTTGTTCAAGGCCAAGCCCGGTGCGGGCACTGTAGGTATCAATGGCCAGCGCATCGGTGAACCGGTCGGCACTGGTCGGTTGTGCGCCATCAAAACCATGCATCTGGTCGATCGGGTCAGCCAGCAAGCGCTGTTCCAGGCTGCGCAACTGGCCACCCCGTATGCTATACAGCGGTTGCAGCCATTCAATGAACACCTGCCGGCTGGAAACCGGCTCGTCCAGAGACAGCGGGTTAAGGTCCGCCTCAAGTACCGCGCGATACTGGCTGCCGGTTACCGATTCCAGCACTTCCAACCCGAGCCAGCTATTGGGAGCTTGAAGGTACCAGCGCCCCTCGCCATCCAGCGCCGGTTCAAGATAGGCACCCTGCACCTGCAACTGCCCGGTCACCCGGGATTCCGCGCCCCATGCCAGGCCAGACCCGGCCAACAGTACCAGCGCTACATTGACGTGTTTTTGCATCAGTTGAATACCACCGTTTTGTTACCGTGAACCAGAACCCGGTCTTCCAGATGCCAGCGCAACCCCCTGGCCAGCACGGTACGCTCGCAATCTTTTCCAAGCCGCACCATATCCTCAATTTCATCCCGATGAGATACCCGGATCACATCCTGATCAATGATCGGGCCAGCATCGAGGTCGGCAGTCACGTAATGGCAGGTCGCCCCAATGAGTTTGACGCCACGCTCATAGGCCTGGTGGTAGGGTCTGGCACCGATAAACGAGGGCAAAAAGCTGTGGTGAATGTTGATGACCCGATACGGCATTCGGGCGCACAGGTCTGCAGGCAGAATTTGCATGTAACGCGCCAGTACGACCGTGTCAGCCGCATGCTGTTCAATCAGCCGTTCGACCTCAGCAAAGTGCGGCGCTTTGTCGGCAGGGTCGACCGGTACGTGGAAGAACGGAATGGCGTGCCACTCGGCCAGACTGCGCAGTGAATCGTGGTTGGAAATAATGCAGGCAATGTCACAATGCAAATCACCGCTGTGCCAGCGGTTCAGAATATCGGCGAGGCAATGGCTGTCACGACTCACCATCAGGGCCAATCGCGGCCGCTGGTCACTGTCGGTCACACGCCAGGTCATTCCCAGCTCTTCGGCGATGGGTGCAAACTGACGTGCCAGCTCTTGCGCATCGAACGGCAACGAGCTGGCTTTAATTTCGTTGCGCATGAAAAACCACCCTTGCTCCAGATCGGCGTGGTGGTTGGCTTCCAGAATGCTGCCATTGTGGTCGGCCAGAAACCGGCTGACCCGGGCAACAATGCCAACACGGTCCGGACAGGACATCACCAGGCGAAAAACGCGTTCCATTCAGTTCTACTCCAAGGGCTTGAATTTGCAGAAAAAAAGCTATTTTAACCGAATGGGCGATGATATATGATGTGCCCTCTTTTGACGACACTGGCTATTATTTAACCATCCAGGCACACCTGCAGGTGGTCAAAATCAGTCTTGATCAGGGTCTGGCTTACTGTCATTGACACCGCGGCCAAGCTCTCAACGCTGAAGCACCGACTCGATCAATAACCGGCCAGGTTGCAAGATCGCAACACAGTTCGCATGGGTTTCATCCCAGCGGCATCACAGCACAGGAATCGCTTTATGCTGACTCAAGAACAGCTGTTGGCAGCCCCAGATGACGAGTACATGAACGACGCTCAACTGGAGTTTTTTCGCAACCTTCTGCAAGAGCAGGCCGACGAAGTGCGCGCCTCGCTGAAAGAAGCCCGCGAGACGCTGGCTACCTTCGAGAACGAACCCGACGAGCTGGACAAAGCAAGCATCGAGGAAGAGCGCCGCATGAATCTGCGCTTTCTGGATCGCCAGACCAAGCTGCTGCCTAAGATCGACGATGCCATCAAACGCATCAACAGCGGCGATTTCGGCTATTGCGCGGTGACCGGCGAACCCATTGGCGTACGTCGGCTGCTGTTGCGGCCCACAGCAACGCTCTGTGCTGAAGAGAAACAACGCCAGGAGCGTCAGGAACGCAACTTCCGCGACGCCTGATCCAGCGAGTCTCTTCTCAATGACAGACCTAAAAAAAGCGCCCAAAGGCGCTTTTTTTAGGTCTGAACTTCCTGCTCAACATCCGCAGCAGTGAGCGGATTCAGGCACGAACCTTGCTGATAGTCAGTAATCTCATCAACTGCGGCAATGCCTTACCATGAGCCTGAACATCAGCGGTCTCGAACATTACCAGGCACATCAACAGTTCCATCGCGCCGATACCGGCACCGGCACGGTCGATAAAACCAACAAAACCAGCGATGCATCATTGCAGGAAGCCGGAGACGATGCCGTATACGTCAGCGATGCCGTCGCCGTGCTTGAATGGGTTGCCGCTCAGGCGCCGGATATTGCGTCAAGTCAGGCTACTGAACCGGCCAACCTTGGCCGGTTGACCGGACACCTGCTGCAATACAATCTGATTACGCTTCAGGATGCCGGTCGACTGATGCAGCTCTCAGAGCCTGCAGAACCGACCAGCGAAGATTCCTTGCTGGCTCGCATCCAGACTCACAGCGTCCGGACGGAGCATTATCAGGAATCTCAGAGCTGGCAGAAACTGAACCGCATTGTGAGTAACGTTCATGCGGCCCAGTAACCAGCCTCAGGGCAGGAGTTGGTTGATCAGTGCGATCAGTTCGCCTTCATCAACTGGCTTGACCAGGAAACCTTTGGCGCCCTGGCGCTCGCCCCAGACCTTATCGGTCGGCTGATCCTTGGTGGTCACAATGATGACCGGTATATGCGCGGTCTGCGGATCATTGGTCAGCTTGCGGGTGGCCTGAAAGCCATTCAACTCTGGCATCACCACGTCCATGAGAATCAAGTCCGGCAAGATACTCTTGGCTTCCGCTACCCCGGTTGCGCCATCCTCGGCAATCACCGGTGTGTGGCCGTGCTTTTCCAATATTTTCTTGAACAACGTCACTTGACTCGGTGAGTCATCGATGACCAGGATGGTAGCCATACAGTCAATCCTCTTAGAGCTCAGGCACAGACCACCGATAACACCCGGCTGGTGGCGTGCGATGGTTACAAGCCGCTGATTATAGCGCGCAATCACAAATGACCGCCAGAAGGCGTCAGAAGAATTCGCACAGAGTTCCGGCATTAGGGGATATCGGCGGTACTTCGACAGGGTGAATGTGACAATCCCTGACCATTTCCGACATCACTCTGGGGGCAGATTACAAAATGACACGAAGCGTGGCATAGCGTAGAACCTGAACCACTGCTAGATTTTAAAACGCTGTTTACTTGGATGACTGACGCCATGATTAAAAAAGAGAACATACTGGAATCAGCTAGAAAGGTGCTGTCCGAACAAGGCATCAGTAAGTTGTCGCTGCGCAAAATAGCCGCGGAAACGGGCTGTGCAGCCCCTTCTATCTATTACTACTTTCGCAACAAGCAGGAAATTGTCGCTGGGCTCTGGGAAGCCATTGCGCCGGACCTGCTGCGCCAGTTGAACCAGGGGTTCGACAAGGGCGACGCCTACCGGCAGTTCTGGAGACAACGACCGGATGACTTCAAACTCTTCATCACCCACCCAGACTACTATCCATCGGTCTGTCAGACCGACGCCTATCAGTCTCTGAGCACGACACTGGGCGACCAGCTACACACTCTGAACGGCCAGTTGATGGACCAAATCTATCGCGCTGCCTAAACCTCTGTGTGCGATAAAGTACTCGCCTCGTGAGAGGCGAGTCAGGGGACGGGAACATTCTCCTTGACCGGCATGCCAGCACAGCGTGCATGCTGACAACACCTTTGCCACTTCCCTGTAGCAGCGCCAGAAATCCCTTCAGCGCCCTTGCATTCTGCCCCACACTAATTCATTGAAACAGTCATAAATGTGACCAAATTTCGACAAAATATGGTCACATTTATAGGGAAGCCGGAAAGGTCTGGGCGACAAACCGCAAGAATTAACGCCCCAGGCCCACATTATTCTTTTGCAGCACCTGTTCGGCGCGGTAACTGGAGCGGACAAAAGCACCGGATACCACCTCCAGAAAACCCTTTTCAAGCCCGATATCACGATACCGATTGAATTCATCCGGTGTTACATAACGCTCTACCGGCAGATGATTGATGGACGGCTGCAGATACTGGCCCAGCGTCAAAATGTCTACGCCGATCGCTCTCAGGTCGTCCATCGTTTCCAGGATTTCTTCATCCGTCTCACCCAACCCCAGCATCAGGCTGGTTTTGGTCAGTACATCTGGCTTGTAGCGTTTGGCGTGGGCCAGGACATCCAGCGTTTGCTCGTAGGTGGCTCGCGGGTCACGCACCGGGTGTGTCAGCCGCTTAACGGTCTCAACGTTCTGGGCAAAGACTTCAATGCCGGAATCGACCACGGCCTCCACATCAGCATGCTTTCCTTGAAAATCAGGGGTCAGTGCTTCGACCGCAGTTTCCGGGTTCACTTCCTTGACCCGACGGACCGTCGCGGCATAGTGACCCGCACCACCGTCATCGATGTCATCGCGGTTCACGGAGGTTAGCACCACGTATTTGAGCCCCATCAGTGCGACTGACCGGGCCGTGTTGTCGGGCTCTTCAACATCCAGCCAGCCCCTCGGGTTACCCGTATCTACCGCACAGAACTTGCACGCACGAGTGCAGACATCTCCCATCAGCATGATGGTTGCCGTTCCTGCACTCCAGCACTCGCCAATGTTCGGGCACATGGCTTCTTCACAAACAGTGCTCAGACGGTGTTCGTGAACGATAGTTTTGACACTGTCGTACTTGGGGCCACTGGACAGCTTGATGCGCAACCATTCCGGCTTCTTATCGGTGGAGCGGCGAGCATTGGCGTGCTGTTTGACCCCGTTTTTAATGGCCCTGACACCCTTTTCATTAACGAACTTGGTGCCGCTGCTCACCTGAACTACGGGAATTCGATTGGTGTCGCTCATCGGTTCGCACTGCCTCTTAACTGTAGGGAAGGTTGGTCGCCCGGTACACGGGCTGTACCAGAGCTTTCAGGCGCTCTCGGCCTGAAGCGCTGCACCTGCATTCGGATTCACTGGCCGCAAATTATACCCTGTACAAAACTCGGTCAGCCATTGCTGTTTGATGGTGTCGATATCCGCCGTTTCGACCCAGTCGGCCATCTGCGTCATTTTCAAACCCTGATACCCACAGGGGTTGATACGGGCAAAGGGTTCCAGATTCATATCAATGTTCAAGGCCAGACCGTGATAACTGCACCCGCGCTTAATGCGCAAACCCAGAGAGCACACTTTGTCAGCGCCAATATAGACTCCCGGGGCATCTGCCCGCGGCGCTGCTTCAACGCCATATTGGCCTAGCACGCCGACCACACTGGCTTCGAGTGCCGATACCAGCTTGCGCACATCCGATTTCAGGCGGCGGATGTCCAGCAGCACATAGGCAACTAACTGGCCCGGACCATGGTAGGTGACCTGACCTCCCCGGTCAGCGGAAACCACCGGAATATCACCCGGGCTGAGCAAATGCTCTGCCTTGCCAGCCTGCCCCTGGGTAAACACTGGATCGTGCTCCAGCAGCCATATTTCGTCCAGCGCCTCGTCATCACGATTCAGGGTAAAGGCCTGCATGGCTTCCCAGGTCTGCTGATAGGGAACACGCCCCAGGTCACGGACAATGACGGTGCGAGGTTTCGCAGCAAGCCCTGCCCCGGTTTCAGCGGCCGTCATCAAAGCACCATGCGCACCCGTTCGTCGGCTTTCAGCGCCTCAAACAGCTCGGTCAGATGGTCTTCGCGTTCAATGCGCATACGCACGGTCAAACTCTCAAAACGGCCGTTCCGACTGGTACTAACCGAAAAGGCCGACACTGTCAGGCGGTCATCGTAGCGCACCAGCACGCTGTGCACGAAAGGCTTGAACCCTTCGTGCACATCCCCAACGACCTTGATCACATAGTCATCGCAGGGAAAGGTGATTTTAGGGGGGTCTTGCCGGGTCACCCGTCAGCTCCCATTAAACAAATTAAAGAAAAACAGCAGGATATAATCCCAGATACGGGCAAAGAACCCTGCCGGTTCAACCGCTTCAAGCGCCAGTAAGGGGCGACGGGCCACTTCTTCATCGCCGTGCGTCACAACCAGCTCACCCAAACGTTGTCCGGCTTCTATGGGGGCTTTTAGCACAGGATCAATGTTCAACACCGTGTTCATGCTGGATTCATCGCCACGGGCAATCGTCAGCATCAGGTCTTCTTCCAGGCCCAACCGGACGTTGTCGGCCCGTCCACCCCAGACCCGACCCGAGTAGAGTTCTTCACCACCGTCATGAAGTTGCGCTGTCTGAAAATAGCGAAACCCGTAAGTAAGCAGTTTCTGCGTCTCCTGAACCCGGGCCTCCTCAGAGGCCGTCCCCATGACCACACTGATCAGACGCATGCCGTCTTCAATGGCAGACGCAACCAGACAGTAGCCCGCTTCCTCAGTGTGACCGGTCTTCAACCCGTCAACCGCAGGGTTGCGCCCGAGCAGAGAGTTGCGATTGGCTTGTGAAATTCCATTGAAAGTGAAGCTGCGTTCAGCATAGAGGGGATAGAACTCTGCATTATCTTCAATGATATGACGACTCAGGATGGCCATGTCGGCTGCTGACGAATAATGCTCGTCCGCTGGCAGACCGGTCGCATTCTGAAACTTGGAATTCTCCATGCCCAGTCGATCGGCGTATGAATTCATCATCTGGGCAAACATGGTTTCGCTGCCGGCTACATGCTCCGCCATGGCAACGGAAGCATCATTGCCCGACTGAATGATGATGCCGCGCAACAAGTCTTCAATGCTGACAAACCGGCCTTCCTGAATGAACATGCGTGAACCGCCGGTTTGCCAGGCATTGACACTGATCAGAGATTCGTCATCCAGAGCGATACGGCCTTCAATAATCTCCCGCTCGGCAATGTAGCTGGTCATCAGCTTGGTCAGACTGGCCGGTGGCAGGCGCTCGTCAGCATTGTGAGAGACCAGAATGTGACCAGTCGTCGCATCCATCAGAATATAAGAAGTGGCGGCCAGCTGGGGGGGAGAGGGAATGATCGTTTCGGACAGGGCAGCGCCCGAAAACAGGGCCAGTCCGGCAACACACAAAGACGTCCAACGCTTAAAACGATGCTTCAACACTGAGATAACCTTTTTTTATGAGCGGCGTCATACTCGATTACCCGGTATCACGCCAACGTTGTTCAACGGTAGACGGCCAGACAGTCAGACTTGATGCGGCCGAGCCCGGGGCATTGTATCAACCCATGGCAAAATTTCATCTACAGGGCGAAGCGCGCTACGTATATGAAACGTATAGTCAGTCGCCCTGCCCCCCGGCAAAGTACCGGGGCTAGTTAGGCACGACCAACAGCGGCCTCCCCAGTTCAGGGGTGGTCAGGGCTCGCTGCAGCGCTTCCGCGCGATCATACTGAACGGGCCCGATGCGTACCCGATAGAACTCGCCTTCGCTGATAGTCACATCGTCATCGATTTGCCGCGCAATCTGGTCCCTGAGATTTTGCGCTGACTGGCGCTGACTAAAGGCCCCAAGCTGAACGTAATAAACAGGCTGGTCGAGTTCCTGACCGGCCAACGCCTCCACCCGTACCCGGGCAGTGCCTTTGTGCACAAAGTCGAGTTTAACCGCCGCCGCATAGGACATATCGATAACGCGCCCGGGGTGAAAAGGCCCACGATCATTAACGCGTGCCACGATACTCAAGCCATTATCGAGATTGGTAACCCTCACCCAGGTCGGCAACGGCAGGCTCTTGTGCGCTGCGCTGATCTGGTACATGTCGAACACTTCGCCATTGGAGGTGGTATGGCCGTGAAACTTGGCCCCATACCAGGACGCCAGCCCTTCCTCGGAATACTGGTCAGCACTGGCCAACACCTGATATTGGCGCCCATTCACGGTGTAGGGGCTGGCATTGCCCTGGCGACTGCGTGGTTCAACCCGGGGAGTGACCTCACTGACCTCATCGGCCGTCAGTGTCTGGTCGGGCCCCCGATCCTGATCCATCGAATACCGCCCGGCATTACTGACTGGGCTGCTGCCGGTTTCATGGGACACATACTGCCCGGCACACCCTGCCATGATCAGTGCCGTCAAGACGGTTATGCCGCTCGCCCGGATAGACCGGTCATTCATACTCACCATCGACCATCCTCTTACCGGTCACTATTGTGTTCAGATCCGGACTTCGCCCCTGATAAGCTCTGCTTCACTGGCTATTGAGACAACCGCAGGGCTTCTGACAATTGAAAGATTGCCATGCTATAGGCAACCGACCGGTTGTACCGGGATATTACCCAAAAATTCCGATAACCCAACCAAAATTCCGCACCTTCGTCACCATCCAGCCGAATGGGATGCACCTGGGCGTCGTCTGGTGCCGTAATCAGTGGATCCCACCCCAGAGCAACGACGTCTGCCAGTGTTCGGTCGCGGTCAAAGCTGTTCAGTTCAACTTGCCGGTACTCACCACTGACGTGGGCCCGGGTCGCAATGGGTTCGTCGCGTTGCCAGCCATGCTCACTGAGATAACGGGCAATGGACCCGATGGCATCCACCGGATCGTTCCAGATATCGATATTACCATCGCCATCCAGATCATCGGCATAGGCGAGGTAGCTGCTCGGCATAAACTGGGGGTACCCCATGGCACCCGCATAAGAACCTTTGACCGACAGCGGATCAAACGACTGATCGCGACTGATCAGCAAAAAATTGATCAGCTCTCGCTGAAAATAATCGGCGCGTCGCCCTTCTGTGACAGCCAGCGTGGCCAGTGCGTCGAAAGTACGATGCACGCCCAGAAAATTACCATACCGGGTTTCAACGCCCATGATCGCGGCAATCACTTCAGCGGAAACACCGGTTCGTTCTTCGGCCAGCGACAACCATTCGGCCTGATCCTCCATAAACCGCTTGCCGTTTTCGACCGTTTCGTCCGAAACAAAGAGGGGGCGGTATTCGGCGTAGGTTCGGGTTGTCTCGGCGGGCTTGGCCAGAGATTCGACATTGCGCGCAATGTATTCACCTTCGGCAAACCAGGCCTCAACCTGGGAGGCTTCAAATTCGTGCTCGCTCACCAGGACGTCGATGATGGCGGACGTGCGGGGAAACTCGGTCAGCTGCTCGGCCCGAGCCGCGGTGACCGTCACCAGGCTAATAGCGAGAAGTGCGCCCCAAAATCGTTGCATGACTGTTGATACTCCTGTCCGGATTCTGAATCGAAACTGATGATCTGCGAATTGAAAAAAGCAAGCAGGAAGGCGGAATAGGCATACCCTTGATCTCCCCGTCACCGCGATGTCGATCGGGGAGACACCGACCACATTACACCCGGCCTCCTAGTTTCGCTGATGGGTGCTGATGGACATTAACATTCCAAAGCCAGTGAGCAGTGTCACGATGGAGGTTCCGCCATAACTGACCAGAGGCAAGGGTACACCGACCACAGGCAGTATTCCGCTGACCATGCCAACATTTACAAAAACGTAAATGAAAAACGTCAGGGTCAAACTGCCGGCCAGAAGCCTGCAAAAATTATCGCGACCACGTATCGCAATCAGCATTCCGCGCAGAATAATAACGGCATACAGAGAGATCAAAATCGTGGCACCAACAAACCCAAACTCTTCCCCCAATACCGCAATGATGAAATCGGTATGGCTTTCCGGCAGAAAATCGAGCTGTGACTGCGTGCCCAGCATATAGCCTTTGCCACTTAATCCTCCCGAGCCGATGGCGGTCATCGATTGAATAATGTTCCAGCCCGCCCCGAGCGGGTCCACATTAGGGTCGAATAACGTCAGTACTCGCTGACGCTGATAGTCACGCATAACCCAGATCCACAGCACCGGGATCATGGCAATGGCGATGGTGGAAAAGCCAACAATCAACTTCCAGCTCAGGCCCGCCAAAAAAATAACGAACAAACCGGACGATGCGATCAGCAGTGACGTTCCCAAATCCGGCTGCTGAATAATTAAGGCAACCGGTACGAACAACAGTACCGCCGACACCAGTAAATCGCGATAACGGGGCGGCAGTCCGTAGCGCGAAATGTACCAGGACAACATCACCGGCACCGCCAGTTTCATCAGCTCAGAGGGCTGAAACCGAAACAAGCCTGGAATCTGCAACCAGCGCTGAGCACCCATGGCCTGAGCGCCACTGACAATAACCGCCACCAACAACAGAACACCAACCAGGTAAACAGTACCTCCCCACTGCTGAAACCAGCGCGGGTCGAACTGGGCGACGATGATCATCGCCATAAAACCAATGCCAAACCGAATGGCCTGCCGATACACCGCCCCCATGTCACCACTGGTCGCGCTGTACAGTACGACCATGCCGCTCAGGGCAACCGCCAGCAAGGCAGCGAACAGGTAGGGGTCCAAATGCAATCGGGTCCAGATACTTTGCCGGCGGTCCATACTGCCCTGAGGTAACTGGCGAACGTATTCAGTGAAATTCATTGCTCGGGCTCGCGTGTCAGATAGAAATCAAACAGCGAACGCATCATAGGCCCTGCAACGCCACTGCCACTGCCGCCGTTTTCTACCAGAACGGCGACGGCGATTTGAGGGTTTTCGAGCGGAGCAAATCCCATAAACCAGGCGTGGTCTCGAAACTGTTCAGGTACATCGCCTATCGGGTCGCCGTTCTCGTCACGCTCTATTCGAATGACCTGCGCTGTGCCGGATTTTCCAGCGTATTCGTAGGTCGCCCCCAGACCTGAGGCGCGCGCTGTACCTCGTGCTCCTTGCACCACATCTTGCATAGCGGCATGCATTCTGTCCCAGTTGGCATCATTATTCAGGTGCACATCGGGGGGAGGCTCGGGAATGCTGTCGAGCAAACTTTCGTCGTTGCTGTGCATCAGCAACCTGGGGGTGACCCAGCGCCCCCGGTTGGCCAGCACCGAGGTGGCAATGGCCAACTGCATTGGCGTCGCCAGCATGTAACCCTGCCCAATACTCAAGTTGATGGTGTCACCGGCATACCAGGAAAACCCGTGCCGGTTTTGCTTCCACTCCCGGCTGGGGTTGATCCCGGTAAAAGGATTGTAGACATCAGCTGTGGTATTCTTGCCAAAACCAAACTGGTCGTAAATGTCATGAATGGCTTCGAGTTTCATGTCGTAGGCCAACTGATAAAAATAGGTATCGCAGGATTCAGCGACGGCTTTGCGCAGATTTACACGACCATGCCCGCCGCGCTTCCAGTCGTTGTAGATCCGATCATCGGTCGGTAACTGGTAATAGCCCCGGTCGTTGATGGTGTAGTCCCAGGTAACAAAGCCCTGATCAACTCCGGCCAGCCCCAAAAAGGGCTTTATCGTGGATGCAGCCGGGTACTGACCGCGAATGGCCCGATTCAGAAAGGGGTTATCCGGGGAGTCCCTCAAGGCGTTGTAGATCTCTGTTGGGAAACCGCTGACGTACAAATTGGGGTCGAAGCCCGGGTTGCTGACCATGGCCAGAATTCCACCCGTTTCCGGTTCAATAGCGACTATCGAGCCCCGCTGCTCGCCCAGCAGGTCGTACGCCATTTTTTGCAGCTCCTGGTCGAGATACAAATGCAGGTTAGAGCCGGGCTTGGGTGCCTGTTTCTCGATCACCCGAATAATCCGACCCCGTGCATTGGTTTCTACACGTTGAAACCCAGGCTCACCGAGCAGAGCATCTTCATACTGCCGCTCAACCCCCTCCTTGCCGATAAAGCGAGTGCCAGCATAGGCACCGACGTCGAGATCGCGCAGCTCTTCCTGATTGATACGGCCAACAAATCCGAGCGCATGGGCAAATTCCTCGCCAAAGGGATATTGACGAATCAGCTCGGCATCTATCTGCACGCCCTCCAGAAAGATACGGTTGGCCGATACGCGAGCAACTTCTTCTTCCGTCAGCCGAACTTTGAGAGGAATGGGTTCAAAGGGCCGACGATAGCCACGAACACGGTCAAAAAAACGCGACACCTGGTCTTCTGACAGGTCTACCAGGGCACCCAGGTCCTGGACCAGCGCGTCCAGGTCCCCACTTCGCTCTACCACGACGGTCAGGGTATGACTGGGTTCATTACGCGCGAGCAATTCACCGTAACGGTCGTAGATTAGCCCGCGAATGGGTGGAATTGGCAAGACTTCCAACCGGTTCGTTTGAGACCGGGCTTCATGGCGTTCATGTTGCACCACTTGCAAATAGAACAGGCGTCCCACCAGAACCAGTATCAATAGGGCAATAAAGATAAACGAAGCGGTCATCCGACTCAGGAATAGACGCCGTTCTTTTTCGCGATTGTCGAGTGAGCTGTTCAACATGCCATCAGTACTCTACCCCGGCACCGGCTGCCAGGTCGTCTGCGAATGCGTTGCCGGCCCGGACGGCTCATTGCAGCCCGGGTCGTCATTTATGGTAGGGGTGATTTTGGGTAACGGTCCAGGCTCGATACAGTTGTTCGGCCAACAATACTCGCACAAGCGGGTGCGGCAACGTCAGGTTCGACAAACACCAGCGCTGAGTCGAACGCGCCAGACAACGGGGGTCCAAACCGTCCGGTCCGCCAATTAACAACGTAAGATCACGCGCCTCGAGTCGCCATTGCGTCAACTGTTCGGCCAGTTGTTCGGTTGACCAGGCTTTGCCGGAAAGGTCCAGGGCAACGACCTGTTCTTCCGGCTTGATGGCCGCCAGCATGGCATCCCCTTCCTGTGCGATGGCCTTGTCTGTCGAGGCATTTCTACCGCGCTGCCCGAGCGCCAGCGGAACGAAGTCTACCGGCAGTTCCCGGGGCATTCGTTTTTGGTACTCGGCAACGGCAGTGTCAACCCAGGCTGGCATTTTCGGGCCAATGGCCAAAATTCGGATTTTCATGCCTGTCAGTCAGGCTCTGCTTCTGACTCAGCCCCCATCGGACCCGCACCAGACCAAAGCCGCTCTATGTCATAATAGGCCCGCGTCTCAGGAATCATGACATGCAACACCAGGTCAGTCAGGTCAATCAGGACCCAGTCGGAATCACTGCTGCCTTCCTGGGCACGTACCACAAAGCCCTGTTTTTTGAGGTCTTCTGCAACACTGCTGACAACGGCACTGACATGGCGCTTCGAGGTGCCGGAAGCGACCACCAGCGTATCCATCAGTGCGGTTTTCTCGTGCACATCAATCACTTGAATGTCTTGCGCCTTAATGTCTTCCAGAGCGCGGATAACCGCCTCGGTCAACCCTTCAGGTTGTGCGTTTCGATCAGTTGTATCGGTCATTCGTACCTTGTCCACCTGTTTAAGTTTACCCGCGCTTTAGCTGCAATCGAGGCTTCGTCGGTGTCAGTCACCGGGTAGGCCTTTCCGGGGTCGGCGTGGACCCATCCATGGGGCCTAGACCGCAGAATCCATGCTGCGGACTTCCCCGGAAAGGCCTACACGGCAACTGACACGGATCGCTGGTTTCTCTTACTATCACTGAAGAAAAGAAACCAGGCCGCACAACGCGAGTGGCCGAATACGGCAATAACCGCCATATTCTAAAAATTGAAAACGTTAAATCCGGGCATCGTTTTATTCATCGACATCCAGATACAGTCCCTCCTGTTGAATATAGTCCTGAATGGGCCTGGGAATCGCGTATTGCCAATGTTGTGTGTTATCGCGCAAATCCCGGGAGGCCCAGTCACGCTCTGACGAGGGACCGGCAATCCAGAGCCCTGAAGGTTGTTGGCCGAGATCTGCCAGAGATTGAACCCGGGTTAATGGCAAGTCGGGTGGATCGATCGGCTGTGAACCCCGGCCAAACACCCAAAAGTGCGTTTCCCGAATTAACTCGTCAATGCCCTGCCACTGGTCCATACCCGCAAACGCATCGGCTCCCAGCACGAATACCGTCTGGTATTCCGGGTACTCCCGGTGCAGATCCCGAATGGTATCGAGCGTGTAACTCGGGCCCGGGCGTCGCAACTCGCGATCATCGACCTGCAAGCGTTCGCCGTCAGTGCGCGAAGCGACCCATCGTTCCAGCATGGCCAGGCGCTGCTCGGGGCTTGCCTGTGCCGCTGATTTCAACGCTGGTATCTGGCAGGGTATGACCCGAAGCTGGCACACTTCCTGATGAGATAGCACCAGATCGCACAACTGCGCATGGCCGTCGTGGAACGGATCAAAGGTTCCGCCGAACAGGGCCATCAGTGGCCGTTGCGAATCACTCACGAATCTGGCCGTCTCCGAGCACCACATACTTCTGAGATGTCAGCCCGATCAAACCGACCGGGCCGCGAGCGTGAATTTTGTCGGTCGAGATACCAATCTCGGCACCCAGGCCATATTCGAAGCCATCGGCAAAGCGCGTAGAGGCATTGATCATCACTGAAGCCGAGTCAACTTCCGTCAGGAAACGGCGCCCCCGAGTGTAGTTCTCGGTCACGATGCTGTCGGTGTGCTGACTGCTGTAGGTGTTGATGTGATCGATGGCTTCATCCAGGCCCGCGACTACGCGAATGGCCAATACGGGCGCAAGGTATTCGGTGGTCCAGTCTGCTTCAGTAGCCGGCACACAGTCGATCAGCTCGGCGGTGCGGTCGCAACCCCGTAATTCGACGCCTTTGTCGGCAAAGGCCCGGGCCAGTTCCGGCAGCATCTCTGCAGCACGGGATTGCGCGACCAGCAGGGTTTCCATCGCGTTACAGACGCCGTAACGGTGCGTCTTGGCATTGATGGCGATGGGAATGGCCTTGGCGACGTCGGCGTCGTCATCGATGTACACATGGCAAATGCCATCGAGGTGTTTGATGACCGGGACCCGGGCGTCCTGACTGATGCGTTCGATCAGCGCCTTGCCACCGCGCGGCACAATAACGTCTACATAGTCGGGCATGGTAATGAGTGCGCCCACGGCCTCACGGTCGGTGGTTTCGACCACTTGTACCACGGTGCCCGGCAGTTGCGCCTGGTCGAGACCAGCATGAATGCAGGCTGCAAGTGCCTGGTTCGATTCGATGGATTCACTGCCACCGCGCAAAATAACGGCATTGCCGGATTTGATGCACAGGCTCGCCGCTTCAACCGTCACATTGGGGCGGGATTCGTAAATAATGCCAATCACACCGAGGGGGACACGCATTTTGCCGACCTGAATGCCACTCGGGCGAAACTCGAGATCGGTGATGCCACCGACCGGATCGGCCAGGCCGGCAACCTGATGCAAGCCTTCGATCATGGTGTCGATGCGAGCGTCGGTCAGTTCCAGTCGATCCAGCATCGCCGGTTCAAGCCCCTTGGCACGACCGGCCGCCAGATCGCGCTGGTTGGCTTGTTTCAGGGTCTCACGCTGGTCGTCGATAACCTGGGCCATGGCCAGCAATGCCTGGTTTTTCATGCCCGTATTGGCTTTCGCCAGTGCCTTCGACGCCTGCCGGGCTTGTCGGCCCAGTGTTGTCATGTAGTCTTGAACGGTTGTCATGCCTTGCCACACAGCTCGTTATTGATGCAATGTCGCGATTATAGCGACTTGAAGCCGCTGCGACTATGAGGGATACCGGCTGTTTATCCGCCTGACAAAGATTTACCATCCGGCCTGAACCCAAGTTCGATAACTGAGTAACCCAACCGCCAAGATGATTGCCTGGATACAGTCTCACCCTGAAGGTGTCTTGATCGCCATTGCCCTGACCGCTTTTGTTGAATCCTTTGCGCTCATCGGCGTCTTTGTACCCGGCGTGGTCGCCCTGTTCAGCCTTGCTGCCGTGGCGAGCAACCTTAACATTCCGGCAATCTGGGTTCTCGCAGCGGCCGCGCTGGGAGCGACGGCGGGAGATTTGGGCAGTTTCTATCTGGGCTACCGGCTCAGGCATCGGCTCTACGAGCACCCCTGGTTCAAACGCCACGCCGACTGGCTGTCGCACGGCATCTGGTTTTTCAAACGCTGGGGGTGGCTTAGTGTGGTTATTGGTCGCTTTGTCGGCCCGATCCGCCCGGTCGTGCCGCTGATTGCCGGTAGCCTATCGATGCCCGCCCGGGTGTTTGTCAGCGTCAACCTGATCACCGTTTTGTTCTGGGCACCCGCCTACATGCTGCCGGGGTACCTGGCGGGCGAGGCCAGCTTTTTTCTGGCGACGCAGAGTTTGGCGGTTCGAACGCTCATGCTGTTGCTGGTGTCAGGCCTGGCGATTCTGATTGCGCTACTGGCCATCTATCATCACCTCCATCCCGAACACCCCAGAATGGCCCGGTGGGTGCCGGCCCTCAAACGGTTACCCGATCGCTTTCCGTTTGCGGCACTGCTGCTGGTCACCGTCACCGCCGCGGGACTCATCGTTACAGCGTTCACCCGCCCCTGGGATCTGGATCTCCTGCTAGCAGGCCAGGTGGGCGCCTGGCGTGCCACCGCATTCGATGGCGTTGCGATTGGCCTGACCCTTTTGGGAGACCCGGCGATTCTGGTAACAACCGGGATAATGATCATTATCTGGCTTTGTCTGAGCGGGCAATTCCGGCTCAGTGCCGTGGTGTTGATCAGCGCTGCGGCCATGCTTTGCGGTGTTTCGCTGTTAAAAACAGCGTTCGGTGTCGATCGACCTGACTGGATGGCGACGCCTCTGGCTACGGAAGCCTTTCCCTCAGGCCATGCCGCAGGTGCTGCGCTTTTCCTCGGGCTATTAACAGGCTTTGCCAACCAGCGGCGACCTGCCATGAGTCGCTGGCCGCTTTATTTGCCAGCGGGTGTTGGGATGCTGGTTATAGCATTGAGCCGGGTTTGGCTGGGTGTACATTGGCTATCGGACGTTGTGGCCGGTGTGTGCTTGGGTTTGTTCGCTGCCGCACTGGCTCAGGCCGCCCACAGGCTGGTGGGGCAAACCAGAGCTGACCTAGGCAACAGCCTCGCGCTCTGGTTACTTGTTCTGATGGTCGTGACGGCCTACCTAATTATAGCCTGGCCGCTTGCATCAATAACCTACCGCCTCAATTAGCCGACCTCAATCAGGCATCACGGTCACCGGGCGAATCGGGCGACCCGGACAGTTCCGCCAAGGCCGATTCCAGCATGGCGCATCGCTCCAGAAAGCTGTCTTCAGCAAGCAACCTGTGCTTCAACTCCAATTCAAGAGGTAACCACACCATTAACTGGTGGACGCTGCCTCGGGCTGAATCGAGCTGGAGGCCTACCTGTTCCGCCAGATAAGGGTGCTCCAGCAACGCGTCCAACAATGGCTGGTAGCGCAAGGCCGCTCGCATCTCACGCTCCGGATCGGCCAGCGGTTCCTCACTGGCCTTACAGTCGCCCCACCACAGTCCCGTTACATCTTTGGCGGCGGCACTCACTCTGACCCTCTGCTCACCAACAATGGTGATGCCCAGCAAACCATTCGTCTGCTGATTAAAATCAACGATGCGCGCCAGGCATCCCTGCCCACTGCGGTCTTTGCCGGGCTCCGACACCATAATCACGAACGGCCGGTTATCCCGGGTGCTGCTCGAGACCATCATCAGGTACCGGGGTTCAAAGATCTGCAATGGCAGTGATGAGTCCGGGAGCAGCAAGGCTCCCATGGGAAACAGGGGGTAGCGTGCTGCAGAGCTGTCCGGTTCGAATTGAGTCATGATCAACCTGTCAGAGAGTGATTGGCCTTGCCGTAAGAGCAGCTGTTTATTCGCATACTCATTCACCGATACGAGGCGGGCGCCAGAACCAGATTAGCCATTTTGCAAGGCAAGCGCTGATCAGGCCGTTTCATCGAGCAACACAAAAGACAAAAACGTCAGCATCAGCACCCAGACGACGGCGAATGCAGGCACCGGAACGGCCAGCACAACCAACAGCCCTACTGACCACATCCATCGTACCCAAACCACTTTACGACCATGTTTTGCCGTTGCAACGCGATCCGAGGCCGCGGTTTGCGGTAAACGCCAGAACCCCCACCAACGCAACACCCAAAGCGTGCACCAATACGCCATAACCCCTCCCGGCCGTTTCAAGTCGCTTCATCGCAATGCGCCGACTCAAAAACCAGGAGCCGTGCATCGCCGCTCACTGATCAATGTAGACCAATATGAACGGTAAATTGACCTGCATCAGGGCACTTGACGCAATGCAGCGCATACTGACCAGCATCACCCCAGCGTAAGGAGGCTGTATGAACGATCTCACCACTCACCACAAACCCGCGGCCAGCGACACCTCAGTGATTCGCTGGTCACCGCTGATTCTGGTTTTATTCCTGATCGCACTGAGCCCTGTCGGCACGGCGTTTTACTGGGCGTTTACACGCTAGTGGTCCATGCGCAAAGTGATATCACTGTTCACTTTGCCAGTGAGCCCAAAGCTTCGTTGTCAAACCTTGAAATAGCGGTGCTATTACTGCCCCTTTCCGCCTCGCTCTGAACTGACCGGCGTCGCTCCTTAGTAACAGAACTTCACCCATGGACCACTAGTCAGCACAGCCGGCCAGCCTTGGCTGGCTGCTGCTGGCCTTCAGCCAACCGGGCTGCGCCGTCGGCGGCCTGGCGAACCCAGGGTGCGATCTGGTCGGTATTCTGAAATACCGGCTCTGGCAGCAAATACCATTGCTCATACACCCGTCCATGGGCAATCCAATGTTGATCGCCACAGGCTTGCTGCAGCTGGGTTTCGAGTTCGGGATCAGTCGCGCGGATACCCACCTGCCCCTTCAGTGTCACCACCAGGCACAGTTGCCCTTCAACACGAATAACGTGCTCACCAAAGTAGAGGCCAGTTTCGGGTTCCGGGCGTTCCGGCAAGAGTTGCAATAACGAGTGTAAACGACGGGATCGATTCAGTTTGTCCATTCGCCTTTCCTTAGTGAATGAATGATGGAAATCTGCGAAAACGCCTGAACTGGACGCCGTTTATCCTTCGGTGACCAGTGGCAAGCCAGCACTCGTCTTGAGCACCGGAACTGCAGACTGTGAAGTCTATCAAACTACCCCTATAAAAACAGCCGATCTGTCAATTTTTCCAACACTCAGCCAACAAATTCCTACCTCCCCTCACTACTCCGGGACTGGGCCACTTGAAAGACGGCGGGTAATTGACGATCTGTACGGCCCGCTCAGGGGGCGGCTCATCAGGCATCACCGGGCAACTCCCATGAACCCGCATTGTTTTGCACCGGCCACCTCTTTAGAATGCGCAAGCTATTTCGCTCATCGCGAACTTGGAAGGGTTATGCAAATCAACAGTGAGAGCCTGAGATTCATTCTCGGCATCAAAGTCAAACAACACCGCCAGGCGGCCGGGTTATCGCTCAAACAACTGGGCGAGCGAACCTCACTGTCCATTTCCTATCTGAGTGAAATCGAGAAGGGCAAAAAGTACCCCAAACCGGAAAAGATCATTCAACTGGCCCAGGGGCTGGGGGTTTCCTTTGACGAACTGGTATCGCTGCAGCTGGATGACGAGCTGAACCCGGTTTCCGCCCTGCTGAACTCTCCCTTGTTCAACGACTTCCCGCTGAAACAGTTTGGCATTGGCCTCTCGGATGTGTTCGATCTGGTGACCGATTCGCCCAGCAAGGCAGGCGCCTTCGTTCGTACACTGCTCGAAATTGGCCGGGGCTACGACATGCAGGTCGAGCATTTCCTGCTGGCATCGCTGCGCTCTTATCAGAAGATGCATCTGAACTACTTTGAAGAAATCGAAGGCCAGGCTGAGGCTTTTCGAACGCAATTCGCGTCAGCCGAGCCGCTGATCAGCCTTGCCTGGCTGGAGTCGCTGCTGCTGGAACAGTACCAGTGCCGGGTGATTTACGACGATTTTTCCGCCACACCTGAACTGCAAACCCTGCGCTCGCTCTGCGTCTCACCCGGCAAACTGGTGGTCAATTCCCGGTTAATGCCGCAACAGCAAAAGTTCGTGCTCGCCAAGGAGATTGGCTACCGCTTTCTCGACCTGGAGGAGCGGGCGCTGACGTCCTCCTGGATCAAGGTAGAGTCCTTTGAACAGGTGCATAACAACTTCAGAGCATCCTACTTTGCCGGCGCCTTGCTGATTCCCGAAATGGCACTGCTGACCGACCTGAAAGCCTGGCTGGCCAACAAAACCTTTGATGGCGATGCACTCAGCCGGATGATGGACCAATACGATGCAACCCCCGAAATGTTCGTATATCGCATGTCACAACTGATGCCCCACCACCTCGGCCTGCACAAAATGCACTACATGCGCCTGCACAACAAAGCCGGCGTCGACAGGTTCCACATTGCCAAGGAACTGAACACTACCACCGTCTTCACACCCCGCGGCATCGGCCCGAGCGAACACCACTGTCGGCGCTGGGTCGCCATCGGCCTGCTCAACGAAGTGGGCGAACGCCAGGCAGCCGGAGAAGACCCGAAACTGGCTGTTTCCGCCCAACGCAGCCATTTCATTGCCCAAAACCAGACCTTTTTCAACATCGCCGTTGTGCGCCCGTTATCGCTAGGGCAAAACAGCAACACCGGTATGGCGCTTGGGTTCTTGATGGACGAGCGATTCAATGACACCGTAGCCTTCGGTGAAGACCCGACCGTCCCACAGATGGACGTTCACGAAACCTGCGAGCGCTGCCCGCTGACCGATTGCGCCAGCCGCGTCGCCGAGCCAACCCTTCACATCAGCCAACAACAGCAACTCGACCGGGAGCAAGCCTTGCAGACCTATCTGGATCACCACCAAGCTCAATCAACGCTGCAGGATTCGCACTAAATGACCGACACCAAGCCCATGACTGTGCGCGCACGCATGTTGCCCATTCAACGCCTGATCATCGACGACCTTGACCCATCAGGCTTTGCGCAAAGACTGACTGAAAAGCTGGAACAGGCACCTGCCCTCTTCAACCGGGCACCGGTAGCCCTCGATGTGGGCGCCGTGCTCGCCGAACTGACTGATAGTACCCTGCAACAGATGTTGGATTTCGCCCGCGAACAGCGCCTGGTCGTGTTCGCCCTGGCTGGCCCAAAAGACGCCCTTACCCCCTGGTGCGAACGATTCAACCTGGCCTGGGTTGACGATAAAGACCGGGCAACCCGGGCAAGCAAAGCCGAAGCGGCCGCTACAGGACTGGAAACCCAGGTTATTCGCCAGCCTGTTCGCTCAGGCCAGCAAATATATGCCCGTGGCGCTCACCTACTGATCATGAACCAGGTCAGTTCCGGTGCCGAAGTCATCGCCGATGGCAGTATTCACGTTTACGGCGCGCTGCGCGGTCGTGCGATGGCTGGCGTGCAAGGCGATACGTTGGCTGAAATTGTCTGCCAGAACCTTGATGCCGACTTGTTGGCGATCGCTGGTAATTATCAGGTTCGGGATGATTTGAATGCGGAGTCAAGCCGACCGACTCGGGTCAGATTGGAAAACGAGCAGTTGGTGATTGAGCAGTTTTAATTAAGCAAGGTGGCGCCAAACAAAGTGCGAGGTGGTGGGTATGCCTGTCCGGGGAAGTCTGAGGCATGGATGCCGAAGCCTAGGCCCCAAGGACGGGTTTACGCCGGCCCCGGACAGGCATACCCACCACTCCAAGCGAGCTCACGCCACAAAAGTTAATTCAACCTCACTTGCACGCGACAACAAGCCTCTGCGACACTGGCAGACAGTCAAATTCAGAACTGTATCACTGAGATAGATTGGCCGGTGTCGGTAAAAAAGCGGATAATCCGTCCAATGCTGTTTTAGCCAACTCTTAATTGTAAACGTTAACGTCAAAAGGAAGCGTCATCTTGGCAAAGATCGTTGTCATCACCTCCGGCAAGGGCGGCGTTGGTAAAACCACCTCCAGTGCTGCCATCAGTATGGGCCTGGCGCTGCGTGGCCACAAAACCGTTGTTATCGACTTTGACATCGGCCTACGCAACCTGGACATCATCATGAACTGCGAACGCCGCGTTGTGTTCGATTTCGTCAACGTCATTCAGCAGGAAGCCAGCCTCAACCAGGCCCTGATCAAAGACAAGCGTTGCGATAACCTCTATATATTGCCCGCCTCCCAGACCCGCGATAAAGACGCCCTGACCAAAGAGGGCGTAAAAAAGGTACTGGACGACCTGGCCGAGCAATTTGACTACATTGTCTGTGACTCCCCGGCCGGTATCGAGCAAGGCGCACAAATGGCGCTGTACTACGCCGATGAAGCCATCGTCGTCACCAACCCCGAAGTCTCTTCAGTGCGGGATTCAGACCGCATTCTGGGCATACTGCAAAGCAAGAGCTTCCGGGCCGAGAACAATCAGCCACCCGTTCGCGAACACCTGCTGATCACCCGCTTCGACCCCGAACGGGTCGCCCGGGGCGATATGCTCGATGTACCCGATATCGAAGAGATTCTGGCCATCCCACTGCTCGGCATCATCCCCGAAAGCCAGGCCGTCCTGAATGCCTCGAACAAAGGCATGCCAGTGGTTCTGGATGAAAAAAGCGACGCCGGCCAGGCTTATCTGGACACCGTGGCCCGGTTCCTTGGCGAAGAAAAACCGCACCGGTTCCTGGAAGCCCAGCGTAAAGGCTTCCTGAAACGCGTCTTTGGAGGCTGAGATGTCAATTTTTGACTTGTTCAGAGACAACAGCAAAACGCCCAAGTCAGCGCATGTAGCCAAAGAGCGGTTAAAGGTCATCGTCGCCCACGAACGCCACCAGCGAAACGCGCCCGACTACCTGCCCGCCCTACAGCGCGACATCATGGATGTTATCCGGAAATACGTCGACATCGGCCCGGAACAGCTCCAGGTCGATATTAATGAAGAAGGGAATTACTCAATACTGGAAGTGAACGTTAACTTGCCCAAGTAAGGCGCATGATCAGTTGATGCATCTTAGGACGCAAAAACGAGTGTCAGGTGCCGGGTGTACCGTACCTATTCGGGGAAGTCTGAAGCATGGATGCTTCAGTCTAGGCCCCATGGACGGGTTTACGCCGACCCCGAATAGGTACACGCGGTACCCCGACACGGACCAATGGCTAGATACCGGATTTAAACTCCGGAACCTGAGCTTTTAAAGGTTTGCTCAAACGAGCAAACCTTTAGGTATTCGTCTTAGCCTGCATGCTTCAAATTATCGAGATATTTCTCAGCATCCAACGCCGCCATACAGCCGGTACCAGCTGAGGTAATCGCCTGACGATACACATGGTCCATCACATCGCCAGAAGCAAACACGCCCGGCACACTGGTAGCAGTCGCATTGCCTTCAAGACCTGATTTCACCTTGATGTACCCACCGGCCATATCCAGCTGACCTTCAAAAATCTGGGTATTTGGCGTATGGCCAATCGCCACAAACACGCCATCCAGCTTCAGTTCTTCAGTTTCTTCGTTCTGAGTGCTCTTGATACGAATACCGGTCACACCCATCTCGTCGCCCAGAACCTCATCCAGCGTGCGGTTCCAGTGCAGCACTACCTTGCCTTCCTGCACCTTGTCCATCAACCGGTCGGCCAGAATCTTCTCGGAGCGGAAGCTGTCGCGACGGTGAATCACGTGCACCTTGCTGGCGATGTTCGATAGATACAACGCTTCTTCAACGGCGGTATTACCCCCACCGATCACACTAACTTCCTTGTTGCGATAGAAAAAGCCATCGCAGGTCGCACAGGCTGATACGCCCTTGCCTTTGAACGCTTCTTCGCTTTCCAGTCCCAGGTAGCGGGCGCTGGCGCCGGTGCTGATGATCAGCGCATCACAGGTATAGGTACCCTGGTCACCCACCAGTGTAAATGGCGGCTTGGCCAGATCGGTGGTGTGAATGTGATCGAAGATGATCTCAGTGTTGAACCGCTCGGCGTGGGCCTTCATCTCTTCCATCAACTGCGGGCCTTGCAACTCCGCATGGCCACCGGGCCAGTTTTCAACTTCGGTGGTGGTGGTCAGCTGACCGCCCATCTGCATACCGGTGATAAGCACTGGCTTAAGATTGGCCCGTGCTGCATAAACGGCCGCTGTGTATCCTGCCGGGCCAGAGCCCAGGATGATCAATTCGTGGTGCTGAGTGCTCATAGACTGTTTATCCACTAAAAACGAAGGGTTGATACGATACATTCAAACTGCGCTAAGGATGGTGGTTTCACCCGCCAAATCAACCCCGGCGGCGCTATGGCCGCGATAATAAATGACAATGAAGGAGGTTGATTGGCAGTTTTGCCTACCTGCTGACAGTTAACCGACCGACACAGGGTTAACCAAAAATGGTCGCCAGAGCGATCACTACCATCCACAGCACCTGAGCGCGCTTAACCAGCGACAATACATCTTCTGGCCGCTGGGCATTCGGGTTTTCAGGAAGCGATACCTTCAGGGAGGTCTCTAACAGCGCCCGGTCAACCAATTCAAAATCCCGTATACGCCGCAACCAGATGGCAAAGCTCTGTGAAAAGTCACCCACCAGAGCCAGTGACAGTGTTAGCAGACGAGCCGGAATCCAGTTAATGGCATGATGAACCTGAACCGCCAGAGAGGCAGCCGAACTGGATTCAAAAGGCATTTGCAGCAAGATAGACCGAGCGTACCTGACCAGTACCACCAGCAAGACCCCGGGAGCACTAAAGGCAACAAACCAGAAGAGGGCCACGAAGAATCGCTCAAGCAACTGATAAGCCAGGCTAAGGTTCAGTGCGTCGTCCATCTGCGACGGCCCGCCTTCATACAGCCCTTCCGGTAAATCAAAGGTCTCAACCGCCAGCTCATAGGCCCGCTCGGTATCTCCGTCAATTTGATGCTGCCTGTAAAGCTTGAGTTGATCAGCCTGATCACCCGAACCAAACACCAGTACCAGACTGCCAAACCCGACCAAAAACGTCACCAGCCAATGGTCAAACCAGCCCAGAATGGCCGCCAGTAGCACAACCGGAACAGCAATCACCAGACAGTACGCCCAGACACTGCCACCGAGGCGAGAAAACACCTGATCCAAAGGCTGAGCCAGCATTCCCCGCCCCGGCATCCGGTTTCCCGACAAACTCAGCGACACCAGCCAGGCCAGAATGGCCGCCAGAAAGGTCATTGTTGCGTCTCCGTCCGTAAAGTGGGTTCAGGTTAACACCCGAAAGAGCTTCAGAACAATTTCCTAATTGCTAGACCCCAAAGCTGGCCGGTTTCAACCGTGCTGCTCCAGCATCTTGAAGAAAACGGCTTCGAGCGAAACCAGCGGTTTTACTTCCAGCAACTGACCCTGCTGACCATTCAAGCGGCCCAGCCACTCTGGAAGATTCTGTTGGGATACCTGCACCTCATACTCACCCGGGCGCACTGCCTGACCTTCGGTGATGGCATCACTCTGGTAACGCACTAGAAACTCCTTCGCGTGCTCAGCCATCAGGTCCCGTGGCGATTGAGTAGTAAGCAAACGCCCCTGGTTGATAAAACCAAAGCGGTCAGCAATCCGCTCTACGTCGTGAAGTACGTGAGACGTAAAGAAGATAGCCCCACCCTGCTGCTTGTACTCTTGCAGGATATCAACCACATCCTTGCGCCCTACCGGGTCCAGACCCGACAAGGGCTCATCCAGCACCAGTAGCTTAGGCTCAACCACCATGGCATGTGCCAGCGCAACCCGTTGCACATTTCCCTTGGAGAGCTGGCGAATCTTGCGTTTGGCGTTGCCAGCCACAGAAAACCGTTCAAGCCAATACATACACCATTCAAGTTCATCAGCTCGTTTGATGCCATACATGCGAAGAGCGGTTTTGAGGATATCAAGCGGTGTGAACTGCTCATATAAGGCAGCTGCTTCCGGCAAGTAGGCCACCTGCTGGCGACTGCTGGCCTCGCGAGCTGACTGGCCAAACAGTCGCACCTCACCCTCGTAATCACTAATAATGTCCAACAAGATTTTGATGGTTGTCGATTTACCTGCACCGTTAGGGCCTACAAAACCGAATACTTCGCCTTCCTCAATAGAAAATGAGACCGAGTCCAGTGCCTGAAGTGTTTGACGGCGCTTTGTGTAGGATTTGGAAACAGAGGAAAACTCGAGGATAGACGTCATTGCGGGCGCTCCACTCCTTGAATACGTAGCCGGCGCAGTTTGAACTGCCCGTCGACAAACTCATAGCCAATGCCCAGAGGATCATCCGGAAAAGCCCCTAAGTAGCCTTTGTCAATAAGTGCTTGAGGCGAATTCAATGACTCGCCCAACTCCTCTTCATAATTTTTTTGCGCTTCGCGGAGTCGAATCAAGCCCTCCAATCGCACTACTCTGTCCTGAAGGGATTCAGCGAGGGCTTTATCAGATACCTGCTTTTGCTGATCCTTGAGGTAGGCCAATGCCATTGCTTCGTCATCGAGCTCCTCGGCAGCAATCATAATGGAAAAACGACGAATTGCTTGAGCATTTTCTTCATAGCGCTCTGCAGCCAGGTCAAGCCCACGCTGAGCTTCTACAACATTGCGATTAAAAAAATACTGGTTGAACCCATACAGGAACGAAGGAAGAAAATCCCAGTGTCGACACTGGGCTGCCGACCACAAAATGTTATTAGCTTCCTGATCTGCACCAGCCCACGCCAAAATGGCGTTTGCCAGATAGTAATTATCTTCATGACATGGATTCAATCGCGTCGCAGCCTGGTGCGCTCTAAGCAGATACTTTCCATCAATCGTATCGGTAAGAGGGTTAACTTCCATTCCGGTTGCGGCCAACCTAATCACTTCAAAATTCGCAGCCAGATATCGATCACCAAATGCCAGTACAACCTGCAAAGGTGCTGAAACCACAATACGATCCTGAGTTGCAACCAACTCGCGATTTGGCTGAGAACTCGTCGCCACCAGCAAAACATACATGCTCATGGCGATACCAAAAACCAGCTTTAAAGTCACCACCTTCATATTAAGCGACGGACCTGCTGTTAAACAGTAAAGTCGCCAAACTCAACACCGCCACTGAGAATACCAACGACGTTACAGATATATTCAATAGCCCAGAAGATAGAAAACTCCAGTCGTTGTACAGAGCCACTTGCCTGATATCCAATGCACCCAGATCAGGAATAATAGAAGTCACCCAGCCCAAACCGCTCCTGTATTGCTCAGGGTCGTCAACGACTAAATTGTCGCCACTCAGCAATTGGAGAACAGTGCTATAAGAGCGACCCACTATGGTTAACCCGATTGTACCAACCAACACGAAACCTGGAGACTGAGCAACAACAGCTAGCAGCGTGGCGATGGTCGAAATAGCGAGGATATCAATCGCACCAAAAGCAACCACCACCCAGTATTTCCCATCCAATGAAACGGGAGTGGCCTGTGAATAGCCCAGAGAAATAAAATATACAATTATTAGGAGTAAGAGTGCAGCAGAAAAATAGAATGCAAGCACAGTCAGTAGCCCGGCCAGCCAACGATTAATAAAAAATTTGATACGGTCATGTGGATAAGCAAGGGATTGCAGAAAACTCTTTCTTTCTGACTCTTTTACTATAAGTTCCTGACAGAAGAGCGCAAAAAGTATTGGAATCATGATCTTGATAGCAGACAACCCAACATCCAATGAAACCGTTGCCGGCTGACGCCCACTAAACTGAGCTGAAAGTACAGTAATGAGTGCAATACTGACTAGCAAAGCCAGTAAAACTCTAACAAATTTAGCCTTGTACAATACCAACAGACTTAGCAAGAGATGAGGTGACATAATAATTATGCCTAGCTATCGAATTAAGGGGTTTACCACTTTACCCTAATCTAACTGAAAGGTCACTTGAGAAGGGGTATTTCAGAAAGTTACAGGTGCTATTTTTGTGCAGCCACCATGACAGAAATAGCATTTTTAGCATCAGCATGTGCTGTACTATCCCTTGCGGAAGCCTTGTATTCGTTGAAAAGTGGGACAGCAATAACTGCCAGCGCCCCAATAATGCCAACTACCAGCATAATCTCTAAGAGCGTAAAACCTCCCGATTGCTTGATCATAGTGTGTTCCAAGCATATTAGACAAAGCGAGAATTATAGAGATATCTGTTTGGGTGATGAATCATCCATCACCCAAACAACTCAGACCATTAATCAAAAATTTCCAGTGCAGTCAAAGTTGAATCTGAACACGCACCACCTAGCTCTTGCTGCGTGACGGACCCACCTTGACTTGTTGCCACAAAGCCACGAAAGTCTGTAATATCAAACGAGTCATCAGTGCTTCCACAACTTGAACCGTTATACTCATCGTCAGATGTATCATCTGTAGTGTCAGCGCCTGCCGTCAGTACACAATCAACCGTTGTTGTTTGGCGGCTACCTGCAGCATGGCAGGTTCCAATACGAATTGCGTTGGTAGCAAGATCGCACTGAAACGCACCAGATACGTTTGAAGACAGATTGACAGTCACGGTACCCGCCAAAAGCGAACAATCAGTCGTAGTGACCGGCCCGCCACTTGAAGGTAGAGCCGTACCAGCGGCCAATACAGTACCGGCAAAAGCCGAACCCACTATCACGGATGCTAACATTAATTTTTTCATTAGTTTTTCTCCTAGCAGATTAAAGCTGGTTAGCGGTCATTACACTGATGGCATTACGAGCATCTGCCTGAGCAGTAGAGTCGTTTGCCTTAGCACGGTATTCGTTGAACTGAGGAATTGCCACAGCCGCCAGGATGCCGATGATCGCTACAACGATCATCAGTTCGATCAGAGTAAAACCTTTTTGAGTTTTCTTCATCTTGCACTCTCCACAGGGTTAGCAGAACACTTAACTGGACTGGCACCTGCCAAGACCAACGTGCCTTAATGTATTGTAAGCAGAAAGTATGCCAGCACAACCAAAGACCCTTAAAATGGCGGTAACCGTGACTTGCGTCTCACTTGAGCCTAAAAACCCAAACTCCAAAGTAGCTACTTCACAGCTTTGGGGTGACGTATCTGGTCAGTTTCGTGCCCCTTATGGGCAGAAGCCCGTGGCTAATGAATAACCCGATGGCTTTTGAGTTAATTCATAGCTCACAAACCGGGCTAGCACAGTGCTTTCGCTGCTTGCCACTCTAGGACAAATTGACTAAGTTACTGAAATAGCTCTATAAATGCCGGTAACCAAAGCGTCTCAGCGCGGGGGATTGCAAACAATAGCGATATCCGGGATCAATTCGTCAGAGCGCATATCGACTGCAAGTTTCGTTTTGAGCATCCATTAGCCCCTTTATAGGGCGAGACGATTCTGGTCTGAGTGAGTTATAGTGGAACGTAGAGGGTGAAACAGACTCACCTCACCCATGCGGGTAAAAGTCACCTATATTCGTCTGCCCGACGGGCAAGTACAGGAACTGACAATATGGCAACATCCCTCGGAGGCCTGGCCAAACGGTTGGTCCGGGACGATTTGATCAACGAAGACGAGGCGCTGACAGCGACTCAGAACTCCGAAAAGGAGAAGAAAAGCCTCGTCGCTTACCTGGTTGAAACAGATCTGGTCAGCGCCCAGCAACTGGCCAATGTCGCCTCTGAAGAGTTCGGCACCCCCATTTTCGACCTGACAGCTTTCGATCTGGAAGCCCTGCCACGGGATTTGATCGCCAACAACTTGCTGCAAGCTCACCATGTCATTCCACTGATTAAGCGTGGGAATCGCCTATTTATTGGCGTCTCGGATCCAACCAACCTGATCGCTATAGATGAAATCAAGTTTCACACCGGCCTCAGTGTCGAAGCCGTCCTGGTTGAAGAAGACAAGCTGAATCAGGCTCTGGAAGCCTTGCTGGATGACTCTTCAGACGCCTTTGGTGACTTGGGCGACGATGAAGGCCTCGATGATCTAGACGTTGTAGACACCAAGAAAGATGACGACGCCAATGTGGCGGACGGTGCCGACGATGCGCCCGTAGTCCGGTTCATTAACCAGATGCTGCTGTCAGCCATCAAGAAAGGCGCGTCAGACTTGCACTTCGAGCCGTACGAAAAATCTTACAGAGTTCGATTCCGGGTCGATGGCGTACTGCAGAACATTGCCAAGCCGCCTATCGGCCTGGGCCCTAAGTTGTCGGCCCGCTTGAAGATCATGTCAAACCTCGACATTTCCGAGCGTCGCATACCCCAGGATGGTCGGATTAAGCTGAAAATCTCCAAAACCAAGTCCATCGACTTTCGGGTAAACACCTTACCGACTTTGTTTGGTGAGAAAATCGTACTCCGTATTCTAGATTCCGCCGCCGCCAAAATGGGCATTGACGCCCTCGGCTATGAGGACGATCAAAAAGATTTGTACATGACGGCCTTATCGAAGCCGCAGGGCATGATTCTGGTAACCGGGCCGACCGGGTCAGGTAAAACAGTATCTCTCTACACCGGCCTGAACATCCTGAACCAGGAAGGCACCAACATCTCTACTGCAGAAGACCCGGTAGAGATCAACCTCGATGGCATCAACCAGGTCAACGTAAACAACAAGGTCGGTCTCGACTTCGCAGCCGCCCTACGCTCCTTCCTCCGTCAGGATCCTGACATTATCATGGTTGGTGAGATTCGAGACCTGGAAACGGCATCGATTGCGATCAAAGCCGCTCAGACCGGCCACATGGTGCTATCTACGCTGCACACCAACAGTGCGGCGGAAACTCTGACCCGAATGCTGAACATGGGCGTCCCCTCGTTCAACCTGGCAACCACAGTTAACTTGATCATCGCTCAGCGCCTTGCCCGCCGGCTATGCAGCAACTGCAAGCAACCGGCTGATCTGCCCGTTGATGTGCTCAAGAAAGAAGGGTTTACGGATGAAATGGTCAAAACGTCGACTGTTTATAAACCGGTTGGTTGCGGCAGCTGCAATAAAGGGTATAAAGGGCGAGTGGGGATCTATGAAGTGGTTCGCATCACTCCGGCTATTTCCCGTATTATCATGGAAGAAGGCAATTCGATCGATTTAAGCAAAGCCTTCGCTGAAGAGGGCTTTAACAGTTTACGCAAATCAGGGCTAATTAAGGTTGCCAAGGGCATCACCAGCCTGGAAGAAGTAAACCGCGTTACCACAGACTGAGGACGGCACTGAATGGCCACCAAGGCAAAGAAGATTTCGATGTTCACCTACGAAGGCACCGACCGGAATGGCCGGGTGCAAAAAGGTGAGATATCTGGCACCAATCCGGCGCTGATTAAGGCCGATCTTCGCCGAAAAGGCATTGTTAAGATCAAAAAACTGGCCAAGAAACGCGGCGATATTCAACTGTTTCAGCCCGGCATCAAATCTGCCGACATTGCTCTCTTCACCCGCCAAATGGCAACGATGATGAAAGCCGGGGTCCCACTGATGCGGGCCTTTGAGATCGTTGCGGAAGGCCTGGAAAATAAAAAGATGGCCGAACTGGTCATGCAATTGAAAAATAACGTAGCCGGGGGCGGCTCATTTGGTGCCGCCCTACGAGAGCACCCAAAGTACTTCGACGACCTTTTCTGCTCTTTGGTAGAAGCGGGCGAGCAAGCCGGTGCACTGGAAACCATGCTCGATCGGGTAGCGCTCTACCAGGAAAAAGCAGAAAGTTTACGCAAGAAAGTTAAAAGCGCAATGAAATACCCAGCAACCGTACTTACCATTGCAGCCATTGTAACTATCATTCTTCTCTTAAAGGTTGTGCCGGTTTTTGCGGAAATGTTCTCGGGTTTTGGCGCTGACTTGCCCGTACCTACTCAGGTCGTTATGGACATGTCGACCTGGATTCAGAGTAACGGCATTGTGGCTCTGGGCGTTTTGATTGTTGCGGTATTTCTGTTTCAACAGGGTATGCAACGCTCAAAACCTTTCAAGCACGCGGTACAGCGAATGGTCGTGAAACTGCCCATTTTCGGGCCTATTCTGTACCAGTCTGCTATGGCCCGCTACGCCCGCACCTTGTCGACAACTTTTGCCGCCGGTGTACCGTTGGTCAGTGCACTCGAGTCGGCCGCCGGTGCTTCTGGGAATATCATTTATGAAACGGCCATTCTGAACGTTCGCCGGGATGTGGAAACCGGTACGGAGCTGGCTGTGTCGATGAAGACTCAGGAGACGTTTCCGCCGATGCTGATTCAGATGGTATCGATCGGTGAACAATCTGGCTCATTGGACGACATGCTGGCCAAGGCCGCGGTGATATATGAAGAGGAAGTCGATAACCTTGTTGACGGCCTAACCTCTATGATGGAGCCATTAATTATGTCATTCCTGGGCGTCGTGGTAGGCGGTCTCGTTATTGCCATGTATCTGCCTATGTTCCAGATGGGTAACGTCATCTGATGGCATTTTTCGAACTACTGCAATCCAACACGGTCGCCCTGCTGGCGACCGTTTTCGTATTGGGGCTGCTCGTAGGCAGCTTCCTCAATGTCGTGATCTACCGACTGCCGGTGATGATGCAAAACGCCTGGGTGCGTGAAGCAGCGGAGATGCAGGGTGAACCTGAACCGCAGCAGCCTCGGTTCAACCTGATCAAGCCAGACTCCACCTGCCCTTCCTGCGGCCATCTGATTCGTGCCTGGGAGAATATTCCCGTTGTCAGTTACCTGGCTCTGGGCGGCAAGTGTTCCCAGTGCAAAACCCGTATATCACCACGCTACCCTATCGTTGAGCTGACAGCTGGCCTCCTGTCTCTCGCGGTCGCCTGGCAGTTTGGTGGCACGCTTCAAACAATAGCTTTGTTGGTTTTCTTTTGGGCACTGATCGCGCTGACTATGATTGATGTCGATCACCAGCTACTGCCCGATACCATTACTCTGCCGCTGCTGTGGCTGGGTTTACTGCTGAATATCGGGGAAACCTTCATTCCACTTGAGCAGGCTGTTGTCGGCGCCGTTGCGGGCTACCTCTCTCTGTGGAGCATTTACTGGGCCTTTAAGCTGCTGACGGGTAAGGAAGGCATGGGCTATGGTGATTTCAAGCTGTTTGCCGCCTTCGGCGCCTGGTTCGGCTGGGCCGCGTTGCCGCTGATTATTCTGTTATCTTCCCTGGTCGGGGCGATCGTAGGCATTGCGATGATCGTCATGCTCGGACGTGACCGCCAGATACCCATTCCGTTCGGCCCCTATTTATGCGGTGCGGCGCTGGTCTATGTGTTCTGGGGCAGCGCCATCACCGCCTGGTATCTGGGCAGTTTTGCATGATTATAGGGTTAACCGGGGGCATTGGTTCCGGCAAATCAGCGGCCAGCCGGGTTTTTGAGTCGCTCGGTATTGGCTGTGTGGATGCTGATGTTGTCGCCCGCGATGTGGTCGCAAAAGGCTCGCCGGCACTGAGTGCCATTGCCGAACGGTTCGGTTCAGACATTCTGACCACTAAAGGCCAGCTAAACCGGGCCTCGTTGCGTGAGCGAATCTTCACCTCTAATGAAGACAAAACCTGGCTTGAAGCCCTGCTCCACCCTCTGATTCGCGAGCAAATACTCGCTCAGCTGAAACAGCAACCGCCCCCCTACTCGGTTCTGGTAGCGCCATTATTGTTCGAAAACGGCCTTGAGGCGTTGTGCGACGAAACGGTACTGATAGACGTACCGGAATCCGTTCAACGTCAGCGGGTGACACAACGCGACTCAGTCAATGCAGACCAGGTTCAGCGCATAATTGATAGCCAGATGGGCCGTGCCGACAAACAGGCCAGAGCCACGCATTACATAGAAAACACCGGCACTCTGGCGCAACTGGAAACCGCCATTCTTGCATTGCACCACCACTTTGTGGCAAAAAACGCACAATAACCTGAACTGAATCAAGAGGAATACCGGCATGTCAGCCAAAGCGCCACCGCAGGTGCCCTGCCCTACGTGCAAGAAGCTCATATCCTATTCAAAAGACAATGCCTGGCGGCCCTTCTGCTCGGAACGGTGCAAGCTGATAGATCTGGGCGAGTGGGCGAGTGAAGGACATAAAATTGCCGGTAAACCGGCGTATGACGAAATGATGAGCGAAGACCTGGAGCGCTGGACGTCCAGTGACTCGAAACACTGAAAGACGTAAAACAAGTTATTGACGCAATCGAATAAGAGACGCAGAACATTAAGGGACGCTAAAAAGATCGGTTGAACGGTGGTTCCTCAAACTTTGAACTCGCTTCTATCCTGGTTCCCTTTTCTGAATGTCGACTCGCGCGTATTCAATCAACCTTTTTACCGCCCGGTATTGAGGGAATGAGCCAGGCGGCTATTAACGCTGCGCCCAATGCGCCAACTGCCAACATAACCAGACTGCCCGCATAAGCGAGTTGATAAACGCTGACTACGGAGTCATACCCGCTGGTGTTGGGATCAGGGAAGAGACCAAATTTCCCCTGGTCTGCCTGATTGAATGTTTGAAACAGGACTGCCGCGCAAGCACCCGCGCCGGCAATGGCAAACAACCCAGCCAGCCGACTGGCCGTGTTATTGATGCCCGAGGCGCTTCCGGCACGGGTATCGGGTACCGAATTCATGACCGTTGTCGTCAGCGGCGATACGACGATGGCCATGCCCAATGCCATGATGCACAGTGGCAGCTCCACACCCAGCCAGAAGTTATCGAACTGGAATGCCAGTCCGAAAACCCCTGCTGCCACCACTAGAGAGCCACCCAACAACATCGGGCGCGCGCCTATTCGGTCGCCCAGTTTGCCTGCCTGACTCGACAAAAAGCCAATTATCAGCCCGAACGGCATCATCGCCAGCCCTACCTGAGTGGGCGTCAGACCCCGGTACTCAATCAGGTCAATGGGCACCAGAAAGAGGGTGCCGGACAGCGTCCCGTAAAGCAGCAGAGTCATCAGGTTGGTGCCGGTAAAAGCCCGGCTTCGAAACAATACGGTCGGTGCCAGGGGTTGCTCCACCCGACCTTCATACCAGAAAAAAATCAGCAAACCAGCAAGCCCCAGACAGACCAGCGCAAGGGACAGGACGAGACGCCCTTCCGACTCGGTCAGCCAGGTCAGCCCCAGCGTCAGAGACCCGCAAGCGAGAAAAGCGATGAGCGCTCCTCCCCAGTCGAGTCGACCACTGACGGAGCGGTCGCGGGTTTCAGGCATGAAAGCCAGGGTCAGCAACAGCACCAGTGCGGCTAGTGGCAGGTTGATCCAAAAGGCCGCCCGCCAATTGAACAGATCCATTAAAAAACCGCCGACAGCAGGACCGAGGGCTGTAGTCAGCGCTGAAGCACCGGCCCAGAGCCCAATGGCATGGCCGCGTTCGCCTTCCGGATAACTGGCCGAGATTATAGCCAGGCTTTGGGGAACCAGCAGTGCAGCGCCAATGCCTTTGAGCGCCCGTCCAGCGATCAGCACTTCCGGGCTTGGCGACAGGGCGCAGAGCAGCGATGCCAGCGCAAAAAGCAGGGTACCGGCCAGGAACACACGGCGCCGGCCAAGGCGGTCACCTGCGCCACCGCCGACCATTAACAGGGCCCCCAGCAGCAGGGTATAGGCATTCAGCACCCAGAGCATCTCTGTGAGTGAGGCATCAAGATCGGTGCGAATGACCGGCAGGGCGATGGTGACCACGGAGCCATCAATAAATGCCATCGCCGAGGCCAGGATCGTAGCCGCCAGCACCCAGGTCCGTTGTTGCGGTGAACAGGGTTCGACACGGTCAGTCATAATTCGAAAGACTCGTGTTTTCTATGGTCCACGCCAATGCGACAGCCTGATTTCGCAGGGAAGGCGCGGTTAACGTGAGGTTTCCAACTGAAGGAGTAAACAGGCTGGCGGGCTTGATCATGACTGTCCTCCAGGCACCTGATACCCATTCTTGACAAGGGCTACGTCCATTGTGGTCCGAGCCGCGTCGGATTAGCCCCACCTGGCCAATACGGTTTGGCCCGCGTTGAGCCTAGGGGAATTGTTCAGAGGCTCCTAGATCAGACCCTCCCAATGCTAACGCAATTGCCGGAATCTCGAAATCAATTCTGTATTGGCTTCGGGGAAGGTGTACCCGTCTAGCTCATCGACAGCCACCCATTGAACGAGCTGGCCTTCGCAGCCGCGGGCAACCCCCTCGCTGCTATGGCACACCCAAGTGTCCAGTAGAACAGTTTTGTCACCGTAGTCGAAGGGTAGCTCCATCAGAGGAGACATTTGCTCGGGATCAAGGATCAAGCCGACTTCTTCCTGAAATTCGCGGACCAGTGCCTGGGGTGTGGTTTCACCGGCCTCTACTTTGCCACCGGGAAACTCCCAGAGACCGCCCTGGTGCTGGTGATCCTGGCGCTTGGCGATCAGCACCTGGCCATCTCGTACCACCATACCAACGGCAACATGCACGGTTTTTTTAGGAGTGTTGGCCAATGTCTCGCAACCCTCTAACTGCGGTAGTCTGCATTGATGCTGACGTAATCGTGAGACAAGTCAGTGGTCCAGATCCGATCTGAGACCTCGCCCCGGTTCAGGTGAACCCGAATGGTTATCTCTTCCTGAGCCACGACGGCACTGCCTGCCGCTTCAGTGTAACCGGGGGCGCGCTCGCCATTGCTGACGATTTGAACCTCATCCAGCCAGATATCAACCAGGTCGACGTCGAGCTCTGCCACGCCACTGCGGCCAACCGCAGCCAGAATGCGGCCCCAGTTGGCATCTGAAGCGGTAAGCGCCGTCTTGACCAGAGGGCTATGACCGATGGTGTACGCAACGCTGAGTGCTTCTTCCGTTGTTTTAGCGCCTTCTACGGCAATCTCAACAAACTTGGTCGCCCCTTCGCCATCCCGCACGATGGCCTGCGCCAGCTCCAACATGACTTCCGAGACAGTCTTGAGCAAATGACGGTAAACGTCACTGTCTGCCGAAGTGATAGCCGGAGCTTCAGTCTGGCCGGTGGCAATCAGAATGCAGGCGTCGTTGGTCGAGGTGTCGCCGTCAACGGTAATGCGGTTAAAGCTGCGCTCATTCGCGGCTGTCAGTAATTGCTGCAGGATCTCTGGCGCGACGTTCGCATTAGTGGCAACAAAACCCAGCATGGTGGCCATGTTGGGCTTGATCATGCCCGACCCCTTGGCGATGCCGGTGACGGTGATGGTTTCGTCCTGGTATTCGAACTGGCGCGAGCAGCCTTTGGCACGGGTATCGGTGGTCAGAATGCCATTGGCGGCATCGGACCAGTGGTTAGGGCTCATTGCGGCCACCACATTGGGCAGCGCCTGGGCAATGGCGGGCATTGGCAGGTATTCACCAATAACACCGGTTGAAAACGGCAGCACCTGCTCGGGTTCAATGCGCTTCAGGGCGGCCAGGCGGGCACAGGTTTCATGCGCGTCTTCAAGCCCCTGCTGGCCTGTGCCGGCGTTGGCATTTCCGGTGTTAATGACCAGACAACGGATATCCCCCTGTTTCAGATGCTCACGGGCGACGACAACCGGTGCAGCGCAGAAGGCGTTGGTCGTGAATACTCCGGCCACTGAACTGCCCGGAGCCAGTTGAAACACCACCAGGTCCTGCCGGTTTGGCTTCTTAATACCCGCGCAACCGACACCGATGGAAACGCCGTCGATCGGGATCAACGGGGCTGTATTGGGTTGTCCAACGGCCATCCTTGCACCCTCAGTTCAATTTTCCGTGACAGTGTTTGTACTTCTTGCCGGAACCACAAGGGCAAGGCTCGTTGCGACCCACCTTGGGCCCCTGTCGCGCCGGAGCAGCCTGGGCTGCCGCCGTATCGGGCGTCGAACCCGCGTCGGCTTCCGCCTTGGCGGCGTCTTCCAGCGGCGTTGCCTTGCTGTGTTCGAAATTCATTCGCGCCATAGCCGCTTCGCGCCGTTTGCGCTCTTCTTCGGCAGATTCCTCGGGCGTACGCACTTGAACGTGTGACAGAATGCGAATGGTATCGGCTTTAACCTGCTCGAGCATGGCCTGAAACAGCTCGAACGACTCTCGCTTGTATTCCTGCTTGGGGTTTTTCTGCGCGTAACCGCGCAAATGAATGCCCTGACGCAGGTGATCCATGTTGTAGAGGTGCTCTTTCCAGTGCTGATCCAGCACCTGCAGCATGACCTGCTTCTCGAACTGGCGCAGTGCCTGAGGGCCCGCGACCGATTCTTTCTCTTTGTAGTGAGCAACCGCGGCTTCAAGAATGCGTTCGCGCAGCTTTTCTTCATGCAGATGGTCGTCGGCATCCAGCCATTCCTGAATCGGCAGTTTCACGCCGAACTCTTTCTGCACCGCAGTTTCCAAGCCAGAAATATCCCATTGTTCGGGCAGGCTTTGTGGTGGGATGTACTCGCTGATCTCAGCGTTGACGATATCGCTGCGAACGTTGTCGATCACATCTTCGATGCTGTCGGCGGCCATCAGGTCGTCGCGCTGCTGGTACACCACCTGACGCTGGGAATTGGCCACATCGTCGTATTCCAGCAACTGTTTGCGGATGTCGAAGTTGCGGTTTTCAACCTTGCGCTGTGCCTTTTCGATGGCGTTGCTGACCATCTTGGCTTCAATGGCTTCGCCATCTTTCATGCCCAGCGATTGCATGATGCCTTTCATGCGCTCGGGCATGAAAATACGCATCAGGCTGTCTTCCATCGACAGGAAGAAGCGAGACGACCCCGGATCCCCCTGCCGACCGGCGCGGCCTCGCAGCTGGTTATCGATACGGCGGCTTTCGTGACGTTCGGTACCAATAATGTGCAGACCACCGGCTTCAATCACTGTCTGGTGGCGTTCTTTCCAGTCAGCCTCGGCACGTGCCAGTACATCGGGATCGGCACTGTCGAGATCCAGCACTTCGGTTTCCCAGTTACCGCCCAGCTTGATGTCGGTACCCCGACCCGCCATGTTGGTCGCAATGGTCACCGCGCCGGGTTGGCCAGCCTGTGCAATTACCTGAGCTTCCCGGTCGTGTTGTTTCGCGTTCAGAATGTTGTGCGGCACCTTGGCTTTGGTCAGGGCCTCGGAGATACGCTCCGACGCCTCGACCGAGGCTGTACCCACAAGTACCGGGCGCTTCTTGTCGCGCTCGGCAATGATGTCTTCAATGACCGCATTGAATTTTTCAGGCTCGGTCAGAAAGATCAGGTCGTTAAAGTCAGTACGGGCAATGGGCTTGTTGGTCGGGATCACCACCACGTCGAGGCCATAGATCTGGTTAAGCTCAAACGCTTCGGTATCGGCCGTGCCCGTCATGCCAGACAGCTTGTCGTACAGCCGGAAATAGTTCTGGAAGGTGGTTGATGCCAGCGTCTGGTTCTCTTTCTGAACCTGCAGGCCCTCTTTGGCCTCTACCGCCTGGTGCAGGCCATCGCTCCAGCGGCGCCCGGGCATGGTGCGGCCGGTATGCTCGTCAACAATGACCACCTGGTCGTTTTGCAGAATGTAGTCGACGTTGCGCTGAAACATATAGTGGGCTTTCAGGCCCGCCGTAACGTGGTGAAAGAGCAGAAGATTGTGCGGTGCGTAAAGGGATTCGCCTTCCGGCAGCAAACCCGCATCCTGCAGCAAGGACTCAACCCGGTCATGACCCTGTTCGGTCAGTTCGATAGAGCGATTCTTCTCATCGACCAGGAAATCCCCGTCTACGGCCTCTTCACCCTCGGTCGCTTCTTTGGCCGGTTTCAACGACGGAATCAGCTTATTGACCTGAATATAGCGTTCGCTGGAATCTTCGGCAGCGCCGGAGATGATCAGCGGAGTCCGGGCTTCGTCAATCAGAATGGAATCCACTTCATCCACGATGCCGAAGGCCTGGCCGCGCTGGAACTTGTCTTTCAGGCTGAATGCCATGTTATCGCGCAGGTAGTCGAAGCCGAATTCGTTGTTGGTACCGTAGGTGATATCAGCCTGGTAGGCGGCCCGCTTTTCGTTCGGGTCCTGCTGTGAGACCACAATGCCGACCGTCAGCCCAAGCGATTCATACAAAGGGCGCATCCATTCCGCATCGCGCCGTGCCAGATAGTCGTTCACGGTGATGATGTGAACGCCCTTGGCAGGCAAGGCATTCAGGTAGGCAGCCAGGGTCGCTACGAGGGTTTTACCCTCGCCAGTCTTCATCTCGGCGATCTTGCCGGAGTTGAGCACCATGCCGCCGATCATCTGCACATCGAAATGGCGCAAACCCAGCACGCGACGGCTGGCTTCCCGTACCAGAGCAAAGGCTTCAGGGATTAGGCTGTCGAGCGATTCACCCTTTTCCAGCCGCTCACGAAATACAGCCGTCTGACCTTTGATCTCGTCGTCAGACAGGCGTTCCATGTCGGGTTCCAGGACGTTAATTCGCTGTACCAGGCGGGCCAAACGCTTAATTTCGCGGTCGTTCTTGGAGCCGACCACCTTCTTCATCAGTGTCGTGAACATAGGAGAGTGTCGTTTTTTAGATTCGATTCAAAGACTTAGTGGTGGTCAACTATACTGACTGCAAGTGCTCTTGTCTTTGAAATTGTAAAAATAGTCTGGCGGGGGCTTTTCGAACCATCACCCGAAAAGGTGAGGGGTGTCTACTTGGCCAAAACGCCCCGGACAGGGCGCTAAAACCGAGCTACGCGATCGATGTATTTCGCCGGGTCAACCGACTTATCACGGTGCAGCACTTCAAAATGCACGTGCGGGCCCGTCGAGCGGCCAGTACTGCCCATCAGGGCGACAACATCGCCCTTGCTGATCACATCGCCTACGTTAACCAATATTTCCCGAGCATGAGCATAGCGAGTGACATAGCCATTGCCATGGTTCACTTCGACCAGATTGCCATAGCCATATCGATCACTCGCCCATGTAACCACGCCGGCAGCGACAGCAATGACGTTCGATCCTTCCTTGCCAGCAAAGTCGACCCCGTCGTGCCAGGCGACGTTGCCATTGAAAGGATCATTCCGGTAGCCATAGCGAGAGCTCATCCAGCCGCGCTCAATGGGGCGGCCAGCAACAAAAGTGGAGGATTGTATTTTGCGGTCGCCCAACAGAGAGTCCAGCACAGACAATTGCTGCTCGCGGCTGTCGATCAGACTAGAGAGTTCATTGAGGGCATTCACGAAATCGGGCGGAGAATAGGCATCGCCGACGTTGCTTTCAGGACCACCGACGGCCGGGTCGATGCTGAAATCAAATTCGCCGTCTTCAAGCTTAGCAACGTTAACCAGGCGTTCGCCAAGTGCATCGAGACGGGTAAGACGGGATTGTTGCTGGGCGAGTTTTACGGTTAGGGCGCGGATCTGGTCTTCGGTATAGTTGCGGGTACGCTCAAGCTCTTCTTCCTGGAACGCCATGCGCTCCTGCCAGGCCTGAACCGCCCGGGAATCCATTACCAGAGGCGTATCGTCCTGGTACCAGAGGTGCACCAAATAAGCGCCACTGCCCATAAGGCTGATCGCGATCAACACCAGGAATGCCATTAGCAGTGGCAACGATAACGTTCTGGAACGGCTGTGACGCCGACTGACAAAGATCACGTTCATACTGCGCGATTACCTATCCTGAACAAGCGGCACGAATGACTGGGACGAACGCTTCGTGCGAACCGCCCGGTCACCACTCTGTGCGGCCCTGCCAGTAGCAGGGGCCTCAATTGTGACACCCAAGCGGTACACATGAGTTGTTAGCTTGTTGCAAGCACCGGCGCATAGGCGATGGGCACTGAAGCCGCTTCTTCATTTTCGAAAGTCACGAACTCCCAGGCGTCCTCCTGCTTGAGTAACGCCCGTAACAGCAAGTTGTTCAGCCCATGGCCCGACTTGTAACCGACAAAGCGGCCAATCAGGCTGTGGCCGAGCAAATAAAGGTCGCCTACGGCGTCCAGTACTTTGTGCTTGACAAACTCGTCTTCGTATCGGAGCCCATCTTCGTTCAGAATCTTGTAATCGTCAACGGCGATTGCGTTATTCACGCTGGCGCCCAGTGCCAGATTATTGGCTCTCAGATACTCGAAATCACGCATAAATCCGAAGGTACGGGCCCGGCTGATCTCTTTCACAAAAGCCGTGGTGGAAAAATCCAGCTCGGCTGTTTGCGAACGATCACGGAACACCGGGTGGTCGAAGTCGATGGTGAAGCGCACGGCGAAGCCTTCATACGGCTCAAACCGGGCGATCTTGTCGCCATCTTCAACGATGACCGGCTTATTGATGCGAATAAAGCGCTTGGCCTTGCCCTGCTCTTCGATTCCGGCAGACTGCAGCAGAAAAACGAAGGGACCGGCGCTGCCGTCCATAATCGGCACTTCGGCCGCGCTGACTTCGATGTAGGCATTATCGATGCCCAAGCCAGCGCAGGCCGACAGCAGGTGCTCGACGGTGTCGATGCAGACATCACCCTTTACCAGGGTCGTCGACAAGGTAGTATCGCCCACATTCAGGGCATGGGCAGGAATTTCCACAACCGGATCAAGATCCGTGCGGCAGAAAACGATACCCGTGTCGACGGGCGCAGGTTTCAACGTCAGATACACCTTTTTGCCTGAGTGCAAACCCACGCCGGTAGCACGAATTGCGTTCTTGAGTGTTCTTTGTTTTACCATGCGTTCCGATCCTACTGTTTGGTTCAGCCAGTCGCTACTGGCTCAACGCCGTCAAAATAATAAGGGCAAGCATTCTACCAGAAGCTTGACAGCGAACCTACGCTATTTCTGTACAGATTCAGTCAGCCTGACGACGCAAAAACGCTGGTATATCGAGGTAATCCAGGTCTTTTGCACTGCGCATTGGTTTGCTGTCTTCCGCTGCGGCTTCTGAAGGCTTGGCATTGCGCACTGCAGTTGGGCGATCGAGCTTCTTGTAGTCGACACTGCCATCTGCTTTGCGGGTGTTATCCACCGCCACCTTGGGCTTGGCAGCCATGGCTTCGGCCTGGCCAATGCCAGTCGCTACCACGGTCACACGAATTTCATCACCCAATTCAGGATCAATAACCGTGCCAACTACAACGGTTGCGTCTTCAGAAGCGAATTCTTCAATGGTATCACCCACCTGAGTGAACTCATCCAGCCCCAGGTCGACACCGGCCGAGATGTTGACCAGGATGCCCTTGGCACCATGCAGGTCGACGTCTTCAAGCAGCGGGCTGCGAATCGCCATCTCGGCGGCTCTGACCGCACGGTCTTCTCCGGAGGCAATGCCGCTACCCATCATCGCCATGCCCATCTCAGACATAACGGTGCGGACGTCAGCGAAGTCGAGGTTGATGGTGCCCGGACGGATAATCAGGTCAGCAACACCCTGAACGGCGTTCAGAAGCACGTTATTGGCTTCGGAGAAAGCCTCCAAAAGCGTCACATTCTTACCCAAAACGGTCAGTAATTTCTCGTTGGGGATGGTGATCAGCGAATCCACATGCTCACGCAGCATGTCCAGACCTTCATTGGCAACCTTCATCCGGCGGCGGCCTTCGAACGGGAAAGGCTTGGTCACGACGGCGACGGTCAGAATGCCCAGTTCTTTGGCCACTTCTGCGACGACAGGCGCTGCACCGGTACCGGTACCGCCACCCATGCCCGCGGTGATGAACACCATGTCAGCGCCCTTGAGCACTTCGGCAATGCGCTCACGGTCTTCCAGAGCCGCCTGACGGCCTACTTCCGGGTTGGCACCCGCACCCAAGCCCCGGGTAATGCCATTACCCAGCTGCAGTTGGGTAGTGGCCTCTACGCCACGCAATGCCTGGGCATCGGTGTTGGCGCAAATGAACTCGACGCCATTGATGTGCGACTGCAACATGTGACGCACAGCGTTACCGCCACCACCACCACAGCCAAACACCTTGATCACCGCCGCTTGCGGCTGTTCATCGACGAGTGTGAACATATCGCCGCCGTTTACTTCCGGATCATAATGTTTCATTTTCCTGCTCCTTCCATTGTTTTAAGAATGGATGTTGTTGTTTCAGACCCGAAGGTCTGTGCCCTGAATGTGTGAGGGTCGTCCTGTCTTGGCGGCCACTTACTGCTTGAATGTGACAACCGTCCTTTTTCCGATCCGGCGTACCGGCTCGGTCTTGCAAAATGGTTAAAAATTGTTCGCCATCCAGCTGCGAAACCGGGTCCAGGCGCTCTCTTTCGGAACCTGTGCCTGTTTGCGCGCCCGGGTGGCGGGCTGCTTGCCGCCCTGAAGCTGCTTTAACCCGTACTGCAACAGGCCAACGCCGGTCGCGTGAATCGGGTTGGAGACCACATCCGACAAGCCCGAGACATTTTGCGGATAGGCCAGCCGGACCGGCACATGAAACACCTCTTCGGCCAGTTCCACGGCGCCTTCCATCTTGGCGGTGCCACCGGTCAGTACGACACCGGCCGGAATCATGTCTTCGAATCCGCTGCGGCGCAGTTCGGACTTGATCAGGTTGAACAACTCCTCGTAGCGCGGCTCGACGACTTCAGCCAGAGCCTGGCGGGTCAGTTCGCGCGCACTGCGGTCACCCACACTCGGCACCTTGATGGTTTCATGCGCGCCGGCCAGTTGAGACAGCGCACAGGCGTATTTGATTTTGATCTCTTCGGCATGTTGGGTCGGCGTGGCAAAGGCCATGGCGATGTCGTTGGTCACCTGATCTCCGGCAATCGGGATCACCGCCGTGTGGCGGATCGCGCCTTCCGTGAAGATCGCCATGTCGGTGGTGCCGCCACCAATGTCGACCAGGCAGACGCCCAGCTCCCGTTCATCGTCGGTCAGTACAGCCTGGGCAGAAGCCAGTTGCTCTAGAATGATCTGGTCGACTTCCAGCCCACAGCGACGCACACATTTGTCGATGTTCTGCACGGCATTCTGGGCACCGGTCACCAGATGCACCTTGGCTTCCAGACGCACGCCGCACATCCCCAACGGCTCTTTAATGCCTTCCTGGGAATCGATGATGTACTCCTGCGGCAGGATGTGCAGAATCCGCTGGTCGGCCGGAATAGCGACGGCCTGGGCGGCATCGATCACGCGCTCAAGGTCCGCCTCGATCACCTCTTTTTCCTTGATCGCGACAATACCGTGGCTGTTCAGACTGCTGATGTGACTGCCTGCAATGCCGACATACACAGAATGAATGTCGCAACCAGACATCAACTCAGCTTCCTCAACCGCGCGCTGAATGCTCTGCACGGTGGATTCAATGTTCACCACCACGCCTTTTTTCAAACCGCGCGACGGGTGCGACCCCAGGCCAACGATCTCAATGCCGCCTTCGGCTGTCACCGTACCCACGATGGCGACGACCTTGGATGTACCGATATCCAGTCCGACGATCAATTTTCCCTGAAACGGCGATGTCATCTCTCACCTCATACCGATGGTTCAGAAGATGCGCGGTGTCCGACGGCCAAGCCGTTCGGATACCGCGCATCGATGTATTCAATACTGCCGGGTGCCACGCCTTCTGCATTCAGCAGCACAACCACCCGACGCGTTCTTGCCAGCATGTCCTTGGACCCCAGCGCGACCTCAATGCCACTGTCCAGCGTCAGTGTCCACGCACCACGGCGGTGCATTTGGACGCCATTGAGCCGTTGTCCTGCACCGGAAAAGACCCGGCTAAACTGCAGGTATTGCTCCATCACGCGCTTGGCCTGTGCGTCCGGCCCACTCAGCTCAGCCAGTACCAGTTCAGCAACCGGACGGCTCAACGGTTCACCGTCGCTGTTTAATACCTGGTCGCCATTCCAGCGCGCGACCGGCTCATGCTCGGTTACGGCCAACTGCAACTGGTCGGGCCAGGCTTTGGTGACGCTCACCTCAGCTATCCAGGGCAACTGCTCCAGCCTCTGCTGCACCTCACCCGGTGCAACGGTCAGCAAGCTGCGCCCGCGAAACGCTTCCATTGCCGCATCCAGCCGTGTGCGATCTTCATAAACCAGCAACTCATCCACCTCCCAGGTGGTAACCGCCATCGGGCGCCAATCCAGCGATACGTCCTGCTCGGCTACCCACCGGCCGACAACAACCAAGGCCACGACCGCCAAACCACCCGCCAATGCCTGGGCTGACAGGCGCAGCGCGCGTCGCCAGTTGCGCGGCGGTTTGCTGGGCTTGCGCGGTACAGCGCCCTGGCCGCGTCGCTTGTGCTCAGTCACGCCCGCTGCTCCGGCACTGTTGCCAAAATCCTGTGCATCAATTCCGGCAGTGGCCAGCCATGCGCCACTGACGCCTTGGGCACCAGGCTGTGATCGGTCATGCCGGGTATGGTGTTCACTTCCAGAACAAAGGGTTGTCCGGCACTGTCCATCATCAGGTCAACCCGTCCCCAGCCCTGACAGCCCAGCGCCTGAAAGGCTTTTACCGACAGCGCTTTCACCTCGGCTTCCATCGCGTCCGATAGACCCGATGGCAGTGCATAGTGGGTATCGTCTGCTATGTATTTGGCGTTGTAATCGTAAAACCCGGAGGCTGGCTGCAAGCCGATCACCGGTAATGCCTGATCTCCGATAACAGCGACGGTGTATTCCTTGCCCATCACGAATTGTTCGATCATGACCTCGGTGTCGAACTGGAACGCCAGTGCACAGGCTTCACTCAGACCGTTAGCGTCTTCGACCCGGCTCATGCCAATGCTTGAACCTTCATGCACCGGCTTGACCATGACCGGGTATTCCAGCTGGCTAGCCAGGGCCGTGCATTCTTCTGCCGAGCGCACTACCGCAAACGGCGGTGTCGCAATCTGGCTGGCGCCGAACACCCATTTACTGCGCAATTTATCCATTGCCAGAGCGGACGCCAGAACGCCACTGCCCACATACGGAATGCCCAGCCATTCGAGCAGACCTTGCATTGTGCCGTCTTCACCACCCCGGCCATGCAGCACCGGGAATACCAGATCAAGCTTTGTGGTTTGCAACCAGTTGATCAGTGCCGGACGACCAGTTACGTCATGCTCGGCTACCTGATACCCCGCCTCACGAAGGGCACGGATAACCGTGTGGCCACTGCCCAGAGCAACTTCGCGTTCAGCAGATTGCCCGCCATACACCACGCCTACACGAGGAAATCGCGCCAGGATTTCAGTATTGACGAATGCCGCACCAGTCATGATTCAAACCCCAGTCTTGCAGCAGCAATGTCGGCCGACAGCGCCCCAACATCACCCGCGCCTTGCGTTAGCAGGATGTCTCCCGCCCGCAACACATCAGGCAGTACATCCAGCACTTTGTCTTTGTGTTCGATAAATATCGGGTCTACCCGGCCACGCAGCCGGATGCTTCGGCTCAGACTTCGGCCATCGGCACCGGCAATGGTCTCTTCGCCGGCGGGGTATACATCCAGCAGCAACAACACATCGACTTTGGACAGCACATCGACGAAGTCTTCATACAGATCCCGGGTACGGCTGAACCGATGCGGCTGAAACATCACGACCAAGCGACGGTCCGGCCACCCTTGGCGAATCGCATCGAAGGTCACTTCCAACTCGCGCGGGTGATGTCCATAGTCATCAACCAGCATCACCTCGCCTCCTGGAACCGGGTATTCGCCCTGCAACTGGAACCGGCGACCCACGCCTTCAAAACCGTTCAGCCCCTGACAGATGGCGTCGTCTGTCATGCCTTCATCGGTTGCAACGGCAATGACCGCCAGGGCATTCAGCACGTTGTGCATGCCAGGCATATGCAGCACGATGTCGAGCGGCTCGTGTCCGCTTGGCCGATGCACCCGAAACTCAGTCCGGCCACTGATCTGCCGTACATCAACCGCACGGTAGTCGGCATCCGGAGCCAGCCCATAGGTCACAAACTGGCGCGACAGGCGTGGCAGTATGGATTGAACGTGTTCATCATCGGCACACAGTACCGCCAGCCCGTAAAAGGGCAGGTTGTGCAGAAACTGGATGTAGGTGTCTTTGAGCTTTTCAAAATCACCTTCGTACGTATCCATATGATCGGCATCGATATTGGTGACAATCGCTGTCATCGGCTGTAGATGCAGAAAGGAGGCATCGCTCTCATCCGCTTCAGCCACCAAGTAGCGGCTGGTGCCCAAACGGGCATTACTGCCGGCACTGTTCAGCTTGCCGCCAATCACAAAGGTCGGGTCAAAACCGCCCTGCGCCATCACCGAGGCCATCAAGGATGTGGTAGTGGTTTTGCCATGCGCACCGGCAATGGCTATGCCGTGCCGGTAGCGCATCAGCTCAGCCAGCATTTCGGCACGGCGAACCACGGGAATGCGACGATCCAGCGCCCATTTCACCTCCGGGTTTAACGGGTTAATGGCACTTGACACCACCACAACATCAGCACCGATCACGTTATTCTCGTCGTGACCGATAAACACCGTGACACCCATGGCGGCCAGCCGCTCGGTGGTCACGCTGTCTTTCAGGTCGGAACCACTGATGTTGTAACCCTGGTTATGCAATACTTCAGCGATGCCACACATGCCAACACCGCCGATGCCAATGAAATGGATGCGGCGAATGCGGCGCATTTCAGGAATCGGAAACTCTTGTCCGTTGTTTATGTCCAGGCGCGTCATGCCGCGTCCTCCACTGCCAATTCGTTAATCACCGAGACCACTCGCTGCGCGGAGTCCCGTATTCCACAGCGCCAACTGTTCGTGGCCCGGGTTTTCAATTCGCTTCGGTGGCTGTGCCAGTAAGTCAGGCGTTCAGCCAGCCAGGTGCCGGTAAAGTCAGCCTGGTCGATCAACTCAGCAGCCTGTTCATTCACCAGCCATTCGGCATTGCGAACCTGTTGCTGATCGCGGTGCCAGGGGTACGGCACCAGAATGCTGTAGGCACCTACGGCGGCAAGTTCCGAGACCGTCGATGCGCCACTGCGGCATACCACCACATCGGCCCAGGCGTAGGCCTTGGCCATATCGTCGATAAACTCAACGACGCTGCCTTCGACGCCGGCGGCCTGATAGGCCGCCAGGGTTGATTCAACCTTGTCACGGCCCGCCTGATGCCAGAGTTCGGGGCGAACTGTCTGGTTAATCGCGCCGACCGCATCTGGCACAACCTCGTTCAATGCCTGAGCACCCTGACTGCCGCCCATCACCAGCACCCGCAAGCGCCGGTGACCACCGAGGCCGCGCTGTACCGGCTCTCCCAGTCCGAGCAGAGCCTTGCGTACCGGGTTCCCAACCACTTCCACGTCGCCGGCAAAGGTGCCCGGGAAAGCCTGCAATACGCGGGTCGCCCGCCCGGCCAGACGAGCGTTGGTCAGGCCGGGAATGCCATTTTGTTCATGCAACACCAGCGGTACCCGGCGCAACAAGGCAGCAATACCGCCCGGCGCCGACGCATAGCCGCCAAAACCAACCACTATGCTAGGGCGCAACTGGGTCAACACCGCCCAGGCCTGCGCCAGCGCGCGAATCAGATTCAGCGGCGCCATCAATTTGCGCAGCAACCCACCGCCCTGCCAGGCAGACACCGACAGGGCGTGAAGGTCATACCCGGCTTTTGGCACCAAGGTCATTTCCATGCCACGACGGGCCCCCAGCCAGCTCACGGCGTAACCGGCTTCCTGCAACGCTTCAGCCACCGCCATCGCCGGAAAAATGTGACCACCGGTACCGCCTGCCATAATCAGCACCCGCTTCATTTGGCCCCCTTCGCGCTCATGCGCAAGGTTTCGCCATAAACACGATTAACCAGCGCTACCAGCGCCATGCACACCAGCAAGCTGGTACCGCCCGCGCTGACGAATGGCAAGGTGAGGCCCTTCGTAGGCAGCAAGCCGGTATTGACACCGACATTGATAAAAATCTGAATCGAAAACAGCATGGCGATGCCGTAGCTGACAAAAGCGCCGAACAAATACCCTTTTTGCTCTGCCAGACGGCCAATGGCGAACATCCGGTAAATCAGTGCGGTAAAGAGCCCCAGTACAACCATCACCCCGACCAGACCCAACTCTTCACCGATAATGGCCAGAATAAAGTCGTTGTGGGCCTCCGGTAGATAGAACAGCTTCTGCATCGAATTGCCCAGACCAACGCCAAACCATTCGCCTCGCCCAAAGGCGATCAGGGACTGGGTAAGCTGGTAGCCGCTGCCATAGACGTTCTCTTCCGACCAGGGGTCCATGAACGACAGCAGCCGCTGTACCCGGTAGCTCTGTGCAAACGCCATCAGCGTTACTGCACCTGCCGCCGCGAGCACAGCCAGGAAGAACTGGCCGGCCTTGACGCCGCCTAGAAACAACATGCCGAGAATGGTGCCGATGACCACGACCACGGTGCCGAAATCTGGCTCCAGTAACAGCAACACCACCATCACAGACATCACCAGTAAGGGTTTAACGAACCCGGACAGGCGACTGATGACTTCATCCCGGCGTCGCACCAGGTAAGAGGCGACGTACAGAATCATCGCGACCTTGCCCAGTTCGGACGGCTGAAAACCCACCGGACCGAGATCGATCCAGCGCCAGCTGCCCTTTACTTCCCGGCCAATGCCCGGGATCAACACCAACACCAACAGCACCATCGCCAATACCAGCAGCAGCCAGCTAAAGGACTGCCACAATCGCAACGGCACCGCACTCACCAGATAGGCCAGGCCAAAGCCGAGGACCATGTAAACCGCATGCCGCAAAACAAAGTGATGCGGTACACCAAACGTCTGTTCACTGACATCAATGGATGCCGAGCCAATCATCACCAGACCAATCAGCAACAGTGCCATGCTGGTTCCCAGCAATACCCGGTCGGGCTGCCACAAGGGTTGATAAGCAACCGCCAACCGATCGGACAGTAACGGCAAAGCATTCGCCTGAGCAGTCATAGGCGCGCCTCCACCCAGGACCGGAACACATCGCCCCGGTGCTGAAAATCATTGAACTGATCAAAACTGGCGCAGGCGGGTGACAACAACACAATATCGCCGGCCAGAGCTTCAGCTTCGGCTCCGGCCAGTGCCTGCTCAAGGGTGTCGACCCGGTGAACCGTGCTGGACTGTCCGCCAGCGGACAGCACGGCGGCGATCTGCTCCTGGTCCTGACCAAACACCCAGGACGACTTGCACAACTGTGCCACCGGCTCGCTCAACGAACTGAAATCAGCCCCTTTGCCCTGGCCACCCAACAGCAGAATCAGGCGTCCGGGATGATCTCTACCGAGTCCTTCGACAGCGGCCAGGGTGGCACCCACATTGGTGCCTTTTGAATCATTCACAAACTGCACACCATCGATGGACCCAACGGGTTCGCACCGGTGCGGCAAACCTTTAAAGGCTTTCAAGGAAGCCAGAATAGCGTCGCGGTCCAGGCCAATAGCCTGAGCCAGCGCCATTACCGCCAGGGCATTGCTGCGATTGTGACGACCCGGCAAGGCAACGTCCTTTGCCCGGATCCACAGGTCACGACCACAGGCCAGCCAGGCTTCGCCGTCATGCTCCAACACGCCGAACTGATTCAGATCGGGCTGGTCCAGGCCAAAGGTTGTCTGGGCGACACCGGTTGGCAGCAGCGGCGAGGTAAGAACGTCGTCGCGGTTGTACACGGCGTGACGGCAACCAAAGTAAATGCGCTGCTTGGTTTGCTGGTAGGCAGCAAAGCTCGGGTAACGGTCTTGATGATCCTCGGACACATTCAGTACCGTGGCCACATCGGCACGCAAGGGCCCGACCAGCTCCAATTGAAAGCTCGACAACTCCAGAATCGCCAACTCGGCCGGCTCTTCCAACAAGGTGAGGGCTGGCTGCCCGAGATTACCCCCAACCACAAAAGTGACCCCAGCACGACTGGCGATATCCGCCAGCCAACTGGTGACCGTCGATTTGGCATTGGACCCGGTGATCAGAACAGTTCGGCCCTGGTGCGCCTGGCAGAACAGTTCGATGTCGCTGCTCAGGCGCACTCCGTTTGCGAGCGCTGTCTGAACCGCCGGAGTCGACAGCGGCACTCCCGGACTCATCACCAGGACATCCACCCGGGTCATGACATCGGCATCAAAGCCACCGAGCGTAACCTCAACGTCCGGAAATTCAGCTCGCAACGCATCGAGCCCCGGCGGCGCCTGCCGGCTGTCGATCACCGAAACCAATTTGCCCTTCGCCACCAGATAACGGACACACGACAGCCCTGTAGCCCCAAGGCCCACGACTAAATACTGTGTGTCTGCTGCTATCAGTGCCATATCAGCGAATCTTCAACGTTGCCAAACCAATCAACACCAGAATGACGGTGATGATCCAGAACCGAACAATGACCCGGGGTTCGGGCCAGCCTTTTAATTCATAGTGGTGGTGCAGGGGTGCCATCCGGAAAATCCGCCGGCCGGTCAGCTTGTAGGACGCGACCTGCAAAATCACCGAGACCGTCTCGGCCACAAAAACACCGCCCATAATGAACAGCACCAACTCCTGCCGAACGATCACCGCCATCACACCCAGGCAGGCGCCCAGCGCCAGCGACCCGACATCTCCCATAAATACCTGGGCCGGGTAGGTGTTGAACCACAAAAAACCGAGGCCGGCGCCGACCAGCGAGCCGCAAATGATAATCAGCTCACCCGCGCCCGGCACATAGGGAATCTGCAAGTATTCCGAGTACACCGCATTGCCGCCAACGTAAGCCAGTACACCCAAAGCGCCACCGACCAGCACAGTGGGCAGTATCGCCAGGCCGTCCAGGCCGTCGGTCAGGTTGACCGCATTGGACGTACCGACAATGACGAAATAGGCCAGCACCACAAAAAAGCCGCCCAGTACAATGGCGATGTTCTTGAAAAACGGCACATAAAGGGTGTTCGCCACAATGTAATCACCCGATGTCCAGAACAGCGCCAGCGCACCGCCCAGCCCAAACACCGACTGCCAGAGATACTTTGAGCGAGCCGACAAACCGCGGCTGTCACGCTTGACCACCTTGCGGTAATCATCAACCCAGCCAATGGCGCCAAACCCGGCGGTCACCAGAATGGTGATCCAGATATAACGATTACCCAGATCAGCCCACAGCAGTGTCGACACAACAATCGACACCAGAATCAGCGCACCGCCCATGGTAGGCGTGCCCGCCTTGCTCAAATGACTCTGGGGTCCGTCGGTTCGAACCGATTGACCAATCTGGTACTGACGCAGTGTCCGAATCAGCCAGGGGCCCAGAATCAGCAACACACCGAGCGCCGTCAGCACGCCGAAAATGGCTCTCAGTGTCAGGTACTGCAACACGCCGAAGCCGGAGTGGAGCTGAATGAGGTACTGTGTCAACCAAACAAACATCAAGGTTTCCTTTTCAGGGTTTCTACGACCCGTTCCATACCTGCACTGCGCGATCCCTTGACCAGTACTGCGGTGGTTTCTGTCAATCTGGATGGCAATGCATCCAGCAATTGCTTCAACGTTTCAAATGACTGACCACCAAAAGCTTCGGCGGTCACGGATGATTCTGTTCCCAGCGTCCAGAGCGACTGAATACGGCCGCGCGCGTATACACCCAGCTCCTGGTGCAGTGTGTGGCTATCATCGCCAAGCTCCGCCATATCGCCCAATATCAACAACGTATCGCTGCTTTGCTCCGACAATACATCGATAGCAGCTTTAACCGACGCCGGACTGGCGTTATAGGCATCGTTGATCAGGATGCCGCCATGCCCGGACACCAGCGGTTCCAACCGGCCGGGCTCGGGTTGCATTTGCGACAACCCCTCGGCGATATCCAAAGGCGACACACCGGCCAGCCAGGCTGTTGCTGCAGCGGCAGCTGCGTTCAACGCCATGTGCTTGCCCAGCATCGACCAGGAGACCGAAATATCGCCATCGGGCAATGACAGGGTGAATTCACTGCCGGTACCCGAGGCCTGGAAAGACAACAGGCACACATCAGCCCGACTGTGCTGTCCGAAACTGATCACCCGACGATCAACCACCCGCTTCAGCCAGCCCTGATACCCCGGGTCGTCATGATTAAGCACACAACCGCCATCGCGTTCGGTGCCTTCAAGAATCTCGCCTTTGGCCTGACGAACCTGTTCCAGACCACCAAAGCCGTCTGAATGGGCTTCAGACGCGTTCAGCAGCAGACTGATGTGCGGACGGGAGAAGCGGGTCATCCACTCAATCTCTCCGACAGCACTGGCCCCCATTTCCAGCAAGACGCGCTGATGCTGATCACTCAGCCGAAACCAGGTTTTCGGTACACCAATGTCGTTATTGAAATTACCCTGCGTTGCCAGCAACCCGGGCTGCTGGTTAAAAATATGCTGTAACATAGACCGGGTAGAGGTCTTACCGGCGCTGCCGGTAATTGCCACCACCTGGCCTTCAAATGCGTTGCGCAGCAGCCCGGCCAAGTACCCCAGCGCCTGGCGTGTGTCATCAACCACCAACTGCGGTACCGGACAGTCAGCGACGGGGCTATGCACAACAATAGCCGCCGCTTGCTTGAAAATGGCCGTCGTCACATAGTTGTGCCCATCGAACAGGTCGCCCACCAGGGCGACATAGACGTCGCCCGTTACAACGGTGCGGCTGTCGGTTGATACCGCCCCGACAACCCGGTCTTCGCCAATAAGCTGTCCCTGACAGGCAGCGGCCCACTGGCTCAATGTCGGATCACTCCACATGGTTAACCTCCTGCCAGGCCAATACGGTTTCCTGATCGGAAAACGGGTGCCGCGTACCCAGGATTTCCTGGTAGGCCTCATGGCCTTTACCGGCAATCAGCAGCACATCACCTGAACCACAGCGCGCCAGGGTTTGTTCAATAGCGGAGCGCCGGTCGGGAATTTCAGTCACACGATCAGGGTACGTAAAGCCCGGTCGAATATCAGCCAGAATGGCCGCTGAGGCCTCACCTCTCGGGTTATCATCGGTGACTACCACAAAATCAGCCCCCTGCTCTGCCGCGGCGGCCATTTCAGGGCGCTTACCGGGGTCGCGGTCTCCGCCGCAGCCAAAAATCACACCCAGCCGCCCGGACACATGATCCCGGCAGGCCGACAGCGCCTTGCTGACGGCATCGGGTGTGTGGGCATAGTCGACGACCACGGTGAGGCCGGAGTCGAGCGTCAGTTTTTCCATACGACCCTTGACCGGACGCAAGGTCGACAACACCCGCGCAGCGGTCGACAAGGGTACAGATTCAGACAGCAGCACCGAAAAAGCGGCCAGTGCATTGCTCAGGTTAAATTGCCCGAGAAGAGGAAGATTCAATTCAGTTTCGCCCCAGGGCGTTGTGATCACAGCATCGATGCCACCGGGGTGGCACTGGTAAGAAACCACACGAACATCCGCCTCGGGTGTATGACCAAAGGTAATGACCCGCTCGGCCACAATGCTGTCCAAATGCTGCTGCACCCAGGTATCATCGAGGTTCACAATGGCATTCACCAGGCCTGGCCACTGGAACAGAGTCCACTTGGCGTTGCCGTAGGCTTCCATGGTGCCGTGATAGTCCAGATGGTCACGGCTCAGGTTGGTGAAGACAGCCGTCTTGTAGCGCACTCCGGCAACTCGGCCCTGAACCAGACCGTGGGACGACACTTCCATCGCGCAAAAATGTCCACCCTGGTCCCGCTGTCGCGCCAGTTCGCGGTGCAAGCGCACCACATCGGGCGTGGTATTCATGGTTTCCTGCAAGGCACCCCACAAACCCTGACCATTGGTGCCGATGATGCCGCAGCGCTTACCCAAATAATCCAGCGACTGAGCAATGTACTGGCAGGTCGACGTCTTGCCGTTGGTACCGGTAATACCGATCATTTGCAGATGGTCGCTGGGTGCCTGATAAAAATCGTGCGCCAGCTCACCCAACCGGGCTTTAAGATCAGAAACGACCACAACCGGCACGTCTGTGTCCGCTACCGGGTGTTCAGCGATGACCGCAACCGCACCGGCCTTGACCGCCGCGTCTATATAATCATGGCCATCAACGGCCGCCCCTTTCAGCGCAATAAACACATCCTTGCGGCCCACTTCACGGCTGTCGAGCGTCAGATCGCGCACGGCCAGGCCAGACAACTCAGGAATACCAGGCAAGCCTTTATGCAGAGGCATCATTGATCACCCTCCATGCGCGCCTGGGGTGGAATCAGATCCGGCTCGACGCCCAGTAAAGGCAGTGCCTGCCGCATAATGCCGTTAAATACAGGCGCTGCCACCCGACCACCATAATAAGCATCGGAAGGCGGTTCGTTGATCACCACCACGGTGACCACTTCGGGATTTTGGGCCGGCGCTACTCCCACAAAGGTCGACATATAGCGATCGTCAAAATAACCTTCACCGCCCACCTTGTGCACGGTACCTGTCTTGCCTGCCACACTGAACCAGTCGAGCGTAGCGGAGGTGCCGGTGCCGCCCGGTTGCACCACAGTCTCCATCATCGCCAGGACCTGACTGGAGATTTCGCCGGAGATGACCTGTGGACCCGTCTCAATGGGCGCATCCATCAGAATGCGAGCGTTGACCTTGTGTCCGCCATTGGCCAGGGTCGAGTAAGCTTGGGCCAATTGCAGTGGCGTGACCGCAATCCCGTAGCCATAGGCCATGGACGCTTGCTCGACCGGCCGCCACTCCACCTGATTCGGCAAGCGGCCAACCGCTTCACCGGGGTAGCCAATGCCCGTACTCTGACCCAGACCCAGCGAGTAGAGCATGTCCCAGATATCCTGCCCTTCGAGCGCCAGCGCTACCTTGGCCATGCCAATGTTGCTCGACTTGGTAATAATGCCGGTCAGATCCAATTCACCGTAATTGCGAAAATCGCGAATGGTGTAGCTGCCCAGCCTCATATAGCCCGGGCTGGTATCAATAACGGTGTCGGGTCGGAACTGGCCACTTTGCAGCGCAACTGCCATGGTGATGGGCTTCATCACCGAACCCGGTTCAAACTGGTCGGTCATCGCCCGGTTGCGCATGGCGGCAGGCGTCATGCTGGCCCGGTTATTGGGGTTAAAGCCAGGCTGGTTCACCATAGCCAGCACATCACCGGTATGCACATCCATCATCACGACGGACCCGCCGGTTGCGCCCATCTGCGTCACGGCTTTCTTCAGCTCCCGGTAGGCCAGATACTGCAACCTCAGGTCCAGGGTCAGACTCAGATCCCGACCCGCCTTCGGGGCTTCGAGCTCGCCAACATCACGCACCGACCGGCCAATCAGATCGCGAATCACTTCTTTTTTGCCAGCGCGCGACTGCAACTGCCGGTCGTAAGCCAGCTCAATACCTTCCTGACCACGGTCGTCAATATCCGTGATCCCAACGATGTGACTGGCCACCTCACCCGCCGGGTAATACCGTTTGTATTCGGTCAGCCCATAAACGCCGGGAATGCCCAGCGCCAGAATCTCTTCCGCATCAGAAGGTGCCAGGTGGCGGGTTACGTACATGAAGGCGCGGTGTTGCTGGCGGCGCGCCGCCAGCGTGCGTTCACTCACCCCTGATGCCGCCGCGAGACGGCTGATATCCGACTCGCCAAGCTCGCGAGGGTCGGCCCAGACAGAAACCACGGGTGTACTAACCGCGACCGGCTCGCCATGGCGATCAGTCAGCATGCCCCGGGGCGCGTTAATCACTTCAGCTCGCTGCCAGCGCGACGTCCCCTGGTCGATCAAAAACTCCTTTTCCAGTACCTGCAAACTGAGCACACGCCAAATCACAACTGCCAGCAGAGCCAGCAGTACGATTTGAACGAAATGAAAGCGCCAGTTTGCCAACATGATTTTTCCGGCTTCCCTTTTAAGTGACTCAACTCAGTCTGTTTGTGTTTGCTGTTCGCTTCGGTTCAACCAGCGCATCTGCCCTGGCTCAGGTTCCGACATACCCAACTCTTCGCGCACCAGACGCTCGACCCGGGCTGGAGACGAAAAAGCGCTCTCTTCCAGCAGTAAGCGCCCCCATTCTTCTTCCAGTCGCTGCCCTTCCAGCCGCAAAGACTCCAACTGGGCAAACTGCACCCGGGTCTGGTAGGTCACCTGAATGACCCCGAACGCGGACACCAGCACCGCAACCAGCAACCCCAGTGTCAGCAACCGGGCTGGCCAGGACATCACCCGACCTCCATCACAACTTCTCAGCAACCCTGAGGGTTGCACTGCGCGAGCGAATATTGCCCTGCACTTCCGCCGCACTGGCCTTGATCGGCTTACCGACCTTTTTCATGGTGCGCGGAATCTCGGCTTCGAGAACCGGCAAACCCGGCGGTAACTCAGGGCCCTGCTCCTGCTCACGAATAAACCGCTTAACCAGCCGGTCTTCCAGGCTGTGAAAGGTAATGACCGCCAGCCGGCCACCGGGGGCCAGCAATTCAACGCAGTCGGCCAGCAGCGCTTCCAGATCGGCCAACTCTGCGTTGATGTGTATGCGGATTGCCTGAAAACTGCGCGTTGCCGGGTGCTTGTGACGCTCCCAGGCCGGGTGTGCCTTCGACACGATGTCCGCCAATTGCAAGGTTGTGGTAATAGGTGCTTCACCGCGCGCGCGCACGATGGCGCGGGCAATCCGGCGGCTGTAGCGCTCATCGCCGTAGCGAAACAGCACATTGGCCAGGTCCGTTTCGCCAACGTGCGCAATCCACTGTGCTGCACTGACGCCCGCGGTCGGATCCATGCGCATATCCAAAGGACCATCCGCGCGGAAACTGAACCCCCGGCTGGCATCATCCAGCTGCGGCGAAGACACACCCAGGTCCAGCAAGATGCCATTAACCCGGCCGGCCAGATCGCGCTGCTGCAACTGAGATTTCAAATCGGCGAAGCTGGCGTGGCAGACGCTGACCCGGGAATCCCGCTCAGCCAGCTCATTGGCCGTCGCGATCGCCAGCGGGTCCTTATCCACCACGACCAACTGACCCGAGGGCGACAACTGCTCTAACAACAAACGGCTGTGCCCCCCCCGGCCGAAAGTACCGTCGACGTAGACGCCATCCGCCACCCGCAATGCCGCCACGGTCTCGTGCAGCAAAACGGTTTCATGACTGAACGCCTGGTCCGGTGTTGGGGTCACAGTGAAATTTGCTCCAGTTCTTCAGTTAGGGTGTCTTCATCGCCGGCTTCATCCAGGTAGGCATCGCGCGTGCGCTCCCACAGTTCTTCCGACCACAATTCAAATTTGTTGCCCTGGCCCAGCAGCACGACTTTTTTATCCAGGCTGGCATAATCCCGCAGCGGCGGCGGAATCAGCACCCGACCGGAACCGTCCATCTCCACATCCGTCGCATGACCGACCAGCAAACGCTGAATACGGCGGGCCGCCTTGTTGAAGCTGGACAGTGCAGTGATTTTTTCCTGAATGACTTCCCACTCATCCAGCGGGTAAATCAGCAAACAGCGGGCTTCAGTATCAATGGTGACCACTAGCTGGCCTTCGGCCAGCGCCTGTAACACAGAGCGGTAACGACTGGGCACGGCGAGGCGACCCTTGGCATCCAATGCCAGGGTGTGCACTCCTCGGAGCATGATTGTGTCGGTCGCTCGTGCCATGGTGGTCGTAATCCGTTGTGTTGGTCTGACTTCCTGTTGGGTTGTGCCGGATGCGTGCCCGGGTGCCTAACGGCCAATTCCGGTCAATCCCTGCCCTTCAAACCCACTTTTTGCCACTTTTCTCCACATAACGACACTATAGGAGTCACGCGACCCACAAGCAAGTGGTCACTAGCCTGGGAGCTTCAGAAAAAACCACTAAAAACAGCAAGTTAGGAAATAGCGCACAATCCCACACCCTAAAGTTAGCGACCACTAACACACCAAACCCAAGCAAACAGACCAACTTGGCCGCTCAAGTTAAAGTGACACATTAAGTTAAAGAATATTTTGGAATATAAAACCAGCCTATAAGTCACATAGAGAATTACAGAAGCAGAACACCGGTCAGATGTGAAACGGCGCACAGCCGCATCGTTACGGGCTTTGCGGTTTGCTGACATTGGACTTCAGAAGGAGACGGAACCGTGTCGTTTGCCAAAGAAAATACGGTCAAAAAATGAAGCCGCCATAAATAGTGCAGCGAGCTACTTGCATTGAGGTTCAAACGAATTAAAGAGGGGCTAATCAACACGGCGCCAAACAAGCGCTGGCTGTTGAGTCTACCTGTACGACCCCTATTCCGGGGCATATCAAGGAGGATAAAAGAGGGCGAGTCAGCCGATAAGCCGGGTTCTGTCGTGGACAGTCATTCGTCTAGCCCTGCAGTCACCCGCAGGGTCAAGCAGCCTACCCGGTCCCGACGCGGGCCGCGCCTTAGTGGGACCCTATTTGGCCTTGCTCCAGGTGGGGTTTACCATCGCCAGCTCTGTTACCAGACCTGCGGTGCGCTCTTACCGCACCTTTTCACCCTTACCGCTCGCGAACGAGAGGCGGTTTCCTTTCTGCTGCACTTTCCGTCGGCTTTCGCCGCCCAGACGTTATCTGGCACCCTGCCCTATGGAGCCCGGACTTTCCTCTCCTTCTTTCGAAGCAGCGACTGTCTGGCCAACTCGCGGGGCGCACAATACGGGAAACCCGACGAATCGCAAGTGTTTTTCTGTCGCAGCGCCCCTGAACCTCAATCGGCCCGATTCAACCCGGTAATCAGCTCATACCACTCTTTCTTGCGCCCACCGATTAACGACACCATGGCGGCCGCTGCCTGCTTGGGCGGCATCAGTGGTGCCAATACAACTGCCAGCGCTTTGGGGTCCAGCCCAACCGACGAGTCCGTACGCGCCTCCCCGGCCACCATCACCACAAACTCACCTTTACGTTGATGCTCGTCCGCCTCAACCCAGCCGAGCACCTCATCGAGTGTGCCCCGCAAGACCGTTTCAAAGGTCTTGGTCAGCTCCCGGGCAACCACCACTCGCCGCTCGCCACCATAGACCGATACCATGTCCGCCAGACTGGCCAGAATGCGGTGACTGCTTTCGTAAAACACCAGGGTGTGAGGGCTCTCTGCACAGGCTTGCAACGCTTTTTGCCGGGCGGCCGTTTTAGCTGGCAGAAAGCCTTCGAAGCGCCAGTGATCCGTCGGCAGGCCCGCGACACTCAAGGCGGTAATGACCGCGCTGACCCCGGGAACCGGGTGCACCGGAAAGCCGGCGTCGGCCACGGCCTGAACCAGGTGATAGCCAGGGTCGGAGATCAGCGGCGTACCGGCATCGCTGATCAGCGCGACCGACTGGCCTTGCTCCAGTAAAGAAACAATAAAGTGTCCACGGTCACGCTCATTGTGCTCATGGACGGAGATGAGCCGGGGTGACGCTCCCAGATGATCCAGCAGACGGCGGCTGTGCCGGGTATCTTCAGCGCAGCAAACGTCCACGGACGACAGCACCGAAACCGCACGGCGCGTAATATCATCCAGATTTCCGATGGGCGTCGCGACGACATAAAGAGCCGCTGGCAGAGTTGTATTGGCAGACATGAGACCTCGGTTGGGTGGTGCAGAAGCACCCGGGCAGACTAGGGTTAACGGGAACGGTAATTACCGACACTGTACCAGAAGCGGCTTCCTTACAGGCAACGCCCTATTTCATCTTCACTTTATTCAGTAGAATGCTGGTAATCCATTGTAACCAGCGCCCGGTCCATGTTGAAAATGCCCACCATCAAAACTGCTCTGCCACTTTGCATCGGAATTGCCATCGCGATGCTGGCCGGATGCGCCAGCCAGTCAACAACCCCGGAACCGTCGTCGGATGAATCGGTACAAACGGTCGACGGCCTGGTCGATCAACGCCTGGACCAGGCGCAGGCATTGCTTGAAGACTACCAGGTCAATGAAGCCGAGGTGGTACTGAGCGGTCTTCAGTTCAATCAGTTAACCACGGCCCAGCGAACGCGCTACGCCCAACTCCGAGCCGAGCTGGCGCTGAGCCTGGGTGACGGCAATGAAGCACTCAACTGGCTCAGTGGCGACCGCGCTTCCCTGTTCGATGGCTTGCCGCTGGAGCAGCAAAAAGTCATCAGCCTGATGCGAGCGGAAGCTTACGAATATTCCGGCAGCTATTTGTCGGCCGCGCGTGAGCGAATATTTCTGGCGCCGGTTTTAGAAGGTGATGATGCCCGCTTCAATAACGAGCAGATTTGGTTCGACCTGCAACTGGTGCCCGAAGAATCGATTCGCGACCTGGTGGCGGCAGAATCGAGCCCCGACCTGACCGGTTGGCTTGAGCTGGCGCTGATCGCACGGGACAATCCGGACGACCTGCGCCGCCAGGTGATCGCCATCGACGAATGGATAAACAGCCACCCGTCACACCCGGCCGCTCAGAACATCCCCGGTGACCTGGCCTTACTGCGCCAACTGGCCAACACCCAGCCACGCAACATCGCGGTACTGCTGCCACTGTCGGGTCCGCTGGAGATGGCCGGCAAAGCCATACGCAGCGGCTTGTTAGCTGCCTGGTATGAATCGAGCCTTGAAGAGGGCGAAGTCCCCTCACTGACCTTCTTTGACACCACCGAAAATGCCGATGCCTATAACACCTATAAGCAAGCCGTGTTCGAAGGCGCAGATTTGATCATCGGTCCGCTCGATAAAACGCGGGTTCAGCAATTGCAGCAACAAACCGTGCTGTCAGTTCCGGTACTGGCCTTGAACTACAGCGACCTCGCGGGCAGCGGTCCATCCAACTTTTACCAGTTCGGTCTGGCACCGGAAGACGAAGCCAAGCAGGTTGCCGAGCAGGCCTGGCAGCAGGGCAACCGCAACGCCATGGTGCTGGCACCCGATTCTGAATGGGGCCGCAAAGTGAGCGACACCTTCGTTCGCAACTGGGAAACCCAGGGCGGGCGGATAACCAGCAAATCGCTCTATACCCAGCCAGACCAATACCTCAACACGGTTCGCCGGGCACTCAATATCGACCAGAGTGAACGACGCATGCGTGCGCTCGATACTCTGATTGAGCGAGACATTATTTTTGAACCACGCCGGCGCGAAGACATCGACATGATATTCATGGTCGCTTTTCCGTCCCAGGCTCGACAGCTTAAACCCATGCTGAACTTTCAATACGCCTCGGACATTCCGGTTATGGCCACATCGCACCTGTATGATGGCACCCGCAACACCAGCCGCGATCAGGATCTGAACGGCGTGTCGTTCGTCGAAATGCCCTGGGAGCTGCGCGAAAACCCGATCAAGCGCGATGTCCGGGCAGCGTTCAATGAACAGTTTGCCGGCTTTGAATCTCTGGTCGCATTGGGAGTAGACAGCTACCGCCTCTATCCACGCTTGCCACAACTGCAACAGTTTCCAGACACCCGCGTCTACGGTGTCACCGGCACTTTAAGGCTCGATGCCCGGCAACGCATTGAGCGCGAGCTGACCTGGGCCCAGTTCAGCAACGGTGAAGTTCGCCCCGGCACCGGGCTGATCAACGTACTCAACCCAACGGGCACAACACCCTGATGGTTTGGCGACCGGTAAAAGGCGGCGATGCGGAAGACCAGGCTTACGACTGGTGCCAGCAACAGGGCTGGACGGTACTGGCGCGCAATTTTCAGGTAAAGGTTGGCGAGATCGATCTGATTTGCCGCGATGGAGAAACGCTGGTGTTTGTCGAAGTCCGGCAACGCCGTAACGAGCGGTTTGGCTCCGCCAGCGCCAGCGTGACCCCCGCGAAACAGAAAAAGCTGATTCGGGCGGCACAATGGTATTTGCAATCTAACCCGGCGCAAGCCCGCTGTGGCGCTCGCTTTGATGTACTGGCACTTGATAAGAACAATGCCATCCACTGGATTAAAGGAGCCTTTGCGGCCTGATGACCGAGCCCGATGACATTCTCTACGAGCACATTGGCCAAAGCCTGGAATCCTTTCAGTGGGTGGCCGAACAACTCGACGAATTGCTGCACCACGGCGCCGACCTGCTAACCGAAGCGCTGCTTAACGACGGAAAAATACTGGTCTGCGGCATGGGCAGTTCCGCCGCACTGGGCCAGGGCTTTGCCACGGGCATGCTCAGTCGATTCGACCGGGAGCGTCCCGGCTTGCCCGTCTTGGCGCTGTCGGGAGACGGGTCGCTGATGAGTGGCATCAGCTACGACACCAACCCCAATGACATCTTCGCCCGTCAGGTTCGCACGCTCGGGCACGAACAGGACGTGCTGCTCGCGATTTCAGCATCGGGCAAAGCGCCTGCCGTCATCAAAGCGGTGCAGGCTGCTCACGACATGGGTTTGTGCGTTGTCGCACTAACCGGGCCGGACGGTGGTGACATCGCCACCCTGTTGGAAGAGAATGATGTTGAACTCAGTGTTTCCGGCGCCACCAATACCAGTCTGCAGCTCACCCACCATTTGATTCTGAACTGCCTGGGTGCGCTGATCGAACATCAATTATTTGGAAGTGAGCTCTGATATGAAACTCCCTGTTATCATCGTTATGTCCGGTTTTCTCGCCCTCAGCGGGTGCGCTAGCCTGCTAGGCAGCGCCACCGATGAGCCCATTGTTCCTGACACCGAAGGCCGCAGCATGGGCCAGGTGATTGACGACAACAGCCTCGAAACGCGCTTGGCCGTCAACCTCGACAAAGCCGATGAGCGGTTCAGCCAGAGCCGCATTGGCATTCACGTTAACAGCGGTCTGGTGCTTCTGGTTGGTCAGGTTCCCAGCACCGACCTTATTGCCCGGGCCACCGAGGTTGCGCGCAATGACCCTACGGTTGAAGCTGTGCACAACCACCTTTCTGCCAAGGCACCTATCTCAGCGGGCGTGCGCACGAACGACTCCTGGCTCGAGGTAAAAGTTAAATCGAGAATGTTTACCACCGATGAATTCTCCTCATCCAACGTGAATATTGTGGTTGAAGAAGGTGTTGTTTATTTGCTTGGCCGCGTGACCCGTGAGACTGCGCAACAGGCGGTGACTATCGCGTCGGAAGTCTCGGGCGTGCAAAAAGTGGTGACGGTTTTTACCCCGGCCGACTAATGGCAGCCAGCACCGGGAAGACTCGGAATAATTTGAAGCACGCGCAGACAAGCGCAGTAACTGCGACTAAGCTTTAGACAACAGCCGCCGAATGTATCGACCCTGTGAGGAACTGGCCATGTTTAAACACAAACACATTATTGTCTTGATTGATCCGGCCGAAGACAGTGCCCTGGCCGTCAGCAAGGCCAGCCGTCTGGCGCGTCTTGACGACGCGCACCTCACCCTGTTCGCCTGCGGGTACAATGCCAGCCTGGCGTCCAATCACCCACTCAACCCGGAGACGTCGGAAAAAGCCCAGAAAGCCTACATGCATCGTATGATGGAAGGGCTGGAAACCATCGCAGACATCGCTCGCAATGAAGCCGTCGAGGTCTCACTCGAAGGCGTCTGGGACAAACATGCCGGCACGGCGTTATTGAATTACCTGTCTGACCACCCGACCGATATGGTGGTAAAGGCCACCCACCATCAAAACGTCATTCAACGTACTTTTTTCAGCCAGACCGACTGGGAGCTGATTCGCCATTGCCCGGTGCCGCTGCTGCTGACCAAATCAAACGCCTGGGGTGACCCGGTGCGCCTTACCGCCGCTGTAGACCCGGTGCAGGCCAACGACAAACCCGATACGCTCGATGAACACATTGTCCGCTGGGGCAAGGATTTTGGCACCCACCTCAACGGCCGGCTCGAACTGCTGCATGTGTACGATCCCACGCCACTGCTTATCTACCTCGATCAGCCCACCATTGACAGTGCCGACATCAGTGAAGAGATTCGCGAGCAACATGAGCAGGCCTTGCACCAACTGGCCGATCAGCACCAGATCGACCGGGCCAACACGGTGCTCGAAACCGGTTCAACCCTGTCGGTTATTCCGGAGTACCTGCACCAGGCCAATGTTGACATGGTCATCATGGGGGCCGTGGCCCGAAGCGGGTTGGAACGCTGGCTGCTGGGCCATACCGCCGAGAAAATTCTGGACCGGATAACGGTCGATATTCTGATTGTTAAATAACAGCACAAACCCCGATCAGCATACCGTAAGGTGCAACACTTTCTTTCAAGGTGTTGCACCGGATGCAAGACCACCCCAAGCTGACGTACAATAGTCGCCCGATTTCTTCAGCGTACGGATGGCTATGCAAACTCTGACCCTCCCCAGACTGCGACAGGCGCGCGGCACCGTTCACATTCCCGGCTCCAAAAGCCTGTCGAACCGAATCCTGCTGCTGGCGGCCCTGTGCAAGGGCACTACCCGCGTCAGCAACCTGCTGGTCAGCGACGACATCCGCTATATGCTCGACGCCCTGTACGAACTGGGCATTCCTTATTACCTGAGCGACGATGGCACCGAATGCCGCGTGGTCGGTCAGGCGGGTGAGCTGGCTCGCGGCCAGGTGTTAACGCTGTTTCTGGGCAATGCGGGCACCGCCATGCGGCCCCTGGCTGCCGCCCTCTGTGCCGGTTCCGGTGAGTTTGAACTGACCGGTGAGCCGCGCATGGCTGAACGCCCCATCGGCGACCTGGTCGACGCCCTGACGCCACTGGGTGCCAACGTAACCTACCTCGGACAAGCCGGTTTCCCGCCTCTGCGGATTAAAGCGCAGACACTTCGAGGCGGCGAAGTCAGTATCGATGGCAGTATTTCCAGCCAGTTTCTCACCGCACTGCTGATGACAGCCCCCCTGCTGACGGAAGACCTCACCATCAAAGTGAGCGGTGAGCTGGTGTCAAAGCCTTACATCGACATCACGCTCAATGTCATGCAGCAATTCGGAGTGACGGTTACCAACGACAATTACCACTCTTTTCACATCAGCGCCGACCAAGCCTATGTCAGCCCGGGTCGGATCATGGTTGAGGGCGATGCCTCCAGTGCCAGCTATTTTCTTGCCGCTGGCGCCATTGGTGGCGGACCGGTTCGGGTTGAAGGCACCGGAACGGCATCGGTACAGGGTGATGCCCGTTTCGCCGAGGTACTCGAACAAATGGGCGCCCGGGTCACCTGGAGCGAACACTGGATTGAGGTCAGCAAAGACGGTCCACTTAAAGCCGTCGATGTCGACCTGAACCACATTCCCGATGCGGCCATGACCATTGCCACCACGGCCCTGTTTGCCGAGGGCACCACACGCATTCGCAATATTTATAACTGGCGGGTCAAAGAGACCGACCGGCTGGCGGCCATGGCAACAGAATTGCGCAAACTGGGCGCTACTGTGGATGAAGGCGAGGATTACATTGCCATCACGCCGCCCAAGGTAGTGCAATCGGCCGCCATTGACACCTACAACGATCACCGCATTGCGATGTGCTTTTCGCTGGCGGCTTTCAGCGAGGCCGAGATCACCATTAACGACCCGGGCTGTACGTCAAAAACCTTTCCGGACTATTTCGAACGCTTTGCCAGCATCACCCACAGTGAATGAGCTCTGTGCACCCTGCAGAAAACCCTCATACTGCGACCATGGTAAGGCTGCAAAGCGGCGTGTCAGTCCCTATAATGGCGCGCACACTGTTAATACTTGCCGCCTGAGACCAGGCGGTACCCTTTTACGAACCAGGAGGCCCGCTTCATGAGCTATAACCAGATCCCGGCCGGGAAAGACCTGCCTAACGATGTCTACGTTGCCATTGAAATACCGGCGAACAGCAGCCCGATCAAATACGAAATCGATAAGGATTTCGACGCGCTGATGGTCGACCGCTTCATGGCTACGCCCATGTTTTACCCGGCCAACTACGGCTACATCCCCAACACCCTGGCCGATGACGGCGATGCGGTAGACGTATTGGTCGTCACGCCCTATCCGGTGGTACCCGGCAGTGTCATTCGCGCGCGTCCGGTGGGCGTTCTGGAAATGACCGACGAAGCGGGTTCCGATGCCAAAGTGGTTGCGGTTCCGCACAGCAAGCTCAGCGCTCTGTACGACGATGTTCAGGAAGTGACCGACCTGCCCGCCCTGCTGCTGGAGCAAATCAAACACTTTTTCGAGAACTACAAGGATCTCGAAAAAGGCAAGTGGGTCAAAGTCGAAGGCTGGGCCGATGCAGCCCGCGCCAAAGAAATTATTACCGAAGCGGCCAACGCCTACGACAAGCAATAATCAATTTGGCCTGAATCGCCAAAAAATGCTAAAAAAAGCCGGGATCACGGTCCCGGCTTTTTTACGTCTGGCGATAACCCGTTAGCCACTGGCCATCAGCTCGCGCAGATCGGCCAGAGCGGCGTTCGCCCGCGAAATGTAGTTGGCCATGACCAGCGAATGATTGGCCAGAAGACCAAAGCCACTGCCGTTCAGGACCATGGGCGAAAAGACCATTCTCTGGGTGCCTTCCAGTTCACGGATCACTTGCTGCAAACTGACCCGGGCATTCTTGTTATCCAGAATCGAACCAAAATCCGCTTCGATCGCTTTTAAAATGTGCAACAAGGCCCAGGCAGACCCCCGGGCTTCATAAAAAACATTGTCCACTTCCAGACGCGGCGTTTTCACAATCTCTTCTTCGCTACTGATAACGCTAGTGGCCGCATCCGGGTTGAGCATCAGATTGGTACTGACGCTGCGCTGACCCACCGAGGCGCTCAATCGCTGTGACAGGGAGCCCAGCCGGGTTTCGACATCCTCCAGCCAGCGGTTCAGGTTATCGGCCCGCGCGTAGAACTGAGCCCGGGTGTTTTCGGGATCGGACAGGCGCATCATGTAGGCATCGATGTACTCAAGCCCACGCCGATACTCACTCTCGGTGGACGGCAGCATCCAGCTGTTGTGGTCAAAATGAAACAGCGGCTCCGCTCTGGCCAGATCCGGATCTTCAGTCGACTGAGACTGGGAACGACTCATATCTCGGCGCATGGCCCGGCTCAAATCCCGCACCTGAATGATCACCCCAAACTCCCAGCTTGGCATGTTGTCGAGCCACAGCGAAGGCGGGGTCACGTCATTGGCCAGGTAGCCACCGGGCTTTTCAAGTACCACCGTCATCAGTTCTTTAAGGGTATAGGTTGTGGTGTACCCAACGACCAGCTCGTGGCCATTGTCGCTGGCATGGCGTTCGGCGAGCGCAACGACATCCCGCTCTCCGGGTTCGTTACTCCAGTACCAGCCCAGCAGAACCAGTGCCAGAAAAACAACCAGCGCCGCCAGGCCCAGCCAGCGGCTGGAGCGACCGGTCAGTCGAAAACGGCCAAGCCCTCGACCCAGTCCTGTCTTAATGCGTGACCATCGTTCACGAATCATTTGTCTGAACTCCCTGCCTGTCGACTTTGAAATAGTGTTAAAAGTAATCGCTATGCCGCCAGCTTAGTCATCCACTCACCCGAAACCAAGGGATGATGGTCACAAAAGCAATAATGCTATTGGACCGTCTTCACACCCTCTGGCCGGACAGCGCCTGAAATGCACGAAAAGCATGGAAAGGCAGGCATTTGATGATGAAAATTCACAACTAAAATTCGCCGATTCAGTTGTTCGACGAATTTAACAGCACTATCGTCTATATTTCCGGTCAGGTTCCCGGACATTGGTCGATTCACCACCTACACTCTCATCCGGACCAACAGCTAAGGACACACAGGTACTCATGGCGCAATTACTGCTGCTCAATGGCCCCAACCTCAATTTGCTGGGCACTCGGGAGCCCGAGGTATACGGACACACAACGCTCAACGACATCGAACAGTCGCTAGCACGCGCCGCTGCCGACCTCGGCCACAGCCTGGCCTGTACTCAAAGCAATCACGAAGGCATGCTGATCGACCGCATTCACCAGGCCCGGGATGAAGGGGTCAACTTCATTCTGATCAACCCCGGCGCATTCACTCACACCAGTGTTGCCCTGCGCGATGCGCTAGCCGGGGTTGCCATTCCCTACATTGAGTTGCACCTGTCCAACGTGCATGCCCGTGAACCGTTCAGACATCATTCGTATCTTTCCGACCAGGCGGTCGGAGTGATATGTGGATTTGGAGCGCACAGCTACGAACTCGCTCTGCACGCCGCCCATCAACAGTTAACGCACTGAATAAAGGAACCCCTTATGGACATTCGCAAGGTCAAGAAGTTGATCGAACTGCTGGAAGAATCCGGCATCGATGAAATTGAAATCACTGAAGGTGAAGAAGCCATTCGCATCAGCCGTACCTCACACAGCCTGCCCCCGCAGCAGATGCATTACGCAGCAGCGCCTGCTCCAATGGCAGCGCCTGCCGCCGCACCGGCCCCGGCAGCGGCCGAACCCAGCGCCCCGGCTGAACCGGCAGGCCACTCTGTACGCTCACCCATGGTCGGCACGTTCTATCGCGCGCCGTCGCCAACGAGCCCCAACTTTGTAGAAGTAGGCCAGCAAGTGAAACAGGGTGACACCATTTGCATCGTTGAAGCGATGAAGATGATGAACCAGATCGAAGCCGACAAGAGCGGCACCGTTGAAGCGATTCTGGTCGAAAACGGTCAGCCGGTCGAATTCGACCAACCCCTGGTCACCATCAGCTAACGAGGCCTGTCATGCTTAAGAAAGTCCTGATTGCTAACCGCGGCGAGATTGCTTTGCGCATCCTGCGGGCCTGCAAAGAGCTGGGCATTCAGACGGTGGCGGTGCACTCTGTCGTCGACCGTGAGTTGAAACACGTGAAGCTCGCCGACGAGTCGGTCTGTATTGGTCCCAATGCCTCCTCAGCCAGCTACCTGAACATACCCGCCCTGATCGCCGCGGCCGAAGTCACGGATGCCGATGGCATTCATCCCGGTTACGGCTTTCTAGCTGAACGGGCTGACTTCTGCGAGCAGGTCGAGAAATCCGGCTTTACCTTCATCGGCCCGTCGTCCAGCGTTATCCGGCTGATGGGTGACAAGGTTTCGGCCATTGAAGCCATGAAAAAAGCCGGCGTGCCGACGGTTCCGGGTTCCGATGGCCCGATGACCGACGACCCGGAAAAATGCCTGGCCATGGGTCGCCAGGTGGGCTATCCGGTCATCATCAAGGCCGCTGCCGGTGGCGGCGGGCGCGGCATGCGCGTTGTTCATGCGGAAAAAGACCTGCTCAACGCCATACAAGTCACACAGAACGAAGCCGCAGCCGCCTTTGGTGACGGCACCGTTTACATGGAAAAGTTCCTGCAAAACCCGCGTCACGTTGAAATTCAGGTGCTGGCCGACACCCACGGCAACGCCATTCACCTCGGCGATCGCGACTGCTCACTGCAGCGTCGTCACCAGAAGGTCATGGAAGAAGCACCGGCTCCGCACATCGACCCGGAAGCGCGCGCCAAAGTGCAGAAAGCCTGTGTGGATGCCTGCATCGAAATTGGCTACCGTGGCGCTGGCACCTTTGAATTCCTATACGAAGACGGCAACTTCTATTTCATTGAAATGAACACCCGCGTTCAGGTTGAGCATCCGGTGACCGAAATGGTGACCGGGGTGGACATCATCAAGGAACAACTGCGCATCGCCTCGGGCGAGCCGCTGTCCTATCGTCAGGATGAAATCCAGATCAAAGGCCATGCCTTTGAGTGCCGCATTAACGCCGAAGACCCGCGTACGTTTATGCCCAGCCCGGGCAAAATCACCCAGTTCCACCCGCCCGGTGGCCTGGGCGTGCGTTGGGATTCGCACATTTATTCCGGCTACACCATCCCGCCGTTTTACGACTCCATGATCGGCAAGCTGATCACCCTGGCTGACGATCGGCCTCAGGCGCTGGCACGCATGAAATCGGCCCTGGATGAACTGGTCATCGCCGGGATCAAGACCAACACCCCGTTGCAAATGGATCTGGTTCGAGACGAAGGCTTTGCGCGTGGTGGTGTCAACATTCACTACCTAGAGCATAAACTGGCCGACGAACAGTAAGCGGGCAATCCGGCACCCATTGCCGGAACACTGATTACTACCAAGCCGGGTTCTGCCCGGCTTTTTGTTGTTTGACCGCAAACAGCCCTTCGAGAGCCTGTTTGCAGGCAAAACTGAACCAACAGGCGCTCTGGTGTACACTTCACCTCTCAGACGCTGCCCAACCTTGCACAGGATTTGCCATGCCCTGGTTACACATCAAAATCCCCACACTGCCCGAGCATACCGACGCTCTGGAAGATGCCCTGCTGCTGGCCGGGTGCCAGGCGGTGACCCTGGTCGATAGCGAAGACCAACCGGTTTTCGAACCCATCCGCGGCACAACACCACTGTGGCAACACACAACGATTCAGGGCCTGTTCGACCACGAACTGGACGCCAATGCCCTGACCCAGCAGTTGCAAGACGCCATGCAGGCCATGAAAATTGACGCTCAGGGCCCCATCATCACGGAAATTCTGGAAGACAAAGACTGGGAACGCAGCTGGATGGACAATTTCAAGCCCATTCCCTGCGGCGATCGGTTGTGGATCTGCCCGTCCTGGCTCGAGCCACCCGATCCGACGGCCATCAACCTGAGACTGGACCCAGGCCTCGCGTTTGGTACGGGCACACACCCGACCACCTTCCTGTGCCTGACCTGGCTCGACCAGAATACCCGGCCTGGCGATACTGTGCTGGACTACGGTTGTGGCTCCGGCATCCTCGGCCTGGCCGCCCTGTTACTGGGCGCTGACCGAATGGACGGACTCGACATTGATCCCCAGGCACTCGATGCGACCCGGGCCAATGCCGACAACAACGCCATTGCCCCGTCACGCTTTCGGGTCATGCTCGACGATCAGGATCTCGATCCACACTATGACCTGGTGGTCGCCAACATTCTCGCAGGCCCGCTGTGCGACCTGGCTGCGTCGATCTGTAGCCGGCTCAGATCCAACGGCAAGATTGCACTGTCGGGCATACTGGAACACCAGGCTGATACGGTACTCGCTGCCTATGCGCCCTGGGTCGACTTCGAGCCTCGCGCAAGCCATGATGGCTGGGTTCGACTGAACGGGCGACGGCGTCAGTAGTGGCGCCTGCCTGTTGAGTGAGGCAGTCACATATTGTTATCTGACAGCGCCTTTCTTACACTAACCGACCGTCGCGCCACATAAAACGGACCAATAATACCCTGCGGGTCACCAGAACCGTGGCCAGAGACAGGACCAATCGTGCATGGATGCCAGGAATCATAATTAGCAATGGCTGAAACCTTTATTACACAGTGCCCGCACTGCGGCACCTCTTTTCGCGTCAGTGACGAACAGCTGTCCATCGCCAACGGCTCTGTGCGCTGTGGCGCCTGCCTGCAGGTTTTCAGTGCCCGAAACCACATTGTGACTGCTGCTGCGGGCAAGCCAAAATCCAAGCCGGCCCCTCGCCCGGCGCCCAGCGCTGCAAAGCCAGCCCGGCCAACCACAAAAAAACCGGCTCAAACCCCGAGAGCAGCAGCACCGAAAGCTGCCGCAGCCGCCAAACCCAAGGCATCGCCACCGGCAGCCAAACCCAAACCCGCCAAGCCAGCTCCGCCTTCGCGCTTTGCCGCAGACGACGATGACGATGCCGACTTCCTGTTCGCAGACAACCCGGAAGAGGACCAGGAGTTCGTCTTTCAGGACAGCGATGACGATCTCTACGACCAGGACGATGACGATTCCGAACTGGGTGATTTGAGCGACTCGTTCATTAGCCTCAACAACCCGACCAGCAATCGCAAGAGCGCCAACCCCTTTCAGCGTGAGGCCGATGATGAAAAAGACATCCTCGACGACCCGGAAAGCGCCGATGAAAGTTGGGCAGAGTCAATTCTGGAAGAACTTGAACGCGAAGAATCCCGGGATAACCGACGCCAGGAAAAAGCGCAGTTCGTTAGCAAGCCGATGTCCGACCCCCGACCGGTCAAGGCAAAACGGCCAGAAGCCGAACCCGCCTGGTCCGTTGACGACTCGGACACCGACGATTTCGACAGCCCCGCTTTCGGCAGCACCGACCGGCGCGGCAACGACAAGGCGACCGCATCCTCTGTTGTTCGTCAGCTGAATCACGACATCGACCTGGATTTCAATGCCGAAGACCGGCTGGCGCGCTGGCGCTGGCTGGGTGCGGTTTTTATTGTCGTACTGATCGGAGTACTGGTTGCGCAGCTTGCCTGGGTGCAACGGGATACCTACGCCAAAATGGATCAGTGGCGGGGCCTTTATCAGACCGTGTGTAACGCCGTGGGCTGCACCCTGCCGGAACAGGAAGACCTGGACCTGGTGCGCACGTCAAACGTCCTGATCCGGGATCACCGCGCATTGAATGATGTTAAATTGCTCGATGCCGTTCTGACCAACCGCGCCGCCTTCCGGCAACCCTTTCCGGTGTTGATTTTGCAATACACCGATGTCAACGGGGAACTGGTGGCCGACCAGTCGTTCACACCCGAGCAATACCTGCGTGGCGAACTGACCGGCACCCGCCTGATGCCCGTTAATACGCGCATCTATGTCTCTCTTCCAATTCGCGATCCCGGCACCCGGGCTGTGAACTACCAGCTTGTTCTGGCGCCTGCCGGAACCCGTTAAAAGCGATACAAGATCCGCTCAAACAATCAATGGGGCCAAAGGCCCCATTTTTTGAAAAGAAACGGATTGTCAATCTTTCATCTGAACGCCAGAGCCAGTATCATTCCCCGCCCTTGAGCTGAGCAATTTTTAACCGATTACTGTGTTTGCCATCGGCCCCTATACCATTACACAACCGACCGTCCTGGCGCCTATGGCCGGAGTCACCGATCGACCGTTTCGCTCTCTGTGCCGGTCGTTGGGTGCGGGGCTGGTCGTGTCGGAAATGGTCACCAGTGATACTCGCCTGTGGAACAGCAACAAGTCTCGCTGGCGGCTTGATCACCGGGGTGAACAGGGGCCAATCAGTGTCCAGATTGCCGGTGGCGACGCCGACATGATGGCGCAGGCTGCGCAGGCCAATGTGACCCGCGGCGCACAGATTATCGACATCAATATGGGCTGCCCGGCCAAAAAAGTGTGCAACAAGGCGGCCGGTTCCGCTTTGATGCGCGATGAAGGTCTGGTTCGGGACATCCTGGCCGCCGTGGTTGGGGCGGTTGATGTCCCGGTTACCCTGAAAATCCGGACTGGCTGGTCGCCAGACCAGCGCAATGCCGTCACCATTGCTCGCATGGCGGAAGACCTCGGCATTGCGCTGCTGTCGGTGCATGGACGGACCCGGGCCGATGCCTATAAAGGCTCGGCCGAGTACGACACCATCGCGCAGGTTAAGCAGGCCGTGAGCATTCCGGTGCTCGCCAATGGCGATATCGACAGCCCGCAGCAAGCAGCCAAGGTGCTCTCAGTCACCGGTGCCGACGGTGTAATGATTGGCCGTGCGGCCCAGGGGAACCCCTGGATCTTTCAGGCGATCAATCATTACCTGGCCCATGGCGAGATACTGCCAGAGCCGGATTTGGACACAGTTGCTGCAACGCTGAGCCAACATGTCCAGTCGCTGCATCAGTTTTATGGAGACTACATGGGCGTGCGCATTGCCCGTAAACACGTGGGCTGGTATCTCAAAGCCCGGGGTGTCGACCGGACGACACTCTCAGCATTCAATCACCTGGAGCAACCGCGTGAGCAGCTCCAGGTTATAGCCACCCTTTTTCAACGTTTGACATCGTTAAAGGATACAGCAGCATGAACCTCGACACCGTTGCCCAGGACCCTCAGCGCCCTGATTCAAAAGATTCACTGAACATCCACTCCTCGGCCGACAACCCCCAGACTTTGCGTGACAGCGTTGAAATTGCCATGCGCAACTACTTTGCCCACCTCGAAGGCCAGGACGTTGCCAATGTCTACCAGATGGTCATGAGCGAAGTGGAAGCCCCCATGCTCGAGGCCGTCATGCGCTTCAGCCGGGACAACCAGACCAAAGCCAGCCGGGTGCTCGGCCTCAACCGGGGTACCTTGCGCAAAAAACTGAAGCAGTACGGGCTGCTCTAACCACGAAAAAGGCGACGTCGAGTCGCCTTTTTGCATTTCGGGCAACCGGTTTTTGACCAGTTGCACCAGATTGACCATCACAGACTCTGCTTTTTGACTGAAACCGGCCCAACCCGGCACCGCGTCTGCCGCCGCAAGCCACTGACCGATCGTTCGAGGATCTTATGACCAAAACGCCACAACGCGCCCTGATCAGCGTCTCCGACAAAACCGGCATCGTCGACTTTGCCCGTGAACTCAACCAGCGCGGTGTCGAGCTGTTGTCCACCGGGGGCACCTTTCGCCTGCTGACCGACGCTGGAGTTCCGGTAACTGAAGTATCCGCCCACACCGGTTTCCCGGAAATGATGGACGGCCGGGTAAAGACGCTGCACCCGAAGATTCACGGTGGCATTCTGGGCCGGCGCGGTCAGGACGACACGGTCATGAACGAGCACGGTATTGATGCCATCGACCTGGTCGTGGTCAACCTCTACCCCTTCGCCGACACCGTCAGCCGGGAGGACTGCACCCTGGCCGACGCCATTGAAAACATCGACATCGGCGGCCCGACCATGGTGCGCTCAGCGGCCAAAAACCACGCCGACGTGGCCATCGTCGTCAACACGGACGATTATCCGGTTATTCTCAGCGAATGGGATGCCAGCGGCGGCTTGTCGCATGCCACCCGCTTCCGGCTGGCCCGGTCCGCCTTTGAACATACGGCGGCGTACGATGGCATGATCGCCAATTACCTCGGCCGGGTAGACCTCGATACCGACCCGGCCAGCGTTCCCGAAAAAGCCGTTTTCCCGCACACCTACAATCAGCAGTGGCACTTGAAAGACGTTATGCGCTACGGCGAAAACCCGCACCAGAAAGCGGCGTTTTACGTCGATACCGAGACCCCCGAGGCCAGCATAGCCACCGCCACCAGCCTGCAGGGCAAGGCGCTGAGCTACAACAACATTGCCGATACCGATGCGGCTCTGGAATGCGTCAAGCGCTTCGAACAACCGGCCTGTGTCATCGTCAAACACGCCAACCCCTGCGGTGTGGCGGTTGCTGATACGCAGCTGGCCGCCTACGAACGGGCCTTCCAGACCGACCCGACCTCGGCTTTTGGTGGCATCATCGCCTTCAACCGCGAGCTTGATGCTGCCACGGCCCATGCGATTATTGACCGTCAGTTTGTCGAAGTGATCATAGCGCCCTCGGTCAGTGCTGAAGCAGCCTCCATCGTTGCCGCCAAACCCAATGTTCGCCTGCTCAGCAGTGGCTTCTGGGACCGCGCTCTGCCCGGTTTCGACTTCAAGCGCGTTAACGGTGGCTTGCTCATTCAGGACCGGGACCTGGGCGAGGTCTCGGCCGATGAATTCAAACTGGTCACGACAACAGCGCCAACCCCCGAACAACTGCTCGACCTGCAATTCGCCTGGTCGGTGTGCAAGTTCGTTAAGTCCAACGCCATTGTCTATGCCAAAGACGGCCAGACCGTCGGCATCGGCGCGGGTCAGATGAGCCGCGTTTACAGCGCTAAAATCGCCGGCATCAAGGCCGCCGACGAGGGGCTGCGCATAGCCGGCTCGGTCATGGCATCCGATGCCTTCTTTCCATTCCGGGATGGCCTCGACCAGGCCGCTGAGATGGGCGTCAAAGCCGTCATTCAGCCGGGTGGCAGCATGCGCGACGACGAAGTCATCGCCGCTGCAGACGAGCATGGCATTGCCATGGTGTTGACTGGCATGCGTCATTTCCGCCACTGATACCCGACTCGTCACCCTAACGACTGCGCCCATCGCGGCAAGAACTACAGGACAACTGTTATGAACATTCTGATCATTGGCAATGGCGGGCGTGAGCACGCCCTGGCCTGGAAAGCCCGACAAAGCCCCCTGGCCGACACGGTTTATGTCGCACCGGGCAATGCCGGAACAGCTCGTGAAACCGGAATCGAGAACGTTGCCATCGACGTTCTGGATTTGGACGGCCTGGCCCGCTTTGCTGAGGAACACCAGGTTGGCCTGACCATCGTCGGCCCGGAAGCCCCGCTGGTCGCTGGTGTGGTCGACCTGTTCGAGCAACGCGGCCTGCCTATTTTCGGCCCTACCCAAGGTGCGGCCCAGCTCGAAGGCTCCAAGGCATTCACCAAAGACTTCCTGCAGCGCCATGCCATCCCGACGGCCTGGTACCAGGTATTTACCGACGCCGCTGCAGCCCGAACCTTTGTGCAGGAAAAAGGCGCACCCATCGTCGTTAAAGCCGATGGACTGGCGGCCGGCAAAGGCGTCATCGTCGCCCGGACCGAAGCAGAAGCCATCGCCGCCATCGACGACATGCTGTCTGGCAATGCGTTCGGTAACGCCGGTTCACGCGTCGTGGTTGAGCAATGCCTGACTGGCGAAGAAGCGAGCTTCATCGTCATGGTCGATGGTGACACCGTCGTGCCCTTTGCCTCCTCCCAGGACCACAAGGCGCGCGACAACGGCGACACCGGACCCAACACGGGGGGTATGGGTGCCTATTCGCCTGCCCCTGTGGTCACCGATGAATTGCACCAGCGCATCATGGATGAGGTGATTTATCCCACCGTGCATGGTATGCAAGCCGAGGGCAACCGCTACCGGGGCTTTCTCTACGCTGGCATCATGGTCGCCGCTGATGGCACACCCAACGTGCTGGAATACAACTGCCGCTTCGGTGATCCGGAAACCCAACCGATCATGATGCGCTTGCAATCGGATCTCGTAGCCCTGTGCCTGGCAGCGGTTGAAGGGAGACTCGAAGGGCAGCAGACCCGGTGGGACCCGCGACCGGCGCTGGGTGTTGTACTGGCCGCTGGCGGATACCCGGCCAGTTATCGCTCGGGCGATGTCATCAGCGGTCTGGACACAGACCTCGGTCCCGATGCCAAAGTCTTTCAGGCGGGTACAGGCCTGAACGACCAGGGTGAGACAGTCACCCAGGGTGGCCGCGTGCTGTGTGCCACGGCTCTGGGCCAGACCATTGGCGATGCCCAACGACGTGCCTATGAGGCGGTCGAGTCAGTTCAGTTCGCAGATCGCTACTGCCGTACCGACATCGGCCACCGGGCGATCAACCGCGACTGACCGGCACAGCCATCGGGGCGAAAGCCCCGACTTCTGCGGCACCGACTTGGGGCCAGTGCCCGACGGCGTTATACTGCGCCCACGCGGGCATCAGCAATCAGCTGGCGCCCAGGGACGTTCGGTGCCGGAGCTCTGCCTTGTGAAAACTGTTCGACTGATCCACAGCGCCAGCGCTGCCATCATGCGGCTGTTGGCGCTCACTCTGCTGACGAGTCTGGCAGCGGCCGATGAGCCCATCTTACTCAACCAGAGCTCTCTGGACATTAACATCCTTGAGCATTCGGATTACCTGTTCGATGCTGACAACCAATACTCTGTCTACCAGCTGCAACAGGAAGGGCTGGCCAATCAGTTCACGCCCTTGCACCAGCGCCTGTTGCGCAGCGGCCTCTTTGATGGCGCCTACTGGATCCGTGTACCGGTCAATAACTCTGGTGGCCAGACCCGTAGCTATTCATTTTTCGTAGAAAGCCACGCGAACCATCTGATCGAGATCTACTACCCCAGCACCAACCCGACCGCCTACACCAGTTTTAACGAGAGTGCCGCTGCATTGACCTTTAGCAGCGTTCGTTCAGGCGCCAGCGTGCCGCTGGACAGTCGGCCGGAGCCACTTGGGACTTACGTTCTTCCGGTACCGATTCAACCCGGAAACCAATATTTGTACATCAAGCTGCAATCGGCCGATCCGCTAAACACCCTTATTTCTGTCGTGGATGAGCGCACGCTTAAGCTCAGGGTCGCACGCAGCATCAGCACTCATTCAGCGCTATTTGCCGTCCAGTGGGTGCTGGCGCTGATCGCGCTGATCGGCTGGTTCAAGCTAAGGTCCGCTGCCATTCTGTGGGCGCTGCTGCTAAACCTGGGTTTTATCGCGATCAATGCAGGCTGGAGTGGCCTGGCGTCTTTCGTGATTCCGGGTCAGGGCTACCTGGACATTCATGCGCGTAACGTGGGTGGAGTAACGGTTCTTATGAGTATGCTTGGCCTGCTGGCTGAGGTACGCAAAGAAAGCTATCCCGCCTGGCTGCGCGAAAGCCTGACCTGGCTGCTGCGCCTGCTCGCCGTGCTGGCTGTGGTGACCCTGCTGCCAATGTCACGCACCTTCAGTCCGATTCTTCTGACCCTGATCCCGGTGCTGTTACTGACCGTTGTCGCACTTTGGCTTTATCGGCGGGATGCCAAGGCTCCCTATGAAGGCTGGTTGTTGGCCGGTGTAGGCAATCTGCTGATTCTGTTCATTGTCATCATGACCGCCAGCCTCGGCCTGATTAAGAGCATTGCCCTGAATGCCTTCGCATTGCACAGCCTCGCCGTGACCGCCGCCCTGTTAGTCGGCTGGGCGGCCTTTGGTGTTGCCCGCAAGAGTGACTCGCGACTCGCGGTCGACGGACTTAATTTGCCCAACCTGCACTGGCCCCTGTTACGCAAACTGAACCACGAAATGCGCGGTCCGATCAACGGTGTGCTCGGCATGACCGAATTGTTGCAAGACACCAGCTTGTCGGCTCACCAGCAGGAGTACGTGAACACCGTGCAAGCGGCCGGGTTTTCCTTGCTGCGCCAGGCGGACCAGTTGCAAAATCTGGTGCGCATCGGCTTGAACCGGCTGCCGGAAGGCGAAGACGAGTTTGATCTGTACGATTTGCTGGAAGACGCCATTCAACCCTACTCTCGCCTCGCCCATGCCAAGCAACTGGAACTGGTGATGGACGTTGCGCCGGAACTGCCGACACGCTATCGGGGCAACGCCCAGATCATTGCCCAGGTCCTGAGCAACCTGCTCGACAACGCCCTGAATTACACCGACAACGGCGAGGTTCTGATTCAGGTCAAACCCTGGCATCACAACCGCATCCGCTTCAGCGTGACCGATACGGGGCCCGGCCTGCCCAAGGAACTGAAAAGCACTCTGTTCGACTTTCCGGCGGTTCGGGCCGAAGATCAGCTGGCGCCGCGTGATATGCACCTGGGCTTGCCCATTACCCGCATTCTGGTCGGATTGCTGGGTGGCCAAATAACCTTCAGCAGCGAGCTGCGCATGGGCACGACGTTCTGGATTGATCTGCCACTGGCCGAAATCAGCGCGACCACCGAAGTCGATGACTATTCGGTTCAGGATCTGGACCAGATGCGACTCATGGTCGTCGACGACAACCTCACCTGCCGCAAGGTCATAGAGCATCTGGGCATGAGCTGGGGCATGGATGTCTTCAGTATGAGCAATGGCCAGTCAGCTCTGGCCAATCTCCATAACGAATTTCACAAGGGCACGCCGGTGGATGTTCTGGTCCTCGACCAGAATATGCCGAGCATGACCGGCATCGAACTGGCGGAGCGTATTCGCGCTGACAGCAGTCTGAACAAGGACATTATTATCATCATGTTAACCGGGGTTGATGTCGGTCATGTCGATCTCGATGAAAGCCGGCTTAATATTCAGTATTTGCTGACTAAGCCGGTATCCGGCCGGGCACTGAAACAAACGCTTATGCAAGCCATGCCTGATATTCAGGCCAACCGGGAACGTACCCATGCCAAGAAGTCACTCTTTTTCTGATCGTCTGGTCGCCCACCTCGACAACGCCCTCAAGACGCTGACGCCGGGGGCCGTTCAGGCGCGCCAGCCACTGCCGGTCGACGATCAGGACATACCGGCGCTGGACACCGCTCAGACACAGCATATTGCCGGTCTGATGCGCATCAATCACACCGGTGAAGTCTGCGCACAGGGGTTGTATCAGGGCCAGGCGCTCACCGCGAAACTGGCGCAAGTCCGGGAAGACATGGACCAGGCCGCTGAAGAAGAGCTCGACCATCTGGCCTGGTGCGAGCAGCGTCTCAACGAACTGAACAGCCGTACCAGCTTCCTGAACCCAATATTTTACGGGCTTTCCTATGCCATGGGAGCGATGGCAGGCATGGCCGGTGACCGCTGGTCGTTGGGTTTTGTCGCTGCGACAGAAGACCAGGTCAGTGCGCATCTGCGCGACCACCTGAATCAGATTGACCGGCAAGACCCTCGCTCAACCGCCATTCTCGAGCGCATGCTGGCCGATGAAGAACGACATGCCGAACACGCCCTTGCAGCCGGTGGTCAGGCATTCCCGACCCCGGTGAAGCGACTCATGACGGAGGTGTCAAAGGTGATGACCAAGACGGTCTACCGGGTCTAGGGCGTTTCTGACCTTGCCGGTGTCGCTCCCTGCTAACAGCCGGGTCATGCGTGGACCTCTAACGCACTTCCGGCGTCACGCGGAACACTTCTTCCGGCGTGGTAATACCGGCTGCTACCTTCCGGGCTCCGGATAAACGCAAGCTGAGCATGCCCTGCTTGATGGCATGCTTGCGAAACCGCTGCGGATCACAGTCGTCCGTCACCAAGCCGGCCAGCTCACCGCTCATCAGAAAGCTTTCATACAAACCTGAACGACCCAAATACCCGGTATTGCGACACTCGAGACACCCTACCGGCTGGTAGAACGACGCCGGTTTCGGTGCCGACCAGGGCTTGACCAGTTGCTGCCAGATATCGTCACTGGCGTCAGTGGTGGTCTTGCAATGCGGGCACAGGGTTCTAACCAGGCGCTGCGCCATGGCGCCCAGGACGGTGGCCTTGATCAGATAACTGGGCACGCCCAGATCGAGCAATCTTGTAATGGCCGTAGGGGCATCATTGGTGTGCACGGTCGACAGCACCAGGTGGCCCGTCAGTGCTGCTTGCACGGCCATCTGCGCGGTTTCCAGGTCGCGAATCTCACCTATCATGATGATGTCCGGGTCCTGACGCATCAGAGCGCGAATGCCGTCGGCAAAACTGAGATCGATGTTCTGCTGAATCTGCATTTGATTGAACGCCGGCTCCACCATTTCAATCGGGTCTTCAATGGTGCAGACATTCACCTCCGGCGTGGCCAGGGTGCGCAGCGTTGAATACAGCGTGGTCGTTTTACCCGAGCCGGTCGGCCCGGTCACAAGAATGATGCCGTTCGGGTTGCGGATCATCTGCTTCCAGTTGTTGAGGTCTTCATCCTGCAATCCAAGCGCAGAGAAGCTCTTCAGCAACACTTCCGGATCGAATATCCGCATCACCAGCTTTTCGCCGAATGCGGTTGGCAGGGTCGACAGCCGCAGCTCCACTTCCTGACCTTCCGGCGTTTTGGTCTTAACCCGTCCGTCCTGAGGTTTGCGCTTCTCAGCAACGTTCATCCGGCCGAGAATCTTGATGCGGCTGACCACAGCCTGGCCCACCTGAATGGGCATCTGATAGACGGCGTGTAAGATGCCATCAATTCGAAACCGGATATGGGCATACTCGCGTCGTGGTTCGACGTGAATATCACTGGCGCGTTGATCGAATGCATACTGAAACAACCAGTCGACGATATTGACGATGTGTTCATCGTTGGCTTCGACATTCTGCAGATTGCCGAGTTCAATCAGTTGTTCAAAGTTGCCGATACCGGCTGCCGACTTACGCCCAACCGCACCGGTCACCGACCGGTTCAGTGCATAAAATTCGAGTGAAAAGCGGTCGATGTCTTCGGGGCTGGCTACAACTTTGCGAATGCTGCGCCGGGAAACCTGTTCGATCGCGTCTTCCCAACCGGTCAGCAATGGCTCGCTGGTAGCGATTTCCACCACGTCGTCTTCAATGACCAGAGGCAACAAGTTGTAACGACGCGCGAATTCATACGACATCACATCGGTGATGCGGGTGACATCAACTTTCAGCGGGTCAATATTCCGGTAAGGTAAACCAACGTGTTCGGCCAGCCATTGCGTCAGCGCATTGAGGCTGAGTTTTTTGGCGGGATTGGCCAGGTCGGTCAACTCGAGCGAGGCCAGACGCTGCAGCGGATGCTCCTTGCCCGGGCGCACCTTGCGACGGGCCCGGTCGGTCTGCTCGGCGCTGAGACGGCCATCGTCCTGCAGTGCCCGCAATACGCTGTCTATGTCTAACCGACCCGGCAACAAGGAGGCTGCGGCCAAGATTACACCTCCAGTACGGCATCCCGGGAATCAAACAGGCGACCCGCCAGTTGCTTGATGTCGCGCAAGAGTACAGGCTGGCTGCGCGTCCAGCTGTAGACCGAAGCCTGCTGCTCGAGCGGCAAGTCGTTCAGCCATTCGTGCAGACGACTGACGACATCCATGGCCGACAATTTCGACAGGTTGTCTTCAAGCGCCTGGAGTTCAGCCTGGTAATGATCCAAGTCTTCGCTGTAAAGCGTGTTGAAGTATTGGCACAGCATCAACAAGCGGTGCACGGCCGGGTACTGAGCCAGTGCATGACTGGTGCTGCCGGCAAACTGATCGGGGTTGAACGCCTGCCAGGCCGTGGAGAGAGAACGGTCGAGACCATCGCTCACCGCAACTTCGGACGCACACTTGTGTTCTTCGGTCTGATCTTCCCGCCAGCTGCGCAAATGCAACCACTGCGTCATCGACATCAGCGTATGGCCAAAATCGGCATTGCTCGCCAGATCTTCAATGCCCTCCAACGCCCGAATGGCCTTGGCCTGTTGCAAACTGACGGCAATGTTTTCCGGCTCGCTGCAGGCATCCTGACTGAGCGCAAAACACGCTGGCCACCAGGAGACCAGCGGCCGTATAGCGCCTTCGAGCCAGCCCACCCAGGCTTTAACCTGGAGACGATGTCGGGTTGGCAGAATATCGCTGAACCATTCAAATTCCGTCTGCATATTGCCCAGCGTAACCAGCATGGCCTGTACCTGAGACCATTGCTGCGTCATCCAGAACAGGTCCCACTGGCGCTGAAGGCGCTCCAGTTCGTAACCGAAGAGCGCGCAAAATGCACTCTCCATGCTCTGCTGAGCCACAATGGCTGGCAACGGCAGGTTTATCGGCACTGCATTGTTCAGCAGGCGGTACCCGCGTTCGGCCTTGGAGATATCGGAAGGCACCAGCGGGATACTGCGCGTCAGTTCATGCGCCAATGACAGCAAGGCCGCCAGACCACCCGACTTCAATTCAAGCTCGACTTCACTGATCGCCTGGGAATCGGTGCCCGCGGACACCTCTCCTTCATCCAGCACAACTTCGATATCGGCCCCCTGGTGCTGTACCAGCCAACGGTGCCGGTTAAACCGGGTGCTAAACAGCTGTGTCAACCGGCCGGCAACGCCTTCTGGCAGCACGCCGTCCGGGCATTCCGACAGATCAAGCTGGCCATCGGGCCGCTCAACTTCCCACTCGTCGCGCTGGTGCAGCCCGCCCACATTGGAGCCCCGGGTTTTCAGCGTCTGTACACAGTGACCGCCCTGAAAGCGCAAGCGCAGTGCCGTACCGGACTGCGTCAGTTGTTGATCAGGCGTATCGTAATACTGGTTTTCGAGCGCAGAAGACTGGGATGGCAGTGAGGACAACACCGGATGTGATCTGAAAGCTTCGACCGCTGAAGGACGAATACTGAGCTTCAATTCGATTTCCTGACCCATGAGACTACCCGTTTTGCTGATGCTTATAGTTATAATTCAGCCAGTTACACTAAGCTCCACCCAGGGTGGATGGCGACAATGCGGCCCGGCTGGCAACCATCATCCTGATAGACGATGTATTCTTAATGTCAGTTTACCTTGCCGGGCCGGGGTGTACAGTCAGGAATAGGCGATATTCATCACACTTTACGGTCTATTCGAGCCGATCGCCAAAATTTACAGCAAACCTGTTCAATGTTTGAACAATTCAGCCGGAATGAGTGGGGCCGGGGCCGTTGCTCATGTTGCGCGAGTAGAAGATTTCCTGCATTTCCCGCCAGAGTCGTTCGGTGATGCTGCTCAGTTCAGACTCGGAATAGGCATCAACACCGCTGCCAAAAAGGTAATTTTCGATATTGAACTCTTTCAACAGCATTTTGGTGTGAAAGATATTCTCCTGATAAATATTCACATCGATCATTTCATAGGCTTGCTTGGTGTCTTCCGCCAGATAATTCTGAATTGAATTGATCTGGTGATCGATGTAGTGCTTGCGCCCGTCGACATCCCGGGTAAAGCCCCGCACCCGGTAATCGGTGGTCACAATATCGCTGTCGAAGGAGTGAATCAGGAAGTTCAGCGCTTTCAGTGGCGAGATAACGCCGCAGGTGCTGACGTCGATATCGGCACGGAAGGTCGAAATGCCGTTATCCGGGTGGCTTTCCGGATAGGTATGAACGGTAATGTGGCTTTTATCGAGGTGCCCCACCACCGAATTGGGCATTGGCCCCGGCGTCGCGGTGGAAAAGTCCTCGTTGCCGTCAACCGGGTACTCGGAGATCAGAATCGTGACGCTGGCACCGTGTGGCTCGTAATCCTGACGGGCCACATTCAATATGTTGGCCCCAATAATGTCAGTTACCTGAGTCAGAATTTCAGTCAGGCGGTCGGCATTGTACATTTCATCGATGTAGGCAATGTACTCGTTCTGCTGCTGCTCGGTTTTCGCGTAATTAATGTCATAGATGTTAAAGCTGAGCGATTTGGTCAGATTGTTGAATCCGTGTAAACGCAATTCGTCATTCATGAGCAATGGAACCTCTTACAGGCCGGCAATTTCAAGGGACTGAACCGTCAATCCAGTCGTCCCACGGGGCACAGCACAGCCGGGCTGTACTAGAGCGGGCCGTATTATGCGGATCACACCCGGATGAGCCCAGCATTTTTTCAACGAATATTCGAAGTTCGAAGTCGCTGTTCTTGGTGGCTAATTTTACTACAGCTAGTGCCAGAATCCGTGTTGGCCACCGGGCAGGCTTGTCCGGGGCCGGGCGGGATGCCGCCCACTCAACCCATCCATGGGGCCTAGACTTCGGGATATGAACCCTATCCATGGGGTTCACCCTGCGGGCTCGCTTCGCTCATGCTAAAACGCTCCAGGCGTTTTAGTCCATGCCTCAGACTTCCCCGGAAAAGCCTACCCGGCAGCCAACACTTACTACATTGGCTAAACTAACTACCCGCACTTGTCGCAATGGTAAACGGCATATTCATCATGCTTACCAATTTCACTCAACATCAACCAGTTCAAAGTCATGAGTGATCACAACGCCACCTTTCTCCAGCATCATGGACGCCGAACAGTACTTTTCGGCCGAGAGCGCAATGGCCCGCTCTACCTGAGCAGGTTTAAGCTGACGCCCGGTAACGATGAAGTGAATGTGTATTTTGGTAAAAACCGCCGGCACGGTGTCAGCGCGCTCAGCGCTCAGCTGCGCCTCGCAGTTGATCACGTCCTGGCGGCTTTTCTGAAGAATGTTGACCACATCATAAGAGGTACAGCCGCCCAGGCCATTCAGTATCAACTCCATCGGGCTTGGGCCCTTGCTGCCCGGGCCATCTTTAGCGGCGCCATCCATATAGCCATGATGGCCAGATTCCGACTCGTATGAAAAGGCCTTGCCACCTGCCCATGCAACCGTTGCTTTCACGCTTCATTACTCCTCTGAAACCCGACTGAGCGGGCCCGGGTTAGTGTTCAATACCGTCTGAGGCGCGAAGCCTAGCACAGTCTGATTTAAAGCCGAATAGAGGCTGAATCCTCCGTGTTATGCATTATTAATTGAGTTTGGTGCTGGCATCGAGTCGAGTGGCGGATGCCGGTGGTGCCTCTGAGGGGTAGTACGCAGCATGGACTAAAACGCCGGGAGCGTTTTAGCATGAGCGCAGCGAGCCCGAAGGGTGAATCCCATGGAGGGGATTCATATCCTGCGGTCTAGGCCCATGGACGGGTTGAGTGGGCGGCATTCCGCCCGATCCCTCAGAGGCACCGCCGGTGTCCGCCGCGTGCCACTGCCACTCAATGAACGCTGGCTCCGAATTCTGGCCATAATGGTCAATGAACTTGTAAAAACGGGACGCAAGTCATACAAATAGGCAGAGCCCATAGCCAGAATCGATTGAATATCCCATAATGCCGAGCAGTGTTCGCACACTGCGCACAGACATTCTGTGCCCGAATTCACGTAATTCGGTCTATACTCGCAGACGGGTTACCCTTTAATCTGATGCAGATTGGAGCAACCGGTCTTTGTTGCGTTCGTCGCACAGCGGTTAGACCGAACATACAACATGGAGCCCCGGGGCTGATCAGGCAGTGACCCCCCGGCCGTAGACGCTACACTGGAAAGCAGAGATCATGGTTAATCAGTCACTCGAACATACGCATCTCGACTACTTCCTGTCGCAATGCCACCGCCGTCGCTACCCATCCAAAACCACCCTGATATACGCCGGAGACAAAAGCGACTCCCTGTACTACATCATTAAAGGCACCGTTTCGGTCATTATCGAGGATGACGACGGCCGGGAAATGATCATGGCGTATCTGAACGCCGGTGATTTCTTCGGCGAACTGGGCCTGTTCGACGCCATGGATTCGCGATCGGCCTGGGTTAAAACCAAAACCGAGTGCGAAGTGGCCGAAATTTCCTACACGAAATTTCGTGAGATCACCCAAAACGACGCCCGCATTCTGTATTTTATTGGCGAACAGATGGCTACCCGCTTGCGCGCTACAACCCGCAAAGTTGGCGACCTCGCATTTCTGGACGTTACCGGTCGTGTCGCACGCACCTTGCTCGACCTGTGCAAGCAGCCCGATGCCATGACGCACCCCGAGGGCATGCAGATCAAAATTACCCGCCAGGAAATCGGTCGAATTGTCGGTTGCTCACGCGAAATGGTTGGCAGGGTATTGAAGAACCTGGAAGAACAGGGTCTGGTTAGCGTGAAAGGCAAGACCATGGTGGTCTACGGCTCTCGAGAATTTTTTCAGCAACCGGCCTGACAGCCCAAGCGCTGGCAGTGACCCTAAGTGGTCACTCGTCCGGCGGCTAACATGGCCTACACCAGTTTTCTGCCCCTGTTTTGACCCAGATCAGCACTCCCCTGCAACCAAAGACTTAGGCTTGCACGCTGTCAACCCTTCAGCACAGCGAGCACACGCCATGTCGGCTTTCAACGCCCAGTCCATTCAGTGGGATGCGCGCCTGATCGAAAAGTACAACGTCCAGGGACCGCGCTACACCTCCTACCCGACCGCTGCCCAGTTTCATGACATCAGTGCAGCCGCGGCCAGCGAGCACTATCGCCCGCAGACAACCTCATTGGCGCCCCTGTCGCTGTACGTACACATCCCCTTTTGTCGCCACCTGTGCTATTACTGTGGCTGCAATAAGGTGGCTGCAAAAAGCAGCACCCGGGGCGACGACTACCTGACCTGGCTGGAACGGGAAATGGCGTTGATGTCACACGATTTTGGCCAGCGCCCCGTTACCCAGCTTCATCTTGGTGGTGGCACGCCCACCTTTCTGACAGTGAATCAGATGCGGCAGCTGCTCGACCGACTGTCGATTTATTTCGACTGGAACCCAATCGACCGGCCGGGCGAATACTCCATTGAACTCGACCCCCGGGAAACCTCGGCCGACATGCTGGAGTTGTTGCGCCAGCGCGGGTTTAACCGGCTGAGCTTCGGGATTCAGGATTTCAACCACCAGACTCAGGTCGCTATTCACCGGGTACAACCAAAGTCAGTCGTGGAACCCCTGGTGCATCAGGCGCGGCACCTGGCCTTCGAGTCGATCAGCTTCGATCTGATTTATGGTTTGCCCTACCAGACCGTCAGCCGGGTTGATGCAACGCTCGACGAGGTGCTCGATCTGGGACCCGATCGCATCAGCCTGTACAACTATGCCCACTTGCCAGATCGCTTTGTGGCTCAGCGGAGAATCAGCAGCGACAGCCTGCCGAACGCCGATGAAAAACTTCGCATTCTGCAGCACTGCATCATCAAATTGCAGGACGCCGGTTATGTTTATATCGGCATGGACCATTTTGCAAGGCGTGACGACACCCTGGTCAAAGCGCTCACCGATGGTAGCCTGCAACGCAACTTTCAGGGGTATTCCACTCAGGCAGAAACCGACATGCTGGCACTCGGTGTCTCCGGCATCAGCCAGATACAGGGCGCTTTCATCCAGAACCACAGCCAACTCGACCCCTACTACAACGCACTCAAGCAGGGCACATTGGCGGTTCAGCGCGGCTATTTCCTGACTCGGGATGACCAGATGCGGCGGGACATCATCAACCAGCTGGCCTGCCAGGGGCAGATTGACCTGGGCTCTGTTGCAGAACGCTATGGCCTGGATCCCGATCGGGATTTTAGCCGCGAGTGGCAGCAACTGACCGATCTGGAACAGGACGGCCTGGTGCAATTGAATCAGCACCGGGTAACCGTAACAGCTCTCGGTCGGTTATTGCTTCGCCCGATCCTGATGGTCTTCGATGCCTATTTGAGCGACCAGAACCGTCAGCGTTTTTCCAAAGTGATGTGACAACGGTCTGTATCTGGCGGTAGAGCCCGGCAGGCGTTATCCGGTATCATGGCGGCAACTAAGGAGACCCGCCTTGACCGACTTTGTTCGTATTTTTCGCAACAGCGCACCCTACATTCATGCCTACCGGGGAAAAACCGCGGTGGTCTGGGTGCGCGGCACCGTACTCAGCCCGTCGTCCGTGCATGCCCTGGTCAGTGACCTGGCCCTGCTGAACAGCCTGGGTATGAAATTGTTGCTGTTGTTCGATGCTGAAGATGAAGTCGGCGAATTGCGACTCGATGAACACGCTCAGATCGATGGCGACGCCATGGATGCCATTCTCAATCGCATCGGCCACTGGCGCAGCCGGCTGGAAGCGCAATTCACCCAGGGGCTGGCCAATTCGCCAATGCACGGTGCCCGGGTCAGGGTGATCAGCGGTAATTTTGTGACCGCGCGCCCAACGGGCGTTGTCGACGGTGTCGACTTGCTGGCCCAGGGGCGCGTGCGCCGCATCGATCACCTGGCCATTCGCGAACACCTCGACAAAGGCAATATCGTGCTGATGCCTCCGCTGGGCTATTCGGTCACGGGAGAGGTCTTTTATCTGGCACCGGATCATCTGATGGTCGAGACCGCGCGCCGGATGGACGCCGACAAAATCGTCATCGTCGGCGACAACCCGCACCCGGTAACCGGCAACCAGAAAGAAATGGACGCCTTCGAACTGCGTCGGTGTCTTGAGGGTAAAACCGGACTGGCCGCTGGCGAGCGCGAATTACTGACAGCGCTGGCCGCCAGTGAAGCCGGCATTCCGCGCTGCCACGTGATCGACGGCCACCAGGACGGTGCCTTGCTGGCAGAACTCTTTACCCGCGACGGCGTCGGCACACTGATCGCCCGCGATCGCTACGACACCTTTCGCCCGGCCCGGCCCGATGACATCAACGGCATTCTCGCCCTGCTGCAACCGCTGGAAGAGCGGGGCATTCTGGTGCGCCGTGACCGCGAAAAACTGGAAAATGAAATCTCCCATTTTCACGTCAACGAACGCGACGGCATGATCGTCGGCTGTGCCGCCCTGTACCTGATTCCCGACACAGAACCCCAGGTAGCCGAGCTGGCCTGCGTCGCGGTGCATCAGGATTATCGCCAGTCCGGTCGTGGTGATGCCCTGTTGCGGGCGCTGGAGAAACGCGCACGCGAGCACAAGGTTGAACGCTTGTTCGTGCTGACCACCCAGACCGCACACTGGTTTGCCGAACGCGGTTTTGAGTCAGCACCCGTGGCTGAACTGCCACCCGAACGGCAGAGCCTGTACAACTTTCAGCGTAATTCGAAAGTCTTTTTCAAATCACTTTGAACGGTCGCAGCGGCCATTCGCAAGCAGGGGGAACCACCGTGACCTTTATGAACGCCATCGCCCGGCGCTGGGACCAGGGCACCCAGGTTTGCATCGGGCTCGATCCCTTTATCGACCGGCTGCCCGCCCCGCTCCAGCAACAGAGTGACGGCATTCTGGCGTTCAACAAAGCCATTGTGGACGCCACCTCAGATCTGGCCTGTTGCTACAAACCCCAGTTTGCCCATTTCGCGGCCGAGCAAGCCGAAGCGCAACTGAAGGCGAGCATTGCCTACATCAAAGCCCGCTATCCGGACGTTCCGGTTATTCTGGATTCCAAGCGGGGCGACATTGGCTCTACCGCCGCCATGTATGCCCGTGAAGCGTTCGAACATTACGGCGCCGACGCGGTCACGGTTAACCCCTATATGGGTTCCGACACCGTTCTGCCTTTTGCAGACCATGCCGATAAAGGCGTCATTCTCCTGTGCCGCACGTCGAACCCTTCGGCGGCCGAATTCCAGAACTTGCTGATCGACGGCGAACCGCTCTACATTCACGTGGCGCGACGCGCCCAGCAGCACTGGAATCAAAATAAAAACATCGCTCTGGTGGTCGGCGCCACGGCCCCGGAAGAAATGGCGCGCATTCGTCAGGCCGCTCCGGACCTGCCGTTTCTGGTACCCGGCATCGGCGCCCAGGGGGGCGACCTGCCCGGCACAGTACACAACGGGCAAACGGCTCCGGGGCGCGGACTGATGATCAATGCCTCGCGCAGCATACTTTACGCCAGCCAGGGCACCGACTTTGCCGAGGCGGCACGAGCAGAAGCGCTCAGCCTACGCGATCAAATTCAGTCACTGAGCGCTGCTGGCTAGCACCCAGGCTCCTGGGGTAGGCTCAATTCAGTGGTTTTGGGCCGCACCGGATACCGGGTATGCCTCTGTGGGGTCGGGCGGGATGCCGCCCACTCAACCCATCCATGGGGCCTAGGCTTCGGGATATGAACCCCATCCATGGGGTTCACCCTTCGGGCTCGCGGCGCTCGTGCTAAAACGCTCCTGGCGTTTTAGTCCATGCCTCAGACTTCCCCACAGAGGCATACCCGGCACCCGGTGCTCATCTCCTGATCAAACGCTAAAATTTGAACCAGTAGTCCAGCCACCCCAGAGCTGGGCCATATTCAAAGGCGATTGTGAACTCGTCGCTCTCCCGCCACTCGTCAGGGCCTCCAATGCGGATAAAATCCGGTCAAGGTCCTCCGTGGTCATCATCGGGTGAAAGCTCAGCCGAACCCAGCCAGGTTTGGCGGCCAGTTCGCCCCGGTCCAGCTGACCGGTAATGGCCTGGCTGGTCGCGCGATCTATGCCCAGCAAATAATGTCCGTAGGTGCCTGCGCAGGCACAGCCCCCCCGGGCCTCAATGCCATATTCACGGCTCAGCCGCTGCACCGCCTGCTGGTAGTGCAGGCCCTCGATGACGACTGAAAAGACGCTGAGTCGGTCGCTTTGCTCCCGGGCCAGGCACTGAACGCCGGCAATGCGGTCCAGCCTCTGCAGAAAATACTGGTTTAACTCATGCTCACGCTGAGCAATAGCGCTCACGCCAATCTCATCTTTCAATTGCGCCGCCATCGCTGCTTTCAGGCTCTGCAAAATGCCCGGTGTTCCGCCCGATTCACGGGTTGCAATGTCCTGATAAAAGCGATGCTCGCCCCAGGGGTTGGTCCAGACCACGGTGCCGCCACCGGGCTGCTCCGGTACCCGGTTGTGATACAGCGCTGAATTGAACACCAGCACACCGCTGGCCCCGGGCCCGCCCAGAAATTTGTGGGGTGAGAAAAACACGGCATCCAGGGGTTCATCGTCTGCGGGGTGCATGTCGATGTCGACGTAGGGGGCTGCACAGGCAAAATCGACAAAACAGTGTCCGCCCGCCTGATGCATCAGTCGTGCGATGGCGCGATAGGGTGCCGCCACGCCAGTCACATTGCTGGCGGCTGTGACGGAGGCCATAACAGGCTGACGGGCCGGCAACTCGCGCAGTGACCCGGCCAGCCAGTCCAGATCCACCTCGCCGGACTGGGTGGGCGGTATGATCACGACCTCAGCCAGCGTCTCCAGCCACAGAGTGTGGTTGCTGTGGTGCTCCATATGGGTCACATAGACCCGGGGCCGGTGGATCAGCGTCGCCAGCACTGCTTCGCGGTGGGTTTCGTGAACCCAGAGCCCCAGCATTCGCACCAGCTTGGCCAGTGCCCCGGTCATGCCCGTGCCGGTAAACAACAGCACATCGTCCTGGGCGGCCTTCACGTGCTGACGCATGATCTGGTGGGCTTCGTCCAGTGCCCGGGTCATAAACCCGCCGGTGAGGCTGTCTTCGGTGTGGGTGTTGGCCATCATCGGGCCGGCGACCTCGAGCAAGCGCTGCTCGATCGGACGATAAAGCCGCCCACTGGCGGTCCAGTCGGCATAAAGCCGGTTGCCGGGTATCGGCAGGGTGTTGGCGCGCAGACGGGCCCAATCGGGGCTGGTCGCTATGGGGCGGGTACTGTGTGCGGTCATGGGAGGTTCCCGTTAATCATTACCCAACCAGTGTGACGCCTTGAGAGTCCCAATGTATTTCATTTTTTGCGATAAATGGGCTAAATTCAGAAAATAATTTCTTAAATTTACCAATCTGGAGGCATAAATTGCCTGACGCTATCGATATAGCCATTTTAAACCTGTTGCAACAGGATGCGACCCTGTCGGTGCAGGCCATCGCCGACAAGGTCAATCTAACCACCAGTCCCTGCTGGCGTCGCATCCAGGCACTGGAAGACCAGGGGTACATTCGCCGTCGGGTTGCACTGCTGAACCGGCAACCTCTGGCGCTGGGCGTCGATGTGTTCGTTTTTATTCGCACCCGCGAACACAACGACACCTGGCTGACGGACTTTACCGAAGCGGTGCTGGCCATGCCCGAGGTCATGGAAGCCTATCGGATGAGCGGAGACGTGGATTATCTGCTCAGGGTGGTGGTTAGCGACATCGCCGCCTATGATCGTTTCTACAAGCGACTGGTCAGCCGGGTGAAACTGGCGGATGTGAGCAGCAGTTTTGCGATGGAGCAGTTGAAGTACACCACCGCCTTGCCCCTTTAGCAGTCGCACCGGCTATTGAGTGTGACCTCGGGTAAGCGCCAGAAAGCCACCCAGCGAGATCAGCAATACCGAGGCGCCACCCAGTATGGCGACCGGATACATCAGATTGCCGGCCAGATCGAGCTGGCTGTACTTGATGATCATGATCAGCGATTCGAGCACCAGCGCAATGCACACCGTACCCAGAAACCGGGTTATGGTTCGGCGAATGTTGGTAAACACATTCTCTTCCTGGTCAGATTCTGTGTACTCCTTGCTGATGCCCGCCCCGAGCTCGAACATGGCCAGCCCGATGATCAGTGAGTTGACCAGGTTGACGGTGGTGGACATGAAACTGCGCTCACCGGTCATCACTTCGGTGGAAAAATGGAACACACCACTGATGACCAGTAACGCTGACAAACCGTAAAACAAGACGGTAAATACCCGAACCATCAACTGCTTGCCAACATGACTCAGTGCCTTGAACCCCAGCGGGTGAAAAGCACGCGGGGCTTCGCCGAGGTGCTTTTTCGTCGGCTCAGCGGGTTCATTCGGCGTGTTGAATTCACGAATCTCATTCGGTGTTGCGTTCAAATCTATGGTCTGGCTGGTCATACCGTTAATTCCCTTGCTGACTGGGTAAAGCGTGCGACCGATGCTATAGCAAGCTGGAGGCCGGGCAAGCAGCGTCAGGTAAAGCCGAGTGAGAATCGGGTAAAGGCAGGTAAAGCGTCTCACTCAAGCGTGACCAGGTTCACGTAGCCAGATTTTTGTGCCTGAGGTGTGTCAGCCTGTGAAAATTCAGTTGGGGTTCATGAAGCAGGCAGATACTCTAGTCATTGCATTAAGCGTCGAGTCGCATTCGACCGTAACCCCAAGATTGCGGGAGCCATCAATCATGACCTGCCCGACTGGATACCGGCAAGCCATCCTCATCACTTGCCTGATGACAGCAACCAGCATCGCCCAGGCAAAAGATGACTTTGTCTGGCTATCCTATGGCGGTCAGCAGGGTTATTTTGAATCGCCCTATGTGGGCGTCGGCTTTATGGCCGATACCTGGGGTGCTGAGCTGGGTTTGGTATTGCGGTCAGACTACTCTGGCAACGTGAACATGTACGAGCCACCCCACAGCGACACTGACCGGGTTTCGAACAACGCTGTTGTGGGTTTCCCGCTGCACCTGTCCATTCTGAAAGGCTACGCGCCCAACGACCGCATCGCGTTCTACACCTCGCTGGGTTTGCTGGCTTCAACCCGCTGCGACATTGATGAATCCAACGTCACCGGCTATGCCTACTGCGCCAATGAGCGCTCGGAGTTTGAACTGATACCCGGCGTCAGCGCCCTGTTCAGCCTGAATGAGTTCACCCTGGGCATGGGCTACCAGTACGGAATTGGCCCGCTAATCTCGCTGGGAACGGATTTTTAAAACTCACTACCCATAGTCCTCCCACTTAAGTGGTATTGGCCCGCACCAGCCGCCGGGTATGCCTCTGTGGGGTCGGCGTGAACCCGTCCGTGGGGCCTAGACTTCGGCATCCATGCCTCAGACTTCCCCACAGAGGCATACCCGGCAGCCAGTACTAGTCTGTTGAGTAAATGCCTAAACTTGAACTAGAACAATCCATTGGCACCATTAGCAACAAACTGAATAGCCAGCGCAGCCAATATCACACCGAGCAAACGCTGAATGATTTCATCGCCGGTCTTGCCGATGACCTTGCGGATCTGACTGGCCAGCAAGCCCGCCGCCAGGGTGACCAGCAATACCGAAATCACCGCCGCAATGACCCATCCCTGATTGGCCGGTGAGTCCGCATCGGCCATTAACAACACAGTGATGGTCAGGGTACCCGGACCAGCCATCAGCGGAATCGCAAGCGGGTAAACGGCGATGTCACCGACGCTGCGATCTGTGGGTTTGTCCGGCAGCGGGGCTGAGGTGATCATTCTGAAGGCCGTATTGAACAGCAGAATACCGCCGGCCACTCTCAGGGCATCCATGCTGATACCGAGCGTGGTGAGCAACCCTTCACCCACCCAGGCAAAGATCAGAATCACCGCTGCGGCGATCCCGGTCGCCTTCAGAATCACCCTGAGGCGCTGCCGAAAGGTTCGCCCCAGAGTCAGTGAATAGAAAATCAGCGCCGCACCAATCGGGTCAATAACCACAAAATAGCTGGTAAAGGCATTCAAAAACAGCGTCGTATTCATACCCAGTCCAGAATCACCTTGCCGGATTGGCCGCTGCGCATAATATCGAAACCTTCCTGAAAATCGGCGACGGGCAGCGTGTGGGTAATCATCGGTTTCAGATCCAGGCCCGACTGAATCAGACCGGCCATCTTGTACCAGGTTTCAAACATTTCCCGGCCATAGATGCCTTTCAATTCCAGCCCCTTGAAAATGACCTGACTCCAGTCAATGGCCATGTCTTCCCCGGGAATGCCGAGCAGCGCTACCTTGCCACCATGATTCATTGACGACAGCATGGAACGAAAAGCACTGGGCACGCCCGACATTTCCAGGCCGACATCAAACCCCTCGGTCATGCCCAGACTGCTCATGACGTCATTGAGACTCTCGTTGGCCACATTGACGGTGCGGGTAGCGCCCATGCGTTTTGCCAGGGCCAGACGGAAATCATTCACATCGGTGATCACAATGTTCCGGGCGCCGACATGACGGGCCACGGCGGCGGCCATCATGCCAATCGGCCCTGCGCCGGTAATCAGCACATCTTCCGCTACCAGGTTGAAACTCAGGGCGGTGTGCACCGCGTTGCCGAACGGATCAAAAATAGCGGCCAGTTCATCACTGACGTCGTCGGGCAACTTGAAGGCGTTAAACGCCGGTATCACCAGATACTCGGCAAAGGCCCCGGCACGGTTAACCCCGACACCAACAGTATTGCGGCACAGATGGCGACGCCCGGCGCGGCAGTTACGGCAATAGCCGCAGGTGATATGGCCTTCGCCACTGACCCGGTCGCCCAGGGCAAAGCCAGTGACTTCCTCGCCCATGCTGACGACTTCGCCTACGTACTCATGGCCGGTAACCAGGCCCAGCGGCACCGTATTTTGCGACCACTGATCCCAGTTGTAAATGTGCACATCCGTGCCACAGATCGCCGTTTTGCGAATGCGAATCAGCAGGTCGTTGTGACCCACCTCGGGCTCATCGACCTCGGTCATCCAGATACCGGCTTCCGGGTACAGCTTGGCAAGGGCTTTCATAGCGAGGACTCCTTAAATAAGCGACAGTTCGCGACCGACCTCGGTGAACGCCGCAATGGCGATATCCAATTGCTCCCGGGTCAGCCCGGCACTCATTTGAGTGCGAATGCGCGCGGCACCCTGAGGCACCACAGGGTAACTGAAACCGATCACATACACACCGCGCTGCAGCAACTTGTCCGCCATGGTGCTGGCGACGGTGGCGTCGCCAACCATCACCGGAATGATCGGATGATTGGCACCGGCGAGTGTGAAGCCTGCGGCTTCCATCTGTTCCCGAAAGTAGCGGGTGTTGTCCCAGAGTTGCTGGCGCAGGTCATCGCCCTGTTCGATCATATCGAGCACTTTCAGGCTGGCGGCCGCAATGCTGGGCGACAGCGAATTGGAAAACAAATAAGGGCGGGAGCGCTGACGCAACCAGTCGACGATGGGTTTGGCCGCCGCCGTATAGCCGCCACTGGCTCCACCCAGAGCCTTGCCCAGGGTGCCGGTGATGATATCAACCCGGTCCATCACCCCATGAAACTCGGGCGTTCCGCGACCGTGCTCGCCCATAAAACCTACCGCATGGCTATCGTCGACCATAACCAAAGCGTCATATCGGTCCGCCAGATCGCAAATACCGGTCAGGTTGGCGACCACGCCATCCATCGAGAACACCCCATCGGTCACAATCAGACGGTACCGTGCCGACTGACTTTGCTGCAGACAGTGCTCGAGTTCAGCGAGGTCGTTGTTGCTGTAGCGAAACCGGCGTGCCTTGCACAGACGCACGCCGTCAATAATGGAGGCGTGGTTGAGCGCATCGGAAATGATGGCATCCTGGTCATTCAACAAGGTTTCAAACAGCCCGGTATTGGCGTCGAAACAGCTGGAATACAAGATAGTGTCTTCCATGCCGAGAAAATCGCTCAGGCGCTGCTCCAGTGCTTTGTGAACGCCCTGCGTACCACAAATAAACCGAACCGAGGCGACGCCGAACCCAAACTCATCGAGCCCCTGTTTCGCGGCAGCAATCAACGCCGGGCTGTTGGCCAGCCCCAGGTAGTTGTTGGCACAGAGGTTCAATACCGTCCCACCATCGGTCGTCACCTGCGCCCCCTGGGGGGAAATAATGATGCGCTCTGTCTTGTACAGACCCTGAGTTTTCAGATCGGCCAGGGCCTCAGGCAACTGTTGAATGAGTGATCGGGACATGAAAGAAACTCCGGTGTTGGTAAGGGAACATTCCAGCTCGATGATGCGGCCACCCTGCGGAAACGAGCCGAAGGGGTGCATATGAGACTCTGGGTTGGTTTGTCTGTAGGTTCTCAGACCCGCCTGCGAAAGGCGACCTGCCGCCCATGAATAGAACACTCTGTTCCTTTATGGACTTGTAAGGCTGCCGCTACAGCCGCAATATTCGGCACTCGAGACCTGAGTTCTGTATAAAAACCATAAAAATCTAATCTACCACCGTTCTATTTAGCCTAATGATTTGAATTCCATCACAAAAATCGCTTCAATAGCATCCGCTCCATGTCGTACACAAGCACGCATCGCCAGAACAATCCGAAAGAACGAAGACTGCGTAGGATCGATACGGCGAGAAACCCTGTAGATCAGTGACAAATCAGCGCATGCAGTAGCAATTGTCATGCGGGTCAACTAGCATTGAGTGCGTGAGTGGCGTAACGATGGCGTGACATCTTACCCTTTTCAACCCGCTATGAAACTCACACACAGGAATCTTTGGCCGTCTGACAATGCGGTCATCGTGGGACAACGAGGGAACTATGGATCAAAAGCTGGAAGAGCTTGAGCAGGCTATTGTTGAAGCCGAAGAAGCAAAACGCCAGTTCGTTAGAGAAAACCCTAATGGGACTGGGAGCAAAGACGACCGCATGCGTTTGTACAACGATGTAGAACGCGCGCGTAAAGCTTTGCGTGACTACAAACGCATGAACCCCCATTTGCTGTAACTCGCCTTCATGGCCGTTCGGGCACGGCGCCTGCCCTCTGTGTTACTGCACGGCGGGCAGGCGGGCGCACATCAACGCAGCCATCACAGACAAGCCGCTCAACAGGAGGATGACCGCCAGCGGCGACCATAGATCACCGAGCAAACCTAACAGTCCGCCGATCAGCATGATCCCCCCTACCACGGTATTGCTGACCGCCACATAGCTGGCCCGGTTGGCCTCTGTTGCCATATCGACCAGATAGGCTTTGCGACCCAGTCGAACGCCCCCGTGACAGACCATGATAACCCCATAGGCCAGACACAAACCCACCAGTTGGGCAACGCCCGATAACCAGACAGCACTTGCCCACGCGAGTACCCCTGCCAGGGCCGCCCCAAACGCGGCCACCGCCATAACGCCCTGACTGGAGCGGTCGCTGAAACGCCCCCAGACGCCCGAAGACAAAGAAGCGGCCAGCCCGCTGATGATGATCAGTGCACCCAAGCCAAGCCCGCCGCCTTCGGACTGTTGGACCATTACCACATAAAACGGCGGCATCAGTGCAACACTCAGCAATGCCGACCGGGATAATACAAAAAAACGGAAAGTCGAATCGGACCTCAACAGCCCCAGTTGCTGCCAGGCAACGGTCCAGCCATTGCCTCCGCCTTCGGTTGCGCCTGGCGCCTCCTCAATGGCGGTAAACGCCAGCATGGCGAGCCACCAGAACAGTGTTGCCACCAGTAACAGCCCCAGCAGCAGGCCGGGCTTCTCATTCAGCTCAGGGACACCCGTAAGCACCAGCCCGACACCCAATACCGCGAGTCCCGCCACCGAGGCGCTGTAACCCATCACCGTTCCTCGCCGGCGCTTGGAGACGGCCTTGCCCAGAACATCCTTCGCCGATACCGAGCATAAGCCTCGAGCCAGGCTATAAAACACCAGGCCCACCAGCATCCAGATACCCGCAACTAGCCCGTCACTAAGCAAGGCGGCCGCTGCGATCGCTAACAAGGCCAGGGAGGACACAGCGGCACCTACCAGCCAAACCGGCTTGCGATAGGCCCGCCCGCGAACATAGGCCGCCACCAACAACTGGGGAATCAGCACTCCCGCTTCGCGTATCGGCACCAAAAAGCCAACCAGTACCAGCGGCACGCCCAAAGCGCTCATTAACCACGGTAACATAAGGCGGGCGCTGCTCAGCTCATCGGCTATTTTGCTGAAGGTATTGGCCACCAGATAGGCAAAGAAATTGCGGGGCTGGTGCCGGCAGGCTGTTTCAGGAATGTCTTTGCATACCCTCGCGTCCTCTTCGCCGACTGCCTGCTCATAGGCCCAGCCCAGCGCTCGGTTTACCGGGTGGCTTTCTGCGTGTTCGGAAGGCGTTGATTGCGCCATGTTTGGCCTCTCTCTCGACTACAAGGACAACAGCCAACCACGGCGTCGGCTGGCAAATAACCGCGAACTCTATCGATTCACTGCCCACCGGGCCAATCTTAACGGTATAAAGACGGGATTTAGCGCTTTGACAGGTCAGGATGCAAGCATTGGCGTCGGCTGCGCTGGCATGGTTTAATACCCCCTGAAAGACCGTTGTGCTGCACTCTGACCAGGCGTGCAGTCTACTTCGCTAGCGCCAAACTCGCTTAAAGCAACAGTAAAACAATAACTCACGACTACAACGACACATTGCAGCCGATGATCAAAACTATCCCTCGTGTTTGCCTTGTCCCGATAAAAAAGGATCACTCATGAAAAGCCTCGCGTTCGTGGTCAGGCTCTGTTGCCTGCTGAACCGATTCCTGGGCCAGGTATTTTCCTGGCTGACGCTGGGAATTGTACTGGTATGCTTCACCGTCGTTGTCATGCGCTATGTTTTTTCGACTGGCTCGGTCCTGATGCAGGATTTGTATGTCTGGATGAATGGCGTCATGTTTATGGGCATCGCCGGCTACACCTTACTCCGTGAAGGCCATGTGCGCGTCGACGTGTTTTACCGGACGGCCCCTATTAAGCGAAAGGCTCTGGTTGACCTGTTTGGCTGCCTGGTGTTTCTGTTCCCCTTTATCATCACCATCAGTCTTTATGCCTACCCCTATGTCGCCCGGTCCTGGCGCTTCATGGAAGGCTCATCCAATTACGGGGGCATGCCGGGCCTATATGTTGTTAAAACGTTCATTATCGTATTTGCCATTGTGGTCGCGATTCAGGCTTTGGCCATGATCGGGCGCAGCATCCTGGTACTGGCGAACCGACAGGAACTGGTACCTGAAGATTATCGTTACGGGGAGAACGTCTGATGGAAGTCACGTTGTTGGGCGAAATCCTCGCGCTCGTCATGTTCTTTGCCGTTATTGGTGTGTTAATGCTCGGTTTCCCGGTGGCGTTTTCGCTGGCCGGCACCTCGCTGATATTCGCCGCCATTGCCCACTTTCTGGGCGCGCTTGATCTGTCGAACTTATCGAGTGTTGCACCGCGCTACATGGGCATCATGCTGAACGAGGTACTGGTTGCCGTACCCTTATTTATTTTTATGGGGATGATGCTGGAGCGTTCCGGCATTGCCGAAAAATTGCTCATCACCATGGGCCGACTGTTTGGCGACTTGCGCGGCGGTCTCGGCTTGTCGGTGATTCTGGTGGGAGCCTTGCTGGCCGCGTCAACCGGTATTATTGGCGCGACCGTGGTCACCATGGGCTTGCTGTCACTGCCGGCAATGCTGAAAGCCGGTTACGACCCCAAATTGGCAACCGGGGTTATAACCGCCTCAGGCACGCTCGGCCAGATCATTCCGCCCTCAACCGTTCTGATCTTTATGGGCGACATGCTCTCAGGCATCAACAGCCAGGTACAGATGTCGCTGGGCAACTTCGCACCAACCCCCGTCTCGGTCGGTGATCTGTTTGCCGGCGCCTTCATACCCGGGATGATGCTGATGGGCATTTATATGTTGTACATGATCTTCAAGGCCGTGCGTCAACCCGACACCTGCCCGGCCCTGATCATGACGGCCGAAGAAAAGTCCCGGTTGCTGAGAGATGTGTTCACTACCCTGCTGCCACCGCTGGTACTGATCATTGCGGTGCTCGGTTCCATTCTGGGCGGCATTGCCACCCCAACAGAATCGGCCTCGGTAGGCGCTATTGGTGCCATGGTACTGGCTGCGTTCCAACGCAAACTGACCTACACCAACCTGCGTCAGGTGATGTACGCGACGGCGAATACCACCACCATGATTTTTATCATCCTGATCGGCGCGACCGTCTTCTCTCTGGTATTCCGGATGATGGGCGGTGAAGAACTGGTCAGCGACTTCCTTAACAGCCTGCCCGGTGGCCAGTTGGGCGCCATCTTGTTTGTCATGCTGCTGATGTTCCTGCTTGGGTTTATTCTGGACACCTTTGAAATCATCTTCCTGGTATTACCGATCACCGCACCAATTCTGCTGATGATGGGCGTAGAGCCCGTCTGGCTGGGTGTAATCGTCGCGGTCAACCTGCAAACCAGCTTCCTGACGCCACCCTTTGGTTTTGCGCTGTTCTATTTACGAGGGGTGGCACCCGATTCCGTCTCGACCATGACCATCTACAGAGGCGCCATTCCCTTTGTGTTCCTGCAACTGATCGTGATCGTCTTGCTGGTGGCCTTTCCACAACTGGTTACCTGGTTGCCGTCTCAGCTCTACAACTAAAAACCTGGCACCCAATACGGGCGGGCTATCGATTTTAATAACCCGCCCACAAAAAAACCCGGCACAAGCCGGGTTTTTTATAAGACCGGGCTCTTGTTACATCTGGAAGTACTTCTGGCGAGCCGTCAGGAAGGCACCGTCAACCTGTTCGGTACGGGTACGCAACAGCGCAAGAGCTTCAAAGTAGCTTTCAGTGGTTTTACGCACCAGAGCGTCATCGCTGTCGCGCAATTCACCGAGAACTTCCTTCGCCGCTTCAGCACCAGCTTGCAATACTTCTTCAGGGAAGTATTTAACCTGGACGCCATGCTGTTCTACCAGAGTGCGCAGAGCGATCGGATCGTTGGCGTAGAAGTCCGAGGCAACCTGGTCGTACTCGGCCTGGCAGGCAAACTCGACAATTTGTTGCAGGTCGCGCGGCAATGCTTCGAACTTGGACTTGCTGACCACCGCTTCGGTCGCCAGGCCTGGCTCGATAAAGCTCGGCATGTAGTAGTTCTTGGCAATCTGGTAGAAGCCCAGTGCCAGGTCGTTGTAGGGGCCAACAAATTCAGCGGCATCCAGTGCACCGGATTGCAATGCCTGGTAAATCTCGCCACCGGCCATGTTAACCACACTGGCGCCCAGCTTTTCCCATACCTGACCACCCAGACCCGGGGTCCGGAATTTCAAACCCTGAATATCTTCCAGGCCGTTGATCTCTTCGCGGAACCAGCCACCGGCCTGAGTACCGGTGTCACCCGACAAAAAGCCTTTTACGCCAAACTGATCGTAAATTTCATCCCAGATTTCCTGGCCACCCATGTAACGAACCCAGGCCGCCAGTTCTCGGGACGTCATGCCATACGGCACACCGGTAAAGAAGGACGTGGCCCGGCTCTTGTTCTGCCAGTAGTAGGCAGCGCCGTGGCTCATCTCGGCAGACCCTTCAATGACCGCGTCGAACGCACCCAAAGGCGGCACCAGTTCACCAGCCGCATAGACTTGTACCGTCAATCGGCCGTTGGACATGGCGGTAATTCGATCGGCAAGGCGCTGCGCACCCACACCCAGCCCTGGGAAATTCTTCGGCCAGGTGGTGACCATACGCCAGGTAATGCGGTCTTCAGCCAGTGCCGGAGTACCAATGGTGGTCGCTGCCGCCACGCTACCTGCGCCGATCAAGCCTTTTTTGATCACGTCACGTCTTTTCATGTTCAACTCTCCATCATGGGGTCAGGGAGGTACTCAACACGCGTCTGCTGGCCGCTATCATACCGGAGTGCAAATGCGAGCCAGAGCGACCGGGTTACCGACCTCAATGTTCCAGTTTTTTATTGTGGTTAGTCGGGGAAAACCGATACGGCCGTTTACCTCTATGGGAACGATCCGGCACCGAGTTATCCCGCATCGGAGTGAGCTTGCGAGCCGTTTATAATTTTAATGGCCTGCGACGACTCCAGAACGCCGAGCCTTAGAATACCCCGCAGCCTGCCATATCTCAATTCAGTTTAGCGGGCATTGCCCGGTTTCGCCTGATCCTTTAGTGGTATCCCGTTAACGTTGCCCAGGTCCGACTCGTTGGAGGTCAACAGCGGCCTTTGCACTTGCACCGACCTCAATAGCCAGCCAGTATGACGCTACCAGGCCGGGCTTAACGGCAACTGAACATTTTACCCGCGGTTTCATGGACCCCGGCGTCTGGAAAAGCAGTAACAACAATAAAAACAGGATGGGCTGCCGGTACAACGCCAGGCGTTGCACAGCGAGCAAGGTCCATCAGGCAATTGAGGGATACACATGTCGCTAACCCTAGCTGTTCCCGTTGACCGAGCTCCCGGTGAAACCCGGGTTCCAGTCACGCCCGATACCACCCGTAAACTGATCGATCTGGGGTTTACTGTCCTCATAGAGCCCGGTGCCGGAGCCAGGGCTCAGTTTGCAGATGCCCTCTATGAACAGGCAGGCGCAGAACTGGAAGCCGACACAGCCAAGCTGTACCAGCGCGCCGATGTACTGCTGAAGATCAATGGTCCCCAGGCGCAAGCAGAAGGCCTAACGGGCAGTGAGCTTGAGGCTCTGGGCAGCACCCCTGAGAAGGCCAAAACCTGGATATCCTTTCTGGCACCCGGTCAAAACGAGCCACTGCTCGAACAATTCAACGGACAGCACGCTACGGCCCTGTCACTGGATGCCATTCCTCGTATTTCCCGAGCCCAGAAAATGGATGTGCTCAGCTCAATGGCCAATATCGCTGGCTATCGGGCGGTGATTGAAGCAGCCAATCAGTTCGGTCGCTTCTTTACCGGTCAGATTACCGCCGCAGGCAAGATCCCCCCGGCCAAGGTGCTGGTCATCGGTGCCGGAGTTGCCGGGCTCGCCGCCATTGGCGCGGCGAAAAGCCTGGGGGCCATTGTGCGTGCCTTTGACACCCGCAAGGAAGTCAAGGAACAGGTAGAGTCCATGGGTGGTGAATTCCTCACCGTTGAACTGGAAGAAGACGGGGCCGGTACTGGTGGCTACGCCAAGGAGATGTCCAAGGCCTTTATTGACGCGGAAATGGCCCTGTTTATGGAGCAGGCCAGAGAAGTGGACATCATCATCACCACTGCCCTGATTCCGGGCAAGCCGGCACCCAAGCTGATCACCGAGGCCATGGTTAAGGCCATGCAGCCCGGCAGCGTGGTGGTTGATCTGGCAGCGCCCAACGGTGGCAATTGTGAGTGCACGGTGAAAGACGAGGTAGTAAAGGCGCACGATGTCACCGTCATCGGCTTTACCAACCTGGCCGCCCGGGCCGCCACCCAGGCCAGCCAACTGCTGGCGAACAACCTGTGGCGTCTGCTCGAACATTTGTGCCCGAACAAAGATGGCCAACTGGTCATTGATCTGACCGATGAGATCACCCGCAGTTGCACCGTCGTGCATGGTGGCGATATCACCTGGCCACCCCCACCGCCCAAGCTTTCTGCGACACCCAAACCGGCGGCCCCATCGGCACAAAAGACAACAGAGAAATCGCCACCAGCTCCCCGCAAAGCCCGGCCTATAGCCCTCTACTGGGTGATTGCCGGGGCTCTCATATTGGGCCTCGGCGCCGTTGCTCCAGCCGATTTTGTCAGCCACTTCACAGTGTTTGTGCTGGCGATTTTCATTGGCTGGCAGGTCATCTGGAACGTCAGCCATTCTCTGCATACACCACTCATGAGTGTGACCAACGCGATCTCCGGCATCATCATTCTGGGCGCGCTGCTGCAAATCAGTGGCAGTGGCTCCTGGCTGGTAAGCGTGCTGGCGACCATCAGCGTACTGGTTGCCAGCATTAACATTGCGGGCGGGTTTTATGTCACCCGACGAATGTTGAATATGTTCCGCAAAGGAGACCCGTCATGACTGGACTGTTATCGATGGCCTATTTGCTGGCCGGGGTATTCTTCATTTTGTCACTGGGCGGGCTGAGCTCCCAGGAGACCGCTCGACGCGGCAACAACTACGGCATCGCCGGTATGGTGATCGCCATCGTTGCCACGGTGGCCTCTGCGGCCGTTGGGGCTTACTTCGTACTGGCGATTGCCGTCGCCATTGGTGCGGCCATAGGGCTCTGGCTGGCCTCAAGAGTGGAAATGACGGCCATGCCGCAACTGGTCGCCCTGCTCCACAGCTTTGTTGGCCTGGCCGCAGTACTGATTGGTTGGGCGGCTTATCTGGACCCCAGATCGCAGTTGGCGGGCGCTGAAAAGGTCATTCAAAATACCGAGATCTACCTCGGCATCTTCATCGGCGCCATTACCCTCACCGGCTCATGGGCGGCCTACGGCAAGCTGCAGGGCATTCTGTCAAGCAAACCACTGGCATTACCGGGCCGTCATGTCATGAATGCCGTTGCGATCATCGTGTCGCTGGTCATGCTGATCCTGTTTGCACCTGATGGTCATGGTTCAGGCGATGCCACCATGCTCCTGCTGATGACACTGATCGCGCTGCTGCTCGGTGCCCATCTGGTTGCTGCTATCGGCGGAGCGGACATGCCGGTGGTCATTTCGATGCTGAACAGCTATTCCGGCTGGGCCGCAGCGGCCACCGGCTTCATGCTGGGTAACGATCTGCTGATCATCACCGGTGCACTGGTCGGTTCTTCCGGCGCGATTCTCAGTTACATCATGTGCAAGGCGATGAACCGGTCGTTCATCAGTGTCATTCTGGGTGGCTTTGGCACCGACTCCGGCTCAAGCGCCGACGATGAAGACTACGGCGAAGCACGCAGTGCCTCAGCCGATGAAGTAGCGAGCTGGCTACGTGATGCTGATTCGGTGGTTATCGCCCCTGGCTTTGGCATGGCAGTCGCCCACGCCCAGCAAGCGGTTGCTGAACTTACGTCCACATTGCGTAAGCAGGGCAAGACGGTGCGCTTTGCGATTCACCCCGTCGCGGGGCGATTGCCAGGGCACATGAACGTGCTGCTGGCGGAAGCCAACGTGCCCTATGACATTGTGCTGGAGATGGATGAGATCAACGATGACCTGCCGAAAACTGACGTCACACTGGTGATAGGTGCCAATGACATCTGCAATCCGGACGCTCAGGAAAAACCCGGCTCACCCATCGCTGGCATGCCAGTGCTGGAGGTCTGGCACGCGCATCAGGTGGTGATACTGAAGCGGTCGATGGCAACCGGTTACGCCGGCGTCAGCAATCCGCTGTTCTATCGCGACAACAGCAGCATGCTGTTTGGCGATGCCAAAGAAAGCGTGCAAGCTCTGGTCAGCAAGTTGTAACACTCCCTAGCCAGAGCCGGAAGGCTCCGGCTCAGGCGGCACCCTGCTTGCGAGCGAGCAATTTTGTCAGCACCCGGGACACCTGGGTGCGCCCTTCGGCGTTGATCATCAGCGCCTTGGGCGTCAGCCCTTCCAGGTCGGGGTTCGGAGTTGCCAGCCAGGCCTGAGCAGCATCAACACTGCCCAGTGCATTACAGGCATGCAACACCAGCTTGCTGATGTCATCCACCATGCTTTGTGCAGGCGGTTCTTCCGACAGATCCATCCCGACCAACTGTGCATCCGGTATGGCCTGTTGCACCTGCGATTTAGCGTACTCCAGTACCTGGGTAACACTGGCGCCTTCCCGGCTGAAGTGAATCGAGAACTCACCACTTGGGTTCGACCCCAGTCCCTCAATGGTAAAATCCGACCCTGGCATCTGCCCTGCAACGGCGGCCGCATCTACCGCCGCCGAGTCCGGCAACTGAAATGTCAGTGTAAAATGGTGCAGCATGTCAGCCTTCTTATTATCGTGAGCACCCCTAAAGCATACCCAAACTGGCCGGGCTTTGAAAAACTTTCACGGATAGCCCTGTTTAGCCCACCATCAACCCGCCAACACTGACCAAACTCAGGTGGGCTGCTACACTAAAGCCTTAGCCAATGTTCAAACTGGCAGTTTGAATATACAAATGGCTGACTAATATTTCTTGCCGGGAAAACGTGCCAGCCACCAGGCAGGCCTATCCGGGTCGGCGTAAACCCCTCCCTGGAGCCTAGGCCACAGCATCCATGCTTCGGACTACCCCGGATAGGCCTGCCTGGTAGCCAGCACTCGGCTCATCGCAATCGCTAGTACACCATATTAAAAGAAACCAAATTACTCGATAGAAGGATCACTTTATGTCTGCCAATGACTCTGTTGTTATCAGTGGCGCTGGTCTCTGGACGCCTGAAAACGTGCTCACTAACACAGAGTTGGTGCAGGTACTGAACGAATATGCCGATAAGTTCAATCACGAGCATGCCAGCGAAATAGAAGCGGGCACCCTGGAGCCAGTCGCCAAGTCCGACCCCGATTTCATCACCAAAGCCAGCGGCATCCGTCAGCGTTACGTCTATGTCAAAGATGGCATTATGGACGTCGATCGCATGCGCCCGCGAATTCAGGAGCGCCCCGATGACGAACTGAGTCACCAGGGAGAGATGGCCGTTGCTGCCGCCAGAAAGGCACTTGCCGCCGCCAATAAGAGCGCGGCTGATATTGATGCCGTGATTGTCAGCTGTGCCTACACCCAACGCTCCTACCCGGCCATTGCGATTGAAGTGCAGGCCGAACTCGGCATCGAGGGCTTCGGCTTCGACATGCTGGTAGCCTGCTCCGCCGCCACCTTCGCCCTGCACCGCGCTTACGAGATGGTCAAAGCAGGAACGGCCAGAGCGGTACTGGTCATCAACCCGGAACTGACCTCACCCCAGGTAAACTACCGCGACCGCGACAGCCACTTTATTTTCGGTGATGTTGCCACCGCCATGGTGGTCGAACGGGGCGACACTGCCAATGCCGAGCATGTTTACGACATACTGGGCATCAAGGCGAAAACGGTCTATTCAAACAATATCCGCTCGAACTTTGGCTTCGTTTCACACGCTTTCGATTCCGACCCATTTGGCCCCGACAAACTCTTCCACCAGGAAGGCCGCAAGGTTTTCAAGGAAGTCTGCCCGATGGCTGCTGATCACCTGGCAGCTCAAATCGAAGCCGTGGGTGCCGACATCGGTCAGGTTCGGCGCTGGTGGTTGCACCAGGCCAATATCAACATGAATCAGCTGATCACCAAGCGCCTGCTGGGCCATGTGGGCACACAAGACGAAGCGCCGATCGTGCTCGACGAGTATGCAAACACCGCCTCAGCCGGTTCGATCATTGCCTTTAACCTGCACCATCAGGATCTCAAATCCGGTGATCTGGGGGTGATTTGCTCGTTTGGGGCGGGGTATTCGATTGGTAGTCTGGCATTGCGCAAGCGCTAAGTTCAGTTAGTTATGAGTCCCGCTCATATTTCTAATGGACTCAGGCACCCGCTAACCCTTGTTAGGTATTAAGTAAGGCAATGTTTGGCAGGATACCAAGTGTTGGCTGCCGGGTAGGCCTATCTGGGGTAGTCCGTAGCATGAATGCTACGGTCTAGGCCCCATGGACGGGTTCACGCCGACCCCAGACAGGCCTACCCGGTGGCCGACACGAACGACAGACACCATCAATAGAGCAACGTAAACAACTGGCGCTGGTATTTGACGGCCGTTGGGTCGCCTTTGCCCAGGCTGTTGACGATGTCGAGGAAGGTTTTGCGGGCTTCGCCGTCTTTGAAGGTTTTATCTTTGCGCAGAATGCCCAGCAGGGTGTCCAGCGCGTCGGCGTGGCGGTTGATCTGGCTGTACTGGACCGCCAGTTCATAGGCCAGCTCCAGATTGTCAGGGTCAGCGTCCCGTTTGCTTTGCAATTCCTGAATCTCCGGCGATTCAGCAGCCTGATGCAACAGCGTCAGTCGGGATTTCAGCGCCGCGTATTCCGGCTCGGTTTGCTCCGTCATGGTCATTTTATCGAGAATGGCTTCAGCGTCTTCGGCACGGTGCAAAGCGACATAAACATCGGCCAGGGCGAACGCAATGGCGGTTTCGCCATCGCTCAGGGTGTAGGCTTCGCGCAGCAGAGGCAGCGCCTCATCAAGCTTGCCTTGAGTGTGCAGCGCCTGGGCCTGATCCAGCAAGCTGTCCCAGGGCTTGGGCAAGTACTTCTCAAGGCGCTCCCGAATGGCGGATTCGGGCTCCGCTCCCATAAAGGCATCGACCGGCTGGCCATTCACGATCAGCGCCACTGTCGGCAGGCTGCGCACACCGAACTGGGCCACAATGTTGGGTTGCTCATCGGCATTAACCTTGGCTAACAGCAATTGCCCCTGGTATTCGGCCGCCAGCTTTTCGAGTATCGGCATCAATGCCTTGCAGGGCGCACACCACTCAGCCCAAAAATCCATGACCACCAGGCGACGCTGGGATTCCTCCACCATGACGTGCTGGAAGTTCTGTTCGGTTACGACCACCACGTTGCCGGCATCTTGCCCGTATACTTCGTTCATAACACCCTCGCGTTCAAAAACTGGCTTTATCACCCCATTATTGGGACATCACCGCATTTCGCAATACCGGGGGTTCCACCAGAGCACCCGGGATGCCATGACAGCGGCGCGACCGACCGTTACAATCCCTGTCGTCACAGACTCCCGCTGCCGGCGCTGACCGGTTTACTGTGGAATCTGAGCCTCATTTGAGTCCGGGCCGGTATCGCCATGCTATCCCATAGCCGGTTCACTATGCATCGTCATCAGGAGCGCAGTATGAAACGTGGTGTTCTCATCGCCATCACAACCGGGGTTATTGTCGCCCTGGCCAGCGCAGGTCTGGTTGTAACCAGTGCCTCGAACGCCGGGGCGGAAAATCCGTCGAACATCATCGTCAGTGAACGGGAAGACCGGGTATTCCATCAGTATCAGCTGGAAAACGGACTCAAGGTCGTACTGGTGTCCGATGAAGACGCCGAAGTTGCCGCAGCCGCCCTGAACGTCAGCGTTGGCTCCTGGAGCAACCCGGCCGACTTGCCGGGCCTGGCTCATTTTCTGGAACACATGCTGTTTCTCGGTACCGAAAAGTACCCGAATGCCGATGAGTACCACCAGTTTATCGAACAAAACGGCGGCAACAACAATGCTTACACCGCTGATGAAAACACCCTCTACTACTTTGACATCGATGCCGATCACCTTGAACCGGCCCTGGACCGGCTGGCGCAGTTTTTCATCGCCCCCCTGTTCGACGCCAGCTACATAGAACGCGAGATCAACGCGGTGCAATCTGAGTTTACAGCCAGTCTGCAAGACGATAACCGTCGACGTGAAGACGCGGTGCGCGAACTGGTCAACCCCAAGCATCCAGCGGCCAACCTCGCCATCGGCAATGCCCAAACGCTCGATAACGACCAACTGCGCGAACGGATGCAAGCCTTCTATCGTGAGCACTATGTGGCAAACCGCCTGTCGCTGGCCGTGGTTGGCCCCCAGGATATTGAGACACTGAAAGACTGGGTCGATTCTCGCTTCAATCAGATACGGTCGGTCTCCTCAGAACCGCTGCAAATAGACGTGCCGCAGTTCCGCACCAGCCAGTTGCCCATGCTGATCGAGGTAGAGCCCCGTCGTGAAAGCAGACTGCTCCAGTTCCGCTTCCCGGTCCCGGCAACCGTGCCTGAGCTCGACACCAAGCCTTACACCTACCTGGCAAGCCTGCTCGACCACCAGGGGCCCGGCACCCTGTTCGAAGCACTGAAGGAGCAAGGCTGGGCAGACGGAATATCGGCCCGTGCACCCGGCACCAGCCGCAATTCGGATACCTTCACCATCGCTTTGCAACTGACCCCTGAAGGCATGGCCAACTGGCAAAGCGTCGCGACACTGATGTTCAGCTACCTGCAAACCATCGAACAAGCGGGGTTAAACGAGTGGCGCTATAAAGAACTGCAAACCATTAACGAGATCAACTTCGAATTCGCGGAACAGGTATCCCCCACTGCCACGGCACAGCATCTGGCAACCCGGCTGATGCACTACCCGGCAGATCAGTTGCTGATAGGCCCCTATCGGCTGGCGCAATTCGATGCCGAAGCGATTCAACGCTGGCTGTCCTACCTGCAACCGGATAACGCCCTGGTCATACTAATGGCGCCGGACGTGGAAACAGACACCGTCAGCGAGTGGTACGAAACCCCTTACAAGGCAACGCCGCTGTCGGGCTCGGTGGTCGCCGAATGGCGTGCGCCCGAGCCCGACAGCAACCTGACTCTGCCTGAGGAAAACTTGTTCATCCCGGAAGACCTGACCGTGCTGCCCTTTGCCGGGCGCCAGAGCGACCTGATCAACAACACGCCCCTGGTCATTAAACAGACGCCGGGCTTATCCATTTGGTTTGAACAGGACGAAACCTTCAGAACGCCGAAGCTTGATATAACGGTCATGATGGAATCTCCCGACGCCAATGCCAGCGCCCGCAGCGCCATTGCAACGCAGCTGTTTATCGACATGGTCGACGACGGGATGACCGATTTCCGCTACGACGCGGGCCGGGCAGGCTCCGGTTATGGCCTGTCATCATCGAAGCGTGGTCTGCAGATGCGACTCTATGGCTACAGCGACCGGCTGCACGTGTTACTCGACACCCTACTGGTGGAGTTGACTGACCCGGGCGTCAGCCAGCCCCGGTTTGAACAGCTAAAATCCGATCTCCAGCGCCGGCTGCGCAATACCCGCGAAGACCCGGTCCTGAATCAGATGGTTCGGCGCCTGAATACGGCACTGATCCGTGATTCCAGAACACCGGAGGCCCTGCTTGAAGCGCTTGAGGGCCTTACGCTCGACGATGTGCTCGCACACCGTGACACGTTGCTGAACCATCAGGCCATGACGATACTGATTCACGGCAACCAGACCGAAGACGGTGCCCTGCAACTGGCCAATCGCATCAGCGCGATGATCCCGCCCAGTGCCGATGTCGAGCCGGTCAGGAACGAAGTGGCCGCCCTGCCCAGCCGGCGTTACCGCCATGAAATGGCCATCGATCACAACGACAGTGCCCTGCTCGGCTACTATCAGGGTCAGGACAGTAGCCTGCGCGAGCGCGCTCTGTTTGCGTTGCTGGGCCGAACCATGAGCGCGCCCTATTTTGCGGAGATGCGCACCGAGGAGCAGCTGGGTTACATCGTTTTCAGCCAGAATTTCATGGCCGACGATCTGCCTGGCCTGGTCGTCTACATTCAGTCACCCGACACGGACCCGGCCTTGTTGCAGCTGTTTTCAGACCGCTTCATGAACCGCTATCTGCAACAACTGCGCAGCCTCGACAGCGATGAGTTCAATCGTTACAAGGCAGGCCTGATCAACGATCTGACCACCCCGGAGCAAAACCTCTATGAGCTTAGCCAGACTTATTGGCAGGCCATCATGGACGGGAATCCGAACTTCAATACGCGCCGGCGTCTCGCGTCGGCTGTTGAGGCAATCAGTCTGGATGGCTTTACCCGTTTCTTTGAAAACCAGATGCTCAGAGACGACGCAAAACGTCTGGTTCTGCATCAGGTCGGCCGGGACATGGAAGAAGCCTACACAGAAAATGGCACCAACCTGGTGGGCTTTTACACAGCTGACAACGTACAAACCATTCAGGAAGCCAGCCGCTGGATTAGACCTACCTTTAACAACCTGCCGGAGCGTTTGGATTCTACCCAGTAGAGCGGCTGTGGCTGGATACCAGGCAGACTTGCCCGGTATCCAGCGCTTTCTTTTGCGAGTGATACCCACCTAATCGGTGGCTGGGTTACTCACGGTACTGAAGTGCTTAAAAGGCATGGACTGCACCCTCAATCAACCCGGTAGATCCGACTCCTGCCAGCTATTCTGTCTGCGCGGCAATACCACCAGTACTTCGGTCCCTTTTTCGCCATCCAGCACATCCAGATTGCCACCCAGCATTTGTGCCAGCCGGCGCGCCACAACCAGCGACAAGCCGGGCCCAACGTCGCGGCCCTCGTCAATGACGCTGGTGTAATGGGTGAGCACATTGCTGAGCTGTTCCACGCCAAGATGGCGGCCGTCAGCGCTGATCCGGACGCGCAGTGCCTCGCCAAGCTCTGCATCGATATACCCGATCAGATGAACCTGAACCAGGCCCCCCTCGTTCATTCGCATCAGCGAGTACACGACCCGGGTTAACAATGAGTGCAGCCAGTTTACGTCAGACACCAGCGGCAACTGATCTTCCTGGTGTTCAAACTTGACCCGGGTTTTGTAATTTTTTCCGTACCGCTGCCATTCTTCGCAAAACCCTTCCAGCACGGTGAGCAAGTTGATGTTCTCGGCCCGTGGCAATTCCGATTTCAACTCCAGTCGAGCCAGTACCTTCAAATCATCGGCATAGCGCTGCATCAGCTCAGATTTTTCACGGATTCGTTCCAGCGCATCAGGCTGGCTGGAGGTACATAACGACTGAACCTCGGCCATAGCCGTATTCAGGGCGTTGGCCATGTTCTTTAACGCCAGATCCTTCTCCTGCGCTGATGACAGCACCAGTCGCCTCAGTTCGGCGCTTTGCTTGCCTTCATATTCGAACCGCTCAATCCGCAGATGGCTTTCCTGTAATGTCCGCTTAACCCGGCTAACCTCCCGAAAGGCGTCGTCAGCGTGATGCTGGATACGGCTCAGTGCCAGCAGCGACACGGCCGCTGCCACCAAGAGCAACCCCACAGGCACCGCTAAAACCGGCAACGCCAGTACTGGCATCGCGAAATACACCAGAGCCGCCAAACTGCCCAGCCACAACACTCCGCTGACGACCCAAAGGGTCGCCACCTGTGACGTTTTATTCACTGCATTCTCCCAAACCACAAACGTTATAAGCGCCAACCCGGCCAGACAGGCACAGGGACGACCATCAGTTGCACGCAGTTTGCCATTAAATCGAGGGTTTCGCAGTTTTCTTAATGGCTCACGGTTCACAGGCCTGGCCGCACTCATTGCCATTTGCCTGAATAAGGTGCTTGATAATCAACCAATCTGACGTTGTTTTTGACGGATATTGGGCATAAACTTATTAAAAACTGACCATTTGGACAATAAAATGAATCCGTTACATCGTGACGCCAAAACGGCGCTCGGGTTGATGGACCTGACCAGCCTGAACGACGACGATACCGATGCCCGCATCGAAGCCCTGTGCAAGCAAGCCAGTACCCCCGCGGGTTCGCCTGCGGCGGTATGTGTCTTCCCGGCATTTATTGCCACCGCACGCAGGGCACTGGCCGCTGAAGGCCTGAATGACGTTCAGGTTGCCACGGTCACCAATTTTCCGGATGGCAGCGACGACATTGAGCGTGCTGTGTCGGAGACCCGTGCCGCCGTGGCAGCCGGGGCTCACGAAGTCGATGTGGTACTGCCTTACCGCGCCCTGATGGCAGGCAACAGCGAAGTTTGTCACGATCTGGTCGCCGCCTGCAAAGCGGCTTGCGGCGCCAGTTCTCTGCTTAAAGTCATCATCGAGAGTGGCGAGTTGAAAGAACCGCACCTCATTCGCCAGGCCAGTGACATCGCCATTGCAGCGGGGGCTGACTTTATTAAAACCAGCACCGGGAAAGTGGCTGTGAATGCCACGCTGGAAGCAGCCGACATCATGGTGCACGCCATCCGCGACAGCGGCCGTCCAGTCGGCTTCAAGGCCGCCGGCGGCATCAAAACCACTGAAGATGCCCAGGCCTATCTGGCCCTAGCGGCACGCATCATGGGGCCGGACTGGGTCAGCCCCGCCACCTTCCGCTTCGGTGCCAGCAGCCTGCTGACCAATTTGCTGAAAACACTCGGCGAGGCGGATTCGGGTTCATTCGAACCGGGTGGGTACTAAGATGTATCTGCCTCAGGAACTGATTCGCCGCAAACGCGATGGTGGCGCGCTCAATGACGACGAAATTCGCTGGTTCGTGAGCGGCATCAAGGATTCAAGCATCAGCGAAGGCCAGGTCAGTGCCTTTGCCATGGCGGTCTACTTCAATGGGCTGACGCTCGATGAACGCGTCGCCCTGACGCTTGCCATGCGCGACTCTGGCGATGTCATGCACTGGCCAGACCTGAACGGCCCGGTGCTCGACAAACACAGCACCGGCGGCGTCGGTGACCTGGTCAGCCTGATGCTCGGCCCCATGGTCGCGGCCTGCGGTGGTTACGTGCCGATGATTTCCGGCCGGGGCCTCGGCCACACCGGCGGCACGCTCGACAAATTCGAATCCATACCCGGCTACAACACCTACCCCGACAACGACCTCTTTGATCGCGCCGTGCGTGAAGCCGGCGTCGCCATTATCGGCCAGACCGGCAATTTGGCCCCGGCCGACAAGCGATTCTATGGCATTCGGGACGTCACCGGCACGGTGGAAAGCATCGACCTGATCACCGCCTCCATCCTCTCCAAAAAACTCGCCGAAGGGCTGGATGCGCTGGTGATGGACGTGAAAGTCGGCAGTGGTGCCTTTATGCCCACCCCGGAAAAAAGCCGGGCTTTGGCTGAAAGCATCGTACGCGTGGCCAACGGCGCAGGTGTGAAAACGACGGCCTTGCTGACCGATATGAACCAGGTTCTGGCGCTGTCAGCCGGTAATGCAGTGGAAATGACAGAGGCGGTGGCCTACCTTCGCGGTGACCATCGCGACCCGGTAGTCCACGAGGTCACCATGGCCCTGTGTGCAGAGATGCTGGTATCCGGCCAACTGGCTGACAGCATCGAGGCCGCTCGCCGTCAGTTGCAGTCAGTGCTGGATTCCGGAGCGGCGCTTGAAGCGTTTCAACGGATGGTAACGCTGCTGGGCGGTCCATCCGACTTTACCGACCGACCCGATGACTTTTTACCCAAAGCCCCCATTATTCAACCAGTCATCGCCCCAAGGGATGGCATCGTACAACCCTTGCAAGTGCGCGATATTGGTCTGGCGGTGGTTGCGATGGGTGGCGGCCGTACCCGCGCCGATCAGAAGATCGACGCCGCCGTTGGTCTGACCGACATTGTTCGGCCAGGCGTGACGGTTCGCGCCGGTGATGTGCTGGCCATGGCTCATGTTCGCAGCGAAGCGCAACTGGCCGACACCCGGCAACGGTTAACCCAGGCCATACCAATCGCCGAGCAAGCCGTAGCCGCTCAACCGGTGGTACACGACCGGATAGGCCCGGAAGATTTGGATTAACAGAGCCGGTTTCACGCAGCAAACCGACCTGACAGACCATCACAGGGCTTTGTCGCATAAAGCCCGGGAGGAAGACATGGGACGCGCTATCGTACTGGTACTGGATTCATTCGGCATTGGCGCCAGCGCCGACGCCGACCGCTTCGGCGACACTGGCGCCAACACCCTGGGCCACATCGCCCAGTGGTGCGCCGAGGGCAAGGCTGACAAGGGCCGGGCCGGCAAACTGACCCTGCCCAACCTGACCCGCCTGGGGCTGGTCAACGCCGCCACCGAAAGCAGCCAGGGCGCCGTGCCTGAAGGCATGACGCTGGCGACCGAAACCGTCGGCAGCTACGGCTACGCCCGGGAATTGTCGAGCGGTAAAGACACACCCAGCGGCCACTGGGAAATCGCCGGCGTACCGGTTCTCTATGACTGGGGCTATTTCAGCGAGCTGGAAAACTCCTTCCCGCAGTCATTGCTGGATACCCTGATCGAACGGTGTGACCTGCCCGGCGTGCTTGGCAATTGCCATGCCTCAGGCACCGAGATCCTGAAAAAACTGGGTGAAGAACACTGCAAGACCGGCAAGCCCATCGTTTACACCTCAGCCGACAGCGTATTTCAGATTGCCTGCCATGAAGAAACCTTTGGTCTGGAACGTTTATACGAGGTGTGTGAAGTCGCCCGCGAACTGGTCGATGAATACAACATCGGCCGGGTGATCGCCCGCCCCTTCATCGGCGACAGCGCCGACACCTTCCAGCGCACCGGCAACCGTCATGACCTGGCGGTCGAGCCACCGGCACCGACCGTGCTGAAGAAACTGGCGGAAGAAGGCGGCGAAGTAATTTCCATCGGCAAGATCGCTGACATCTACGCCAATGTGGGCATCACTCAGAAGTTTAAGGCCACCGGTCTACCGGCCCTGGTCGATGAAACGCTGACGCAAATGAGCAAGGCAGACGATCGCAGTCTGATTTTCACCAACCTGGTGGATTTCGATTCATCCTACGGCCATCGCCGGGATGTTGCCGGCTACGCCGCCGCCCTGGAATACTTCGACTCGCGCCTGCCCGAGATTCTTGAGCAGATGCAGGACGATGACATCCTGATCATGACAGCCGATCACGGCTGCGACCCAACCTGGCCAGGCACCGACCACACTCGCGAGCACATCCCGGTGCTGGTGTACGGAAAAACCCTGAAACCCGTCAATCTGGGCGAGCGGGAAACCTTTGCCGACATTGGCCAGACGTTGGCGGAGTTTTTTAAGGTAGGACGGATGGACTATGGCACCAGCTTCCTGAAATCTCTGACCGGAGAGGCTGCCTAACTACGGTCGATTTTATTATTCAGGCTACGGAGTTCGGTTAACTTCCAAGGCTTTGGCCCGCACCAGATACCGGGTGTGCCTCTTTGGGGTCGGCGTAAATCCATCCATGGAGCCTAGGCCGCAGGATATGAATCCCTTCCATGGGATTCACCCTTCGGGTTCGCTGCGCTCATGCTAAAACGCTCCCGGCGTTTTAGTCCATGCTGCGGACTACCCCACAGAGGCACACCCGGCACCCGGCGCTAATCTTCTGAGCGAACTCCTGAACTTATTATCTAGCCCAACCTCTGACGAACAGCTTCAAACAAGCAGACGCCTGCGGCAACACTGACGTTCAAGCTACTCACCTGGCCAGCCATGGGCAGCTTGAACAGTCCATCGCAGGTATCACGCGTCAGCCGTCGTAATCCGGCGCCTTCAGCCCCCATCACAATGGCCACGGAGCCAGTCAGGTCCGTCTGATAGATTGACGCTTCAGCCTCTCCCGCCGTTCCATAAATCCAGACACCCTGCTGCTTTAATGCCTCCAGAGTGCGCGCCAAATTGGTGACGACGACAAAAGGCACCGTATCCGCTGCACCACTGGCAATCTTGACTGCGGTTGGCGTCAGGCTCGCCGACTTGTCTTTCGGGACGATGATTGCATCGGCCCCGGCGGCATCGCAGCTGCGCAGGCAAGCGCCGATGTTGTGCGGGTCGGTCACGCCGTCGAGCACCAGCAGCAAGGCTGGGCGATCCAGGCCGGCTACCAGCGATTCGAGGTCACCTTCATCCAGCACCGGCGCAGCCAGTGTTTGCACCAGTACGCCTTGATGTCGAGCGTCTTGCATGTCGTTACGGTTGAGCAGGCGATCGAATTCCTCTCTGGCCAGCCAGCGGAAGCGAGCGCCCTGGCCCTTGGCCAGATCCAGCAGGCGCTGAATACGCTGATCCTGCCGGCCCTTCAGAAAAACGATTTCCCGCACCCGATCCGGATGTTGCTCAAGGGCGCTCTGGCAGGCATGAATGCCGTAGACCCAGGACGTTGCGTCACTCATGGTTATTCTTCCCGAAAATCAAACTAACCCAGAAACAGGAAAGCCCGGCGAATCGCCAGGCTTTCCTTACTCAAACAGCGATGTTACTCGCTGCTTTTGCGACGACGCGGACGCGACTTGCGTTTACCGCCCGACTTGGCCGACTTCTTACCTTTTTTGGCGTCGTCACCGGCACCGGTTTTCTGATCTGGCCGCGCCTTGGCTTTCGAGCCTTTGGCCGTGCCGGGACGGGACGGTTTCTGGACCCAGTCGCCCGACAATTCAAAGTCGATCTTGCGGTCATCGAGATCAACCCGCATGACTTTAACCTGCAACCGGTCGCCCAGACCATAACTGACCCGGGTGCGTTCGCCGACCAGGCAATGCGCCACTTCGTTGAACTGATAATAGTCGCTGGCCAGTGAACTGATGTGCACCAGACCGTCCACGTAGACTTCGTCGAGCTGAACAAACAAGCCAAAGTTGGTGACGGACGATACCGTTCCCATGAACTCGTCGCCCACATGGTCTTTCATGTATTCGCACTTGAGCCAGGCCACCACATCCCAGGTTGCCTCGTCGGCACGGCGCTCGGTCAGTGAACAGTGCTCACCCAACTCGACCATGGCCTGCAAATCGTAAGGATAGATGTCTTTCTGGTTCAGTTTCGATGCGCCCCGAACCCGACGTACCAGAGAGGTTCGCTTGCCGGAACGAATCACACTGCGAATCGCGCGATGCGTTAGTAAGTCCGGATAACGGCGAATTGGTGACGTAAAATGGGTGTAGGCATCGAACGCCAGGCCGAAGTGGCCCAGGTTATCCGGCTGATACACCGCCTGATTCATCGACCGCAGCAGCATGGTCTGAATCAACTGGAAATCTTCCCGGCCTTTCAGTTGGTTCAACAGGGTCTGATAATCTTTGGCATGGGGTTTCTCCCCGCCTTTCAGATCCAACCCCAATTGACCCAGATACTTGCGCAGGTTTTCCAGACGCTCTGGCGAGGGTGTGTCGTGCACCCGATACAGCGCGGGAATCTCGAGTTCCTGCATGAAATTCGCTGCACAGACATTAGCGATCAGCATGCATTCTTCGATCAGCCGGTGTGCATCGTTTCGCTCACTCGGGACAATGCGCTCGATCTTGCGGTCGGCATCGAACACAATCTTGGTTTCGACCGTTTCAAAATCGATCGCACCGCGCTTGCGACGCTGGAAGCGGAAAATCTTATACAGCTCGCGCAGCGTGGTGAGGTTTTTCAGCACTGCCTCACCGTATTCCTGCTGCATGGTTTCACGCGCCTCGGCGGCGGTTTCCGGCTCCAGCAGTGGCGCCACCTTGTTGTAGGTCAGGCGGGCATGGGAATTGATGAGGCCTTCCATGAAGCGGTAGCTGTCGATGTTCCCGGTAGCCGACACAGTGATTTCACAGACCAGCGTCAGGCGATCAACATTTGGGTTCAGTGAGCACAAGCCGTTCGACAGAATCTCCGGCAGCATCGGAATGACCCGCTCGGGAAAATACACCGAGGTGGAACGCTTGCGGGCTTCGTTATCCAGCGGCGAGTTAACGGCTACATAGTTAGAGACGTCGGCAATGGCAACGAACAGGCGCCAGCCACCACCCCGAACCGATTCGGCGAGTACCGCGTCGTCGAAATCCCGGGCGGTTTCGTCATCGATGGTGACGAATGCCTTGTCGCGCAGGTCGATGCGATTGACCTTGTGCGCTTCGTCAACCTGATCGCTCATGCCCTCGATGTGGTCGAGTACCTCGCGCGGCCATTCGTGCGGTATGTCGTGGGTACGCAGGGCAATATCGATTTCCATGCCCGGTGCCATGTGCTCACCCAACACCTGTGAAACACGCCCGACCGGCTGACGCCGGAACTGGGGCTGTTCGAGCACGTCGACCACGACGATGTCGCCGGGCGCGGCGTCACCTTCATTGCCGGCCGGGATCAACACATCAATGCTGACGCGACGATTCTCCGGTTCAACCCGGCCTATACCGCCGTCGTTGAAATACCGGCCCACAATTTCCCGGGTATTGTGCTCAAGCACTTCGGTAATAATGGCTTCAACACGGCCGCGGTGGTCGGTACCGCCCTTGCGGACAAGCACGATGTCGCCATCGAAGCAGCAGCGCATCTGGCGATGGTTCAATACGTAGTCTTTGCCACCCTGATCGTGGATCAGAAAGCCAAAGCCATCGGGGTGGCCCTGGACGCGCCCTTTCACCAGATCCATCTTGTCGATCAGGCCAAAAGCGCCTTTGCGCGAGCACAGCAACTGGCCGTCGCGGACCATGGCAATCAAACGACGACGCAGTGCTTCAATATCGCGTTCGTCGTCGGCCAGTCCCAGCTCATCGCACAGTTCGGGGTGTGTTGCGGGGCCCTGGCGATTTTCCAGGTGCTCCAGAATAAATTCCCGACTGGGAATGGGGTTTTCGTATTTCTCAGCTTCCCGTTCAAGATTCGGGTCAGCGGGTTTCCGTCGGCTGATAGGTCGTAATCCTTGTTGATTAAAATTTGATCATATGATGTCAGTGTCAACCTCGGATTCATGGGGCCGTTTAATAGGCCAATAGGCTATGGTTGACTAATGCGCGAACAGTATAACGCATTGTTGGGTATCTGAATAAGGTTGTCTGCAGACGGCTGTAACGGCATGGCTACGGGCAAAACAGAGGGGTTGGTTTGGCTCTGTAGCTGTCGTCCGCTGCGGCTACCGGTGGTGCCTCTGAGGGGTCGGCGTGAATCCTTCCTTGGAGCCTAGACCGCAGCATCCCTGCTGCGGACTTCCCCTCAGAGGCACCAACGGCACCCGCAGCTTGCTATGTGCAAAAGCCGAAATTAAATCTACTGAATCAAGTTTCTGAATTCGCTATAGACTAGCGACGGGTGTCACGGTTGCTCATGTGGGGGTATCTGAGGCATGGATGCCGAAGTTAAGCCTACAGGGCGGTCCGACGTCTCGGTGTATTCACGGCGCCCCCACAGGGGCAACCGTGACACCCGTCGCGGGCTCAAGACGATAATGCCAACTTGAACTCCGAGACGAGAATTACTGAATATCGAACGAGTGGCGAAGTACGATGGTTTCAACTCGGTCCGGGCCGGTTGAAACGATATCGATGGGCGCGCCGATGGCCTTTTCCAGGTAGGCGATGTAATCCCGGGCGCGCTGTGGCAGCTGGCTCAGCTCGCTGGCGCCGACGGTGGATTCATCCCAGCCTGGCAGCTCTTCGTAGACCGGGGTTACCCGGGCGAAGGCTTCTGCCGATTCCGGCCATTCCACGTCGTTGCCGGCCTCGTCGCGATAGCCGACACATACCTTGACGGTTTTCAGGCCGTCCAGCACGTCCAGCTTGGTCAGGCAGATGGCGTTGATGCTGTTGATGCGAATGCTGTGTTTAACCAGCACGGCATCGAACCAGCCGCAGCGCCGTGCACGGCCCGTGGTGGTGCCAAATTCATTGCCTTTTTTGGCCAGGTACTTGCCATCGTCATCGAACAGTTCTGTCGGGAATGGACCCGAGCCGACACGGGTGGTGTAAGCTTTGGTGATGCCCATGATCTGGTCGAGATACAACGGCCCCACGCCAGAGCCGGTGGCAACGCCGCCCGCCGTGGTGTTGGAGGACGTCACGTAGGGGTAGGTGCCGTGGTCGATATCCAGCAGTGAGCCCTGGGCGCCTTCGAACATGATGTCGCCACCCTGCTCGCGGATGCTGTGAATCAGGCCAACGGAGTTGACGGTGATATCGCGAATGCTCTGTGCCTGCTCAATCACTTCAGCCAGGGTCTGGTCGACGTCGATGGCGTCTACGCCATAGTAGTTGGCCAGCACAAAGTTGTGATAATCCATCAACTCGCGCACCTTGTCGGCAAAGCCGGGCTGGAATACGTCACCCAGGCGAACGCCGCGACGACTGACCTTGTCTTCATAGGCCGGGCCGATGCCACGACCTGTGGTGCCGATTTTGGCTTCACCACGACGGCTTTCACGGGCCTGGTCAAGTGCAATGTGTACCGGCAAAATCAATGGGCAGCCGTGGCTGACGCGCAACCGTTCGCGTACCGGAACGCCGCGCTCTTCGAGCATGGCCATTTCCTTCAGCAGCGCCTCAATGGAGAGCACCACGCCGTTACCGATGATGCAATTGACACCCTGGCGCAAAATGCCCGACGGAATCAGGTGCAAGGCGGTTTTAACACCGTCGATCACCAGGGTATGGCCAGCGTTGTGCCCGCCCTGAAAGCGCACCACAGCCGACGCTTTTTCCGTCAGCAGGTCGACGATCTTACCTTTGCCTTCGTCACCCCACTGGGTGCCGAGTACGACAACATTCTTACCCATCGTTTTTTGCCTGTAGTTGATAATATGGTTGGTTAATCGGTTGGCTGGTTCAGGCTAACGGCTTTATCTGCCAGTCGCCCTGCACCTGCACGAGTTCCCGGTCACAGCCCAGCTCTTCTGGAGCCGCCTGATCCGTAAAGACCTGAATCACCCGCTCGCCGGAGGCCCGCAACTGGCTGATCCGTTCGATCAGCCCCGGGTCTGTGACGGCCGGTGCCCGTATCCCTGCGGCTTCCTGCCAGCGGCCACGCGTCTGGCTGGCCAGAATCTTTAGATCGCTGGAGAAGCCTGTCGCCGGACGCGCACGGCCAAATACCTTGCCAGTTGAATCGTAGCGGCCACCCTTGGCAACGGCCTGACCAAAACCGGGAACAAAGGCCGAAAACACCAGGCCAGTGTGGTAATTGAAGTCCCGCAGTTCGGCCAGATCCAGGTGAATTTGCTGCTCAGGAAAGCGGGCTTTCAAGGCCTCGGCGATCCGGGTCAGCGTATCCAGTGCTGTTAACACGCCTTCGGGCGCACCGGCAAAGCGTTCCGGCCAGCCCTCCAGTTTATCCATTGAACCGGCGCATTGTGGTAGCAGGGCAAACCAGCGTTTGAAATCATCGCTCAGTGGGGCGGTTTCAAGCCAGGTGTTCAGTTCTGGCAGAGAGCGGTGGCGCAACAACCGGAACAGCTGAGTCGCGTTGTCGCCCTCAAGACCAGATGCCTCGATCAGCGCCTGGTAAATACCAATGTGACCCAGGTCAAGCGTTACGTTGACCAGGCCGGCCCGGGCCAGCGAAGTGAGCATCAGCGAAACAATCTCGATGTCGCTGTCGATGCCGGAATAGCCATACAGTTCAGCGCCAATCTGAATGGGGCTGCGCGATGACAGCAGGTGTGTTGCCTTGGTGTGCAGCACATTGCTCGAATAACAGTAACGGGCCACACCAGCACGCGGCAGACTGTGGGCGTCCATACGGGCCACCTGCTGGGTGTTGTCGGCACTCAGCCCCATTAGGCGGCCACTGGTCTGGTCGGTGATCTTGTAGGTCAGCAAGTCCAGATCATGGCCGACCCCGGTGAGCAGCGATTCCAGGTATTCGGCGCTCGGCGGAATAACCAGGTCATAGCCCCAGGTACGGTACTCGTCGAGAAGAAGTCGGCGCAAGGCCTCAATTCGTGCGGCTTCCGGCGGCAGGACTTCCTCAATACCGTCGGGCAACAGCCAGCGTTCTGCTATGGTCATGCCGGAACACGTTCCCATTCATTCGATCAGGGTTTTACCAGGCGTCGCCGTCACGTTTGAAGCCCCACTTTTGTAGGGCCGGGTGAGCATTTGCCAACGCCGGGCACAAAAAAACCGGGCACATGGCCCGGTTAACGGATTCTACACTTGCAACGGCTGGCCCCCAACCCTTTTTTGAACTATTTCAAAGGGTGGGCGCCATTAGCCCGGCAATTACTCATCCGTGGTCAGAACACCGCCTTTCGATTGCAGGTAGCGGAAGAAATCGTTATCCGGCTCCAGCAACAAAATGTCGCCGCCGCTGCCAAAGCTGTCTTCATAGGCGCGCAGGCTACGGTAGAAACCGTAGAACTCCGAGTCTTCAGAATAGGCCGTGGAATAGATGCGCGATGCCTCGGCATCACCCTCACCCCGAATCTGTTCGGCTTCGCGGAACGCATTGGCGGTGATCACCGTTTCCTGGCGGTCTGCAGAGGCTCGAATTTCCTCGGCTTCCCGCTCACCGTTAGACCGGAACAAGCGTGCTTCCTGCTCACGGTCTGAGCGCATCCGACTGAATACGTCGGCCGACACTTCCTGCGGCAGGTCGATGGCTTTCACCCGAATATCAATGACCCGAATACCCAGCCCACTGCGGGCAAAGCCGTCAACATCGGACGTCACTTCACGCATCAGACGATCACGTTCGCCTTCATCTTCAATCGCCGTTCCCGTTGACAATGGCTCATCTTCAGCACGACCAGACACTACCTCGCGCAGGGTACGCCGACCAAAGGCGTCACGCAGGGCCGAGTTGATGCGGTTGGCCAGAATGGTGTTGGCGCGGAAAAAATCGCCGCCACTGGTGGCTGTATAGAAGGCACGCACGTCATCGATTTGCCATTGAACGTAGGCGTCCACTTCCAGACCTTTCTGCTCGCTGGTAATGAACCGCTCGGAATCGCTGTCGAGTGTAATGATCCGACGCTCAAACTTGCGCACCACTTCAATGAACGGCACCTTAAAATTCAGGCCTGGTGACACATCGGCGGCCACGACTTCACCAAACCGGAGTTTGATGGCGCGTTCTTTCTCAGACACCACGTAGACACTTTGCAGGCCTACAAAGACAACCAGAGCGAGCGCGGCGAGTAGAACTAAATTACGAGTACTCATGTTTCAGGCTCCTCAGTTGGTACGCCGGCGGTCGATTTCACGCAGTATCTGATCGGTCAGATTGCGCACTTCGCTGCTCGACAAGTTGTTCATGTTAGACCCTTGCGGGTTCAATACCTGCTGGCCCGACCCACTGCTGGCGCTGCCAGTTGAACCACGGGCATTACTGCGCAGTTGATCCAGCGGCAGGTACATCATGTTGTTACCGCCTTCGACATCCACCAGAACCTTATTGGTGTTGGCATAGATGCGTGAGATCGATTCCAGATAGAGCCGTTCGCGCGTCACTTCCGGCGCTTCACTGTAGGCACTAAGGATGTTGGTGAAACGGTCTGCCTCACCAGTAGCGTTCGCAACGACCTGTTCACGGTAGGCCTGAGCTTCTTCCAACTGCCGGCGCGCACGACCCTGAGCCACTGGCAAGATCTGGTTCGCATAGGCCTGGGCTTCGTTGATCAGACGTTGCTGGTCTTCCCGGGCGGTAATCACGTCATCAAACGCAGCCTGCACCTGTTGGGGTGGCGAGGTATCGTTGATGTTCAACTGAGCCAGTTCAATGCCCACGTCATAGAGGTTCAGGTAATTCTGTAACCGCTGGCGAACGGATTCCTGGATCTGGTCACGACCGACGGTCAGTGCCTGTTCCAGCGTGGCCGAGCCGATAACGTGTCGCAAGGCTGATTCAGCGGCATTGGCCAAGCTCGTTTCTGGCTGCTGCACGTTGAGCGCAAATTTCTGCGCATCCGCTGCCCGGTATTCCACCGTCATGGTGACTGACACGATGTTCTCATCGCCGGTCAGCATGCTTTCCTGGAGCCGATAGCTGCGCACTTCGGTGACGTTCACTTTCTGATCAATCTGATCAATAAAGGGGACCTTGAAGTGCAGACCCGGCAACTCGATCGTGCTGAACTCACCGAGACGCAAAATAACCGCGCGCTCGGATTCATCGACGGTGTAGATGGAGTCATATGCCGCATAGGCCAGTACCACGACCAGCAAAATGCCCACTATCGCGCCAAAGCTGGCGCCCGAACCACCGGAGCCGCCGGAACTGCCACCGCCCTTGTTCTTGCCACCACCGAGCCACTTGTTGAGCTTCTCGTTGACTTGCTTGAAGATTTCATCGAGATCCGGAGGGCCGTCATTGCCTTTACGGCGCCGGTTCCCCCAGGGATCCTGATCGTTATTGTTGTTGCCATTTGGTGGTTCATTCCACGCCATGGTCGTCTCCGTTTTCAAATGATAAAGGATTGGGTTGATGGCACCGGCTCAGCGCCGACAGCCGTCACAACTCAAAAAATTCCCGGGGTTCGCTGACTCCGAACCGCTCCGCATCAAGCCCGTTTTTCTTCAGTAGCTGCCGCAAGTCTTTTTTCTGGATGCGTATATCCAGTATCGACAGCCCCTCGGCATCGTAATCCTCAGACAGTACCGCATTGTACTGATAGAGTGCAGCCCTTAAAGCCGATTCGTCCGGTTTCAGGCTGATTTTACGTGCAATGATCTCATCGCCTAAACATTCTGCGATTGCCTGTTGAATCAACGCCAGGCCCTGTCCGGTCTGCGCTGATACCCAGACCCGGACCGGACGCCCCTGATCATTGCGCTCAATGGCCGGTTCAAAGTCGTCGAGCAGGTCAATTTTATTGAATATTTCCAGCCGGGGCAGGTCCAGCGAGCCAATTTCTTCGAGCACCAGCTCAACCTGCTCCATATTCTCTATACGGTCTTCATCGGCACAATCGACCACATGCAACAGTAAATCAGCGTCTGCCGTTTCCTGCAGAGTTGCCTTGAACGCCTGCACCAGCTTGTGCGGCAGGTGCCGGATAAACCCCACCGTATCGGCCAGAACCACATCGCCCATATCGGGGATGCTTAGCCGGCGCAGTGTGGGGTCGAGCGTCGCGAACAGTTGATCTGCGGCGTAAACCTCTGCCTGAGTCAGGGCGTTAAACAGCGTCGACTTGCCAGCGTTGGTGTACCCCACCAGCGAGATGGTCGGGGTGTCCGACCGGGTTCGTGCACGGCGGCCCTGGTCGCGTTGTTTCTCGACTTTTTCAAGACGGCGGTGAATGGTGCTGATGCGCACTTGCAGCAGACGGCGGTCGGTTTCAAGCTGGGTTTCACCCGGCCCACGCAGCCCGATACCTCCCTTCTGACGCTCGAGGTGGGTCCACCCTCGTACCAGGCGTGTACTCTGGTACTGGAGCTGAGCCAGTTCGACCTGAAGTTTGCCTTCGTGGGTACGCGCCCGTTGGGCGAAGATATCGAGGATAAGGCCAGTGCGGTCGAGCACCCGGCATTCCACCGCACGCTCAACGTTACGCTCTTGTGAGGGCGACAGACTGTGATTAAACAGCACCACGTCGGCATCGCTGGCCTTAACCGCGGCTTTTATTTCTTCCAGCTTGCCCGACCCGACAAAGTATTTCGGGTGCGGCGCCGACCGGGAACCGCCCAGACTGGCCACAGCAGTGGCACCGGCAGAGGTCACCAGCTCTTCAAATTCCTGGGGGTCTTCCCGGTTGGCAGATTCGGGAAAATCGACGTGAACCAATACAGCCCGGTCCCCGCCTTCGACACGTTCAAAAAACAATCAGACTCTCCGATACCCGATCATAGACCGGGCTGACCTGCAGAACAGCGCCATCACTCGATGGTGACTTCTTCGCTTTCATGAGGGATTTTAACATTGCGTGCTGGGACAACCGTGGAGATGGCGTGCTTATAGACCATCTGGCTCACGGTGTTTTTCAGCAGGATGACAAACTGGTCGAAGCTTTCAATCTGCCCTTGCAGCTTGATGCCATTCACCAGAAAGATGGAAACTGGAATACGTTCTTTCCGCAGCGCATTGAGGAAAGGGTCTTGTAACGAATGCCCCTTTGACATGTCGAACTCCTTTTAACGAAGGATTATAGTAATCGTTTATGGGCATACCGACAGTGCCGAACGTCACTGGACAGTCGGGCACTCGGCCTGCCGTTGATGGATTGCACCAGCGTCACCATCGATACGGCTACCTGACAGGGTAGTCCGCCTGCCCGGTTAACAAAAACGGGCAAACTACTCTCTTACTACGCAGGTTTGCGTATCCTGGGTCGACAAAAAGTCTGGGTTGTCGCGAATTGGCCGACCAAAGCCCGCCAGATCACTTCACAATCCGCAAGATAATGTGGAATTGTAGGCGAATTTCAAGCCGATGTGGATGCAATTCGTGTACTAAAGTCCCGATTTACGCAAGATTTGCCACGCCTGGTCAATAATGCGCCGATCTCCATCGGGCCCGGCAGGGTCGAGCACGGCCAGTTCCGGCCACTTACGCAACCAGGTCAATTGTCGCTTGGCCAGTTGCCGGGTGGCGGCAACGCCGGTCTCGATCAGGGTCGCGTGATCGATCTGCCCTTCAAGAAAGTGCCACATCTGGCGATAACCCACGGCCCGAATGCTGGGCAGGTCCGGGTGCAAATCCCCCCTCGCCATCAGCGCTCGCACTTCCTGCTCAAACCCCTGATCGAGCATCAGCTGAAACCGCCGGGCTATCCGTTCATGCAACACGGCCCGGTCTGCCGGAATCACCGCCAGTTGTATCAGATGCCAGGGGAAGGCCCCGGTCGCGTTCTGCGCCAGACGACCCTTGCCGTCGTTCACCGATTCAGCCCAGTAGGCTGAAATCGGCCGTCCGCTGACCCGGTACACTTCCAGAGCCCGCGTCACACGTTGCGGGTTTTGCCGGTCGATGCGCGTGAACGCGACCGGATCGACGACTTCCAGCTCGCGCAGCAGTGAAGTCAGACCCTCGGTTTCTAGCTGCGCCTGCAGTGCCTGTCGCACCGTTTCATCGGCTGGCGGCATGTCAGCCAGAGGCTCCACCAGAGCTTTGAAGTAGAGCATGGTGCCGCCGGTCAGCAGGGGAATCCGGCCGCGCTGCTGAATGTCGCTCATCGCAGCCAGGGCGTCGGTTCGAAACCGGGCCGCGCTGTAACTGTCGGCCGGGTCGCAGATATCGATCAGGTGATGGGGCGCCCGCTTCAGGGTAGCCGCGTCGGGCTTGGCGGAGCCAATATCCATGCCACGAAACACCTGGGCCGAGTCAACACTGATGATTTCGCATTGGCCGGCGTCCACCAGCGACAGGGCCAGGTCGGTCTTGCCCGCCGCCGTTGGGCCCATCAGGAAAATCGCCGTTGGCTTATCGGTCAGTGCTGGAGGGTTCACCTAACGCCCTCTCAAAAACAGCTTATCCAGCTCGTCGAGCGACAACTGAGTCCAGGTCGGGCGGCCATGGTTGCACTGGCCACTGCGCTCAGTTCGTTCCATATCACGCAGCAAGGCGTTCATTTCCGGGATGGTCAGCTTGCGATTGGCGCGTACCGATCCATGGCACGCCATGCTGGAGAGAATTTCGTCGCGCCGGGCAACAATGGCATCGGAGGTTTCGTGCTCGATAAAATCGGCCAGAACCGACCGAACCAGTGGTTCCACATCCGCCTGCTGCAGATAGACCGGCGTCTGTCGAACAATCAGCGCATCCGGCCCCAGGCGCTCAATCACCAGCCCGAAGTTGACCAGTAAATGCGCAAATTCTTCGGCGGCATCGGCCTCGCGCTCACTGACAGAGAGTTTCTGAGGCACCAGCACCGGCTGCGCCTGCAGGCCTTGCTGGTCGTACTGGCGTTTCATGCGTTCATAGGTAATGCGTTCATGAGCGGCATGCATGTCCACCACAATCAGCCCATGCTGGCTTTGCGACAGAATGAAGATGCCGTGTAACTGGGCAACCGCGAACCCAAGCGGCGGCATATCGCCGTCAGCCTCGGGCAAAGGCTGAGCAGGCCGGTCCCAACCCTGGGTTTCGGGGCGCTCAGTCGCGGCCCCCTCCGCGGTGGGGTATAGCGCCTGGTAAAACCCGATCTGATCGGCTACCGAGGCCGACTGCGCCCCTCCCGGGAAAGTTCGCTCATAACCCCCACCCGATGCAGGGGTGGGGGGTGACATGTCCATACGCTGCTGGCCGCCAAACTCGCCCGCCAAAGCGCCTGTAGCCTGAGGCCGCAACGCCTGGGGCGATGCGGCCTGCGCCCGGGACGGATCGGTCTCGGCATCGGGGCGAACTTGTGCCAGCGCCCGGTGCAATTGCCGAAACAGAAAATCATGCACCAGCCGTTGGTCCCGAAAGCGGACTTCGTGCTTGGTTGGATGCACGTTGACATCCACCCCGCTCGGGTCGAGCTGCAGATACAAAACAAAGCAGGGCTGGCGACCGTGGTAGAGCACATCCCGATAGGCCTGCTTTACCGCATGCGATATCACCTTGTCGCGCACCACCCGACCGTTCACAAAGAAGTACTGCATGTCGGCCATCGACCGGGAAAACGTCGGCAGGCCAACCCAGCCCGTCAGATGCAAACCCGCCGCTTCGGCATCGATTACCAGGGCATTGTTCATAAAGTCGGGGCTAAGCAATTGCGCGACCCGGCGTTCCTGCTCGGCCTGAGTCGTGGCCGGGCGCAAAGCGTGAATGGTCCGGTTGTTGTGACGCAGGCTGAAGCCCACATCAAAACGGGCCAGCGCCTGACGCTTCACCACTTCTTCGAGGTGGTTGTATTCGGTTTTTTCCGTGCGCATGAACTTGCGCCGGGCTGGAGTATTAAAAAACAGATCGCGCACTTCGACGGTGGTGCCATCGGTATGAGCCGCAGGGAGAATCTCGGTGTTCATGTCCTGGCCGTGCGTGTTCACTTGCCAGGCTTCGGCTTGCTCGGCTGGCTTCGACGTGAGCATCAGGCGCGATACCGAAGCAATACTCGCCAGCGCCTCGCCGCGAAAGCCCAGTGAAGCGACGGCTTCCAGTTCATCGAGATTGTGAATCTTCGAGGTGGCGTGCCGATTCAGCGCCATCGCCAGGTCGTCCCGAAGAATGCCCGAGCCGTTATCGCGAATGCGCATCAGCTTCACGCCACCCTGCTCGACTTCGACATCCACGCGGGTGGCGCCAGCATCCAGGCTGTTCTCGACCAGTTCTTTCACCACCGAAGCGGGTCGCTCAACCACCTCACCTGCCGCTATCTGGTTCGCCAGACGGGGAGAGAGCGTTAATATTCGACGCATGCCAGACCCTTCAATTAATCGTTACTACCCAGAAACGCCAGGGAGCTCAGCCTTGCGGAATCATAATGACCTGACCTATCCGGATAGACGTGCCATTTAACTGATTCACTTCCCGTAGCCGACTCACCGAGGTGTTATTGCGCGAGGCAATGCCGGACAGGGTATCGCCACTGACCACCACATAGCGACGCAAGGTGCCCGCTTCACGCTTTTGCCAGGCTACCCAGGTACCCGGGGGCGGGTTACTCTCGAACCACTGGGTCACCCCCTGGCGAATGGCCGATGCCAGTTGCCGGCGATAATTTGCCGAACCCAGATTGGCTTCTTCGGTCGGGTTTGAAATAAAGCCGGTTTCAACCAGAACGGAGGGCACATCCGGCGACTTCAGCACCGCGAAGCCCGCCTGTTCAACGCTGGCCTTGTGCATGCGGGCCACTTGTTTCATGTGTCCCAGAATGTCGCTACCCACGTCCAGGCTCGACCTCAGTGTTGCCGTCATCGATAAATCAACCAGCACCGAGCGCAGTATCTCGTCTTTGTCTTCCAGGCTGATGCCGTTCACACCACCAATCACATCGGCCGCATTTTCCTGGTTGGCCAGATACCCGGCCATGGCCGAGGTGGCACCACTCGACGACAACGCAAAAACCGATGCCCCCGAAGCCTGCGGGCTGGTGAAGGCGTCAGCATGGATGGAAATAAAGAGGTCGGCGCGTTTTTCGCGCGCCAGCTCACGCCGGCGTTGCAGCGATAAATAGTAATCACCGGTGCGCATCAGCACCGGCTCATAGCCCCGCAGATCGTCCAGTTGGTTATAAAGCTCCCGCGCAATGGCCAGCACCACGTCTTTTTCCCGCGTGCCTCGTGGGCCAATGGCGCCCGGGTCTTCACCACCGTGACCGGCATCGATCGCCACGACGATATTGCGTTGCTGGTTCGACAGATCGTCCGCACTGCGACTGACCTGGCGTTCACTCGGCTCCATGGACAGGCCAGGCGGGCGCTCCAGATCGAGCACCAGGCGATGCCCGTACTGTTCGTTCGGGCGCAAAACAAAGCTGCGCGGGCTCAGCTGGGTGGATAAATCGAGCACCACGCGCAACTCTCCGCCCTCCCGCTGGGCACTGCGAATGCGGGACACGCCGCTGTTTTCCAGCGACAGACTTTCCAGGTTGGTATCGAGCGACACATCACTGATGTCAACAACCACCCGACTCGGGTTGGACAACACGAATACCCGGTGTTCGACTGGGCCGCTGAGGTCAAAGACCAGACGAGTATTATCCGGCGCGGGCCAGATACGAGCGTCTTCAATCTCAGCAGCCCGGGCACCGCCGGCAGCACTCACCAGCCCAACAAGCACCAGCAACGGAGCCGCAAGGCTTACAAACCATTGTTTCATTAACCGTCCCATTAGTAAGTACATCGTGCTCGTCGCCAACCCATTACAACGCCTGTCCGGCCAGTTGCTGACTCAGCACATCGACGATCTGCTGGCCGGCTGTTGTAGCCCCATCAAATCCAATTAAGCGCCCGTCGCTGCCGTCAGCGGCCCCGGCATCGCTGAAATGTACCACGACATCGGCGTCTGGCAACACGCCAGCCCCGCGCTCCGGCCATTCTACCAGCCACAGGGTATCGGGCAGCAGATAGTCCCGCAGGCCCATAAATTCCAGCTCTTCAGCGTCTGCCAGGCGGTAGAGATCGAAGTGAACCACGGTGATACCGTCGCAATCGTAGGGCTCAAGCAGCGTATAGGTCGGACTCTTGACCCTGCCTTGCCAGCCACAGGCCTGAATCACAGCGCGACTGAGGGTGGTCTTACCCATGCCCAGCGTACCATCGAGATAAACGATACCCCCTTTTGTGGTACGCACTGCATTTGCCAGGCTGCGACCAACGGCATCCATGGCAACTTCACTGACAGTGATCGATAACACGATGTTCTGTTTCTCCCCGGCTGGTCAAATCACACCTAAACGCACAAAGTGTAACATCAAGCTGCCACCCGTGCGGAGCCCATGGGTTGTCTAACGCCCTGGATGGCCGCACACTTTACACCCTGCTTCCAAACTGGCCCTTGCCGCATGCCCGCTGACACCCAAGCCATTCCCAGTCTCGATCTGGTTCATCTGACACAACGGATCAAATCTGAAGCAGCCGCTCTGGGGTTTCAGGCGGCTCACATTGGCACCGGCAATACTGAGGCCCACCGGGCGAGCTATCTGGCCTGGCTGGAGGCGGGCTATCACGGCACCATGGACTGGATGACCCGCAATCTGGACAAGCGTTTCGACGCGGCGGAGCTACACCCCGGTTCACTGCGCTCCATTTCCGTGCGCATGGATTACCGGCCCGAAGGCGATATGCAGGGTGTGCTGGATGACCCAAACCAGGCTTATATCTCGCGCTATGCACTCGGCCGTGACTACCACAAGCTGATGCGCAAGCGCCTGACCCAGCTGGGCAAAACCATTGAATCCTGGGTTGGAGAACACGGCTTCAGAGCCTTTGTTGACAGCGCGCCGGTTCTGGAGCGCGAGTTAGCGCAGCAAAGTGGCATGGGTTGGCTGGGTAAAAATACCCTGTTGCTGAACCAGGAGGCCGGCAGCTACTTCTTTCTGGGCGAGTTGTTTACCAACCTGCCGTTGCCACTGGACGCCCCCTTTGAAAGCCAGCACTGTGGCAGCTGTAATCGCTGCCTGACCGACTGCCCGACGGATGCCTTTGTGGAGCCCGGGGTACTGGATGCCCGTAAATGCATCAGTTACCTCACCATCGAACACAGCGGCCCGATCCCGGTTGAACTGCGCAGCAAGATGGGCAACCGCATTTATGGCTGTGACGATTGCCAGATCGTCTGCCCGTTCAACCGTTTCAGCGAGCCAACCCGGGAAGCCGATTTCCAGCCCCGTCATTCACTGGACAACATCAGCCTTCTGACTCTGTTCACCTGGGATGAAGCTACCTTTCTGGGCAACACCGAGGGCTCCGCCATTCGCCGCATCGGCTTTGAGCAGTGGCAACGCAATCTGGCCGTTGCCCTGGGCAACGCACCGACCAGCGAGGCCATTGTATCCGCCCTGCAACGACGTTATCCGGATGCCAGCCCCCTGGTTCAAGAGCATATTCGCTGGGCATTGGAGCAGCATGAGCAGGCTGACACGGTCTAGACAGTTCACCTGGCGATCATCAATGCCTGGATGTCGGCAGCTATTCGAGCTCCGGTGACGCCCCTACCCGATGTTCAAAAAGATCATTTCGGTGTGGCGCCAGCGCGCAGAAATCGCGACGAAGGTCGTCGAGCTGGCTATCAGGCACCGTCACCTCCATGGTCACACCGGTGGTGTATTCAACTCCCCCGGGCAGCAGTTGGTAGCGTTCCAGTAACCGACGCAGCTCGCTTTCCAATGCGAACGGGCAGGTAAACACCCAGGGGTGCTGCGTTTCAACCGGCACCCATTCGGCCTGGTCCAGCGCCTGGGAAATAGCGCCACCGTAGGCGCGAACCAGGCCACCCGCCCCCAGTTTGACGCCCCCGAAGTAACGCACTACCACCGCCAGCACGTTTACCAGGTGCTTGTGACTGATTACATTGAAGATGGGTTTTCCGGCCGTGCCCGAGGGTTCGCCGTCGTCACTCATGCCGCTGTCGCCCTCGACATAAAACGCAAAGCAGATATGCCGGGCATCGGAATACTGGCTACGCAACTCAGCCAGGCGTGCCTGCACTGCAGCCCGGTCGGTCACCGGCTCCACCCAGGCCAGAAACCGGCTTTTCCGGACTTCAAGTTCCGCAAACACAGGGGCTTTTAACGTGCAATTCAACCAAACCACCAACTGCGGTCATTGCTGACCAGATCGAATATTTTCCGGTGACCAAAGGGCCCCGGGTGCAAGCGGTCGCCCTGGTTCAATTCGCGCCGGTATTGGACGTCGTCCTGAAGCGAGGTAAACAGGTCAACATAGGGGACACGGGCCCGGGTGCAGAGTTCACGAAAGCCACCATTAATGCGCTTTATCCGGGCATTGTGCGCCGGATCGTAAACCGCAGGCGGCCCCACCAGGAGCGGCTTGTAATGCCCATGCACCTGTTTCAGCAGCGTGCTCAGATTCTGCCAGGAGGTTTTGGCCGGCAGCGGGTCTGCGCCCCCCACCCCCACGGCATCCATCAGCCCAAAGGCCAGAATCAGCCGGTTATCGGCACCGAGTGGCATCCGTGGCTCCAGCTCAGTCAGCCGCCCGAGTACAGCCTCACTATTCTGGCCAACGATGCCCAGATTGTAGTAGTTCAACGGCCCATGGCCTGCACGAACGCTGTCGATCAGCGGGCCAGCCCAACCGCGATGTCCGGGGTCTCCCTCGCCGCTGGCGATGCCATCGCCAAGCACACAAATATTCAGGTCTGTCAGCAATACGGAGTTCATACTGTCTCTACTGCAGTGATCATTCAGCCAGTATATCGGCAAACGACCCGGTCTTCTCCAGTCACCTGCGTCACAATAGCCGGTTCAGACAGCGCCAATTCCCGCTTTCACCTTTTCGCCGCTGATCTGGCTGGTTATAGTGATGGCTGTTTCCGGCTACCCAGACTCGAGTGCGCCATGAAAATAAAAGCGTTATCCCTGCTTACCCTAACTGCTGCTATTGGCTCGGTTCAGGCTGAAAATCTGAAATCTGCTAACTGGGTGCTGCTGCCCGCCATTGGCTCAAGCCCTGAAACCGGCTTTCAATACGGTGCCTATGTGATGCGCCAGTTTGAACAAGTGAGCCTGAACCAGCCTCAGGACCGTCTGGAACTGTTGCTGCAAGGCACCGCCAAAGGCCAGTTCCAGGCTTATATCTGGCCCGATTTTTATGTGTCCGGTGGCGACTGGAACCTGTATGGCACCCTGGGCGGCAAATACTGGCCAACGCCCTATTACGAGCAGGGTAACGATACCGGTTTCGACGATGACGAGGAGATCTATGACCTCACCACCATCGAAACCGAGTTCGGCGCAGCCTATCGGGTGACACCCACATTGCGAGTCGGCGGCCTTGTGTTCGCCGACAATGAATCGATAGAAGACGATGCCAGCGACCCGCTACTGAGCAGCGACCAGCGCGGATTTGAAGGCGGCTTTTACAGTGGTCTCGGGCTGACGGCGCGCTGGGATACCCGCAACGACAGAGACTGGCCGACGGCAGGCTCACAAGCGAGCTTCACCGGCCGCCAGTATTTCGAATTCCTGGGCAGTGACGACAATTTCGGTACCATAGAAACCGATGTCGGCCATTACATTGCCCTGGGGGATGACGTCATCGCGCTGGGTGCCAATTACGATTTCGGTTGCGAAACCACGCCTTTCAGCCGCCTGCCTCGCCCGGCGGGTGCACGCACCCTGCGCGGTGCCGATGGCAATCTCTGGGTCGATCATCACCTACTTGGCCTGCAATCGGAATACCGGATGACACTCTCCCAGCGCTGGGCGGTGACCGGTTTTCTCGATACCGCCCAGGTGGCCAGTGAATTAAGCGAGTTCGGTGCAGACCGTTTCCACACCAGTGTCGGCGGCGGCATTCGTTATTCCACCATTGCCGATTCCCGCTTCAACATTCGCGCCGATTTTGGCCTGGTCGACATGGAAAGCTTTGGGTTTGCGATCAGTGTGGGTGAAGCGTTTTAATGCCGAACCCACGCACCGACCGGTTCCACATTCCACGCGCCACGGAACCACGGGACCGGTTACCCGAAGAAGCACCGCCAGAGCCACTGGCAAACTGGCGACTGGCGCTGAATGACGTCATTTTCGGTGCCGAATCGAAGGCCGGCAAGCTGTTCGATGTGGTGCTGATTCTAGCGATCATTATCAGCGTTCTTGCGGTGATGCTCGAAACCGTGGGAGCTGTAGTAGTGCACTACCGTCCCCTGCTCATCGGCATCGAGTGGGGTTTCACGCTATTGTTCACGATCGAGTACGGCCTGCGACTGGTCAGCGTGCGCCACCCGATGAAATACGCGACCAGTTTCTATGGCATTGTCGATTTGCTGTCGATCATTCCAACTTATCTGAGCTTACTGATACCAGGCGCCAATACCTTGCTGGTGATTCGCATCCTGCGAATACTGCGGGTGTTCAGGGTGCTAAAACTGATTCACTATATCAGTGAAGCTGAAATGCTGATGCAGGCTTTACGGGCAGGGAAACGCAAGATACTGGTGTTTCTCTACAGTGTTGTCACCATGGTCGTGGTGTTCGGTGCGTTCATGTACCTGATCGAAGGGCCGGAAGCCGGGTTTACGTCCATTCCCAAGAGCATCTACTGGGCGATTGTAACGCTCACCACCGTCGGCTATGGCGACATAACCCCAGTCACGCCGATCGGCCAATTTCTATCTACCGCCGTTATGATTATCGGCTACGCCATCATCGCCGTACCCACGGGCATCTACACCGCAGAACTCGCCACGCAACTGCGTGTCCAACGCGACAATCGCAGTTGCCCGGGCTGCGGAAAAACCGGCCACGAAGCCGATGCGGAATTTTGTCGGTTTTGCGGGGAAGAGATGGTGGACAAAGAGTAAGGATGACTGGGAGGTTGCCTTTACTGCCCGTTGAATTGGATTTAGTGGCTTTTGTTCGCAAACGACGGCCGGTGGCGTGTGAGTGGGACGCTGCAAGTACTTCCATGTAAGCTCGGCGGTCCGCGTCCATGCGGACCAACGCCCACTCACACGCCACCGACCGCCATTTGCTAAGTGAGCAGGTTACCTCTTTTTTTATTCAACCTTCTCGTACGGCAAACCCACGTAATTCTCCGCAATCACCGTCAGCCCTGCTTCCGACCCGGTAAAGTAATCCAGCTCGGCCAACTGCATTTTCTGATTGAACGTGTTCTCATCAAACTTGTGCATCATCGACGTCATCCACCAGGAGAAACGCTCGGCTTTCCAGATGCGGCGCAGGGCGATGTCGGAGTATTTGTCGAGCAATTCTGGCTTGCCATCGTGATAGGCGGCAATCATGGCATGGTACAGGGTATACACATCGCTGGCGGCGAGGTTCAGCCCTTTGGCGCCTGTGGGCGGCACAATGTGCGCCGCATCACCGACCAGGAACATGCGACCGAATTTCATCGGCTCGGCCACAAAACTGCGCAATGGTGCGATGCTTTTTTCGATGGATGGGCCGGTAACCAAACGGGCAGCTACATCTTCGGGCAGGCGACGTTTCAGTTCTTCCCAGAACCGCTCGTCAGACCAGTCTTCCACTTTTTCATCCAGCTCTACCTGAATGTAATAGCGGCTGCGGGTACTGGAGCGCATGGAACAGAGGGCAAAACCGCGTTCGTGGTTGGCGTAAATCAGTTCTTCATCGACCGGCGGTGTATCGGACAACACACCCAGCCAGCCGAACGGATAGATGCGTTCGTGCGTTTTCAGTACATCTTTCGGCGCGGTTTTTCGGGAGACACCATGGTAGCCATCGCACCCGGCTATATAGTCGCATTCGAGGGTAACTTTTTCACCGTTTTTGACGAAAGTGACCGTGGGTGTATCGGTATCGATGCCGTGAAGAGCAACGTCTTCGGCTTCGTAAACCGACAGGGCACCCGCTTCTTTCCGCGCGTCCATCAAGTCTTTGGTGACCTCGGTCTGGCCGTAAACCATAACGGTTTTGCCACCGGAATACTTTTTCAGATCAACTCGCTCCAGCCGGTTGTCGAACGACAGGTGAAAGCCTTCGTGAACCTGGCCCTCGCGGTCCATTCGCTCATCGACGCCGGCTTCGCGCAGCAAGTCGACCATGCCCTGCTCCAGAACGCCGGCACGAATGCGGCCCAGCACGTACTCTTCACTGCGCTGCTCGATGATCACGTTGTCGATGCCTTTGCGGTGCAGCAACTGGCCGAGCAACAGGCCCGAGGGGCCAGCGCCAATAATCGCGACTTGGGTTTTCATGTTCTGTACTCCTGTCGATGAGATGCATAGCAGGCATCCGGGCACCGCTGCCCGGTTATTTTGGAGGCTGCCATTTCTTATGCTGGTATTTTTAGTCGATACAGGGGGCAAAAGAAGGAACAAAACTGGGTTTTTCTTGTACTTTTGATGGATAGCGGCACAATTAACCATCCATTTACCAGAAGCCAACGCTCATGGCCGAAGCGAAATCCATTCCCGTCTTCAAGCTCTATGGCGAACAAACCGCCTGGCTGACACCGGATCTGCTGCATTGCGAAGCCATTGCAGACCGCAGCCGCCTGCACGACTGGGTGATCAAACCGCACCGGCACCGGGGCCTGTACCAACTGTTGTATCTGAATGCGGGTGATGCGGTGCTGCAACAGGATGCCCAGCAATACCACCTGGAAGCAGGCAGCCTGGTGATCGTGCCCGAGATGTCGATTCATGGCTTTGCGTTCGGGCCCAAGGCCGCGGGCTATGTACTGACGCTGGCGCACCCATTGGTGCACAAGCTGGCGCAGTCATTACCCGAGTTGCATGCGTTTTTCAGCGAGTTCGTGCGCCATCGTATCTCGGTCTCTCAGCGACGCAGCGACATTGAGCGCTTGTTCGAAATCATCAATCAGGAATACCAGCGCGATGGACTGGGCCGGCAGGTGTTACTGGAATCGCTGCTCAGCAGCCTGTTCGTCTGGCTGCTGCGTCAGGCCCGACCCCGAGACACACACGACACCCCGGCAACCCAGGATCATTTCGGTCGTTTCACCGACCTGATTGAAGCGCACTTCCGGGAACCACGAGGTGTGGCCGACTACGCAAACGACATAGGCATCACCGCCAACCATTTGAACTCGATCTGCCGCCAGGCGGTCAACAAACCCGCCCTGGCGCTGATTCACGAACGTCAGATCCTGGAAGCCAAACGGAGGCTGGTTTACAGCGCTCTGACCATCAACCAGATAGCCGATGAGCTTGGCTTTTCTGATCCAGCGTATTTTTCAAGATTCTTTAAACGTTTGACAGGCGCAACACCAAAGGGCTTTCGCACTCAGGCGGGAACATAATTAACTCGAATTTCGGAGTTCGCTAGTAAAGGGTAAGCACCGGGTGCCAGGTAGGGCTATCGAGGGTGGTCCGCAGCATGGATGCTGCGGTCCAGGCCCCATGGAAGGGTTCACGCCGACCCTCTATAGCCCTACCTGGTGGCCGGTGCGGACGACTGGCAGCAAAGCCGACCGCGAACTCCGAAACTCGAGTTAATTATCTGGCAGAATCTTAGCCAACCCCTGGGCCAGGGTCGCGCGGGATAGCTCACCGGCGTGGGTGTCTTGCAGGGTGCCATCGGCATCATAAAACAGGGTGGTTGGCAGGCCCCGGCTTTGAATGATTGCCGGTAACTCGGCTCGCAGGTCGTAATAGCTGTGGCGCAGATTCAGGCCCTGCTCGCTCAGGAATTCCAGCCCCCGGGCCGGGCTCTCAGCCTGGTTGACGAAGATGAAGGTGATGTCCGGGTACTCTTCCTGCGCGGCTTCCAGCACCGGCATCTCCCGTACACAGGGGCCGCACCAGGTGGCCCAGAGGTTAACCACTCTCGGGCCGCCGGCACCCACGACTGCCAGGTTATGCGGCTCGCCTTGCAAGTCCACCAGTTCAAGCTCCGGCACATCCACATTGGGGTAACCCACCATCTGTACCCCGCTCCAGATGCCGAGCCAGGCAACCACGCCGGCGCTGACGGCAATGGCCAGAGGCTTACGCACATCGGCATGGCGCCAATACCAGAACAGGGCCATCAGAATCGTACCGGCCAGACCAAACCAGGGGTCAAAGCCGCCGTCACGAATGTCGACCATGCCCAGCCAGTCGTCCCGATAGAACTCGAAATAACGGATGATAAAACCCAGGCGCGCCACAACGACCGTGACCAGGAAAATATCACCCAGCTTCGAGATCACCGAGCTGCGGGTACGCCGACCCACCAGGCTGCCGACCAGAATCGCGATGCCAAACGCCAGCATCAGCATGATGTAGCCAATGGGCAAACTGAAAGGGCCGATAATTACAGAAGTCATGATGGCGTGAGTGTCCTGTCAGTACTGTTAGTGAGTGAGAGTGACAGGACACTCCCGAAAATTGAGGGGTCTGTCAATATTCTGCGTTGTGAAACACGTGCTGCACATCGTCCAGAAAGTTCAACATATCCAGCATTTTCTCGAACTGCTCGACGTCGGCCCCTTCAATCGCGGTCGTCATCTGCGGCACGAACTGGACTTCATCGACCTCGAATTCGATCCCGTCGAACGCACTCTTAAGCGCATCCCGGGTTTTGGCGTATTCGGTGTGGGGGGCAAATACCGTGATCACGCCGTCTTCGGCTTCGATATCAGACACATCGACATCGGCCTCGGCCAGGGCTTCGAGTACGGCATCCTCGTCCGGTCCGGAGAAGCTGAAAATCGCATCGTGGTCGAACAAATGGCTGACGGCGCCCGAGGCACCGAGTTTGGCTTTTACTTTGTTGAAACAGGTGCGTACATCGCCATAGGTACGGTTCGGGTTATCGGTCAGACAGTCGACGATGATCATGGTGTTACCCGGCCCAAAGCCCTCGTACCGGGCCACCGCGAAGTCTTCACCGCCGCCGCCGGCGGCTTTGGTAATGGCCTTGTCGATCACGTGCGCTGGCACCTGGTCTTTCTTGGCCCGCTCCAGCAGGGAAGCGAGCGCCAGATTACCGGTGGGCTCGATGCCACCGGATTTGGCACACATGTAAATTTCACGGCTGTAACGGCTGTAGACTTTGGCTTTCATGTCCGACGTCTTGGCCATGGATTCTTTGCGGTTCTGGTAGGCTCTGCCCATGGGATAATACCGGGTTGGTTAATCGATGGACGGCGATTCTAGTCGTATTTGAGGGTTTTCACTAGCCAGAGTGGAAACGGTATCGTGCAAATCGAACGTCAGCATCGACAACTCTCATTGATTCCGGAAGGGCCAGACAGGGATGGGCATCCCTGTCTGGACAGAGGCCTAGAAGTCTTGGCCCGCTAATCCGAAGCGGGTGTAACGACGGGCAATTCCGGGTGTTCTTGCGCCAGGCCGTACTCGTTACCACCGAGATGCAGGCGGTACCCGGCGGGCCCGGCGACCGGCAGGTAGTAGTTCAGTTTAATGTCGACAGCTTCACCAGGGGCCAGCGCCTGCCAGGCTGGCAAGCTGAAACCGACACGGTGAAAGGTTGCGTCCAACCCGCCGATGTTATTGCCGGCGGCGTTACTGCCATCTTCAAGTACCGTCAGACCGGCGCCACTCTGGTCGGAGATGGTGCTTGAGGTCGAGGTCGGCATGTTGAAGCTGACGTCGGTGCCGCCAGGGATTTCGACATCAGTGCGGTTGGTCAGCGTCAGTGTCGGGTTGATCGGGTAGTTGTTATCGCCCACTTTAAAGCCACTGATCTCAACGGTAACGTTGATGGCCTCGCTCGGGGGTGCCAGGTTACCGGCCTGTTCGGTGTCGTAACCATCGGCACCGGCGAAGGCGTTGTAGGCGATGTCCGTCAGGGTCGTGCCCATGTAGTACTCGCCGTTATCGCCCCGCTGCGGATGCCAGCCGTAGTCGCCCGCTAGCTCCCAGAACATGATGCCGCCAATGCCCTGATCGATAACGTACTGCACCTTGGCGTTCATGGATTGATCGTCTTCGGTACTGAGAAAGACCCGAGTATCCGGATTCCATAACCAGGGGGCTTCGGCCAGGCTATCGTAGTGGCGCTCATAGGTGCCGCTCAGGTTCATCTGCGGATCAAACCCGTAATCACTGACGTAACGGCCAACGATGCCTGCATCCAGGTTTTTGGCGTGCCACATGGGGTTGGAGCCGGCCCCCAGTTCGTTGCCCTGTTCGTCTTTGTCGTGCCAGAGGTTATCGATGCCGGTCGCGCCATAACCGCAGGGGCTATTGACGCCCGTACCGGTCGGGCAGCCGGCCTGGTCAGGCAGTTCGGCCGTGCCCCACAAGCCATGGGTGCCACCCTGAACGTTCTGAAAGCCCCGGGTGTAATAGGGAACGCCAATGTTGATGCGCCCGGCACTCATGGCACCCCGAAAATACGCCACCGCCCAGTCGGTATTGAGGTAGCCAATGCCACCATACTGTGCGGTGCCATAAACGTTGGCGGCGGCCAGTTCTGCGTCTTCACCGGTGTCGTACAGTGCGGCATTGTGACCAACGTATTCGTTCCAGGCACCGTGCAGGTCGTAGGTCATGATGTTGACGTAATCGAGGTAGGGGGTGACGTCGAAGTCTTCCATACCGCGCAGCAGATAGCCTGAGCTGGGGGCGGCAATGGTCAGCAGGTAATGCTGGCCGTCTTCAGCGCTCGCCTGGTCCAGTTTTTCCCGCAGTGTTTTCATCAACACCTGATAGGAGCTCCACAAATCACCACGCAGTCTATCGGCGTAATCAAAATCCAGCGGGTTGCCGGCACCACTCATGGAGGTTGGGTATTCGTAGTCGATGTCGACACCGTCGAAACCATAGGTGCGGATAAAATCGACCGCTGAGTTGGCGAAGGTTTCAATGCCTGCGTAGTTGACACTGCCGTCGGCGTTGGTGGTCATGGTGTAGAAACCGCCGTTGTCGACGCGCTGACCGGTGCTGTCGAAATACCCACCGGTTTCGGCCCAGCCGCCAACCGAAATCAGCGTTTTAACGTGCGGGTACTGTGCCTTGTATTGATTCAGCAAGTTGAAGTGACCCTGGTAGCCCAGGCTCGGGTCCATCTCCGCGCCCGAAACATTGGGCCAGGTCAGGCCGGTGGCCGGGTTGCCCGGGTCGCTGGTGTCACCAACCGACAGTTCGTTCTGGTCGTTGATGTGTGCGAAGGCGTAATTGATGTGAGTAAGCTTCTGCCAGGGAATGTCACTGGCCAGGTAGGCTGGCTGGCCGTTCTTGCCCGTGCGCCAGGAGGTGAAGTAACCGATTATCCGACGCTGGTGCGTGTCGCCCAGCGCTTCGCGGCCGCTGTCATCATAGACCGTGCAATAAGGCACTTCGACGCCCGCCGTCTGGTGCAGACCTTCAGGCCGGCAACCACGGGCTATCGGGTCTTCACCGATGCTGAGCCTGACCGCTGTGCTGTCGGTCGTGGCGCCGGCGTCGTCGGTGGCACGGGCAAAAACACTAACGGTGCCCGCTTCGGCGACCCAGTCGAACCGATAAGGGTCACTGGTATCAATACCGATAGGTGTGCCGTCGACAAAGAATTCCACGCCGGTAACAACACCATCACTGTCGCTCGCCTCTGCGGTAAAATTAACGGTATCGCCAGGCTGAATATCGTCACTGGCTGCAGGGCTCGTCAGGCTGACACTGGGTGGCTGATTCTGGCCGGTGGTTTCACAGCTGCCCAGCACCGTCCATTCCTGGTACTGATCGCTGTGGTCGGCCGGGTTCTGGTTTTGCGTCCACCAGTTGGCTTGATAGGCGATGTCATCATAGTGCACCTGGTCTCCGCCACTGAAGGCCGTGGTGGCATCCCAGTCGGGCAGGCCGCTGCAGTCGTAAGCCGCTGCCGAGCCAGCCAGCACCAGGCCGCCCAGCCACGCGCTCAGGGTAAGGTGAGTTTTCATGAGTGATCCATTTGCCGTTGTTTGGTGAAAAAGAAGTGGAAGCCCTCACCATGGCGGCAAGGGCTTCAGGAAGCGTGAAAGAGGTTACTGGCCCGGATGCCCCAGCCCTGAATTCATGGAATTCAGCAGGTGGCCGTTGTCCGCATCGATTTCCCAGGCAAAGAGGCCACCCAGGTTGTTTTGCAGGACATAGTTACCCTTGGCCTCAACAGAGCGCTGGGTATCGAAGGTCAGCAGTTTTCCATCGGCATAGTTCCAGGCGTAACTGCCCTGGGCAATGTCATCCCAGAAAACCTGGTAGCCGTTAATACCCGAACCAGACGGACCGCCCATCACCTCGGCTTCAATGTCCTTGTAATCCTGAATGCCCGCTTCCCAGCTGCCTTCAATGGCACTGCCACCGGTGCCTGTGAAGGGGTAATCGGGCTGGCCACCGCTGACGCCCTTCCAACCGCGACCGTACATGGCAACGCCCAGACTCAGCTTCTGCGGCGGCACATTTTCACTGAGCATGTACTGCACAGCTTCGTGGGCGCTGAAGCCTTGCATGGCGGCATCGGGTGCCGGATACAGGCCGGTCTGGTGGCCCAGCACGTTATTCCAGGCGCCGTAGTAGTCGTAGGTCATCAGGTTGATGTGATCCATCACCTGGGCGGCGTCTGCCCAGCCGTCGCCGACGGCCTGCAATTTCTCAACACCACCGCTCATGGCCGCAGTCAGTTGATACTGACGGCCCGTTTCGACTTCCAGCTCATCCAGTGCGACGCGCAATTCCTGCATCAGGGTCACGAAACCCTGGCCGTCTGCGGGGCTGCCAAGGGCGGGGTTGGCGCCACCGCCACCTGGAAATTCCCAGTCGATGTCGATGCCATCAAAGAAGTCATACTGGCGAATGAAGCCGATCATCGACTCAATGAAGATGGCGCGCGCGGCCGGGTCTGTTCCAATATCATAGAGCGGATCCGACAGCGTCCAGCCGCCAACGGAGGGCAGAATGGTGATATCAGGGTGCGCCTGCTTCAGACGGTACAGCTGAGCAAAGGTACCGCGAACCGGCTGGTCCCAACGGTCATTTGGATAGGACTTTTCCAGCGCGGCAAACTTGTCGTGCACCACCACTTCGTAATCCTGCTTGCCACTGCACTGGCTCTGCAGCGCGCTGTAACCACTAGGGTTGGCGTCGGCCAACGACTGGTTCGGCCCGCAAATCGGGATAAAGCCATAATAGAGATGCGTGATGTTTTCAGCCGGAATATCCGCTGGCTGAAAATCACGACCGTAAATACCCCATTCAACGAAATAGGCGCCCACCTGCTTGCCACTTGCCTGGGTGTCATAGGGTTGGTTGTTTTGCTTCAGCGGGTGCGGCCAGCCAGTCATGTCGAGGTCGGCCGGGTCCCAGTCGCCAGAACCATCATCGTCATCGCCGCTGCCGGCAACGGTAACCGTAGTCGCGCCACTGGTGGTGCACCCACTGTCATTGCACAACTCCACCACCAGCTCGTGACTGCCAGCGGCTAGGTCTACGGTACAGCTGGCGTTCTGCGGGTTCGGGTCATTGCGGGTAAGACTGCTCTGGCAAATTGGATTGCCGTTATCAGACAGTGTCCAGGAAGAACCGTTTTCACCCCACCAGACATTCCAGGCAATGTTGGTGTTGCTGCCATCGTCGAGGCTGGCTGGCAACCAGCTCAGGTTGGGTTGTGCAGGCGCAGCCATCAGACCGGTGCTCAATAGGGCCGTGCTCAAGCCCAGTAAGACTCGTTGATGCTTCATAATATGAACCTTCCTTTTGTTATTTTTCGGTTGGCCAAGTGATCTCAGCTCACTTAATACTTATATAACCAATCTAATACCTTTAGAGATTGGATGGTCAAAATATAGCCACCAACCGGGGTGGTTCGAAAAATAAGCCATCGAATTTTGCTGACCAATTCACACTTTAGGCCAATAAACAGCGGTATTTACATCTTCGATCACCAGACAATACCGTTTCGTTCTAAAAATAATACCAATTTAGGCCCTTAAAACGGTGAATTGCATTGGGTCAGAGAAATCCCAGGCTCGTTTTTAAGGTTTTCCGCCTAGGGAGTCGCAGGCCAGACGGCCGGCAAACAGAACAATCTGCAGGATGATTTTTCAGAGCTTTGAGGAACGCAGGAAGAGAGGCGGGGTACTGGCTACGACAGTGGAATAACAGGAATACCAGGGTTTACCCCTCGCAATAAAACTCATAGAACCGCTTCAATTCACGAGGGCTACGCAGGTGATGTATTGAAACTCCGCTCTCCTGCCGGGCCAGTAACGAGCGTAAATAAGGGCGGGTCGTGCTGTGAATATGCCAAATAATCCTGAGCATAGGGATCAGTTTTGTCAGCGGCTGACAACCCTCTGCCCAACCAGCTGGTGTCACAAACACCGATTTCACACCACGTTTGATGGCCCACCAAAAATGCACGGCGATTGGAAAATCAAGGTAAACAATGGCATCGGAGCGCGCAAACCGGTCGGCGATGGTTGAGTCATAGCCAACCCCCTCGATGATCCAGGATTCCCCGGCCACCAGGTCATCATGCGCTTGCAAAAACGCCTCTTCAGAAACCGCCTGCCAATCGGGCTGCCAGATCACCTGGTCCAGATGATGGACGGGCAGGCCAGTGCGCCTGCCAAGCGCCAGAGCCAGGGTCGACTTCCCGGCTCCGCCATTTCCAATGATGGTGACTTTATTCATAACGCCTTGTATCCATTCCCTGCCCGTAACTGACCCTGAAGGGCAGACATGGGGCCCGGACGACACATAAACAACAGGCGTTGTTTGGACCGTTCAGTCCAACCGAATGAAATGCTCACGGTAGTGCTTCAATTCACCGATAGATTCCAGAATATCATCCAGCGCCCGGTGGCTACCCTTCTTGTGAAAGCCATCCAACACCTCGGGGCGCCAGCGGCGGGCCAGCTCCTTAAGGGTGGAGACATCAATATTACGGTAGTGGCAAAACGCATCGAGATGCGGCATGTATCGCACCAGAAACCGCCGGTCCTGCCAGATTGAGTTACCGCACAGCGGCGACGCACCCGGCTCCACCCACTCTTTCAGAAACGCCAGGGTTTCCGCTTCGGCCATCGCGTCGGACAACTTGCTGTCTTTCACCCGCTGCGTCAGACCGGATTCGCCGTGGTGCGTGGTGCACCACTCGTCCATAGCATCGAGCGCTTCATCGCTCTGGTGAACCACCAGGTTCGGGCCTTCGGCGATGACATTCAGGTCTTTATCGGTCACCACGGTGGCGATCTCGATAATGCGGTCGGTATCCGGGTTCAGACCGGTCATTTCCAGGTCAACCCAGATCAGGTTCGATTTTTTATCCATCTCAAATAGCCTTTTGTGCCCCCCGGGAGGGGTTTAGGGAGTAGAATGTGGCTAGAGTATAACTTATCTAAAAGCACTGAGTTTGCTGAAGACCAGCGGTGGATGCCGGTGGTGTCTCTGCGGGGAAGTCCGCAGCAGGGATGCTGCGGTCTAGGCTCCATGGACGGATTTACGCCGACCCCGCAGAGGCATCGCCGGCAGCCGCCGCGAGCCAGAACCACCCGGGACTACCCGAAACTTGAATAAACACTGAGAAGCACCGTCGATTTATGAGTAAACGCAAGCTGACTCGTCAGCAACAGCACCGAATACAAAAAGTACAGGACGAACGACTGGCTCGTGCCCAGAAAAAGGCCGACAAAATCGAATCCCAACTGGAAGGCGGTGAACTGGGCGAAGCTCGGCGCGGGCTCATAATCGCGCACTACGGTATAACCACCGAGGTGGAAGCCGAAGATGGCACCACAGTACGCTGCCACAAACGCAGCAACCTGCCCCCTCTGGTGACCGGCGATCAGGTAATCTGGCAGCCAGACCCGCAGGAAGGCGGCGTAATCGTCGCCACCGAAGAACGCCGCACCCTGCTTAGCCGACCCGATTCACGCGGCCAGCTGCGGCCGGTCGCCTCCAACATCGATCGAATCATCATCGTCGCCGCGCCCACGCCGCGCACCCCGGCCAACCTGATCGACCGTTACCTGGTCGCCGCCGCCCACGATGAGATTCACCCCATTATCCTGCTGAACAAATCCGACCAGCTTGATCAGGCACCCGATATGGTGCGGGAAATGGAAGAATACCGCGACCTCGGCTATGAGACCCACGCCGTCTCCGCCCAGACCGAAGAAGGCATGCAGGCCATTCGCGCCCTGGTAGCCGACGGCAACTCAGTCTTCGTAGGTCAGTCCGGTGTGGGCAAATCGTCCATCATCGCCGCCCTGCTGCCCGATGAAGTCATTCGCGTGGGTGCCATCTCCGAAGCCACCGGCAAGGGTAAGCACACCACCACAACGGCGGCGCTGTACCACATTCCCGGCGCAGGCAACCTGATCGACAGCCCCGGCATTCGCGAATTCGGACTCTGGCACGTTGAAACCGACAGCCTGTTCCAGGGCTTTCCAGAGCTCGACGATGCGGCCGGGCGATGCAAATTCCGTGACTGCGCGCATGAAACCGAACCGGGTTGCGCGGTACGGGCCGCAGTGGAATCCGGTAAACTATTACCCAGACGCTACCACAGCTTTCTGTCGATACGGGACTCACTGAACGAAGTATCGATGCGAAAATAACCATCGTTTGCCAAGCGGGGGGCCAACCATGACCGAGCGCAGTGATACCGGCGTAATTCGCCTGAACAGTCTGGACGACTTCATAGAACACAGTGTCGAGCTGATCAACCAGACCGGGCGAGAACTGACCGTACTGAGCACCGACCTCGACCGCGACTGGCTGGGCAGCGATGCCGTCACCGACGCGCTGCGCCAGTTTGCCATACGTAACCGGCGCAGCAAGGTTCGTATTCTGGTGACCGAAACCAGCCCAATAGTACAAGGCCGTCATGCCTGGCTCGACCTGATCAAACGGCTGTCGCGCATTGAGATTCGGGTCATTAACCCTGAGATCCTCGATACTGAACCGATGAAAGGCACCTTTTTGCTCAGCGATCGCAGCGGTCTGGTGTACCGAAATTCAGAAACAGGCTACATTGGCTTTGTTCATTACGATGACCGGGCCACCGTTCGTCAGCAGCTCGATGTGTTTGAGCAATACTGGCGTTATAGTCAGGAGTCGTCAGAGTTCCGCCACCTGGCATTATGAAATCGAATGGAAAGTCTATCTCCGAAGCAGCCTCACCCTAAGCTTTTCAGGCCCAACGGTGGCTCCAATCCAAAAACCCGCTAAACTGCCTGTATGCCGTCTAATGAAGTGCTGAGCGACTGGAGCAGACCATGAACATCGCCCGTACACCGGGTTCGTTAGATCTGATGCCTTCTGGCTACCTGGTCACTGACAATGAACGCTCCATACTGTATGCCAACCGCTATGCCTTAGCGCAACTGGGCCATGACGACCTGGGCGGCACTCCGCTGTTCGACATATTCACGCTGGCATCCTGCATTCTGTTTGAAAGCTATATCGCACCGCTGCTGCTTAAAGAAGGGGCGTGCGACGAAATTCAGCTGACCCTAAAAGCCGCTGATGGCAGCAAGCGATCTGTAGTCACCAACATTCGCCGGGATGAAACAGACAACAATCGGGTGCACTGGACCTTCATCAACGCTTCGCAGCGCGACAAGCTGTTCCAGGAATTGATCGATGCGCGCAATCTGCTCGAAGAAAAAACCCGGTTTCTGGAAGCGCGAACGGTTACTGACGATGTTACCGGTCTGCCCAACCGTTTATCGGTGACCCAATACCTGACCGAACGCATGAGCAACCCGACGCTGGCGCAAAGCCAATTTGTAGTCCTGTTTATTGACCTCGACGGCTTCAAGTCGATCAATGATACCTACGGCCATGCGGTGGGCGACCAGTTTCTCAAAGCGGTTGGTCAGAGGCTCGCACGGAGTTTGCGCGCCTCGGACCTGGTAGCCCGTTATGGCGGTGATGAGTATGTGGTATTGCTTCAGCAAACCGCCGATACAGCCAACACCAATACGCTGATGATTCAGCGCATCGTCAATCAGTTAAACACGCCTTTTCAGATTAACGGCAACACCCTGTCGGTATCCGCCAGCGCCGGTGCTACCCACTACCCCCAACGTTCCTCCGTCGAATCCGAGCAACTGATTCGACAGGCTGATCAGGCCATGTACAAAGCCAAGCTGGCGGGAAAGAACCAGATTCGCTGGTTCGACCCCGATTGGGAAAACTCCCAGAGAACTCAACACGAACTGACCGCCCAGATTCGACAGGGCATAGAACTCAACCAGTTTTTGCTGCATTACCAGCCGAAAATAAACCTTAAGTCAGGCACCGTCATCGGGCTGGAAGCGCTGATTCGCTGGCAACACCCCAATCGGGGCTTGCTGATGCCAGGCGACTTTCTAATGCACATTGAGAACCAGCAAATCGAACTGGAACTGGGCGACTGGGTTATCGACACGGCACTAAAGCAAGCCACCCAATGGCACCAGCGTGGGTTACCGCTGCCAGTCAGCGTGAACGTTTCCGGTTTTCAATTAATGGACCCGCAATTTCTTGAACGGCTCACCGCACTCCTGTATCGCTACCCTGACCTGCCCCGGCAGCATTTTGAACTTGAACTGCTCGAAACCTGCGCAATTGATGACAGCATGAACATCGCCAACGTCATCGCCTCTTGCCGGCGCATGGGTTTACTGGTGTCTCTGGACGACTTTGGTACCGGCTATTCGACGCTGTCTCACCTTAAAGACCTGTCCGTCGATATACTCAAGATCGACCGGAGCTTCGTGCAGGATATGTTAACCAACCCGAGTAACATTGCCATCATCAAAGGCATTATTGGCTTCGCCAAAGCCTTCGATTGCAAAGCCATCGCCGAGGGGATTGAAAGCGCCGATCAGCAAGCAGCCTTACTTCAACTGGGCTGCCAGACAGGCCAGGGGTATCACATTGCCAGTCCCATGCCCGGAGAATCGATCGAAACCTGGCTGACGGGCAGACCCGCCTCGACGAAACCCTAAACACTCGCTCTGGCCGGAATAGGAAGTACAAATGGACGATGTTTTCATCAGACAACGCAACAACGTTAAAGTCTTCGGAAATGGTGAACGGGTATTGATGTTTGCACACGGTTTCGGGTGCGACCAGACCATGTGGCGCTTTGTGACTGACACGATGCAGCGCGATTACCGCATCGTCACCTTCGACTATGTCGGCTCTGGTGAATCAGACTTGTCGGCGTTCAATTCAACCCGCTACGCCACGCTGGAAGGCTACGCCGACGATATTACCGATATTCTGGAAGCCCTGAACCTTACCGGTGTCACCCTGATCGGGCATTCGGTCAGCTCCGTCATTGGCATGCTGGCGGCCATTAAGGTGCCAGAGCGTGTCAGCCAGCTCGTCATGGTATGCCCGTCGCCCTATTATCTGAACGACCCACCAGAGTACGAAGGCGGCTTTGAACGGGATGATCTGGAAGAACTGATCGACCTGATGGACAAAAACTACATCGGCTGGGCGAACTACCTAGCGCCCCTGGTGATGGGAAGCCGGGCCGGTCCCCAGTTCGTTCACGAGCTCTCCGGCAGTTTTTGCTCCACCGACCCGCTGGTGGCCAAAACCTTTGCCAAAGCCACCTTCTTTTCAGACTACCGGAGTGTATTGCCGAATTGCACAACCCCGACCCTGGTACTGCAAAGCCGGATCGATTCTTTGGCGTCGGTAAAAGTGGGCCAATACGTCACCGACCACCTGCCGGATGGGCACCTCAAAATACTGGATACCGAAGGCCACTGTATTCATATGACAGACCACAACCAGGTCGAAACGGAAATACGGGCCTTTGCCTCGGCCCGTTAAATCCTGCAAACCGCTTTAGTTAGCCGCCTCACGACTCACCCGGTTTGAATAGCGCACCGGGTTTTCCAGTTGCCAGACAGACTCCTGTTCTGGCAATGGCATCACAAAGCGCTTCAACTGCGGTGTCGCCCGGCACATATCCGGCTGGGTTCGCACCACTTCCACTTCATCGCCCTTCACTCTCAGCAGCAAGTGGTTCTCTTGCGTGCAACCATTCGACATTACCGAGAACTCGAGGCCCTCTTCGGTAATGGCCGGGTTAAACACCACTTCCGGGGGCTCGGACGCAAAGGGGTTCGAAGAGCAGGCCGCCAGGCCCAGCGTTGAAAGCAGAACCAGAGCCAAAGGGCCCTTGCGGGTTCTGCGAAACATCAGCAGAGGTGCTGCAAGCAACAGCCACCAGGGGGAGAAGGCGCCGCCTCCGCCTGAGAAGCGGTTGCCACCACTGGCCTTCGACACAGAAGCCAGCAGTGTCACTTCCAACGGTTCACTATTGGCCTGAAATTGAAAAGGCCGTCTATAGGTACCCACATCGGACATATTGGCTTCGAATTGAACGGTGCAACTGGCCCCAGCAGCCAAAGTGCCAGTACATCCATTGCCGATCATATCCAGTCCGTTAGGCAACTGCGAAAAATTGAAATTACTGAGATCGATCGACCCGCCTGAGGTATTGGTAAAGATCCAGCTTCTTGATGAAGACAAGGTTTCCGATGCCGAACCAAAATTGACTGACAAGGGAAAGTCAAAATCGTCCAGGATGTTGCGTGCCGCTGCGTTAATCCAGGGGCGCATGGCCGCCACATCGGTGTAGACACCATTTGCAGAGGCACAAGGAGCACCCCAACTGACAATCCCTACCTGAGGGCCACCATTAATAAAGAGTGGACCACCACTGTCACCCTGACATGAGTCTTTGCCATTTATTGGAGCTATCGGATTGGGGTTACCCGCACAGAGCATTGTATTGGTATTAAAATTTGAACCGTAGTTATCGCACTCAGAGTCTAATCTTGCTGTCACATCCACCTGCAACAAATCGGCGCTTGGTATGCTATCCACGTTCTGATCGGTAGATGTCTCCATCGCATCTGTATTGCCATGACCAATCACTCTAACCATAGAGCCGATTTGATTGGTCCAGTCACTGCTGGTGTTGGAAACATCGATGTCTGTAAAATCAACGCCATTGTTAGCGCCAATGTAGATTAGTGCTACGTCATTATTGAAAGACCCAGCCACGTAGCCTGGGTGAATAAATATCTTATTACGGGGCGATGGCACTACAATTTCATTTTGATTTTTATCGTACGCGAGATAGCCCGTGAAATGTTCATCAGTGAAGCTTGAACTGGGAGGTGACTCATCGTCTGAAGTATCACACGTAACACTCCCAGCAAAGAGCAACTTACAAAATTCATATTGCATATCCGCAGAGTTATTGCCAACCAGCACCGCGAATTCACTTGAGTTGGTGATGTTATCTACGCAATGTGCGGCTGTTAACACGAGATCATTGCCAATATATGAACCACCACACACTGGATTCCAGTGCTCTCCTCCACCATCACCTGACCAGGAAAATCCCTCCATCAAAGCGGTATAAAACGGGTAATCCCCCGGGTTTGCCACCGTTCCACCAATAATTCTGGGCTGTATATCTTCCGCCCAGGCCATGCCGCCAGCACCAATCAGTACCAGCCAGACCAAAACCGCTTTCACACTGCTACGCACATCCCTACTCCCACAAGTCATTAGGCTTAGAATAATCCAATCCAGACTTTCCAGCCATGCCAATACCCGCAAAAAGCGAACCGGTCGGCGGATTAGACTGCCTGCCAATCACTGCAGAATCGCCTCATGGCAGTGTTTTCCACTCCCCCGGATTAGCCAGCCTGCCTCCAGCGGGCTATCCTTCAGAGAGTGGTACGGTTGTTGTTCATACCACCAAACGCTCACTTTACCCACCAAAGGTACAGCAGATCGTCATGAAGTCCGACAACGCCTCAACGTCACTCGCCGCTCTGCTCCCATCGCTAAAGCAGTTGTTTGAAGGCAGTGGCACCATGGTGTGCCTCTATAACGAGGCAGATACACTGGTTTACGCCAACACCATCTTCTACGAACTGACCGCCCTGCCCCCTGGCTCACTCCCGCACTGGCGTGACCTGATTCGGGAAAACCACCGTTCGAACAAGGGTTTGCTGATCGAAACAGACGACATTGAAGACTGGCTCGCCCGCGCCGAGCAACGGCGCAGAAGCGTTCCCTATCGCCAGTTTGAGATCGATACCGTCGATGGCCGCTGGATTCTGATGTCGGAAACGGTGATCCCGAACGTCGGTATTCTCGGTGTCGGCGTCGACATCACCCGGGCCAAGCACACCACCACCATCCTTCAACACGAGTATCAGCAGGCCCTGGTGGAAGCCGAAACCGATGCGCTGACGCGAATGGGCAATCGGCGAGCGCTCGACCGCTTGCGGCGCTTACTCACGCTGAATGGTCAAAACCGGGTAATTTCTGCGCTAATGATCGATATCGACTGGTTCAAGCCCTACAACGACAGCCTGGGTCACTTGCAGGGCGACGAGTGCCTGCGCACCATTGCCGACGTTATTCGATCCGGGTTTCGTTCTGAGGAGGCCTATCCGCTGCGTATTGGCGGTGAGGAATTTCTGATTCTGATGGTCGATGCCGATCTGCAGTCGGCCACCCAGGTAGCCCGGCGAATTCTGCGCAACATGCGCGCCCGCGCCATCCCCCACCCGGCCAGTGAGGCCGGCCAGGTCACTCTGAGCATCGGGGTGGCATCGGGCAAGGTGACCGATGATGCCAGCATCTCAACCCTGCTGGATGAGGCCGATAAAGCCCTGTATCAGTCGAAACACACGGGTAGAGACCAGGTAACCCTGGCCTCATGAGGCATTAGCCGAGCGCGTACGCCACCGCCTGCTCGGCGTGGATGCGCGTGGTATCGTACAACGGCACCGCTGTGTGGGCTTGCTGGATCAACAGGCCGATCTCGGTACAGCCGAGTATCACACCCTGGGCTCCATGCGCCGCCAGATCGTTCACAACCGCCAGATACTCGGCCCGGGAACGCTCGCTGATGACGCCCTGACACAGTTCTTCATAGATGATCCGGTGAATGCGGTCGCGTTGCGTTGCATTGGGTGTCAGCACCGCTATGCCTTTGGCTTCCAGTCGTTCCCGGTAAAACGCCTGCTCCATGGTAAAGCGGGTACCAAGCAGGCCTATCCGGTCGATACGTGCATCCAACAGTACCTGAGCGGTGGCATCGGCGATGTGCAGCAGGGGAATGCTAATGGTGGCTTCAATGTGCGGGGCGACCTTGTGCATGGTGTTGGTGCCTATCAGCAGCACCTCGGCGCCGGCTGATTCGACCGCCCGGGCAGCCGCTGACAAAATGCGCCCGGTTTCATCCCAGTTGCCCTGGTGTTGAAGGGCCTCGATCTCGGCAAAATCGACGCTGTAGAGCACCACTTTGGCCGAGTGCAGGCCACCCAGGGCGGTTTTGACGTTTTCGTTCAACAACCGGTAATAGGTCTGGGTCGACTCCCAGCTCATGCCGCCCAACAGGCCAATGGTTTTCATACTCAGGCTCCCTTATCCTGCGTTAATAGCGAGTTTTACAGTTGGCTAATGACCGGCTTTGGAAAAGACGTTAATGGTCACGACCCCTGCAATGATCAGCCCCATGCCCAGTATGGCCGGGAAGTCCAGTTTCTGACCATACAACAGCCAGGACGACACCGCGATCAGCACGATACCAAGCCCCGCCCAGATGGCGTAGGCAATGCCAACGGGTATGGTTCTGAGCGTCAGCGACAGAAAATAGAACGCCAGCAAATAACCGGCTACGACAATCAGCGAGGGCCAAAGCCTTGAAAAACCCTCGCTGGATTTCAACGCAGAAGTGGCGATCACTTCCGCGACAATGGCGATACTCAGGAACACCCAGTTTTGCATACACACCTCCGATCAGTGAGCGGGCGATAATAGCCACTCACTGCCGGGAGCGACAGTCTTGCACGCTGCGGATGGTTGTGTGCAAACCGCGTTGTCAGAGCCTGGGCTTCAGTGATGGCGTGCTTTCATAAACGCCACCAACTGGTCGAGTGCGATGCCCCAGCCTTCGTGAAAGCCCATGGCCTCGTGCTGGGCTTTAGCTGCCGCCGTCTGGTGCACCACAGCTGCCGTATAGCGCGTGCCAGCGCCTTCTGGTTCCAGCAGCAAATAGGCCGTAAACACAAACTCGCCCTCGGTTGGGCTAGGCGCCGGCCGAAAACCGGGCAACAGGGCCGATGTCCAAACCAAGCGCCGGTTCTCGAACAACTCCAGATAACAGCCTTCTCCGGCGGGCATCGCTTCGCCCTCGGGCGACTGCATAACGGTGCGGAACCTACCGCCCGGGCGCAGGTCGATATCGCACTCGGTCACCGACCAGGGTTTGGGGCAGAACCAGGGCATCAGCAGCTCAGGCTGAGTCCAGGCCTGCCAGATCCACTCGGCGGGAATATCCACCGTGCGTTCCAGCAGCAGGTCCAGTTCGGGGTTGAACTCAAAAGGCAGTTGGGTGCCCATAGTCCATTCTCCTAAAAGCGATGGATCGCTCCAGGGGTACAGCCCCTGGTTGAGTAGATACTCTACGCTTAATCCCAGACTGATATCCAGATGGGCACTCAAAAACAGGCAAGCTTATCGCCATCACCCTGGTGGTTAAGGAGAGGCGAACACTTGTGTCCAATAGCTGCTGAAGTCGGCCTTGTCAGATTGGCAAATACGCCGAACGAATCCGGCGTAACATCAGTTATGTGGCTGGCAACCTGTAACAGCATATCAGGCCGGTATAGCAGCAATCACCATCACTTCCACTTTCCATTCCGGCTTGGCCAGGTTACCGGTGACACAGGCACGCGCCGGAGTCCGGCCAGGCACCACCCACGCATCCCAGGCTTCATTCATTTCACTGAACTCGGCCATATCGGTGACCCAGATGGTGGCTGACAGAAGGTGGGATTTATCGGTACCGGCCTGGGCCAGCAATTGATCGATGCCTTGCAGAATCTGCTCGGTCTGACCGCGCATGCCGGCGCTGGCATCCGGGGCGACCTGGCCTGCCAGGTAAACGGTGTTGCCGTGGATGACGGCCTGGCTCATACGGTGGTTGCTGTCGATGTAACGATCGCTCATAAAATGCACTCTGTTGGTTGGAAGATTAGAGCTTATTTAGGGTTCAGCCACGCCGAAACCCTTGCAGAAAGGCTGCGAGATTATCACCGAGGCTGTCGGTTGGGTAGCCACCTTCCTGCACAATGACTTTGGGTCCTTTGACCTGGGCGAGGCGCTGGCCAATGCGGTAGAAATCTTCGGTTTCCAGGGTCATGCCCGCCAGGGGGTCATCCTTGTGGGCATCGAGCCCAAGCGCGATCACAATGGCCTGGGGTTTGAACGCGGTCAATGCAGACAACAAGCGTGACAGCGCCTGCAAAAATGCAATGCCATTGGCGCCCAGTGGCAGCGGTACGTTGCAATTAAACCCCTTGCCGTCGCCTGCCCCCACTTCCGTCGCTGCGCCCCAGAAAAACGGGTAGAAATCGGCCGGGTCAACGTGAACCGATCCGGTCCATACATCGCTTCGCTCCCAGAAAATATCCTGGGTGCCATTTCCATGGTGCAGGTCGACATCAATAATGGCCACACGGTCGTAATGTTCACGCAGAACGGTTGCCGCCAGCGCCGTGTTATTCAGGAAACAGAACCCCCCAGCCCGCTCTGGGCCGGCATGGTGGCCTGGCGGACGGCATAAGGCATAGCTGACGGTTTCCCCGTTAATGACGGCTTCAGCGGCTGCCTGCGCCGTGGTTGCGCTGGCGATGATGCCGGTATAACTGCCCTCGTCCATCGGGCAGGCCATATCGTGCATATGCCAGCCTGCCTGGCCAATAATGTGTCTTGGGTATACGCTGGCATGGCCACAGGGGTGAACATTGGGAGCCACCACGTCTGAAGCAGACGGCAGGGTTCGCCAACGCTCTACCACGGTTTCCAGAAAATCGAGATAGCGGGCGCTGTGAATGCGCTTAAGCCGATCGATCAACGCGGTGTCGCTTGCGACCAGTGCAGGTAACAACATCAGGCTTGCGCCCGCCGTTTCGACCGCCTCTTTCAATCGATCGGCACGCACCGGCTGCTCCGGTGACGGTGCGGGTTGCCCACGCAGAAAAAAATGTTTCGGCGCGTGTGCGCTTTGCGCCTCATGGTAAAAGCATTTCACGATGCACCGCCTAATGGTTATTGCCGAGGTGTTTTTGCAGGAAGTTACGCGTGCGTTCCTGATCCGGGTTACTGAACAGTTTGTCTGGGGTGCACTCCTCCACGACCACACCGCCATCCATGAACAAAGCCCAGTCGGAGACATCGCGCGCGAAACTCATTTCGTGAGTCACGATCAGCATGGTCATGTGCTCATCGGCCAGGCTGCGCATTACCCGGTTTACCTCTTCGACCAGTTCCGGGTCGAGCGCCGAGGTGGCTTCGTCGAACAGCATCACCTTGGGTTTCATCGCCAGCGCCCGGGCAATGGCAACACGCTGCTTTTGCCCGCCGGATAACCAGTTTGGAAAGACATCGGCTTTTTCGGCAAGCCCCACCCGTTCAAGCTGTTGCATACCGAGTTCGCGGGCGGCTTTCTTATCCATTCCCTTGAGCTTGCGCGGTGCCAGGGTCACGTTATCGATGGTTGAGAGGTGTGGGAACAGGTTGAAGTGCTGAAACACCATGCCCATGTTCTGGCGAATGGTGTTGATGTGTCGCTCAAAGGCCAGGCCTTTCATATCCGGCCGGTTTACCTGAACGCCGTCGAGCAGAATCGCCCCCTCATCAATCACTTCCAGGTGATTGACTGATCGTAGCAGGGTGCTCTTGCCGGAACCGGAAGGGCCGATGATGGAAATGATTTTGCCACGGTTCACCGTCAGGTTAATGCCTTTCAATACTTCCAGGTCACCAAAGCGCTTGTGCACGTTGCGCACTTCTACCATGGGCGTGTCTGTCGATTGTTCTGTGCTCATAAAAAAGCTCCAGCATCTCAATTGGTTATCAGGACAACTCAGCGACGGTAGGCAGTCTGCCGCTCCAGCCAAGCCTGGCCCAGTTCCATCAGAATATTGATTACGTAATACATCAGAGCGATGACAATAAAGAATTCGAACGGCCTAAACGACACGCTGATCGCATACTGGGAGGCATACACCAGCTCAGCCACACCAATGGCAGAGAGCACAGAGGTATCCTTTACCATTAGAATCATGTTGTTGCCCAGCTGAGGAATGGAGCGAATAAACGCCTGGGGCACAATGATATATAAAATGGTGTTCCAGTGACCAAAGCCCAACGACCGAGAGGCTTCATATTGGCCGTCGGACACCGATTTGATGGTGGCAATGAAAATATCGGCGTTGTACGCCATGTAGTGGAAGCCAAGGCCAAGAATACCAACCACAATGGCCGGAATCAGAATCCACTCGCCCAGACCAAAATACAGGAAGTAGAGCTGCAACAGCAGCGGCGTAGTCATGAACAGCCAGATAAAAAACCGCAACGGCCAGCTCACCAATTTTTTCGTATAAATCGAGATGACAGCAACCACCAATCCCCCGATAACAGACATCAGCGCGACGGCGATGGCCACCAGTGACCCTACGCCAACGCCCTTCAACAGGGTCGGGAAGTAGGTGACAACGGGCGTAAAATCAAATTCCATCTGAGCGACCTCCTATTGAGTGGTGTACCGGGTTGCCCGGCGGTAGGCCAGTTCAATGATGCCCATCACCGCGTAAATAATGATGATGTACATCAGCGCACTGAGGGTGAAAATTTCCAGCGGTTTATAGGTAGAACCAATTAAACGCTGTGCCTGATAGGTAAGCTCAACCACCGAAATAATAGAGACCAGTGAGGAGTTCTTGATCAGCACAATGGCGAGCACTCCTACGGAGCGAATCATCAGGCTGGCCGCCTGCGGCAGCACAATCGACACCATGGTTTGTACCTTGCCAAAACCCAGTGACCGGGCTGCTTCACTCTGCCCTTTATCAACAGACTCGATAGAGCCGCGAATCGCCTCACTCATGTAGGCGCCGATATTAAACGCGCCTACGACGACACCACAGGTGATAGGGTCGAGTCGCAAGCCAAGGCTAGGCCCGCCATAGAACACCAGCAACAACTGAACGAAATAGGGTGTCCCTCGAATCACACTGATATAGCCGCGGGCAAACCAGCGGATGGGTGCAAAGCGGAAGGTCTGTAAAAACACCAGCCCGCACGCGACAAAGAACCCGAAGAAAATGGCGCGGGAAGAGATATCGATCGTAACCCAGGCCGCCCTGATCAACAGGGGCGTCACCTCGACCATCAAGTCAAAGTCCATGGTCATACCTTTTTGCTGTTGTTGTTCAAGTTCTCGACTTGGCCACAACATCGACAGTCGTCCGCGCTGGATACAGGGTTTGCTTCTTAGGGGTCGGGCGGGATGCCGCCCACTCAATCCGTCCATGGAGCCTAGACCGCAGCCGAAGCGTCGGACCGATCCATACTTCGGACTCCCCCTAATAAGCAAACCCTGCACCCAGCGCTTATCCACAGTGCCATGTCAAAAGTCGAGTTTTGAAGCTTTGAGGGCCAGCAATCCAATCGCTATGTACTGGCTCTATTGATCAGCCCTTACTCAATATTGGCACCTTCGCCAATCCATTTGTCGACGATGTCCTGGTAAGTCCCGTCTTCCTTAATCTCGGCCAGGGCAAGGTTCAGGGCTTCCATCAGCTCAGGTTTGTTTTTCTGAATGGAGATGGCTGCAGGCCAGCGTGGCAGTTCACCGACATCGACCATTTTGATTGCCGGTGCATTTTCCTGCATCGCGACCAATACGGGCACGTCATCGGCGATCATTACATCAATGCGGCCAGTGGTCAGCGCGTTCATCATGTCGGGCAAGCCCTGGAAGGTCTGGTTGCGCCATTCGCCTTCCCCGTTTTCGACGGCCCACTGGTTACCGGTTTCACCCAGGGTGGAACCGACGCGCTTGCCGGAAAAGTCATCAATGCTGCTGATGTCATCGGTGCTTTCCTGCACCCAGACCGACAAGCCGGCACTGTAGTAGGAGTCGGTAAAATCAACCGCTTTCTGGCGTTCTTCGGTTACGCTCATGCTGCAGATGCAGGCATCGAACCGGCCACCGGCCAGTGCGGCGATGATGCCATTCCAGGGTGACGACTGCACTTCAACCTCAACGCCCATTTTTTCGGCCAGCGCTTTGGCGATGTCTACGTCAAAGCCCACCAGTTCACCCTGCGTATTCACAAAGCTGAACGGAGGATAGGCACCGGAGTTGGCAACCTGAAAAACGTCGTCACGAATTTCAGGCAGGTCACGCGCCTGGGTTGGCATGGCCACCATGGCGGTAGCACCTATGATCACGGCTGCGGCCGCCAGAGTTTGTGAGAATGTTTTAGTCAGTGTCTTCATGTTCTTATTCCTGTTCAGACTTTATTAAAACAATGCATTCATCGATGCACTGCCCCTCTTCACACTGGTCAATGACCGTACCTGTTGAGCCAGGATCGATCGTTGTAACCCATCCAGATTAGTTATTGTGTTGATTCCGCCTAACGCTGTAGTCACCTCCTGTCGAAACGTTGTTAATGGTTTGTAATGTGAACCCATGGCAACGCCATGCCGTTCAGACTCGCTCAATCAATAAAGCAATGCCCTGGCCGCCGCCAATACAGGCGGCGGCTATACCATAGCGACCTCTGGTAAGTTGCAACGAGCGCGCCAGCGTACCGGCCAGTCGAACCCCGGTGGCCCCCAGTGGATGACCAAGTGCCAGTGCGCCTCCGTGCATGTTCAGTTTTTTGTCATCAATACCCAGAGCTTCCCGGGCATACAGCGGCACAACACTGAAAGCTTCGTTGATTTCCCAAAGATCAATGTCGTCGACGGTCAGATGGGTTTGCGCCAGCAAGCGCTTAACCGCCGGCACAACCCCCTGCCCCATCATTTCTGGCTTGGTGCCCCGGTCCACGCAAGCGAGCACCCGGGCGAGCGGAATTGCACCGCTATCATTCACCGCCGCTTCCGACATCATCATGGCCAGCGACGCCCCACTGCTCAGTGGTGAACTGTTACCCGCCGTGATGTTTCCACTGTCACTGAAGGCTGGCGACAATGTCGCCAGAGCTTCTGGTCGGGTATCTGGCCGGATGCACGCATCCAGTGCGAAAGGTTCCAACCCCGCGACGTTCATGGGCACTATTTCGTCATTGAAAAAGCCGGCTTGCTGAGCGGCATACGCTCTCTGGTGCGAGCGACAGGCAAAGGCGTCCATCTGCTCTCTGCTGATGCCCGCAGCCGCCGCCAACTGCTCGGCGGTCAGGCCCATGTTCAGTGCGACCGCCATGTCATAGGTTTTGCCGTTATCATCCGGCAAAGCTGGTACACCCAATACCCCTTCCTTGAACAAGGCTGGGCCCATAGGGATGCGCGTCATGTGTTCAAAACCGCCGGCCAGTGCAATCTCAGTAGCACCACATCCAATGGACATCATGCCAAAGCGCAGTGCGGCCAGGCTGGAACCGCATTGCTGGTCAATCATGCGGGTGGCCGCCTGGTCACCTAAACGGCTTTGCATCAGCGGGTAACGCCCGCCAAAACTCCATTGCTCTTTTACCGCCAGTGCACAGCCCAGACTCAGATCATCGATGCGTTCGGGCGAAATGCCGGTTTCCGCCAGGCTGTGATTAATCAGCTGGGCCATCAGCCTGTCTGCCGGCCAGTTTTCAAAGGCATCGACACCGGCTTTTTTCGGGTGCGCCCGACTGAACGCGGTGCGCTGGTAATACGTCAAATAAACCGGTTTCATAGCGGCTCCAGTTGGCACCAGCGGCTGATAAACAGCACATAGGCTCGCAATACGTGACGGATGGACTCGATGTTGACGCACTCATCGACGCCGTGAATGTTTTTCGCAACCGGTCCGTAGCAGGTGCCGCCGGTTCGGTTGTAGAAATGAAAGGCGCGCAAATCGGTGGTGGCGGTAGACCAGTAGGGTTCGGGGTCGGCACCGGTCAGGCTGTGGTGGCATTGCGATAACAGCTCAATACCCGGATTGCCGGTATCGACCAGATGCCCCTCGGAGCGAAAACCATGAAATCTCAGCACCGGTCGTTCTTCAGCGAACACCGGGTCTTTCAGGCAGGCCTGATCAATGCAGTGGCTGACGCGTTGCATGATGTCATTAGCGGTCATGCCTGGGGGAAAACCAATGCGGCCTTCCATTTCGGCAAACGCCGGCACGCTGGATGGCCAGTTACCGCCGGCAATGGCGCCAATGTTCAGGTTAAAGGGATGGTCGATGTCCCGATACGGGCCTGTTCGATGCTGTTCGTTAAGCTCTGATTCCAGGTCCTGCAGCCAGGGTATAAGCCGTTGCAGTTTTTCGATGGCGTTAATGCCTGTGCCAGCGGCCTGCACATGCACAGGCTTGCCACGCACACCGAGTTTGAACCAGAGCACACCGACCTGGCCGGAATAGAGGGTTGGACCAAAAGGCTCGGGAATCAGCACAAAGTCGCCGCCATAGCCATGGTGCAAACAGGCCAGCGCACCGTTACCCGAGCACTCTTCTTCAACCACGGTTTGCACGGTGAGCGGGGAGGTGACCTGGTAGCCAGCCTGTTCAATGGCATGCACGGCGTAAATCATCGCCGCCACGCCGGCTTGCATGTCGCCAGCGCCGCGTCCATACAACCAGCCATCGTACTGCCAGGGTTCATTGGGCGGCAGGGTCCACATATCAAAGGGGTCTGCGGGAACGACATCCAGGTGGCCGTTAAACACCAGGGTTTTACCGGGTGCCTTGGGGTTTAAACAGGAAACCAGATTGTATTTGCTGTCGTGATCCCAGGGCACCGGTGCATAAAGCGGATGCTCTGCCAACTGCGCCTTGTGCATACCAACCCGGGTGACGGGCAGGCCGAGGTAGGCCATCTGGCTTTCAACACAGTTCAGCACCGCCTGCTCCCGGCCCAGAACGGCATAGGTTTTCACCATGTCTTCAACAAAGGCCAGGGCGTCCGGGAAGATGGCATCGGCACTGGTCAGCAGGTCGCTTTCGCGCTCTGTCAGGCTCATGCCGTGCCTCCTTCGGTGGCAAACGTCAGCTCGGCTTCGGTCAGTGCCTGCAAATCGGCATCGCTGATCTCAACTAGTTTTTCGCGCACCACCAGCCCCTGGTCGGTCACGTCCATCACGGCCAGGTCTGAAATGATCCGGCTGACGCAGGCCTTGGCGGTCAGTGGCAAACGGCAGGTTTTCAGAATTTTGGGCTTGCCGTGTTTGTCGGTATGGGTGGTGAGCACGACGATGCGTTGGGTCTTTTGAGCCAGCTCCATGGCACCGCCAATACCCGGTGAAAACTTGCCCGGAATTTTCCAGTTGGCGAGGTTGCCGTGCGCATCAACTTCAAAGGCACCAATCATGGTCAGATCCAACCGGGCGCGACGAATCATCGCGAAAGAGACAGCACTGTCGAACAGGCTGGCGCCTTCGCGCAGGGAAACGTACGCCCCGGCGGCATCAATAAGAAAGGGGTCCATCTGCTCCGGCGCCGCTTGCTTCCAGGCACCGAGAATGCCGTTTTCAGAATGAATCTGAACATCGAAGTCATCCGGCAAGTAATGCATGACTTGTGTCGGCAATCCAATACCGAGATTAACGATGCTACCGGGTGCGATCTCCATCACAGCCCGGCGTAAAATGCGTTCAACGACGGACATGATGTTCTAGAATCCCATAGTCTGAGGTGAGTGATGCCAGCGGTACCACGCTGTCGACGAAGGCACCGGGTGTATGCACCTGCTCCGGTATAAAACAGCCCGGCGCACCCAGATGCGGCGTCTCGACGATGACATGGTTCGCCGCCATGGCCATCAGCGGGCTGAAGTTAATAGCCGAGCCCTGATACACCAGGTTGCCCAGCCAGTCGGCGCGCGCGGCATGAAGCAATGCGAAATCGGCCGACAGCGCCATTTCCACCTTGTAGGTTTTGCCCTGCCAGTCGAGCAGGTCTTCAGGTCGGGTAATCTCGGAGTCGATGCCGATGTCGGTCAAAAAACCAAAGCTGCCGGCCCCTGCGGTGCGAATCTTTTCCGCCAGCATGCCCTGGGGATGAAACTGCACTTCAACTTCGCCCTGGTTCATACGGTCGATCACGCCCTTGTTTAACCCAATGTGCGTGGTGATCAGCTTTTTTACCTGGCCATTTTCGATCAACTGGCTCACGCCATGCCCGGCTTCATTGGCATCGTTCTTGATTAACGTGAGGTCAGTTTGCCCCTGCCTCACTAACTCGCGGATCAGACTGAATGGGGTGCCCGGGTTGCCAAAACCACCGACCATAATCACGGCACCCGAAGGGATGGCCGCGATTGCGTTTTCCAGAGACCGGTTCTTTTTCATATTCAGGCTGCCTGCTCGCGAACCAGCTGTTCAAAGTCAGCCAGGCTCTGGTCGAACAACTCAATAATGTCGTCGATATCCGATGCGGTTACCGTTAAAGGCGGGGTAATTAATACATGGTCTCCTTCCAATCCGTTGAGACAGCGTCGTGGATAAATCAGTAGGCCGCGCGCCTTTGCCACCTCCGTGAGTTTGTCAAAGGCATTAAACAATGCCGGGAAAGGTTGTTGGGTCGCAGGGTCTTGCACCAGCTCTACACCCTGCAATAAGCCGATACCGCGTACATTGCCAATGCAGGAGTATTTGCTGGCCAGTTGTTCGAGTTGCTGTCGTAAATAGGTGCCCTGTTCAGCGGCATTGCTGACCAGGTTTTCCGATTTCATCACCTCGATCACTGCCTGACCGGTGGCACAGGCCAGCGGGTTTCCGGCGTAGGTATGGCCATGCATAAAGCCACCACTGCGGCCGACCGAGTCCACCAGCTCCTGTCGCGCCATCATCGCGGCGATGGGGTAATAGCCAGACCCGAGCCCTTTGGCCAGTGCCAGAATATCCGGCGTCACGCCGTAGTGCTGGTAGGCGAACCAGGCACCGGTGCGGCCCATACCACTGAGCACTTCATCCATGATCAACAGACAACCATACCGGTCGCACAGAGCGCGCAACCCTTCCATATACGATCGGGTCAGCATGCGACCGCCCGTGCTCGCGCCACCTACCGGCTCCACAGCTATGGCGGCGATGGTGCCTGGCCCGGCGGCGAGCATGGCGCTTTCAGTTTGTTCAAGCACCGCTGCAATGTGTTCTTCCACACTGGCTTCCCGGTAACGATAGAGATCGGGCGAGGGCACCTTGACTGAGCCAATGGTGATGGAACGATAGGGCGCTTCCAGAGGTTCGTATCCGGTAAGCCCCAATGCACCTATGGTGCTGCCGTGATACGAGGGGCGTAGCGATACGAATTTGCTGCGCTCGGGTTGACCCTCGGCCACGAAATACTGAATCGCGAGTTTGATCGCGCTCTCAACCGCCTCTGAGCCGCTGCCGACAAAAAAGACTTTCTGCAGATCGCCGTCCGTCAGTTCCACCATAGAGCTGGCCAGATCGAGCGCGACCTGGCTTTCAAATTGGGTACGGTAACTGAAGGCGATCTTGTCGAGCTGAGCGACCATGGCGCGTTTTACGGTGGGGTGATTGTGACCAATGTTGCAGGTGATGGCGCCGGAGCAGCCATCGATATAACGACGCCCTGTGGTATCCCAGATATAAATGCCGTCGGCGTGGCTGACCAGCGGCATGTCATTGCTGGTCAGGTAAAACAAAGCGTTGCTGGACATTGAGTCGATGTTCCTTCTGCACAAAGCGGTGTTTTTTTGAACGATTCTGCATTATAGGAACAGCTAAAAATTTATTTCAACGCATAATGTTTTTTCATTATTTGATGACTTATAGTCATGTTATTGTCTAAAAAACGGCGACTGAGTGCTGGCGTTATGAGCGATATAAACCTTAACTCTTTGAAATCTTTGCTGATTTTCAAAACTCTTTACGAAACTGGAACGGCCACGAGAACGGCTCGTGATCTGGGCATTACCCAGTCTGGCGTCAGCCGATCTCTCGCGCAGCTGGAAGAAAACATTGGCATTACGCTATTCATGCGCCACAAGAAGCGGCTGGTCGCTCTGCCCGAAGCCGATGAGCTTTATGGAGAAATACTGGGGTTACTGAGTAATCTGGACAATATGAAACACAGCATTGTGGCGTTACGTGAATTTGGTGCTTCACGGATACGCATCGCCTGTGCACCGGCCCTTGGTTTCGCATATGTACCTAAAACCATTGCCCGTATTCTGAGTGACAACCCGAAATACAGCGTCTACCTGGACATTATGCCCAGCCCGGAAGTGGTTCGGGCGGTTGAAGCGGGTTACTTCGATGTTGGGTTTGTTACCTTGCCAGTCACCAGCCAGGCACTGGTGGTCGACGAATTGATCTCAACCGAGGCCGTCTGCCTAATGCCGAGAAACCATAGCCTGGCTAAGGCAAGCATCATCACGACGGAAGATTTAAAAGGTCAGCACCTGGTCATACCCAACCAACCCAATCTCGCTGCCGATCAGCTTCTGTTGCACCTTTCGGAAAAGAACATTCGAATCGCGGGTAAAACAGAAGCCAATATTGCCTCCATCTGTTCACTGGTTGCCAACGGCGTGGGCATCACACTGATCAACCCCATCACGGCTTATGACCACCAGGCGACACGCGATGACTTGCTGATCAAACCTTTCAAACCGGCCTTTCACTATCGTTTTGGCTTGGTTTACAAACAGAACTGGGCCAATAACCGGTTGATTGGATTGCTGAAGGAAATGCTCCCGGAACTACCGGACCACCTGGTGGCCGAGAGACTGAAAAACTGAGCGGAGCCAGTAAAAAACAACCGGTTTTCACAAGCGGTTAAGACGTTACTCGGATATCCACCACCGATCATCGCTGAACACCAGATCGACTCTCGCTCTATCACTCCAGTTAGGGATCGCAAACTGCCCCCGGTTACCACTAACCTCAACCACAACCTCTATTTTTTTCGGTAAGGGAGGCATACTGGACAGTTCTTCTTCTAAACTCTGAAACTCGCCTCTGTCTTCGGGCAGTACATGCTGAACAGCCATGTCAAACTCGCTTTTCTGAACATGATCCATAAAAGCCCTGGCAACATCCTCAGGATTGCTTGTATCTGCCGAACACACCAGAACCAATAACAGAGGAGCCATGCCTACTATCTGTCTACACTTCACTGCGATTTCCCTGTGACTCTTTTAATCAGTATACAAAAAAACAGATCTGAATATTCGCATGCACTTTGTTTAGTGGTCAACGGCCTATGGGCCACGACAGATTCGACCGCTTCGGTGTCTGCTCGTATCAAGAGTATCTGTGAGATCGCACCAACTCAAAACCCGTCCCGTCTTTGTCAATGCAGATCCATAAGGCATAAAAAAAGCCCTGACCACTTTCGGTGATCAGGGCTTTTTTAAGATTTGGTACCAGAGGCCGGACTCGAACCGGCACAGTGTTGCCACCGGGGGATTTTGAATCCCCTGCGTCTACCAATTTCGCCACTCTGGCTGAGTGGGAGGCATTCTAGCGAAAATTCCTTTCGCGTCAATGGTTTGAGGCGATGTTTCTGCGCTATTCACCCGTCTCTGCCGCTTTCCGGGTTGGTATTCAGGCCGGGCGCAGGCGCCAGTTGATGGTTTCGCCAGCGTAAAACGGCACAATGGCTTCGCCATGCCCCAGGGTAATTCGCTCTGGCACAGTCCAGCTTTCACGCACCAGACGCACGGTTCCCTCGTTGCGCGGTAAGCCGTAGAAATCGGGTCCGTGTTCGCTGGCGAAACCTTCCAGTCGTTCCAGCACGCCCATTTCCTCAAACACCTGTGCATAAAGCTCCAGAGCCGACCAGGCGCTGTAGCAGCCGGCACAGCCACAGGCCGATTCTTTCCTGTGCTGCTCGTGTGGGGCCGAGTCGGTTCCCAGAAAGAACTTGGGCGAACCGCTGGCAACGGCGGCGCGCAGCGCTTCCTGGTGACTGCGACGCTTCAGTACCGGCAGACAATAGTTGTGGGGCCGTATGCCACCAACCAGCAGATCGTTACGATTCAGCAAAAGGTGTTGGGGTGTGACGGTGGCGGCCAGGGTGTCTGGGCCCTGGCTCACAAACTCGGCCGCGTCGGCGGTGGTGATGTGTTCGAATACCACTTTCAATGAGGGGTGGCGCTCTACGATGCCGGCCAGGTGCTGGTCGATAAAAGCTTTTTCCCGATCGAAGATGTCGATATCCGGGTGGGTTACTTCGCCGTGCACCAGCAACAGCAGGCCCTGCTCTGCCAGGGCTTCAAACACCGGGTCGAGACTGCTGAGCGCGCTAACCGCGGCACTGGAATTGGTGGTGGCCCCGGCCGGGTAAAGTTTCGTGGCAACCACACCGGCGGCCTTGGCGGCCCGAATGTCGTCAGCACTGGTGGTATCGGTCAGATACAGCGTCATCAGCGGTTCAAAGCGGTTACCGGCGGGCCGTGCGGCCAGAATGCGCTCCCGATAGGCTAGCGCCTGTTCGGCCGTGGTGACCGGCGGGGTAAGGTTCGGCATGACAATGGCCCGCTGAAAACACCGGGCAGTAGCCGGAACGGTTTCAATCAGCATGTCGCCGTCGCGAAAATGCAGGTGCCAGTCGTCGGGCGTGCGCAGTAATAAGTCGTTCATGCTGAATCCTGAGCCTGGAAATACGGAGGCCATAGTCTAACAGGCTAACATCCCGTCTTACACAACCGACGCCGACCATAGAGCCCGACCGCCCTTTCAGCTAGAATAGCCGCCCTTTTATCAACAGGTGCCCCGCATCCGGCCATGAACGTCAGCGATTTCGATTTTACCCTGCCAGATGACTTAATAGCCCGCTACCCGGCCGAACAGCGCACGGGCAGCCGGTTGCTGCAACTCCATGGCCCCACCGGCCAGGTCTCACACCGCCAGTTTCCGGACATTCTCGATCTGATCGAACCCGGTGACCTGCTGGTGTTTAACAACACCCGGGTCATTCCGGCCCGGCTGTTTGGCCAGAAAGACAGCGGCGGCAAGGTCGAAGTGCTGATCGAGCGCATGACCGGTGACAGCACAGCGCTGGCACACGTGCGGGCAAACAAAAGTTGCAAGCCTGGAACCCGGCTGACGATGGAAGGTGGCATCGAACTGGAGGTCACCGGCCGGGAGGAAAACCTGTTCAGGGTAAGCTGCCAGAACCCAGAACCGCTGGTGGACTTGCTTGAATTGCACGGCCACATGCCCCTTCCGCCCTACCTGGAACGCGAAGACGCCGAGAGCGATCGCGAGCGCTACCAGACCGTTTACGCCGAGCGCAAGGGTGCGGTGGCGGCCCCGACCGCCGGCCTGCACTTCGATGCGGCCCTGCTGGACGCCTTGAATGCCAAGGGTGTGCAAACCGCCTTCGTCACCTTGCATGTGGGCGCCGGCACCTTTCAGCCGGTGAAAGCCGAGCGCATTGAAGACCACGTCATGCATGCTGAATGGATCGAAGTACCACCCGACGTCGTAGAGGCGGCCGCGGCCACCAACGCCAGGGGTAACCGGGTGATCGCCGTCGGTACCACCAGCGTGCGCTCGCTGGAAACCGCCGCCCGGTCTGGCACCCTGCAACCCTTTACCGGCGACACCAACATTTTCATTTACCCGGGGTACGACTTTCGGGTGGTCGATGCCATGATCACCAATTTTCACCTGCCGCAGTCGACCCTGATCATGCTGATCAGTGCCTTTGCCGGTAAAGAGGCGGTACTGGCGGCTTATCAGGCCGCCATCGATGAACGCTACCGTTTCTTCAGTTATGGCGATGCCATGTTCATTACCCGCAAACCCCTGTCTGCCCCCACCAACCAAGAGACCGACGCATGAGCCGCACCTGTTTTATGACATTCGACCTTGCCAACACCGACGGTAAAGCACGGCGCGGCACCCTTAAGTTTCCCCGGGGCGAGGTGCAAACCCCTGCTTTCATGCCGGTTGGTACCTACGGCACCGTGAAAGGCATGACGCCCCAGCAGGTAGAAGAAACCGGCGCGCACATCATTCTTGGCAACACCTTCCATTTAATGCTGCGCCCTGGCACCCAGGTGATTGAAGAACATGGCGATCTGCACGACTTTACCGGCTGGAAAAAGCCGATGCTGACCGACTCCGGCGGCTTTCAGGTGTTTTCACTGGGCAAGATGCGCAAGATCACCGAAGCGGGCGTTACCTTTCGCTCACCGGTCGATGGCGCCAAGGTCGAGCTGACGCCGGAACGCAGCATGGAAGTACAGCGCGCCCTGGGCTCCGACGTGGTGATGATTTTTGACGAATGCACCCCGCACCCGGCCACCCACGCCGAGGCCAAAAAATCGATGGAACTCAGCCTGCGCTGGGCAAAGCGCTCCAAGCAGGCCCATGGCGACAGCCCGTCGGCGCTGTTTGGCATTATTCAGGGCGGCATGTTCGAAGACCTGCGCGATGTTAGCCTGCGCGGGCTGACCGAGATCGATTTCGACGGCTATGCCATTGGCGGCTTAAGCGTTGGCGAATCCAAAGAAGACATGATGCGCATTCTGGAACACGTCACCCCTTCAATGCCGGAACACAAGCCGCGCTATTTGATGGGCGTCGGTACGCCAGAAGACCTGGTGGAAGGTGTGCGCCGGGGCGTCGATATGTTTGACTGCGTGATGCCAACTCGCAATGGCCGAAACGGCCATTTGTTCACCACCGATGGCGTCATCAAGATCCGCAACGCCCGGCACCGGCACGATACCAGCCCGCTGGATGCCGACTGCGACTGCTACACCTGCCTGAATTTCAGCCGGGGCTACCTGCACCATCTCGACAAGTGCGGCGAGATGCTGGGTGCGCAGCTCAATACCCTGCACAACCTGCGCTATTACCAGCGGCTGATGGCTGGTTTGCGTGCGGCCATTGAAGCGGGTAAATTGTCGGCCTTTGTGGATGACTTCTACCAGCGCCGTGGCCTGGAAACACCGGCACTGGCAGACTGAACGACCCGGTGCGTTTGATGGGAATGGCACTGCACAGGCCTTGTGGCCGCCTCAGGTGCCCCCATAACGTCACTCAGAACTGAATCTGGCTATCCGAAGACGTCACTGGTCATTCGAATACCGTTACAACACTTATAAACCATTTGGAGTATTACCATGAAAAAACTGTCCGCCGCTCTGCTGGCCATGACCCCGGCACTTTCACTGGCGGCCCCGGCGGCTGGTCAGCCCAGCCCCTGGCAATTGCCGATCATGCTCGGCATCTTCTTCCTGATTTTCTGGCTGATGGTATGGCGCCCGCAAAGCAAGCGCGCCAAAGAGCACAAAAACCTGATCGCCTCACTGAGCAAGGGCGATGAAGTCGTAACGGCAGCCGGCATTACCGGCAAGGTCACCAAGGTAACTGACGACTACATCACGGTCGAAGTCGCCAACAATGTTGAACTGACCTTCCAGAAAACGGCTATTTCAGCAACCCTGCCCAAGGGAACGCTGAAAGCGATCTGATCGACCCATCGTCAGGTCTCGTCCCGGACGCGACCGACTTGTAGCCCCGGCTCAGGCACATAGACCTAACGGCCGGGTCTACCCAGCTCAGGAAGGCCTCATGCTGAACAAATACCCCCTGTGGAAATACGCCATTATCCTGTCGGTACTGGTGCTAGGCGTACTCTACAGCCTGCCCAACCTGTTTCCGGCCGACCCGGCCATCCAGATTCAGGGCGCCGAAGCCGGCGTGCAAATGAATGACACCACCGTACAACGCACCGAACGCCTGCTCGATGACGCCAATATCGATCACTTTGGCGCTGAAATTAACGGTCAGTCGCTGCTGATTCGCCTGAACAGCAACGAAGACCAGTTAGCTGCCAAAGCCGCTATTCAGCGTGGCCTCGGCGGCAACTACATTGTGGCGCTCAATCTGGCACCCACAACGCCCAACTGGTTGCTGGCCATCGGCGCTCAGCCCATGTCGTTGGGTCTCGACCTCTCTGGCGGTGTGCATTTCCTGCTGGAAGTGGATATGGAGCGTTTTCTGGAAAGCCGGCTCGCCAGCTACGCTGCGAACATTCGCACCACCTTCCGTGATGAAAACATCCGCTACCGGGGCATCGATGTGCTCGATGACGGCTCCATTCAGGTACTGCTGGCCGATGAAGATTTCAGAAGCGAAGCCGACACCTGGCTGCGCCGCAACCTGCCTGAGTTCCAGCGCTCGGACGTCGAATCACGCGGGCTGCCCGGCCTGATCCTGACACTGACAGACGAACGCATCGCTGAACTGGAAGACTATGCCGTCAGCCAGAACCAAACCACCCTGAATAACCGGGTAAACGAACTGGGTGTGGCCGAACCGCTGGTTCAGCGCCAGGGCCGCAACCGCATTGTGGTGGAACTGCCCGGCGTTCAGGACACTGCCCAGGCCAAGAACATCATCGGCAAGGCCGCCAACCTTGAATTTCGCCTCGAGTCACGCGATGGCCAGGGCGAGGTGTACCCGTTCCGCGACAGCAATCGCACCGCCATGCTGGAGACCGATGTCATCGTCACCGGCGATAACGTGACCGATGCCCGCACCTCCTATGATGAAAACGGCTTGCCCCAGGTCTCGGTGAACCTCGATGGTGATGGCGGCTCCCGTATGGGCCAGACAACCCGTCGCTCCATCGGTGTGCCCATGGGTGTGCTCTTTATCGAACAGAAGTCCATCCTCGAAGGTTACGAAGAAGTCGACGGCGAACCCGTGCCGATTTACGACTCGGTAGAAGAGCGTGAAATCATCTCCCTGGCCACCATTCGCGGCGCTTTTTCCAACAGCTTTGTGATTACCGGGCTCGATAACGCCCAGGAAGCCTCAGACCTGGCCCTGCTGCTAAGAGCAGGCGCACTGGCCGCTCCCATGCAGTTTGTGGAAGAACGGACGGTTGGCCCAAGCCTCGGTGCCGAGAACATTCGCATGGGCACCCAGTCGGTCATCATTGGTTTTGCGCTGGTGATTCTGTTCATGCTCGGTTTCTACAAGGTGTTCGGCATCTTCGCGGCGGTCGCACTGAGTGCCAACCTGGTGCTGATTGTTGCGGTCATGTCGATGATGGGAGCAACACTGACGCTGCCCGGCATTGCCGGCATCGTACTGACGGTCGGTATGGCGGTGGATGCCAACGTGCTGATTTTCAGCCGAATACGTGAAGAAATTGCCGACGGGCGCTCCCCGCAGGCGGCAATAGACGGCGGCTACAAAAGTGCTTTCTCGACCATTTTCGATGCCAACCTGACCACCCTGATTGTGGCGGTCATACTGTTTGCCATCGGCACGGGTCCGGTTAAGGGCTTTGCGATCACGCTCTCGGTCGGCATTGTTACCTCCATGTTCACTGCCATCATGCTGACGCGTGCTCTGGCCAACCTGACCTTCGGTGGTCGGGTGGTGAAGAAGCTGCCCATTTAAGGAGCCCGTTATGTCTGATTTAAAAGTGCTTAATTTTATGGGCTACCGCAAGACACTGGCGGTCGCTTCACTGGTGCTGATACTTGTTTCGCTGGGCTCACTGGCCGTTCGGGGCCTGAATTTCGGTCTCGATTTTACCGGCGGTGCCCAGATAGAAGTCGGTTATGAGGAACCTGCCGATGTTGAGGTTATTCGCAATACCCTGAACGGTGCCGGTTACCGTGACGTGGTGGTGCAGTATTTCGGCAACAACACCGATGTGCTGATCCGCATGCAGGAAGACAACAACCCGCGTCTGGGCGACGAAGTGCTCGCCCTGCTCTCAGAAACCCGTGATGACGTAGAACTGCGCCGAAACGAGTTTGTTGGCCCCCAGGTGGGAGAAGAGCTGCGAGAGAACGGCGGCATCGGCATGCTGGTCGCGCTGGGTGTGGTCATGGTCTACATCGCGCTGCGCTTTCAGTTCAAGTTTGCGGTGGGCGCTGTGGCGGCCCTGGTTCACGACGTTGTGATCGTGCTCGGTTTCTTCTCCATCACACAGATGGCGTTTGACCTTACCGTGCTGGCGGCGATTCTTGCGGTCATCGGTTATTCACTGAACGACACCATTGTTGTGGCCGACCGCATTCGGGAAAACTTCCGCATGGTGCGGCGTGATGAAACCGACTACCTGATCAACCTGTCGCTGACCCAGACCCTGGCCCGTACCCTGATCACCTCATTAACAACCTTGCTGGTTCTGGTTGCTCTGGGTATTTTCGGTGGTGAACTGATTTTCGGCTTCGCCATGGCCCTGTCGGTGGGTGTGCTGGTGGGTACCTATTCGTCTGTTTATGTGTCGGCCAACGTGCTGATGGCGCTGGACCTGACCAAGCAGGACTTGATGCCACCGGAAAAATCGGACGATCCGGAAGAGGAAGACATTCCTGCCTGGCTGACCGATGTCGAGGACGACGAAACCAGCAAAGAAAAAAGCTGAGGTCTGCTGCGCCCTCGTTCCAGGAGGGCGCTTTCACCGCACCAACTCGATTTTCCCCACCGGTTTCGGTAAGGTTCCAGTCTTATCGTTTTCTCCCATAACCACCGATAACGGCCACCCAAAGGCGACTGAAGACACCCATGAGCAAGACGCGCATACTGACCGGCATTACCACCACAGGCATTCCGCACCTGGGCAACTACGCGGGCGCCATTCGCCCCGCCATTGAATCCAGCCGCGATGCCAACACCGAATCCTTTCTGTTTCTGGCGGATTACCACGCTCTGATCAAGTGCCAGGAGCCCGAGCGTGTGAGAGAGTCCGTGCGGGCCATTGCCGCCACCTGGCTGGCCTGTGGTCTGGACCCGGAGCGGGTGACCTTCTACCGCCAGACCGATGTTCCCGAAGTGACCGAGCTGACCTGGGTGCTGACCACCGTGACCGCCAAGGGCCTGATGAACCGGGCACACGCTTACAAGGCGGCGGTGCAAGACAACATCAACGACGACAACGCCGACCCGGACCGGGGCATCACCATGGGGCTGTTCAGCTACCCGATTCTGATGGCCGCCGATATCCTGATGTTCAACGGCGAAAAAATCCCCGTCGGCAAAGACCAGACCCAGCACATCGAAATGGCCCGCGACATCGCCCAGCGCTTTAACTACCTCTATGGCGATACCTTTGCGCTGCCAGAAGCGGTCATTGAAGAATCCGGCATGATTCTGCCCGGACTCGACGGCCGCAAGATGTCCAAGAGCTACAACAACACCATTCCGTTGTTTGAAGGCGAGAAGAAGTTTCGTAAGCTGATCAACAAGATCAAGACCAACCTGCTGGAACCGGGCGAACCCAAAGACCCGAACGATTCGGCCCTGTTCGATATCTATTCAGCCTTTGCTTCGCCAGACCAAGTCGCCGACATGCGTACCCAGTATGCCAACGGCATTGCCTGGGGCGAAATGAAGAAAGTGCTGTTTGAACTGCTTAATGAAGAACTCAAAGACAAGCGCGACACCTACAACCAGTTGATGGACGACCCGGCTCAACTGGATGCCATACTGGCCAGGGGTGCGGAAAAAGCACGTGATTATTCAGCCCCGCTGATGGCCGATGTGCGCAAGAAAGTGGGTATTGGCCCCATCGCGGGTTGATGGCCCGGTGCCTGGTGTGGCCGGCCCTGGCAACAGCGGCAGGGCCAACCCGGGCATCACGTCACTATAATCACTACAGCGCCAGGCTCCTCGATTCTCCCGCGTAGACGGGCAAGGCTGACTTGCCCGTGTGGTCACGCTGAGCCACATGGCCGATAATGGCCTTCACCTCGCTGACCTCTGCGGGGGCCACATCGATCATCAACAGGGTGCGGCCACATTCAATATCGTCGTGAAAGCCCGCCAGGTGATGGTTTTCCTGGTTCAACCCGATCAGACAGCCCGCCCAGCCCAGCAACAGACCAAACAACAGCACCAGTGCCAACTGGCCACTCATGTCGGCCGGTGCCAGCCCCAGGCTGCTGGTAAATATCAGCGTTAGCAGGCCAAGCACCAGACCCAGCACAAGCCCCTGGCTGCCGCGGTGCAGAATGTCCTGCCGGGCCAGGTAGGAAGCGCTCTTCAACTGATGCACAGACAGGCCTACTTCGTCCTGGCTGAGTACCTGAACATAGGTGTGGTGTAATGGGTAGTGGGCCAATTCCGTGGCAATGTGTTCGGCGTGCTCGATGTCATCCGTGAGGTAATAGAGACGTTTCATAACGACCTCCATCCTTACGCGGAGCTGGACGTAAGGTTGTACCGCGTTTACCCTCGCGATTCCGTTTTTGTTGGTGAGCGTTTGTCACAACAGATGACCAGTACTTCAAGTAGTTTCTCAAGTAAGACCGCCCTGCTCATTGCCAAAAACTGGCCAGAGCCCGCGTCAACCGCGGCCGGGCGCCGTACGCTGGACGTTCTGGACTTGTGCCGGGAAGCCGGTTACCAGATACACATTGCCAGCCCGGCCGAGCCCTCCCCGTTTCAACAGAGCCTCTCGGAACTCGGGTACCAGGCACACCCTATCGCCGTCAACGACAGCAATTTCGATACCTGGGTAGCCTCGCTAGACCCCCAACTGGTGATCTACGACCGTTTTGTGATGGAAGAACAGTTTGGCTGGCGAGTGCGGCAACACTGCCCCAACGCCGCCACGCTGCTCGATACCAGCGACTTTCACACCCTGCGCGAGGCCCGACAGCAGGCCATACACCAGCGCGTCCGTGAGAACACCCAGCCTCCCTACCCGCCACTCGACCTGTATACCGCCACAGCAGAGCGTGAACTGGCTGCCATGGCCCGCTGTGACCGGGTATTGATGATCTCTCAGGTTGAAATAGAGCTTCTGCAGTCGGTGTTTGCTCTTCCTGCAGAGCGCCTGTTGTACCTTCCCTTTCTGATTTCCGAGTTGCCTGACACAAGTGAATGGCGCGGCTACGAGGACCGCCAACACTTGATGATGATCGGCGGATTCAAGCACGCCCCCAACAAAGACGCTGCACTCTGGTTTAAGCAGACCATCTGGCCGCTCGTCAGACGCCAGTTGCCCGAGGTTGAATGCCATGTCTATGGCGCCTACGCCGACCACACCGTTCAACAGTGGCATGCCCCCAAACAAGGGTTCGTCATCAAAGGCCGGTGTGACAACGCCTTGAAGACGCTATCGACCTATCGCCTGAACGTCGCCCCACTGCGCTTTGGCGCCGGCCAGAAAGGCAAAATTCTGGAAGGCTGGTTAACCGGCACCCCCACCGTCACCACACCCATTGGTGCTGAAGCGATGGCCACAGAGGATGCGTTCGGCTACCCGCTCAGCGATGACCCCGAACGCATCGCCGACACCCTGGTTCAGTTGTATCGCAATGCAGATAACTGGAAATCGGTACAAAGCTGTGGATTACAAGCGCTGGAAAACGGTGTTCTGAGAGACGACCACGCCCCAAAGTTTATCGAGGCATTAGACCACCTGCAAAACAACCTTACCGATATACGCCATCGCAACCTCTGGGGGCGCATACTCTGGCAATCGCAACACCGGGCAACCGAGTATATGAGCCGCTGGATTGAGGCAAAAAATCGCATTTAAGGCACGCAAAGGTCAGGGCACTGAGACCAAATAGCCAAACTCAATCGCTCTGGCACTGGAAATCCCGCCCGACTGTGCCAAGGTTAGAGCCTGTTATTAATCCGTTTTACTCTGGAGGTGCCATGACCGACTCATTTAACGCCCGGGATACGCTCACTGTCGGCGATCAGCACTATCAGTTCTATAACCTCAATGCGCTGTCGAACGATTTTGACATCGCCCGCCTGCCCTTTTCACTGAAAATTCTGCTGGAAAACCTGTTGCGCAAGGAAGATGGCAAGAATGTTACGGCGGACGACATCAAAGCGCTGTGTCGGTGGGATGCCAAAGCGGAACCCAGCTACCAGGTAGGCTTCTCACCAGCGCGCGTCGTGCTGCAGGATTTTACCGGTGTACCGGCGGTGGTTGATTTGGCGGCCATGCGGGCAGCCATGCGCGAACTGGGGGGAGACCCGGCGCTGATCAACCCGCGTAGCCAGGTCGACCTGGTCATCGACCACTCTGTTATGGTCGATTATTACGGCGAGGCCGATTCGCTGGCTAAAAATACCGAGCGCGAGTTCGAGCGCAATGGGGAACGCTATCAGTTCCTGCGCTGGGGTCAGCAGGCGTTCTCCAACTTCCGCGTCGTGCCCCCAGGCACTGGCATCGTGCACCAGGTGAACCTTGAATACCTGGCCGATGTGGTAATGACGGAAGAAAAAGACGGCGCGACCTGGGCTCTGCCCGATACCCTGGTCGGGACCGACTCACACACCACCATGATAAATGGTCTGGGTGTGCTGGGCTGGGGTGTGGGTGGCATTGAAGCCGAAGCCGCCATGCTCGGCCAGGCCATCACCATGCTGATACCCGAAGTCATCGGCTTTAAGTTCACCGGCCAGATGCCGGAAGGCACCACCGCCACCGACCTGGTATTAACCGTAACCCAGATGCTGCGGCAAAAAGGCGTGGTGGGTAAGTTCGTTGAATTCTATGGCGATGGCCTCGACAACCTGCCACTGGCCGACCGGGCCACCATTGCCAACATGGCCCCCGAATACGGCGCCACCTGCGGCATTTTCCCGATCGACCGGGAAACCGTTCGCTACCTGGAACTCTCCGGTCGCGACAAAGCCGTTCAAGACAGGGTGGAAGCCTACGCCAAAACACAGGGCCTGTGGCGTGAAACCGGTGCCGCCGAAGCGGACTACAGCGATACTCTTACACTCGACCTGGGCACCGTGGTGCCCAGCATTGCAGGCCCCAAACGCCCGCAGGACAAAATCGCCCTCAGCGATGCCAGTAAAGCCTTTGACCAGATACTCCAGGCAGAAGCCGACACCATCACTACCGACAAAGCACCGGAGCAGGGCCGCTTCGAAGGTGAAGGTGGCCAAACTGCCGTTGATAGTCTTAATTTGCACGACCGCGGCGCGGTGGAATATGAAGTGGACGGTGAAACTCATCTGCTTAAACATGGAGCGGTCGTCATCGCCGCTATCACCAGTTGCACCAACACCTCCAACCCGGCGGTGATGGTCGCCGCCGGGTTGGTCGCTAAAAAAGCACATGAACTGGGCTTGTCCGTTAAACCCTGGGTAAAAACATCACTCGCACCAGGGTCTCAGGTTGTGCCCGCCTATCTGGAAAAAGCCGGTGTGATGGAGCCATTGAATGCACTGGGTTTCAACATCGTCGGCTTTGGCTGTACAACCTGCATTGGTAACTCGGGGCCCCTGCACCCGGCCATTCAAAACGCCATCAGAGCCGGTAGCCTTAAGGTCTCATCGGTACTGTCCGGCAACCGTAACTTCGAAGGACGCATCCATCAGGACGTACCCACCAACTACCTGGCATCACCGCCTTTGGTCGTCGCCTACGCCCTGGCTGGTTCAATGACGGTAGACCTGACTCGCGAACCACTCGGCACCGGTAAAGATGGCCAGCCGGTCTATCTGAAAGATGTCTGGCCAAGCCAGCACGACATCGCAGAAACCGTGCAAGCTGCGCTCGGGTCGGGCCTGTACCAGGAAAAATACGAAGATGTCTTTGCCGGTACCCAGGCCTGGCAGGATCTGCCGGTTCCACAGGATGAAATATACAGCTGGCCGGATTCCACCTACGTTAAACAACCGCCCTACTTCGATGGTATGTCGAAGACACCCAGCGCGCCCGGTGCCGTAACCCATGCACGGTGCCTGGTAAAAGTTGGCGACTCGATCACCACAGACCACATTTCGCCCGCCGGGGCCATCAAACCCGACAGCCCAGCTGGGCGCTACCTGCAGGAGCAAGGTGTCAGCACGGAAGATTTCAACAGCTACGGCTCACGCCGCGGCAATCATGAAGTGATGCTGCGGGGCACCTTTGCCAACGTTCGGCTGCGAAATCAAATGGCTCCAGGTACCGAAGGCAGTTGGACCAAACACTTGCCCAGCGGTGAGACCGTTAGCATCTACGACGCGGCGGTGCGTTACCAGCAGGAAAACACACCCCTGGTAGTCTTGGCCGGCAAGGAATATGGCACCGGGTCCTCCCGCGATTGGGCGGCAAAAGGCACCAACCTGCTGGGTGTTAAAATCGTTATCGCGCAAAGCTACGAGCGCATTCACCGCTCCAACCTGGTTGGCTTTGGGGTGCTGCCCTTGCAGTTCATGGAGGGTGAGTCTGTTGAAAGCCTGAACTTAACCGGTGAGGAACACTTTTCTGTTGAGGCACTGCAAGGGGAGCCAGAACAAGTAACTGTTCAGGTGACCGACGCTCAAGGCAAGCAACGTAGCTTCAAAGCCAGAGTGCGGATCGACACAGCCGTCGAATGGGACTACTACCGCCATGGCGGCATTCTGCACTTCGTGCTGCGTGACCTGGCCAATTAACGACCAGCCTAGGCTGATTTTTGGATGGACCAGGCTGGACCGCTCAGCCCTGGCCATCCATTCATTCATGCAACATTTCCGACACTGACCTGAGACTGAAATTTGACGGTTTCCCGGATTTATTTGAAAGGCACTGCCATCAGGTCATATTTTTGACGAAATTAAACTGTTTTTAGAGCCATATCACACTTCTACCCTCGACTGCATCACAGAGTTAGGCATCCAGCGTCATCCATAATACCCTGCTTTTTACGATTACGGTGTCGACAGAACCTTCATGTTTATAGACGGACTCACAGAGCAGGAAAAACACCAACTCGCCGTGCACCTGCGCGAGCGTGATCACACGCCATTTATGGTGATCAAGCACGCCTACGCGGCCGCCCAGTGCCAGAGCCGGGGAGTCGATATTCACCCGATAGACCTTAAATACCTGATCCTGCTCGATGACGCCATTGCCGAACTTCACGGCAAACACCGCATCGGCAGTGCCCTCATTTACGACGAACCCCGCACGCAGGCTGGCCAGGACCGGGCCTGATTTATCGACAAACCACCCTCACCTGAGCCTCACACCCTACACACCCTATAGCTCCAAGTAATCAAATCAGCCCTATTGATATTATTAAACTATTAAAGGGTTTAACTCCTTTCATTCGCCCTCACTTCTGTTGTGTAAGACACTTGTCCTGAACATTCTTAACAGAAGGAGGTGCCCATGAGTACCAACGCAATTGGATTGAACACGGCCAGTGCAGAAAAATTGGCCTCAGGTTTAAACGAATTACTGGCGAACTACCAGGTGTTCTACATGAACGCCCGAGGCTTTCACTGGAACATCAAAGGCGAAAACTTCTTTGAGTTGCACGTCAAGTTCGAAGAGCTATACACCAACCTTCTGACCAAGATCGATGAAGTGGCAGAGCGCATCCAGACACTGGGGCATGAGCCCATACACAGTTACAGCAAGTACCTGGAAAGTGCGACGATTAAGGAACAAACGCGGGTACGCGATGGTCGTGCCGCTGTCGGTCACATTCTGGAGTCTTACCAGGCCATGATCGGCAAACAGCGAGCCCTGCTTTCTCTGGCGCAGGAAGCCAACGATGAAGGCACCGCCGCACTGATGGGCGACTACATCCGCGAGCAGGAAAAGGATGTTTGGATGTACCGGTCCTACCTGGGTGAGTAACACCATGCCCTACGCCCCTGATTCTCGGGAGCATTGAACCAAAAACCCGGGCAGCACTGTCCGGGTTTTCTATTTTTACCTTGATCAGGCTCTAACAAGCTGATATTTATACACGCTGGAAGCCAAGGAGCTGGCTCAGAGTTGATGCCTCACTAAACCCCTTCTGCTTATGATCTGAAGCTGCCTGTTCCAACCTGTTATTACCGTACAAGGCCCCTTCTTGAAGGTGTCTTGCTTTGTAGTTTGGATCGTTGTGTTCAAAGGAGTGAGCTCATGCAATACCCGTCTCTGGAATCTTTACGCGGCCTGGCTGCACTCATGGTTGCGTTGATCCACTCAAGCTTCGTGGTTGCGGTTTATCCACCCCTGGTTGAGCAGGCTTCCATCTTTGTCGATTTTTTCTTTATCTTATCCGGCTTTGTAATGGCCCTGGCCTATGCGGAAAAGATCGATCAGGGCTTGAGTTTCAGAACCTTCACTCTGTTGCGTTTTGGCCGGCTGTACCCGTTACATCTGTTTATGCTCCTGATGTGGCTGCCCTACATTCTGCTTAAAGGGTATGCCCATTTTGAAATGGGCCTTGGTGGCGACCCTTTTGATAAAAACAGCCTGTCCAACTTTTTCGCCAATCTTTTTTTGATCAACGGCATGGGCGCTACCCAAACGCTCAGTTGGAACTACCCTGCCTGGAGCATCAGTGTGGAGTTTTTCACTTACCTGGTATTCTTCGCGTTTATCGGTATCACACCCAAGGATCGTAAACCGCTACTGTACCTGCTGGTCAGCCTGTTCTCATATGGTTTGCTCTACGTGCAAACCGGAACCTCGCTGCTCAGCGCAGATCAGTTTGGTTTCCCCCGTTGCGTGGGAGGGTTTTTTCTGGGAGCTTTCGTTTTTACTCAAACACAGGGGCAGCGGCTAACGCTCAAACCTATAGCCAGCCATTCACTGGAGAGCCTGGTGGTGCTGGTCACCCTGGTTCTGGTGTGGCAGTCTCATGACGCCAAAGTTATTCAACTCGCAACCTTCGCCAGCTTTGCCCTGATGATTTATGTCTTCACTGTTCAGGCTGATGGCCTGTTCAGTGCCTTGCTGACTACTGCGCCTCTACTGTTTATAGGCACTCTGTCGTATTCAATCTACATGACCCATGCATTGGTCTTTATCGTGATCGACAATCTCGCGGAGTATGTGCTGCGCATGCCTACCAGTGAGATTTACCGGGCTGGCATGGGTTGGTTGCAGGTATTTAAGACACCCTATGCCAGCTTGATTAACCTGGTTGCACTGGCGGTAGTGATCGGCCTTTCCTATGGCACTTACACTTTCATTGAAAAGCCCTGGCGAACCCGGTTTCGGCATTGGGCTCAAGCCCGAGAACCGTCATCGAATCTGGGCCAGAGTTAAGCCTTCACAACCAAGCCTAAAGCATCGCCATTGATCACACAGGGTCGGCGCCATCAGTTGGGTCGGTGCGGCTTGCCTGCTCATAGAAAGCCCTCTATGATGCCGCCACCAAACAGACAGTTATTGGTGTACGGGAAATCAGTGAAAATCTGATGCTGCCCCCGCAACGGTAACAGGATGGACAAGGCACTCAGCCACTGCGCAAGCGGGAAGGCGCCACGTCTTAGAGGTTCAGTTGAACCCTCTAGCATCCTTAAGCCCGGAGACCGGCCTTTGACTGAATACCCTGTTGTTGCGGAGGGCAACAAAGTGGATTTCTGTCATCCGGTCAGACCATAGAGTCAATTGTGCGTGTTTCCGTTTGTCAGCCGCTAGACTTGTCCCTTCGTTTATTCATCCAATATGAATGACGAAAGGAACCTCAATGAATCGTTTTATGTTTACCGCCTCTGTCTTGCTACTGCCAACCATGGCCGTCGCTGAAGACGTCGTGATCACCGCCAACCGATACGCTGTGCCAATTACCCAGACGCAGTCTGCCGTAACGGTACTGACCGAAGAAGACCTGAAACAGTACCAAGACAGTGACCTCGGGACCCTGCTCAACCGCTTGTCCGGCGTCAGCCTGGTCAGCACTGGCAGTCTTGGTTCTACCAGCAATGTATTGCTCAGAGGAACGACCAGCAGCCAGGTTGTGGTACTCATCGACGGTGTCCCTCAGGTCAGTGCCAGCACCGGACAAACCTCTTTTGCCGGCATTTCACTGTCAAATATCGAACGCATTGAAGTAGTCCGGGGCCCCGTTTCCAGCCTTTACGGAGCAAATGGTATTGGCGGGGTGATACAGGTCTTTACCAAGTCGCCGGACGCCTCACAGGACGACATTTATATATCTGGTAGCTATGGTAGCCATAATTACCACAAACTCGGTGCTGGCTTTGATTTCTCGACTGAAAAGACACGCGCTGCAGCCGATATTTTCTACACTGGCACCGACGGATTCGACAGCACCACTCTGGTTTCTGATTCGAATAAAGATAAAGATGGATTCAACCAGTTTTCAGGTAATCTCTCTGTAGATACCCAAATAAGCGATGACTTGCTGCTGGGAATCAATCATGTTCAGTCGAGCAGCACTGCAGACTATGACTCTGCTTGTTACGCCGGGTTCACACCGACCCCATGCAGCAATGATATTGACTGGCAGACGCAGACCGATCTCTCCAATTCCTCCCTGTTACTTGATTACGACGTTTCGTCCAACACCCACCTGAGCACACGCTTGGGCCGGTATGTAGACGACAGCGTCAATAGTGACGGAGATGATTCTGCCAATGACACCCAGTTTAAAACAACAGGCTATACCGCCACAGCACTGGCTGAACGTACCATTGGTGATGTATCGGCCGCTGTCGGTATTGATGTTGATACGGTTGAATTGGAGTCGACCACCGACTACGACGAAACCGAACGCACTAACACCGGCGTCTTCGCAAGCCTGTCAACTTACGCAGGCGACTTCGGCCTGCAGGGCAGCCTGCGATTCGACAACAACAGTGCCTACGACACCTATACGACAGGAACACTGGGTACCTCCTACCTGATTACCGATTCACTGGAGATCGTAGGTACCGCTGGCACAGCCTTCAGGGCGCCAAGCTTCAATGAGTTGTACTTTCCGAACTATGGCGATGACAACGTGGAGCCCGAGGAATCGCGGAGTTTTGAACTGGCTCTTCGGCAGTTTGCCCAGGGTGGCGAATGGCGCCTCAGTGGCTACCGTATCGATACCACCAATCTGATAGGCTCTGACCCGAACACCTTTACGGCCGCCAACATCGATGAAGCCCGGATTCTTGGTCTTGAATTGGACATTGCCCAGCAAATAGGAGCCTTCGAACTCAGGTTTAACACGACCCTGACCGATGCACGCGATGGCGAAGACGAGCGGTTAAACAACCGACCTGAATGGACTGCCTTTGCAGCCCTTGCATACCAATACGGGCCGTGGCTATTTAACACCGACCTGCAATCTGAAACGGGTCGCATAAATGGGGATGTTGCACTGGGCGATTATGCGATTCTGGGGTTGGGTGCACGTTACCAATGGAGCGAAGGCAGTACCTTGAGCGCCCGAGTTGATAATGCACTGGATGAAGACTACGTCACTAACTATGACAGCTTTACGGATTCCTACTACAACACCGCTGGCCGTACCTTCAAGGTATCGGCTGAGTACCATTTCTAGGTGGGCGTGAGGTTCTCATGAGACCCGTCTGGCCAGTAGCCATCACCCTATCTGTGATTGCTCATGCAGCACTCATTGGTTGGTTTCCTGGCCGGACTCCCACCCCTGAACCCGTTTCAAAAAACACTGTTTCACTGGCATTGAGGCCTGCCCAACCTTCCTCCGACGAAGACAGCGTCAGCTCAGACGACCCGGTGACAAGCGAACAGCAGCCAACTGCACCCAATGACCCGTTAAAGCCACAGCAGATATCTACAGTAGCGCCCTCTCCACACGCGACCGACATCGGCTCAACTCTTGTTGAGAAACCGGAACAGCTTGCGCAAGTTGAACCACCGGCCGAACAGGAACAGGAACAGGAACAGGAACAGGAACAGGAACAGGAACAGGAACAGGAACAGGAACAGGAACAGGAACAGGAACAGGAACAGGAACAGGAACAGGAACAGGAACAGGAACAGGAACAGGAACAGGAACAGGAACAGGAACAGGAACAGGAACAGGAACAGGAACAGGAACAGGAACAGGAACAGGAACAGGAACAGGAACAGGAACAGGAACAGGAACAGGAACAGGAACAGGAACAGGAACAGGAACAGGAACAGGAACAGGAACAGGAACAGGAACAGGAACAGGAACAGGAACAGGAACAGGAACAGGAACAGGAACAGGAACAGGAACAGGAACAGGAACAGGAACAGGAACAGGAACAGGAACAGGAACAGGAACAGGAACAGGAACAGGAACAGGAACAGGAACAGGAACAGGAACAGGAACAGGAACAGGAACAGGAACAGGAACAGGAACAGGAACAGGAACAGGAACAGGAACAGGAACAGGAACAGGAACAGGAACAGGAACAGGAACAGGAACAGGAACAGGAACAGGAACAGGAACAGGAACAGGAACAGGAACAGGAACAGGAACAGGAACAGGAACAGGAACAGGAACAGGAACAGGAACAGGAACAGGAACAGGAACAGGAACAGGAACAGGAACAGGAACAGGAACAGGAACAGGAACAGGAACAGGAACAGGAACAGGAACAGGAACAGGAACAGGATAAGCCGCTGGAAACGGCAGTCAACCCCACGGTTCCTCTCCATGATCGCAAACAACTTGCCACTGATTCGAATGCCTCAGACCAGGCCATTGACAATGTCGATTCGCAACAGCTTCAACGCGACATTAAAGTCTGGCTTAAACAAGCGTTGGCTGAACACCTGCACTACCCGCCTGCAGCACGCCGGCGAGGCTGGGAAGATTCGGTAGAGGTCACTATTGAGATGCAAACTGACGGAGCTTTTACAGCCGAGATTCTTAAACCCGCACAACGATCACTCTTTGATGAAGCTGCCCTGGCCGCGTTGGCAGACATCCGTGCCAACCGTCGCTATTGTTGCGCGCATTCACCCAGTCAACTGGAACTGACGATCGGCTTCCAACTGGACTAGCCGTCTATTAGTTTGGCCATTGCAAACCATAAGATAATCAAACCGGCACCACCCCGGGCTGCGCTATTTCACACACCAGCGCACTGAGTTTGTGCCAGGGGTCACCTGCGACACGGCCTTTGATGGTTGCATCGATATCGCCACACAAAATCAGACACGTTTGCCACAACCCCACATCGCCACGCCGCAAGGCGACCTGATAGGGCCCCTGTCGCTTATCGAAAATACGCAATCGCTTGAATACAGCGGGCATCGGCTGGCCCATGGCCTGAGCTTCGGAAAGTTGCACCAGATGCCGCAGTTCGCGTGCCAGCACCCACAATACGATGGGCGGTTCAATGCCCTCTGCCGACAGACCCGACAAAACTCGCTGACTGCGAGCCAGGTCACCACTGAGCACAGCATCAGCCAGATCGAAAATGGTGAATCGCGCGCTGTCCGATACCGCCTGAACAACGGTTTCCAGTGTCAGCGACGTGCCGTCGCTCACCAGTAAGAGTTTGTCGATCTCCTGACGGGCGGCCAGCAAATTGCCATCCACCCGGTCAGACAACAACGCCAGCGCATCGTCATCTATCTGCAGGCCATGGTGTTGCAGGCGAGCCCGCAGCCAGGCCGGCAGCTGATGCCGCTCAACCGGCCAGATGGGAACCCACCAGGCCGCGTCGGTAACACCGGCAAACCACTTCGCCTTGCTTTGCGCCGCTTCGATCTTGTCGGACACCACCAACAACAGATTATCCGGGTTCGCGTTCTCGGCGTAGGCCACCAACGCTTTTCGGCCCGCATCGTTGAGTTTGGCGGTCAGCCTCAGTTCAAGCAATTGGCGGTCGCCGAACAGTGACATGGTCTGGTTCGCTTCGTACAGCTGATTCCAGTCGAACTGGGCGTCGGCATGAAACACCTGACGCTCGGTAATGCCCGCCTGGCGGGCCGCTGCCCGCACCTGATCACTGGCCTCAAGCACAAGCAGAGGCTCATCGCCACTGAGCCAGATGATCGACGGCAGCGGTTGCGTCAGTTGCCTGGCCAGTTGTTGGGGAGAAACCTTCATTCATCAGCCTCCGGCAACAGGTCATCGGCGGTCACGGCTTCCAGTTGGTCCAACACCAGGAGGGCAATCCGGTTGCGTAGAATCTGGCGACGTTGTTCACGCGCCTCATCATCGTCTTCCGTTAAGCGGGATTCGACCCGGCTGATCCGCCGACTGATGACCGCCCGATCATACGGGTTGACCAGGCTCCACTCGATTTCGAGCGTCAGGATGATGGTTTCATCCAGACTGACTTCCGAATAAGTTTCCCGGTGCAGACGCAACAACGTATCGGCCGGGCCGGTTTGCAGAACAAGGCCATACAAGGCAAAGGTGCCACGCAGGGTTTGGTAAAGCTCATCGGCATCAGTCTGGGATTGCCAGACCAAGGGATTCAACCCCTCGGCCAACCGGAACTGCCCTTTCAACTGGTAGCCGCAGCCGACCAGAAGGCTCAGCAGCAGGCCAACGGTCAGGCTGCGCCACAACCCGGTTCGAACGATGTCAGCGCTAGTTGGCAACGATGTTCACCAGCTTGTTGGGTACCACAATCACTTTGCGTACCGTCACGCCCTCGGTAAAGCGCACGACGTTTTCATCCGCCAGAGCGGTGCTTTCAATCAGAGCCTTGTCGGCACTGGCAGGCACTTCAATGCGGCTGCGCACTTTGCCGTTTACCTGAACCACGTACAACAAGGAGTCTTTGACCAGCGCCGTCTCATCCGCTTGCGGCCAGGCAGCATCAATCACCAGGCCGTCATGACCCAGTGCCTGCCACAACACCTGGGTCACGTGCGGAGCGATCGGTGCAAGCACCAGTACGGCCGTGTCCAGCGCTTCCCGGACGACGGCTCGATCGAGTGCCGTGTGCGCTTCAAAACGGTTTACGCTGTTGAGCAGTTCCATCACCTTGGCGATGGCGGTATTGAAGGTCTTGCGCTCACCAAAATCGCTGGTCACACCCACAATGGTCTCGTGCGTTTTACGGCGCAGGGCTTTCTGGTCGTCGTTCAGCGCCTGGCCGTTCAAGGCGTCGCTGTCACCGGCTTCGAGCAAGGCATGCACCGCACGCCACAAACGCTGCAAAAACTTCTGGGCACCCTGCACGCCCGACTCGGTCCACTCCAGGGTCTGGTCCGGCGGTGCAGCAAACATGGAGAACAACCGCACCGTATCGGCACCATACTGTTCGATCGCCTGCTGCGGGTCCTTGCCGTTGTTTTTCGACTTGGACATCTTCGCCATGCCGGCGTACACCACAGTATCTCCGGTCGAGGTTTCAACGCCTCCCAGCACCTTGCCTTTCTCGTCTCTCTGAACATCCACAGCAGTCGGTGATACCCAGACCCGGCCGTTGTCGGTTTCCTTATACCAGGTATCCGCCAGCACCATGCCCTGGCACAGCAGGTTGGTGAAGGGTTCGCTGGAGTTCACTAGGCCTTCATCACGCATGGCTTTGTGGAAGAAGCGCGAGTACATCAGGTGCATGGTGGCGTGTTCGATACCGCCAATGTACTGGTCGACCGGCAACCAGTAATTGGCTTCTTCAGGCTCCAGCATGCCGCCATCGTATTCCGGTGTGCAGTAACGGGCGTAATACCAGCTCGACTCCATAAACGTATCGAAAGTGTCCGTATCGCGTTTGGCGGGCTTGCCCTGCCAGGTCGTGTTTTCGAACTCGGGGTTGTTCTTGATCGGCGAGTTGGCGCCGTCGAACACAACCTCGTAGGGCAACTCGACCGGGAACGTCTCCGATGGTTTGACCTCGCCATCGACATACACCATGGGCACCGGCGTGCCCCAGTAACGTTGCCGGCTCACACCCCAGTCACGCAAGCGGAAATTCACGGTCACCTTGCCTTTGCCCTGGGCTTCCAGGTCGCCGGCGATGCGCTCGAACGCCTCAGTGAAATTCAGCCCGTCGTAGTCACCGGAATTGACCAGAATGCCTTTTTCAGTAAAGGCCTCGACGGCCAGGTCGCACGGGCTTTCGCTGCCGGGTTCGGGCTTGACCACCTGTTTCTTTTGCAAGCCGTATTTGCTGGCAAATTCCCAGTCGCGCTGGTCGTGCCCGGGCACCGCCATAACGGCACCGCTGCCGTAATCCATCAACACGAAATTGGCCGACCAGATGGGGACTTCCTCGCCGGTCAACGGGTGGATCGCAATCAAGCCCGTATCGCAGCCTTTCTTCTCCATCGTGGCCATATCGGCCTCGCTGGTGGTCATGTTCTTGCATTCGAGAATGAAGCTTGCCAGTTCATTGTTGGTTTTGGCCGCTTCAGCCGCGAGCGGATGCTGGGCCGCCACCGCCATGTAGGTAACGCCCATCAGCGTATCCGGACGGGTGGTGTAGACTTCGAGCGTCTCGTCACTGCCTTTCAGGCCAAACTTAAGCGTGACACCCTGAGAACGACCGATCCAGTTGCGCTGCATGGCCTTCACTTCATCGGGCCAGCCCGGCAGGTTATCGAGTTCTTCCAGCAATTCCTCGGCATAGGCTGTGGTCTTGATGAACCATTGATCCATCTCCTTGCGCTCAACCGGGGTATCACAGCGCCAGCAGCAGCCATCATGCACCTGTTCATTGGCCAGCACCGTCTGGTCGACGGGACACCAGTTCACCGGCGAGGTTTTCTTGTACGCCAGGCCCTTCTCCACCAGGCGGGTAAAGAACCACTGCTCCCAGCGGTAATACTCGGGTGTGCAGGTGGTGACTTCCCGGTCCCAGTCGTAGGCGAAGCCCAGCATCTTGAGCTGGTTGCGCATGTAGTCGATGTTTTCAAAGGTCCATTTGGCCGGAGCAACACCGTTTTGAATGGCGGCGTTTTCAGCGGGCATGCCGAAGGCATCCCAGCCCATTGGCTGCATGACGTTCTTGCCGAGCATGCGTTGGTAGCGGCTGATTACATCGCCGATGGTGTAATTGCGAACGTGCCCCATGTGCAGGCGACCACTGGGGTAAGGTAGCATCGATAGGCAGTAGAATTTCTCTTTGCCGGGTTCGACCCGGGCTTTGAAGACCTGCTTCTCGTTCCAGGTGTCCTGCACCTGTTGCTCAATGGTGGCCGGGGTATAGGTCGCGTCCATCGGAATCCTGTTGTTTGCGGTGGTTGGTGAGTGAACAATATGCATACTAAAAGGGAGCACTTCTGCACAGACGGGCGTCAGACCCGCTCGCACCGCTAGGATACCCGACCAGCGACGGGTTTTCGACCGGATTTCCGTACCCAGGCCGCTCTATTCTCACCCGGAATGGGCGCTCGGTATCAGGTTCGTTTGCCCTCGATGCCAAAATCGGTAACAGTAGCCCTATTCAACGCCTTGCTTCAGAGACCAGCGTGAACCACTGGAGACCAAGGACGATAGCGCACCCGGGACGTTACTGTTCGTGGCCAGGGTGCTTCAACAGTCACTCTGGACGGATTATGGCTTTCAGCAACATTCCAAAACTTCCCCTGGCACAGACCCCCACCCCCATCGATTACCTGCCCCGGCTGGGCGAGTTGCTGGGCACCCGGAATCTTTGGGTAAAGCGCGACGACTGCACCGGGCTCGGCTTTGGCGGCAATAAGACGCGCAAGCTGGAATACCTGTTGGCTGAAGCGCTGGAAACAGGGGCAGATACCGTGTTGACGGTCGGTGGATTGCAAAGCAACCATGCCCGGCAGACTGCGGCTGCGGCGGCTCGGCTGGGCTTGAACTGCGAGCTGATACTGGAACCAGTAGCCGGCACTCCGGAATCACTGTATCCGCACAGCGGTAATGTACTGTTAAACCGTCTGTTTGGCGCCACCCTCACTCTGGCCAAAACGGGCCAGGACGGTATTGACCTGATGCATCAGCGCGCCGAGGTACTTGCCGGGGAAGGTTACACCCCCTATTGCATACCAGTTGGTGGCTCCAATACCACAGGCGCCCTCGGCTACGTTCAGTGCGCCCGGGAAATTGCCGACTGGCAGTATCAGCAGGACACCGAGTTTGACCACATTATCCTGGCAACGGGCAGCGCAGGCACCCAGGCTGGACTGCTGGCCGGTGCGGCGCTCTTTGATCTGTCGGCTCAGGTGCGGGGGTTCTGCGTCAGCCGCACCAGCGACGATCAGGCCGACCTGGTACTGAGCCTGGCCCGACCGCTGTTTGATCGTCTGGGGCTGCCTCATGAAACCCTGGCCGAGCGAGTTTACACAGACGGCCGCTACGTCGGCCCGGGCTATGGCATAGCGACCGAAGGCATGACTCACGCGGTGCGGGTCACCGCAGAAACAGAAGGCCTGTTACTGGATCCGGTTTACACCGGCAAAGCCATGCACGGCCTGTTCGATAGCTTCCAAAACGGTACCTTTGGGCCTGACGACAAGGTTTTGTTCATTCATACCGGCGGCGCACCGGCGTTATTTGGGTATGAAACTGCGTTGTTTGAGGACGTAAAGGCCCCTTAAGCGAGTGCTTCAGAGCAGTGAGTGGCAATAGGTTCCGGGCATGAAGCACTGGTTACCAACGAACATTCACTGTTGCTTATGCAAACAGCACACTTCACTTCCGAAGCGCAACAACGTCGCGATCGGCCAGCTCCCAGTGCTGCGCCCCCAAATACTCAGCCAACCAGGCAAAAGTCGCCTCCGAATAAAAGGCGATGTGAGTCGGATCATCGACATAGCGCCACTGCGCAAAGGCTTCGCGGTCGCGTACCCTCTGCGTTTGAATGATCAGCCAGCCGCCCGCTTCCAATTGACGCCACAAGTCAGTCACTACCGCAGCCGGGTCACCGAGGTGCTCAATCACCTCGGTGAGACAGATAAAGTGGTAATGACGAGTCAGAACTGAACTGTCAGGGTAATAGAAGAGATCATACAAGGCGACACGGTAACCTGCGTCTTCAAACATGCTGGCCAGCGCCGGGCCTGGGCCGCAACCGAAGTCCAGACCACTGGAACCGGTGGGCACCCTATCGCACACTGCGCGCCAGGGGCGGGTCAAAAAGGTTCGATACCCGGAGTCACTGATGTCGTTCCGGTGCTTGTCGTATTCGGCCTTTTCAGCGGCCGGTGATAGCTGCTGGTCCGCGTCAACGAACACCAGCCGGCACGCCGGGCAACACCAGTAATCCCGATGTTTGCGACGGTGCCACCACTGACTGTCGGGCGCACGGCACAGCGGACAAGACGGGCCGGGCGAGCCATTACTCTCAGCCTGTGTAGCTGGTAGGTTCTCGGGCAAGTCGGGGGTCATCCGGTCACTTTCTTATTTGTTCCTATTTGTTGGTCGCAGCCATTCATGCTATCAGTTATTCTTGAAGCAGTGGTAGGGCTTCCAACGGCCGTAACGGCTAGCGTGGGGCTAGATAAACCGGGCAGCCAACCATCATTGACGTACCAGACGACTGACAGCCATTAGAACAAGACTAAACGGCTCTGACTACACCGCCTGAGGGCGCCGGGCCAACGATAAGACTGATCAAGGGAACCGAGCACTGTGCTTTATCGACTCGCCTGTGGATTGCTTTTTGCCAGCTTACCATTGTTGATGCTGGTCTGGCCCAGTCAGGCATACGCCAGCACTGTCGAGATCGACAGCTATTGGATGGAGCAAGCCTCTGATTGGTCTCCGTCCATACAATCGCGCCAGCAGAGCAAGCCACAAATCGTGTCCCAGACGGGCATTTCGTTAAAAGGGGGTCATCACTGGCATGTGATTGACCTCTCTGTTGATGAAACGACGCTCCAAGTGATCGATTTTCGCAATTCCTCGGTGATTGCAAACTTTGAACACTGGGTCTTTGATCGCACCAGCGGTGAGCTGATCAACCGGTTGGTTGGCGGTATCGAATCGGAGCAGGACAACCCTTATTTTCTGCGCCATGGTCGCAATCAGGTATTCGAACCCGGTCAATACCAAATCGTCACCCGAATGGACAGCCCGTTCTACGTAGCGCAACCACAACCAACCGTATTTGCACAGGACGAGTATCAGCAAAGCATCAAGGTAGGTAATGCCCTGACGCTTATTTGCCAGGGGATTTTCCTGGCACTGGGCATTTATTATTTCGTGCTGGGTACCAGCCGTAGCCGGGCAGCCGACTTATTGTACGCTCTGTTCATTACCGGCAATTTCTTTTTTACCGGCGCCTCCTTGCTGGTGTTCAGTGATCTGCTCAGCATTCACCAGTTCTACCTGACCAGCTTCCCCATTCTTATTTCAAACACCGCCTACATCGCCTTCGTGATGGTGCTGCTGAACATCAAGCCCAACACGTCACAATGGCTGTACCGCATTGGCAGTGGCCTGATCATCCTCTTTGTATTTGGTTTTGTGGTGGCGCTGCTTCGGCCGGAACTGTCGATGGAGATCGACCGAATGGGTGTCGGCCTGTTTGCCATTTATGGCTTCACCGCAGGCCTTACCCGTGTGCTGCAGGGCAACAGAACCGCGCGCTATTATCTGGTTGCCAACGCAGCCTTTGCCATTCCCGCCCTGATTTCCATTGGCGCGTCCAGCTTGCCCGTTGCCGATACGTTATTTCTTGAACACCTGGGCATGTTTGCTGTCTCGATGGAAGTTATTCTGCTGTCGCTGGTCATCAGCCACCAGGTCGGACTGGTTTACAAGGAAAAGGAAGCAGGCCTTCTGGCCACACAAGAAGCGCTGCAGGCGGCCAATGATGCCCTGAACACCAAAGAGCGCTTTCTGGCCAATGTCAGTCATGAATTGCGCACGCCGTTAAACGCCATTCAGGGGTCAGTGGAGCTAATGGGCCAGCAGCAAATGCCAGCTGAAACCAGCCGACATTTGGAAGCCATCCATGCGTCGTCCAATTTCCTGGTGTTCCTGATCAACGACATTCTTGATCTGGCCAAAATGAACGCCGACCAGCTCGAACTGGTTGAAGAGCCCTTCGACCTCGATGAAGCGCTGGATGAACTCTGTACCATCTATAAAGACGCGTTCGACCGGCAACAAGTGCGTTTTCTCGTCGATATAGACCCCAAAGTGCCTCATCGCGTTACCGGCGATGTCAATCGGTTGAAGCAGATCCTCGCGAATCTGCTCAGCAACGCGTTCAAATTCACCGCCCAGGGCTCAATTGAATTATCGGTTTCTCAGCCGGATGCGAACGTTCTGACTTTTCATGTCACCGACACCGGCATTGGTATTGCCCAGAACAAAATCGAATCGGTTTTTTCGGCCTTTACCCAGGCCGATGCAACCATTTCGCGCAAATACGGCGGAACGGGTTTGGGTTTACAAATCGCCTCCAAACTGGTGACGCTGATGGGCGGCAAGCTGACCGTCTTCAGCCAGCCGGAACTGGGCAGCGACTTCCAGTTTACCCTGCCCATGCAGGGCGAGCTCGAGCCGATAATCACATTGCCCGTTCGGGTAGGGCTGGTCTGTGATGATGTGGACCTGAAAAAACTGATCGACAACAGCCTGCATCGGCTCGGCATTGCTCTGCAACACAGCCTCACGCATTCCGCCGCGATGAACACCCCCTTGCCAGAGGATGCAGATCACTGGGTTCTGGTCGCCGACCAACCCGACCCCGACCTCTCGAACCGGTTCAGCGAGCACCCCAGAGTCCACTGGCTCGTAAACCGGGTACCGACTGACCTGCCGCTGTGGGCACCACCGGTTAGCCTGGAGCTATTGCCCTGCACACAGGTCACTTTCCGGCGACTGCTGGGTCAGGCAGCTACTGCCCCCGCGCCCGCCGAACACCCACTGATGTTGCGCCGGCTTTATATTGTTGCCATCGATGACAACCCGGTGAACCTCAAAGTGTTACTGGGGATGCTGACCCGGCTGGGCGTCAGCGCCAGCGGGTTTGAATCGGCGGAAGAAGGGTTAAGCCACGTCCTATTCCGGCAACCCGATATGGTGTTGATGGACATGCAGATGCCGGTGATGGATGGCCTGGAGACGACTCGCACACTGCGACAACGCCAGTTCAACAACCCCGTCATCGCCTTTACCGCCAATACGTCGCAGCGCGATATCAACAACTGCCTGGCAGCCGGCATGAATGACGTGTTGCTCAAACCCATCAAACTGACACAACTGGAGAATATGATTCTCAAATGGACCGAGCAGTCCTCCCTGAGCAGCCGGGGTGGTCGTTAGCAGTCGAAACCGCATGCCAGGGAACTAGGGACACTTCTTGACAAGGGCTACGGCCATTGCGCTGCGAAGTGCGTCGGAGTGCCGCCCATTTGGGCAAAACGTTTTAGCTCGCGCAGAGCCCTGGGGAAGTTGTTCAGAGGCTCCCCAGCCCGAAACAATAACCAAAAACAAACACAAGGAACCGACACTGATATGAACCCGACCAACAAATGGGCTCTGCTCTGGCCCATCCTGCTGACACTGCTGATCCCTCTGGTAGCCGCCTGGTTTGCCTACCCGAACACCCATCTGCCCCCCGGCTTTGGTATTTTTCCACCCATACAAACCTCGCCAGCGCCGGGATTTTCGCTGCTCTACTTTCTGGTGGTCGCTGCTCTGGCCGTTCTGGTGACGTTACTGCTTTTATTTCCAAAGCTGTTCGGCATTCAGGGGGCAACACCCGCCCCACAACCGGCGAAAAAGCCACTGCCCTGGTGGTTCTGGGCCGGTGCCGTTGTCATGCTGTGTTTCTGGTGGGTCATGTGGGCCCGGCCGGTCTGGCTGGGCGATTTGGTCTATTATGCCTTTTCCCCGATGTGGTGGGGCTTCATCGTCATGCTCGATGGCATTGTGTACCGCCGCAACAACGGCAAATCACTGATGGCGACCAAGCCGGCCTTGCTGATCTTCAGCGCCCTAATTTCCGTGGTTGGCTGGGGGTATTTCGAGTACTACGACTATTTTGTACTCAGCAACTGGTATTACCCTAACGGTCACATGGCCGCGCTGCCCCACAGCGTGATCGTCGTATTGTTTCTGATCGCCTACACCACTGTCTGGCCGGCCATCTTCGAGTGGTTTAACGTGCTGAATTCCTTTCCCAAGCTGGTCGCACGTTATCAGAATGGCCCCTCCATCCCGCTGTCAGGAAACCTGCTGATTATCCTGGGCTGCCTGATCATCGGTGCCCTGGTGTTCTTTCCGCGCCTGATGTTCTGGGGCATCTGGATTGGTCCGCTAGCGGTCATTATTGGCGTTTTGTTGCGGCAATCCCTCTGGTCGCCTTTTACAGCAATGACCCAGGGAAACTGGGCACCCGGCGTGCTGATCGCACTGGCCTCGATGTTCAACGGGTTTCTCTGGGAAATGTGGAACTTCGGCAGTGAACACCCGGACATCGGCTACCCAACCAACCCGAACTACTGGATTTATGACATTCCCTTTGTCAACGTAATCCATATCTTCTCTGAAATGCCGTTACTCGGATATTTCGGATACCTGCCGTTTGGGGCACTGGTGTGGGTGTTCTTCATCTGGATTGGTGCCCTGTTCAACCGGGACACCGACATTTATCTGAATGGCAACCCGAACTGAGGCACTGATTGCATTACCCATAAAAAAACCGGGCTAAAAGCCCGGTTTTTTTCGTGCCCTGCATTACTTAAGCGGGCTACGACCTTTGCTCGCCGCAATGCGCATGCGCAAAGCATTCAGCTTGATAAAGCCTTCGGCGTCTTTCTGATCGTAAGCACCGGCATCATCTTCAAAGGTGGCAATGCTCTCATCGAACAGGCTGTCTTCAGACTGACGGCCGGCGACAATCACGTTGCCCTTGTACAGCTTCAGGCGAACCTTGCCATTCACCCGCTCCTGGGATGCATCAATCATCTTTTGCATCATCAGACGTTCGGGGCTCCACCAGTAACCGTTGTAAATGACTTCGGCGTATTTCGGCATCAGCTCATCTTTCAGGTGCGCAACTTCACGGTCCAGCGTGATCGACTCGATGGCACGGTGCGCCTTGAGCATTATGGTTCCGCCCGGTGTTTCATAACAGCCGCGAGACTTCATGCCAACGTAACGGTTTTCAACCAGATCCAGACGGCCAATGCCGTTCTCGCCACCGACCTTGTTCAGGTACGCCAACACATCGGCCGGTGACGTCGGTTTGCCGTCAATGGCGACGATATCGCCTTTATCGTAGGTCAGTTCGAGGTAAGTCGGGGTATCCGGTGCCGCTTCAGGGCTGACCGACCAACGCCACATCTCTTCTTCAGCTTCGGCCCAGGGGTCTTCCAGAATGCCGCCCTCGTAGGAGATGTGCAGCAGGTTGGCATCCATCGAATAGGGCGACTTCTTGCCTTTCTTGTTGAAATCGACCGGAATCTGGTGGTCTTCGCAATAAGCCATCAACTTCTCGCGCGACGTCAGATCCCACTCACGCCAGGGCGCGATCACTTTCACGCCCGGCTTCAACGCATAAGCACCCAGCTCGAACCGCACCTGGTCGTTACCCTTACCGGTAGCGCCGTGAGCGATGGCATCGGCACCGGTTTCATTGGCGATTTCGATCAGCCGCTTGGCAATCAGCGGGCGGGCAATGGAGGTGCCCAGCAAGTACTCGCCTTCGTACACGGTATTGGCACGGAACATCGGGAACACAAAGTCACGCACAAACTCTTCGCGCAGATCTTCGATGTAGATTTCCTTAATACCCAGGGCTTCGGCCTTGGCGCGGGCCGGCTCAACTTCTTCGCCCTGGCCGAGGTCGGCTGTGAAAGTCACCACTTCGCAGTTGTAGGTTTCGGTGATCCACTTGGCAATGACCGAGGTGTCCAGGCCACCGGAATAGGCCAGCACCACTTTTTTAATATCTGACATCTTGTCTCCCAACGAGTTGGCGGGTTTTTAGGCTGGCTGGAATTTTACGCCTTTGACTGAGGAGATGCCATGGTAGTGGTCTAGTGTTGCGGCGGCGAAGAGGTGTAACTCACCACGAAATTAGCTGGACAGCTTGCTCATGGTGATTCGGAGGGTGCCTAGAGATTAGCAGCGGCTTTCGGGTGTGTCCCTGTGGGGTAGTCCGCAGCAGGGATGCAGCGGTCTAGGCTCCATGGACGGATTTACGCCGACCCCACAGGGACATACCCGGTAGCCGGTGCGGACTAGTGCCTCTATGGCGACCCAAACTCCGAATCTTGGTTTACTCTTCGTCCTCCGCCACCGTTTCCAACTCCATGCCCAGCTCCTTGATCTTGCGGGTCAGGGTGTTTCTGCCCCAGCCCAGCAGCTCGGCTGCATCCCGACGTCGGCCAGCGGTGTGCTTCAGTGCGGTCTCTATCATGATGCGTTCGAAGTTCGGTACTGCGATGTCCAAGAGCCGGTGCTCGCCACGGGCCAGTTCCCGGTCGGCCCAGTTGCGCAGGGCCTGCTCCCAGTTCTCGCTGGTGACTGGCGTCTGGGCTTCGTCCATCAGCTCTGGCGGTAGATCCGACACCAGGACCTCGCGACCAGAAGCCATCACTGTGATCCAGCGGCAGATGTTCTCCAGCTGACGCACATTGCCCGGCCAGGCCAGGCGAGACAAATAAGCCTCGGTCTCCGGTCGTAACGTCTTGGTTTCCACACCCAATTCGTCGGCTGCCTTGTGGAGGAAGAACTCAAGCAGCCGGGGAATGTCTTCACGCCGGTCAGCGAGGCGCGGCAAGTGGATACGAATAACGTTCAACCGGTGGAACAGGTCCTCGCGAAAGCGACCTTCTTTCACCAGAGTCTCAAGGTTCTGGTGCGTCGCCGCGATGATGCGAACATCCACCCGTACCGAGGTGTGTCCGCCAACGCGGTAAAACTCGCCATCGGCCAGCACTCGCAGCAACCGGGTTTGGGTCTCGGCCGGCATATCGCCAATTTCATCAAGAAACAGTGTACCGCCATCGGCCTGTTCAAATCGCCCGCGACGCTGCCCTTGCGCTCCGGTGAAGGACCCTTTTTCGTGACCGAAGAGCTCAGATTCCATCAGATCACGAGGAATAGCCGCCATGTTTAGCGCTATAAACGGGTTTTCCCGGCGTGGGCTGTGACGGTGCAACGCATGCGCCACCAGCTCTTTGCCGGTACCGGATTCACCATTGATCAGCACTGTGATGTTCGACTGCGACAACCGGCCAATGGCCCGAAACACTTCCTGCATCGCAGGAGCTTCGCCAATAATCTCGGTATTGGCCGGTGCCACCGCTGGTTCAGAGGTTTTCTGCTTCTGGCGAGTATGCTCGATCGCACGCAGCGCCAGGGAGACCGCATCGTCGACGTCAAACGGCTTGGGCAGATACTCGAAGGCACCACCCTGAAAAGAGGCAACGGCACTTTCCAGGTCTGAATGTGCCGTCATGATAATGACCGGCAAATGCGGGTGGTTGTCATGAATTCGGCTAAGCAGCTCCAGGCCGTCGATGCCCTCCATACGGACATCGCTGACAATGGCATCGGGCGGGTCCTGATCCAGCTTACGCAACAGGGCCTCACCGGATTCAAAGCTGCGGCACTCGATACCTTCCTTCTCGAAGGCACGTTCCAGTACCCAGCGTATGGAGCGGTCGTCGTCGACGATCCAGACGCAATTATGATTGGCCATTGAGCCCCTCCAACGGTAAATAGACACTAAAGACGGTGGCACCGGGACTGCTGTCACACTCGATGACGCCGTTGTGAAAATTAATAATTTGCTGAGCGATCGACAGACCCAGACCCGTACCGGTGGGTCGGCCTGAGATCATTGGGTAGAAAATCTTTTCCATCATCTCCGGTGCAATGCCCGGACCGTTATCAATGATGTCGAGCTTAACCAGCAACCGGTACCGGTTCTGACGGATGGTAAACTGACGCACAGCCCGGGTTTTAAACTCAATGGCCGGCGCTTCAACGTTATTCTCAATCAAGGCCTGAACCGCATTGCGGGCGATGTTCAACACGGCCTGTATCAACTGCGCCTCGTCGGCTTTAAAGTCGGGCAGACTGGGATCGTAATCGCGGCTTAACCGGATTCGATCGCCGCACTCGACCCGAAGCAGCGCGTAAACACGCTCGACGATCTGATGGATGTTGACTTCTGACAGGGTGGGCACCTTGTGGCTGCCGAGCATCCGATCTACCAGATCGCGCAACCGGTCGGCTTCCTCAATTATGACCTGGGTATACTCTTTAAGATCGGCATTGGGCAATTCACTGGCCAGCAGTTGCGCCGCGCCCCGAATGCCGCCCAGTGGGTTCTTGATTTCGTGGGCCACGCCGCGGACCAGATGCCGGGTCGTCTCGGTTTGTTGAATCAGACCCTCGTCTCGGCTGATGCGCATCGCCCGGTCGGCGGGCAGCATCTCGACAATCAGGTGCAGTTCGTCATCGTCCATATAGGGCGTGACCATGTAATCCAATGTCAGCGTATCCCGATGCGCCAGCTGCCACTGGGCAGAACGCACCGACAACGTCGTGCCGCCAGAGACGGCCGACATCATCATCTCCCGAATCTCAGCCGGGTTAACAAAGAGACTGTAAAACGCCTGACCAATGATTTGCTTTCCCGAGCGCACCAGCAACAATTCAGCAGAAGGGTTGACGTGCTCGACAACCAACGTGTCGTCCAGCTGAATGACAGCCGTGAATTGGTGATCGACCAACTGGCGAAAAAAATGCGTGTCAGTCACATGAGGTTTCCTGTGCACCGGGTTGCAATGGAAGTCAGCAAACAGACCCTGAATTGGGTCAGCGGTGAATCCGCCGTGGCCTGCCCTGTGGTTCTTTAAATGGCATACGCAAGAAGCAGGCCAGTCATTTAAGGCCCGAAATGCACGATTACGGGGCTTAAGTCGGCGCTCATGCACCACTATGGAACCACTGGCATCATACTAGCACTATTATGGTGCATTGCCGGATTTGTGATTCGGGTTCACTGATACGACCTTAAATACGCAAAGTTGCCAATTCGTCTGCATGATGACCTGAACTTTTGGTTTATACTGGCGAAACGCTGCAAGATCGTGAAGGACTATGAATCAGACCTACCCGCTTAGGCTGCTGGACAACGCATGGCAGCAGACGTTAAAAGGCCAGGGACAGTGCCTGCTCTTCGCCGATGCCGATGGCCGCCGTTTCAGCAGCCTGGTAGATGCGTTTATGGCAGACCTGCCCGCTGAGTGTGTGCGCTATCAACTGACCTCCGACAGTCAGCTGAATGGCTATTACCCGCTGGTTGACATCATTCAGGAGGGATACGACCGACTGGGCATTGCCGACTGTGGGCGCTGGCTTCAGGAACAGGGCGTATATGGCCCCAACCTCACTACCTGGCAGCAATTGCTCGACGATCATTTTATTCAGCGCCATCCGCTGCAACTGAAAGACCACGTCATTCAGAAAACCATCGCCTTTCAGGACGACATTTTGTGCTTGCTGGCGGCTCTGTCGCAAACGCGCCCCATCGTTGTGGCACTGACGCACTTCCATTTTGCCAGTTTCAGTCTGCAGCGCCTGGTCAGAACCGTGCAACAGCAGTTAAACGGACGAGTATTGTTGCTCACCTCAACCGATACGGATCTGATGGTCTCCCACGACCCGGACTGGCACAGTACACAGCGCAGCGCCGACGACGACATTGACCCGCCCAACTGGCTGATAGACCTGTCGCCCGAACTGAACGCCGACTCAGCACCATGGCCCGAGCCGCAACCACTCAGTGCCCAGAGCATTCCACGGCTGATTCAGGATGCGCTGAGAAACCACGCCTTGCAGTGCCATACCGAAACCCACCTGCTGTGCGATAAGATCGGCCTGATGCTGGATGAACGGCAAATACTGCTGCTATCCGAACATCGCAGCACTCTGCGACTGATTGAAGCGGAGGCCCAGTACTACAAAGACCAGCATAACGGGGCCATTACCCTGTTAACGGAACTGCTTGAAGAAGCCCGGCAAGAGCATCTTTACGACCAAATGTTCGATGCCTACTTACGCCTCGGCTGGTGCGCGCTGACGAAACACCGGCTAAGCACCGCCCGGCAAATGGCCACACACGCCCAAACGGCGCTTGAACAAATTACGACCAAAGACGCCCCCTGGCTATTACGCGAACGGGAATGGCTGCTGTTGCAGGTCATGATCAGCAGCATGTTTCACGAACGCCCGCCCGCCACGATCATGCACCGGCTCGAAGCACTGCTGCCGATGCTTGACCAGGACGACTATGGTTACGCCCTGCGCACTGCCCAGATCGCCTGGGAGGGGGGCATGACAGACCGGGAGCGGTACTTCCTGCGGCGCGCCATTTTAACGGGCCTCAGCCAGGCCAGGGTCCAGAAGAACGACATCGCCACCGTCAAACTGACTGAAGCGATGGCCTTGCTGCAAACCAAAGCACACCGGTTTCAGCGAGCACACCGCCTGCTGGAGCTGGCGCTGAGCCGTTGCCAGCGCATGGCATCGCCACGACATGAAGCCCCTCTCTACAATGGTCTGGGTATTATTCAGATGCGGCTGGGCCGGATAGAGGAAGCCAGAGACACCTTTTTATACACCCTGCACAAATTGCAAACGGTCGCCCACTACAATGAAATTGCGGTCACGTTGCATAACTTGTCCTGGGCTTATCTGATCAGCGGCAATGTTCAGGAGAGCTTGCGACTGCTGACAACGGCCATTCGTTTGTGTCGCATACGCGGGTTCGTGACCATACCTTTTTACACGCTCGATGACCTTATGCTGCAACAGGCACTGTACCGGTTTTATCTGGGGCACAGTGTGCTCGCCCAGCATACCTTGCAGGATTATCGTCAACGCCCCGAACAACGCTCGGCTCGGGGGCAGGTATTGCTTACCTGCCTAAAACTGCATTTTGCCCGGGCAGAAGCCGACTACGATGGCGTTACCACCCTGGTTTCTGAATTGACAGCGTCGCTGGGGACCCAACCAGACTTGCCGGATACCCTGGTGAATCTCGCCTGGTATGCTGCGGGGCCTGACAACTTGCCTTCCAGCCTGAAACCGGCCTATCAGATCCAATGGATGCAAACCCGGGAGACGGTTACCCAACCGCTGACCGACAGCAACATCGATGTGATGTCCGTGTTACGAGCCGCCGATCTTGAAAGCGAACTGGAACAGATACAGCAGCGGGTGCGGGACACTCGCCTGCTGTCACACCTCAGCGCTCAAACCAACGCAGCGACCGACACTCTGGAACTGGTCGAAACCCTGTGCCAGCAACTGAAGGCTCATCTCGATTGCGACTACGTCGCCATCGAACTGACCCAGCAACCCTTTATGGCAGCCACCCTAATTACCCGGGGGCTGGCCGACCTGGACGTTGAGCGGCTGCATCAGGCACTGTCTTTACAACGGTTAACGCGCGGGCGATTACTGATCCGTATGCACAACCTCGACTTGGAGGGCATGGACAGCGGCTACGTCTGCATCTTCCGCATCGCTCTGCCCCACCACGATTTTGGCGACATGATCCTGATGACCCGAAACCCATCGGGGTTTGAAGAATCCGTACTGCGCACAGCCTCCATGCTGGCCGGGCAGCTGGCGGCTGCCATTCAGCGGCTGGCGCATGAAAAAGAACTGCACCATCTTTCCTCCACCGACATGCTGACCGGCCTGATGAACCGCCAGGCCCTGTATCCGCGCCTGGAAGAAGAACTGGCCCGTGGTCGCCGCAATGCCAGCTATCGATTCTCGCTGGCATTTCTGGACCTGGATAACTTCAAATACCTGAATGACAACTATGGCCACATACTGGGTGATCAGGTATTGCGCGGCTTTGCGCAGGTATTGAAAGAGCACACCCGCACCGAGGATCTGGCAGCGCGACTGGGCGGAGACGAATTCGTCATTCTATTCCCCAATGAACAAGGCCAGGCAGTTCAGCAACTGGCCCAGCGCATTCTTGAGGATTTCTCGACGCCGGCTCGATGCCAAGCTTTTCTGCGACGCTTTACCGGTCAGGAATTCACCTGGCCCGAAGGTCAGCAATTGGGATGTTCCGTGGGTATCATTGAAGTCACTGGCGAGCAAGCGCCGAAACTGGTCGATCAGTTGCTCAACCTGGCTGACCATGCCATGTACGAGGCCAAGTCACGCGGTAAAAACCAGGCGGTTATTTCCGATTTGCCAGCGACGTCAAACAGGCACTGACAAAGGCCGCAAGCTCAGTGTGAATCTGCGCCGAGAGGCGCAAAGAATGCTGCTGCGCCAACACGGATACCATTCTCCGCCCAACGCCTCGCCCCCGGGTCAGCGCCCGAACCCCCAGGCTCAACACGCAATCTCCCTCAACAAAGATAACGCCGACAATGCGCCCGTTAAACCGGGCGGCATGGAGTCTCACGCCCGGGGCACTGGCCTGCCAGGCAATCCAGGCCGACTGATAGCACGGGCAGGCACTCATGTCCTGCGCCAGACGGGCCAGGTCTGGCGCATCGGTTTCTGGCAAGTCTGAGAGCGGTGTTCGGGACAGCAAATCCAGCGTTACAGGCATCGGTGTCGGTCCGGGTGGTTTGAGGCGCAGCATACCGATATAATGCGCCTTCGCAACCGGGTTTGAAGCTGTTTACTTTGCTGCAGCCACCCACATGCGTTGCCCGAACCAACCTTCGAATCATCAAGAACAGAGAGTCGTACTATGAGTCGCCAAGCGACGGTTGAACGCAACACCACCGAAACCCAGATCAAGGTCAGTATCAATCTGGACGGTACCGGCACAGCCCAGTTCGACACCGGCATGCCCTTTCTGGACCACATGATGGACCAGATAGCCCGGCATGGCCTGATCGATCTCGACATCGTCTGCCGCGGCGACAACCACATCGACGACCACCACAGCGTTGAAGACATCGGCATTACCCTGGGCCAGGCCTTCGCGAAGGCCGTTGGCGACAAAAAAGGCATCACCCGCTACGGCCACAGCTATGTGCCGCTCGATGAAGCCCTGTCGCGGGTCGTGATCGATTTCTCCGGTCGCCCGGGCCTCGAATACAACCTGCCATTTACACGCGGCAGCGTCGGCGGATTCGATGTCGACCTGTTTTATGAGTTTTTCCAGGGCTTCGTCAACCACGCCTGGGTCACGCTGCACATCGACAACCTGAAGGGCCATAATTCGCACCACCAGATCGAAACGGTGTTCAAGGCCTTCGGCCGAGCCCTGCGCATGGCACTAACGCCAGACGAACGCATGGCTGGCATCACTCCGTCCACCAAGGGCGTGCTCTGATACCGGCCGGAAGGTCGCTCCAACGGCGCCCACAACGGGCGCCTGATGCAAACCTCAGCCAGAACAGGATACTTCCGTGAGTCGCACACTGCTGACCATCATTGATTACGGCATGGGCAATCTGCACTCCGTCGCCAAGGCGCTGGAGCACGTCGCCCCGAACACCCAAATCGAAGTCACATCCGACAAAGACCGCATCGCCGAAGCCGACCATATTCTGTTGCCGGGCGTTGGTGCGATTCGCGACTGCATGGCTGAAATTCGCCGTCAGGGCGTTGATACCGTAGTAGCCGAGGCCGTAAACAGCGGCAAGCCCTTCCTCGGTATTTGCGTCGGCATGCAGGCGCTGATGGCCCGCAGCCACGAGAACGGGGGCATCGACTGCCTGGGTCATTTCGATGGCGAGGTGCGCCGTTTCAGTACCACCGCGTCCGATGAGCGCGGTCTTGCCCTCAAGGTCCCACACATGGGCTGGAACACGGTAGACCTGCAAATCGATCACCCGTTGTTGCAGGGCATTCACAGTGGTGACCGCTTCTATTTCGTACACAGCTACTATGTAGAAGCCCACCCGGAATACACGGCGGCCAATTGCACTTACGATGCCACCTTCGCCGCGATGATTTACCGGGACAATATATTTGCCACCCAGTTCCACCCGGAAAAAAGCTTCCCGGCCGGACTGACCCTGCTGAAAAACTTTGTCGACTGGGATGGCCGCCGCTAATCGGCCCTTCCGGCACCATCCCAGTAGAACAGGAGACACCCTCAATGCTGATCATCCCCGCCATCGACCTGAAAGACGGCCAGTGCGTGCGCTTGCTGCAAGGCCGAATGGAAGACGCAACCGTGTTCGGATCCGACCCGGTAGAAATGGCCACCCGCTGGGTCGAGGCCGGCTGCCGCCGCCTGCACCTCGTCGACCTGAACGGTGCCTTCGAAGGCACCCCGATTCACGCCGAAGCGGTCACCGCCATTTCCAGAAAATACCCGGACCTACCGATCCAGATTGGCGGTGGCATCCGCTCGCTGGAGACCATTGAAGCCTACATCAAAGCCGGCGTCAGCTGGTGCATCATCGGCACCGCGGCGGTCAAGAACCCGGGCTTTGTACGCGAAGCCTGCCAGGCTTTCCCCGGCCACATCATTGTCGGCATCGATGCCAAAGACGGCCGCGTCGCTACCGAAGGCTGGGCCGATGTCAGCGACGTGCTGGCCACGGATCTGGCCCGCGATTTCGCCAACGACGGCGTCAGCGCCATTGTTTACACCGACATCAGCCGCGATGGCATGATGCAGGGCGTTAATGTCGATGCCACCGTAGAAGTCGCCAAAGCCGGCGGCATTCCGGTGATCGCCAGTGGTGGCGTCACCAACATGACCGACATAGAACGCCTCTGTGATGTCGCCAGCCAGGGCGTTCTGGGCGCCATTACCGGACGCGCCATCTACGACGGCGCCATCGATGTGCAAGAGGCTCAGGCTTACTGTGACGGGCGTGGTTGAGACAAGTTAATTATTCTACTGTGGCTTTGTCCTGAGCCCGAGATTCGCCTGGGAAAACGACTTAGTGGTTGGTGTTACTAATTAGCTAGGGCGGGCCATCGGGTACCCTCATCGGAGGCACGCCGTAAACCCATCCATGGGGGCTCGAAGACCGCATCCATGCGGTCTAACGGCCTCCGATGAGGGCACCCGAAAGCCCTTGGGGCAGATTAGTGGTTAATTCAGGGCGAATCTTGAACTCAGGGCACGGCACTAAACGGCACCACTTATCTATGGAATCGACACCGGGCCGAGTGTTAGGTGCCGGGTAGGTCTATCCGGGGAAGTCTGAGGCATGGATGCCGAAGCCTAGGCCCCATGGACGGGTTCACGCCGACCCCGGATAGACCTACCCGGTGCCTAACACGGATTCCTGGCAGGTAGAAAAAGCAACCGAGAGACTAAATTATGGCACTGGCAAAACGTATTATTCCCTGCCTCGACGTCGACAAGGGTCGCGTGGTGAAGGGCGTGAATTTCGTCAATATTCGGGACGCCGGGGATCCGGTGGAAGTGGCGCGCCGGTACAATGAACAGGGTGCCGATGAGATTACCATGCTCGATATTACCGCCACTCATGAAGGCCGGGACACCATGGTCGAGACCGTCAGTGCCATTGCCGGCCAGGTGTTTATTCCGCTGACTGTTGGAGGTGGTATTCGCACCCTTGATGATATTCGCACCATGCTAAACGCCGGTGCCGACAAAGTGTCTATTAACAGCGCGGCAGTGTTTAACCCCGAGTTTGTAAAACAGGCTTCCGACCGGTTTGGCGCCCAGTGCATTGTGGTTGCTATTGATGCCAAGCGGGTTGATGACCACTGGGAAATTTTCACGCACGGTGGCCGTAAACCAACAGGCATTGATGCCGTTGAATGGGCGCAGAAAATGGAGACCCTGGGTGCCGGCGAGATTTTGCTGACCAGTATGGATCGGGATGGGGTGAAAACCGGCTTTGATCTAGGGCTGACCAAGGCCGTTGCCGATGCCATTCGCATTCCTGTAATCGCCAGTGGTGGCGTGGGTAACCTCGATCACCTGGCCGACGGCGTTCTTGAAGGCCATGCCGATGCCGTCTTGGCTGCCAGCATTTTTCACTTTGGTGAGTACAGTATTGCCGAGGCGAAAGACGTGATGGCTGGTCGCGGAATTGAAATGCGGCGCTGAAAGTCATGACTGATAGACGAGTCGCGCTTTAGCGAGCGCGCACCCAGCCAATTCTTGCTTACCAAACCCCTGCTAATGAGCAAAATCTTGCCTACTCGTTCTGGTTGATTCTCCCCAACCCCCAAAGCATGGGGGTTTGAAAGCATCTCCCTTCTGGCACACCGGTTGCAATAGCCTGACTGACCCTGTGGCAGCCGGGCTACAAAAAACTCGAACCAACCCGTGCTTGCTGCATCTTCACGACTACAATCAGGTCATTAACGGGCCCTGTGCCTGGATCCCTTGTGAAGCTCAAACGCTTGTGTCTGTCAGAAAGGCACATCGACTGAGCCACGGGTTCATGAACGACGATAATTGACGTACAAAACCAACAACAATCGAGGTAACGATCTCATGCGTAAGCTTTCACTGGCACTGTGTGCTACCGCAGCCCTGGGCTTCTCTGCTGCCCAGGCTGAATCCCTGTCCATTGCTACCGGCGGCACCGGTGGCACCTACTATCCCCTGGGTGGTGGTCTGGCTGAACTGATCACCAACAACATCGATGGTTACGATGCGGTCGCTGAAGTGACCGGTGCGTCCGTTGAAAACATGGGTCTGGTCCATCGCGAAGATTCAGACCTGGCCATCGCCCTGGCCGACACGGTCTACCAGGCGTACAACGGTGGTGACCGCTTCAATGGCAACAAACTGGACGTAGTAGCGCTCGCTTCCCTTTACCCGAACGCGGTCCAGATTGTGACGCTGGCTGATTCCGACATTAACTCTCTGGCTGACCTGCGCGGCAAGCGCGTCTCGGTTGGCGCGCCGGGCAGTGGTACGGAAGTGAATGCCAATGCCATTCTTGAAGGCAATGGCATCAGCTACGATGACTTTACTGCCTTGCGCCTGAACTTCAACGAAACCGCTGATGCGATTCGCGATGGCGACATCGATGCGGGTTTCTGGAGTGTCGGCCCGCCGACCAGCTCAATTCTGAGCCTGGCCACCACCCGCGACATCAAGCTGTTGTCCTTGTCTGAAGAAGAAGTGGCCAACGCCCTGGAACTGGAACCGGTATTTGCACCTTATACGCTCCGTGCTGGCCTGTATGAAGGCATGGACGAACCGGTTCAGTCTGTTGGCATTCCCAACGTCCTGACCGTCAACACCGCCATGTCTGACGATCTGGCTTACCAGATCACCAAGCTGCTGTTCGAGGAAGTTGAATACCTGCGAGACATTCACCCGGCCGCAAACGACACCACCGTGGATTTCGCGCTGACCTCTACGCCGATTCCGCTGCACCCGGGTGCCATTCGGTACTACGAAGAAATCGGTGCCGACATCCCGGCTCGCCTGCGCCAGTAATTGCAGATGACGCGGCTAACCAGCCTGGAAACCGTGGGTCGCAAGACCCGCGGTTTTTTTAAACACGTCAGGCTTGGTGTGCTCACCGGACTAATCACCGTTGTAACACCGGCTATTGCCTGGCAGCTGGAAGTTGTCGATCGCAATGATCAGATTCTGGCCAGGGTCGACTTGCCCAACGATGAAGGCCGCTGGTGCCTGCTTTGGAATCACTCGGTTCAGGGGTTTCAGGTAGAAGACTGCTTTCGGGTAGACGGCCAGACACTGATTCTCGACAGCACCCACACTCCCGATTTTGCCGCTGGCCTGGGGCACATTCCCGGACGCGGTGCTTTGGAATCCGATAACCAGCACGGTTATCGCATTACCAATTTTAACCAGCCGTTGCCGGGCAATCAGCTCGTGTTGCGGGTCGGATCAATGCGGGTCAATCACCGCATTGCCATTGAACACAATTTGATCAGCCTCAGTGAACTGGCCTTTGACCAACGCGTCATCATTCGCCTCGCCGCTGACGTACCCACTGGAAGTATGACTCCATGAAACAATATACCCCGATACCCTTTAAGGTTGAGAGCGACTGGCAGGCCGAGTTGATGCCCGGGCCCGCCGTCTGGCGCTGGCTGGTCATCGTTCTGGGCATCAGCCTGTCACTGTTTCATCTCTATGGCGCCGGCATCGAACCGCTGGGCCTGTTTTATCAGCGCGGCATACACTTGATGTTGATTCTGATGCTCACGTTCGTTTTGTTTGGTCCAAAACCAGGCAAACCCAGGGGCCCCATCGCCATGGGCGTCGACTGCATTTTCTTTGTTGCATCCACGGCCTCCGGTTTCTATCTGGTCTGGTTTCTCGATGACATCATCAACCGGGCCGGCTTCTGGTCGGACACTGACATCCTCTTCGCCATTATCTGCATCGTCACCGTGCTTGAGGCCAGCCGTCGGGCTGTAGGCACCGGCCTGACCATCATCGGCACCCTGGCGATTGCCTACGCGCTGGCCGGGTCGCGCGGTGACCTGCCCTGGTTGGGCGAGTTTTTGCCCGGCATTCTTAACCACCGCGGCTATTCGCTCGACCGGGTCGCGGCACAGTTGTATCTCGGTCAGGAAGGCATTTTCGGCTTGCCACTGGGCGTTGCAGCCACCTTTGTGTTTATCTTTGTTTTGTTTGGGGCCTTGTTGGAAGTCACCGGCGCCGGCAAGTTCTTTATTGATCTTGCCTACTCTGCCACTGGCACCCAACGTGGAGGCCCCGCCAAGGCAGCCGTGCTCGCCTCTGCCAGCATGGGTTCCATTTCCGGCAGTGCCATTGCCAACGTGGTGACGACCGGTGCGTTCACCATCCCACTGATGAAGAAACTCGGTTACAAACCGGCCCAGGCCGGTGGTATTGAAGCGGCCGCTAGTACCGGTGGGCAAATCATGCCTCCTCTGATGGGTGCCGGCGCCTTTCTAATGGCCGAGTACACTCGCCTGCCCTACCTGGAAATCGTGAAAGTCAGCGTGTTTCCGGCGCTGCTGTATTTTTCAACGGTGTACTTGTTTGTGCACATCATCGCGGTCAAGCAGGGGCTGCAACCCCAGACCAAGAGTGAGCTGCCCAAGATTCGCGATGTGCTGGCACGCGGCTGGTTCTTCCTGGTGCCATTGCTGCTGCTGGTCTGGCTGCTGGTGCTCGGGATCTCGCCCATGCGGGTCGGCTTTTACGCCATCATCAGCATTTTGTCAGTGGCCGGTTTGAATGGCCTCTGGCTGGCCTATAGACGCGGAACGCAGAACGGACAACTCGCCACAGAAGTACGAGGCACCTTGCGTAACGGTGGCGTTAAGCTGCTCCAGGGCCTGGAACTGGGTGCCCGGAATGCCGTATCGGTCAGTATTGCCTGCGCCGTCGCTGGCATTGTGGTCGGCGTGGTGGGTCTGACCGGGCTGGGCCTGAAATTCTCATCCATGATGATCGCCTTCTCCGGTGGCAACATTCTGCTGGCCTTGTTACTGGTGCTGGTAGCCAGTCTGATTCTGGGGCTAGGGTTGCCCGTGACCGCCAGCTACATCGTCCTGATCGTTCTGGTCGGCCCGGCACTGACCAACGAGTTCGGCATTCCGCTGCTGATCGCCCACCTGGTCGTCTTCTGGTATTCACAGGACTCCAACGTGACGCCCCCCGTGGCCCTGGCGGCGTTCGCCGGGGCGGCCATTGCGGGCAGTAAAACCATGGAAACCAGTGTTCAGGCCTGGAAGTTCGCCAAGGGGCTCTACCTGATTCCGCTGTTCATGGTGTTTAATCCGTCCATCATTATGGGCGGGCCCGTTCCACTTGTACTCTGGAATGGCTTCATCGCGATACTGGCACTGGCCGCATTTGCCTCGGCGCTTGAGGGCTACCTCTTTGGCCCCATGCGCAACTGGATGCGGGCCCTGTTGTCACTCGGGGTTGTGGCCATCTTCTACCCGAACTTTATTGCCGAGGTTGCCGGTGTGGTGCTGATGCTGGTGCTGCTCACCATCAACTTCATCAACCGTCCCAAGGTTGCCCCAGTTGCCGCAGCCGGGTAAACTGCGCGCCGTCTTGGGGGAGTAATCGGCCGGTACCCGCCGGCGCGGCCATCAACATAATTGAACCGAAGGTTCATGGTGGTCGCATCCGGCGTTGCGTGTGTTGCAGACCGCCGGACTGATGAGACCTGAGGCAAACGACACAGAACCGGGTGGGGCTGTGGCGTTTGCCTTTGGTAATGCTCCCCGCCCCGGAATGCAATCATGGAAGCCTTTCTCAGTTCGACCCTGGCCGTTGCCCTCGCGGAAATCGGCGATAAAACCCAACTGTTGTCCCTGTTCCTGGTCACCCGGTTTCGCAACCGCTGGGCCATTGTTGCGGGTATTCTGGTTGCCACCCTGGTCAATCATGGTTTGTCGGCCTGGCTGGGAACCTTGCTCGGTCAGTGGACACCTGGCGACTGGGCGCGCTGGATCATCGGCGGCAGCTTTATTGCCGTCGGCTTGTGGATGCTGATTCCGGACAAAGACGACAGCGGCCCAAGCCGCTTTGAATCCATGGGCGCTTTTGCGGCGACGCTGATTCTGTTTTTCATTGCCGAAATCGGCGACAAAACCCAGATCGCCACGGTCTTGCTCGCGGCTCAGTACCAGTCGACGCTGTGGGTGACGCTGGGCACAACACTGGGCATGCTGATCGCCAATGTACCGGTCATTCTGGCTGGCAACTGGCTGATGCAACGCCTGCCGGTTCGCACCGCCCACATCGTTGCCTGCCTGTTGTTTATTGGCTTTGGTGTCTGGACGATAGCCGGTGTTTAGCCGCTCATATTTACGAAGAAAATTTACCGCTCAGGAACCCCACTATCAGGGCTTTCCAGAGCGAGTAAATACTTGCATCCCTTTTTTGCAAACATCTATATATTGACAGGCCGCCACCAAAACAACACCATATATAGGCATTCGGTGATTTGAGCGGGCTACCACGGGTACTCCGCTCAACCGGGTCTTTACAGGGAATTCTGGCCATGCAGTGCCTCTTGGCGGTGCTGTCAAACACCGGCTGCAAACGCAGCTGGTAGCGTGATTCAGCTCAGCCTTCCCGGTCCGTTTCAGACCCCCCGCCCATGCAATCCATACATAACGCGTCAGGCGAAGTGGTCTACACTGGCAAAACCAACTTATGCAGTCATTCAGTTGGTTTTGCCAGCCATTTGCCGATGCAGCCCCTACAGCGGAGGAAGCGCAGGTGAATACAGCAACCATTTCAGTCAAAAAACGCGGTGGACGTAGCGAACCCCTCGATCTCGACAAAATCCACAAAGTACTGAATTGGGCGGCTGAAGGGCTGGACTCGGTATCCGTTTCCCAGGTTGAGCTGAAAGCCCAGTTGCAACTGCACGACGGCATTACCACCTCCGACATTCATGAAACCCTGATCAAAGCCGCCGCTGACCTGATCAGCGAGGAATACCCCGATTACCAGTACCTGGCCGCGCGCCTGGCGATCTTCCACCTGCGCAAGCGCGCCTACGGTCAATTTGAGCCGCCTACATTGCGCCAGCATGTCGAGAAAATGGTCGAAGACGGCCGATATGACGCGCACCTGTTTACCGATTACAGCGAAGCCGACTACGAGGCGATGGAAGGCTTTCTGCGCCACGAGCGCGACCTGAACTTCTCTTACGCGGCGGTCAAGCAGCTCGAAGGCAAGTACCTGGTGCAGAACCGGGTGACAGGTGATATCTACGAATCGCCTCAGTTTCTCTACATTCTGATCGCGGCCAGCCTGTTCGCCAGCTACCCGAATGCCACCCGTCTGGATACGATTCAGAAGTTCTATGAAGCGGTGTCGACCTTCAAACTGTCGCTGCCAACCCCGGTGATGTCCGGTGTGCGTACGCCTACCCGTCAGTTCAGCTCTTGCGTACTGATCGAAAGCGACGACAGCCTCGATTCCATCAACGCCACCTCGGCGGCCGTGGTTCGTTACGTCAGCCAGCGCGCCGGCATCGGCATCAACGCCGGTCGCATTCGCGCCATCGGCTCGCCGATTCGCAGTGGTGCGGCCTTTCACACCGGCTGCATTCCGTTCTATAAGCACTTTCAGACGGCGGTTAAATGCTGCTCTCAGGGCGGTGTACGTGGCGGTGCGGCAACGCTGTTCTACCCGCTCTGGCACCTGGAAGTCGAAAGCCTGCTGGTGTTGAAGAACAACCGTGGCGTCGAGGAAAACCGCGTGCGTCAACTGGACTATGGCGTCCAGATCAACCGACTGATGTACACCCGTCTGATCAAAAACCAGCCGATCACGCTGTTCAGCCCATCGGATGTTCCCGGCTTGTACGATGCGTTTTTCGAAGACCAGGAAAAATTCGAGCAGCTGTACGCTGAATACGAACAACGCGACGACATTCGCAAGCAGCAAATTCCCGCGGTTGAGCTGTTCTCCACGCTGCTGCAGGAACGTGCGTCAACCGGTCGTATCTACATTCAGAACGTTGACCACTGCAACACACACGGTGCCTTCGATCCGAAACAGGCCCCGGTGCGTCAGAGCAACCTGTGCATGGAAATTACCCTGCCGACCAAGCCGTTGCACGACATCAACGATGAAAACGGTGAAATTGCGCTCTGTACACTGGCCGCCTTCAACCTGGGGGCGATCGAATCGCTGGACGAGCTGGAACCGCTGGCCGAACTTATCGTGCGTGCGCTTGACAGCCTGCTCGATTACCAGGATTACCCGGTTAAAGCCGCCGAACTGGGCTCGATGAAGCGCCGTACCCTCGGCATTGGCGTAATCAACTACGCCTACTACCTGGCCAAACACGGTAAGCGTTACTCGGATGGTTCCGCACTGGAACTGACGCACGATACCTTCGAGGCCATTCAATACTACCTGCTCAAGGCCTCCAGTGTGCTGGCCGAAGAAGTCGGTGCCTGCCCGGGCTTCAGCGAGACTCAGTACGCCCAGGGCAAACTGCCGATCGATCACTACAAGAAAGACCTCGATAAAGTCTGCAATACCGAATTGAAACTGAACTGGGATGACCTGCGTGCCCGTATTAAAGAGCACGGTCTGCGCAACTCGACTCTGACCGCGCTGATGCCTTCAGAGACCAGTTCACAGATCGCTAACGCCACGAACGGTATTGAGCCGCCGCGTGGCCTGGTTTCCGTTAAAACGTCGAAAGACGGTGTGATGAAACAGGTAGTGCCCGACATCGCCAACTTGAGGAACCAGTATGAATTGCTGTGGCAACAGCCGAACAACCTGGGGTATCTGAACCTGGTGGGTGTCATGCAGAAGTTTGTCGACCAGTCGATCTCGGCAAACACCAACTACGACCCCTCCCGTTTTGACGGCAGCAAGGTCCCGATGCAACAGTTGATCAACGATCTGCTGACGGCCTACAAACTCGGTGTCAAAACGCTGTACTACCACAACACCCGCGACGGTGCCGGCAGTGCCATGGATGATGACGATTGCGCCAGCGGCGCGTGCAAGATCTGAGGAGCATGAATGGCTTATCAAACGTTTAACCAGCGCGAGTTCGACACCTTCAGTCAGCCGATGTTTTTCGGCGAGACGGTGAACGTGGCGCGCTACGATCAGCAGAAGTTTCCAATTTTCGAAAAGCTGATCGAAAAACAACTCTCCTTCTTCTGGCGTCCGGAAGAGGTTGATCTGACGCGCGACCGCAAGGACTTCATTGCCCTGCCCGCGCACGAGCAACACATTTTCCTGAGCAACCTGAAATACCAGACGCTGCTCGACAGCGTCCAGGGTCGCTCACCCAATGTGGCCCTGTTGCCGCTGGTGTCGTTGCCCGAGCTGGAAACCTGGATCGAAACCTGGGCGTTCAGTGAAACCATTCACTCGCGCTCGTACACGCACATCATGCGTAATGTATTGACCGAGCCGGGCAAGGTGTTCGATGACATCGTGCACAACCCGGCCATTGTTGAACGTGCTACAACGGTCACGCGCTACTACGATGCGCTGATTGAAGCGACCCAGCGCTTCCAGGTACAAACCGACGAATGGCAAGCCAGTGCAGATGGCAAAAAGGCACTGCGCGACCTGAAACGGAAGCTGTATTTAACGCTGGCCTCGGTCAACGTGCTCGAAGCCATTCGTTTCTACGTCAGCTTTGCCTGCAGCTTTGCCTTTGCCGAACGTTCAAGAATGGAAGGTAATGCCAAGATCATTCGCCTGATCGCCCGTGACGAAGCCCTGCACCTGACCGGCACCCAGCACATGCTGAACCTGATGGCGCGTGGCCACGACGACCCGGAAATGGCTGAGATCGCCGCAGAAGAACGCGACAACGTGCGCCAGATCTTCATCGATGCGGCCGAGCAGGAGAAAGAGTGGGCTGCTTACCTGTTCAAAGATGGGTCAATGATTGGTCTGAACACCGACATTCTGGCGCAATACGTCCAGCACATTACCGACCAGCGCCTGGCGGCTATAGATCTGGAACCGGCGTTTGGTTCGCCCAAGAATCCGCTGCCTTGGATGGACGCCTGGCTGCAAAGCGACCAGGTGCAGGTAGCGCCTCAGGAAACCGAGATCAGTACGTACCTGGTCGGTGCCCTGCAAAGCGATGTCGACACCGGCGCTCTGGAAGACTTCGAGTTGTGACCAGAGAGGTCAACCCGAACGCGTCACAGACGCACCGCATTACCCTATTCCCCTCGCCTGAACCGGTGACTGTTTTGCAGCAACTGGAAAAGCGAGGGTTTAAGGTGCCATATCAGTGCCGTGAAGGCTATTGCGGCGCCTGCCGCATGGTCTTGATGAAGGGATCGGTCGATTACGTGCAGGACCCGCTGGCCTGGTGCGGTGACAGTGAGATTCTGGCCTGCAGTTGCATCGTGGTCGTGGATGCGACGGTAACGTTCAAAGTCTGAGGCCGCTTCACCCCGGGCGGCCTCTGCTCAAAGCATCGCGTGCCTGCCTCAGTTAATCAGCATCTGCACGCCCGACTCCATCGCAGGCGCCTTGTCATTCGACAACTCCGCCAGTGGTGCCGTTTTGAGAGCTTCGCGAATCAGCATACGACTGGAGTGACCGGTTTGCGGGAATCGGCTGAAGCCAGCCTTCCAATTCACAGTCCACCCGGTAACTTTCAGGGCGGTTGGCGCCTTGCTCAACGCGCCGAACGTCTGGTTAACGGCCGTCGAGTCAATGGCATCATGAATCACCAGGCCAAAGGTGGCGTTGGAATAACGCGCCAGATACACCCCGGCCGGTATCAGTTTTTGAATCTGCTCCGACAGCGTGTGTAGCCGCTGGTACAGCGTCTCGCTGTTCATTCCAGCAGATAATTCCCGATAATTCGACATCTCCAGCATGACCAGGGTGAATGGCGACGCCGCTCCTCCGGTTTCCACCAGTGACTCAAGCAGGTGATGTTCCAGTCGTGACCGGTTCGGTAAACCGGTGGCTTCATCGACGAAGGCCATTTTCTTGACCCGCTCAGCTTCCTGGCGATTCCATTCTTCTTCGTTATTGCGTGCTTTGATATCGCTGTAAACCGCCAGCAGTGAAAACACAATGAACAGAACGGACGCGAGGATGATCGGTGTGCCAATCGCTGAACCCGTCAACTCGTTGCTCATGGCTGGCATGGCACCTTGCGGGTATATGACAGCCACCATACCGGTGTAGTGCATACCGCAGATCGCCGCACCCATCACCAGGGCGGCGATGCCCTGAAAGCCGACGGCCTGGCGCCCCACCAAACGTTGCGTGTAGCGACAAATGGCCAGGGCCGCACCGGAGGCACCGATTGCAATAACGATGGACACCGTGAACCAGAACGGATCGTAACTGACCGAGGGGGTAATGCGCATTGCCGCCATACCCAGATAATGCATTACGGCAATACCCATTCCCATAACCAGACTGCCCACTATCAGTACGCCGACGCCGGCTACGGACTTACTGATCAGGAATAAGGCTAATCCCGAGGCCAATACGGCAGCGATCCATGAGACAACCGTCATGGTCAAATCGTAGGTCATCGGCATGTTCATCTGGTAAGCGCCCATGCCAATGAAGTGCATGCTCCAGATACCCAGACCCATCGACAACGAACCCAATATCAACCAGATTCGGCGCTTATTGCCTTCTACCCGGGTTAGCTGGGTTCCAAAATACAAAGCGCAATAAGACGCCAGTATGGCCACCAGATAGGACAAACTGACCAGCGAAATATCGTAACTACCTTCCATGCCTTCCATGCTCACCTCAAACCGCGAAATCGACGTTTGTTATACTGCTTAACTTTCATACTACTCGTGCAAACGTGAATTGGATCACGTTTTACAGTCTTATTGTCTGAAAAGTGACCATACAACACTGAACGAACCGTTCTATTTGAGGAACAAAGCCGTACCGTCAACTGGAATGCCAGTCAAAGGTACGGCTATAACAGGTAATGATCAGAGGGTAGAAAAGTGCGCAACCTGGTCTGCGTAATCCTGATACGCAGGAATCGCGACAGCTGCGAGAATGCCGATAACGGCTATACCGCCCATCGAACCCTGCAACGGATCCAAGGGGTGAGTCTCGTAACCATACACCGCCTTTAGTGTATTCTCGCGATAGGTGAGCGACACACTGGCCTGGGAACGGCCGGGCAACTGCGCGACCCGGGCAACGGGAAACGCCAGCATATCGATCTCGGCATCGAGCATGTGGGCCAGCGTTTGCAGCCCTTCCAGATAATAGTGATAGTTGGTTTGAATCAACGAGTCGAACTGACCGGTGAACTGAAGCGTTGGCCGGTCGGCCTCCTGTTGGTTCCAGCTCGCCAGTGCCACCTCTGGTGCAGACTGCTGCCGGGCCAGCAGCACCTGAGGCACGGTGGCGAAGTACCAGATACCCGCCTGTTCATAATACCAGCCCTGAGAATCCTGGCTGCGCATTATCCAGTCGGACGCCAATGGCATCTCCTGATCCAGCCACAGTTTTGACAACGGCAACTGCAAACGATTCATAGGGCCGCTTGCCGTCGAAAATGAAGATGTCTCGGTATAGCCGCGAAAGCGAAGTTCATCCAGCAGGCTCGCAAAGGCATCTGCATCGGTTGGCTCAAAGGCGAGGTAACTTCCGGCATCATCCGCAATCACACTGATACGCCCTGTCAGCCCGGCCACAACCGCCGTCCAGCTCAGGCCGGTTTTGGTGGTTAGCTGGTTCAGGTCGCGCAACGACATGTCCGATGCGGACGCCAGCCGCCGTACCCAGTCCTCATCCGGTAACACGGTGGAAAAATAGTAACTGGGCTCGCCCAGACTTTGCACGCGAGTGGCCGGGCTATCCGGCAGCGCCAGATCCCACAGTGGGCCTTCACTTCCCCGTAACAGCAGGGTGGTCTGTCCCTTGCCTGCCCGCGACCCCATGGACATGGCGACTTCCTCGCTGCTCATGATGCCCAGCGACTCCAGCTCTCTGGCCTGCGCTGCGGGCAACAGAGGTTCCAACTGATGAATCACAGCGCCGGTATTGGCCCACAGATACACCCCATACCGACTGTCTTCCAATTCGGCCTGACGTTTGACGGCTGGGTGATCGGGGTTGGACACCTCGCCCAGCTGCGTCAGCGTTTGCGCACTGCTGCCAAACCCGGCCGACATCGTAAACCGCCGGGTTTGCGGATCAAACTGATAATAGGCGGGCATAACGCCAAGGCTCAGACGACCCGGGGCATCGGCGGTTGCCGGAACCAATTGCCTCACCAGGGGGGTTTCCTCCAGCAGGTTACCGAGCTGTTGTTCAAAGGCAAGACGGGTTTCAAAATCGAGCCGCGCCGACATTTGCAGTTCAGCCCCGGTCAGGGCGGTGTCACCGGGCAGTCGCACGGCGATCTCTAGCGGTGACCGCAGCCGATCCAGCAACAGGCCGGCCATTGCACCATCCGTACCCAGCGGTGCCAGCTGCTGACGCAGTGCCTCCAGCAACGTAGTAACGGCAGCCCGATTGGCATCGGTCGCCAGCAGGTCACCCATTTCGTTGTTCTTTGGTGCGGTTATCCAGGCGCTGGGGCTGGGTAGCCGGACGTAGCTGATGACATCCGGATCGAGCCGGTCGATTAAGGTTGCCGGCTCAGCCAGCTCCGCGGGCCAGTCGATCCGGCTGTCCGGTTGTGAAGCCAGGTTGCTGCAGCCGGTCAACGCCAGGGCACAAGACAGAATACATACACACAATAAACGGGTCACTGAGTCGATCCTTATCGTCAGAGGCGAGAGTTTCAGATTCAGAATAACGGGATCTGACAATGGAGAAAAGTCAGACACCCGGATGGCGGCGAGTTAATGTCTGACGCAGGCATTCAATGATTGGATTCATGATACAGATCCAGCGCCTCAAACGGCTGGTTCAGTCGGTCAACATCAATGGTCTCCAGGTCTTCCAGCGTCGCGTCCTCGGCCAGACGTGACGCCGCCAGTGGCAGCTCTACCGTAAATTGCACGCCACGGACATCCAGCGGCGTGAATTGAATGCCGGAACTTTTGCGCGCCAGATTAATGTCCAGCACCCAGCTCGGGTTATCCGGTCGTTGCGGGTCTAGCCAGTTAAGGCTGCGGGAAGACGAATCCAGCCGTTTTCTGTTCGGCTGGTGGGCATCGGCCGACGATACCTCGACCGAGCGCAGCCGTTGCTCAAACGACCAGCTCAGTGTTTTCTCGGTACCCGTCTCGCCATGGCGCTGACACACCGGCAAGTCGTCTTCAACGTCGATGGAAAACGAATCGGTATGAACATCGCCGTTTTCAAACTCGAGCCGCAGCGTCATCTGGCGGGGCCGGTTATCAATGTTTTCAATAGCGACCGCGCCATCGTAGCCTTTGACAATTTCGCCAACAAAAAACAACCCCAACCCCTTACCGTGGTTTTCCTTCACCCGGCGTGTGGAGTAACCCAGTTGAAAAATTTTGGCTTTGTCCTCCTCACTGATACCCGGGCCACTGTTAAACACCTGCAACCGTACTTTGCCCGAATGCTCAGCAAGCCGAACGCCAATACGACGGTACTTGTGCCGGTAGGGTCGCTTGCCACTGAAGAACTGAGCGTTCTTGAGCAGGTTTTCCAGAAGCAGCACCCAGTGGTTTTCATTCCCCAGCACCACACCACAGGGCTCCATCGACAACCAGAACGACGGATCATCCTGCCATTGGCAGGGCAAGCCTTCAGCCACCGCCTGGTGCAGAGAGTCGGGGGTATTCAACAGTGGGGTCAGCGCCCGCACCAGACCGGCTACCGGAGAAAACGTAGGTTGCAGCTCATGTGAATCGGCCGATTCCGGATTCAGGGATTGCTGGTAATAGGGTTCTTCCAGATCGCACAATTGATTGGCCAGGTGCAGGGCAATGTTGTCGGTGGTGGCCAGATCGAGAAGGTCCCAGACGTACCGCAGTTGCTGCAAAGCCTCCCGGGTTCGTGACTGATCAGCCTCGTTCAATTGGGGCTGGGCAAGCGCCTGTTCCAGCGCTGATTGCACCTTATCGAAACCGATCACGCCGTTGTGCCGCACCTCGGCCGCAATGCTTTTAAAGTGCAAGAATTTTTCATCATACTCGATGTATTCCAGCAGCTTGTCGCTGATAAACAGCTTTAGTTTATCGGCATGGCCCGCATAGGTATGCACCTTGTGCTGCAGTTGTTTGCGGCTTTGCCAGAGGTTGTCATACTCATCCTGCAACTGGCGCGATTGCTGTTTCTGCTGACGGCGCGCCTGGGAATAACGGTGCGCATCGTTAATCAGGAATATCGCAAATATTGCGCACAGAGCCATTTTCAGGCGCGGATCCAGCACCCAGCCAGGCACCTGGTAGTATGCCATCAGGTCAGGTTCGGTGATCAGATAAAAATACGCCACCAGACCCAGTCCGAAAAAACTGCTGAGCACACTGAACCGCTGTGGCCAGCTTGGCTTGAAAGGTCTATCGGTATCAGCGCGCAAGGTCATGGTCTGGCCTCCAGCAGTAGGCTTCCTGGTCGCCAAAGGTGACGATACCAATGCCTTCCCGGCAACGGTCGGTAAAGCCACCGTCACCTGCTTCAACCTGATCGAAGGCGCGCCTCAGGGTACGGATGTGTTGCCGGTAATTGGCGTAGGAAAACCGTTCCGGGTCGGCATCGAGCTTATCGGCAATCTGCCAGGTCGACAACGGGCTGGGCGCGGCTTCCACCAGAAAACGCAGGATCTTGCGGGGCGTCGGTGCCAGTGGCCGGCGCGGATTGGTTGGGTTCATCAGTTTATGGCCCTGCCAGAACACTTCCCAGGTACGGGTATCGATGCTCAGCGAGCCGCTGCGCAAGGTATCGCTGTTCGTTGTGGCTATTTCGCCAGGCTGATGGCGCTGCTGACGCAACACCGCCTGAATGCGCCAGCACAACACGGCTTCGACATTGCGCTGGTGCTTGGCGATAAAATCCAGGGTGCCATTCTGCTCAAACGCCGCCTGCTCGATGTCGGTACCGCTGTGCTCCGACAAATACACCACCGGCAAGTCCGGCCAGCGCTTCTGCAGTGCCCGCGACACAGTCAGACCGGCGTGGCTGTTGCCGCCCATATGGGCGTCGAGCAAGGCGACGTCGGGTGCATCGGCATCGGGGCACTGCTTAATATACTGGCAAGCGGCTTCAGCGAACTTGAAAACGGTGACGTCGGTCGGCGACCCGTTAAAGTCGGTCGCTTCCAGCGTCGGTTTAAACCGCTCGACCCAGTGGGACTGATCTTCTACCCACACAATCCGGGTCATGGCGTTACTGCCTTTTAGTCTGTGTCATTGAAACGTCTTTACAGTCTAGCACTCCGACTGACCCTGAAATGTGACTGAAGTTGTATTACTCGCTTGCGTGCCACCCCACCCTCCGCTAGTTTGCGGGTTATACCCCCATTCACAGGAGTCCAACATGGACGAATTCATGCAAGCCGCGCTCGATGAGGCAAAAGCAGGCGTCGCCGAAGGCGGCATCCCGATCGGTTCGGTACTGGTACACAAAGGCAAAATCATTGGCCGGGGCCACAACCGCCGGGTTCAGCAGGGTAGCGTGGTTCTGCACGGCGAGATGGATGCGCTTGAAAATGCCGGTCGTCAGCCTGCGTCGGTGTATCGCGAATCGGTGCTCTACACCACGCTGTCGCCCTGCCCCATGTGCAGCGGCGCCATTCTTCTGTACGGCATTCCCAAAGTGGTGATCGGTGAGAACCAGACGTTTCAGGGCGACGAAGCGCTGCTGACCAGCCGCGGTGTGGAGCTGGACGTACGCCAGGAGCCGGGCTGCATCCACCTGATGGAAACCTTCATCCGCGAGCGGCCTGATCTGTGGAATGAGGATATTGGGGAGTGAAACTCGGGGCAGGCTAGTGTGATGAGTTAGAAATTCGTGATAGAAGAATATGCCTGATCGGCCACCTTAGTCCCGGTGCCAATCGGAGCGCGGCGCTCCTTGGATAGCAAGTGGTAGAATGGGCACGAATTTCTAACTCATCACACTACCTGGCTACTGATCAACAAACTCACCGCCACCGTTAACAAAGTCGAAGCCAGAGTTCCAATCAACACATATTCCGCAAAAGCACGCTCCTCAAGTTGCCGGAAACGGGCAAACCCTTTTGCCGCCAAAATGACCGCAATGATGCTGTACTGAGACCCGGATGCCGCACCCTGTTGCTGACTGCCGACCAAAACAATGTACATCAGCCAACGCTCCAGAATGCCGATAATGCGACCGGCGTTGTACTCGCGCTGGTCGATTTCCGGTTCCGCGTTCTGACTTGCTGTTATGGTCAGTTCAATCGCCTCTGGCGCTTCGGTCTCAGTTAGCTCCGGTGTCTTACTCATGGGTTCCAGGTCGAAGCTGTGGAACAGTAACCGAATCAGTAAATTCGCCTCCCCGGCAACCAGCAAAAAGCCAAGTAACCACCACAGGCCTATGGTCATTTGCTCTGTAGTCAGACCCAGCCAGTCGATTACCAATACCGACCATGAGCTCAGCTCCGGCAACGGCATCAGCAAGGTTGCCAGTACCACTAAAGCAAACCCCATTATGCGTCCAGGCACTAACAACCGTTCAGGGATGACTTTCTCGGAAAAAATCAGGGCTGTGGCAGCCAGTATCGACCAAAGCACCGATGTGACGCCCAGCGCCAAGGCAGGTGCAAGAATGATGGGGATTAGCACCAGAATCAGTAGCAAGCGGTTGCGGAGACGCTGATCGTAGCGAATGAAACTCAGCCGTGTTAGCAACCAAATGGTTAGCAGGAATAAAGATGTCACCAATTTGTTCCCTCATTAAGTGCTCTAATGTCATTGCTAGCAACCAGCTGAGTGCCAGGTGCCGGGTTGGCCTCTCCGGGGTAGTCTGAGGCAGGGATGCCGAAGCCTAGGCCCCATGGACGGGTTGAGTGGGCGGCACCCCGCCCGACCCCGGAGAGGCCTACCCGGTGCCAGGCACGGGCTCCTGGCACCAAAGCAAACCTCAACCTCTGGTTATTCTGCCAGGGCCGCATCCAGGTATCGGGTCAGGGTTTGGATGCTCTCCGTTACATCGTCCAGCCCGCCCTGGCGAATATTCTTGTAGACCGCCTGCTCACTGATCTTTAGTGATTTAGCCAGCGTCGCTACGGTATCGCCCTGCAGCAGACGGTGCAAGATCACCAGGCGATTGGCCTGCCAGCTCTGCCAGTGGCGGTCGAGTAAATTCAGGGTGCTGTGCATCAGGTCCTGTGGCTGGCCTGGAAATTCACCAGCCAGAGCCAGCTGATGGTCACCCTGTTTAAGCTGTTCGATGCTTTCCCGGGCAGCATGAAAGGCCGGGCCGTCCATGCCGATTGCCTGGTCCGGGTTAATGGGTGTGGCCAGGGGGCCAATCGACACGGCAAAACGCAGCCGGACGGGGTAAATGGCCGCCCGAATGGCCAGCATATCGGTAAAGACACGACCGGCCGTACTCAGCACTGCCTGGAATTCATCGCCCAGGGTAATGGTATAGGGTGAGAGCAGGCCATCAGCTTGCCGGTTCAAGCGATCCAATTCCGCTTTAAGATCGTGCTGAACGTCAGCCCGGTCGGTAATCGCTCTGGAGGCAACAATGTCGGCTATTACAATCAGTCGGTTCATAGTTGCAGTTTAGATAGCTGAACTCATAAATCAACCAAATGGGTTTATTTTTAACACTTAAACCATTTTGGTTTATTTTAAACAATTAAACCGTATGCCTTTACTGGGGCGACGCCCAGGCCAGCTCATTTTGACTGAGGATCTGTTGCAGTGAGATCCGGGCAATTTCCTCACATTCCGCCTCCAACACCTGAAACTCAGCAATAGGGTCAACCCGAAACGTCCGAAAGTCATCGCGCCACTCATACCAGGCCATCAGCGTCCCGACGCAGCCCACACAAGGGCTCCCCTGGCACCCGTAGCGGGCCACATCCACGAAACTCACAGAATTTTCACCGCCCTGACCGACACTCCCGCCTGTCAACTCAACGGAGGTTCTGCGATGTTTCAACAACTGCTCACTGTCTGGTCTGATTCCGCCGCCATCTCGGCCGCGATCTGGCTGATTTTACTCGTTACTGTGCTCTATCTCGGTCGCCAGCAGGCGCACCACCTGTTTTCCACCACCGGCCGCGCGGTGTTTACCGCACTGCGTCTGGCATCGCGTTCTGTATTGAAACTGGAGCACCGGCTCAGCCAGCGCAACCGTGATGTGCTGATGGCGCTGGGACGTACCGCGTCGGAAAAAGCCATTGAACGCGAGTTCACCCGGGTCAGCACCCTGGTCGCGCGGGATCTGGCGCATTACCCCAGCCTGCACCGCACCCTGGCCGATGCGATCGAAAAAATCGAGGCCGACTATCAGGCCAGTTCGTTGTCGGCACCGCTGCCACCAGCCTGGTCGGATGTGGTCGATACCATCTCGGCACTGCCCAAAAGTGCCGACCCGGCACTGAATAAAATTCTCGATAACATCAAAGACGCGATTGAAGATTCGCACGAAGAAACCCTGAAAGCGTTTCAGAAAGCCACGCTCGAGCGCCATGGCCACCTGGCCAAGATGCACCCCCAGTGGCGTACCCTGAAAACCACCATGGGCAAAGTCGAGACCACGCTCGACAGCCTGGAAGAACGCACCCGCATGATCGATGGGCAGATGGATCGCTATGAATCGATTCGCAACAACGAAGATGCCGCAGCCAACTCACTGCTGTCGTCCTCGCTGACCCAGTTTTTCATCTCCGGCCTGGTGCTGATCATCGCGGCTATGGGCGGGTTGATTAACTTTCAGCTGATTGCCCTGCCGATGTCCGAAATGGTGGGCGGCACCGCGACCATTGGCTCCTTGCGCATGTCCGACATCGCAGCACTGGTGATCATTCTGATTGAAATTGCCATGGGTCTGTTCCTGCTGGAATCGCTGCGCATCACCCACCTGTTTCCGGTGATCGGCAGCATGGACGATCGCATGCGCCGGCGCATGATAGTGGTCACACTCACTCTGCTGACGATTCTCGCCACCATTGAAGCCTCACTGGCGTACATGCGTGACCTGCTGGCGCTGGACCGCGCGGCACTGCAACAGTCACTGGCCGGTGTCGGTGTGGTTGAAGCCCAGTTCCGCTGGATTCCCTCGATCGGACAGATGGTGATGGGGTTCATCCTGCCGTTCGCGCTGGCTTTTGTAGCGATCCCGCTGGAGTCATTCATTCACTCACTGCGCAGCATGCTTGGCATGATCGTCGTCGGTGTTTTACGCACAGTCGCGGTAGCGCTGCGATTGGCCGGCAACCTCGCCAGTCATGCCTGCAAGATCCTGGCGCACCTTTATGACCTGATCATCATGGTGCCGCTGGGCGTGGAACGGCTGATTCGTCACCGCTCCACAGCGCCGGATCTGAGCGATACCACCACTGCCGCCAAAACCAAAAACGATACGGACGATGCCCCGGCCACAACGGCAAAGACCAAGCGCAGCCGGAGCACCAAAGTTGAACCCGTCCTCACCGACACGCAGGAGGTAACCCCATGAAACTCGTTACCGATTCAGCCAGGCTCAGCCGTCACATCATGACACTGCTGCTGATCACCGCTTTGCTCAGTACCGGCCTGCTGGCCGGCTGCGGAGAGTCACCGGTCAAAAGCCGGGCAGTCTATATGCTGATCGACACCTCGGGCACCTACACCGAGCAACTCGACAAGGCCGAGACCATCATGAACTACCTGCTGGCGACTCTGGACAGCGGTGATTCCCTGGCGCTGGCGCGCATAGACAGCGCCAGCTTTAACGAAGAAGACATCATCGCCAAGGCCACCTTTGACATTCGGCCGAGCACTGCCAACGACCAGAAGCGTCTGTTTCAGCACCATGTGCAGACGTTCACCTCAGAGCTGGTTCGTGGCAGTGCCCACACCGACATTACTGGAGGCGTATTGCAGGCGATTGATTTTCTGAACGAAACCGATGCCGATGAAAAAACCATTCTGGTATTCAGTGATCTGGAAGAAGATTTACCGGAAGGCCATGTGCGCGATTTCCCCATTGATGTCGCCGGCATCGAAGTGGTCGCGTTAAACGTCACCAAGTTAACCCGGGATAATATTGACCCGCGCGATTATGAGAATCGTCTGAATGCCTGGCAGAAGCGGGTAATGGAAGGCGGTGGCCAGTGGCGTGTGATCAACGACCTGGAACGCTTGGACCGGTTAGTGGCTATGAACTGAAGTAAGCAAAAGCCTGAGCCGGGTTATTACTCAAGATTTGGAATTGGCAATTAACTGAGTGTCGGGTGCCGGGGTAACCCTATCTGGGGTAGTCCGCAGCATGGATGCTGCGGTCTAGGCTCCATGGATGGGTCCACGCCGACCCCAGATAGGGTTACCCCGGCGCCTGACACGGACTCCAGTTACTGAAGCAAACCCAAACTCCGAACCATGAGTTATAACCCGGCGAAGATTGTCATACTGGAGGGGTTGAGTGACATAGCCAGGGTGAACAACAGCGTGGTCACCGTTAGAGCCCAAAGTTTGCTGCGCAGTTCCATGTAGATATCGAGCTCCTTTGTGACGGGGGTGCTTTACTAAAAAACCAGCCGGGATTTAACATTGGAGGGGAAAAATCCCGGCTGGAAACCATTCAGCGTGTTCAACAACCTTGTTGGCACTCAGCCAACGCCTTTGCGACAGAGGGTGGACAAAGGCGTTGACGAGTCGACTTCCTGTTACCCTAGTTCGGGACCGTGCTCCTTCTCCGGGGTCCAGCGCTGAATCGACCTTCGAGACCCACTTTAATGATAATAGTTATCATTTGCAAATTATAATTTGTTAATTCCATCACACCGCTGAACTGCAGCGACTTTTATTAGCCCCTAAGTGGGTGCGGTTGATAATAAGAACAACTATCAATACTATCAGCAACCCCTAACCTATCTCAGGAGTTGTCCGTGGCCCATCGTCTTACTTCAACCACCCTGCTCGGCCTGATATTGGCGGCATCGCTGTCTTTCGCGCAGGCAGAATCCATTCGTATTCCTCATGCCATGGGCACCGCTGAACTGGACGCTCCTGCGCAACGCGTCGTCACCCTTTACCAGGGTGCCAACGACGCCGCAGTGGCACTGGGCATTACCCCCGTGGGTGTCGTTGATTCCTGGGTTGAGCAACCGATGTACCATTACCTGCGCGATGAGCTGGCCGGAGTGACTCATGTTGGTCTTGAAACCCAGCCGAACCTGGAAGCCATTGCCGCGCTGAACCCCGATGTCATCATCGGTGCAAAAATGCGCCACGAAAAAATCTACAATCAGCTGAACCAGATCGCCCCGACGGTGATGCACGAGACCGTTTTCCAGTTCAAGGAAACGCTGAATCTGGTTGCCGAGGCAACCGGCACCACCGATGCAGCCGCCGACTGGAATGACCAATGGGATGCACGCATTCAGTCATTTCAGCAACAGGTTTCCGAGTCCGGCGTCGACTGGCCACAGGAAGTGGCATTGCTGAACTTTCGCAACGACCACGCCCGCATCTACTACTCCAGCTTTGCCGGAAACATCCTGAACGAACTGGGGTTTGAGCGCCCGGCTGGCCACCAGGAAGACATCTGGGGCGTAAAGCTGACCTCCAAGGAAAGCATTCCCAGCATGAACGCCGATGTGTTCTTCATGTTCATGACCGAAACCGACCCGACGGTGATGGAAAACTTCACCAGTTGGACGTCTCACCCGCTGTGGAACACCCTGACGGCGGTACAGAACGATCAGGTCTACCGGGTCAACGAGGTGGACTGGAACATGGGCGGCGGCCCCATTGCGGCCGAACGCATGGTCGACAGCGTGTTTGAACACTACGGTCTCGACTAACCCAGAGGACTCGCCGTGCTGTCGACACTGCCGGTCAAGGCACTGGGGCTGACCCTGTGCCTGGCGCTGTTACTGGCAACCACCCTGGCCAGCATCGCCCTGGGGCAAACGGCCATGTCGTTTGCCACGGTTATCAACGCCTTGTTCAACTACGACGCCGACCAAATTGAGCACATTATCGTGCGCGCCAACCGCCTGAACCGGGCCGTTCTGGCAGCCCTGGTGGGTAGCAGTCTGGCCATTGCCGGCACCCTGATGCAGGCGATGACCCGCAATGGGCTCGCATCGCCCAGCCTGCTCGGCATCAATGCCGGCGCGCTGTTTTTTGTCGCGATGGCGTTTACGTTTTTTTCGCTGACACGCCTGCAGGATTACATCTACATCGCCTTTTTCGGCGCAGCCGTCGCCGGCCTGCTGGTCTACAGCCTGGGCATGACCGGTGCCGCCGCGCGCGCGCCGGTGAGTATCGTTCTGGCTGGCGCTGCCATCACGGCTTTGTTTCTGGCATTCACCCAGGGATTGTTGATTCTCAACCGGGAAAGCCTGGAAGGCATTCTGTATTGGCTGGGTGGCTCAGTCGCCGGCAAACCGCTAGACAGCGTGATCCCTTTCTTGCCGTTTTATGGCATTGCAATAGTCGGTACCGCCCTGCTGGTGCGCCAGATCAACCTGATGATGCTCGACGACGACGTCGCCCGCAGCCTCGGCCAACGCGTTGTTCTAACCCGAATGGCGCTCGGTGTGGTCATCATTTTGTTGGCCGGCGGTGCCGTCGCACTGGCCGGCATGATCGGCTTTATCGGTCTGATCATTCCCCATCTGGCACGCGGCCTGTTCGGTCGAGACCACCGCTGGGTATTGCCGTCAGCGGCCATGCTCGGGGCCAGTTTATTGCTGGGCGCAGACACTCTGTCGCGCTTTATCGTGCCACCCCAGGAAGTACCCGTGGGCGCACTGACGGCGCTGGTCGGCACCCCGGTTTTCATCGCCATCGCCCGCAAACGCAGCCCGACATTATGACCACTCATTATCTATTCCGTTCCCGCGCTGAAGCTCTGGCGCTGGCCATTCATCGCCAGAGCTTCAGGCGCTGCCTGGTCATGGTGGCGGTAACGCTAGGCTTACTGCTGGTCTATCTCTGTCTGGGCAGTACGCGCATTCCACCCATGGACGTTATCGCCACGTTGGTATCGCCCGACACCAGCGACCACCGCTTCGTTATTCAGACATTGCGACTACCACGGGCTTTGTTAGCGCTTTTGGTCGGAGCTGGCCTCGGCGTCTCCGGCGCACTGTTACAACAGATAGTGCGCAACCCCCTGGCTTCACCAGACATCATCGGCATCAGTGACGGCGCCGCACTCGGCGCCGTGCTGTTCCTGGCCTGGTTCGCGGGCACCGTCAGCCTGACCTGGTTGCCACCCGTGGCCATCGCTTCGGCGGCGCTGACCGCCACCATCATCTATGCCCTGGCCTGGAAGCCTGGCGGCACGACAGCCGTTGCGCCAATCCGCCTGGTTCTGGTGGGCATAGCGCTGGCCGCTGCGTTGAAAGCCGTGGCTACACTGGTACTGGTCATGAGCCCGCTAAGCACCACCGTACAGGCTTACATCTGGCTAACCGGTACGGTTTATGACGCACAGTGGCAGGATGTCACCCGCTTACTGCCCTGGACGCTGACGCTGATTCCTGTTGCCATGCTCGCAGCACGGGCGCTGACATTGCTGGGTATGAACGACGAACAATCCAAAGGGCTGGGGCTGGCCGTAGGCAGGTATCGGTTACTGTTACTGGCGTGCAGTGTAGGTCTGGCCGGTTCGGCGGTGGCGTTTGCCGGAGGAATGGCTTTTGTCGGCTTAATGGCACCGCACCTGGCGCGGCGTTATACAGGCCAAACCAGCACCGGTCTGATTCTGGGCGCCGGTTTAACCGGGGCCTGCTTGGTTCTGCTGGCCGATCTGCTCGGCCGGGTCGCCTTTTTACCCCAGGATCTACCGGCGGGTATTTTCGTATCGGGCGTCGGTGCGCCCTTCTTTATTTATTTGCTGTACCGGCGTCGAGCCTGAGACCAGGCATTTACTTCGGAGGTTTGTTTTGCATTGGTGCCAGTAATCCGTGTCAGGCACCGGCTATGCCTAACTGGGGGCGGCATGAACCCATCCATGGGGCCTAGACTTCGGCATCCATGCCTCAGACTTCCCCAGTTAGGCATAGCCGGCACCTGACACTCAGCTGGTTCCCAACTCTGACACTTTAACTACAAAGCTTGCTCTGCAAACCCCTCTATCTGCCGTTGCCATAGCCGAGCATAGCCACCATTCAATTCGAGCAACTCCGAGTGGGTGCCACTCTCAATTATTCGACCGTCTTCCATGTACAGAATGCGGTCCATGCTCACCACTGTGGACAATCGATGTGCAATGGCGATGACCGTACGACCCTGCATCAGTAACTTCAGTGCCCGCTGAATCGCCGCTTCGGATTCGCTGTCAAGAGCTGACGTCGCTTCATCCAGCAACAGCACCGGCGCGTCCTTTAGAATCGCCCGGGCAATGGCAATTCGCTGGCGTTCACCACCAGAGAGCTTGACCCCGCGCTCGCCGACCAAGGTGTCGTAACCATAGGGCAATGCCTGAATAAAATCATGGCACTGCGCTGCCTGAGCGGCGGCAATGACGGCCTCATCACTGGCATCGGTGCGGCCATAGCGAATGTTATCGCGCACACTACGGTGGAAGAGTTCTGCGGTTTGCGAGACCTCGGCAACCTGGCGTGCCAGTGATTCCCGCCTCCGCTCACGGATGTCCTGGCCGTCCATCAATATCTGACCCTGGTTCAGTGTGAAGCGACGCGTCAGCAACTTAATGAGCGTAGTTTTACCGGCTCCGGACGGACCGACCAGCCCGACTTTTTCACCCGGCTTTACCGTCAGCGAAAAGTTATTAAACAGTGTCTTCTGCTGCTCGTAGCCGAAGGTCAGATCGCGGCATTCGATCTCTCCCTGCTCCACAACCAATTGTTGTGCATCCGGTGTATCCTGATTTTTCAGTGGCACGGCCAATACATCGAGCGATTCATTCACTTCGCCCAGTTGCAGATAAAAATCGAGAATGTAATCGCCCAGACTGGTGATCGACATCGCCAGTTGCAAGCCGATAGTCAACAACATGGCGACGGTGCCGACACTCAAGTCTCCCAACAAAGCCCGTTGCAATGCGAACCAAACCAACACACTCATAAAGCCTGCTGTGAGTGCCAATTGCACGATGCGCATGGCGCTGAACCAGAACCGTGCCTGCTTGCCGCGCAGGGCTTCCTCGTTCAGGCGAATACTGAGCCGTTCCGATTCGTGGTCGCTGGCGCCAAAGCTGTGCACCAGATCGATAGTGCCAATCGAGTCGGCCAACTGGCCGGTCACCCGTGACCGGGCTTCACCGAGTACACGCCCAACTTTCAGCACGCGCTTGGCCATCCACATTGATACCATCAGGAAGACCAACGCAAAGCCAACATAAGCCAGGCCATACATCGGCACCGCCTGGAATATTAAAATGCCCGCCACCAGAATACCGACCGCTACCTGGGCAAATTGCAGCACAAAATACTCAACCAGATCCGGCCCGCTTTGCGCTGCCCTTCGAATACGCTGGGTCAGAGCACCGGTGAAGGTATTCTGAAAAAAATGGGTTGGCTGGCGCAGGGTGTAATTGAACAACTCGCGCGCCACCAGACTGGTCAGTTTCGGCAGCGTAAAGGCATTCACGAAGGTATAGAGACGGCCCAGCACCGGCCCGATCAGCCAGACCACCAGGAGCCAGCCGAACCAGGTCATCAATCGGGTGGCATCCGATGAGTCAATGGCCTCGGGCAGCAAGTCGATTATTCGGCCAACGACCCAGGGCGTCATCGACATGCTGGCAACGGACAATACCGTAATCGACAACAACAGCAATAAACGCCAGGGCAGAAAATTCAGTGCAATCCAGCGGCAGAAAGCCATCGGCGTATCGGGAAACGGCGGCCGGTCCGCATTCTGTTTTGCGGACGATGGAGGTACCGTACCAGCTTGCGGGTCAGCCTTCGTTGTCATCGGTTATCCATAGTCTTCAGCGTCCTTAACTGAGTTGAACCATTCAGCGTTGTGTTTCTACAATCTGAACAATCTGTGGCACCAGTTCGTCGAAGATGTAATGCAAACTCAGTGGCGACATAAAGGAAAAGGCACCGCCCAGTTCTTTGTCGACATAAATTTCACGGCCTTGCTGATGAAATGCCATCAGATCTCGACCAGGTACGTTGGCCGCATCGGTTTGCGCATCGCCGGTCGACAGCCAGATCAGCGCATCAACATTCAGCAGCGACAGTTCTTCAAGGCTCAGTTCACTGTAGAACCGGTCACCCGCCAAATCGTTGATGGCCTCGGGAATTTCCAGCCCGAGTCGTTCCAGAAAATCACCGCGCAAATCGTTGTCACTGTAAACACCTAACTGCCCTTCCCAGTAATAGGCGATGGCCGCCTGCTTTCCCTCAAGCGCCGGGTGTTGTTCCGTCACCGTATCGAACCGCTGCTCAATCTCTTCAACCATGGCTTCAGCTTCGGGGAGCTTGCCGACGGCACGGCCGATCCAGAGCGTCCGCTCGTGCCAGGGCATACCCCATTCAATATAGTCACCCGATTGCGGCAACGTGGGGGCGATCAGGCTGAGTTGCTGATACTGCTCGGCGCTAATGCCCGACGACAAGCCAACGATCAAATCCGGCTCCAGCGCGGCAATGGTTTCCACATCCAGCTCACCAAACGGCAGCACCACCGGTTCGGCCTTTCCCCACAGGTCGGCCGCCCAGGGCCAGGTGGCCTTGTCCATATCGCCATACCAGTCACGCACGGCCAACGGCTTTTGGCCCAGTGCCAACAGGTCATCATGGTCACTGTAGCCAATTGAGACGATGCGCTCTGGCGCTTCGGTTAGGGTGGTGGTCCCGTATTTATGGTCAAAGGATTCCGGAAAAGCCCAGACAGCGGTACTGAAAGACAGAGCGAGGGCCAGTAAGGCCACTTTATTTGGCATGGTGACTCCGTGCGCAGAAGTAGAATGAATTAACCCTGGGAAGACAGTGAAATCGGGTCGTTGTGTGCTAAGACCGACAGCACCTGCCAGGTGTTGTGAACCACCGGTGCTTCGCCATCGTCCATGGCGGTGCAGGTCCCGTAACGCTGAACCGTCTCGGGTGCCAGCAACACACTTAATAGACCGAACTCGGTACCGGAACGCCAGCGCAGCGTGATCGACTTACGGCCATCATCGAGGTCGGTGTCACTTTCTGGCTCCAGCCGATCCGGCCAGATATTGTGCTCAGCAAGATGCTGTCGAATGGCCACTTCTGCGACCTGCTGTTCGGGCGACAATAAACGGTCACCCCGGTAACACGGTAAAAAAGGCCGGTCTTTACTCTCCGCATCCAGAAAGGCCCCTGCTTTATCGGCATCAACACGGCCGTATTTTCGAGCCTGCGGAAACACCAGAATCGACGTCGCCAGCCGGCAACCCCCCAAATGCGTGCTTTGCCATATTTCTATATTCTCCGGCCGTGTCTCTGCTGCAGCGGTGAGTGCCTTGTAACTCGCATTGCCAAACTTGGCGCAGCAACGGTCTTTCTTACCGTGGGTGCAACACAGCACTACCGAATCCGGAATTTCCGCGACCTCCCACTCGGCGAGGGATTGCCCTGCCTTCAGTGCCGACAAGAAATCAATCAGCTCTGAACGCGGCACATCAAAGACGCGCGACTCGGGCATCAGATAAGCCCGGTGTGTTGTCGCAGACTGTGCTTTCCGGTCGATCAGATTCAGGCGCCGGCCGGCCTCTGCCAAAGCGGCGATGGCGGCCACTTCATCGGTGGTCATGTCCTTTGCCTGATTAAAGGTTTTCGACCAGCGACCACTGGGCCAGCTCAGCAACAAGTTGGCGCCCGGGTGCCCGCCCGTACCCGGTAAAGGCTCGGCAACATCCCGGCTTATTTGTGCGCAAAAGGCTGTCAAAACGAACTCCTATTCCCAAACGCCAACCCTGACCTGGCCAGGCACATCACAATGCACTCTTCGCCTGGGTTCTCTGCAACAGGTAAATGAACACCGGTACCCCGATAATGGCGGTGACCAGACCCGCCGGAATCTGAATCGGCGCAAACAAGGCACGCCCCAGAAGATCCGCCAGGGTCACCACAAAGGCACCAATCAACGCCGTCAGTAAAAGATGCAATCCAACACCGCTGCGTGCCAGTCGCCGTGCCATATGAGGTGCGATCAGCCCGACAAAACCCAATGGCCCAACCGCCGCCGTGGCAATGGCCGCCAGACCGACCGCAACGCTGATCAGCGCATAACGAATAACACTGGCACGCACGCCCAGACCCACAGCCGTGCTCTCACCCATTTGCAGAGCCGACATCGAGCGGCTGAGAATCAGCAATGGCGGCATCAACACCGCGCACCAGACCGCCACCATACGTACTTCGCTCCAGCCGGCGGCGTTGATGCTGCCGCTCAGCCAGGCCAGGGCCGACATGGCCCGGTCGATCTGGCCATAGGTCATCAGCGCCGAGGTGATGGCGCTGATAAACGCCGCCACGCCAATCCCCATCAAAATAAACCGAATGGAGCTGCCACCGCGCCGGTTCCAGCTCAGCCCCTGAATCAACGCCGCGACGACCAGGGAGCCGGCAAACGCCACCCAGGGTCGCAGCGCGGAACTCTGATCGGGCCAGATGACAGTCAGCGCGACCACGGCCAGTCCGGCCCCCTGGGAGATGCCCACCAGCGACGGGTCCGCCAGGCCATTGCGGGTCACGTTCTGCAGCGCCGCGCCTGAGAGCGCCAGCATGGTGCCGACGAAGGCAGCGACCAGAGTGCGCGGAAAGCGAAATTCCCAGACCACCGTCGTCATTTGCCTGGAAACCTCATCGCCCAGCAAGGTAGCGAACACTTGCGCCAGCGACATGTCGTAGCTGCCGATGGTAAGACTAACCGCAATCAGGGAGCCCAGGGCCAGCGTCAGCACCAGCGCCAACACCAGAGCCCTGACCGGTAGCCTTAGCGACAACCGCTCGCCCGGCAGCCGCATTACCCAGAAGTGAGATAAACGCGTCGTCATATCAGGATGCCCGTTGCCGAACCAGATGGATAAACAGCGGCGCACCCACCATGGCGGTCATGATGCCGGTGGCAATCTCCTGGGGCCGCAACGCTAGCCGGGCAATAATGTCGACCCCGAGCAAGTAAGCTGCGCCAACCAGGGCCGAGTACGGGACGATCCACCGATAATCCGACCCTATAAAGAGACGCACCACATGGGGAATCACCAGGCCGACAAACCCCAGCGGACCGGCCAGTGCGACCGAGCAAGCGGTCAGCACCACCACACACAACAATACCTGCACCTTAAGCCAGCCAGTGCGCACGCCCAGTCCGCGGGCCACATCATCGCCCATGGCCAGCACCGTCACCTTGCGCGACAACACCATGGCCAACCCAAGTGCCAGGCACAACCAGGGCGCGGCCACCGACAACACATCCACCCGGCGGCCTGACAGCGAACCGGCCAGCCAGACCCGCAACTGCTCGAAGGTTTCCTGATTGAGCAAGTGCGCAACCGAGATCAGCGCGCCCAGAAAAGCGGTGATCGCCGCCCCGGCCAGTGTCAGTGTTAACGGCGTGGCACCACCGGGCGCCCACTGGGCAATCAGCCAGACCACAACAGCCGTCACCATGGCACCGAACGCGGCAACCCAGGGTAACCAGACCGTGGGCACGGTCTGAAAAACCCCGATGGCCATCACAACGGCGAACGAGGCCCCGGCCATCAGCCCCAGAATGCCCGGCTCCGCCAGCGGATTGCGCGTAACCCCCTGCATCAGCGCACCCGCCACACTGAGCGCCGCGCCGACCAACACCGCAATAATGGCGCGGGGCAGTCGCAAATCGCGAATGATCATGTGGTCGAACAGGGTGGGATCGTATTGGACAAGGGCATTTAACACCGTCGACAACGGCAGCGATTTGGCCCCAACAGCTATGTGCCAGCCGAACATCACGGCCAGCACACCGACCATAACCGGCAACCCGGCACTGTATGCCAGCCAGGCCCCGGAGGCACTGTCTGCGGTCGATGACGACATGGCGTTATGGCTCGCCTGGGTGGTCATGCGATGCGAACGCCAACCTCAACGTGCTGAGCCGGCTCCGGCGCAGACGTCGGCACGCAGATCAGACGCTTGGAGTGCGGGTCCCGAATGACGTGGGCATCCAGATCAAACACCGCTTTTAAATTGGCACTGGTAAAAACGTCCGACGGCGCGCCCCATTGCATAATGGCACCGTCGCGCAGCATGACCAGCGTATCCGCATAGGCGGCGGCCAGGTTCAGTTCGTGCAACACCACCACCAGCGTACGACCCATCTGGTGGGCCAACTGCACCAGCAGCTCCATCAAATCGACCTGAACTTTCAGATCCAGAAAGGTCGTGGGCTCATCGAGCAACACCAGATCGGTTTGCTGCGCCAACACCATCGCAATCCAGCAACGCTGACGCTGACCGCCTGACAACCCATCGACCGGACGGTCGGCAAAGTCGATCACCTTAGCGACCGTCATGGCGTCGTTGACGGCGCGCTCATCCTCGCTCGACCACTGCCGCAGCAGCGACTGATGCGGAAAACGGCCCTGAGCCACCAATTCACGCACCGTCAGCCCTTCGGGCGCCACGGGGCCCTGCGGCAACAAACCCAGCTTTTTCGCGACTTCCCGGGTCTTGCTGCGGTGAATGTCCTGACCATCGAGCAGGACCTGCCCTTCCGTCGGCGTCAGAATCCGCGCCAGCGCTTTCAACAGAGTGGACTTTCCGCTGCCATTAGGCCCGACCAGAATCGTCACCTGGCCATCCGGCACCTGAAAATCGACATCGTTGAGAATAGGGGCAGCGTCATAACCCACCGTCAGAGACTCACCCTGCAATCGGCTGGAAGAATGAATGGACCTGGAGGAGATTGATTCAGACATGGGAAGCGGACTCCGTTAGCAACGAGTCTCACAATGTTATTGGGAATCACTTTTATTTGCAATCTCGTCAGCTATAATAGCTGACTGTTTTTAGTCCGGTTCAGCTCAGCAATGTCACCAACCGACACTCTCAATCAACGTCAGTCTGGCCCTGTCACTTCAAGCCAAAGTCGGCAAACCGGCCTGGCAATCGGCGTCTCACTGGTGAGCCACCTGGCACTGGCGATTGCTATCGCCCAAACACAGAACCCGGTCACCTTACCCGCGAGTCTGTCACCGCCACCTCCCCTGGCATTGCAGCTATCGCAAGCAACCGAGCCTGTTTCAGAACAGACGGCACCCTTGATCCTGAACGACAGCCAACGGGTCATTGCCAGCTCCGGCAACTCAACCCATTCCGTCACGCTTCCCGAGCCTGAGCCAGCACCAGAACCTGCACCCGAGCCCGAGCCCGAGCCAATTCCAGATCCCGAACCTGAACCTGAACCTGAACAATTTTCAGAATCCGCGCCAGAACCTGAACCAGCTCCAGAACCCGAGCCCGCACCAACACCAACGCCAACGTCGACGCCAACACCAGAGCCTGAGCCAATTCCAGAACCTGAACCAGCGCCCGAACCGAAGCCCGAGCCAGAACAAGAACCCGAGCCCGAGCCCGTACAAGTCGCCAACTCAACCAGCTCGCCATTGCCGGCCATCAGCGAACCTACGAACACTGCAAACACCGCCGGCCTGGCCACAGCACCCGGTGACGCTTCCGCCGCCAGCCAACAACAGGCAGAACTTAGAGAACAACTCTACGATACCTACCTCGCCGCCTTAATGCAGGAACTGCGACGTAGCTTCGACTACCCACGAAGCGCCCTGCGCCGTCGACAGGAGGGCCGCGTGCAAGTTGCATTACGCATAGAAACCGACGGCAGCATCGCTGGCATCACACTGGATTCAAGCTCCGGCTACAACCTGCTGGACGAATCGGCCATAGCCATGATCGAGCGAATATCCGGCCTGCCAGCCTTGCCTGAGGAAGCGGGTAACCGGGGGCTTGCCGTGTCTGTGCCGATTGATTTTAAATTGAATTAAGTCAGTAGTTAGAGGGCACAACCTAAAGCCCTTATTCGAACCCATCATCAAGCCTGCCATTGGCAACATTCCGGGTACTCTCTTAGAGAAAAAACAAAGAGTGACATCGGTGCATTGAGAAACTGCAGACATTAAAAAGCCGGGCATACGCCCGGCTTCTTTAAGTCGCTCACTATCTCAGTCCAATGCACGGTACCGTATGGTAATATGACGGCCTTCATCAGCTTCGTTATAGTAATTCACTACCTGCACCAACGTCACTTCATCGGTATCGGTTTCCTTAACCGCGTAAACTCTGAAGTTGGGGTAAATACCATGCCCACCCAGTAGTCTATAAGCATACCAGTCATTGTAGTCGCTGCCGAACTCTCCACTAGGATTGTAAAACATGTTTTCTGTGGCTTCGGCGTCTGCAACGAAATCGTCTTCCTCAAGAGTAGTGACATCGATTGCATCAATATCAGCCTGTTCCATTGCATAAAGTTCATTCGAAGGATCGCTGTCGTCAGCAATAAATACCCCGCCTTCTTGGCTTCCACTGTAGCCACCATTAACCAGGATCATCATGCTATGCCCAATACTGGCATATTGAACATCCCAGGTATCGGAGCCGCAATCAACCACAGAGGCGCTGTCGAAATCGAAGCAATTTTCGCCGTCCTCGTCTCGTGCCCATGTAACTGCAGTACTGGAGAATTCAGCGTCATCGCTGCCTTTTACATAGAAATCGGCTTCTACAGTGACTGCATGGATGCCTGGAGTGGAGTCATAGTTAACCGTAGTGAAATTAACTTTGGCGTAGCTGTCGCCCTCTGCAGAGCGAATCAACCACCAGGCATCAGAGTTGGCAGAAAAAGACATCGGTGGCACAAATTCGTAAAATTCAACACCATCACGACCCACAACCGCATCAATGCTGTCCTGAGTGAACTCCAGGTCATCCACACTATAGCTGGCTAGTAAATGCTCCAGTTCCGAGCCGGCAGTCGCATTTGTCCAAACGTTAACGTTTGGCTCTCCAGCATCAAAAAAATCTATCTGGGGAGCAGCTAATGCCAGTTCAGTGCGTGCCGCATTACTTCGAATACTGGTGGACTGGAATGCCAAATCCCAATCGTCGCCCGCCGACACCTCTGAGTCAGCCGAGAAATCTACGTATGCCCACTTCGAATTAGCATCAACCTGAATTGACTTGAAGTTATCATTTTGTGAAGAGTCACCTCCGGCACCAGGATCATCCTTCTCTTCAACATTACAACCACTCAATAATACGGTGGATGCTGCCATTGTAACTAGCCAACTATTAACCTTCATAAAAAATCTCCTTGAAAAAAATTACTTAATTCAGGGTTACGGGGATTGCTTCTCAACTTACTACACATCTTTAGGTCTAAAATGCTTGGCCGGCAACAAACCAAGTACGGGCTGCCGGGTAGACCTCTCCGGGGGAGTCCGCGGGAGGGATCCTGCGGTCTAGGCCCCATGGACGGGTTCATGCCGACCCCGGAGAGGTCTACCCGGTGGTCCGCACGACCTCATGGCACCAAAACAACCCCATCCCTAAAACGGATGCCGGTAACGAATGCCCAGCGCATATTGGCGGCCGCCAATAGGCAGGCCATCGGCGGTGCCATTGCTGGGGGAAATTTCGTTGGTGAGGTTGTTAATCGCTGAGGTCAGCGTCCAGGCAGGTGTTAACTGATAACTCAGTGAAAGGTCCACCAGGGTGTATGGGTCAACGGATAAAGTTTCATCTTCCCCATAAAATTGCGGGCCGGTATGGGCGATTTGGGTACGCAGTGTTAGCGGTCGTTGTTCGCCCAACGCCCATTCATGCGTCAGCCCAAAGGTGTACTCCGGTCGCTGGGCCAGCCGGTCGCCGGTCGCCAGAGCGACTGCATGCAGCCACTGTGCATGAGCAGACACTTGATGCGCACCCAACTGGTGCTCAGCCGAAAGGTTCACGCCGTACACTTCCGCCCGGTCGATGTTCTGATACTGGTAAACCGTCACCCCGGGTTCATCACTCTCGGTTTCGGCGGTGACGATCAATTGCTCAATGTCCCGGTAGAACAGCTCCACTGACACCGGATCGATCACCCACTCAAGCTGAGCGGCGACTGACGTCTCCGGCTCAAGCTCCGGATTGCCGGTCACGCGGTAACCGTGCAACTGACTGTGATCGAACTGGTAATAGCGCTCTTTCAAATCCGGCACCCGGTAGCCAAGCCCCAAACTCGCTCGCAGATAACTGTTTGTTGTTACATCGAAACGGCTCGCCAGATTCGGCGCCCAGTGCACACCGTAGGCTTCATCCCAGTGGCCGCGCAGACCGCCAACGAGTTCGAGCCGGTCGGTCGCAAACCAGCTGTCCTGTGCAAACAGCTCCAGACTTTGCTGATCGACCGGCGCAATTTCATCTTCGCTGGGCGCGTTCAAGTCCGCTTTCTCCTGCGCCAATGCCGCCGCGCTGACTTTGCCGCCGAGCACAGCCTCGTGCATGCCCTGAGACAGATTCCAGCGGCCCTCCAAAGCCGTGTTCCACAGCGCGTATTCGCGGCGCAGATCCATGCCCTCGCTGCCCAGCTTATCCTGCTCGGAAACACCCCAGCCGAGCCCTGCGGAAGCGATAACATCGAGCCGTTCGCTCGTCGCCTGGTACTGGGCAGACACCCGCTGCTCGGTTACCGAGTTACGGTTTGGGTTACCGGTCACGGCATGGGCACCGGGTTTGGTCAGATCCGACCCGCTCCAGTTCAGACCCAGGCGATGGTCTCGCTGCGCAAAAACATCAAATCGCTGCGCCAGCGACCAGCCAATTCCGTTAGGCAGATCTTCCGCCCAGGTTTCGGGCGCTTTATCCAGACCGGCATCCTGCGTTAGCGACCAGGTAGTGGCCGAATAGCCACCCGGAATGGGTGCGGCGACGCGCCCGGACCAGTCGATCTGAGTGGGCACCCGCTCGGTCTCCGCTTCGTACTGGCGTGCATTGACGCCGATCTCGAATTCCGGGCCCTGTGGCTCCCGGCTGATCAGGTTAATAACCCCGCCCATAGCCGCGCTGCCATAGAGCGCCGACGCATTGGCCGACACCACTTCAATGCGTTCAATGTCGGCCAGACGCAGCGACCGGGTATCAATGGTTGACTCGTTCACCTGATTCAGCGGCACACCGTCGCGCATGATCAGAACGTGCTTTTCAGACAAGCCGTTTAGCATCACCGACGCGCCGGTCTGACCGTGGGTTTGTTTCAGCTGCAAACCGGGAAGATCAGCCAACAGCTCTTCGAGCGTGACCGCCTGGGTTGACTCCAGCGTCGCCCGGTCGATCACCCGCACCGCCACCGGACTGTCTTCGGCCGTCACCTCCGACAAGGTTCCTGTAACAACCAAAGGCTGCAGCGCTACCGACTCGGCCAATGCCAGTGCGGGTACCAGCGCACTTACCAGGCCAACCGACAGACTGAGGGTTAAAGCGTTTAGACAAAGGATGGTTCGGGGGGTGTTGACAACGACTGACACGCTCGCTTGCCCTCTTTGGTTAGTGGCAGTCCGAGGCACCAGGGTGCCCGAACTATTAATACTTGATTGTTATTTGCATTTAGCAATCATTCCTATTTAATATAGAGGCAAGCGCCAATGCGCGTCAATCGCAAATGAGATTAAATATCAAATAAACCAAAGACCGCCGTGTCCGCATAAGGGACAACGCGGTCCTGACACCACAACAAGGACATCGCCATGACTGAATCCGCCCTCGCCCGCGCCTGGCTGCAACTGAAACAGGAACAACCTTCACTGCGCATTCGCAACGCCGCCGAAACGCTCGGGGTTTCCGAACTGGAACTGCTATTGGCCCAGCCGGGTGCTCAGACCGTGCCGCTGCAACCTACTGGTCGCGAACTGGCCGCGCACTTGCCTGATCTCGGCCGGGTAATGGCCCTGGTTCGCAACGACAACGCCGTGCATGAAACAACCGGGCGCTTTGCCGATCTTCAGGGAGGCGGCATGATGGGATTGTTCCTGGGGGAACAGGATCAGCGGCTGTTTTTCAGGCACTGGCGCTATACCTTGGCCGTTGTAGAAGGCGAGCGTCACAGCCTTCAGGTGTTTGACGAGAGCGGCACGGCCATCATCAAACTCTACCGCCTGGTAGACACCCAGATCGCCAACTGGGAAAACCTGGTCGCACAGCGCAGTGAAAACCCTATTACCCCGGATTTCGCTGCGGCACCCACCTACGAACGCAGCTCACTGGCTGGCTCGGCTGAGGCCATGATGGAAGACTGGCGCGCCCTGACCGATGTGCACCAGTTTAATAACCTGCTCAAACACCACGGTGTCGACCGGCTGAGCGCTTTTGAAGCTGCCGACGATGATCTGGCGCTTCAGGTTGATACCAGCCTGATCGAAACCGCTCTCTATGCCTGCCAGCTGCGCCAGATTCCGCTGATGACGTTTGTCAGCAACCGCGGCGCGGTGCAGATTCATACTCGGGTACCGGGCACGCTGCGCCGCACCGGCCCCTGGTTCAACATTCTGGATCCGGATTTTAACCTGCACCTGAACACCGAAGGCCTGGCCAGCGCCTGGATCAGCCGCCGCCCCACCGTCGACGGCTGGGTGCATTCACTGGAAGGCTTTGATGAGCAGGGGCGCTCCGTGGTGCAGTTCTTCGGGCAACGGGCCGAGGGCCGCCACGAGCGTGAAGACTGGCGTGCCCTGATGGACGAACTGGTCAGCAAAGCGGTGGTGGCGGCATGACCCTGGCAACAACAACCGCACGCCTGCTTGTGGCAACGCTGATATCGACTGTCGGATTCGCCAGTCTGGCCAGTGCCGATCGCCTGGTTAGCATCGACGGATCCCTGACTGAAATCATCTATGCACTCGGCGCCGATGCCGATCTGGTCGGTGTCGATACCACCAGTACCTACCCGCCTGCCGCAACCGAACTCCCGGATGTGGGTTACATGCGGGCGCTGTCTGCTGAAGGCATTCTGTCGCTGGCACCGGACCGCGTGATCACGACCGCCGATGCGGGCCCGGCCGATGCACTGTCACAACTTCAGGCCGCCGGTATCGACATCAACATTCTCGACAACACACCGACACTGGCCGGACTGGTCTCAAAAATACAGGCCACCGCAGCGGCTTTGGACCAGCGCGAAGCAGGGAATGAGCTGGCTAACCGGGTGGCAGCCGAGGTTGAGCAGGCCCAACGGTCAATCGCCGAACAACTGGGGCCCTTGAACGTCATGTTCGTCATGGACGGCGGCTCGCGCGGGTTTCAGGTAGCCGGTCGTAACACGCTGGCGGGCGGTGTGCTGGACGTGGCGGGTTTCAATAATGCGTTCGCCGATATTCAGGGCTACAAACCCCTGACGCCCGAAGCGGCCATCAATGCCAATCCGGACGTCATTCTGGTGTTTCACAGCCAGAAAAGCCTGGATGAGCTGGCGGCCAACCCGGCACTCAGCCTGACCCAGGCCGTTCAAAGTGGTCAGCTATACAGTGTCGACGACCTGGATCTGCTCACCTTCGGCCCCAGGCTCGGCACGGCCTTGCAGGCTTTACTGAACCGCATGACGGACCGCACATGACCACCCGGCTTTTTACCGCGCTGATCGGTTTGCTATTGGCCGTTGCGCTTATGACGGCCCTGGCCTTCGGGCCAGTGCCGGTCAGCTTGCGAGAACTCGGCATCTGGTCGATGCACTGGAGCCCGATGACACTGCCGGAACTGCCCCGGCACATTGCCATCGTGCTGGGCGACATCAGGCTGCCCAGAGTCATGATGGGGTTGATGATTGGGGCATCGCTCGCCATGGCTGGTGCGGCGATTCAGGGGTTGTTTCGCAACCCCCTGGCCGACCCGGGGTTGATTGGAGTTTCCAACGGAGCGGCCCTGGCTGCATTGGCCGTGATTGTATTGGGTAACTCCATTCTGGCCGGCTTCATGGCAACCTTTGGTTTTCTGGCCTTACCGTTTGCTGCTTTCTTAGGGGCCCTACTGGTCACCTGGGTGATCTACAGCATTGCCAAACTGACCCCGGGCGGTAGCCAGGTCACGACTCTGATTCTGGCCGGCGTAGCCATCACCGCTTTCAGCGGTGCGGTATCCGGCCTACTGACCTACCTGGCAGACGACGCCGAACTGCGCTCCTTCACCTTCTGGAGCATGGGCAGCCTGGCCTCGGTCACCTGGCGGGACCTGGCCATCGCCGCCCCCTGGATGAGCATATCCCTGATCGGTTTCCCGCTGATGGCAGGCGCCCTGAACGTAATGCTGATGGGCGAATCCGTCGCCGACCACCTCGGCATCAACCCGGACCGCATTCGGCGCCGTGTATTTGTGCTCACGGCTCTGGCCGTTGGCGCGGGTGTTTCGGTGGCCGGCATGATCGGTTTTGTCGGTTTGGTCGTGCCCCACCTGGTGCGCCTGGCCCTCGGGCCGGACCATCGGGCGCTGATTCCGCTCAGCGGTCTGGTCGGAGCCGCCTTGCTCGTCTGGGCCGACATTCTGGCCCGCTTGCTGGTAGCCCCGGCGGAACTGCCGATTGGCATTATCACCGCCCTGCTCGGTGGCCCGTTCTTTTTGTATTTGCTGATGCGACAAACCACAGAAGGCATTCAACATGATTAACGTTGCCCAACTCAGCCTGTCCAAAGGCGGACGTCGCCTGCTGGACTCGATTTCCTTTCAGTTAACACCCGGCGAAGTGGTCGCGGTGATCGGCGCCAATGGCGCTGGTAAGTCGTCATTGTTGAAAGTCGTCAGTGGCGAATGGGGCCTGCAAGAGGGAGAGCTGAGTTACGATGGCGAGCCAGTGCAAGCCATTTGCAAACAGGACCTGGCCAAACGCCGGGCCGTGATGCCTCAGGCCAGCCCAATGAGTTTCCCGTTCAAAGCCTGGGAGGTGGTGGCTTTGGGGCGCACACCCTTCGGGCTGAACCGACCGGCACGAGAACGCAAAACCGCACTGGAACGACTCGAACTGACCGGCACCGCGCATCTGGCCGAGCGCCACTACACAGCGCTGTCCGGCGGCGAAAAGCAGCGGGTGCAACTGGCGCGGGTGCTTAATCAGTTGCTCTCCTCACAGGCAAAACATCGTTATTTATTCCTCGATGAATGCACCGCCAGCCTCGACCCGTCACACCAGCATCAGGTGTTCCAGCGGGTGCGAGCGCTGACCAGTGAAGGCATCGGTGTACTGGCCATCGTCCACGACATCCACCTCGCGGCCCAATACGCCGACCGGGTGCTGATTCTAAAAGAGGGTGCCCTGCTTGAAGCCGGGGCAGTCAGAGATTGCCTGACTCCTCAAGCCATGGTTGAGGCGTTTGCGCTGCACACGCATCGCCTGTCTCACCCGGAGGCCGAATGGCCCTTGCTGGTCGCCCGGAAGAATCCTCTGGTCGCGCCACAACCAGTCCCGTTCAAAAGCGCAGACGTCGCCGCCGGTTGACGCTACCATAGCGCCATGAAAACCCGACTCGGAAAACGACTGACCGCTTTGTTTGATGCCATTCCACCCGGTTATGACGAGGTGTGGGATCTGTGTTGCGACCATGGCCGTCTGGGCCTGGCGTTGCTGGAAAGCCAGCGAGCGGACCAGGTTCATTTCGTGGATCAGATCGATTCGATTATGACCGACCTGCAAGGCCGTTTGGATCGTTACGGTGCGACCGGCTACCAACTGCATACCCTGCCAGCGGAGCAGTTGGTACTCACACCCGGCGCCCGTCCTTTACTGGTGCTGGCCGGCGTTGGCGATGAAGTCACTCAGGCGATTATTGGTGCTGTTACAAAACACAATCCAGAAACACAACCCGACTGGCTGATTTCACCGGCGAATAATCTCTTTCAGGTTCGACGCTACCTGCAACAACAGGAATTCGGCTTATTGAGCGAAGGCGTGGTTTTTGAAAACGGGCGCGGCTATGAATGGTTGAGGGTGAGTCAGGACCGGCGCCGGGCACCCAACCCTGTTCCCAACCCGGCCGGCTTTTGGGATGCGCAACAGCCCGAGCATCGCTCACATTTGCAGAAGTTGGTCAGGCACGCCCGCAAGCAACTGAACAATCCGAACGAAGCGGATGCCCAGTTGATGCTAACGCTTTACGAGCCGCTGCTAACCCCGGCCCGGCACTGACATCGGCCTGGTGCCAGGTTCTATTCGACGAACCTAGGGAGCCTCTGAACAACTCCCCCTGGGCTCTGGCTTATCCGAGGGACGTTGCCGCGAGGCGGACTTATGCAGGAATGTCTAGACCTTTCAAATGAGTCCAACGAAGTGGCAGCGTTCCTCGGAAAGCCCCGGAGGGCGCGGCTAAAACGTCCTGCCCCTGCGTTGCACTTCTTGACAAGGGCTACGGCCATTGCGCTGCGAAGTGCGCCTTGTGGCAGAACCTTTTAGCTCGCGCAGAGCCCTGGGGGAGTTATTCAGAGGCTCCCTAGCACCAGCGTAACTGGCAATGCTAACCGTCGGCCGAATCCCAATTACCCAGTTGAATACAGGGTCCTTCCATCAACGCCAGCTGTGGTTGAATGGTGCCGGGGTTGTCGTTGACCACCAACCGGTGGGCTTCCATCACGGCCTGCCAACCTTCGGCATCCAGATCCCAGCGTCGGTTTTCAGGGGTGACGGCGCCCAGGTAAACCCACTCCCGGTTTTCTCCGGTTTCAGCCCAGAGGTGCGTAGCACCCTCGGGCCGATCATCCAGGCGGGCCGACCACTGGGCTGATAACCAGGCCGGTTGGTCGCCGTTGCGACGGTAGCCGCTGACTACCAGTGCAACGTCACCTTCCCAACTGAGCGGGGCCATATAGGCTGGGCCGATGGATTCGGGCGAACGCACCAGGCCGAGGTTCAAGGTGATCATCACCAAGGCAACCAAGGCACCGCCGGTCACCGCTGGCCACAGCACGCCCGGGTTAAGCCAATCCAGAAGCCGGGTAAGGACGCCGGTTTTTCGGGTCGGCGCTGTTTGCGCTTTTGGTTTGCTATCCGCCGGTAACGAGTGTTCGATCTGACGCCAAAGGCTCGCCGGTGGCGCCTGCTCGGGGTAGCGGTTTTGGAGCGGCATCATTCGGTCCGACCAGTCCGCAACCGCAGCCTTCAGCGGCGGATGTTCCCGCATCAGTTGCTCCATGCGTCGACGCACCCGGGCCGTCATGTCACCCGCGACGTACTGGGCGGCCAACTGGTCGCAGACGTCGGGGTTGGAATACCTCAGGCTTCGAGACATCGTTTCAACTCCTGTAAACCACGCCGGATCCAGGCTTTCACCGTACCCAGAGGTCGCTCCAGTCGCTGCTGGACTTCATGATGGCTAAACCCGTAAATGTAGGATAAAACAATGGCCTGGCGAGCATTATCGTTCAGAACCTCCAGGCACCGCTCTATGCCACTGTCCACTGCGTTGTGGTGGGACTGCTCCCCGATATCAATCGGGTCCAGATCATCCAGGGATTCTTCACGTTTACGCTGCCGACTGCGAAGCCGATCAAGTGAGGCATTGCGGGTGATGACGATCAACCAGCCCCAGACAGACCCAACCCCGGTGTAATCTGCCGCCTGCTGCCAGACTTTCAGGTAGACCTCCTGCAAGACATCGGCGGCTTCTGCATCATCTTTGAGGATCTGCGCCGACACGTTCATCAGTCGGGCGCTGGTCAGGTCGTAAAGGCTGCGCAGCGCCCGGGTGTCTTGCGCACACACCCGTTCCAGCCAGCGCTGCATTTGCGCGGCTTCGACCGGGTCTGACTCTCTGGTACGGGAAGGCGTGGCCAAGACTGGGGCTCCGTTCATGATCCGGCGCCAGTATAAAGCGGTGTAGGGTCCCTGTCTGCGAAAGACGAGCATAACGAGACTATTGTAGGGGCGACGCTGGTAGCCATTCTGTGATTCCTCAATTATTCACCCGATTTATCAGTACAGACGCTACCCGGGTAACGGTTGGATGCACCCTTCAGGTTCTTTACTACTCACTCCTAACGATTTTTTTACATTTCAGAGCCGCTTGAAACCCTTCGCTTCAACCCTATCTTAAGTCGTGCAGCAGGACGTCTCGATGAGAGTCCCGGCTGTTATCTAACCAGTGCCCTCAGGGGCTGACTATTATATTGCTTCGTTAGGAGAATATGACTATGACACACATCGACTTAACACCACTGTACCGCAGCACCATTGGCTTCGACCGTATGGCCAACCTGTTGGATTCCGCCCTGCGTGGCGAGCAAACCTCCAACGGTTACCCGCCTTACAACATCGAAGTGACGGGTGAAAACGAGTACGGTATTACCCTGGCAGTGGCCGGCTTTGAAGAAGAGGAACTGAACCTTCAGGTCGAAAACGGCGTACTGACGGTACGCGGCAAGAAAGCCAACAACGAAGATGACAAGAACCGTCGCTTCCTGCATCAGGGCATTGCCTACCGGTCCTTTGAACGCAAGTTCAACCTGGCCGACCATGTGGAAGTGCGCGGCGCAGAGCTCAAGCACGGCTTGCTGACCATTCAACTGGTCAAGGAAGTGCCCGAGGCGATGAAGCCGAAAACCATTGCCATTAACGGCAAGGCTTCCAGCACGGCCATTGAGCATCAGGAAAACAAGGATAAAACCAAAGCTGCCTGATTGCAGCGGCGGTAATATCCACTGAAAACGGGGGAGGGCTCCCTCCCCCACTCTCTACTTTCACTTCTTTTTCAGGTTTACCCGCAAGACATCCAGGCATTTAAACAGAATGGCTCTTTATCGTTTCGTGCCATTGCCTGGCGTGCGCCTGCAGTAATCGGTCAGCTTTGTCAGGCAAAGGCTTAACCAGCGCACTGTCTTTTTGCAGTGCCTCAGCTCCCGATTTCTTCCCCTGCCACAACAAGGCCACTCCCTGCGCCGTACCCGTCACATCAGCACTGCACCTTACCGGCTGCGCCCCTTTTTGCTGACGCAGACTGGCAAGAACCCTCAGGTAGGTTTCATTACGGGCAAAGGCACCTTCAACGATGATGTCACCAACACGATGCTCCAGTCGGTCCAGGCAATAGTCTGTCATCAGCGCACAATACAAGGAGGCCAGGGCTGTTTTCTGGGTGGCGGTCAGTTCATGTACCGGTCCGGTCAGACGGCCATGTTGAGTGCGGAAGGGCCCGCCCTGATCACTGAATGACGGTACCGCAAACACACCCAGCTGCATCACGCTTTCAAGATCCTTCAAATCCGACTCACTGGTGCCTCTGAGTGTTTCCCACTCGCGCCCGCCCATGAATCGAATGGTCGGAACGGCATCGCCAAAGGCATTGACGTTCAGCAGCATGTCATCGGCTTCGGTCAGGGTGACCGGTTCACCACCCACCCGACACATAATCGTCCAGGTACCGCTGGACACCACCGTAAAAGGCTCGCTTGCGCTCAACAAATGCGGCACCAGCGAGGCATTGCTGTCGTGAATGCCATTGCAAACGACACAGTCTGCCGGCAAGCCTAATGAGTCGGCCAGTTCAGGTCGAATCGTGCCAACCGGCTGGCCGGTAGCAGCAACGGGTGGAAATAAATCACACCAGCCAAGTCGCGTAACCAGGTCAGAAAAGTCGTTTCGGGCTGGCGACCACAAGTCGGTGTGACACCCCAGCGAGGTCACTTCGCTGACTTTTTTGTCACTCAATCGCCAACCCCAGTATTGTGGCAGAGTCAGAATATCGGTGACTTCAGAGAACCGGTCCGGAAAGGCTTTAGACAGCCAATAGAGCTGCAAGCCCAGATTCAGGCCAACGGCCATTTCCGGGCTACCTGTCTGCTCAAACCCGGAACGCAACGCCCTGTAATCTTCAACAACGGCCTGGCAAACATCGCTTTCGTAATCAAGAATGGGCAGCGCCAATGCATCGCCTTTCAGACAAGCTGCCGTGGCGCCGTGAGTGGTGATGGCTATCGCCCGAACGCAGAACCGCTCGCCAAAGTTTTTAAGACCCCGCTGTAACCAGAGCCAGGTACCTTCGCTGTCCAGATGCGGGTAGGGTGACCGATCGATCACCTCGTTCGTGTGTCGCAATACATCCAGCGGTGCGTCTGTTAGCTGGTTGGCGTCAAGCGCACACAGTTTCAGGTTGGTTTTACCAATGTCGAACACCGCAACAATGTCCGCCTTGCTCGCTTGGGTCTGCTGATGGGCTGTCACGGTAAATGAAAAACCTCTTTCAGGGGAATAGCAAACGGTTCTGTTGAGTCTGTGCGGTTTTCCATGATGTCCGCCATCGCATCCCACCAGCGCTGCATCACCGGCGCAGCCTTAAGCCTAGCTTCGTCCAGTGGCTGGTCGGTTTCAAAACTGGCGAACAGCTGCAGCGTCTCCGGGTGCAGGAAAATACGATAATTGCGCATGCCGCAGGCTTTCAGGTGCTCGCGCAGGTCTGGCCAGAGGTCATCATGGCGGCGCTGGTATTCTGCCTCGTAACCCGGGTGTAATTGCATGACAGAGGCATAGATCACAAGCGTTTACTCCGCATGGCTTTCAAGCGCTGCGCGATGATCGGCAGGCTAATCACCGTGATCAGCATGGCCCCGATAATAATCGTCATCACCACACCAGGCACATTCAACAAACCCAGGCCAAAGGTCACGATGCCCATCAGAAAAGCGGCTATCACCACCCCAATAATCGAACCCGAGCCACCCAGGATATTCACACCACCCAGCACCACCATAGTGACGATGCTCAGCTCCCAGCCAAAGGCAATCGCCGGCCGGGTACTGCCCAGGCGAGACGTCAGCAGCACAGATGCCAGCCCCGCCATTAACCCGACGGCGGCAAACAAAATCATCTTGTGACGGTTCACCCGAATCCCCGAGTACTCGGCCGCTACCGGGTTGGCACCGATGGCGTAGGTCCGGCGGCCAAAGTTGGTATGATGCAGCAAAACATAAAACAGCAAAGCCGCGCCCAAAAACAGCACAAACTGAAAGGAAAACACCCAGTGTACGTAGCCCTGGCCGAAGTAGGAAAACCCGGCGGGGTAACTGTTCAGTACCTCATTGCCCATCAGACCATTGGTAATGCCACGAAACAGGCTCATGGTGCCAATCGTGACCACGATCGACGGAATGCCGAAGGTCGTGACAATAAAACCATTGAACAGCCCGCAGAGCAGACCGACAAACAAGCCGATAACCACGACGGCTGGCACACCAGCCCCCAGTTCGGCGATCATCCCCATGGCCACTGACGCCAGCGCCATGGTCGATGCCACCGACAAATCAATTTCCCGGCAGATAATCAGCATCGCCATCGGCAAAGCGATCAGGGCGCGTTCGGTAAAATTAAAGGTCGCATCCGACAGGTTCCAGACACTCAGGAAGTAAGGTGATGCCATTGCAAACATGACAAAAACGAAGGCGAACACCGCCAGTAAAAACGTTTCCCAACGAAAGGCGATGCCCTTCCAGGAAGCGCCCAGCTGATTGGGCGTAGTGGCTTGATTCATGGTTTGTTCCATAAAAGGTTCCTCAACGGCTCGCGGCGGTTCCCGGGTTCGGTTGCAGGGCGTCGGCAGCTATTGCCTTGCGCAGGATGATGCGATCGGCACGACGCTCCGAGCGGGAATTGGCGATCACCGCGATCAGGATGACCGACCCCGAAATGGCCAGTTGCCAGAACTGGGATACCCCGACAACACTCAGCGAATTATTGATAATGCCCAGGAACAGAGCCCCCAGAATCACACCGCCAACCGAGCCGACACCCCCCATAATGCTGATACCGCCAATAACGCAGGCCGCCACAACTTGCAGCTCAAACCCATTGGCAACTTCCACATAAGCCACCGCATAGCGGGACACCCAGAGGTACCCGCACAACCCGGCCAGTGCGCCGGAAATAACAAACGCCTTGAACTGCGTCAGCCCCACGTTAATGCCGGTATAGAAAGCCGCATGGGGGTTGCCGCCTGACGCGTAGAGTTCGCGGCCAAAGGGGCGAAAACGGCTCAACAAGTACACCGCTACCATCACCACCAGGGCGATCCAGCTCAATACGGGAAGACCGAGAAAAACCTGGCGTGGCAGGGCCAGAAATTCCGGGCTCATCTGGTGAGCGTTTACCCATTCACCACCACTGAGTAAAAAGATGACACCGCGATAGATGCTCATGGTCCCCAGCGTCACCACAATGGCCGGAACACTCAACAACCAGACAAAGGCGCCGTTGATTGCCCCCAGGCCAGCCCCGAGTATTAACGAAAGAACCAGCAGCAAAGGAATGGGCACGCCTGGAAAGACTGAGTTGATTAACGCCACAACCATTCCGGTTAGCGCCACATTCGCCGCCACCGACAAGTCAATACACCGGGTCAGAATCACCAGCATCTGGCCCAGCGCCAGGATGATCAGAATGGAGGTGTCGTTAAAGACACTGGCCAGGTTCTCAGGGTGAACGAACCCCGGGTTAATACTGGCAATAACCACCAGCATGAACAGGATCACCGTCGCCAGCAGCAGTTCCCGTTGCTCCACGATTCGCATGGCAAACTTCATGACTGGCCTCCGGTAGCGGCACTGACAATGCCCTCGGCACTGGCTTCACTGCGCAATAACGTTTGGGTGATCAACCCCTCGTGCATCACAATAATCCGGTCTGCCATGCCCATGACTTCAGGCAGTTCAGACGACACCATAATGACTGCAAGCCCCTGCTGCACCAGCTCTGACATGAACTGATGCACCGCTGCCTTGGAGCCGATATCAATCCCCTTGGTTGGTTCATCCAGAATAATGACCTTGGGATCAGTCGCCAGCCACTTGGCAATCACCACCTTCTGTTGATTGCCACCCGACAGGTTATTCACCACTTCACTCCAGTTGGAGGTTTTTACATTCAGTCGTTTGGCATAATCCTGGGTCAGCTCGTACTCCCGGCTTGGCCGAAGGAAGCCGGCTTTGCTGGTACGATGCAACTGCGGCAGGCTGATGTTCTGATAAATCGGCAAGTCGAGCATGACACCCTGTTGCTGGCGTTCTTCGGGCACATAAACAATACCGTGGTGAATGGCTTCAGCCGGAGAGCGAATGTCGATTGGTTGGCCATCCAGAAAAACCTGTCCGCTGGCTTTGGGTGATAACCCGATGATCGCCTTCATGATCTCGGTGCGCCCGGCTCCTACCAAACCATATAGCCCCAGGATTTCCCCGCGACGAACGTCAAAGGATATATCGTCGAATTCAGTCGGGTGGCTGAGACTTTTCACACTGAACACGGTGTCACCAAGCTCCGCCTCAACCTTGGGGTAGGTATCCTTAACGCTACGGGCGACCATCATTTCCACCAGCTCAGGCTCTGTGACCTCCTTAATGGAACCGGCGCCGATGTAACGGCCGTCGCGAAACACGGTATACCGATCCGCCACGGCAAAAATCTCATCAAACTTGTGGGTAATAAACAGAATCGCGGTGCCGTTGGCTTTAAGCCGCTCGATAATCTCATACAGCTCTTGTATTTCGTGGTGTGACAAGGCCGCGGTGGGCTCGTCAAGAATCACGACCCGCGCCTTTACCGACAACGCCCGGGCAATGGCAACCATATGCTTCTGGCCGATGCTCAGCCCTTTGAGCGGCGCTGTGGGAGAAAGCGGCGCTTCAATCTCAGCCAGAATCGCCCGGGCGCGTTCGTTCATGGTCGACCAGTCGATGGACTTCAGCCACCCCTTGGTCGGGTAACTGCCCACAAAAATATTTTCCGCGACGCTCAGTTCATCGAACAGAACCGTTTCCTGGTGAATAGCGGTAATGCCCATCTGGCGGGCCGCCTCCGGATTCGGAAAACTCACTACTTCACCGTTAAACCAGATGTCTCCGGCCTCCGGCTGATAGATACCGGTCATGGTTTTTACCAGAGTCGATTTACCGGCCCCGTTCTCACCAACCAGAGCAGTGACTTGCCCGGAGTACAGTTCGAGCTGAACGTCATCCAGCGCTTTTACTCCAGGGAATACTTTTGACACATTGCGTAGAGCAAACAAGGGCGTATCAGTGGTCATGGCGATTTCTTATAGTTATAAATCAACGTAACAGGCTGCCTGTCCTGAGTAACCCTTAACAGACAGCCTGAGTTGAATGCATTTCTTAGGGAGCCGTTATCAACGTTTTTGCCAACGGCTCACCATCACTCAACCGCTGCAGATCAAAAGATCTCGGCGAACTGATGCACATTGCTGGCATCGTAGATAAAGGGCTCGGACATGGCGACTTCGCCGTTGTCGTCCAGTGTGCCTTCACCCAGGCGACCCATCGATACAGTGCCATTGCCGTTGGTGTCTTTCACCAGATCATAGGCAATGTGAGTCGCCGCGTAACCCAGGTCGATCGGGTTCCAGATGGCAAAGTTGTGCACGACACCCGCATCCACATGGCCCGCCATTTCTGACGGCAAACCCAGGCCCGTTACATAGACTTCACCGACCCGGCCTTCATCGCGTACAGCTTGGGCCGCTGCCAGGAAGCCGACGGTGGTAGGCGCTACGATCACTTTCAGATCACTGTGGTTGCTCAGCAAAGCCAGGGCTTCGCGGTAGCTCTTGTCGGCCAGGTCATCGCCATAGGCGACATCAACCAGTTCCAGCTGCGGGTAATCGGGCAGCACCTTGCGCATTTCTTCAATCCAGATGTTCTGGTTGGTTGAGGTGGGCGTTGCGCTCATGATGGCAAACTGGCCTTCGCTGGCACCGGCTTGTTCCAGCGCATCTGCAGCCAGACGAATGTTCATTTCACCAATCAGGGCGTTGCTCGATGGATTCAGGTGCACTTCGCGACCTGCAGCCGCTACGCCGGAATCCCAGGATATTACCGTAATGCCCCGGCTGCGCGCGCGTTGCAGAATAGGCACCAGTGCATTGGCATCGTTCGCCGAAACCGCGATGGCGTCAACGTTCTGGGCAATCAGCGAGGTAATGACTTCAATCTGGCCTTCGGCTGTCGTGGTAGTTGGGCCGGTATAAATCACTTCGACATCACCCAGTTCGGCGGCCGCTTCCTGCGCACCTTCATGGGCCGCTTCAAAGAAACCGTTACCCAGCGATTTAACCACCAGGGCGATGCGCACATCCTCAGCATGAGACAGTGGCGAGAAAACAAGTGTTGCAACGGCAGCCGTCGCGGCTAAAAGGGTCTTCAGATTCATTGTGATTTCTCCATCTTATTGTTGTATTACCCTTTGAGCATCACGAAGGTCGCACTGCTGTCAGGGTATGGTTTCAGGCATCGTGGCCTGATTGGTCATTGAAACGACGATCAACTGGCACCCTGCCTCCTCGATCATCTTCCGGCTTTTTGCATCGATGCCATCATCGGTAATCACGTAATCGATGAGCGACAACGGGCACAAAATCAAATTGGACCGATTGCTGAATTTGCTGCTGTCGACCAGTAGCACCCGCTTTTCAGCCTGGTTAATCAGTTTCATCTCGGCCTGTACGATCAGCGGGTCCGCCTCCAGCACACCCTGTGGCCCAACACCCTGAGCGCCCAGAAACAGATAGGTCGCAAAGAAGTGGCTGGACACGTCGTTCGGGAAAGGGCTCAGGATGATGTTCTGCTCCTGATACACCGTCCCCCCGGGGACCGTGACGGTATTTTTACTGTGTTTCAGCAAGTGTTCGGCCATAACAAAGGAGTTGGTCAAAATGTTGAGCTTCTTTGTTTTTAAATGCTCAGCCATGAAGAAGGTGGTGGTGCCGCCATTAATAATGATGGAGGCAGCGTCTTCGCACAGGTTCACCGCCGCCCGGGCAATTTCCCGTTTGGCGCGGGCGTTGATCGACTGATTCACCGAATAGGGCCGCCCCAGCAGGCTGGTTCGACTCGGTGGGTTGATCGCTTCCGCACCCCCACGGACCTTCTTTAACTTGGCTTGTTTATGCAATTGACTGATGTCGCGCCTGACCGTCGCCTCCGAGACACCCAAGAGGTCAACCAGGTATCCCAGGGTGACAATCGGCTTCTCGTCGACCTCGGTCAGAATAATCCGATGTCGTTCAATTTCATGCATAACCAATCTCCTTCAGTCATATTAAGCAAGAAAATGCAATTTACAACCCTTTATTTGAAAATAAATGATTGATAATGAAATATTGTGACGCTAAACTTGGTAAAAATCGTTCACCACCCGTCATAACGCCAAGTATAACCAGCGCGGGGGGAACAGTCACAGCCAGACCGAACTATCGTCTATACCCAATACAATGAGGAACCTTCCTATGCCCGCCCAATCTGACGCGTTTATTCCCAACCTCTGGGATGACGCCACCGCCGCAACGCTGTCTGAACCGGAATTGTTGCAGTACCGCTCGAACCTGCTCGGTTCTGACATGCGCGTCACCAACTACGGTGGCGGCAACACCTCAGCCAAGATTTTCTGCAAAGACCCGCTCAACGGTGAGTCCGTTGAAGTATTGTGGGTAAAAGGCTCGGGCGGGGATATTGGCAGCATGGGGCTCGATGGTTTCGCCACCCTTTATATGGATAAGCTGCGAGCGCTGAAAAACCTGTATCGGGGTGAAGCACACGAAGACGAAATGGTCGATTACCTGCCGCACTGCACCTTTAACCTGAACCCCAAAGCGGCCAGCATCGATACCCCTCTGCATACCTATGTCGCCAAGGCGCACATCGATCACCTCCACCCCGATGCCGTTATCGCGATCGCCGCCTCAAAGAACAGCCGCGAACTGACCGAAGAAATCTACGGCGGCGACATAGGCTGGTTGCCCTGGATGCGCCCTGGCTATCAACTCGGCCTGGAGCTGGAAAAACTGGCCATTGAAAAGCCGCACTTGAAAGGCATCGTGCTCGAAGCCCACGGGCTCTTTACCTGGGGTGATACCAGCAAAGAATGCTATGAGACCTCGCTGGAGATGATCAACAAGGCGCAAGCCTGGCTGGACAAGCGCCTGGCCGGCGTCGACGCCTTCGGCGGCGCGCGCCACACCACACTGAGCGAAGACCGCCGCCGCGCCGTCGCCGCACAGCTGATGCCGGTGATTCGCGGTAAAACCAGCCAGCGCCAGCGCCAGATCGGCCACTTCAACGACAACCCGGAAGTGCTCGAATTCGTCAATTCCAACAACATGCCCGCGCTGGCGGAACTGGGCACCTCCTGCCCGGACCACTTCCTGCGCACCAAGATCAAGCCACTGGTCGTCGACTACGACCCGGCCAAAGACAACCTGGAAGACGTCATCGCCGGGCTCGACGCTCAACTCGACGCCTACAACCAGGATTACGCCGCCTACTATAATCGCTGCAAACGCGACAACAGCCCGGCAATGCGCGATGCCAACCCGGTCATCTACCTGGTGCCCGGCGTCGGCATGTTCTCCTTCGCCAAAGACAAAGCCACGGCGCGCATCGCCGGTGAGTTTTACGTCAACGCCATTAACGTTATGCGCGGTGCGTCCGGTGTAAGCGAATACATGGGTCTGCCCGAGCAAGAGGCCTTCGACATCGAATACTGGCTATTGGAAGAGGCCAAACTGCAGCGCATGCCCAAGCCCAAGGCCCTGGCCGGGCGGATTGCCCTGGTCACCGGCGGTGCTGGCGGCATTGGTCAGGCCACCGCCGCACGCTTGATGGCTGACGGTGCCTGCGTGATGTTGATGGATATCGACACCGGCAGCCTGACAGAGGTTGAAGGCTCATTTAAAAAGCAGTTCAGCCCCGACCAGGTCAATTCCGTCACCATGGACGTGACCAAAGAGCAGGCCGTCATTGATGCGATGGCGGCAACCTCGGTCGCCTTTGGCGGGCTCGACATTGTGGTGTCCAACGCCGGCATCGCATCATCCGCCCCGCTGGATGAAACCAGCCTCGACCTCTGGAACCTGAACCACAGCATTCTGAACACCGGCTACTTCCTGGTAGCGCGTGAGGCATTCAAAGTTCTGAAAGCCCAGCAGATGGGTGGCAATATGGTGTTCGTTGCCAGCAAAAATGCCATGGTCGCCTCGGCCAATGCATCGGCCTACTGCACCGCCAAAGCCGCCGAAGTTCAACTGGCGCGTTGCGTTGCCCTCGAAGGCGCGCCACACGGTATTCGTGCCAACGTGGTCAACCCGGACGCCGTTCTGCGCGGCTCGAAAATCTGGACCGGTAAGTGGAAAGAAGAGCGCGCCGACGCCTATAACCTGGCCGAGGATGAACTCGAAGACCACTACCGTCAGCGCAGCCTGCTCAAATTGAGCGTGCTGCCCGAAGACATCGCCGAAGGCATCTATTTCTTCGCCAGCGATGCCTCCGCAAAATCAACCGGTAATATCCTGAACGTCGATGCAGGCCATGCGCCCTCGTTCACCCGATAACAACAAGACAATGACTGGAGGTGGGTTATGACCCGGCCAATATCAACGGATCTGGTATCCGAACACAACCGTCAGCAGGAAACAGCGCTGACGGCTGACTATGACGCCCTGGCGGCAAAACTGGCCCGTAGCGATGTCGATATCGAACAACTCACCCAGGCGGCAACCGGCTTTGCCGTTGCCCTGCCCTCCTGGGGTGTGGGTACCGGTGGTACTCGTTTCGCGAGATTCCCGGGGCCTGGTGAACCGCGCACTATTTTCGAAAAACTGGATGACTGTGCTGTTATTCAGCAACTGAGCCAGGCCACGCCAACGGTGTCACTGCACATTCCCTGGGATCGGCCAACAGATCCGGCCGAGCTAAAAGCGTTTGCGGAAGATCGCGGGCTGGCGTTCGATGCGATGAACTCCAACACCTTTCAGGATCAGCCCGATCAGACTCAGTCGTACAAGTACGGCAGCCTCACCCACACCAGCGAGGCGGTGCGAGAGCAAGCGATCAAGCACAACATTGAGGTGATCGAACTGGGCAAAGCACTGGGTTCCAAAGCGCTGACCGTCTGGGTCGGCGATGGCTCCAACTTCCCCGGTCAACAGCATTTCCGCAACAGTTTCAGCCATTACCTCGACAGCGCCAAAACGATATACAACGCCCTGCCTAAAGACTGGAACATGCTGCTGGAACACAAGATGTTTGAGCCGGCGTTTTATTCCACGGTGATTCAGGATTGGGGCAGCAGTTATCTGGCAGCGAAGGAAACCGGCGAGAGGTGCTTGTCGCTGGTGGATCTGGGTCACCACGCACCCAACGTCAACATTGAGATGATCGTCGCGCGGCTGGCGCAGTTCGGCAAACTAGGTGGGTTCCATTTCAACGACAGCAAATACGGCGACGACGACCTAGACAGCGGTTCAATCGACCCCTACCAGCTGTTTCTGGTATTCCTGGAACTGGTGGACTTCAAAGCAGCAGAACCTAGCTTCGCACCTTTCTACATGCTGGATCAGTCACACAACGTCACCGACCCGGTCGAAAGCCTGATGTATAGCGCCGCCGAAGTTCAACGGGCGTTCATCAAGGCCAGCCTGGTCGATCGGTCGCAACTGGCCCAATACCAGGCTGATAACGACCCGCTGATGGCACAGGCAACCCTGAAAGCTGCCTTTAATCTGGATGTTGAGCCCATTTTGCAAATGGCACGGCATCGTACCGGCGGCGCCATCGACCCGATTGCCACCTACCGCAAGAGTGGGTACCGGGCCAACGTTGCCAAGCAGCGCCCTGCCAGTGGTGGGTCTGGTTCAGGTATCGTCTGAGCGCAGCGAACTGCCTCGAACGATCAGCTCCGGGCTGAACACTTTGTGTTCGGCCTCGGAGCGCCCTTCAATGCGGCTCAGCAGCAACTGAGCCGCAGCTACCCCGAGTTTATAGCCAGGCTGGTTCAGGCTACTCAGGCCAAAGGGCCGAAGCTGATCATCGTAGGTGTTGTCATAACCGACGACAGCGATGTCTTCAGGAATGCGCAGCCCAATCTCCGCGGCCGCAACAAACACCTGAGTTGCCACCATATCACTCCAGCAAAAGAGGCCATCCGGCCGATCCGGTTTTAGCAGTAATTCCCTGATCAGCGTTTCCGTCGAAGCGGCATCGAAAAAGCCGTGCACAATGGCATCAGATGGACGCTTATTCAGCCCACCCATAGCTTCAATAAAGCCGAGCTCACGCTGCTGAATAACGTTGGAAACACCAGGCTCAGGCAACGCCTGACTGAGCATCACAATGTTATGACACCCCTGTTCAATCAGGTGCCGAACAGCGACCCGGGCACCTAGTTTGTCATCGAAGTTAACCGTGTCGAAGGCATCCTCATCGGGGTGGTGGTGGGCAATAATGCAGGTTGGAACCTCGCGCGCAAACTGTTCAATTTTCTCGCCCGGCAGCCGCGGGGCAACCATAATCAAACCGTCCATCTGACGGTCTATCATGGCATTGATCAGAGCGGTTTCGAGCGGTTCAGTAGACTGCCCCACCCCCAGCAAAGGCTGAAAGCCGCTACCCTCCAGGCCCTTGAAAATACCGTCGAAAATGGTCGGCAGGTAGGGGTTGCGCAAGTCATTTTGCAACAGGCCAATAGTAAAGGTCTTGCCTCTTAACCCGCGTGCGGCGCTGTGCGGGCGGTAGCCGAGCTTTTGCATCGACGCCTGCACTTTTTCCCGCATGCGCTCGCTCACCCCGTAGGAATTACGCAGCACCTTGGAGACCGCAGCTACCGAGACATCGGCATCTTCAGCAACGGTGCGGATGGTGACCCGTTTAGCGCGCCCGGTCATGCAGAACCTCATTCATCCAAATGACACCTTATGATCAGTTGTGATTGATAGTAACGTTTTTTGACATTTTCTTCTTGCAATTCAATCGGCGATGACTAGTATAGTTTGTAGAACGTTATACAAAAACAAAACAAAGGCCGACGACTGGTTTTTCCCGTCGGCAGTAACGGAGACAATGCTTCATGACCGCACCCGCTCAGTCGGTAAGCCCGGCATTTCTGCATGCCCAAATGATTCAGCCCGGCACCGATGCCGGTGTTGGCAGCCCAGCGCCTTTCCTGAGCACAGAATTCGAACTGGCCGACCAACCCGCACAAGACACCCAGCTGTTGATAACCGCACTCGGCCTCTACCGCTGCTTCATCAACGGCAAGCGCGTGGGGAGCGACCTGTTAACCCCCGGTTGGACAGCGTATGACCTTCGCCTTAGCTACCAGACCTATTCAGTAGCCGACCTGCTTAAGCCAGGCACCAACCACATCGAAATCTGGTTGGCAGATGGCTGGCTGCGCTCACAGATGATGTGGGGAGATGTGGCACTGTTCAATACCTGGGGCGACAAGCTCGCCGCCATGGCTGAAATTCGCACCGCGGATGATCAACTTCTGGTGGCAACCAATGACCGCTGGAAATCCGGTCTGACCGCCATTCAGAAAAGCGGGATTTATCTGGGTGAGCACTTTGACGCTCGGGCCACAACGTTGGAAGCAACCCAGGGTGTTAATGTTTTAGGTTTCGACAGCTCAATCCTGATGTCGCAGGAAACAACACCGGTCAGAGAATTGAAGCCATTCAAAGCAGCAAATCAGTGGCATGACAGCGACGGCCGGTTGATTGTCGACTTTGGTCAGAACCTTGCGGGCTATGTCCGTTTCACTGTCGAGGCGCAGCCCGGTGACGAAGTTCTCATCGAACATTCTGAGATCGTCGGCCCGAATCGTGAGTTCGATAACCGCAATTACCGAACGGCAGCGGCAGAAATACGCTACACCTGTAAGGGCGTCGGCGCTGAGCAATATCAACCTCATTTTACCTTTATGGGATACCGCTATGCGCGGGTAACGCTCAGTGGCAAAGCGAAGCTCACGAGTATTGAATCTGTTCCCATCAGTTCCATACAACACCAGACTGGTACCTTCGAATGCGGCCAACCGCTGGTCAACCGATTGGTTGAAAATACGATCTGGTCACAGCGCTCTAACTTCATTGAAGCACCAACCGATTGCCCACAACGGGATGAACGCCTCGGCTGGACGGGGGATGCCCAGGTATTCGCCCCGACCGCCTGCTTCCTTCACGACAGCCATACCTTTTTGAGCAAGTGGCTTAACGACGTGTTGGTTGAACAAACCACCGAAGGCGCCATCCCGCACACGGTCCCCAACCCGGTACGGCGAGATAACTCCAAGATGCCCAACTTCGCCGGCAGCACCGGCTGGGGCGATGTCATCCACGTACTGCCACTCACGCTCTGGGACCACTACGGCGACCGCTCCGCGCTGGAGCGCAGCTTCCCCGCCATGTTGCGCTGGATCGATTTCGTATGGTCGATCAGCGATGGGCCCATCGTTCGACCACCCCGCAATTGGTCAGAGCGGGGGTTTTCATTCGGTGACTGGCTACAGCCTTCCGGGCCGACCGACAAACCGCATGCCACCATGGGTGATGATGCGGCTGCAACCATCTATCTCTATATCGCCTTAACCAATACGGCCAGGGTTGCTCGCCTGTTGGGAAACACTGATACCGAACACCAATTGCTTGCACAAGCGGAGCAAGTGAAATTGGCATTCGCCGAAGAATTCATTACACCGTCCGGACGCATTGCCTACAACGACCAAACCTCCTACGCCCTGGCGATCCAGCACAATCTGGTGCCCGAGCAACATTGGGCTGCAGTCAAAGGGTACTTTGTCGATGCCATTCACCGCACCGGAAAAACCATCGGCACCGGTTTCATTGGCACGCCAGCGCTGCTGCCAGCGCTGATAAAAATTGGCGAGCTCGAGCTGGCTTCTGAATTATTTCTCCAGGAATCGGTACCTGGCTGGCTCTACCAGGTGAAGCAGGGTGCCACCACCATCTGGGAACGCTGGGACGCCATTCGCGAAGACGGCACCGCCTTCTCGCCGGATATGAACTCCTACAACCACTATGCCTATGGCGCCGTATGCCAGTGGCTGTTCGAAGGTGTTGCGGGTATTCGCCCTGCTGAAGACCAGCCCGGTTTTAAAGCGATCGAATTCACACCGGTCATTTTGCCGACGCTGGGTCCGGTTCATGCCAGCTACCAGGCGCACATTGGATTGATCAGCGCCGCCTGGTCGGTTGAGGGTGACCGAGTAACCTACACCATTGAAATACCGCAAGGTGCCACGGGTCGTTTCTCCCAACCAGAACCGATCAGCGATGTGCAGTGCAACGGTCAACCTGCTTCATTGGCAGACCTGGCCGAACTCGGTGCGGGTCAGCACCGAATTACCTATCGGATGCAACGCCTGCTGCCTGACTGACGAGCAGAGTGTCAAACAGCATTCACTTAAAACAACCACAAAAAAAGCAATAGAGGTGACTCATGAAAACGACAAGAACGTTCCGCAGCCTGAGCCTGGCTCTTCCTGCCTTTATCGGGGCAACGGCGATTGCCTCGTCCCATGATCCGGTTGAGCTCAGTCTGCTGAGTGACAACTCACCCAACAGCGTGGCCGTTGCCAATGCCCTGGTTGCCGCTTATCAGGAGCGAAACCCCAACGTAGAGATCAGTGTGGAAATTCGCCCGGGTGGCTCGGAAGGGGACAACATTGTTCGAACCCGACTGGCCACCGGCAGCATGACCGACCTGTTTATCTATAATTCAGGCTCGCTGATGCAGGCGTTGAATCCGTCCAGAACCCTGGTTGATCTGAGCGATGAGGACTTTATGGAACGGATCTCGCCATCCTATCAGTCCGTTGTCGCTCAGGGTGAAGGCGTTTACGGTGTTCCGTTCGAGGCTGGCATGGGTGGTGGCATTTTCTACAACCGGGGATTGTACGAAGAGCTCGACCTGGAGGTCCCCACTACCTGGGACGCCTTCATGGAAAATAATGCCATCATTGACGCGCAAACGGATGTTGCACCGGTCATTGGTACCTTTGGTGAAACCTGGACAGCCCAGCTGTTCTTCCTCGCAGACTTTTATAATGTGCAGCAGCAAGACCCCGACTTTGCCGAGGAATTCACGGCGGGAAATCGGCAGTTTGCCAACAGTGAAGCAGCCCTGAACAGCTTCAGACGCATTCAGGAAGTTCACGAGGCCGGCTACTTTAACAGCGATTATGAATCCGCCGGTTACGAAGACGGCTTGCGCATGCTGGTCGAGGGTGAGGGTGCGCACTACCCCATGCTGACGTTCGCTGTCTCGGCAATGCTCGATAACTTCGGTGAAGAGAGCGTCGAAAACATCGGATTTTTTGCCCAGCCTGGAGACGACGGCAATGGCTTGACGGTCTGGATGCCCGGTTCGATGTACATCGCCAATACCAGTGACCACACCGATGAAGCAAAAGACTTTCTGGCGTTCGTTGCCAGCACAGAAGGCTGTGAAGCCATTGTCGAGACTATCGGCGCCGCAGGCCCCTTCCTGATCGAAACCTGTGGTTTGCCCGACACAGTGCCCCAGCCGGTCGCGGATATGCTGGTCTACTTCCAGGATTCAGACCGCAACGCACCGGCTCTGGAATTCCTGTCGCCGGTCAAGGGACCGTCGCTGGAACAAATCATGGTAGAAATTGGCTCCGGCTTCCGTGATGCACAATCCGGCGCAGAGCTCTATGATCGGGATGTGAGCCGTCAGGCCCGCCAACTCGGATTGTCTGGCTGGTAAATCCTAACCCGGCAATATTCTGACCTCGCTCACGCTGATCGACACTCCCGGTCAGTGTGAGCCCCAACTCCGGGGTTCTTGCAGTGGACACCATTATGAATCGGCACAAGCCAGACGTCCGTATACGAAAGACCAAGTCTGTCAGCATTCAGTCCTATTATCCGATGTGGTTCTTCTTACCCGCCGGCATGATTTATGGGCTGATGTTTCTTGTGCCGACCGTTGCCTCTTTCTATTTCAGCATGACCCATTGGACGCTGTTTGATCAGCGATTCATCGGCCTGGACAATTATCGTGAATTTTTTAATGAACCCTTCCTGTTGAAAGGGCTAATCAACACCTTTCTGTTTGGCTTTACCACCTCCGCCGGCAAGGTTGTGTTGGGCATGGCCCTGGCCGTCCTGCTGACTTCGAATATTTATTTCAGAGGACTGCTAAGATCCATGGTCTTTTTTCCGGTACTGGTCAGCACCATCGGTATCGGCATTACCTTCACCATGCTGATGGATCCCAACAGCGGTCTTATCAATCAAGCGCTCGCAGCCATCGGCGTCGACGGACCCCGCTGGCTGATAGACCCTGACCTGGCCATTTTCTCGGTCGCTCTGGTTGAAATCTGGCGGGGCGTTGGCCTGGCAACATTGATCATGATCGCCGGTCTTGCCGCCATTCCAACGGACTTTTACGAAGCAGCCCGGCTCGATGGCGCGACAGCCTGGCAGCAGTTCTGGAGAATCACACTGCCCCTGTCCAGGCCTGCCATTGCTACTGTAACCACGCTAAGCCTGATTGATGGTTTACGTACTTTCGACCTCGTCTGGGCCATGACACGGGGCGGCCCCGGGTTTGCTTCTGACGTGCTGGCGTCGGTAATCTACAAGCAATACCAGGCTGGCTTTTACGGACTCTCTACCGCTGGCAACGTGATCCTGTTTGTAGTGATTGCGGTGGTGGCGTTACCGATCGTGGCTTACCTCAACCGGGAGGAGCGTTAAGATGATTGCGCCACGTAAACTAACGGTTTCAGTACTGGCCTACAGCGGTGCCCTGCTCTTTTTTGTCGTACCCTTTCTGTTTATTGGGTTGACGGCCGTCAAGTCTCGCCAACAGGCGTCTCTGCTAGACCTTTCCTGGCCCACTCAATGGCAACTCTGGGAAAACCTTACGGCGGTTATTGAAGCGCGGGATTACATGATGATTCAAGCGTTCATCAACAGCGCCATCATCACCGTCGCCAGTGTAACCCTGATCGTTGTATTTTCGGCCATGGTAGGTTTCGTGCTTAATCGTCGAAAAACCTCCTGGAACAAGATGATTGGCTTTCTGGTACTCAGCGGGCTGATGATACCACCTGCCATCGTGCCCACTATCTGGATGCTGCAGCAACTGGGTATTTTCAGAACATTACACAGCATGGTGCTGATCGAAGTGGCCTACAACATTTCCTTCGGCATCATCCTGTACCGGGCGTTTTTCTCGACCATACCGAGGGATCTTGATGAAGCAGCCATTATGGATGGCGCCGGGCCGCTGACGCTGTTTTTCAAAGTTATGATGCCATTACTAAAACCGGTGACAGTAACCTGCATAGTCGTCCAGTCAGTGGTGATTTTTAACGACTTTGTTCACCCCCTCTACTACCTGCCCGGAGATGACAACGTCACCATCCAGCTCACGCTGTATAACTTCCAGAGCATGTTTAATACAGCCTATAACCTGCTGTTTATGAACATACTGGTGATTACAGTTCCCATGCTGATCGTATTTTTGATTTTTAATCGTCAGATAGTGTCCGGTATGACGTCAGGTGCCATCAAAGGCTGACATCAATCGCATCAGTTTGTGATTGACCTTTGCGCCATGGCTCTCCGGCTGCCATGGCGCCTTTTTACGCTTTCGATCCACGAACATCCAACACCCCACCTTGGTCGTATCCGTTAGCTCCTTTATAGTGTGTTACCCCTTACCACAACCCGGATGCCAAACCCCATGCCCCACGACACCCTCCGCCTGCGCGGCGCGCGCCAGAACAACCTGAAAAACCTGGATCTGGACATTCCGCTGGGCGAACTGGTGGTCGTCACCGGGGTAAGTGGTTCAGGCAAGTCGACCCTGGCGTTCGACACCATCTACGCCGAGGGCCAGCGCCGCTACGTTGAAACCTTCTCAACCTATGCCCGTCAGTTTCTGGACCGGATGGATAAGCCCGCGGTCGATAGCATTGAGGGCATACCGCCAGCAATCGCTATCGAACAGAGCAACACGGTGCGAACCTCCCGCTCCACCGTGGGCACCATGACCGAGTTGAACGACTACCTGAAACTGCTGTTTGCCCGCCTGGCGCACCTGTATTGCCAGAGCTGTGGGCGGGAAGTGGTCAGCGATACGCCGCAAAGCATCGTGAGCGCTCTGTACCGGGATGGGTCTGCAGGGCAACGACTGATGGTGTGCATTCCACTGCACGTGCCAGAGCGGTTAAGCGATGACGAGGTATCGCAACTGCTGAACCAGCAGGGCTATGCCCGCATCCATCGGCGCGAGGGCGACCGGGTGGAAGTGGTACAGGACCGTTTGAAACTGACTGAAGATAACCGCAGCCGGCTGACCGAAGCCGTCGAAACGGCGTTGCGTTACGGCAAAGGCCATGTGCTGGTTTACCCGATGGACGATGCCCGGGAGACCGGTAAGCCTGAGCGCTTCTCCAGCCACCACCACTGCGCCCAGTGCGATATCGACTACCCGGAACCCAGCCCCAGCCAGTTTTCCTTCAACTCACCCATCGGCGCCTGCGACAGCTGCCGGGGGTTCGGCCGCATCATCGGTGTCGACTATGGCCTGGTGATCCCCGATGAGCGCAAGAGCCTGAAAGGCGGTGCTATCAAACCCATTCAGACGCCGGCTTACGAAGAAGTGCAGCGCGATCTGATGCGTTACGCCAAAAAAAGGGGCATTCCCATCGATACGCCCTGGGCCGAACTCGGTGACGACCACAAAGCCTGGGTAATAGAGGGCGAAGGCGACTGGGACCAGGGTGTGTGGTATGGCGTACAGGAATTTTTCAACTGGCTGGAGAGCAAAGCCTACAAGATGCACATTCGAGTGCTGCTCTCCAAATACCGTTCCTACACCTCCTGCCCCAGTTGCAACGGCGCACGTTTGAAGCCCGCTTCACTCTGGTGGCGGGTTGGCTCGTTGAAGGCCGCAGAGCAAGCATTGGCGGGCCAACCCCGTTTCGTTCCTGCTGGATCCAAGCTGAAGCACGATACGTTTCAGCACCTGCCTGGCCTCAACATCGCCGATATGATGCAACTGCCGCTGTCGCGTTGTGCCAACTTCTTTGAGCAACTGGCTAACACCGATACCGACGAACCGACGCAACTGCTGCTGACCGAGATTCGCTCGCGCCTGGGCTATCTGTGCGAAGTCGGTCTGGATTACCTGACGCTGGATCGTCAGTCCCGGACACTGAGCGGTGGCGAAGTACAGCGCATTAACCTGACTACGGCGCTCGGAACTTCCCTGGTCAACACCCTCTTCGTGCTGGACGAACCCAGCACCGGTCTGCACCCCCGTGATATTCAGCGTCTGGTCACGGTACTGCACCGGCTGCGCGATGCGGACAATTCATTGCTCGTGGTCGAGCATGACCCTCAGGTGATACTGGCTGCCGATCGCATTCTCGATATTGGCCCCGGGCCTGGAAAAGCGGGCGGTAACATCGAGTTCTTTGGCACGCCCAAGGCGCTGTTTCGGCGCAAGAACAACCTCACTGCGCGCTACCTGAATGGCACTGATCAGGTCAGCACCGCACCCGTTGCAACGAGTCAAACGACTGAATCCGCCATCGTCATTAACGGCGCACGCGAACATAACCTGAAAAACATCGATGTCCGCATTCCTCTCGGCCAATTGGTCTGCCTGACCGGCGTCAGCGGTTCCGGTAAATCCACGCTCATGCGCCAGATACTGTACCCGGCCATTCTCAAGCACCAGGGCGAGCAAACCGAAGCCCCGGGCGCACATGACAGCATCGACGGCCTGGAGCATATCAACCGGGTGGTGATGGTAGACCAAAGCCCCATCGGCAAAACCACCCGTTCAACACCGGCGACCTACGTTGGTGCCTTCGACACCATTCGCAAGCGTTTCGTCGCCACCCCTTTGGCCAAAGAACGCGGTTACACGCCGGGCACCTTCAGTTTCAACTCCGGCCAGGGACGCTGCCCCACCTGCCAAGGCAATGGTTTTGAGCATGTGGAAATGCAGTTCTTAAGCGACGTTTATTTGCGCTGCCCGGACTGCAATGGCAAACGCTTCCGCGACGAGATTCTGGAGGTCAAACTCCTGCCCGGTTCGACCGACACTGCACGCTCAAACGCCGTGTCGATTGCCGATGTGCTGGCGATGACCGTGGCCGAAGCGCTGGACTTTTTCAAAGACGAAACCGACATTCAGCGCAGCCTGCAACCCCTGGCCGATGTGGGCCTTAACTACCTGCAACTGGGCCAGGCCGTGCCTACCCTGAGTGGCGGCGAAGCCCAGCGTCTGAAGCTGGCCGGACACCTGGCAACTACCGGCACCAAGGGCAAGGAACGGGAGCACACGCTCTTCCTGTTCGATGAACCCACCACCGGCCTGCACTTTGCCGACATCGCCACGCTGATGGCGGCTTTCCGGCAGTTGCAGGCGGCGGGCCACTCCTTGTTAGTGATTGAACACAACCTGGATGTGATGCGCGCGTCGGACTGGCTCATCGACATCGGCCCCGAAGGTGGCGATGCCGGTGGCGACTTGCTAGTCACTGGCACCCCGGCCCAGGTGATGACCAGCAACACCGGCTACACCGCCCTGGCGTTGCAGGACTATGAATTGTCTCTGGCTCAAGGTGACAAGGGCGTTGCGGAAATCGCCGCCACCTATTCAGCTCGAGTGAAACAGTCGGCTGACAACACCATCCGCGTTCACCATGCCCGGGAACACAACCTGAAAAACATCGACGTGACTCTGCCACGCGATAAGCTGACCGTGATCTCCGGCGTCAGTGGCAGCGGCAAAAGCACCCTGGCGTTCGACCTGATCTTTGGCGAAGGCCAGCGCCGCTATCTGGAATCCCTGAATGCTTATGCGCGCCAGTTTGTGCAACCGGCATCACGCCCGGACGTGGACGCCATTTATGGGATTCCACCGGCTGTGGCCATCGAGCAACGCACCAGCCGCGGCGGGCGTAAAAGCACGCTGGGCACCCTGACTGAAATCTACCACTACCTGCGCCTGCTCTATGTGAAGCTCGGCACCCAGCATTGCCCGGATTGCGATGTTCCCATCGAACCGCAAACCCCAACCGCCATTCTGGCCCGCATCCAGAAAGACTTTCGCGACCAGGCCGTTACCTTGCTCGCACCCATGGTGGTTGCGCGCAAAGGCATTTACCGGGAGCTGGCGGAATGGGCGGCTGGGCGCGGCTATACCCAGTTGCGAGTAGATGGAACCTACCAACCAACGGACAACTGGCCACAACTGGACCGATACAAAGAACACGATATTGAACTGCCACTGCTAGAGATCACCGTAACACCCAAAAACGAACGCGCCCTGACGGAAGGGCTTGAGCAGGCTCTGAGCCTTGGCAACGGACTGGTGATCATTGCTCCGAACAAAGCCAGCAGGGCCAGCAAAAAGAATGATCGCCTGTTCTCCACCCAGCGCGCCTGTCCCAGCTGCGGCACCGGCTTTGATGAACTGGACCCGCGCCTGTTCTCCTACAACTCCAAGCACGGCTGGTGCACCACCTGTTTTGGCACCGGCAGCCTGATAAAAGGCTTCGACGAAGAGCAAAGCGGCGAAGAAAATACCTGGCAACCAGAAGACGACGCCCTTACCGAAAAAGCCTGCTCCAGTTGCGAGGGCCAACGCCTGAACCCCACCGCCCTGGCTGTGCGCTTTCGCGACCGCTCAATAGCCGACCTGGCCGCCTTGCCGGTAGATGCTGCAGAGCAATGGTTCGACAAACTGACGCTCAATACTAAAGAACAGGCCATTGCCCGCGATCTGCTCACGGAAATGCACAGCCGTTTGCAGTTCCTGCAAAAAGTTGGGTTGAACTACCTGAGCCTGGACCGCGCTGCGCCGACCTTAAGCGGCGGCGAAGCCCAGCGCATTCGTCTGGCCGCGCAGTTGGGCTCAAGCCTGCAGGGCGTTTGCTATGTTCTGGATGAACCCACCATCGGTCTGCACACCCGGGATAACCGCAAACTCATTGAAACGCTGCGTGAACTGCAGCAACAGGGCAACACCGTGGTCGTGGTCGAACACGATGAAGACACCATTCGCGAAGCTGACCACTTGATAGACATGGGGCCTCGCGCCGGCGTGAACGGCGGCGAAGTCGTCGCCCACGGCACGCTGAAACAAATCATGAGCAACAAACGGTCACTCACCGGTCAGATGCTCTCACAACCCTTGCGCCACCCCATGCCGGATTTGCGCAACGCCAGCATGCGTCAACTTTGGGAACCGGAAAGCCTGCACATCCATGGCGCCAAACAGAACAACCTGCGCGACATTGATGTCAGCGTTCCATTGCGTCAACTGGTCGCGGTCACCGGCGTTAGCGGCAGCGGAAAAAGCACCCTGATACGCGGTGTGCTCTACCCCAATCTGAAGCAGGCCATCGCCAACCAGACTAAAAAAAGCAAAGCCAAGCTCCGCTGGCAGGGCGCGGATAAGATAACAGGTTGGGAAAGCATCGACCGCATTCTGGAGGTCGACCAGACCCCTATCGGCAAAACACCCCGTTCCTGCCCGGCCACCTACATCGGCATTTGGGACAGCATTCGCAAACTCTTTGCCGGCACCGTCGATGCCCGCTTGCGCGGCTACACCCCGGCCCGTTTCTCATTCAATGCGGGCGACGGCCGCTGCGATGCCTGCGGCGGCCAGGGCGAACAGAAAATCGAAATGAACTTCCTGCCCGACGTACGCGTACCCTGCGACGTCTGCCATGGCTGGCGCTTCAACGATGAAACCCTCAGCGTCACCTACAAGGGCAAACACATCGGTGACGTACTGGCGATGAACATCGACGAAGCCGTCGACTTCTTCGCGCCCATCAGCAAAGTCCATCACGCACTGAGCCTGCTCCAGGATGTCGGACTCGGCTACCTGACCCTCGGCCAGCAAAGCCCAACCCTGAGCGGTGGCGAAGCCCAGCGCATCAAGCTGGTCGCCGAACTGGCCAAGGCCAACATGACCCCGGAAGACAACAAAGGCCGCCGTTCCCTGCACAACCTTTATGTGCTCGATGAGCCCACTGTGGGGCTGCATATGGCTGACGTGGACAAATTGCTGCGGGTGCTGCACCGGCTGGTCGATGCCGGCAACTCGGTGCTGGTGATCGAACACAACCTGGATGTGATTGCCGAAGCGGACTGGACCATCGATATGGGACCTGAGGGTGGACAGCATGGCGGGCGGGTTATTGCACAGGGCACGCCGGCGACCCTGACAAAGCGCAAACGGTCTTTCACGGGTCAGTACCTGAAAGAGGTTCTGAGTACACCGTAGCACGTGATCGGATTAATTCTTGGTGATGGGTGCTGACGCGCCCATTTGCCAAAACGAACATTAACGAAAATTATTTTGACATTTTCGAAAACAAATTTAGACTAACGCTCATCGATCACCCTCTTTCGTGGAGCGACCATGTCTGTGCCCAACCCTGCTGCAACCAACCAAGCCGCCAACGTTCAACCCTGGAACCGGGACGATCATCTGGACCGTCTGAGCGAGGCGGAAGTGGATGTACTGGTGATTGGCGGTGGCGCCAGTGGTGCCGGGGTTTTGCTGGATGCGCTCAGCCGCGGGTTGACGGCCGCACTGGTGGACCGCCAGGATTTTATGGCGGGTACCTCCAGTCGCTCCACCAAGCTGATCCACGGTGGGGTTCGTTATCTGGAACAAGCATTCAAAGGGCTCGATTACGGCAAGTATCAGCTGGTGCGAGAGGCACTGGCCGAACGCAAACGCATGCTGTCGATGGCACCGCACCTGGCCTGGCCACTGACGCTCATTACCCCGGTTAAAAGCCTGATTGGCCTGCCCTACTACCGGTTCGGCCTGGGTTTGTACGACGTGTTGTCTGGCTCACAGCGCCTGGGGAAATCACGCATTGAAAGCACCGCCGAGATGAAACGAGCCTGCCCCAGCCTCGACATCAAGCCCCTTAAAGGAGGCGTCAGTTACATGGACGGTCAGTTCGACGATGCGCGGTTTGGCATCGCCATGGTGCGTTCAGCTGTTGAACAGGGCGGTGCTGTTGCCAACCACGTCGAAGTAAACGAACTGCTCAAGCACGACGACGGCACCGTCGCTGGTGCACGTTGCACCGACCTGCTGGGCAAGCGGTCACTGACCATCCGCGCCAAAGCGGTGGTCAACTGCACTGGCCCCTGGACAGACACGCTGCGCCTGCAGGCCGACCCGGACGCCAAACCGCTGATGACCGTCTCCAGCGGCATTCACGTGGTGCTGAACAAGACCCTGCTGCCCGAAGGCCGCGGTATTCTGATTCCTGAGACTGACGATGGCCGGGTATTGTTCATGCTGCCCTGGCTGGGTAAAACACTGGTTGGCACCACCGACGATCCGGCCGAACTCAGCGACCGGCCCGAAGCGAGCCAGTCTGAAGTCGACTACATCATCAAGCACATCAACGAATGGCTCGACGAGCCCGTCAGCCACAGTGACATCAGCGCCACTTTCTCGGGTTTGCGGCCTTTGGTCTCCGACCCGGACGAAAGCTCCACCTCGGGGCTGACCCGCGATCACGTGGTTCTGCAAGACAACGGCCTGTTCAGCCTGACCGGCGGCAAATGGACCACCTGGCGTCGCATGGCCGAAGACTGCATGGACATCGTGGTTAAAACCAAAGGCCTGACCGCCAGGGCCTGTCAAACTCAGGAACTGCGTCTGCCAGGCGCCAATGGCGACAAAACCGCCGCCGAAGCCGCGTTAAAAGACCTGCCGGAAGACATCGCCGACTACTTGTGGCAAGCCTATGGCGACCGGGCTCACCTGGTGTTGGCAGAAGGCTCCCCCGAGCGGCTCGTGAGTGATGCGCCTTACATTGACGCGGAACTGGCTTGGGCGATGCGCTATGAAGGCGCCTGCAAGGCCGAGGATGTACTGTATCGGAGGCTCAGGGTTGGCATGCTCGACGAGCAGGCCAAAGACCAGATTGGTACCCGGTTGCAGCAACTGGTAAACGCCGCCTGAGTGCGACGCAAGGCGGTTTCTCATCGGCCCGGTGACGGGGTACACTATCTATCCGATGTAAACACCGTGACCCGTTACCATGCCTTCAACCCAGGCCATTCTCGAAAAAGCCAGCCAGCACTGCCAGCAGCGCGGTGAACGGCTGACGCCCAAGCGCAGCCGCATCCTCGAGCTGCTACTGGCCGCCGATGGCCCCAAATCGGCCTACGACCTGATCAGCGATCATGATCGCACCTATGGCGAAAGCCCGGCCGCCATGTCGGTCTACCGGATGCTGAATTTCCTGGTCGATGCGGGCCTCGCCCATCGCCTGGCCACCACCAACCAGTTCATGGCTTGTGCGCACATTGCCTGCGACCATGCGCACCGGGTACCGCAATTGCTCATCTGCGATCAGTGCCACCATGTTGTAGAAATTGGCCTGGGCTCCGACCTGATGAGCGAGTTGCAACACAGTGCCGACGCCAGTGGTTTTCGCATTGGGTCCACACCGCTTGAAATACACGGCCTGTGCAAGCGCTGCCAGCACTGAATATCAGCTCAGGGCGGCCTGAGACCCAGCGTTCAACTTGCAGTGAGCCCGAATTCCGACTATTGATTATGTAAAGATGGCTTTGTAAAGCCTGATCAGCAAACGCTGCCCTTCGTTTGTGGCGACTGTTCTAACTGGAGTATCACCATTAAACGCCTACCCCCGCTCAACAGCCTGAAAAGTTTTGAATCGGCCGCGCGCCTGGGCAGCTTTCAAAAGGCCAGTCAGGAACTGTTCGTGACGCCCTCTGCGGTCAGTCATCAGATCAAATCACTGGAGGAATTTCTGGAGGTAGAGCTGTTTATTCGCCAGACCCGGCGCATAGAGCTGACCTCAGCGGGAAAAGACTATCTGCGCACCGTTCAAAAAGCCCTGTCAGACATTGAACGCGCTACCCAGCGCCTGGTCTCGGCCCATGGCACGGGTGAACTCAATCTCTCGGTTGCCCCCGCCTTTTTGCACCGTTGGCTGCTACCCCGCATCAGCCGGTTTTACGACACCCACCCCAACATTGAACTGGAACTGTCGGCCTCAACCGGCCTGATCGATTTCGCGCACAGCGATACCGACATGGCGGTCTATTTTGGCGACGGCCAGTGGGACAATGTTGAATGCAGTTTCCTGAAGCGCTCGGCGTTAATTCCTGTCTGTACGCCCAGCTTATTGAACAACAAGCCCATTCACGTACCTGAAGACATCACCCGCCACACCCTGCTACACGTCAGCAAACGCCCCGATGAATGGCGCGCCTGGTTCGAAGCGGCCGGCACCGAGTACCGGGAAACCCGCAAGGGCATGTTTCTCTCCAGTGGTCTTTTAACAGCCCAGGCCGCAGCGAGAGGCCTGGGCGTCGCCCTGTCGGACATCAGTTTGATCAGCGAGGAAATCCAGTCCGGCGAGCTTGTCGCCCCGCTGGATATTCCGCTGGAACTGTCCAAATCCTTTTACCTGGTGTACCGCAAAAACCGGCCACTGACCCCGGCGATGAAAGCCTTTCAGGACTGGATCATGGCTGAGATGGCGATAGATGCGCTGAACCCGGGGGCTACTGAATAATTCAAACCTCCGAGTTTGGTTTAGCCTTGATGCCAGGGGTCCGTGTCAGGCACCGGGTAACCCTTTCTGGGGCCGGCACTAACCCATCCATGGGCCTAGACTTCCCCAGATAGGGTTACCCGGCACCTGACACTCAGTTCATTGGGAACTCTGACTCTTGAGTGTATTCATTGCTCACACTCAGTGCCCCACAGAAAACACGATCTCACCATCGCGCACTTCTGCCGCAATGGCATCGCCACTGCCAAAATCACCGCGCAACAGGGATTGCGCCAGACTGTTTTCCAGCTCCCGCTGAATCACCCGTTTGAGCGGGCGAGCGCCGTACACCGGGTCATATCCCGCAGCACAGATCTTGTCCATGGCTTCCTCGGTCAAGTGCAACTTCATGCCCTGCTCGGTCAGGCGTGCCCGCAATGCCGCCAGTTGAATGTCGGCAATGCCGCGCATCTGGTTGCGCTGCAGCGGGTGGAACACCACCACCTCATCGACCCGGTTAATGAACTCTGGCCGGAAATGCTGACCGACCACGTCCATCACCGATGACTTCATGGCCTCGTAATTCTCTTCACCCGCCAGCGTTTGAATGATGTCGCTGCCCAAGTTCGAGGTCATCACAATGACGGTGTTGCGGAAATCCACCGTGCGGCCCTGACCATCGGTCAGACGACCGTCGTCCAGCACTTGCAACAGGATGTTGAAGACATCGCCGTGGGCTTTTTCCACTTCATCGAGCAAGATCACCGAGTAAGGCCGGCGACGCACAGCTTCAGTCAGGTAACCGCCTTCTTCGTAGCCCACATACCCCGGAGGCGCCCCGATCAGGCGGGCAACGGAATGTTTCTCCATAAACTCCGACATGTCGATACGGACCATCGCCTCTTCGGTGTCGAACAGGAACTCGGCCAGCGCCTTACACAACTCGGTTTTACCCACACCGGTGGGGCCGAGGAACAGGAAAGACCCATTCGGCCGGTTTGGATCCGACAAGCCGGAGCGAGAACGGCGAATGGCGTTGGACACAGCTACCAGCGCTTCCTGCTGGCCAACTACCCGGCTGTGCAGGTTGTCTTCCATATGCAGCAGTTTCTCGCGCTCGCCTTCCAGCATCTTGTCGACCGGAATACCGGTCCAGCGGGATATCACGTTGGCGATGGTCTCGTCGGTGACTTTGTTGTGCAGCAACTGCATGTCCATCATTTCGGCCTGGCTGGCCATATCGAGCTGCTTTTCCAGCTCCGGAATTCGGCCGTACTGCAATTCGGACATGCGCGCCAGGTCACCGCTGCGGCGAGCCGTTTCCAGCTCGATGCGGGTCTGCTCCAGTTGTTCTTTAACATGCTGAGTGCCCTGCACGGCCGCTTTTTCGGTGTTCCAGATTTCTTCCAGATCCGCGTATTCACGCTCCAGTTGTTCAATGGTCTGCTCCAGCTGGTTCAGGGTTTTACGCGTCAGCTTGTCGTCGTCTTTTTTCAGCGCTTCCGCTTCGATCTTCAACTGAATCAACCGACGCTCCATCTTGTCCATGCTTTCCGGCTTGGAGTCGATTTCCATGCGAATGCGGCTGGCCGCTTCGTCGATCAGGTCGATGGCCTTATCAGGCAATTGTCGGTCGGTGATGTACCGCTGAGACAGGCGCGTAGCCGCAATGATTGCCGAGTCGGTAATGGTGACGCCGTGGTGAACCTCATACCGTTCTTTCAAGCCGCGAAGAATGGCAATGCTGTCTTCTTCATTGGGCTCGTTGACCTGTACTTTCTGGAAGCGCCGCTCCAGTGCACCGTCTTTTTCAATGTACTGGCGGTATTCGTTCAGCGTTGTGGCACCCACGCAGTGCAGTTCACCCCGGGCCAGCGCCGGCTTCAGCATATTGCCGGCATCCATGGCGCCTTCGCTCTTACCCGCGCCGACCATGGTGTGCAGCTCATCGATAAACAGAATGATCTGACCTTCCTGCTTCGACAGTTCGTTCAATACCGCTTTCAACCGTTCTTCGAATTCACCGCGGTATTTGGCACCGGCCAGTAATGAGCCAAGGTCCAGTGACAGCACGCGCTTGTCTTTCAGTGTTTCCGGCACTTCGCCGTTGACGATGCGCTGCGCCAGCCCTTCGACGATGGCGGTTTTACCCACACCTGGCTCACCGATCAACACCGGGTTGTTTTTGCGCCGGCGCTGCAGAACCTGAATGGTGCGGCGTATTTCGTCGTCGCGTCCGATCACTGGGTCCAGCTTTCCGGCTTCGGCCTGAGAGGTCAGGTCGACGGTGTATTTCTCCAGTGCCTGGCGGCTTTCTTCGGCTTCCTGGGTATTAACCGACTCGCCACCGCGCACCTGGTCGATGGCGGCTTCAAGTTTCTCGGCGGTCACACCCGCGTCGCGCAGAACCGAGGCAATGCGGCTACGATCCTGCGTCATCGCCAATATCACCAGCTCACTGGCGATGTATTGGTCCTGCCGCTTCTGAGCCAGCTTGTCGGCAAAGTTCATGACCCGGCCCAGGTCGTTGGACATATGGACTTCGCCATCGTGATTCTGAATTTGCGGTAGGCCGTCCAGGTAACTGGCGAGCCCGGCTTTTAACTGGGCTACATCAGCCCCGGCGTTACGCAACAGGGGGGCTATGGCCGAGCCTTTCTGGTCGAGCAATGCCACCAGCAAGTGCGCCGGTTCAATGAAGTTATGGTCTCTGCCCAGCGCAACGGACTGAGCATCGGAGAGTGCGACCTGCAATTTGCTGGTCAGGCGGTCGATACGCATGAGGTACCCTCAATAATCTGTTCAAGTTAGTAGGAAAATAGGGGCTAAGCGCTTAATAACAAGCGCTTGAAATTTGAACAGTTGACCCGGATCAGTTTTTGTTAAAATTTTGGGCTCAGGTAGATGGAGTGCTGCGCCATATCACGTTGACCATACGCCCCGTGGTGCCATCACGCCGGTAGGAATAGTAATGCTCGGCATCGTTAAAGGTGCAGGCCTGGGTGCGGTAGACGGCGGGGACCCCTGCTTCCTGGAGCCAAAATTCAGCCAGTTGCGACAAATCAGCCAGCCATTTACCCGGCGAACCAGCCGGTTTGAAACAGCGTTGCGCGCCCGGCCAGTCGGAAAAGGCTTCAACCACATCCATGCCGACTTCGAAAGCCTCCGGGCCAATGGCAGGGCCGAGCCCACAGCGCACCCGGGTCGGATCCTTAAATTGCTGCAATGTTTCGCTGAGAACTCCCGCCGACAACCCCCGCCAGCCAGCATGGGCAATAGCCACCCGGGCACCGTCATCCTGCCAGAAAAACACGGGTAAACAGTCGGCTGTCATCACGGCGGCGGCAATACCGGGCTGGGATACTGTGGCAGCATCGGCCTCAGTGCCTTCTGTAGCCGTTTCTGCCTCGACTACCCGGGTACCATGCACCTGAGACAGCCAGCAGATATGCTCACAACCAGCCATTTCCGCTAACAGATCGGCCCGGTTCGCTTCCACAGCGGCGGTTGAGTCGCCGACATGATGCGCCTGGTTATTGCTGCTGAAAGGGCCCTCGCTGTGCCCGCCCTGGCGAGTCGTCCAGCCCAGTTGCACTGCATTGGGCACCGGCCACAAGGGCCTTTCCATGGTCATAATTCGTCTTCATCCACCTCACCTTCGTGATCCGCCTCAAGCAGCGCCAGCAAATCGAGCATGTCATCGGGTGTGTCGGCTTGCCAGGCCATGCGCTCGCCGGTACGAGGGTGAATTAATTCAAGTTGTGCGGCATGCAGTGCCTGGCGTTCAAACTGACGCAAGGCTTCCGATACCGCTCGTGTTACGCCCTTGGGGAGGCGTTTGCGACCGGCATACACCGGATCACCCACTAAAGGATAGCCGATGTGTGCCATGTGCACCCGAATCTGGTGTGTGCGGCCGGTTTCCAGCTTGCATCGAATGAAAGTGTGGTTGCGAAAGCGATCGGTGACCCGGTAATGCGTGGTGGCTTCTTTACCGGTAGGCGTCACCGCCATCTTGGTGCGAGCCGTGGCATGTCGGCCTATCGGCTCATTCACACGACCGCCGCCCGTCATGGTGCCGGTGACCAGCGCCTCGTACTCCCGGCCCATGGTGCGGTCCTGCAGTTGGTTCACCAGGCTGGTGTGCGCGGCCAGATTCCGGGCGACCACCATCAGGCCGGTGGTGTCTTTATCGATGCGGTGCACAATGCCCGCACGAGGTACCGACTTGAGTTCCGGATAGCGATACAGCAGGCCGTTCAGCAGGGTACCGCCCGGCGTACCGGCCCCAGGGTGCACGACCAGGCCGGCAGGCTTGTTGATGACGATAAGGTCTTCGTCTTCATAGACAACATTCAACTCTACGGGTTCAGCTTCCCAACGCTCTTCATCGATCAGAACGGCCTTCAGGCTAAGGGTTTCACCGCCAATCAGTTTGTCCCGGGGTTTTCGTACCTGGCCATTTACCAGGACTTGACCTTCCTTGATCCATTGCTGAATCCGCGAGCGGGAATACTCGCTGAACAGGCTTGCCGCGACCTGATCGAGCCGCTTCTGGCCCATTTCGAGCGGTACTGTTTTGCTGTCTTCCAGCGTCTGGGGGGAATCGGTCATTGGAGCCCTTGGGTGCCTGTGGTTACAATAGCCGCCTATTGTACTTCAAGGGCCGGACCCAACGCATGTTTCACCGTCATTCTGCAACATTCAATTGGCCAGCACTGGTATCGATTCTCCTGCTTTCCCTGACACTGGGAGGCTGCAGCCTGTTCCAAACCAACAATCAGGAATCCGAGCAGGCGCTCTATGAGCAGGCATCGGGGCATTTGGAGAACCGCAACTACACGCTCGCAATCGATACCCTGGAGCAACTGGAGAGCCGCTTTCCATTTGGCCGCTATGCAAAACAGCTGCAACTGGATTTGATGTATGCCCGCTACATGAGCAACGACCACGCCCAGGCCCTGCTCGATGCCGATCGCTTCACACGGTTGAACCCGGACCACCCGAATGTCGACTACGCCTGGTACCTCAGGGGCATGAGCTACTACAAGTTGTACGAACAGAACGCGGGTATCACGGGCCGTGGTGACCTCGCCCTGCGTTCTCAAGCTCAGGGTGAAAGTGCGTTTGAAGCGCTTGGGCAGTTTCTGCAGCGCTTCCCGACCAGCGAGTATCGTGAAGACGCCACCGATACGATGATTATTCTGAAAGACGCCCTGGCCCGTCATGAACTGATTGTCGCCGACTACTACATGCGTCGTGATGCCTGGGTAGCTGCCGCCGAACGGGCTCAGGTCGTACGCCAGCATTACCCGGGCGTCAGTGCCCAGGGTGATGCGCTGGTGGTGTTGATTGAATCTTATAACCAGCTCGGCCTGCCGGAAGATCGGGCGCTGGCGCTGGAGGCTCTGCAACGCGACTACCCGGGGCATGCCACCCTGGCCAGTGGCGACTACGAATCCCCCTTCCTGCAGCAGGACCGCTGGTGGCTTAAGATTCTGACACTGGGCTTCTTTAGCTAATGAACAGTGCGCTAGCGGCCCGGTTTCCAGCCATGTGTTAGCGGATAACGCCGGTCAGTACCGAAACCTCGGCGGGTGACCCTCACACCCTCAGGTGCCTGCTGGCGTTTGTACTCGTTGCGGTCAATCAATCGAATGACCCGTTCGGTTTCTGCTGCATCAAAGCCTGCGTTCACGATGGTATCGAGGCTTTCATCCCGTTCGACGTAGCGCTCGATGATGGCGTCCAGAATGTCATAGGGTGGCAGGCTGTCTTCGTCTTTCTGGTCTGGCGCCAGCTCAGCCGAGGGCGGCCGGGTGATCACCCGCTCCGGTATCACCCGGCTGCGAGCGTTGCGCCAGTTCGAAAGCTTGTACACCCAGGTCTTGGGCACGTCTTTTAGCGCATTGAAGCCGCCGCACATATCACCGTAGAGGGTGGCGTAGCCTACCGCCATCTCACTCTTGTTGCCCGTGGTCAGCACCATGGCGCCCAGTTTGTTCGACAGCGCCATCAGGAACAGGCCCCGCATGCGCGATTGCATGTTCTGCTCGGTGGTATCGACATCACGCCCCTCGAACAGCGGGCTAACCGTCTGAAGCGCCGCCTCATAGGCCGACCCGATGGGTAACACGTCGTAACGAATGCCCAGCAAGTCAGCCTCGGCCCGGGCATCTTCCAAACTCATTTCTGCGGTGTAGGTGTAAGGCATCATCACCGCATGTACCCGGTCTTTGCCAAGTGCATCGACAGCAATGGCGGCACTCAGTGCCGAGTCTATGCCGCCAGACAACCCTAGCACTACCCCCGGAAACCCATTGCGGTTGACGTAATCGGCCAGGCCCATCACCAGCGCCTCGTAAAGCGCCTCTTCATTGTCCAGTACGGGCACCTTGGAGGGTTCTGCCACTTGCCAGCCGCTCTGGGTTTGGTGCAGGTCGACACAGGTCAGCGCCGGTTCGAATTCCGGCAACATCACGGCAATCTCACCATCGCTCTGGGTAATGAAGGACCCGCCGTCAAAAACCAGTTCATCCTGACCCCCAAGATGATTGACATAGAGGGTCATCGCGCTGAAGGCCTTCGACACCCGGGAAACCTGAGCATGACGTTCGGGCAGACGACCAATGTGATAGGGGCTACCGTTGATGTTGATGTTGATTTCCGCGCCGGCCTCGGCGGCCCGGCGGGCTGGTCCGTCGTACCAGATGTCTTCGCAAATGGTCAGTGCCAGCCGTGCGCCCTTGTAATCGAACACACAGGTTTCAGTGCCTTTGGTGAAATAGCGCTTCTCGTCGAACACCTGGTAATTCGGCAAATGCTGCTTGCGGTAGTCGGCAATGACCTCCCCCCGGTCGATCAGCATGGCTTTGTTATACAAGGCACCCTGCTCTCGCTCCGGGTAGCCCACCACAATACCGATCGGCAATGCAGCGGCCTTTATCTCGTCCAGTGCGTCATTGATTCGCAACCCAAGGCTCGGGCGCAGCAGCAGGTCTTCCGGTGGGTAACCCGCCAGCGTCAGCTCCGGAAACACGACCAGATCGGCACCCTGGTCTATAGCCGCCTGCGCCCGCTCCAGCACTTTCTGAGTATTGCCGGGAATGTCGCCGACCGGAAACCGATCCTGAACCAGGGCCACACGCAACGTCATTACCTTCTCCACCGATGACTGAGGCCCGCTATTGTCCGGTTTTCACCGGGGCAGAACAAGTCGGGAGCACCGTGTGTTGTTTTCACGGCCTGAAGGGTGTTTATACTGAGCAACTCAAACGGGCCCGCCCATTAGGTACTTTGCGACAGGAAACGCAACCGACAATGATTTTCTCGCCCCAGTACCCAAGCTATCGCCGCCAGCAGATCCTGTTTTACTACGGCATCTACAGGCTGATGCTGGCCAGCGCCCTGAGCGTGCTGGCGCTGATGCCATTAGAGACCATGATGGCTCTGCCCCGGCTAAATGCAGATTCGTTTCTGTATGCCACTCTGACCTATGTGGTCATCTGCATCATCGGTCTGGTGGTAACGGTGCGCGGACAAATGGGCAGCATACCGACCGTGGTCCTATTGCTGACAGACATCCTGATGCAATCGCTGATTCTCCACTACCTAGGTGGCGTGGGCACCGGCTTTGGCAACCTGATGATCGTCAGTGTGGCCATCGGCAGCCTGTTATTGCGGTTTCAGCACAGCATGTTGGTGGCGGCCATGGCGGCCTCCGGCGCCGTCTATACCGAGATTCTGTCGGTTAATACCCTGGGTGAGGATAACCTGCTTCAGGCGGCTCTGCTGGGGGTTGCCTTCTTTGCCGTTACCCTATTGCTGCAATACCTGACGTCACGCGTGCGCTCGACCGAACAACTGGCCCGGGCTCAGGCCGACACCATTCTGGACTTGCGCCACCTGAACGAACTGATCGTCCAGCGGATGCGCACCGGCATCATTGTAACCACCTGGGAAGGGGCCATTCGGCTGATGAACGATGCCGCCAAAGACCTGCTCGGCATGACCGAAAAGCGGGCGTTCTGGCTGCCGCAGCCCGTGCAAAAACGCATGGAAAGCTGGCAGGCAGAACCGACTGAACGCACTGAGCCCTTGCAAATGGACAAAGACCACCCCCTGGTACAGTTAAATTTTGCCCCGCTGCAAGACAGCCCAAAATGCGATCTGATCATTTTCATTGAAGACACCGGACGAGTGCAGCAGCAAGCCCAGCACTTGAAACTCGCCTCGCTGGGCCGGTTAACGGCGTCCATTGCACATGAAATTCGCAACCCACTGGGCGCAATCAGCCATGCCTCCCAGTTACTCGCCGAGAACCCCTCGCTCGATGAAGGCGACCAGCGGTTGCTTAGCATCGTCCGCAATCACAGCAACCGCATTAACACCATCATCAACAACATCCTGGATATGTCGCGACAACTGAATCTGCAGCTAGAGCCTATCTACCTGCGCGAATTTCTGGACGATTGCCTGAGCGAGTATTGCCAGGGCCACCTCAAGTCGGACAACATCGACATAAAAGGAGACCCGGACATCCGGGTTCGAATCGACCCCAAACGCATGATGCAGGTGGTCATCAACCTGGTCGACAATGGGCTACGCTATAGTGAACTCAGAACCGGTTCACGGAAAGTCGCTATTCAATTGGGTAAACTGTCAGATACCGAGCAACCGTTCATGGACATCAGGGACTTTGGCCCGGGCATTCCCGAAGACCAGTTAAAGCATTTGTTCGAGCCGTTTTACACCACCGAAGCCACTGGAACCGGCCTGGGTTTGTACATTGCCAAAGAATTGTCCGAAGCCAACCGCGCCCGGCTGTTCTATACCGGCGATGAAAATGGCGCTTGCTTCCGAATCCTTTTTGCGCACGCTGCTGTACAGGAGTAAATACCAACATGGCCAATCAACGCGTCCTGATTGTCGATGACGAACCCGACATTCGAGAACTGCTTGAACTGACCCTGATGCGCATGGGCCTGGACACCCTCAGCGTGCCGGATCTTAAGTCTGCCATCCGTCAGATCGACCAGCACGCCTACGATCTGTGCCTGACCGACATGCGTCTGCCCGATGGCAATGGGTTAGAGCTGGTAAAATACATTCAACACAAGCGCCCTGATACGCCCGTGGCGATGATCACGGCTCACGGCAACATGGAATTGGCCATTGATTCCCTAAAAGCCGGCGCCTTCGATTTCGTATCCAAGCCGGTCGAGATTGATCGTTTGCGTGCCCTGGTTAACCAGGCACTGAAAATCAGCAACACACCCTCTAGCCAAGCCTCACCCGCGCAAGCCGTGCCCACCATGGTGGGTGAATCCGAAGCGATGACACACCTGCAAAGCAAGATTCGAAAGCTTGCTCGCAGCCAGGCACCTGTGTTTATTCAAGGCGAATCGGGCACCGGTAAAGAGTTGGTTGCCCGTCAGATACACGCACTGGGGCCACGTTCTGAAGGGCCCTTCGTACCGGTTAACTGCGGCGCCATCCCCAGTGAACTGATGGAAAGCGAATTTTTTGGTCACAAGAAAGGCGCGTTCACCGGGGCTTCTGAAGACAAGGCTGGCTTTTTTCAGGCCGCCAACAATGGCACCCTCTTTTTGGATGAAGTGGCCGACCTCCCTCTGGCCATGCAGGTCAAACTGCTGCGCTCGATTCAGGAGAAAAAGATTCGCTCCATCGGCAGCCAGCAGGAAACCGATGTTGATGTTCGCATACTCAGCGCGACGCATAAAAACCTCGATGCCCTGGTCGCCTCGGGCGAATTCCGACAAGATCTGTTCTACCGCATCAATGTGATCAACCTGCCGGTGCCCGCCCTGCGCGAGCGCACCAGTGACATCCCGCTCCTGTGTCAGCGCATTCTGATCCGTATTGCCGAATCCTACGAGCTGACACCAGCACGGCTCGACAAAGCGGCTGAGAACGCTCTGATGAATTACCCCTTTCCCGGTAACGTTCGAGAGCTGGAAAACATACTGGAGCGAGCCTACACCTTGTGTGAAGACGACCGTATTGGCCTGCGCGATCTGCAACTGGACCAGACGCCCGCAGCCGCCATTTCTGGGGTCAACGGAAATGGCAACGGCGAACGTTACGCTCGGCCCAGCGACATGAACCTGGAAGACTACCTGATGGAGGTTGAGCGGGAAGTGGTTGAACAGGCCCTGGAAGAAACCCGGTGGAACCGGACCGCAGCCGCAAAACGCCTGGGCATTACTTTTCGGGCTTTGCGATATCGGTTGAAGAAATTGGGCTTGGATTAACGCTGCAAAAGGCTGCCTTTGCCGTTCTTTGCGATCATTATCACAACAATGACGGCCGTCGATTGACTCCCTTTCTTACCTTTTCCTATTCTGGCGATATTGCTTAAGGATTAAGCAATAAGTCACCTCCACGCTTGGCGATGCCTATGCAAACACCGGGCTTGGGGCCATCATACACAGGGAAAAGGAAATTACCGTATGCAACCGCGTAAGGGTAACGCCGGTTTTAGTATCATCGAACTCATGATCTCACTGGCCGTGCTGGTCATCATCGCCGGGATGGCAACCGCCAACTGGCAAGGTACCATTGAGCGGCATCTGGCACGGCAAACCAAACAGGAATTACGCACGCTGTTCCAGGTAGCCCGCCACACGGCCATCAACCGCCGCCAACTGACCACCTTTTGCCCATTAGATGCCGCCAATGTCTGCAGCAACGACTGGGACCAACCGATCTCCGTCTTTATCGACCCGGGCAGCCTAAAAGTACTGGCCCAACCGGATTACCTGATACGGACCTTCAAAGCGATGCCCAACGGCACCCTCATCGCCAGTCATTCAGGGCCTCAGGAGCGACGCTACTTTCAGTTCAACCCAGACGGCACCGTTCACGGTACCATTGGCAACCTGACCTGGTGCCCGGAAAGCTTGATGGCTGAGCGTGGGGTGCATGTGATTGTGAACTTCGGAGGCCGCATTCGCTGGGCGAAAGACCGCTCTGGTGATGGGGTTGTGGAAAAGGCTTCAGGCCAGCCGATTAGCTGTGCCTGAGACCTCGAACATCTGTCAGAGCAATTATATCCAGCCGACCTCTACACCCTGATTATTTAAGGTCAGTGTCCCGCAAGCGCCGCCATTCGCAACAGTACGGATACGTGCAGTCGGGGTGGCTGTTAATGTAAAGGACGTGGCGTCTGCGGCCAATGTTATGTCGAACGCAGCCTCTGCTGCGGTCGCATCGTCAGGGGAGCGCGTGAACGGAAGATCCGGGACTTCGGGTGGGTCTTCTGTTAAATCCAAATAATTGAAATTGGCCGCATAACGCCGTTCCATCCACTGAGCCAACTCCATCAAATCAGCTTGAGCGTCCGTGCATTTGGAACGTTCAACATAACTGGTATAGGACGGCACTGCTATAACGGCAATAATGGCCACGATAGCCACCACAATCATAATCTCAATCAGACTGAACCCGCCTGAAACGCTCTTTTCACTGCCCATTGAACCACCTTAAAAAGTCACTGGCTATCCCCAAGCAACAGACCCCTGGTAAAACTCAGAGCTCTGTTGCACTGCATCAATACCTTTCTCTACCGCAATTGTTCCCAGGCCTGCCGGCCTCTGGATCGGGTACCTGCTTCAGGTATCGAAATCAGGTCGCCCGAGCTACCACTGATGACCTTCACTTCGTCGTCATCGCCTGAACCGGTCGGGTCGACGCCAGTGATAACGGCTGGCGTGTTGATGATGCCTACCTCCGGGTCAAAGCCAGAGGTTGGCACCCATATCGGGTCATCTTCTGTCCCGATGTTAACGAAGTCGTCTTCATTGAACTCTTCGTCTTCATCCAGGTCAAACACGGAGTAGCTCAGTCGGCCCCCATTTTCCATTTCAAGTTCCATCAGCCAGCTGTTACCCCCAAATGCACAGGGGTCTGCGTCAGGAATCAGTGTTGGAAAAATAACCCTATCGCCGCGAACAATGGCACGCGCTACGACTCGCTCACCCGTCGTAGTGTTCGAACCGCCTTCGGAAGCAGCCCAGATCAGCGGTAAGTACCAGCCTTCGTCACTTTCTTCTATTTCCTCATCGCTAACAACCCGGAAGCGACGGCCTTCAGGACCACCAAAGCTTCCTTCCAGCTCGATGCGCTGCTCAAGCAAATCAGCCAGGTCATCGATCGGCTCTCCCCGGTCGATAATGCCATAGAAACGCTCAATTGGAGGACCGTTATCGACGATGTTTTCGCCCACCCGGATAAAACTGCCGGTACCAAAAAACACCATGTGTTCTTTATTTTCATTAAAAGCCGAAGTCAACTGGGCGGTAATCGGCCGACCGTTCGGCTCGGTAAACAGAGGGTCAATCGTATTGGCATTGGGTTTAAGATCAGAGGGCGCGTCCCAAGCATCCGGGTTAGTGCCATCCAGATCGATACGCCACAGTTTACCTTCGGTATCTCCCACGTAGATACGGTCAGCGACACTGTTGCTAGTGAGGTCAACAACCAGCGGTGAGCCCAGTTCACCACTGTTTCCAAGTTCGATGGTGCGAATGATAGAGCCGTCGTTAACATTCAAGATCCAGATATAACCGCTACGATCAACCGTTGGGTCATCGTGATAACCACTGGTAACTACAACGCCGAACTGACCCGATGGCAACGCAACGACGGCCGGCTGCTGAATGGTATAACCCATGTTTGGGTGCGAAAACTCCCACATGACATCACTTGCGGTGAAATTTTCCGGATCAGTTACGTCCAACGCAAATACGCTTTTGCCACCCGCGCCTGTAGTGCCTACGGCCAGCGTTGCCCACTCGCTGCCCATCCAGGCGTCTGCAATACGTGGCGTGCCGTCGACATAGTATCGGTGCGCGTAACCTGGCAGGGTCAACCGATACAGGTTGTTGTAGATGCTCGATGGCACGAACGCGAACAACTCTTCACCGCCATTATCCGGATCGGCATCAAACGCATGCAGCATGCCATCGTTTGCACCCACCATCACAATAGGGGATCTGCTGGCGGTATCTGTACGGAAATCGGCATAGCTGGTGGCGCCAACGCTCGAAAACGCATCGATATTCCCCAGCGAGCCGTAGCCAAAGTTGGCATTGTGCGAAAATTGCGGGTTGGAGTTGATGATGTCTCCCAACAACGTATCGCGACGACGGAAGGGTTTACTCTGATCTTCCTGTGTCTGTTCTTTGGCTGTATCACCACGCAGATAATTCAGACGATCCTGAGCAAAAGCCACGGTTGAGAGCGTTGCGTCCGGTTGTGCACGCAAGGCGGCTTTTTGAAGGTCCGTTAGGTTATCCCACATAAACTCAGTTCCAGTAAACGCCCGGTATTCACCATCCGCGTCGCCGCCGGTTTGCTCAACCAAATGATCGATGGTGAAAATATTCCGGTTGGCGGCTGTTGGCAGTTCTTCACTTGCCACCCAGGCTGGCTCGGTCTCAACGAGCCCATCATCCTGAATTTTAAACGCTGCCAGCTCCCCACCCCAACGCTGGCTGTTAAACGAGCCCTGGAACACAGCAGTATCGGTATCGAGTCGGGTTGAGTTGGCCGCTACGGCCGCTGATGAACTTTTCAGTTCATCGCCAATGTTGGAAAAGGCTTCACGAAGACTCTCGACCATCGCATCGGCTTCGCCTGCAAGATAATAATTATCGGGCCTTGGGGAATTCAAACCGGCAGGGGTGTCTCCATTTGAGTGCCACCAGGCTTCCTCCAGCGTAGTCACAGTGTCTGGATCAAAATCCTCAGGAACGCGAAAGCCACCATATTTGGTTGCCAGGTAGTATTGGTTTCCTGTTCCGCTTCTTAATACCTGGTTTTCCAACACATCCACCCAATGCGTTGACGCTGTCTGCATGCCCGGCAGGTCAGGTCGCATATCCCTGACATGATTGTTCCATGCCAGCCCAGCCATATAAGCCGAGTTTGCTCGGCCATTGAAACTGTTGGTATTACCGATGTTGCCAATCCCTTCAATTTGCCCAACGCGATTGGTTTCGGAAACCACGTTAACGGTGGCATCCGCACTCAGCTCTCCTGGCATGGCAGGCTCGTCCTGACGGAATGCGGTATTACCTGGCAAGTTCTTATCGTCATGCGTGTTGGTATCACCGATACCTAAGAATACGTTGGCCTGACAGGCATATTGAATAGGATCTTCCCAGTCTGTAATCACCGGAAAACTGTCGTGCCACTGCTCTCTGGTCGCCAGGTTGGCGCCTCCCATATTACTGTACGCACTGACATTACCTTGATTTTTCAAATAGCGGGTCGCCGTATAAAACAGCTCACTGACCGGGTCATTGCCCTTGTTGTTTCCCGTATTAAGCTGACCAAATTTGTTAATGTAATTGATCACACCGCTATTCACGATCGATACACTGTTGTCTGCAGCATCGTCGGGGTCGGGATTCTGAATAAAAATGCCGGTATCCGGATCCCACTCAGTGGCCTCGTTATCAACAAAGCCAGTACCAGCTTCCAGGCGACGTGGACCAACATATTTCTGACGGGCCCGAAGCACACCGCCATCCCGTAAACTGCCACTGTCATTGAGGTACCCAAAGACACTGAATCTGATGTTCTCGGCATCCTGCTGAATCAGCCCCTCAGGTTTCCAGTTGTCTCCATACTGCTTACAGTTTTCTTCAACGCCAACGGATTCGTCACAGACGCTTACCCGTACCGACATTTCATACCCCCGGTTAACATAGGGGTTATCAACACCTGGTCGGTAATCAGTGGGGCTATTGTTGTAATTATTGTTATTCAAGCTGAAACGCATTTCAGTGCCCATACCGCTTATCCGGACACGTATGCGATCTGCCGAGAAAGGGGTCGCCCCCTCAATCTCAGCATCGGCCGTCAGATCACGGATTGGGTATATATTCCCCTGACCGGGATGTCTTGCCTTTTCCAGCCAGGTTTCTGTTTCAGTATCCTTTACACGGAGCCCACCAGTTAAAACTTTCCGGAAGGGGTCAATCGTTTGAGTGGCGGCCCAATTGAGAAAGTTCCCGCTCCACTCTCCATTACCTGAGCACCGACGATCACTGGTAATACTGTTGGGTCTGAAATACCTTTCCGATTCTGTGGCACTATAAACGTAGACATAGCACTTATTTGAATCAAAGTAGCCCGTGAATTCATTGGCTGCGGTATAGGTATTGTTTTGATTGGCCACACTCTCAATCGTCGGCCACTCTACTGAAGGCACCAGCAGCATATTACCGGGGATACCACCGCCACCCAGAAACAAGGGTTCCTGAGCGATATCGGCCTGCGCCATGCTTGAAGCAGTCGCGCAGACAAGCCCAACAGCCAAGCCTTGCAGCAGACCCGAGGTTTTCGGAAATGATGAAGACAGCATTGAAACGTTCATAGTGCTAACCCTCTGCGTGCCCGGGGTACCATGCCCCCGAGCGATGAATTCTGAAATATGAAAGCTACTGGTTACGAAACACACTGCTGACCACCACCACCGAGTCGTCAGTACCACCAAAGCCGCGCGCCGTTATTCGGTAAAACGATACAGGGGGCTTGGCCGTCCCTATTTCCGTCTCCGTACCGGGTGGCGTAATGCCAATTCGCTCGATAAAGTATTGCGGTTGCCGCGCTACTGAAGCCAATTCGGGGGTCAGTTCGAACGCACCCGTCGCCGCAACGGATGCTGCAGGCCCAAGCCAATCGGGTACTGCCGCATTATTGATATCGTAGAGCCCATTAGAATTGGTGATGGTATTTGGTGGGGTAGTGACCAAAAACCGCTCACCGGCTCTGAGTGCGGCCTCCGCTGCCTGAAATGCCAGCTCCCGATCATGCAAATTGGCGGACATCCGTTCCTGAAGAATGGTGCTGCGCAATCCACCAATCGCGAGCAAACTGATGATCAGTAGCATGATCAGTGAAATGACCAGTGCGCTGCCTGTTTGCTCTTGAATCGCGTTAGTTTGCACGATCGTTCTCGACTGCAGGGTATTCATCATTTATTACTCCAGCCGGTTGCGAATGCCGACGGTCAGGTTACCCACCATGCGGGCGCGGTCATCTGCTTCGGTCGTTATCTGAGTGCCAAGCAGGTTATACACACGGGCAACTGGGGCTTCACCCTCCTCCCGACCGCCGTCCTGCACCCCGTCATCACTGCGTAACAACAAGCCTATACGTACACTGGCTACATCTGCCCAGTTAGCGACGGTGTCAGCGGACACGTAATTCACCACCGTCTCACCACCGGGGTTGGTGACACCGTACAATACCTGCATGTTTTCAATTCCTTCGACCAATTCAACATCGCCAAACGGGTCACCTGCATCCAGTCGACGCATGAACAGTGAGGGGTCACCCGAAACGCCAGTGCCAATGAAAAAGGCAGTACTGGTAAACTCATAGATGGTTGCCTGATTGTCGTATGTCGCGTTAAATCCATTATTCACCGGCGTTTGATTGCCGGGATCCTGACCACTCCCTTTGGTGAGTGACGCAGAATTAGCTGCATTGGTTTTTTGAAAGATATCGCCGCCTGAACAGTCACTGGTCACCGCCATAATGATCTTTCCAGCCGGTATCCCACTGTTTCCATCGGTCACGATGGTATTGGCGTTTGCTCCCGGGTTGCCAGTCAGCGTAACGTTCGCTACCGAGGCGTTATTCACCACAATTACGTCAGAGCCGGGTAGTACACTGCCGTTCAAAGCAGCAGGTAGCAGTGCACCTGCAGTGGCTTGGGTTAAGTTTGCGGCACTGGCAAAGTCATCGTTGGTATATGCGTCCCCTAAGTCAGTGCCAGCCGCTTCCCAGCCAGCGACAGGTTGCCCACCGTAGATGGAAGCGTCGTAGGTTCCTCCGGTACTGAGGTTATTGAATGGCTGCCCTATCAAGCACCCCTTATAACCGGCCATACGGGTCTCATACTGCAAACGACCCACCGCAAATCGCATGTTTTCCTGCATGTTCGACAAACTGTCACTTAACTGATAGGTCTGACTGGAGTTAGTGAATACCTGAAATACCCCTGCGGACAGAACCAGACCCAATACCAGAGCAATCATCAATTCGACCAGCGACAACCCTCGTTGCTTGCCTTTAGGACGCGATTGGAATGGTCTGTTCATAGTTGCGTCCTCACCATCACGCTGTCTTCTACGTTGTTTGCACTGCGGTTCCAATCGACCGTTACCGTCATCCGGTTGCTTGCACTGACGAACGCAATACTGGCGTCAGCATCCGGCAGTAAACAGGCGAGGCTGTTTAACCACTCAGCCATGTCGTTTTGTGCCACAGTCAGGGTGGCGTTATAGGCAAGCGCTAGATTGCAGGCACCCACATTGCCACCCGCAACAGGTGCAAGAGCATAGTCGGCTCGATTGTCGCGATTTGCACGCGCACGCTCGACAATATCATTCGCCAGAAACACGGCCTGGCTACGGCTCATCGAGCCATTGGTCATACGCATGCCATTGGTTTGCATGGAGGCCAGGCCTAACAGGCCGATGGCCAGAATCAATACTGCAATCAGCACTTCGACAAGGCCGATCCCGCCCTGTTGGGTAGCTCCACTCAGGTGTCTCATGTTAGGAATTCTATTAGAAGGATTCATGTGCAGGCCCCCCGTACCACAACAGACCGTCCACCGATCCCCACCTGCACAGACCTCTGGCGGTTAGGCGTACCTGCGGTGCAGCCATTGGGTTGCAGGGTAAAGGATGCTTCTGCCCCCTCGGTCGCAAAGGTTGGTAGCGAACGCTGACCGCGGGCATCAAATTCAAACACGGTTGGGCCGCCAAAAGTAACCGCTGCGTTTGTCTCACCTGTTCTTATCTGAGTTGCCGCTGCACAGGCAGCCCCAGTATGCACACACCAGCCATTGGTAAAGCCCCCGGCGGCTGCACTGAACCGTACCGGAACTCCTCGCCGAACCGCCTCACTCCGTGCCGTCTGAACCGCGGACAGCAGCGAATTAGCCTGAGAGGTGACCCGATTGTTTTCGATCACCCCCTGAAAACTGGGCACCGCCATGGTGGCCAGAATGGCCAGGATGCCCAGTGAAATCATCAGTTCTATTAAGGTAAAGCCCTTCTGACTGCTCATAGAAGAATCCACAGATAGATGAAACGTAGCTTAATGGGTTTGTAAACGACGAGTCATCATACCCGACAGACGGTTCAAGCGGCAGGATAAGTGGCCGGGCAGGCGCGGAGATTGCCAACGGGTTCAAACTTTTGACAGGGGTTTTCGACCACTAGTTGCCGCTCCTTGCGAGCGGCGGCCGTTAATCCGGGTAGTTCCCCCTTCAAGCCAGGTGTTTTACCCGCAACTCTTTGGGAATGGAGAAGGTGATGTTCTCCGGAATGCCTTCTAGTTCGACAGGCGCTGTGGCGCCCAGTGCTTTCAGCCCTTCCAGCACCTGACTGACCAGAATGTCCGGTGCCGAAGCGCCAGCGGTTACGCCGATTACTGTGGTTTCGTCGAACCAGGCTGGGTCGAGCTGGGAGGCGTCGTCAAGCAGGTAGGCCTTACAACCCATGCGCTCGGCCAGTTCGCGCAGCCGGTTACTGTTGGAAGAGTTGGGTGAGCCGACGACAAGAACCACATCGCAATCCTGTGCGAGGGTCTTCACGGCATCTTGCCGGTTTTGGGTGGCATAGCAGATGTCGTCTTTGCGCGGGCCCTGAATATGTGGGAAGCGAGTACGCAAGGCGTCGATGATGCGGGCGGTATCGTCCATCGACAGTGTGGTCTGGGTGACGTAGGCCAGGCGCGTTTCGTCGCGCACCTGCATCTGAACGACGTCGTTTTCATCTTCGACCAGGTAGATGGCGCCGCCGTTGGCGTCGTCGTACTGCCCCATGGTGCCTTCTACCTCAGGGTGGCCTTTGTGGCCGATCAGGATGCATTCCATGCCATCGGCGCTGTAACGTGAGACCTCCAGATGCACCTTCGTGACCAATGGGCAAGTGGCGTCGAACACCTTCAGGCCGCGTTTATCGGCTTCCTGGCGCACGGCCTGGGAGACGCCATGTGCCGAGAAAATCACCAGTTGATTGTCGGGTACTTCGTGCAGTTCATCGACAAAGACGGCGCCGCGGTTTCGCAGGTCATCGACCACAAATTTGTTGTGTACGACTTCATGGCGCACGTAGAGAGGGGAGCCATATAGCTCCAGCGCCCGGTTCACGATGTCGATGGCGCGGTCCACGCCGGCACAGAAGCCGCGTGGGTTGGCCAGTTTAATGTCCATCGGTCGCCCCTTTTACCTCGATTATCTCGACTTCGAAGTCCAGCGTCTTACCCGCCAGCGGGTGGTTGAAGTCGACTTCAACGAATTCGTCATCCAGTGTAGCCACCACACCGGGAAGTTCATTCTTGCCGGCATCTTCAAACGACATCACCATGCCCACTTCCAGCGGTTCAGACTGGGCAAAGCGCTCGCGCTTGAATTGTTGGATATTCTGCGGGTTGTGTTGGCCGAAGGCATCTTGCGGCGGTACCTGCACTTTACGACGGTCGCCTGCGCTCATCCCCATCAAATGGCGCTCGAACCCTTCTGGGAGGTTCCCATCACCAATGGTCAGGGTAGCCGGACGGCGATCAAAGGTGCTGTCAACCTGTTCGCCGCTGTCCAGATGCAAGGCAAAGTGCAAGGTAACGGTCGAGTTTTCCTGAATCTGCATAATTGACTACCTGTACGAAAGAGGAGTGCAGCAACGTTACGACTGACCAGAAGCTGCATTTCGCCGGGGCTGGAGCCAGAGCGCGTCGATGATCATCATTATGGCCCCGGCGGTTATGGCAGCATCGGCGACATTAAAGGCCGGGAAATAGCGGCCCTGCCAGTGAAAATGAACAAAATCGACCACATAGCCCAGGGTCAGCCGGTCATGAAGATTGCCCAGAGCGCCGCCGAGAATCAGCGGCAACGTCACAGACAGCCAGCGCTCATGGGGCTTCAACTGTACTGTCCATACCACTAATACGATGCTGACGGCCAAAGCGATGATGGTGAACACCCAGCGCTGCCAGCCACCGGCCGAACTCAGAAAGCTGAAGGCCGCACCCCGGTTGTGCAGCAGGGTAAAGTCGAGAACCGGCAGAATTTCGACCGGTCGACCATATTGCAACATCTGGGTTGCCAGGCTCTTGGTCCACAGGTCCAGCGCCACTACCACAGCGGCAATCAGCAACCAGACCGATTGTTTCATCCTTGCATTCATTGCCATGCCCAGCCCTTACGCAAAGTGGCGCACTTCACCGTCACCATCGACGTTCTCGACACAGCGACCGCACAGCTCAGGATGAGCGGCATGCTGACCAACATCCGGACGCTGGTGCCAACACCGGCCACATTTCGGTTGTTCTGAAGCAGCAACACTGACTTTCAGCCCTTCAAGCTCGGTGGCGTGGGCGGTTTCTGGCGCATCGGCCAAGTTTGCCAGGGTAACTGCGCTGGTCAGCGTGACGAACCGCAGTTCATCACCCAGGGTGGCGAGCACTGACTTCAGGGCATCGTCGCAATAGAGCGTCACTTCCGATTTCAGCGCACCACCTACCCGGCCTTCGTTGCGGGCCAGTTCCAGTACCTTGTTCACGCCTTCTTTAACAGCCTGAACTTCCGACCAGAAGGCAACGCCCATGGGCTCATCGTCGTCCAGCGGTTGCAGGCCGTCGTACCAGGTGTGTTCGAACACCGAAACGCTGCGCTTGCCCGGAATGAACTGCCACAGCTCATCGGCGGTAAAGCTGAGAATCGGGGCGATCCAGCGCACCAGGGCTTCCAGCACGTGGTACAGCGCCGTCTGGCAGCTGCGCCGGGCCAGCGAATCCGCCTGGGTGGTGTATTGGCGGTCTTTAATGATGTCGAGATAAAACCCGCCCATGTCGAGCACGCAGAAGTGATGGATCTTCTGGTAAACCTGCACAAACTGGTAGTTGTCGTATGCGTCCGAGATTTCCTGCTGCAACCGGTAGGCGCGGTCCACAGCCCAGCGATCCAGCGCCAGCATGTCACCCTGGTGCACGCTGTGTTCAGCCGGGTCGAAGCCCTCCAGGTTAGAGATCAGGAATCGGGCGGTGTTGCGGATACGGCGGTACGCATCGGCCGAGCGGTTCAGAATGTCTTTCGACATCGCCATATCGCCGCTGTAGTCGGTCGAAGCCACCCACAGGCGCAAGATGTCGGCCCCCAGAGAGTCGAAAACCTCTTGCGGCTCTATCCCGTTACCCAGCGACTTGGACATCTTGTAGCCCTTCTCATCGACGGTGAAGCCGTGAGTAAGCACTTGCTTGTAGGGCGCGCTGCCGTTGATCGCCACCGCTGTCTTCAGCGACGACTGAAACCAGCCACGATGCTGATCCGAGCCTTCCAGGTACATATCGGCCGGGTACTGGCCCAGTTCTTCGCGCTTGCGCAGTACGGTATCGTGCGTCACGCCCGAATCAAACCAGACATCCAGTGTATCGGTCGCCTTCTCGTAATTAACGGCGTCGTCTCCGAGCAACTCAGCCAGGTCCAGATCCCACCAGGCGTCCATTCCGTCTTTTTCAACACGGGCGGCAACGGCCTCGATCAAACGCGGGGTTTCCGGGTGCAACTCGCCGGTTTCGATGTGGGTCACAAAAGCAATCGGCACGCCCCAGGTGCGCTGACGCGAGATACACCAGTCGGGGCTTTGCTCAAACATGGCTTCGATGCGATTCTGACCCCAGCCCGGCACCCAGCGCACGCCTTTGATGGCGTCCATCGCTTTGGCGCGCAGACCTTCTTTGTCCATGCTGATGAACCACTGCGGTGTTGCCCGGTAGATCAGCGGCGTTTTGGTGCGCCAGCAGTGGGCATAGCTGTGACGGATTTTTTCTTCGTGCAGAAGCCGGCCCTTTTCAGTACAGACTTCCAGGATGTGAGGTTCAACCTTGTAGACGTGCTCGCCCGCAAACAACTCGACGTTGGGACGGTACACGCCCTTGTCGTCCAGCGGGTTCAGCGTCTCGATGCCGTATTTGCCACAGACCACAAAGTCTTCCATGCCGTGGTCGGGCGCGGTGTGTACGCAGCCAGTACCAGCGTCGAGCGTTACGTGGTCACCCAGCAGAATGGGGATATCGCGCTGGTAGAAGGGGTGGTCAAACACCAGGCCTTCCAGTGCCGTACCGGGAACACGCGCCAGTACCTCAATATCACCCAGCTCGGCGCGCGCCACAACGGCTTCAAGTAAGCCTTCAGCCAGAATCAGCCGTGCCGGTTCGCCGTTAAATTGCGTTTGCACCAAAACGTAGTCGAGTTCTGGTCCAACGGAAATCGCCTGAGAAGCAGGCAGCGTCCAGGGGGTTGTCGTCCAGATAACAGCAGAGACTTCGCCTTTGCCTGCGTCGGTGCCAAAGGCTGACAGCACCTTGGCTTCATCCTGAGCGGCGTAGCGCACATCGATGCTGAACGACGTTTTGTCGTGGTACTCCACTTCCGCTTCAGCGAGCGCAGAACCGCCGACAACACTCCAGTAAACCGGCTTGAACCCGCGCACCAGGTGCCCGCTCTCGGCAATTTTGCCCAGGGCACGAATGATGTCGGCTTCGGTTTGGTGGTCGAGCGTCAGATAGGGCTTGTCCCAGCTGCCGAAAATACCCATGCGGATAAATTCCTTGCGCTGACCGTCGATCTGGCCCAGCGCAAACTCGCGGCACTTGGCGCGAAAGGTCTTGAAATCGACCTTGTCGCCGGCGCGACCGATCATGGTCTCGACCTTGTGCTCAATCGGCAGACCATGGCAATCCCAGCCCGGCACATAGGGGGCATCGTAGCCGATGAAGTTTTTCGACTTGATGATGATGTCCTTGAGCATCTTGTTCACAGCGTGCCCAAGGTGCAGATTCCCGTTCGCGTACGGAGGGCCATCATGCAAAATAAACTTGGGGCGACCCGCACTGGCTTCGCGAATTCGCTGGTAAATGCCGTTCTTTTCCCAGTGGGCCAGCATTTCCGGCTCACGCTTGGCCAGGTTACCGCGCATCGGGAAATCCGTATGCGGCAGGTTCAGAGTCGCTTTATAGTCTGTCATGGAGCTCGATCACTTCCGTTTAATGGGGAAAACCAGGCACGAGCGGCCTGGATATCTGCATGAATCTGGTGTTTCAGGGCGTCAAGCGTATCAAATCTTTCTATACCCCGCAGCCTGTGCAGCAGCTGCACATCGAGCCGCTGGCCGTAAAGATCCGGGCTGACATCGAACAGGTGCGTTTCCAGCCAGTACCTCGAATCACTCACCGACGGCTTGGGCCCCAGGTTGGCAACGCCATGCACCCACTCATTATTGAGGCGGGTTTGCGCAACATAAACCCCGGCCATCGCCAGTTTCGGATGAGCCAGCAGCATATTGGCAGTAGGTACACCCAGGGTCCGGCCGAGTTGGCGACCGTAAATCACTCGCCCGCTCAGGGTATAGGGCTCGCCCAGCATGGCGGCCGCCTCACCCAATTCACCGCCACCCAACAACGAGCGTATGGCCGTACTGCTCACCCGCTGGCCATTAATGCGCTGTGAAGGCATTTCAGCGACGTCGAAGTCGTATTGACGCAAAAAAGCAGCATCACCTTTGCGGTCGTTACCGAAGCGGAAGTCATCACCCACCTGTACCCAGCGTGCCCGCAACCCTTTCTGCAGTATCTGCTCCACAAAGTCGGCGGCGGACATGGCACGCAAACGCCGGTCGAACGGCAACACAACCAACTGTTCAACACCCAGCTCGCGGAACCGACGCACCTTATCGGTCAACGACGACAGCCTGGCGGGCGCACCCTCGGGATCGAAGAACTCGCGCGGCTGGGGCTCAAAGGTGACGACGGTCGAGGTCAGCCCGCGTTGCTTCGCCTCCCGCAGCACCTCAGCAATCAGATGCTGATGCCCGAGGTGCACGCCATCGAAACTGCCAATGGTAACGGCGCTGGGCTGACCCAGGCGGTAGGGACTGCGGCTAATGTGCATAAAACGAACCAGGGACAAAACAAGGCCGCGGAGTATACAAAAAACCGTCGCGCCCGTCTTTAAGGAGCCTCTGAATAATTGCCCGTGCGAGCCTCGCTGAAAAAGGACTCAGTGACGCACCTCACGCAACCGCCCCCCGAGCAGGAACCAAAACAGGCTGTAACTGACCAGCCCGGTAACCACCAGCAACCCCGTACGCCACACCCGACCGAAGACGGCCTCCGGGTAGTCAAGCAGCGGCCAGCCAAGCAGCAACCACAAAACCAGTGCCATCGCCACAGAGGCCGCCAGGGCGCGCACCACCGAGCCTCGCCACAGTTCAACACCGGGCAAATCCCCCTGGCGGTGCAGGGTAGTGGCCAGCAGACCGGCGTTGATCCAGGCCGACAACGAGGTGGCCAGCGCCAAGCCAACGTGGGCCAGCGGCACAATCAGAATCAGATTGAATACCATATTCAAAGCCATGGCCCATATGCCAATCTTGACCGGCGTACGGGTGTTTTGCCGGCTGAAAAAAGCCGGTGCCAGAATCTTGATCAGCATAAAGGCAGGCAACCCCAACGCGTAGGCCATTAGGCTCGCGCTGCTCTGCTGCACATCGAATACGGTAAAGGCCTTGTACTGAAACAGGGTAGTCAGCAGCGGCCCGGCAAGCACCAGTAAAGCGGCCATAGCTGGCAGCCCGATCAGCAAAACCACCCGAATCGCCCAGCCCAGCGTCTGCTTAAAGGACTGATGGTTAGACGTCGCCGCACTGTGCGACAGCTTCGGCAGCAATACAGTGGCAATGGCAATGCCGATGACACCGAGCGGCAGCTCCGACAAGCGATCCGAATAATACAACCAGCCCACGGAACCATCTTGCAGCAACGAGGCCAGCACGGTATCCAACAGCAAGTTTATCTGGCTGACCGACACCCCAAACAGAGCGGGAACCATCAGCACACCAATCCGCCGTACCCCGGGATGCCAGCCCAACCGCAGGGGTTGCCAGACCCCAACGGCAATCAGCGACGGCCACAGCCACAACCACTGCAGCAGGCCCGCCAGCATCACACCCCAGGCCAGTCCGGCCATGGGCACATCAAACTGAGGCGTCAGCCAGAACGCCGAGCCAATCAGGCAGAGATTCAGGATCACCGGCGTCACGGCAGGCGCCGCAAAACGACCGTAGGTATTCAGCACCGACTGACCCAGGGCTGTCAGCGCAATGAACCACAAATAAGGAAAGGTCAGCCGCAGAAAGTCAGCCGTCTGGTCCAGCTTAACCCCATCGTCATGAAACCCCGGGGCAAACACCCAGGCCACCAGAGGCGACCCAAGCATGGCAACTACCGTAATAAAGCCAACCACCGACCCCAGAGTCCACTGAGTCGCCGCAACAAGGCGGCGCACGCCGCTATCCCCTTCGGCTTCGCGCACCGAGGCTAGCACTGGAATAAACGCCTGATTAAACGCCCCCTCAGCAAACAGACGCCGCAGAAAGTTGGGGATCTTAAAGGCAACAAAGAAGGCATCCATCGCCCCACCCGTACCAAACAGCACGGCAAAGACGGTATCCCGCACCAAACCAAGCACCCGAGAAAGACCGGTAGCGCCACCCACTATGACGGAGTTACCCAAAATACCTCGGGTCTTGCGACCAGCAACGGCTGGCTGTTTTGGCAAATCAGGCTCTGTTGGTGTAGGCGTCGTCATGAGTGCAAATAAAGGCCAGTAGGCAGTTCAAGAATGGGCGCCAGTCTACCGGATACTGGAAAATGGGTCTTGCGTCTTTTTAGGTGCTTGTAGCCTTTTGCAGTAAGTTCGAAACAACTCCATAGTAAGTGATGGCTGCCGGGTAGGCTTATCCGGGGAAGTTCGCAGCAAGGATGCTGCGATCTAGGCCCCATGGAGGGGTTCACGCCGGCCCCGGATAAGCCTACCCGGTGGCCAGCGCGACCTCCCACCTCCCAATTCAACCTAACCGGAACAACCACCTATGCAACACAGAGGCACTTACAGCCAATCAGCCATTGACAGGTCGGGTTCAAAAACCTAGAATCGCGCCCCTCAAATTTGACTCCAAATCCCAGTAACCGACTATTAAGGAGCTGCCCGTGGCAAACTCTGCTGGTTCTAAAAAACGTGCTCGTCAGGCAGTGAAGCGTCGCGCGCACAACGCAAGCCTGCGTTCCATGGTTCGTACCTACCTGAAAAAGGTTGTTGCTCAAATCGAAGCCAAAGACTACGACCAGGCGACCAAAGCACTCACTACCGCTCAACCGGTTGTTGATGGCATGGCCCGTAAAGGCATCATCAGCAAGAACAAGGCTGCTCGCACCATCAGCCGCCTGAACGCCCGCGTAAAAGCCCTGAAAGCCGCTTAATCGTCCTTCAGAGTTACCTGACGCTAAAAAACCGGCTTTACGCCGGTTTTTTTGTGCCCGGACATTAGGTTAACAACCGCACCCCAAACTCGGCCCGCATCTGCACTGGCCTCGCTAACGTAGTCTCAGTATGCTTTCCATTCAGCCATACAGAGCCCTTTCATGACCCAGAGAACCGCAACACGCCGACTGTTACGCCTTGCTTTCACCGCCCTGATCGGCCTAACCCTGAGCAACCTGGCCAGCGCCCATGAATTCTGGTTGGAGCCACTCCAGTACCGCATCGACGTCAACAAGACCGCGCAGGCCGACATCAAAGTCGGCGAAAACTTCAAGGGCGATACCTACGCCTTCTTCCCCAATCGCTTCGTTCGCTTCGAATTGCACCACAACGGCCGGGAACGCCCCATCAGTGGTCGTCTCGGCGCGCGCCCTGCCGCCGCACAAGCCGTCGACAGCCATGGGCTAACCACCCTGACCTACGAATCAACCTATACCGAGCTCACCTACGACGATCCGGCTGTTTTCGACAATTTTCTCACGCTCGACGGACTTGATTGGGTGCGCCAGGCTCATGCAGACCGCGGTTTGCCAGAGCGCGGTTTTACTGAAGTGTTCAGGCGTTTTGCAAAAACCTACATTGGCACCGGCAATGCGCAAGGCGAAGACAGGCTGATTGGCTACCCACTGGAATGGCGCCTGGAAGCCAACCCCTACACCCTCACCCGACAAACACCACTGACCGCAACGCTTTTTCTGAACGACGAGCCATCGGCCGGCGTACTGGCCCGGGTGTTTATGAAATCAGGCAATGAAGAGGCCGAAGAGCTTCGGCTGACGACCGATGAGAACGGCCAGATCAGCGTTCCTTTTCGGGCAGAGACCGCCTATCTGGTCAGTAGCGTGCACATGAAAGAGCCGCCAGCCGATGTGGTCGAAGAAACCGGTGCCGTTTGGGAGAGTTTGTGGGCCTCTGCGGTGTTTTATAGGGATTGAGAGAGAAAGCTGTGAGTTATCAGCTGCGAGCTTCGAGCGAATGCTTTTACTCAAAACTCGCAGCTCGAAGCTCGCAGCTCACTAACAGACTTCTTCTATCGACATATCCGTAGCTACAGCGCCCGGACCCGGCTCAACCTGTGGCGGACATTTACCCAGAATGATCATGCCCAGTACTTCATCCTTGGTCACCACATCGACAGAAGCGGTACCCACCAACTTGCCATTTTTCATGACACTGACCCGATCCGAAAGATCAAAAACATCGTGAATGTCATGGGAGATTAGAAATATTCCAATGCCTTCGGATTTCAGGTGCTTGATCAACTCCGCCACCTGAGCGGTTTCCTGAGGCCCCAGTGCCGCTGTCGGCTCATCCATAATGAGAATACGGGCATTGAAATACAGCGCGCGCGCAATCGCGACCGACTGTCGCTGCCCACCAGACAGGGATTTGACCGGGTCTTTGAAGCGCTGGAAGTTGGGATTCAACCTGCCCATCACTTGTCGGCATGCACTCTCCATAGCCGCGTCATCCAGCGTACCCCAGCGCGACTGCAGCTCACGACCCAGAAACAGATTGGCCGCGGCATCGACGTTGTCGGCCAGTGCAAGCGTCTGGTAAATGGTTTCGATGCCCAGGTTTTTGGCATCTCTGGGGTTGTGGATGGTGACCGGCTGACCATCGACAAAAATGTCACCGGCGTCCATCGGATAAGCCCCGGAGAGGATCTTGATCAGGGTCGATTTGCCGGCACCGTTATGCCCCAGCAGCCCAACAACCTCACCGGGATACAGATCAATGGATACGTCATCCACGGCTCTGATGCCCCCGAACGAGATCGATATGTTGCGCATTTCAACCAGGGGTTGTTGGTTATCCGTCATAACGAGCTCCTTTTACGATAGAGGGTGTCAACCCAGACGGCGATGACCAATACCACACCGACAATCATATTTTGCAACGGCGTATCAATACCCACCAAAACCATTCCGCTTTGCAGCGACTGCATCACCAGCGCCCCCAAAACAGCACCGGCAACTTTACCAACCCCCCCTGCCAGCGATGTACCACCAATCACAGCGGCGGCGATAACATAGAGTTCATCCAGCGTGCCTTGTGCATTCGTGGCGGCGTTTAGCCGGGCCGTGGAAATGGCCGCGCCGATGGCAGCGAGAATGCCCATAATAGTGAATACGAGCAGTATCACTTTGCGGGTATTTACCCCAGCCAACTCAGCCGCCTCCGGATTACCGCCAATGGCAAAGACGTAACGTCCAAACCGGGTTCGTGTTGCAATAAACGACATCACTACGGCCACAAAGACAGCGATCAATACCGGCACGGCGAACCCATGGGCTATCACCAGCCCTCCTTCAGGAATGGGAATGCCCTCAGCTTGTGCATAGCGCTCTGCAATGCGGGAGGGCCAGGGGTAAGCATTTGCAACCGCTGCAGCCCCCATAACGCCGGCACAGTAAAACCCCGCCAACACGAACTCGGCCCAAACCGGGCGCAATGGAAACTGATGCAAGCGGCGCAGATGCCGGCCCCTTAAAAAAGCGGCGACAATCATCAGGCAGATCGCACCTGAAATTAGCCAGGTGGCCAGTTCACCGACAGAGCCGGACGGCCCGCCTCCCATGATCTGAAAGGTCGAATCCATCGGCGCCACGGTGCGACCCGAGGTCACCCACCAGGCCGCGCCTCGCCAGGCCAGCAGCCCGCCGAGCGTCACGATAAAAGCCGGCACACCCATGTAAGCGATGACAAACCCCTGCAGGGCACCCGCCAGCGCGCCAGCAACCATACCTACCAGCAAGGCAGTTACCCAGGTCATCGAATGATCGTAACCCCAGAGTGCGGGCAGCCATTCAGCCTGGGTCACCGCGATGATCATGCCAGTGAACCCCAACAGAGACCCCACCGACAGGTCTATGTTCCGGGTCACGATGACCAGCACCATACCCGTAGCCATCACCGCAATGGACGAGGTCTGGACGCTCAGATTCCAGAGGTTACGCGGGGTCAGAAAGGCGCCATCCGTGGCAATGCCAAACCCCAGCCAGAGCAGGCCCAATACCGCAACCATGCCCAATATGCGGGTATCTACCTCGGTGGCTTCCAATAGCTTTTTAACTGGGTTGACCGAAGTCTCAACCATGTCACGAGGCTCCATTTGCCATGTCTTCAGAAGGCAGCCAGAGGCTATCGCCTCCGACGTCTTGAATTACATTAATCGCAAACAGAAACACGTCCGGCGGGCACGCCCTGGCATACCGTCTCTTTCGTTACCCATCCGGCATCGATCACCACATCCAGGTTATCTTCAGTGATAGGCAATGGCTTCAGGAAGATGGAGTTCATTGACACGCCCCGGGGTCCATCACTGAACACGCCAGCACCGGGAATTTCATCAATTCCGGCTCCATTGGCCATCAGGAAGGCGATATTGGCCGCCGCCTTGCCCAGCTCGCGAGAGTCTTTCCATACCGATACGGTCTGCACACCGAGCGCGATACGGTTCAGTGCAGCGTGGTCACCATCCTGCCCTGAAACGGGTACAACACCGTCCATACCCTGTGCGGACAGCGCAGCAACCACGCCCCCAGCCGTACCATCGTTTGAGGCTACAACGGCATCCACTTCGTTATTATTAGCGGTAAGAATCTGCTCCATGTTGCGTTGTGCGTTAGCTGGCAACCAGGCATCGGTGTAGGCCTCACCCACGTTCTCTATAGCACCGGAATTCATGGCCGATGCCAGCACTTCCAACTGCCCGGCATGCAGGAAATCGGCATTGGGGTCAGCTGGCGAGCCTTTGATGAAGACGTAATTACCATCCGGCTGGGCTTCAAGTACGGCGCGAGCCTGCATCCGGCCGACTTCTTTGTTGTCGAAGGTTAAATAAAACGCATCGGGATGCTCGATCAGCCGGTCATAACCGACTACCGGAATGCCTTCGTTGGCGGCCGCCTCAATGGCTGGGCCAATCGCGCTAGCGTCCTGAGCAAGCACAATCAACGCATCCGCGCCGTTGGCGATCAGACTCTCTATATCGGTCAGTTGTTTTGAAGCAGACGATTGGGCATCCGCAGAGATGTATTCCACACCCAACTTTTCGAGAGCAGCAATAATAGCCGTCTCATCGGTTTTCCAGCGCTCCTCTTGAAAGTTTGACCAGGACACACCGACAGTAAGGTCATGTGCCATAGTTACAGCAGGAACCGCAGTAAAGGCGGATAAAGCGGCAGCGATCAGTACTTTTCTCATTGTTATAACTCCTGATTCGGGACCATATTGTTATTGTAAGTAGCGGGCCGCCAGGACTGCGCCCAGCTTTATTTTTACACCCAAAGTTATTCTTGATCGCAAAATAGACAAAGTCAATGAAATCAGCCAAATATCGACAATGGTCGTATACTTTCCACCCACAAAACGGCACATATCACGCCATTTATTTTACCTAATGAATTATTATTGAAGATGGAGTCGCCATCGTTTCATGAGAGTTGAATGAACAAGACACAGGATAGGCGGTACAAGCCGGCCTCAACATTGCTTGGCGGTGCACTCACCAAACACCGAGACAAACCAACAATCGAGACTCAAACCTTGTATTCCAGCGTAGATTTAATTTTAGAGTCGACTGGAAAAGACCCCCGGTTTACACTGAAAACATGATTCTATTCAGTAAGTTGCCCTATCATGAAGAAAAACGACACCGAGCAAATTCGAGCGGACAACCGGATAGACATCATCAACACCCTGCGCGTATTTGGTCCACTGGCCAGGGTCGACATTGGTCAGATCACCCGCCTTAGTCCGGCAACCGTAACCGCCATCACCTCTGAATTGTCGGATGCCGCCATCATTCAGGAAGTCAAAGGGCCCGAGTCCAAAGGGGGCCGCGGGCGCCCGCGCGTCCTGATCGACCTGAACCCCACCCACGCTTCGGTATTGGGCATCAAACTGTCAATCAATGAAGTGCGGCTGATGCTCGGCGACTTGAAGGGAAACATTGCGCACGAGACTGTTGTGGTGCAGAAAACCCAGCGTCATGACCAGGCCTCACTGAATGAGATGCTGGTCGAACAGGCAAAAAGGTTCCTCGACCAACACCCGGAACACGCCGCCCGACTGGTCAGCGTGGGCATTGCCATTCAGGGGTTTGTTGATGTACATAAGGGCGATGTCGTCTGGAGCCCGGCGCTGAACATTAAAAACGTCAATCTGACGCGCGCCCTGGAAAACGCCTTTGAATGCCCGGTAGAACTGGCCAACGACGCCAACAGCATTGCCTACGCCATTCAAAAGCACCCCGAATACAGCCAGTGCAATAACTTCGTCGTGATCATGATCGGTTACGGCATTGGCGGCGGCCTGGTTGTGAATGGCAGCCTGTACAGTGGCCATTTCGGCGCTGCAGCAGAGTTTGGCCATACCAAATACAGCCATGAAGGCCCTCAGTGTGCCTGCGGCAAACGGGGTTGCATTGAAGCCTACGTAAGTGATTATGCGCTCTATCGCGACGCCAGCGCGGTAATGGACCTTCCAGCGACTGACCGGCGCCACCCATCGGAAAAACAGATGCAAAGGCTAACCGAGCTAGGACATCAGAAGCACTCCTATGCGGTCGACTTGTTTCACCAGGCAGGTAAGGTACTGGGGTACGGCATCGCCAACATTCTGGCACTGATGAGCCCGGAACGCATCGTCGTCACCGGGCCCGGCGTAAGAGCCTACGCTCTTATGGAGCCCGGCATTCACGAAGGCATTAACGAAGCCCTGGTACCCGAGCTGATCGGCCGCTCACAGATTGAGCCCTACTCCTGGTCAGAAGACATGACCGGGAAAGGGGTTATTGCGCTCGCTCTGAAGCATTTTCGATAGGTTTTGAGTTGCGAGCTGTGAGCTTCGAGCTGTGAGTTTTTAGCTCTAAGCTCGCAGCTCGTAGCTCACAGCTTTGTTTTCAAAACCGCCCTTCGTTGTAATCGACAATCGCCTGCTGCACTTCATCGACGGTGTTCATGACAAAGGGCCCATATTGCACAACGGGTTCCTGTATAGGGTCACCCGCGACCACGAGCAGGCGGGTATCGGCGGCGGTTGACGTCACTTCAAGCCCTTCACCATCCCCCAGAATGCCCAGATGCCGCTCTGGCAGTTCGGTTGTGCCAATTTGCGCCGATCCCTGGTAGACGTATACAAAAGCCGATTTGTTACCCGGAATATCGATACGCTGGGTGGCCCCTTCGTTCAGGTGAAAATCCAGATACAGCGGGTCGGTCACTACGTCTTCAACCGGGCCAATCACCCCTTGGAAATTACCCACCAGTACCTTGACCTTACCGTTTTCCAGCTCGACCTCGGGCACCTGCTCGGGACGAATATCCTGGTAACGGGGCGCAGTCATCTTGTGCTTGGCCGGCAGGTTGACCCAGAGCTGAAAGCCCCACACCGGGCCATCCTCCTGATTGGGCATCTCTTCATGCACAATACCGCGCCCGGCGGTCATCCATTGAATGGAGCCAGGAGCCAGGTACCCGGTGTTGCCCTGATTGTCGCCATGCCGGAACGCGCCTTTGAGCATATAGGTAACGGTCTCGAAGCCGCGGTGCGGATGCATGGGGAAACCCGCCATGTAGTCGGCCTTATCGTCCGATTTGAACTCGTCGAGCATCAGAAAGGGGTCCAGATTCTTCACGTACTGGTTGCCGATGACCCGGGTCAACTTCACCCCGGCGCCATCCGACGTCGGTAACCCTTTGGCCACCTGCCGAACGCTGCGTAATGTTGTCATGAGAGCACCTCCTGGTCTGCTGTTTGGCCGATTTCTGGTAGCGACCAGTCTAGGCAGTTGCAGGGTGGCCCGTAAGCGGAATATATTGCCTCTACATTTCAAAAAAACTGAACCTTTATGGCCCACAACCCCCTGTCACTGGACCTGCTCCGCGCATTGGATGCCATCGACCAGCGTGGCAGCTTTGCCGCCGCCGCCGAAGCCTTGCATAAAGTGCCTTCCGCACTGACGTACACCGTGCAAAAGGTTGAACAGGACCTCGGCATAGACCTGTTCGACCGCAGCGGTCACCGCGCGAAAATGACACCTGCAGCCCGGCTGATCCTGGAAGAAGGCCGCGGCATCCTGCGCGATATCGACAATCTCGCCAGCTCAGCCAAAAAAATCGCCAGCGGTTGGGAACCCGAGCTGCGCATCGGTGTTGATACCGTCTTTGAACCGGCGCGACTTTACCCACTGGTGCATGAATTCAACGAAGAGCACCCCTACATCAAGGTGCATCTGGTTCACGGATCACTCTCTGGAACCTGGGAAATGCTGATCAACGGCGACGCCGATCTGATCCTGTCGACCGACTTACTGGACCCCAAAATCGACGGCTACGAGACCAGCCGATTTGGTGAAATGAGCATGGTGTTCGCTGTCGCGAAGAATCACCCTCTGGCCAGTAATGCCTGCGATTGGACCCACGAACAAATTGAAGCCTACCCAACCATCGTCGTGCGGGATTCCAGTAAGCTTATGGCACCGCGCACCATCGGCTGGACGCGACAAAACAAACTGATCACCGTACCTACCATGCGCGATAAAATCGAAGCGCAACTGGCTGGCCTCGGCGTCGGCTATCTGCCTCGCCACCGCATTCAGGCGGAACTGGACAGTGGCGCCCTGGTGCAAGTGAAGCTGAATGAAACGAATCCACCATCAGAGGCTGTCATTGCCTGGCGAACCGGTGTAACCGGGAAAGCTTTGGGGTGGTTTCGGGAACGGATTGGCGCAGAGGTTTTGGGGGTTTGAAGCTGTGAGCTGTGAGCTGTGAGCTGTGAGCTGTGAGCTGTGAGCTGTGAGCTGTGAGCTGTGAGCTGTGAGCCAGTGTAGTGATTTTTTATCACTTCATGTCAATCGTCTTTTCACATTCTGCGTCTTTTCCTGTTTTACGTCCTTTCCTGTACCACGTCTTTTAATGTCTTACGTCCTTCTATGTTCAACGCCTTTTATTGGCTCCCATAAAAAAAGCCACCCCGAAGGGTGGCTCTACTTCATCATTCAGAGGAATCTGAATTAGAACGCGTAAGCAGCGGTCAGACGGAAGCGGTTGATTTCCGCTTGGTTGATCGTTGCGTCTGTTTCTTCAGCGCGCAGATCGTAGTCAGCTGCATACTTAACACCGTTTTCCTGAGTGTAGGAAACGCCAGCTTCGATCAAAGGCGCATCGCCAGTCTCAGCATCGATGTTAGCCAGAGTTACAGAGCCGTAGGCACCGATCATGCCACTTGCATAAGCAACTTCAGCAAAGATCTCATCGCCAACTTCTTCAGCGTCGGTGAACAGGTACTCACCAGTGAAGGTCAGTGTGTCTACAGTATAAGCAGCACCGGCCAACAGCTTCATGGCTTCTTCAGTAACGACGTCGCCGCTGTCCAGGTCCTGACCTTTCAGGTATACAGACAAGGCATCAATCGGAGTAGCGGTCAGTTCAAAACCGTATTCCAGAATTGCGTCGTCATGTGCGTCAGCACTGGTAGTTACAGAGTACTGGTTCAGACCAAACTTGGCTGTAACGATGTCCATGGTGTAAGTCGCGCCAACACCGAAGTAGGTGTATGGGCTGTCGTCATCACCGCCCAGGCTTGACGTACGGAACTGGGCTTCAGCAACGTAGCTCAGCGCATCGGCTTCGCCCATGTACTGTGCTGCAACACCGAAATCAGAGCTATCGGTGCCATTTGCGCCAGTAGCGTCGATACCGGTTACAACGCCATCACCAGAGGCGTCTTTACGGTTAGAACCTTCAACCTGAACTTTCAGGCCTTCCATGGTGTAACGCAGAGCAGCGCCAACGTCACGGCCTTCAGAGCGGGCAGCAGCGCTGTCGCCAGAGTCGTCCATGTCGTATGCGTATTCGTGAGTCTCGTCAACCAGGCTTCCGGTTTGACCGAAAGAGATAGCACCGTCGGTTACAACCAGGTCGTCCAGTTCAACAGAAACGTCAGACTCGTCATCACCAGTCAGGATGAAACCACCGGAGAAAGGACCGTGAACAACAGACAGAGTCGTTTCCAGACCCCAAGCGTCGCCAGCGGCGCCTTCATCGAAATCGTCTTCTTCGTCCAGTTCAACGTCAATTACAGTATCGGTAGCATCGCCGTCACGGTTAACTGCACCAGCAGCCATATCGACAACGGTCAGAAACTCCATAGAGCCAGTGAAGCTCCATTCGGTTTCAGTAGCCATACCTTCGTGAGCAGCAGCGTTTGCCTGGGCAGAAATAGCCAGAGCCAATGCGGATACCGCAACGCCAGAAGCAATTTTAATCGCTTTCATTCAAGATTCCCCTTTTTTTATTTCAACTGGTTTGGTGACCAGACTTCTCGATGAGCCATCGTTGTTTCAGTGTCGGTACGCTACCGATTGGGTAACCAATAACGAATCACAACACCTACGTCAATCGACAACCATTATTTTGTTATATCCTGCAGCATGTATATTACAACCACGTTGCAGAGTCAAAACGTTACTGAACAAAAGGTGACATGTATCAAAAGCGACGTCCCCAATAACGGTCTCATAATTGACCTGACTGGCCGATCCGACTGCTTGTGCGTTGTTACCGGGGTAAGTCAGCACACCTGACCGGGAGATTGTTATTGGTCGACTGCGTTTGTTACGCGAGCGTCTTTGCTCCCCTTGTCCAGGATTGATCGAGAATGCCTCAATCAACGTCCACGACCTATCAAACCAGAGGCACGATTATCGGTCAACCCATTTTTTTGCGTTTTTTTGACGCTTTGGTGATTCTTTGAACAACCGGGCGATGCCCATGGTGAGCGGCTTGGCCGACATTGCGGGATTTTTTTGACAGGGGTTGAAATCGATACCGGGCATGTACGCCCAGTCTTAAGACGTTCAGTGATCGAAATCAGGCGAGCCACAGTGCGCCATACCTAAGGGCACTGATAAAAAAAATTCTTTAAATTCAAAGAAGTAGCGAGAAATATCAATAGGTTGGCTTCCGGGACAACCTAGCCAGCAGCACCCACCCGCTGGCAGCGACTAATACTCACATCCGCTAACAATTGACATGCAAGCCTCGCGGCACATTGAGAATGTCTTTCTGCCCAGCATAGGTAAGACAAACAATGGCGGGTTATTCAGCAATTGATCTGTGAAAAAAAATGCTGCCACAAATGTATATATCGCCACAATTTTCTCTCCACCCAGCCAGGCACACGACCAAACGCATACTCCGAACAGCGTCGATTTGCCTAACATGGGGCTTAAGGGGCACGCAATAAGTACTCAAAATACGCTCCCCGGGAGGCCCTTACGCCACAGAAAGGGATTGGTCGGCGTCTATCCGGCCACCGGCCGGTGAACTCAATACCTGCCGGGCTATGCAAATAGCGGAGCGGGGCCCGGTTACAGCCCGAGAACGGCTTCCATATCATACAAGCCGGCAGGCTGGGTTTTTAGCCACTGTGCAGCGCGCACGGCGCCCCTTGAAAAGGTTTGGCGACTGCTGGCTTTGTGGGTGATCTCCAGGCGTTCGCCCTCACTGGCAAACAGCACTGTGTGCTCCCCCACAATGTCGCCCGCCCTTACCGTGGCGAAACCAATGGTGTCGTCTGCCCGGGGTCCTTCCTGGCCCTCACGGCCGTATACAGCGCATTTGGAGAGGTCACGTCCCAGTGTTTCCGCCACCGCCTCACCCATGCGCAAAGCCGTGCCGCTCGGAGCATCAACCTTATGGCGATGGTGCGCCTCAATAATCTCAATATCGCTCGAATCACCCATCACCCGTGCGGCGAGGCGGAGCAACTGCAACGATAAGGTCACCCCGACGCTGTAATTGGCTGCAAAAACGACAGGGATGGCTTCAGACGCCTGTTTCAACTGGTTGAGTTGAGACTCTGTAAACCCGGTAGTACCAATGACAATGCGCTTGTCAGTACCCTTGATTTGACCGAGATGCGCGAGCGTTGCCTCTGGCGTTGTGAAGTCGATCACGATCTCCGCGTCTTGGAAGGCCGTTTTAGCGTCATCGGTTAACACAACGCCCAGCTTGCCCAGACCAGCCAGTTCGCCAGCGTCAGAACCGATCAAGCTTGAGCCCGGTGCAACCGTGGCACCTGTGAGCGCCATCCCTTCGGTTGAGTGAACCGCTTGAAGCAGGGCCCGGCCCATTCGACCGGAAGCGCCGGTTATTGCGATGTTTACCATAAAGAGGCCTCTTATTTTTGGGCAATAAGCAGACTACAAACCAGAGCCCATCAGGTCAGCATTGTAATGTATCAATTGGTCTTTAATTCTGAAGGTTACCACAACACCAAGTGCTGGCTGCCGGGTGAGCTTATCAGGGGGAGCCCGCAGCATGGATGCTGCGGCCTAGGCTCCATGGACGGATTGAGTGGGCGGCATCCCGCCCGACCCCGGATAAGCTCACCCGGTGGCCAGCACGAATATGTGGCACCTAAGATGGCCCGAGCCGGGTAACTCAAAGCTCTTCAAAGAACTTTTTAACACCGTCGAACCAGCCGTTGGAGCGAGGTGAGTGCTTGTTGCTGCCCATGCCGTCCTGCAGCTCACGAAGCAGCTCTTTTTGCTTGCTGGTCAGGTTTACCGGGGTTTCCACCACCACGCGACACAGCAAGTCACCGATGCCGCCGCCCCGAACCGGGGTAACACCCTTGCCACGCAGGCGGAACAAACGGCCAGTCTGGGTTTCTGCGGGAATCTTGAGTTTTACCCGGCCTTCCAGCGTCGGCACTTCCAGCTCGCCTCCCAGGGCTGCCTCGGCGAAGCTGATCGGTACTTCGCAGTGCAAATTGGCGCCATCGCGTTCGAATATGGCGTGTTTCTTAACATGAACTTCAACATAAAGGTCACCGGCCGGGCCACCGTTGCGTCCAGCTTCACCTTTGCCAGACAGGCGAATACGGTCACCGGTATCCACACCTGCTGGAATCTTCACATTCAGTGTCTTGGTTTCTTCTTTCACACCCCGGCCATAACAGCTGTTGCAGGGGTCGGTAATCATATGACCGGTACCGGAACAGGTCGGGCAGGTTTGCTGCACCGCAAAGAAACCCTGCTGCATCCGCACCTGGCCGATACCGCCGCAGGTGCTGCAGGTAGTCGGTTTGGTACCTTTTTTGGCGCCGCTGCCGTCGCAGATATCACAAGCGACCAGTGTAGGCACCTTGATGGTCTTCTCGGTACCGCGAACCGCGTCTTCCAGCGACATTTCCAGGTTGTATTTCAGGTCTGAACCGCGCTGCACGCTGGACCGGCCACGGCCACCGCCGCCTCCGAAAATATCACCAAACACATCGCCAAAAATGTCACTGAAGCTGCCATGACCGCCGCCCTGGCCGCCGCCAAAGCCGCTTTGGCCATCAACACCGGCGTGACCAAACTGATCGTAAGCCGCTCGCTTCTGCGAATCGGCCAGCACTTCATAAGCCTCGGACAATTCTTTGAACTTGGTTTCGGCGTCTTTGTCATCCGGGTTACGGTCCGGATGATACTTCATGGCCATGCGGCGATACGCTTTTTTGATGTCTTTTTCGTCCGCACCGCGTTCTACACCGAGTACGTCGTAATAGTCTCGTTTGGACATGGGAGTACAGTTAACCTTTTATAATGGGCGGTTGGGCTGATGGTTTTTAGCTGTTGGTTTTGATCCTGGCACCAGCTAGCCGCAGCTGTATGGCTACCCCAAAAAGCCAATAGCTAAAAACCAGACAAAGGCAACACCCCTTCCGGGGTGTCACCTTTGGTTTTACTCAAGCAATGTGCTTACTTGTTGTCTTTTACTTCTTCGAACTCGGCATCGACGGCATCGTCAGCCGTGCTGTCGGCTGTGCCTTCGGCTTGCTCGGCACCGGCGTCACTGCTCTGGTCAGCGTAGATCTTCTGAGCCAGTGCAGAAGATGCTTGAGTCAGCGCTTCGACCTTGGCGTTAATCGCTTCGACGTCATCAGTTTTCAGAGCTTCCTCAACGTCCTGAATGGCCGTCTCAATGGCCTGCTTCTCTTCGTCGGTTGCCTTGTCGCCATGCTCTTTCAGTGTCTTCTGAGTCGAGTGCACCAACGCGTCAGCCGTATTGCGAACCTGGGCCAGCTCTTCGAACTTGCGGTCTTCATCGGCGTGCGCTTCGGCATCCTTGACCATCTTGTCGATTTCATCATCACTCAGGCCAGAGTTAGCCTTGATAACAATCGACTGCTCTTTACCAGTGCCCTTGTCTTTGGCAGACACGTTCAGAATGCCGTTGGCATCGAGGTCGAAGCTGACTTCAATTTGCGGCATGCCGCGCGGTGCCGGCGGAATGTCGGCCAGGTCGAACCGACCCAGTGACTTGTTCTGCGCCGCCACTTTACGTTCACCCTGAACCACATGAATAGTCACAGCGGCCTGGTTGTCGTCGGCCGTAGAGAACACCTGGCTCTTCTTGGTCGGAATAGTGGTGTTCTTCTCGATCAGCGGCGTCATGACGCCACCCATGGTCTCGATACCCAGCGTCAGCGGGGTTACGTCGAGCAGCAGCACGTCTTTCACGTCGCCAGACAGCACGGCGCCCTGAATCGCAGCACCGATGGCCACGGCTTCATCCGGGTTGACGTCTTTACGCGGTTCTTTTCCGAAAAAGTCCGCCACTTTCTTCTGAACCAGTGGCATCCGGGTCTGACCACCGACCAGGATGATGTCGTCAATGTCGCCGATTTCATGGTCAGCGTCTTTTAGCGCCATGCGAACGGGCTCGAGTGAGCGCTCGACCAACTCTTCCACCAAGGATTCCAGCTTGGCCCGGGTCACTTTGACATTCAGGTGCTTGGGACCAGACGCATCGGCCGTGATGTACGGCAGGTTCACGTCGGTTTGCTGGCTGGAAGACAGCTCAATCTTCGCTTTCTCGGCCGCTTCTTTCAGACGCTGCATGGCCAGGGCGTCGCCCTTCAGGTCGATGCCAGAGTCTTTCTTGAACGAATCGGCCAGATAGTTGATCAGTTTCAGGTCGAAGTCTTCACCACCGAGGAAGGTGTCACCGTTGGTGGCCAGCACTTCAAACTGGTGCTCGCCATCGACTTCGGCAATTTCGATGATTGAAATATCGAAAGTACCACCACCCAAGTCATAGACCGCCACCACGCTGTCGCCACGCTTCTTGTCCATGCCATAGGCAAGGGCGGCAGCCGTCGGCTCGTTGATGATGCGTTTGACTTCCAGACCAGCAATTCGGCCTGCGTCTTTGGTGGCCTGACGCTGGGAATCGTTAAAGTAAGCCGGCACGGTGATGACCGCTTCGGTGACTTTTTCGCCCAGGTATTCTTCGGCGGTTTTCTTCATCTTCTTCAGCACTTCGGCTGAAATTTGTGGCGGAGCCTTCTTGTCGCCCTTTACTTCAACCCAGGCGTCACCGTTATCGGCTTTAACGATCTTGTACGGCACCATGCCGATGTCTTTTTGCACGACGTCGTCTTCGAAACGACGGCCGATCAGGCGCTTCACCGCATAGAGGGTGTTGCTCGGGTTGGTAACGGCCTGGCGCTTTGCCGGCTGACCAACCAGTGTTTCATCGTCGTCGGTGAAGGCAACGATAGACGGCGTTGTACGATCGCCCTCGGCGTTTTCGATAACCTTGGGTTTGTCACCTTCCAAAATCGCTACACACGAGTTGGTGGTACCCAGGTCGATGCCAATGATTTTACCCATGATACTGACACTCCATAATTTGCTGAACGGTTCTGATAACGGTTCGGTTAACGTCTTGTCTGGCTATATGAGAGCCGCTTTGCTGAATTCAAGACCCCACACTGTGCAGGGGTATTTTTATCCGCTTTTTTAAACCAAAAAGGCTGTTTCAGCCCTAAATAAGGTGCGGATGGTGAGAATCAAGCGGTCTCGTCAATGCTGTTTTTGGACGGGCCACCTTTGCTGACCATCACCATGGCTGGACGCACCAGGCGCCCGTGCAGGGCGTAGCCTTTCTGCATAACCGCCATCACGGTGTTGGGCTCCATGTCCGGGTTTTCCACCATGCTCATCGCCTGGTGCACTTGCGGATCAAAGGGCTCGCCTTCAGGGTTGATGACCGTAATGCTGAACTTCTCGAAGCTGTCGAGCAGGCTCTTCAGCGTCATCTCTACACCTTCTTTGAGCGGTTTGACTTCGGCTGTTTCCGTTTCGATAGCCGCCAGCGTGCGCTCAAGATTGTCGGCTACGTCCAGAATTTCCCGCACCAGTTTTTCCTGGCCATACTTGTGGGCATTCTCGACGTCCTTTTCAACACGCCGACGCACGTTCACCATTTCTGCTTCCGCACGCAGGTAGCGATCTTTATTGAGCTGAGCCTCTTCACGGGCTGCCTCAAGCTCCGCCACCAAGTCCTGTTCTGTTGCTGCCCCTGCGGCCTCTTCGGGCGCTGCCTGGGTGTCTTCGACCAGAGTCTCATCCTGGGAGACGTCGGTTTCCTGTGCTTCTACGGGTTTCTCTTCGTGTGCCATTTACTGATCCAACTCTCTATTCCAAAAAACGACCGTGTTCAAAGTGAGGCTCTTCCGGCACCCGGAGCGGATAACGGGAAGAAACTAGCTGGCGGACTTTAATTGGGCCGTGAGTGGGCATTTCAAGGCTGTTACACCGCTTTAACGCGACAAAACGGTCTCTTTCGGCCAAAAAAACGGACATTCAGCCTGATTTAAGGAACAGGGATGGCAAATAGTTGCTCCAGTTGGTCCGCCTGGTAATACGGACGAGCGCACAGACCCTGCAATATTCACTTGAGCTTGCCAAATTTTTACTGTACAAAAACACAGTATTCAGGCAACTCAGGTCGCTTACTTATGCTGCACACACTGCTGATTCGCAACATCGCCATCGCCGACAACATTGAGGTGGAATGGAAACAGGGCATGACGGCCATTTCCGGAGAAACCGGGGCGGGCAAGTCCATCTTGCTTAACGGGCTGTCGCTGGCACTGGGCGAACGGGCCGACAGCAGCGTGGTGCGGCACGGTGAAAAACGGGCCGAGGTCACTGCCACTTTTCAGGTCGGGCGCATTGCGTCTGCACTCGAGTGGCTTGCCGAACGGGATCTCGACCAGGGAGAGGAATGTATCCTGCGACGTACCGTCTCGGCCGAAGGCCGGTCACGTGCCTACATCAATGGGCAACCGGTGCCCCTGACAGAGCTGAAAGCCCTGGGTGAAATGCTGATCGACATTCACAGCCAGCATGCCCACCAGTCGTTGCTGCGCATAGACACCCATCGCACCCTACTGGACGACTACGCTGGCCTGGCAGACCAGGCCCAGGCCGTGCGTCATGCCTGGATTCGCTGGCAGGGCAAGGCGCGCCATTACAATCAACTAAAAGCCCAGGCTGACGACAACAGCGCCCGTCAGCAATTGCTGAACTATCAGTTCGAGGAGCTCAGCGCCCTGGCACTCGAAGCCGGTGAAGTGGAAGCGCTGGAGTTGGAGTTTCGTCGCTACGGGCAAACGGAGACGCTGGTCAGTGGCGCCTATGCTGCGCGTCAGTTTCTCGAGCCGGAAACCGACGGGCCCGGCGCACTCGATGGCCTAAAACAGGCCCTGCACCAATTACGTAATCTGAACGACACCAACCCCTCGCTAAGCAATGCGATGGAACTGCTCGACAGCGCACTGATTCAAAGCCAGGAAGCCGTTAACGACCTGGACCACTACCTGGCCAGCTTCGAGGTTGATGAAAGCCGGGTACAACAGGTCGAAGAGCGGCTCGATCGCATTCATACCCTGGCGCGAAAGCACCAGGTGCGCTCCGAGGCCCTACCCGGCCTGATCGAAGAGCTGGAAACCGAACTGGCCACCCTGGCCGAGGCCGTTGACGGGCTCGATGACCTGGCTGATGAAGTCAACACCCTGGCTGAAACCTATCAACAACAAGCCCGGGAGCTCTCCGCACAACGCCAGGCCGCCGCCACACGCATGGCCGATGATGTCATGGAAAAACTGCACCAGCTCGCCATGCCCGGCGCCCGCTTCGAAGTCGCCTTTACTGAGCTCGATAAAGCCTCACCCGACGGCCTGGATCAGATTGAATTCCTGGTCAGCATGAACCCGGGGCAACCCGTACGTCCGCTAGGCAAAGTCGCCTCCGGTGGTGAGCTATCGCGAATTTCCCTGGCGATTCAGGTGATTTGTGCCGAGCACAGCACCATTCCTACTCTGGTGTTCGACGAAGTCGATGTGGGCATCAGCGGCGCAACGGCCGAAATAGTGGGGTTAATGCTGCGCAGTGTTGGCGAACGCGGCCAGGTGATTTGCGTCACTCACCTGCCACAGGTCGCCGCCCAGGGACACAACCACTGCGTGGTCAGCAAAGAGCAGCAAGGCCAAATCACCCGCACCCGAATTTTGCCAATACAGCAGGAAAGCCGAGTTGACGAGATTGCCCGTATGCTGGGCGGTATCGATATAACAGCCCAGACACGGGCCCATGCAGAGGAAATGCTGATGCGCCAGCAGCGCCAACATTGAACACCCAAAGGAATACAGGAAAAGAAATTTGAACAGGCTATGCAACCTGCGGTGACTGGCAGTGGACTCTGCCGGGGGCCATAGATAGCCTCCCAACAGTATCCAGGAATAGCCTTAAAGCAGGCTCTGCAAGAACGCCAAGGTCTCTTCCTTGCCGGCAAACCCGGCTTCTACTTTCTGAACCGTGCCGGATTTATCAATGACATAAGACGTCGGGAACCCCTGAGGACGGAATTCGCTGACCACTTGCTGGTCTTTATCCGACAGGATCAGGAAGTCGACCGGAGTCCCTTGCAGGAAGCGCTCTGCCAATGCTACATCCTCGTCGGTGTTAATACCGATGAAAACAACACCCTGACTGCGCAGCTCTTCATGCAATTCATTGATTTCCGGGAAGGATTTACGGCAGGTAGTGCACCAGCTCGCCCAGAAATCGATGTATACGACGCGGCCCTGCAGCGCGGTGCTGTCGAGCATCCGGCCATCGAGTGTGGGCAACCGGAATGCGGGCATGGTGTCGCCTTCACTGACATCCGCCATGGCGGCCGGGGCGACGCTGAACAGCGCACCCAGAGCAACCAGCCCTGATATCAGCGATAATCTGACAGTGCCCTTTCTGGCACCAGTTGCGCGGTCAGCCAGAGGCTGGCTGGTACCAAAGCGCTTTCCAAACCGGTAAACAATACTTCCAACTGCCGACATACTACCCACTCCATTTTGGATCGATCGAGCCAGAAGTATACGTCACTACCGGCCACAGGAACGGGAACGGGTTCACGCCCCGGGCAGGTTTCAGACTATAATACCCGGGCTAAAACAGCCGTATCAGGCCTTTTTGGCGCGCACGTACAGAATGAGACTGTGGTCCACAAGCTCCAGACCATGCTCTTTTGCAATCTCGTGCTGGCGCCGTTCAATAATGTCGTCGACGAATTCAATGACCTCGCCATTATCAACATTGACCATATGGTCGTGGTGCTCCGGGCTTGCCAGCTCATACACTGAGTGGGTACCGTCGAAATTGTGCTTGGCCACCAGCCCGGCCGACTCAAACTGAGTCAGCACCCGGTATACGGTTGCCAGCCCGACATCTTCGCCGCTGTCCTGAAGTGCTTTGTACACCTCTTCGGCACTCATGTGTCCGTCGGGGTTGCCTTCGAACATTTGCAGGATTTTGAGCCTCGGCAAAGTGACTTTGAGGCCAACTTTTTTCAGTTCCTGGTTTTGAGTTGTCACTGTGTCGTCTCCTGTAATCTTGCGTGATACACTGCCGGGCGCTGCTGCATGCGCAACATTCAACAGCTGGCACCCATGCCGCTGATCGTCTTTTTGTACTGTGTCTTAACCATTGAATGGGATGATAACGATTTGAACCTGAAAAGAACAAAGGTAATTGCCCGCGCCCTGATCACCGGCGCACTGGTGAGCCTTACCCTGAGCGCCTGCACCCTGCTAACGCCGTACCAGCCAGAGCTCAAACAAGGCAATTTTGTTAAAGAAGAGCAGCTTCAGCAACTTACCCCAGGCATGTCGGCCGAACAGGTGCAATTTCTGCTGGGTACGCCCATGCTGACGGGCGAAGCCCCCCAGAATCGCTGGGTGTACCCTATTCTGGATGAAGAGGGCGAATACCGCACAGTAACCGTGGAATTCGAAGGCAGTAGCGTGGCACGCATTAGCCGCAGCTGAGGCTCGCTGGCGCACCGTAATACCCTATGTGTCGCCGCCAGTGGCATCCTGTTTAGCTTTGGCGGCCCGGTTCAACCGGGCCTGCTTGGGGTCAATCAGCAACGGGCGATACAGCTCCACCCGGTCCCCTGCGTGCAATTCTTCGCTATCTGGCTTGGGGACCTTGCGACCAAACACCCCCATTGGCATGCCTTCCAGCGATAGCTCGGGAAACTCCCGCTCGATTCCACTCTGCCGAACGGCTTCGGCTACCGTCGTGCCCAGCGGAACATCCACTTCGATAATGCGTTGTTTTTCCGGCGTGGCGTAGGCCACTTCGACTTTAATCATGTCCATACAGAAAACGTACCCTTATCCGTAGAGTTGCTGCGCCCGGCGCACGAAGGCGTCCACCATGCGGTCTGCGACCTGCCTGAAGACTTGCCCAAAGGCAAAGGCTGCCAGCCGGCCATCGGTCTCAAAGCTCAGATCCAGCGTTACCCGGCAACCATCATCGCCCAAAGGCTTGATGGTCCAGACACCGTGCAGGGACTTCAACGGCCCTTTTTCCAAATTCAATTCAATGCGGTGCGGCCGCTCCAGCCGGTTCCGGGTGATGAGCGTCCGTTCGATGCCCGCCTTGCGCACCACCATGCGCCCAACCATATGATGTTCTGAAGCCTCTACCACATCAGCAGCAACCACCCCGTCGAGAAACGCCGGATAAGAAGCGACATCGTTAATCAGGTCATAGAGGGTTTCCGCTGAATGCGGCAACAGGGCAGAACGGTGAATGTCGGTCATGAAAACCTGCAAGTGAATGTGTGTAAGGCGGCATCGACCCGGATTGTTGGCTACCTGAGCCGGTCAATCCAGCGGGTAAATAGCCTGGCGGCGTATCCAGCGGGCCAGCTGCAGCAGCACCGCCAGCAGTGCGATCACACCGAGAATCTCGGACAGGCTGGCACCACTCAGCCCCAGTGAATCGCGGGTAAATGTTAACGCAAGCGCCGTCGGGATCACAAATTTGAGTGAGGCACGCCAGGCCAGATAACGTCCGCCAACCCGGGGGTTAACCTGTTTCAGCACTTGATTGGGTGGTAAGTGCCAGCCGACCCCCCACGAAATCATCAGAGCCACCAGAGGTACCACCAGCGAATAACTGAAGCCGCTGAGCAATTCGGAAAACGGCTGGCCACGCCAGGTCAGCGCTGATTCGACTTGCACCGACACCATCAGCACCAGTGCCAGCAGGGCTGCCGCCAGCAGGGCCAATAGCAGGCCTCCTCGCCGGGTTTGGCCGCTGCCACTGAGGCTGATCAACAGCAGCAATGGCACACTGCTCAGCATGCCAATTACGGCGGCCACCAGCATGAACAGCCGTAACTGGATGACCCCGTCACCCCCTCGGGCGATTTGTTCAACCAATCCTTGCAGCACCAGGCCAGCATCGCCGCTGGAAGCGGGAATAATAGTCAGACCCGGAAATACGGCCGAGACAATCGATAAACCAAGCCACAAATCAAACAACTGTACCGAGAGCACCCAATACCCGGTGGGCAGGGTTTGTGGCAGCCGTGTGCCAACCAGATACCAGACCAGGAAGCCGGCAACCGATGACAACAGGGCGTACTTCAGTGCCTGCTGTACGCCTTCGGCGGTCACTTCTCCCCAGCTCCAGGCATCGAACAGAGCGCCGGACTGTGGAATTTGCATCATGATGAACAACAGGCACAGCGGCAACGCGACGGCGTATGCGAAGGCCATTCCATACCAGGCAAACCAGGCCAGCACGGCGAGAATACCCACTTGCAGCACGATCCAGCGCGACAGGTGCACCTGGTCGGCCCCCAGTTCATACCAGTAAAGTATGCGGTCGAGCCCATCGAAGTCAGCAAAGCCGCCACGCAGGGCATCACTGGCGATGGCGAGTGTCCAACTGGCGTTGTGCAATGTCAGCGCTACCACGCAGATAACGGCCAGCACCAGCGCACTCAGTACAACCGGTGCCAGCGGGCCCAATCGACCCGTTTGCACCCATTCAAAGGGCGTAATGCGGTAATGACGGCCGGCCACGAGCTCGGCATGAAGCAACGGTAGCACGATCACCAGTTTAAAGATGGCGTAAAGCGCCAGAAAGGTCAGCTCCCCATACCGCGCCGCATACACAGGCAATAACAGGAAATCCGACAGGCCAATCTGGCTGCCAAAAAGGATCAACAGGATCAATAATCGATTCATCCGCGCAGTATACCCTGAAACCGCCTACAGTCAGATTGCGTAGAATTTAGTGGCCGAGTCTAATGGGGTGCAGTAATCCGTGCCATCTGTCGGGCAGGCATCTCCGGGGTCGGCGTAAACCCGTCCTTGGGGCCTAGACTTCGGCATCCATGCCTCGGACTTCCCCGGAGATGCCTGCCCGGCAGACGTCACTCGGTGCTTAGCTAACAGCCACATCCCAAATTCAGAAAAATAGGAAATACCATCAGGAGTCTAACGATGAACAGAGCGAGCCGACCCAGCACAACGACTCGATCAGCGATGCTTTTGCTATCGGGTCTACTCTTACTGCCCTCCTCCATTCTGGCCGAACCGTTGTCTGAGGGCTCCAGCCTGGGCCACGAGTACCAGGTTGAAGCAGTCGCCACTGGCTTCGGCACGCCCTGGGGTATGGCGTTTATTTCCGATACTGAAATGGTCATTACCGGCCGCGCAGGGCAGCTCTGGCTGCTGAATACTGAATCCGGCGAAAGCTCAGAACTCAGCGGTCTGCCCGGCGATATCGCCACCCGCGGCCAGGGTGGTCTGCTCGACGTGCAAGCCAGTCCCTCATTCGGGTCAGACCGGACGCTGTACTTTACCTACAGCAAGGCAGTCGACGGCGGTGCAGCCACGACGCTGGCTCGGGCTGTATTATCAGAAAACAGTGACCAGCTAACGGGCTGGGAAGACCTGCTGGTAACCGATTCTGCTTCAAACGCCGGCCAGCATTTCGGCAGCCGGGTCACCTTTGACCACGAGGGCTACGTCTACTTTGGTGTGGGCGACCGGGGTGATAGGGACAATGGGCAGGATTTCAGCAACCATGCCTCATCCATAATGCGGCTGCACCTGGATGGCCGGGTGCCGGATGACAATCCCTTCGTCGATGACGCCGATATTCCCGATGAAATCTGGAGCCTGGGTCATCGAAACCCTCAGGGCCTGGCCTATGATCTCGAGCGGAATCGGCTCTGGGAAATTGAGCATGGTCCGCGCGGGGGTGATGAGATCAACGTGATTGAGGCGGGAGAGAACTATGGCTGGCCTGTGGTTTCCCATGGCCGGGAATACTGGGGCCCGGTCGATGTGGGCGAAGCAGAATCACTGCCTGGCTATGTCGACCCGGTAAAAGTCTACGTGCCGTCAATCGCACCTGGAAGCCTCCTGGTGTATCGGGGCGATGCGTTTCCTGACTGGCGGGGTCATCTGTTTGCCGGTGCGCTGGTGCTGACGCACCTTAATCACATCGCAGTAAATGCCCAGGGTGAGATTGGCGAGGAAGACCGCTTGCTTGAAGGCCTGGGCGAACGCATTCGGGCGGTTGCCGAAGACAACCGGGGCCATCTGTATCTGTCGACCGACAGCGGCCGCATTCTGCGCGTCTCGCCCCCAAACTGAGGGAATCTGAGCGCCCGGTTTCTGGCTTTATTGGCCGCCAGAGACCGGGCAAACCATCAATCAACCATCACGTCGAAGAAGAGGTAATCTTTTCGGATGCGGTTGTAAGTCCCATCGCTCTTTACCGAGTCCAGCCCCTGGTTGAACAGGCGTCTGAGGTTATCGTCTTCGGGCCGGAACGCCATGCCAACGCCCTCACCCAACTGCCGGGCATCACCCAGAATCGGGAAATTCCCACCGATCATGAACTCGCTTTCCCAGTGAGGGTAATCGTGAAACACGGCATCCACTTCCTGACTGCGCAAGGCCGCATTGACTTCGTCGTTGGTCTCGTAGGTACGAATTGAGGCTACTTCACCGTACGTTTCCATCAGGTACTCATGCTGAATGGTGTTTGCAATGACGCCAATCCGGCGCTCTTGCAGTGCGTTCTTGCTGTCGGAGTTGATGCCGCTGCCGCTGTGGGTAAACAATACTGACGGAGTCGAGTAATACGGGTCGGAAAAGTCGACCAGGAGTTTGCGTTCACTGTTTATCGACATCGACGACATAATGGTGTCGTAGTTACCAGCCAGCAAGCCATCGATAATGCCATCCCAGGGAGTGACGACCCATTCGCATTGAATGTTCAACCGGCGACAGGTTGCATTGCCCAAATCAATCTCAAACCCGGTGAGCTCGCCGTTATCATCACGGAACTCGTAGGGCGGGTAGGGCACATCAACGCCGATACGCACAACATCAAGATCGATTTCCGTTGATCCCTGGAATTGCATATAACCATAACCGGCACCGACAGCAACCACGACAATCAGTAACGGCAGAATAATCTTCAGATTCATAGAACGCATTCACTCTCTAGGGATTCACCGAACAGCTACCGTACCGTAATTTCAACCCCCACACCCGGCTTGAGGTCGTATTTATGCAGATTATGTACTCATGGCTGAAAACAGCGGCGGCCTAACACCTAATCATGCTATGTGGCGCATAATAGCGTCAAATATCTGGCCGGATCCGTCGTTCAGCCCGTCAATAACGGTGAAGTGATCACAGCCGGAAACAGACTCCACGACAACGCTTCGCTGTGCGTCCGCGGACAAAAGATGAGCCTGATACGCCGTCGACTGACGGTGAAACTCATCCGACTCCAGGGCTCCCACCACCAGACTCACCGGACAAGCTACCGTTGGCCCAATACGAACCGGGCTCAGCGTCATCACATCCCGACCGGTCAGTTGCAGCTTGGGCTGCAACCAGGAATAGGGAAAGGGCGCGAGATCGAACAGACCGCTGATCGCGGTCGCCCCTTTGATCAGGTCTGGCGACCGGCCATAGAGCCCCTGCCAGTCGGTCGACAGCAGCATGCCCACGATATGGCCACCCGCCGAGTGCCCGGACACCGTTATGCGTTCCGGGTCATAGCCATAGTCTGCCGCATGATCGGCCAACCAAAGCAGGGAAACCTGACACTGGCGAACCAGCTCGCCCATGGTCACCGAGGGGCACAGGGCGTAGTTGACCACCGCCACGCTAACGCCTGCTTCAACCAGCCCGCGCGCAGCGAAGGTGAACTCCTTGTTGCTCAGCGAACGCCAGTAGCCCCCATGAAAGAATACGTGCAGCGGTGCGCCTGGCGTTTGAGCAGGAAACAGGTCCAGCGTTTCCGCAAGGCTCTGGCCAAAGCGCAGATCGGCATGCACCTTCAAATCAGCCATCGTGGCGGCGCTCATGGCCTTGTAACGCGCCATAGCGGCAGCTCCATCGGCCGTTTTAGAGGGGTCGTAGGCCAGATCAATGGCCTCCTGAGTTTCAAAGTGACGGTACAGCATGATGACTCCGGGTTGAGGAGGCTCTGAACCATTCACGTGGGGCTCTGCGGGAGCCCCGCGTGAATGGTTCAGAGCCTCCTGAATTTCAATAAGGGCTTCAGGATACCCCCGAACGCCTTTTGGACGCCATTAAAGCGCTTAGCAACAATATTCTTCAAGTATAAACGTTTAGGCTTGAAATACTTTTCAGGTGGGTCTACATTGATCCGAACAACGTGAATCTGCCTGCCACAGTAGCAAAGGTTAAAACAATGAAAATAGCTTGCCTCGGCGGAGGGCCTGCGGGTCTGTATTTTGCCATCAGTGCCAAGTTGCGTAATCCGGATCACGATATCCAGGTCTTTGAGCGCAACAAAGCCGACGACACCTTTGGCTGGGGCGTCGTACTGTCTGACGAAACCCTCGACAACCTCGCGCAGAACGACCCGGTCAGCGCCGAGCGTATACGCGAGCATTTCGCCTATTGGGATGACATTGCTGTTGTGCACAACGGCGTGCGAACTACTTCGACCGGTCATGGTTTTTGCGGTATCGGTCGCATGCAATTGCTGATTCTGCTGCAGGAACGCGCCCGGGAGCTCGGCATTACCCTGCACTTCGAAACGCCCTTTGAGGACATCGACGCCTTTGTCAAAGGCTTCGACCTGGTGGTCGCGGCCGATGGCATCAACTCAAAAGTACGTCAGCACTTCGAGCACATTTTCAAACCCGATATCGACGTGCGCGCCTGCAAATTTGTCTGGCTTGGCACTCATCAGAAATTCAACGATGCCTTCACGTTCATTTTCGAGAGAACCGAGCACGGTTGGGTCTGGGCGCACGCCTACCAATTCGATAACGACACCGCGACCTTCATCGTTGAATGCTCAGAAGCAACCTGGAACGCCTTCGGTTTCGGCTCAATGAACCAGGACGAATCCATCGCCGTCTGCGAACGCATCTTCGCCGACCACCTCGACGGCCATGCACTAATGACCAACGCCCGCCACATCCGCGGCTCGGCCTGGATCAACTTCCCGCGCGTGTTATGCGAACGCTGGAGTCACGAAAACGTCGTGCTGATGGGCGATGCGTCAGCCACCGCACACTTTTCTATCGGCTCCGGCACCAAGCTGGCCCTGGAATCTGCCATAGCCCTGGCCGACTATGTTGAATCCGAACCTACACTCAGCGCCGCCTTCGAACGGTACGAAGCCGAACGCCGGCTGCAGGTGTTACGCCTGCAATCGGCCGCGCGCAATTCCACCGAATGGTTCGAGCAGGTCGAACGCTATCTGGATCTCGACCCGGTTCAATTCAACTACGCCCTGCTGACCCGTTCACAACGGATCAGCCACGAAAACCTGCGCCTGCGCGACCCCGCCTGGCTGCAGTCAGCCGAGCGCTGGTTCCAGCAACAGGCCGGCGCCGACACCGATCAGGCACCGATGTTTGCGCCCTACACAGTACGCGGGATGACGTTGAAAAACCGGGTGGTAGTGTCACCGATGGCGCAATACAAAGCCGTCGACGGCTGCCCGACCGACTGGCACTTCGTGCATTACGCCGAGCGCGCCAAAGGTGGGGCTGGCTTGGTGTACACCGAAATGACCTGTGTCACCCCGGAAGGCCGAATCACACCCGGATGCCCCGGCCTCTACAACACCGAACAGGTTGCGGCCTGGAAGCGCCTGACCGATTTTGTGCACGCTGAAACCGACGCCAAACTCTGTATGCAGCTAGGCCATTCCGGCGCCAAAGGCTCAACCCAGCTTGGCTGGGAAACCATGGACGCGCCCCTCAAAGAGGGTAACTGGCCCATCATGGCAGCCACGGCGCTGCCTTGGTCACCGAACAATGCTTTGCCCAAAGCCATGGACCGAGCCGATATGAATGAAGTTCGAGACGCCTTTGTGAAGGCTGCTCGCCTGGCTGAAGAAGCAGGTTTCGACATGCTCGAAGTGCACGCCGCACACGGCTATTTGCTCTCGGGCTTCATTACCCCGCTGACCAATCACCGCACCGATGAATACGGCGGCAGTCTGGATAACCGGATGCGCTATCCGCTCGAAGTGGTAAAGGCGGTGCGCGAAGCCTGGCCTGAAGACAAACCGCTGTCCGTGAGAATTTCAGCCCACGACTGGGTCGGCGATGACGGCATTACACCCGATGAAGCCGTCGAAATCGCAGCACGATTCAAGGCCGTGGGTGTCGACCTGATAGACGTATCAGCGGGTCAGACCTCGGTGCAAGCGCAGCCTGTTTACGGCCGCATGTTCCAGACCCCGTTTGCCGACCGCATTCGCAACGATCTTAAAATACCCACCATGGCCGTCGGCAACATCTACGACCCGGACCATGTGAATTCCATTTTAATGGCTGGCCGCGCCGATTTGGTTTGTCTGGCACGACCACACCTGGCCGACCCTTATTGGACGCTGCACGCCGCTGCCAAAATCGGGAACGACCAACAGAGCTGGCCTAAACCCTATTATGCAGGGCGCGATCAACTGCTGCGCCTGGCTGAACGCGATGAAGGACTGATTTAACCCATGCCATCGGTTTCTAAAGACAACAGTTTCGCTGACAAAAAGGTACTGATTACCGGCGGCGGTAGCGGCATCGGTGCTGACCTGGCCCAGGCCTTCGCCGAGGCTGGTGCGCGGGTGATCATCGCCGGGCGCACAGAAGCCAAACTGCAGCAGGTTGCTGCGGCACATTCCAGAATAGAATACCGTATCGCCGACGTAACCGATGCAGCATCCGTTGAGGCTCTATTCAGCGATATTGGTTCACTGGATATCGTCATCGCCAATGCCGGCGCCGCCAGCAGTGCCCCGCTGCGCAAAACCAGCCTTGAAGACTGGCAACGCATGCTTGATGTGAATCTGACCGGCGTCTTTTTAACCCTGCAAGGCGGGCTGAACAAACTGACTGACGGCGGCAGATTGTTAGCCGTTGCCTCAACCGCTGGGCTAAAAGGCTACCCCTATGTTGCGCCCTATTGCGCCGCCAAGCATGGCGTCATCGGGCTCGTTCGCGCACTGGCATTGGAAACCGCCAAGCAGGGCATCACCGTCAATGCTTTGTGCCCCGGGTTCACCGAAACCCCCTTGCTCGATGAAAGCCTGGCCAACATCAGCGCAAAAACCGGACTCAGCAACACCGAAGCCCGTGCGCAATTGACCGCAACCAATCCCCAGGGTCGCTTGATTCAACCCTCGGATGTATCGGCGGCCGCTTTGTGGCTCGCCAGCCCCGCCGCCCAGGCGATTACCGGCCAGGCCATCGCCATTGCCGGAGGTGAACTGTCATGAGTGAACCAGCCAGCATCACCCCAAACCGGCATCTCACCAGCAAAGAGCACCTGCGACTCTGGCTGCGGCTGTTGCGCACAACACGCAGAGTCGAATCCGAACTGCGTGAACGGCTGCGCCTTCAGTTCAACACCACCCTGCCCCGGTTCGATGTGATGGCCGCGCTGTCACGTCACCCGGACGGGTTAAAAATGAACGAGCTATCACAGCAATTAAAAGTCTCGAACGGCAACGTCACCGGCATCATCAGCCGCCTGGTCGAAGACGGCTGGGTGGAGCGCATCGCCATCGAAGGCGACCGCAGAGCGACGCGGGTACTGCTGACCAGAGCCGGTACCGAACAATTCCATCAGATGGCCCAGGCCCACGAACACTGGGTCGACGAACTGTTCAGTTCGCTGTCGAGCCAGGAAACGCACCACATGAATGAACTGTTCGCCCACCTGCCCACCGAAGCCGGGCCGGAACCGGACAGCCCCGAATCGACTACCCAGGGAGACACACCATGAAGATGGCCAACCATGCACCCAAGCATTTTCTCTGGCGCACGGAAGGCCCGGTCGCCATCATTCAACTGAACCGACCCGAGCGCAAAAACCCGCTCACCTTCGAAAGCTACGCCGAACTGCGCGACACCTTTCGTGACCTCGCCTACGCCGACGACATTCATGCCGTGGTGTTTGCGGCTAACGGCGGCAACTTCAGTTCCGGTGGCGACGTACACGACATCATCGCGCCACTGGTCGGCATGGAGATGAAGGACCTGCTCGCCTTCACCCGCATGACCGGCGACCTGGTCAAAGCCATGATCCACTGCAACAAACCCATCATCGCCGCCGTCGAAGGCATTTGCGTCGGCGCCGGCGCCATCATCGCCATGGCCTCGGACATTCGCTTTGCCACGCCGGATTCAAAGACCGCCTTCCTGTTCACCAAAGTCGGCCTCGCCGGCTGCGACATGGGTGCCTGCGCCATGCTGCCGCGCATCATCGGCCAGGGCCGCGCCGCCGACCTGCTGTACAGCGGTCGCAGCATGAGCGCCGAAGAAGGCCACAACTGGGGCTTCTTTAATCAAATTTTCGATGCCGAAAAGATTCAAACCGAAGCACTGAGCTACGCCCAAAAACTCTGCGAAGGCCCAACCTTCGCGCACGGCATCACCAAAACCCAACTCAACCAGGAATGGTCGATGAGCCTCGACCAGGCCATCGAATCCGAAGCGCAGGCCCAGGCCATTTGCATGCAAACGCGCGATTTCGAACGCGCCTACAAAGCCTTCGTCGCCAAAGAAAAACCTGTTTTTGGAGGCAACTGATGAGTGATACCAGCTTCCTAACCTGGCCGTTTTTTGAAGACCAACATCGCGACTGGGCCAAAGAACTCGACGCCTGGTGCATCGACAACCTGAGCCAGCACAGCAGTGAGACCGACACCGATGCCGAGTGCATCAACCTCGTTCGCGCGCTCGGCAAAGCCGGTTTTCTGCAACCGACAGCCGGCAACGCCATCGACGTACGCACCCTGTGCCTGGCCCGCGAAACCCTCGCCCGCCATCATGGTTTGGCCGATTTCGCCTTCGCCATGCAAGGCCTGGGCACCGGTGCCATCAACCTGTTCGGCACCGACGAGCAAAAAAAATGGCTCGATAAAACCCGCGCCGGCGACACCATTTCCGCCTTCGCATTGACCGAACCAGCTTCCGGTTCCGACGTCGCCAACATCACCACCGAAGCCATCCGCGATGGCGACGACTACATTCTCAACGGCGAAAAAACCTGGATCTCCAACGGCGGCATCGCCGACCTCTACACCGTCTTCGCACGCACCGGCGAAGCCCCGGGCGCCAAAGGGCTCTCCGTATTCTTGGTAGAAGCCGACCGAGCTGGGTTCGAAATTAGAGAACGCCTGCACACCATGAGCCCACACCCGCTGGCACGCATCGGCTTCAAAAACGTCAGAATTCCAGCCAGCAATCGCATCGGCGAATCCGGCCAGGGCTTCAAAATCGCCATGTCGGTATTGGATGTCTTCCGCTCCACCGTCGGCGCCGCCGCCCTCGGCTTTGCACGCCGCGCGCTTGATGAAACCCTGACCCGTTGTCAAAACCGAGAACTGTTTGGCGGACCCCTTGCCGACCTGCAAATGGTACAGGGCCATATCGCCGAAATGGCACTCGATGTCGACGCCGCCGCCTTATTGGTGTACCGCGCCGCCTGGACCAAAGACCAGGGCGCCGCCCGTGTCAGTCGCGAAGCCGCCATGGCCAAACTCTATGCCACCGACCGGGCGCAATCCGTTATCGACAAAGCCGTGCAATTACACGGTGGCGACGGCGTACGTAGAGGCCACATTGTCGAAAGTCTGTATCGGGAGATTCGTGCGCTGAGAATTTATGAAGGCGCGTCGGATGTTCAAAAAATTGTGATAGCACGTAGCGCGTTGAGTTCAGGCTAGCAAAAATAATCGAGATCGCTGAGCAGTCGCCGCGGGCCACTGCCACACAGCCAAACAGAGCTGCAGATTTCGACTAACAACAATAACAAGAGAGGCAACTATGTCAGTACCGTCAGCACACACCGATACCTACTGTCGCGATCATCTGCCACCGGCCGATCAGCAACCGGTGTTCCTGCTCGACCGCGTACCTTACCCGGAGCTATTAAACGCCGGCGTCGAACTCACCGACCGCCTGGTGGAACAGGGCATGGGCGATCGTACCGCCCTCATCGGCAATGGCCGTCGCCGCACCTACAAAGAATTGACGGACTGGACCAACCGCCTGGCTCATGCCCTGGTTGACGACTTCGGCATCCGCCCCGGCAACCGCGTACTCATTCGCTCGGCCAACAACCCGGCGTTCGTTGCTTGCTGGCTCGCCGTCACCAAAATCGGCGCTGTTGCCGTCAACACCATGCCCATGTTGCGCGCTGGTGAACTGGCTAAAATTGTCGACAAGGCCGAGATCAGCCACGCCCTCTGCGACACCCGCCTGCTCGACGAAATCAAACGCTGCGCCGCCGACAGCCAATTTCTAACATTCGTCATCGGCTTTGACGGCACCGCCAATCACGACGCCGAACTCGACCATGCCGCCCTGGAAAAACCGGTGCATTTCGACGCCGCCCCGACTCGCGCAGACGACGTCGCCCTACTCGGTTTCACCTCCGGCACCACCGGCTCACCCAAGGCCACCATGCACTACCACCGAGATCTATTGGCCGTCGCCGACACCTACGCCAAAGACGTCTTAAAGGTCACGCCAGACGACGTCTTTGTCGGCTCTCCACCGCTGGCATTCACCTTTGGCCTCGGGGGCCTGGCCATTTTCCCCCTGCGTTTTGGCGCCACCGCCACCCTGCTGGAAACCGCCTCGCCACCCAACATGATCGACATTATTCAGCGCTACAAAGCGACCATTTCCTTCACCGCTCCAACGGCCTACCGTGTCATGCTGAAAGCAATGGATGAAGGTGCAGACTTATCGAGTTTGCGCGCGGCGGTATCTGCTGGCGAAACCCTGCCCGCCCCGGTATTCGATGAGTGGCAACAAAAAACCGGCAAACCCATGCTCGACGGCATCGGCGCCACGGAAATGCTGCACATCTTCATCTCCAACCGACTCGACGACGCCCGACCCGCCTGCACCGGCACCCCGGTTCCTGGTTACGAGGCAAAAATCGTCGATGACGAGATGAACGAAGTGCCCCGGGGCACCGTCGGTAAGCTTGCCGTGCGCGGGCCCACCGGTTGCCGCTACATGGATGATGCCCGGCAACTCAACTATGTCCGCGATGGCTGGAACCTCACCGGCGATGCCTTCAGTCAGGATGAAGACGGCTACTTCCACTTCGCCGCCCGCACCGACGACATGATCATCAGTTCCGGCTACAACATCGCCGGCCCCGAAGTCGAAGCCTGCCTGCTCGGCCATCCGGACGTCCTCGAATGCGCGGTCATCGGCGCACCCGATGAAGAACGCGGCCAGATCGTACAGGCCCATATCGTATTGGCCGAGGGCCTGATGGCCGACGACGACTGCATCCAGCGCCTGCAGGACTACGTGAAAAGCCAGATTGCCCCCTATAAATACCCGCGCTCAATCAAATTCATTGAGCAATTGCCAAAAACTGCAACAGGCAAAGTACAGCGGTTCCGGTTGAAGGAGGAGGTTTCCTGAAAGCCTGAGTTAAAAATTCGCTCGGTCAATTGGAGGCTGTGGTTGTTTATGATTGGGTGGCAGAGGACTGTTGGGTACGCCTATTGAAGGCACACCGTAGATCCATCCATGGAGGCTCGTAGATCGCATCCCTGCGATCTCACGGCCTTCAATAGGCGTACCCAACAGTCCAGGCAATATCACAGGTTATTCAATGGCGAATTTCCAACTCAGGGTGCCGTGAGTGGATCCTGAGCAAAACAAGTGTTTAGTGGGGCCGTAAAAGCCTTTACATTATTAGGTGGACAGCACGCCCACATAGGCAAGAGGTTTTTACCTTGCCAAAGCAACCAACAGCCCAAGCATCGGCTGTCGGGTATGGCACTGGCGGGGCGTCGGCTCCCACGGATGGGAGCCGCCGAGCTTACATGGATGTACTTGCAGCGACCCGCCAGTGCCATACCCGGCGGCCGATGCGAACGACTGGCACAAAAATATAGCAACCAGAGAGTCAAAAAATAACGAGAAAAACACCAGGAGGTGTGACCATGAAGAAGGTAATGAATGCAGGTTTGGGACTGTTGATGGCTACCGCCATTGCGGCACCGACGCAGGCTGAAAACGTTAAGATTGGGATGATTACTACACTGTCCGGCGGCGGCGCGCACCTGGGTGTCGATGCACGGGATGGGTTTATGCTGGCCATTGAACAGGCCGGTCGTGACGATGTCGAGGTGCTGATTCAGGACGACGCCCAGAAACCGGATGTCGCCAAAAGCCTGGCCGATGAATTCGTGCAGCGCGAAAACGTCGACATCATGACCGGGATCATCTGGTCGAACCTGGCGATGGCCGTGATTCCGAGTGTGGTACGTCAGGGTACTTTCTACCTGTCGGTGAACGCGGGCCCGTCTGATCTGGCCGGTCGCCTGTGCCACGAAAATTACTTCAACGTCGCCTGGCAAAACAACAGCCTGCACGAGGCCATGGGCGAATACATGAGCACCGAAGGTTTTGAAAACGCCTTTATTCTGGCCCCGAACTACCCGGCCGGCACCGATGCACTCGAAGGCTTCAAGGCCCGATACACCGGCGAACTGGCCAATGAAGTCTATACCCAGCTCGGGCAAACCGATTACGCCGCTGAAATCGCCCAGATCCGCGCCAGCGGTGCCGACAGCGTGTTCTACTTCCTGCCGGGTGGCATGGGCATCGCCTTTATGAAGCAGTATGCCGGCTCCGGTGTCGACATTCCGGTCTACGGCCCAGCCTTCTCCTTCGATGAAATCATCATCGGCGCGATTGGTGACGCGGCGATCGGCGTGCGCAATACATCCCAGTGGGCGTATGACCTCGACAACGCTGCCAACCAGACCTTTGTATCGTCATTCCGGGAAAAGCACGGTCGCACCCCAACTCTGTATGCCTCTCAGGGTTATGACACCGCCCGCCTGATTCTGGCCGCCCTCGAAGTGGCCCATCCGGATGACAAAGACGCCTTCCGCGAAGCCCTGCGTGCGGCCGATTTCGACTCGGTTCGTGGCGACTTCCGCTTCGGCACCAACCATCACCCGATTCAGGACATCTACGTCCGTGAGATCGTGGCCAGTGGCGACGGCGTGACCAACCAACTGGTCGGTGTTGCCGTTGAAGACATGCAAGACGTTTACGTCGATCAGTGCAGCATGTGAATGACCGGGGGAGTTCACTCCCCCTGCTTTAATTAATGAGGACTCCGGTGTGACCCTGTCGTTACTCTTTGAACAACTGCTCAATGGCCTGCAGCTGGGCACCATGCTGTTTCTGATGGCCAGTGGCCTAACGCTGGTGTTCGGCGTCATGGGGCTGATCAACCTGGCCCATGGGTCGTTTTACATGACCGGCGCCTTTGTAACGGCCTGGGTGACCGGCACCACCGGTAATTTTTGGGTGGGGTTGCTGGCCGGCACGCTGGCGGCGGCGGCCGTGGGGGCTCTGGTCGAATTTGCCGTGATTCGACGGCTCTACCATCGGGATCATCTCGACCAGGTGCTCGCCACTTTCGCGCTGATCCTTATTTTTTCCGAAGGCACCCGCTGGCTGTACGGTTCATCACCCCTGTGGCTGAACGTACCAGACAGCCTGGCGGGGTCTGTGACGTTGCCCTTTGGCGTCGAGTACCCGCTGTACCGACTCGCCATTATTGGCATGGGTATCCTGATTGCCATTGGCCTGTATCTGCTGATTAGCCGCACCCGGCTGGGCATGCGCATCCGCGCCGGTGAGAACGACCGCGAAATGATCGGTGCGCTCGGCGTGGATATCAGCACGCTGTACACCCTGGTGTTTGCATTGGGCGCCGGTCTCGCTGGCCTCGCTGGTGCCACCATCGGCGCGCTGCAGTCGGTTCAGGTTGGCATGGGTGAGCCCGTGTTGATTCTGGCCTTCGTGGTGATCGTCATCGGTGGCATTGGCTCTATTAAGGGTGCCCTTGTCGGGGCTTTGCTGGTTGGCGTTGTGGATACCCTGGGCCGGGTGTTACTGCCTGATGTATTCAAACTCTTTATGGAAGCGTCAGCCGCGTCTGGCGTTGGGGCGGCCATTGCTTCAATGCTGATCTACATCCTGATGGCGATCATCCTCATCTTTAAACCCAACGGCCTTTTTGCCGTCAAACACTGAGCAGGCCGGTTATGACGCAATCGCATTCCTTCACCCAAACAAGCCCGGCCCGACCGGCCCGTTTCCGGCTCGACCGGGAAGGCTGGATCAGCCTTAGCCTATTATTGATTCTGGCCGTCGGCGCCTCGGTCGCTTACCTCGCCGGTGAGAACTTTTTCGTGAACCTGGCCTCGCGCATGGTCATCATCGCGCTGGCCGGCGTTGGCCTGAACCTGGCACTGGGCTTTGGTGGCATGGTCAGTTTCGGTCATGCCGCCTACTTTGGCCTCGGCGGCTATGTCGCAGGCATCGGCGCTTTTCACGCGTTCGACATGACCCCGGCGCTCGGCATTCCATTTCTGCCCAACGGCAGCGACCAGATGATTCCACTCTGGTTAACCGCCATTGCCCTGTGCGGCCTGCTGGCCTATGGCATTGGCCGACTCTCGCTGGGCACCTCCGGCGTTTACTTCATCATGATCACTCTGGCCTTTGCCCAGATGATCTACTACTTCGCCATTTCCTGGCCGACCTACGGCGGTGAAGACGGTCTGCCGATTTACATTCGCAACCAGCTCTGGGGGCTGAATACCAACAACAGCCTGGTCTTCTTTTTTCTGTGTTTCGGGTTACTGCTCGCGGCTCTGTCGTTCTGCCATCGCCTGCTTGGCTCGCGCTTCGGTGCGGCCCTGACCATGGCGCGCCTGAACCCGGTCCGGCTGGCAACCTCAGGGGTTGAACCCCGCCCAATCAAACTGGTGGCCTTTGTCATCAGCGGCATGATTACCGGGCTGGCCGGGGCGCTCTTTGCTGACCTGAACGGTTTTGTTGGTACCTCGATGCTCGACTGGCATCGCTCCGGGGAAATCATGGTCATCGTCATTCTCGGCGGCGTCGGCCGGCTCTATGGCCCGGTAGCGGGTGCCATGTTGTTTGTTGCCATGGAGTTCTGGCTCGGCGGTTTAACCGAATACTGGCAGTTCTTCCTCGGGCTGGTGTTGCTGGCTGTCGTGCTGTTCGCGCGCGGTGGCGTCTTTGGTCTGCTGGCCGGGAGGTCGCGTCATGAATGAGGCCGTCCTCAGCATTCAGAACCTGAACAAACGCTTTGGCGCTCTTCACGCGACCAAAGACGTCTCCATCAACGTGATGCCGGGCGAAATTCATGCGCTGATCGGCCCGAACGGGGCCGGCAAATCGACCCTGATTGCCCAAATCGCCGGCACCCTGCCACCCGATTCCGGCACCCTCTGGCTCGACGGACAATCACTCGATGCCCTGTCGGTCGCGGAGCGTGCCCGCCAGGGGCTGGGGCGCAGCTTCCAGGTCTCGTCACTGGCTGAAAGCCTGAGCGTGCGCCGCAATGTGATGATGGCGGTACAAGCCCTGCAGGGCAGCAGTTTCCGGTTCTGGAAACCGGTAAACAGCGACGCCAGCTTACGCGAGCCTGCCGATGCGGTACTGGCGCAAATGGACCTTGGCCACCGCGCCGATACGCCAGTGGCCGAGCTGTCTCACGGTGAGCGCCGTCAGGTTGAAGTCGCCTGCGCTCTGGCGCTGAAGCCTAAAATACTGTTACTGGATGAACCCATGGCCGGCCTTGGGCCGGAGGGCACCGCCAAGCTGACCACCCTGCTAGAGACACTCAAGCACCAGGTGCCCATCTTGCTGATCGAACACGATATGGATGCGGTATTCCGCCTTGCAGATCGAATTTCCGTGCTGGTGGCCGGTCAAGTCATCGCGCACGGCGACAGCGATACCATCCGCAACGACCCGAACGTTCGCGAAGCCTATCTGGGAGACGACCATGCTGAAAGTGCATAACCTCGAGACCTTCTACGGCCCGTCCCAGGCGTTGTTTGGCGTTGATCTGTCGATCGCCGCCGGTGAACTGGTGGCGTTGATGGGCCGCAACGGTATGGGCAAAACCACCACCATTCGCTCGGTGTTTGGGCTCACCCCGCCCTCGGCCGGGTCGATCGAATTCGAGGGCAAAGACATTACCCGCGCCCAGGGGTTTCGCATTGCGCAGATGGGACTCGGCCTGGTGCCGGAAGGCCGGCGCTGCTTCACCAACCTCTCGGTACGTGAAAACTTGCTGGCCACGGCCCGCCCCGGCCATTGGGATCAAACCAAGGTGGAAGCCTTGTTCCCCCGTCTGGCCGAACGGCGCGACCAGAGCGCCAACACCCTCTCCGGCGGCGAACAACAAATGCTGGCCATTGGCCGGGCGTTGATGACCAACCCCAAACTGTTGGTGCTCGACGAAGCCACCGAAGGCCTGGCCCCGGTGATCCGTCAGGAAATCTGGCGCGCCATCCGCACGCTGAAAGAGGCAGGGCTGTCGATTCTGCTGGTCGACAAAACCCTGAAAGAAGTGCTGCCACTGGCCAGCCACTGCCTGATTCTGGAAAAAGGCCAGACCGTCTGGGCCGGCGAACCCGACGCCCTGACCGACGACCTAAAAGACCGCTACCTGGGCGTATAATCATGGCGTACCTAACCCGACACAAAGTTCGATTCGGCCACTGCGACCCGGCCGGCATCGTCTACTTCCCACGGTATTTCGAACTGATCAACGCCGTCGTGGAAGACTGGTTCGCCGACGTCGTCGGCCGGGATTTCAACAGCCTGCACATCGAATCCGGCACCAGCGTACCGACTGTGAACCTGAATACCGATTTCAAAGCCCCCAGCCGCCTTGGCGACTGGCTCGACTTCCGGCTGACTGTGACAAAGATAGGCAACGCCAGCCTGACACTGACGATCACCGCCCACTGCGGTAACGACCTGCGCCTGTCGAACGAATCCACCCTCGTTTATGTCGATATGAACAGCGGTAAACCCCAGCGCTGGCCAGAAGCGATGCGCCACCAATTTGAACGCGACCGGGAAACCCCCGACGCCGCGACCGAAAAAGGATCCTCCTGATGACTGCACCCAACACGCACCAACTGCTTCACCCCAGCCACTGGAAACGCGCGGTCGGCTACGCCAACGGCATGTTGGCTGAGGGCAAAACCGTCTTCGTAGGCGGCCAGATCGGGTGGAACGCCGACCAGGTCTTTGAAACCAGCGACTTCGTCGGCCAGATCGAACAGGCACTGCGCAACATTGTCGCCGTATTGCACGAAGCCAACGCAGAACCCGAACACCTGGTCCGCCTCACCTGGTATGTCACCGACAAAGCCGAGTACCTGACCCGCCTCACCGACGTCGGCGAAGCCTATCGCGCCGTGCTCGGCAAGCATTTCCCGGCGATGACCATGGTGCAGGTGGCGGATTTGATTGAAGATGAAGCCAAAGTGGAGATCGAAGCGACGGCGGTAATACCCGAGTAAACCCCTCTACACAGTACTAAGGGTTCGGGACTTGCACACTGGGAGCGACGAATGCCGGTGGTGCCTCTGCGGAGTAGTCCGAAACATGAATGTTTCGGTCTAGGCCCGAGACGTCGGACCGCCATGGACGGATTCACGCCGACCCCGCCGAGGCGCCACCGGTAATCGACGCGGACCATTACCACTAAACACCCTGTACGTCGCTCACAGGCACACACCCAGCCCACATTCCGGTACAATCGAGCTTCCACTCCACAGCAACCGGGATAGCCCAGATGTCGCTCCCACCCGCTTCCGGTAAGCGCTACTTCCGAACCCAGCTTCACGCTGGAACCGATTCTGAAACCGAACTGATCGAAGAAGTCCCGGTAGCGATCAGCTATGGCGATATCACTCACGGCATCATGATGCTGACGCCGACTGACCTCGACGACTTTCTACTGGGTTTCAGCCTGAGCGAAGGCGTAATCCGCCGTGCGGCAGACCTGCTGGACTGGACGTTAACAACCACTCACACACCCGATGGCCTGCCCGCTTACTTGTTGGATGCCACCCTGAGCGCGCGCCGCCAGTCGAACTACCGCAGCCGGCAACGACAGATGATGGGTGCAACGGGCTGTGGCCTGTGCGGCACGGACTCGCTGGAAAGCGCCTTTGTACCGCTGGAGCCATTGCAACCCTCACCTCTGTTGCCACGGGCACAACTGAGCCAGTTGCGCGATCAGCTCACCCGGGCCCAAACGCTGGGGCCGCAAGTCGGTGCTATTCACGCCGCAGCGCTGATCGACCCTCAAGGCACCCTGCTCGCCTGCCGCGAAGACATCGGCCGGCACAACGCCCTCGATAAGCTGATCGGTCATGCCCTGCGCCGTGAACACTCACTGACGGGCCACACTCTGGTGATGAGCAGCCGCTGCAGTGTCGAACTGGTCAACAAGGCCGTTATGGCCGGGGCGTCTACGCTGGTTAACCTAGCTGCCCCGAGCACCCTGGCGGTTGACCGTGCCCGTCGCTATGGGCTGAATCTGGTGCATCTGGCCCGGGACAACCAGCCCAGATATTTCAGTCCGGTAACGGAATAAACCCGGCAATGGTATTTACAGCCCACACATAGCCCATATATGATTCGTATACACATCATATATTTGGAGTTCATCATGGGCATTGTGAAAATCAACGACGACCTGCACGAAGACATTCGCAAAGCCAGCTCATTCATGGTGCGCTCCATCAACGCACAAGCCGAGTACTGGATTAAAATCGGCATGCTGGCCGAAGCCAACCCGGGCAAATCGTTCAACGAGATCGTGAGCGAACAAATGAAGGAAGCCCAGGTCGAAGTAAGGAGAATTGCCAGTGTCTGAGGTTATCCTCAAATCCGCGTCGGAACTGCAGATCATGCGAGAGTCCGGCCGCCTGCTCGCCTCGGTTTTTGCGTATCTCGACGGTCAGATCGCGCCGGGCATCACCACCATGGATATCAACAACCTCACCGAGCGCTACATCATCGACCAACTGCAGGCACGCCCGGCCAGCAAAGGCCAGTACGGCTATCAGTATGTACTGAACAGCTCGGTCAACCATGTGGTGTGCCATGGCGTGCCCTCGGAGACTCAAACCCTGAAACCCGGTGACATCGTCAATATCGACATTACACTGGAAAAAGGCGGCTACATTGCCGATTCGAGCAAAATGTACCTGATTGGTGACGTGACACCACTGGCACAACGCCTGGTCGATAAGACCTACGACGCCATGTGGGAAGGCATTCGCGTCGTGAAACCAGGCGCTACCCTGGGCGACATTGGCCACGCCATACTGCGACACGCTACAAAAAACGGCTACACCGTGGTCCGTGAGTATTGCGGCCACGGCATTGGCCGGGAAATGCATGAAGCACCGTCCGTATTGCACTATGGTCAGCAGGGAAAAGGCCTGGTTCTGCAAGAGGGCATGACCTTCACTATTGAACCGATGATCAACCAGGGCAAAGCCAAGGTGAAGCAAAAGAACGACGGCTGGACCGTTGTGACCAGCGACAAAAAACTGTCGGCGCAATGGGAACATACAATCGCCGTAACCGCCGATGGGTATGAAGTACTGACGCTTCGGGAAGAGGAGCGAGTTTAGTAAGCGCCAGCCAGCAGCCAACCAATCATTGACACGGGTGACTCGTCTGGCTAGAGTCCCGTCTGGTTCCAGGCACCAGCCGCTCGCGGGCTTTATTATGGCCCAGGTGAAGTTCTGGCAGACCTTTTCAACGTCACCCTTGCGCATTCTGTAAGGTGGTAATGCGAGCACCATCTCCGTTCAGGCACACAGAATGCCAGCAAGTGGAGACACCATCATGTCATCTCCTTCTGCCCCCCCGGCGTCTGCGAACGCTACCCTGAGTTTTATCGAACGGCCATTAGTACCCCTGTTTGCCAGGACAGCATTTCCCATTATTTTTGTGATGGGAATGAACGGACTGTTGACCGTGGTCGATGCCCTTTTCCTGGGTATCTTCGTCGGCTCCGATGCGTTGGGCGCAGTCACCCTCATGTTCCCGGCATTCATGCTGCTGGTTGCATTATCGACCCTGGTGTCAAACGGAATGTCGAGCGTTTTGGCCCGACATTTGGGGGCACGTAGAACGCTCAATGCGCAGGTAATTTTTGCGGCCGCCCATGGTCTTGCCCTGATCGTCAGTCTTATTCTTGTGCTGGCATTTGTGCTGTTTGGTGAACGCTTTACGTTACTGGCTGCCAACGGTAACCAGGTCCTGGCAGATATGGGTTACGCCTACATGCGGATAACCATATTTTGCTCGCCACTGTTGTTCGTCCTGGCTCTACAATCCGATGCGTTGAGAAACGAAGGCCGGGCGGGGTTCATGGCGGCCATGAGCCTGCTCGTGTCACTGGCGAACATAGGGTTTAACTACTTTTTCATCGGGGTGCTCGGCTGGGGAGTGGCCGGGTCTGCTTATGGAACCGCGTTGGCGCAATGCCTGGCTCTGTGCATCGTGATTGGATTTCGCATTAAGGGTATGACGGATCTGCGGCTAGTTGGTCCTGGCTGGCATCCCGGGACCTGGGGGGGCGTCCGTACGCGCTGGATTGAAATTCTCAAATTAGGCGCACCGCAAAGCCTGAGTTTTCTGGGTCTGGCACTGGGCTCTGGGGCGATCATTCTGGCATTGCAACTGGCCCAATCCGTTACTTACGCAGAAACGGTTTCAGCCTACGGTATTACAACACGGTTGATGACGTTTGCTTTCCTGCCGTTACTCGGTTTGAGCTTCGCGCTGCAATCCATAACGGGCAATAACTATGGGGCGGGTCTCTGGCACCGGTCAGACGGCAGCCTGCGGCTGGGTCTGCTAATGGCATTGTCTTACTGTGTGTTGGCCGAAGTCATTCTGGTGATATTTGCCCGGCCAATCGGGAGCTGGTTTGTTGATGACCCGAAGGTAATCAATGAGGTGGGGCGGATCATGCCGCTCATTGTATCCATGTTTTTCATCGCCGGTCCGGTGATGATGATTGCAACCTATTTTCAGGCCATCGGTGACGCTGGTCGGGCAGCCTTACTGAGCCTGACCAAAACCTATGCTTTCGCCATTCCGCTGACCTTTTTGCTTCCCGTCTTTTTGGGCGAGACAGGCATCTGGCTCGCAGGCCCGACTGCGGAATTGTTACTGTTGCTGTTAACCTGTGTGGTGTTACATACGACCGCTCGCCGCCATGGGCACAGCTGGGGTCTGTTCAAAGCTGGCAGCCAGGGGCATCGTCATGATTGAACCGCTGCCCACACCGGCCTCGTTAAAAGCACAAGCAAGACGATTGAAAACACAGCTGGAAGCATCAGGTGAGACGATTAGCCACAGTCATTCCCTGGAACTCCTGGCCATTCATCATGGGTACAGAGACTGGAACACCCTCAACGCGATCATAACGCGGAAAGCACCAGCGCCCGTGGCAGTGGGAGACAAAGTGGATGGCCGCTATTTATCCCACGCCATCAGCGCAACCATCGTCTCAGTTCAACCACTACAGCTCGGCAGGTACCGGATCCAGCTGAAATTAGACGAGGCAGTCGATGTTGCAGCCTCCAGACGGTTCTCAGCCTGGCGCAAGCAGATAATCGCCGTGATTGACGGCACAGGTGTAACCGCGGAAACCACCTCTGACGGCAAACCGCACTTGCAGCTAGACCTTTCCCCCTGATCCGGAGGAAGTATCCAAGGCAGATCATTTTCATTGGCGAAACCGGGCTCAGCATCCACTGCTTTTCGCCTGACAACTGAATCAAATAACGTCCGGATGCATCTCTTATACACCACCTGCATGCCCTGCGTAGCGGGGAAGAATGCTGTCACTTTCCTGGTGTCTGCCACGACCACACAACATGGCCAACGCGACCCCCGCAATCGCCACACCCATGCCTAGCATGCCATTTGGTCCCGGGGTTTCACCAAACATCAACGCTGCCCAAACCAGGGTTACAGGCGGGGTTAAATATACCAGCGTTGAGGTGGTCGTCACACCAAGGCGGCGCAGGCTGGTTACGAAGAAGCCGTAGCCACCCAGACTGGACAGCACGATCAACCAGGCAATGGCAGACAGGGTGACCGGCTCGGTTGTGAGCCATTGGATTTCTCCACCGCCGTCAATGAGGGCAGCGACGGAAAATACCAGAGTGGCTGCCAACAGTTGCATCGTTAGCGTGGGGGCCATGGGCAAGGCAGCCCTTCGGTTCACGGAGACCAGGCTACCGAGCGTGACGGACACCACTGAGAGCAACGGCAGCGCATAGGCCCACAGCGGAACATCACCGCCCTTGCCCACATCATCGAGCACGCACAAGACGACACCGCCGGCAGCCACTGCCATGCCCGCCCACCCCAGCCGGGAGAGCTTCTCACCCAGCCAGGGCCCGGCCAACGCCGCTGCCAGCAAGGGTTGTAACGCCGCAATCAGTGCGGTGACACCCGCGCTTACACCCAATTGAATGGCCAGAATCACCCCAAGCAGGTAGCCACCCATAGTCAGGCTACCGACGCCGACTTCCTGCACCAGTTCCCGGCGGTTAAACAGCACCGGTGCGCTGATGTACCACCATACTCCAGTCATTGAACCCGCCAGTAAAAACCGCCAGGCGAATAATGTAAAAACTGGCAGGGTGGATTCAAGCGCCAGACGACCGCCCACAAAACCCGAGCTCCAACACACCACAAACCCCAGGGCGACGAGCGGTGATATTAGATGGGTGGGCATAGCACTGGCTCCAGTGAATGGATTTGCCAGGCAGTGTGAGGCAGAATAAGCGTTGAATAAATCGATATAAACTTTACTCAGAGTTCAATATGATTGAAGGCCCCACAACAGCGCCCGCCGCAGCACTGGACCTGGAATTGCTGCGCAGCTTCCACGCCATCGCCCAGCTCGGCTCACTGGCGGCAGCAGCCTCGCAACGACACAAAACCGTCAGTGCCGTTAGTATGCAGGTCAAACGGTTGGAAGACGCTCTGGGTTCAAGGCTACTCGAGCGCGGCCCACGGGGCATGACACTCACCCCCACCGGTGAAGCCCTGCTGCATGAATCCCGCGAGCTGTTGAACCTGCACGATGCCATGGTAGCCCGTTTCACTGGCCGGGGCCTTGGCGGCAAGGTTCGACTGGGCTTGCCTGAAGACTACGCACGGGAACTACTGACCGGCGTGTTGCCGGATTTCATCGCCCATCACCCCAACGTACTGCTGGAAGCCGTAACCGCCACCAGCGGCGAGCTGGCACGCAAGATCAAGCGCTCTGAACTCGCCCTGGCCGTTCTGCTGGATCGCCCGCATTCGCTCACCGGTGGTGAGCCCTTGTGGCAAACAACGCCCGTTTGGGTCGGCCCCAGAATCGGCCGTTTGACCGATCGCGATAGCTTACCGTTGGCCCTGCATGAGGTTGATTGCCCCTACCGGGAACTGGCCACAGAAACGCTGGAGAAAGCCGGCAAGCCCTGGCACGCAGTCTTCACCAGCACTAGCATTCATGCGGTTGAAAACGCCGTCGAAGCGGGCTTGGCCATCGGTGTTATCGACCGCGAACGGGTCACTTCCAGCATGCGGGAACTGGGAGATGAAGACGGACTGCCACCCCTGCCCACCTGTCAGGCGCAACTGCATTTTGCCAAACGCATAGACGCCAATTCACGACTGGCCGTTGAAGCACTGGCGGTATTATTACGCGAACGCCTGGTGGGCCGGGGTCCCTGGCGGGCAGTCAGATAGATCAGGGCAAGTCGGTCACCGCACCCGTCGAGGCAGACCCCACCGTGCGGGCGTATTTTGCCAGCACACCTCGGGTGAACCGGGGGCCGGGTGGCTGCCAGGCCTGACGCCTGCGCTCCAGCTCCTGGTCGGACACACCCAGCTCAATCCGGTTGCTAACCGCATCGATGGTGATGGTATCGCCCTCTTCGACCAACGCGATGGGACCGCCCTCAGCGGCTTCGGGTGTGATATGACCAACCACAAACCCATGGCTGCCCCCGGAAAAACGGCCATCGGTAATCAGCGCCACATCACTACCAAGCCCCTTGCCCATAATGGCCGAGGTGGGGCTTAGCATTTCACGCATGCCCGGCCCGCCCTTGGGGCCTTCGTAGCGAATCACCAGCACATCACCGGCCACCACTGTGCCATCCAGAATCTTTTCCTGAGCTTCTTCTTCTGAGTGGAACACTCGGGCCCGGCCGGTAAAGTGCGTGCCTTCCTTACCGGTGATTTTCGCGACAGCGCCCGTAGGCGCGAGATTGCCATACAAAATGCGCAAGTGGCTGTCGGCCTTGATGGGGTTATCGAACGCATGAATGATGTCTTGCCCTTCGGGGTAGGGTTCAACATCAGCCAGGTTTTCGGCCAGCGTTTTCCCGGTAACGGTCAGACAACCACCATAAACCAGCCCGCGTTCCAGCAACATTTTAATCAACGGCTGAATGCCACCGATAGCGACCAGTTCCGACATCATGTAATGGCCACTGGGCCGCAAGTCGGCCAATACCGGTACCCGCTTACCAATTTCGGCAAAGTCTTCCAGTGATAACTCAACCCCTACCGTGCTGGCCATGGCCAGCAAGTGCAGCACGGCATTGGTTGAGCCGCCCAGCGCGATGACCACAGTGATGGCGTTCTCAAAGGCTTCCCGCGTCATGATATCTGAGGGTTTAATATCCTGCTCAAGCAGGTTCAGCACAGCAGCACCGGCGGCCCGGCAATCGGCCACCTTGGTGTCCGACACCGCATTCTGCGCCGAACTGCCCGGCAAGCTCATGCCCATGGCTTCAATGGCTGACGCCATGGTGTTGGCCGTATACATCCCCCCGCACGACCCTGCTCCGGGAATGGCGGTTTCTTCTATTTGCTTCACGTCAATCAGTTCGAGCTTGCCCTGGGCATGGGCGCCCACAGCCTCGAACACGGAAATGATATCGGTGTGATTCTCGCCTGGCAGTATGGTGCCGCCATAAACGAACACCGAAGGCCGGTTCAGCCGCGCCAGCCCCATCATGCAACCAGGCATGTTTTTATCGCAGCCACCAATGGCAACCAAACCGTCAAACCCTTCGCAACCGGCAACGGTTTCTATCGAGTCGGCAATGACCTCACGGGAGACCAGAGAATACTTCATGCCCTCAGTGCCATTGGCGATTCCGTCAGACACGGTAATGGTATTGAAGATAAGTGACTTGCCGCCCGCATCATCGGCACCGGCCGCCGATTCTTCGGCCAGCCGGTTAATGTGCATGTTGCAGGGTGTAAGATTACTCCAGGTAGAGGCGATGCCTACCTGGGGCTTGCGGAAATCCTCGTCACTGAAGCCAACAGCTCGCAGCATAGCCCGGCTGGCTGACTTGCCGAGCCCATCGACCACCTGCGATGAATAACGACGACGCTTGTCTTCTGCCATGTTGCCTCCTGATCCGGTTGAATGATGCGCTCAGGCTGACAGAAATGGCGCTCGCCAGCAAAGCATTCAGTACAAGAGCCGGAGTATAGCCCGTGCGCCCCATACTGCTGGATTGATTCCGCCGTTCATCGAACAGCCCCACTGCCGCTCGGAGCGGCCGCGCAAACCGTCTTCTGTAGCCTAAATTTCACTCATGCCTGACTGAACAGGGGCATTATTGCCACACAGCAGGGTAATCACAGTGCCACTTTGATCAGCAATTCGCGCATGGGCTATGGTCACTGATGATCCATGCAAGCCCTTGATCGAAACGGTTGCTGCTTTGATCGAATCAAATAATAAGAAAAGCCTGGAGAACAACCATGATACAAAAAGCCATAGCTTTGCCACTGCTGGCGGGCCTAGTCATACCCGTGTTTGCAGACGATGCCAAGGTGTTGCCACAAGGCGTACTGCGAACCACCCTGGTCCCTTCGCTGACAACTTTTGACGAAACCTTCGATGCCGATGGCGAACGCCAGGATACCAATGCCGTATCCGTTAACACGTTATCCATAGCGCTTGAGTACGGCATCAACGACTGGATTACAGCTGGCGTGCAATGGGCGCCTGGTTACATTCTTTCCGGTGAGGTTGATGGTAACGATAACGTCGACTTATCTGGCTCGAACGACCTTTTCGTCGGTGCCAAATTCCAGACCTTGGGTGCTCAGGGTTACTCCCGCAGCGATACGCTCCGATTTGCGGTAACACCAGGCATAAAAGTCCCCATATCGCAGTACGACGGTGAAGAGCAGCTCGAGAATTTTATGGGTGGCGACGATTTCAAACCGGGTCGAACCGATCGTGGGGCTTGGGGTCTTGGCGCCAGGTTCTCATTCGACTACCTGATCACTCCGGATTTCTACATCAACTTCTACAATCAGTCCTCTTTCTTTCTGGAGACCGATCAGGATTACACAGTCACAACGTCTGACGTAACCGTGCAGTATGGATCCGAAGCCATCTTCGAAGTCGAACCGAATTATTCGATGTCCGCCGGAAACGGTGTACAACTGAGCTTTGGCCTTCCTGTTAGCTACACCATGACCGGTGAGACCGAGGTCGATGGCAACGGTCAAGACGATGAATCCTACAGCCTGGCGCTGGAACCCAGTATGAGCGTGTTCTTCACTCAGTGGGCACTGCCTACCCAATTCCAATTGGGCTACTCAACGACGCTGGCTGGCGAAAACGCCAATGCGACCAACACTTTAAGCCTGCAAATCAAGAACTTCCTTCGGTTCTGAGTGGCAGGGATAACAGGCCGAACACTCAACGGTGCGGCACCGCCGCGCTGCGTTGGCTGTTCTGCCTGAACCCTGTGCAGTTGGCACAATGGTTTGAGCATTTGACAAATAAAAGGGTCGATCGGGCTGGCTACCGCTTCCGACCTGACCCGCGCCACCCAAAAACCAGCCGAAACGATGGCTGACACAGGTCATGCTCAAACTCCTGCCAGGGCCTGCTCCAGATCAGCGTAAATATCATCCACATCTTCCAGGCCAACCGACAACCGCACAAGCCCTTCACTGATATCATGCTCTGCTCGTTCTTCCGGCGTGTAGGTCGAGTGCGTCATGCTGGCCGGGTGCTGGCAGAGGGTTTCGGCATCACCCAGACTCACAGCGCGTTTGATCAGTTTCAAACGGTTCATAAAGGTAACACCGGCTTCGAAGCCACCTTGCAATTCCATCGCGATCATCCCCCCGGGTGCATCCATCTGGCGGCGCGCCAGGGTGTAGTGAGGGCTACCTTCCAGGCCTGGGTAATAAACAGTCGCCACAGCCTTGTGTTGCTGCAACCTGTGAGCCAGTGATTGGGCGTTGCTGCAGTGGCGCTCCATTCTCAGTGACAGGCTTTTCAGACCGCGCAGTATCAAAAAGGCCGTCAACGGCGCGATCACAGCGCCGGTCATGTCTTTCAGACCAAACAATCGGATTTCGTCGATTAGGCTCTGCTTTCCCACCACCGCTCCGGCGATCAAATCACCATGCCCGCCCAGATATTTGGTGGCCGAATGTACCACCAGATCGGCTCCCAGGTTCAACGGCCGTTGCAGAGCGGGGGTGCAATAGGTGTTATCAACCATCACCGTGATGGCGGGGTTATAGTCATGCACCCGCTGGCTAATTGCGGCGATGTCGATGACTCTCATGGTTGGGTTGACCGGAGTTTCGAAGTAGACCACCCGGGTCTCGGCAGACAGCGCGCGGGCTATGGCATCGGCATCGGTGCAATCGACGAACGTGACGTTAACGCCAAACCGGGTCAGGCCATGCTGGAAATAAGAGAAGGTACAGCCGTAAAGCGTTTTATCGGCGATAACGGTATCGCCGGGGCGTACCAGCGTCCAGATGGCGGCAGTGATCGCGCCCATGCCAGAGGCTGTTGCCAGGCAGGCTTCGGCATCTTCAAGGTCTGCCAGCCGGGTTTCCAGCACTGCCTGAGTCGGGTTCGAAATACGGCTGTAAACATGGCCCTGGGCTTCCCCGGCAAACCGGGCTGCGCCTTGCTCGACATTGTCGAAACAGTAAGTCGATGTCATATATACCGGTGGATTCAAAGACCCTTCGTTCTCAGAAGCCACGTAACCGGAATGGATGGTGCGTGTGGTAAAACTCAGCTTTTTATTCATCGTCTGTGTCTCCCGCTGTGCGATCATCATTTCCCGCCACTCTGCCGGTTTTGAATAACGAAAAAACTGGCCGAAATTGAACCAGGGTATAACCATCATGCTACGCCTGGAAACAGGGCGAATCGGGCTAAACTGGCCGAGTTAATCGCACCCAAATAGCACGCCAAGTTAAAAAATCCGACTAAAAGGTGAAATTGAGCCAACAATAGCCAATATCAGTTTACGGCAGTGGATGCTCAAATTTGCAGCCTGGTTGCACTGTACGATTTTCCATCTATTCACGGCTATTTCTCGGAATGTCGCCAAAAGCGGACACGAACGACACCCCTAATGAGATATAACCGTCTGATTTATATAGACTGCAGTAGGATCTAGCGTGCTAGTGAAATTCAAAAAAGTGAAATAGCGGTAAATCGAATGAATAAAGTAGTAGTAGGCTTTTCAGCAATTGTAGTTACTTTGGGTTCATCTTTCGCAAACGCCGATGACCGTGAAGGGTTCTTCCTGGCCGGTGGCATTGGCCTTAATACCAATACGTTCGAGGCTTCCTATGCGGGTGACTCAGCCTCTGAAAGTGGCTACAGAGGCATCCTGACCTCCTTTAAAATTGGTGGCCACATCAATCCTAATTTCGCGCTCTACTACCAGCGAGAAGCATCTTTCTTTGATGATGAAGAAGGCACTGGCGCAGTTGCAGGCCTTTCAGGCATTGGCGGCACCTATTACTTCGATACGTCGGGTGGCCTGTACATAGAAGGTGGCCTTGGGCTGGGTGATTTCACGGTGGATGAGGCCAACCTTGAGGGTATTGGTGGCGCTTCGATGGTGGGTCTTGGCGCAGAAATAAACGATCACCTTGAAGGTGGCGTTGTGTTGATGGCGACCAGCACTGAAGAAACCGAGCTCGATGGCCTGGAATACGACACATTAACAATAGGGGTGAAGCTGACGCTCAAGTTGTAATCCGGGCGCCATACGGGCAGGCGTTACCCTGCCCTTTCGATAACTTACTTGAATAAGAAAAAACATCTCTCTCACACAGCATTAACGACTGCTACCAACTGCCATAGCAGTCATCGCCAACTACAATGAATGACCATTACCCCCATTCCTCCAAGGAACGCAGCGTTCAGATTCATGGACTTCACTGTATTCTGATTCAGCCGCTAAATAACAGATCACTGATATTTCTAACAGCTCGGCCTTCAATAACGGGATAATTATGATAAACAATCTGACCTTCCGCATGAAACTGTCCATTCTTCTGCTAACCGCGCTGATCGGGCTGGCCGGGCTCTATGTCGTCGCATACCGCGGCATAGATTTACAGCAAAGCACCAACGACCGGTTACAGGAACTTAACCGGCAATCCAGCCAGCTCGATCAGCTGACGCTTCAGGCCATGCAGATTGGTGATCGGGTCTCCCGCTTGTCGCCTGCCAATCGCGATGCCGTGGTTACCGATGTGACTGCCGAACTCGAACGCCTGGCCAGTCTGCGCGTCCAGAGCGTGGATCTCAACATCGGCCTGCAAACGTTCTTCGAACAATTCGAGCGCTACCTGAACGCGGTGTTGGCCAGCATTGAACAGGCGGCTGTGGTTGGGCTGGACGCTGACTCAGGCTGGAATGCCACCCTCAGCGCCGCCCGTGACGCCCTGAACGAGAGAGCCGGTTTCATGACCTTCGTACAGGAGAACATGGCCGAAATCAGTAATCTGGAAGTTGCCTATGTGAACAGCCCGACAACAGAGCGGTTTGAGGCCCTCAGGGCTGCCTACGACCGGTACATCGAGCAATTGGCGTCGAACAACATGGAAGAACCGTTCGTCGAAGTAAACCAGAACTACCTTGCCAGTCTGGAGGGCCACTACGAGCAGGCTCGCCAGCTGACACAAAACCGGGAGGCCATGGCGGAAGCGCTAGCGGCCATGCGCACCGCTCAGCAATCGGTGAGAGCAAGCCTCGACAACCTGATTTCCGGGGCACGGGCCAACGCCAGCGAAAGCTCCCAGACCGCACGAACTTTACTGCTCTCAGTCAGCCTGCTGATGGCACTGACCATGCTGGTCGTAGTCGGCTGGATCACCCGGAGCGTTAAACAGACATTGACTGGCATCACCACCGATCTGAACCGGGTTCGCGATGGCGACCTGAGCGCCCGCCTTAAAGTGAATGAAAGTCGCAACGATGAATTCGATGCCCTGAGCCGGGCGGTCAACGTCATGACTGAAGGGTTGGGCTCCCTGGTCCGGCAGGTCGCCGATTCGGCCCAACACTCAGCGACCATGATGGAACAACTGACCCACGAGACCCAGCAGCTCGACCAGAGCAACCAGCAAATTAACGACCAGGGTCAATCGGTCGCGGCCAGTACTGAGGAGATCTCCGCAACGCTGTCTGGCATCGCTGACGCCACCAAAACCCTGTCCCGACAAGTTGCGCAAACACTGGCGTCGGCGAGCCAGGGCACTGCCACTCTAAACCAGGCGGTCTCCGGCCTGCGGGAAACCTCGCAGGTAGTGGCCAATATTGAACAAAAGCTGAACCAGTTGAATGCCCTCTCTGCCGACATTGACTCGGTACTGGACATGATCAACAACCTGGCCGGACAAACCAACCTGCTGGCATTGAACGCCGCCATCGAAGCGGCCCGTGCAGGGGATGCCGGGCGCGGTTTTTCGGTGGTCGCCGATGAAGTACGCCAGCTCGCCGAGCGCACGGTGGAAGCCACATCGCGCATCAATGGTATTGTCGACGACATTCAGGGGTTCACCCGCGAAGCCATCAGCGTTACCGAAACCGGCCGTACCCATCTCTCCGCCGTGGAAACCCACAGTGAGGAAGCCGAGCAGGCTATTCAGAAAATTGAAGAGGACGCGCGCCAGGGCACCGTAGCCGCCGACCAGATGCTGCACTCAGTGGAGGAAGTCGACAAGGCGGCGCGTCAGATCAGTCGCGACATGGAAGGCGTGGCCACCAGCATCCACAGAGACAGCGACGCCCTGCAACGGGTACGCAGCCAGGTGGAACAGGTTTCAGGACACCTGCTGGAGCTGGACGGCAAAGCGGCGAGGTTCACGGTTTAAACGGGCATATCGTCGTACCCGGGCGCCGACTGCAACCGTTGTTGGCCCGCCAATTGTTGTTCTAGTGGTCATCGCTCAGTGGAATCACATATTTCGAACCGGTCGATGGCCCGAATTGCTCGACCTGCTCCATCCATTCGTAGTCGCTGCCCTCGCCTCTGCGATAACCGGAATTAGGCAGACAATAGCCGTAAATGAAATTGATGGTGCGATTCGCCGCCTGGGCATCAAATGAGACTACCCGCCAAGTGGACCATGCCCTGGGGGTAACCGAGATTCAGGGCACGCCCACGCGCATCGTGACCCTGTACCAGGGCGCCAACGACACCGCCGTCGCATTGGGCGTCACCCCGATCGCAGTGGTCGATTCCTGGGTTGAAAAACCCATGTATCACTATTTGCGAGACGACCTGGCGAATGTTCCCCATGTGGGCCTGGAAACCCAGCCCAACCTGGAGGAGATTGCCAGACTTAAACCGGATCTCATCATCGCCAACAAAGCGCGGCATGAAGATATCTACACCCTGCTCTCTCAGATCGCACTCACCGTAACCGAAGATAACGTTTTTGATTTCAAAGGCACGGTGCAACTGATGGGGGAAACCCTGAACAAACAAGACGAGGCAGACCAACTGTTGGCAGACTGGGACCAGCGAGTAGCTAGACTGCAGACCGAACTGCAAGCCAAGGTGGGCGATCAATGGCCACTGCAAGTGGCGATCACCAATGTCCGCAATGACCATCTACGGGTCTATCTCGAAGACAGCTTCGCCGGTACTGTACTGAACGACCTTGGTTTCGAATTTCCGGCCATGGCCGCCCAACGCACCTGGGGCGTGAAGCTGAACAGCAAGGAAAATATTCCCAGTATGAACGCCGATGTGATGCAGTAGCCATCAGAAGGCATACAGCCATTATGGCAGCCGCCGCCAACTTATGAAGGGTGACATTCCGGGTTAGACAACGGGCAACGCTGTATTCGATTTATTGTTTTTACTTTGTACCGAGAGACTAGAGAACCTGGCCGGATATCCATAGCACCAAACAGGCTATAAACATGGATGATTACTTGGGCTTCACAGACGAGTACTCATAGGAAAGCCAACACGTGCAGTTTTACGCCATGTTCTTACAGGCATAACCCAGAAGGTATAGATAACGCATCGTACGGTATTCGGAAATGCAGTGTGCAGGTAGCTCTTCAACGTACCGGGTAAAGGCGCACAGAGTGGGCGAAATGCGGGACATCTGCTATGGTTCGAAAAGCTTCGAAAAAAGTGGTAGTCAGATGAACGGATTCGAGCTGATTGGCGTGCTAGCCCTTTCCGCAACAGCTACGGTACAAGCCTATTCCATTGCAGTAACGGACGCGAACGCGGGCGCCCTCTCCTATCACGACGGCCAGTTCACGGGCCACCTGGCGCCGCTTTACCAGTGCGCGATCGACACCGTAGACCAGCCTTTCACCGTGTCTATTCTGCCGCAGGTCAGAGCCCTGCGTATGCTTGAGAATAACGAGATCGATATGGTCTTGCCCCTGGCCCAATCGGGCGAACGGGACGACTACGCTTACTTTGCCGCCCCCCTGTACACCGTTAGATACGTGCTGTTTACCCTACCAGGTGTTGCCATAACGGGTAGCGAGCATCGCATCCAGATTGCTGTTAACTGGTCCAGTGCGTCCATCGCTCTTATTGAGGCCCTGGGTCACGAGGTTATTCCAGTTGACCACCATGAACTGGCTATCGGCATGGTCAGGCGAGGGCGAGCACATGGTGTGGTCATACCCGAGCCGACCGCGGCCGCCATGACCGAAGAACTCGCCGGGCTTGTACCACATGACTATGCACAATTGCCGGGTGGAGTATATGTGAACAAACACAATACCAGCCTGCAGACAGCCTTCAATATGGCCATTCAGGATTGCCGGCCGGCACCCTGAGTCCATTTTATCGTCGTCTGTCCACGGCTCTGTATTTTAATTTAGAATGACCATCCCAACGACACGCCGACATGAAGCACCTCGGCTGACAGTTGCGTGGCATGCAGCTGCACATCAAAAGCGGGGCTGAACTGAAAGCCGGCGCCCGCTCCGAAACTCAAGCTGACTTCAGGGTCGTTTTCTTCGACCTCGCAATCACCCACTACGCAGGTCTCTGCTTCACTGGATAGCACCAAGGCGCCACCTCGGCCAAGCACAAAAAACCGCTCACCCAAGGGTAGACGATAGACAGCATAAGCCCCGGCGCTCAACGCATAGAAATCCTGAAACCCGACCGAGTTACCTGAACTGTTGAACAGCTCTTGCTCCGCATACACAACGGAATGGGTGACTTCACCCTGAAGTGCAAACGAAGGCGTTAGATACACGGCGTAGTTCAGCACCAGACTCCCCCCCGGGTCGTCATGATCTTCGACGCCCTGATAGGCGTAGCCCACCCCCAGTTGTTGCTGCGCCATCGCGGTGGCGGCCAATGACAAGACGGCGATACTGCGGAACAGGAACGGGCACACTCTGGTTTTCATCGGTTGTATCCTTTTATTTTTCTCTTACATGGAACAGCGGTTATGTGCGTGTAGGCCTTTGATCTTAAAGAGCTGCGATTCGTTTCTCGTGGAATGGCGTTGCAGTTTTCGGGAAATCCGTTACATTTTTCAACGAGGGCCGCCAACAACAGCCAGCGAACAGACTGGCGCAAACCCTAATACCGCACGACGGAGCTGCGTGAATGTTATTCGGGCGACTGAAGAATGAGTAAAATCCAGCAAGTATCGGCCATTGGCACCATTGAACTGGCGCGCCGGCTGAGAGCACACGGGCTGATCGACAACGCATCCATTCGAGCCATCGACCCCTCCTTGCTAGAGAGTGTGAATACGCTTGACGCTCAGGGTGATATCGCACATACCTACGATGCCTTCTTCCCCGAATCCTGGATCATTACGCTCTGGCAGGAAGCGCAGAAGAATCACCCAGAGCGCCCCACAGGCTTCCTGATCGGAAAAACCATCGTCCGGGATGCCTACGGCGTGCTGGCAGGGTTAATTCGCTTCAGCGATACGCTGGGCCAGGCAGTCACGACTTACCTGCAAAACATCCAGTACGTGAATGAATCGGAGCAGTGGCACTATTCAAAGGATAGCCGTCAGATAACCCTGGCCTTCAGCTACCCCCGGCACAAGCCATACCCAAGCAACGCAGTTGAACGAAGCATTACCGCCATGTACGCGATGGGGTGCTACTTACATGGCAAAAAGCTCCCGTTACACAGCGTGCAATTTCAAAGAAAAGCACCCGGATACCAGGCGCTTCTGGAAGCCTACTTCGGGTGTGAGGTAGCATTCTCTGCATCCTGCAACGCGCTCATTCTTCCCGCTGAGGTAATGGACTGGCCACTCCAGCCCCCGTCTGCTTTGCTGGACACATCGCTGACGCAGGGGAAATCCTATCTGACAACCCTATTGAGAATGAGCTTGCAAACGAAGCTCAACGAAAAAGCCGACACCCTGCTTACGCCAACCTTCACCAACAGAGTCACCACCTTGCTCTGGGAGGACATGGCGCACTACAGCAACAGCGACCACGTCGCTTCAGCCCTGCACCTGAGTCGTGCAACCTTATATAGAAAGCTCAACCAGGAGGGCACAAGCTTTAGCAGCATCAGGGATGCGATTCGGGCCGAGCTAATGACTCAACACAGCGGCCTGAAAGCGACTGAACTTTACGAGCTACTGGGGTTCAGTGATGTGAGCTCGTATTACAAAGCGAGAAAACGAGCACAGCAGACGGATTAGGTGACCGTCAAATCAAGAGGGGACACGGGCGTCGGGCCTGAGAGTTCCAATTAAAGCCTCCGGCCAGACACTGGCAGCAAAAGCTCACCGTCAATGGGCACGAAACGACTGGCGGCTTGTACCAATGACCGCGCCGTCAGACCGGGAACACCATAGACATCGACCTGCACACCACAGTCTTGCCGAACTTTCTCCGCCAGCAAGTCAAAGTCGCCATCGCCTGAGACCAGCACCACTCGGTCTACAGTGGGCGCTACCGTCATCACATCAATGGTGATCCCCACATCCCAATCGCCTTTCGACGAGCCATCCTGGCGCTGAATATAGGGTTTCAGGCGCACCTTAAAGCCAATTGCACTCAAAATGTCCTGAAACTGCAGTTGTTTCGCATCTCCACGATCGATTGCATAGGCAAAGGCCGCCACTACTTCATGATTGGTCGTGGCCTGTCGCCAGAAGCGGTTGTAATCGAACCGGCGACCGTAGGCTTCCCGTGTCGTGTAGTAGACGTTCTGGACATCGACGAACAGGGCGATCTTACTCATTGGGAAAAGTCCTTGGACGCATAACCGGAGCAACCCGCCAACCATAACCGAGTCTCTGCAAAAAGTCGCTGCTGGGTCTTTCAGGCACATGCTGTTTACAAGGCTTCTTTCTTTACAAACAGGACACCTGAATCCGGAACAGTGCAATCTTACCAAAGGAGTCTTAGGGGGGATCCCAAATAGACGGGTTTGATCGGCTCACAGACTGGACACTCCGCCATGCACCGTTTTTAACGTACCCACATACTTGATGCTACTGCGCTGAAATAAATTTCAGCAAGCCAACACCACGATACGTTCACTTAACACGTCTGGATGCAGATCCTAAAAAAAGAAAATAAATCGTCTATCTATTGCATCCTAACTCGTGCCCCACTCGTTCAATCCATGCAACCCACCACGAACAAGTGAGAGAACAATGAACAAACATCTCAAACACAGCACCCTGGCGACAGCCATTGCAGGCATTTGCCTCACCGCTTCCGTGAGTCACGGTGCAAGCCACCGCGAAGCCCCTTACATTACTGAAATACCCAAAGTCGATGCTACCGACTTTTATATGTTTAGAAGTTATGAAACCGGTCGTGAAGACCACGTCACGATGATCGCTAACTACTTGCCCTTACAGGACGCCTACGGCGGCCCAAACTACTTCGACCTCGACTCCGATGCCATCTACGAGATTCACATCGACAACGATGGCAATGCTCGGGAAGACATCACTTTCCAATTCACATTCACTGACGTAATGACCGACTTGCAACTCGACGTCGGAGAGAGTGGTGCTACTAAGTCGGTTTCAGTGCCATTGAAAAACATTGGTGCCATTGGGCCGGGTGCGATGGATACCGACAATGTGCAGGTTCGTCAAGAGTATGAAATCACCGTCATTCGTGGTGACCGTCGTACAGGCATGCATGAAACAGTGATGAACAGTACCACCGGCACCACCACGTTTAGAAAACCACTCGACAACATCGGTGGCAAGTCGTTCACCGACTATCAGGCTTATTCCGATGCGCACATCTTCAGCATGGCGATTCCCGGCTGCACTGCTGACGGCAAGGTATTTGTTGGCCAGCGCAAAGAAGCGTTCGCCGTAAACCTGGGCGAGATATTTGACCTGGTCAACACCAACCCACTGGGCGCCCGCGACGGTGAAGGGGCTGGCGACCTGGCCGACAAGAACGTCACCTCACTGGCGATGGAGGTACCAACCGCTTGCCTGACCGGCGACGCTGCCACCAGTAACGACGACCCGGTTATCGGCGCCTGGACAACCGCCAGTGTGCGCCAGGCGCGTGTCATCAACCCTGAGCCCATGGCCAATGATCAGGGTGCTACGGTCGAGGGCGGTGCCTGGGCACAGGTATCTCGCCTGGGTATGCCACTGGTAAACGAAGTGGTCATCGGCCTGAAAGACAAAGACGCGTTCAACGCCAGCGAACCCATGAACGACGGCCAGTTCATTGACTACGTTACCCACCCGACCTTGCCGGAACTGGTGGAGATATTGTTTGGTGTTACCGCACCGAATAATTTCCCCCGGCAAGACCTGGTCACGGCGTTCCTGACCGGCGTTCCCGCCGTCAACATGCCCGTTGGTGGTACTGCCTCTGAAATGCTTCGGTTGAACCCGGCCATTGCAGCGACCGCCGCCGCAAGCCAGAACGACTTGGGTGTGCTGGCAGGCGACAACGCTGGCTTCCCGAACGGGCGTCGCCCGGTCGATGATACCGTCGACATTTCATTGCGAGTCGCTATGGGCGTGCTGGCCGATGCCACCGATGCGCCGGATGGCCAACTGGACTACACCGATGGTGTGCAACTGGATGCCAGCGAACTGCAAACCACCTTCCCCTACCTCGCGACGCCACTGGCAGGCTCGCCTAACTAAGGAGTGGCTATGAAACCCATACTCAGCGCAACCGCAGCCATGGCGTTCAGTCTCGCGCTATTGGGGTGCTCAGACAACGGTTCATCCATGCAGATGACCGATAACGACACCGAGACTGACAACTCTGTCGACTTTACGTCGTTCGTCATTGCGGAAATTACCAACACATCTGAAGGGCGCGATGCCGTGCCCATCAACAATACGGAATTCCGCTTTAACGACCAGACCAATGAGCAGGCATTCTTCACGCTGTTCGAGTAACAGACTCGGTAGTCCATAGGAAAGTAAAGCCGTCGCTTGCGACGGCTTTACTTTATCAGGCTATCCGGGAACTTCCATTAACCTCCACTAATCCAGACTAGTTAAGGCAACGAGAGCACTTGCCCAGCCAGCCCTTCGCGGGTTCAACGGGATGCGTTTCAAAACAAAGCACGCCGGGACGTCCGAGAGCCGGTCAACTCAACAGCCGCTCAGCCCGGCCCCAAGCCGAGCATATCTGGGCAGCCATTCACAACACTCTCTAATATTGATAATCACAATCCACCATGGAGTCTGCCTGGTCGCAGGTTCGTAAATGCAATACTGCTTTTGACGCGCGCCCAAAAAACAACCCCGAGTAGTACTTGTCGGCAACGCTGAGAGAACCGCCCATTGCGGTTAGCAGGTAGTCGTCATCAACCAGATCGTCTTCGTCTACTTTCAGGTAGTCTTCAATGCGTGCCAGATGGTCGTACATCAGGTAGTTATCCTCATCAAAATGCAACAAGGTTACTTGTCTTGGCGAGAAATATACGGCCTTATCCGTCATATTTATGAAAGTACCCACTTGAGAGTAAGGGTGGTCACTGCTCATGCCAACCACGTCTGTCGTCCACACCGCTTCTTGCGGCAGCAGCGCCTCGGGGAAGTATTGGTTGTTTTCACCCTCCATCGAATCGAAATCAAGCGCCAATTCAATGTGGCCGAGTGTCTCTAAATCATCCGTGCCCACTCGTCCTCCGCCCGACCCGAACAGCATTCTTGTTTCGCCAGCAGGGATACAGGTATTCTCTAGGCTGGGAAATGATACCAAGTCGCCGCTGGAAAAGGTGTCACCCAGTAGGTCAATCGATCCCAGTTCACCCACCTCCTCGTCGTCGGCGTTACGAAACGACGCCACATTTCTACTGTCGAAACACAGTGTATCATCGCTTATGTTTTTCACATCGGCCGCAAAGAACAGGTACAAGCCCGAGGATTGGTAGGTCAACCGCCCACTGCCCACCATTTCAATGAGATCGATATTGACTCCCCCATTCTTACCTACCGGAACGATGGTGACTTCTTTCTTGACCAAATCGTCGGAATCTTCAGTCCTGCCAAAGCAAGCACCGCTGGTCGCATGAAATTCGTAAACGTTGTTGCCTATTACACGGTTATCAACAGTGACGTGGTGTGGACACAAACTGGCTACACCGCCGCCCTGTCCGGAGCCGTTGCCGTTGCCGTTGCCGTTGCCGTTATCGTTTCCGGAGCCCCCATTACCCTGTCCGGTTCCGTCACTTTCACCGCAGGCAGACAACAGCATGGAGACGAGCAAGGCAACAGAAAGCGGGGCTAATCGATCAGTAATGTACACATTAATATCCTTATACCGGTGATTGGAAAGCATGAAAAATTCAGAGTCGGTTCACTCACCCTGTCTGAACTTGAGCATGAAAGACTGTGGCCCAAGCATGTCTGCAAACGTCCTCGTACTCCGTACCCGACTAAACCAGACCCAACCGTTAGCGCGTTAGGTGTACCTTTGGTTTCATCGGGCTGAACTGCCACGAGTGACGTAAACAAACTGTCGCTCTGCTTCGCCGCTAACGCAGACTGCTGTAGCGAACAAAACCAACTCAGGTTGGTGCTCACACCAACCGATGCTCAAACACTGTCCTAAAAATTCTTTTAGCAAGTTTAATACCAATCCCTAACACCTTGTTTTTTAGGGATTTACTGACCAAGCGGAGGATGGGCGTAAAATAATTCGACACTGAGTGACTGGCAGGCTGAAATCGCACGGGTTAAAAGCAGTATCGAAATCGTGAGCTATAACAAACAGGCATGGCTAAACGACACGATGCAAGAAGACCTAATAGCAGAGAGCTAACCCTCAGGCGCAACGCCTACGGAATTCAAAGTGGACGTTCACGGCGAGACGTACGGAGTGGCCGTGACCGGAGTGGGTAACCATGGCAGCGGAAAACGCAAATTCTATATATCGCTGGATGGCATGCCGGAGGAAGTGGTGTTCGAAAGCCTCAACGAATACGTCGCCAATGGCCGTGGCAGTGGCCGACAAAAGGCATCAGAACCCGGACACGTAACGGCCGCGATGCCGAGGCAACAGTGTGGACGTGCTCGTCAGCGAAGGCAATACCGTCGAGGCGGCCAGCCAGTGATGATCGCCGAAGCCATGAAAATGGAAACCTAGATCAACGCCAGTGTCGCCGGCACCGTTAAAGCGGTGTACGTCGCCAACGGCGACCGGGTGACCCCAGCTGAGGTACTGGTCGACATCGGTTGAACCCTGGCACACAGGCTACACGGAGGGAGCCCGTGTGCAGACAGAACGCAGCTGACTAACGCCGGCTGTGTGCCATGCACACACTCGACAGGTGCCTTCACACTCACTCAGCGTCAACAACTCGTTCCAGGTGCCATACCTTGGCAACAATTTTCCATTCGTCGTCGTGGTCGAGGACAAAGTTGAGGTGATCGACAAACACATTGCGATGGGCCCGGAGCCTCAACTTTACCAGAGCGCTACGCTCTGACAGGCAATCGATCAGTAGGATTTCATCCTTACGAACCTGGTTAACACTCGCGGGCGATGGGCGTGTAGAAACGTCCTTCCTGAAACTCGCGATCGGGTCGACAAAGACTCTGCCCTGATCAGCGTCAAAGAGACTGGATTCGGGGTGAAACACCTGATCCAGCTTGTCTGTATCGCAGAAGTAGATTGCATCAAAATATACCGCGACCGCGTTCAATAAGTCTTCCCTTAGCATTACAATCCCCCAACGTTCAGTTTACTGGTGTGTCACACGAGGCCAAAAGATACCACGTTGCCTGATGCCACTCCGTTGGGGTTACGCCAAAAATAGGGGATATCACGCCAATATGAAAAATTCCGGTACCAGACCACTTGTTTGCATTCTGGCGTACAACAACCTCTGCCTGTTCGAATTCTCCATTGCCCTTGAGGTCTTCGCTCTACCCAGGCCAGAATTGGAGCACTGGTACGACTACCAGGTTATCGCGGCGACACCTGACACCCTGCGGGGCATCGGAGGCGTTACGGTTAACGCCAAATACGACCTGACAGCACTGGCAAAGGCCTCGCTCATTGTTATTCCAGGGTGGCAGGGCACACCCAGCGCCGAGTTGATTGCGGCGCTCGTGACAGCGAATCGCCAGGGAGCGCGTATCGCCACTATTTGCTCGGGCGTTTTCCTACCCGCTGCCTGCGGTCTTTTAAACGGCAAAAAGGCAACCACTCACTGGCAATATGCTGACCTACTGGCCCGGCAATACAGCGAGATAGACGTTAACCCAGACGTCTTGTACATCGACCAGGGAGATGTGCTTACATCCGCCGGCTCTGCTGCCGGCCTGGATTTGTGCCTGCATATAATACGAAGTGATTTTGGTGCAAAGACCGCCAACACGGTTGCCCGTCGTCTGGTATTGCCGGCCCACCGTGAGGGCAGTCAGGCTCAGTACATTCCCAGGCCCACACCGAAGCACGTCGATCTCTTCTCCCCCCTCCTCGACCAGATAAGATCCACATTAAACGAGCCGTGGACCACTGAACGCATGGCAAGCAGCGCAGCGATGTCAAAACGAACGTTGCTAAGACGATTTCAGGAATCTACCGGAGAAAGCCCCACGACCTGGTTGGTCATGGAGCGCTTGGCTTTAACAAGGGAAATGCTTGAGACAACCGATTTAAACATCAGCCAAATAGCCGAAGCCACTGGTTTCGTTACCGCAGACATACTGAGACATCACTTTAGAAGACACTTTCAGCTCAGCCCGCTGCGGTACAGGGCGCAATTCTACAAACAACAGACTGGCGCTTTGTGAGCCGCTGTCCAACACTGAAAGCTCCTGGCAGTCGCAAAAAAACTGTAGCAAGCTTGCCTCTTTCTCCGGCTAGCCAGGTTGTTCATGATAGCTCCATTCCATGTGATACAGATTAAATGGACCCGAATTGCGATAGGTAATGCTCAGCGGAGCGGACGTCTGTATAGGGGGGAGCCTTACAATGAACTGCGGCGAGCTAGCAGGATACCGATCACGCCGAAAAACTGAAAATATGGGTGCCTACAAAGCTCTCTACTGGAGGGGTTTCTTGCTTACCCTGTGGATAACCAGGTGGTTGAAATAGAGAAAGCCCAGTCTCCTGAGCTTTCTCTATTTCAACGACTTTATCTCAGGTTAGTTCGTCGCTTCCCCTCCATCGGTAATGGTCCAGTTGAAGTCATTAATCAACGTATCCCGGGCAGCTTGGCCTGCAGCGGAGAACTGAACCGAGCCAAAATTAATGTCCAGGTCCTCCACCAATTCCGGGTTCTGGCTCCAGGCGATTAGCAGTTTGTCATAGTTTTCGGTTGAGAAAACAGTATTGTTTACAAATAATTCAGTGGCATTGAGGACACTCTTAATATTCCATCGACTGATGTCTTGATTAAACGACGAACTTTTAAAAACCGCATTCATATCCCGAACCTTGGAAACATCCCAGCCACCAATGTCTTGATTAAACTGCCCTGCCGCGAAGAACAAGGTTCTCATGTTTGTGACGCTGGAAACGTCCCAATCGCCGATAGGCTGGTTAAAGGAACTCGCGCTTTGGAGCATCTTTCGCATGTTGGTTGCACTGCTGACGTCCCACAGACCAATCGGCTGGTTAAACGCGTTTGCTCCCATAAACGTTTCGTTAAAATTTGTCACGCTAGAAACATCCCAGGTTGAGATATCGCTGTTAAAGTTTTTGGCATTTCTGAACATCCCTTCCATGGAGTCTACGCGTGACAGATCTGGGTTGTCAGTGGCGAGTATTTCCAGATTGTCGGTATTAAAGAAAGCATAGTCCATGGATTCCCAAGACCGTTGGCCCCATTGTTCGACAGTCAGTAACTTCTTACTGTCGCTGTTGAATGGCCGCGGGTAATCTCCGGTGATCGACACGGTGTAAGTGCCGGGTGTACTGTAAGTGTGCGTGATTGTCTCCGTGACACTCTCATCAATTGAGCCATCACCCCAATCTACGGTGAAGTTATAGGTAGTACCATCAGGAGTACTGAGTGTAATCTGGTCATTCTCACTTGAACCCTGATTGTCGGTCTTCCATGTGGTGATATAAGGCGTTTGCTGAGCGATTGTAAAATCGATGATAGCGGAGCCTTCACCAAAGCTGTTTGTCGCCGTAACGACGGATTGTGAGAAACCCGCCGTTGTCGGAACGCCACTGAGCTTACAGGTCATACTATTGCCAGAAAGCGACACGGTTATGCCTTCAGGTAGCCCCATTGCGATACACTCATCAATTTCGCCGCCGCTATTTTTCAAAAAGGACTCGAAGGTCTGCCCGGTATAAAACTCAATGGCCTGATCGTCGACCTTTGGAATCAGTTCGACAGTCGAGTTACGGTCGTTGATAATCCAGCCATGTTGGTCAATCAGGGTGGATCTGGCGGATTCTGCACTTGGGTTAAAACGAGAGGATACGTCGAGAGTCACGTTGGGTTGAACCGATTGTTGCGACCAGCTGAGCAACAGCCGATCGTAGTTGTCGATGGATAAGTTGGCTTCTATGAACAGCCCGGTCATATCAGTGACGTTTTTTACCGCCCAGTTACTCACGTCCTGATCGAACACAGAACCGGCAAACATATAGGTCATGTCAGTCACGGCCGAGGTATCCCACGTACTGACATCGCCGTCAAAAGCATCGTTCAGCAAGAACATCATGCGAAAACTGGTCACCTGCGAAAAGTTGGGGGTACTCAGATCGTTGATTGCCAGGTTGTCAGCGTTGACAAAGGCGTTCTCCATAGAAGACCAGAAGCGATTACCCCACTGCTCAACACTGAGCAATTTTGTCGCGTCGGAGATGTCCTCAAAGGCATCAAAGTCATAGTCAAAGTATGGCGCCGGATAAACCCCGGTGATGGTGACGGTGTACGTGCCGGGTTGAACATACTGGTGCGTAATATCCCCAGTGACGCCTTCGTCGGTCTCACCATCGCCCCAGTCCACAGTGAAGTTGTAGTCGAGGTCTGGGTTGGTCTGTAGAGTGATCTCATTGTTGGCGCTGAGACCCGATTCCTGCTCGGTATCCCAGGTGGTCACAAAGGCGGTCGGTTCTTCAACCTGATAGGTCACTGTGATTGTGTCTTCGCCGGCTCTGTTCCTGGCCGTTATCTGGACACTGTCTAAACCGGTAGCTTCGATGGCGGTGCCGTTAATGACACAGGTATTACCGTTGGCTGAAACAGAGACGGTAAAGCCCTGTGGCATGTCGGCTACACAGCTCGAAAGGCTTCCACCACCGATATTGAACAGCTCGGCCTCTACGATCTGCCCCCGGATCAGTGTCAGGTCTTCCAGCTCCTGAAATAATGGGGGTGGCAATAACCTCGTTGGCGGTGTGTTCTCATCATCGGCAGTGCTGCTGCCCCCGGAGCTGCAGGCAAATAACGCCAAGCTCCCGCTTAAAACAAACACGAATTGGGCAAGATTCTTTATTTTCATCCGTTTTATCGGTTCCATGCTGGTATCTCTGCAATGAGTATTGGCTTCTGGGTGACGAACGAGCCCTACCGTTTGGATGCAAACCCTGTTTTTTTATTAAAAAAGTGCACCGATGCAGCGAATAGCTCTGCTTAGCCAAAAACGGGTTAAGACCCCGGGGACGGTTCAATCGTCAGTGAGAGAGAGACATTAGATTTACCTGACCTACCGGACAACCCGACAGATGTAGGGGCAGTGACGTTAAAGAGACGTCGGTGGGTGTTTCAGTATTTGACCAGGGCACCCTCATGGAAACCTGACCTCGGAGGGGGCACCCTATTAAATGACGACTGTTGGACTGACCGCACTCAAAAATTCAAGAGTCCAATCAAGGGATCCGTGTGAACAGCACTCTCTTTCAACGTTCATTAGCATGACCGTTCTGCCTGCCGTAATGGGTCTACACCCCTTTTGAACTGCTCCCCTAACGTCCTCTCTTACCAGCAAACACCCCGGGAGAAAGGCCCTGGTGCCGAATAAATGCCATCCCGAAGGCGCTGGCAGATCCGTAACCGACCCGCTGGGCGATCTCCGTGTTGGACAGTCTGCCCTGCCGCAGTAGCGTTTTGGCGATAGCCATGCGCCAGTCCGTCACGTATTCCATTGGCGCGCGTCCGATTTCCTTTCGGAACTTCTCGAAGAAGCCAGAGCGGGACATGCCCGCGTCCTTTGCCAGCCGGGTGACGGAAATCGCGCCCCCCGCATCCAAATGGATGCGCCTCAAGGCGGCGGCCAATTGCGGATGGGACAGCCCGCGCAGCAGTCCCGGTGGCATGTCCAAGGCAGGCCCCGAGCGGAGCGCCTCAATGAGCAGTACCTCCAGCAGCCGCTCGAGAATCAGCGCGCGCCCCGGCCGGTCGGCACGAGTCTCCTCGTGTATCGCGGGCACGAGCGCCATCAGACGATCATGCCCGGAGACGTGGATCATTTCGGGCAGCAGTGACACCAGCAAGTCCCTGGCGAGCGTTTCAAAGCGGCAATGCCCGACCAGTGCGCGCATGTTCACGGGGGCGTCCGCCGGGCCAAGGCGAACCCGCCCGGGCCCGATTTCAAGCGGCTGGCCCCTTCCCTTTGGCTCCGGAGACACTTCACTGGTCATGATAAAGCCATGCAGATCAGGAATCAGGACAAAGTCTCCGGCCGCCAGCGTAACCGGCTTACGGCCGGTAACCTCAACCCGACAGACCCCCTCGACGATCGCGCAATAGAATGGACTGGCCAGATCATGCCGCTCAACTTGCCACTGGCCACCCGCCTCGACCATTTTCGAGATAGACACCGCCGGTTTAAGCAACGTGACAACACTGGATAAGGGGTCATCGATACCTTCAAACACTTTTTGGACTCATGATGATTTATTATGGATATTTGTATATAGCATGAACGGATTTGACTGTCTATTCTCCCCTCCTCGTCAAACAAGGAGACCAGATATGCCCCGTATACTCATCACCGGTACCTCTTCGGGCTTCGGCCAGGCCATCGCCACGCAATTCCTCGACCGGGGATGGGAGGTTATCGCCACGATGCGACATCCTGCCCCCGAGGGCTTGCCCGTTTCGGACAACCTGCGCCTGCTGCCCCTCGACGTCACCGACGCGGACAGCATCGCCGCAGCCATTGCGGAAGCGGGCCCGCTCGACGCCCTGGTTAACAACGCCGGCGTCGGCATGCTAAACGTGCTTGAAGGTGCAGACATTGCCCGCGCCCGCGAGCTCTTCGAGACCAACGTGCTGGGAACCATGGCCATGGCCCGCGCCGTGATGCCAGACATGCGCAGCCGCAGACGCGGCGTGATCGTCAACATCAGTTCCAGCGTGACCCTGCGCCCGCTGCCCGCCCTGTCGATCTACAGCGCTAGCAAGGCGGCGGTCAATGCCTTCACCGAGAGCTTCGCGCTGGAAGCTGCAGAATTTGGCGTCCGCACCCGGCTGGTCCTGCCCGGCAGCTCGCCCGAGACCTCCTTCGGAAGCAATGCCGTGGCACGGATGGGCATGGACGTGCCTGAAGCCTATGGCCAGTTCGTGCAGGCCTATTTCCAGAGCCTGCAGTCCGCCACCGAAAAGACACAGGCCCACGATGTTGCACTGGCCGTCTGGCGCGCCGTCACCGATGAAACCGCTCCGATGAAGCTGCCCGCCGGAGCCGACGCCGAAACCTGGTTCCACGAAGAAGGCCTCTCCGCAGCCTAACGAACAGGGTGCGGCAGAGCTGCCGCGCCTGCCTATTTAAAACGAGACTAATAGATGAACCGACTGATCAATCCATCCAACACCATACCGACCCCGGCCCCCTCCCTGACCGTGGCCTACACGCCAATCCGCCTGGAAATACCGGGACGCCAACCGCTGGAGCTGCGCCTTACCGCGCCGGCCACCGGGGATGCCCTGCCGATCGTGATCCTGTCGCACGGATTCGGGCCGTCGAACTATATTCCTTCGAAAGACGGCTACGCCCCGCTTGCCCAGTTCTGGGCCGAACGGGGCATTGCCGTCATTCAACCAACGCATGCCAGTTCACGGAGCAGCGGACTGGACCCCGACTTACCTACAGGCCCCTTTTTCTGGCGCGAGCGCGTGGAAGAGATGCGCGCCATCCTCGACCAACTGGATGAGATAGCACGACAGGCTCCCGCTATCGCAGGACGGCTGGACCACGACCGAATCGCGGTGGCAGGCCACTCCTTCGGCGGCCATACCTGCAGCCTGCTGCTTGGCGGGCGTTTACAGGGGGAGAATTTCTCTGATCCGCGCATTTGCGCTGGCATCTTGCTGGCGACTCTGGGGCGTGGCGGCGCCGACCTGAAGCCCGAGCATGCTCAGCGCTTTCCCTTCTTCGACGTGGATTTCAGTGGCATCGAATTGCCAACCCTCGTGGTCTGCGGCGCCGAAGATGACCCTCATTTCACGCCACGCGGTCCAGAGTGGCACGCGGATGCCTTTCACGACGCACCAGGGGCCGACGCACTGCTGACAATTAATGGCGTGGGCCATGGGCTGGGCGGAATCGCCGGGCTCGACGCGAAAGAGACAGAAGTAGAGGACCCGGACGCGCTGGAAGCGACGCGGCGTATAACACTGGCCTGGCTGAGGCGCATATTCGCCATTGAGCAAGACACCTGGATACAGAGCCAGACCGCACTCCAGGGCAGTGCGTCTGCTATCGCGAAAACCACAGTGAGATAACACTGAAGCGAGCTGCCACCGCCTGCCCGCAGCCTTTCTAAACAGGACACTCCAGTTTACTAACTTGAGTGTCCTGTATGCCCTCGCTAGTCAGGTAACTTAAGTTCAATAATGTCAACTTTCACTCTGCCTTCAAACCCTTCTGTCGACCGTCCGTCAATACCTACGTCTGCTTCATTCTGGTTAAACGCCTTTACCATGACTGAAAAATTGTGGGTCCCTGCGGCTAATTCTGTCGTATAAAATATGTTCCACTCATGTCCATCCCCTGAAAGCGTGTCGTCGCCAATGATAGACAGCCGCTGGCTCGCTCCAATTTCAGGCTTCAGGCCATTAATATACAATGCGATCTCCACGCTTGTTCTTGCAGAAAACTCAGAGTTATAAGCGCGGCCATTGGCTTGGAAAATAATTAAGGAATTGTCGTTTGACACCTCGAACGACACGGTGTCCAGACCCGGCATGGCAGCAAATTCGTAATTGACATACTGTACTACCGCATCTTCAGGGGTCGGTACGCTCTGTTGTCCGGGCTCACCCGTATAGGGAACAACGAACATACCGTCATCTCTAAGGAATATTAGATCCGTTGCAAAATGTTTTGAGTACCCAACAACGCTGGGCCCGATATTATCTACGCGTGTCGTCAATGCACTAACAGCGGCTTCCAATGAATCAAGGCGCGCATCGTTATCACTGACTGCTGACGCTGTGGCCGAAAAGTTTTCATTCACCTCTGACGCAAGTGCAGGCTCACCACTTTCAAACTCATGTGGAATCGTCAGCTCTGCTGCAAAGCAGGCCGTAGTAAGAAAGGCGGAAAACAACACTAGAATACGTATAGGCATAAAAACTCCTTGAATGCTGTGCATTCGCTGTGATGGCTACTGCCACCTGGTTTCTCCCCAATTGCTTTCATCCCAAACGGCTGATTCCGCCTCTGTTTGCGAGCTGTTCTTGTTGTCGTCGCCTTCACTACCGCAGCCTGCTAAAAGCATGCTGACCAAAATCGCAAAACTCAGATGCCTTAATTCCCTGCCGCACCTGACAATCGACTGAGATTTCTTGAAATATGTCATCTTTCACCTCTATCGAGGAATCGGTAATCTGCAAAGCGCCCCTTACAGGTTCGCGCTTTAAAGAGCCCCTCTTACCTCACCCCTGAAAGCCCATTCAGATATGCATTGAACAAAAAACTAAACGTTCCAAAGTAAATCACCAACACCCAGGAACCACATAAAAAAAGCTCAAGGCTCAACCCACTGTATGATGCTGATCGTTTCTTCACCTCCGAATTGGCACATCGAAAGCCCTGGAGAAAGTGTAGACACTGTTTTCGGATACCCAAGGTCAACTCTTGAAATCAAACACTGTGCTAAGGCCCGACTGCGCCACCACTTAAACTAATGGATACACTGCCACCGTTGGTTGAAATACTCGTAGAGGCTTCATGAAAACCGGGAGACGAAGGCGAATAGGTGTAGTTAAACTGACAGCTCATCCCGGGTTCAATGCCCGCTGCGCAGTTTTGACTGCCAGAGAAATTGCTGTCAGAGACACCTCCACCGGCGAAGTCATTCAACGTAGTGGCGCCCACGTTTGTGATAACGACTGATAGCGTGTCGCTGCTGCTATTCGGAGACACTGTGCCAAAATTTAACACCGAGGGAGACGCCCGCAGTTCAGGCCCAATACCACGCCCACTCATTTCAATCGTTACAGTACCAGCGTCGGTCGAGATCGACGTAGAACCGGAAAACTCGCCTTCCTCATCGGGCAGGAAAGTATATGTGAATTCACAGGTGTTACCCGGTGCTAAGCCACCCGCACAGTTCTGAAAGCCATTGAAGTTTGCTCCGCTGACTCCGCCGCCGGCGAAGTTGGACAAAATCTCATCCCCCATATTTTCTATGCTCACGCTCTGCGCTGGGCTTACATCGCCAACCGGAACCGGCCCGAAATCCAACACCAGGGGAGAAGCCCGCATGTCAGCTCCCTCCGTGGGGAGACTGCCCGCAGGCACGCCTTCACCTCTCACCTCAATGGAAAAGGATCCGGCATTGGTTGACGAGTTGGACGTAGCGATAACCTCGCCGATCTCGGTGGGTTCAAAGGTAAATTGGTACTGGCAACTACTATCCGGCAAAACACCCCCGGCGCAATTTTGAGTGGCCGAGAACGGAGCTGAACTTACAAAACCGCCCCCTGCAAAATCTGACAGGTCTGCCGCTCCTACGTTGCTAATTGCAACCTCTCGAGTCAGCGTTGCTCCAACTTCGACCGGTCCAAAGTCGATAACTCTGGGAGTAACCCATAATTCAGGCCCAACACCGGTACCTCTGAAGTCCAGTGAAATACTGCCAACCGACGTTGAAATACTGGTGAAGCCTTCGATTTCACCGACACTCTCAGGTGTAAACCGATAGTTGAACGAGCAACTGTTGCCCGGTGCTAATCCGCCTGCGCAATCCTGGCTGCCAGTGAAATGACGATTAGACGGACCACCGCCCGCAAATGAGTCAATGACCTCGTTACCCTGGTTAGTCAGCGTAATACTCAGAACATCACTCATACTCCCCACACCCTGGGGGCCGAAGTTCAATTGCTGTGTATCTACCCACAGTGGCGAGCCAACGCCTGCGCCCGTTAACGTTACGGCAACGGCGCCTGCGCTGGTATCCAGGGTGGACTCAGCATCGTTACGGCCATTCAGGGTCGGTGAATAGGTGTAAGTAAGCGCACAACTCGAACCCGGTAACAATGGGCTACAGGTTTGATCAAGGGAATATCGACCACTGTTGGGTATTCCGCCGGTAAAGCCGGTAACCTCTTCAGTTCCGGTATTGGTCACCCACACGGTTTTCTCGGACATCAGACCAGAGGCAACGGTGCCGAAATCCAGACTGTTAGAAGAGAGCGTGACCTCGCTCGTCAAACTCGTTGAATTGTCGTCATCAGACGCGTCTGTCGTGTCACTGCTGTTGGATTCGCTCGGCTCGCAACCGGACAACAGTATGACGGAAGCCAATGCCAGCCAAAGCGCGCTCATCAACTTCGTACGGAAAGCAGCAGTGATGCTCAATTCACATGGCATACTCAATTCCCTTTTTAACGCCTACTCGTGCTACACGCAGTCTAGGCGACGTAGGTCATATTTCAACTCGGATACGAACCATCACTGGATTGGGCGTTCCCATAGCTGCTAACGCAGGCAACCGTCACCTGTACTCCTGTGCGCTCGGGAGCTATTTCAAACTGGTGTTTAAAACACCGGACACAATGCGAGTGATGAGAAAACCCTGCCAACAAAAGGGCTAGCAGGGCCAGATGGATACCCATTTAAATTACACACTGTAACGATGGGTGATTACACAGTACCCAGTGCGGAATTGACACTGAGGTGGCTGGCCTGACAAGCTGAGCGAAACGGGTAAGACCACACTTCCCTGCACCTATCACGTATTGTCTGGCAATAGCTTTGTTTGATTGGTAGACAATAAAGAACCACTTGTCCTCTTCGTTTCGTAGTTATTGGGCAAAGCATTGCGCCTTGTTCAACTACAGTACTTGTATTGAACGGGTCCAAGGAGGACAGATGAGACCATTGTTATGCTGTGTACTGGCGTTATTCATATCGACCAGTACCCAAAGCGTTGCGCAAAACCTGGAAGTACTGGTAACGCCGTTCCCGCCGTTTGTGGACGCCAACGCAGACGACGGCGGTATCGCCTGGTCTGCCCTGTCTGACTTTGCCTCCGCCAAGGGCGTTCAAGTGAGCCCCGTTTACCGACCCACCGCCCGTATCTTCTCGCAAGTCGACAACGATAACTGGCAAGCATCACTCGTATCGATACCCCTGGCACCAAACGTTGCCGTCATAGAATACAGCAACTCGGAAGTAAGCTATGGCGTGTTCACAAACGACGCGTCCATGACGTCGCTGCGTAACCTGAAGATCGCTACGATTCGCACCAATTCGCGCAGCGGTTTTCACAGAGAAATGGAAATGGCGGGCGCGGTTATCGTTGAAGTCGATTCATTAAATCAGGGGTATCGTATGATTCGAGCGGGGCGCGTAGACGCCGTGTTGGGTGTCGGAATAGATGGCGTTGCCATAGGTGCACAAAACCCCGAAGCACTACATATGTCGGTTCAACTCGCGGTGCTTCCGTTTACGGTGTTTGTAAACAAGAACACCCCGCAGGGACGGGAAGCCGTCAGATTGCTCACGCCATGACTCGTACTCGTTACAGGTCATCGACGGTTCGATGGGATAAGAATAAATGCTCTTCTCTGGATACCCATTGCACTTACACACAGGAACGCTTCGAGTCCATTCCACGCAGGGCCATATATCTACGATTTGTTATTGCTGCATCCTCGACTGACCAGTTGATTCTACAATCGAGCCACTACGGTGAGTCTGTAACTAGCCGCTCGGCTCTCTACCCATAACTCTAACTAGCCCGGTCAACCTACCATTAGTAAAATAATTATTAAAAACGGCATGACGAACGCTATTAAGAAACAAGGTACGATAACAGATAGGATGGGACGGTCTCTGCGCGATCTCAAGTATATAAAATTGGCCAGCCCCGTTGCTGGTATTGCAAACATACCAAGCAGCAATGCCGCTAAGCCAGCCCAGGAGCCATTGCCCGTGTTCATCGCTATGACAATCATCACAAATAGGGCTTGAGCCAAAACGGGCAGCAAAATTCCGATAACGTATCGCATTTTTTCTCCAATAATAAGGGGTTATTACCGAGTATACCCAACCTATGCCATACCAAATAAAGAGTACCTGCCAGGTCCCTCGTCTCCACTGCTTAACAAGAAATCTACCTTGATCAATCAGGTAACGCCAATAAAGGCCCATTCCGATTGCCCCACAAGACTTGCCCCTAAGAGATATTAACAGAGCAGTCCAGCCTGGATACCCACCACCTGTAATAGCATTAAGCTATAGAATCAAAGCCCTTTATAGCCCAATAGTACGAAAATCCATATTAGCTCGCCCCGGGGTACGAAACGGTCAGGCTGCTATTAGACCCGTTCGCCAGCTAACAATGCTGAGTGCCACTTAACCTAAGTCAATGCGAAACACGCATCTCCTTGGATATCGTCTCTTGGACTGACCACCAAGGACACTGACATGAACCTGAGTTTAGCAACATACGTCACAATCGTTTTGATCAGCGCAGCACTTGTCTGCCTCCAACCCACCGCCATGGCACAGGGGTTTGATAACGAGGTAAATATTTCGTTGTTTACCCTGGCCAATTTGACCGACGACTCACCCGAGTACGGGCACCTGGAGCTCGCCAGGAAACTGAACGACCACCAGTACCTCGGGTTGGAGTTCATTACATGGACCTATAAAGCGCCCCTTGGCATTCCCTATGGTGACTCTTTTGGCGACGCCAGCGAGAACTACCCGGGTCGGGTTCGGGACCTTGGTATCGGGCTGACCTTCAAGCACTTTTTTACCCACAGACTGTTTGTCAAACTGCACGCGACACCGCTGGTTCAGTTCTATACCGACGAAGCAGGGGAACCAATACAGCAGGGCTTTCAGCTCTTTACCGCAGCTCGACTGGGGTACAACTGGTCTTGGTCGCACGATCGATTTTTCATTGAGCCCACCATCGCCGCAACGAGCTGGCCTGTGCGAACTCATGTACCTGATGCATTCGAATCGCGTGACGATCAATGGGCCACCTATTTCCTATTCGAGCCCGGCTTGAATATTGGCTTTAGGTTTTGACTCCGGGTTCTCCTAATGGCGCGGACAAACTCAGGCGATGCTTCTAGTTGACAGCCGTTTGCGTATTCTGCTGAGCGATTCCGGTTGAACACCCAGGTAACTGGCAATCTGGTGTTGTGGGACTCGGTTCAGAAGCTCAGCCCGGTTTTCCATAAGGTACAGATACCGTTGCTCGGCTGTGGAGTTTTTGAACCGGAAATAGGAAGCCTGGTTCTCAGCCAGCTTCTCTTCACTGATGGTCAAACACAGTGATTTAAGCCTGGGGTACTTTTCAAAGGCGTCCTTCTCTATATCCGGGGTGCCTACGCTGAGAATGCAATCCTCTACACACTCAATGTAATACTCTGACGGCTCGTTGTTGACAGCACAGACGGGCGATAGGGATTGAGACTCGGTATAGAACTCAGTCGTTTTCTCGTCACCCTCAAGGAGGTAAAAGCAACGGAGGCAGCCCTTAAGCACAAAGTAACTCTTATTCGATCGTTCCCCCTGCCTTAGCAGCAGCGTATTTTTCGGGTAGCGCCTGAACAGGTTCAACGCAATAATGGCGTTCCGCTCTTCATCTGTGAGAGTGATGTATTGTGCAATGTAGTCGAACAGCTGGCTTTCCAATGGGGGCCTCATCCTGCGTTATCCGGGAAGGTTTAAATATAGCAGCAATGCAGGTGCTTTACTTGAGACTGTCTGGACTGCCAGGTGCAGTGGTTCAGTGATTCCGGACACCAACGTGTAATCTTTGAACACCCACCGTAGGCTATAGCTAAATCCTATAAAAACGAAGATTTCAATAGTCATTTCGTGTGGATGTCTATGTTAGCTACTCATGAAAAATAATAGTTATGCTGCATCCAATCCGGCCACTCAGGAGTTTACTTCTTACAGAGACTGTCTCTGTGAAGCAAACCAAGGAGAAATTAACATGAAGCTATCAGTATTTAATGCCCCAGGAGCGCTTGCAGTATCCTTATCGTTGATGGCCGGAACGACCATGGCCGGCAGTCATATGGCACCGGATGCAGTGGCAGTACCTGAGGGCAATCAGAAAGCACTCACCACCATGGCTCAGGGCACAGTAGCCTGGGTTTGCAAAGACGCAGACATGGGCGCAGCCTGGACTTTTGCGGGCCCCGCTGCAGTGCTATCCGATGAGGATGGTAAACCGGTCATTTCATATTACGGCCCTCCTGCAACCTGGGAAGCCATGGATGGCAGTAAGGTAACCGGCACCCAACTGGCAACGGCGCCAGCCGGTGATGGCAACATTCCTTATCAGCTGGTCGAAGCCAACCCTTCTGAAAAAGACGGCTGGCTGAAAGGCACAACCTACATCCAACGCTTGAATCTGGATGGTGGCGCCGCGCCGCAAACCGGCTGCGGAGCCGATGATATCGGCAAGAAGGTGTTGGTCGCTTATACCGGTGAATACGTATTCTGGAAAGCCAAATAAAGTGCCAAATCGCAGGATAGAGCCAGTAAATACTGGCTCTGATTTTTTCCCAGGCGCTTTGTTGCTAAACGAATTTGTTGCCGTGCCCGAATCTCCTACCCGTGAGTTAATTACCCGATGCGCTCAACGCCAACGGTCCGCAAGACTGGCTGGACACCTATCACTAGCATAGGGTGGGCGTCCATATTAGCTCAGCTGGTAGTAGCGGAAGAAAAACTTAAAATACTATCCGGTATTAGTAGACCACTACAGTCGGACAAACGCGCCTATTCTTGTTGCAAAGGCGCCCCAACCCTTTCCCGCTAAATGACTTTTCACTTCCTGAGCCAGAATCCCATTCAAATGTCACTAACTTGGGTGTCCTGTTTGCCCGAAGGTCACTGCGAGTGTGAGCTGAGATCACACTGTTTGTACACATCCTTCCTAGCGTGGACAACTGGACTATTACTTGTGCTTTTATCTATCGAAAAAATCCTCAATAGCCGTCTTACGTTGCCATCAAGAGCATCTATCATTGAGTATGACTCCAAACAATCAACTTTTGTCTACGCTACAACAAAGTAATCACTAAAATCACATATTTTTATTGCATAGGATTCTTCATTTTCCGGCATAAACGGATTGAGCAAACTACCTGTGTACTCCAAGTAGTCACCTGTCTCGACTTTTTTACTTTTTAAGAGTATTCGAGACAACATAGCAGCAGAGCGAGTCGGTGTACTGGTACCCTTCATGAATTTTGCGACGATCGGTAGAACGTATTTCCATGCCAGCTTCAATGCCGGACTTCCTTCGCGTGCCAGTCCCGTTCCCGGCATAAGCCCCGGATCAAAAGAGAAATAAGTGCGTGACGAAGGCTGTCGAGCAAGGTGCCGTGCCATGAGAATGTTTAGCCCTTTAGACGTTCCATAGGCATCGCGGCTTGCCTGGCTCGTATTGGCATTGCCTTCAAACTCACCCTTAGAAAGCCGTTCCGGACCAATGTAGTGGGCTCCTGGAAAACCAAAAGCCTTAGCGAGCTCTGGGTGATGAGTTCCGCTACCGACCCAGCCAATGATCGCCTCGGGAGTAATCAGGTGTTCAATTTTTCGTAACAACACAAAGTGGGCTAGATGATTAACTGCGAAAGTTTGCTCCAAGTGATCTTGGGTATAGATCGTTTTCTCGGAGGACTGCACTCCTGCGTTCAGCATGACAATGTCAATTGGAGAATCAAGTGAATCGGCCGCAATACGAACACTCTCCAAGCTTGATAAGTCCATTTCTATTAGGCTGATTCGCTGTCTATCTTTGCCAGTGAACGAATCTTTAAGTTGCTGACCTCGTTGTAAATCCCGTACCGGCAGAATTAGATGAATGTCGTCGTTGATCATAAGTTGTTTAATCAACGCCAGGCCTAAGCCGGAGGTTGCTCCGGTGATCAATGCGTTCAAAGTCATGTATGAATTCCACTCAATTGCTGAAGATGCTATTATGTGAACAATCCGTCAGCTTTAGTAGTCGCGTTCTTTTATGAGTAAAAAGGTCCAGCGAAACCCAAGGAAATCCCCGACACAGGCGCGTTCAATAGCTACAGTCGAGGTCATTCTTGAAGCTACTATTCAGGTTTTGATAACTCAGGGAATCACTTATCTGACCTGTGCCCGCGTGGCGGAACGTGCCGGAGTGTCTGTTGGGTCTATCTACCAGTACTTCCCCAACAAGCAGGCCTTGCTGATCGCCGTATTGAATCGGCATTTGGATCATGTCGCTGATGTAATAGAGGCTGTTTGCGAAGAACAGCGTGGTAAATCGCTCGATTCCATTGGACTGGCTGTAACTTCGGCGTTTGTCGCTGTGAAAATGCTACGACCGGAAGTGTCGCGGGCACTTTATGGTTTGCCTTCAGATGAGGTAACCGATTCGATTGTTGCCAGAACGACTGGCCGCGGTCAGTTAGCCATTTCCAAATTACTCGGCACGTGCGCCGATGCTAGGTTCAATGAACTTGATTTAGTTACGTCAATCTTTACTGGCTCCCTAATAGGGCCAGTCCAACTGATGGTGACGGGAGCGATACCGATAGAGCGCGCCGAGACCTTTACCCATCATCTCACTCAATTGAGCATTGGATATTTACGTCAGGTGTCTACGCCCTATTCAAGCGGGACTGAGTAGTAACCGACTTATTCACATTGAGTCTCGCACTACAAGGCCTGGACACCACGATAGTAATATGAAGAGTGTGTTTTGTTTACTGATGGCATGCTCTCGGCATTAATTGCTAGCTTGGGGCAGCACAGCTCTGGGCGCTTAGATACTCCGGCGCTAGCTGCTATTTTTGCACTGGTACTGGCTCGTTTTCATCAGGCTTGCCTGCAAAGGTTCCACCACGGCATCCAGAAACTGACGCACCCGAGGAGATAACAAGCGACTGTGTGGGAATACAAATTGCACAGGGAGTGCAGGAGCGTTGTATTCGGGTAACACCGGTACCAGGGTACCGCGTTCAAGGTCCTGTTGTGCTTGATAACCCAAAACCCTGCAAATCCCAATGCCGTCCCGAGCGGCGGCTAGTTCGGTATCAATCTGATTGGCGCTGATCACAGGGCTAATGCGCTGCTCCCAGAGCTTCCCTTCTACTTGGAATTGCCACACCTCTCTGGAGGGAGCAAAACATACAGTCGGCCAATCCGACAGTTGTTCAGGATGGCTGGGCTCTCCTCGTTGCGCAATGAATTCCGGGCTAGCGCAGAGTACATAGGGTGTGCTTCCGATCGGCCGTATTACTAGCGAGCTGTCGGCGAGGTGACCGATACGCAAGGCCAAATCAAAGCCCTCCTCAATGACATCCACGACACGGTCGAGCAGGATCAACTCTGCACTCATTGAGGGGGTTTGTTTCAGCCACTGGTTAAGTAACGGCCCGATATGCAGGCGGCCGAACATCACCGGGGCGGTAATGGAAAGCTTGCCTGCCGGATCGGCGCGACGGCTGTCGAGTTGGAATTCGACGGCCTCTACGTCCAACAAAATCCGGCGACAGTGCTGCAAGTACTCGCGACCTTCATCCGTGAGGGCTATACGACGAGTGCTGCGGTTGAGCAGCCGGACGCCTAGGTACTTTTCCAGACCGGCCAGGGCTCGGACCATGGCGGCAGGGGACCGGTCCAGCTTATCTGCGGCTGCCGAGAGACTGCCCTGATCGACAATAGTGACGAAAGTAGTCATGGCTTTGAGCTTGTCCATCGGCAGGCACCATCGCAGCGTATTGAAAGAAGATTTGTGCAAAAAGCTGAATAATCATAGCAGGCAGACGGCATTTATTGAATCCGCTCAAAAGTATCTACTACTGCAACAACGTCGTCCCTTCGGAGTCAGTCATGCACCAACCTCAGTCAATTCGTCAGTTTGATCATGTTGGTATTCGGGTAAGTGACCGCCAGGAGGCGGTGGCTTTTTATGAGCAGCTTGGGTTCAGGGAGGTGCGTCGCTTTGAGCAATCCGAAGCGAATGAGATGGAATCGCCGGATGGCGTGCGTATTAACCTGATCTACAACGCCACGAAGTTACCCCATGGTCGCAACGTGTTGCTGGATGAACCGATCAAGTTACCCGGCGTCACCCACCCTGCCTTTGTGGTCGATGATCTTTATGCCCTGAGGGACTGGCTGGAACAGGCGGGCATTGTCATAACCGAGGGCATTCACCGTCTGGGCCCACGGCGAATAACCCTGTTTATCCGCGACCCCGATAGGAACGTGCTGGAGTTTAACCAGCTAGTGCCTGAATCGGCGGCCTAAATCGAGCGCCATATAAAGAAGATCAATTTTAAGAAGGTACTGACCATGAAATTATACGACTTGGAACTCTCTGGTAACTGCTACAAAGTTCGCTTGTTTGCTGCCCTGGCGGGTATCGAGCTGGAAATGGAACCAGTGGATGTCCCTGGTGGCGCACACAAGCAATCACCGCTGATCGACCTTAACCCTTGGGGCCAAGTGCCGGTGTTGATCGATGACGGTGTTGTTCTGCGCGACTCCCAAGCGATTCTGGTCTACCTGGCTCGTCGATATGGCGGCAATCAGTGGTGGCCGGATGGCGCGGCGCAGCAGGCCGAGGTAATGCAGTGGCTGTCGACGGCCGCCAACGAAATTCACGGTGGTCCCAACGCGGCCCGTTTGATCGACAAGTTTGGAAATCCGCTGAGTAAGGAGCGCGCGCTGGAAATCAGTGCACAGGTCCTGCCGTTGATCGAGCAGCATCTAGGCCAACATGAATGGCTGGCACTTGGCCGCCCCACCATCGCCGACTGCGCAGTGTTCCCCTACGTGGCACTGGGCTGGGAGGGGGCGTGACACTGGAAAAGTACCCAGCTACTCAGGCATGGATAAAGCGTATCAAGGCGCTGCCAGGCTATATCGGAATGCCCGGAATCAAATAACTTCATTGGTTGGGTTGCTTGCCGCGGCCATGAATTCTCTCACGATCTTTGTGGCCACGGATCCGCCCAGCCCTTCCAAGGCCGCATGATGGACCGTTATGCCGACGATCTTGAAAAACTTTCGGACCACCATCAGTCCATTCCCCTTTGAAGCTAACTTCCTAACCACCTCTCTTGCCTGTATAAATACTGGGAGAAAGGCTCTAGTACCGAACAGATGCTATCCCGAAGGCGCTGGCAGATCCATAACCGACCCGCTGGAACATGTCTGCCGCCTCGACACGCAACGACTGACCGAAAACACTCAGGGCAACTTAATGTTCGGGTGAGCCAAGATACTAACCAGGCCAGTACCCGAACCTTTGATGCCCGGTAAACCTCTGCAGAAAGGAAATAAACCATGACAAAGACGATTCTTGGGCTCAGCAGCAGCTTGCGCCGCGCATCCTTCAATACCGGATTGCTGCGTGCGGCCGTGATAAATAAACCGGTAACGACTACGAACACCGCCGTGGGTGGATTGAGCAGCGTATGCAGGAGCTGGCAAAAGTGTATGCGCTCGATATCTGCGCCTATGCCGTCATGTCCAACCATTACCATATTGTGCTGCACATCAACGCCGAGAAAGCCAAAGCCTGGTCGGATACCGAAGTTATTCAACGCTGGCACAGTCTTTATGCCGGCAACTTTTTAAGCCATGCGTATTTGGCCGGTAAAGACTTGTATGAAGAGCAACTTAAAGTCCTCTCAGAGCTGGTAACAGAATGGCGTGAGCGCCTGATGTCGATTAGCTGGTTTATGCGAGCCTTGAACGAAGACATCGCGCGCCAGGCCAACGCTGAAGATGCCTGCACTGGCCGATTCTGGGAAGGTCGGTTCAAATCCCAGGCGTTGCTCGATGAAACGGCTCTGGCAACCTGCCTGGCCTATGTCGATTTAAACCCTATTCGCGCCCAGATGGCTGAGAACCCTGAAACATCCGACTTTACGTCCGTCAAAGAACGCATCAATGCGGCTCGAAGCAAACCTGAAAACATTGAACCAGAACAGCCGAGACTTTTATTTCCGTTTGTAGGCTACCCCCGCCAGGATATGCCAGCAGGCCTACCCTTTCGGCTACAAGATTATCTGGAACTGGTTGACTGGACGGGAAGACAGATTCGCATAGACAAACGTGGAAGCATCGACCAGAAAGCTCCACCGATTCTCGAACGACTCAATATCGATAATGACCACTGGATCTACAACACTCAACATTTCGAGAGCCAGTTTAAAGGTTTAGTGGGCACGGTTCTTTCGATCAAAGCCCAGTGTCAGCGGTTTGGATACCAGCGAACACCCGGACTGGCGGCTGCGACGCAGCTAGCCTAACCCACCCTTTCAAAATCAATGATCAGGACTGCCTGAGATTTTCCTGTGCCTGAAAACCATGGTTTTAGGCCAAACACTCCGATTTTCCGGGCATGGACCGTCTTCGCTATTCATCGCTAAATGCCTTTTCACTTCCGGGGCGCCAAAATCCCTTTCAAAACTCACTAGATTGGGTGTCCCGTTTGCCCCCGTTTGCCCTCGCAATTAGGAAGGGTAACGATGGGTATCTACACAACAGTTAGGGATTTAAGTCGGAGCTACACAGCCGCCCCATCTTTTCCATATCAACGCAATTGGCAGGGTTGTAGATCATCAGTTTCAGGTCCGGCCGACCGTCTATTGCGAAGGATGAAAACTCGAAGGTGATTTCTCCTTCCACTGCGTGGAGGATTATCTTCGACCCTTCCCCCACAGTATGCACGTCGTTCTCTCTCCACATCTGCGCAAATTCTTCACTGCTACTGGAGATTTCCGCCACGAGCTCTGTAGATCGCTGATTTTCGCCTATACGTGCGGTTTCTGCGCGAAAGGTCGCCACCAGAAACCGTGCCACAGATTCCCAATTGCGTTGGGCAGCACGTACCTCTGTATCAAGAAACATCAGTTTTAATATGTTTCGTTCGTCGGGAGGTAGTGTTTCGTAATCCGTGAGCGCTATCTGAGCTGCGTGGTTCCAGCCGACAATGTCCCATGTCGAAGTCGCGACGGTCGCTGGGATCATGGGCATAGCGTCGAGAAACCGTTGTAGCCGTACTGAAATACCCTCCTGCGCAGACGAGTGGGCTTTTGGCGGATGGCCAATACCGACCAAAAAAAGATAGTCCCGTTCCGCTTCGGTTAGCATCAGCGCCTTAGCAAGGCTTTCGAGCACCCGCTGGGAGGGTGCTCCCCCGCGACCCTGTTCGAGCCATGTGTACCATGTAGCGCTGATGTGGGCTCGTTGAGCGACCTCTTCACGTCTAAGGCCCGGTGTTCTTCGGCGTCCTCCGAAACCAAGTGCGATTGCGTCGAGCCGATGCCGCCGGTCTTTCAAGAAAGTTCCGAGACTATTGGAATGGTAGGTATTATCGAGCCTATTAGTCATTATACCCCTATAAAGTAACTCATTTACCAGGATAAATAGTATTCGATAGTATTCTCATTGACAAGAATCTGCTTACAGGAAGGGGAATAGTTATGAAAGTGTTTGTTACTGGTGCGACAGGCTTTGTTGGCTTAGCCGTTACGAGTGAGCTGCTCGCAAATGGCCATCAAGTTCTGGGGCTAGCCCGCTCCGGGCAAAGCGAAGATAAACTCACACAGCTAGGTGCTGAAGCGCTTCGTGGTGACCTCGAAGCGCCCGAAACGCTCCGCCAGGGGGTGTTGGCGTCAGAGGCGGTTATTCATACAGGATTTATACACGATTTCTCCCGTTTTGCAGAAGCGTGCGACATAGACCGCGCAGCTATTGAGGCACTCGGTGCTACTGTTCAGGACACACAAAAGCCGTTGATCGTCACAGGAGGTGTTGCTTTCATTGATGCCGCGGGCTCCATTACGATCGAGAATGATCCCGCTTTGCCACCGTCAGCCACCTATCCGCGTGCTTCAGAAGCTGTCGCAAAGGCGCTCTCCGATCAAGGAATTTTGACGAGCGTTATGCGCCTGCCTCCGTCAGTGCATGGCATGGGCGACCATGGCTTTGTCCCGATGCTCATCGACATCGCGCGACAGAAGGGCGTGTCAGCCTATGTTGGAGAGGGCAAAAACGCCTGGCCCGCGGTGCATGTACACGATGCCGCCCGCGCTTTTCGTCTCGCGTTAGAACGTGGTTCGAGCAGCGAGATATATCACTCGGTGGCTGAACAGGGTATTCCATTCAGGCAAATTGCGGAAGCGATTGCGATTGGTCTCAGCGTCCCCTGTGTATCGTTGACTGCAGATGAGGCACGTGAACATTTCGGCTGGTTCTTTGGCTTTGCGTGTATAGATCAGCCTACATCCAGCGAATGGACACGCGCCCAATTAGGCTGGAACCCTACCGGGCCAAACCTTCTGAATGACCTTATGGAAACAGATTATTTTTAGGGGTCAAACAGGACACCCATCAGAATTACAAACTGTAACGATGGGTGTCCACTTAGTTAGCGGTTTGTCCTTGATAAGCAATTCGTACAGCAGCGAATTTCAAAAGGGCGCTGGCTGCCTGCAACATTATCTAATACTAGCATTGCTGAACATCCACGTTAGTTGACCGCGGTTTCGCATAACGAAACTAACTGGACACCCATCGCAATTACAAACTGTAACGGTGGGTGTCTTCATAGCTGGGTGTCTTCATAGCTGTACCTGAGCCCCTACAAGCTATACATTAGTGACTCGGCCAAATTATGACTGACGCCTGCAGTAAAACCTGTTTTATACAACCCTTCGTCACCGGTAAAAACTTTCACCGCGTCAATGTCATTTACCCCTTTACCTTCGATAAAACTGAAGTCATCCAATGGGATACTATAGCTTGCCTCACCCTCCAACGTAAGATTCTCTGGCCCCGTGATATACACACGCGCGATGAAGTCATCGTTCACATCATAGAGCTGAATGGTGAGGTCATAAGCCCTGTCATCATTAATGCTGATGTCCATACTGATGTCGGTTGTGCTCACCGCTATAGAATTATAACCAACGATCGGCCTGCGTATGCCTTCGACGTAATCACCGCCGCTGGAGACCGGATAGTCGTCAGGGTGGACCAGGTAGGCACCCATTGGTACGGTCGCACCATCGATGCCTAACAGGTCGAATTCAACCTCATCAGACAAGCCGCCCTTATCGGTCAAGGTCAGTGAGTACCCCGTCATCAGCAGTTCTTTCCCGTTGCTACCCTCAGGCACGTCATACAGTCCGAAATTGGCGTTGAACCCAGTTTGGCCATTGTGTTCATACAATCGCTCTGTTAAATCGATATCGTAACTTTGGCCGCCGGGAAATCGAACCGTTGCACTTTGTATATCCGAATAGCCATCTGGGTCATCGACAACTACGAATACTCTTAGATCCATCTCAATCTCATCATTAATGTCGAATGGCTCGATGGTAACCGATGGATGTACCAATACTATCGAAGGGTCGCTATTGTCGCCTCCGCCGGAGGAATTACAGGCCACTAGCAAGGGAATACCGAAAACCAGGGTCGCCAGCGTTTGAATGGTTGATTTCATTATTAGTCCTTGTTGTATTCAACTTTATTCAGACGCTAATGATGTAACCATGGTGATGCAAGAGTTTGACTGGCAATAAGCCAGATACCAACGAATCTGGTTCTATATGATAGTTGTTTGACGGTACTAACGGTCAGGATGACCGAGGGGTCAAAATATTGGCTGCCGGGTTTATGTAGCCCCATTGCCACATTGCCACATTGATTAACCAAAGCTACAAAAAGCCAACTAATCTAGGTGTCTGAAGATCTATGGAAACTTAATGTAAAAATCATAATCCCTTTGATACTCCATTAGGATGGATGTCCACTTTGTGCCCCCACCCAAAACCAATTAACGAAGGCTATCAAAGCCCAACTCCTGATAGTTGCCTACCGTGGGTGTCTCAGCAAGCTACTAGCTTGGGTGCCTTGTTTGCCTGCTTGCACTTCTAGCGTAAGCTTCCACAATGACCTTTCGCAGTCACGCCCTCCCCCCAATCTCCGCCCAGCGCATGCTCAACAAACCGCTGACCAATCAGTTCGTGCGCTTCCGGGCCAGGGTGCAATGCATCCGGCAATGGCCAGCGCTCATGATCCCCTGGACCATAGAGCTGACAACCATCGAGATAGAACAAGTGACTGTCGGCTTTCATCCGTTCGCGCACTAAACCGGCTAGCTGAGTGCGGATCGATTGCAGGGTCAGTTTACCGGCAGCACTGTCCTGCGGATTGCCCGTCGCCTGAAACCGAACCTTACCCTGGGCCAATGCCTGCAAATCGAACGCGCCGGGGCCGGGTGTGGTTTCGTGAATTGCGCAGTACAAGGGCGATATGACCAGCAAGGGCGTATCCGGTTGCCGATCCCGGATAGCATCAAGAAAACCCAGTACCGCCGGACCTAAGGCCCGGGCCCGCATCACATCGCTGTTCACCAGATTGATGCCCAGCTTCAGACTGATCAGGTCCGCCTTGGTTTGGGCAATCACCCGGGCCACGAATGGATCAAGCAAGGCACTGCCGCTGAAACCGAGATTAACCAGATTCAAATTCGCATGCATGGCCACCTGAGCCGGCCAGATGCCCGACGCACTGGCGGCATTGGAACCCTGACTGATGGAGCTGCCGTAATGCACCCAGGTGGGTCGGTTGGCGTCGGCCACCTTGTGTAATTCGGCATCGCTGCGTAGTTGGAACAGTTCCATGGTTTCGTAATACGGCAGCCAGATCTCGATCGTTTTGTCACCCTTGGGCAAGCCCGTAAAACGCAAGGTACTGATGCCGCCAGCTTGCTGGTGAGTTTGCCCACTTTGCATATCAAAACTGATCTGAGTGGCGCTGGATGGCACTGCCTGAACCAGGCATTGGCCGTTGATGCACAGATCGAATTGACCCGGGGGCCGCTGCGGAACGCCGACATAACCGTAGCGAGTAGCCCGGATATCCAACTCAAGCCAATTGGCACTGGTACGCAACGCTAACCGCACACCTGCCGGGTGAGATTCCGCCATGGCAAGACCAGGGTCGGAATAATAGTCACGTGCCCAGGCGGGAAGTCGATGCGGTACCAGAGCGTCGCCACGCTGTTCAACATCGACAGCGCCCTTGATAAATACCGGCAGCACTGAGGTGACCCAATCAGAGGATGTTGTCATCTTGGCTCCAAAGCGAGAATTAACAATAAGATCAGACGGCGGCAGACGATGGCGGCCAATGACGCAGGCTAAGGTCGAGAACCGCCAAAGTACGTTCCCAGGATGCCTGGGCAGCAACGTCGCCGTGCGCAAAGCCACCGGCAGATTCGAGCGTGGTGTAACCCAGAAAGACGCTGCCCAAAAACCGAATGGCGTGCGTTTGTTCGGCGTCCGCCAAGCCATAGGCTCGCAACAACGCACCCAGCATGCGCGACAGTTTGACACCGGAACTGGCGGCGGCGATTTCATCACTCAGTGGATAGCGCGCAGCAACAAAGCGGCCCGGATGGGCCTGACCGTAATGGCGGTAGGCGTTGGCGAGCGCAAACAGCGCATCCTTACCGGAGCGGCCGGCAATGGCTTCGCCAGCGCAATTGGCCAGCTCATCGAGCGCCAACAGCGCCAGGCGGACTTTCAGGTCTTCAGAGTTTTTCAGGTGGGAATAAAGACTGGCTACTTTGACATCGAAACGGCGGGCGAGCGCCGACAGCGTCACCTGTTCAAAACCCAGGTCATCGGCCATCTCGGCACCTGCCTGAATCAACTTTTGTGCTGTTAAACCTGCGCGACCGGCCATAACACCGCCTCTTGAATCAACAGGTGCGCAGAATATCCTAAAGGTATTAGGTTTTCAATTAATAGGTGTAGCTTTAGTCTGATTGCTTAGTGTTAGTATCCAGCTTGGCCATATCATTCAATAGATAGAAGCTATTAAAATAAAAATATCAATAGGCGGTTAATGTGGATGTCCGAGTTACCCTTGCCCCTCGTTATTAGCCGTGTTGACTTTCGCTTAATATACTGGCTATATATACATGCCTGTATTTATATACAGCTCTGAAGCCAGTATATTTCAGTCTTGCTATATAGATATAACGACTTAACAACTCTGATTTTTACCAAGGGAATATCCATGGAAACAGCTATGCTTGCTATTGATAAAATGTATTCAGAATTAGATAACGAATCGGTAACTGCTGAAGTTATTGATGGGTATATCTGTACTATGAGTATGAATATGTTGAAGTTCAATAAGAGAAAAGAGCATATCCTTGAGTTGGCAACTTACCGGTACGATTATTGGCAAGAACTAATCAGGAACGCAAGTCTTTTGTTTTGGTTAACAGGTGAAGGTCGTGGATGGGCAGTATATTTGCCAACCCAAGATTGTGGTTACACTAGAATTTATCGTTTTAAACCAAACAAGCACCAAGATATATACAGAGATTTTCCATGGGATGTAGGTGAGTGGAGAAAGATAAAAAATGAATCTGTATTAATGAGCATTTTGGATTGTACTGAATACACTACAGCTTTTACTAATTGGAAAAAGCACATATTGGAAGTCAATAAAATACCATCAGAGCTTGCAGAAGGTAGGATAAGCAACACATCTGTTGAAAAAGTCATGATAATAACAAAAGGAAATGGTTGTGCTGTCTGCGGTAAGAAGAGTGAACATCACGCTTCAACTACAATGTCTTCCTTCACTACCGCAATGTTGTCAATATCCTTATGCGAAGAGCATAAAAGAGAAGCTGAAGGACATCCTTGTGTACTTGATTTTTTTGCAAGCCTGTTTCTCTTAAAATTAGATCTTCCTGAGTTAATTAAATTGGATTATATTCCAGATGAACTAGTAGGGCTTTTTACAGAATTAATAGCCTCACATTTAGAAGCAGAGACCACAACTAAAAATAAAATGAATGACCGATGGAATATCAAGATATTTTTGAAAGATGGCTGGTATTGGATATTACGTTTGAAAAAACTGTCCAATTATGCATACCTACTTTACGACCCTTCAGGAAACCAAATACATAGAATTGACTCAGCAAATCATCACCCTCACGTTCCATTTGGGCCGAGCCATCAACACTTTAATCTCGAAACAGAGCAAGAAGCCATACGACCAAGCTTTACCTATGGAGCGCCAATATTAGACTTCCCCTTACTGAAAGCATGTAAGAGGTATTATTCTTCTCTAAATAATTGATGTTAAAGTTACTAACGAAACCTTGTCGCAGGGCTATTTGAAAAGCCAAGAAAACTAAGAAGCTAACGAGACACCCACCCCTACTTCCTTAATATGGGTGTCCCAACTGACCCTAGGTTTTCCTGAGGTTTTCTTATGTCTAAAAACCATGGTTTTGGGCTAAACACTCCGATTTTCCGGTCACGGACCGTCTTCGCCATTCACCGCTAAATGCCTTTTCACTTCCGGGACCAAAATCCCTTTCAAAGTTCACTAGCTTGGGTGTCCTGTTTACCTCGCGGTTTAGCTTCATGACTCCGCTTCGTCAATTCGAGCATTCATCACGACGTCTGTATAAATACTTGAAAACAATTCACTTTCACGAGAACCATCAACAAACGCCATTTGAATTATTTCGTACAGTTTTGATGATTGGCTGGGCCCCTTAGACACCATTAATTCAGATATTTTCCTTAAAAGCATTTCCATACTGTATTCAAATCCATATTCTACAGTACACCTAGTAGCGAGCCTCAGTAGTTTGGAATGTGGCAGCGAATAGTTTTGCATCGGGCTATACCCAATTTTTTTTGTATTAGCACACGTTACTACAAACCATCTCGTAATAAATTCAAGCCGACTCATACTTCCAACCTGAATCATGAATAGATCGAGCAATGGTCTTAACTTATCAATATCGATATCACCAAGTGTCTCATTCAACAATTCTGAAAAGAGAACACAGAGATGTCGGCAGGCATCCTCGTCATCCATGCGTTCTATGTATGACAAAAAGACCTTGTAGAATTCCGATTTTGATAAGAGCAATTGCTCTTTTGAATAATTGTACTTGTATGCTGACATGATCAATTCATCAAAGCTGATCGGCACTCCCTCTATTCCCAAGTCACACAATCGTTCTTTGAATTCCATTTTTTTCTTAATCGTTAGCTCTCCAGTAGTTTGAAGTATATCCATCAAACCTGAACTAGATATAGAGTGATGACCAGCACTTTCGATGTATTTAGATAGATAAAGATCGTCAGAGCACAGTATTGTATGTCTTTCCCTTTCCAACAACCTGCAATATGAATCGACAATCTGATTACTCTCGTCACTTGTTTTAAGAATACGGATATTGCTGAAGTATTTTTTTAATACACGCAAAATTTTACGAGGTATCGATGAATATACCGATCCCATCGTAAGATGGGAGCTATAAGAATACAACTGATACGTTTCAAATCGCAAAGTAATTCTATCCATCTTAGACAGTACAAAATCTAAGTAATCGGTTTCGGCCAAAACCAACAACACTGTCTCATCGAACACTACTTCTAAATTCCTGATTGACCGTTCTTCTTCGCCAAATGATGGTTTGATGTATTCATCCGATAAAAAATCAGGCAGCGCTCCCCCATTGTAGTAAAGTCTATATTCAGGGCGTGAAACTGCGAAAAGCTTTTGAAAAAACCATGAACCAAAAATATCTGGTACATCATTCAAAAATATATGTAGCATTGCATAGGGGACGGGTAATGCTCTCCTCCTAATTTGATTTCGATATTTCTCCCTTAAACTTTGCTGTTTCGAAGAAATACCTGTAAGGCTTTGCAATATCTGGAAGACCTGTGCGCCACCTACTCCTTTTGGAAAAGTAGCACGTTTTATAACCGTTGGTTCAGGAAAGTTGTTAAAATACTCCTCAAATCGGGTCCTAACCTCTTCAATAAAATCACTTTGAAAAGCTTCAAAGTACCTGGAAAAAATCAAAAATAGGTATAAGAACTTCCCCTCCTGAGCTTCATTATTTCTATCGACTAGACCACCATATTTGCTCAGTGCAGCCTTCAACTTAATCGAAGGGTTCTCGTCAGCAGCATATATATACATTAACCCTTCGTATACTTTTAACTTTTTATCTTTTGGGGAGTGCTCCAACATCCCTTCCAGCTTTTTTTCCGCTTCCTCATAAAACCCTAATTTGACACATAGGTTTACGTAGTTTTCGGCCCTTTGGACAGAATGAAAATCACTCGTCACCTCACCGTCGAGGATTTCCATTGCGCTGCCGCTATCTCCGATTTCATGTAAAGCAGATGCTTTAAGCAAACACCAAAGTGGATCCAATTCATATCGACTCTGAACATCCTCACATAAACTTAGCAAGTCTTTCCACCTTTGAAGATTTGCATAAGACATTGCTAGCTTTAATGACTCGTCTGAAAACAACTCTCTGTGAACTTGTATATCTGCAGCCAATTCAGGGATTTTCTCCACAAACTCCGAATCCCCTGGATCCAAATCATTTAGCAGTTGCTGTGCTATGCTACTAGGCCTTTCTAACTCAACATACTCATCATAAAGTCGCTGAATATAGTCAGCAGTTTGATCAGGGTGATTTTTACAGCCACGCAGATATTCATAAGTTGATATTAGCTCGCGACTACGCTCCGTTCCCTCTAAGTCATTTAGATATTCAGTTTCTTTTTTCTGTTCAAGTAGAATTTCTGCAGAATCTGCAGCCAGACAAAAAATAACATCATAATTTTGAGGCTTTTCTGATTTTAACTGTGATTTATACTTATCTACCAAATCTATTACAGCACGATTTTGATCCAAGTTGTATTTTGCATTAATTAGGTACGAAATCAGCTCGGAATCTAGCTCATCAACACTTTCCACATAATCTACAACTTCGCCATAACGCCTTTTATTGATTAACAAAGGGCAAATCGCGGATACAACTAATTTAGCGCCTGGCCTTCCTGAGAGAATTTCTTCGAAAACCTCTATCAACTCGTCATCATCATGATAAAAACTATAAATTGCAACAGCCAAATCAAGAATCACATAGATATTAAATGGATACCCACACTGCTTTGCAAGCTTAAATGCTTCCCTTGTATGGCGGTAAGCGATTTCGAGTTTGTCGTAGTCATACTCTCTTCTCCCTCTCGCTGGAATTACTGTGTCATTAGTTCCTTTCTCTTCTGTTGTTATTCCATCATTAAAAAACTGCCTAGCAGCCATACAATGAAATAGTATTTTTTGCTTGTCATTTAGCTTATTTAGTTTAGCCTTCCGCACTTCCTGATAGAAACGTTCCCGGTCACCAGCGATTGTAAATAACAGCAACCAATCTATTACTGAACCATCATTTCTATATTCGCCTAATAGCACTTCCGCTGAAGAGAAATCACCCATCAATACATAGCACCTTGCTTTTAAGGATGCTTCCCTTTTTCCATCTACATTTATTTCACTGATGATTTCTGTCAGCTTTTGCTTATCATCAAAATCGATGGTTTTTAGAATTGATTCAAAGTATGCACAATTGTACCTGCTGGTATGCATTTTTTCTCTTGCCAAACTTGCGTACTCTAGTGCTTTTTCATACTTTCCTCGCAATATTGCCACATTGCATTTTTGGTAGTATAGCTCTGCAGCTTCGTGATCGGTCAGGTTATCATTCCCTTCTAGCTCATCTAGGATACCCTCTGCCTTTACAACTCTATTTGATTCGATATCTATCTCTATTTGCTCTAACCTCCCAGAATTGTGTTCTCTGGGGTTATTAACCCATGGCGCACCACTGTTATCTTTTAAAGTATCAAAATACACAGGCCGCTCTTTAAACGCTTCTGCAGTCTTATTTAAGTCTCCAACAGGATTATCCGAACCTTCTTCAAAAACGCGTTTTATTCGATTCAGAGGGTCTCTCTTCTGAAGTCTATCTAAAAAGTACGGCAAAATATCTAGCTCATGGTGAACTACACTTTCGACAGGCACCCTAACTGTTATTTTATCTTGACCTGCCTTAACATTCTTAGTCAGGTCTTCCAGAAAAGCTTCGTCCAGCCACCTATAGCAGACAGGCGCCTCTTTTGCAGTCATATCATTTGACAAATCAACCAACGCAACCATAACAATCGTTTCTTGTTGCTTATAGTAGTTAATTGTCTTTACGTCAAAAGAGTACGATATTTCCTCCCCATTGCCGACAAACCTAGGACTAGTAGTACCTTTAAGTTGGAGGAAAAAAGATCCTAATACATAATTATTTTCATCTTTTAATTGAATTAAGTAGTCAATACCATAATCTGAATCTCCATCGAGCGGCTGCTCTATCCATGAAAGTGGAATACTGGCGCAAAATGCTCTTCCCGCCAACTTGCCAATGGTCTGGCTTTCTTCTTCTTTGGGTAACCTAGTCATTATATCCACCCCTCTGGCAAGCATATTTTGCGTTTACCTACCAAAGTATCAGAATGTAACGGGCAGACCAATACCACATACATCATCAGTATCATGCACCTCTAACTAGTTTTCTCAATACCTCATTGAACGCAAAGGTGTTCTTGATTATCGGGTATAGCAGTCTTTTTGAAATGCATACTACCGCTTGCAAGAAAGTCCACAACAGTTGACAATCGAAATAGATACGCTGTTATTAGGTCTATCATTGAGTGGTAAGCCATCTAGGAACCACTCACATCATACCCTTGGTTTGATATTTCACTTAATATGCATTCTATTGGACACGGTTTCGTATAATAAATACAATTGGATTGAAAGGGAGGTCAGCTAGTAGACTCGGCGCTTTCCTCCGCCAAGAATGTGGATATTTTATTAATAGAAGCAATAAAGAATAAAATTAGATGGATGTGAGCTACATATCAGTTCCTAGTGTGCGTTTTTTTGTCAAGTCATTAGGTACTGATGAGAGGCCTGTGGGTGGTCGTTTGAACATGAGGGGCAAGCTAACAGGACACCCATCGCAGTTACAAACTGTAACGATGGGTGTCTAAACAGCCTGGTGCCAGCGAACACTGGGGCTGGCAGCTGCGACACAGCTAGCCTAACTCACCCTCTCAGAATCAATTATCAGGTTTTCCTGAGATTTTCTTATGCCTGAAAACCATAGTTTTGGGCCAAACACTCCGATTTTCCGGGCACGGACCGTCTTCGCCATTCACCGCTAAATGCCTTTTCACTTCCGGGACCAAAATCCCTTTCAAAGTTCACTAGCTTGCTGTCCTGTTTACCCCGCTCCTGTTTACCCCGTTGGGACCAAAATCCCTTTCAAAGTTCACTAGCTTGGGTGTCCTGTTTACCCGTTTCGGATGACAATCTGGCTTAACGGACTACTGTGACTTGACAGGTGTCGGGCCTCCATATATGTCCTGTTAGCCACTTGGTCCCTGGCAACGATGGATGTCCACAAACTCTCCACTGTTAGCCGCTTTAATTCATTACCCTACTGGAACTGGTACCAGCTCACTCAAATGATCAACTTGACAGTCAGAATTTACACGGGCCAAAACAATATCAGCACCCATCTTATAACCCGCAAAAAGCTCATCTACCGACTGACCGTTCTTGCTTGATGCATTTTCGGCCGATACTGACAAAGCCAAATAACAGGATGCTAAATAATCAAGCAAGTGGGTTATAAGTTGAGGTCGAATATTCGAGTAATGACCTGTATGGGCAATTTTATTTCTCAAAAAATATATTCGTTTCAGCTGCCGCTCTACATCAATTTCAGAATTTCTAATTCTCTTGGCAATCGTCGCATTTGTTTTCATCTCTTCAAAGGTTGACATTATTTTGTACTTTAAATGCTCTTTTGGAGCTAAGCTATTAAATAGCTCAATGGTTAATCCCTCATTTCGAAGAAGAAGGAATATCTGCTCTCCAGTCACCTCTTCATCGAATATTTCAGGCAGCCCAAACTCATCTCTAACTCTTTGAGGAGCTATTGCTCGTGCTTTTACAAGTAAATCACGTAAATATCGAACCCTTCTTGACAATGCTGCCACGGCATATATTTGAGGAACATACTCTATAATATTAGAAAGAATAGTAGACTGACCTCCAGTATACAGTGATTCAAGCGCGATCCATAAATTTAGCAGTTTCTGTTCCATTGAAACTGATTCTCGAGCCAGTCTAAGATAACGAAGCGAACGACCTAACTGCTCCTCTCCTTGTTCATCCAACTTACTAAATGCATGTCTGATTGAGGCGTTTGAACTTGAGAAATAAGTACCACCCTCTGACGAGAGAAAGCCCAACAAAAAACTTATATTTATCGCTTTGGTATGGCTCCCGGTTGGGTGTCTCGCTATCGTCACACAATGTGATGAAATTTGAATTTTTGGATTTAGATCAAGCGCTGTTACTGTATCTAGAAGCTGATCAAGCTTGTCTTTAACGTACCAAGAGGCACCAATATGATCGGTGGTTTCTACCGTCGCAGAAGCAATTACATTAGGGGTAAACTCGCGGATCAACTTTTCGCGATCTTGCCCCTGGATAGCGGCAGGGATTTCATCCATAAATGTAAAAACTGAATCATCGTCAATAGTCAAAAGACTGTTTGGTTTGTTTGCTCTAATAGCAAAGCACACTTCATGTTCAGTAGTGTATGTTCTAAGTCTTTCAGTAATCGCCTCAAACTGTTGAAGAAAACTTCGTCCTTGGTAGTTATTCTCTCGAGTAAACATCTCAGCCCGATTGAACAAGTATGTTGGTGAATATCCTCGACTTAATAGGTGCGTTGTATAAAGCCCAGTCAACAAATATATTTTTGATGTTATGCGACCTTTCTGATCTAAATTTACAGCATCAAATATTGAGCTTTTTAGATCCTCGAGTAATTTGGCAGCGTAAACCTCTTCATTTGCTAATACAGTACGGCAGAAAACTTTCAAACGGGTTAGTTGAGACGGATTTAGATCCCCTCCTCTCACTCTTTTAAATAGGCTTGAACGCAGGCCGTCTAACTGATTAAAATTTCTTGTGCTATAACATCAGTACTGAAACAACTATCAATTTCATCTAAAGCCGAAAATAGATATCCCGCATTTTTCTCATTATTTGAGTACTCTTCGATGTATACCAATAACTCTGAGCAGCTACTGAACAAATTCATTAATCGAGACTGCGAAAAGTGCGGCGTATATACGCTTAATTTTTCAATATACGTTTCTACAAAAAATCTTGATCTAAAATCATCTATTGGAATTCTAGACCAAATTTGATCACGTAAGTACTTCATTCTCTTATCCCTGCAACCTTAAAATTTTAGTCAACAAAAACCAGTTGATAAAAAGATATCCAAAGTTATTTTTATTTTTTTGAATCAAGACGTTATATCTTTTCGCTCAATGTAAATTAAATAACTTTTAGAGCAAATCGAAAGGTTTTAAGATCAGTAAAACCATATCACAAATGAGACACACATTCCTACTTTGATTAATCAAATCCATTAAGAGATAACCCCTGATCACCAACTAATGTGGGCGTCTCAAGGGCTGTTGGATACCCACCGCTAGAAATAGCTACATACTATTAGAACGAGCACTATGATAGTCGCTTCGCGGGAATATCCTATTAGGTTATGCCCCATTAGCCGTCCTCTATCCTATTGACTTATCATACGAAATGCAAAGCATTCACCGAGTCTGACCCAGCCAAAACTAATGGTTAGTTAATCCATTCGCTAATTTCTGGATCAATATTGGAATGAATGCTCATCTGCGTATACCCAATAGCTTCTCCAATATTTGTAATATCGATACGAGTTAATTGACTACTGTTCCACTTGTTGAACAAGTCTAGCATGTACGGCCTGTCTTTTATTATACTCTCTTTGTAATGCTGTTCAGGCATGGACTTTGATATGATTAGGCTTGAGAGTTTTTGTATATCCCTTTGAGCCCAACCTAGCCTGACACCCACTCGATTCAGAGCTATCACAGAATTAAAATTCAAAATTTCGCCTTGGCTATATGAATTATCGTCTCGAAGCAAAGGAAAATAGCGTGGAATTTCAAGTTTCAGGTTGTTGATTTCATCTGTTGTTGTTTCAGTTTGAAATAGACCGGGGTACCTTAGTTTTATCCGTTTCTCTAGGGTAGCCTGAACATCAATCGAAAAAGCGCAACCAGTATACTGAAGATGCAATATTGAAGATCGTGAATCTGCTATCTCTAGAAAAGGCTGGTAGCATTGGTCTAAAAATAGTCCGAGGGACTTATCATCTCTTACTAAATGATGCTGGTAACGATCTGCCAAGAATAGCAGAGTAATAGAGTTGACTTGTTCTGGAGTAAGTATTGATGCAGCTTTTATTGCTTCGGATAGCGAGATGCTCTGTATCGTTCCAGGAGAAGTTGTTGTTATCTTGGATAGGCATTCAGAAAGGATGCTTAAGAGTTTTTCACTTCCAGATAGTGCATATCCTTTTTGAGCCTCGAATAAACCTGAAAGAAACGCTGGATCGCTAAAGCTTTCCATTTTAGCATCGCTATTATAGCGCTGCTTTTCGGCAAAACAATCGAATAATTCTGCAGCTCTATCTTCAGCAGTCTTTCTTGCAACCTCGGCTAATTTTGGAAAGTTTTCGTTAAAAGTATCTAGCGCAATGCTTCTTGCATCTGTATAGCTTATGCCATTAAAGTTCAGTTCCATTCTTTCTGCTTGATAATTATTCGAGTTATCACCAGAGGACTGAGATTTTCTATTCATTTTTTGTCCCTCCCATCATCCCGGTTGATGATAAGAGTTTCACCAGATTGATAATTTTTAGAGTGAGAGCCTGATTTTTGCTTGAGATTGTTTTTACCAGAATTAATGATAAACATTTTCACTAGGATACCGGCCGTTGCTAGTGCACCTAGTACACATAGTAGCACTTGATAGTAGTCTGATATCCAATTGACCATTTCCATGCTGACATTACTCCATTTCCCATTCTTAATATGAACCGTCTTTGGTATCTACTATTGCTGCAGCACTGAGCGAGACTAGTACCGATGCTAGCAGTGCCTTGCTTTTCAGTCGAATAATGAATTTTCTAATATAGTAAGCTTAGATTGAGCGGGAGGAGCAACGTGTAGATAGCTGTATATTCCCCAAAATTCCCCACATCAAAATGTGCTCAGTGGTTACCAATCACTGCCCCCAAGAATATAGCGAAGAGTGCGGAATTCACCACCGTTGCGTGTAAACCAGTGACTGAGATTCCTGTCAGATAGGCTAACTTAGACATCCATCGCAAGAAATGTTGTCGTTTGCGGGCCCTTCGCTTGTCTCTTGCCCAACAAAACCAACTAGAAAAAAGGCCCCCAACCGCCACCGGTTTTCACAGCAAACAGAAACACCTGCGTCAGGGCATCGGAGCAGCTTCCCCGTTCAAACGGATTCCCCAAGGCCCTTCAACAGGCTCAGAACGAACGGTGGTGGGTGTCTGTGGTTTGTTGTACTTCATGTCGCCCAGGTGACTGGCCTCCTACGGGGACGGCGGCGGCGGTATGGGACGGGGCTGGCGTGATGGATTGGGGGTTGAATTGGCTGCCGTTAGGTCAACAGTTGGGCTCTGGGGCAGTTTCCCCGGCCAATTACCCTCCCCACGGTCCTTCGACAGGCTCAGGACGAACGGTAGTTGGTGTCTGTGGTTTGTTCTACTCCTTGTCGCCCAGGTGACTGGCCTCCTACGGGGGACGGTGGCGGCGGTATGGCGGGGGTCGTGTGATGGATTCGGGGTTGAATATGCAGCCGTTAGGTCAAAAGCCCCCTCTCCCGCAAGCGGAAGATGGAGCAGTTAGTTGGCTAGCGTTTAGTTGGTGGCTATAGCTACAACCGCAAAGCAGCCTCAGCAGCCACCTCATTCAACCCTACCCCACCAGCCTTAACATACTCCCTCATCTCCTGCTTCATCGGCTTCGCCCAGAATTTCTTCAGGTGCGAAACCACAGCCTCTGCCGTGGCCTCCGGGGTTTCTTGCCTGGGGGCGTTGTCGGCAATCTGGTTGATCATTTTAACCAGGGTGTCGATCTGGGGGCTCATAGGTTTGGTCTCATTTCACCACCGGTTCGGTGGGTTCTGGTGTTTTCAGCAGGCCCCATTGTTTCTTGTGCTGGGCCCGGTGGCGTTCCTGCCAAGCGCTGGGTTGGGCTACTTTTTCGCATTGCACAGCAGTTACCTTGTATTCGGGGCAGTTGGTGGCCCAGTCTGAGTTGTCGGTGGTAATGACGTTGGCGCCGCTTACCGGGTGGTGGAAGGTGGTGTACACCACGCCCGGTTGCATGCGGATGCTTATTTTGGCTTGCAGCACGGTGTCGCCGGCGCGGCTGGTCAGGCCTACCCAGTCGCCCTCGTTAATGCCGCGTTCTTCGGCGTCGTGCGGGTGCAGCTCCAGCCAGTCCTGGTCGTGCCAGCTTTGGTTGCTGGTGCGGCGGGTTTGGGCGCCTACGTTGTATTGGCTGAGGATGCGGCCGGTGGTCAGCAGCAGCGGGAATTTGCGGTTGGCGCGTTCGGTGGTGGCTACATAGTCAGTCACTACGAAGCGGCCCTTGCCGATCGGGAAGTCCTGCTCGTGCATAATCGGCATGCCGTTCGGGTAGGCGTCGTTGCAGGGCCATTGAATGCTGCCGAGTTCGTCGAGTTTCTGGTAGGTCACGCCGCGGAAGCTTGGGGTCAGGCTGGCGATCTCGGCCATGATCTGTTCCGGGTGGTCGTAGTGCATGGCGTAGCCCAGGGCGTTGGCCAGGTCTTGCGTGATTTGCCAGTCTTCCTTGCCGGCCAGCGGCGGCATTACCTTGCGCACGCGGTTAATGCGGCGTTCGGCGTTGGTGAAGGTGCCGTCTTTTTCCAGGAAGGAGGAACCCGGCAGCAATACGTGGGCGTACTTGGCGGTCTCATTCAGGAACAGGTCCTGAACGATCAGGCATTCCAGTGAGCTCAGTGCTTTTTCCACATGCTGGGTGTTGGGGTCGGATTGGGCGATGTCTTCGCCTTGCACATAAAGACCCCGGAAGCTGCCGTCGATGGCGGCGTCGAACATGTTGGGAATGCGCAGGCCGGGTTCGTTATCAATGGTCACGCCCCAGGCATCTTCGAAGGCTTTGCGCGGGCCGTCTTGTGCCACGTGCTGGTAGCCCGGCAGTTCGTGCGGGAAGCTGCCCATGTCGCAGCTGCCCTGCACGTTGTTCTGGCCGCGCAGCGGGTTTACACCCACGCCTTCGCGGCCGATGTTGCCGGTCGCCAGCGCCAGGTTGGCAATGCCCATGACCATGGTCGAACCCTGGCTGTGTTCGGTAACGCCCAGGCCATAATAGATGGCGCCGTTGCGGGCGCTGCCATACAGGCGGGCGGCGGCGCGTACGCTTTCTGCGGGTACGCCGGTGATGCTTTCGGTCGCTTCCGGAGAATGGCGTTCTTCACGAATAAAGGCGTTCCAGGCGGCGTATTCGGCCGGGTCGCAGCGTTCGGCGATGAACAGGCGGTCTTCGAGCCCTTCGCTCACCACTACGTGTGCCAGGGCGTTGATCAGCGCGACGTTGGTGCCGGGGCGCAGTGGCAAATGCAGGGCTTCGCCGCCGTGCGGGGTGGTCATTAAATCGATGTGGCGCGGGTCGGCGACAATGAGTTTGGCGCCCTGGCGCAGCCGGCGGCGCAGCTGGGAGGCAAACACCGGGTGGGCATCGGTCGGGTTGGCACCAATCACCACGATGACGTCGGACTGCATCACCGAATCGAAGGTTTGGGTGCCGGCGCTTTCGCCGAGGGTTTGTTTCAGGCCATAGCCGGTGGGGGAATGGCACACCCGGGCGCAGGTGTCGGTGTTGTTGTTGCCAAAGGCGGTGCGCACCAGCTTTTGAACCAGGTAGGCTTCTTCGTTGGTGCAGCGGGATGAGGTAATGCCGCCCACGCTGTCGCGGCCGTATTTGGCCTGAATGGCTTTAATGCGGTCGGCGGCGAATTGCATTGCCTCGTCCCAGCTCACTTCCTGCCAGGCGTCGTCGATGCTGTCGCGGATCATCGGTTTCGTCAGGCGGTCCGGGTGGGTGGCGTAGCCGAAGGCGAAACGGCCTTTCACGCAGGAATGGCCGTGGTTGGCGTGGCCATCCTTGAACGGCACCATGCGGATGACTTCGTTGCCTTTCATTTCGGCCTTGAACGAGCAGCCAACGCCGCAATAGGCGCAGGTGGTCACCACCGAGTGTTCCGGCTGGCCCTGGTCGATCACGGAATTTTCCATCAGCGTGGCGGTTGGGCAGGCTTGCACGCAGGCGCCGCAGGAGACGCATTCGGAATCCATAAAGTCGTCGTTCTGGCCTGCGGATACTTTGGAATCGAAACCACGGCCGTCGATGGTCAGCGCGAAGGTGCCCTGCACTTCTTCGCAGGCGCGCACGCAGCGCGAACACACAATGCATTTGCTGGCATCGAAGGTGAAATAGGGGTTGCTGGTGTCTTTTTCGGCAACGAGGTGGTTTTCGCCCTCGTAGCCGTAGCGCACTTCGCGCAGGCCGACGGCACCGGCCATGTCTTGCAGTTCGCAGTCGCCATTGGCCGGGCAGGTCAGGCAGTCGAGCGGGTGGTCGGAAATGTAGAGTTCCATGACGTTGCGGCGCAGTTTGGCTACCCGGTCGGTCTGGGTGTGCACATTCATGCCTTCGGCTACAGGCGTGGTGCAGGAAGCCGGCATACCGCGCCGCCCTTCAATCTCGACCGCGCACAGGCGGCAGGAACCAAAGGCGTCGAGGTTATCGGACGCGCACAGCTTGGGGATCTGGATGCCCGCCAGGGCGGCGGCGCGCAATACCGATGTGCCTTCGGGCACGTCGATGGCATGGCCGTCGATGCTCAGGCTAACCGTGTTGCCGGTCAGCGCGGGTGGTGGTGTGCCCAGGTCGCGGTCGGTACGGGTGTTGGGGTCGAAGATGTGCAGCATGTTAACGCTCCTCCGTCGTCGGTGACGCGGTGGTTCGGGCAAAGTCGTCCGGGAAGTAGTGTAGTGCACTGCGCACCGGATTGGGGGTCATGCCGCCCATGGCGCAGAGTGAACCGTATTCCAGGGTGTCGCATAAATCATTCAGCAGGGTGAGGTTGGCATCGCGGTTCTCGTTCAGGCGAATGCGGTCAATCACCTCAACCCCACGGGTAGAGCCAATGCGGCACGGCGTGCACTTGCCGCAGGATTCAACGGCGCAGAACTCCATCGCGAAACGGGCCTGTTCGAGCATGTCGACGGTGTCGTCGAACGCAACAATGCCGCCATGGCCAACCACGGCGCCAATGTCGGCAAAGGCTTCGTAATCGAGCGGGGTGTCCCACTGGCTTTCGGGCATGTAAGCCCCCAGCGGGCCACCCACCTGAACCGCACGAATGGGTCGGCCAGAGGCGGAGCCACCGCCATAGTCGTACAGCAGTTCGCGCAGGGTAATGCCAAACGCCAGTTCAACCACGCCGCCGCGTTCCAGGTTGCCGGTCAGCTGGAATGGCAGCGTGCCGCGTGAACGGCCCATGCCGTAGTCTGCATAGGCCCGGCCGCCTTCGGCCATAATAGACGGCACAGCAGCAAGGGTGAGTACGTTGTTGACCACGGTGGGCTGGCCGAAGGCGCCTTTCAGCGCGGGCAGCGGGGGTTTTACCCGCACCTGGCCGCGTTTGCCTTCCAGGCTATCGAGCAGGGAGGTTTCTTCGCCGCAAATGTAGGCACCGGCGCCCAGGCGGACTTCCAGATGAAACGCTTTGCCAGAGCTTAGAATATTGTCACCCAGGTAGCCTGCCGCTTCGGCGCGGGCGATGGCGTCGTTCAGGATCACCTGCGCCAGGGGGTATTCGGAGCGCAGGTAGATGTAGCCGGTTTCGGCGCCAACGGCGAGGCCGGCGATAGCCATGCCTTCAATCAGCATGTAGGGGTCGGCTTCCATCACCAGGCGGTCGGCGAAGGTGCCGGAATCGCCTTCATCGGCGTTGCAGACAATGAATTTCTGGCCGGAATAGCGGCTGTTGGCGGACTCGTTATCGTCACTGCGCGGGTTGGCATCGAGCACCGTCTGCCATTTAATGCCCGCTGGGAAAGCCGCCCCGCCCCGGCCACGCAGGCCAGAGGTTTTTACTTCGTCGACGATCTGTTGCCGGGTTTTCGCCAGAGCGACTTCCAGGCCTTTGAAACCGCCGTGGGCGCGGTAATCGTCAATAGACACCGGGTCGGTAATGCCAGCGCGAGCAAAGGTGAGCCGCTGCTGGTTTTTCAGGTAGGGGATCTCTTCGGTGAGACCCAGGTGCAACCGATGGCCTGCGGCACCTTCCAGTATCCCTGCGTCGAGCAACGCAGGCACGTCTTCCGGCATGACGGGGCCATAGGCGATGCGGCCCTGGTCGGTTTCAACTTCAACCAAAGGCTCCAGCCAGAACAGGCCGCGCGAGCCATTGCGCACGATGTGCAGGTCGATGCCTTTGGCCTCGGCAGCCCGTGCCAGTGAGATGGCAACGTCGTCGGCGCCGAGTGAGACGGCGGTGGTATCGCGCGGTACATAGAGGGTGATCATGCGTCGCCCTCCGTCAGCGGTTCCAGGTCTATCGGCACGGTTAGGGCCTTGTCGAGAATGGCATCGAACCGTTCGGCGCTGACCCGGCCGTGAATGTGGTTGCCAATGCGAACCGAGGGGCCTGTAGCGCAATTGCCCAGGCAATACACCGGCTCCAGCGTGAATTCGCCGTCTCTCGTGGTCTGGTGGTAATCGATGCCCAGGCGCTCCCGGGCGTAGTGTTCCAGCTCGCGGCTGCCGCGTGCCTGGCAGGCTTCGGCCCGGCAAATTTGCAGGCGGTGGTTGCCTATCGGCTGGGTGTTGAAATCGTGGTAAAAACTGATCACGCCGTGTACTTCAGCGCGGGTGATCTGCAAGCCCTCGGCAATTAAAGGCACAGCGTTTTCGGGAACGTAACCCAGGGTATCGCGTACCTCGTGCAGAATGGGCAGCAAGGCACCGGGCTTGTGTTTCAGGTCGGCCACAATGGCCTTTACCCGGGAAAGCGTATCTGAGGGTGTTGCTTGGAGCATGCAGGGTCACCTGTGGAGTTGTTGTAATCAGGGCCTTAAAATACCGGCGTGCACACGGGCACTATTTGCCAGTGTACACCCGGTTAAAGGGCGCTTGTACATTGCCTGCTGCAACGCTGCGCCCACACTGGTAACCCTGATTCTCAGGCCGCGAATGACCCGTGCGGGTCGATCACGAATTTCTTCGCGGCGCCGCCGTCGAAATCGGCATAGCCTTTGGGTGCCTGATCCAGGTTGATCATCTGCACGTTGACCGCCTTGGCAATGTGCACCCGGTCGAACAGAATCGCCTGCATCAGGGCGCGGTGGTATTTCATCACCGGGCATTGCCCGGTATGGAAGGAGTGGGATTTCGCCCAGCCCAATCCGAAACGCATGCTCAGCGCCCCTTTCTGGGCCGCCTCTTCGGCAGCACCCGGGTCGTCGGTCACGTACAGACCGGGAATCCCAATCTGGCCACCGGCGCGGGTGACGCTCATCGCGGAGTTCAGCACCGTCGCTGGCTGCTCATGAGCGTGGTTGTGACCACAGGCATGCGCTTCGAAGCCCACGCAATCGACAAAGCAGTCGACTTCCGGTTCACCCAGAATCTGCTCAAGCATGTCGGGCAGCTCGGCATCCTGTTTCAGGTCGATGACTTCGCAGCCAAAGCTGCGCGCCTGGTCGAGGCGCTCGTCGATCATGTCGCCGACGATCACGCAGGCAGCGCCCAGCAAGCGAGCACTCGCTGCGGCTGCCAGCCCCACAGGGCCTGCACCGGCGATGTAAACCGTAGAACCAGGGCCGACGCCCGCCGTCACACAACCGTGGAAACCGGTGGGGAATATGTCTGACAGCAGGGTCAGGTCCTGGATTTTCTCTTTGGCCTGGTCACGGTCCGGGAACTTGAGCAGGTTGAAGTCGGCGTAAGGCACCATGACGTATTCGGCCTGGCCACCGACCCAGCCGCCCATATCAACATAGCCGTAAGCAGCGCCGGGGCGAGCCGGGTTCACGTTCAGGCAGATGCCGGTGCGGCCTTCCTTGCAGTTGCGGCAACGGCCGCAGGCAATGTTGAACGGGACCGAGACAATGTCGCCCGCTTTCAGGAACTCGACATCCCGGCCACATTCGATGATCTCACCGGTGATTTCATGGCCGAGCACCAGGCCTGGCTGTGCGGTGGTGCGGCCGCGCACCATGTGCTGGTCCGACCCGCAAATGTTGGTGGTCAGCACCTTCAGAATCACGCCATGGTCGCAACGGCGACTGCCCAGGGCAAGTTCGGGAAAGGCGATGGATTCGATGGAAACTTTACCGGGGCCCTGATAAATCACCCCGCGGTTGCCTGCGTTACTGGTCATGGCGTGTTCCTTTTTGTTGTGAGGGATTGGGAACGTCTGGAGCCTCTGAATACCTCTCCAGAGGGAAACTATTCAGAGGCTCCCAGCCAACTTTACCCCCTGGCCGGTCTTTCAATTGTCCAGTTGCGACACTTTCCGGTGTCTGAGCGCAACGGGGATACGCGCATTGCTACCGAGCAACTACTGTATTAATATCCAGTTATAGATTTGACAAACCCGCCTGCAACGACCGGTGCCGATTACGGCCCGGCGGGCGGCGACTCATGGGAGCAGTACCTTGGATTATCAACTGATAGGAAAAACCTTGGAAAACACCGGCAAAGACATCCAGAAGCTGAACAACAAACTCGATAAAGTGCTGGAAAAGTTGCTTGAGGTGGAGTCTCTGGAAGAGCGCAAGGCCGATGCCATTGCCCGCATTGAAGCCGGTGACATCACCGAAGCCATCAACATTCTGAAAACGGTCGAGAAAGACCAGTCCAAAGCGGAAGACCTGAAACTGGAAGAAGCCAAGCTGCGTGAAGAGCTGGAAGCCTTGCGGGTGACGGCTGAGAAGGCGGCGAAAGGGGAGATTGAGGAACCCACAGCCGACGCCCCCGCGCAAGACAACACTGAGCAAAACCCAACCAAAGATAGCGACGCTGCCTGAACGGCATTGTTGCCTCTACGCCAGCGCCGCTCAAACCAAGCGGGGCTGGTGCGCTTACCTGCTGAACCTGCCCGCTGATTCCCACCCGTAACGCCACTAAACCATAAAGAAAACGGAACGGTGGCCGTTAAACTCTATTACAATTCCTGAACACCGCGCAGGAACGAACCGGCCCGGTACCCCCGACTCCCCCAGCCCCTGGAGCACAACCATGATCCGACAACTGTCCATTGGCACTCGTCTGACCCTAACCTTTGTGTTGGCCGCTGTTTTGTTTGTAGTGCTGGGTGCCTTTAGCCTGTTGCAGCTGAACAACCTGAAGCAGCAGATCAACCAGATTGATGAAGTGCTGGTGCCCAAGCAGGTATTGCTGGGGGATTTGAACAGCGAGTTCCTGCGGCTACGGGTTAACCTGGGCAATGTGGTGACCAACCTGATGGGCTCGCGCCAGCAGGAGTTTCGGGATGCGGCTCAAAACGCGCTCGACAACATGGCAGCGACCAAACAGGCCTACCTGGAGCTGATCGACAACGCGGCAGACCGGGAGGCGTTTGCAGAGTACGAAGCGGCGGAAACCGCCTATCTGGCGCTGGTTGACCAGTTGTTCGGCTTCATTGACGACCGGCAGTTTGCCATGGTTGCCGACCTGCGCAACGATGAAATGGCCCCGGCCGGCTCCGACATCAGCGCGCTGATACGGCGCTTCATTTCACTGGAAAGTGACCGGGTAGACCAGGCTTCAGCTCTGGCAGACCGGGTGTACGATCAGGCATTGATGACCATCGGGTCGGCTGTGGCCGTGCTGGTTGCGTTGCTGGCGGCCGCGGCTCTGGTATTGTCGCGCAGCATTACCGGGCCTATGCGCTCGGCGGTAATACTGGCCGATGCCATTGCCGACAACGACCTCACCACCTCCATCACCAACAGCGGCCGCGACGAAGTCACCCAATTGGTTGCCGCCATGTCGCGCATGCAAACCGCCCTGCGCGCGACGCTGGCGCAAATCAGCTCCAGTTCGGAGCAATTGGCGTCTTCTTCAGAGGAACTAAGCGCAGTAACCGACGACAGCACTCGCAACTTACGGCGCCAGAATGAAGAAATTGAACAGGCGGCCACAGCGGTAAACGAACTGACGGCGGCCATTGAAGAGGTCGCCAGTAATGCCAGCGGCACCGCCGAGGAATCTCACGAGGCCGAAACCCAGACACGGCTTGGCCTGGAAAAAGTCAGCGGCACCGTCGCCGCTATTGAGCGGTTGGCCAAAGCCATTGGCGATACCGCCAGCAACATGGAAGCCCTAGCGTCGAAGGTGTCAGACGTCGGTTCGGTGTTGGACGTGATTCGCGGCATTGCCGAACAAACCAATTTGCTGGCGCTGAACGCGGCCATTGAAGCGGCCCGTGCCGGTGAAGCCGGTCGTGGTTTTGCCGTGGTGGCCGATGAAGTGCGGGCGCTGGCCAGCCGCACAGCCGATTCCACCAAAGAAATTGAAACCATCATCGATGCGGTTGAATCCGGCACCGACCAGGCGGTGACCGCCATGCGCGACAGCAACACCAGCGCAACCAACACGCTGGAAGCCGGGCGCGATGCGGGCGATGCCCTGCAGGCCATTGCCGCACTGATCGAGAAGATCAACGAGCGCAACACGGCTTCAGCCAGTGCGGCTGAAGAGCAGGCTCAAGTGGCGCGCGAAGTCGACCGTAACCTGGTGTCGATTCGTGACATTGCTGTGCAGAACGCGACCGGTGCCGACGAAACCCTGACCTCCAGCAAAGAGCTGGCGCGGTTGGCCGAAGGCCTGAACCAGGTGGTTTCTCGGTTTAAAGTTTAGTGTTGCGGCAGTGGCCCGCGGCGGCCACCGGGTAAGCCCCTGTGGGGTCGGCGTGAACCCGTCCATGGGGCCTAGGCCACATGATATGAATCCCATCCATGGGATTCACCCTTCGGGTTCGCTGCGCTCATGCTAAAACGCTCCCGGCGTTTTAGTCCATGTTGTGGACTACCCCACAGGGGCTCACCCGGTAACCGCCGCTAGTCTTCTTTGCAACCGCCTTAAATTGAAGCCCGGTTAATTCGCAACAATATCGATTCTGCTGCCCGCCTGCGAAGGCCGTACATCTATGCGCTGCGGTATCTGCTCCTTCAGTTCCGACACATGCGAAATAATCCCCACACTGCGTCCGTTGGCGCGCAGTTCCATCAAGGTTTCGATGGCCAGATCCAGTGAATCGGGGTCCAATGAGCCAAAGCCTTCATCGATGAACAAAGCATCCAGCCGAATCCCGCCCGCATAGGCCTGCACCACATCCGATAGCCCCAGCGCCAAGGCCAGCGCGGCCATGAAACTTTCCCCGCCAGAGAGGGTGTTTACCGGTCGGGATTTGCCTGTGTAGGCGTCTTCGACATCCAGATCCAGCCCTGAAGCCACGTTACCCTTGGTTCTGTCTTGCCGTCGCAGCAGCTGGTAGCGGCCTTTGCTCATGGTGGTCAGCCGGTGGCTGGCTTCGATTAGCACGTCATCGAGCAGCACGCTGAGTACGAACCGCTGCAAGCTGATGCGCTGGCCATTTTTGCCGCTGGCGACTTCGGCCAGGGTGCCGGTTACGCCGTAATCGGCTTCCAGTTGTTTGATTTTCTGCAGGGTTTCGGCCATGCGTTTTTTAACGTCAGTGGCTGCTTTCAATAGGGCTTGCTGTTCATCGTAGTGGCGGGTTGCGCTTTCCAACGCGACCTGGGTCTGTTTCCAGTCGGCTTCCAGCTGCGCTAGGTCTGGTCTCGTTTTATCGGCCAGGGCGGTTTCCTGTTGCTGAATGGACCAGATGAGTTTTTCACCGGCCTGGCGATGCTCCTCGATCTGGCGTTGCCATTGCTCAAGTTCGGCTTCGTCGTGACGCGCCCGGGTAAAGTCGGCTTCTGTGTCGAAAGGGCTGTCTTCCAGGGCGGACTGCCAGCGTTTTAGGGCCTCTTCCAGGCCCTGTTTGGCCTCTGCCAGCCGGGTGCTCTGGTCCGAAACCCGTGCCTTGGCTGCGGTCAGCGCCTCACTGAAGCGGTTTTGCTGTTGCTGCGCCTGTTCCCAGCGCTGGGTGATCTGCTCAATATGCCGAGCAACATCACTTAGCCGGGCTTCCAGTGCGCCCGACTCCCGGTAGGCCTCGGGAATCGCTTTCTCCAGGCTGTCGACCGCCTGCTCGGCGGCGGCTTTTTCACTCACGGCCTGCTCGCGCAATGGCCTGGCTTCCGTGTCTTGCTGGTCGATCTGGCTGATGGCCTGGCGGGTGCTTTCCAGTTGGGTTTTGGCGTTTGCCAGGGCCTCGGCCTGTTGCTGCAGTGTTTTGAGGGTACGCTGGTTGGTTTTGTAGTCCTGTTCCAGGTCTTCCATCGACCGGTCGGCGTACTCTTCCAGATCTTCCCGCAACCGCTGTGCTTGCTGGCTTGCCTCTTCCGCGCTATGGCGGGCCCGGTCTCGGGCTTGCTGGGCCTTGCTGACGGCGGCCAACTGGGTTTCCAGTGCGGTGCGCGCCTGGGCAACCTGCTCCCGGCTAACCGGTTCGGCATCGGCTTGCGCCGGGTGTGGGTGGGCTTCGCTGCCGCACACCGGGCACGGCTGCCCTTCGTTTAACTGGGCCGCCAGCTGGGCTGCCTGACCCAAATGCCAGGCCTGCTCTTGCTTTAGCGCCTCGGTTCTCAGGGCATCGGCGCTGGCTTCGGCGCTGGTCAGTTCCTGTTGCCAGCGGTCGGCCTCGGCGTGCTGCTTGGTCGCCGTTGCATCCAGCTCGACCCAGCGGCGTTTCAGCTTGCCCAGCCGAGTCAGCCGCTCCAGCAGATGCTGCAACCGCAACTGCTCGGCAGAAAGATCACCGGATTCCGCGATCTGGCGCTCCAGGTTTTGTAACTGGGCGTTCAGGCTGGCCTTCTGCTCGCTGCGGGCCCGGGCGTCTTTGTCGAACCATTCAACGGTTGAACGGGAGCGCGCGAGGCGAGCTTGTCCCGCTCGCAATTGCTCGCTCTGGCTTCGTAGCCGGGTCAGGGTGTCCTGTTCCGATTTCAGCGCATCGACCCCGGCGTGGGCGTCTCTGGCAGCGGCGAGTTCGGCGTCGATGGCCGGTTTTTGCTGTTCCAGGTCGGTGACTGCCTGCGTCAGTTGCGCGAGCGCTTCCTGCTCTTTGGTCTCATTACGCTGGCTCTGCTGCTGATGCTCCCAGACCGGACCCAGTTTGTCCGCCTGTCGGGCCGCGCTGATCAGAGCTTCCTTTTCTGAGATTGCCTTGGCCTGGGTTTCCCAGTCGCGCCGGGCCGCCTGGTCTTTGGCCAGTTGCTCAAACTGCTGTTGCAGTGCCTGGCTGTCTTCGTGCGCGCGCCGGGCGTTGGCTTCGGCCTTGAGCGCGTCGGCCTGTTTGGTGCGTGCAGCTTCCACTACGGGCGCAAGTTCTGCCAGGCGTTCATCCAGTGCTTCGGCCGTCTCCACGCCGGCCGAATCGAGATGCCCGGCCAGGCGTTCGGTCAGCTTGTCACGTTGGTTGCGGATCTCGGCCGCCTGCTCTTTCAGCCGGTCTTCAATGGCTTTGAAGGTGTGTGTCTGAAACAGCTGACTGAAAATGGCTTCGCGGTCGTTCGACGAAGCTAACAGCAGTTCGCGGAATTTGCCCTGGGGCAGCACCATCACCTGTCGGAACTGATCGGCATTCAGGCCGGTGGGGGTTTGAATCTCGTCGTTGATCTCGCGAATGCCTTTTAAGGGCAGCAAGTCGGCTTGGTGTTCGTCAAACGAGGTCGGCAGCAGAGCCGGGGGCATGCGCCATAATTTGGCATCGGCCTGGCGGGTAGTGACGCCTTCGCCGCGTTTTTTGGCGACTTGCTGGATGGGTGTGCGCTCGATCCGGTAGAGGGTATCCCCGAGTTGAAAGTCAAACACAATGCAGGTGTCGAGGTCATCCGGTGCCTGGTCGGAACGCATGCTGGCGGCTTCGCGCTCGCCGCCGGTGGTCACGCCATAGAGGGCGAAGCAGATGGCATCGAGCAGGCTGCTTTTACCGGCGCCGGTCGGGCCGTTGATCAGAAAAAGGGCCGACTCGCCAAAGCGGGTGAAGTCGACCACTTCTTCGCCCGCGAAGGGGCCAAAGGCGCTGATGCTGAGACGCTGCGGCTTCATGCCTGGCCCTCGCTCTGGTGCACCGATTGAATGATGGATTTCAGCGCCTCGCGCTGGGCGTCGTTCAGGGCTTCGCCCTGGGTTTGTTCAAAGAAGTCGGCGAACAGCTCCAGTTCAGTGCGCTTCAATTGCTCGCGGGAGGCCAGCTGCGCTGGGCGGTCGGGGGCGAGGCCCGGTTTTTCCAAATGCAGCACATGGGGGTAAACCTGACGCAGCTGGTTCAGGGTATCGAGTATGGCGCGGGTATCGGTAAGGCGCACCAGCAGGTAGTCATCGCTGCGGGGGTCATCTTTACCCTCGGCCATCAGGGTATCGAACTCGCCTTCTACGATGCGCAGATCCCGCTCGGGTGTGAGTGGCAGGGCCGTGACGGTTGCTTCACCCTGTGCTGGCAGCTCTACCCGGGTGACGCCTTTTTTCTGCGTCACTTCCGAAAAGCTGTACTTCATCAGTGAGCCGGAATAGCGGATGTGGGCCTCGCCCCGGAACTGGGGCGCGTGCAGGTGGCCGAGCGCAACGTAATCGAAATCGCGCATCGGTTGCCAGCGAACGGTATCGGCACCGCCCAGAGAAAGCGGCCGCTCCGAATCGCTTTCCTCAGCTCCGCTGACGAAACAGTGGGATAACAGCACCCGTCGCTGACCCGGCTGAAACGCCGCTTTAATGCGCTCGACCAAAAACGTATGGGCCTCATCGAAGCTGCGTACGTTTTCGTCGAAGACAGACCGAACATGCTCCGGCTGACAATAAGGAATGCCGTAAAACGCCACGTCGCCCTCGGCGTGCGGAATGATGACCGGCGTATCTACCTGCGCCAGGTCGCTGAGAATGTGCAGACCCGCACCCTGCATCAGCCCGGCGCCGAAGCCCAGGCGCTCGGGGCTGTCGTGATTACCACTGATCATGATCACCGGCACGTCCAGGTCGACGCAGAGCCGGCGCAGGGTCTGATTGAGCAGAGTGACGGCTTCGGCCGGGGGAACTGACCGGTCGTAAATGTCGCCGGAAATCAGCACGACGTCGATCTGTTCCGCTTCTACATGGTCGATGACCTGATCGAGCACCCCGGCCTGGTCGGCCAGCAGTGACTGGTTGTGAAATTGTCGGCCCAGGTGCCAGTCAGAGGTGTGCAGCAGTTTCATTGCGTCGGTTCCGGATTCGGGTCGCCAACCTTAGCCGGTCTCGTGACCGGATTAAAGCCGCCCCAGCACGAAGTTCACACTGAACAGAGCATTTTCGCTGCTATGTTCGTTCGAACCAAAAGATGTATAAAGCGATGAAAATAAATCTCAAACGATCATAAAACTGTCATTTTTTGCCTGTATGGTCGAATTCGCTTGTCAATTATTTTCGTTCGATGCTATTTTTAATGCTCGTTCGAAAAAACATGAACAACAAACTCAAGTCACACTAAAAAGAGTGAGAACGTCTGATGAACAAGAAACTGCTAGTCCTCGCGGTCAGCGCTCTGGGCGCCAGCCAGGCTTTTGCCGAAACTGAAATCGAACTCTGGCACGCCATGGGCGGCGCCTTGGGTGAAAAAGTCGACGAGATCGTTGCTGAATTCAACGGTTCTCAGTCCGACTACGTGGTCAATGCCACTTACCGCGGCAACTACAACGACACCATGACCGGCGCCATTGCGGCCTTCCGTTCCGGTGAACAGCCAGAAATCGTGCAGGTTTATGAAGTCGGCACCGCCACCATGATGGCCGCTGAAGGCGCCATCTACCCGATGTATCAAATGATGGATGAGCTGAGCGACGGCTTTAATCAGGAAGATTATCTGAGCAGCGTTACCGGCTACTACGCTGATGAAAACGGCAACATGCTGTCCATGCCGTTCAATAGCTCGACGCCGGTGCTGTACTACAACAAAGCCATGTTCGCCGAGGCTGGCCTGCCCGATCGCGGCCCGCGCACCTGGGAAGAAATGGATGAGTTTGGCAACAAGCTGCTCGAAGCCGGTTACGACTGTGGCTTCACCACGGCCTGGCAATCCTGGATCCACCTGGAAAACCTGTCGGCTCGTCACAATGTGCCGTTTGCCACCCAACAAAACGGCTTCGGCGGCCTGGACACCGAGCTGGTGTTCAACTCCGACGTTCAGATTGCCCACATCGAGCAAATGGGCGAATGGCAGCAGGAAGGCATTTTCAGCTATTCCGGCCGCACCAACGAAGGCTCTGCCAAGTTCTACAGTGAAGAATGCGGCATGTACACCGAGTCTTCTGCGGGTTATGCCGGCATCAATCGCAACGCTCAGTTTGAATTCGGTGTGAGCCAGTTGCCGTACTGGGAATCGGTCATCGACACCCCGCAGAACACCATCATCGGCGGCGCCACCCTGTGGACACTGCGAGGCCACGATGACGCTGATTACGAAGCGGTTGCGGCTTTCTTCGATTACCTGTCACTGCCGGAAGTTCAGGCCGACTGGCACCAGTTCTCCGGTTATCTGCCGGTGACCTATGACGCCATTGAGCTGACGGAAGAGCAGGGTTTCTACAGTGAAAACCCGGGCACCGACACCTCAATCAACCAGATGACCGCTGTCGAGCCAACGGCTAATTCACGTGGCCTGCGCCTCGGTAACTTCCCGCAGATTCGCGGCATCATCGATGAAGCGCTCGAATCCGTCTGGAACGGCGAAGCGACGGCTGAAGAAGCGCTGAACACAGCGACTTCGCGTGGCAACGACCAACTGCGTCGTTTCGAGCGCGCCAATCGCTAAAGATAGTATTGGAGTTCGGGACGGCTGGGAGTCCCTGGGCCGCACCGGCTACCGGGTATGCTCCTGCGGGGTCGGCGTAAATCCATCCGTGGCCGTCCGACGTCTCGGGCCTAGGCCGAAACATCCATGTTTCGGACTACCCCGCAGGAGCATACCCGGCACCCGCCGCTTGCATCTTCGGCGAACTCCGAAAGCTGAAACTAGATGACATTACTAAGGAGTCTCCTGACTTCTATTAACGCCGGTTCACCCGAGTAATTCACCCGCAGGTGCCGGCGTCCTTTTTCACTTTTGCGCAACGAGCCAAACCATGCACGACAATGCGGTTTTCAGCCATAAAGTGCTGCCCTTTTTTTTGCTTGCTCCCCAGCTGATTATCACGCTGGTGTTCTTTATCTGGCCTGCGGGTCAGGCGCTCTATCAATCGTTTCTGATTGAAGATGCCTTTGGATTCTCGGTGGAGTTTGTCTGGTTCGAGAACTTCATCTATTTGCTGGAAGACCCGGAATACTGGAACAGTGTCCGCGTTACCTTTGTGTTCAGCGCCATGGTCGCACTGGTCGGTATGATTCTCGCGCTGTTACTCGCCGCCATGGCCGACCGGGTGGTTAAAGGCGCTTCCGCCTATAAAACGCTGTTGATCTGGCCCTATGCCGTGGCACCGGTTGTTGCTGCCGTCTTGTGGTGGCTCATGTTCAACCCATCCATGGGTGTGCTGCCGTTCTGGATGGACGCCTTCGGTTATGACTGGAACCACTACGTCAATTCCGGTGAGGCAATGACGGTGGTGGTGATTGCCTCGGCCTGGAAGCAGATCAGTTATAACTTTCTGTTTTTCCTGGCAGGCCTGCAGGCCATTCCCCGCTCGCTGATTGAAGCGGCGGCCATCGATGGTGCCAGCCCGTTCAAACGGTTCTGGCAAATTGTGTTTCCGCTGCTATCGCCTACGGCTTTTTTCCTGCTGGTGGTGAACATTGTGTATGCCTTCTTTGAAACCTTCGGTGTGATTCACGCCACCACCCTCGGCGGGCCAGGCAGTTCGACCAAAACGCTGGTGTACAAGGTGTACGAAGACGGCTTTGTCGGGCTTGATCTGGGTGGCTCGGCGGCCCAGTCGGTCATTCTGATGATTATTGTGATTACGCTGACGGTCGTTCAGTTCCGTTACGTTGAGAAGAAGGTGCAATACTGATGGTTGAGAATCGCCCCTGGCTTACCGTAACCCGGCACCTGGTTCTGATTCTGGGTGTGTTTATTATTGGCTTCCCGATCTGGATTGCCCTGGTGGCTTCCACCAATTCGTCGAGCGAATTTGTCTCTGGTCTGATGCCGTTGTGGTTTGGCGAGGAAGGGTTTGGCAACTTCCGGCGTGTGCTGACCAATGAAGAACGCGTGCTCGGTGTCAGTGTGTCGGCCTCGTGGATGATGTGGAACAGTTTTATTATGGCCATGGTCATCGCCGTGGGTAAAATTGTGATCTCCATTCTGTCGGCCTACGCCATCGTCTATTTTCGGTTTCCGTTTCGCAAAACCTGCTTTTGGCTGATTTTTCTAACGCTGATGCTGCCGGTGGAGGTGCGCATTCTGCCAACCTATGAAGTGGTCGCCAGCCTGGGGATGCTGAACTCCTATGCCGGCCTGACCATTCCGTTGATCGCCAGTGCGACGGCAACCTTTCTGTTCCGGCAGTTTTTCATGTCGGTGCCGAGTTCGCTGATGGAAGCGGCACGCATTGACGGCGCTGGCCCATTCAAGTTCTTCAAGGATATTTTGTTGCCCTTGTCAGTCAACAACATTGCCGCCCTGTTTGTCATCTTGTTTATCTACGGCTGGAACCAGTACCTCTGGCCGCTGCTGATTACTACCGATGAGAATTACTACACCATCGTCATGGTGATCAAACGCCTGATGTCGGCCGGTGAAGGCAACATTCCGTGGAATATCATTATGACCACCACCATTCTGGCCATGCTGCCACCAGTTATTGTGGTGCTTGGCATGCAAAAACTATTCGTCAAAGGCCTGATTGAGCAGGAAAAATAAAGGGGACTAAGCGTGGCCACAGTTTCATTGAAAAACATCAACAAAACCTACGCCAACGGTCATCAGGCAATCGAGAACTTGAACCTCGATATTACCGATGGCGAAATGCTGGTACTGGTCGGGCCCTCCGGTTGCGGTAAATCCACGTCGCTGCGCATGGTGGCCGGGCTGGAAACCATTACCGGCGGCGACCTCTACATCGACGATGTTCGCGTGAATGACCTGGAACCTTCCGAGCGCGACATCGCCATGGTGTTCCAGAATTACGCACTCTACCCACACATGACGGTGTTTCAGAACATGGCCTATGGCCTGAAAAACCGTAAGGTACCCAAAGACGAGATTCAGAAAAAGGTCGAGAAAGCGGCCGAGATTCTTGAAATCACCAATTTGCTGCATAACAAACCCGGCCAACTTTCCGGCGGACAACGCCAGCGTGTTGCCATGGGCCGCGCCATTGTGCGCAACCCCAAGGTGTTTCTGTTTGACGAGCCACTGTCGAACCTGGATGCCAAACTGCGAGTACAGATGCGCATCGAAATAAAACGCCTGCAGCAGGAATTTGCGACCACCGCTATTTATGTGACGCACGATCAGGTTGAAGCGATGACTCTGGCTGACCGGTTGGTGGTGATGAACGAAGGCAACGTCGAACAGGTTGGCCCGCCGATCGAACTCTATGAAAAGCCGGCCACGCAATTTGTGGCGGGCTTTCTCGGTTCACCGGCCATGAACTTTCTCGACGCCAGCCTGAACGGCAACCGGCTAACCCTGTCAGCTGATGTGGTGCTGGAGCTGAACGACCCGAACCTGCCTGCCGATGCGCACGACCTCGACGTGGTGCTGGGTATTCGCCCCGAACACATGGAAGCCTGCGAGGAAGCCGAAGCCGACTTCACGCTCAGTGTCGACATGATTGAACCCCTGGGTGCAGACACCTTGTTGTACGGCTATTTCCCGGGTACGGAATCGCTGATCACCTCGGAGCAGCCTGGCAAGCAGCAATTCAAACGTGGCCATCGCCTGGCCTTACGCGTCGACCGGGAGCGTTGCCACCTGTTCGACAAGGCCACCGGCAAGAGGTTGGGTTCATGATAGCCAGCCGCCTGATCGCGCATCGCGGTGCCTCGTTACTGGCACCGGAAAATACTCTCGGGGCGATGACCAAAACCTACGAGATCGGCACACCCTGGGTGGAAATCGACGTCAACCGCCTGGGTGATGGCACTCTGGTGATGTTTCACGACGACCAGCTCGGCCGACTCACCTCGGCCCGGGGCCGGCTGTGCGACCAGCGCTGGGACGATGTGAAAGCGCTGGATATCGGCAGCCATTTTTCGGCTGACTACAGCGGTGAACGCATGGCGACGCTTAGTCAGGCGCTGGATCATATTCAGGCGCTGGGGCTCGGCCTGAACCTTGAGATCAAGGTCTACCCGGAGTTCACGCCCGAGCAAATTGTGTTCGATACCATCAAGGTGCTGGATACTCAGTGGCATGACACAGACAAACTGCTGATCTCGAGTTTCAACTCCGAGGTGCTGAATTTGTTGCACCATTGGCGGCCCGACTGGCAATGCGGCCATCTGTGGGAGCGTATTCCCAAAGACTGGGCAGAGATTGCCGAAGACCTGAATCTGGTGAGTGTGCATTGTGACCACCGCCACCTGACGGAAGAGCAGATACGCCAGATTCGCACCAGCGGTCTCGACCTGTATTGCTACACCGTAAACGAGCCCGAGCGGGCAGCGCACCTTCTGCAGCTGGGCGTTGATGGTATTATCACCGACGACCCGCTGTTGCTCGGCGCCAGCCGGTAACACCACAAGGGGACACTGGCGCTCGTTGTGGCCATCCTGAACCCTGTTTATGCACCGGAACCGTGAGCCGATGAAAATCACAGAACGCCAACAAGCCATTCTCGACTGGGCACAGCTGCAGGAGCATCTTGAAGTGGATGCCCTGGTTGACCGGTTTGGGGTAACGCCGCAAACCATTCGACGCGACATCAACCAGCTGTGCGAAAGCGGGCTGTTGCGACGGCGTTATGGCGGCGTCAGCCTACCCTCTTCGGTGTCCAATTTGTCGTTCACGTCACGCCAGGTGCTGAACCAGTTCGCCAAACAATCCATGGCCCGCAAAGTCGCGGCGATGATTCCGGACAACTCCTCGGTATTTCTGGGCATCGGCACCACCCTGGAGTTTGTAGCGCGGGAGCTGTCGCAGCACCAGGGGCTGAAAGTGCTGACCAACAACCTCAACATAGCCTCGTTGCTGTGCAACTGCCCCAACATCGATGTCATTGTCTCCGGCGGTCAGCTGCGCCACAACGACCATGATGTGGTGGGCCAGGAAACCACCCGCTTCTTTTCCGATTACTACGCCGACTATGGCCTCATCGGCACCGGCAGCCTCGACCCGGAGCGCGGCCTGATGGATTTCGACATGCGCGAAGCCCAGATCAGCCGCGCCATTCTCGATAACAGCCGGCACCGGGTGCTGGTTGCCGATGCCAGCAAATGGGAACGCCAGGCGCTGGCCCGGGTTGCCCCCTTTACCGCCCTGGACTGGTTCGTGACCGATCAGCTCCCCGACGGCCGGTCCGACTGGCGACCCACGGCACTGACCGTTTTTGAAACCGGCAACCCGGCGGATGATTCAAATACAGCTCCTACTGACACAGAGGTCACCCCCACCGAATGAAAACTCTGGATTTTAGCCAGGCGCGGTTCCTGTTAACCGACGTCGACGACACCCTGACCACCCACGGCCGACTGCTGCCGCAAACCTACCAGGCGCTCTGGGCACTGGCCGACGCCGGCATTCATATTATTCCGGTGACCGGTGGCTGCGCCGGCTGGTGCGACCAGATTATTCGTACCTGGCCAGTGGCCGGTGTCATTGGCGAAAGCGGTGGCTTTTATATCGTCAAAGACCCAGAGCAACGCACGCGCTGGCACTACTGGCAGGACCTGGCAACACACCGGGCGGACCAGGCAGCCATCGTGCAGACGGTCGACAAGCTGGCACTGCCGTTTGAGGTGACGTACGCTAAAGACCAATCGTTCCGGCACGTTGATGTCGCGATCGATTACAACCAGGACACTCGTCTGACGCCAGTGCAGGCCGACACCGTGGTACACTCACTGCGCCAGGCCGGGTTCAGCGTGAAAAAGAGCTCGATCCACATCAATGTCTGGCGCGGTGCCTTCGATAAAGGTGCCATGGCTCGCCGAATGCTAACCGAGCAATGGCAACTGACCGATACCCAGATGCAACAGCAAGTCGTCTTCGTCGGCGATGCCCCCAACGATGAAAGCATGTTCGAGTTTTTCCCGAACTCGGTGGGCGTTGCCAATATTGCCCGACACCTTGAGCACATGACGCACCACCCGAAAGCCATAACACCCTCTGCCTCGGGCGATGGGGTGACTGAACTGATACAGACCTGGCTGGCAACCAAAGGCCAGGCGACAACACTGGGACAATAACGGAACATGGGTGTTCTGATTCAACTGGCCGGCGCCATTGCCCTGCTGCTGTGGGGCATACGCATGGTCCAAACCGGTTTCAGCCGGCTGCTGGGCAGCCGCATGGAACGTCTGCTGCGCAAAACCACCCGCAATCGCCCACTCGCCTTCAGCAGCGGTGTCAGCGCGGCGTTTCTGTTGCAATCCTCGACGGCGGTTGTGTTGATGGTCGGCGGCTTTACCGCCTCCAACATGATGACGCTTACGGCGGCACTGGCCACCGTACTCGGCGCTGAATTCGGCGCCAGCCTGGCGGCGTTTCTGCTCAACCTCGATGTTCAGGCGCTGGCGTTACCGCTGGTACTGCTCGGTTTTGTCTTTTTCAAAAACAGCACAAGCAGGGCCTGGAAACACACCGGGCGCATTACCATTGGTGTTGGTCTGGTGTTGCTGTCCCTTGATCTGATTGGCCAGTCCACCTCGATGCTGAGCCACAGCGATATCACGACGCTGATCATCAACCGGGTAGAATCCGACTCGGCACTGGCCATTACCATGCTGGCCATTCTGACCTGGCTGATTCACTCCACCCTGGCCAGCGTGTTGCTGATTGCCCAGTTTGTCAGCGACGATGCGATCAGCATGAATGCGGGGCTGTTTATGTTGCTGGGTGCGAACCTCGGCGGTGCTATGCCCGCCTTGGTCGCCGGCTGGTCGCTGAACCGCAAGGGCCGACAGGTGGTGATCGGCAATCTGATCTTCCGCGGTATCGCCATGGTACTTGGTTTGCTGATGTTGACGCTGACGGCCGGGCATCTGAGCGACTTCCTGCCCGGCGGCTCTGTTGGCGTCGTCGTCGCGCACAGTCTATTGAATCTGATCAACGGCCTGCTGCTCCTGCTGTTCCTGCCCTGGTTGCTGCCGCTGATCAGCCGCACGGCCCCCGGCGAGGAAGAAGGCACCGATTTGTCGCAGGAAGACGAGATGCCCATTTACCTCGCCATTGACGATATTCACAACCCGCGCCGGGCAATCGCCAACGTGCGCAACGAGGCGATGCACATTGCCGATGTTGTGTTTCGCATGCTGAACAACAGCATGGATGCGTTTGACGACAAGGATCTGGCCCGCCAGATCAGTGAACTCGACGACGACATCGACCGGCTGCATCGCGAAGCCCTGAATTACATTCTGTCGATCGATAAGTCGGATCATTCCCATTCGACGCAACCGCTGCGCCGTGAAATCATCATCTACATGACCAACCTGGAACACATTGGCGACATCATCGATGCCAGTCTGATGCACCAGGCGCGCACCAAAGTGCGCAACAATGTGGCGTTCAATGCTGAAGAAAAAGCCGTACTCAACCGATTGCACGATGAGCTGGTCGATGCGTTTCGTCTGTCGCAAGCGGTATTTACGAGCGATAGCCTGACCCTCGCCCAGGACTTGCTCGCCGTGAAGCGCAATTACCGTACCGAAATCATGGCCGCGCGCCATGCTCACCTCGACCAGTTGGGCGGCCACCATTCGGAAAACCTTCTGTCGACTCAGATCTTCATCGACGTACTGCGCGATATGCAACGCATCTGTTCCCACCTGACAGCGGTGGCCTACCCGGTGATCAAGCGCAAGAAAGCCGAAGTCGCCTCGACTGAATAACATCAGGCGCAGAGGACAAGCCGTTTCAGTGACAGCCTCCTTATACCAATTAGTTAGCAGTAGATTCTTTTTAATTCATTTATAGAATCATCGGCCTTGGTTACTCTTGGGGTTTTCCGAGCGGGAGCACCCCCTGAATGACCTGGCAAGGCTGCGCCACCATTGCACTGGCATTGATCGCCCTGGCGGCGATGGCCAGCGGTCGTTATGCGCCGCATTGGGTAATGCTGGCAGTGATGATTGTGCTCAGTGCCAGCGGCATTATCAGCCCCGAAGCCGCCCTTGCCGGGTTCAGCAACACCGGCGTGATGACCGTGGCTGCCTTGTTTGTGGTCGCCGCCGGCATTCATAACTCGGGCGGTGTGGATGTACTGGTGCACCGCTTTCTGGGCCGGCCCGCCTCTACCCGAAGCGCCCAGGCGCGCATTATCTTCCCGGTCGCGCTGCTCAGTGGCTTTCTGAACAACACCCCCGTCGTTGCGACGCTGATTCCGGCCATTCACGCCTGGTGCCGCCGTATTGGCATTGCCCCGTCCAAACTGATGATTCCGCTGAGCTATGCCGCCATTCTGGGTGGCACTCTCACGCTGATGGGCACCAGCACCAATCTGGTGGTCAACGGCCTGTACCGGGATCTGACCGGTGATACCTCACTGTCGCTGTTTTCCATCACCGCCATTGGCCTACCCGTGGCGCTGATTGGCCTGGTCGCCATTATCTGGGTCTTTCCCCGGGTTCTACCGGAGCGGCAGGATGCCCAGAAATTTGGTTCACTGCGGGAGTTTACGCTGGAAGTGCGGGTGAACCCGACCGGGCCCCTGGTGGGTAAAACCGTCGATTCGGCCGGTTTGCGTAACCTCGACCGCTTGTATCTGGTCGAGATTGAACGCCAGGGCAGCGTGGTGACGGCGGTGCCTTCGGAAGAGCGACTGATGGGCGGCGACCGCCTGGTATTTGCCGGGGAAACCCAGGCCATTTCCGACCTGTTACGCATTCAGGGCATTGTGCCTTCCACCCACGATGACGAGCCCAGCCTCGACCAGCACCGGGCCGAGCGCCGTCTGGTTGAAGCGGCGCTCTCGCCCCGGTCTGATGTCATTGGCCAGACCATTCGCGATGCCCGCTTTCGGGACCGCTTTGGCGCTGTGGTACTGGCCGTGGCCCGTCACGGTAAACGAGTGCAGGGGAATCTGGGCAACATTCGGCTGCAAGCGGGCGATGTGCTGTTGCTGGAAGCCCGGCCGGCTTTTGTCAGCCGCCAGCACTACGCTCAGGATTTCCTGCTGATCAACGATCTCGAGACCGAGCGCCCGCGTCACGATAAAGCGGGCCTCGCCTGGGTGATACTGACTGCCGTGGTTCTCAGTGCCACGTTCGGCCTGCTGAGCATTCTCAATGCGGCGCTGCTGGGAGCCTCAGCCATGATTGCTACCGGCTGCCTGCGTGTCAGCCAGATTCAGAAAAGCCTGGATGCGCCTGTACTGCTAACCATTGCGGCCTCGTTCGCACTGGGTAACGCGCTGCAGATAACCGGAGCGGCCGCAGTAATCGCCCAGTGGCTGGTGTCACTGAGTGGCGGCGATACCCTGCTGATGCTGATCATGGTGTATTTTACCGTATCGGTGCTGACCGAAATCATCACCAACAACGCCGCAGCCGTGGTGATGGTGCCCATTGTTCTGTCGATTACCAGTGCCGCGAACGTAGCCGCCGAACCCTTTATCATCGCTGTGATGATGGCCGCCTCGGCCAGCTTCGCCACCCCGCTCGGCTACCAGACAAACCTCATGGTCATGGGGCCAGGCGGTTACCGGTTCAGCGACTATCTGAAGGTCGGCCTGCCCATGAACCTCCTGATTGGCGCGTCAACTCTGGTGGTGATCAGCCTGCGCTACGGCCTGATTTGATCGATCCGGGTCGTACCGGGCATTTTTCACTAGTACCGAACGCTGCATCCCCCTAAACTGGCCTCAGGATGCTCAAAAAACATCCTTCAGCACCCATTAAAACGCTGTCCGTAGCGGGGCCTTGACCGGGCACTTGCCTGAAGGAGTCGCGGCCAGCGTTACAAACAAAAACCCGGAGGATGGGGATGCCGACCGTACTGAGTTTTGACGACCTGGATAACCTGATCGAAGGCGCCGCCTTTATGGGCAGCGGCGGCGGCGGCCCGCTGCCACTGGCGCGCAGTCTGCTGGCCACCATGAAGCAGCAAGGCATGAACCCAACGCTGGTGGAATGGGCTGAAGTACCCGGCAATTACCGGGTGGCAACCACCGCTGGTATTGGCTCGCCCAACGCGGCTGAGTCGGTCCAATCGCCCTTTACCATCGCCCCCAAACGCATGATTGAAGCCCTGGAGCAGGCGCTGGGATACTCAATTGAGTGTCTGATTCCCGGCGAAACCGGCCCCATGAACAGCCTGATCCCGATGATGGCAGCCGCGCAATTGGGCATACCTGTGCTCAATGGCGACGGCGCTGGCCGGGCCATGTCTACGCTGGCAATGAGTACTTTTAATGCCGTCGCGGCCACTCAGCCCTACCTGCTGGGTAATGAAACCGAAACCCAGGCCGACCAGGTCACTGCCCAGCTTACCGTGCAATCGCCAGAGCAGGCCGATGCGCTGACGCGCGGCATTGTCAGCGAGGCCAGTTTCGGCTCAAGCGGTGCCTTTGCCACCTGGCCTTCGACCGCCAGCCAGCTGGGAAAAGTGGCGGTACAAGGCTCGGTCGGCCAGGCAATGGACGTCGGCCGCCTGCTGAAACAGGTGCGCGCGCAGGGAGCAGACCCGGTATCCGCCTTACAGCAGTACTTTGGCAGCCGGATGCGTTGCCTTTATACCGGCAAGTTGACCCAAGTCGACAGCCACACCGCCCAGGGCTTTGACATTACCCAGGTGCGAATGGCCAGCGACGGCCAGCCGGGGCTGACACTCTACGCCCTGAACGAATCGATGATGGCCTGGCGCGACGATCTGGCGCACCCGCTGGCCGTTGGGCCAGACAGCTTGTGCTGGGTGACCGAAGACGGCGTACCCTTCTCAAATGCCACCCTGAATGACTACCTGAGCCCGACTGCACCGACCCTGCACCTGATTGGGCTCAGTGCCGTTCCCCAGTTGCTGACACCCAGCATTCTGGCAGCCTATCGGGCTGCGCTGCTGCCTATGGGCTACCCGGGCCCTTACCAGCCGTTGTCTTACTGGGAAGAAGCTGAACATGGACGTCATTGAGCAGCTGTTTTTCCGGGGAATGTGGCAAAACACCCGGGACACCATGTTCCTGATACTGGTGAAAGACGATGACTTTTTCATCCACAACATCAACCCGGTTCTAGAAGCCGCCGTTGGTGTCACCAGCGATCAGTTGTCGGGCACCCGGGTTGCCGATTTTCTGCCGGATCACAAGGTGCAGATTGAACGCTATCGCAAGTGCCAGCGTGAAGATAAAGCCATTTATTATGAAGAAGCCGGGGTCGCCCCGGATGGCTCGGTTCACTACTTTCACACCATGCTGGTGCCTGTGTGGCATGAGGGCAACCAGTATTTGCTTGGTTCCTCGCGCAACATCGATGACATAAAAGAAGCCGAAACCATTCTGGCCCACGCCAAAGAAGAGGCGGAATCAGCCAACCGGGCCAAGAACCTGTTTTTGGCCAACATGAGCCACGAGCTGCGCACCCCACTGAACGGCATTGTTGGCACCGTCTCATTGCTGCGCGCACGCAGCCAGGACCCGGAATTGCTCGAAAACCTCGACCTGGTCGAACGGTCTGCCGCCGCGATGGAACGATTGACCGCCGATATTCTGGATCTGTCGAAAATCGAGAATAACCGGCTCGATATTGATCTGGCCCCCTGCAACCTGCGGGAGCCCGTTCGTGATTCCTTTGTACTGGTGCAACAGCAGGCGGAAGACAAGCAACTCGAGTATGCCTGTGTGGTAGACGACAACCTGCCCGGCCTGGTTCTGGCCGACGCAGCGCGCATTCGCCAGATACTGTCCAACCTGTTGACCAATGCCATTAAATTTACCGACAGCGGCAAAGTAGAGCTGGCGGTTCATTACGAGCAAAAAACGCCGGAGACCGGCATCGTCAACTTTAAGGTGAGCGACAACGGTATTGGCATTCCGCACGAGAAACTGGCCAACGTCGGTATTCCGTTTTACCAGATCAGCCCGGAGCGCAACCGCGGGCACGAAGGCTCGGGTATTGGGTTGTCGGTGTGCAAATCGCTGGCGGAACTGATGGACGGCCGCTTTCACATCGAAAGCCAGTCCGGCAAAGGCACCGAGGTCAGCGTGCACCTTCCCGTGCGTCTGGTTCAAAGCAGCGCAGATTCGGACCAGGCACCACAGCTCGGCATTCCCAGCGGGCTGTGCATTCTGGTGGCCGAAGACAACCCGGCCAACCAGATCATCATTCGACGCATGGTTCAGTTCCTTGAGGCCGATGTTGAAGTAGTGAATACCGGGCTTGCTGCCATCAACCGCATTAAAGAGAAACCCTTCGATCTGGTGTTAATGGACATTAACATGCCCGAGATGGATGGCATTACGGCCACCCAGCAACTTCGCTCTTTGGGCTACACTCTGCCCATTGTCGCGCTTACGGCGGCCGTTATCGATGAAGAGCGCCGGGCTTGTTCGGCTGCCGGGATGAATGGTTTCATTCCAAAACCCGTGCGCATCGAAACCCTGAGAGCCGCGATTCGCAGTGCCCTGCCCTGATTCAGCCGGCATGTCACCGGGTTCACATGGCAATGCATTGACCGCTCGCCAGAGGTGAGTTTGAACGATGTTCCCGGTACAGTGGGTCTACCCGTATGACGTTCAGGATTCTGCATCATGTTGCGACTGTTTAAGCTCGACCAGAACACCATTCACCAGTTACCCAACGATGAACTCACTGAAAGCAGCATTGCTGATGCCGACTGGCTGGACGCCCACGAACCCGATTCTGGCGAGCGCGAACTGATTAACGCGCTGATGCGTTCGGATCTGCCGCAAAGCAGTGATGTGTCACAAATTGAATCGTCCGCCCGCTACTTTGTAGACGACGAGGGCGTTCACGTTCACTCCCTGTTTTTAAGCCACTCGGAAGGCCGGCATAAAACCGCGACCGTTGCGTTTATTTTGCAACCCAAACGCCTGATCACGGTACGCGAAGGCAAGCTCGCCGACTTCCGCCTGCTGCGCTTGCGCGCTCGGCGCGGCCAGGTTGAAGCCGCGTCTCCATCCGAGCTGATGATGACCATTTTCGAACAGAAGGTGGAGAACCTGGCCGACTTCATTGAAGACATTCACCGGGATCTGGAAAGCGTCAGCAAGGTGGTTCTGGAAGAAGAGGATTCCGACCTGGAATGGGCGATTGACCAACTGGCCAAGCTGGAAGACAGCAATGGCAAGATCCGCCTGTGTCTGATGGATACGCAACGCTCCCTGACCTTCCTGCAACGCCAGGTGCGCAGCCGGCTCTCCACCTCGGAACTGTGCAATGAAGTGCTGCACGACATCGAGACCCTGCTGACTCACACCAGCTTTCTGTTCGACAAGATCAACTTTCTGATGGATTCCACCCAGGGGTTTATCAACATCAATCAGAACAAGATCATCAAGACGTTTTCCATCGCAGCGGTGGTGTTTTTGCCACCCACCCTGGTGGCCAGCATCTATGGCATGAACTTCAATGTCATGCCGGAACTGAACTGGATGCTGGGCTACCCGATGGCACTGGTGTTAATGCTGGCCTCCGGCATTGCCCCCTATTGGTTCTTTAAGCACAAGGGTTGGTTGTGACGCAGGTTCATCAGCTGAACATCGTGCTGATCAGGTATCCGGTGTAGGCAACATAAGCCGCCACCAAAGCTCCGCCTTCAACCCGATTAATGCGCCCCGGGCCACGGAAACCATAGCCGAACAGGAACAGCAACAGTGTCAGACCGGCCATTACCATGATGTCACGCGAGAACACTTCGGGACCAACCGACAAGGGGCTGATTAAACCGGCAATGCCGACAACCGCCAGGGTGTTGAACAGGTTTGACCCGATGATGTTGCCGATGGCGATGTCATGCTCACCTTTGCGGGCGGCGATAATCGACGAGGCAAATTCAGGTAGTGAGGTGCCAACAGCCACGATGGTCAAACCGATGATCAGATCACTCACACCCAGACTCTGAGCAATGGACACCGCCCCCCAAACCAGAATGCGTGAGCTGATAATCAACAGTACCAGACCAATACCCAGCCACATCAGGGCGCGCTTCAACGGCAGGGGTTGCGCCGTCAGCTCTTGTGCCACCTCGGCTGCCAAAGCATCCGTTGGCTGACGCAGGCTTTGTCGAATGGTCCAGCCCATCAATCCCGCAAACACGGCAACCAGCACGACCGCATCCAGCCGGGTAAGTGTTCTATCCCAGATTTGCCAGGCAGCCAGAGCCGTTACCGCCATGAGAATCGGCAATTCTTTGCGCAGTACCTGAGAGTGCACAGCGATCGGGCTGATCAGCGCGGTAACGCCCAGAATCAACGCGATGTTGGTAATGTTCGAGCCATAGGCATTACCCAGCGCGATGCCCGGGTTTCCCTGACTGGCTGCCAGCGCCGAGACCACCATTTCCGGGGCCGATGTGCCGAAACCCACCACGACCATACCGATCAATAAGGGTGGCATGCCAAAATGACGCGCCGTTGAGGACGCGCCACCGACAAACCGGTCGGCACTCCAAACCAGCAGCATTAAGCCGAAGACGATGGCAAGAATGGGTAGAAACATGGTGCTTCCCTGGTGTTCGTTTGCAGAGGCAGACTCGAATGAGTGCTGCGTGGCCGGGGTATCCCGACGCAGGGCAGTGTAGTCTGAAAAGCAGGGTTTAACAGGTGGATTTATCTCAATAGAAGCGCCAGCATCAGTTGAAGAAAGAGCCTGCGTTGTCAGCGCTGGCCCTGTTTGCTGGTTGCCATTGAGTTCACCTTGGTGGCTATACGATCAACGTGAGTCAGCCAGCATCGCGGCTGCCGTGCGACCGGCAATGCCTCCCATCACAATGGCATGCAACAACCCGTTCCCCGACAGATACCCGGTATCGTTACTGCCAGAAACACCGCGTGCGGCACCACCGGCTGCCAGGAGATTCGGCAACACCTCACCCGCTTTATCAACTACCCGGCCGTCTGGGGTAATCTCTAGCCCACCCTGGGTATGGAACAAGGCTCCGGTGACCCGAATGGCGCAGTAAGGCGGTTTTAACAAATCCTGCGCCGCAAAGGTGCGACCAAACCGATCGCTCTGGCCACTCTCTGCGAGACTCGCCATCTCAGAAAATGTGGCTTGAAGGACGGCGAGGTCCATGTTCAATCCACGAGCCATGTCTTCTAGGGATTCGAAGGTCTTGACCGATCGCGTTGCCATCGCATTTTGATAGTCTTCAAACCGGGTCAGGTAATCATGAATACGTTCATCGTATACGTTCCAGGCGTGTTGAGTCGGCTGCGACAATACTTTGGCGGCTTGCTCGGAATACCCGCCGTGCTCATTGGAAAAGCGATGACCATGGATATTGATCTGAATACCACCTTGCATCATCACCGCCCAGGAAATGAGGGTTTGCGGTGGGTCGGCGAGCGATCCATGCCCCTGAAAAGCCCCCAGATCTTTCAGACTGGCCCCCAGTTGCTCGCCCCAGCGAATGGCATCGCCCTGGTTCCCCTCGTGCCCATAGTAAAGGGCACGTTCCATCTGCGGCAGGTACTGTTTGACCAGAGTCTGATTACCGCCATACCCGTTACAAGCGAGCAAGAGCGTATCACAGCCCAATGTTTCACGAGATCCATCCGGCTGTTCATAGGTCAGGCCGGTAATCCGACCGTCGGCCTTCGCATAAAGATCCGTCACCAGCGCATCCGTGATAATGTCGATACCCGCGTTTTCAGCGGCCGTCAGCAAGGCGCCCATCAACTCTTCGCCGGTACGGCGAGGCGTGCAATGCATGCGTTCGGCACTGTGACCCGGATACAAAAACCCTTGCACCAGCTCAAACGGAATATCGTGACGGTCAGCTAGCCATTCGATGATGCCCGCCGACTGCTCAGCAAGGGTAGTCACAATGGCTGGATCAGCTTCGTTACCATTCTTCTTTTGAATGTCGCCAGCCATAATGTCGGCAGAATCAACGACACCGACGGCCATCTGAAAGCGGGTACCGGCAGCGGGCACAAAACCGGAGGACATGGATGTGCTGCCCCGTGGAAAGGCATCACGCTCAAGCACCACCAGTTCAATGCCGGCTTCTTTGGCCGCCAGTGCCGCCACCAGTCCACAGGCACCGGCGCCGACAATGACCAGCGGCATGCTGAAGTCGAATTCAGACGGTTTACTCCCGGTATGCACCGCACTCATGACGATGCCTCGCGACCAGAGCCCTGTTGTCCCTGAAAGGCCTGAAGTATCTCGCCAGAACCGGTCTGCCAAACAGCGTCATGACCGGACACGTACTCCAGAACCTCTTCGAGGCATCCAATACGATGCGGTTGCCCCATCATCCAGGGGTGGATATTCAGCCCCAGCATCCGCCCACCCTGAGTAGCCGACTCTTCCAACAGAAAATCGAAGGCGTCTTTTACCTGTTGCACCCAGGAATCTTCCGAATGCAGGTTGTTGCCAATGACGAACTGGTCTTCAAGCTCAGTGGGCAGCGGCATCATCATTAGGTCGCCCTGTTCGGTCCGGAACGGGTACGGCATTTCGTCGTTGACCCAGTCGCAACAGTACCGAACGCCTTCAGCGGTCAACAAATCCGGCGTATTCTCACTCTGGTTTTTGGCCGGGCTCAGCCAACCGTCGATGGACTGACCGCTGTGTTTGCGAAGCGTGTCGAGCGTGCGTTTGATCTGCTCCGCCTCCTCGGCTTTATCCTGCCCACCGTAGTGCAAATGATCCATGTTCCAGCCATGGGCCAGCAGCTCAGCACCGGTATCGGCGAGGCGACTCAACAGACTCGGGTACCGTTCGGCTATCTGTCCGTTCAGCGCAAACGTGGGCGTGACGTTGTACCGGTCGAAGGCTTTCAAGAACCGGTAAATGCCCACCCGGTTCCCGTAGTCGCGCAAGGAATAGTGTCGCAAATCCGGGTACGGCATCGTCATGCCGTTTGGCACCTTAAACGGAATGCCACGCTGATTGAGCGGATAGAACTCAACCGATACATTCACCCACACCGCTAATCGTTTGCCATTGGGCCACTGAACCGGGGGGCGATCGGTCAACATCGACCAGTCGTAGCGGTTGTGGTCATTGCCGTACTGGCGCCAGGGGTAGTCGAGGTAGTCGTCTGGCAAGCTCATCAGCGCTGCCCTCCGTTTTGCCGGGCGATCGCCGTGCGAGCGTCGTCATAGCCGTTGGCCAGATAATGCTCGGCAATCTCCCGTCCGGTTGCCACCCACACATCGGAATGGCCGGTGATGTATTCCAGCGCTTCTTCAAACGCCTTGATCCGGTGCGGGCAACTGATCTGGTAATTGTGCGTCGGAATGCACATAACCGTGCCCGATTCAGCCCCCTCTTCATACAAACGATCAAAGTGCCGCTTCAGCATGTTGAGGTAGTGGCGCGGCTCGACCTTATTCACGGCGTAGACAATGGTGTCGTTCATCTCAAGTGAATAGGGCATGGATATAAAGCGTTTTCCCGACCGTACCTGCACCGGTGTCGGCTGGTCGTCATGAAACAGGTCGCAGGTGTAAAAACCGGCGTCGTCACCGAACAGTTCCGTGCCCACTTCGGCAAAGAGGTCCAGGGTGTGCTCCGAATGCGACAGTGCCGGCGCCAGATACCCCGCACACTTCTGGCCGGTGTGGCGATGAATGGTCTCGATGCTATCGCGAATCATCGCCCGTTCCTGATCCTCACTCATGTTGTAGGTGTAGCGCGTGTTGTAGATGCCATGACTGAAAAACTCCCAGTCGCGATCCTTGCAGGCGGCAATGATTTCAGGGTGGTGGTCGCACAGCGCAACCGATAAGGATACCGAACCGCGAATGCCGTATTTTTCAAGCAGATCCATCTGACGTTTATGCCCGACCCGGTTACCCCAGTCACGTATGCTATAGCCGGGTACTGCCGGGTTCGGCTGCGGCCAGGCTTTTCTGGATGGATTGGGTGGTGGGTTCAATTCGTAGAATTCAATATTGGGTGCTACCCAAAACGCCACCCGGGCACCGTTTGGCCAACGGATTTTAGGCCGGTTCTCGTATGCGTAATACTCGTAGGCGTTCAATGATTCCATCATGCGGAGCCCCTCTTACTTGGCGATTTCCTGGTCCAGCCAGGTTTTTACATCCGCGACGGTCATCACGTCCGCGTACTTCAGGTGCAGATCCGTTAGATTTGCGTAGTGGTAGCTTTCGTGTTTATCCGCCACGCATTCTTCCGGAACAATGGTTCTGTACCCACGTGACAGACTCTCGACCGCCGTGGCTCGAATGCACCCGGAAGTGGAGCCACCGGTAATGATCACGGTATCCACCTGATGCCAGACCAATAACGACTGTAAGGGTGTTTCGAAAAAGGCGGACGGCATGCGCTTGGTGTAGATTGGCTCTGTTGTCGGGTCGATGTCGAGCCGGTCATCAAACTCGGCCCGCTCTGAACCGTGCTTGATGTTTTGCAACGAATCCGGCGTGTCGGTTCGGGTTCCCCAGACACCGGCGTCATCGGCGTTGTCCATAAAGGCAACATGCGTCCAGACGACCGGCCAGCCGAGTGTCCTAAAGCGTTTTACCAGATCCATGACGTACGTCATTTGGTTGGGGTCATGTTCATACGCGGTCTTAAACAAATCGGTGCGGGTATAGGCTTTTTGCGGATCCACATTAACCAGCACCGCTTTCTTGCCAAACCCGAAGGGTACGCGTTGCGGATTGGCCATCACTTCGTGGAAAATTTCTTTTGCCGTCTTGTCGGTGGTAATCATACATCGCCTCCTGATCGGTTCATTGCCTCTGCTCCTAGCGCGAAATGTCTTCGTACTGCTGACCCAGTTCCAGCATGGACTGAGTGCCGAGATAATCGTTCAACTCGGTAAAGTTCAACATCTGACTCCGAAAATTATCGGTGGTGCCATCCCGCTTGAGTGTTTCAAAAAACTGGCTGGCCATAAACGTGAAGGCACGGACAAGTGCCCCCGGGAAAATCACCATGGAAAACCCTAACTGTTGAAGCGAGTATGCATCCTGCAAAGGCGTATCACCGCCTTCGACCATATTGGCCATTATCGGCACTTTACCCTGGAAGGCGTTCATGACCCGGGCAATCTGCTCCGCCGAACGAATACCTTCCACGAAGACCATATCGGCGCCGGCTTCATAATAGGCGTGAGCCCGCTCTAGCGCGACCTCAATGCCGTCGGTGGCGATGGCATCCGTTCGACCGATGATCAGCGTCTGGTCACTGTCGCGGGCATCGACAGCCGCCTTCACTTTTCCAGCCATCTCACCGGCACTGACCAGGCTCTTACCTTTTAGGTGCCCACAGCGTTTAGGGTATGTCTGATCTTCGAGTTGTATCGCGTTGGCTCCGGAACGTTCCAGCAGGCGCACACTGCGCATGACGTTCAGGGCGTTACCAAAACCGGTATCACAATCCACCACGATGGAGACGTCATTGCGTTCACGAATGTGCCCCAGTGTGTCATTCACTTCCGACAAGCTCATCAGGCCAATGTCTGGCCGTCCCAGCTTGGTATAGGCCAGGCTGGCGCCGGACAGGTAAACGGTGTCGAAGCCTGCCTGCTGTGCCAGAGAAGCACTCAGAGCGTCGTAAACACCCGGCGCTACGACGATATCAGAATGGTGTAACCGAGTTTTCAGGCTCGAAGCGTGCGAGGTGCTCTGGTCTGCTGTCATAAGTCATTTCATCCAGATAAGTTCAATGTAATGTGCGAACTGGCGCGACAAGCCAACGCGGTTTGTCGCGGTATGTGTCGGTCGGCGCCTGCTACACCGGGCCTTTTTTCACGTCACACTCCGAGAGCGATAACGCGACCTTACTCATTCGCATTGGCCAGATCATTCCAAACGTCCTGTCGAACCAGCAGGCCCGCCTGCAGTTCAAAGCGATCAATGAACCGAATGCCGCTGAACGCGAGGCCATCCAGCCATTCACCGGACAGAGTGCCGTGAGTGGTAACAACGGTGCTGTCCATGCCGTAGGCAACATCGGTCGAGATGATCGTTTTGCTGACGTGCCGGTAACGCCCCTTGGCCCAGTCAACCAATTGCGCCAATGTTCGGAGCTCACCGCTACCGGGAAACGACATAACGAAATCGGCCGCCAGATAGGTCTGCGCCTTTTCGAGGTCCCGCGCCTCCATCGCTGCCAGATATTCAGCAACAACGGCCGCCGCGTCGGGCGCACCAGCACCCGGCTGACGTGATTCCCCTCCCCGGCTGTATTGATCGGACCCAACTTCATGAATCCAAACGGTAATAGCGTCGGGTTTGGCCTGGGTGATGCCTCTGACCACGCCCGTCAGCGCACGCATCAGCCGGTGTTTGATCTCCGGGCTGTAGCCTTTAAGCAGGTTGACCTGAAGCATTGGCATAGGGGATTCTCTCCGCAGCGGCCGTGGTAATGTAGCGGGCATCCACTGCCTTTGTCTTATTTTAATGTACTATACTTAATACATTTATATGTGCTATACCTGTGACCTGTCAAGTAAAGACAGTCTCAGCGCTAACGAGGACCTTACATGGATGCACCCCTTCACTCAGGCGGACCTGGCGGCACCAAGTCGCATCAGTTGTTTTTGCTGCTCAAAGACGCGATCGTGAATGGCCGCATGGCACCGGGCACCAAGTTACCGGGCGAACTGAAGCTGGCGGAAGAACATCGGGTATCACGCGTTACCGTTCGCCGGGCCCTGGACGCCCTGACCGAAGAAGGCCTGATTTATCGAAAACCAGGCATTGGCACCCGCGTTTGCGAACGGCCGGTTGGCGCTACGGTGATGACCGCGAGCGTTTCAAATCTGCTGCCAAACATGGTCAAGCTGGGCGAAAACTCTCGGGTTCGACTGCTTGAATTCGTGTATGAGCAACCGTCTGAAACGATTCGCGAACGGCTTGGGCTTGGCGATGGTGATCGAACCCAGCGCTCTATCCGGGTACGGTTATCGGAAGACAAACCCTTTTCCTATCTGGTTACCAATGTGCCTGAGCGCATTGCGCTCAACTACAGCGAAAGTGATCTGGCCAGCACCCCGTTGTTCGTTTTGCTTGAACGCAGCGGCGTACACGTGGATCACGCGTCTCAAAGTATTTCGGCGACGCTGGCCACCAAAGAAGTGGCCCGCGCCCTGGATGTTTCCGTGGGTTCACCCTTGATATCACTCACCCGGGTTGTATTCGATAAAGCCGGGAATGGGGTCGAACACCTGCAAGCCCTCTACCGCCCCGATCGCTATCGCATTCAGATCGACCTCAACCGGGCCGGCTCAGAGGACGACCGCTACTGGCAAACCATTGACCCTCTGGAGGGGTAAATCGCTCGCCCCTCACCCCCGATTGCATTGAGAGAGTTGACAGACCTAAAATCCTTGGTATACCTTTAATTGTACTATATCTAATACATTTAAATGATCACCTTAATGGTCTCAGCCTTTCCGGCAAAGGATCAGCGATCAAAGTAGCCTGGCCTTGCGGGCAGCGTGGAAGCGACATGAGCAGACAGACCTTGTTCGACAAAATCTGGCAAAGCCATGAAATTTGCCAGAATGATGAAGGCCAGAGCTTGCTGTGGGTCGATCGGCATCTGGCTCACGAGGGATCGTTTCACGCCTTTAACAAACTGGCCGAACGCGGTCTGTCCGTGCGTCACCCGGAACTGACGCTGGGCATTGCCGATCATTATGTGCCAACCCATTCGCGCTCCCTGGCGACTGTGAATGACAAGACACGCAGCGTCATCGAACAGTTGATCACCAACACCCGAGCCCACGGAATACCCCTGATCGGACTGGACGATTCGCGCCAGGGTATTGTTCACGTTGTTGGCCCTGAGCTCGGGCTTACGCAGCCCGGTCTGGTCATGGTCTGTGGGGACAGTCATACCTCGACCCACGGTGCACTGGGTGCACTGGCGTTTGGTATTGGCGCTTCGGAAGTGGCCCACGTTCTGGCGACACAGACGCTGTGGCAAAACAAACCCAAACAATTGCGCATACGCATCGATGGCGCCTTGTCGCCGGCCGCTACCGCCAAAGACATTGCCCTGGCCTGGATCTCGCAGTTGGGCGCGGACGGCGCCCGGGGCTACGCCATCGAGTACGCCGGGTCAGCCATCGACGACCTCAGTGTTGAAGCCCGGCTCACCTTGTGCAACCTGTCCATTGAAGGCGGCGCTCGTTGCGGCATGATCGCACCGGACGACAAAACCCTCGCTTACCTCAAAAACCGCCCAATGGCGCCAAAAGGCGACGAGTTCGAGCAGGCCACGGCCTGGTGGCGAACCCTGGTCACCGATGCAGACGCGGTCTTTGACCGTGAGGTCGAATTGGATGCCTCCGAGATCGCCCCTCAGGTCACCTGGGGAACGTCGCCTGAAGAAGCCCTGCCGATCACCGCCTGTGTGCCCTACCCGGATGATGCGCACGCGACGGACAAAGCCCGGCAACATCGGGACAGCATTGACTACATGGGCCTGAAGCCGGGTCAGGCTCTAACTGACATTGCCATAGACCGGGTGTTCATTGGTTCCTGCACCAACGCTCGCATCGAGGACCTTCGCGCAGCAGCGGCTGTACTTAAAGGTCGCAAGAGCAAGGTACCCGGTTTGATTTCGGCCGGGTCAACGCAGGTAAAGGCTCAGGCCGAGGCCGAAGGGCTCGATCACATCTTCATAGAGGCAGGGCTGGAGTGGCGCGAATCGGGTTGCTCCATGTGCGTTGGCATGAATGGCGATCAGTTAGCATCGGGTGAGCGTTGCGCCTCGTCCACCAATCGGAATTTCAAAGGCCGACAAGGTCTGGGTTCCCGCACGCATCTGATGTCGCCCGCCATGGTCGCGGCAGCGGCCGTGGCCGGACACCTCACCGATGTACGCCCCTTGCTTCAGGAGTTCCCCCAGCCATGACGCCCTTTACCCAATTGACGGCACCCGCATGCCCGCTGGTGAGAAGCAATGTGGACACCGACCAGCTGATACCTGCCCGATTTATGAAAGAACCCCGCCGGGTGGGCTACGGCCAATTCCTGCTGTACGACCTTCGCCACGATGACACCGGTAAGCCGGCGGATGATTTCATATTAAACCAGCCCGGTGCGGAGCATTTCCAGATCATGGTCGCACGCCGCAATTTCGGTGCGGGCTCATCGCGTGAAGCGGCCGTATACGCCCTCGTCGATTATGGCTTCCGCTGTGTCATTGCCCCCAGCTTTGGCGATATTTTCTCATCAAACGCCGTTAACAATGGGTTGTTGCCAGCGCTCGTGAACGAGGCAGACGCAGACCGACTGCTGAACGCACTCGGGTCTGAACCCACCCCCATCAGCGTGGATCTGGCAAGCCAACAGATTCATTTTGCTGGCCAGGTTATCCCATTCGACATAAACGCGGTTTGGAAAACCAAATTGCTCAATGGTTGGGATGATATTGATCTGACCGAAGGATACAGATCGAAGATAGACGACTTTTTGTTGACGTATCAAACACGGTATCCCTGGACACAGGGCCAGCCGGAAGGAGCACCCGGGCTGATCGCCCGCGACAATCGATGACGCAAACCCCAAGAAAACCGGACCATGCCAACCTAGCCAGTATTCAGGCTAACAGAACAACAGGCAGCCCCGGATTCATAACAATGAGAGGTAATAATAATGAAGCAGTCATTCCTGAAAAAAACGGCCCTGGCCATTGGCCTGGTGTCGTCACTGTCGGTCACGAGCATCGCTTCGGCTGAAGAGCGTATTACCGCTGTTCATGCCTTCAACACCTCGCTGATTTATACCCGCAGTTTTCTGCAATTTGTCGATATGGTGAACGAGCGTGGCGAAGGCATCATTGAAATTGATGTACGTGGTGGCCCGGAAGTCATTGGCCTGAGTGAACAACCCGACGCTGTGCGCAACGGCATTGTCGATATGGCCTATACAGCGGCCAGCTTCTATGGCGGCACCGTACCGGAACGCGACATCATGGTTGCTTCTAATACGAACGCCATTTATGCCCGTGAAAGTGGCGGCATCGATCTGTTGAATCAGATCCACCAGGAAAAAATGGGCGTCTACTATTTGGGCTGGTTTGAGAGCGGTGTGAGCTACAACCTGTACACCGTCGACGAACCCACCATTGGCGACGATGGCCGTCTGAGTGTCGACGGACTGAAACTGCGCTCCAACCCGGTTTACGATGCATTCTTTCGCGACTACCTGGGTGCCGAACCCATCAGTTTGCCAACGACCGATGTGTATTCAGCGCTGGAGCGTAACGTGGTAAACGCCACAGGCTGGACTGAGATTGGCCTGGCGGACCTAAACTGGGATCGCTTCCTGAACTACCGGATTGAACCTTCGTTTTTCTCGACTGACATGGGCGTCATCATTAACCTCGACAGCTGGAATGAGCTGAGCGAAGAAGCCCAGATCATCCTTCAGGAAGTAGCCATCGAGCATGAGCGCAACAGCGCCTTAACCTTGCAGGAAGATGCCAAAGTACAACGCGAAGAAATGATCGCCAATGGCATGCAGATTGTAGATCTTGAAGGCGATGTGCGCGCGCAATTTTCTGAGTCTGCACGTGAAGCAACCTGGAACCGGATGCGCGGCCTGATGGAACGCCACCCAATGGGACTGGAGCACTATGATTCACTGGTAGAAATGTTCAACGAACTTTAACTCGACCCAAGCCATAACAGGCACGGCAGCCATCTGCCGTGCCTGTTTTTTGGTTGCTAGCAGGTGAATACCATGCGAATTGCCAGCAAGGCTTACAAAGCTTTGATCGATTTTCTAGCCATCGTCGCCGGCGCCATGCTGGTGTGGCTGATGGTGGCCATTGTACTGACGGTCGTATTACGTAACCTTGGCCTACAGCCTTCGGCCTGGTTTTTCGTATCAACAGAATACGCCATGTTCTATCTTACCCTGCTCGGCGCGCCCTGGCTGGTTAGAGAAAAGGGGCATGTCTATATCGAATTATTCACAGCAACATTGCCCAAATCCGTCCTGAACGTTCACAGCCGGGCAGTCTCTCTGTTCTGTGTCCTGGTGTGTCTGGTTCTGGCCTGGAAAGGCTATGACCTCGTCGTTCAGAACGTCACCCGGAGCGACTACGATGTTCGGGCATTCTTTGTACCCAAATGGATACTTACCATCGTCTTTCCTTTTTGTTTTTTCCTGATGGCCACAGAGTTCTTTAAATTTGTTGTCGGAAAAGACATCTTGCACAGCGGTGAAGCGGGGATCAAAGAATGATGGAATGGTATTTTGCACTCGGTTTTCTGCTGTCACTCATCGTTCTCTTCATGGGCATTGGCACGCCCATCGCGCTAGCATTCCTAGCTGCCAACGTGATTGGCTCCTGGTATTTCATGGGAGGTCAGAACGGCATTATTCAATTGCTTAATAATGGTTTCGGCTCCCTCTCCAAATTCAGTCTGGTCCCCATTCCATTGTTTCTCTTAATGGGGGAATTGTTTTTCCGCTCGGGCCTGGGCATGAAGATGTTCAACGCCATCGATCAGCTTATGGGCAAGGTGCCGGGCCGGCTTTCTTACGTCACCGTTGTCGGTGGTACGGCATTCAGCACTCTGAGTGGTTCATCCATGGGGTCAACCGCATTGATGGGCTCGTTGCTGGTACCGGAAATGACCAAGCGAGGCTACAAAAAGCACATGTCGATCGGCCCCATTCTGGGAACCGGCGGGCTGGCTATCATTATTCCGCCCTCAGCGCTGGCCGTACTGCTGGGGACTCTGGCAAAAATCGACATTGCGCAACTGCTCATTGCCGGCATCATACCCGGTTTGATACTGGCACTTTTTTACATTGTGACCATATGGGTCCGCACCCGGCTCGACCCCGATGCAGCGCCCGTGTATGAGCTGGAACCCGTCCCCTTCCTGGCAAAGATCAAACTGATACTGACCGATATCATTCCGATGGTAGGCGTTATGGTTATCATCGTCATGATGATGTTAACTGGCCTGGCAACCCCATCCGAGTCCGCTGCTTTCGGTGCGCTGGGTGTCATCATTCTTGGGTTCGTCTACCGCAAAATGAGCTGGGCCGTGTTCACCCAGTCCGTCAGCGGTTCACTGAAAGTCACCCTGATGGCCTATTTGATCGTCTTCGGCTCTGCCACGTTCAGCCAGCTACTGGCTTTCTCGGGAGCCTCCAGCGGTCTGATCGAATGGGCGACCTCCTATGATTTGGCCCCGATCTATATGCTCCTGGCCATGTTCGGTGTGCTGTTGCTGCTCGGCACCTTCATGGAGCAGATTTCCATCATGATGCTCACCGTCCCGTTCTTCTTCCCGCTGGCAGAAACCCTGGGGTTTGACCTGATCTGGTTTGGCATCATCATCTTGCTGGCGCTCGAAATCAGCTTCACTACCCCACCCTTCGGGTTGCTGCTGTTTGTGATGAAAGGCGTGGCACCGGCCGGTACCAGCATGAGGGAAATCTACACAGCGGCGATCCCCTATATTCTGTGCTCCATGCTGCTGGTGGCACTGATGATCATTTTCCCGCCGATTGCGACCTGGTTGCCTGGGATGATTAACTGACGGTCCCGCATCGTTAGCCAGCGCCCATACCGGCCTGGGCACGGCGGCGAAAATGCCTCGGAGCCATCCATGGCCCCGACCCTTCGGGCGCCTTCGGCGGGACCATTCGCGCCCGGCGAATGGTCGAACCCGGCGCTTTAGCGAACGGTACGCCCTGCTACGCAGATCAAAAAAAAACACCCCAGGGGGTGTGAGTTTACATTCACCTTAAGGCACGGCGGCGGGAATGATTCGGCCCATCCATGGGCCTAACCCCTACGGGGCGCCCTTCGGGCGTCCAAATCGGCTTTCCTGCCGATTTGTCGAACCCGGACGCTTTAGCGAACGATACGCCCCGCTTCGCGGATCAAAAAAAAGGGCCACCCCTTGTCGTTTACAGCATACTTTGTCACAACTATATAGCATAGAAGGTCACAAACCCTATATTAAATACTTTCCAGGTATGCAATCACTAACTTTAAGCGCATTTAGCTACTAATCAACACTACATATGCAATTGATTAACCTGTGAAATTCAAAGAAGGGTTATGCGCAACACGCTTTCGAAACCTCGGCATCTGTTCCTTTCACAGCATATTTCATCACAGTTTTGTATCATACATTGTCACAATGCTTAACTAAGGACCCTTCAAGGTAAGCACCCACTAACTTTATGGTAGTGAATCGCCACTAATTCACTAGAGCTCTGTCAGGCTCGTTAAAATAGTGTTGCTCGCACTCTACCGGTGCTATACCTCCCTTAGCTCCGTGTTGCCTTTTCATGCTATAGAACATCTCTATGTAGTTGAATTCATTCAACTTTGCGGTTTCTCGAGTTGGATATACCTTCCCTCTCGCTTGAACAACCTCTCTTTACGATGCACTATACAAGGCAGGGGCTGCCTTGGATCTTAGGTCCTTCAGCGCCCTGTCATAACGTGCTCCGAGGTGGAACTAATGCGGCGTTACGATTTCCCCCGCCTCGAGATTCGGTTTTGGATCGCATCAAAAACCCAAGATTCCTCTAAGCCGCGTTGTGCGGCTTGTTTTACCGCTGCGGGCCATCCCCGTATTGCGAAAGGAACCATAACAGCAAAATGGCTCACTATAAATTTATAGACCTCTTCGCCGGGTGCGGAGGACTTTCTCTCGGCTTGTCGCTGGCAGGACTGGAAGGTTTGTTCGCTATTGAGAAGGATCCAATGGCGTTCGAGACATTCTCTGCGAACTTTCTCGGCAAACGGAAGTTGCCAGCCAAGAAATTCGCCTGGCCCTTCTGGTTAGAGCAAAAGGCCTGGGGCATCGATGATTTGCTTGCCGAACACCATACTGAACTAACTCACCTCAAGGGTAAAATAGAAATCCTCGCTGGAGGTCCACCGTGTCAGGGGTTTAGTTTTGCCGGTAGGCGTCAAGAGTCAGACCCTCGCAACTTACTGTTCAAGAGATATGTTGAGGTCGTCGAAGCAATACGCCCATCTGCGCTCATCCTCGAAAATGTTCCGGGAATGAAGGTTGCCCATGCAACCAAGACGGATGACGGAATCCGCCTGCAAGCATCGGAATCCTATTATGACAAGCTCAAGAGAGACCTTGAAGCTATTGGCTACGATGTCCATTGCGAACTAATGGATGCGTCTCGGTTCGGCGTACCCCAGAAACGATCGCGCCTCATTGTACTTGGACTTAACAATGATATTTCGGCCAAGCTAGATGGCGGCGTACACAGGGTTTTTCAGTTGTTAGAAGAGAAGCGACTGGAGCAGTTATCCAAATTTCGTCTTCCGGAGATCGTCACGGCTAGTGATGCAATATCCGATCTTAACACCGATCACTTGCTCCGCCAGCCTTGTGTCGACCCTTATTCACCGCCAGGTTTCGAGGAGGCAGTCTACCTGGGCCCGAATACCACATACCAGAAGCTGATGAACAAACATTGCCGCAAAGATGCAATGGATAGCATGCGCCTAGCCAGGCATCGGCAAGAAGTTCGGGAACGCTTCACAAGAATTCTTGAAGAGTGTAAGCCTGGCGTACTGATGGATAAAGAAAGCCGAGAAAGGTTTGGACTCAAGAAGCATCGGATTTACTTAATGTCGAAAGACCTTCCCGCACCTACGATTACTACGCTCCCAGACGACGTGCTCCACTACGCAAAGCCACGAATACTGACTGTGCGGGAAAGCGCAAGGATACAAAGTTTCCCTGATTGGTTCCGCTTCAGCGGAAAATTCACAACAGGAGGGCCAATGCGTTCACAGGAGTGCCCCCGCTACACCCAAGTCGGAAACGCGGTTCCTCCCTTTCTCGCTCGGGCTATCGGGCTCGCAGTCACAGCAGCTCTGGAAGAAGCGTCTAAGGTAATAAAACCAAATTTCTGTGCAAGCTCTCAAACCACACAAGAAGAAGTGGTCGCAGCCACATAAGGAGTAAAATTCATGGATGCAACCGGAGTGACCGAGACCCAGTTCCCACGTGAATTGGTCGAGTGGGCAGGACATCACTCCGGTGGTGTAAAGCGACTGTTTGATTCCCATAGCGGACGCCCGGGCAAGAGCCTCTTAAGAACTAACCTAATATCGATGCTGGAAACGTGGGCAGAAAAGATTGCTTCGGGGACAAAGGGGACTCCGAGGATACTCCTACTGGTCGGGGGACCGGGTAACGGCAAGACTGAGGCTATCGAACACACCATAAAATGTATGGATCGAGGCCTCGATGCGGATGGCAAACTGCTGGAGAAGCTTTCCCAAGCATTCCACCCACCAGTGGGACAGGCTGTCCCTCGGACCATACAGGCGGATGCGGGGAGCCTTGCCGCCGTACCGAGCCAATTGGACTTATTCGTAGTACAAGACGCATCTGTAACGGCCGGACAGGAAGGAAGGTCCGCTTCAGAACTTCTGGTCGAAGAGCTCTCATCAATGTTTGAGGGCCCCGACACAAACATATACCTGTGTTGTGTAAATAGGGGCATTCTAGACGATGCGCTAATTCATACCGTCGAAAACAAGCTGAAGTTTCCTCGTGACTTATTGGAAACAATTACTCGCTCCGTGAGTCTTTCTTCCAGCGCTTTGTCCTGCTGGCCCCTCGAAGGCTTCCCGGAAGTGGCCTCTTGGCCAATGGACGTTGAATCACTTCTGATCAGCCCTGAAGACAGTAAACTTTCCCCTGCTTCGGCCCTGCTTGAGTATGCTACCAAGCCAGAACTTTGGCCTGGAAAAGATGAGTGCCCAGCGGGTGTTGCTTGTCCTTTCTGCCATAGTCAGTCTTTGCTGGCCCGACAGAGTCATCAGGAAGCCTTATTGCAGATACTCCGTTGGAACGAACTGGCGAGCGGGAAACGCTGGAGCTTTCGTGATTTGTTTTCTTTACTATCTTACCTGTTGGCAGGTAATCAAGCGACCACGCAAGAAAAACAGGGTTCCCCGTGCGAATGGGCCATGCACCTTGTCGAACAAGACAACTCTGGGCAATTAAACAAAGCGCCTCGCATAGGCCAACTAACGGCGATATTTCATATCGCAACGTCAGGCTATCAGCACGCACTTTTCCATGACTGGGACAGTAGTGTTGCCAATTTAATACGGCAAGATATCAAGGACCTTGGACTAGACAAATCGCTTGCCCAAACACGAACCTTGCGCGGGCTCCAGCATTTCTTGGCAAGCCGCAAGAGCAATTATTTACCAGCTACAATAGCCTCGCTACTAGAAAATTTGTCTAACCTTCTGGATCCTGCCCTCGCCAGCCCCGACACCGAAGTTACAGTCAGTAGCCGAAGCCGAATCAAACTAGGGGAGCTCGATATCAGGTTCAGTCGGTCCCTTGCCGGAGGGATTGATTTTGTACGGAAATACCAGATCCTATCGAAGATGGAGATCGACCTGCTGAAGAGACTAGCCGAAGCTGACGCTTTGCTTTCGGCTCCATCGATACGACGCAAAAGACCAACGGCAGCGAACCGGTTGCAACGTATCCTGCGTGATTTTGCCTGTCGGCTGGTGAGACGCAGCATATGTAGCCGCTCGGCTGTCGTTGCGGATTCCGAAACTCTCGCATCATTCCAGCAAGTAGTCGAGGACGATGATACGGGACAGAGCTTGTACGAAGTTGCAAAGCAAGTTAAGGAACTTCTAAACACTCGTCAAGGATTCGAGGTCTCCCTGACTACGACCTTTGGTCAGCCTTTGCCACCCTCTCAGCGCCAAGCAACCCTTATAGTTCAGCCTCGCCCCGTAAAGATGCTGCAACTTCCAACGCAAGGCCGCCCCCGATCACCCATCTGTTTTTTGCAAATTGGCACAGGAAGATCCCAGCAGCCGATTCCACTGACCTATGAACTTTTTAAGGCAGTAAAGGAATTGGAGAGGGGTTTGTCTCCCGCGTCCCTGCCTCGCACCGTTGTAGCCTTGCTCGATACTACGCGCGCAAGACTCTCAGGCCCAATCGTCAGGGACCCGGAGATACTAATGGATGCAACGATTAAGCTTGGCACCGACGGTACTGAAATCGGCCAATCTTGGAACGGGTTTGTCGCAACCCTCGGGGAGGGCCAGCAGTGACTTATACCAATTTCAAGCAGGCGCCGTGGAAGTCATCACACCCTAAATACAGACAGTCCGCGCTTTCGATCAGCCCTGCGCCAGAATATGCCAGTTCAGAGGTCCTTGTAGCATCATTATATCGCACAATTGGATACGACTCCGCTACCGAAGGTAGCGTACCTCAAGCTGGAAGAGACCTAGATAGGAAGATCCAGCGGTTCCGTGACAAGCGTTTGCAATCACCTGATGGGGCAACCTTAAAAGCTGACACGTGGCATTCAGTTCTTCATGGTGTCCTCGAAAGCCCCAAACTACCGAACCAGTCATCCAAGCGATTCCTTCAGATAACACCGCTAGTGCCAGAAGTCGCTCTGTTTTCTGGGTCTGCCCGTCTCAGCAGTAATTCCTGGCCCGCTGGTAGCCTCCTGCGCCGCATGGTATGGCTCGGTTCAGAGAACGATAATTCGGCTCGTGAATTATGGGCAGAACTTTTCGACGCAATGAGCGTAGGAGAAGACGACGACGTATTTGCACGCTGGCTAGGCCAAGAAACCCAAGCTTGGAATAGTCCTGCAACTTGGGAGCTAGCCCCTGTCCCCTCTATCGAGGTGGCCACCTTATCAAGGAAAGATTTTGACAGCATCCGGTTCCTACCATCAAGACAATTCACCCATGATTTGCGCGCTGTTATCCATGCAAAGGGGGCAATGACTCGACGTCAGTGGACAAGTCTTCTGGAATCGATTCTACGCCTCGGCGCAGCAACACATGTGATATGGCTCTGTGACGTTCAAGCAAGGATCTGGCGTTGTCTATCTGACGCATATGAAAACAGTGAGCCCATTTCTGAGCCAGAGGTCCGGGCACAAATCTTCCCTTCTTCACCCCATTACATGACTTACGGCGGGAAGGCTTTGCCAGGATTCCGTGACCGTGCTTCCAACTACCTTGCAGCAAGACTTGGCATCAACACGCTACTTTGGTCGCTGGAACAAGCAGGGGCGGCCTTCGAGGGAAATCTTTGTTCTAGCAAGGACATCACTGAATTGTGCCACCATATCCAGTCCAACAAAGGAGCTCTAATAGAGGCCGGTACGATGGAAGATCTAGTTGAAATCCGAGAGCGGGAGGCGCGCGCCTTGAATTGCAGGAAAGGCATTGGCTCAAATCTTCTTGAGTTTGCTCGTCACGCTCTTGGACAGAGGCAGACAGCAATTCATTTGCTTAGGGGTTACGACCAAGGATATGTCCTTAAGAAAAAAGGCAATAGTCCATCAAGCCCCTGGATAGTATCCCTCGGTCCAGTGTCTGTCCTTGCCTTGGTCCATTGCGCCCTCTTTGGCATGGTAGGCCCGAGATCCATACACCGGCTAGCCCAGCATTTAGCTGACTATGGCATCGCCATTGACCGGCACGATATTGCGCATAATGACCTCGGCCAGCAACTCAGGATGCTTGGGCTAGTACTCGATAGCCCAGATGCAGAAAGCGGCATGCTGTTGTTACCCCCCTTCCCCGCCACCCAGTCCATAAGCGAAAGTATATGAATAAACTGGTACAACGCCTTGCGTGGATCACTTCGCAGAAGGTCCAAGGTTCAGTTCGAGGACGCACTACGAACACCAACAAGATGGAATCCCGATTCATATTCCATGGCCCTCCCATGGATATTCTGGAACGCCTATTCCTCGAACTTTCCAAGAATGGAGGAATAGAGATCAGCCTGGTGGGTGGCAAAAAAGTCTTACTCCCGGTTCTGCTTCAAATGCCTCAGGGACATCATAGTGATCCAAACCCCGGCATTGGAATGTCTGGCAAGTGTGATGAGAACCACCTGCTTCATATACGCAATGATCCCCATAGCTCTAGTTTCATTGCCTTAGTCCCGCCTGGCCAACACAACAATCGATCAGTCGCCTCTACCACCGATGAGTTTGGCATCAGCGCCTCAAGTAATACCGAGCATTCTACCTTCGAGCAATGGTGGGAAGATGGGTTTGTACAGAGTCTGGTCAGGCAAGGACTTGAGGCCGCCGGCATTGAAAGGAGTTCAATTCTGGATGCAACTAATTTGATAGAGAGTGCTGCCTCTGCTCTAGATGAAATGGAGGAAGATGGCGGAAGCAGGATAGCTGCTTGGAGATTAATATCTCGAATATATTCCATACCGGAGAATGAACATGGATTGTCAGCAGGCGTTGCGCTTGCACTAGCATGCGGCACACCACCTACTCGCAGCGGGGACCTGTCCACCAAGCAACAGCTAAACATTATTGATCAGGTTGCTAGCGAGATGGCCGATGGATTCAAAACAGGCATCGATGGCATTACCAATGATGCAACATTGGAAAACACCACGAAGGAGGCACTCGAGGCATTCTTAAAGCATATTCAATCAAACTGTGAAGTACCCACGGCATTTGAAAGAGCGACCCAAGCATTCTATATTCCTGCCGATTCTTTCGAAATCGAACAACCACCGCAGTGGTGGAAAACGCTAGATACTGAGTGCTGGACAGAGCTGCTATCAGAAGGGCTAGATGAGGCGACTGGAGAGCTCTCGATCACGTGTACAAATGCCCTGCTTCCCATAGTTAGAAACATGCCCGCCATCGTTCGCGATGTCGTCGAGCTGTCTGTTGATGTGGGAGGCGATGACGATGAAGCCTCCTCGGTTGAGGTCCACTTGACTGGTGGCTCCCATGGGAAGTTGCCGCATTCATTAGTTGTGGATAGAGCAAGGTCGCTAAAAGATACCCCGCCTTCCAACGGACAGAAAACCCCGATCACCTATAAAATCGCAGTAGAGGGTCGCAAAGCCGCAACAACAAGGGTTATATCGCTGGCAACGTGGGTTCCGGGCATAATGGTAAGTTGCCGAATGGCAAGAAAACTTACCCCCCCGAGAAAACCTCGCAAAGGCCGCTCCTCCGCGAATTGGGAAACTGCGTTATCCCTCCCTGGGCCAGGACGTTACGAAATCCTTCTCTTCACATCACCCGGGGCCACGGTAGTTAGCGCGACGGGAATTCCTGATGATGCAACAGAAAAACCGGACGGAGGCCAACAGACTCTCTCTGTCCACGACATAGGGGGTGGACAATACCAAGTAGAAATTGAAGCCGATGGAAATTGCCAGCTGGAGGTTTCCTTCCAGCCAGCTACCAGACAGGGTATTGAAACCTGCAAGATCAACGTCGCCTGCGAGGAAGTAAAAGAGGAAGGCTGCAAGAGCGAGTTTGAGCGCCTGATCAAGCTGAACCGGAGCAATCTGGAGAAACTCGATACGAAGGCAATCGTTCAGCTTGAGCGCCACGCAAGATCCTCAAGCCTGCAAGGATGGCTACTTGATGAACAGAATATATCCAGCTCTTTCATTCCACTTGTATTATCGGACGACTATTCTTCCCAGTGGGCTCCTCCAGACTGGAGTGGCAGCCACGGCCCAATTCTTTCAAAAGCTCGGTTCCTTCACGATCCTCGTCCAGAGACCTCTTTTTTTCAACCCCCAAAGGAGTTCATCGAAGCCCGACGACAAATATTCAGTCGTATAAGGCTGACGAACGACCAGTCAGGACTGGTTGAATCCGCCCCGCTGGGCAAATGGTTGGCAAGAGATACTAGTTTTCGATCCCTTGTTGAGGACTATTTGGGTGCATACCTGAACTGGCTTTCCAGCGATCGCGACATAGCGTGTTGGGTAGATACGATTGCCGTTTGTCCGAGAGAGATGGACGGGCAGACCCTCGCGCGGATCCCAGATGCGATTATCCTCTCTCCACTGCACCCCTTGCGCCTCGCATGGCACTGCTTTGCCCAATACGTGCTCCATGAAGAAGTGGAAGGAGAAGATCCCCGTCCCTGCCCGGCAGCAAGTATCCTAGATCCTTCATGCGTACCGGACATCCTCACCATGTCACTTCAGGCACCCGGGGGTCCTAACGGTATCGACCGCGTGGACTTCCTGTCCGTCGAATGCAATTCTGACTATTGGTCTGTCCTTTGGAATGGATCCCGACTTGGTCAGATCGCCGACAAATCAAACCAGTCGCCTCTAGATGACACGTTTGGTCTGATAGTTGGGGGCGTCTCGAATGGATTCAGCCCTGCTCAGGTATCAAGGGCTCTCGAAGACGTTTCAGATCTCCTTTCAGCGAAACCAATCATAAGTATCGTTGTCTCCAGCGCTGGAGGAACCACGGACGCATGTAATGAAGGACTCGCAATCTGGTGTACCAGACGTTTCGGCAACAAAGAAAAAAGCTCAGCATTCCCGGGAACGGGTCCCAGAATACTGGAAGTATTCGACACGCGACCAAATAGTTCTCGTCCTGACCAGGCAACCATAGCCAATCTATCCGAGGACACCGGTAGTCATGTCCGTTGGTTCGATAGGCAACCAAAGGGAACCAAGCCAGACCTTGGGATAATAGCCCAGCTTGAATCCGCACAGCCGGAGGCAACACCTGTCGGTATTCGTTCACCACTTGGTATTGGCGGCCTGCTCCGGCATCGTATAAGACGCCAATTGCACAATGCTTTTCTGAATGAGTCTAGGGAAGGTCTTTCGATGCCACCTTCAGGAGACGTTCTCGCCGACAAAATAGCTAGCTGTATTACTACCATCGAAAGTGCCAGCGATGACAAGATAGGTTTGCAATTTGCCCCGAACGTTCATGCCATCTCGAACATGCTCGAGGAAAAAAACACCAGCTTCGTCGCTGTTTCATCCTCTGCCATTGATCCAGCTTGTTTTCTTGGGGGGCGTATTAAGGGAACCTATCTTTGGGACTATGACCTTCCCTCATACTCAAGCCGGGCGGGAGACACAAACGGCTATTACCTACTGTCCCAGATACGAGTAGCTGATCGGGAAGCCCTCAGGCGCGTATTGGAGCTCCTGCCAAATTGCAACGACCTAGCTGACGAACAAGTAGAGCAAATATTATTAGAAGTAGCACGAAGAGGAATACCGACAGTCCGAGGACTTTCTGGTGATGACACCGGCGCCACGGGGGATCTGGGACTTTTCCTATCGGTACGCCTCCTTCAGGATCAATTCCGCGTGTCCGGCAATACTGATAGTCTCCTTCCGGTAATTTCGGGATCTCAGGAAGATACGACAATAGCCTTGATCGTGCCTGTCGATCCCTTCCGGGGCTACTTAGCCGATCTCGCGCGTTCGCTTGGGAAGGAAAAGAAGGATGCATCTCTCTCGCGTCCAGACCTGTTGGTGATTGGAATCCGCGCTTGCAGTAAAGAAATCCGGATGCATCTCACCCCGGTAGAAGTAAAGTGCAGGCAAGGAGCAACCTTCAGTCAATCCGATTCTAAGGAAGCCCTGGCCCAAGCCAAGGCCCTTTCGAAACTTTTCCTCTCAATTCAGGAACGCGCTGAGAAGTCCCTTGCTTGGAAGCTCGCTTACCAACACTTATTACTCTCCATGGTGGGTTTTGGGCTACGTGTCTATAGCCAGCAAGAATCCGTTTCCATGCAAGGAGCTCGTTGGGCTGAATACCACGAGATGATCGCAGCCGGGATCCTCGGCCCTACACCTGTGACAAGCGTCGATGGGCGTGGCCGATTGATAGTCGTGGATGACTCGTCACAAAGCGGTCCTCGCGACCATGACGGCGATGGCTACCCAGAGAGTATATTCATCTCCCTGCCAGACGCTGGCCGGATCGTGGCGGGTGACGCCCACATATTTTATGAAGCCGTACGAGGAAAGGTAGGCACCTGGGGGTTGATACCCGAGGCGGCCAAGGCGTCGGATCTCACCCCACCCCCTTCTCCAGGCCGACCGTCTGCCGACACACAAAAGATAGAGAAGGAGCCAAATAATGCCAATACCCAGCCAACCGGACTTGCTCCTAGCGAAGCAGATAAAAAGTCATTAGGAGGCCTCCCCTCCGAGACTATAACCGAAACCAACCCGGCCGGTCCTTCTAGTAAAAGTAGAGGGATTACGCTGTCAGTAGGAAATACAGTCGATGGTTTCGAGCCTCAGCAACTTGACTTAAACATTTCGGACACCCAACTTAACCAGCTCAATATCGGAGTAGTAGGGGATCTAGGGACCGGCAAGACACAGTTACTGAAGTCCTTGATCCTTCAGATAGCAACAGCGCGAGAATCGAACAGGGATATCAAGCCGAGATTACTGATCTTCGACTATAAGCGGGACTATAGTAGCCCGGAATTCGTGGAAGCCACAGGGGCGCGGGTTATACGGCCCTCCCGGCTACCACTCAATCTTTTCGACACTGCCGACATGGGTGAGTCAGTAGCTCCTTGGCTGGATCGTTTTCGCTTCTTCGCAGACATTCTAGACAAGGTTTATTCTGGTATAGGGCCGGTCCAACGGGACAAGCTGAAAAGCGCAGTCCGGAATGCCTATGCAACTTGCAACGCGCAGGGTCACGCGCCAACGATATATGACATTCATGCGGAATACAGGGATCTGCTAGGCGGGAAATCCGATTCGCCGATGGCTATCATCGACGACTTAGTAGACATGGAGATCTTTGAGCCTGAACATTATCGGACAAAATCATTTGATGATTTCCTCGACGGTATCGTGGTTATATCTCTTGACGCCCTTGGCCAAGACGACCGTAGCAAGAACTTGCTTGTCGTCATCATGCTGAACATGTTTTACGAGAATATGCTCAAAACTCCAAAGCGTCCCTTTCTTGGCCAAAACCCTCAATTGCGAGTCATTGATTCCTACCTACTCGTCGACGAAGCCGACAACATCATGCGCTATGAGTTCGACGTACTCCGTAAGCTACTGCTGCAGGGCAGGGAATTTGGTACCGGGGTAATACTAGCATCTCAGTACCTGAGGCACTTCAAGGCCGGTGCCACGGATTACAGGGAACCCCTGCTCACCTGGTTCATCCACAAGGTACCAAATGCTACCGCCGCCGAGATGGGCGCCTTGGGCTTTACTTCTGAATTAGGGGAGCTATCCGAACGAGTCAAGACCTTGCCAAACCACCACTGCGTCTACAAGTCATTCGATATATCGGGCGAAGTAATACGAGGACTCCCCTTCTTCGAGTTGTGGAAGGGAAATACAAGCTAGCAATCAAGTTGGTTAGAGATTCAAGCATGGCTGATACTTGGCCCCAAAAGAAAGATCGGCACGAATGGCTCGCGCATCAGGAGCTGATCGTCCGATCATCAACTCTTGTTAGTTTATTGCTAGCATTGTAGCACCAATTTGTCGATCCCACTCGCTCGCTGCATTGGCAACCTGATGTACAAGTCTTTCAGATACGCATAAGACTCGCTGTGATCCGGTGAACAGCCAGTTTGAACAACCCAGTGCTCATAACAGTATCTGGTTTTCCACACCATTGTTTTCGATCGGCTGTTGCATGGACAGGGCGCGCAGTTACTGTAGAGCAAGCTGATCGAGAAACCGCGTGGCATTCTCCAATAGTTCCAGGTATAGAGTCGATTGATGTCGCAATGGAAGCACTTTGTTGGCTGCAGAGGCTACCCAGAGGAACTGTATATATTCTCACAATAGACTCAGCCTTATGAATCTTGCCCAGATAACGTAAACTAAACCTCCCGACCGACTGCTTTTATCGGGGAACTCAACCCTATGAGCTCTTCAACTGATGGTAGTCCACCCTCGGGGACATTGGCCATTAAATCTTTAAGGCTTGGCTTTCTGTTTGAATGAAGCTCAACATATCCATCAGCTACTGTCAGAACCAGCTCATCTCCTATTCTCCATTGTGTTTCTCGTAGCAGGTCCTCAGGCAGTGAAATGAATCGCGAGTCACCTTCTACTCGAATTTTTGTTATCCATTTCAGCATGTTCAACTCTCCATAGAGATTTACTCTTCTAAGTTAGCAGTCACGTCTCGAATGTAAAGGAAACTATTAGTACAGGACTGTCCATTTAAACCAATCAGCCTGAATGACTTGGCCTAACCGGAGCGTCTGTATTACGGATGAGGAGACATTCTCACTATCAGTAATGATTGTGCACCATTGCATTCAGTCAATTTTAATCTAACCAATTCAAGTACAAAGGTTACCAAAAGAATCAGCAGTGAACAGTAATTTGAAGACTTGCGCGTAGCAATCAAAGCAATCTTCATGCCATTAACACACCTCACTTACAAGACTATTTAAAATACAGAGCCAAATAGTCAGATCAACCCTGAGGCACCAACTCAGCTATTCCCCGCTTTCTCGTGACCTCTATAGGTTCAACATAGTATCTACTGACTAACTTGAAAAAGTGTTCACATGTGAACACTTTTGAATGATTAAGACGGGGGAGCCAATATTGAACCTCAACCCCCTGGCTGCAATCCGTCATACAACACAACTAGACCGAATTAATGTGTCAGCACTCAACAGTTCCTTAAAACATGAACTCCAGCATTCTATTAAAGTGTTCACATGTGAACACTCAGATTAATCAAGAGCTCTGGCCATTCGAAAGAACGTTTTAGAACTTTGCTAACAGCAAAGCAAAATATGCGTGCCGGTTTATGTGTAGTTCAGGCGTGACCTTTAAAGAAACTGATTCGGGAAAATAATTTGAGGCATAGTTGTAACCTAATTCGATTTATTAGATAGTTGAAACTACTCTACCGTTATACTCAATCGACTTTAACTAGACTAGATATTGTATCAATTACTATCTTCAATGCCATGGTGACCACTGTGCTCAAAAATCTTACAATTGACAATGCACCTAAGTCGTGGGGTTTAACATTAAGGGGTGTTGAAATTATCAACACTATCCGATCAAGCGAACCCGCTAGGCGAGTGTCTGCCAACGGTGTCTCGGGTAACATTGCCATACGATTCCCAAGCAAGAAAATGAGCCGTATAATTCAGGCTGAAAGTAAAACCTTAGAATATCCTGTTTTACTGTCTTTGGAATTTGATCCTGATGTATTAGAGTTTTATGATCAGCCTCCCACAGTTTTTCTTCAGTACATAACAAGTAATGGCAGGAGATTCTCGGGAGGAAATACTTTAGACTACTTTGCAATAACTAATAGTGGCGCTTATTACGTTGAATGCAAACGAAAGGAGGAGCTACTAAAAATATCAAGAAAAAGACCAGATCACGTTTCATATGATGAAATCAGTAATCGATTCTACAGCCCTGCTTTTGATCGTTATCTTGACGGTTCAGGTATTGGCTATCGCTTTATTACTGAAGAAGACATAAACAAAGTAGAATCTGAAAATTTGGACCTTCTTTATGGTTATCAACAAGAAAACCCTACTCAATCTAACATCAATCGCTTGAGAAATATTTTGAAAGAGGAAGGCTTTGTCCACATAGACACTCTAGTAGGTTTAGGCGTCTCCTTATCAGAAATCTATCACTGTATTCAAACAAAGATATGTTTTTTCCCTATTAGTACACGCTCGCTATTGCATGTAGATGATAGAACAGTGTATGCATCTGAATCGCATTATAAGCTGCTATCAGCATATAAAAGTGGGAATACCAAAGACAGCGACTTCAATTTTAATGTCGAAAACTTAGATAGCGAGTTGCTATCTGCTGATGGAAAAGATCTAGAGCGAGCGACATACGAATTTAGCCTTTTACATAATATTGAATCTACAAATGACATTGAGTCTGTTGGTGTCCAGCTAGGGATAAGCACACGCTCAGTTTACCGCAAGCTAAAGAAAATTGAAGAACACAGTAAATCGCCGATAGCAGCACTGTTACCACGAAAGTCTCACATGGGAAATAGAAATTCAAAAATTGATCCTCAGATTATGTCAATTATTAAAGCAGTAAGTGAGGAATATTATCAGTCTAGAACTGCTGTATCCAAAAGTGAAGTTCATAGAATTGTTAAGATTAAATGCCAATCTAAGAATCTCCCAGCACCCACAATAACCACAGTAAGTACTTATCTTAATCAACTTTCAGATGTTCAATTGGCATATTCAAGGGTAAGTGGAAAAAAATCATATCAGATGGATATTTTTAACCGTGGGTTAGAAGGTGAACTACCTTTCAGCCGTGCAACACGATACCTGCAACACTGTCATCTGGACCATACGCAGATAGACTTATTCACGTTGACCGATAACCTTAAACAATCTCAAAAGCCTTGGCTCACTGCCATACGAGACAGCTATACAGGTATTTTTTTAGGTCACTATTTGACTTTCAGGCATCCGAGCTACATTAACGTAATGATGTGCATACGTAATATGGTAGACCAGTGGGGTTTGGTTCCAGAATCAATATTTGTTGATGGAGGCCGCGAATTGAACTGCCGAAGTATTGAACGACTTTGTGCAAGATACTCGATATCAAAGACATCCAGAGAAGGCAACCCCAAAGCCGGAACTACAATCGAAAGAGCTTTTGGTGTATTGAATTCGAAATTTTTCCACAACCTAGAAGGAAATTCCAAGGCAAGTAAGAATGTGAGGCAATTAACTGCTAGGGACTTACCATCAAATCAAGCAGTTTGGCGGTTGAGTGATATAGATAGGCTTCTGGTAAATTTGCTGCAGGAATACAATCGCACTTATGTCGAGAAAGGTGAGCTGAGTTGTTTGGAGTTGTCTAGGCAGAGCATCAGGATGTTTGGCATTAAACCTGATTGTAAAGTTTCATGCGATGATGAATTCTTTTTTAATACCCTTCCAACCGTTAACAAGGGATACGTAACTATTAGAAAAGGAAGACCGGTCCGATATGAGAAAATGGACTACTGGAATGTTGTCTTTCATCAAGCTTCACCTAAAGGAGAGCAATGTGATGCACGTTGGGACCCGGAAGACTATAGGTCGCTATATATTTACTTTGATAAAAGATGGATCAAAGCAACAACAACTGCAAAGGTCAACGTGAATACGGAGCGTCGAATTATTTCTGAGGAACTTGCGATAGAGCAAACCGCCAAAGACAAAGCTAATCGAAATAATTCATATAAATTGACTGCTTCAATACATAAAGAAAAAGAAGCGATAGTCAAATTTAACGGACCTAGTAAGATGAATAAATATAATAAGGTTGATGAGTCCGAATCAGTGAATGATAAGGTAGCCGTGAAGCCAACTATTGCTATAAAAGAGGAAGCTGAATACTTGGATCCCTGGAGTCTTCAGGTACCCAACTCTATTGACCGAAGGAAGTGATAGAATGTTTCATCCAACGCCTAGTTTTCCAAAAGAGCTATTGGAAGCCTCTCACAAAGAACGTCTCGAGTATTTTTCTACTGGTTTTATACTTCAGCATGAAATTCTGAAAGAAATTCATGAGTCGCTCAATAAAAAATTATTCAAACCAGAGCTATATCAAATAATACTTGTTAGTGGGCCAACCGGAGCGGGAAAAACAGTAGTTGCCATGAACGGATTGGACGATACGTTCAGACAGGCGACTGAGCTTAAAATGGAAACCAAACTGCCAGCGATCTATCTAGAGACACCAAAACTTGGAGGTGCCCAGTTTTCCTGGAAGGGGTTCTATAGTCGATTACTTGAATCAATGATGTATCCTGATCTCAACAGAGTGCGTCAAGTCATTACCTCAGGGTATGAGGCTGATGTACATTTGTTTTCTGGAAAGTCGTTATCTGAAAATCAGTTGCGAAAGAGAGTTGAAGACAGAATCAAAGAACTAAATGTCAAGGTCATAATATTAGATGAGTTACAACATATGTTCGCCTTTACTGAGGCAAATGTTAAAACAAACCTTGATGTTCTAAAAAGTATTGCAAACATTACTAAGTGCCAAATGGTTCTTGTGGGCACCTATGAAGGAATCTCAAAAATCCAATGGAACGGGCAGTTAGCAAGAAGAGCCGAGAAGATCCATTTCCATCGATATAAGCTCGATACGGAAAGCAACCAAAAAGCATTTCTTACAGCATATAGCGGCCTGTTGTCACACGTCTGTTTTGATTTAGATGAGGCATTGCTTAACTCGGAGAATATCGCAGAAATATATGTTCGATGCCTTGGTTGTATTGGTATTTTAAAACAGATGATTGAAAAGGCATTAGCAGATTTATCAACAGACGATACTCTCACTCATAGTAAGATCATTCTGAACTCCCTTGATGCTCGTGAGCTTAGACAGATATACCACGAAATAGAAGAAGGAGAAGTTGAATTTAGTCAAACTGATTATACCGAAATTGCTTCGTTGATGGGATTGCCAACCAAGAAAGCGAAGAAACGAAAAGGTAGGCCTGGAGTGTTAAAGCCAGTAAGGGACCCAATCAAGTGATTCACTTTGAATATGCAGGTTACTATGGTTACAATCCATCGATCTTCATGATTCACGATCGATCGATAACAGGACCAGAGTCCAATACGTCTAGAATATCGCGAGTTAGCCTCAAATACGGTATTCCTCCAACCGCCTTTGTACAGCACTACCTAAATGACGGTAAGGCACTTAATCGTGAATTTTTTCAATTTGAGGTCGCTACATGCCTGAATTCTTGCACTCCAAAAACTAAACGTTTGGAGCGGCAATTGAATATACTTCTCGGAGTAGACTCTGACAAATGTAATTCCTATAGTTTTTTAGAAGATGTAGTAGATAGCAAGGCTCATGGTCTAATTTCTAAACAAAGGAAGTGGTGCCATCTTTGCTATCAGGAGCGAAGAGATAAGCGCAGGCCCTTTGATAACTCGAATGCGATATTTGATGATTTGTACTGGTCTATGGACAGAATAAATATTTGTATGTTGCATGCAGTTAAGTTAAGTAGCTCTTGTACCTGGTGCAAAAAGAGTCAACCATATATATCAACTACGGTAGAGATAGGTCATTGTCATTATTGCCATGCATTCCTTGGTAACAGCAATACTATTTCAATCAACGAACAAGAGTGGCTTCAACTGAGAGAAGTTTTCACTCTCTTCTATGCAAATACATACTCGGAATACAGGCCTAGAAAGGCGCAGCTGGTCAAAAATTTGAAGGCCCTGCGCAGCATATTCCCAAGTGCTACCAGCCGGTACTTAGGTGACGCAATGGGGGTTTCTGAGGATATTGTTCGAAAGTGGATTTCTGGCAGTAGGAAGCCCCAGCTTGATACTCTGTTTTTGCTGCAAAAAGCCTTAGGGTTATTTGGTCCACACCAACTATTTTATGATACCCAAGTCTTTTTGAAAAAAGTGGCACTTAATGGAAGGATTGCTCTAAAGCTAAATAAAAAGTCTGAATACAATAGCCTTATGCTTGAAAGCAGGATATCAAAGTTCTTGAATGGGGTTATAGCTGGTCAACATGAACCTATAAGCCGAACTAAGATTGCTCAGCGCTTTGGTGTATCTGAGTCTTACCTGCAAAGGAGGTTTTCCGGACTTTGCCAGCGCGTTAGTGATGCGCTTTCAGAACATCGTTTTACGATACGCTCTCAGCAGGTTCTGAGAATCGAATATCAGATGGAGCAAGCGGTTTCTACATTGATATCAAAAGATCGTACAATTACACTAGAGAATGCGCTGAACTATTTCACCCAAAAGGAAATTATAAAGAACTTTCAGGACTATGAGCTATTGGTTTTTTTGCAAAAGGCAATTGATACTCAAAAAGCTAAACGCAAAAAGAATAGATCAAAAAACATCAGATAATCTTTTATCAATCGTCATTTATATGCGACTAGAGTTTACACTCATTTTTTTGATCTCTAAGAAAGCCACATGACGGTGGGATATAGATATGCGGTGCTATCTATAACGTGAACGATCACCCAGCCTTGCCCGGGATCTTGTCTGAGGCGGGCTACACCGCGGGTGACTTAGACAAAATCCTGGGCACAGTGGTTAATCCGAAACGCGAGATGGACCTACTGACCGGGTTCTAAGCATGGTGCCCACGAAGAAAGACCGCCAGGTTATGTCCGCGGTGTGGTGGCTGAAGCTCGACAAGCAAACACTGCAGCCCGATACCAAGTGGGCTTCATTCAATTGCCAGTCGCGCCGAATTTTGATTTCAAAGATGCATTCAATCCCGCCGCGCAGTTACCGGGCGGTCGTATTCGCCCGTGAGTTCTTCGAATGGCAACCGACATACTCTGGGGGCTGGCTCTTAACGGCGCTGACACCAGATGAACAGAAAAAGCCTCCACGCCCCATTGCCAAACACCGGTATCTGATTTACGACCCAGGCAAGATTATGATGTTCGGGGCAATGTGCAAGCACTGGATTGGGCCTGATGGGCAGCCGTTAGTGTCCACTAGGGTCATCACCTTGCTACCGCACCCTGACTTCTTGGACATTCACTACAAGTCGTTTCCTCTGGAGTTGCAACAGAACGAGCTCAGCAGGTGGTTTGACAAGAGTATTCCTCATGAAGAATTCGAACCGCTGTTCAGTATCACTGATTACAGACGATCGCTGGAGGCGGTACCGGTAAACGAACCAGCGTTTGAACCTATCGGAGATCCAGTTCCGCTAGTACCAGGTGCTAAGGCAGGCAACGGCTAATCCAATCGCGCTCTCGGCACCTCATTGAAACGTGTGGTGAACCGGGGTGACAGTCGATCCTGGCGCATATTAGTACGCCCCGTCTTTGTACCTTCACTGGCGAAAGTTACCGCTCCCCGACATTCACTATTCAAACGGTCGACTAGACTCAGCAGTTCCTGACGCTTGGGTTGGTTACCTGCTTCCTGAAACAGATCCGGCTGCCAGGCTGTCAGTGGGTATAGGTCCGTCAGCAGTACTCCCGCTTTGGCGTACTTGAACCCATCGCGCCATATGTGGTCCAATAGTCGATCGGCCCGGTTTAGCGCTGGTTATGGGTCAGCATAGCCAGCAGATCTGCAATCTCAGCGTTCTCAGTACTGAGCTTGGCCTGATAGCGATAGCAGGTCTCACTGATTCCGAAGGTCACACAGGTCTGGCGAATGCTACAATGGGCCGCTACCACTGCCTTTTACGCCATTTCACGACGGAGAGATGGCTTTACCACTTCCCTCAAGGGCTTCCTTGCGCGGCTCGGACTTGAGTTGCTCTTCGTCATACATCTTCTTCAGCCGACGGTTTTTGCGGTGGCGGTGCGCATGATAATCAGCCTCCGTGAAACATATTTGGCAGCTTGTTCCACAGAAGTCACAATTGGTATAGTAGGCTGAACTCCCAGTGTGGATCTGTTACGAAGCCCTGAAACTCAAGAATAATAGGGCCCTATTGCCGATGCTGGCAAGGATAGATAATTGAACAAAGTTCTAGCGGACAAAAAGAATCGAATTGCGACCATAACTTGTCCTAAACGGACAAGTTATGGTCGCAACAATAAACCCTGGGATCCTTAACTTTTACTCTAATATCGTTTTCTCAGGTTCGTAAGCAAACCTCCCGCCGGTTGGTGGTACTGTGAATCAGTGAGCTCAAATGACGAACTGGAGCCAACAGCACACAAACCTTGGATTCGAAGGCATTCGGTTACACGCTTCTATCTCAGAAAATGGGTGTCCAATGAAACCGGACCAAAAGCAGGCACACTTATGCCAGGTTCAGCAGAGGAGCCTCATCCTTCCACCAAATCAACGACAAGACGACCTCGGCTGATAAACGCACTGATTTCTAATGTTACGCCTTGGTCAGCGCACATGTCTATCTAGTCATTCTAAATGACTGTTGTGTAACCACTAGTTTTAAAATAGATGGCTACAGTAGAATTGCTGCAGTTTAAGAATCGTTTACTATTCCTAGATTAGGATTGCTACTCTACCACCGAAAACTATGCCGATGGCGATAGTTTCTTGTATTTCGGCTTATCCAATTCTTCACTCAGTCTTGCCTTCGAATTTAACAAAGGCCACTATGAAATATTGATTGAACTGGCCATACCGTACAAAGGCTGCGACTTGTGGATAAACATCCGGCTCAGAGCTTCCTTCTCAGAGCTCATGAACACAAATGATATGTTTCTGGTTCTCTGAATGACGGTTCGAAAAGCCGCATCTACTCTACCACCAAACATGTCCTTCAGAAGATGAAACTCCTTTAGCACTATAACCAAATGACATTCATTTTCCATGCACTGATGATTTGCCCAGCTTAAAGCATCTTCCAATATGACTTGGTATCGTAAATCCTTCCGACTATGCATATGCACTGGAATGCTTTGAAATGTTTCTATAATAGCTGAACTTAAGCGATTGGAAAATTCAAGAGCATTCCAACTATCAGATATCTCAACAGTTGTGACTTTTTTACCGTGGCTCTGAAGCGTACGAAAATAATTCTTGACTGTTAATTGTGACTTGGGAGTTTCCGGTCCAAACAACAATACGTTTTGCCCATTTTCGACAAGTTGCTGTAACTTAAGCATTTCTAGACTGTCTTTCATTGTCTAACAACTCGCTATGTTAAGACTTTACCGCAACAACAATCCCAACGAGAACAATAAGTGTGCGTCTGATATGAAACCATGTCAAATTTACTTATTGCCTGTTACTATTGCTGACAATATGTATGCGTCCGAGCATATCATCCTTTCCGATCACTCAAACGAGCCACGTGAGCTATCGAGATACCTATCTGTCGCAATAAAAAAATCTATCAGAGATCGAATTCTAATAGATATATACTACACGAGATTTACGTATGTCTGCCCGTCACATATTTTGACCTTCCATAACATAGGTACTGTAGTAGACCCATTTAAACTTGACCTGACTACCACTGTATCAATACCTATACACTAGGGAATGCCCTTGGATTGAAAATGGCTCTTGATGTTTCTTTGAGCACAATTTTACGGCTGTTGAATCCTCCGTACTGAGAACTAACAACGTGTGTTCCCTCCATTGTCGCTGGAACAGCACACTAAGGGACACTCAAACCAAATTCTTCATTTCTGTGAAGCCAACCATCTCCCAACAGCTTTTTCGACACCGGATCGGATATGCTACCTATACAGGAAGGAAAGAATAGGCGGCCTTCAAACTGCACAGCGATGATAACCAACCTGATGACAGAAAACTCTGGATTTTACAGCTAAGAATCGATGAAATGCGCATCTTATTCTTTTAGAGTTGAACTGCTACGAAGCAAATCTTGCATCATATTGAGGCACAAGTTAAACCTTTAGGTTACGTAGCCAAAAATCTGGTTAGCATGGATGTTTACGACCTACCAATGGCCACCTATTCCACGCCAGTGCGTGACTAGTAGAACCCATTTTCCTTTCAAAAACTCATCAATTCGTGTCTCCCATTATTATCCTCTCTATTGTATAGTGATATCGTCATTCTATAGAACCGGATACTTATGTCTCACTTCGTGCTGGATTTAGATCGATATATTCCATTCTTGCTAACTGCCACGGCAAACAAGCTGTCTACGGGTGCTTCACGTGTTTACCGGGAAAAATTCGATATCGGTATAACAGATTGGCGTATCCTGGCTATGTTAGCGGTTGAACCAAATATTACTGCTGCGCGTATATGCACGGTTATTGGTCTGGACAAAGCAGCTACCAGCAGAGCTCTTCTGAATTTAAGAAAACGAGGTTTCGTCCAAGAATCGAAACATCACAATACAGACAAGCGCAGCACCGTTATCCAGCTCACAGATTCCGGAAAAAATGTTCATGATGAGATCATGAAGGTGGCCTTAATGCGTGAGCAGAAACTGCTGGAAGCATTTTCAGAATCTGAAGCTGAGCAACTGGTAGACTACTTTCAAAGACTGCATCGCCAGGTCGAAAAGGTTAATCTGCTGACCTATGAAAACGAAACCATAGAGCACTATGTCCCGACTCTTGACAGCCCAAAGCAACACACCAAAAAAGTAGATTAGGAGGCAAGTTACTTGCCTCCTATATTGAACTAACAATCTACCGCCTAAGGGTTCCAGCCATGATCAGGCTGATCCGAAAGTACATCAAACTCAAAATTCACCAGGTTACCCTCGTCATTGCGCTCAACACGGCGCATGTAGACGTTCTGAATGGGGCTACGATAGGTTGCATCGATTTCCATTGGCCCTCGTGGGCTTTCCCAACTAAGACCACGCACAGCATCAATCGCCGCATCAGGATCTTTACGACCCTCGGTAGCACGTACCATTTCATAAATCACATGAGCCCCGTCATAGGCACCTACAGAGGCCCAGTTAGCTACCGCATCAGCATCGGCATCCTTCAACGTCTTCACAAATGCCCGATTCGTTTCCGAATCGTGAGCTTCCGAATAGTGAAACCCGGTCACCAGACCCAGGGCAGAATCGCCCAGTGTCTGCAGATCCAGCTCCTGTGTTTCTGCGGTTCCCAGGAAGGTAACACCGGCTTCTTTTAGTCCATTGTCAGAGAACGCCTGAACGAAGCTATACGTTGGCGGACCACCCGGCAGGAAGGCGTATATGGCGTCCGGGTTCAAAGAGCCAGCGCGCTGCATGTAGGGTCCGAAGTCGGTACTATCGAGCGGCATACGAATGGTCTCCACGACCGTACCACCCTTGGCTTCAAACTCCTCTACAAATGATACTTCTGCGTCAATACCCGGGCCATAGTCGCTAACCAGAGTCACAACACTCTCAATGTCGTTGTCCAGAGCATAGCGTGCAACGGGTACACTAACTTGTGGCAACGTGTAGGAAGTACGGACGAAGTAGTCAGACTCTTTGGTAATGGCAGAGGTGGCTGCATTGAAAATAACGGTAGGCACTTTAGCCTGGTTGATCAGCGGTGCTACAGCAAAGGCGTTGGGTGTAAAGACGAAACCCGCCAGGTAGTCAACACCATCACGGACGATCAATTCCTGTGCCAGTGAACGGGCACGGGCTGGGTTGGGCCCGGAGAGGTCTTTATAGATAAACTCAATCTCAGTGCCATTAACGGAACGGCCATGCTGAGTCTGGTAAGCCTCAATGGCCTGGCTGAACTGCTGTCCGTAGTCCGAGAATGGACCGGACATGGGTGTTAACACGCCAACCTTGATGGTGTCGGCCACAGCCGTTGTTATCAGGGAGCTTGATAGTATGACGGTGGCAATTGTTGTTTTTGTTACCTTCATGATGAATCTCCAAATGAATGATAGGGTTAAGCCGATATTTTTTGCAGTCCGATGGTTTCCTCCAATAGCTTGGGTTGCTGTTCCAGTTCGGCAGGTGTGCCGTAAAAGGCGACCTTACCGCGTTCGAGAATGATAACTCGGGTTGCGAACCTCAAAACGACGTCTACATGCTGCTCGACCAAAATGCAGCCCATACCGCTTGTCTCGACGAGGTGTTCAATGTCGGTCATCAGTTGCTCGGCCAATAGGGGCGACAACCCCTCCAGGGGTTCATCCAGAATCAGGATGGACGGATTGCCCATTAACGCGCGGGCGACCGAGAGCATTTGTTGCTCTCCACCAGAGAGTTGGTTTCCGTAATTCTGCTTGCGTTCTTTGAGTCTCGGAAAGAGCTGATAGGCATGCTCTATTCGACTTTCAGGTTGCTTGCCAAGCGCCGAGAGGAGATTTTCCTCAACGGTTAGTGAAGGAAAGACATCGCGTGTTTGGGGAACATACCCAAGCCCAAGCCGAGCCCGCTGAAAGGTGCTCATTGCCGATATGCTTTGACCATCAACGGCAATGTTTCCTCCCTGAAATTCGGTCAATCCCATAATGGAGGCCAGGGTTGTGGTTTTACCCATACCGTTACGACCCAGCACCCCCAATCGCTCACCGGTCTTCAGACTAAACGACACACCTTCGAGAATACGGGTGCCATCGTAACCGGCCAGTAAATCATCGACGGTCAGGGTCATCTGTTTCAGTTCAGTCATCTCAATGCCCCTTGCCCAGGTAGATGTTTCTTACGGTTTCGTTATGTGCAATTTCCTGAGGTGTTCCGGTGGCCATCACCGCGCCATTGACCAGAACAGCGATCTGCTCGGCAAAGCTGAACACCAGATCCATATCGTGCTCTATCAATAGAACAGCCAGGTCTTTTGGAAGGTTACCAACGGCTTCAAGAATGAGATCACTCTCACTGTCGGGCACACCGGCCGCTGGCTCATCCAGCAGCAGAACTTTGGGTTTTAGAGCCAGTACCAGTGCAATTTCAACAAGGCGTTGCTCACCATACGCCAGGTTGTGGACAAGGCTGCTGGCACGATCTCTGATATTCAGTTCATTCAGAATGCGCTGGACTTCCTCGTCCAACCCGGGGGTGTTCGCAAGGCCGGAAAACAGTCGCATATATTGCTGACGCTCTTGCAGTACCGCCAGACGGATGTTGTCTGCAACGGTTAGTTCCCTGAACAATCGTGTTACCTGAAAGGAGCGAACCAGCCCGTTGCGAACCCTGCGTGAGGCGGACATTGTGGTGATATCTTCACCGTCCAACACAATGCGTCCGGAGCTTGGCGTCAGCAATCCCGTTACCAGGTTTACAAAGGTGGATTTCCCGGCGCCGTTTGGGCCAATTAGCGCCATGCGCGCCCCGGGGGTCAGGTCGATATGAATGTCGTCAGCGACCACGAGATTACCAAAGCGCTTGCTCAGGCCCTGCACCGAAAAGCGACTGGCTGTGGGGGTTACAGCGGGCTGCTCATTTAGAGTTGTCATGGCCAGCCCCTCCGTTCAAGCGTGACACTTTATTTCGGGTCATATCGACCAGTTGCACCATGCCTTTGGGCAGAAACAACACAACGGCGATCAGCATTAAACCAATCACCAGCATCCAGGTGGACGGGTCCAGGTCGGCGGCGTAATGGTGGACCACCATGAACACGACCGTACCAATAACGGCACCATAAAGACGGCCGGTCCCTCCCAGAATCAACATGACCAATGCTTCAGCCGACATAGTGAAACTGAGGCTTTGCAAGCCAACCACTTGAATGGTTTGCGCCGATAACGCACCGGCAATACCGGCGATGGCTCCCGCAATAATGTAAATCATGAGCATGACCCGATATACCGGAAAGCCCAGTGATGTCATGCGCTGCCGGTCTTCCCGGATACCCTGAGCACTCAGACCAAAAGGAGAATTGACCAGGCGTCGAAGTCCGTAAAACACAACCAGTAATATACCAAGGGAATACAGAAAGCCGGTGCGACCAAAGAAGTCAAACTCAAAGGCGCCAAAGAGTGGAGCCATTATGTAGCCGTAAAGCCCGTCATCGCCGCCCGTCAGCCAGTTCAACTGGTTGGCAACAGCGAAGGTAAGTGAGCCAAACGCGATGGTCAGAATGATAAAGGACAAGCCATGGGCTCGAAGAAACAGTAGGCCCGACACACCAGCCATCAGTCCTCCGAATAACGCGGCCATGATCAAACCCAACAATGGGTCATTATGGATATGCAGTGCAAAAAGGCCTGCACAATAGGCACCGCCACCAAACATGGCGGCCTGCCCCAAAGAAGCAATGCCGGTATAACCAAGTAGCAGGTCGAGCGAGAGCACCAACAGGATCATGATGACAATTTCAGTCATAAAGCCCAGATTACTTGGAAAGGCGAAAAAACAACCAAGCCCAACCACCAGAGCAATCAGCTCCGGTATTGGCAGTCGCCCGGTATGCAGGGTGCCCAACGCCAAACTTGGCTTTACAGTGGTTTGAGTCATACGGCGGCCCTCCCGAACAATCCGTTAGGTCTGAGACTGATAATGACGATAATGGCGACAAAGAAGAGTATCGAAGACAACTGCGGCGCCAGATATTTGGTAGCGGTATCAATCATTCCCAGCAGCAAGGCACCCACCAGCGTGCCGGTCAAATTGCCCTGCCCACCCACAGCAACCACCGCTAAAAACAACACCATATAGGTGAGCGGGTAATAGGGTTCGATAGGCATTAAGGCTGACCCGACGATGCCGCCCAAGGCCGCCATCCCAGCACCCAGCGCAAACGCCAGTGTTGCTACGCGTCGGGTATTGATACCCATGGCACTGGCAGTTTGTACATTGTCGACCGTTGCGCGTAACTGAATTCCAAACCGGGTTTTCTCCAGCAGCAGCCAAAGGCCAACAAAGCTTGCTACGCCAACGGAGACCACCAGTATTCGCTGAGCAGGCAATACCTTGAAACCAAGGTCCAGAGAACCGCTTAAAAACTCGGGGAACGGCATCGACGAGACTCGCGTGCCAAACACCAGCCCACTAATGGCGACCATGCAAAACACGATGCCTATGGTCAGCAGTACTTGGTCCAATGGTGGACGCTGATACACCCTGGAGACCAACCAGCGTTCCAGAGGCACAGAAATCGCCGCTATCGCTAATACGGCGATGATAACGCCCGGCAACCAGGGCAGACCCATTTGGCGAATCAACCAGATGGCAGCATAGCCACCGAGCATGGCGAACACACCGTGCGCCAGATTGATAAACCGCATCAGGCCCATGGTGATGGTCAGGCCAACGGCGATCATGAAAAGGAGCAGACCGTAGACTACGCCATCGATCAGAATATTAATCAGAGTACCCATAGCATCCTCTCTTGTTGTTAGTGTCCGGGCCTGATGGGGTTTAGGTTTTGTTTTGGTACAGCTTCAGAGTGGTATTAAATTCCTCACTGGGTAATGCCGTCTGCACACCACCCTGAGTAATGGATGACTTGCGTTATTGTTGATATATCAACCATAGAACAGATTAAGGGTTTAGGTTGATATGTCAACCAGATAGAAACGCCTTTAAATCAACATCCGGATCCTTAATCTCTTCGTCCTTCAAGATCACACGCTGACCGATCAGTTTGCGGGCCAGCAAGTGATCCGCCGGGCGGTCGATCGACTCGACGGCCAGCAGAGTGGAACCTTTCATGCAAAAGACTGAGAAGCCCAATTTGTCAGGCAGTTGCCGCACCACCGTTCGGTCATACCCATCCGACAAACCGGCGATTTGCAATTTGTTGCGGTATTGATCGCTCCAGAACCAGGGGATGGCACAGTAGTCGGTGGGTTCATCTGTGAGTGTTCGAGCAAGGGTCTTTGCCTGATCGACAGCGTTTTGCACCGATTCGAGCCTAACGCTGCGTCCCTCTGCGTGGACGCTTGGAAACCGGGCGCAATCACCGATGGCATAAATACCGGGTTGACTGGTGGCAAGTTGAGCATCAACGAGAATGCCATTGTCTACAGCAACGCCTGCTGCCTGAGCCAGTTCAGTATTAGGTTCAACACCTACACCAACTAAAACCAGATCTGCAGTAATTGGCGCTCCCCCGGCAACAGTAATGGCGCTCACCAGTCCCTTGGCGTTAACGTGAACACCGGTCAACTCCGTGCGGCATTTAAAGCGCACCCCTTCAGCTTCATGGAGTTCGCGCAAACGACGAGCCATAACGTCAGTCAATGCCCGGGCGAAAGGTCGCTCCGCATATTCGATAACGGTGACATCCAAACCAGATTGTCGTGCCACGGCCGCGAATTCCATACCGATAAAACCAGCACCGATGACGGCTACTTTGTGATGTTGGCCGAGCACATCGCGCAGACATTGTGCGTCGTTTAAATCGCGCAGCGAATGCACATTCGGGGCGTTAAACCCTGGCAGTGCCAAACGTCGGTTACGTGCACCGGTGGCTAACACCAGGTGCTCATAGGGCAAGTCATCACCGGAATTGAATTGCACAACCCGATTCTCGGCGTCGACATACTCCACGACTACCCCTGCGCGGTAATCGATATCGTGCTCGCGTAAGTAGTTGGCCGAACGAAGCGTCAGGTTTGTGGCGTCGACCTTACCCATAAGATAGGCCTTTGACAGTGGTGGCCGCTGGTACGGATCGGCTGTTTCCTGACCCACCAGCGTGACCTGGCCTGAATAACCGCGCTCACGCAGCGAGACAGCCAACTGTGTTCCCGCCTGCCCTGCGCCGACGATGACGCAGCCAGCCCGACTCATACCTGGCTCTCCGGCAGATAGACTTCCAGACCGTCCAGTTCATCGCTAACTTCGATCTGGCAGCTCAGACGACTGCTACCGGTCCGCTCGCTGGTCGTGCATTCCAGCATTTCATGTTCAACCTCACCCACCGGATCCAACCGGTCGGCATGATCGTCACCAACGTAGACGTGGCAGGTCGCACACATTGCAGAGCCGCCACATTCGGCAACAATGCCGCCAATGTCGTTGGCCATGGCCGCCTGCATGACGGAGATACCGGGTTTGGCATCAACCTGATGACGCTCGCCATCCGGAGTAATAAACGTGATGGTAGGCATGATGTTCTCCTCTTAACCCTTAAGTTGGCTTACGACTCGATAGTCGGGTCGTTACCCGGCGTTCACTTCGCCGTAACGCGCACAGGAATGTGAGCCCAGCCGCGCAAGGTGTTGTTCAGTTTCGGCGTCGGTTCGCCCGTCAGTTCCAGCGTATGCACTCGCTTCGTCAGTGCCTTGAGCACCACTTCCGCTTCCAGCCTTGCAATCATCTGACCGACACAACCGTGCACGCCGGAGCCGAAGCCGACATGGCCGGCGGCCTTGCGACGGATGTCAAACTGATCGGCATTTTCCCACTTGCGCGGGTCGCGGTTGGCAGCACCCAGGAACATCAGCACCTTTTCACCTTCGCCAACCTGCACACCGCCGATATCGACCGGGCGGGTGGTGGTACGAAAGAAGGTTTGAACCGGGGAGTCGTAGCGCAATGTTTCCTCAAACGCATTGCGCACCAGGGTTGGATCGTCACGCAACGCAGCCCACTGTTCCGGATGAGCGGCGAGGCTTCGTAGCGCACAACCGATACCGTTGACCGTGGTGTCAACACCCGCCGTCAACAGTGACCGCACCAGCATGCCGGCTTCGTGCTCGGTGATCTTACCTTCATCGGCAAAACCGAAAATCTCGGCTCCCAGGCCATCCGGGCTCAACTTGGCCCGGTCACAGCGTGCGTTGATCCACTTCGCCACTTCCGGCATTTCCGCCATCGATTCCTCAAACAGGCTATTGCGAGGACCAAAGGCATTGAAGGCGATGTTGCCGTAGCGCAACAGGTAGTCGCGTTCGCCTGACTCCAGGCCCAACGCATCGGGGAACACCTTTAGAGGAAAGACTTCAGCAAGGTCTGTGACGGCGTCGAACTCGCCTTTGGCAACCAGTTGTTCCACTAGCTCCTCGGCAAAGGCTTCGAAGTCGGCTCGTAATTTCCGAATCGCAACCGGGGACAACACCTTGGTCATCGCCGACCGGGCGCGATCGTGTTCGGGAGGGTCTTTTTCCAGCAGAATACTGGGTTCGCGCCAGGGCTTTTCCTTGCGGAAATCGCTGATGCCGACGCCTGCCGAAGAACAAAAGGTTTGCCAGTCGTTCAGGGTGGCGTGCACTTCTTCAAAGCGGCCCATGCCCCAGAGTCCATAGTGTTCAAGCCAGACAATGGGCCCTGCTTCACGCAATTCCTCATGGAATGCATAGGGATTAGCCAGAATCTCGAGGTCGAAAGGATCCTGAGCATTTACCGGGCGATCAGCCCCGATGCCGTTCGTGGGGGACACTTGCATATTCCGCCTCCTAATTATTTTTGTAGAGGTCTCGGTTTTTCAACCTAAGGTTTTTATATAGTTGACTCATCAACCATACGGAAAGCTTAAGGCTTTATGTTGATATGTCAACTATTTCTACGAAGGATCAAATTGGACATTTGTATTCGATTGTTAGTTGGCTCCAGCGGGCTGCTTCCGCCGACGGAGCAGGGCACTCACTGATCTTTCAAGCTCAGAGTGGGTCAATCGTGGCGATACCGTAGGTCCCCGCCATTGATTAACTGTTGCACCACGCCGCAATCATTCAGTGTGAGGTTGACAGTCATCAAAGGAAGCAGTCAGTTGAAAAGCAGGCGTCATAGGCTCAGTGAAACCAGCCAAGATAGTTGACTCGCTATAAAAGACCCAGGAGGCCAAAAAACAAAAAAGGTTGACGGCTTTCTCCGCTAGCTGACCTAAAACAACACCCCTTTTGAACACTGTGCTATATCAGTCCAATAGGGCCTGGCAAGAGCCATAACTGTTGCTATATGAAAACAATAGGCAGTGACGTTCGAAATAGCGCACACTTAAGTGCTTCCTGTACAAAGTACAAACTTTATAGAAAATACATCCAAGATTTCATTCATCGAACCAGAAAATAGTCATTGATAGCTGATTCCCTACCTAGAAAGTCAAAATAACTGGCTAATGCCTTACTTCAAATAGGCCTTGTTCTGGGGCTCTTGAAGAAAAATCAACTGAAATCCGCCTTATTTCAATAGCAGGTGTTGACAGTATGGAATCGCAAGGTAACATAGTATTTATTCATCAAGAAAAACAATATTTGGTGAATAAGAAGTAGCATCCTAGCTCATAGGCCTGACAGTACTGACAGTACTGTTGTCGCATTAAGTGGATCGGAGACCGTGGCTGCTTAGCAGCAGTTCATAGTTTCTGTATTCCCGCTGGTCAGTTGCTATGAGGTTGAGAGTTACTTACAACAATAACTGACCCCTAAAGGTACAGAGATGATAAAAACTACCAAGCTTCTCAAGGTTACCGCTGCAACAATGGTGTGCGCATTTGCGAGCATCGCCTCAGCGGAAGACTATGCAGACTATCCTTCACAATCCCTGAACTTTACCATTGCTTTCGGACCCGGCGGCGGCAATGACACCATGGTGCGGTCACTGGTAGAGGTCATTCGTAAGTACGAGCTCTACCCGGAAGACATCATCATTCGGAACCGGGAGGGCGGAAGTGGCGCCATCGGCTGGAGTTATGTAAATCAGCAGGCTGGCAATCCCTACCACATTACTTCTACAAGCGGAAATTTCATCGGTACACCCCTTGTCTCGAACACTGATTGGAATTATGAGTCATTCACACCGGTCGGCTTGCTTGCAAACGATGCTCTGGTAATTGCCGTTGCTGCAGACTCTGAGTTTTCCACATTGGAAGACTTTGTGAATGAAGCGAAGAATCGCCGAGTAACCATCGGTGGTATTGGCGCTGCCGGGCCAGACCGGGTAGTAGCAGGGTTATTGCAGGATAGCGCAGGGATTACACTGGAATATGTACCTCAGCAAGACGGTGGACAATTGTTAACTTCACTGACCTCCGGCAGTGTTGACGCCGTGCTTGGTGGCCCCTCTGAAGTGGCCGGTCAAGTCGATGCCGGCAATTTCCGAATCCTGGCCTACTCGGAAAACACGCGCAGTAATATCTATCCAGAGATTCCAACATTTGTAGAGCAAGGTTACGACGTCGTATTCTCCCTCCCACGTGGTGTAATGTTGCCAGCGGATGTTCCAGAACATACCCAGCAATGGTGGATTGATACCCTTCAGACTGTCATTCAAACCCCTGAGTGGCAGGAAGGGTATTTGCAGCGGAACGGCTTGTCTGGCAATCCGATCTGGGGTGAGGAATTCGCCGACTATCTTGATGATACCAATAGCAAGTTCGAGTCCACCCTCCGGGAAATTGGTGCTATCAGATAAGTCCCATAATGACTTGAGGCGGTTCTCCGCCTCTTCTTTATCTTTTGGAATACATTATGAAGCCATGGTTTTCACTTTCTCTCCTGGTGCTGTCTGTTTTCTATTTCACTTACGGCATCTATTCACTTGACCTTTTAACGTTTACCGGTCGCTTAGGTCCAGGGTTCTTTCCTTTTGTAGTAGGCATATCGTTAGTTGTTCTGACTTCCTACAACACTATTCTAGCTTTCAAAGAAAAGAAGACAGTGCTGGCCAGTGGTGTTGATGACAATGAGTCGGGCTTTATCCCATGCTCTTTTGATGTGCTTTACCTGGTTTTGACCGTAGGCCTATTCATTCTGCTATTGAATGTTCTTGGTGGTCTTCTTGCAATGCTGCTATTTAATCTTTCATTACTAGCAGTTTTCAACAAAGGCGCGCACCTGAAGAACATCTCTTTCAGTATTGGAATCTCGCTTGCTGTGTATGGGTTGTTTGAAATCTGGCTAAAGGCGGGCTTGCCGGAAGGCATCCTTGGACTTTAAATAACAAAAGGTAGTCGGTCGTGATCGCAGACATATTTTCTAATTTAGCGCTTGGGTTCAGCGTAGCTGTTTCTCCAGCCAACATCCTTTTCTTACTGATTGGTTCCGTTGTAGGAATGATCGTTGGTCTCTTTCCAGGTTTTGGGCCTGCAGCCGGTATCGCCATTCTGATTCCCATGACATTTGGGATGGATCCAACATCGGCCATCATTATGCTAGCTGGCATTTATTACGGTGCGATGTATGGTGGCACCATTACGTCCATCCTAATCAATACTCCCGGGGAGTCGGCGACAGTTGCATCCACGCTCGACGGATATCCCCTTGCAAAGCAAGGTAGGGCCGGTCCCGCTCTGGTTATGCAAGCAGTAGCATCCTTCGTTGGTGGAACTACGGGTGTGATTCTGATATGTGGTCTCATCCCCTATCTTGCAAGTTTTGCCGCGTCATTTGGGCCTACCGAGTACTTTTTGATTATTGTTTTCGGTTTGTTATTGCTTACTACCGTTATGGGTGAAAATAAGATAAATGGCATAGTCTCCGCCTTGATTGGCTTTGCGATCGCCATGGTGGGTGTCGACATAATCAGTGGGATGCAGCGCTTTACATTCGGATCTCCCGAGCTGATTGGAGGCATCTACTTTGTCCCCATCGCCATTGGATTGTTTGGCATGGGTGAGTTGATGTACTGTATCTATCAGGGCCAGCATCGCTTGGATCCTGAACCAATGAGAATTGGCTTCAGAAGTAAGAATTTTTGGCCTACCAAGAAGGATTTTACGGATTCAAAATATACTTTTGTACGAGGCTCGATCATCGGTTTTGTCGCTGGTCTATTGCCGGGTTCGGGTGGAACCATTGGCTCGATCATGGGTTACTCAGTCGAAAAGAAAGTAGCCAAGGATGACTCCAAGTTCGGAAAAGGTGATATGAGAGGGCTTGTAGCACCAGAGTGTGCTAACAACGCAGCATCTTCCGGCTCTATGGTACCTTTGCTGTCACTAGGTATACCTGGCTCAGGCTCTACTGCCGTTTTGTTGGGTGCTTTTATGATGTGGGGTTTGCGGCCAGGACCTATGATGATCGTGGAGGAGCCCGAGTTCATTTGGGGGCTAATTGCGAGCATGTACCTCGGTAATATGGCTTTGATTTTGATGAGCATCATAGCCATCCCGTTCTTTGTAAAATTCCTGGATGTTCCGTATCGGTTTGTAGTCCCAATCATTGTCATGCTGTGCGTGGTCGGCTCCTATACGTTACATGGCAGTATTATCGAAACGTGGATTTTTCTGATAGCCGGTTTGCTCGGCTTTGGTATGAAACTGTATGGCTATTCACCAGCAGCGCTGGTGTTGGCACTGGTATTGGGATCCATGGCGGAAAACACTTTGTTACAATCACTGATTATGTCAGATGGAAGTCTGTTGATATTTTTCCAGAGGCCGCTGTCTGCAATCATGACAAGCGTCTTGATCCTATTGATTGTCGGGCCCTATATCGGCCGGAAAATTAGACGAAGAGTGTCTGCCACAACTGAAACCAGGAACGCATAATCGAAAATATACTATGAATAACGACCCTTTTGGAGAGAAGCTGAGTTCGGCCTCTCTCCTTTTTTTGTCTGCAGGTTTTACACTATTTATTGCTCTCTGCTTTGCATGTCTATTTTCATACTTTCATATACCATTCCCATGGCTACTGGGACCAATTTCCGGTGTTGGTTTGTGTGCTGTATTAGGTGTGAAGGTATATATACCCCGAAAACTCTCCTTATCAGCCAGATTTATGATGGGCGTGGTTGTAGGTTCCTCAATTACAGGGGATGCACTGGAAGACTTGATCAACTGGAAGGTAAGCATAGTAGTACTGTTGCTAACCGGATTAGTAACTACGTTAGCAGGAACGTTTTATTATAAAAAGATTGCCCATTTTTCTTGGGTTGAAGCAATTGGTTCTGCGTTTCCAGGGGGGCTTGGGACCATACCTCCATTTACGGTAATAGTAGGTGGCAAAGTGGAGCACGTCTTGCTGCCTCATTTACTCCGTGTGGTCACTTTGTTGACACTGATACCCATATTATATACTGAATATGCAGTAATAGAGGGTGTATTCGAGCCTGAACCTAACTTAGAACAGAATGATGGGATCGGGTTTCTGATAGCAATTTTGATCAGCCTGATTGCTGTTTGGATAGGTATAAGAGTACGGATACCTATGCCAGAATTTACTGCCAGTCTTATTGCCTGTGCTCTCATGTCATCCATGGGTTTATCAATAAGTGTTCCTAGCACCATTCTTGCGGCCGTCTTTGTCGTAATCGGTACTTATTCCGGCACTAGGTTTTCGACCATATCGTTCAGGAAGATGAGGCAAGTGATAGTGTACGCCTCAGGCGGATTAGTCATTATGACCGGGCTATCTGCAGGAGGAGCATATATCATCGCCTATTTTACCCAGATACCACTACCAGTTGCCTTTCTTGCCATGGTACCTGGTGGTGTTGCGGAAATGTCTGTATTGGCTACTGTTTTGGGCGTTAATCCAGCATATGTTTCAGTTCATCAAGCGTTGCGCAATGTTTTGATCAATTTAATTGCTCCTCTCCTGCTTCAAAAATATAAAAATAAATGCTGAGTAGAAGCATGAATAAACAGACGAACTGAGATATTGAGAAGTGGATATTTCAACTAGTAGAAGGGAGTGTGACGAAGTACTGTATGGCTAGCTTTTTGCTAGCCACAGAAATGAATTTTTAGATTAGCCAAATTTTCGGGAAAGCTCTTCCACTTCTTGTTCAGTTAGAACACGGGGGTTGTGTCCCCGTAGCAGTAAAAAGAGCTTTGCGGTCTCCTCCAGCTCTTCAATAGCATAGGTAGCAGCTTCCAGGGATTTTCCTGCAACGATTGGCCCGTGATTGGCAAGTAAAATTGAACTGTGCTTGCCCGCCAGTCCTCGAACAGCATCAGCCAATTCAGGGTCACCTGGTATGTGATAGGGAACCAGTGGCAGTCTGCCAACGCGCATTACATAGTAAGCTGTAATGGGTGGGATGCAGTCTGAATGATCAATCTCCGGCAGGCAGGAAACAGCCACTGAATGGGTTGAATGCAGATGTACAACTGCTGAAGAATTCCTATTCTCCTGGTACATAGTCATATGTAAAAACGATTCTTTGGTGGGTTTATCACCATTGCACCATTGACCCTGCTCATCAAGTCTAGAGATTCGATCCGGGTCGAGTCGACCCAGACAGGCGTTGGTAGGGGTCATCAACCAGCCACCATCGGAAGTACGAACACTGATGTTGCCACTGGAACCCATGGTCAGCCCGCGATCGAACAGTGATTGTCCAATCAGTGCAATCTCTTCTCGTTGCTTGGATTCGGTTGTCATGGCTCAATGCTCCCCAGTATTAGGATTATCCAGCAGTTTGAACGCCTTGCTGAAGAAATCGACGGTGCCGAAGTTCCCTGATTTCAGTGCGAGTAGCAGGGGTCTACTGGTGCCGTCGGCGATGGTCTGTGTCCACGGTACGCCGGGGTCGATCTGATCACCCACTCGCAGTTGTGCAATATCCAATGCTGACACCACGGCCCCTGACGATTCTCCGCCGGCTACAATCAAGCGACTTGTGCCAAGAGCAACCAGAGCTTTTGCCAGTTCACCTAAGGCATTTTCTACCAGTTCACCTGATTTCTCTCGGCCAAGTGACTTCTGTGCGGCCTCAACCGTTTGCGGATTGGCTGACGCATAAATAATGGCCGGTGTCCCACGCTTCATATTGTTAGTTGCAAAGGTGAGCGCCTCTGCAATGTGTGCTTCACCTTCTGAGGCAAGCTTAAGCGGGTTGAGCGGAAACCCCTGGTGATCTTTCAAAAAGTGATCCAGCTGTGCAAGGGTCATTCGCGAACAGCTGCCTGACAGTATGAATTGTGCACCGCTGTCACTGGACAAATAACCGGGTTGTTTCCGATCCTGAAGCCAGCCACGAGCCCGGTAAGCGTGTGGCAGGGCCTTGGCCAATCCCGAACCGCCGGTTACCAGGGGCAGATCTACCACGGCCGTAGCCAGCACTTCCAAGTCTCCATCGTTGATAGCGTCGCAAACTATGTGACACTTATCTTCACTTCTAAGGTCTTCCATTGCTGTTCGGACAGCTTGAGCACCTTGCTCGATAAGCTGGCGATTGATCAAACCTACGCCATACTGCGTTTGGGATTTCAGAAGTCGAACAACGTTTGAGTCTTTCATTGGGTTTAGTGGATGCTGTTCCATACCGCTTTCATTTAACAGGCGATCACCGACGAACAGATTACCTTGGTATACCGTTCTCCCATTTTCAGGGAATGCGGGTACAAAAACCGTTTGCTTCGTGACCAATAGCTTCATCAGCGCGTCAGAAACAGGGCCAATGTTGCCCTTTTCGGTAGAATCAAAGGTAGAGCAGTACTTGAAGAATATCTGTTTTGCACCCTGATCCTTAAGCCAGGAAACGCTGCTCACGGAATCATTGATGGCTTGATTGACATCGCAGGATCTTGACTTAAGAGCGACTACGACAGCATCGGCTTCGGTGATATCTGTTTTCGAGCCTGGTACGCCGATTAACAGTATGCATTTCATGCCTGAACGGACAAGGTTGTTCGCAATATCGGTTGCACCGGTAAAGTCATCGGCAACAACACCCAGTACTATGCTCATTCCTACGCTCACTTAAGTAGTCAGTTTTCAAGTTAATATCGGCTGTATTAAATGACTACCGCTCTGATGGCCATGAGCCTACAGGGCAGTATGTGCCGTCAGCAGCCCGAGTGGTGAAAGCTGACGGCGAGCCATACACATGTATATTTGGCATCTTTTCATTTTGCTTAAAAAAGCACCATTTAGACTTCTTTAGCAACCGCCTCGCCAAAGCCACTGCAATCGTATTGTCCACCGAGGTCGCGGGTTCTTTTTGACTCATCACGCAGAACGTTATCAATTGCATCGTTCATGGCTTTGGCAGCCTGTATGTATTTTTCCATTGATTTGTTCTCGCCGATCCAATGCAAAAGCATAGCGACAGACAGGATCATTGAAACCGGATTGGCGACATTCTTACCTGCAATGTCCGGTGCTGAACCATGCTGTGCCTGTGCACAGCAGTTGTCATCGCTGGCCATTATTGAACCTGCCAGTCCCAGGCTGCCTGCCAGTTCACTGGCCAGATCGCTGATGATGTCGCCATAGAAGTTGGTAGCAACAAGTACATCAAATTTTTCTGGGTTTCTTACCATGTGTGCGGTGGAGGCATCTACCAGCATGTCATCGACCTCCACTTCTGGGAACTGCTTGGCAACGTCGTATACGGCCTCAAGAAACAGGCCATCAGTCATATGAAAGCTGTTGGACTTGTGGATGGCAGTGACCTTTTTACGCCGTTTCATAGCTAGTGTGAAAGCTTGGCGGGCAATGCGTTCACTGCCCTTACGAGTGATCTTGCGGATTGACAAAGCCATATCGTTGTCGGGCATGACTTCAGCCCAACCGCGCGCCATGTTGCGATCCGGATAAAACCCTTCAGTAGCTTCACGCATGATCACCAGGTCCATGCTCTTACCTGCCCTCATGTTGGATTCGATGAACGGCCGGGTACGTGCAGGTCTTACGTTGGCATACAGATCGAGGCCGACGCGAAAGCCAGCCGAAACGTTGCGTCCGCCTTTTTCTGGGGCCGGATAGTCTGCGTGTTGCTGTGTACCGAGGATTACACCGTCAAAACTTTTTGCTTTTTCCAATACCTCGTCGCGCAAGGTGGTCCCGTATTTCTCCAGGCTGACAAATCCGACTTCGTCATACTCAAGTTCGATGCCAAGATCGAATTTTTTGTTGGCTGCTTCAAGTACATCGACTGAAGCGCTGATGATTTCCGGACCGATGCCATCACCTGGCAAAACAAGAAACTTCATTATAGATTCCTCTCTTTGCTGAAAGTCGTTACCGACTTGGCAGCTACCCGAGTAGCTGATAAGTAACGGCATTTTGGGTGGTTTTACTGCGGTGGTTTTGTTTGTGTTAAAGCGTGTTGCACACTTTCCCTAAGCATCGCTACAGCAGTAGCCGGGCTTGTAAGTACTGCGGCATTTGTAAGGGCAGTGACGGTTGAAAGCGCACTAGCGGTTGAGAAATGAGCCAGCATAATTGTATCGACCCCTTCCAGATTCGATGCGCATTCAGCAACCAACTTGTCGTGAGTGTCGATGTCCCCTGCATTTAGCGCGTCGCGTGCACCTGGTACAAAGACGGGTAGAAACTCAACCGGTCGATGTTGGGTGCCGAGCATTTCCTGAAACTCACGTTCCATGCCGGCCATGGCGGGCTCGAAGGTTGCAAGCATAGCCACGCGCTTGCCGGTGTTGATAGCCTGGTGGAACATGGCTTCGTTTGGTTTTAGGACGGGGATTCTGAATTGGGCGGCAGCCGACTCGATGGCTTCTCCGAAGGCAGAGCAAGTGAACAGAATGCCATTAGCCCCGGATTTGACAGCTGTGTAGGTCAGATCCAGAATTCTGCCAGACAAGTCAGCTCCGGGTTTAGTCTTGTCCCGTTCGAGCGAGTCATCAAGTAGATTACATATCTCTGCTTCTGGCCATTGTACTGAGAGTTGCTCCTGCACAGGTAGCATGGCGGCTTTAACAGCATGAATCAGGTAGATTCTTGGGTTCGGATTGTATTTCACTCTAAACCTTTTGTATTTTTATTAATATAAATACATTTTAAGGCGAAGTTCTGACCACGTCAACCCTGCTGTCGGCACGATTTTGTATCTTCTTTGTAGTTGATGCTTACGGGAGGTATAAAAGTCAGGAGCCCGACAAGCTCCCGTAAGCAGAATTTTGGCGGTTCATTCAGGAAAGCGGTGCCACAGAGGCGCCATGAATACCGTGACGCGTTAATAATGAGCTCACCAGACCAGACTGTTTTGCTTCCCGAATGAATCGAATAAGATAGTTGCTCGCCACGGAATGACGTGCCGCTGGTACGCCCATGGCCTGTTGAATCATCATAAACTGTTCAGGCAGAATTCTTAGTCGTCCAAATTCTTCAGCGCTTTGTTCCAGTTGTTGTCTTACTCCAGCGGCCACGTCGGCCTGGTGCTCCATAAAGTATGGGACCACGCCAGGAGAGGTCTCCGAGCGTACAATCTGCGCCTGTCGGAGTTGGCGAGAGAGATACAGGTCATAAGCGCTGCCTTTGCCGACCACAACCTGAATACCTGGAGCGTCTACTTCCCTGGAGCTCTGTAGGGGGGAGTCTTGTGTAACCAAGTAGCACCCTTCGATCAGTATATAGGGTTCAGTAAAGGTGATTGATTCAGCACGAACCGGGTCCAGTGCAAAGAAACCCATGTCTGCTCTTTGTTCAGTGACGGCTGTGACTGCCTCTCCGGCGGAGTCGAACACTTGTAAAGCGAGCTCAATATCTAGGTCAGCGGCGATTGCTTTAGCTAGGTCAACCGAAACGCCACAAGGTTCTTCAGTAGCTGTGCCTTTTCTTGCGAGTATCGGATTCCCGGTATTGATCGTGGTGCGCAGCTTTCCCGTCGGCGCTAGGGCATTGCGTATCTGAGATTTGTTCATATAGTGCTACCTCAATGTTAGTTGACCCCGTGCAATTGACTCAGTGAGCCTGGTTTCTGGCCAGAATGAACGGAATGGCGCCACCTGCACGTAAAAGCGCCACTTCAGCCTGGGTATCAACCTGTGCTTCGCAATTGAATTCGAGCGAGCTGCCATCTGATTGTTCGACCTTAATTGGTACGGCTGCTCGCGGGCTCAGTGCGTCTGGCTGGACATCAATGTGTATGACAGAGCCCGCATTTAGCGACAGCATGGCCGATCGGTAATTCTGCGGGATTTGCAATGGCAGGATACCCATTCCTATGAGGTTCGTGCGGTGTATGCGCTCAAAACTGATGGCAAGAACGGCTCTTATACCGAGTAGGCGCTGCCCTTTGGCCGCCCAGTCTCTTGATGAGCCCATGCCATAGCGTTCACCTGCGACAACAACGACTGAGTCGTCGTGTTCGCGATACCGCCGAGCTGCTTCTACCAGCTGGACAACTTCTCCGGTTGGGATGTGCAGGGTGTGTGCTACAGGCCCGTCGGGGGTGAGTCCATTACGAACGGCCTTGTTGTGAAAAGTCGCACGCATCATGACTTCCCAATTTCCTCGCCTGGAAGCGAAAACATTGAGGTCATCTCTAGAATCACCACGCTCGACAAGGAAGTCCGCCACATTGCTGTCTTTTGGAATCGCGCTAGCTGGAGAGATATGATCGGTGGTTACATCGTCGCCAAGTAACAATAGTGGGTAGGCTGAATAGGTGCCGAGTTGAGAGCCTTCAGTCGAGGTCGCGAAAGGTGGTCTGCGTAAGGTGGTCGATTCACTGTTCCAGGGGAACAGGGCTTGTTCAGAGGATTCCAGTGCTTGCCAGTCTGAATTCTGGCTCGCGATCAGAAAGTCTTTCTGATAAATGGTTGACTCAATACTGCTGACAATGGTCTCTACCTCCTCACTGGCTGGCCAAAGGTCGCGAAGCATCATGGGGTTGCCTTCCCTGTCGAATCCAACCGGGTTTTGTCTCAGGTTGATCTCCGCATCACCGGCTACTGCAAATGCAAGCACCATGGCCGGCGACATGATAAACCCAAGATCCAGATCTGGATGAACCCTTCCTGGAAAGTTTCGATTGCCGGACAGTATCGCCACAGGCCTGCAATGTCCGTCGATCTGGTCTTTACGGATAATTTCGGTCAGGGGGCCAGGATTACCAATGCAGGTTGTGCAGCCGTACCCGACGATGTCAAATCCAATGGCCGATAAGTCGTCCATCAGGCCCGCCTTTTTTAGGTAGTTGGCCGCCGCAGGTGACCCAGGCGCCAGCGACGTTTTTACCCAGGCTGGAGGTTTGAGCCCAGCTAAGCGAAGATTACGAGCCAACAACCCTGCAGTTATCAATAATTTGGGGTCGCTGGTATTGGTGCAACTGGTGATCGCGGCTATGGCTACCGGATGCCGGGGTAGCCGTGAACCCGGTAGGGGTTGAAAATTCAGTTTCGACAGTACATGTGCCACGTCGCCATAATCATGCAAGTCCTGTGGCCGTGTTGGGCCAGCTACGTGAATGCCTACTTGATCCAGGTCAATTTCAATGGTTTTCGTATAGGTAGGAAACGCTAACGGGTCGAACCAGAGGTCGGTAGCCTTGAAGTAACTTTCCACTAGTGAAATTAGTTCCTCAGAGCGGCCCGTAGACCGTAAATAGTCGATTGTTTGCAGGTCAACACCAAAGTAGCCGGTTGTTGCACCGTATTCTGGTGCCATGTTTGCGATCACCGATCGATCACCCGCCGTCAAGGCACTCACCCCAGGCCCGAAAAACTCCACAAATTGCCCTGTTACGTCCAGTTCTCTCAACCGTTTGGTGACAACCAGGGCCAGATCTGTTGCCTGAGTGCCTGCCTGTAACTTTCCGACCAGCCTGACGCCTACAACCTCTGGTAATCGCAGCATTAGCGGTATACCGAACATCACCATTTCTGCTTCGAGCCCGCCAACACCCCAGCCCAGTACGCCTATGCCATTGATCATTGGAGTATGGCTATCCGTACCGATCATCATATCCGGTGCAAGCCAGACACTGTCTTCACGAGCATCATAGGTTACCACCGTAGCCAGCTGCTCAAGGTTTATGGTATGCATGATACCGGTACCAGGAGGGTGAATCCGTACGCCTTCCAATGCCTGTGAAGCCCATTTAAGAAACCGGTAGCGCTCGTTATTTCGACGAATCTCGTGTTGCAGATTTTCCTGTACAGCGGTGCGACTTGCATAGGCTTCAACAGCGACGGAGTGATCAATTGACACATCAACCGGCAGCATAGGTCTTAATGCACTGGGGTCCCCGCCAGCTTCAGCTACTGCGTCTCTCATGGCAGCAATATCAACCAGAGCCGGCGTACTTGTTGTGTCATGCATCAGTATTCGGCCAGGACGGTAAGGAATCTCTGCTGAACTTGAACCTCCAGACAGCCAGGTTTCGATGGCTTTGGCGGCCTCTTCCCGCTCTAGCCCGGTGGCTGTGCGAAGTACATTTTCAAGCAGGAGTCTCAGCACTATGGGCAATTGGGTCAGTTTGTCGCCAAAGCACTGCTTCAGATCAACGTAATTGAACACCTGGTTGCCTGTGTTTAAAGAGCCGGTGGCATCTGTAATCATAGAAATGCATTGTCCTGTTGTTTCTAATTCTGACATTAGTCTGCAACGTCACTCAAACACTGGTTGATTGACACGCCAGCAAGTGTGGCTAGACTTCAAAATCTGTGTGTGCATCAGATAACCGCTTGCTAAGGTAGCCCTGATTTATTGTATTTTTTGAAACAGTAATACAAAAAGTAGGCTTGAGCAATTAGTTTTTCGGCTGTAAGGACCAAATTATGGGTGTTTTAGTTGTTCTGTGTGGTATTTCCGAGGGAATAAAAATAATGTAGAGTAACCAGATATTTGGTAGTCAAGTCTGAGCGGGTCAGGCTTGCAGCAAGGCGCTATTCGCATATGACGACATCAATTAAAAAATCAAGATCGACAGAACTGCTTGCGAAAAACATCTATAAAATGATCTACGACAAGGGGTATGAGCCAGGTAGTCATTTACCTGAGTCCTACTTTGCCGAACAGTTAAAAGTGTCAAGAACACCGGTCCGATCGGCGTTTCAGTTTCTGGCAGAGAGCGGGTGTCTTCGGAAAGAGCCGAACAAGGGTTTCTTCCTGATACGCGCTGAAAAATCCAGCCCATTGTATCAAGAGGCAGTGTTGCATCAGGGGGAAGGTTCACTACCCCAAATCTGTTTTACCATAGCGCGTGATTATTTGAGAGGACAGCTTTCGGCTACCTTCACGGATGCGGATATCGCTAAACAGTACAACACGACCCGAAGTGTGGCCCAAACCGCCACTACTGCCATGGAGGCTGAGGGCTGGATTCGACGGCTAATCGGGTACGGGTGGGAATTCAATGATTTTCTTACTTCTCGTGAGACGTATGATCAATGCTTCCGCTATCGAATATTGATAGAGCCAACAGCATTGCTTGAGCCTACCTATTCGGTTGATTTGACATTGTTTCGCCAATTGCGACTTATGCAGGAGCAGCGATTAAAAGATGGAGCAGAAAAGCAGAGCGATGGTGAAATGTATAAGCGAGGCAGTTATTTTCACGAGAGTATTGTCGCTTGCTCAAATAACAACTTCCTGTTTGAGGGGATAAAACGGGCTAATAGGCTCCGCCGACTGATTGAATACAATATTTATTCACATCGCGAGTCTTCCAAAGTTGAGTGTGAAGAACACATTCACATCCTGGATATTATTGAATCAGGAAACCTGAGAGATGCGTCCAAATATTTGACTCGGCACTTAGAGAGAGCGCGTGACGAGAAAATCGCTATTATCGAAAAATTCCTGCCATGACAAATACGGGATATGCCCGATTTGAAGTGCTCGGTATTTCTAAGGCTCTCAAACTATAGTGGATAAGAAATTCGAACAGGTATACAAACAAGTAGCTGGCTACCGCGACAGCTACTTATCAGGTTTGCACCACAACCACTGCCACTGCTGCCGGTTTTCTGACAGAAATGGAAAGTGTTCTATTAGACTATAAACAACTGAATATGCTGACTATTTCAGGCGTTAATTTAATGAGCAATACCATGGCTAACGATAATAGAATAACAGTAACCTCTCCACAAACCACATCTAAAGATGCTCAGTCTAATGCGATAGCGTGGCCTCTGTTCACTCAACGGAGACTACCATGAGCAATAGCCCTCTAACCCCCAAGCAAGCGTACTACCTGAAACAGCTCCAAGATACTGAAGCTAATGGCCAGTCCATGAAAGCACTGGCCAAACAACTGAGCATCCGGATCGATGCGATCTACAACTACCGCTATACCTTGCGCAAAAAGGGCTGGCTCGTGCCGGTAGAGCATGCATCCTGTCGCGTAAAAAGTGCGGACTCGTCTATTGTGGCGGTCCCGAGCACAACGTCCACGAGTTCAATACCGGACGCTGGCATTGAACTCAAAACACAACTGGCCAATGGCCAACCGGTCTGGATGACTGTACCGGCGAGCCGGTTACGCGCTGTCCTGGCTGCGTTGTCATCATGAGGCCTCGGCAATGGCCAGTGGAGCAGGTGTTTGTCTATCGCGAACCATGCGACATGCGCAAGAGCATTGACGGCCTGGTCGAGCTGGAAGTGGAATTGTCTCCGTTCCAACCCGCCCTGTTCGTGTTCTGCAATCGCCAGCGCGACAAAGTGAAGCTGCTGTACTGGGAAACCAACGGCTTTGTGCTCTGGTACAAGCGTCTTGAAAAACAACGCTTCAAGTGGCCCAAGCAGCTATCAGAACTGACCATCCAACAGTTCAGTTGGCTGCTGGATGGCATCGACATCGAACGGTTGACGCCGCATTCCCCGCTGAACTTTAACACTGTTATGATCCCGGCTTAACGGGCTTTGTGATAATCTGGGCGCATGAATTACGACGCCCAGACACTCGCCACAAGGCCTCTGGTCGCAAGCCCCTGCCGGACGACCTACCCCGTGAAGTCATCGAACAAAACCTCCCGGAAGCCGATAAAGTGTGTGACTGTGGCCAACCCAAAGCACGCATCGGCGCCGAGACCAGTGAACGGCTGGAGTTCATTCCGGCCAAGCTCTACGTCGAACACCACGTGCGTCATCTGTATGCCTGCCCGTGCTGTGAATAACGGGGCGTCCAGACGGCAGATAGACCGGCCAGCTTGCTGCCAAAGAGCAACGCCGGACCCGGCCTGCTGGCGTACACTCTGGTCAGCAATTTCCAGGACAGTGTCCCACTGCACCGCCAATCGAACATCCTAGCCCGTCACGGCATTGATATCCCGCGCAACACCCTGGCGCGTTGGCACATCCAGGCCAGCGACAAGGTTGGGCCGCTGATCGAGCGGTTCGAAGCGACCCTAAAAACCGCCCAGGTCATCCTGATGGATGAAACCCGACTGCAGGTCAACAAGGAACCCGACAAAAACCCTGGCAGCCAATCCTACATGTGGGTCCGACGCGGGTTATCACCCCCGGATGAACACGGCCGAAGGCCGGATGTTACTCTCTATCATTACAGCCCGAGCCGAAGCGGAGCCATCGCCGCGCAGTTGTTGCGGGGTTACCAGGGTGTGCTGGTCACAGATGGTTATGCCGGCTACAACAAAACCGCCGAACTGTATGGCTTGCAGCATGGACACTGCTGGGCACATGCACGGCGCAAGTTCATTGACGCTGAAAAGGCATTACCCAAGGGCAAAAAAAGCCCGGCGATCACGGCCATCCTGGCTGAGATCAGTAAGCTCTACGGTGTTGAAAAGCAACTCCAGCCGCTGCCACCGGTAGCAAAAGCAGGCCATCCGGCAGCAGGAAGCCACGCCGATACTGGAAAAGCTCTATCAGAACCTGGAGAAAAAGCAGCATTCAGTGACACCGAAAAGCAAACTGCGTATAGCGATCAACTATGCGCTGAACCAGCGGCATGGTCTGATGCATTATCTGGATAATGGCGCTATGCCCATCGACAACAACGGTGCAGAAAACGCAATAAGACCGTTCATTGTGGGGCGCAAAAACTGGTTGTTCAGTGACACAGTCAACGGGGCCAAAGCTAGTGCTGTGCGGTACTCGATCATGGAAACGGCGAAGGCCAATGGCCTGGAACCTTACCACTATCTGAAGCGGGTCTTTGAGCAGCTGCCGCTGGCTACATCTGATGATGAGATCGATGCATTACTGCCATGGAACATTGACTTAACAGCTTAGTGAGATCATGGGGTTAATGGATCGCTTACCATTGTTCAGACTTTTACTGAAATCGACACCACAAGACTCTTTGATGCTTGAATGGGCTCTAAAGTCGGTATTTGAGCGGAGCAGTATGTACTCTAATAAAATTGTGAACCTATGTTGTCGAAGGTCAAACTTGGCAGAGGGGAGGATTTGGAGAGTCACGCATACAGCATATCTATCTCTAATATATTTATGATAGCTTTAATATATGAAACGGAATGGTGTTCCTGAAGTGCTGTTGCTCGCTTTTTTGTACTACTTTATTTTAACAATACCAATCCTGGTGCCCAGTGCTGTAGTAAATTCATATTTGAATCCACTTTGCTGTGTCTTTCCCGTTTGTACATCGGTTACCTCAAATGTAGATACTTTTGAGGCGGTCTGCTCCCCGTTCTTGATTTCTACGGCTTCTTCTAAAGACACTTTAAGACTGTCAAATATACTCATATTGTCACCAAGGTCTGTCAAAACACCTACTATGGTTCCTGCACATTAGAGCGTTCTTCTGAATCAGAACAGTCAACCCATACCGAATCAAATGGCTGCTCATAGCTTAAGACCGAGCCTTTGAGGCGCTCTAACGGTGTAAGTTCTTGCGGAAGCAGTTTGGCTAGTTCGTCGGCTTGGGCGGACTCAGCGTCAAGATCCTCTAATAACTCCTGCTCAGTGTACACTTTCTTTTTCATAGGACCCTTCCGCGCATCGGAGCCAAAACCATGACTATCATATTAGCAGGCAACTGGATTGACAGCTATCTGGCAACTGTTTTGCCCGGCTCCCAAAAAACTTGAAGGTTCTCGAATGGGGGGAAGTGTAAACAGCTTATTGAAAGCAGCAATGGGAGGGGAATACCGTCATCTGGATGTGGCTCAAACAGCCGAAGAAACTTCTAGAAGATGACCGCTTGGTCAGGTTAATGACAGAGTATGCTGGCATAACCCAAAATTATTAATCATTACTTACAGCATACGATGTCAAAAATAGGTAACTCATTGATATTAAAAGGCCACCCTGGTCGTTTACAGCATACTTTGTCATTTTGTGACAAGGTATGCTGTAAACGACACCCCTGAGGGTGGCCCTTTTTTTTGATTGGTGGAGGCGGCGGGAATCGAACCCGCGTCCGCAAGCCCTCTACTCTCGGTCCTACATGCTTAGTCACTTCTTTAATTTACCCTTGCCGTTACCGAAGGACAGGTGCGACTCGGGGAGCCTGGAATTAGGTTTTAGCAGCTCCGGCCCAGACAACCTTACACTGCGATCCTGAATTATTGACAGTCAGCAGCCCCGTTCAGGCACAGGACAGTGACCGCCGGACCGGTTAATGGGTCCAGTTTGAAGGATTATGCGGCTAGCGCGTAACCTTCGTAGTTGTCATCGTTTGCAACTATGAGTTTGCAGCTTTGGTTTTACGAGATTGGCTACCATCTCGGCATGCACCTTGAGCTTTGTAACCCGCGTCGAAGCCATGTCGCCCCCGAAACTGGTGTGTCATTCATCCGTGATGACCAAACTCTGGTGGTTCTTCCTGACTTTCTAAAACGTAATGCAATTTCTCTACAACCCATTAAATGGTGCCGAACCATCACAGTTCAAGCCCCTTTCAGCAGCCCTACAGTTTAACACGAAGGCGTCAGGTATTATACGCCTTCAGCACCCGCTGCTTCTGCCGGCCCCATTCGCGTTCCTTGATAGTGGCCCGCTTATCGTGCAATTTCTTGCCTTTTACCAGGGCAATGTCGGCCTTGACCTTGTTTTTCTTCCAGAACAGAGACAAACAGACCGCTGTATAGCCATCCTGCTCGGACTGGCGGGAGATTTTATCGATCTCCTTGCGGTTGAGCAGCAGCTTGCGAGTGCGCGTAGGATCGGCAATCACGTGGGTTGAGGCGGCTTCCAGCGGTGAAAAATGGGCACCGATCAGCCAGGCCTCGTTGTCCTTGAAGATGACGTAGCTGTCGACCAGCTGTGCCTTGCCTGCGCGCAGGCTTTTGACTTCCCAGCCCAACAGTACCAGCCCGGCCTCATACTTTTCTTCGATATGATATTCGTGGCGGGCTCGTTTATTCTGGGCGATGGTACCGCCTGTGTGGACGGTGCTTTTCTTGGATTTGCTCATGGCGCGCATTATACCGCCCTTCCCCCGGGCGGGCGCAAGCGCTTGATGAGAGGAATTCATTCTGTGAATCAATCAGTTGCGGCATTTGCGCTGATCCGATACCGGGTTTCAGGCACACTGACCCCGGATCGACTGTTTAAAGGGTAAGACGATGGTTCTGGGTTTTCTGGTATTGCTGGTCTACTGGCTCGCGGGCGAGGCGGTATCGCAGTGGATCGGCTGGCCAATTCCGGGCAACGTGGTCGGGCTGGTGCTGCTGTGGGTCACCCTGACCATCATCCGCAAGGTGCCCAAACCGGTGGCCGAAGCCAGTAAAATGCTGATCCGCTACCTGACCCTGCTGTTCGTACCCGCTGGCGTGGGGCTGATTGAACACTGGGACCGGCTAATGAGCAATGGCCACTGGATGCTGCTGATCATCGCCGCCAGCACCGCCCTCTCGGCCCTGGCCATGGTCGGCATCTTCCGTCTGTTTCGGGTTAAAAACACATGAATGTCTCGATTGATCTGTTGCTGGCCATCAGCATGACACTGGGTATCTACCTGTTGGCGGAACAACTGTACCGTCGGGCCGGTCGGTCGGCTCTGGTTCACCCGGTAATCGTCAGTATCTTCTCCATCATGGGTCTGATAACCCTGCTCGGCTGGGATTACCCGCAATATCAACGCGATACCCAGATGATCCACTTCCTGCTCGGCCCGGCTACCGTGGCCCTGGCGGTGCCACTGCACGAGAACATGGCGCTGATTCGCAAAATGGCGATGCCCTTGCTGGTTGCCTGCTTCACCGGTGCATTAGTAGCCGCCGGCAGTGCGGTGATCCTGTCCGACCTGATCACGGGCGATGATGTGCTGTCGCTGAGCATGAGCGGCAAGTCGATCACCACGCCTATCGCCATCGGCATGGTTGAAAACGTTGGCGGCAGTGGCTCGCTGGCGGCCGGACTGGTGTTGCTGACTGGTGCCATTGGCACGTTGATGCTCCCGACACTCATGCGCTTTTGCAAACTGGACGATCATGCTCTGTACGGTTACGTACTGGGCCTCACGGCCCATGGTTTCGGCACGGCCCAGGCGTTTGAAAAGTCAGCGACCTGCGGTGCCTTTGCGGGGCTTTCGATGAGTCTCACCGGCGTTGTGACCGCTTTTCTGGTGCCGCCGCTGGTGCCTTACTGGATGACCGGGCTTTAGCTCAAGTTTCGAAGTTCGAGTGACCTGAGAGGCATTGGTCTGCGCCGGATACCGGGTATGCCCCTGGGCGAACTTCGAAACTTGAGCCTTGAGACCCGCGTCAGCGACGAATTTTAAGCATCAGGCCAGCGCGCTGCCCCACCGGGACTTTGGGGTTTGGAAACACAATGTATTCGGGTTCGTCGCCCACCCGGTATTCCTGGTCGCCATCGCGCCAGATCAGAGTACCGGGGGCGTAGTCGGTAAAGTTGAGGGCATCGTCCGGGATGAAGAACTCCCAGGTGTCGCTGGTAACGTCTATGGAGTGGCACACTTCGAATTCGGCGACCGGTCGCTTGGGCTCGGCTGGCAGGGGCTCGCCGGCCACCAGTTCACGTAACGCGTAGTCGATGCCGCTGTAGCGACTGAGGTCGTTTTCGCCAAAGGGTTTGACCGACCCCAGTTCCAGCGTGAAACTCTCGGCGCCGTATCGCAGCGATGAAAAGGAGGAGAAGGTGTTCGCTTCTTTTTGCTGCAGCAGAACGGTTTCGATGTCTGCCCGGGCCAAAAAACCCTTTTGCTCATCCGGCAACTCACGGCCCGCCACATAGGGATAAACCGCAAAGCGTTCGCGCTTGCTGCCCCGAATGGCGGTGTGCAGATCGTAGTGGAATCGTTTGGTGACGGTTACCGGCTCTTCAGCAAAAAAATTGGCAACGTAGGCCTCCAGTTTGGCGGCACGTTTTACCTCTTTCAGTGTGGTGTCGTACTGCTGCCAGTCACCGGTGAAGAGGCGGTTCATGTTGACCTCAACAAAGCGCTGGGCAATGCTCATTGACCAGGGGTTACCCATAATGAACAGCACCCGTTGCCCGGCTTTTTGCTCCTCTTCCAGAATATCCCGTACGATGTCGCGCACCAGCTCAATGGGCGCGGTTTCGTTACCGTGCACGGCACAGGAAATAACGACCGATGTGTCACAAGCCGTATTCGGCTCAACCCGCAACACGCCACAGTCGAGCAGGGTAACTTCGGTACCCGCTGACAGAATAGAAAACTCAGGGCTGACGGTGTCGTCGGCCGTTGCCAGGGTGTGCTGCAGAAAATCGGTATGAGCCCCGAACATGGAATGGTTGTCTCCGGTGAATTGCAAAAAAGGCCGCATAGGCGGCCTGGTCTCAGATAGTTGTCGGCACGTTAAAAACCATCAGCGCGGGCGCAAATGCCCCAGCAAACGTTTTTCCAGCTGCTTGAATACACCCAGAATACCGAAGGTCAGTATCAGGTAGATGCAGGCGACAAAGATAAAGGCCGGAAATGGCGCATAGTATTGCGCGTAAATATTACGGGCAGCACCCAGCAAATCAATGATGGTCACGACCGATGCAATGGCACTGGCATGCAACATGAAAATCACTTCGTTGCTGTAAGCCGGGATCGCCCGGCGGAAGGCACTGGGCAGCACAATGCGACGCATTCTTCTGGCCCAGCTCATGCCATAGGCCTTGGCGGCTTCAATTTCACCCCGCGGTGTTGCCTCGATGGCGCCGCGGAAAATTTCGGTGGTGTAAGCCGCCGTGTTCAGTACAAAGGCAATCAGTGCCGGGTAGAAGGCACCCCGGAAGATTTCCCACCAGAAAGTATCCTGAATACCGTCAATCAGTGTTACCCCGTAGTAAATCATATACAGCTGTACCAGTAAGGGTGTACCCCGAAACACGTAGGTATAGACCCACACCGGACGGCTGAGCCAGGGGTTGTCTGACGCGCGCATTATCGCCAGTGGCACTGCGATGACCAGACCAATAATGAGTGACAGGAAAACCAGCTGGACCGTTGTCACCAAACCACCCCAATACTGCATAAGGGTGTTGGGTGTAAAAATATCGTTGCTTTCGAGTAAGGCAATGAGTGCATCCATAATCAGCTGCCTCCCTTAACAACGCCAGCGCTGTATTTGTTGTTGAGCAATTTGAAAATGATGTCGGAGAGAGCGGCGATGGCCAGGTAAACAATGGCAACGGGTATGAGGAATTTGAAGGGTGATCCGGTGGATTTTGCGGCTTCACTGGCCAGCCTCACCATGTCAGCCAGACCGATCACACTCACCAGTGCAGTCGTTTTCAAGAGAACCTGCCAGTTGTTGGCAATGCCGGGAATTGCGTGACGCATCATCTGTGGAAACATGATGCGTGAAAATACTTTCCAGCCGCTCATGCCGTAGGCTTTGCCAGCTTCAATCTGGCCATTTTCAACCGCCATAAAGGCACCGCGAAACGTCTCGGACATATAGGCACCAAAAATAAATCCAATGGTCAGTACGCCCGCAGTGAACTCATTGAACTGGGGGTATGGCAGGTTGAACCCCAAATCATAATTCAAGTAGTCCAGAATGCTGTTCAGGGCGATCTGGCCACCAAAAAACAGCAGCATCATCCAGACGAGGTCGGGTACGCCACGAATCAGCGTGGTGTAAAAGGTTGCCACTCCTTTCGCCAGCCGGTTACGGGACATTTTGCCCCAGGCACCCATCAAACCGAGAAACACGGCCAGAACCAGCGAGAAGACAGCCAGCTCCAACGTAATGATGGCGCCACCAAATATGGAAGGGCCATAGCCTTCGAAATCAAACACAGGCGTTACTCTTCGTTGGTTGTTGTTTTACTGAGTTGCTTGGTCTGCCTACGCAACAGCATCATTCAATCCTGTTAACGGACTGACACCCTGTGAAGCAGGCCGAGCAACACATGAAGGGCCGGCTGACACCGGCCCTTCGCACAAACACAAAATGAAAACGTCTTGTCAGACGGGTTCGTTACAGTTTGATGTCGATGTCAAAATACTTCTGCATGATGGTGTCGTAGGTACCATCGTTCTTCAGTTGCTCAAGTGCCGCACTGACTTGCTCTTCCAGAGCGGTATCGCGCTTACGGAATGCAGCGCCTACGCCTTCACCAAAGATGCGTGTCGGCTCTTTGATGAAATCGCCAACCTGGGATACTTCATCGTTGCCGTCCAGCATTTCGATGCCAACCGGGGCATCGATGAACATGGCGTCCAGACGGCCGCCTTGCAGGTCAACAATCATGTCGTCAGCGGTGGTGTAACGAACCACTTCAGCATCGGTCAGGAATTCAGTGACGTAGGTGTCCTGAATGGTGGCCCGCTGAACACCAACGCGCTTGCCGTCGCTGCTGTCGGGGTTAAAGCCGTTGCCATCCGGTGCAAAAAACGCAGAGGGAGTTGTGTAGTAAGGGTCTGAAAACAGAACGCGCTTCTGGCGCTCTTCGTTGATCGACATGGATGAGAAAATCATGTCGTATTTGCGAGCCAGCAGACCCGGGATAATACCGTCCCATGCCTGAACAACCCACTCACAGTCGTTGCCGGATACGATCTGGCACACTTCATTGCCCAGTTCAATTTCGAAACCGGTCAGTTCACCATCCGGTGCACGGTATTCAAACGGCGGGTAAGGTGCATCCACGCCCACACGAATGGTGTCCCAGCTTTCGGCCGATACGGCAGAGGTCATTGCGAGCATACCCGCAACAGCAATTAACGTTTTTTTCATTATGGTTGACTCCAGTGTTGTCATTCGATCAGGTGGTTCCTGATTCCTAGTATGAGATGGCTTGCGCCGCCTCTCTTTCATCATCCCATCGTCCATAACATTGGGCACAACCGGACAGGTTGCGTTGGTATCCGGCGCGATCGGATACCGGACACATCCTGTGTCCATACCAGCTACCGCTGATCATACTGGTTAACCGCCCCCAATACGCGAAGCGGCTAATGCTTTCCGGTCGCCGCTGAATGCAGCGCCCGGAATCAGTAATTCGGTGCAATAAATTGTTTGAAGCGTTCGGATTTCGGGTTGGTGAACACCTCTTTCGGGTCGCCATACTCTTCAATTTTGCCCTGGTGCAGATACATCACCTTGTTCGAGACATCCTGGGCGAACGCCATCTCATGGGTAACGACCACCATGGTGCGTCCTTCTTCCGCCAGGGCCCGCATTACTTTGAGCACTTCGCCTACCAGCTCAGGGTCGAGGGCCGAGGTCGGTTCATCAAAGAGCATCACCTCCGGATTCATCGCCAGCGCCCGGGCAATGGCGGCCCGTTGTTGCTGGCCACCCGACATGTGGGCCGGGTAGTAGTTGCGCCGGTCGTACAAGCCAACCCGGTTCAAATGCTCTTCGGCCCGCTCGATGGCTTCTTTTTTACTGATGCCAAGCACATGGACCGGTGCTTCGATGATGTTCTCCATCACCGTCATGTGCGCCCAGAGGTTGAACCCCTGAAACACCATGGACAGCTGGGCACGCATCTTTTCAACCTGACGCATGTCGGCAGGTTCACGCTCGCCGCGACGATTGGTCTTGAACGCCACTTTCTCACCGTGCACCTGAATGTCACCTGAAGTAGGGATCTCAAGCATGTTGATGCAACGCAGAAAGGTACTTTTACCCGACCCGGAAGACCCAATGACGGAAATAACATCGCCTTTGTGCGCTTCCAGTGAAATGCCCTTGAGGACTTCCAGCTCACCAAAACACTTGTGTATGTCGGTGGCTATCAGCGGGGCTACTTGCTGACCCATTGTGGTCTCCTGATCCGTTTCTGCCTGCGGTACCTGCCGGATGTTTGTGCTTGAGTGGCACTGGACATCTGAGGCCGGCAGAACTGATTACTTTTTATGCGTTTTTGTTGCTGGCATTTTGAATAAGCCCGGAGGCCAATGCAAAACATTATCGCACCCAGGGTTGTGGTTGTGCGACATGCGCTTGACTTCGGGGGATTCACCGGCCTGTTTCGCGACAGCCAGGCCAGCATGAGCAAGGCTACTCGTTAAACCATTCGCTCAGCGCGTGCCGGGAGGCAGCATAGAAACCGCGCTGACTGGTCCAGGCATCGGCCAAGGCAACATCCACACAGGGATGGCAGGCAGGGGTCGATGCTTGATGCAATGCTAGATACCGCAATGAATTCGCCTCTTGAACGCTGTGCGCCCTAATACAAAACACCACTAACAGAGCGCTGTTACTGCAAAGCCACCAAAACGTCGTTACCGACAGAGGGGTGGCCATGGTCCCAATCACTGCATTGTTTCGCAACGCCGGTTCCGTACCCGGGGTGCCAGTACCCTTTAAACCCGCTCTAATTGGCATCAATTTTCGCCACTGCGGCCAAAAATTCAATGCTGCCAGCCTTCCCTTGCCTCGTCTTGCCTCAGACAAAGCAAAGTGCGGACCACATCCCGAGCCATTTAACCTTAGTCGAAAACTGGCCGCTAAAACACTCCAGAGCCCCTAAACTTTTACAACTTTGAGACATAAAGGCGGCAATCTGACGTGACGGCACCCGGAAAAATTTAGCATTTCCTGACTGGTTGCCCTATTTTAAACCCTGCTTTATGCTCAGGCACCACAGTTGACCATGAGTACGGTTATATCGACCACTGGCGTCGGTTCTGATTTGACGTGTCAGGTACACGACAAAGCCTGCCCCGCACCGGTTGCGGGAACTCGTACGGTGGTTGCAACACCAACTGTCAGCCTGTGCCTCGGCGTGGTCTCATTCTTGCTGAAGCGATGGTTCCCCGGCGTTCTTCCTCACAGAACGACGGGTCAAAGGCCGCTGATGATCATAGTCATGACCGACAGCGGCTTACATAATAAAAGGAGAGAAATAACAATGAAGAAAAGTCTGTCACTCTTTGCCGGCGCTGCACTGGCCACGGCAATGGCGTCTACCGCTGCTGCGGACACCTTTGTGTATTGCTCGGAAGCGAGCCCTGAAGGCTTTAACCCGGCTTTTTACACCTCTGGCACTACCTTTGACGCCTCTTCGCGCACCATGTTTAACCGCCTGGTTGAGTTTGAGCGCGGCGGCACATCTGTCGTGCCGGGCCTGGCTGAAAGCTGGGAGATTTCCGACGACGGTCTGACTTACACCTTCAACCTGCGCGAAGGCGTCAAGTTTCACGCCCGTTCAGACTTCCGTCCGAGCCGCGAATTCAACGCTGAAGACGTTGTGTTCAGCTTTGAACGTCAGATGAACGAAGACCACCCGTTCCATAGTGTCAGCAACCAGGATTATGCCTACTTTGGCTACATGGGTATGGCCGACGCGATCGATTCAATCGAAGCACCGGATGATTACACCATTGTCTTCAACCTAAGCGCCCCGAACGCCACCTTCCTGGCCAACCTGGCCATGGACTTCGCCTCCATTCACTCGGCCGAATACGCCGATGCGATGATGGATGCGGGCACCCCAAGCCAAGTCGATATTACACCGATCGGTACCGGCCCATTCATTCTGGCTCAGTATCGTAAAGACTCTGTGATTCGCTATGTGCGTCACAATGCTTACTGGGAAGGTGCGGCTGATATCGAGCGTCTGGTGTTCTCCATTACTCCTGATGCCAGCGTTCGTTACGCCAAGCTGCGTGCCGGCGAATGTCACCACATGGTGTATCCGAACCCGTCCGATGTTCAGGCCATGCAAGATGACCCGAACATCAACGTGCTGTCCCAGCCTGGTCTGAACGTCGGCTATCTGGCCTTCAACACCCAGAAAGCCCCGTTCGACAATGACCTCGTTCGTCAGGCTCTGAACATCGCAACCAACAAAGAAGCGATTCTGGATGCGGTCTATCAGGGCGCTGGCCAGGTTGCCAAGAACCCGATCCCACCAACCATGTGGTCGTACAACGAAAACGTCGTCGATTATGACTACGATCCGGAATACGCCCGTCAGTTGCTGGCCGAAGCTGGCTTCCCGGACGGTTTCGAAACCGACATCTGGGCCATGCCTGTACAGCGTCCGTACAACCCGAATGCACGCCGTATGGCCGAGCTGATTCAGGCAGACTGGGCAGCCGTCGGTGTTGACGCTGAAATCGTATCCTTCGAGTGGGGCGAGTATCTGCAACGCACCCAGGATGGCGAACATGAAACCATGATGCTTGGCTGGACCGGCGACAACGGTGACCCGGATAACTTCCTGAACACCCTGCTGGGCTGTCAGGCGGCTGAAACCGGCGGTAACCGTGCGTTCTGGTGTGACGAAGAGTTCAACTCTCTGGTTGACCAGGCTCTGCGTACACCCGTCACAGAAGAACGGACCGCTCTGTACGAGGAAGCTCAGGTTGTATTCAAGGCTGCCGCGCCCTGGATCACCATTGCTCATTCGGTGGTCTTCGAGCCCGTTCGTCCTGAAGTACAGGGCTACGTCATGAGCCCGTTCGGTTCGCACTCGTTCTACGGGGTTAGCCTCGCAGACTGAGTCAACACCTGACAGTTAAGACGTCTCTATCAGGGCGGCAGACCATCTGCCGCCCTTTCTTGTTTAATAACCGCTGTCATCACCGCTGGGTGATGCAGGCACCGGCACCTACCCGGTACCGGCTCAAGCACTGCTCCGGGCCGTGATCCCCGGTTCATTGCATAAAGCAGAAACCAGCTCGCCTGACCCTCTGGTTTCATTCCCGAAATGGCCAAGCACCCATTTCAGGTTGGAGAATAGACTCAATGCTACAATTTTTACTACGCCGTCTGGGCATGGTGATACCCACCTTCATCGGGGTATCGCTTTTCACCTTTGCGCTTATTTATCTGATCCCCGGTGATCCGATCACCATCATGGGGGGCGAACGCGGATTCGGGCCCGAACAACGGGCGGAACTTGAGGCCATGCTGGGCCTGGACAAGCCGATCTGGCAACAGTATTTCATCTATCTGGGCAATGTTCTTCAGGGTGACCTGGGCACCTCCTATGTGACTCGCCAGCCAGTAATGTCAGAGTTTATGTCATTGTTTCCGGCGACCATTGAACTGACTGTATGCGCCGCCATCTTCGCGGTCATCACCGGACTTACCCTGGGCATCCTCGCTGCCATCAAGCGTGGCGGGCTGCTCGACCACACCGTTATGACCATCTCGCTCACTGGCTATTCAATGCCGATTTTCTGGTGGGCCCTGCTGTTGATCCTGTTGTTCTCCGTCAACCTCGGCTGGACACCGGTTTCTGGCAGGCTGGACGTCATGTTCTGGGTCGACGAAGTAACCGGGTTCATGCTAATCGATACGTTGCTATCGGACGAAGACGGCGCCTTTATCTCGGCGCTGAGCCATCTGGTGCTGCCGTCCATTGTACTCGGCACCATCCCCATGGCGGTTATTGCGCGGATGACCCGCTCCTCCATGCTCGAGGTACTGGGTGAAGACTATATTCGGACCGCTCGGGCCAAAGGCTTGTCGAAGCGGCGCATCATCGTCAAACACGCGCTGCGCAATGCGTTGATTCCGGTCATCACCGTTATGGGGCTGCAAGTCGGCCTGTTGCTCAGCGGTGCCATTCTGACCGAGACCATTTTTGCCTGGCCAGGCATTGGCAAGTGGCTGATTGAATCGATCGGGCGACGCGATTACCCGGTGGTTCAGGGTGGCCTGCTGCTGATTGCCACCATCATCATTCTGGTCAACCTGCTGGTCGACCTCATGTATGGCGTGGTGAACCCGCGCGTACGTCACAGCAAGTAAGGAGCCAGCACATGACAATGACTTCCGAAACCCAAACGACGGTGCGCGTGCCACAAACACCGTTTGCCGAATTCTGGTCGTACTTTATACAGAACCGGGGCGCCTTGATTGGCCTCTGTTTTATCGTCTTTATCGTTTTTCTGGCGGTTTTTGCCGATTTTGTCGCACCGCATCATCCACATGAACAGTTCCGGGACTTTATTCTGGTGCCCCCGGCCTGGGCCGAAGGCGGGAACGCACAGTTCTGGTTGGGTACCGACGGTGTAGGCCGGGACATTCTGTCGCGGCTGATTCACGGCGCGCGCCTCTCGCTGCTGATTGGTCTGGTGATCGTGTCCGTATCTCTGGTGCTCGGTATCTGCCTTGGGCTGGTTGCGGGCTTCTTTGGTGGCTTTGTCGATGTCGCCATCATGCGTTTTGCCGACATCCTGCTGTCGATGCCTGCCCTGTTGCTGGCCATCGCCATTGTCGCGATTCTCGGCCCCAGCATCGTCAACTCCGGGCTGGCGCTGTCACTGGTCTACCTGCCGCACTATGTGCGACTGACGCGTGCCTCGGTACTGACAGAAATCAACAAGGACTATGTGATCTCCTCCCGCGTGGCGGGCGCAGGTGCTTTACGCCTGATGTTTATTGTTATTTTGCCGAACTGCCTGGCCCCGCTGATCGTTCAGGCGACGCTCGGCTTCTCTAACGCCATTCTCGACATGGCGGCACTGGGTTTCCTCGGTCTCGGCGCCCAGCCACCGCTGCCTGAATGGGGGTCAATGCTGGCCACGGCTCGTGAATTCATTCAGAGCGCCTGGTGGGTGGTGACCTTCCCCGGCCTGATCATTCTGATGACCGTTCTGGCGTTTAACCTGATGGGTGATGGCCTGCGCGATGCCCTCGACCCGAAACTGAAACAATAGGAGACCGACATGACTGAGACTGACAAGAGCCTCCTGGTCGTCAACAACCTGTCGGTGGCCTTTGGAACCAAAGACAACCCGTTCAAAGCGGTCGACCGGGTCAGCTTTCACGTCGAACAAGGCGAAGTGCTGGGCATTGTGGGCGAATCCGGCTCCGGCAAAAGTGTGTCATCCCTGGCGCTGATGGGGCTGATCGATTTCCCCGGCCGCGTAACGGCGGATGAACTGCGATTCAAGACAACCGACCTGCAGACCCTGAACGAAAAGGCCCGGCGCAAGATCACCGGTGACGAAATTTCGATGATCTTTCAGGACCCAATGACCTCCCTGAACCCCAGCTACACCGTGGGCAATCAGATCATGGAGGCCATTGAAGTTCATCAGGGTGGCAGTAAAAAAGAACGCCAGGCCAAAGCCATTGATTTGCTGCGCCAGGTTGGTATTCCTGCACCGGAAAGCCGCATCAACAACTACCCGCATCAACTCTCTGGCGGCATGAGCCAACGGGTCATGATCGCCATGGCGATCGCCTGCGATCCGAAATTGCTGATCGCGGATGAACCCACTACCGCGCTGGACGTCACCATTCAGGCGCAAATCATCGAACTGTTGCTCAAGCTGCAGCGCGAGAAACAGATGGGCCTGATGCTGATCACCCACGATTTGGCATTAGTCGCCGAAGCCGCTGACCGCGTGGTGGTGATGTATGCCGGACAAATCGTTGAAACCGGGCCGGCCAGCGACATTTTCAAGGCACCCAAACACCCATACACCCAGGCACTGATGAACTCCCTGCCTGAGTCGTCTGAAGGCAAAGACCGGTTGAATGCGCTGCCCGGTGTTGTACCCGGCGCTAACGACCGGCCACAGGGTTGCCTGCTGAACCCGCGCTGTCCCTACGTGACCGATCGCTGCCGGGCTGAAGAACCTGAGCAATATGGCCCGCGAGGTCGTCAGGTGAAATGTTTTTACCCGCTGGATGAAGCCGGGAGGCCCACGGTATGAGTGAACAGCCAATGACCCAACAATCTTCCGAAACAACAGCGGCTAAACCACCGATCATGAGCGGTGTCGGCCTCAAGCAGCACTACCCGGTCAAACAGGGGTTCATGAAACCACCGGGTCTGGTCAAAGCTCTGGATGGTGTTAATTTCACCGTTGAAGCAGGCAAGACGCTGGCCGTCGTCGGAGAGTCCGGCTGTGGCAAATCGACCCTGGCGCGTTTGCTGACCATGATTGAGCTGCCCACCGACGGCGAACTGAACTTCGAAGGCAAGAACCTGCTGACTCTGGACCGCGAAACCCGCAAGGAATTGCGCCAGCGCATTCAGATTATTTTCCAGAACCCTTACGGGTCGTTGAACCCGCGCAAGAAAGTCGGGTCCATTCTGGAAGAGCCATTGGTGATTAACGGCAAGTTGACCAAGGCAGAGCGCAAAGAGCGCGCCCTGAATTTGTTGCAGAAAGTGGGACTGAAGCCTGAGCACTACGATCGCTACCCGCACATGTTCTCGGGTGGGCAACGCCAGCGCATCGCCATCGCTCGGGGGTTGATGATGAATCCCAAGGTCGTGGTGGCTGATGAGCCGGTGTCGGCTCTGGACGTGTCAGTACAGGCGCAGGTGCTGAACCTGATGATGGACCTGCAGCAAGAGCTTGACCTGGCTTACGTGTTCATCTCTCACGATTTGTCGGTGGTCGAGCACATTGCCGATAAAGTCATGGTGATGTATCTGGGTAAAGTGGTGGAGTACGGTGCGACCGAAGACATCTTCACACACCCCCAACACCCCTACACCCGGGCCCTGCTGTCATCGACACCGCGCATCGACCCTGAACACCGGATCGACAAAATCCGGCTGACCGGTGAATTGCCTTCTCCGTTGAACCCGCCCAGTGGCTGTGCCTTCCACGGCCGGTGCGAGTTTGCCAATGAGCGTTGCAAGGTAGAAACGCCCGTGTTGAAAGACCAGAGCGGCGAATCGTCCGTCGCCTGCTTCGGCATCGACGAGAACCGCCTGCCTTACATTAACCGCTAGACCACCGGGCCGCAGCCTTATGGCTGCGGCCCGGTTAGGTCACTCAGGTTGCACAAACCGCTGCAAGTCGGCCGCCAGATCGCCGCCTGTTTCCGCATAGGTCAGGCCTTTGCGCGCAATCTGCGTGGCGCCGGCAGTATCTCCCTTCCGTAATTTCAGTTCAGCCATCTGCAAATACAGGTCTGCTGCCTGTGGTTCGATGCGCAATGCTCGCAACAGCAGGGCTTCGGCCTGATCCCACTGACCAACAGCTGCCCGTTCACGCGCTGAACGCTGCAGGGAATCCACCAGGCTGCTGCGAGTGGCGATGGGGGTTTCGATAGGCTGACCGGCCCGTTCTTCCTTGCGCTCCCAGGTACTCAGCCGGGGATCATCGGGCTGATCTACCGGTACCGAAACACACCCTGAAAACCAGAACACTGAGAGCAACACCCAAACCAAACGCCCATAAAAGGGACAAACCCGGCCCCGGTATTTTAATTGAACAGCCGTTGCCACCAGCCACCTCCTTCGTCATCGCTGGACGGGTCGGGACTGCCAGAGCAACCACGCCGCCCGGGGGGTTCTGAACCGGCTAAAAAGGGCAATACCCGCTGGTTATCACAGCGTTCGCTGACCTGAGCCCCCTGCGCATTCACCGGCACCCGAACCACGGTAGCCGGCTGCCCGCGCCGTTCCTGATTGGGCTTCAACCCGGCCATGATGTCAGCCCAAATCGGCAGAGCCCCGGTCGAGCCCGTCAGCGGCGTTGGCTCGTTGCCATCGCGGCCCACCCAGACCACCGCCTGGCGATCACTGCTGTAGCCAGCAAACCAGGCATCCCGGTTATCGTCGGTGGTGCCGGTTTTGCCAGCCAGCCACCAGCTTTGCGGCAAACGCCACTGCAAGCTGCGCGCTGTGCCTTCCAGCGTGACCCGGTGCAAGGCTTCCTGGACCAGGTACATCTGTTCGGGCGCAAAGCGTTGTTCCACCTGCAGGTCAAAACGCTGTAGCACGCCGTTATCCGGGTGCACCACAGCGCGAATGGCGTTCAGCGGGCTGTAGAAGCCATTACCCGCAATGGTCTGGTACATCTGGGCAACATGAAACGGCGACAAATCCACGGCCCCCAGCATCACCGATGGAACGGCGGGCAAGCGTTCACTGACCCCCAGTCGATCGATAACATCAAACACCTCGGCAAGGCCCACTTCCATGCCCAGTCGTGCCGTCGCCTGGTTATAGCTGTGGGAAAAGGCGTCTACCAGCAGCGGTGAACCATGGCTTTCCCTATCAAAATTTCGGGGCTCCCACAGATCGCCATTGGCCGAGGCTACCTGCACCGGTGCATCACTGACCTGTGTGGCCAGGGTATAGCCCGCTTCCAGCGCCGCCAGATAAACCGCCGGTTTCATCAGCGAGCCTACCTGACGGCGTGCATCCAGTGCCCGGTTAAAACCGGCCAGTTCGGGTTTGCGGCCTCCGGTAATCGCCAACACATCTCCGGTGGAGGGCCGGGTTACGATGGCGGCCCCTTCCAGGGTGTCGGTATTCAGGTTGTAGCTGGTTTCCAGCGCGGCCAGGCCGTCGGGCAAGACGGTCTCCAGGTGGTTTTGCGCCAGTGGATCGAGGGTGGTGAAGATGGTCAGGCCTTCGGCCAGCAGGTCCTGTCGCCGGTAGCCCTGATCGAGCTGCCGGCGCACCAGATCCATAAAGGCCGGGTAACTGGCATCGCCGGGTACGTCGCTGATGTCCAGACCAGACGCCAGGGCGCGATCGTATTCAGCCTGGGTAATCACCCCGGCTTCACGCCAGACCGACAACACCACATTTCGGCGGGCCATAGCCTGGTCCGGGTTGCGCCGGGGGTTGTAGTAGGATGGCCCCTTAATCAGCCCCACCAACAGGGCTTGCTGATGAATGTTGAGCGAGCGCAGCGGGCTGCCGAAGAAAAACTGAGCGCCCAAGCCAAAGCCGTTGATGGACCGCCGCCCCTGCTGACCGATGTAAATCTCGTTAAGGTAGGCTTCGAGAATCTGTTCCTTGCTGTAATGCCACTCCATCAACAAGGCCATCAGCGCCTCATTACCCTTGCGCCACAGCGTCTGGTCGGCGGTCAAATACATGTTTTTGACCAGCTGCTGGGTCAGGGTACTGCCTCCCTGTGCAATGGAGGCCGAGGTGACATTGGCCCAGAGCGCGCGGGCGATGCCGACCGGTGAAATGCCCCAATGCTGGTAGAAACGCCGGTCTTCCACCGCAATGAGGCCATCTATCAGGGATTGCGGCACTTCATCGATTGGTAACAGCAAGCGGTCTTCACCACTGCCGGGGTATATCTGACCAATAAACAGCGGGTCGAGCCGGGCAACCAGAACCGGCTGCCCGGCGCTGGTCACCATATTGACCAGACTGCCCTGACTGAAATCCAGCTCCAGGCGCCGCGCGGGTTCCGGGCTGTCCCAGAAATCGAAGCTACGAGTATGTATCGACAGGGTTTGCCCGCGGCGCAAATACCGGCCAGACTGACCAAGATCGCCCGTCTGACGGTACCCCAGCGCCTGCAACAGGGATTCGACCTGATCGGCACTGACCGGTGCTCCGGCGTAAAGCTCCTGGGCTTCGCTGTAGACCCGGGCCGGCACCGTAAAGCGTTGCCCTTCGAAGCGCTCGCGCACTACGGCGTTCAAATAAAACATCCAGGCGATCAGCACGGCGGCGCCAATGATGCTTAACTGCAGTAAACGCCAGCGCCACAGAGCACCCCGGCTCTGTTTGCGAGCCTTGCTGCTGCGGCTGGAACGGGATTTGGGTGCTGCGCTGCGGCGAGTGCTGCCGGAGCGTGATCGAGTTGGTTTCTTTGCCATGGCGCGGGAGTATAAAGGGCGAAACAGTCGCTGTCTTTGGCCTTGTTGGCAGAATGGAGAACTCTGGTTCGGATTTTGGATTGCCTCGGAGGTGATGGCCCGCACCGGATGCCGGGTATGCCTCTGCGGGGTCGGCGTAGATCCATCCATGGAGCCTTGGCCGCAGCATCCCTGCTGCGGACTACCCCACAGAGGCATACCCGACACCCGCTGCTAGTCTTCGTGGTGAACTCCAATACTTCAGCGGTAATTCGCTTGGAAATACATTTGACGGAGATTTGACTGAATGTTCAGGATCGGTACACTGCCCCGCCCCACCCGGTCGCCGACGTTGACTGACAGACGCTGGCCGTTCGTTATTTCTCCGGTACCCACCGGACTAACAGGCAGTTATGCGAATGAGTCATCTTGATATCTACGCCGTCGGCCAGGCGCTGGTCGACGAAGAATACAGCGTCGACGAGGCCTTTCTGGCCACCCTGGGTGTGGCCAAGGCGCACCGGACCCTGATCGATTTTGAACGCAGCCGCACACTGCGCAAGGCCGCCTCAAACGAGGGCACCCTGCTCAAACGCATGAACGGGGGCAGTGGTGCCAACAGCCTGACGGCCAGCGCGCAACTGGGGGCAAAATGCCACTTCTCCTGTCGACTGGGCGATGACGCTGACGGTGACTTCTATATTCAGCAATTGACGGATTCCGGCGTAACCACCGACCCGCACGACCGTGTCAAAGACGGCCATACCGGCGTCTGCCTGATCATGGTTACACCGGACGCTGAGCGTACCATGAACACCTACATCGGCATTACCGACGATATTGGCATCGACAACGTTAACTTCGACGCCCTGGCCGCGGCCGACTGGCTGTTTCTGGAGGGGCATCTGTCCATTTCCAGCCTGGGCCACCAGGCTGCCCTCGCCTGCCGCAATCAGGCGCGCAAATTGGGTAAAAAAATCGCCGTGAACTTCTGCGACCCGGCCGTGGTGCGCCTGTGTCGTGAAGAAATGACCGAACTGCTCAGCGACCGCTGTGACCTGCTGTTTTGCAACGAAGAAGAAGCTCGCATCTGGAGCCATAAGCCGGATCTGGAAGACGCCCTGTCGAGCCTCGATGACCTGGCCGATACCTGGGTGATGACCCGGGGCGACCAGGGTGCCATTGCCTTCGACGGCCACACCCGCTTTGAGATCCCGGCGCACAAGGTTAAGGCAATCAATACCACCGGTGCAGGCGATACCTTCGCTGGCGCCTTTATGTACGGGCTGTCGCAGGGTCACAGCTACCAGACCGCCGGTGCACTGGCGAGCCTGGCCTCGGCGGTGAAGGTTCAGCACTCCGGAGCCCGGCTCGACCAGGCCCAACTGCTGGACTGCCGAAAGCGCATTCTGGGCCACTGATTTCGGGCGTAACCCGACGAATGACCCCTGGCCAGCAACCCATTGGAAGAAGTGTCGAGCGGGTCACAGCAAAACATTCACTTTCTGGCCGCCAGAGGGTTAAACTAATCGAAACGGTTTGGCATGTTCTACACTGCTGCCAATGCTCACAGTTTAAGGAACCCTTATGAAACAAGGCTTGCTGTTAACAGCTTCCCGTCTGACGCGCACAGTACTGGTTGTGGCGCTGGTCGGCCTTCTTGCAGCCCAGGCTGGGCCAGCCCTGGCCGAAGGCAAAATTTACACCTGGACGGACGAAGAAGGCACGGTTCACTACGGTGACCGCCCTCCGCGCAATGCCCAGGCCGAGGAAGTCAGCATACGGGGTCAGCGCCAGGAGGCCGTTGAAGTCAATGCCGCCCAGCTTAACGGCACCTGGTTTGGCCGTGGCGCAAACGGCGGCGAAACCCGCATTCGCATTCAGGAAAACGGCGCCATACGTTTCACCCAAACCCGTCCGGACCAGTCCATCTACAACTACCAGGGCATCTGGCGCCTGGAAGACCGTACTTTGAGCGTCATCACCGAGTTCATCGAAGAAGGCGGTGCCGGCACCGGCATGCAACGCTCGGTAGAACCCGTGCAGCTTACCTACACCTTCACAGCGTTCAGCCCCGAAGCCTTCACCCTGCGCAGTCAGGGCCAGGATATCAACGTTAGCCTGGTAAACTGAATCAACGTATTCATCAGAATGCTCTAAAAAAGGCGCCTGAACGGGCGCCTTTTTTTTGGCTAAAACAACGTCATCTGCTCATCCACCAGCGTCGCGAAGTCCATGCCCAGAAAATGCAGAATGCCATCGGCAATAGGCGCCAATTGCTTGTCGAGGTAGTGATCGTAATCGATCGCTGACTCAATGAACGGCTCGGGTTCCACGCCATTGAGCGTCATCCGGTAGCGGATTTCACGCCCGCTCCATTGCGGTTGCCGTTCCTTGCGTTTCAATGCGGCCTGAACGTGCGGTGGCTTCTGTTTTTCATAGGAGGCCAGTGAGCGCCGCAGCCGGCGCCGGTAGGTCAGATCTTCATCGCGCTGGCCGGCCAGCAAGGCAGCCACTTCGGCTTTTACGAAGCGGGTGACATCTTCGTTCATAAAGACCCGCCGGTAGAGTTCTCGCTGAAAAGTTTTGGCCAGAGGCGTCCAGTCTGAGCGCACCACTTCGAGCCCCTTGAACACCAGCTCGGGCTCGCCATCGCGCACGATCATGCCGGCATAGCGCTTTTTCGAGCCAGTTTCCTGCCCGCGGATGGTGGGCATTAAAAACCGGTGGTAATGGGTTTCGTATTCCATTTCCAGGTGAGATTCCAGATCGAACTCGTCGCGCAGGCGGGTCTGCCACCAGTAGTTCAATTGGTTGGCCAGCTCATTGCCCAGCGCCGCCGGGTCTGCATGGCGGTCGACCCAGACGAACACCGAGTCGGTGTCGCCGTAAATAACCCGATGTCCCTGCTGTTCGATGTAATCGCGACTGTCGTTCAGAATCTGATGCCCGCGCAGGGTAATCGAACTGGCCAGGCGCGGATCAAAGAACCGGCACAGGTTGCTGCCGAGCACGCCGTAGAAGGAGTTCATCAGAATTTTAATGGCCTGGGACAGCGGTGCATTGCGGGCCTGCTTGGCCTCATCCCGCGCCAGCCAGAGCTGATCGATAATACCGGGCAATAAGTGCCCGGTGCGGTGAAAGCGCGCGCCGAGAAACCCCGGCACCGACTCGGCTTCCGGCCCTTCCAGGCCCAGATGCAAGCCGAGCGGGTCAATCAGAAAGGTGCGGATGATGCTGGGGTACAGGCTCTTGAAGTCGAGCACCAGCACGTTGTCGTAGAGACCGGGCTGGCTGTCCATAACAAAGCCGCCCGGGCTGTGCTCGGTCAGTTGCTGATCGCCCACCGAGGGAGCAACGCGCCCGGCTCGGTGCAGCCGGGGCAAATAAACATAGCTGAATGAGGCAGCCGAGGCGCCTATTCGATCCAGCGTCAGACCGGTCAGGTGCGCCCGTTCGATCAAAAAGCCCCAGAGATCGGCGGTTTTGAAGATGTCGAGCACCAGTTGGGCGTCTTCACGGTTGTAGGTATAGAGCGCCACCGGGTCGTCGCGATAGAGCCTTTCGATTTCGCCGACCCGGTCGTCGCTGTCGGCAATGGCCTTGCCACGCCCAAGCAGCGCGCGCGAAACCGCCTCGAGCGAGTAGCTTTCAAGTGACCAGGCTGCAGAGCGCAGCGTGCCAGGGCCATCGATGACCTGGCGGCCCTCCAGCTCAATGCGCTGACGCCCCGACTCCCGCCCTTGCCAGCGCGCCGGTTGCCGGTCGCGGCCCAGGGCCAGTGGCAACCCCAACTGATCGCAATGTTGCTGTAACACCCACAGATCAAAATCGACCACGGCCCAGCCCACCAGCACATCGGGGTTGACCTGTTGCACAAAGTCGAAAAAAGCCTCCAGCGCGGCGCGCGGTGTCTCTACCCAGTGAAAATCGTCGGCTGTTTGGGCGGGCTTTTCCTGTCCGCGGTCAACGACCCAGACCGCGCTGGCGGTCTCGGTGACGGCTGCAATGCTGTACAGGTCGGGCACTTTACCTGGAACAAACCAGGCGGTTTCGATATCGAGCGACAGCACGTTAAGGGTTGGCCTGGCCCGGGTCGGGCGCGGGCGCTGGCCATCCAGTTGCACACCGGCGGTGATCAGCCGTTCCATCAGAAAGCGGTCGGCAGGCAGAATGTCATCTTCCCAGACCCGCAGCTGCTGGTCGCGCCCACGCCGAACCCACTGGCGCTGGGCGCTGAACTGAAGCGAGTAGACCGGTACGACCGGTTCGCCACTGAGCAGTTTCAGTTCCGCATCGCCAACCTTGGGCTCTAACCCGACGGCCGACCAGACCCGGCCCCAGGCTGCGCGTTCAGCCACCGGAATAAAACAGACCGAACGCTGGTTGGCCACCTGCCAGCACTGCACCTGCTCCCCCGTTTTCAGCCAATAACGCAGCTGAATGCCCTGATCGTCTTCCGACCAGTGTCGGCTGAGTACAAAAGCCGATGGTAATGACTGGCTGTTCTGAGGCATGGCAATTGCTATACTGATGGCAGTGACTTTGAAGGAATTGTATATGCTTTTACTGGGTGAGCGGTCGCCTGTTACCGATCAATTGCAGGAACGCCTGAGAATTCTGGCCGACAAGCTGTTTGAAGACCGGCCCGAAGGCCAGTTATTGTCGCTCGACTCAGTCACCGACCTGTATGCCAGCCATACCCGCGAAACGCTGTTCATTCTGCGCAGTGGTACCTTGCAAGGGCATCAGGAGGAACGTCACTGCCTCTATTACGAACCCGGTGATGTGGTCGGCCTGTCCGACTGCTACCAGTTACCCTCGTTTCGCATCAGCAGCGATGGTCCGGTTGAACTTGAAGCCTACGCGGCTGACGTTCTGCTGCAACATTGCCTGGAGAACCGGCAGCGTCAGTCTATCTGGACCAGCTACCTGATCTCGCTGTCGGCCCTGTTTATGCACGCCTTCGGTCGCTACCTGACCGAAGCCGACAAGCAGCCGCTAACTGGGTTTCTGAACTTTGCTGCCGGGGAGGTCATCATCGCCGAAGGCGAACCGGCACATGAAGTGTTCACCATTCTGACGGGCCGGGCCGACGTGACGGTGGCCGGGGCCCCGGTCGGCGAAGTCCTGAAAGACGAGATTTTCGGCGCCATGGCTGTGTTCACCGGCGAACCGCGTTCAGCTACCGTCATCGCCGCCGAACCCTGCACTGTATTAGCGGTACCCAAAGACCAGTTCATCTCGCTGATCAAATCCCACCCGGATACCGTACTGACGCTGATTGAAAACATGGCGCGCAGCATTCAGTCGCTGAACACCCAGCTGACCGAAGCAGGGTGACCTTTGTAGTCAATTTCCTACACAGGGTGTCACCGATGACGCCTTTTGCAGACACCCGGGCCACTGCATAATGCACTCATTGCTCAGGACGAGCTGGGGTGCATTGGACGCACCCGGTGCAGGAAGCCAAGACCACATACTGGTTTTATGAACCTGATTCGCACTACCCAAAGGACTCCTCAGTGGGCAGCTGAGTCGGCCAAGGCAGGCTGTTTCCCCAACCGGTTACCCTTCATCCGCGACGGGATCGGCTCTGCTTTCAGGCTGGCGAAGCCGCGACGTATCGCAACGGCTGGTTACCGACCTGTTGCCCGCGCCCCCAACTTTCCCTGCGACACCACTGAACTGCAGCGCCAATTCCACCTAATGTCACTCTCGCCACTGGCTTGACTTCCCTGCCATACCCCCCATGCTCGTAGCTATCGCCCGCAATGATTGAGCGCCCATGCCTGATGATCTGGTTACCACCGTGCAGTTTGACAACCGCTATCAGCGGGAGCTGCCGGGTACCTATGCCCGGGTAACACCCACGCCGATGAAGAATCCGCGTTGGGTCGCCTGGAACGAGCCCCTGGCACGCGAGCTGAATTGGCCAAACCCGCCCGATGACGATGTGCTGGCCGCCTTCTCCGGCCACGGCCAACTGGAAGGCACCGACCCCATTGCCCAGAAATACGCCGGACACCAGTTTGGCACCTTCAATCCGGACCTTGGCGACGGTCGTGGCCTACTGCTGGGAGAGTGGGTCGATGGCCAGGGCCAACACTGGGACTTTCACCTCAAAGGTGCCGGGAAAACGCCGTTCAGCCGGTTCGGCGATGGCCGTGCCGTCCTGCGATCATCCATCCGCGAGCTGTTGGCCAGTGAAGCCTTGCACGGACTGGGTATTCCCACGACCCGCGCGCTGGCGTTAGTCGGGTCTGACGAACCCGTCATGCGCGAGCGGCTTGAGAACGGCGCGATGCTGCTGCGCGTGGCCAAAACCCACATCCGCTTTGGTCACTTCGAATGGTTTGCCTTCAGCGGCCAGACTGACAAACTGGAGCAATTGCTCGCGTTTTGTCTGACCCACCTGTTTCCCGACTGCAAGAATACCCCGGACCCCGCCGCCGCCCTGTTTGATGCGGTGGTTACCCGCACCGCCCACCTGATCGCCCACTGGATGAGTACCGGCTTTTGTCACGGGGTGATGAACACCGACAACATGAGCATCATCGGCGATACCTTCGACTACGGTCCCTATGCTTTTCTCGACGCCCTGCAACCCGGCTTTATCTGCAACCATACCGACACCGGCGGTCGCTACGCCTACAATCGGCAGCCGGACATTGCCTTCTGGAACCTGCAATGCCTGGCCCAGGCCCTGGCGGGCATCGCCGACCAGGGTGCCTTGCGCGACAGCCTGAGCCGATTTGCTGAACACTACAACGCCCGGTTTCTTGAGTTGATGGGAGCGCGTCTGGGGGTATTGAACGTATCTGAGGAAGACCAGTCGCTGATTCGCGACTGGATGCAACTGGCCACCGATGAAGCGGTAGACTTTCATCGCCCGCTGCGCGAGCTGGCCGAGATGGAAACCTCAGACTGGGCCAGACTCGACGATGATTACAGTGACCGCTCACGTTTTCGCCGCTTCCGCCAGGCGCTGGCGGAACGCCGTGAGCAGGAACCCGACACCCAAACCCTGGCGCTGGCCAGCAACCCGGTCTCGATTCTGCGTACCCACCACGCCCAGGCTGTAATAGACGCCTGTGAGCAGGGCGACGATTCACTGCTGCACAGCTACCTCGCCGCCCTGCAATCACCGTTCGAAGTCCGGCCGGAATGGCAGCGCTGGCGCGCACCGCCTCCGGCAAGCTATCACGCTCATCCGCTCAGCTGCAGTAGCTAAAAGCTATACCTTGAATCGCCCAACCACATCGCTAAGTTCATCAGTGCGCAACTTCAAGTTTTCAGCCAGTTCACTCAGATTGCGTGACTGGTCAGAACTGCGGCTTGAGTAATCTGAAATCATCTGCAGATTCTTGTTAATTTCCTCGACCACATGGGTTTGCTCTTCGGTGGCCGTAGCAATTTGCATCGACATATCGGTAATCTGCGAAATGGCCCCTTCGATGGATCTGAACGAGTCGGCTGCACTGGCAACGTCAGAAACGGTACTTTCCAGCACTTCGATGCCGCTTTTCATGGCGCCCACAGTTTCATCGACGCCCGCTTGCAGGGTTTCAATCCGCTTTTGGATGTCCTCGGTCGACTGCTGAGTCTTGCTGGCCAGCGCCCGAACCTCGTCGGCGACAACGGCAAAACCACGCCCCTGCTCCCCTGCACGCGCCGCTTCAATCGCCGCGTTCAACGCCAACAAGTTGGTCTGCTCGGCAATACCGCGAATAACATCCAGCACGGAGGCGATGCTGACGGCCTCTTCGGCCAGGCGGCCAACAGCTTCGGAGGACCGGTTCAGACGGTCAGACAACTGCGCAACACGCTCGTTGGCCTGCTGCGAGACCTCCGTACCCTGCCCTACCGAGTTCTGTGCTTCATTCGCCGCATCGGCACCGGAATTCGAATTATTGGCGATCTCACGGGCAGCCCCGTGCATCTCCTCGACAGCCGTAACCACCTGATCAACGGTCTGGTGTTGCTCATCAGCCAGCTTGATGTTGCCCGCCGCCGCTTCGCGCAGCGAGGAAGCCCCCTGTTCAAGATGCACATTGACGTCTTTGACCACAGAAATCGATTTCTGCAGTTTTTCGATCACTGCATTAAAGGCCAGAGCCAGCTGACCCAGCTCATCCTCCGAGCGGGCGGTTAACCGGGCGGTTAGATCGCCCTCACCCTGAGCAATGTCGTTCATCTTGTCGCGCAGCATTTCAATCGGCCGAACCAGCATAATGGGCAGAACGAAACCGATCGATATGAAAATGACCAACAACAAGATTACCTGGAATAACTGAAAATTGGTTTGCTGATGCAGTGTTGCTGTCGCAGTCGATGCTGCATCATTGGCCAGTTGATCAACGCGTTCTCCCAGCAGATTGAGCGAGTCGCGCGGGGCATTGAACAGAGCAAGATCATCATTCGAATTGCCGTTGGCGATGACCTCGTCGCCATGGGCGAGCCAGGCTTGCATTTGAGAACGGTATTGCGCCGCCGTGTTCGGCTCGAGCTGGTCACCCATCATTTCAATGGCGTTTAGCCCCCGGTCGAGCGCTTGCTGGTAGTTTTCAAGCCGCTCGGCATCAAGCGCCTGCAGCGTCTCCGGGTCGGCGCTGGCGCCTAGCTCCACGTATTCACGCATGGCCACCAACGCCTGGTACAGATCGCGATCGGCATTCAGGGCTGCTGATATGGCCGGGAAGTATTGCTGATCAAAGGCAGCAACCTGTGAATCGATTTCAGTCATCGCCCGGTAAGACTGGAACGACATCCAGAAAATGAACAGGGCAAGCAACAGCAGTGGCAGGCGGATCTTATTCTTTAACGACCAGTGTTTGAACGATTTCATGCAACACTCACTCTTCCAGTTAACCCATTCGTCGCGTGCTTATTCCCTAAACACGGGCACTTTTCATCCAAATATCTGCCAACAAACACTGGCAAAATGCGAGCTTCCCGGCCCTGGGGTACTCTTTAGACGATAGTCTAGACCAAGGTTATCGGACAGATTAGAAAAAACTGAAGGAAGTGAACGGTTACTGAACAAATGCGTTCCGGAATCGAGAACACCAAACGTAGAAGAGGGGTTGTTAAGAAAAAGACAGCCCGCCAATGGCGGGCTCGACACTAACAGATGTTAAAAGGCGTCGGCGGGGGTCGCCATAAGAGTTTCGCTGCCAGCCAATACCTTGGCGTGATAACCCAGAGACTCGGGCAGCAAACGTTGCATGAAGAACCGGGCGGTCTCCAGCTTGGTGCGATGAAACTCTGAGTCCCGCGCTTTGGCCGCGTTGGCCATCATCGCCCACATGTAGGCGTAGGCGGTGAGGCCAAAGAGATTCAGGTAATCGCAACTGGCGGCACCAATGGCGTTCGGGTCGTCTTTCACCTGGTTCAGCACCGCTGTGGTGGCATCATCCAGCCGGGCCAGCGCATCCGCGAGCGGACCGTTGAATTCAACCAGATCGGGAGTACTGCCAATAAACGCCTGAACTTCCTGCTTGAAACTCTGGAAGAAAGCACCCTGATTGGCCGCAATCTTCCGGCCCATCAAATCCAGCGCCTGAATGCCGTTGGTGCCTTCGTAGATCTGGGCAATGCGGGCATCGCGCACGAACTGCTCCAGGCCCCACTCACGAATGTAACCGTGGCCGCCCAATACCTGCTGGCCAAGCACCGTGGCATCCAGCCCGCGATCGGTAAAATACGCCTTGGCAACCGGTGTCAGTAAGGCAACCAGGCCTTCGGCTTTGGTGCGCGTTGCGTCATCCGGGTGGCCCTTGGCCATATCCAGCCACATACCGACATAGGCCGCAAAGGCACGACCGCCCTCAGTGTAGGCACGCTGAGTCAGCAGCATACGGCGGACATCCGGGTGCACGATGATCGGGTCGGCGACCTGATCCGGCTGCACTTTACCGGCCGGAGACCGGCTCTGAATCCGCTCCAGCGCGTACTCGCGCGCAAGCTGATACGACACATCACCCAGGCCGATGCCCTGCAAGCCTATCGACAGGCGCTCGTAGTTCATCATGGTGAACATCGCCGCCAGGCCGCGGTTTTCTTCACCGACCAGATAGCCTTCCGCGCCGTCGAAATTCATCACGCACGTCGCCGACCCTTTAATGCCCATCTTGTGTTCAATGGAGCCACAGGCCAGCAAATTGCGCTCACCCAGCGAGCCATCGGCGTTCACTTTGAACTTGGGCACAACAAAGAGGGAAATGCCTTTTGGCCCGGCGGGGGCATCCGGCAACTTGGCCAGCACCAGATGAATGATGTTTTCATTCAAATCGTGCTCGCCACCGGTAATGAAAATCTTGGTACCAGAAATTTTATAGTTGCCGTCATCGCCAGGCACCGCCTTGGTCTTCATAATGCCCAGATCCGTACCACAATGTGGCTCGGTCAGACACATGGAACCCGACCAGCGGCCTTCGTACATCGGCGGCAGATAGGTTTGCTTCAGTTCATCACTGGCATGGTGCAACAGGCACAAACAGGCACCGGCGGTCAGCGCCGGATACAGCGCAAACGAGGTATTGGCCGCATAAACCATTTCCTCGAACATCACCGTCAGCATTTTCGGCATGCCCTGGCCACCAAACTCAGGGTCACCGCCCAAACTCAGCCATCCGCTCTCGGCGTAGGTCGCGTAGGCTTCTTTGAAACCCGTCGGCGTTGTCACTTCGCCGTCTTTCCAGGTGCAGCCTTCCTCATCACCCTGGCGGTTGATGGGGAACAGCTCGTTTTCACAAACGCGCGCGCCTTCTTCAAGAATGGCCGACACCAGATCCGGCGTCACTTCTGACGTAGTAGGCATACTGGCCCACAGGTCGTCGGCTTTGAACACGTCGTGCAGTACGAACTGCATGTCCTGAATGGGTGCTTTGTAATTTGCCATGATCGGTTACCTGGTTATCTGGGTCAGATAGCTAGTAAAACAAACCACTGTCTTACATCACTAATTTTCGAAATCGGCTACAAGCCAAGTATCAGGTGCCGGGGATCGCTATCCGGGGTAGTTCGCAACAGGGATGTTGCGATCTAGGCCCCACGGACGGGTCCACGCCGACCCCGGATAGCTATCCCCGGTGCCTGATACGCACTCCCGCCACCAACAGCAAATCCGACCTGTACTTGTCAAAGCGGGCTCATCAGAGCCCGCTTCAAAGGTTTAAAACGCGAAGTGCGCTTCATCCAGTGCCATGGTGCTGTCGACACCGGCCAACATGCAGCCCTTATGACCGGCTGTACGTGGCAGAATGCGGTCGAAATAGAACTGGGCCGTGGTCAGCTTGGCCTGGTAAAAATCGACTTCATCGGTGCCAGCGGCCAGGGTTGCCTGAGCTTTTTCAGCCATCAGTGCCCAGTAGTACGCCAGCACAGCGTAGCCTGAGTACATCAGGTAATCGACCGCGGCACCGCCAACTTCCTCGCGGTTCTGCATGGCTTTCATGCCGATCTGCATGGTCAGGTCGCCCCACTCTTTGTTCAGCGTCGCCAGCTGTGTCACCATCGGTTTGATGGCTTCGTTCTCAGCGTTGGCCTTGCAGAACTTGTGCACGATCTTGGTGAAATTCTTCAGCGCTTCACCCTGAGTCATCAGCACTTTACGGCCGAGCAGGTCGAGTGCCTGAATACCCGTGGTGCCTTCATACAGCTGGGCAATGCGGTTATCGCGAACGATTTGCTCCATGCCCCACTCTTGAATGTAGCCATGACCACCGTAAACCTGCACACCGTGGTTAGCGGCTTCAGTTCCCACCTCGGTCAGGAAGGCCTTGGCAATCGGCGTCAGGAAGCTCAATAGATCGTCGGCTTCCTTCTTCTGCGCCTCGTCTTTGCTGTATTTGACCAGATCGACCATTTGGCTGGCGTGCATCATCATCATGCGGCCGCCTTCGGCAAAGGCTTTCTGGGTCAGCAGCATGCGACGCACATCGGGGTGAACAATGATCGGATCTGCCGGCTTTTCCGGTGCTTTCGGGCCGGTCAGGCTGCGCATCGCCAGGCGATCACGAGCATACGTCAGCGCGCCCTGGAAGGAGAGCTCGGCCGAAGCAACACCCTGCATTGCCGTACCCAGACGAGCAAAGTTCATAAAGGTGAACATGCACTTCAGGCCCTGGTTCGGCGGGCCGATCAGGAAGCCTTTTGCGCCATCGAAGTTCATCACGCAGGTGGCATTGCCGTGAATGCCCATCTTGTGCTCGATGGAGCCGCATTTGACATCATTGCGGGTACCATCAGGCAGGACTTTCGGCACGATGAACAGCGAAATGCCTTTAGTGCCTTCCGGTGCGCCTGGCAGACGGGCCAGAACGATGTGGACGATGTTCTCGGCCATATCGTGTTCGCCGGAAGAGATGAAAATCTTGGTGCCACTGATGGCGTAAGAGCCGTCGGCGTTTTCTTCGGCCTTGGATTTCAGCGTGCCCAGGTCAGACCCACAATGCGGTTCAGTCAGGCACATGGTACCGGTCCACTCGCCTGACACCAGCTTCGACAAGTAGACTTCTTTTTGCTCATCGGTACCGTGCAATTCAATGGTATTCATTGCGCCATGCGACAGACCCGGGTACATGCCCCAGGCCCAGTTGGCGGTAGAGACCATTTCCGACACCACATTGCCCACCGAGTCGGGCAGGCCCTGGCCGCCGAACTCAGTCGGTTGCGCCAGTGATGGCCAGCCGTTATCGACCCACTGCTGATAGGCCGCTTTAAAACCGGTTGGGGTGGTCACTTCACCGTCGTTCCAGGTGCAGCCTTCCTGATCGCCCACCTGATTCAAGGGTGACAGTACTTCTTCACAGAACTTGGCGGCTTCACCCATGATGGCATCGACCATGTCGCGGGTAGCATCTTCGGCACCGATGGCCTGGTAGTGGGATTCTGCGTCAAGCATTTCATGCATAACGAATTGCAGATCGCGCAGGGGGGCTTTATAAGCTGGCATTGTGTTCACCTCAACAGGGCCCGTAGGCGGTAAGCGGCCAGCGCGGTTCAACCAAAACGTAAGCGGGCGGAACCGAACCGACTTCAGTGTTCAAACGATCGTTTGAAACATACGTTCGCATTCAAACCAAGTCAAGCGCCATTCGCACTGTGCTCACAGGTTCGGGCCCGGCCTGGGGTATTGCTTCCTTTCCGGCATAAACTGTCTCATTCCTGTCGCGATTGACCCGGGAAATCACCGGCTTGCATCGCCGGGCTTCTTTACTTTTTAACGACATCCGGCGGTCTACCAGCCCGTATACGAGGGTCAATATAAACTGGTTTGACGGAATATTTTGCGTGAGACACCCAGATTTGCTTAACAAACCGCCGGATGAGCCAGATGCGTATCTAGGGGGCAGTTCGATCTGTCGAGTGCAGATCCTAACCTTAAAATCGCCGGATACCGATTATCCCGCGAACCGATAACGCACGACAGGAGCTTTACTGATATGAATTTGATCAAACGCGCAACCATTACCCTGGCTTCCGTAGTCTTCGCAGCAACGGCGTTTGCAGGCGCTCACATGGCCAGCAAAGACATCGTTGAAACCGCCGTCGAAGCCGACGACTTCAACACCCTGGTAGCCGCTGTTCAGGCCGCTGGTCTGGTGGAGACGCTGCAGGGCGACGGACCGTTCACAGTCTTTGCCCCGAACGATGCCGCCTTCGACAAGATCCCGAGCGCTACTCTGAACAGCCTGCTGGAAGATCCGGAAGCACTGGGCGCTATTCTCGGCTTGCACGTCGTGGCCGGTAAAGTCATGGCCGAGGACGTCGTAGGCCTGAGCAGCGCCGAAACCATTACCGGTGAAACCCTGACCATCGAAGTAATGGGCGGCAATGTCATGGTCAATGGCGCAACCGTGATCGCCACTGACATTGAAACTTCAAACGGTGTTATTCACGTGATCGACACTGTGATTACCGAGTGATCTGATATCTCTTTCAGCGTGATGCGTTAACGGGCTTCGGCCCGTTTTTTTTGCTTCACTGTGACTCACCCCGAGCCTGACGAAGGGCCTGCTCAGTACTCCCGGCTCAAATCTACCGGGTACCGGGGCGGCTCGCCGGCCCTGACCTGGCGCAAGTTATCGATCGCCAGCCGAATGACATCCGACGGATCACTGATCGAGGCAATGTGCGGCGTGACCCAGATGCTCGGATGTGACCAGAGCGGGCTCTGCGGTGGCAGCGGCTCTGTCTCGAACACATCCAGAATGGCGCCACTGAGCTGCCCGACTTCAAGCGCAGGTATCAGATCATCTTCAGCCAGCGAGGCGCCTCTGCCCACATTCATGACGACAGGCTGGCGCTCGCACCGTGCCCAGAGTTCGCTGCCGAGCAGTCCACGAGTGGCAGAAGTCAGTGGCAATAAATTGATCAGATAATCCGCCCTGGCCAGCCCGGCATTCAAACCGGGCTTCCCGGTCAGGGATTCAACCCCGCGGAGTTGCTTCGGCGACTGGCTCCAGCCACTGACCCTGTAGCCCTGCACCACCAGTGCTTCTGCAACAGACTGGCCCAGCTCACCCAGCCCCAGAATCAGCACCTGCTCACCCCAGCGGCCATCATGCCAATCCCAGCGCTTTTCGTTGTGAGCCTGAACCAGTCGCGGCATATCCAGCTGCCAGTTGCTCAACTGTGCACAGACATAACGCACCATCCGGTCTTTCAGAGACTGGCCCATAAAACGGGCCACTGGCCAGCCGGCCGGAAAACCCGCATCCAGCAAGTGATCCACTCCGGCGCCCCAGCTTTGCACCAGCTTCACCCCGGTATAAGCCGACCAGTCTCTGATTTGCGGCTTCCAGGCGAGCACCAGCTCAATGCTGGCCGGGTCATAGTCTTCACCCGGCAACCAGACGGGGTCGGAAATACCCAGTCGCTTAAAATCGGTTTTAATCGCATCGAGCCGGCTTTCGCTGCCGGTCATATCCACCAGAATGGCCATACTGCATCTCTGTTATCGGAGTGAACTCGCTACCCTATCACAGAGTTCAAACGCCGGGCAGGCGCTGATTTTCCTGCTCGATGTACTGATAAAACGCCACATCTTCCAACTGACTGGCCGCTGCCCGGTCTAGCACCAGCGTGGCTTTGGGGTGCATCTGCAAGATAGACGCCGGGCACCGTGCCGCGAGCGGCCCCTCCACCGTCGCCCGCACCGCCGCTGCCTTGCCCTCACCGGTCGCCAGCAACAGAATCTGCCGCGCCTCCATAATGGTACCAATGCCCATGGTGATCGACAGATGCGGCTGAAACTCACCGGCTTCAAAAAAGCGTTGATTAGCCTTCACCGTATCCGGCGTCAGCGTTTTAACCCGGGTGCGCGACGCTAGGCTGGAGCTGGGTTCATTGAAACCGATGTGACCATTGCGACCGATGCCCAATAACTGCAAATCAATCCCGCCAGCGGCCTTAATCGCGGCTTCATACGCATCGCAGGCGGCCAGCGGCTCCTCGGTAGCACCATCAGGAACGGCGGTATTGGCCAGATCAATATCCAGATGCCGAAACAAATGTTCATTCATAAAGTAGCGATAGCTTTGTAGGTGCGTACCGGCCAACCCTAGGTATTCATCCAGATTAAAGGTTCGGGCTTTGGCAAAACTCAGTTCGCCGCGTTGCACCCGTGCTATCAATGCGTTGTACAACGCAATTGGGGTTGAGCCTGTGGCCAGGCCCAGTACCGAATCCGGCTTGTGTTTTAACTGATCCGCGAACCGGTCTGCGCCATAGTTGGCGACTTGCTCGGGTGTATCCAGAATTACGATTTGCATATCAACGACTCGAAAGATGATTAAATGAAATGTTTGATATGAGTTAGACAGATGCTAAGGGTTAGAAATTCGTACGGTTCAACCACTGACTATCCAAGGATCGCCGGGTGTGCCGACTGAAGGTCGTGAGACAGCATGGATGCTGTCTTCGAGCCCCCACGGATGGGTTCACGGCGTACCTTCAGTCGGCATACCCGGCGATCCGATCGGCGCAATAGGAATAGCAACCACCCAGCCAGATTTGGCCGCAGAATTTCGGACTCATGGCACCAACCTAACACCAGCCCGCCAGAGCCCCTTCACGTTCATGGCGTCATCAAACCAGGTAACATCGGCTATGCGGCCCGGTCGCAAACTACCGAAGCGGTCGTCTATGCCGAGGTATTCCGCCGGGTAGCGACTGGCCATGGCAATGGCTTCATCGACTGGCACCTGCAAGTGCTCGCAGCAATAGCGCACCGCATCGACCAGGGAAATGGCGCTGCCGGCGAGTCGGCCCGCCGCATTGACCAGGCGACCATCGACTTCTGAAATCCACTCACCATAGAGCCGGAATTGCTTGTCGACCGATCCGATGGTCGCCATCGCATCGCTGACCAGATAGACCTTGCCTCTGGGCTTGGCTTTCAAGGCCAATCGCAAAGAGGCCGGGTGCACATGAATGCCATCGGCGATCACGCCGCACCAGGTCTCATCACTGGCCAGAGCCGCTCCAACCACACCGGGTTCGCGACCGGTTTGCGGACGCATGGCATTGAACAAATGAGTAAAGCCGGATAAGCCAGCATGGATGGCCGCGTTGACCTCATCAAACACCGCATTGGTATGGCCGGCGCTGACGCGCAAGCCCAGCGACGCCATGCGCTGGATATCCGCAACCGCCACCTGTTCTGGCGCCAGCGTCACAATGCCCGGAATGGTCGCCGCCCGTTCCAGCCACTCCCAGTCGGCTGCCTCCAGTTTGCGTAACTGATCCTGATGGTGCACCCCGTTGCGTTCATTGCTGAAAAACGGGCCTTCAACATGAATGCCCAGAATACCAAAATGCGGATCGGCACTGGCCGCAATGGCGGCGTCTACCGCCTGCTCGGTCACCTTGCGGGTATCGGAAATTACGGTCGCAAGAATGCGCGCTACGCCTTTGCGGGCATGGCCTTCGGCCATCGTCTTCAGGGTCGATAAACTCGGGTCATTGTTCAACAGCGCGCCGCCGCCGCCATTGGCCTGCAGGTCCAGCAGACCCGGTGCCAGCAAGCCGCCTTGCAAGGATTCTGTAGCGTAATGCGAGGGGATGTCGCTTGGCGAAACCCGACCCACCAGGGTGTCGCCTTCAATCAGAAGCGCACTGGTACCCAGTCGTTCAAAACCGTCAAATACAGCGGGGGCAATTAATGCCGTATGCATACTCTGTCCTTCCTGGCCGAACCCGGTACAAACCCGGGTTAATGACGGAATGATCGGTCTTGTTCCGGCCAGGCCAACAGGCTCAGGCCGGCATCGCCGATAATTCAGTCACAAAATCGTAGATGTCACCCCGGTACCAGGACCGGGTAAATTCCACCGGGCGGTTGCTGCCATCGAAGCCCTGGCGTTCGATGTACAGCACCGCATCACCCGGCGCGATGTTCAGATGCCGCGCCACTTCGGCATCGGCGTTGTGCGCAGTCATGGTTTGCAGGGCGCGAACCGGCCGGGCATTGGCTTCATCGAGCGCCTGATACAGCGACACGTTCACGTCCTTAGCGTCAGCAATGATGCTGCCGGGCACCGAGGCAATCTCGTAGGCCATGGGGGTTTCACTGGCAAAGCGCACCCGGGTGTAACGACCAACCCGGCTTCCGGGCGACAGATTCAGCGCCATGGCTTCGCGTGGTGAACTTTGCACCGTTATCCGGCTTACCCATTCCGACGAGGGCTCAAGGCCCCGGGTAATCATGTCTTCGGTAAAGCTGTTCAAAACCGAGAGGTTCTTGTGAATCGACTTGCGTTCGCCTGAGGTCACTACCGTGCCCGCACCCTGGCGCTGGCGCAGCAACCCTTCGTTCACCAGAGCTTCAATGGCCTTGCGAACGGTGACCCGGGAAACACCCAGCGCAACGGCCAGCTCACGCTGGGGCAATAAATAGTCGCCGTCTTTGAGTAAGCCTTCGTGAATGGCCTGGCTCAGGGAGCGGGACAATTGGGTGTAAAGCGACCCCGGGCGATCCGGGTTCGGGGTCAGAAAATCGATCAGATCCTGATCGTTAAGCGGTGCTGTGGCCATCAGTCGGGACTCCTCGTCTGGGCCAACCGCAATGCCCCGTCCAGTGCGTCGCCCTGCGCGGTGCGCAGCTGCAAACGATGCCGCTCTGCCAGCAAGGGGCTTACCCGGGCGGCCAGGCCGCCCATCACAACAAGTGGCTGGGGGGTCGGGCTCAGGGCGTCCAGCAGACGATTCAGGATATCGAGCTGGTCAGAGACGATCTGGCGGGCAATGGGGTCGGCCTGGTCATACCAATTCATTACCAAAGGCGCCAGCTTACCATAATCGACGGACCTGGCCTTTTGGGCCCAACCAATAAGACCACTGGCCGAATCATGGTGCAGCGCCCAGATTGCACGGGTCAGTTCAGTGCCTTCAATCAGGCCGTCCCGTTGCCAGAGAGCATGCCGCACGGCTTGCATACCCAGCCAAGCGCCACTGCCGCCGTCGTCCAGCGGAAAGCCCCAGCCAGAAACCTGACGCCACTGCCCTTGCTGGAACGACACACCAATCACGCCGGTGCCAACCACCAGCAAGGCACCGTCGTCACCGTCATGGGCGCCAACACAGGCAATCTGGCCGTCGTTCAATAACTGGAACCGGTCAAAGCCATGGGGTCGCGCCATAAACGCGGCCGCAGCAGACTCGATTTCAGAGCCCGCCAACCCGGCCACAACCACCAATCTTTTCCGGTCGGCCGGTTGCAGGCCACTGGCCTGTAATACACTGGCCGTAGCCTGATCAACAGAGGCCCAACTGGTCTCAACGCTCTGATACACGTTGGCACTGCCGGCACTGGCTTCAGCCAGCACCTGGCCATCGCCATCTGCCAGCCGAACCCGGCAGGAAGTCCCACCCCCGTCGATCCCCATAAAAAGAGGCGAACTCGTTGCGGTTGTCATTTTCCGGCGCCTCCTTTTTTTGTGGCTTAATCCGTGCTGACTACCGGGTTGGCTTCTCCGGGGTCGGCGTGAACCCGTCCATGGGGCCTAGGCTTCGGCATTCATGCCTCAGACTACCCCGGATAAGCCTACCCGGCAGTCAGCACTCGGTATGTCATCAATTTGGGCATTTAAAACCATTAATGACAGTCGTTCAGGTTACTTGTTGTTGCTACTCTGATCTCAAGTTTTGACAGCATGGCGGTCAGAATTATTTCGGGCAAGAATACGACCTTTCACTGGCCATGACAATACCAATATAATACCTTTATAAAAAACACCAAGGACTCAAACATGACATTAACGGCCGAACTCGCCATCACCGCCCGGGATGGCCACTACCATTTGATTCTGACATTGCCACAAGCGGTAGCCAGGGAACCGGGCGCAACCGAACTCTGTTTCAGTATCGCGCACCCCATGGACCTGTCGAGCCTGGAAGGCGCCCGGTTGCTGGATGCCCAGGGCGACTGGCATCGCCTCGAACTAGAGACACCCTGGACAGGCCAACAGGCGGTGACCGTGAGTTTTTCAGGTAAGAATGAGCTGAAAAAGCTGACCGATCGCCCCTACGGTGTTTATCTGGTTCAGGGTGAGCAACGCCTGCCGGTTCGGTTCGAAGGTGAAGCAGAGCGACACTGTATTAAACCCGTTGCGGTGCCCCCCGATACCCTGAGCTTTATTCCCAGACCCAGTCATTTAAGCGCTGACTCGCCTTCGATTCCCTGCCCGACTGCTCTGCGATTTATAGACTCAACCTCAGGCCCGGCCTGGAATACCGGCTGGTACCAGCGGCTCATTAGCCGGCTCGACGCCTCTGGTCCGGCACTGGCAGATGATGGTTTTCCCATTGAAGCCACCCTGGCTGACGACCTTGCTGAAAGCTTTCGACTTACGGTCAATAGCCTGGGCGCTGAATTGAGCTATCGAGATGAATCGGGCTTTTACGCTGGCCAGGCGTATCTGATGCAGTACCTGCTGCAATGGATTCTGGCGGGCTCACAACCGGGCGTAACACTGGCTGGCGCGCCCGCTTTTTCGTATCGCGGTGTGCATCTGGATGTGGTACGGCACTTCTTTCTAGCAGGTACTGTCCAGGGTTGGCTGGATATCCTGGCTTTGTTGCAATTCAATCACTTTCACTGGCACCTGACCGATGACGACGGCTGGCGTGTGCCGAGCGAGGCGTACCCGGAACTGGCGCGCATTGCGGCCTGGCGGGGGCACGACCTGCTTGTATGTCCGCAAATGGGCTCCGGTTCAGAGCCCTACGGCGGAACTTACGCGCCTGATGACATTCGTGACACCGTGAGCATCGCACGGGATCTGGGCATCACCGTGGTACCGGAACTCGATATCCCCGGCCACGCCCGGGCCCTGCTGATTGCTTTGCCAGAACTGTTTGAGCCAGACGATGCCTCTGTTTACACCAGTGTTCAGCACCATCACCGCAATGTGATCAACCCCGCCTTGCCGAAGACGTCTGAAGTGATGAAAACCCTGCTCGACGAGTGGTGCTCACTCTTTCCCGGTCCCTTGTTCCATCTCGGGTCGGATGAAGTACCTGACGGTGTCTGGCAGCGGTCACCAGCTGCACAGGCCTGGTCCGAACAGAACGGTCAGCCTGCTGATGCCTTGCACGGTGCTTTTATGGCCGAGATGGAACGTGAGGTTCAGGCACGGGGCAAAACCGTCGTAGGGTGGGAAGAAATTCGCACCGGACAGGCCGTTTCCACCGACACCTGGGTGATGTCGTGGCAAGGCATTGAGGCTGGCCAGGCCGCCGCCGAAGCCGGCCACCCGGTGATCATGACCCCCGCCCATCATTGTTATTTCGATCTGGCCGTGACGGATCAGCCTCTCGACCCCGGTTACTATTGGGCTGGTACCGTCAATCTGAAAAAAGCCTGGTCGTTTGATCCACTGGCTGGCCTCTCTGACGCCGCTAAGGCAAAGATCAAGGGGGTTCAGGCCTGTTTATGGACCGAGATCGTCGAAACCCCGCGCCACGCCGAGTACATGTGGTTTCCACGCCTGCTGGCAACCGCCGAGGTGGCCTGGGGCACAGGCGCGGAGCGCACTTTTGCCCAGTTCGAACGGGATGCCCGGGTAACGATGAACCTCCTGGCTCACCTTGGTATTGCCGCTCGTGATGAAGCCGCGAGCTGGTAAGCAACTGATTTAATTGATTATTTTGAGAGAGACTCAAAAAAGCAATAAGAAAAATCCGGCTGGTTATTGCTTGGTACTACTATTGGTATTATATTGGGCTTGCCCTTATCGAAGCATTCATTAAAAAAAGATCACAGGCTGTGATCTGCCAACAATAAAGAGGTTCATATGAAACTCATCAAAAAGACCCTGGTTCTGGCGACTGCAGCGGCCACACTTGCTACCAGCCACCTGGCCTTCGCTGAAAGCACAACGGTAGAAATGTACAGCTGGCGCATTCAGGACGAGGCGCTGATTGATTACATCAACGAGAAAAACCTGATCCCGGGTGTTCAGATCAACCTGAACGTTTATACCGAAGACATTGAATCCAAGCTGCGCATCGACATGCAGACCAACCGGCCAGACCTTTACCATGCCAAAGCCGGCTCTGCCTGGATGCAACCCTGGATCGACGCAGGTGTTGCAGCTCCGGTCAGTGACCTGGGCATTGATATGTCAGCCTTTGGCGAGGCTGCCCTGGCGGGCGCAACCGGCAGCGATGGCCAGGTTTATGGCGTGCCTTTTGTGATGCAGATGGAGTCCATTCTGTACAACAAGTCAGTACTGACCACGGAACCGACCAATCTGGAAGAACTCGAAGCCACCTTTGAAGACCTGAAAGCTCAGGGCATCGTGCCTCTTCACGTCGATGGCCGGGACGGCTGGTACCTAAACCAGGTACTGCACGAAACACTGCTGGCGGGCCTGACCAGCGATGAATGGGCCCAGGGTGTTGTGGAAGGCACGGCCTGCTTTACCGACGACATTTATGTTGACGCCATGGCGCGATTTAAGTCCTGGCAGGACAAAGGCTACCTGAACCCGAACCCGATGGCGGATGACTACGGCGCCATGCGTACCGGCGTAGCACTGGGTACCTCGGCGATGATGATCGATGGCATCTGGTCTGCAACCCCGGCCTCTCCTATGTATCAGATAGATCCGGAGCTGCAACTGGGCTACATGGCCATTCCGGGCTCGGCGAATAAAGTCTATGGCTTTACCGATGCACACCTGGCCTACAACCCGCAGTCTGATGACATTGAAGCGGTCGAGAAGGTGCTGGAATTTTACGCCTCGCCGATGTTCGCACAGTTGTTTGCCGACCTGGTCGAAGCCGTACCTGCGTCAAACTACCCGGTTGACGTAAACAATGAGCGCGTGCAAATGGCCTCAGAGATGATCGCCAACAACTCTCTGGTCGCCCAGCCGTTCTTTGCCGACTCACTGATCAGCGTCGACCCGGGCTATCGCCCATTGGTCTCGGAAGGTCTGCAAGAGTTACTGGCGGGCAAGATCACCCCACGCGGTCTGGCTGAAAAGATTCAGTCTGGTCTGAATCAGTCGGATTACATAGGCGCGGCTAACTGCGCACTGTGACTCGAGTCTCGGTGGCCATGGTCCGCGTCGGCTACCGGTGATGCTTCTGTGGGGTCGGCGTAAACCCATCCATGGGGCCTAGGCCGCAGCATCCATGCTGCGGACTCCCCCACAGAAGCATCACCGGCATCCGCCGCTTGCATCCCTGCCAACGCCAAAAACTTGGGCAACACATGCTTGAACGGGTGCCTCTTTTAAGCTCCCGCTCCCTCTTCTCTACCGCCTGCAAATGTGACTATGATGACACGACATGCCCCCGCTGAGCCTTTGGCTCCACTGAGCACCGCCGACATGCCAGACGACAAACAAGCCAGCCGTGTAAAGCTCAGCTATCGCACGATTGAAAAAATTCAGCGCACGCTGCTGCTAACGCCCGGCGTACTGCTCTACAGTGTGTTCAATTTTATTCCGTTGCTGATGCTGTTCTACCTGAGCCTGGTCGACTGGCCCGGTATTGGCCCGAAAGAATTTGTTGGCCTCGACAACTTTGCAAAAGTGTTGACCCAACCCTATTACCGCGATCAGATGATCAACGCACTGCTTCAAAATGTGATCTTTTTTACGGTCATCATTGGCTGCTTTTTGATTATTGGTACTGGCCTGGCGCTACTGCTGAGTTTTCGCACTTACGGTCGGAAAACCTATCAGGTGTTGTTCTTTTTGCCCTACCCGATGGCCGGGGCTGCCGTTGCTTATTTGCTCGACTTATTTGTGCACCCGCGCGGCCCACTGAACGCGGCACTTACCCAATGGGGCCTGGCCGACGCGCCCATTCCCTTTTTAGGCTCGGAAGACACGTCTCTGATTACCATGGCGTTGTTTTACTCCTGGCACCGCATGGGGTTCGCCATCATTCTGATTTTGTCAGGCATTCTCGCGGTTCGAACTGATCTGCTCGAAGCCTCAATGCTCGATGGCGCCAGTCGCTGGCAATCGATCCGTCATGTCGTGTTCCCGGTGCTTGGCCCGGCCTTTATTCTGATCACGGTGATCGTGCTGGTCGATGTGTTTAACAACGCCGATTACATTCTGCTGATCATGGGGCCAGAGGCGGGCCCTCTGCGCTCAACCGACATCATGGGTACCTTTTTGTTCCGCACCGCTTTTGGCGGCAGTGCTGACACCACCGACACCAATTTCGGGCTGGCTGCGGCCATTGGGCTGCTAACCGCACTGATGATATTACCGGCGGCCATCTTCCTCGCGCTGCGCAATCTACGGAAAACCTGAGGCCGTTATGGACAAGATTTTCAAGCTCAACAAACGTGAACAATTGCTGGTGCAATTCATCATGCTCGCCTGGGTCGCCGTGGTTCTGATTCCCTTCGGCGCAGCCGTACTCAACGCGCTAAAGCCCAACGTCGGGCAGGTATTTCGCGAACCCTTCGGCCTGCCAGACCCCTGGACCTGGAGCAACTTCGCCAAGGCCTGGGTCAACGCCAATTTCGCGCAATACTTTGCCAACTCAACCATTATCGCGGTCAGTTGTGTCGTGCTCGTTACTTTCTGCGCCAGCACCACCGCCTTCGTGCTGGCACGGATGCCGTTCAAAGGCAGCACCTTTATTTTTATCTGCTTTCTATTCGGCGTCATCATCCCCATCCGGCTCGCTCTGGCACCGCTGTTCGACATTGTGCGGTCGCTCGGCCTGCTCGATTCACTGCTTGGGGTAATACTGGTTCAAAGCGCCAGCATGATGCCAGTGTCGGTGTTCATTCTGGTCAGCTTTATGAAAGGCATTTCCACCGAGCTGGAAGAAGCCGCCAAGATGGACGGCGCCCTCCCCTTCACCCTCTACTGGCGCATCATTTTCCCGCTAATGCGACCCGCCATCGCCACCATTGCTCTGCTGACCTTCGTACAAGCCTGGAACGAATATTTTCTGCCGCTGATCTTTTTACAATCAGAAGCCAACTACCCACTCACCCTGGGCCTGCAACGCTTCAACCAGCAATTCTCAATCCAGTGGCACATGATGTTCGCAGGCATCCTGATCATGATGGGCCCCACCATCCTAGCCTTCATGCTGGCCTCCAAGCAGTTCATTGCCGGGCTTACACAGGGTGGCGTCAAGGAGTAGGGGGTTGCTCATGCTCCCAGTTACTCTACCTCCGGGGCTGGAGGCGGGAGACTGGGTACTGTCATTCGGGGTCGCTGTAAATACATCCCTGTACGCTTGACTTCGGGATATGAATCCCCTCCATGGGATTCACCCTCCGGGCTCGCTGCGCTCGTGCTAAAACGCTCCCGGCGTTTTAGTCCATGCCTCAGACAACCCCGTACGACAGCATCCGACCCCCTACCCATTTGTTTCCTGCGGTTTCTCCAACCCAATTTAATAACAAAAAACTCATACGAATATTCAGTTCATTGCCAGCCTTGGCAACCGCCAGCATAGAAAGTTCTTTAACTACTGAACTATAAACCTGCCAATCTGCTCTTGCCGGTAAAGGTGCGAGTGCAGGGCAATGGGTGGCTCTTTCGGGGGAGTTTGAGGCATGGATGCCGAAATCTAGGCCCCATGGATGGGTTCACGCCGACCCCGAAAGAGCCACCCATTGTCCTGCACCCAAACTCCCAGCCTTCCTCTCTTGACCTTCCTCCCACTGAACCCTCCAGACTGCCTCCGCACAAATATTTACACTGTTATATTTACACCGTATATTTCTAGTGATAAGTTTGCACCGTTAACTTAACACCATAAACATAATGAGTGATCAACACAGGAGCATGACAATGAACGGATTGATACGGGGCTGGGCACGATGGGTGGTGCGCGGTCGCTGGGCTGTACTGGCCCTGGTGGCTGCGGCTATGGGCCTGGCCTTTGTGCCGATGGGCAACCTTTACTATGACAACTCCAATGAGCGATTCTTCCTTGAAGATGACCCGAACCTGGCGACGTTTAACGACCTGCTGTATCGCTTTGGCGATGTCGAATACCTGTCAGTCGGGATTGAAGCCCCCGCTGGCGATGCCGACCTGTTTACGCCGGAAACGCTCGGTGTGATCGATGAGCTGACCCGGTTTCTCGAGGACCGGCCAGAAGTGACCCAGGTGCGGTCGCTGAGCAAGTACCAATACACCCACTCGGGTGGCGGTATGTTAAGTACCGATACCGTATTTGAAGAAATTGATAACCCGACCGCCATTGCGGACGGCCGCGAGATCATGCTCGGCGAAGACATGGCGCTGGGCAGCCTGCTGACGGAAGACCTGCGCCACACCCGCATTGCGGCTCGGGTGCAGTATGAATCGGGCACCAGCGAACTGAAGATGTCGCTGATGGCCTCGCTGCGCGACTTTATCGCCGAACAAGGCTATGAGGCACAGGGTTACCCGCTTCGGCTGAGTGGGCAGCCGGTGTTCAATGAACAGTTCGAAGTCTTGTCGAAAAGCGATCAGGCCTGGATCAACCCCGCCATGGCGCTGGTGATGATTATTATTCTAGCGTTCAGTTTTCGCTCAGTTACCGGCACGCTCGTGCCCTGGGTCTTGATCGGCAGCGCTATTACGCTGGTCACCGGCATTCAAGGGCAGATGCGCTGGCCGCATTCGGTGGTTGAATCGGCCCTGGTACCTGCGCTGATTATCATTGGCGTAGGGGTTTCGGTGCATGTTCTGGTCGAATTCTACCGGTTTCGTGGTGAGGGTCTGTCGCCCAAAGAAGCGGCTCAGCGCACCATTGAACACCTTTGGGTGCCAGCGTTTTTTACCGCCTTTACGACAGCCGCAGGCTTTATGGCGCTGAGCGTTACCCAATTGGTACCTGTACAGCAATTCGCCTGGTTAGGTGCCATTGGCGCTATGATGTTGTTCTTACTGGCGATGACCCTGCTGCCGGCGGTGCTGAGCTTTATTCCCTGGTTTTCCGACCGCACCCGTCACAGTGTCGATACCGGCCTGGTTGCGCGCATTACCACAGCGGTGCCCGGCTTTACGTATCGCAACCGTCATCTGCTGACGCTGCTCGGTGCCACCTTACTGGCCATCAGTTTGGCGCTGATTCCGCGCATTCAGGTCGATTCAAATTTCATCACCTACTTCAAGGAATCCAACCCAACCCGGGCGGACCTGACTTACTTCGATGAACAGTACAACGGCATTCAAAACGTTGATCTGATGATCGACAGTGGCGAGATACGCGGCATTCACAACCCGGTCTTTCTGAGCGAAGTGGACCGCCTGCAAAGCTGGCTGGAAACCCAGCCGGAAACCGGTGAAATCAATTCACTGATCGACTTTCACAAGCGCATAAATCAATCGTTGAATTTCGACGACCCGGCCTATTCACGCCTGCCCGACTCCCGCGAAATGGCGGCTCAGTTTCTGTTGTTGTACGACAACAGCGGCAGCGATGAAGACCTGACTGACGCGAAAGATTTCGACGAGCGTTGGCTGCGCATGTCGGTGCCGATTCGCAACATGGCCGCCAGTGACACCTCCGCCTTTCTCGACCGCTTGAAACAGGAACTGCGCGATGAGTACCCGACGCTGACCACTGAAATAAGCGGTAGCATGGTGATGTACAACGCTCAGGATGAGTACATTAACCAGGGCATGTTCCAGTCGTTTCTGGTCGCGCTCGGCATCATGGCCGTCAGTTTTATGGTGTTATTCCGCTCGCTGAAATACGGATTGATCGCGCTGGTGCCGAGCATTGTTCCGATCCTGATGACCGGTGCCCTGCTGGTGATTCTCGGCATTCCGCTGAACCTCGGCACCATGGTGGTCGGCGCGATGACCATGGGCATCGCGGTCGATGATGCCATTCACATGATGAACCGCTATCTGCGTGCCCGTGCACGTGGCATGACGGCATCGGACGCCATTACCGCTGCCAGTGATCAGGCTGGCCGAGCGGTGATCTTCACTTCCATCGTGCTGGTGCTTGGTTTCAGCATGATGCTGTTTGGCTCCTTTATTCCTTATATCTACACCGGGCTGTTCGCGGCCAGCATCATGGCGCTGGCCCTGCTGGGTGATCTCATCTTCCTGCCTGCCCTGCTGCACCTGATCGACGGCCGCAAGGTCGTTGAACCCAGCCCAAGGGCCACGCTATCAACGTCGTCTACCGGAGGAACCCTGTAATGTCTGTTTTCAAACTTGTCACGATCACGTCGCTGTCACTGGCCGCCTTACTGAACGTTGCCCAGGCGGAAACCTTCAGCGCCCGCGAGATCATGGAGCGCGTCGATGACCGTTACACCGGCGACTCTTCCGTCTCCGACGCCAACCTGATTCTGATTGATCGCAACAATCGCGAACGGGTGCGTGACCTGCGGTTGTACTCACTTGAAGAAGAAGGCATTACCAAGGCAGTCACCTATTTTCTGGCACCAACCGATGTCGCCGGAACCGCCTACCTGAGTTACGACCATGACAACCAGGAAGACGAGGCCTGGCTGTATTTGCCAGCACTGAAACAGGTGCGCCGGGTCGCCGCCGGGGATCGTTCCAACTCCTTCATGGGAAGCGATTTCAGCTATTCGGACCTCAACGGCACCACGCTTGAGTGGTACGACTATGAGCTGCTCAGTGATGACGAAAGCGTCGACGGCCACCCGGTTTGGAAAATCGAATCGCGTCCCAAACCCGAGTTCGCTGAACAGGTGTCCAACGAAACTGGCTATGAGCGTTCCCACTTGTGGATTCGCAAAGACAATTTCATGCAGGTTCAGGGGCAGATCTGGGTGGAGCGCGGTGGGCGAGTTAAGTATTTCAGTGCCCGCGATATTGAAGAGGTCGATGGTATCTGGACCGCCCATCGCATTCAGATGATCACCACCCGCAATGGCGAGCGCGAGCATGGCAGCGTATTCCAGATCAACGAGGTGACGTACAACGACCATACCGACCCTAGCCTGTTCACGACCCAGGCGATGCAACGAGGGGTGAACTGATGACTGCTTCCCCCTTACCAAGGGCTGTGCTGGGTCTGGCATTGGCAATGCCCGGCCTGGCGCTGGCCGAGGATGACTTTTTCGGCGCCCTCGACACCCAGGCGACCGCCACCGAGCCGGCCTCACAAAGCCCGGTGCAATGGCTCGGCTGGGTTCAGCACAAGATCGCCTATGGTTACCGGGCACCCGAGCCCGGTCCAAGCCGGGACCGGGCCGCGCTGACTCGCCTTGAGACCCAGTTTTACGGCCAGATGAGCGCTAGCCACAAGGCTTGGTCCGTTCGGCTCGCCGGGTCACTCACTTACGATGCCTTACCAGACCTGAGCGACGCGGGTGCCTGGGAGACCCACGATTTTACCGACGCCCAGGCCGAAGAACGCCGCTGGCAGGCCCAATGGGCCGATAGTTACCTTGGCTGGCAAGACGGCAACTGGTGGCTGAAGGCCGGTTACCAGACGCTGGCCTGGGGCCAGGCGGAATCGCTGATCGTCACGGATGTGGTGGCCCGTCGCGACCAGCGCTGGCCCGGCCAGCAGGACCTGGAGCAGACCCGGTTGCCGGTGCCTGCTCTCACCCTGAACTGGGCCGGCAAACTGGATGTGGCGGTGCTGGGCTGGGCTGAAACTGACCTGACTCCGGCCCCCTTTGACGACTTCGATCAACGCGCTGGCTTGCGTGCTAGCGGCATCGACATCAGAGACGAAGAGGCAGAGAACCCGCTGGGCATAGCTGTGCGCTGGCAACAGCGCTGGCCCGGGCTCGACCTGACCTGGCTGGTGGCCGATGTGAATGCTTTCGAAACCACACTGAGTGACGTCAGCTACAGCGGTGCTATTCCCGAAGCCGCTACTTTTCAGCCGGAACGACGCCGGGTGCTGGGCCTGAGTGCCCAGCTCGCCCGGGGCTCCTGGCTGCTGAAAACCGAGCAAGCCTGGCACCAGGGGGTGCAGCACGCGACGGACAACGCGCTGGAACCCTGGGTCGGGTCCGATGAATGGCGCTCGATGATCAGTGCCGATTACAGCGGTTTCCGTAACCTGACACTGACGCTGGAAGTCGCCAGTCAACTCTTGCTGGACCCACCAGACGACATTGCCGATGACGAAATACGGCTGTCGCAATCGGCACGGGCCCGTTACACCACCTGGAATGACCGGTTGGAACTGACCGCCCAAGGCGTGAACTTACCCGGTGACGCCGGGCAGGTCGTGCGGCTCGCCGCCGACTGGCAAGTCAGCGACCCGCTCTCGGTTGGCCTGAGCGTGGTTGACTACCTCGCTGAAGAGTCAGACCAGGCCCTCTATGGCGTGCGCAATCAGGACGCGGCGATCGTCAACTTGCGTTACGGCTTCTAGTGCCAACTGGAACTCATGACGGGCGAAACACTGGCTCCATTCTGGTAGACTGGCCGGTGTTTCGGTTTTGGGTGTCCACATGAGTCGTCAAAAGAAATCCAGTTACCACCATGGCAATTTGCGGGTCGCGTTAATGGACGCCGGTTTCCGGTCGCTGGAAACCGGTCACCTGGAAGATTTGAGTTTACGCGCTCTGGCCAAGGAAGTCGGGGTAACGCCAACGGCGGCCTACAATCACTTTGCCGACAAGATGGCCCTGATGGTTGAGATGAAGACTGAGGGCTTCCAACGCTTCGATGCGTTTTTAAACTCGGCCCTGGTGTCTGTCAAAGATGCCTCACCGGAAGACAAGGTACGCACTCTCGGCCGCGCCTATATGAATTTTGCGTTTGAGCATCCGGGTATTTTTAATCTGATTTTCTTCTGGACACCGGAGCAGAAATACCTGACCGACGCTCTGGCCCAAGCGGCCGCTTGTGGCGAAAGTCTGTTAAAAGGCATCGTCGCCGAAATGCTGCAGGTCGATGGTATTGAACTGAACGACTACCAACGATCTGTGGCGTCCTTCAGCGCCTGGTCAATGGTTCATGGTATTACGCTCTTATTGAAAACCGGCGTGGTCGATGCTGTGACCTATTGCGGCAACTGGCCCCAGGAATTCTCCAGCCAGAACCGGGAAGCCCAGGCACACATTCTGGAGCACCTTCTGGAAATTCAAATCGAAGGTCTGAAACGCGTACTGCCTGGCGTCAAGCCTTAAACCCTCTTTCTACAAAGCCACCAAAGGAGCAGAGCGACAGCAATGACGACCGTCTCCATACAATGGCAACAGGCCCCCGTCGGCTATATTCAGGGTGACCCGAACCTCACCCTCCATCAAAACCTCGATAACCAGGGCATCACCCTGCGCAAAGCCTGTGACAATGGCGCCTGCGGCATTTGCCGCTGCCGCCTGACCTCCGGCGCCATCGATTACCGCGGCCGCCACCCCTACGGATTAAACTCCGGCCTGCAAGCCGACGGCTGGATTCTCCCCTGCATCGCCTTCCCCAAAACCCATGTAAAACTGTCGGACTTGCGAATTGAAAGGGAAGCCTGAGGATCGTTAACTGAGTTAGAAATTCCTTAAATTTAACCTCGGCTACAACTGAGGACTACGGGGTGTGCCTATCCGGGGTAGTCCGCAGCAGGGACGCTGCGGCCTAGGCCCCATGGATGGGTTTACGCCGACCCCGGATAGGCACACCCCGTGGTCCAACAACCTTTGTAGAGTCAGAAACCATCGAAGCCAGTTGGCCGCTGAATTTCTAACTCAGTTAACGAGTCGGACATTGCCTCAATAAAGGTTTCCGTCCCTCTCACATTCAGTTCCGTTTCCGGCCAGTTTTTCGTGGTTCCCGGGTTACACTAGTGGTCATGAGATGAGGAAACGCCTGTGACCGACCGCCACTACCAACAAGCCCGACTCGCCCGCGACCACCGCTTCGATGGCCGGTTTTTTGTGGCGGTTAAAACCACCGGCATCTACTGCCGACCTATCTGCCCGGCACCAGCACCAAAGGAGCAGAACGTCTGCTATTTCGAAACGGCCATTGCGGCCGCTAACGCCGGCTTTCGTCCCTGCCTGCGTTGCAGGCCAGACAGTGCACCAGCGTCCTGGGCCTGGAAAGGCACGGATACCACCTTGGAGCGAGCACTTCGTTTGATTGATGACGGGGCTCTGATAACTGGTAGCGTTACTGACCTTGCAGATCGGCTGGGCATCACCAGTCGTTATCTGGGCCTGTTGTTTCAGCGGTCTGTCGGCACCAGCCCGAAGCAGTATGGGCTGTACCAGCAAGTGCTGTTCGCCAAAAGCCTGCTGCAACAGACCGACATGCCGATCACTGACGTGGCACTGGCCTCCGGGTTCAGCAGCGTGCGCCGTTTCAATGACTGCTTTGCCAGCGTGCTGCAAATGACACCGCGTTCGTTGCGACGTCCAACGGGCAAACGAATTCAGGAACCGGGTATCCGGTTGTTGTTAAGCTACCGCCCCCCTTACGACTGGGCGGCATTGCGAGATTTCCTGCAGACCCGGTTAATTGAGACTCTGGAATGGTGTGGTGATGACCACTACGGTCGCACCTTTCGCCTGGCCAATGGTGCTGCCGGCCGCTTTACGGCCCGGCACCGGCCTGAGCGATTCGGGTTTGATGTTTCGCTTCAGTTCAGTCAAGCCGTACCCTTGCTGCCAGTGGTGCGGACCATCCGCCGGCTGCTGGATCTCGATGCCGACAGCAACACCATCGACGCTCATCTGGCGCCGATTCAGGCAGAAGTTGGGCCGGAACGGCCGGGCTTGCGGTTGCCGGGCACCTGGGATGCGTTCGAAGCGGGCATTCGCGCCATTCTCGGGCAGCAAATCAGTGTGGCGGCGGCGCGCAACCTGGTGCGCCAGCTTGTGGCTGAGCAAGGGGAAGTGTTGAGCGGAGCGGACGATGAGCAGCGCCTGTTTCCCACCCCGGCGGCGCTGGCTAACAGTGATCTGGCCAGCCTGAAAATACCCGGGCGCCGGCGCCAGACGCTGATCGATTTCGCCCGCTTCTTCGACAACGAGCCCGACCAGGCCGCAGACCCGGAGCATTGGCTGGCGCTCAGCGGCATCGGCCCCTGGACGGTGAATTACGCCCGCATGCGCGGGTTGGGCGACAGCGATGTCTGGCTTGGGTCTGACCTCGGAGTGAAGAAAGCCCTGGGGCAGGCTAAGGGTGCCTGGCAACCCGCCGATGCCTCACCCTGGCAAAGTTATCTGACCTTTTATATGTGGAGCCTGCTATGAAACCGGTTTATCAGAGTTTACTGCCAACCCCAATCGGCACCGTGCGCATTCTTGCCAATGACGAGGCGATTACGCGCATCGATTTTGTCGAGGAGGCAGATGCCTCAGCTTATGCAGAGAACGACGTGACTCGTTTGGCCCGGCAACAATTGACTGATTATTTCGAAGGCCAGCGACAGACTTTTGATTTACCGCTGGCTCCATCGGGAACCGAATTCCAGCAAGCCTGCTGGCAGGCCCTGGTGCAAATTCCCTATGGCGAGACCCGCTATTACGCCGAGCAGGCCCGGGTGATCCAGCGCCCGAGCGCAGTCCGGGCAGTTGGCGCAGCCAATGGGGCCAACCCGATCTCCATTGTGGTGCCCTGCCACCGGGTGATCGGGAAAGGCGGGCAGTTGACGGGTTACGCGGGTGGGTTGGACCGAAAGGCCTGGTTACTGGCGCTTGAGCGGGGTGCTGTAGCCACTGGTCAGTGATTCGGGCAAAGCCACTGCGCCCACGGTGCGCTGATAGAATTCAATGGGGCCCGGGTCACCAATAAACGCATACACATACCCCCGAGCCCTCAGCCGATGCAGTGCATCAAGCAACAGGGCCTTGCCCAGCCCCAGGCCCCGGGCCGATTCGGCCACGCCGGTTGGCCCGAAAAAGCCGGGAAAGGTTACATCGAAACAGGCAAACCCCAAAATCTCGGTGCCACGACGCGCGATCAGTACCCGGCACGGGTGGTGACCCAGCCCATTGGCCACCTCGCTCGACCAGAGCGTGCCAAAATGGTCGCGCACCCAGTCGACTATCACCTCTCTGTCCCAGGTTTTGGCTGGCGTCAGTTCATACCCCTCCACCAGGGGAGGTATGACGGGCAAGTCAGACAAGGCAACAATCATATCGGTCATGCTCGGTTCCTGCTGGGGTCAAAGCCGACAATGTAACAGGCTGAGAGCCTGGTTTGGAAATCCGGACCACTGGCGAGTCTCTGAACACAAACTGAACGCCAACATCAAAAAGTCAAAAAGGTGACCAGTTGCACTCGCACCGGCTACCCGCCTGCCTGATAATAGCCCTATTGACGCAGCACCCGGCTTTCACCTTTCTTGCCGCCGGGCGACAAGGAGACACCGACATGCGCGCCACCGCTTTCGTTTTAATGCTGGCCATGACCCCCTGGGCTTGGAGCGAGACCCGGCCCGAACCGGTCAGTGTCATCAGCACGGCCTTTGCCGACACCCAATCCGCCGCCTGCCGCCTTGCCTTTGAACAGGCTGAAGATGACGCCCGGGCACAACTGGGCACTGGCGACACAGACCGCCTGGAGCTGGTCAGCCGCACCGATGAACGGCTCGGCACTGCAGAAGACGAGCGTTTTGAATGCCAGGTCGAGACTCTCTGGCTTGAACGACAGGCGCTAGCAGCAGAGCAGCCCCAGCCAGACAGCTCCCTTGAAGACCCGCTGCGTTTGGGTGGCCTGGAGTCCATAGAAGGCCGGTACCAGGCCGATTGCCGGGCCAGTCGCCGTGGTGAAGCGTGCCGCGAGCAGATTGAAGCCGAGGCCGCAGCGGCTCTGCTGAACCGACTGTTACAGCGCGAAGGCTTGTCAGACGACGAACTGGCACTGGAATCCGACGGGTTCGAAGGCAGCCAGACGTTCGACTACGACCAGTCGGACCTGACGCTGACCATGGACGGCACCTTCTATTTCATTCGGGTCGCCCCCGGGCGGCAAGCCACTGACTCGACGCCAGCCCCCGAATCAGAAGGCACAAAAGGGGAACTGACCCGCGCCAAGCCCGCCAAATCCGGCCCGATGGATAACCTGGACGTGACTCTGTTCTACGTTTGGGATGGCAACGACAGCGCCAGTGAAGATGACCTGGCGCTCAGCGCTCGCCGCTGGGGCGTGGGACTCTGGGTCGATAACCGTATCGGTGTCTCGGCCTTCTGGGGCGATGAACGCGCCGGCATCGCCGATTCACGCGGTGACGTGCACAACGCAGGCGACCGTTACGACATTCAAGGCGTCGGCGTTGGCTATCGCTGGTTCGACAACCGCTCGGTCACCCTGGAAAATATGCTTCACTACGTTGATGCCCAACCCTACTCAACCGCCAATCTCGACCCGGGCTGTGCCGCCTGCACGTCCCGCCCCTACGAAGCGGAAGATTACTTCCAGGCGTCCGTAAACCTGAAAACCAACAACGAAGGCCTCAACCTGGGCTGGATGCTGACCTGGAAGCTGCGCGACGACGTCACCCAGTTCGACAGCCTTTCCGGCGGCTGGTACGTGGAGTTGCAGTTTTAAGCTTTACTCACCCAGCACCAGTCGCTAGCCTAGCCCGCTCATTTTAGGTTACCGGCGAGCGAGTCATGTCATCTGAAACCCGGGCGCTGTGTTATGCACTCGCCGCTGTTCTGCTGTGGTCAACCGTCGCCACGGCATTCAAAGTTGCCCTGGGGTTTGTCACCGTCAGTCAGTTGATGTTCGGCGCCTCGGTGTTTTCTGTGATCGCTCTGGCGGTTACGTTGCGCGTTCGGGGTGAACTGCGCCAGGCACTGCAGCGGTTCTGGTCTGATCGCAATGCGGCCTTTCGGCTCGGGCTGGTCAACCCGGTACTCTATTACGCCGTTCTGTTCGAAGCCTACGACCGCCTGCCTGCTCAGGTCGCCCAACCGGTGAACTACACCTGGGCGATCACCCTTGGGCTGCTCTCTGTCCCCTTTCTCGGTCATAAACTGACCCGCTGGGATCTGATCGGCATGTTGCTGGGTTATTCCGGGGTGGTGTTCATCTCACTGGCGGGCAAAAACATCTCGGGCACGCTCGATGGCTTCGGGCTGTTTCTGGCGTTGTTTTCCACCCTGCTCTGGGCCGGCTACTGGCTACTGAACGCACGCGACCCGCGACCGCCGATCATTGGCCTGTTCCAGAACTTCAGCTACGCACTGCCATTACTGCTGATCTGGATGCTGGCTACCGACGGCTTCCCCGCCATGAACAGTTGGCAACCCTGGGCCGCTCTAGCCTACGTGGGCGTGTTTGAAATGGGCGTCACCTTTGTGTTCTGGCAACTGGCGATGCACTACACCAACAACGCCAGCCGCATCGGCACGCTGATCTTTCTCTCACCCTTCATCAGCCTGTTCCTGATCCACTTCGTGCTCGACGAACCCCTGCAACTGATGACCTTCGGCGGCCTCGGCCTGATCATCGCGGGGCTCTGGTTGCAGCAGCAGATGGCACGGCGAGAAGCACCCTAGCCTTCATCAACCGTCTTAAACAACTGAAACCCCCGCGCTTCATAATTGGCGCGTGCATTGGGGTGGTCGCCCGAACAAGTATGCAGCCAGACCCGCTTTGGCAGGTTGCCATGCTCATCGGCGAACGCCCAGGCCAGATGCAGTGCCTCAGTCAGAAAGCCACCGCCCAGCCCCTGGCCAATGAAGGGTCGCGCCAGGCCGAAGTTCTCGATCTCGATCTGGTGGCCTTCACCATCAACAAGCGGCTGTCGTACCATCTCCACGTAACCCGCCGGACTGCCTTGCACGTAGAGCACCCAGGTTCGGACATCTGGGCGCTCGACCTGGGCTTGCCACTGTTCCAGGGACCAGTTGTTCTTCTGATTCCAGTCCCAGTCTTCACCGACCAGCTGGTACAAAAAACGGTTAAACGCCGCCTGACGGATTTCAGCCTCAACCAGCACGGCATCGGGGTGATTCAGTCGCTTACCGGTCACTGCCTCGGGCGAACGCATTTCCAAATGCCAGACAATCATCCGAACAGCTGCCTCTTGCTGACCACGATGCCGGTTTCATCGGCATAGAGGTACATACCCGGCTCGATCGTCTGACCCGCAAAGGTAACCGGCACATCGACATCGCCCAGGCCTTTTTTTTCGGTTTTAACCGGAATACTGGCCAGGGCCCGCACACCAATCGGCATACGCTGCAGTTCGTGAATGTCCCGTGCGCAGCCGTTGATGACGACGCCCTGCCAGCCGTGGTTGACCGCATCGAGCGCGATCTGGTCACCGATCAGGGCTTTGGACAGGGACGCACCGCCATCGACCACCATCACCTTGCCATCGCCATCGGTGCCGGCCAGCTCTTTGACGCGGGAGTTGTCTTCAAAGCACTTGACCGTCACCACCTGGCCAAAAAACGCCGGTTTGCCACCAAAGCTTTGAAACAGCGGTTCGAGGACAAGTACGTCATCGGGGTTGTCATCACATAAATCAGGTGTATTCCACATGGGCTCTTGACTCGCTTTCTTTGGCAATGAATGATCATGAACGTTTTAACCGGGGCGCTCATGGCATGACAACAGGCCCCGATCCAGGTTAACAAGAGAATGAGTGCCCTCGTGACTTACCGCGACACCCAAACACCCGAATCCAAAACCGGCTTTATACGCGAGGCGGCGCCATGTTAACCACAGAGCGCCTCGTTCTGGTAAGCCCCGAGGTCATCAAAGCCCCGGTACTGCTCGACTTTCACTTACAAAACGCTGACCATTTTGCCCAAGCAGGCGGCACATTGCCAGAGTCGCTCCGTATCTGCCGGCAACGCCTGAAAGCGGAAACCACGCTCTGGAAAAACGATCGGTCCTACCGGTTCTATGGCTTGCTCGAAGGCGAGCTGATTCTGGATGTCAGTCTGAGCAATCTGGTACGCGGTGTTTTCCAGGCCGCACATCTGGGCTACAAAATAGCGGAACAACACACTGGCCAGGGCCTAATGACCGAAGCCGTCGATGCGGTGGTACGGCATGGCTTCAGCCGCTTGCGTCTGCACCGGATAATGGCCAACTACCAACCCTGGAACACCGCAAGCGGCCGAATACTGGAAAAACTCGGATTTGAACGGGAGGGGTTTGCCAAAGACTATTTATTCATCAACGGCCAATGGCGAGACCATGTGCTGACATCGAAAACCAATACAACCTTCCAGTTCAAACAATGACCAATTCGCGACGAACGGGCCGATGGATGTAACCATTTCGATACAACAAATCCAGAAACCGCCAATCGTACAATTGTCTAGTCGATCACAAATTCAAATGCTCCTGTTTGTGTGAAAAAAAATCTGCTGATATCGTCGAATTCATTAAACAGCGCGTGACAAACACCGCGTTGCTGATGGACCAAAACCGCCAAGGAAGTTGTAGCCGCCCCCAGAACTGCCATGCAACATCTGCTGTAACTCACCGATTTCACTCGCGCTATCCACTCGTTGCGTTACCACAACAGCGACAGCTTTTGGTGCCGAAAATATTCAGCGGGCGGCGGGCGGCAACTAACGGACACATGTAATTCATCCAGGATGGAACCAAACAGTGCTGAATTCCCTTTTACTTTATCCACCCCGGCAACTGATCGAAAAACTACTGCCGACCTCAGACAACGTCGTCGTGACCCTTTACGACAAATTTGGCCATTCACATACGGGCACCGTTTTATCCGTGTCGGCAGAACAAGGTCTGATCGGTCTGCAGTCAGGTGGCAAGAAGGGTAAAGATATGTCTCTCAGCGTGCTTGCACTGAACGATATCGTGTCGTTTATGCTGCATCAGGCAGAAGCGCACCTGGAACACCTTACCGGCACTAAAGCCTCAGGCCAAGCTACCGCAAACACGCCCTATGGGTTTGATTTCGACGACTATTTACTGACACAGCAGACCATGCTGAAGACAAACTATGGGTTAACGCTTGAGCTTTCTCTCGATCAGGCAGACATCGAAGACGAGGCTACCGAGACCCGGGTCAAGAACCTGGTCGACAAACTGGTCGACCTCATTGCCAAAACCTGTCAGGACGAGTTCGGCCTTCAAATGGTCACCACCCTCAGCACTATCCACATAGTAAATAACGACGCGCAATTGATCTCCGTAAAAAGAGCAGAGTCAGCCCTTCGGGTTCAATATGATTACCGGGCCAGTTCAGGCACACAGGCACAACTCGACGATAAACTGAAAGTTTTGTTTGAACGGGTTCTTTAAGTTCGGCGCTTCCTCAATGGTTGAGAAAGGCCGTTTTTTATACCTGGCCAATAGCCAGGTGATGTTAAGAAGGAGCAAGTAATGGGTTTAGCAGAAAAGAAAGCCGCGCGTGAGTTTCAGAACAATCGTTTCGAGTCTCTGAAAAAGCAGATCGACAAGGAAGCGGGCTTCGAAGTAGACGTCGAAGTAAACTGGGAAACATTGCAAGTTGAAAAGTATTCACACCTTTTTGATGAAACGTGGCCAAAGGTCTACTTTCACCCTCTGATCAAAGCTCTGAAGGAAATGTGCTCGGAAGACTTTGCACAGGAAGCCGTTCAGGAAGGGCTCAAAAAAGTCGTTATTCAAAATTACAGCGATAACCACAACTCTGACCGTTTTGCAACGTTCAAAAACGGCGTGCTGACGTTGAATCATTCTCCTATCTTCAACGTAGATCAAATCGACGATCGGGCTCACAACATTCAAACCGTTGTCGAAAAAGAACTCTGACATAAGAGCCACTACCTGAACTCCCACCCTTGCTGTTGTTACCTCGGGTGGGAGCCTTTAGCGCACAGAGGTCCCACTGCCAGCCAAACCCGATATTGCGGGTAAAACGCAAGTCAGCCAGGCCCGTAACAACTTGTTGCCTTGTGGGTACAACAACGAAAAGGCTGCTCCCATCATCAACCGCACGCTTCCCCTGCCAACCAGCCAGATCCGGGTCTCAGGCAACAACCGTTGCCATTTCCATAAATTTTAATGATAATAATACTCATATCAATTATCACTTGCTACCAGCCAACCTGTTAACCCCCTCCCTTTCTGGCAAGTGACTGAAACCCAACCTTTCAATCCAGGTGAAAAAGTCGATATGAAACAAGCGGTACTTAACTTATTGCTGGGAGCACTCATGGCGTTGGGCTTTGCAACGGCCAGTGCAGATCCGATAACGATCACAGACATTGCCGGTCGGCAAGTCACCCTGGAGGCCCCAGCCACCCGGGTCATTCTGGGAGAAGGTCGGCAGGTTTATCTGCTGGGCGTTCTGGAACCAGAAAACCCCTTTGCTCACGTGGTGGGCTGGCGCGAAGACTTCTCCCAGGCCGACCCGGACAGCTATGCAAGGTACCTCGAACGCTTCCCCGAGCTTGACGCGCTGCCCACCTTTGGCGGTTTCAAAGACGGCACCTTCGATGTGGAACAGGCCGCCGCGCTGACCCCCGATGTTATATTAATGAACATTGAAGCAAGGGCCGCTACAGAAGACGCCGCCTACGATGACAAGCTGGCGCAGCTGAATATCCCCATTGTGTATGTGGATTTTCGTGAAGACCCCATTAAAAATACCGTACCGTCCATGCGCATCATCGGCCAGCTGATGGGTTACGAGGAGGCCGCTGAAGAGTTCATCGCCTTCGCGGAAGCGCAACTGACGCGGGTTACCACGGTTATTGAACAGGCCGATCCCAATCGACCGAGTGTGTTTATCGACCGGGCTGGAGGCTATTCCGACGAATGCTGCATGAGCTTTGGGCCCGGCAACTTCGGCGACTATGTCACTCTTGCCGGTGGCAGCAACATTGCTGAAGGCATTATTCCCAACAGTTTTGGCACGCTTAACCCCGAACAGATCATAGTTGCCAATCCGGAGCATGTGGTTGTCACCGGTGGCAACTGGGATGCCTATGTACCGGGCGGTGCCTGGGTAGGCATGGGCCCGGGTGCCGATATGGACAGTGCCCGCGCGAAGCTTCAGGCACTGACAGAACGGACCGCCATGACCGGTATTCAGGCAAAGGAAACCGACAATTTTCACGCCATCTGGCACCAGTTTTACAACAGCCCCTATTACTTTGTGGCGGTACAACAACTGGCCAAATGGCTCCACCCAACCCTGTTTGCAGACCTGAACCCGGAAGCGACTATGCTTGAGCTGCACGAACGCTTCCTGCCTATCGACTACGAACCGGGTTACTGGATTTCGCTGAATGTCGACTGAACCCCTTGCCGCTGAACACGCCCCGGAAGGGCGTGTTTTTTATCGCAGCCAGATCTTGCGCCGCCAGTTGATCCTGCTGGCACTGGTTGCTGCGCTGTTTGTTAGTCTGTGTGTTGATCTGGCGCTTGGCCCTGCACGTTACAGCCTGAATGAGGTGATCAGCGCGTTGTTCGCTCCCAACAGCGTCAGCCAGCAAGCGCGTGTGATTCTGTGGGAAATCCGCATGCCGACCGCATTAATGGCGCTCGTCGTGGGTGCCAGCCTTTCCGTGGCTGGCGCGCAGATGCAAACCATATTAAACAACCCCCTGGCCAGCCCGTTTACGCTCGGTATTTCAGCCGGGGCCAGCTTCGGCGCAGCCCTGGGCCTGGCTTTTGGTGTGGCGATCATTCCGACAGCCATTGAATTCGTGGTGCCAATCAATGCCTTTCTCATGGCCATGGTTACTGCCTTTTTGATCCATGCGCTTAGCCTGAAACGTGGGGTGACGGTTGAAACCATCGTGCTGCTGGGCATTGCGATGGTGTTTATCTTTAACTCGCTGATGGCCTTGATTCAGTTTTTTGCCAGTCAACAAGCGGTAGCGGCCGTGGTGTTCTGGACGATGGGCAGCCTGACGAAGGCAACCTGGCCCAAGTTCTGGTTAGCCCTCGGTATACTGATTGCGGTGATGCCACTGCTGGCCCGGCACGGCTGGGCGCTAACGGCCATGCGCTTTGGCGACGCCAAGGCCGAGAGCATGGGCGTCAACCCCCGGGCGCTGCGCCTGGAGGTTCTGGTACTGGTGTCACTGCTCGCGGCCATCGCAGTTGCCTTTGTTGGCACCATTGGTTTTATCGGGTTGGTAGGGCCGCACATTGCGCGAATCCTGCTCGGCGAAGATCAGCGTTTCTTCTTGCCGGGTTCTGCATTGTGCGGCGCATTGATTCTCTCGGTCGGGTCGGTGATCTCGAAGTCGGTCATTCCGGGAACCATCATCCCCATTGGTATTATCACCTCGCTGGTGGGCATTCCGTTTTTCTTGTTTCTTGTTCTGAACCACAAGAAGGCCTCATGGTAACGTTACAGCTAACACGGGTTTCAGCCCGCTATGGCCGACAGGTCATCGTGCAAGATATCACCACACCGCGTTTTGAAGGCGGGCAAATAGTAGCGCTGCTCGGCCCCAACGCCGCCGGGAAATCCACCCTGTTTCGGCGGATTCTTGGCTTGCTGAAGGGTGACGGTGAGGTTGCCATCGCTGGAACCCGGTCTGAACGCCCGGTCGCTTACATGCCGCAGGATACCGGTGCAACAGCGGTGCTTACCGTCTACGAATCGGTGCTGCTGGCTCGTATGCAAGGGCGTAACTTAAGGGTGCAGAACGATGACCTTGCCCAGGTGGAACGGGCGCTCACGGAGCTAAACATCACGGCACTGAGTGATCGTGACATCGGCGACCTCAGCGGTGGCCAGCGACAACTGGTCAGTGCGGCCCAGGCCCTGGTGCAGGAGCCAGACATTCTGATGCTCGATGAACCCACCTCCGCGCTCGACCTGAACCGCCAGGTTAATCTGTTGGGTGTGCTGCGGCGCTTGGCCGATGAACGACACATGCTGATTCTGGTCGCTCTGCATGACCTGGGGCACGCGCTGCGCTATACCGACGCGGCCATGGTGCTGGAAAACGGCCGACTGATCACTTGCGGCCCCACAGAAGAGGTCATAACACCTGCGCTGCTGCGTGAGGTTTACCGGGTTACCGGGCGCATCGAATCCTGCTCCAGAGGCCAGCCGCAGCTGATCATTGAAGGGGCGGTCTAACCCGGCCGTGCCCTGGTAACCCGGCTGTCAGACACCACTACCGCCGCAAAAAACAACCATTTCCCTCCCTGCAAAACTCGGTCTATATTTGACCCAGACGTGAACGGGCCTGGGAGGGATTGGCATGTCTGACATGATTTTATTAGGCACCCGCAAGGGAACGGTTATTTTTGATCGTAACAACGACGGCTGGCATCCACGCCCCATCCTGCATTCGGGCATACCCGTGTGCTACGCCACCCGTGATCCGCGTGACGGCGCCCTCTGGGCCTCGCTGGACCATGGCCACTGGGGTCCAAAGCTGTCACGCTCGCGCGATGGCGGCGACACCTGGGAGGAAGTGAGTTCACTTAAATACCCTGAGGGCGCTCGTCACATCCAACAATACCTGCCCACGCCCGACTTTGACCCCGAGGCACCTGCCGGCCGGCCACAATATGCCGACGCTTCTGTCTATAAAATTTGGAACATTGCCTTCGGCGCTGACAATCAGCCAGGCCGTCTGTACGCCGGTACCATTCCCGGTGGTTTGTTCGTCAGTGACAATGGCGGTGACAGCTGGGAACTGAACCGCCCTCTGTGGAACCACGAAACCCGGGGCGGCGACTTGTTCGCAGGCGAAGCCACGAGTGAGAACCTCTGGGGCGGTACACCGGCGAGCATCGATTACGGCGTGTTTGAACCCGGCATTCATTCGATTGTTGTCGACCCACGCGACCCAAACCATGTGTATGTGGCCGTGTCGTCTGCCGGGGTCATCGAAACAACCGACGGGGGCCAGACATGGACAGGGAGCAGCCATGGCATGCTGATGGATTATCTGCCAGACCCGGCCGTGGAATGGGGTCATGACCCGCATTTTGTGACCCAGTGCCCCGGGCAGCCAGACCACCTGTGGCAACAGAATCATTGTGGCATTTTCTACAGCGATGACGGTGCCCGAAACTGGCGCAAAGTTAGCAAGCCGGACCTGGGCATACACTTTGGCTTCCCCATTGCCGCGGACGCCCAGGATGGCAAAACCGCCTGGGTGGTGCCAGCTCGAGCCGATTCAGAACGCATGGCCCTGGACGGCGGCCTGTTCGTCGCCCGCACAACCGATGGCGGCCATTCCTGGGAATCATTCCGCGACGGCCTGCCTCAGCAGAACGCCTACGATATTGTCTTAAGGCATGGCCTGGATGCTTCAGGAGATGACCTCTGCTTTGGCAGCACAACCGGTAATGTCTACCTGTCCGAAGACCGCGGTGAAACCTGGCAATGTCTGGGTAACAACCTTCCCCCGATCTATTCGGTACGCTTTGGCTGAGCGTTATGACGACGGTTAAAATGACACACCATCTCTACCGGTACTTTCCGCACTTGGAAAACCAGACGGTCACAGTACCGTCTGGTCCGGTAGCAACCGTTCTGAGGGCGGTCAACGACATCGCCCCGGGCTTCACCGACTACGTACTCGACGACCAGGGTGCACTGCGCCGCCATGTGCACCTGGCCATCAATAACACCCTGGTGGTCGACAGAAAAACACTGTCAGACCACGCCCCGGATGGCGGAACCGTCTACATCTTCCAGGCACTGAGTGGGGGCTAAGTGGTACCCGGCATCGAGCAGCCATACCGGGTTACTTAAATCCCCTAATATTTTCGTCAGCAAAGCCATTTAATTGTGACACTGAACGAATCACATAGAGTGATTTATTGGCCGTCACTTCTTCCAACTTCTGGACAAAACCATCGTTCCAAAACTTCGGACAAAGCCGAAGCATTTTATAGCTTTGCACGGTTCCCTTTACTATCGAACTACCAGCCGGCCAACCTTCAGGCTTTACAACCAGCCCTTTCAACAACCGCTTTGTGACCAGCCAGTAACTGACGAAATAGGGCAAGTCTATATAGATCAAGGTATCCGCAGCCTCCAGTCGCTTGTAGAACGACTCGATTGGCCCAAAGCCGTCAATGATCCAGCTATCGGAAGACAAAATGGATTCATGCTCTTCGTCATAGGTCTTTCGATCTACCAGGCCACCATCTTGTTTATATAAAACTGAATCCAAGGCATGTAATTTAATGCCTGTAGCTGAAGCCAGACGTTTGCTTAAAATGGATTTGCCACTACCAGGCTTACCGAAAACGGCTATTTTATTCATTCTACCTCCACTAAATGAGACTAAACCCATGAGGCAGACACAAAAAACCCGCCTCTTGGGCGGGTTTGATCAATCACGAACGCATCAAAAACCCACCATTCCTATGGAATGATGATAATTCGGGCTGTCTGTTGCGTAAGGTTAGTATTCATTGTCGATCGCACTATTGATGATGGTTGCACGAGCTCAAGTCTCGTCTGACCCTCAGAGTCTATACTCACATTAAAGAAAAGAGAACGTTGTTGGTGAGCCCCTGAGCAACTCACCCTTGCACCACCCTACCAGAAGAGGAAAATAGCCCCAATCAACTTACCGTCACGAGGGCCCACCCCATGTCATACCTTATGCCAGCTTTAATCGGTCACCGGGGCGTTGCCAGTGAGGCGCCGGAGAATACGGCCATTGGCCTGAAGCGCTGCAAGGCGCTCGGCATCAAGTGGGTCGAGCTGGATGTCACCCAGGCCGGGGATGGCAGTCTGGTGATGATGCACGATGAAACCCTGGAACGGTTTCGCAAGCCCACCGAGCGCATCAGCAAAATGGACCGGGAAGCTCTGAAGCAGGTAGATGCCGGTACCTGGTTCTCGCCGGTCTTCGCAGGCGAGCCGCTATTGTTTCTGGAAGAGGCGCTGGATCTGGTGAAGACGCTGGGGCTGGGGTTGAACCTGGAGATCAAGGTAAACCCGGATCTTCCAGTAGAGCCGCTGGTGAATGCCGTCGTCGCGACTGAGGGGTTGGATGCATTGAACCGTGGTGAGCGGCTGGTGATTTCCAGTTTTGATCATACTGCTCTGGCACAGGTTGCCCGGCAGAAATCGGAGTGGGCGTTGGGAGCCCTATATGAAGGCGTCACCGAGCAATGGGCCGAGAGCCTGGCTGACTTTACGCCCTACAGCATTCATACCGATTTCGAAACGCTTACACCTGAGCTGGCGGCGGATATTCGGGCACAGTACCCGCTGTACTGTTACACGGTGAACGACCCTATCACCTTCCAGCGGTTGCTGGACAAGGGCGTGAACGGAGTCTTTTCAGACCGCGCTCACGCGCCGGATATGCGGGCTTTGGTAGTGGCAGGCTGACGATTCCTGCCCGTCAGACTTTGAACCGGTCTGCCTGTTCCCGTAGGCGCTCGGCGTCGTCGGCCATGGTGTGCACACCCGCGACTGTCTGCTGCGCCTGTTCAGCCACTTGAGCAATCAGGCTCGCAATGCTGGTTACGCTGTTGTCGATGGAGTCGGTTGCTTCCGCCTGCTCCTGCGTCGCCTGGGAAATGTGTTCATTGGTGGCGCGAATGTCGCCCACTACTGTTACCACTGAACGCATCGCGTCACCGGCGCTGGCACTGAGCGTACCGGCGGAGGCAGCGGACTCCACGGCTCGTTGCATGGCCGCCACGGTAGTGTTCACTTCGCTGGAGAAGTGCGCCACCATCGTTTTAATCTCTTCGGATGATTGCTCGGTTTTTTGCGCCAGAGTACGTACCTCATCGGCCACGACAGCAAAGCCCCGACCCTGCTCGCCGGCGCGCGCAGCTTCGATGGCAGCGTTAAGGGCCAGCAGGTTGGTTTGTTCGGAAACGCCATGAATCACATCAACCATGGCGTGAATGTCTTTGGTGCGGTCGGCCAGGGCGTTCAGGTTGCCAGAGGCGGTGCGAATCTCCTGCTCCAGCGCCGTTACCTGCTCGCCGCTGGCGACGGCTTGGTCGCTGCTGCTGCGACAGGCCGCCTCTACATCCAACGCGCGGTTGGCCGCTTCCGTGGTGTGTTCGTTAATGCCGCGCACGGTGGCTGACAGCTCGTTGATGGCGGCGGCGACCAGATCCACCTCGGTATTCAAACGGTCGAGTATCTGACGGATGGATTCATTGGCCTGAGAATTCTCCGAAACTTTTTCAGCCATTGACTCGGCACTGCTGCGCACATCCTGAACAATGTTGCTGAAGCTGGTCAGCATGTTGTTGAAACTCTTGGCAATGCGGCCCACTTCGTCGCGGCGCTTCAGGTGCACGCGCTGGGTCAGGTCGGCGGTTTCATCAATGCGTTTGATGGCTTTCTCGAGTTGCAATACAGGTTGGCTGACCGAGCGGGACAGGATAAAGCCGACCACAATGAACAGCACGCTTACCACCGCCGCCGTCAGCCACCCCTGCCGCTGGGTGGACCGGCCCCGATCGACCATGGTTTCAATTCCGGTTATCAGGGTTTCGCTGCCGTCGGCCACTCCGGCCGCTGCGCGCTCAACGTCCAGCACTGAAACCTCCAGGCTGTTCAGTGCATCGGTCACGCTGCTATTGGCCGCGACCACTGCCTCAGATGAGAGCATGGCCACCACTTCCATCATGGTGTTCATTGAAATGAAGTTAGTCTGGGTGCTCTGCACAATGCGCTGACCCAGCTCGGTATTGCCCTGTTCGAAGGCTTCCAGCGCGCGCTCAATGTTGCTGTTAAAATCATCCAGATCGAGCAGGAACACATCAATGGCCTCGGCCAGTTCCTCATCCAGCTCCCCCAGGGCCTGCACCGCGTCGCGCAGTTGCACCTCGGCCCGGTCACCTTCGCCAATATCGGTGGATGACAGCGAGGCGGTAGAAGCTAGGCGCCAGAACAAAAAGGCCGGGTAGCGTTCCAGCGCGACCGCTGTTTGCTGCTGCACCTGAACCGCCTGCAGTTGGTCTGCCAGGGCTACCTGTTGTTGTTCAAGCTGGCTTTTTTGCTGCTGCAACACCTCACTTTGCCGGGTGAGCGTGGTGCGCTGTTCGTCTACCAAGTCGGCCTGGCTCTCGCTCTGCGCCACCAGATCCTGAACACCGGCCATCACAAAGGCAAAACCGAGCAACAGCAATATGACCAACACGCCCACCAGCAGCTGCGTGCGCACAAACAGCGTCCAGTTACGGGGGTTGGCCTTGGCAATTAGGGACATCGTTCAACTCCAATGGCACGCCGGCCTGAAGGCGCGGGGGTGTATTTACGAATCTCAGTATAACTTTAAAAACAGGCGCCTCGTTTTCATCATTGCGGCCTGAGGCGCTGCCTTGCCTTGGTGCAAGGGCGGCAGCCACGTATGATGGCCCGACGCATTCCTACAAAAACATTCAGGACAGGACACCGACTCGATATGCTGACTTTGATCCGTGGCGCCCACCTTCTGGCACCGGAAGACCTGGGCATTCAGGACGTACTGATCGCCGCTGGCTCCATCATCGCCATCGGCACAGATCTGAACCTGTCGGGCACCGTTGATATAGAGGTTATCGACGCCCGTGGCCAATACTTGACGCCCGGCCTGGTCGACACCCTCACCCACATCACCGGCGGCGGCGGCGAAGGCGGCTTTCACACCCGCACCCCGGCCATGACGTTCAGCGACGCCATTGGCGGGGGCGTGACCACCGTAACCGGTGTTCTGGGCACAGACGCCATCTCCCGAACACTGCCCGACCTGCTCGCCAAGGCCGCCGGACTCGAAGCGGAAGGCCTCACCGTGGTATGTCACACAGGCTCATACCAGGTACCGGTGCGCACGCTGACCGGCAGCATCCAGCAAGACATCATGCTGATCGAGCGGTTTGTTGGTGTCGGCGAAGTCGCGATAGCAGACCACCGCGGCAGCCAGCCTAGCTGGCAGGAACTGGCGCGCATCGGGGCCGAGGCCCGGGTGGGCGGTTTGCTCAGTGGCAAGGCAGGGATCGTCAGCATTCACGTCGGCGAGGCCAGCGAACAGCTGTCGTTGTTGTTTGATGTCGCCAACCAGTCGAACATACCCCTAAGCCAATACTACCCAACGCACATGAATCGGTCGCCCGAATTGCTGCAAGACGGCCTGCGCTTCATCAAAGGCGGTGGCAGCATCGACTTCACCGCCAGCCATACGCCCGAGATTCTGGACGCCGGCGAAATCAAATGCGCCCATGCCCTGAAATACGCTTTGGACCGGGGCGCCGATGAAAACCGCCTGACCTTCAGTACCGATGGGCACGCCAGCCTGCCTCATTTCAATAAGGAAGGTATACTGGAAAGCCTGAAGGTCGGTGCCATGGATGCCATGCTGAACGAATACCGCGATGCCGTACTGGAAGAGGGCATTGACCACAGTACCGCTCTGAAAGCCGTTACTGCCAATCCGGCCCGCGTCTTGAAACTGCCCAAAAAAGGCCGACTGGCTCGCGACTGCGACGCCGATCTGTTGTTACTGGATAAAGACACTTTGGCGCTGCGGCGCGTTATGGCCAAGGGCGACTGGTGCCTGGCCGACGGGGAAACCCTCAAAAAAGGCACGTTTGATCGTTAACCGACGGTTTAATCAGTAATTCTGGCTTCCCTACAACAACGCCCCACCGCGGAGAGTAACAGGTGACACAACGCATTGGTTTTATCTTACTGCCCGGATACTCCTCTATGGCCTACGTATCCGCCATGGAACCTTTGCTGGTGTGCAACGAACTGACCGGTGAAGACGCCTTCAGCACCTTTACTGTGGCGCTTTCCGGCAATAAGACCTTCTCCAGTCTCGGCAACCGCATGGACACCGATTTCAACCTCGACAACGCACCGGACGCCGATGTCTGGGTCGTCGCCGGTACGTCGCCCGCCCGCCACCCAGCCACGCCGGGGCTGGATGACTTTCTGCAAGCGTTGCCCACTCGCTGTTCCCTGGGCGGGCTCGCCTCCGGCACCTACGTACTGGCCCGGTTAGGCCTGGTGAACGGCTACCGGGCCGTGGTGCACTGGCTGAGTTACGACGAGCTGCTGAAAGAGCACAAATCCATCCTGCTGGCTTCCGAACAATTCTGCATCGACCGCGACCGGCTCACCTGCCGGGGCGGCAGCTCAAGCCTGGACATGATGCTGATGTGGATCGCCCGCAACATCAGCGCCGAAACCGCCGAAGCCGTGTCCCGCCATTTCGTCAACGAACGCCTCGGTATCCCATCCGACACCGTGCCGCAGCAACTGAGCGAACGCACCCGCGCCGAACAGCCCAAGCTGGCTGAAGCGCTGGAGCTGATGGATGCCAATATTGAAGAACCATTAACCACTGACGACATCGCCTTCCACGTCAAAATCAGCCGTCGCCAGCTGGAACGCCTGTTCAAAAAGCACCTGAACGCCGTGCCAAGCCGCTATTACCTGCAAATTCGACTGGAAAAAGCCCGGAACAAGCTGCTTTCCTGCTCGGAAAGCATTGCGGAGATAGGCCTGAGCTGTGGTTTCTCTTCGGGTGCCCACTTTTCCACGGCTTATCGCAACCAGTACGGTCTTACCCCATCCGAAGACCGAAGCCTGCATCAGAAGATGTCGATTGATAAATAATCTTGTCAGTTCAACAAAAAGAATCCGAACTTCGTGGTTATTTAACCACTGAGCATCCAAGGACAGTCGGGTGCGTTTACTGGGGGCCGTTACACCGCATGGATGCGGTCTCCGAGCTTACAGGGAGGTATTTACAGCGTGCCCCCAGTAGACGTACCCGGCTGTCCGACAGGCACCAGAGCAGTTCGGACGATATAACCCCGTGTCGCACCCCCGTAACCTTTCAGCCCCGACTTTCTCTATGATAGTCACCATAGCGTTCCCGCCGACCCAAACCGGTCAGCAGAGAGAACGGACCCGATAATCGGTTGCACCGCCCGACACAGAGGGCGCCAGCCTCAACCAGTGGAAATCGAGATGAGCGATATTACCAGAGCACAATTTGATGACGTCATGGTCCCGAACTACGCCCCGGGCAAAATCATTCCCGTCAAGGGCAAAGGCTCGCGCGTCTGGGATCAGGACGGCCGCGAATTCATCGACTTTGCAGGCGGTATTGCCGTGAACGCCCTGGGCCACGCCCACCCTGCACTGGTAGAAGCACTGACGACACAGGGCCAGAACCTCTGGCACCTGGCCAACGTAATGACCAACGAACCGGCCATTGCCCTGGCAAAACGCCTGACCGAGCTGACCTTTGCCGACAAAGTCTTTTTTTGCAACAGCGGCGCCGAAGCGAACGAAGCCGCCCTGAAACTGGGCCGTCGTCACGCCTTCCTGAAGTATGGCCCCCAGAAAAACGAGATCATCTCCACCCTGAGCTCCTTCCATGGCCGCACCCTGTTCACCGTATCGGTCGGTGGCCAGCCCAAGTACAAGGAAGGCTTTGAGCCAACGCCGGGTGGCATCAGCCACGTACCTTACAACGACCTGGACGCCATGGCCGCTCAGATCTCCGACAATACGGCGGCCGTCATCATCGAACCGATTCAGGGTGAAGGCGGCGTTACCCCGGGCAAGAAAGAATACCTCGAAGGCGTGCGCGCTCTGTGCGACAAGCACAACGCCCTGCTGATCTTCGACGAAGTACAAAGCGGTGTTGGCCGCACCGGCGAACTCTACGCCTACCAGAAATACGGCGTCACACCCGACATTCTGTCGACGGCCAAAGCCCTCGGTGGCGGCTTCCCGATCGGCGCCATGTTAACTACCGACGCATGTGCAGAAAGCCTGGGCATTGGCACCCACGGCTCCACCTACGGCGGCAACCCACTGGCGTGTGCGGTCTCTCTGGCGGTGATCAACGAAATCACCAAACCAGGCGTACTCGATGCGGTTGAAACCAAATCACAGCGGTTCCGCGATGGCCTGAAAAAAATCAATGACCAGTACGGCATCTTCAAGGAAGTACGCGGCATGGGCCTGTTGCTCGGCGCAGAGCTGACCGAAGACTGGGCTGGTCGCGCCAAGGACTTCCTCGGCGCGGCACTCGACGAAGGCCTGATGATGCTGATCGCCGGCCCGAATGTGTTGCGTTTCACGCCGTCGCTGATCATCCCGGATGCAGACATCGACGAAGGCCTGGCGCGTTTTGAAAAAGCTGTAGCCAAATTGGTTAGCTAAGTAACACCTCAAGTTCGGAGTTCGGGTATACGTTGGTGCCAGGAGTCCGTGTCAGGCACCGGGTGTACTGATCCGGGTGGTGCGACACATCGCTCGGCGTAAACCCTTCCATGGGGCCTAGACTGCAGCATCCCTGCTGCAGACTTCCCCGGATAGGTACACCCGGCACCTGACACTCAATTGGTTGCGAACTCCTATACTTGAGTTCGCAATGGGCTAGCGACGGGTGGCCGGGCTGCTTTTGCGGGGGTATCTGAGGCATGGACTAAAACGCCGGGAGCGTTTTAGCACAAGCGAAGAGAGCCCGGAGGGTGAATCCCATGGATGGGATTCATATCCCGAAGTTAAGCCTACATGGATGTATTCATGGCGACCCCGCAAGAGCAGCCCGGTCATCCGTCGCGGGTTCAAGGTATAAAGCCAATTTGACCTCCGAAACTTGAGCTATAAGCCTTTAATGAGAGGATTCACCATGCTCGTTGTTCGCCCGAGTAACTTCGTGGACCTGACCAGCATCGAACGATTGCTGAATGCCACCGATGCCCGCGTGACAACCCTGCCGAAAGACAGGGACAAGCTGTCGGAAAAAATCGGTCAGTCTGACGATGCCTTCAAAAGTGGCATTGATCAGGATGGTCCGGCCTCGTTTCTGTTTGTGCTGGAAGACACCGACAGCCAGACGCTGATGGGCACGTCGGGGATTGATTCGCAAGCCGGCGGCGGTTATCCGTTTTTTAACTACCGGATGGATGCCGTGGTTCATGCATCGCATCACCTGGACGTGAGTTCCAAGGTACCGGTCTTGTTTCTGTCGCATGAGCTGACCGGCAAAACGCTGCTGCGCTCGTTCGCCATCGACCCGGACCATAAAAACTCCGATGCATTTGATTTGTTGTCTCGCGCGCGGCTGCTGTTCATGGCCTGTCTGCCCGAGCGGTTTCACCGCGAAGTGATTATCGAGATTCAGGGCATATTCGACGATAAGGGTGAGTGCCCATTCTGGGATGCCGTAGGCCGACACTTCTTTGGCATCGACTTTAATACGGCCGATTACTACTGCAGTGTGAAAAGCAAAACCTTTATGTCGGAACTGATTCCACAGCACCCGATTTACGTACCGCTGCTGCCGGAAGTGGCGCAGGGCAATATCGGTCAGAACCATGAAGCGGCTAATCGCGCCTGCCAGTTGTTCTATCGGGAAGGCTTCAGCAAAACCGTTTTTATCGACCCGTTCGATGGTGGCCCGGTGCTGACCGGCGAGCTGAACAACTTGTTCACGCTGAAGCAGGTGCGTCACAAAAAAGCGCGGCCAAGCGATGTGGTCGGCGGCCTGAAATACCTGATCAGCAATCGTTCACTGAGCGATTTCCGCTGCACCATTGGCACCCTGGTAGACGGCATTGGCGAGACCATTCGCATACCCGAAAACGTCGCCGAGGCCCTCAACGTCAAAGAAGGCGACCCCATCGCCTACGCGCCGCTATAAGGAAGGAATACGACTATGTACATTCGTCCGGTAGCGCCAACCGATATCGATGCGCTGTGCACCATGGCCAAAAACTCCGGAGTGGGTGTCACCACCCTGCCGGATAACCGCCAGAAAATGCAGGCCAAGCTCGATAAAGCCGTGGCATCCTTTAAGAAAGAACTCCCCGAGAAGGACCGGCTATATTTGTTTGCGATGATCGACCCGAGCAACGATGAGATTGCCGGCATCTGCGCACTCGAAGCCAGTATTGGGCATGACGACATCTGGTACAACTACCACGTTGGTAAAACCGTGCACGCCTCCAAAGACATTGGCGTGCACAAGATCACCAAAACGCTGTATCTGAGCAACGACCTGACCGGCAGTTCCGAAATCTGCACCCTGTTTCTGATGCCGGATTACCGCCAGAACCAGAACGGCCAGTTGCTGAGCAAGAGCCGTTATCTGTTTCTGGCCGAATTTCAGGAACTGTTTGGCCGGGACATCATCGCCGAGATGCGCGGTTTCAGCGACGAAGAGGGTAAATCGCCGGTTTGGGAAAGCCTGGGGAGGCACTTCTTCCAGATGGAATTCTCCGATGCGGACTACCTGACGGGCCTCGGCAACAAAGCCTTTATTGCCGAACTGATGCCCAAGTTCCCGATCTATGTCCCCATGCTGTCGAAAGACGCCCAGGAAGCCATCGGCAAAGTCCACCCGGATACCGAACCTGCTCTGGCGATGTTGAAAGCGGAAGGCTTCGACTTCAACGGCTATGTGGATATTTTCGACGGTGGGCCCACCGTCTCGGCCCGCGTTGCCAATGTTCGTGCCGTTAAAGACAGCCAGCTGTATACCGTTGCCGTGCAGGATGAAACACCGGCACCCGACCTGACCCGCAAAGACGGCTTAACCCTGGTGTCGAACCGCCGGTTCGACGACTACCGGGTCAGTTTGATCAATACCGCGGCCATCGATGGCACCACCCTTCACCTAAGCACGGCCCAGGCCAGCAACCTGCAGGTGACTGCAGGCGATTCTGTCCGCGCCGTCGCGCTGAGACCCCGGAGACCCTCCGATGACTGATGCAAGACTCTTTATTGGCGGCCAGTGGCATACTGGCCACGGCGACCACCTCGACTCCATTAACCCGATCGACCAGTCGGTTGTCTGGGCAGGCAATACCGCCAGCGCCGACGACGTTGACCAGGCGATAAAAGCGGCCCGCACTGCCTTTGCCGAGTGGAAACACCGCAGCCTCGATGAGCGCATCGCCATCTGCCGCACCTTTGCCGAAGGCCTGAAAGAAAACCAGGAAAAACTGGCCCGGGTCATTGGCAGCGAAACCGGAAAACCTCTGTGGGAAGCGCGCACCGAAGTGGGCGCCATGGTTGGCAAGATCGAAATCTCGATCAAGGCTTATAACGAGCGCACGGGTGTCACTCGCAGTGAACTGCCCGACGGCGAAGCCGTGTTGCGCCACCGCCCACACGGCGTTGTCGCGGTATTCGGCCCCTACAACTTCCCAGGGCATTTGCCCAACGGCCACATTGTGCCTGCCCTTCTTGCGGGCAACACCGTGGTGTTCAAACCGAGTGAAATGACTCCGAAAATGGGCGAGGAAACCGTTCGCATCTGGGACGAAGCCGGTTTACCCAAGGGCGTTATCAACCTGGTTCAGGGTGCGAAATCCACCGGCATGGCACTGGCCGGACACCCCGGCATCGATGGTCTGTTCTTCACCGGCTCCTCGACCGTCGGTGAGATACTGCACAAGCAATACGGCGGCCAGCCGGGCAAAATTCTGGCGCTGGAAATGGGTGGCAACAACCCGCTGATTGTCGATACCGATATTGATACTGAAGCGGCGCTGCACCATGTCATTACCAGTGCTTTCATTTCAGCCGGGCAACGCTGCACCTGTGCGCGTCGCGTCTTCATCGCCAACGGCGAACAGGGCGATGCCTTTCTGGAACGTTTGATCGAAGCCACTCGCAACCTCAAGGTCGGCCACTGGGACGCCGACGACCAGCCTTACATGGGCTCTGTCGTATCATTGCAGGCCGCCGATGCTTTACTGGAGGCCCAGAAAATGCTGATCAGCAAGGGCGGCCGCAGCCTGCTGGAAATGACCCGCTTCGAGGAAGGCACAGCCCTGCTGACACCGGGCATTGTCGACCTGACCGAGGCCAAAGACGTGCCGGATCAGGAGTACTTTGGCCCGCTGCTGAGCATCTACCGCTACGACCGCTTCGACGACGCCATCGCCGGGGCCAACAACACCCGCTACGGTCTGTCGGCCGGCCTACTGTCGAATAACCGCGCCCGCTATGAGCAGTTCATCGACGAAATTCGCGCCGGCATCGTCAACTGGAACAAGCCGATCACGGGCGCCAGCAGTGGTGCCCCCTTCGGCGGTGTTGGCGCCAGCGGCAACCACCGCGCCTCTGCCTACTACGCGGCAGACTACTGCGCCTACCCGGTCGCCTCGATGGAAAGCCCGACGCTGACCAAACCCGAAACCACTGCGCCGGGAATGAACCTATGACCGCCTTTGAAATGAATCTGGATGGCCTGGTTGGGCCCACCCACAACTACGCAGGCCTGTCTTACGGCAACATCGCCTCGCTGAGCAATGAAAGCGAGGCGTCCAACCCGAGAGAAGCCGCCAAACAGGGGCTGCGCAAAATGAAAGCGCTGTCGGACCTCGGCTTGCGCCAGGGCATTCTGCTGCCGCATGAGCGCCCTGCCATCTGGGCGTTGCGTGAACTGGGGTTCAGCGGAACAGACGCCCAGGTGCTGGAGAAAGTCGCCAAACAGAACCCGGCGATTTTAAGCGCGGTCAGCTCGGCCTCCTGCATGTGGACCGCCAACGCCGGCACCGTATCGCCCAGCGCCGATACCGTTGATGGCCGTGTGCATTTCACCGCGGCCAACCTGAACGCCAAGTTTCACCGCTCGATCGAGCACCCGACCACGACCCGGATGCTCAAATCGATTTTTCGGGATGACCGCTACTTCGCCCACCACGATGCCCTGCCTGCCGTCAGCTTCTTCGGCGACGAAGGCGCCGCCAACCACACCCGGTTCTGTGGCCAGTACGACAGCGCCGGTGTCGAGTTATTCGTTTACGGCCAGGAAGCCTTCAACCAGAACGCACCGCGCCCACAGCGCTTTCCCGCGCGTCAAACGCTCGAAGCCAGCCAGGCCGTGGCCCGGTTGCATGGTCTGGGTGACGATCAGGCGGTTTTCGCATTGCAGAAGCCAGAGACCATCGATGCCGGTGTGTTCCACAACGACGTGATCGCCGTGGGCAACCGCAACGTGCTCTTCTATCATGAGGAAGCCTTTGCCGATACCGACGCAGTGCTGGACGAACTGCAACGCAAGCTGGGCGACGTCAAACTGATTGCCGTCAAAGTTCCGACGGCTGAAGTCTCCATTCAGGATGCGGTACGTTCTTACCTGTTCAACAGCCAGCTACTGAGCTTGGCGGACGACAGCATGATGCTGGTGGTACCCGGCGAATGCCGCGAAACCGGCCCGGTAGCCGACTTTCTGGACCGGTTGATGGCCGACACCAGCAACCCGATCAACCGGGTGGAAGTATTCGATCTGAAACAATCGATGCAAAACGGTGGCGGGCCGGCCTGCCTGCGTTTGCGCGTTGCGCTGACCCAGACCGAATACGAGGCCATGCATCAGGGCATTATCCTCACCGATGCACTGTTCCACTCGCTCAACGACTGGGTTGACGCGCACTACCGCGATCGCCTCAGCCAGGCTGACCTGGCGGATCCAAACCTGCTGATCGAGAGCCGCACCGCACTGGACGAGCTGACCCGCCTGACCGGCGTCGGCCCCATTTACCCCTTTCAACGCTGATCCCGCACGCGGGCTCAACCGAGCCCGCAATTTTCCCCAGAGATAAACCCTGAATATCGTCAAATTGCCTTTGCATTGTTCAAAAAAAGCACTATCGTTAGTGGTAACGACTAAGGATGGTAGCCCCTGCCTGCCTGATATTCAGTAGCGGGGGCATAGCAGAGACGAGGCTTCAATGGCATCGATGAATTGGCTAGACGAAAAGACCAGAAACGGCGACGAACCCTCGAAAGCTGGTTGGCAAGTTCTGGTCGTGGATGACGAACCCGAAGTCCATGCGGTGACCCGTCTGGCCCTGCGCCGCTTTACCTTTGAAGACCGACCCCTCGTTGTCCATACAGCCTCCAGCGGTCAGGAAGCCCTGGCCATCGCCCATGAGCTGGGCGAAGAACTCGCTATGGCAATCATCGATGTGGTCATGGAAACCGACCGCGCCGGTCTCGACCTGGTCAAAGCCATTCGCGAGGAGGTCGGCAACCACCTCACCCGCCTCGTTTTGCGCACCGGCCAACCCGGCAGCGCCCCGGAAACCGATGTGGTCCGCGATTACGACATCAACGACTACAAAGAAAAAACAGAACTCACCGCCCAGAAGTTCCAGACCATGATGTACGGCGGCCTGCGCAACTACCGCGACCTACGTTTAATGCAAGATGCTGTGTCGGCTAAGACTCATTAGTGGCACGAGCACGTGTCATAAGTTGGAAATTCGCCGCTCAATCTACTTAGGTTTCAACCATTCCCCAGTGCCAGCCGGACTGTCAGGTACGCCTGCTGAAGGTACGCCGTGAACCCATCCATGGGGGCTCGAAGACAGCATCCATGCTGTCTAACGACCTTCACCAGGCGTACCTAACACTTCTTGGATAATGAGCGGTTAAATAAACGCGAATTTCCAACTCATGACACAACACTCAGGTTACTTTTACCAGGTAACCAACACTTCGCGTGGAAAACTTCGATTCCTGAAGATGTAAAGCAGCGGTTAGCACCCAACCAAGTGCCGGCTGCCGGGTAGGCCTCTCCGGGGAAGTCTGAGGCATGGATGCCGAAGCCTAGGCCCCATGGACGGGTACACGCCGACCCCGGAGAGACCTACCCGGTGGCCGGCACGCATTCCAGCCACCGAAGCAAGTACAACCAGCGATCAGTAGTCGTCTGTACCCTGAATGGAAAGCTTGGCGGCCTGGCCAGTGAGATGGCCCGGGTCGGTTTCCTGGTCCAGTTTGATCATCAGGCGCAGGTCGTTGGCGGAGTCTGCGTAGCCGAGGGCATCTTCGTAGGTGATTTCGCCGCGTGAATAGGCTCTGAACAGCGCCTGATCGAAGGTTTGCATGCCTTGCTCTGTGGACTTGGACATCAGATCCTTGAGCAGATGTACCTCGCCCTTGCGGATGTGGTCGGACACCAGCGGGGTGTTGACCAGCACTTCGATAATGGCTTTGCGGCCATTACCGTCGGGCGTTGGAATCAATTGCTGGGCGACGATGCCTTTCAGGTTCAGCGACAGGTCCATCCACAACTGGCGCTGCCGGTCGGACGGGAAGAAGTGCATGATGCGGTCGAGCGCCTGGTTGGCGTTGTTGGCGTGCAGTGTTGCCAGACACAGGTGACCGGTTTCGGCAAACGCCATGGCGTAGTCCATGGTCTCCTTGGTCCGCACCTCACCGATCATGATCACATCCGGCGCCTGACGCAGGGTGTTTTTCAGGGCTACTTCAAAACTGTCCGTATCGAGCCCCACTTCGCGCTGGGTCACGATGCAGCCTTCGTGCTGGTGAATGAATTCGATCGGGTCTTCAATGGAAATGATGTGCCCGCGCGAATTGCGGTTCCGGTGGCCAATCATCGCCGCCAGGCTGGTCGATTTGCCCGTGCCGGTAGCGCCAACAAAGAACACCAGCCCGCGTTTGGTCATGGCCAGTTTTTTGATGATATCCGGCAAGCCTAGGTCTTCAAGGCGTGGAATCTGGGTTTCAATGCGCCGCAGTACCATGCCCGCCAGGTTACGCTGGTGAAAGGCGCTTACCCGGAAACGGCCAATGCCGCGTGCCGATATCGCGAAGTTGCATTCCTGGGTATCTGAAAACTCGATTCGCTGCTTGTCGCTCATTACCGACATCACCAGCTCGCGGGTCTTCTCGGGGCTGAGCGGGTTTTTGGTGACATGCACCACCTGGCCATTCACCTTCATGCTGGGCGGTACGCCAGCGGTAATGAACATGTCAGAGGCGCCTTTTTCGACCATCAGACGCAATAAACGATCAAATTCCATACTCAATCCTGTTGTGGCTTGGCACTTATCGGGTTGGTCGGGGTGGCAGTGGTCTGCGACGGCTACCGGTGACGCCTCGTCGGGGTCGGGCGGAATGCCGCCCACTCATCCATCCATGGAGCCTAGGCCGCAACATCCATGTTGCGGACTCCCCCGCCGAGGCGTCACCGGCATCCGCCGCTGGTCACCTGGAAACCACGAACTTTGTTCTAAAAATTATCCGGCTGTTTCGCTTTCTCACGCGCAACCTCACGGCTGATCAGCCCGCGTTGCATCATGTTCTGCAGGCACTGATCCAGCGTCTGCATGCCCAGCTGTGCGCCGGTCTGGATGGCGGAGTACATCTGCGCCACCTTGTCTTCACGGATGAGGTTCCGGATCGCCGGTGTGCCGATCATGATCTCATGGGCCGCGACCCGGCCACCGCCGTTCTTTTTCAGCAGGGTCTGGGAGATGACCGCTTGCAGCGACTCCGAGAGCATCGATCGCACCATGGATTTTTCTTCAGCCGGGAACACGTCGACCACCCGGTCGATGGTTTTTGCAGCCGAGGTGGTGTGCAGGGTGCCGAACACCAGGTGACCGGTTTCTGCGGCCGTCAGTGCCAGACGAATGGTTTCGAGATCCCGCAGCTCGCCGACCAGAATGATGTCCGGGTCTTCCCGCAGCGCTGAGCGCAGGGCTTCCGAGAAGCCGTGCGTGTCGCGGTGCACTTCACGCTGGTTGACCAGGCATTTTTTGGATTCGTGCACGAATTCGATTGGGTCTTCGATGGTCAGGATGTGTTCGTATTTGGTTTCGTTGATGTAGTTGATCATCGCCGCCAGGGTGGTCGATTTGCCCGAGCCGGTCGGACCGGTCACCAGGCAGATGCCACGGGGCACCATGGCGATGTCTTTGAACACCTGACCCATGCCCAGGTCGTCCATGGTCAGTACTTTGGACGGAATGGTCCGGAATACCGCGCCGGAGCCCCGGTTCTGGGTGAAAGCGTTCACCCGGAAACGGGCCACACCAGGTACTTCGAAGGAAAAGTCGGTTTCCAGGAATTCTTCGAAATCCTTGCGCTGCTTGTCGTTCATGATGTCGTAGATCAGCGAATGGACCTCTTTGTGAGACAGAGCGGGGAGGTTGATGCGGCGAATATCGCCATCGACCCGGATCATCGGCGGCAAGCCCGATGACAGGTGCAAGTCGGATGCGTTCTGCTTGGCACTGAACGCCAGTAATTCTGTAATATCCATGAGACTCCTCACTGCCAGTCTGTCACAGCGGCCGGGGTGGCATACCGGCGCTATCGTTCGTAGGGTCAGGTCACGCTCAAGGCGCCTGCCAGGCCATAAGATACATTATTCAGACGGTGCCAAAATAGGTATGCTGTCGGCTTTTGAGACTCAGCCTTCAAAATGACGCCGTCGAACTCGACAGTCGCCCGTTTGGCTGATCTGCAATCAGTGTAACCGAACGTCGGTTTTTTGCGAGCAACAGACACGGGTCGTGCCCGCCACCACGCCGATTCAACCCGAGGACACCATGACTGCCACCCAAAATACGGCCTTCAGTGACCGGATGGCCAAAGTAAAGGCCCGCATTGCCGCCGCCTGTGCCCGCAGTGGCCGCTCGCCAGAAGAGATTACCCTGGTCGCCGTCAGCAAAACCTGGCCACTGGCCGACCTGGAATCCGCCACGGCAGCTGGCGCAACGGACCTGGGTGAAAACTACGTGCAGGAAGCGGTCGACAAGATCACCCACTGGCAGGGGCCAGCCCCGGTCTGGCACTTTATTGGCCCGCTGCAGAGCAACAAAACCCGCCAGGTCGCCGAGCTATTTGACTGGGTGCACAGTGTCGACCGGTTGAAAATTGCCCGTCGTTTAAGCGAGCAGCGCCCACCCGCCAAAGGGCCGCTGTCGATATGCATTCAGGTCAACATCAGTGACGACCCGGCCAAGGCGGGTGTGGCACCCGCCGACGTGGCGGGTCTGCTCGCCGACATGGCCGGGCTGAAGAACCTGACTGTAGCCGGCTTAATGGCCATTCCAGCGGTGGATCTCACCGAATCTACGCTGCGCCAGCAATACGGTGAATTGAAAACACTGCGCGACACCCTTATTACCACTTATCCGGACTGCAAAGCACTGTCGATGGGCATGAGCGGTGATTTTGAACTGGCCATCGAATGCGGTGCCACCCACGTTCGCGTCGGCAGCGCTCTGTTCGGTCAGCGCAGCTACCCGACGGAGCACTGACAGAACCGCAGTTCCACACCACACGGATACGACAAGGAGATACCATGCAACAGCAGCCCATCATCGGATTCATCGGCGCCGGAAACATGGCCGGAGCCATCATCGATGGCATGCTGGCCAGTGGCTACCCGGCCGATCGTATCTGGGTGTGTGACCGCAACGCCCCCAAGCGTGATGCCTTCGCCGCCAAAGGTCTGCAAGCCACCGATGACAACAATGCCCTGATCGAAACCTGCGAAGCGGTCGTGCTGGCCGTGAAACCCCAGGTACTGAAGCAGGTTCTGGAACCGCTGCGCGACGCCTTTCAGGCGAGCAAACCGCTCGTCGTCAGTGTGGCCGCCAGTGTGACGGCTGAAGCCATCGATCGCTGGCTTGGCGGCGGCTTTGCCGTCATCCGCACCATGCCCAACACGCCCTCACTGGTGATGACCGGCGCCACCGGCCTCTATGCCAATGGAGCGGTGGAAGACAGTGAACGAGAAGCCGTTGAGGCCATTTTCAGTGCCATTGGCGTTGCGGTCTGGGTGGCAGACGAAGAGGACCTGCACTCGGTAACCGCCACCAGCGGCAGTGCCCCGGCCTACTTCTTCCGCTTTATGGAGGCCATGCAGAAAGCCGCCGAAGACGCTGGGCTGGATGCAGACACCGCCAAGCGTCTTATTGTACAAACGGCCATGGGCGCGGCTCGCATGGTTGAGCAGACCGGTGAATCCCCGGCACAATTGCGTAAGAAGGTATGCTCACCCAAAGGCACCACCGAGCAGGCCATCTTCAGTTTCGAGCGCGACGACCTCGATGCCGTCGTAGCCCGTGCGATGCAAGCCTGCATGGACCGGTCGCGGGTGTTATCGCAGGAACTGGCGGATTAATCACATCACAACAGGCATCACCCTGCACCACAGGGTATGATTAACACAGACTCATCTAAGGAGTGTCCGAATGCTGGGCCCGCTTATCGTACTTATTTTGAAAACGGCGTTTGGTATTTTACTGATCAGCCTGGTTGCCCGCTTTCTGGCACAGATCGCCCGGGCGGATGTGCGCAACCCGCTGGCGATGACGGTGCTGCAAATCACCGACCCGGTGCTTAAACCCATGCGCCGCATCATTCCCGGCCTTGGCGGGCTCGACCTGGCGTCATTGCTGTGCATCTGGATCGGCCAATTCATTCTGGGTAGTCTGATCTTCGCCGCCATGGGCGTAAACCCCCTGGCGCTGGGAGGCCAGTTGGTGGTGTGGTCACTGCTCGGTGTGGCCGGCATTCTGCTGACCGTGCTGCAATGGAGCATGATCATCGTCGCCATTGGCAGCTGGATTGCCATGGGCCAGCAAAACCCCTTGCTGGGTTTCCTCGGACAACTGGTCGAGCCTTTTGTTGGCCCGTTCCGACGGCTGAACCTGAACATTGGCATGCTTGATCTGTCGTACATCATCGCCTTCCTGGTGCTGATTATCCTGCGCGACTTTATTCTCGGCGGCATGATTCTGCCCCAGACCGGGTATTCCACCGTCGGTGGCATCAGCCCGATTTTGGGGCTGTGAATCTGGGTTTAACACACCGAATTGCTGACTCACTACCGGCCAGCCTGGCTGGCCGGTCTCCCGGGACATCATAAATGCCAACAGACATACCCGCTGACAGCGTCGGGCTGATACAGCCCCAGTCGGCCTTTTTTGAAGACGCGCTGCCCTTACGCTGCGGACGCAGCCTGTCGAACTACACCCTGGTGTACGAGACCTACGGCACCCTGAATGCCGATGCGTCCAATGCCATTCTGATCTGCCATGCGCTGAGCGGACACCACCATGCGGCGGGCTACAACAGCATTGAAGATCGCAAACCCGGCTGGTGGGATGCCTGCATCGGCCCCGGCAAGGCCATCGACACCAATCGCTACTTTGTCGTCAGCCTGAACAATCTGGGCGGCTGTCACGGCTCCACCGGCCCAATGAGCCAAGACCCGGAGACGGGCCGCCCTTACGGACCGGACTTCCCGATCATCGCCGTGCGCGACTGGGTTAAAAGCCAGGCGCGGCTGGCTGATCGCCTGGGTATCGACTGCTGGCATGCTGTGATCGGCGGCAGCCTCGGCGGCATGCAGGCACTGCGCTGGTCGATCGATTACCCGGACCGCCTGAAAGGCTGCGCTGTCATCGCCTCGGCACCCAAGCTGAGCGCCCAGAACATTGCCTTTAACGAAGTGGCTCGCCAGGCCATCGTCAGCGACCCGGATTTCCATCAGGGCCGGTATTTCGATCACGATACCCGGCCCAAGCGCGGTCTGATGCTGGCGCGGATGCTCGGGCACATTACCTACCTGTCCGACAGCAGCATGCGCGAGAAGTTTGGACGGGACCTGCGCACCGGCAAACTGAATTTCAATTTCGATGCCGATTTCGAGGTCGAGTCCTACCTGCGCTATCAGGGTGAGAACTTTTCGGACCAGTTCGATGCCAATACCTATTTGCTGATGACCAAGGCGCTCGATTATTTCGACCCGGCCGGCGACCACGACGGCGACCTCGCGCGCTGCCTGAGCCAGGCCCACTGCCGCTTTCTGGTCGCCTCTTTCAGTACCGACTGGCGTTTTGCCCCGGAACGAAGCGAAGAACTGGTGCGCGCCCTCACCCGGGCCCGCCGCCAGGTCAGCTATCTGGAGATTGATGCGCCCCAGGGCCACGACGCCTTTCTGTTTCCCATTCCCGAATACGTGGCACTGATCGAAGGCTTTCTCGGTTCACTGGCCAACGGAGGGACAGCCTGATGCGCCCGGACCTGGACTACATCGAACGCTGGATCTCCAACGGCAGCCACGTGCTCGACCTCGGTTGTGGCGATGGCAGCCTGCTGGCCCTGTTGCGCCAGCGCAAACAGGTGACCGGCTACGGCATGGAGATCGATACCCAAAACATTCTGTCCTGCGTGCGCCAGGGCGTGGACGTGATTCATCAGGACCTGAACGAAGGGCTGGACGACATTGACGACCAGAGCTTCGACACCGTGATCATGACCCAGTCGTTGCAACAAACGCACAAGCCGGACCGCATCGTTGAAGACATGCTGCGCATCGGCAAACAGGCCATCGTCACCTTTCCCAACTTCGGGCACTGGACGGTGCGCTCCTATCTGGCCCTGCACGGGCGCATGCCGGTATCCGAAAACCTGCCATACACCTGGTACGACACCCCCAACATTCACTTCTTCACCTTTCGCGACTTTGAGGTGTTATGTCGGGAGCGAAACATTAAAATACTGGAACGCACGGTGGTGGACCGCAACCACCAGGCCAACTGGAAAATCAGTCTGATGCCCAACCTGATGGGCGAAATCGCGCTCTACCACATTACACGGTGACCCCATGTTATTCAGATACACCACAACGTTGATGCTGGGCCTGGCGCTGCTGTTCAGTACCGCCCAGGCCGACCAGAAAGTCACCTTCAACGGCTATGAACTGCATTACATTGCCTTCAACAGCACCATGCTGACGCCGGAAATCGCCGGGCAATATGGCCTGACGCGTTCAGGGCAGCGTGCAATAGTGAACCTGTCGGTACTGGAGCAACGCCGCAACGACGTTGCTGTGCCAGTGCCGAATGCCGAAGTGTCTGTTCGGGTGCGCAACCTGCTGGGGCAAAGCAACCGGCTCGAGATGCGCGTGATCGAAGAACAGAACGCGCGCTACTTCATCGGCTCGGTGCCCTTTGATGACCGTGAAGTGCTCTGGTTCGACATCGAAGTCAGCATTCCCGGTGAGCGCGACTTTGAATACAGTTTCAGCCAGGAACTCTGGGAGGAAGACGCATGAGCCAGTGGGTCCTCGCCTCCGGCAATGCCGGCAAACTGGCTGAATTCAGCCGTCTGCTCGAACCGCTGTCGATTACCGTGCGCCCCCAGGGCGAGTTCGGCGTCAGCGACGCCGATGAAACCGGCTTGAGTTTCATTGAAAACGCCATTCTGAAGGCACGCCATGCCGCGGCTGCGACCGGTCTGCCGGCCCTGGCCGATGACTCCGGTGTCGTGGTCGACGCCCTGAACGGCGAACCGGGCATTTACAGCGCCCGCTTTTCGGCCAGAGCGGGCGGTGAATCCGGCGACAGCGCCAATATCGACTATCTGCTGGAGCGGCTAGCCGGCGTGCCCGAACCGGACCGCGGCGCCCATTATTACTGCCTGCTGGCCTTCGTTCGCCACGCCACCGACCCTACCCCCCTGATCGCCGAAGGCCGCTGGGATGGTCGCATCCTGACCGAACGGGTCGGCACCGGTGGTTTCGGCTATGACCCGGTGTTTTATCTGCCTGACCAGAATTGCACCGCCGCCCAGCTGGAATCGACCCTGAAAAACCGCCTGTCGCACCGCGGACAGGCCATGGCTGCTTTTATGCCGCGGCTGCAAGCCTTGCTGGCGCAATGACCGAGATCACGACCCCCAGAACGCACCTGCCATCGCTGTCTGCCTATGTACACGTACCCTGGTGCGTGCGCAAATGCCCCTATTGCGATTTCAACTCGCATGCGCTCGACCCCGGGCAGATTCCGGAAACGGAGTACCTGGCGAGGTTGTTTGAAGACCTGCAACAGGATGCCTCACTGGCGCTGGGCCGGCCGCTGCGCAGTGTCTTCTTTGGCGGCGGCACGCCGAGTCTGCTGTCACCTTCAGCCATCGGTCAGATTCTGGCAGAGCTGGAGCGCCGCATCGGCTTCAGTGACGACTGTGAAATCACCCTCGAAGCCAACCCGGGCACGGTCGACGAATCGCACTTTCGCGGCTTCAGAGACGCCGGTGTCAACCGGCTGTCGATTGGCATCCAGAGCTTCAACGATGCCCACTTGCAGCGCCTGGGCCGCATTCATGACCGGAACCAGGCCCTGCACGCCGGTGACCGGGCCCGCGCTGCCGGTTTCGACAATTTCAATCTGGACCTGATGCACGGCCTGCCCGACCAGACTGAAGCCGACGCCCTGGCCGACCTGAACCAGGCGATCGCCCTGAACCCCAGCCACCTCAGCTGGTATCAGCTGACCATCGAACCGAACACCGAGTTTTACCGCAAGCCACCGGCACTGCCGGAAGACGACACCCTCTGGTCCATTCAGGAAGCTGGCCAGGCAAGGCTGTCTGAAGCGGGGTTCAGCCAATACGAAGTCTCCGCCTACGCCCAACCGGGCAAGCGCTGTCAGCACAACCTCAATTACTGGGGCTATGGCGACTATATCGGCATCGGCCCGGGTGCCCACGGCAAAGTCACCCGAACCAGCCCGTTCGATATCCTACGCACTCGCAAAACGAGGCTGCCGAAAGATTATCTGAACCGCGACCGATTACTGATTCGCCACGAAGAAAGGGTTGCCATTGAAGACCGGCCGTTCGATTATTTCATCAACACCCTGCGTCTGGTCGAAGGCCGCCCGGCCAACGAGTTCAGCCGGCTCACTGGCCTGGCCTGGGCCGAGATTGAGCCCACCCTGATCTCCTTGCGTGATCAGGGCCTGCTGGAATGGGAAGGCGGATCCTTGCGCACAACCGACCAGGGTTTCCTATACTTGAATGACCTACTGGCGCATTGGTTGACATGACCCGACTGCTGTTTACCGCCCTGCTGTATTGCCTGACGCCGGCCCTGCTGCTGCGGCTGTGGCTGCGCGGGCGCACCTTGCCGGGCTACCGGCAACGCTGGCGCGAGCGCTTCGGGCACTGGCCCACCATGCCAGAAGGTGCGCTCTGGCTGCACAGCGTCAGTGTGGGCGAAACCATTGCCGCCCGGCCTTTTGTCGAACGCTGGCTGACGCGCCATCCAGACATTCCAGTCATCATCACCACCATGACGCCGACCGGCAGCGAAACGGTACAGGCACTGTTTGGCGACAAAGTTCACCACGCCTATCTGCCTTGGGATTACCCGCACGTTTATCGACGTCTATTGCCCAGATTGAACCCAAAAGCCCTGGTGATCATGGAAACCGAGCTCTGGCCCAACCTGATCAACGCTTGCGACCGGCACCGGGTGCCGGTGTTTCTGGTCAATGGCCGGCTCTCGGAACGCTCGGCTCGGGGCTACCACCGTTTCCGGGCGCTGACCCGGCCCATGTTGCAACAACTGACCGGCATCGCCGCCCAGCACTGGCCCGACGCCGAACGCTTCCAGGCGTTGGGTGTACCGGCAGAGAACATTGAGGTTACCGGATCGATAAAATTCGATTTAAGCATCTCCAGCAAACTGACCGGCGACATCACCGCCTTTGCCCGTGGTATCAAAGGCCGGCCTGTCTGGGTAGCGGCGAGCACCCATGGCGGCGAAGAGGAAGGCTTGCTGGAAGTACAGCGGCGCATCACCACGGTGCTACCAAACGCCCTGATGATTCTCGTACCCCGCCACCCGGACCGTTTCGAAACCGTCTCCGATATCGTCGCCACATCGGGCCTGCGTTACAGCCGCCGCAGCCAACGCAGTCAGCCACGCGACAAAGACCAGGTGTACCTGGCCGATTCGCTGGGGGAACTGATGATTTTCTTCGGCGCTGCCCAGGTTGCCGTGATGGGCAATACCTTCAATGACGGCGGCGGCCACAACCCCATTGAACCGGCGGCGCTGGGTAAGCCGGTGTTAGTCGGCCCCAGCTTCACCAATTTTCAGTCGATCATCAGCGCCATGCAGAAAGAACAGGGGATTATCGTCACCGAGACGCTGGAAGCGCTGGAAAAACGCCTGCTCGGATTGCTCAAATCCCAGGATCTACGCGACACCTTTGGCCAGCGCGCCTATGTGTTTTACCAGCACCAGCAAGGCGCCCTGCAACGGTTGGAACACTGGCTCGACCGGCACCTGAACCTGGTCGACCCCAATGCCGACCCGTCACGCCACGCCCTGCCACCCAAAATCAGCTCGGATCGCTGACCGACGATATACTTGCACCCACAAAAAAGGCCGCTAGACAGCGGCCTTTCTCATGCTTAATTAGGTACCAGATCAGCGATTCGAGCTCAGATCAGTTCGACATCGGAGGCTTGTGGGCCCTTTTGGCCGTCGGTGATGGTGAACTGCACTTCCTGTCCTTCCGCCAGGGTGCGGAACCCGTCGCCCTTGATGGCACTGAAGTGCACAAAGACGTCTTTGCCGCCTTCGACTTCAATAAAGCCAAAACCCTTGGTTTCGTTGAACCACTTCACCTTGCCGGTTTGTGTCGCCATGTTGTTCTCCTGCTTCGGATGCGATTGCAAATAGCCTGCGTCGTGCCGGTCATTCCCGGCCAACGCTGCCGGGTAAAGATCATAACGTCTACTTACGCGCAACCTGTTCAGGAACTGCCTGGTTGTACCCTCCACGACACATTGATACGTCAATGATGCCCGGCAAGCACAAGGTTCATAGCGTCTAACTGGTCTTGCTTATAAGTATTGCGAAAATCTTTAACACCTCTACTTTAGCCCAGCACTTGTGTATGTAAAGTACTTTTTAGGCCGATTTTTCCGGAGATTTCAGGACGATGACAGGTCATCCATGACGTTGTAACCCTGTCGCTATGTGCTCATCGGCGGGGCAACCGTCATATCTTGATGCCTACCGCCTGAACCACCGCACCCAGGCCGGTGTGGCCTCGCCCTTCATGAATCGGCCGGTCCATTTCCTGCAATTGCTCAAAATGAAGCGGTGCCAGTTCCTCCTGCAATTGCTCGGCGGTCATCATCCACTCGGCGCGGGGTGGCCCACCGGTTTTAAACAGCAGTTGCTCCGGCCGATAGGCTTCCAGCACGAAGAGCCCGCCGGGCTTGAGCGCGTCGAACACCTTTTGGTGCAGTGACTGGCGCACGTCAGGCGGCAAATGACAAAATATTGAAACAATGCCATCCCATTGCCCCTGGCCAAGGTCAATATCGGCCAAATCCGCCGTTTGCGTCTCAATGGACACTCCCCGGGCCTGTGCCAGGCGTTCCGCCTTTAACAATCCAACGGCCGATGCATCCACTGCCACCACGTCCAGCCCCTGTTCCGCCAGGTAAACGGCATTGCGCCCCTCGCCTTCGGCCAGACACAGTACCCGGGCGCCGGTGGCGAAGAGGTCAGCCTGGGCTTTCAGGTAATCGTTCGGTTCGGTGCCGTAGAGATAGTCGTCCCCGGCATAGCGTTCATCCCACATTTTGCGGCCTCTTTCACATTCCTGATGGCAATGGGGGCATCGACGGTCGGTTCAAGCCGGTAAACGCAGACAGCCGGGAAACAGGCCTGTTACAATCGCGAGCCTATTCGGCCCGATCAATCGCCTGAGCACTCAGGGATTGATCGGGCTACCCGGTGCGCTGTTGGGCAGAGCACCCTGTACTTTACTTACCGATGGAGCCTTACATGAAAGGAATGATAACGCGCGTGCTGCTGACCCTGGCTGTGGTCACCGCCAGCGTGAGCAGTGCCTACGCCTTTAATCTGTTTGGTCTGTTCTCCTCAGACCAGGCCGATAACTCAATCAACACCCTGCTCAGCCATACGCCGGCCGACACACTCCTCTTTGTGGGCGGGCACAATACTCTGGTGGGCCGGGATATCATGGATTCCTGGTCTACGGTCAACCAGTCGGATATCGACGAACTGCAGACCCTACTGGCGGAAATAGGCAGCGACGACAGCCCGGTACTCGGCCTGTTCGAAGCTTTGCTGGTGGATTACACCGCCGCTGCAGGCGGCGGCTACAGCGAACTGATCGCTCACTATGGCCTGCCCGATGAAGGCGCCGGTGCGTTTTATTTCCATGGCGCCATGCCCGTTGCCCGCTTTGCCCTGGATAACCCCGATGCGTTCAACGAAGTACTGAATCAGGCCATTCTTGAATCCGGTGCTGCACCGGTGATGAAACAGGTGGAAGAGGTTGAAGTTCGCACGTGGCAGCTGACGCCCGAAGGCGACGACGAACGCTTTGACCTGGCCATCGCCGTCGATCAGGGGTTTGCCACCGTTACCCTGTTCAACCATACCGACACCGCCGCGATTCAGGCCGAGCGCCTGGGTCTGACCGATCTGTCCGACTCTCTGGCCGACCAGGGTGACTGGGAAGCATTGGGCGACCAGTACGACTACGATGAAACCGTGCGTGGCTACATCGACCTCGAAGGCCTGGCCGCTACCCTGCTGACTGGCACCGAGACCCGCCTGCGACGCGACCTGGAAGCCCTGATCCCGGACGAAATCGAGCGAATGGACACCCAGATGGCCGACAGCCAGTGCGGACCGGAAGGCTATGCGCTCGCCCGCCAGGTGCCCCGTTTCGCCTTTGGCAGCGAGAGCATCTCGTCTACCTCCGACAGCCTGTCACAACAGGTTGGCATGATCCTCGAACTGACCAACACCGACCTGACCAGTGAACTGAAGCGCCTGCCCGGCAGCCTGCCCGCCTACGCCACCGATGGCAGCGACAAGTTGCTGGCCCTGGCACTGGGTGTCGATGTCAATGCTCTGGCACCGGTCGCGAGCGCCCTGTGGTCACAGCTGCCACAAACGGAATACAAATGCCCGGCACTGCGTGACATGACCGCCGATCTGCGTCAGAACAACCCGGCCATGCTGGGCATGGCGACGGCCATGGCGCAGGGCGTCAAGGGTGTGGGTGCCGCGGTATACGACATCACAGCCAACGACAACAGCCCGTTTGGGCTGGCGGGCTCTGTCCTGGTCACCCTGAGTGCCGATAACCCAAGCGTACTGGCTGGCCTGATCAGCTCCAGCATCCCCGGCATGGCCGGCGTGACCATTCCCGACGATGGCACCGCCGTGCAGGTTCCGGTACCCATGGCACCGCAGCCGGTATTCGCCGCAATCAAAGGCAAGCACCTGGTGGTATACACCGGCGACGCCGCCAAGGCACCGGCCGATGCCATGGCCAGTGAGCCGCTGAATACGCGTGGCAGTACCGCCATTGCGTTCAACTATGAGCGTTTCGGTGAGGCGGCTCTGGTAGCCCTGGAATCACCCATGGTTGCCAGCAATGCCCAGGGCATGGCGATGGCGACCGGCAGTTGTGTCGACGCTTACGCGGGCATACTGCAAGCGGCGGCTCTGCCACTGGAAGGCAGCTACCGGGATACCCTCACCGAGCGCGGCTGGGAAGCCAAATTCGAAGTGACTCTGGGTGAAATGGATACAGACTTCAGTGTGCCAACCGGTACCTTCCAGTCTGAAACCCTCGACTACGACTGCACCTGGTACGACTCTGGCGTTGAAATCATCAACGGCGACGGTACTGGCCAGTTCACCGAAACCGATGACAACGGCCAGTGCGCCCTGTACCAGGCTGATTACACCTGGACTCAGAACGGCAACGTCATGGAGCAAACCACCACGGCGCTGCGCTCACGCGAAAGCTGTGACGCTGCCTGGGAAGACCAGCCGCAAGAGACCTTCACCTGTACACTGCTCGGCAGCCACAACGGTAACCTCTACTGCCAGTATGGCACGGGTATGGATGCCTACCTGATGCGCTACTTCCAGTAACCACAACGCGCGCCCTCTGGAAAACCCGGTGCCTGTCACCGGGTTTTTTTTGGCCGGTCATCTTACCCACACCTTCTGTGGACAAGCCTGTGTACAGACCCGGGAAAACCGATGCCAGGCCCACCCCGCCGCTGTTGCTTAAAATACGTAAAAAACAATCAGTTAGTTCATACCGCGAGTCACGAAACTGTCATATTCGCCCACTATCCTCCCGGCTCTTCGCCCATTGGTTGTACGGGAGCACACCATGACCCTCATCGCATCACCTGCCCAACCTGCGTCCAAAAGCAATCTGATCGGCCTTCTGTGGACATTCCGGGAACGCCTCGCCGCCAAGCCCCATCAAGTCGACACCGACTTCGAACGCTTGCTGAGCGAACCGGACTACCGCAACGGTCTTTTTGACCGGGCCAGAGCGATGGAGGATCCGGGCATTCAAAATCTGGCTCACCGACTGGCGCGCACCGAGATGCCTGAATCTCTGCTTGAGGAGGCCCGTCAGCAGGGGCTCCTGCCCAAAGCGTTTCAGCCAGTGCTTGCACGTCCCTGGCGGCGCCTGCTTCTGGCGCTGCTGGCCCTTGCCCTGATTGCCACCGGCGTTTACAGCCAATGGGAGCGCCTGCTGGAAACCCTGACCGGCACCGTCGTCGTCGCGACCGATATCGATACCGACACCCGTTGGCGTGCCGACCGAACCTATCGGCTGGATTCCGACATCTTCGTTCACAACGATGCCATCTTGAGCATAGCCCCCGGCACGGTCATCAAAGGTCGGCCGGGTTCATCACTTGTGATCGCCCGGGGCAGTCAACTGGTTGCCGAAGGCACTCGGTCGGCACCCATCGTCTTCACCAGTGCGAAGCCGGTTGGGCAGCGCGAACGCGGTGATTGGGGTGGCGTCGTATTGCTCGGGGACGACCGCACCAACGAAGCCTTTGCCCGCGTCGAGGGTGTCGACGTGCGCGATATTCGCGGCCACTTCGGCGGGCAAGAGCGGAATGGCAGCTGCGGTAGCCTGCGCTACGTTCGCATTGAATACGCCGGCTACGAAGCCTTTGTCGACAATGAACTGAATGGTCTCACCGTCGCCGGATGCGGCCCGCAAACCACGCTGGAGTACCTGCAGATTCATAAGGCACTGGACGATGGCATTGAATTTTTCGGCGGCTCGGCCAACGCACGCCACTTGCTTATTACCGGTGCCCGAGACGATAGCCTCGACTGGGATCTGGGCTGGAACGGCAAGGTGCAGTTTCTGATCGCACAACAACACCCCAATGTTGGGGACAGGGCCTTTGAGGGCGACAATTCCCCTGAACGCGACAATGCCCGGCCACGTTCTGAACCCCAGATCAGCAACATCACGTTGGTCGGCACCGCACCGGACCATACCGCCATGGTGCTGCGCAGCGGTACCGCCGGTCAGTTCAGCCGCATTCTACTCTCGGGTTATGGTACCAACCCGATCGACTTGCGAGATCCGCTGACCGAGAGCCTGGTCCGCCAAGAGGCGCTGAGGTTCACTCATCTGGCCATCGATGGCGAGTCCGCAGCAACGTCACCCTGGCGTCCGGAAACCGGCGATCGGGATAACGACGCGGGCTTTGCCGAGCCGGACTACTTCAACCCCATCAGCCAGGTAATTCCCGGTTTACTGGGCAACCAGGCCAGCAACCCGGTAGCACCGGACTTCAGACCCCGCCAGCCAACGGGCAGTTCGACCGACTGGCCGGATAACGACCCCTTCTGGGATCGAACCGCCACCTACGCCGGCGCCGTTAACCCGGCCGCCACGACCCCCTGGTATCTCGGCTGGACTGACTTCAGTGAGCACTAGACTGAAGACAACCATTGAGTGATCAGGACTCAATCCTGTCATCGAATCGCTATCAAACTGACATCCCGTCGTCACGCCTCTGTCACGTCGGTTGGCAAAACTGTCACACGATTTCCGTGCAGACCAACCGACCTGACAATAAGGACCTGACCCATGCCTAACCACACCCCCGATGCCAGCCTGGAACCTGATTACAACGAAAACCCCGTTGAATTCGATCGGCTGATCAGCAAAGCCATTTCACGCCGCAGCCTGATCAAGATCGGCTCGGCTGCCGGTGCGGCGACCTTCCTCGGTGGCACCTCAAGCCTGGCCATGGCCGTTAGCCAGGCCACCACCCTGATGAGCTTCGACAACATTCCCGCCAGCACCGCCGACACCATTACGCTGCCTGCTGGCTACAGCTACGATGTGCTGATGTCCTGGGGTGACCCGGTGCTGGCCGGTGCGCCCAACTTCGCGCGCAACAACGACGCCGATGCGCAGGCTGGCCAGTTTGGCGACAACACCGACGGCATGGAACTGTTTCATCTGACTTACGCCGACGGCAGCGTCAACCCAGACCGGGCTATCCTCGCGGTCAACAACGAATACTATAACGACGAATTCATCTTCGAGCATGGTGAAGCCGCCAAAACCCTGGCCGATGTGCGCAAAGGCATCGCCGCGCACGGTGTCACGCTGGTGGAAATGGAACGCAAACCCAATGGTCAGTGGGTTTACCTGAAAGACGCTCCCATGAACCGCCGGCTGCACGGTTACGCGGCCTTCGAACTGACCGGTCCGGTCGCCGGTTCCGAGTACGTTAAAACCTCAACCGACCCAAGCGGTCGTCGCGTGCTGGGTACCTTTAACAACTGCGGCTCCGGTCGCACCCCCTGGGGCACTTACCTTACCTGTGAAGAAAACTTCAACGGATATTTTGGCGCACCGGAAGGCACTGAACTGAGCGACGCCCAACGCCGCTACGGCTTGAGCGAAAGTGGTTTCGGTTACAACTGGTGGCCGCACGAAGAACGCTTTAATCTCGCCAAGGAACCGAACGAAGCAAATCGCTTTGGCTGGGTCGTCGAAATTGATCCGTACAATCCGGAAGCACGCCCGAAAAAACGAACCGCCCTCGGCCGCTTCAAACATGAAAATGCGGCCATGACCATCAACCGGGACGGCCGTGCCGTGGTGTATTCGGGCGATGACGAACGCGGTGAGTTTCTGTACAAGTTTGTCTCGCGCGATGCCTACCGGCCCGATGACCGCGCCCACAACCTGACCTTGCTGGAACAAGGCACGCTGTACGTTGCAAAATTCCACGATGGTGGCGCCGGTGAATGGATCGAACTGAGCTACGGCCAGAACGGCCTGACACAAGCCAACGGCTTTGAAAACGAAGCCGACATCCTGGTGCGCGCCCGTGCAGCGGCAAGCTTTGTCGGTGCGACCACCATGGACCGCCCGGAATGGGTTGCCTGCCACCCGTCCTCACCCATGGTGTTCTGCGCCCTGACCAACAACACCCGACGCGGCACCACCGACCAGCAACCGGTCGGCGGCCCGAACCCGCGTGCCGAAAACCAGTACGGACAGATCGTGCGCTGGGTACCGGAAAACCGCGATCACGCATCACGCCGTTTTGGCTGGGATCTGTACGCCGTCGCCGGAAATCCGGTGGTTAAAACCGGCGCCTATGCCGGCAGTGAGAACATCACCGCCGACAACATGTTCAACAGCCCGGACGGCCTGGCGTTCGACCGCTTCGGCCGCCTGTGGATTCAGACCGACGGCAACTACTCAAACGAAGGCGACTTCGCCGGCCAGGGCAACAACCAAATGCTCTGTGCCGACCCGGTCACCGGCCACATCCGTCGATTCCTGGTTGGCCCCCAGGGCTGTGAAGTCACGGGGCTGACCTTCTCAGACGACCATCGCACCATGCTGGTCGGCATTCAGCACCCGGCCGGTCAATGGCCCAACGCAGCACGTGACGGCGTTCCCCGGTCGTCCGTGATTGCGGTTCGCCGCAACGACGGTGGCGTTATCGGCGCCTGACGCAAAAAGCCGGGCTCTGCACCTCCAGAGCCCGGCTTGTTTTTCCTCACTGCGCCTTATTCCGGCAAATCGAACACCAGTGCTTCGGCACTGCCCTCGCCACTAAAATCGATGTCAGCCGCCACAATCATTCGTCCGTCACCAGGCCCCACTCGCTCGCCGTTGGCATACACCTCACCGGTGACGCCATGCACATAGACCTGGCCAAAGTGCGGCCGGAATGACCAGTCCTGGCCACCCTGATAGCGCCATAGCCGGGCATCGGAATGCACCTGCATGGCACCCTCGGCTTCCGGGTGTAAAATGGCCGTGCCTCCAGGCAATCGGTCGAAAGCCCGCTGGTCGTAACGCGGTGACACCTGTCGCGCATTGGGCAACAGCCATATTTGCAGGAAGTGCAATGGCTCGGTATCAGAGGCGTTGTATTCGCTGTGCATAACGCCCGTGCCCGCACTCATGATCTGAAAGTCGCCCGCCGGTATGCGCTTGATGTTGCCCATGCTGTCGCGGTGTTCAATTTCACCCTCAAGCACGTACGACAGTATTTCCATATCGCGATGACCATGGGCGCCAAAGCCGGCGCCCGGGTCCACCCGGTCGTCATTGATAACGCGCAGCACCGATACGCCCATGTGGTTAGGGTCGTAATAATTGCCAAAAGAAAAAGTGTGATGGCTGTCGAGCCAGCCGAACTGAGCACGACCGCGTTCGGTCGCAGGTCTGACATATGCCATAGGGGAACCTCCTCGCTGTTTGGTACAGGCTAAATCGGGTTCGCCCCACCATATAGCGAGAGTTTCTGCAGTGACTGCTCAAAAAAACTGAACAGCCCATGGGCCGAAGGCCTGGCCATTCCAGGCGGGCCGTTACAGCCCGTGCCAGTCGACCTCGGGCAGGGTTTCAAAACCCGGTTTTGCAAACCAGTAGCCCTGAAACAGATCGACGCCCAGACCCCGCAAAAAGGCAAATTCGCCCTCGCACTCAATGCCCTCAGCCAGAGGCCTGCAGCCAATATCACGCAACATTTGCACGGTGGACCGTACGATGATCTGGCGGGTTTTGTCCTGATCGATACCGCGAATCAGCGCCATATCGAGTTTCACGATGTCCGGCTGAACCTTAGCCAGCAAATTGAGCCCGGAATAACCGGAACCGAAATCGTCGAGCGCGGTCAGAAAACCCTGCTTCTGGTAATAATCGAGGATCGAGACCAGGTGATCCTGATCATCAACCCGCTCCACTTCGGTAATCTCGAACATGATGCGTTCGATCGGAAATTGCGCGTCGTTTGCGGCTTTCAGGGTGGTGCGAATGCACAGCTCGGGCCGGTACACGGCGTTGGGTAAAAAGTTAATGCTGAGCATGCCTTGCAATTGCAGCCTGGCCGCCAGCGTGATGGCTTTCACCCGGCAGGCCTGATCGAAACGGTAGCGATTGGTATCATCAACCTGGCTGATGATGCTGTAGGCCGATTCGCCCTTCAAGCCCCGTACCAGAGCTTCGTAACCGTACAATTCGCGCCGCGATACATCCACAAGCGGCTGGAACGCCATACTGAAATCAAATCCTAACAGATTGCCGTCGCGGCAGGCCTGACAACTCAGTGTTTGAAAATCAACGGGCTGTTCTCTCATTGTCTAACTTCCCGGGTATTTGTCTAAAAATTCAGGTTAGCAGCCCCACCCGTTTCGGTGAAATGCTTTTACAGTGACACTGCGCCGGAATGGAAGAAAAAAGGCGTAATGTACCTGACAACGCACCGTTTCGGTGCTTTAATTTGAGAAACAGTAGGCATATAACGGCGACAACACAGCACAAACCGGCACGTATTTCGCATGGCGAATCGTCAACAGCCACCGTCGATTCGCTATCGGTTTCGTCAAGATTACGCTGGCACAGCCGATACATTACCCAACACCGGGTTGTTGCCATCAAGGAGGAGGCGATCACCACTCAGCTAACGCCCCAGGGCCAAAGGCATCGCCGATGATCAAACTTTCGCTTACCTACAAAATCAGCTTACTGGTCAGTGCACTTATCTTGGCACTGATCCTGCTCGCCGGGCTCTTCATCACCAGCTTCAGCGGCATTATTGCCAACAGCCAGACCGACGCCCAGCTGCGACGCCTGGAAAGCCAGCTGGTCGAAAACTGGCAAACCCTTAATCGACAGTATGTAGAAACCTCAGACCTTGGGCCTCGTTATTTTGCCGATGCCATACCACTGGCCGAACTGGAAGCATCGGTGCAAGCCGCACAAGCGACTCAAACCCGCCTGCTCGATGCGACCCAAAACCTCGACCCGGCACTTATTGAAAGCTGGAACAATGTGCTGGTGCCCATTACCGAGCTGCCGCTGCAAGACCTGATGAGCACCCTGCAAGAACGTCAGATGGCCCTGTCGGAGGCCTTCGACGAAGCGGCCGAGGTCTGGATCACCAAGGGTGGTTTCAACGTACGGCGCGCAGCAGAAACGGCGTTGGAAGAGCGCACCCTGCCCGTTGAGGAGAGCATCGATCTGTTTACCGAGCACTACAACACCCTGGTCAGCACCCGGTCCAACGATCTGATCAAATCGCAACAAAGCACCGTGCAAACCCTGGTCATTGGCTTGACGCTGATCATTCTGCTTGCCGTTGCCGTGGCGTTTTTCGTGCTGCGCAAACTCAAGCGCGACCTGCATTCGGTGGTCGATATTACCCGCCAGCTCGCCAGCGGCGACCTGACTGGCGTTATCGATGCCCGTGAACAGGGCGATGAAGTCGATGAGGTAAAACTGGCCGTCAGCCAGATGAACACCAAACTCAACGAGATATTCACCTCGGTGGTGGAGCTTTCCGAACACCTGGGCACCTCAGCCAGCAGCATTATGGAAGACACCGAGGCCCGCTTTAAAGACACGGAAAACCAGCAGGAGAAGATGCAGCATCTGGCCCATGCCATTGGTGAACTGCAAACCGCTTCACAGCAGGTATCCGAAGCGGCGGTCGAATCGCTCAACGTATCGGAAAGCGCCAATGAAGCCGCTGCCGAAGGCAACGAGACGGTTACCCAGACCATTGCCGCCATTCAGAAGCTGGCCGGTGACATTGAACAATCCGTGGATGTGATCAAAAAACTGGACGGCCAGGCGGAAAACATCACGACTATTATCACCTCCATTCAGGCCATTGCCGAGCAAACTAACCTGCTCGCGCTTAATGCCGCCATCGAGGCCGCTCGCGCCGGTGAGCAGGGTCGAGGCTTTGCCGTCGTTGCCGACGAGGTGCGCCAGCTTGCACACCGAACCCAACAGTCGACCGAGGAAATCCAGAAAACACTGGAGGAGCTGCGCCAAGGCACCCAAGCCGCCGTGAGCGTCATCAACGACAGCCACGACCAGTCTATCGCGTCGGTCGACAAGGTCAGCGAGGCCGGTGAGGCCATTCAACGCTTTGTTGTGGCCGTCGAAAAAATTCGCGACTGGACACTGCAAACCTCAGCCGCTGCCGAGGAACAAAACGTCACCCTCAGCACCCTGTCGGACACCGTCAACGACATAAACCAGATCACCGAAGACAACACCCGGCGTGCTCAGGTGTCGGTGGGCTCAACCGAGTCGCTGAATCAGCTGAGTAAAGACCTATTGCATTCGGTGTCGTACTTCAAACTGAAGTAGCGTCTAGTGGTCCATGCGCAAGGTTCTGTCACTGTTCACGGTGCCAGCAAGCTCAGAGCTTCGTTCCTTAGCAACAGAACGTCACTCATGGACCGCTAGCACTTTCTGCAACCAGGCCGAGATCGTTTTGATCTCGGCCGCATTCACGCTGTGCTCCATTGGGTAAGTCTGGTATTCAGGTGTATACCCGTTTTCGGTCAGCGCCATCACAGCCTGTCGACCCAATACCTCGGGCACGACCGGATCCATCACCCCATGACACACCAGAATGGGCACTGACTGATTCGCCTCAGACCGTTTTACGGTATGTTGAGTCGCGAAATAGGTCGATAGCGCCATCAATCCACCAAGGGGCTCGGCATGCCGCAGAGCACATTCGTAGGCCACGGCTCCGCCCTGGGAAAAGCCGGCCACGATGATGCGTCGACTGTCGATACCGCGGCTGCGTTCGCGCTCGATAAACGCGTCGATCGCCGACGCTGAGGCTTCCAACTGAGGGGTATCGACCTTGCGGTCTATCGACATCTCCAGAATGTCGTACCAGGCGGGCATCACAAAGCCGCCGTTGATCGTCACCGGAATTTGGGGTGCGTGCGGAAAGATAAACCGCACCGACATCGATGCCGGCAACTGCAGCTCCGGAACGATGGGTTCGAAATCGTGACCGTCGGCTCCCAATCCGTGTAACCAGATAACGGTCGCATCCGGCTGATCGCCCGTTTCCACTTCCAGTGCCGGTAACAGCTTGGCTGCCTGTTCAGGTGAAGATGCCATCTCACTGAGCCTCAATCGATTATTCATGTAGGTGCCGAGTATACCGGCTTGTCTCACGCCTCGCAGTGCCTCCGGGAATTCCTGTACTACCCTAAGTGCGATCTGACTGAACGAATCGGTCCAGTATGGCAGCCTGGCCGTAGGTAATAAGGCGCGGCCCGGCGCCTTGGCCTGACAGTACGCGAGGACCGGGCCGGACACTCTTCACGCTTCAGTAACCACAACAAAGAGAGGACGCGATATGAAACTGCACCACAGTCTCGCCACCCTGGTGGGTACAGCTCTGTTTACGCTGTCTGCCCAGGCCGAAGTAATGGGCCAGGCCCATACCTACAGCGTCGATGGCATGGAATTCGAAGGGTATGTGGCTCACAACAGCAATTTGGAAGAATCTCGTGGCACCGTGCTGATCATTCACGACTGGGACGGCCTAACCGACTACGAAAAACGCCGCGCCGAAATGCTGGCCGCCGAGGGTTACACCGCCTTCGCCATCGATGTATACGGGGCCGGCCGCAACCCAACGTCAATGCAAGAAAACCAGCAACGTTCGGGCGAGATGTATGCCGACCGGGCAGAATTTCAGAAGCGCCTGCAGGGCGCTCTGGCAGAAGCGGAGTGGATTCCCGGTGCGACTGACGACATCGTGGTCATTGGCTATTGCTTCGGCGGTGCCGGTGTTCTGGAACTGGCGCGCACTGGTGCGGACACCGAAGGCTTTGTATCGTTTCACGGCGGCCTTGGCTTACCCGATGGCCAGAACTACAGCCAGGTTGCTGCCCCAGTGATGGTACAGCATGGCTCGGCCGACCCGGTGTCGGGCATGGCCGATGTCGCGGCCCTGCTCGATAATCTGCAAGCCGCAGGCGTTGAGCATTCTGCCCAAATTCACGGCGGTGCACGCCATTCCTTTACGGTATTTGGCAGTGGCGATTACGATTTGAACGCCGATCGGGCTTCCTGGGAAGCGCTGCAGGATTTCCTCGCTGCCCGTCTGGATTGAACCCGGTTATCGAACCGAACACCTGCCTCCCGGCAGGTGTTCGAACGCCCTGACAGCTTTGCCGTACGCCCCGCCTGACTGAACTTTTCATTGCCAGAGTGTCAATCTGGCGAGATACCCGCTATATTTCCGTAATAATAAAAACCCCAGTTGTCCCATGAACGCACCTGCACTCTATGCCGCGGTTGACCTCGGCTCGAACAGCTTCCATCTGGTGATCATGAAGTCGGATGGACACTCGCTGCAATCGGTGGATTGCAAACGCCAGCTGGTGCGCCTCGCCGCGGGCGTCGACATCAGCACCGGCCGTCTCAACCGGGATACCAAAACCCGGGCCTTGCGCTGTCTGGCTCAATTCAGCAATACCCTCAAAAACCTGCCCGACGTTCAGGTCACCGCCGTCGGCACCAGTGCCTTTCGCCACCTCAGTGGCGACCCCCAGTTCATTAAACGGGCCGAGTCAGCCCTGGGCCAACCCATACGAATTCTCAGCGGCGAAGACGAGGCTCACTACATTTACCGGGGCGTCTCTCAGGGACAACCCGAACAAGACCGACGTTTCGTGCTGGACATTGGCGGTGGCAGTACCGAGCTGATCGTTGGCCATGGCAGACAACCTGAAGTGGTGGCCAGTCTGGAGATCGGTTGTGTCACCCTGACCTCCCGCTTTCTGGATCACGACCGGCTCGACCCCAAGCACCTGGCGGCCTGTGAGGCTTATGTCGATGAACAGATCGCGGCCGTCAAACCCCGCTTCGAGGGCCACGACTGGACCGATGTGATGGGGTCTTCAGGCAGCATCAAGGCGATCAGTTGGGCACTCAGCAATCTCGGTCTGACCCGCGACGGCAGCATCAGCCGGGCGCAGCTCGACCGACTGCACCCGGTGCTGACACAGGCCGACAGCCAACATCAGTTATCACAACTACTCGAACTGAACCCGCGTCGAATTGCGGTCTTCGCCGCCGGCTATGTGATTCTGCACCGGGTATTCCATGCCTTCGATATCGACAGCATGCGACTGTCGTTCAAAGCCATTCGCGAAGGGCTGATCGACGAGATGATTCGCGATGAACTGATGACCCAGCCGATCATTTCATCCGAGTCCCAAACCTAAAAAACCCGCCTCGGCGGGTTTTTAAATTCAAGTTCCGGAGTTCGGGTTGCCTGAGAGGCATTGGTCCACGCCGGGCACCAGAGTAACCCAAACTCCGAAGTTTGTGGCTTAGGCTGGTTCCGCCACCTCAACCTTTTCTTCGACCGTCGCAGCTGGCACATCCGAGCGAATCAGGTGATCGAAAGCGCTCAGGGCAGCGGTGGCACCAGCGCCCATTGAGATCACAATCTGCTTGTACGGCACTGTGGTGGCATCGCCGGCGGCGAAGACACCGGGCATTGAGGTTTCACCGCGCGCGTCGATTTCAATTTCACCGAAGCGGGTCAATGCCAGGTCGCTGTCTTTGAGCCATTCTGTGTTGGGCACCAGGCCAATCTGAACAAAAACACCGGCCAGTTCGACAGAGTGCGATTCGCCACTCGCGCGGTCAGTATACTTCAGCGAAGTAACGGTCTTGCCATTGCCGACGACTTCCGTGGTCTGCGCATTGGTGATGATGGTTATGTTGCTCATCGAACGCGCCTTGCGTTGCAGCACGTCATCGGCACGCAGGGTGTCAGCGAATTCCAGCACGGTCACGTGGCTGACAATACCCGCCAAATCAATCGCCGCTTCGATGCCGGAGTTGCCGCCGCCAATCACGGCAACGTGCTTGCCCTTGTAGAAGGGGCCATCGCAATGCGGGCAATAGGCCACGCCCTTGTTACGGTATTCGGCTTCACCCGGCACGCCCAGTTCGCGCCAGCGGGCACCCGGGGCCAGAATCACGGAGCGGCTCGACAAGGTGGCCCCACTTTCCAGCGCCAGTTGCAACTGGCCATCGCGTTTCAGTTCGGCGGCACGCTGCCCGGTAATCAGATCAACGCCGTATTCTTTCACGTGCTGTTCAAGACCGGCGGTCAGTTTCGGACCTTCGGTGTAAGGCACTGAAATGAAGTTTTCGATGCCCACGGTATCCATGACCTGGCCGCCAAACTTCTCAGCCACCAGCCCGGTGCGGATGCCCTTGCGTGCGGCATAAATCGCGGCGGCTGCGCCCGCCGGGCCACCGCCAACAATCAGCACATCGTAGGGGTCGCGCTCGTTCAGTGCTTCGGCCTGGCGCTCGGCGGCGCCGGTGTCGAGTTTGGCGACGATGTCGGTCAGTGTCATCCGGCCCTGGCCAAAGTGCTCTCCGTTCAGATAGACAGACGGCACGGCCATGATCTGGCGCTGGTCGACTTCGTCCTGAAACAGGGCACCGTCGATCATTTCGTGGGTGATGTTCGGGTTCAGCGTCGCCATCAGGTTCAGGGCCTGAACCACATCGGGGCAGTTCTGGCACGACAGCGAAATGTAGGTTTCAAAATGGAACTCGCCGGTCAGTGCACGTACCTGATCGAGCACCTCGGGGTCGGCTTTCGACGGGTGACCGCCGGCTTGCAACAAGGCGAGCACCAGGGAGGTAAATTCGTGGCCCATGGGAATGCCGGCAAAGCTCACCCGGGGGGTTTCGCCCGCCGGAGCTATGCCCATGCTCGGTGTCCGCTGGCCGGTGAATTGGCCGCGGCTGATGTTGCCCGAAAGATCAATGATCTCCGTGGCGAGCGCGTCCAGTTCTTTGGATTTGGCAGTATCGTCGGTGGACACACTGACTTCGATTGGGGTCACAATCTTTTGCAGGTAGGTGTCCAATTGCTGTTTTAACGTGGCATCCAACATCGGTGTGTCCTGTTTGTTTGGAAAAGTAGAAACGAGGGGCGGGTGCGCGATAAAAAAAGGGGCGAGCCCGCCCCCTCTTGAAGGTCGATCTGGTTATTCAGCCAAAGGGCTGTGCTTAGATCTTGCCTACCAGGTCCAGTGACGGAGCCAGTGTTTCTTCACCTTCTTTCCACTTGGCCGGGCATACTTCGCCGGGGTGTGCAGCGATGTATTGAGCCGCCTTGATCTTGCGCAGCAGTTCGTTAGCGTCGCGGCCAATGCCGCCGTCGGTGATTTCCACCACACGAATGATGCCTTCAGGGTCAATGACGAACGTAGCGCGATCGGCAATGCCATCTTCTTCGATCATGACATTCAGGCTGCGTGTCAGCTTGCCCGTCGGATCCGCAATCATCGGGTACTGGATCTTGTTGATGGTTTCTGACGAATCGTGCCAGGCCTTGTGGGTGAAGTGAGTGTCAGTAGACACTGAGTACACTTCGACGCCGCGCTTCTGGAACTCGTCGTAGTTGTCGGCCAGGTCACCCAGTTCAGTCGGGCAAACAAAAGTGAAGTCGGCCGGGTAGAAGAACAATACGGCCCACTTGCCTTTCAGCGTCGCTTCAGTGACTTCCACAAATTCACCGTTGTGAAATGCCTGAGCGGTAAACGGGGCCAATTCGGAATTGATGTAACGTGCCATGTGTCAAGACTCCCTAGTCTGTGAATGTAACGGTTAGAAACATTTCGGCGATGCGCCGACTACAGGAGTAATGTTATGGGTATTCCGGTAACGAAGAAATCGACTTATTGCAATCAACGTCATAGCGTGAACCAATCATCAATCGGAAAGTGATTGATTTTGATGCAAACCCATTTCCACAGCACTTTCGCGGTGCACCGCTCACAAGGTGACCGGGCCACCCTTGTCGATAGCCACCTGATACGCCGGGCGTGCCCGCAACCGTTCCAGGTAGGCCGATAGCGCCGGGTAGGCATCGCCCAACCCGTAGCGACCAGCTGCCGCTTCCAAGGGGTAGCTGAGCTGGATATCGGCACAGGTAAAGCGGTCGGCAACCAGCCAGTCACGCTGCTGCAAGTGATCGTTCAACACCTTGAGCTGGGTGTCCACCTGGGGCTGGATGTAACTGCCAATTACGCGACGGGTGATGTTTTTCGCCACCGGTTTGGCAAAAAACGGCATGCGGGATTTGGGCACGCGCCGAAACACCAGCGTCATGACCAGTAAGGGCATCAGTGTGCCCTCTGCATAATGCAACCAGTACAGATAATCGGCTCGGGCGGGCTCGGCCGCTGGTATTGATAGCGCCTTTTGCGGATGTTGCTCCGTCAACCACTCCAGAATGGCGCCGGACTCTGCCAGGGTCATGTCGCCCGTCGTAATCACCGGCGATTTACCGAGCGGATGCACGGCTTTCAACTCAGCCGGAGCCAGCATGGTTTTTGGGTTTCGCTGGTAAGTCTTTAACTCGTACTCCAGCCCCAATTCTTCAAGCAACCACAGCACCCGGTGCGAGCGCGATTTTTCCAGGTGATGAACCGTCAACATAATTCAGGGACTCCTGCCTGATACTGGTTAAACACAAAAAAGCCAGCGGACGCTGGCTAACTTAACAACGGTACTCTGTGTCGGAAAGGAGTTGAAGGCAGAAAAGGCCAATCAAGAACCGGGTCTGCCTTAAAAACTGATCAGATAAGACTCAATTTGCTCCAGATCACTCACTGACAACTGACCGGCCGACTGCTTCAACAGTAACCCGCTGATCACATAATCGTAACGGGCATTGGCGAAATCCTGCCGGGCGGCAAACACAGCCTGTTGGGCATTCAGTACTTCAACGATGTTTCGGGTTCCTACTTCGTAGCCTACCTCAGTCGCTTGCAGAGCACTCTCGCGGGATTCCACAACGCGTGCCTGAGCATCAATATTCTGCGCCGCCGTGCGCAGCTGACGGTAATAAGTGCCCACCTGAATGCGGGTATTGCGCTTCAGCTGTTCAAGGCGCTGTTCCGCAATGTTGTTTTGCAAACCGGTTGAAACGATTTGTGCCGAGGTAGCGCCACCGGTGTACAGCGGCACCGACAGTGACAGGCCGATTGAACTGCCCAGCCGGTCGTCAAAGTCGATACCATCGCTCGCGTTGTCCTGGTAATTGACCGATGCACTGGCGCTGAGCACGGGCAGTCGGTTGTTGCGCCGAGCCTGCAACTCGCGTTCGCCGGATTCCAGGCCTTTCTGGGCCGCGAGAATGCTCGGGTGATTTTCCAGGGCGTAATCGATCCAGCGATCCTGCCCATTCTCGACCGGCATGTTGATCGGCAGACGGGTACCAATGGCCATAACGGAATCCGGCACTTCGCCGGTCAATACCGAGAGGTTCTGCAGGGCGATGTCGTACTCGCTGTTGGCGCTGATCAGGGCCACCCGGGATTGGTCCAATGTTGCCTGCGCGTCCAGCACGTCCGTCACGGTCACCAAACCCACTTCATAGCGCTGCTCGGTTTGTTCGGCCTGACGCTCTACAGCGCGCAGCTGTGTCTGGGCTGAATCGAGGCCTTCTTTGGCGCGCAACACACTGATGTAAGCCTCAGCCACACGCACCATTAACGACTGCTGGGCAGCCACGGATTCTATTTCAACCCGTGACGCATTCAACTTCAGCGCTTCATAGGCGTCAATCGCCGCCAGTGCAAAAATATTCTGGCTCGCGGTCACCCGGGCGCTGACGCTCTGGCCATTGTCGAAATCGGGGCCGACACCATTGCCAGGTGTGCTCGATACGGTGTAACCCGCCGAGGCATTAACGCTCGGCAACAGTTCGCTGAAGCCCGTCTCTACCTGCACGGCCGATACTCGCTGGTTGAGCGACTGGATTGCCAGCTCCGGGTCGTTCTCGAGCGCTTGCTGATAAACATCCATCAGCGACACCTCGGCCCAGGCTCCGGCGGAGGCCAGCGCCAGGGTGATGCTTGCTACAAATCGATTCACTGCCATTGTTCCTGTCTCTTGGTTAAACGTGTGTCGGCGAACCCGGTAATAGGCCGGTACACCGCCGTGACCGGTACTGTTCTGGTATCGAACCGTCATTATGCCGCCTGGGGTGAAGGTTTACAGTCATCGGCCCGGGCTTTACGGATTATTGCGCCAGTGTGACTCGAATTCCCGACAATCAGAAGCCCCAAAAGTCACCATCTGCCAGGAACCCAACTCGACGCCGGTGCTGACTGTGCCATACTGTCGCGCCATACGCGTGCCGACCCTACCGGCCTGAATCACGACGCTGACCCAGAGGATGCCCATGAGCCGTGACACCCTGACGTTCCGCCACACCATTGACCAGGTTGAGCATCTTTACGAAGGCTTCTACCGCATGGACCGCTACACTCTGACGCACCAGACATTCGCGGGCCAGACCCTGACCATACAGCGCGAATTGATGGACCGTCACGATGCCGTGTGCGTGCTGCCGCTCGACCTGGCCACCGACCATGTGGTGCTGGTCGAGCAGTTTCGGGTCGGCGCCCTGCGCCTGGCCAACCCCTGGTTACTGGAACTGGTGGCCGGGCTGATCGATAAAGACGAGGTTCCCGAGCAGGTTGCCCACCGTGAAGCCCAGGAAGAAGCCGGGGTTGAACTGGGTCGGCTACACCCCATCACCGAATATCTGCCCTCGCCGGGCGGCACCAATGAACGGGTGTTTCTGTTCGTTGGCGAAGTCGACAGCCAGGGGGTCGGCGGCGTACACGGCCTCGACGAGGAAGGCGAAGACATTCGCGTCCACCGGGTGCCGCTGGAGCAAGCCTTCGCCTGGTGTAAAGACGGCACCATCAACAATGCCGCCAGCCTGATCGCCCTGCAATGGGTGCAACTGAACCTGACCTGGTTAAGAGACCACTGGTCCGTAAGTTAAATGAACCCCGTACCACCCGGAGGCCATCGCCACCTTGATCAATAAACGCTACATCCCGGATTTGCCGGAGCAAAATGCCCTGTCTGAGGCCAACTTCCTGCGCCTGGAACGGCTGCTCGGTGATATGAGCAAAAGCCACTACGCCTTTCAATGGGGCGGCGAGAAGGGGCAGGCACCGGTGCGCGTGCAAATTGATGTGCAGGAGCGATTCAAGTTCACCACAACCCTCACCCTGAGCAAAGACAACCCCGCCCTGCCCGAACCGCTCAACCAGGTGCAGCTGACGCTGCGCATGTACCACGATGCGCGCATGGCTGAAGTCGTCACCTGGGCCAAGGGCAAGCAGATGTCGGGCGTATACCCCTACCCGAACGAACAGATGTACCAGATCGATGAAAAAGCCCAGGCCAACCAGTACCTGGGCGAATGGCTCGCGCATTTGATGCAACACGGCGTTACTGAAGAGCGCTGGCAGCCTGCGTCGCCGGAGCAATAGGCCTAAAACCACTCATTGATGAGAGCCAGGTCGCGAAATGCACAGGGCGTGTTACATTTAGCCTGGACTTTGTGTAAAAATGGAATCATAACCGTTGACTGCGGATTGACATGTTGAAACAGCAGACAGTACGTGTGGTGCAAATCACCGATAGCCATCTTCATGCCAGCCAGGAAGGCACTCTGCTGGGCATGAACACCCTGAACAGCCTGGACCTGGTGCTCGACCGCGTGGTCGCGGAGCGCCCGGAGATCGACGTTGTGCTCGCCACCGGGGACATCGCACAGGATGGATCCGTCGGCGCCTACACCACCTTCATCGGGCGGATGGATCGTCTTGGCGCCCCCGTTTTCTGGACCGCAGGCAACCACGACGACCGAGAGCACATGAGCCAGGCCCTGGCACTGACCGGCCGGCAATCCATGGCACGCAGCGTTTTTACCACCGACGACTGGGTCATTGTACTGCTCGACAGCACCGTGCCCGGTAAGGTCTACGGGCACCTCGCCACTGACCAGCTCGCCCTGCTCGACCGCGCCCTGACCCAACACAGCGACAAACACGCTCTGGTGACCTTTCACCACCACCCCAAATCGATGGGCAGCCGCTGGATCGATAAAATCGGCATTCACAACGAAGCGGATCTGATGGCCGTGCTGGGCCGCCACACCAACGTGCGCGCCCTACTGTGGGGGCATGTACATCAGAGCAGCGACGAAGTGCGAGATGGCCTGCGATACATCTCCACGCCTTCAACCTGCGTTCAGTTCGAACCGAAAAGCAAAGACTTCTCGATCGACACAGAAGGCCCCGGCTACCGCTGGCTCGACCTGCATGCCGATGGCAGCATAGACACCGGCCTCACCCGCGTTGAAGGGGTCGACTTCGAGATCGACTACTCCGTCAAAGGCTACTGACTGGCCCGGTATTGCCGGTCTGTAGCCCGCCTGGTAGCGGTTTGGTTCATGCCCGCCATGCGCGCAATACCCCCTGGCACTCGACGCCAGTGCCGCTTAGCCAGTATCCTAACCCCATTCTTCAGCCCCTTCCTGGCTGACTTTCAGCAAGCACCTTGCGAGACAGATTGATGAGGCACTCCCGAGCATGAGTCAGAGCAATTATTCGGCCGACGCCATTGAAGTCCTGAGCGGCCTTGACCCGGTGCGCAAACGCCCCGGCATGTACACCGACACCACCCGCCCCAACCACCTGGCCCAGGAAGTCATCGACAACAGCGTCGACGAAGCCATCGGCGGCTATGCCACCAGCATGGAAGTGGTGCTCTATAAAGATGGCTCGCTCTCGGTGGCCGATAACGGACGCGGCATGCCAGTGGATATTCACCCCGAACACGGCGTACCCGGCATCGAACTGATCATGACCCGGCTGCACGCCGGGGGTAAGTTTTCCGGTAAGAACTACCAGTTCTCGGGCGGTTTGCACGGCGTAGGCATCTCGGTGGTTAACGCCCTGTCGACGCTGCTGGAAGTCTCGGTAAAACGCGACGGCAAACTCTACCGCATGGGCTTCGCCAACGGCGACAAAGCCTCCGAGCTTGAAGAGATCGGCAATTGTGCCAAGCGAGACACCGGCACCACCGTGCGCTTTATGCCCGACCCCAAATACTTCGACAGCGGCAAATTTCTCGCCAGCCGTCTGCGCCATGTACTGCGCGCCAAGGCGGTGCTGTGCCCCGGCCTGAAAGTTACTTTCTACAACGAAGAAAAAGACGAAACCGACACCTGGCACTACGCCGACGGCCTGCGCGATTACCTGCACAACGCCACCGTGGTCTACGACCCGATTCCCGCTGAACCCTTCACTGGTACCTTCACCAGCGAGGACGAGGCGGTCGACTGGGCCGTGCAGTGGTTGCCGGAAGGTGGCGAAGGCGTACAAGAAAGCTACGTTAACCTGATCCCGACGGCCCTCGGCGGCACCCACGTCAACGGCCTGCGCCAGGGCCTGCTCGACGCCCTGCGTGACTTCTGTGAATACCGCAATCTGCTGCCGCGCGGCGTCAAACTCAGCCCCGAAGACGTCTGGGACAAATGCCACTACGTGCTGTCGTTCAAATTGCGCGATCCACAGTTCTCCGGCCAGACCAAAGAGCGGCTGTCGTCACGCCAGGCCTCAGCCTTTATTTCCGGCGTGGTTAAAGATGCCTTCAGCCTGTGGCTGAACCAGCACACCGACATCGCCGAACAGATCGCCGAACTGGTGGTCAGCAACGCCCAGAGCCGCCTCAAGCAAGCCAAGAAAGTCGCGCGCAAAAAAGTCACCCAGGGCCCTGCCCTGCCCGGCAAACTGGCGGACTGTTCCGGCAGCGAAACCAGCCGCAGCGAACTGTTTCTGGTGGAGGGTGATTCCGCTGGCGGTTCTGCAAAACAGGCCCGCGACCGGACCTTTCAGGCGATCATGCCGTTGCGCGGCAAGATTCTGAACAGTTGGGAGGTCGCCAGCGATGAATTGCTGGCCAGCGAAGAAATCCACAACATCGCCATCGCCCTGGGCGTCGACCCGGATACCGACAACCTCGAAGGCCTGCGCTACGGCAAGGTCTGCATCCTCGCCGATGCCGACTCGGATGGCCTGCACATCTGCACCCTGCTGTGCGCCCTGTTCATGCGCCACTTCCGCGCCCTGGTCGACAACGGCCACGTCTATGTCGCCATGCCTCCGCTGTACCGGATCGACATCGGCAAGGAGATCTATTACGCCCTGGACAACGATGAACGCGACGGCATTCTCGACCGCATCAAGGCCGAGAAAAAACGCGGCAAAGTTCAGGTCACCCGATTCAAGGGCCTGGGCGAAATGAACCCGCTGCAACTGCGCGAAACCACCATGGACCCGAACACCCGGCGCCTGGTGCAACTGCGCATCGACGACAACGACGTCGCTGTCGAGATGATGGACATGTTACTGGCTAAAAAGCGTTCCGGTGACCGTAAAAACTGGTTGGAATCCAAGGGTAATCTGGCTGACATCTCCGTTTGACGGCTACTCCGGCTTGAGTGCCTTGAGTACGTGTTCCCGGCCGGGTATCCCTGTCCGGGGTCGGCGTGAATCTCTCCATGGCGGTCCGACGCTTCGCGCCTAGACCGGATGATATGAATCCCCTCCATGGGATTCACCCATACGGGCTCGCTTCGCTCATGCTAAAACGCTCCTGGCGTTTTAGTCCATGTTGCGGACTGCCCCAGACAGGGACACCCAATCGCCAACGCTCGCTCAGCATCGATTTTTAGATTGCCTCCAAAGGCTATAGATTTACCAACTATTAACTGCCCACATCAAAGGTATCTCGGCATGTGTGGTCTATCGTTCAAAACCGGAGATTTCATTTGACTGTGCACCTGATCCTCGGCGGAGCCCGTTCCGGTAAATCAAGTTATGCCGAACGCATTGCTCTTGCAGCCGACGGCCCACTTCACTATCTGGCCACAGCCGAAGCCGGCGATGCAGAAATGGCAGACCGCCTGGAACGACACCAGACCCTGCGCTCTCCCCGATTCGAAACCTGTGAATGCCCGCTGACGCTACCCGAGGAACTGGCCAAAAGAGATCAACCTGGCCACACTCTTCTGGTAGATTGTCTGACCTTATGGCTTAGCAATTGCCTGCAAACCACACCTGATTCCTGGGCTGAGAGGCGTGCAGCCCTGTTAGGCCAATTGCGAGAAACACAGGCTGATGTTCTTCTGGTGAGCAATGAAGTCGGCCAGGGCATTGTGCCCCTAGGCGCACTGAACCGACGATTTGTTGATGAGGCCGGCTGGCTACATCAGGCTATTGCAGAACAGGCTTATCAGGTCACCTGGGTTGTGGCTGGGTTACCGCAAAAATTGAAATAACTGAATGGTTCAGTAAATTTTCAAGATGGCAACAATTCAAGTGTTAGCTGCCGGGTAGGCCTCTCCGGGGTAGTCCGCAACAGGGATGTTGCGGTCTAGGCTCCATGGATGGATCTACGCCGACCCCGGAGTGGCCTATCCGGTAGCTGACACGAACGACCGCCAACGAAGCAAACCCGGCGGGCAACCCGGGGCCCAAACTCACCCACCAGAGGGAACAGCAACCCATGCCCAAGGACCGCTTTACCATCACCGCTGTAGACAACAGTCTTGATGCTGTTATCCAGAATACGCTCGATAACAAGACCAAGCCGCCCGGATCACTGGGTCAGTTGGAAGCGGTGGCGGCGCAGATCGCTCGTATTCAACACAGTTTAAGCCCGCAGCTCAGCCGCTTGAATCATTGTGTGTTTGCGGCCGACCATGGAATTTGTGAGGAAGGTGTAAGCCCTTACCCCAGTGACGTAACGCGCCAGATGGTGCTGAACTTTATGGCCGGTGGCGCCGCCATCAACGTGTTTTGCCGGCAGCAGGACGTTCGCTTGACCGTGGTCGATGCCGGGCTCAAGGGTGAACCACTGCCCGCCCACCCAAACCTGATTGACGCCAGGCTGGGCGAGGGCAGCGCGAATTTTATGCGCCAGCCTGCTATGAGCCGCGAGCACTACCAGCTAGCCGTCGACAAAGCGGCCGACATCATAGAAATGCAACTGGCCGAAGGCGCCGACATTCTCAGCTTTGGTGAAATGGGCATTGGCAATACCACCGCCGGCGCGGCTCTGATGGCCGCCTGCCTGAAGCTCGACCCCGCCGACTGCGTAGGTGCCGGAACCGGCGCCAACACCACACTTGTTGAACACAAAACCCAGGTTGTTCGCCAGGCGCTGGCATTGCACCAGGCAGGTTTGACCTCGGGTCGCGCCATCATGCAGCATCTGGGTGGGTTTGAACTGGCGATGATCGCCGGGGCCATGGCGGCTACGGCAGAGCTGGGTAAACCCTTTATTGTCGATGGCTTTCTGGCAACGGCCGCACTGCTGACCGTCTGGTGCGATCACCCCGAGATCCTCGACTACGCCCTGTTCAGCCATGTTTCCGGCGAGCAGGGTCACCAGCGCATGCTCACTGCTCTGGGCGTAACACCCCTGCTGCAGCTCGACTTGCGTCTGGGCGAAGGTACCGGCGCGGTATTGGCCTGGCCGCTGATTCGGGCCGCCGTTGCCATGCTCGATGAAATGGCCAGCTTCGACAGTGCCGGCGTCGATACCGCTGGGGGTGATTGAGCGCAATGCCATCACCGGATACCCCCCGAACGGAACCCTGGCTCGTCACCCAGTGGCACAGTTTCTTCAACGCCTGGGTCTTCTTCTCCCGCCTGCCCCCGCCCCCGGGTATCCGCTTTGACGACGCGCTGCTGAACCACAGCAGCCGTTATTTTACCTGGGTCGGGGCGATTCTCGGCCTGATGTTGGCCCTGGTCGTGATGGCCGCAGGCACCTTATGGACCTGGCCCGTGGCGGTTGCACTGATGCTGGCTTTCAGCCTGCTGCTGACCGGCGCCTTTCACGAAGACGGCCTGGCCGACACCTTCGATGGCTTTGGCGGTGGCTTCACCCGCGAGGCCGTGCTCACCATCATGAAAGACAGCCGCCTGGGCACTTACGGTGCGGCGGCCCTTGTAGTCACCCTACTGATTCGCTGGCTAGCCTGGACAACCCTGTTCGAGCAAGGCCTATCGCCCTGGTGGGCGCTGCCACTGATCGCTGCCTGGAGCCGGTTCTGGGCCATCTCAACCCTCTGGACGCTCCCCTACGCCCGCGACGACAACAGCAAAAGCAAACCCCTGGCCACCCGCTTTGACACAGGCGCCTCGGTGCTGGCATTGGTGCCCGTAATGGGGTTAGTCTGGTGGCTAAGCCCAATGCAGCTGCTCGGCCTAGCGCTTGGAGCCCTGTTGCTTCGCGCCCTGTTGAACCGCTGGTTTATGCGCCGCATTCAGGGCTACACTGGCGACTGCCTGGGCGCTGCCCAGCAACTGCAGGAAACGCTGGCCGTGCTGATCCTGCTGGCGTTCATTGCCTGAGCAGGGATAGAAACCCTAACCGTCATCATGGAAGGATACCGGTGATACTGATTCGACACGGCGCACCGGCCGAAACCGGTGTCTGTTACGGGCACAGCGACCCGACTCTGGCAGAGCCGGCGGAACAGACCGCCCGGTCGCTGCCTGCCAGGTTCGCGCAGCGACCAGGGCCCTTGTATTGCAGCCCGTCGCCTCGCTGTCTGGCCATTGCCCGGGCCCTGGCCCCGGCTGATCAGATAATGGAAGTAGAGGCGCTGCGAGAACTGAATTTTGGCGACTGGGAGCAACGCCCCTGGTCCGATATTGATCGCGACGCTCTGGACGACTGGGCACAACAACCGCTCGACTACTGCATGCCGGGCGGAGAATCCGGCCGTGATCTGTTCAACCGGGTGCATGCCTGGGCGCTGCAGACCTCATTTGATGAGCGCAGCATCGTGATAGCCCACGCGGGCAGCCTGCGCGCACTGGCAGCAACGCTGCTCGGGCAGCCGTTTGAGCACACCTGGCAGTGGCCAGTACCCTACGGCACGGCACTAACACTGAATCCCCGGGGCAACGGGTTCGATATATGGGAGCAGGATGACCAGTCCTCCTGAATTGAGACCGGCCCCGAACCGATTATTCATGACCAAAGGAGTCCAGTGTGACTCAAAACACAACCACTCAACCGGAGAACATTGTCATCATCGGTGGCGGTGCCGGTGGCCTTGAACTGGCCACGCGCCTGGGCAAAAAGCTGGGGCGGCGCAAGCAAGCGCACATTACGCTGATCGACCGCAACAACACCCACCTGTGGAAACCGCTGCTGCACGAAGTCGCCGCCGGCTCACTGGATGCGGGTGTCGATGAGGTAAACTACCGGGGCCAGGCGCGCCGTAACGGCTTTCATTTTACGCTGGGCACCGTCTGCGATCTGGACCGGGAAAAACGCGAGGTGATTCTGGCGCCGCTGGTCGACAGCGAAGGCACCACCGTGCTCAATGAACGCCGCGTCCCTTACGATCAACTGGTGTTTTCTCTGGGCAGCGTCACCAACGATTTCGGCATTCCCGGCATCAAGGAGCACTGCATGGTGCTCGACGCCCCGGCCCAGGCCGAGCGCTTCCACCAGCACCTGCTCAACGCCTTTCTGCGACTCGACCGGGCTCGGGCCCAGGGTTTGGATGAACGCTTGAAGCTGGTCATCGTCGGCGGTGGCGCCACCGGGGTTGAGCTATCGGCCGAGCTGTACAACGCCGCCAGCGTACTGAAAGACTACGACCTCGGCCACGTAGGCCCGGAACATCTGGACGTCACCCTGGTCGAAGCCGGGCCGCGCATTTTGCCCGCCCTGCCCGATCGCATCAGCCAGACGGTCACCCACGAACTGGGTCAACTGGGCGTTACCGTGCGCACCCAGACCAAGGTCGTCAAAGGCCATGAGGGTGCGCTGGAAACAGACGATGGTGAACGCATTGAAGGGTCGATCATGGTATGGGCGGCCGGCGTGCGTGCCCCGGGTTTTCTTAAAGATCTGGCCGGGCTGGAAACCACCCGCAACAACCTGATGCTGGTCAGTGCGACTCTGCAAACAACAAGAGACGACCGCATCTGGGCCATTGGCGACTGCAGCGCCTGCCCGCAACCGGGCGATCGCTGGGTACCGCCCCGCGCCCAGTCGGCACACCAGATGGCCAGCCATGTTTATAAGAACATGCTGCGTCAGCGCCAGCAGAAGCCTCTGCTTGAGTACCGGTACAAGGACCATGGTTCGCTGATCAGCCTGAGCCGCTTCAGCACCGTAGGCTCACTGATGGGCAATCTTACCCGGGGCAGTATGATGATCGAAGGGCGCATTGCCCGGATGGTCTACATCAGCCTGTATCGGCAGCATCAGGTGGCGCTGCATGGTGTGGCCAGAACGGCACTGCTGACGGTAATCGACCGGTTAAATCATGCGATTCGGCCGCGGTTGAAACTGCACTGAGAATGAACAGTTATCTTTCTGCCTGGCGTCTTGACTGCGCCAGGTTTTACCCTTGCTGGGGTCACTTGGGAGGTGGTGGTCCGCGCCGGGTACCGGGTAGGCCTCTGTGGGGTCGGCGTAGATACGTCCATGTAGCCTAGCCCGCAACATCCATGTTGCGGACTACCCCACAGAGGCCTACCCGGCACCCGCCGCTGGAATCTTGGGCAATCTTCGAACCCTGGGTTTTAACTTAAAAACTCAGTGCGCAACCCGGCGTCTTTTTTGAATACCCCACCCAGCGCTATAGTCTCGGTCTGGGACTGCTCATCCATTACGCCGCGTGCTTTTACACAGTAATGCTTCGCATCAATATGCACGGCCACGTCATCGGTGCCGAGCAGCACTTGCAGCGATACCATAATCTGACGGGTCAGACGTTCCTGCACCTGAGGCCGTTGGGCGAAGAAGCGCACCAGGCGGTTCAGTTTCGACAGGCCAATAATGGTGTCTTTGGGAATGTAGGCGATACGGGCGCAGCCATCGATGGTGATGAAATGGTGCTCGCAGGTGCTGAGCACGCCGATGTCGCGCACCTTAACTACCTCATGCAGGCCCATCTTGTTCTCGATCTGGGTGATCTTCGGGAAGGTGCTGTAATCGAGACCGGAGAAAATCTCTTCAACGTACATCTTGGCGATACGCGCCGGGGTTTCCATCAGGCTGTCGTCGGTTAAATCGAGCCCGAGGGTACCTGCCACTTCCGCCATCAGCCCGGTGATGCGCTCTCGTTTTTGTTCATTGCTCAGGCCATTGTCGACCATAGGGGTCTCCAGACCCTGGTGCACCAGTGCTTCACGGACAGCTGCGGCTTCGTTACTCAACATGGGAGGGCACTCTTTGCAATTAGGTGGGGTTACCGGGTTGTACGCAGTCAACCCGGGGGCCAGATGACAGCCCGATGACGATTTCTGACCGACTCAGTCTGCACCGGACGACCAGTCCTGCAGCCACTGCCGGGTGAGGCGAACACCAAAGCCCGTCACATCCGTTGGAACATGGGCCAGGCCTCCTTTGTGGTTATCGGCCGCCAGGTCGACATGCACCCAGGGTACGCCCGCCTCCACAAACCGGCTCAGAAACCGCGCTGCGTCAATATGGTCGGACGACTTGCCCGGGTTGCACTGCTGAATATCGGCAATGTCGCTTTTGATCTGGTCGTCGTAATCCGGGTCGATCGGGAAAGGCCAGACCCGCTCTCCGCTGCGCTGGCCGGTACTGATCAGCGGCATCCACCAGGCATCATGGTTGGTAAAAACGCCACTGTATCGGGTAGAAAGGGCAGCAATGCAGGTGCCGGTCAGGGTTGCGTAGTCAAATACCCATTTTGGCCGTTCGCGCGACGCCAGCGTCAGGGTATCGGCCAGAATCATACGGCCCTCGGCATCGGTATCCACCACTTCAATGGTAGTGCCGTTCAACGCCCGCACCACCTGATTGGCATGGTAGGCATTGGGCCCCAGGTGGTTGGCTACCAGTGCCAGCCAGCCGGTCATGTTGAACGGCAAACCCAGTCGGGTAGCCGTCAGCAGGCTGCCCAGTACTACCGCGCTGCCGCCCATATCACCGTGCATGCCAAACATGCTGCCGCTGATTTTCAGGTTATAGCCCCCGGTATCGAAACAAACGCCCTTGCCAACCAGGGCCAGGGTGTCGGTTGATTCCGGCTTGCCGCGATACTGCACCCGCACGATGGAGGCATCCTGATTTTCCGAGCCCTGGGCTACGGCCAGAAAGGCGCCTGCGCCCATTTGCTGCAGCTCTTTGTAATCGTATACCCGAAAACCCCAGCCTTCGGCTTCAGCCAGGTCTTCCACCCAGTCTCGATAGGACCAGGGCGTCAGCTCGTTGGCAGGCATCGTTGACAAAAACCGGGTCAGGGCATTGCCTTCGGCCTCGGCACAGCGAATGCGCACGTCAGCATCGGCGATCGGCCCAACCAGCGTAATACGCGTTACCGTCGGGGCGGGGGCGGGGTCCTGCTTGAAGGTAGGCAACACAGACAAAGCCGCCAATGCCGCGCTGAGCAAGGCGTCCAATGCTTCGGTACTGTCGGCCACCAGCGTCAGATGCTGATCACCCACTTGCCAGGCCCCTGCCAGTGCTTTGCGCGCCTGAGTCAGGCGCTCGAATACCGAACTGGCCGACGCCAGCTTAACAAAGGTCCACTGCCCATTTGGCGCTTCAACCGGCGCCAGCGTCTGATCCCGCTCCCGGTTTCGGTCGGCCATGACGGTCAAAACACTGCGTTCACGCCATTCCAGCACGGCATCACTGTCGGTTGGCACTTCGGCGGCGATTTGGACATCAAAAACGGGATAATCGAAGGCTTTCATAGTCACCCTGGTTGGGAGCCTCAGAGGGCTGCGGTAATCGTTGTCATTGAGATTGCTCAAGTATGGTTTACCGGGTTGTCATTCGTCCGGGCCGAACGCCGGGTAATGACATCAGTACACTGAAGGCTCGCCCTCAGGCCGGGTTTTAAAACGCTTGTGCAACCACAAATACTGGTCTGGCGCTTCCCGTACACAGCCTTCCAGCCAGGCATTAAAACAGGCCGCATCGGCGATGTCATCTCCACTGGGGATCGGCAGTGGCGGGCCAAAGCGGGCGCCGTAATCGAGCAGTGACGGGTTGCGGTAGAAAAACACCGGTATCACCCGAGCATTGCCCGATTTGGCCAGCTTGCTGGTCATGGTGACGGTTGCGGTTTGAACATTGAAAAAGGGCACAAACTCGCTCGCCTTGCGGCCATAATCCTGGTCGGGTGCGTACCAGACGATGCGGCCTTCGCGCAATGAACGGATCAGGCCTTTCATGTCGCGGCGGGCCAGGGTGCGTTCGCACCAGCGCTCGCGCGAGCGGGTCATAAAGTAGTTGAGCAGGGCGTTGTCGTGTTTGCGGTAGACCAGATCGTAGGGTTTGATCAGCCCGAACAGCGCACCGGCCATGTCCAGAATAGCGAAGTGCCCCCCGACCAGCAAAACGCCCTGGCCGTCTTTCTCGGCCGCATCCAGATGTTCCACGCCTTCCCAGTGCACGCGAGAGCGCATTCGCTCTATCGGGCGTACCCAGGAATCGGCCGTTTCGAAAAAGCCCAGTACGTTGGCGAAAAAGGTATCCCGAACCAGTTTCTTACGCTCGGCTTCGGTTTTCTCCGGGAAACACAGATCGATATTGGTTTTGGCAACGTGATGCCGGCTACGGGCGAGGCGCATGGCCACGGGCGTCAGCATATGGGCCAAGCCAATGCGAACCTTACCGGGTACATACCCAATCACGTACATAAAGCCGATGAAGAGCCAGGCTCCCCAGTATTTGGGCGCCAGAAAGTCGCTATACTGAGTGCCTTCGGTAACGCGCGAATCGCGCTGACGGCGACCCGGACGCTTGGGCGGGGTCGGTGATGAGGGGTTCGCTTGACGCATCGGGCTCATGAATCGTTAAATGGACCGGCAGTTTATCAAAATTTTCCACTAACCTTCGAACAATTCCCGTCAAGGATTCGCCAACATGGCCAAAGCATTGCCCAAATTCCTAACTCGCCGCCGCGCTGCCCACAAGCTATTAAGCTGGCTGGCTGCCATGCAGGTAAGATGGCAAGGCTACAAAGACGCACGCAGCGCGCTAAAGGCCAAACACAAGAGGGGCAAGTGACGTGGCATGAGTCCGTGACAGGCACCGGGTGAGCCTCTCCGGGGTCGCCGTGAATCCATCCATGGAGGCTAGACCGCAGGATCCCTCCTGCGGACTCCCCCGGAGAGGCTCACACGGCACCTGTCACTCACATGGTTGCCAATTCACAACGCTTAATTAATAAGATCCCTGCTTCAGGAAAGCCCCATCACCCCATCCATCTCAACCTGGGCGTCTTTCGGCAACTGAGCCACACCTATGGCCGCACGGGCCGGATACGGTGCCTCGAAATACTCCTTCATGATCTCGTTGACGGTGTTGAAATGGCCAAGGTCGGTCAGGAAGATATTCAGCTTAACAATGTGCTGCAGGCTGCCACCAGCCGCTTCGCAGACCGCGGTCAGGTTCTTGAACACCTGGTGCACCTGGGCTGCGATGTCGCCTTCCACCAGCGCCATAGTTTCCGGGTCGAGCGGGATCTGGCCGGACAGATAGACGGTATCGCCCACTTTAACAGCCTGTGAGTAGGGGCCAATGGCGGCCGGGGCCTGATCGGTGCTGATGATGCTCTTGTTCATGCTCGGTCACTCCATTTCATCAATTTACGCAGCCCGCCATTATGATTGATTGCGCGCTGAGCACAACGTTCTACAATCGCCTCTTTTCGAACATCCCGGTGAATGCTGCTAGGCTACCACTACCGATTGCCGTTATTTGATCATAAGGAAAACGCTTACTATGAGTTGGTCCGTTGCCGACGCTCTTGAACTGTATAACGTCAGCCGCTGGTCGGAAGACTACTTTGGCATTACCAGTGATGGTCGAGTCAGTGTCAACCACGCCGCCCAGCCGGTTCCGCTCACGCGTATTGTCGACGCCGCTCGAGCCCAGGGTTTGCAAATGCCACTGCTGGTGCGTTTTCCGCATATTCTGCATGACCGGGTTGGCACCATAGTGGATGCCTTTCACAAGGCCATCGCCAGTGAAGCCTATCAGGGCCAGTACCAGCCGTTGTATCCGATCAAGGTGAACCAGCAACGCCGGGTTGTTGAGGAAATCATTAACGGCCAGCAAAAAGCCTGCAATGGTCGCATTGGGCTGGAAGCCGGCAGCAAGCCGGAGTTACTGGCGGTGATGGCCGAGGCCCATAAAGGTGAGACCACCATTGTTTGCAACGGCTACAAAGACCGCGAGTTCATTCGACTGGCGCTGCTGGCTGAAAAACTCGGCCACCGGGTGTTTCTGGTGGTGGAGAAAGCCAGCGAAGTCGACTGGGTGATTCAGATCGCTCAGGAGCTGAACGTGCGGCCGCGCATTGGCGTGCGGGCCCGGTTGTCATCCATTGGCAAGGGTAACTGGCAGAACACCGGGGGCGAAAAATCCAAGTTCGGGCTGACCGCTGCCGAAGTGCTGCGCGTGGTCGATGCACTGAAAGCCGCCAACATGACCGACGCTTTCCAATTACTGCACTTTCATCTGGGCTCGCAGATCGCCAATATTCGCGATATTCAGGTCGGCTTGCGTGAGTGCGCTCGCTTCTATGTTGAACTGCGCCAGTTGGACGTTCCAATTCAGTGTGTTGATGTCGGCGGTGGGCTGGGTGTGGATTACGAAGGCACCCGTTCGCGCTCGACCTGTTCGATGAACTACAGCACCCAGGAATACGCCAACAACGTCGTTTTTGCATTCCGCCAAGCCGCCGAGCAGGCAGACCTGCCGCACCCGAACATTTTCAGTGAATCCGGCCGGGCGGTTACCGCACACCATGCCGTGCTGTTGACCGATGTAATCGAAGAAGAGCGTGCAGACACAGCCAGTGTGGGCAAGCCGGAGAGTGATGAACAACCGGCCCTGCTCGAACTCTGGTCCTGCCTGCAGGATCTGGACTCGCGCAAGCGCTCCCTAGCCGAGCTGTATCACGATGCCAGCTACTTCCTCAGCGAATGCCACCAGGCCTATAACCTGGGGCAATTATCGCTGCATGGTCGAGCCCAGGCCGAGGAACTGGCGCGCAGTCTGAACCAGGGTATTCGCAGCCGTTTGAACCCGAGCAAGAGCAGCCACAGAGGCATGATTGACGACTTGAATGAAAAGCTGGCGACCAAGTTGTTCGTTAACTTCTCGGTGTTTCAGTCGGTGCCCGACATCTGGGGCATCGACCAGATCTTTCCGATTCTGCCGCTGACCGGGCTAGACCGGGAACCGACTGAACGCGGCGTGATTCAGGACATCACCTGCGATTCCGATGGCCGCATCAACGCCTATGTCGATGGCGAAGGCGTCGAAACCACCTTGCCCCTGCCGGACTGGACACCCAATGAAAAGCCCTGGCTGGGCATCTTCATGGTCGGTGCCTATCAGGAAATTCTGGGTGACCTGCACAACTTGTTTGGCGACACCGACAGCCTCGACATCTTCTTTGAAGAGAATGGCGACCTGCGCCTGAGCAACGTGCGCCGCGGCGACAGCATTCAAGGCGTGCTGAAAACCGTCGACTTCGAATTCGACATGCTCAAGGCCGCCTTCGACAAACAACTGCAAGCCGCCAACCTGAGCGACGCCGAACGGGCCGACATGATGCAGCAATACATCAACGGGCTGAACCAGATCACCTATCTGGAAGCGCGCCAGGCAACGGCGCCGCAGTAACCCCGGCATAATCTAAAGAGTACCGCCCATGGCCGTGCAGTGTCCGTTTTGCAGCGCACCCTACACGGCTGACTACCCAGCCAAAACCGAAGGCGTGCACACGGTCAAATGCGACCAGTGCCGGCGCGCCTTTATCATCTGGGTCAGGAAGGGGTGGTTGGGGTGGTCGCGGGTTGTCAAAGTGAGGTAACCGAAAGCCTTTCAAACCGCTGTTTTTCCGGCGCTATCGGCAAATCAGTAATATTTTGTATTTACAGAAAAAATACCCACTTTCACGATTGATCTTGACCGATTGGATCAGCATAATCCGCGCCGCGATCTGCCTACTAATTGACCAGACCGTATACCCTTACATTTGCTGTTTTACCGGAGAACACCATGACAGCTATCGGTCTCAACACCCTCGTTCAACTACCTGCCAAAGCACCGGTACCCGAATTCTATATGCCGTCGATGCCACCGCTGCACTTGTTTGCCACGGCAGGTCGCCTTTACCGTGCCTGGCAATACCGCAACAAGCTGATCAGCCTGACACGATACGATGATGCCACGCTGGAAGACATAGGCTACACCCGTGCAGAACTGAAGATGGCCATTGCCATGCCGCTGAGCCAGGACCCACGCCCGGTGTTGAAGCAGTGGCGTGCGCAGCGTCGGATTACCGGCTAAACCCGAACACAACCGTCTGCCTGCTTCCGACTGGAGCAGGCAGTCCGTACCTGAAAGATCCTAGGTTTCCTTTCAAGAGCCTCTCCCCTTACGACCTTACTCAGCTCTGCTCATTGTGAGTCACAAGGTGATTCGGCGCCCCTGGAAACAACGCTGCCGATACCGCCACTCTCTGACCATTCGACTTCAAACCAGCCCTTGCTGGGCGCTGTCGGAATGGTGTACTCGAACAGACGGCCATCACATTGTTCAAACACAGAGTTTTCTCCTGCTATCGCTTTCAGAAAGCGCGGCTTTAGCGCTACCGCTTCTGACTGCACCGATTCAAACGGCAAAGCCCGGTCAGCCATCATCACGGGCGCATCAGACCCGGAGGGTTCACTCTCCGCCGGTTCCATACGCCGCGTCTCTGCCTTGGGAGCCGGTGCTGGTGCACTGCGAGCGGGTTCAGGGGGTGCTTCACCGGTGGCCAATTCAGACAAAAAAGACTGTGCCGACTCAGTCGCTTCCGTATCGGCCATTTCCGAGACCAGACTGACGTCTTCGCTGAGTGAGAGCACCGGATCTTGCAGCCAGTTCATGCCCAGCACGAGAATAACCACAGCGGCGGCGACCGAAGACAAGGCACCTTTCCAGCCATAACCTCGCCCATGACGGTCTTTTTCAGCCTTGGCAGTCGCTAACACCGCCTCGTTCAAGCGCTCGGGGGCCGGGTGGCGCTGCTTGCGCTGCCGGTAAAGCGACGACAGGTCATCATCGTGCGGTGCTGAACGGTCGTCATGCGGGGCCATGATGCGCCTCCAACTGTTGCTGTAGGGTTTGACGGGCAAAACGCAGCCGGCTTTTAATAGTTTCCTGGCCGATGCCGGTAATGTCACTGATGTCTTTCAGGCTAAAACCCTCCTGCTGCAACACGAACGCCTCGCGCTGGGCAAAGGGCAACCCGAGCAACAACCGGTCAAAGTGCTGGTGAAGGTTATCCTGAGCGATGGTGCTTTCCAGCGGTTGTGTGTGCAGTTCTGCCAGGCTCGCCGGGTCGGTTTCTGCACTGTCCAGATCCGTCGATTGCCAGCGTTTCTGCCGCCGCAACTCATCGATCATCAGATGTCGGCCCAGCGTGAACAGCCAGGTCTTGAACTTGGCCGACCCCGGCTCGTACTGATGGCGGCGCTCCATCACCCTGAGCCAGACACTCTGGTACAAGTCTTCGGCAAAGGCGGCATCGGTTTGGGTTAACAGGAAATGGTAGAGGTCGTCCCCCGTGTTACGCATCAGACGGGCGAGCAGGTCTGCGCTGCCGGATTGACGATAGCGCCACATCAGTTGGCTGTCCGGGTCGGCCGGGGCTGCATCGCCCCGGCCGGTGAACCAGCCCTGTACGTTGGATAACAGCGTCACTGCTAACGATATTCCTGTTTCAATGGGCCGCTAACGCCTCGGCGTTCTGCATCAGTTGAAGCAACTCCTGGCGGTAGCCGAAGGCATCCTCGCCAATGGCCGCTTGCGCCAGTTGACGGGCATCCGCAATTGACCAGTCGTCGACATAGTAGCTGCCGCGCAACAACTCGCCAAATCCGGCGACGGCGGCGGCAAACTGCATGGCGCTGTCCATACTCTGGGCTTCAGTGGCCGCTTCGACCGGATGGGACATCAGAATACTGCGGTCCTGATCCGGCCGTTTGTAGCGCAGTTTCACAAAGGCCAGTTCCGAAGCCGTGGCTTCAATACCCGAGTGCTCCTGAAAACGCAGCGGATCAGTAAACCGGAAATCACCCTGGGCTGGCACGATTTCATACAAAGCGGTGACCGAGTGCCCGGCGCCAACGTCACCGGCATCGACCCGGTCATTATTGAAATCTTCCCGGCGCAATTGGCGGTTGTCGTAACCGATCAACCGGTATTCGGCGACCTGGGCCGGGTTAAACTCGACCTGTATTTTGACGTCTTTGGCGATGGTGTGCAGCGTGCCAGTCAGGTCTTCAGCGAATACCTTGCGGGCTTCCCGGAACTGGTCAATGTAATAGGCAGTGCCGTTGCCCAGGTTGGTCAGCTCTTCCATTAGCTGATCGTTATAATTGCCGGTACCAAACCCGAGCGCACTGAAGAAGACGCCGCTGTCACGTTTTGCCTCAATCAGTGCTTTCAGGTCATCAAGGTTGGTTACACCCACATTAAAGTCACCATCGGTGCCCAGTATCACCCGGTTGATGCCACCTTCCCTGAACTGCGCTTCCGCAACCTGATAGGCCAACTGAATGCCCGCACTGCCATGAGTACTGCCGCCGGCCTGCAACTGGTTCAACGCATGACTGATACTGACGCGATCGTCCCCACCGGTAGGCTCCAACACCACCCCCGAAGCACCGGCATAAACCACAATGGCCACTTTGTCTTCAGACCGTAGCCTATCTACCAGCAACCCAAAGGCGCGTTGCAACAGGGGCAGTTTATTGGGCTGGTTCATGGAACCGGAGACATCGAGCAAGAATACCAGATTCATCGGCGGCAGTGACTCTGCTTCAACCTCGTAACCCTGCACCCCAATGCGCAGCAATTGTGTATGTTCGTTCCAGGGAGTGGGTGCCAGCTGAGTATGAATCGCAAAGGGGTGGTCACCCTCGCCAGGCCCTTCATACTGATAGTCGAAGTAATTAAGCAGTTCTTCAACCCGAATGCTGTCTTCGGGCGGCATCACGCCCTGGCTCAGAAACCGGCGCATGTTGCTGTAGCTGGCGGTATCCACATCAACACTGAAGGTAGACACCGGCGTCTCAAGCACACGGTGGATCGGGTTGACCGCAGCTGCCTCATAGCGCTCCCGATCGGGCTCGGTAACCACCCCAGGCTCCGGGCTTGGAGCGGGCAACATAAAGCTTGCGATGCTTTCAGAACGCGCAATGGGCTGTGCCTGAATATGGGGACTGGTGGCATCCGCAAGCGTCGAATTGAGTTTCGTTGTCTCACGCAACGGTTCTGGCTGCGGTGCCGGGCGAATGTCAGCCGATGACGGTTCCGATTGAGTCTGCCCCGCTTCCAGAGTATTAGGCTCCTGAACGCTGAAGCAGGCAGTGAGTATGACGGTGCTCAGCCAAAGGCCGTGAGTGCGATTGATCATGTGGATTCCCCTAGTATCGAACGACCGCCTAATGGTCGGTCTTGGGGGTTAAACGTCTGAGGTGGGGAAAAGGGGTAAAAATAATTTGAGTGCACTGCGCCCAGCGCGCGGAATACCGGTGAAATTACAAATTGATACTCAATTTCATTCAGGTTTTGGCTCAGCCCGGCCGATACCCATCAGGTATCGTTACGTTTGAGGGATTATTATGCGTATCATCAGCAGTGATGTGGTCAGCCAATCGGTTCAGCAACACACCACCGAGCGACTGCAACAGCGGCGTGAACAGGTCAGCACTCTGGACCAGGACACACTCCAGCAACGGTTCAACCGTGGCTCGGATATTATGGATGTCGGTCAGGGGCGCCTGCTTTTTGAGCGCAAACGGTCAGCCGAAAGCGAAGCCAGCGTCACACTGGAACTGACCACCACGCACGCAGACCGGCTCGCACTGCAAGCGGCCTCGGTCGTCACCGGGCCAGGCGATACCGTCAGCAACCATTTAAGCCAGTCAATCCTTGAAGCGGTCACGGCGTCTTCGCAACGGGCCGAGTTCACAATCACCCGCTCACTGCCGACGGGAAGCAGTGGCAGCCCAACCGACGCAACCTTTATTGAGATCAGCACGGTTGAAAGTGTTGAAACCCACAACTCGGTACAAATGAACACCCTGGGCACAGTAACGACCGCAGACGGGCGCGAGATTAGTTTTCTCATGCAACTCGACTTCGAACGCCTGACACAACGTGAACAGGTCAATACCTTCGTTGGGAATGTTGACCTGATCGATCCGCTCGCCATCAACCTGAACGGTGAGAGCGTGCAACTGAGTGACGAAGTGTTCGACTTCGACTTGAATGCCGACGGCGAACTGGACAGCGTATCCAGAACCGCCAGTGGCTCCGGCTACCTCGTATTCGACCGCAACGGCAACGGGAAAATTGATGAAGGCAGCGAGCTGTTTGGCCCGTCGACGGGCTATGGCTACCAGGAACTGGCCGAACTCGATGACGACGGCAACGGCTGGATAGACGAAGGCGACGCCGCTTTTCAACAATTGGGCTTTATGCAATTCGATGACCAGGGTCAACCCGTCATCCAGTCGCTGTCTACCGTAGGCCTGGGTGCCTTATCACTCACCAGTGCCGAAACCCGGTACGACTTACTCGATAGCGAGGGCGAATTGCAGGCCCAGGTGAAACGAAGCGGGGCCGCCTTAATGGAAAACGGCGCCGTCGCCGTTGTGCAGGAACTGAACCTGCGCAACTTTGTCTCCGAATCCAGCCTTGGGTATATCGATGACGACGGGCAGGAAGACACCCGAATGAACCCCCTGGCGTTCTTTCAGGAATCCACAGATGTTCGGATTCAGGAGCGCAATGAGGAAACCCAGGTCCGGATTCAGGGGAACAATCTGCTGGCACAGGCAGCAATCGAGCCGGTGCTGCAGCGACCCACCAGCGAAGAAGCCCCGACAGTGACCATCGCGCTGCAAGGTGAAATAACTCAACGCGCTGAGGTCTCTGTGAGCAGGCAGGAACAATCCTTTGACAGTGAAACCCGACGGCAAGCCGTAGAACGCATGCAGGCCAACCTAGATTTCAGCACAACAACGCGCGTCACCCAGACCTATGTATTCACACCTGAGGCGGCCGACCATGGATTCCTGGAGAACTTGCCAACCCTCTGGCAGTTTGACCTAACGCCAGAAGACGGCGCGCTTGAACGACTCAAAAACCTCGTTGAGTCTCTGAAAGAAATGCAACAGCACCAGAAAGAGTCGCTGGAGAAATTGGGGTTGTACCAATCCATTGGACGACTGAACTAAGGGAGCCTCTGGTGTGATTAGCTGCGGACTTTGAGGCTTTATCAGCCCGCAGTTTATTCCAGGCTGTGTCGTGTGGCGGCCAATATCGATCACAATTTTCAACCGCCACATGGATATGACCTACAACGCCGCCGCCTCACTCCCCGCCTGACGCTTATCATCTGCACTGGCCAACTGATACCGGCCAACCGCATTCAACAACGCCTGCAAGGTAGCGGTAGTCGTGTCACCGGCCAACGAAGCCGCTGTCACCGGCGTACCGCTCACATTCACTTTCAAACACGCCAGTGCATTGGCCCGCGTGCCTTCCGACAGGGCAAATTCGTCATAGGCATCGACTTGCAGGGTGATGTCGTAGCGTTTTTCCAGTGCCTGAGCCAGTGCCTCAACCGCGCCCTGGCCGTAGCCTTGCAACAACGCCCGGTCACTGTCGTCACCGAAATCAACCTGGGCTTCCACACCTTCGTCGGTGCGGTGCAGGTCGTAGGTGTGCAGACGCCAGCCTTCTGGCGTGGCCAGATAGTGACGGTCAAACAACTGGTGAATGGTATCGGAATTGATTTCGTCGCCGCTGACTTCAGCGGCACGTTGCACGACCTTGGCAAAATCAATCTGCAACCAACGCGGCAGGGTGATGTCGTAATCCCGCTCCAGCACATAGGCGACGCCGCCCTTGCCGGACTGGCTGTTGATGCGCACGACTTCTTCGTATCGACGGCCGAGATCGGAAGGGTCGATCGGCAAGTAGGCGACGTGCCACATCTCGTCATCAGCCGTGCGACGGTTCAGGCACTTGCGAATGGCATCCTGATGGCTGCCCGAGAAAGCCGTGAACACCAGCTCACCGGCATAAGGGTGGCGCGGGTGAACCTGAATTTCGGTGCAGTATTCCACGGTGCGAATGATGCGCGCCATGTCGGATAAATCGAGTGTCGGATCAACCCCCTGTGAATAGAGGTTCATCGCTGCGGTCACCAGATCCATGTTACCGGTGCGTTCGCCATTGCCGAGCAGTGTGCCTTCGATGCGGTCGGCACCAGCCATCAGGCCCAGTTCTGCTGCCGCTACACCGCAGCCACGGTCGTTATGGGTGTGCAGACTGATTACGATGTGTTCGCGGTGCTTAATGTTGTCGCACACCCATTCGATCTGGTCGGCAAAAATGTTGGGAGTCGACATCTCAACAGTGGCAGGCAGGTTAATGATCATCTTCTGGCCCTGCTCCGGATGCCAGACGTCGGATACGGCGTCGATCACCTCCACCGAGAAATCCAACTCAGTGCCGGTGAAGCTTTCCGGGGAATACTGGAATGTCCAGTCGGTTTCCGGGTGCAGGGCGGCGTGGCGCTGCACTTCTTTCGCACCGTTGACGGCAATGGCTTTAATGCCTTCGCGGTCGAGCCCGAACACCTGCTCACGCTGCACGGTCGAGGTGGAGTTGTACACATGCACAATGGCACGCGGCGCACCGGCCAGGGCTTCGTAGGTACGCGCAATAAGTTCCGGGCGCGCCTGAGTGAGCACCTGAATGGTGACATCGTCCGGAATGCGGTTCTGTTCAATCAACTGCCGGCAGAAATCGAAATCGGGCTGGCTGGCCGAAGGAAAGCCAATCTCGATCTCTTTAAAGCCACAATCAACCAGCAAATCAAACATCTGTTGCTTTTGTACCAGGTTCATCGGCTTGACCAGCGCCTGGTTCCCGTCCCGTAGGTCCACCGCACACCAGATCGGGGCTTGCTCGATGACTCGATCGGGCCAGCGACGGTCGGTTTTGCGAATGGGGGCAAAGGCCGGGTATTTGCGGTGGTCGAAACTCATGATGGTTTCCTGTTTTAGGCTGTCCTGAAAAAGTTGTCCTCATTGATCAGTAGTGCTGGATTCAGCAACTTTCTTGCTCGTTTCTGCAAGAAAGCTGACAGGCGGCTTGCACCGCCTGGTCAGGGACTCAGCCCAATGATGATGGGTCTGGCACCTGCTGAGCCGGCAACGGGGTCGTCGCTGGCACTGTCTGGCCTTGTGAGCCGGGCAGTCGGGGTCTGTAACAGCGGTAACCGCTACTCACCCGAGCAATGACCTTATGATACCCACCCCGCAGGGCAATGTGTTTGCTAATTTGACTCAATATCGCTATTTTTGAGCAGTTAATTGCCAATATTAAAGATTAATAGCGAGAATCAGCCACCATGAGCGAGAAACTGGTCAGAATTGATAAAACAGACCGCCGCATTCTGGATTGCCTGCAACAGGACGGCGGCCTCACCAATCAGGAACTGGCCGAACGAGTCGGTCTATCACCCTCGCCGTGTTTGCGCCGGGTGCGGGCCCTGGAAGACGCTGGCGTCATATTGAAGCGGGTCACCCTGCTGGAGCGCAAGACGCTGGGGCTATCACTGACAGCGGTGATCATGATCAGCATGGACAGGCACATTCCCGAACGGTTCGACGAGTTTCAGCGCCAGATCGAAGCCTGCCCGGAAATCCAGGAGTGCTATCTGATCACCGGCCACGATGCCGACTACATGCTGAAGGCGGTCGTACCAGACATGGATGTCTTTCAGGAACTGCTACTGAACCGAATCACCCGAATCCCCGGCGTTTCCGGCGTTCACTCGAGTTTCGTACTGAGGCGTGTGGTGGATAAAACGGATTTGCCGCTGGGTTATATAAAAGATCTTTGAAAGAGTTTTATTTAACTACCGCGCTGAGTACTGGCTGCCGGGTAGGCCGCTCCGGGGTAGTTCGCAACATGGATGTTGCGATCTAGGCCCCATGGAGGGGTTCACGCCGACCCCGGAGCGGCCTACCCGGTGGCCAGCACGGACTCCTGCCACAACAGAAACCCCTACCGCAGGAATTTGACCGTCTTCTGGAACCACATCAGCAGCATGGGGTCGCCTTCGACGGCCAGGCGTTTGTCCTGTATGGCTTTCATAACGGCATTGCGGTCTTTGCCGGTGGCCATGGCCCAGAGCGTGCTGAAGCCCTCTGACGCAGTGGTGAAGCGCAGGGTGATGTCGGCGTGCTCGGCCTGACCGCGACGGGACTTGAGCCGCTGGTCGCGAAAGGCCAGGTAGCGGGATACTTTACGTTCGTCGGTGGTGAACTGAATGGTTCGGTCGATGTCTTGCAGTGCGTCGCGAAAGGCGGGCTGGCGACGAAGGGCGCGTTTGAATCGCAGTGCCATCAACCAGAGTAATAAACGGTACTTCATAACGTTGGCCTCACAATGCAGGGGAGGCGCATCATGCAGCGCACCCGGCGAATTGCCAAGCCTCGGTGGGTATTCATGCAATTAGAACGAAAAACGGGGCCAGAAGGCCCCGTTTCGTGACGAAAACCCCTTCATTGGTGATTAACCGGATTGAAGGCGGCTTGCGTCTCTTTCTCAGTTAACCGCGTCTTTCAGCGCTTTACCAGGCTTGAAAGCAACGGTGTTGCTGGCCGGAATCTGGATGCTGGCACCGGTTTGCGGATTCTTGCCAGTACGAGCGGCGCGAGCGCGTGCTTCAAAAGTACCGAAACCAACCAGAGTGACGGATTCTTTCTTGGCAACGGTGTTGGTGATCTGGTCCAACATGGCATTCAGCACTTCATTGGCTTTTTCTTTTGAGATATCCGCTTTTTCGGCGATGGCAGCGGCCAGTTCTGGTTTACGCATAAGACTTTCCTTCTGTTTATTTCGGGTTCCGCATGACTGAATCAGCATACGCGACGGTATTTGGATTGCCAAGCGCCGCACAGGCCCATGGCAACCCCAGGTTAGCTAGCCAGCAAAGGTGGTACGGCCTTTAACCAGGTATTGCGCTCTTTGATGCGCTCACCGGACAAAGCAAAGCCCACAATCGACTCACCCTGACGGCACACAGCCGCTAGATTAGCGCCACTGCCGTCAATTTGCCATGCCCCAGTGCTCTGGGGTGGGTACGCGATCACAGGACAGGCCGGGGTTTTTACCGTAACCGGCATCGCCGGCCACTGTACGGCCGTCGTTTCTCCGGCCAGTGTCTTTGCCAGGGCGCGAGCTGCATTCATCAGAGGCATCACATACATCAGTACCTGACCTTCCACTTCAGCACAGTCTCCCAGTGCATAAATCGAAGGGTCCGAGGTTTGTAAGTGCTTATTAACAACAATACCCCGATTAACCGCCAGCCCGGCCTTGCGAGCCAGATCAAGCCGCGGCTGGAGGCCCACGGCCGAGAGCACCAGGTCGGCCGGCAGTTTTTGACCATTGGTCAAGGTGACCTGGATTTTTTTATCATCGGCCCGGTCGACCCGGCTCACCAGTGGCCCAAGATGGAAGCGAACGCCCGCCTCACCAAGCGCCTGTTTGAGCGCTTCGCCTATTACAGCGGGTACCAGGCCCGACAGTAGCGTCTCGCTGGGGGCTACCAGGTCGACCTCGAAACCGGCGCTGACCAGGTCGTTGGCAAACTCGCAGCCAATCAGACCACCGCCCATAATAACCACCTGCCGCGCGCCCTCCAGTTCAGACTGGAATCGGGCAAAATCGAGCCGGTCGTTGACGCTGAACACCCGGTTCAGGGCATCGCCTTCCAGCGGCGCGCGAATCGGCTCAGCCCCCACAGCCAACACCAGCTGGCCCCACACCAGCGCTGCGCCAGTATCGAGATGCAGCGTTCGGGTGGTCGGGTCAATGTGGAGCACTTCGGTTCGGGTGAGCAACTCGGCCTGGTAGCGCTGCGCCACGTCATCGGCCGACATTTGAACCAAATCGTCCGCCGATTGCCCCTTACTGTGCGCATTGGACAGCATCGGCTTGGAATAGCCGGCGCCGTCATCGGCGGTAATCAGCACCAGAGGGGTATCGGGGTCGGCTTTGCGCCATTCGCGTACCAGGGTGTAGGCCGCCAGGCCAGAGCCGACGATAATCAGTGGTGGCGTGGTTGCAGGCGACGCCTTCAAAGCACAATCATCTCAAAATCGTCTTTGGTGGCACCGCAATCGGGGCAGGCCCAGGTGTCGGGCACGTCTTCCCAGGCGGTACCAGGCTCGATGCCCTCTTCCGGAATACCCTCGGCCTCGTCATAAATAAAACCACAGACAATGCATTGCCACTTTCTCATGTCGATCCTCTCAGATAGCGATCTGCTTTACCGGCCCGGGCAGGTAACCCCCGGGGCTGCTGAAACTACTGACACTGCCCGCCAATTGCAAGAAAGTCACCGGCGCTGAAGCCGGAACGCCTCTGGTATTCGTGGGTGCGCCACTTTACACTGCGCCTTTTGCAGCAGACGGATTGCCCGGTTGTGACCCTTGCACACCCCCAACCCGCCACAGCATCCCGCGCCATGCCTGAACCGGCTGACATGCGTCAGTACGACTGGTACGACCTAACGACCGTACCAGACCAGCCTTCTACAGACTGGCGTTACTGGCTGCAGATGCCTGGCAGCCTTACGCAGGCGCTGCGCGAACGCACTGCGGCCTTTTCGGTTCGGGTTCTGGCCGAAGGCGAACTGACACTTGCAACACCACTGGCCGCCTTTACCGAACAAGCCGATGCCTGCCGGTGCTGGTCTCGCCAGGTAGCCCTGTGCCACAACAATACACCCTGGGTGCTGGCCCATACCCTGGTCACCCGGGCCAGCCTGAACAGTTCTCTGTCTGCACTGACTCAATTGAACACCCGCCCCCTGGGCGAGTTACTCTTTACCACGCCCGGGGTATGCAAAGACCAGCATCAGGTCACCAGAACCCAACACGGCTGGGGCCGACGCACCCGTTACTGGCTGCATAGTGCCCCGGTTCTGGTCGCTGAATTTTTTATGGAAGCCTTACTCAGCCATGAACATCAACGCCTTTCCACATTACCTTAAACTGACCCGACTCGACCGGCCCATCGGTATTTACCTGCTACTGTGGCCAACGTTAACGGCCTTGTGGCTCGCGGCCGAGGGCTGGCCGCCACTGCACTTGGTGGTCATCTTCATACTCGGCACCACCCTGATGCGCAGCGCCGGTTGCGTCATCAACGACTACGCCGACCGCCACCTCGACGGCCACGTAAAACGCACCAACCAACGACCACTGGCCCGGGGCCTGGTCACCGAACGCGAAGCGCTGCTGCTGGCCGCCCTACTGGCACTGGCCGCCTTTGGCCTGGTGCTGTTCACCAACACCACCACGGTTTACATGTCGTTTGGCGGGTTGTTTCTGGCAGCGCTCTATCCGTTCATGAAGCGTTACACCTACCTGCCCCAGGTCTTTCTCGGCGCGGCCTTTTCCTGGGCGATCCCCATGGCCTATACCGCCGTCGGCGCGCCGCTCACAGAGATCACCTGGCTGCTTTACACCGCCAACATTCTCTGGACGGTCCACTACGACACCCTGTATGCCATGGTCGACCGTGACGACGACCTCAAAATCGGCATCAAATCCACCGCCATCCTCTTCGGCGATGCCGACAAACTCATGGTCGGCCTGCTGCAACTGCTCACCTGGCTCGCCTGGTTCATGCTGGGCGTTCAGGCCGAACTGAAGCTATTCTGGTGGCTGGGCCTGGCCGTCGCCACCGGCTGCTTCCTCTACCAGCAATGGCTGATTCGCCACCGCGAACGCGACCCCTGCTTCAAGGCCTTCCTGAACAACCACTGGGCGGGCCTGGCTTTGTTCATAGGCGCAGTGTTAGATCAGCTGTGAGCTTCGAGCTGTTAGCTGTTAGCTCAAAACTCACAGCTCGCAGCTCGCAGCTTGAATTTTGACAATTCAATGACGGCTGTAACACTTCTGTCATGGAAGCGGCGTTAAATGATCACAAAGGTGACTTTAAGGTGAACCATGAACTCTCGCAGCATTCTGATCGTTGACGACGAATCGGCCATTCGTGAAGTGATCGCCGCGGCTCTGGAGATGGCCGGCTACCACACCCTGGAAGCGGGCGATGCCACCGAAGCGCACAGCCTGGTCGTCGACCAAAAACCCGACCTGATCCTGCTCGACTGGATGATGCCCAACGTCAGTGGTGTCGAACTCGCGCGCCGGCTGAAGCGGGACCCGATGACCGCAGAAATCCCCATCATCATGCTCACGGCCAAAGGTGAGGAAGACCATAAAATTACCGGTCTGGAAGCCGGGGCCGATGATTACATCACCAAGCCCTTCTCACCGCGCGAACTCGTTGCCCGGCTAAAAGCCGTATTGCGCCGCACAACGCCGGCGGGCATTGAGGAGCCCATCGACATTCAGGGCCTGCGGCTCGACCCGAACAGCCACCGCGTCAGCACCGGCGAAGGCGAGCTGACCATGGGGCCGACCGAATTCCGGTTATTGCAGTTCTTTATGAGCCATCCCGAGCGTGCCTACACTCGTTCGCAGCTGCTCGACCAGGTTTGGGGCGGCAATGTCTATGTGGATGAGCGCACCGTCGACGTTCACATCCGGCGCTTGCGCAAAGCCCTGGGCGAGCCCTTCCAGGCTATGGTTCAGACCGTCAGAGGCACCGGATATCGCTTCTCGACCAAAGTTTCGGCACAATCGGCTTCATGATTCGAGACATACGACGCCCCTATTTCAGAAACTTGCTGCTGGCACTGACCGGCGTGTTCGCCTTTGGCGTCTATATTGGCCAGCCGATCCTGTTGTTACTCATAGCCGTTAGCGGTTATCTGGCCTGGCAATTGTTCCAGCAGAGCCGGCTGATCAAGTGGCTGGAACAGGGTGCCAAATCGGAACCACCAGACTCCAAGGGCCTCTGGGGCATGGTGTTCGACCATCTCTACAGCGAACAACGCCGGCGCAAGAAACAAGTCCGCCACTACCAGAACGTGATCAACCGTGTGCAAAATTCCACCGAAGCCCTGCGCGATGGCGTGATCCTGCTCGACCACCACGGCGCCCTGCAATGGTGGAACCAATCCGCGGCCGACCTGCTCAAGCTGCAACCGCGGGATGAAGGCCAACTGCTGATCAACCTGGTGCGCGAGCCTGCCTTTCAGAAGTTCTACCAGAACCGTGAAGTGCGCGAGAGCATCCGCATCGATAACCCGGCCTTCCCTGACAGAACTCTCGATGTCTCGATGACCATTTACGGCAAGGGAGAGCGCCTGCTGCTGATTCGCGACACCACGCGAATGACCCAGCTGGAACACATGCGTCAAGACTTCGTGGCCAACGCCAGCCACGAACTCAAGACCCCGCTGACCGTGCTCAAGGGCTACCTGGAATCCATTCTCGACTTCAGCGATGACCTGCCCGCCCCGCTCCGCCGGGCACTGGGCAGCATGAATGGCCAAACCCAGCGCATGGAAAACCTGGTGAACGACTTGCTGGTGCTGACGCGGCTGGATGTGGAAGTGAGGGAGTCGGTACGCCAGCGCATCGAGGTGGGTACCTTGCTGAACAGCATTGCCGACGACGCCCGCGCGCTGTCGAGTGAACGCAACCACCACATCAGCGTGCGCCTCGACAGCGACAAAGACCTTCAGGGAGACCCCTCAGAATTGCGTTCGGCCATCAGCAACCTGGTCTACAACGCCGTCAACTACAGCCCCGATGGCAGCGATATTGAACTGCACTGGCACGAATCACCACAGGGCGGCTATATCTCGATCAGGGACAACGGCATCGGCATTGACCCGCGCCACATTCCGCGGCTTACCGAACGCTTCTACCGCGTAGACCCGGGCCGCAGCAGCGAACGCGGAGGCACCGGCCTCGGCCTGGCCATCGTCAAGCACATTCTGCATCACCACCAGGGTCGACTCGATGTCGCCAGCGTGCCCGGGCGCGGTTCCGTGTTCACCTGCTGCCTGCCCGCCGAACGGCTGTTGCCCGCCGCGGTGTCGGCAACGCCGGATTCAGCGCCGAATCGAAGCCACAAGCCGGCTTAGCACCTCCATCTTCTCCGGATCGTCATCCACGAACTTCACACCCAGGCGCACGCTGCGGGCATCCATCGAGGCTTCGCGCAACGCAAGCTGAGTGACAAAACCATTGATGCGCGCCAGGGAACTGGGCTGATCCGGAACCTGCAAATCTATCACCACCTGCTCAAACAAGATGGGCGGCGGCGCTTCTTCAAGCAAAATGTCGACGGAGATCTCAACCAGATTCACATCACGCACCGCACCCTTCCACTGCCCTTTCGATGATCGGACCAGCACCTTGGTCGCCGCCTTGTTGCTGGCCGCGGCGGGCTTGGGCGTTGCGGGTTTGCCACCGGTAAGCAAGCTGGCACTGTCACTGAGTTTCGGTGACGGAGCCGACCGGGGGGTCGCCTGAGAAGACGTCAGCAAACTGGCCGATTCGCCCAGCCCTCCTTCCGGCTTCGACATGGTTGCCTGGCCCTTTAAAATGCTGCGAATCAGATCCCGGTGGTTGACCGACAGCGCCTTGAGCACTTTCTTCAGAATCTGGTCATTGCTGAACGGTTTGCCAATGTAATCGCTCACGCCGGCCTCGACTGCCTTAACCACATGAGACTTGTCGCCCCGGCTGGTCACCATAATGAACGGTGTCTTGCTTTGTTCGCGCTCGGTCTCGGTCGCTCGCAGCCATCCCAGTAACTCCAGCCCCGACATCTCCGGCATTTCCCAGTCGCAGAGCACCAGATCGTAGCGGTTCCTGTTCAGCAACCCCTGTGCCTTGCGCCCATTGGGGGCTTCGTCGATCTGGCATTGGGCAAACTGACTTTTAAGCGCGCGTTTGACCAGATCCCGGATAAAACCGGCATCATCGGCCACCAGAAAAGAGAGTTTCTGCATGTAGTTAATCCTGTAACGGGCCTGCAGGGCATAAGTCGAAAGACACTGTTTTTATTCTAGCAGTCAATTCCTGCCTTTACTCGCTGACCGGGTGCAGCTGCAATTGCCAGCGCCCCGGATCCGGTATTACCTGGCCCAGAGCCACCGACCGAAAGCGCATGTCGCGGGCAGCCAGTTGGCGAACCTCGGCAATCGTTGCTTCCGGCGTATGGACCGACCAATAGATCGCCGTGATCAGCCCTCTCTGAATCGGCAGCACTGGCTGAGGCTCACGGTCGGGCCCGGGTTTCACCGGTACCGTCGTCTCCGGCATCAGCAGGCGCCATTCATGGTTGTCCGCACAGGCGGGGTGATCGACCAATAGGCCTGGAAAGGGGTTGGTTGCGGTCACCTGGTAGCGGTGTTCGCCTCCATACTGAACCGGCGCCAGCAGTGCCGGCCGCCCCGCCCGGCTGGCCAGAGACGCGTGCCGGCTTTGTACCGCCACAGCTAGGCCACGGAACCCGTCTGCCAGGTCTCGCCAGGCCAGATAGCTCAACGCCGATGGAAACAACCGGGCCACGCGGGCTTTCGCCAACCGGTTCAGGTCATACCCGGGCAAGCGCCCGTGCTCGCGCTCCCGGGCCGACGCTTGTATGGTGCTGGCCAGCTCGCCCGACTGGGCGCGAAAGTGCTCGAAACTCAACAGCCCCTTAACGGCCAATGGCAACGTTTCATACTGGCGTTGCCATTCGCGCTCCAGTGCTTCAGCACTGACCGGCTGCAGCGTTCGTGCCTGTTCTGAAAACGGCTGAACAAAAGGTTGCGCCAGCGGCAAACCCGGACTCAGGGGTATTACCCCCTGTTTAAGCCAGAAAACCACCGATTTTCCGCCAAAAAAATGTAAGGTTCCGGAGGGTAATGTCTTTTTTTCTGACATGATTTGTACGAGATTTCCTACATTCAATGTGAGAATAAGAGCGACTTGCACTAAGAATCGTCCCACAGAATGGGCGCACCCGCAGTATTGCAGGCTTTGCACTCCGTCACACTTTTTACGACTCAATCTGTCAATAAATCGACGCCCAATTCAGAGGGTCTTACCCGTATCATAGCCTGCGTTCAGGGAGCAGGGCCAAGACTTGGCCTGAACCGAATGGAAACCGAAGACTACGGACAGTCAGCTGGCAGGGTGGCCAGAAACAGGGATGCCGACCAGGATGGTCACACCAGGGACAACGCACGGCTCGGCAGCAGCCGTCACAGGGATGCGCAAGGACGAACCGACAGGGACAAAAGCGCCGCAAGGAACGCCCGACCGGGGACGGTCACACGGAAGAGCATGCAAGAGCCGGGATGGTTCATCGCAGCAAGCCAATAGCATCACACTGGCAAGACCCGGAAGGGCAGAGTCATCTGCCCTTCCACTTTCCCCGTACCACCAGAGCATCGGTGAATTAACCGTCAAATTTGCCCGGCCAAACACCCGACCAGATACCCTCACTTACACACTAAGCGGGCAGTAAGGCAGCGACACACGCGCAACACACCCTTCTGACTGACAATTGCCTGACCGTTTCATGCCTTGCCATTGACGTTCAACTTCTCATTTCCCTCATCCCCGTGTAAGACATCTCCTACACGGTGCGTGCGATGTTTCCACTTCTTTTGTGACGAAGTTCACTAAAAACAACCGCCAAGCCGCATCTGACCGTCTGCTCATGGGGCAAAACTGACCAAAGCCGGCTCTCAAAGCGCTAACTGTGTCACAACGCAAACTGACATTCGCTATACTTCTCTCGTGTTCAGGAAGAACGCCAACGGACAAAACAGGGGCCAGGCTGGCCAGCCATAGGATGGCAACAGGAGCATCGCATCACGCGACACAGCACGGATGCTGACGTCAGACTGCGCAAGTAGCCTGATAGCAGAATAGACACACCAGGGGCGCCAGGACGGAGCCAATGGTGCGGCAACGGAAGCTCTCAGCAGTTCAGTGGTCGACACGGATGGTTAAAATGATCGTAATAAAAAAAGGCCCTCGGATGGGGCCTTTTTTTATGCCTGCCCGTTACCCGGGAATCCGTCCTTACCAGACAGCTTTATAAAATCGCGTTCAGTACCCCAGCCAGGCGCACACTGGCTTTGATCATCTGCGTCTCAAGCACCGGCATTGCTGCCTGGCGGTACGCGGCATCGTACTCACCGCGATCAGCAAAGGCATAAGCCGTCTCCAGAGACAGCTGATGCGTCTCCAGCGCCCAGTCAACCGGATCCATGGCCTGCTGCCACTGCGACACTGGCAGCTCTGACAGGCGACGCCGATAGCGTTGGGCCTGCACAAACCAGGAGTCGCTCACCCGGCTGTACAGATCCTGATTCCACACCCAATCCAGCGTGACATCGCGCAGATCACTCGCCGTAAGGGTCAGCGTTCGCCCGCCCTCATCCGAAAGACGCCCTGCATTGACTGGCACATGCAACTCGGTAACGAAATGCATCAAATACTGCAAGGCCTCGCGCTTGCGGATCACACTGTACGATTCATCTTCAAGCACCCGACGGCTCTCCAGGATGGCCGCCACGGCACACAGATTCCCCGGGCAGTTTTCAACCAGGTCAAAACTTGTCGCGCCTTCGGCAAACAAGACCTTGCTGAAGCGCGGCTCGGGCCGGGCTTCATCAGCCCAGTTGGCCAGGGCGATCAGGTCGCGTTGCCACTGGGGCCCATACCACTGCGCCAACTGTTCACGGGCACCCTCCTCCAGTTGCATGATCGCAAGCTGCAGCACCGCCTGATGCGCCGCTTCATTCAAAGCCCAGGCCCGTTGCAGCGGCAGTAACGACAAAACCAACACAACGCCTAGAGACAGTCGGCGCAACGGCTTGTGCCAGATGCCAGCCACCCTCATCACCCCCGCCGACTGTGCTTTTCAGCCAGCCAGCCAACCAGAATAAACACCAGCACAACAATCAACCCAAACCAGACCGAGCCCGCCATCAACAACAGCCGGGAGACAAGCGGCACCAGAAAAACCGCAATCAGGCCATACCCGATGGCACACAACAGAATAAACACCAGGGTCCGAACGATAAAATGAGCCCGGCGAATCAGCGCCCAGACAGCACGGTTGACATCATTGCCATAGATAACCAGCAAGGTGGCCACCAGAGCAGACGAAACAAAAGTAAGATGCGGGCGAATCAGCCCCGAAAGCGACAACAACAGATCGGTAATGAAGTTCATGCCAGATTCCAAAGCAGTACAACGGACGAACCGCTGACTCTACTGAATATACGGACAAGCCGCCAGTGAAGGGAACTGAAAGGATCAGTCGAGGCAAATTTTTGTATGATTGATGGCAATCAGGTGCCGAAGCGGACTCATGGCACCCAGTGACAGCAACCACCAAACCCCAGAAACGAAAAAACCCGCACGAAGCGGGTTTTTTGGAATATGGTGCCGGCACCAAGAGTCGAACTCGGGACCTACTGATTACAAGTCAGTTGCTCTACCAACTGAGCTATGCCGGCAACGGGTGCGTAATATAAGGAAAACCCAATTGCTCGTCAACAACCTTTTGATTCGCAACAAGTTTTTTCGCAATTATTTTTTCTTGATCTGGGCTTCCACCTGATCCAGGTCGATGTGACGCACATCTTTGCCCTTAACCAGATAGATGACCGATTCAGCCACATTGCGGGCATGGTCGCCGATCCGCTCGAGCGAGCGCAGTGCCCACATCACATTGAGAGCCCGGCTGATGGTGCGCGGGTCTTCCATCATGGTGGTAACGAGCGTGCGAATAGCCGTGCCGTACTCCAGATCCACGGCCTTATCCTGATGCAGCACATCGAAAGCACTGTCGGTATTCAGCCGGGCAAAGGAATCCAGCGACTGGGCAACCATGATCCTTACCTTCTCGCCGATGTGGCGCAGTTCAACGTAGCCCTGAGGGCCCGAACCTGTATCGGCCAGCTCCAGCGTATGTTTGGCAACCTTAGAGGCCTCATCACCCATACGCTCAAGATCGTTCACCGACTTGGAAACCGCGATCACAAACCGCAGGTCGGAGGCGGCAGGGTGACGCAGCGCCAGAATGCGCGCGCACTCCTCGTCGATCTCCAGTTCCATCTCGTTCACCGTCTTGTCGGTGTCGATCACGCGCTGGGCCAGGGCGGTGTCCATTTCCATCAGCGCCTTAAGCGCGTCCTCGACCTGTTGCTCAACCAGGCCACCCATTTGCATCAGGTTCTTGCGCGCTTCTTCCAGCTCGGCGTTGTACTGAGCGGACGTGTGGCGGTCGAAATGTGATTTATCCATGGTGTCTCCCCCTCCGGTCAGCCGAAGCGACCGGTGATGTAATCTTCAGTCAGTTTGTGATCCGGCGAGGTAAAAATCTTGTCGGTATCACCCACTTCAATCAGCTTGCCCAGGTGAAAATAGGCCGTGCGCTGCGAAACCCGGGCCGCCTGCTGCATGCTGTGCGTCACGATGGCTATGGTGTAGTTCTCTGACAGCTCGGCGATCAGTTCCTCGATGCGCGCAGTGGCGATCGGGTCCAGGGCTGAACAGGGCTCGTCCATTAAAATCACCTCGGGTGATACGGCGATGGTGCGGGCGATGCACAACCGTTGCTGCTGCCCACCCGACAGACCGGTCGCCGGCTTGTCGAGGCGGTCTTTCGCTTCATCCCAGAGGCCGGCTTTGCGCAGGGCGGTTTCCACCACTTCGTCCAGTTCGGCACGCCGCGATACCAGGCCGTGAATGCGCGGGCCATAGGCTACGTTGTCGTAAATGGATTTGGGGAAGGGGTTCGGCTTCTGAAACACCATACCGACCTTGGCCCGAAGCTCCACAACGTCCATGCTTTTGTCGTAAATATTGTGGCCGTCGAGAATGATCTCGCCTTTGACCCGGCATATATCGATTGAATCGTTCATCCGGTTCAGGGTGCGCAAAAAGGTCGACTTGCCGCACCCGGACGGCCCGATCATCGCAATGACTTCGTTCTTGCCAACATCGAGGCTCACATTGTGAATCGCCTGATTATCCGCGTAGAACACATCGACATTACGGGCGCTGAGGCGGGGGTCGTCCAGCAACGGGTCGCCCACGGTCTGGGTCCAGTCGCCGATGTCAAACTGATCGGGTTCGGTTTTGGCTACGGTCACGGTGTCGGCCTTATGTTCTGTGTACTGATTGGTAATGGTCATTGTCTACGGTCTCCCCGAAATCGCCTACCAGCGACGCTCAAATTTACGGCGCAGCAGGACGGCCAACAAATTCATCAGCGCCAGGAAGCCCAACAGCACCATAATGGCTGCGGATGTCTTGGCAATAAAGGCCCGTTCCGGGCTGTCCGACCAGATATACACCTGCACCGGCAGAACCGTGGCGGCATCAGTGAAACCCTGTGGAATATCCACAATGAAGGCCACCATGCCAATCATCAGCAACGGGGCGGTTTCGCCCAGAGCCTGAGCCATGCCAATGATAGTGCCGGTCAGCATGCCGGGCATCGCCAGGGGCAATACATGGTGCAACGTCACCTGCATTTTTGAAGCACCCAGCCCCATGGCTGCATCCCGAATCGACGGCGGTACCGCCTTTATCGATGCACGGGCTGAAATAATAATGGTCGGCAACGTCATCAGCGTCAGCACCAGGCCACCGACCACCGGGGCCGAGCGCGGCAACCCAAAGAAGTTGATAAACACAGCCAGACCGAGCAGGCCAAACACAATGGACGGCACTGCCGCCAGGTTATTGATGTTCACCTCAATGATTTCGGTCAACCGGTTCTTGGGCGCAAACTCTTCCAGGTAAATGGCGGCGGCCACCCCAATCGGGAACGACAGCGCCAGCGTCACCACCAGGGTGTAGAAGGAGCCGACCACAGCGCCCCAGACACCGGCGGTTTCAGGGTCGCGGGAGTCGCCCCGGGTGAAGAAGGTGGTGTTAAAACGACGCTCAATATCATCATTGGCCAGCAAGTCGTCAATCCACTCAAGCTCCAGATCGGATACCCGCCGCTCATCCGACGGCAAATTGCGATCGATGGTACCGTTCAGAACGAGGTCCAGATCATCATCGGCCATGAGCCACAGCGTTTCGGTTTGACCCAACAGATCGGGGTTGGCGATCAACCGATCCCGCACGGTGTACCCGGCGGCCGTACTGATCAGGGACATCAGCTCACGCGTGTCATTCCGGCCCGACACTTCCGGGAAGCGCTCCAGCATCGACTGACGCACTGCGTTGTCAAAATCGGCAAAACGCAGCTGCTCCGGGTCGGAAGCATCGTCGATGTACAGGGCATCCGGGTCATACGTGATGTCGAGCTTGATGAAGGAGCTCTGAAAGGCCGGTATGCCCTGACTGAAAATGGTGATCAGCAATATCGCCAGAAACGCCAGGCCTCCGGTGATGGACGCAATACCGTAAGCCTTGAAACGACGCTCGCGGTTGTAACGTTGCTTCAGTCGGGCGTTCAGACGTTCCTGCTTGACGGTTGCCATCCGTTCGATGGCATTCAATGGTTGATCAGTCATATTGTTCACGGAACCTCTTCACGATCGACATGGCCACAATGTTCAACAGCAGTGTGGTAATGAACAGCATCAGGCCCAGGGCAAACGCCGCCAGAGTCTTGGGACTGTCAAATTCCTGGTCACCCACCAGAAGGGTTGCAATTTGCACCGTCACCGTAGTGACCGCCTCCAGCGGGTTGACCGTGAGGTTGGCGGCCAAACCAGCCGCCATCACCACAATCATGGTCTCCCCAATGGCCCGGGAAGCCGCCAGCAGAACGCCACCCATGATACCCGGCAAAGCGGCCGGGAAGACGACTTGGCGGATAGTCTCGCTCTTGGTAGCGCCGAGGCCATAGGAACCATCGCGCAAACTGTTGGGAACGGCATTGATCACGTCATCCGACAACGACGACACAAAGGGGATAATCATGATACCCATGACCAGGCCCGCGGCTAACGCCGATTCGGCAGAAACGCCATCGAGCCCGATGCCCTGGAAAAAGTCACGCACCAGCGGCGCCATGGTCAGTGCGGCGAAAAAGCCATACACCACGGTGGGGATACCGGCCAGCACTTCCAGCAGTGGCTTAACGACACCGCGCACTTTCGAATTGGCGTATTCCGATAAATAAATGGCCGACATCAGCCCGAGTGGCACCGCCACCAGCAAGGCGATGGCAGCGATCAGCAGCGTTCCGACAAACAAGGGTATGGCACCGAAGGCACCGGACGAACCGACCTGGTCGGCACGAATCGCAATCTGGGGGCTCCACTTGGTGCCGAATACAAAATCGAAAAACGGGATCGACTGGAAAAAACGGATGCTTTCAAACAGAACCGACAAAATGATGCCGATCGTGGTGAAGATGGCGATGGTGGAACAGAGCAGGAAAAAGCCTTTAAGAACGACCTCAAACTGCGGGCGGGCTCTCAGCCTCGGGCTGGTCCGCAACCAGGCATAGGCGCCGCCCAGAACAGAGATGACCAGGGTCAGCGCGACCTTGCCAAACTGACTGCTCTCGGTTAAGCGTTGCAGCAACTCACCCGCCTGAACCAGATCGGGGTACTGGCTGCCGTCTATCGTGCCCAGTTGAATGTTACGAATGCGGCTGAACGTCAGGCTTATTTGAGACTCCGAGACGCTGGTGTAGGTGTCCGGTAACGTCGACAGCACGGTACCGGTGATGACCGTGGTTTCCATTCCCGTCCAGACAGCGACGATGACGAGGGCTGGAATGCCGGTCCAGACGGCGGCCATCAGTCCGTAGTAATTGGGCAGGGAATGCAGCCTTTTAATCCCGCCAAGTGGCTGGGCCAGCTGCACCGAGCGCTGACGGCCGAGCACATAGGCGACGACAGTCAACGCCAGTACGAACAAAATCAGGGTCGATGTTTGCATCCAACCACTCCTCAGAACATGAAAAAACGTCTCGGTCACTGCTCTATTGCCTGGTGAAAACACACCGTGCAAAGCGTTGACCGGGACATTCCATAACCGGTGTCAACGAAACCGGGCCGACGCGGCGCATTCTCTCAGAAAATACCGCCAGAAGAACCCATACCGTTTAAACACCAAGAGGAGGGCCAGCCAACTGGACCTCCTCTGATTGGGCCTGACGTTTTGCCCGGCCCCTTACGACTACTGCTTACAGTGAGACGTCGCGCAGGTTCTCTGCGTTGTCTTTCATGCGAGCGTATTCGGTATTGGACAGCGGAATCAGACCACGGTCGATCAGGTAACCATTGGCGCCAATGGAACGGCGGCTGGTGAACTCGGCCAGGTACTCTTCGATGCCCGGAATCACGCCGACGTGTGCCTTCTTAACGTAGAAGAACAGCGGGCGGGACACTGAGTAAGAGCCGTCAGCGATGGTATCAAAGGTGGCCTTAACGCCTTCAACCGAGACTGACTTGACCTTGTCTGAGTTCTGATCCAGGAAGGAGTAACCGAAGATGCCCAGAGCGTTCGGGTCGTTTTCCAGACGCGACACGATCAGGCTGTCGTTTTCGCCAGCTTCAACGAAAGCGCCATCTTCACGCATGGTGGCACAGACTTCTTCCATCTTGTCTTCGTCGGTGTCTTCCAGTGACGCGATCGCGTCGAATTCCATGCAACCTTCTTCCATCACCAGTTCAACGAAGGCGTCGCGGGTACCGGATGACGGTGGCGGTCCGAAAACGCGGATGTCGATGTTCGGCAGGCTGCTGTCAATGTCGTTCCAGGTTTCGTATGGGTTGGTCACCAGACCTGAGCCATTCGGGCTCGGCACGGTTTCAGCCAATGCCAGGAACAGCTGGCCTTTGCTCAGCTGTAGCTCGGCACCGTCAACGCTGTTCGCAATGGCAATGCCGTCGTAGCCGATCAATACTTCAACAACGTCTTCTACACCGTTGCTGGCACACAGTTCGATTTCAGATTGCTTGATGCGACGAGAGGCATTGGTAATGTCTGGTGTGCTTTCGCCAACGCCCTGGCAAAACAGGCTCAAGCCGCCGCCTGAACCGGTAGATTCAATGGTCGGCGTTGGGAATGAAGTAGTCTGACCGAAACGCTCGGCAACCACCGACGCGAATGGGAACACAGTAGAAGACCCTACGATGCTAATCTGGCTACGGCCTTCGGCCGATACCGTTGCGAAGCTGGTAGCGGCGGTGGCAAGAGCCAGGGCGCCAATCATTTTCTTGTTCACTGGTAAACCTCCAGTCAGTCTTTGGTTTTTCTCGGCCTGCCCAACTGCGAATTGGCAACTGGGTCACAACCTCGAAGCTCGAGAGGCATGCTAGAGCTCGGATATGACAAGGATATGTCTTTGATGTGACAGTATTGTTACAACTGTCATAAATATCGCATACGGACCGATCAGCGGCCCTCCGACATAGTCAAAAGCGGTGTTTTTCCCGTATACTCCGGGCCAGTGATGTATTGCCGATACTGGCCGGACAGCCCCGCCCGGCCTGACTTTCCAGGCCAGAACGATGTTAGGGACCCCATGAAAAAACTGGATGAAAAAGACCCGACGCCCCGCGGCGAACTGCAATTGCGGGTCGTTGCCCAGCCCAAAGACACCAACACCAATGGGGACATCTCCGGCGGCTGGCTGGTGACGCATATGGACATGGCCGCCAGCATCGCCGCCAGCCGGCTGGCTCATGGCCGTACCACCACCATGGCCATTGGTGACATGTCGTTTGTGCGGCCGGTCCGGGTTGGCTCGGTCATCTGCTGCTATACCCGCATTCTGGGCATGGGCCGCAGTTCGATTCGCATCGGCGTTGAGGTCTGGTGCCGGATGCCCGAAGACGAAGAACGCCAGAAGGTCACGGAATCGGAGTTCGTGTACGTCGCCATCGACGACAAGCGACGCATCCGGGCTCTGCCCCAGCCCAGCGAGGGCGAACCACTTAACTGACCGACGCATCGTTCAAACCTGCCCGGCGGCCTGCCGGGTAAGTAATCACTCTCCATGCAACCCCCGGCCCTGCCACCTCGTCTTCACACCAAAACACCCGCTGGTCAAAAAAATGTGAATTAGCCCACATGTGACGTTTTTATTACAGCGCCGGGTCTCTATAATGCGCCCCCACTTCATTCGACGATGCAACAGAGGAAAGCGACATGGCGGCTGACAGCCCATTGATGGCCCTCTTTGGCCGGTCCCCGGTCAAGCCCATGCAGGAACACATGCAGAAAGCGCACGCCTGCGTGGTTCGACTGATCGACTTTTATGATGTGGCCGCTACTGGCGACTACCAGGCGGCCGAAGCCATCCGTCAGGACATTGCCAAACTCGAGGGCGAAGCGGACCGGATGAAAAAAGACATCCGCATGCACCTGCCCAACAGCCTGTTCATGCCGGTCCCCCGCTCCGACCTGCTCGAACTGCTGACCCACCAGGACAAACTCGCCAACCGCGCCAAGGACATAGCCGGAGTGATGCTGGGCCGGGAAATGACCATCCCGAACCCCATACAGCCGCTGATGCGCGAGTACCTGGAATCGTCGATTAACACCAGTCAGAAAGCCGCTGATGCGCTGGCCGAACTGGACGAATTGTTCGAAACCGGCTTCAGCAGTCGGGAAATCAAGCTGGTGAGCGGCCTGCTCAACGATCTGGACGATCAGGAGCACCGGGCCGATGAACTGGAAATCCGGGTACGCCGCGCCCTGCGTGCCGTGGAAAAGGACTACCCCCCCATTGACGTGATGTTCCTGTACCGGGTAATCGAGCTGATCGGTGACCTGGCAGACGTGGCACAACGCGTCGGCTCTCGTTTGCAAATTCTGTTAGCTCGCTGACCCAGCGCCCGAGTCGGCCTGCGTCACCCCATGCTCACCGATAAGAGGAATACCCCATGACCGTCATTGCAGAATACGGCCAATGGTTCGTCTTGCTTGCCTGCTTGTTTGGCTTTTTCATGGCCTGGGGCGTTGGCGCCAACGATGTCGCCAACGCCATGGGTACATCCGTCGGCTCTCGTGCCCTGACCGTTAAACAGGCGATTATTATCGCCATGGTGTTCGAATTCGCCGGCGCTTACCTGGCCGGTGGCGAGGTCACCGGTACCATTCGAAAAGGCATCATCGACGCCAATGTGATGGCCGGATCGCCGGAATTACTGGTCTACGGGATGATGTCGTCGCTACTGGCGGCGGCGATCTGGCTGGTCATCGCTTCGATGATGGGCTGGCCAGTGTCCACTACGCACACCATCGTCGGCGCCATTGTTGGCTTTGCAGCCGTCGGTATCGGCGTCGAATACGTGCAGTGGGGCAAGGTAACCTCCATTGTGATGAGCTGGGTGGTCTCACCGGTACTGGCCGGGACTCTCGCCTTCTTTATTTTCCGCAGCGTTCACAAGCTGATCCTCAACACCGACGACCCCTTTGGCAACGCGAAACGCTACGTGCCCGGTTATATGTTTCTTACCGCCTTTATGATCACCATGGTGACCTTCACCAAAGGCCTGAAACACGTAGGCGTTGGCCTCTCGTTCGGTGAAAGTGTGCTGATCAGCGTCGCCGTCAGTTTCGCCGTCATGTTGCTGGGTATCGCGTTACTCAAGCGGGTTAAAATCGACGAAGAGGCCGATCGTCATTTTCGCTTCGCCTCAGTCGAAAAAGTGTTCGCCATTCTGATGATTTTCACCGCCTGCGCCATGGCATTCGCCCACGGCTCAAACGATGTGGCCAATGCGGTTGGCCCGCTGGCGGCCATCATCAATGTGGTGGCCAATCAGGGCAATATTCTGGCTGAATCGGCCATGCCCGCCTGGGTGCTGCTGCTTGGCGGTGGCGGCATCGTGGTCGGCCTGGCTACTTTTGGTTACAAGGTGATGGGCACCATCGGCCGGAAGATCACCGAACTGACCCCGAGCCGGGGGTTCGCCGCCGAACTGGCAGCCGCCACCACGGTCGTGCTGGCCTCGGGCACCGGCCTGCCGATTTCCACCACCCACACTCTGGTGGGCGCCGTGCTCGGCGTCGGCATGGCCCGGGGTATTTCAGCACTCAACTTGAGAGTGGTGGGCACCATCTTCGCCAGCTGGATCGTCACACTCCCGGCCGGGGCTTTCCTGGCGATCATTTTCTTCTTTATGTTCAAGGGCATTTTCGGCTAAGCCGTTTTCCTGCAACCGCCCTGCCGGGCGGTTGTCTTCTCCTGGCCAGTCACTCAACGGATGGCATTACGCACCTGCGACGATACCCACTCCGACACCACCACCGTGCCCAGAATCACCACAAAGATCATCGTGACCCGCGGCCAGGCCAGGGTGTTCAGCGCGGCCTGCAATTGCAAACCAATGCCCCCGGCACCCACCAGCCCCAAGATGGTGGACTCGCGAATATTGATGTCCCAACGGAACACCGAGACGCCAAAAAAGGTCGGCAGAATCTGTGGCACGATGCCGTAATCGAGCCGTTGCATCAGCGAGGCACCGGTCGCTTCAATGGCCTCGACCTGGGCGGTATCGATCTCTTCAATGGCTTCATACATGAGTTTGCCGACAAAACCGATGGATCGCAGCGCAATGGCAATAACACCAGCCAGCAAACCCGGCCCAAGAATGGCAACCAGCAGAAGCGCCCAGATCAGGGAGTTGATCGACCGCGATGCCACGATGACGAGCAACGCCAGGGGTCGCACCAGGCGGCGCGAGGGGGTGGTGTTGCGAGCCGCCAGAAACGCTACCGGTACCGCGATCACGATACCAATCAGGGTCCCCAGCGTGGCAATGTTCAGGGTATCCCAGAGTGGCCCCCACAAATAATGAATGTAAGACCAGCTCGGCGGAAACATGCGCCCGCCCAGATCCCGAATTTGCTCCGGGGCATCGGCCAGAAAAAACCAGAGCGTGTTCTGGTTCATGATTTGCCAGGTCACAATAAACGCCGATATCGTGACCAGCCAGGCCAGCCAGACCAGCCATTCGTGCCGACGGGTATTGCGTTTCCAGGCGGTCAGTGCGGTTGTAGGTTGAGTCATCATTGCACCCACTTGCGAACGTAGCCGGAGAGGTATTCCGTTGCCATCACAATCACAATGATGATGATCAGCACGGCACCGGCCGAATCGTATTCATAGCGATCGATGGCGGTATTCAACGTGGCGCCAATACCGCCAGCGCCGACAATGCCAATCACCGCCGATTCGCGAAAATTGATATCCAGCCGGTACAGCGACAGCCCGATCAGCCGGGGCATGACTTGCGGCATCACCCCAACATGAATCAGCTGCAACCAGCTGGCACCGGTGGCGCGAATGGCCTCCGCCTGGCGTTCGTCCATTTCTTCAATGTCTTCGGCCAGCAGTTTGGCCATAAAGCCAATGGTGGCGAAGGTGAGGGTAAGAAACCCCGCCAGCGGACCAAAGCCGACCATGGCGACGAACAGTATGGCGATGATGACTTCCTGCAGGCTGCGCGATACCGCCACAAAGGCGCGGCAGATCAAATAGACCGGGCCGTTGGAGATATTGCGTGCCGCACCCAGCCCCACCGGGATGGCCAGCAAAACGCCAGCGATGGTCGACGTCAGTGTCATGGTCAGGCTTTCTACCAGGCCGAGGGAAATATCGCGCCAGCGGGTGGTGAAATCCGGTTGCAAAAAGCCCATGGCAAACCGGCCACCGCGCTCCAGTCCCTCATAGGCTCGCTGCCAGTTGACGTCCAGTGTGCTGCTGGCGGCGAGCAGATAAATCAAGACGGCCAGATAGAACCCCCAGCGCCAGCGCGGGTCCGGGATCAAAACCGGCGGGCGGCGCCAGGTTCTCGGATAGCGTTGCGTCGTCATTGGGCAGCCTCTAGCCGGTGGGCATCCAGCGCCGGTGCCTCCACGTCCTCGTTTTCCTGGCCGGGCTTGCCTCGCAGGGCAACCCAGTCTTCCTCACCGTAAATCCGTGTCAGCACCTCGTCCGACAGGTCAACCGGCGCCCCATCAAACACAACGCGGCCCTGGTTCAGTCCGATGATGCGGTTTACGAAGGCCTGCGCCAACGGGACATCGTGAATGTTAATGATGGCGGGCAGGCCCCGTTCGTTACACAGCTCAATGATCAGGCGCATAATCTGCCGCGAGGTTTTCGGGTCCAGACTGGCGGTTGGCTCATCGATTAACAGCAAATCCGGTTCCTGCGCCAATGCCCGGGCAATGCCCACTCGCTGACGCTGACCGCCAGAAAGTGCATCCGCGCGTTTGTCGGCATGGTCAGCCAGACCTACACGGTCAAGGAAACGGAAAGCGTTTTCGATGTCATCGGCGGGGTACCGCCGGGTTAGGCTGCGCCAGAACGGCACGTAACCCAGGCGACCAGAGAGCACGTTTTCCATGACCGTCAGCCGTTCGACCAGCGCGTATTCCTGAAAGATCATGCCAATACGCCGACGCTGACGGCGCAGCGCGCTCTTGCTCAGACCCGCCAGTTCCTGATCGCCCAGCCAGATCTTGCCGGCACTGGGCTCGACCAGCCTGTTAACACAGCGAATCAGAGTCGATTTACCCGCGCCGGACGGGCCAATCAACCCAACGACCTGCCCGGCTTCTACCGACAGGTTGATGTCAGTGAGGGCTTTGTCACCGGTTTTGTAGACCTTGGTCAGTTGTTCCAGTCTTAACACCTTACTACTCCCCGCACCCGGTTAGCGGCATGCTCCGGCGCAACGCACCGGCGCGCCCAAACTGGGTGGTCAATAAACAAAAGCGCCCGGCATACGCCGGGCAAAGGTCTGCACTCTGTGTCAGTGTGTGACTGACGAATTCTTACTGGCAGTCGTACTGCACGCCGTTGGCGTCGTCGATCTGGCGAATTACCGACCACTCGTTCTGGAAGGTGATGGGAATGAACTGCGCTTCGCCAGACTTAGAAAACTCCTCTTCCAGCTTGGTGCCTTCCCAGTCGAACGAGAAGAAGGCTTGCTGAACGGCTTCCTGCAAGTCCGGGTGCAAGTCGTGGGCAACGCCGTAAGAGGTGGTCGGAAAGGTTTGCGACTTGTATAACGTTTTGATCTGGTCTTCAGAGACGATGTCGCGGCTGACCATCCGGCTCAGCACCGAATTGGCAATGGCAGCGGCCGGGTAATCCTGGTTGGCGACACCCAGAATGGAGTTGTCGTGCTTACCAGAGAACACCGGTTCAAAATCACGGTCCGGCTCCATGCCGTACTCCGATTTCAGAATGGCCGAGGGTGCCTTGAAACCTGAGTTGGAAGTCTGAGAAGTAAACGCCAGCTTCTGACCCCTCAGGTCTTCTATGTCATTCAGGCCAGATTCCGGGTGGGTGATGATTTCCATCTCATAACCGAAAGAACCATCAGCAGCGGCCATCATCGCAAACGGGCGGTAACCGGAGCAGGCCACGGCCAGCGGGTTTGAACCGGTATTGTAGCCGGCAATGTGCAAGCGACCGGCGCGCATGGCTTCGATCTGGGCCGCATTCGACTGCACCGGAAAGAACTGAACCCGTTTGCCGGTTTCCGCCTCCATGTGCTCCAGAAATTCTGACCACACATCGGCATAGACAGCCGGGTCTTCCACCGGTGTGTAGGCAAACACCAGAGTTGACGGGTCACGCCACTGCGATTCGTCAGTCGGGATATCCGCAATCAAATCGCCATCGGTATCCTGATACCGGCTGTCGAGTTGAAAATCGGCCATGGCCGGGGTAAGAGCAGCGGCCGCCAGAGTCAGCAGACCCACAGTAACCGGTTTTCCAAAGGTCGTTACAGTCATCTTGTTCATCCATTCAGTGCGCGGGTGGCATAAAAAACGATGGCTGCACCCTAAAGGCAACAGATGACGGTTGTGTGACGTTTTTCTGACCATACCATGGCAGCCGTGTATTCCGGGAACCCGAAAGACATGACTGCCATACTCTTTCATGACATTCGCCCGGCCTGCTTTTGGGGTAGACTGACCGCTTCCCTTTCTCTGATCATCATGGATGCGTGTGCGTTTCAACTTCACTCCCAGGCGCTGGTTGCGCAGTTTTTTCTGGCTAACAGGCGCCCTGTGCCTGCTGAGTGTTGGCCTGACACTGCCACTGGCCGTGCTTAACCCACCCACCACGGCGTACATTCTGCAAGATTCGGGCGACCGGTCGCCCTGGCTAACCCGATGGACTCCACTGGAAGACATTTCCCCGCATCTGCCCCTCGCCGTCGTTGCCTCCGAAGACCAGCGTTTCCCCGACCATTTCGGCATTGACGTCGCGGCCATTCGCAAGGCCCTGAATGAAGACCGTGACCGGTTGCGCGGCGGCAGCACCATCAGCCAGCAACTGGCCAAGAACCTCTATCTCTGGACCGGTCGCAGCCTGGTGCGCAAAGGCATCGAAGCCTGGCTGACGTTGTGGATGGAACTGTTCTGGAGCAAGGGGCGGCTGCTCGAGATCTACCTGAACGTGGTTGAATTCGGGCCGGGCGTGTATGGGGTGACCGACGCCAGCGAGCATTTTTTCAACAAGACACCGGCGCAGTTGACGCCCTACGAAGCCTCTCTGCTCGCGGCTGTGCTGCCCAACCCCAAGCGCCTGAACGTTGGCCAGCCATCGGCCTATGTGTCGCAGCGCAGCCGGACGATTCGCACAGCCATGTCCTATCTGGGCGGTCACAGCTACCTGGAAGGCGTGATTCGTTAGTTTGTTTCAGGGCATGAGCTTTGGCGGAAAAACCCGTACAGTAGGCGCCCCACAGTTCTGATACGGTTCCGCCATGCTACCACCCCGCCACGCCTCCCTGACCTTGCTCGCGCTGCTCGCCTTCGCCGCCAATTCGGTGTTGTGTCGGCTGGCACTGGGCACCCTGAGTATTGATGCGGCGTCGTTTACCGCCGTGCGGCTGGTGTCCGGAGCGCTGACGCTGGTGATCATCCTCGCGTTGCGGCATCGCCAGGAGCGTCTGTCGGCTCTGGTGCTCGCCGGTTCCTGGCGGGGAGCGGGTTTTCTCTGGCTGTACGCGGCGAGTTTCAGTTTCGCCTACGTGCAACTCGATACTGCCACCGGCGCTTTACTGTTGTTCGGTACGGTGCAACTGACAATGATCATCACCAGTCTGCTAAGAGGCGAACGCCTGACCGGGCTGGAGTGGCTGGGATTATGGATGGCAGTGGGCGGTTTTCTGTATCTGATCGTCCCGGGGCTGACAGCACCCACCCGGCTCGGGTTTATGCTGATGGTCATCAGTGGCATTGCCTGGGGGTTCTACACTCTGAACGGACGGGGCTCAAGCCAGCCCCTGGCTGATACCGCCGGTAACTTCGTGCGGGCAGCGCCATTCGCCCTGCTTCTATACCTGCCCTTTACCGATTCGATTCTGATTTCATCGCACGGCTTTTGGCTGGCCGTTGCCTCGGGTGCACTGGCCTCTGGCATCGGTTACGCGCTCTGGTACAGCGTGCTGCCTGCACTCAGTGGCATTCAGGCCAGCGTGTTGCAGTTGAGTGTGCCGATTCTGGCGGCGGTGGGTGGCGCCGTCATCGTACTGGAACCGTTGACCACGCACTTGCTGATCGCCACCGGGCTGTTACTGGGTGGCATTGGGGTGTTCCTGACGGGCCGGGCAAAGCAGCCGGCCCGCCCACCACGTTAGCGGCTTTTTTCGACCGTGCCAGCCTCTGCGGTCTCACTGTCTTGCACTGGCTGGTTCACATCGGTATTAAATTCATCCATGAAGATGTCCCAGAAGGTCAAGAAGACGGCGGCAATCAGTGGCCCGATCACAAAGCCATTGATGCCCATCAGCGCAATACCACCCAAGGTAGAGAACAACACCAGGTAATCCGGCAGCTTGGTGTCCCGCCCGACCAGAATGGGGCGCAGAATGTTATCGGCCAGGCCAATAATGATGACGCCGTAAAGCACCAGAACAATGCCCGGCACCACATCGCCCACGGCGAACAGATAGATCGCCGCCGGCCCCCACACCAGAGCCGCGCCGACCGCAGGAATCAGCGACAGCACCATCATCATTACGCCCCAGAGTATGGCGGCGGGAATGCCCAGCACCCAGAATATGAAGCCCCCCAGCGCACCCTGCACCATGGCCACAACCAGGTTGCCCTTAACCGTTGCCCGGGTGACTTCGGCGAACTTGTCGAACAGACGGCGCTCGCGCTCATCCCCCAGGGGCAGGGCTTTGACCATCAGGTCAATCAGGGTATCGCCATCGCGCAGCAGAAAAAACGTCAGATAGAGCATCATGCCCAACTGCAGTACAAAGGTGAGGGTACTCTGGCCAAAGGTCAGGGTTTCCTGCGCCAGATAGCGGCTCGCAGCCACGCTGAAATCGGAGATCTGCTCGCGCAGATTATTGGTATCGATGCCCAGGTTTTCGAGCGTCTGCGGAATGATCGGAAAGGCCGACCGAATTTGGTCCAGATAGCCGCCCGGCGACATATCGCCCTCTTCAATCGCCTGATAAAGCCCTATGGCCTCGCGCACCACTTGCGACAGCACCAGCAGCACCGGTATCACCACGATCAGCATGCACGACAATAAAGTGGTTATAGCGGCCAGATTGCGACGCCCGTTAAACCGGTGCACCAGACGGCGCTGCAACGGATAAAAAATAACAGAGACGGCGGCGGCCCAGAAAATGGCGCCCCAAAATGGTTCGAGTACCAGCCCGAACAGCACCGTGACGATCAGTAAAAACACGAGAAACGAGCGCGTTTCCATCGACTGCTTCATGTTCCAATCCCTAATCCCTTAACCCAAGGTCGGCCAGCTTACCCTAAGTGGCGCAAAAACCTAACACCGGGGCGCTAAAATGCCCAGCGGGTCACAGCTGGGGAGCCTCTGAATAACTCCCCCGGGGCTCTGGCTTATCCGAGGGGCCCTATTCAGAGGCTCCCCAGGCACAGTAACCAGGCTAAAGCGTCGTTTGCAACACCGCCAGTTCGTCGATGAACTCGTCGCTGTGCTCTACCAATGCCTGTAGCACATCCTGCTCCTGGTCAGTCCAGTCCTGCTCCAGCGCCTCCAGAATCACCTGGCGCCACTGGGTCTCGGCTTCGGTCAAACGGCGGATCAGGCTGCTCTCGTCGGTCAGTTGGGTATGCACCCAGTCCGCAATGGCCTCAAGCAGGGCACGTTCGGTATTGGCGGCCTTGGGCAGGTCGCCACGCTCGCGCTCAATCATTTCGACGTCCAGCAGCAGGGTTTCGCGGCGCACCGCTGTGGTTCTTAACAACCGTTCAATCGGAGCCGAGAGGGTGCTTTGGTCGAGTACATCCTGAATGCGCTCCAGCAGCTCCCCGCCCTGGGCATGAATACCTGCCAGCGCAGCGGTATGGTCGTCTCTGAGTATCGGCATAATGGCGCTCCCGGGGGCAATATGTGGGCCCTGTTCGCCATGAGTATGGCATTGTTCAGTGATTATGCCGAAACCTGTATTTTAAAGGGGCCGGTAAATAACAATTCACCGGCCCTGATGCGCCCCCTTTTTTACTGTCTCACCAGTTGCGCCGAGTACAGCACCTCCGTCGGTTGGCCGGTGGGCGAGCCGCCTTCCGGCTCCCGGCTGACCGCCAGCACGTCAACAGTAGCCGTATCAAACAGCACACTGCGCGCTAACTGGCGCTGCCCCGTTTCCGGCAACAGGCCCAGCGAGACAGGGGCTCGACCGTCAGCCGCCACCAGCCAGAGTTGGTAGTCGCGATCGGTGCTGGGCGTTACCTCCCGAGTACTGGTAACCACCAGATTCTGTTCAGTCAGGCTAACCGACCACAGCGCCCGGGCGCTGGCGTCCTGAATAACCGCGACCTGTGTCGGAGCCGGTTGCGGTACCTGCCAGGTATTCCAGCTCACCATGACCAGCACCAGTGCGGCCGCGATGGCGGGCCAGACCCAGCTTTGGAAGGGATTCCAGCCTCGTCCTGAACCGAGCCGGGAGGGTCGTCGATGCTTCTGCTCGAAAGAGTCGGCCGTGGTCTCACTGGCCAAGCCCAGCCTTGCCTCAATCCGCTGCCAGAGGTCCGGACCTGGATGAACATCGTTCAGGCTGGCGCCCAGTGCATTGAGGTCCCGCTCCCAGCGCCAGACCGCCTGGCGGGCACGATCACTGGTGATCATCAGGCGTTGCAGTTTGACCCGGGTATCGGCATCGAGTGTGCCGAGCACGTATTCGGCGGCCAGGGTATCGAGCCGTCTGTCGGACAGTTGTTGCGTCATTCCAGGCACCGTTTCAGTTGTTGCAGGCCACGCCGAATCCAGCTTTTTACCGACCCCAGCGGCAAATCCAGTTGACCACAGACTTCCTGATGGGTCAGGCCGCGAAAATAGGCCAGTTGAATGGCATGGCGCTGCTGGTCTTCCAGTTCATCCAGACACTCGTCAATGCGTACCCGGTCACGGCCGGCATGCAAAGCGCCTTCCGGGGTGGCATGGTCTTCCGGCTCATCGGCCAGATCCAGATCGCCATCGGTCAGGTGCTCGCGGCGTGATTTTGCGGACCGCAGCAAATCCAGGCACCGGTAGCGCACAATGCTGATCATCCAGGTCAGCACAACGCCTTTCTCGGCCCGGTATTCACCGGCGTTATGCCAGATCCTGACAAACGCATCCTGAACGGCGTCTTCGGCCAGGTCGCGGCGTTTCATCATGCCCAGACTGACGGCGAACAATTTGCCGGAAGTGTGGTCGTAGAGTTGGCGAAAGGCCTGGGCATCGCCTTCAGCCGTTCGCATCAATAGCCTTAGGGCATCGGACTCGGTCATTACAGGGGGTCACCGTTGCTGATTAATAAAGTGTAGAGTTAGGGTAAATACTCGGGTAAACCGCATTCGGATGCAGAAGGCTGGTTGAAAAATAACCAAACACCCCTAAACTTTGCAGACATAGATTCAACAATCGCTTGGGAGGTTAGCAGATGTTGACGGACGTAACAGGTAGCAATGTCACCCTGGGTTCGATCAACCGGCCGGAGCCACGTGCGCCCCAGGCGCCGTCGCCTGCCCGGCAGGAACCCTCACCCCAGGAGCGCCAGACACCCGCTCCCGATGTTCAGGTCGATACCCGAATCGACCGGCGCACCAGCGCCGAGCGCTCTCTGGTGCAGGAAGCCTCCAGTCTGGCTATTTCCCAGCAAAGCCGGGGCGAAGTGGTCGACCAGCTGCGCAGTGAACGCGATCAGATCGCTGAAGGCGGCAGCACCGAGCTTACCGAAAGCCGGGAGCAGTTAAGCGCCCAGGCTGCAGAAGCCTTGCAGTCACTGCGTGAACGGGCGCTGAGCGATCCCTTCGGTCAGGGCGTTGAAGACTTGGGCCCGCTGCCTGATAGCAGCTTTTTTGTGCGTGATCGGGGCGAAACACTGTCAACGTTGAATGGCACCATCTCTGCCCTGGAGCGATTCTCGGAGGCGGAATCGTCACAGATCGATCAGCTCCAGCAGGAGTTCAATGCGCTTCAGGATGAACGGCTGACGCCGGGGAACCCGGCGATTGACTCGGCAGAGGAAGCCGAATCGGTGACGGCCGCAGTGCAGCAACAACTGGCGTTTGACAACATCACCGATGCCAATGGCCTGACCAGCATTGAAGCCAGCCCGGTACTCGATGCCCTGCAAAGTGACCGGACACCGACCATTTAACCGGCGCAATGCCTGGCCCGGTGTTCTAACCGGCCATCGCGGGTAAAGCGGCTGACTCGTCAGCCGCTTTTTGGTTGTGCGGGTATATTGAACTGCAAATACAGGTTGATCTGGTTCGCCACCAATTGCAATTCCTCAAACTGGCGTTCGGTGAGGGGCCCTCCGTCGTTATCCGCGTAAATCACCCCCACCAGCCGTTCCGGTGACTGAACCGGCACCATCATGCCGTCAACCGGACCAAGCAGGCGCTTCATAACCCCGTCAGTGGGCGTTTTGCGGTTGTACCACTGGGGTTCGGGCGTCTTTAGGAAGCGAGTCAGCGATTCATCCTGCTGCAGAGTGCTCAGATCCAGTTTCAGCAATTCGCGCCAGCGGGCGACGTCGTCGCCGGCAACGATGACCGGTTCGAGCCGGTGATCCCGTGCGGAGCTCAACCACAGGGCCACCCGCCCAAAACCGGCGCCACGATGCAACGCATGAACCGCCAGCTGCAGCAGGCGGGGTAAGGGTTCGACATCCATGATGCAGCGGCTGATGCGGTTCAAAAAGCGCTGCATATCGTAGTCGGTCGATTTAACGTCGGTAGCGTCGCCCTCAATGGTACTGCGTTGCGGTAGGGCCTGCAGCAACCGCTCGGCGCCATAGGTGGTGGCCACCGAAGACGCCTCTTCTGCCATCAACAAAATATGCTCGCGAACATCGGCACTGCTTCGGCCCTGAAACTGGCTGATACGCTGAATGATCTTGCGCATCTCGGGGTGGTCGATGCCCAGATGGATGGTCTGGCTGATTTCATCGCCAAACTGAACCGAGCGCACCCAGGGGTCGGCACTGTGGGTGTCATCACTGGCCTTCAGCACCAGATCGCCCAGCCCCCACTCCTGAATCAGCGCCCGGTTCAGGGTTTTGACACCGACACCCAGATGTTCCAGCGCCAAGCTGTGTGCTTCGCCCGGGCTCAGGTCGCGCGCGGCCATAAAGGTTTCAACTTCGGGCCGACCCGTGGCCAGCAGAGCCAGATCACCGAGGCGCAGCAACAGGGCCGCAATAAAGACTTCTTCATGATCGTCGCTGTTCAACTGCTGCGCAATGGCGCGCGCTTGCACGGCGGCATGGAAAGAACGGGCGAGGTTATTGATCAGTCGTTCTCGGGGCTTGCCGTCAAGGAAACCATCAATCAGCGTAGTGGCCAGTGCAATGTTCTTCAGATCCAGATAGCCGATCTGAACAATGGCGCGGGAAACGGTCTTGATCGGACTGAAACTGCGGTTGTAATGCACTGAGTTGGCGACTTTGAGCACCTGGGAAGTGAGATCGGCGTCGCGCAGCACGATCTGGGTGAATTCATCGGCGCTGCTGTCGTCGTCATCGCTGAGCTCACAGATGGCCTTCACCACCGAGTTGAGGGATGGCAAGTCGAGCTTGGCGATCACTTTCAGCCAGGCTTTAAGGCCTCGTACGTCAGTCATGGCGGGCCCTGTTGCAGTGGATATGGCTGAGTGTCTGCCTGCCAGTGGCGGCAAACGGTAAGCGGGTATCCCTGCCCGGCCCCGGGGTGTTTGTGGTACCAACTAACCGGGAATCCAGTCTTGAATCATCAGTATAGTCGGATTATGGCGCCTGCGAAGCGGTACCGGGCTCCAGATAAGCGTCCGGGTTCATGACTTCGTCATACATGGGCACCAGCCGCGACAGCAGATCGTTCTGCGCGCCGGTCGCCACATCGGCCTCGTCCATGGCCGCCACCAGGTCGGTGACCAGGGCGTTAAAGTGGCTGTCGTTCAGGCCCATTCCGGCGTGCACCTGCGCCATGCTGTCGCCGGTGTACTCGCACGGGCCGTCGCTGACCTGGCACAGCTGTTCGATCAGCTTTTCCCGAAACCGGCCGATGTCGGTCTTGGCAAAAAACGGCAGCAGGGTGTCGTTGCCACCCAGTTCATACAGGAGGTTATCGACAATGGTGGTAATGCCGTCCTGCTCACCCAGGCGCTCATACAAGGTCGGCTGGGTGGGCTTAGTGCTGCAGGCCGCCACCAGGGCCACCAAAACGATGGAGGTCATCAGTCGCATGAATTCAGTCACCTTCAGTTATTAATTTGTACCGACAGGTACCAGCCCGTCTGGTCATCCCAGAGAGCCACCTTGCCCAGGTCGGTATAGGCCCCGACCACCGTTACCCGCTTACTGGGGAACCAGGCGACAAAGGCATCGCGCCAGTCGGATTCGCCCAGGTTCAGCCGGTCCGGCTTTTGGCGATATTCAACACCCAGCGCCCAGTTTGCATTCAGAAAAAGACCTGCGCTGGCTTCGACCATAAACTTTGGATCAGACTCCCCTTCAGCCCCAAACCCCAAAAACCCGGTCTCATTGGCATCGGTATAGCGAAAGGTGCCGTTCAACAGAACATTCCGTTCGAACAGGGCGTGCAGGTACAACTTACTGGCTGACAGGTACCAGTCGGTTCCGCTGTCACTGTTGGCGCCAAGCACGGTACCGGCGGCCGGGTTAAGATTCACCTTATGCTGGGCTCCCAGGCTGATTTGTGGCCAGGGCTCATAAATCAAATCCCCCCACAGGCGGGCCTTGGCGCCGTAGACATGCTGTTCAATCACGCCATCGAGCGGGCTGCCAAGCACTGACGCCAGGTTATCCACCTGCAGTGTCTGCTGCGCGAAGCTGAACTCAACGCGGTTGTTTACGCCGGCGTGCACCGCTGCCGTGCCAAGCTGAAAGTCCGGCAGTCCAACGCGGGTCAGGCTGGCGGCACCACCCCACTCGCCCTCACTGCCATAGCCGCCTATCACAGCCCAGGGCACCAGACCACCGCCGGCAGCCCCTTCAATCTGAGTGGCGGCTGAGGTAGCCAGAATCTTACTGCCAGCCCAGGCCGGTGCCAGTGCCAGCATCGACAGCACTGCACCGGCCAGCAAAGCCCGATTCAGGTACCGGTTAACCATAACTAGACTCCAGAGTGGTTTCATTAAAGGCTGCCAGCCAGGGCTTCAGGTCGGCAATCGCCATCGGCTTGCTCAAATAATAGCCCTGAATGGCATCGCACCCCATCTGTTCCAGCAGTTTGAGGGCGGCTTGGTTCTCGACGCCTTCGGCAATGACGGTCAGCCCCAGATGATGCGCCATCTCGATGGTTGAGCGCACGATGTTCTGGTCATCCTGATCTTCATCGAGCCTCAACACAAAGGACTTGTCGATTTTGAGTTCGTGTATCGGCATGGTTTTCAGTTGCGCCAGCGACGAATAGCCGGTACCGAAGTCGTCCATCGCCAGGTCAAAGCCCGCACCATAGAGTCGTTTCAGATGGGTCAGGGCGAGCTCGGTATCAGTCACCATGGCGCTTTCGGTAATTTCCAGCATCAGGTTTTTCCGCTCAAAACCGGCATGCGCGGTTCGCTCGATCACCCGGTCGATAAAGTGGCTGTTGAGAATATCCCGGGCCGAGAGGTTGATACTGACACCGAGGTCATGGCCCTCTTCCTGCCAGGCGGTCATGCGGGCAATGGCCTCGGTGACAACCCATTCAGTAATTTGGGTGATATCACCCGACTGCTCCGCCAGCGGAATAAACTCATCCGGAAACATTCGGCCCAACTGGTCGTCGTGCCAGCGCAACAGTGCCTCGGCCGAATGAATGCGGCGATTGCGCAGGTCGTATTGCGGCTGAAACAACAGCTCAAAGCCACCGTGTTCGATGGCGTGCTGCAAGCGGTTGGTGACGGTTAATTGCCGCAGGTGCGATTCATCGCGCCCGATTTGGTATCGCTCAAGCGCCTGACCATGCACTCTGGCATCACTGACAGCAATGTTGGCCCGACGCAAGGCATCTTCAAAACTGCTGGCCTGTTCGGGGTACATCACCTGCCCCATGCGAACATCCAGCAACACGTCGATGTCCTGGTGTTCAATGGCCTGGTCAAACACCGCCAGATACTCCGCCAGCGCCTGATCACATTCCCCGGCAAGCTGCGCATCGGCCAGCACCAGAAATTCATTGTTACCCACCCGGCCCGCAATGTCGCCGGGCCGCAAACGGTGCACCAGACGCTCGGCGGCAAGCCGGACGATTTCGTCGGTAAAGGCGAGGCCATAGACATCGCTCAGCGCGCTGACGTTTTCCAGGCGCACCAGCACAACCGCTACCGGGTGCTGATCGTCCGGCGTCAACTCGGTAAAGCGCTGCGCCATTTGTTCCAGATTGGGCAGGCCCGTTTTCAGATCGTGCCGGGCCTGGTAAAAAATATGCCGCTCACGTTGCTGAATATCGTTCTGCATGGTGTTGAGCGTTTGCCCAAGCACGCCGAACTCATTGGTGTTTTTCAGTGACACGCTGTGTTGGTAATCACCGCTGGCGATGCGTCTGGCGGCGGCGACCAGGGTGTCAATCGGCCGGGTAATACCACGAGCAATAAACAAAGTGACAACGGCAGCGGACACCAGTGCCGCCAGGGCGATCAATAGCATTTGGGTGCGCAGGCGGGTATTGGCCGCTACCGCATCGGCCAGCGATACCGTCAGCAGAGCACCGAGATGCACCGGTGGCTGATCGAGCAACGTCGCGTAGCGACTCAGCAGGCCCTGGTCGCGTAATTGCTCCGCTGCCTGAGCCAGCACTTCATCGTAGGGGCCGAGCAGGTCAACATCGGCCAGAGGCTGGGTAGGCAGGGTGCTCAGCGTTTGTACGTCCGAGTAATTGCCAGCTTCCCGCTCGCGGTAAATCAGGGTGACATCGGCGCTGGTAATGTCCCGAAACCGGCCTAGCAGATCGTTGTCCAGCAGAAACCCCATGCCAACCCAGGCGACCCGCTGGGGCGCGTCCACCGGCACCATCACCATCTGATAGGGCTGATGCTCGCTCAGGGTTAACAGTGAAAACGCCGATGCCTGACTGCCAAGGCCTGCACGCACCCGGCCAAGATCGGCGCCGATGTCGTGAGTGCTGATCAGCACTTCGCCCTGCGGCGACATCAGCATGATCAGATCAGCGCCAATGCGATCACCGTGGTTGGCCAGCACGCTTATGATGGTGTCTTCTTCGTTGGTGGCAATGGCCTCGCGGAAGCCGAAATCCTCCGCCAGCAAGGTGGTTCTGTCGGTCAGTTCGCGGCTGTTTTCATCGAGCAGGGTCTGAAACACGCGCTCGGCCACCGCCAGCTCACGCGTCGCGTTCGCCCGGGTATTGGCATCCGTTGCCCGCAAAGCAGACAACGTAGTCGCGGTAAGGGTGACAGCCAGTACGGCGGTAAAAATCAGCAGCAACCGGGTTCGAAAGCTAATCGTCATTGGTCTTGTATTGTTGCAGTCGGTTGCGCAACCCGCCGGCAGCCCCTGAGGCAGGCTCTGGCTGGCGCTGGGTCATGGGCAGTTCAATTCGCAGCAGGTCTCCGGACGTATCGAGACCGGCCAGCGGCAAGGCCAGCGGGTCGTCCATATCGGGGTGCCAGATGAGCAGTTCAGCTGATTCGGGCGCTGTGAAGGTGGGCAGCATCAGGCCACCGTCGGCATCGGTCACGCCATACACCTGGCCATTGGTCACATAGATGTAGCCGACCATGGCATCGTGAATGTTGCAGCCGATGACCACCAGGCCGGCCTGATCAAACTCGACCGGCGGCGCTTCGTTACCACGAAACAGTCGCAGCTCGAACGTTTTAGCGGGCGAAAATGAATAGACATGGTGGCGGGTATCATCGCTGTTGGGAAACTGCACCCGGGTTCCGGTGCTGATGGCAATAACCTTGGGGCTGAAGCTCAGGTCAACCTGATCCATCACCGCGACCGCCGGACCTTCCTGGGCGGCAGAGGTTTGTGACTGTTCTATGCGGGCCACAGCGTCGCTGACGGGTTGCCCGGCCTGATCAACCAACTGCAGTGGCGGTAAGGTGGTGGCAGCAGAATCCGCCGCGCCCAGAATGAAAGCCAGCAAAGGCAGGCTTGCTGCCAGCCGCCGGCCCGAAACACGGACGTGCCGAACAAAACGCAACGCTTCGAACGGAGTTTGCGTGAAGAACCGGCGTTGCCGGAGGCACCAACGTCGCAATTGGGAAACACACTGCATGATGCACAGCCATTTAATTACCATGGCCGTTCACTATAGTCGACTCGATCACGGTTTGGCGACTCAAACAGCCGGTTTCCGGTGTTTTTTTACAGTGCTGGCTAGCCATTGGCCGGGTTCGCGCCTGTTAGCGAAGTTGACCCCAGTTCAGCCCATCGGTGGCGGGCGTGATGCGATAGACCGCTGCGCGGTCCTTCCCTTCCAGTATTGACAGTTGCCCGTCACTGACCACGACGGCGGCACCGTCTGTTAGCGCCAGCGTCTGCACCGGGTTGGCCAGTAGATCCTGCATCAGCGGCAAGGCACGTTGCTCGCTGTCGAGGTGCGGGCAGAGCATGCCGGGCAACAACCCCAGCCCCTCGACCCGGGTATAGGCCCAGTCGCCGCGGGAATCGAAGCGATTGGAATCACTGAACCCGAGGTCGAACCAGCATATCGCGCCAGCACTGAGGCCACACAGCACCTTGCCGCTGGCCTCGGCTTCGATCAGCCGGCGGTCAAGCCCGTGCGCCCGCCACTGGTCCATCATGGAACGGGTATCCCCGCCGCCCACATAAATCAGATCGGCCCAGCCAATTAAGTCGGCAATGGCCGACGGAGAAGGCGCTCGGCTCAGGCACAGTGCCCGGGTATCGCACCCCAGCAAGAGCCCGTAAATTTGATCGAAGGCTTCAATGTAGCCCGGTGCATCGCCGCTGGCGGTCGGTATAAACAGGGCTCGGGGCTGGGCTTTCTGGGTTTGCTTGACGATGAACTGATCGAGCAAGAGGGTTTCCTGATCCTTTAGTTCACCGCCGCCAATGGCGATGATCGGCATGGCGTTATGATCCTTCACATCCAAGTGGGTCGGTAGGGATTTGCTCCCCGCTAACGCCCTTTATACCGACTAAGTGGGTGCCGGATCAAGACTAACGCTGTAAGACTACCTTTTGCATGGTTCGGCCGCGAATCTCGATCGACTCCCGGTACTGGCGGGGTGTCATACCCTTGATCTTCAGGAAGTGCCGGTTGAAGTTGGCCACGTTGGCAAAGCCGGCGTCGAAACATATTTCGGTGATGGGGCGATCGGTCACTTCCAGGTGCTCGCAAGCGCGGCTGATGCGCAAGCGGGTCAGAAAGTCGATGTAGCGGTATCCGGTAGCCTTTTTGAACCAGCGCGAAAAGAAAGTCGGCGCCAGGCCGAGCACACCGGCTACTTCTTCCAGGCTCAGCTCCCGGGTGCAATTGTGGATGATGTAGTTGACCACGGTATTGACCCGGCCCTCCATCAGCGAATCCGACTCTTCTTCAAACGAGCGGCTCGACAGCGGCCAATAATCCTGGGACTGAGCCAGTTCCGACATGATGTTCAGAAACGACAGCACCCGGGCCGGGCCTTTAAGACCTGCGATGGTGGCAAAATCATCCATCACCCGGGCGCTGGCTTCCTTGGAAAATTCGATACCGTAGCGCGAGTCAGCCAGCATGGTTTGCAGGGATTTCATTTCCGGCAGAATCTGAATCAGCGATTGAATGCGCTCATCGGAGAAGTTGATCACCCGGTCGCGAATACCGGTTTGAAAGTCTCCCAGCGAGACCCAGTTATGCGGCAGGTAGGGGCCGCACAAAAACACCGAACCGGGCGTAAAAGGGCCGACGTAATCGCCAATGAAGGCATTGCCGTGTGTGGTCAGAATGAGGTGCAGTTCATATTCGTTGTGGTAATGCCAGCGCACCAGAGAACTGTCGGCACCGTGCGCCAGATACCGAAAGCTGTTCTGGGCTTCATAAACGGCTTCGTATTCCGGTTTGATTGCGCTCATACAGTTCCTCCAGTTGCGTGCACAGGATACCCTCCAACCCACAAATAGCCACCCTGCTGTGCGGTAACTGCGTTACCCCTGCATCATCCGCTGTAAGTACTCGTAAGCACCGCGGGCACGAATGCCTGCCAGGTGGCTGGCTACGTCTTCCAGAAAGCGAGTGCGGTTATCGTCGGGGCGCTCGCCGAACAGGGCATCCACTTTCAGCAACGACAAACGATCTGCCGAGCTGGCTTCGCGTTGCGCCTCACTGAGATTAAACTCAATGATCGGCATCGGTTCGCCTGCATCGTTAACGCCGTCCAGATACTTTAGAAAACTGGCGAACAGCAAACTGAGACGGCTGGTATCACCACCGGCCGCCATGACATCACTGAGCACGGGCATCAGGTAGTTTTTCAGCTTGGCATAGCCATCGGAACAAATGCGTTGTTGCTGGTCGGCAATTGTCGAGTTTCCAAACCGCTCGATCAATTGCACCTGATAGGCATCCAACGGCATGTCGGCGATGGGGGTCAGGGTTGGGGCCGCATCCAGCGTCATGTAGTCGTTAACCAGCTTCAGAATGGCCGGGTCTTTGATGGCGTTATCTACCCGGGTGTAGCCCGCCAGATACCCAATAAACCCCATCATCAGATGGCTGCCGTTCAACAGCCGCAACTTGGCCGTTTCATAGGGTGATACATCGGCCGTAAACTGCACGCCGACCTGCTCCAGGGCCGGGCGACCGGCTTTGAAATCATCTTCAATCACCCACTGTATAAAGGTTTCGGCGCCCACGGCACAGGGGTCGACAACGCCGTGGCGTTCAAGCACAGCCTGCTGGTCAGCCACGCCGGGCGCTGGCGTAATGCGGTCGACCATCGAATTCGGAAACGACACGTGCGCCCTGACCCAGTCGCAGAGCGTTGCGTCAGCCTGTTCAAGAAAGCTCAGCAATGCGCTACGAAACACATCGCCATTGTGCGGCACGTTATCGCACGACAGCAATGTTACCGCACCGCCGGTACCCAGTTTTGACCGCGCTTCGAGCGCTTGCCAGAGGTACCCGTAAATGGTTTTCGGCTGGTCCCGGTTGCTCAGATCGTGTTGAACATCGGGGTGATCGTGAAAGAACCGCTGCTGTTCGAAGTCGTACAAATAACCGCCTTCGGTAATGGTGGTGCTGATGATGCGGATGGCTGGCTGCGCCAGAGTATCGACAGCCTTTTGCGGGTCGTCCGGTGCATACAGCACGTTGGTCAGTGACCCGATCACCCGGTCGCGAATGACCTCATCATCTTTTTCGGTCAGCGTATACAAACCGTTCTGCTTGGCCAGTGTCTCCAGAAAGGCTTTGTCGCCCGGGCGAATACCAATGCCGCAGATGCCCCAGTTCAATTCGCCCGTGCGGGTCATGTAGTCATCCAGATAGCGCGCCTGGTGCGCACGGTGAAAACCGCCAACACCGATATGGGCAATACCCGGTACCACCTCAGAACGATTAAAAGCGGGCCAGTGAAGCGCCGGCGGGCAAGTCTCTGCAGTCAACTCTGCGATAGCCAGGACATTCAATTCCGACACGTAAAAACTCCTTAATCACCCGTCAGTGAGCAGGCGGTTGGCAAAAAATTCAGGAAAAAGACGGAGCCCGAAGGCTCCGTTAACGAGGACCCACACTACTTAACAGCACCAAAGGTCAAACCACGTACGAGTTGTTTCTGACTGATCCAGCCAAACACCAGAATGGGCGCGACCGCCAGGGTTGATGCCGCAGACAGCTTCGCCCAAAACAACCCTTCCGGACTGGAATAGGAGGCAATCAGTGCCGTCAGCGGCGCTGCTTGCGACGCAGTCAGATTCAATGACCAGAACGCCTCGTTCCAGCTCAGAATCAGCGACAATAGAAAGGTGGATGACAGACCACCCATGGTGATCGGAACCAACACATGGCGAATCTCCTGCCACAGACTGGCGCCGTCCATCCGGCAGGCCTCGAGAATGTCTTTGGGCACATCTTTGAAGTAGGTGTAAATCATCCAGATGACGATGGGCAGGTTGATCAGGGTGTAAATAATGACCAGACCGGTACGGGTATCGAGCAAGGATGCATCCCGTGCCAGCAGATAAATCGGTACCAGCACACCTACCGGAGGCAGCATCTTGGTCGACAGCATCCACAGCAAGACCCCCTGGGTCCGTTTGGTGGGAAAGAACGCCATGGAGTAGGCCGCCGGAATGCCGATGAACATTGCCAGAATGGACGAGACAAAGCTGATGACCACCGAGTTGAAGGCGTAGCGCAGATAGTCACTGCGTTCAAACACCACAAAATAGTTCTCCAATGTTGGCCAGAAAAACAAACTTGGCGGTGAGGAGAAGGCATTCAATTCAGTTTTGAAGCTGGTCAGTATCATCCAGAAAATCGGGAAGAAGATCAGCGCCGCAACCAGCCAGGAGACGATGGTAACCAGCGTCAGTTTGACGACTTTTTCAGTGTGTAACTTCATCTCGAACTCCTATTCCCCGGCCAGCGATTTGCCGACAATGCGAATCAGAAAAATCGCCACAATATTGGCCAGTACCACCGCGACAATACCCCCTGCCGAGGCCATGCCGACGTCGTACTGCAGCAGCGCCTGGGAATAAATCAGATACGCCAGGTTGGTGGTCTGGGTGCCCGGGCCACCACCGGTGGTGGTGAAAATTTCGGCGAAGATGGACAGCAGGAAAATGGTTTCGATCATCACCACCACCGCCAGCGGTCGCGCCAGGTGCGGCAAGGTGATGTGCCGGAAAATAGCCACGGGCCCGGCACCATCCATACGCGCGGCTTCAAGCTGTTCCTGGTCGAGCGATTGCATCGCTGTCATCAGAATCAGAATGGCAAAGGGCAACCATTGCCAGGAAACAATCAGAATAATCGCCAGCATGGGCACGTCGGTGAACCAGTCGATCGGTGTCATGCCAAAGGTTTTAGACAAGAAAGCAAAGAAACCGCTGACCGGATTCATCAACAGGTTTTTCCAGATCAGGGCATTCACCGTTGGCATAATAAAAAACGGTGAAATCAGTAAGATGCGCACCAGGCTTCGGCCCGGAAAGGGGCTGTCGATCAGCACCGCGATGAGCGTGCCAAGCACGACGGTAATCAACAGAGTAGAACCCACCAGCACCAGAGTATTGGACATGCCGGCGAAGAAACTAGGGTCGGTAAAGAAAAAGATGTAGTTCTCGAAACCGACGAAGTTGCGCAACCCCGGGATCGTTAAATTAAAATTGACCGTCGAGTAATAGAGCGTCATTGCCAGTGGCACAGTCATCCATGCCAGCAAGAGCAGTACCGAGGGTGCAACCAGAAAGCGTGCCGCTCGGGCATTTCTAGAGAGCTGAGACATGACTAGGGTACGTCCACATTAAGGCCTGGCCGCCTATTCCGGCGGCACTCATCATTCAAAAGCCAGGGTTCGTTTGGGGGCTTTGGTCCGCGTCGGCTACCGGTGACGCCCCTGAAGGGTCGGCGTGAATCCTTCCATGGAGCCTAGGCCGCAACATCCATGTTGCGGACTCCCCTTCAGGGGCGTCACCGGCACCCGCCGCTCGCTAAGTCCGGTTGTTCGAACCCCGAAGATTGAGTCACTACTGCTGAATCAGTCTTGATATCCAGCGCGGCGCATTTCACGGTTCACAACCGTATTGGCATTGGCCAATGCGCGATCAACCGTTGAACTGCCCGCCAGGGCACCGGAGATCTGTTGTCCTACCGTGGTGCCAAAGCCGCTGAAACCCGGGATGGCCACAAACTGCACGCCGGTGTAGGGCGACGGTTCCAGGGTTGAATCATCCGGGTTGGCTTTGCGCATTTGCGTCAGCGTCATGCTGGCGAATTCCGCAGCATCCAGGTAGTCCTGGTTCTCGTAGGTGGAAACACGCGTACCGGGGGGAATGGCGGCAATGCCGTGACGGTCTGCGACCAGTGCCGAGTACTCTTTCGAGGTGGCCCAGGTGACAAACTTCTGAGCGGCGTCTTTCTGGTCTGAGCTGACCGGAATGGCCAGGGCCCAGGCCCACAGCCAGCCGCTGCCTTTCTCGGTTACCTGGCTTGGTGCGGCGGCGAAGCCTACTGAATCGGCGACGTTGGATTGGCTGTCGTCGGTAACGAAGCTACCGGCGACGGTGGCGTCGATCCACATGCCGCATTTGCCGGTGTTGAACAGTGCCAGGTTTTCATTGAAACCGTTGCTGCTGGCACCCGGAGGGCCATAATTGCCGAGCAGGTCGACGTAGAAATTAACGGCACTCTTCCATTCATCGGTTTCCAGTTGAGCGTTCCAGTCCATATCGAACCAGCTGCCACCGAAGGCGTTGACCATGGTGCTTACCAGCGCCATGTTCTCACCCCAGCCAGCTTTACCGCGCAAGCAGATGCCGTATTGTTCGTTCGATGGGTCGTGCAGCGCGACGGCAAACTCACGCACCTGATCCCAGGTGGGTGCCGCTGGCATGCTCAGGCCTGCGTCTTCAAACAGGTCGGTGCGATAATAAGTCATCGAGCTTTCGCCGTAGAACGGCAAGGCGTAAAGCTGGCCATCGGCTGACAGGCCGGCTTTTACCGATGGGAACAGGTCGTCTTCGTCGTAGCTTGCGGGCAGGTTGTCCATGGGCTCGAGCCAGCCGTTGGCTCCCCAGATGGGGGTTTCATACATGCCGATGGTCATGACATCGAACTGGCCGCTGTTGGCGGCGATGTCTGTGGTCAGACGCTGACGCAAGACGTTTTCTTCCAGTATGACCCAATCCAGTTCAATGCCCGGGTTGGCGGCTTCAAACTCGGAAGACAGGGCTTGCATACGGATCATGTCACCGTTGTTTACGGTGCCAATGGTAATGGTTTCTGCCAGTGCGGCGGTGGTGCAGGAAACACCAATGGCGAGCGCGCTCAGGCGCAGCCAGGTCGTTGGGGAAGCGTTCATTGTCATTCACCTATCGTTGTTTTTGTATGTCTGCGATGTCGGGAATCCCGTTACGGACGACACCATTAAACGAGTAAGACGAACAACTCACCAATACTCCAACCGAAAGTTTCTATACTTTTTTGACCTACCAGAATGCCGATTTGAAAATCAGCAACGGGTGAAGTATCAGGTGCCGGGTGTGTCTATACGGGGTAGTCCGCAGCAAGGATGCTGCGGCCTAGGCCCCATGGACGGGTTTATCCCGAGCGATGTGTCGCACCACCCGGATAGACACACCCGGTGGCTGATACGGGCGCCTGGCAATGAACTGAACATGACCCCTGGCACAGAATGCACGACCGTCACTGAACACTGATTCACCACCCCCAAAGACCGTGATAAGGTAACCCGACTCTACTAACAGACGGCACTACCATGGACTCCAAAGAATTTGGGCTGGTTTTTGGCCAGCAATTAACAGGGATGGAAGATTTACACTACGGGTTCTGGGACGACACCATTCCCGAGATCTCTGTGCTCTACATGAAACAAGCACAGCTGCGCTATACCGAACAGCTTATCGAAACCATTGAAGCCCATGGCTCTGGAGCGCAGCGGATCATCGACGTAGGGTGTGGCACCGGCCAGGTATTGGTGGCCCTGAGTGAGCGAGGTCATCAGGTGGATGGTGTGATTCCCGCGCCGCACTTGGAAAGCCGGGTTCGCGAGAAAGTTGCCGCCGGTAATCTAAACAGCACCGTCTGGGGTTGCACCCTGCAGGATGTGCCGGTCGATACGCTGGCCGGCCAGTACGATACCGTTCTGTTCAGCGAGAGTTTTCAGTACATTCCTTACCAGACCGCACTGGCGGCCGCCAACACCCTGCTCAAGCCCGGTGGCCATGTTGTCATCTGTGACTTTTTCAAAACCGACAACACCGGTGATGGTCAGCCCGGCGACAAGAGTTTCGGCGGCGGTCACCCTTACACCAAATTCGTGAAAGACCTGGAAGCCTCGGATTGGGAGGTACTGGAAAACAGCGACATTACCGCCAACACCAGCCCGAACATTCATTTGCTCGATGTGCTGTTGCGTGAACGCATCGGGCCGGCAATGGGCACGCTCGATCAGTATCTGGGTGAACGTCACGGTCTGATTTTGAAGTCGGTTAAATGGTTATTTCGCAAGAAGCTGGCCAAGCTGAAGTTCAAGTACCTCAGCGGCCATCGCAGCCAGGCGGTGTTTGAACGATACAAAACCTACCGGCGCATTGTTCTGAAGAAGGTGGGCTGACAGTGCCCTCAGACAGGCTCGGGGTGAGCCTGTCTGAGGGAGCAATTATTCCCGCCAGATCACGCAGAACGTCCGGTAACCCAATACCGTATCATCAAACAAAATCTCTCCAGCCTGGCCCCCGCCCGCCGCCAGGCAAACGGGCAACGGCAACAGGTGTTCTTCACGCGGGTGGCTGAACCGGGCACCCGGGGCCTGATCCCAGTCGATCATTTTTGCAAGGCGTTGCTCCGGCGTCAGCTCCGGATTAGTCAGGGTCTGGGCCAGCCAGTCATGAAACTCGCGGTTAATGGCCCTGGCCTGGTCGTTGCCGTTTCGCATCACACTCATATTGTGGAACGAAAACCCGGACCCGAGAATCATCACGCCTTCGTCGCGCAAGGCAGACAGCGCCTGACCCATCGCAATGTGCGCTGTGGGGTCCAGCCCTTCGATCAGTGACAACTGCAGCACCGGAATGTCCGCCTGGGGGTGCATCAGCATCAGCGGCACGAAGACACCATGGTCATAGCCACGCTTTGCATCGGTATCGACCGGCAATCCAGCGTTAGCAAGGCATTCCTCCACCCGGGCACGGATAGCTGCCGGATTGGTTGTCGGATAGTGATATTCGTAGGTCTCGGTGGGAAAGCCGTAGTAATCGAACAGCAGAGAGGGTGTATCGGCATCCAGTAACGTCGGCCGCGGCGCTTCCCAGTGCGCACTGATCACCAGTATCGCTTTCGGGCGCTCATAGTGTTGCGGCAATTGCCGCAGAAAGTCGGCAATCGCCTGCTGGCTGGGTTCGTTGAGCAGCGGCATCGGGCCTCCGCCGTGTGGGATAAAGACCGCGGGTGCCCGTTGGATGGTTGGCGTATTCATGGTTGGCTCCTCATGATTATGGCGGCAAGCATAGCCCTGCGAGCTGGGCGGCAACCATCAAAATAAGTTGTGCAACACCTTCACCCTATTTGATTAAAACGACCGCATTGAATGTTCATGCCGACGATCCGGCTCATTGGCTTCCCGCCAGTGTTGCACTTCGCCCACCAGAGCTCTGATGTGACGCTGCACATCTTCGGGCCAATCGGCCATTTCGGTAAACATGGCGCCGTATTGGTGGCGATAGAACTGGCGCAATGCTTCCTCATAGCGCGGCAGGTCACCGGCCAGGGTTTGCATAAAGCGGTCTACCGCCAGCGATGCTTCTTCCAACTGAACCACCGGTGACTTGCGTGCCGCTTCCACCATGCGCCGCAAGGCGGCTGATGCACCGCCTTGCTGGCGGTTCAGCCATTCCCAGTGACGCGGTAACAGCGACACTTCACGCGACTGCACGCCCAGCTTGGGTCGCCCCCGCCCCTGACGTTGCTGCACCGGGGCCTCGCCTGCCTGATAGGCCAGGCTGCGGGTAATCAGTTCGTCCGGCTGGGTCCAGTCGATCTCCAGCACCCTGGATGTTTGATGATTCAGCACCAGCAACGAGGCGTCCTGCTCGGCCTCGAGAAAGGCCCGAATGGCTGGCAGAGCCTGGTCTGGCTCGCCTTCGGCGACCTTGAGGTTTCCATTGAATGCAATGACTTTCATAGAGTTCTCTTTTATTTTTACCCGGTATTAAACCAGTGTATCCAGATTTCTCACGTTCGAACAGTGCTTTTGTCGTCCCTTTACAGCCAGGTGCTCCAGAGGGTTAAATGCGGCCTTTACCAACTGGAACACGGAATGATTGCCAACGCGCTCGGGCCCGTCTTTTTGCTGATTCTGCTGGGCGTCGCGCTGCGACATTGGGACTTGCCGCCAGCCGCCACCTGGCCTGGCATCGAACGGCTGACCTACACCGTCCTGTTCCCGGCGCTGCTGGTTCACCGGCTGGCACTGGCCGATTTTGATCTGCGCACGTTCGGCCAACTGGCGCTTACCCTCTGTTCGGCCCTGCTAGTGATCAGTCTGCTCTTTTTCCTGCTGCAACGCTGGCTGGCCAAAGACGGACCAGACCTGACGTCGGTGTACCAGGGGGCAGTGCGATTCAATACCTACATCGGCCTGGCCGTCGTCAGTGCGCTGCATGGTGAGCCGGGCCTGGTAATTGCCGCCATGGCCATGGCGGTGATGATTCCCTTTGTGAACGTACTGTGCGTGCTCACTTTTGCGCTAACCGGCACCGGCTCTCAGGTATCGGCCCGGGGCATCGTGCGCGCCCTGCTCAGCAACCCTCTTATTCTCGGCTGCCTGGCCGGCGTTGCGCTGAACGTGAGTGGCATTGGCCTGCCAGGCTGGACCGCCGACACGGCTCGCCTGCTCGGCTCTACAGCCTTGCCATTGGGCCTGCTGGCCGTTGGTGCGGCACTTAACCTGCGCACCCTCAGTGCCGATGTAAAACCCGTTTTGCTGGCCAGTCTGGTGAAATTCGCCCTGCTCCCTCTGGCACTGGTTGCCCTGGCGACCCTGTTTGGCGTGAATGCGCTGGGTGTGTCGGTACTGCTGATTTTAGGCACCCTGCCCACGGCCAGTTCCGCTTTCATTCTGGCTCGCCAGATGGGCGGCAATGCCAACCTCATGGCCAACATCATTACCCTGCAAACGCTGATGGCCTTTCTGGTGATGCCCGCCTGGCTGGTTCTGGCCGCCAATACCGCGCTATTCTGAAGCGCTTCTCAGGTTGACGGGGTAGCCCTTCCTGATTGCATTATTAAGAATTGCCCTTATTACCCTACAGACTCAAATTACTGCGGATGTGTCCGCCGACAAGGAGTGACCTGATGAAGGGTGATTGTACGATTGGCCTGATTGGCCTGGCTGTCATGGGCCAAAACCTGGTGTTGAACCTGCTCGACCACGACAACAAAGTAGCGGTCTATAACCGCACCGCTCAAGTCACTGACGACTTTGTTGGCGAAGCCAAGCATGCCAATCTGGTCGGCACCCATTCGCTGGAACAGTTCGTTCAATCATTGGCCCGGCCACGTAAGATCATCCTGATGGTGAAGGCTGGCGACCCGGTCGACGCCGTTATCAACGACCTCAAACCCCTGCTCGAAGACGGTGACATCCTGATCGACGGTGGCAATTCCCTGTTTACCGATTCCCAACGTCGCAGCGACGACCTGACGCCGCAGGGCATCCACTTTGTCGGCTGTGGCATTTCCGGCGGGCAGGATGGCGCGCGCTTTGGCCCGTCGATGATGCCCGGGGGCGATGAATCAGCCTGGCCTGCCCTGAAACCCATTTTGCAGGGCATCAGCGCCAAAACGCAGGCCGGTGAACCCTGTTGCGAGTGGATGGGCAACGGCGGCTCCGGTCATTTTGTCAAAATGGTGCACAACGGCATCGAATACGGCGACATGCAAATGATTGCCGAGATCTACGACCTGCTGCGCCACAGTGGCCGCGACAACGAAGCCATCGCCAGCCTGTTCGATACCTGGAATCAGGGCCGCCTTGCGTCCTATCTGGTCGAAATTACGTCTGACGTACTGCGTATCAAAGACGACGACGGCAGTGACTGGGTCGATAACATCTGGGACAAGGCCGGCCAGAAAGGCACCGGCAAATGGACCGCCATTCAAACGCTGGAACTGGGCGTACCGGGTTCCATCGTCACCGAAGCCGTGTTCGCACGGGCGCTTTCATCGCGCTGGGAAGAGCGCCAGGCGGTGCACGAAAAATACGCAAAGACGACCACAATTGCCGGTTACCAGGGCCTGGAAGACGACGCCGAAGCGGCGCTCTATGCCGCCAAACTGCTCGCCTACGCTCAGGGCTTTACCCTGCTCACCGAAGCCGCCCGCGAATACAACTGGACGCTGAACATGGCCAACATCGCCCAGGTCTGGAAAGCCGGTTGCATCATTCGCGCGAACGCACTCGACCCGATTCAATCGGTCTTTCAGGCTGAACCCGACCTCGACAACCTGATGCTCAGTGATTTCTTCGTCGACGAACTCAAGGGCTGCGAAGCCGCGTTGCGCCGCTTGCTGGTTCGTGCCATCGAAGGCGGCGTTCCGGTACCGGCGCTGTCCAATGCACTGGCCTACTACGACGGCGTGCGCAGCCAGCGTTTGCCCGCCAACCTGATTCAGGGCCAGCGCAACTTCTTTGGCGCCCACGAGTACGAACGGTTGCCCGGCTGACGGTTCAGGATGTTGCTGCTGACGCGCGCGGTAGCGTGTCGGCGCAACATCCCACTACACTTCCTTTCAAACGCTTCACGCAAGGCACCCCGACTATGGCACAAATTGGCACCTTCAACTCGATGGAAGTCGTTTCCCTGACCGACTTTGGCGCCTTTCTCGATGGCGAAAATCTTGGCACCATTTTGCTGCCCAAAAAACAGTGCCCCGAGCCCATTCACGAAGGCGACTTCATCAACGCCTTTATCTATCTTGACTCTGAAGACCGGTTAATCGCAACACGCATCAGGCCAAAAGCGGAAGTTGGGCAATGCGCACTGCTTGAGGTCAAGGAACTTACTTCCTTTGGTGCCTTTCTCGACTGGGGTCTGCCCAAAGATCTGCTGGTGCCGTTTAGCGAGCAACGCAAACCGATGGAAGCGGGCCAGAAACACGTGGTCTATCTGTTTGTCGACAACCTGACGCAACGCATTACCGGCAGTGCCAAGCTGAGCAATTTTCTGGCTGAGGAAACCGACGCCTATCGGGTCAACGACCCGGTCGATCTGCTCATTGCCGGACGCACAGATCTGGGCTATCGCGCCGTGGTCGATCAGCGCTATCTCGGCATGGTATTTAACGAAGATGTGCTGCAGCCGCTGAGCATTGGCCAGCGCATAAAAGGCTATGTAAAAACCGTTCGCGACGACCACAAGATCGACCTGATGCTGCAGCTTCAAGGCCATGAAGCGCGGGTCGACATTGCCGACCGGATTCTGAAAAAACTGACCGATAACGGCGGCGTTCTGGAACTGTCGGATCGCTCCACCCCGGAAGCCATCTACTCGGCCTTTCAGGTCAGCAAGGGCAATTTCAAGAAAGCCATTGGGCGCTTGCTCAAGCAGGGAAAAATCACCCAGGAGACCCACCGAATACTGTTGCGCAACGACCAGCCTCCCAGTGATTCTAAAGGGGGTTAACAGATGCCGACCCGGCCAGATCCTGATGGATAACAGGCCTGCCCCGGTATCGAATGCTGGCGGCTCCGGCGGCATCCACCCGCAAGGCATCCTCAGCCCAGACCCGTACCGAGGCACTGCCGGCCGTATCGATATCTACGTCACGGGCAACCAACGCCTGGGCGTCAATATCGGCCGACCCTGAAGCGTCGATCGAGAACCGATCAGCACGGCCCGCCAGACGAGCATCAACACTGCCCGCCGTATCGAGGTCCAGCTCATCGACCGTGAGTACCATGTCGATGTCTGCACTGCCGGCGATATCCAGCCTTAACCGGGGCGTCTCAAACCCATCGGAAACCAGCTGAGAGCTGCCACTCAGGTCCAGTCTTTCCAGCCGACTGAGGTAGAGATCGTAACTGAGCGGTGAGCGAGAGGAGATTGTGACACCCCGGCGCGGCCGTACTTCCAGCCTGTCACCGGTCAAGTTAATGTACAGCTCATCAAGCACGTTCTGCTGAGCATGAACCACCAGTTCATTGCGCTCAGACTGGTGCAGGGTGACGTTCGCCCGGCCGCCGATATCAACATGCAACACTTCACCCAGAGCGATTTCCGTGACAACCACCTCCCCCTCTCCGCGAACCGTACTGTTGTAAGCGCAACCCGCCAGGGCAAAGGTTACAAAGGCGGCCCAGAGGGTCCACCGGCTATTCCTGACCAGCATATCGATTTCCTTACTATTGTGATTGGTGGCGTTGCCATAGCGAGAGATGTGCCAACCGGACTAGCAGGGCTGCAAGCCAGGCACCGCGGGGCCCGGATGTGTTCATAGGCAACAAGACAAGCATGCAATTAAGCAAAAACGCTATTTATTTTAGCGATATCGACCAAACGGATCAATTATTCTACTGCGTAAATACCTTCAAACGATCATGGGTCTTCAGAGTATCGACAGCCCTGCTAGGAACGGGGCATCGAGTAAATATCGGATCTTTTCCCATTCACCGATAGTGTTTCCCTGAAGGACTCGCCAATCCGCATTGCCACTCTCCTGGACGCCTCATTCTCCGGGTGAATCACACTAATCAACTCGTCCAGATCAAGGGACTCAAAGGCCCAATTTCTTGAGGCCCGGGCTGCTTCAGTCGCATAACCCTTCCCCCAGAACTTGGGAGAGATGCCCCAGCCAATCTCAATGCTTGGCCAACCATCCGGATACCAGATACCTACCCTGCCGACGAAACGCCTGGTTTCCTTTTCCTCCACAAACCAAAACCCGAATTGCCGTACCATCCAGTGTCCAGCCAGCATCGTTAAAACGTTCCAGCTCTCCCAGCGCGATAGAGGCTCACCCGTACCAAGGTATTTTGCAAAGTCGGGACTCGCGTTCATTTCTGCGAAATCGTCCAGATCTTCAGCAGATATACCCCTAAGACGCAGCCGTTCCGTTTCGATGACCGGTATGTCCATAAAACCCAACTCCTTTATAGCGTTCTAATTTATTTCGTAGACCGCCGCTATTCATGCTTAACAGGGCCGTACTTCATAGTAGAAAAAGTGCATATCTGTCGCACGGTAAAGTTCCCGTTTGACAGTCGGCTCTTCCACCGCCACTTCCGATATCACCTTTTCCCAGAATGTATAAGCACCCTGATTTCCAGCAAGTACTCTGGTAACCCACTTTCCAGGCTGCATGGCAACCGTCATGTTAAATGCGGAGCGGCCAACCCCAGCACCCTTAAACTTTCTCAGTACAAAGAACTGGCCAATATCAAAAGTATCTGTGCTGCCAGGGAATCTTCTGATCAAAGAGAAACCCGCCACTTCGTTATCAACCATGATCAAATAAGGATAGTGCTCTGGTGTGGACCAGTACTCGGCCAGATCGGTGAGCGACTTATCTATCTTGTAGGTACCATCTTTGTCTGGTGGCCACCCCATATACTCAGACATATCGTACAGATAGTACTGAAACAGGTTTTCTACATACTGGCAGTGTTCTGCATGCACTAGCGATATCGACAAAAAATGATCACCTTAAATAACAAGCAAAGTAGCGTTAACCACTATATCCCAAAGCTTTCCATACGACTGATGAGCGCATGGTGCCGATCAACATACTCTGTTAAGTCCGGGCCTGAAACCTGGTGAATAACAGAACCAACCGTACCGCATGAATCGCAGTCTACTTTACTGACAACTACCTCATCGCCTTCCAGATAACCAAGTAACTGATGAAACTCTTCTGCACTGGCGTTTACCATGGCGTTTACATCCAAAAAGTAGTTTCGTGCAAACTTTGGCAGTATCCAATACTTCCAACCAAAGGTTTCCTTCTCGAAAGCACCATTGATGTACGCATTCACTTGGATCCATTCACCGATTAGCGGCAACCGAATTGCATCATCAGCCAAAATCACCTCAGGTTTCGATGTCAATACACCTTCTTTAACAAGGTACTTGCCAACATCCAGAGCTTCTTCAATCATAGCAATACAGGCAATATAGCCTACCAGGTCCATTTGCTGGCTACACCAGTGTTGCAGATCAGTCACCAGTGGCCCCCAGAGCGTGGCGTCGTTAAGCACCCGGGACTGGTAGCTTTGCATCGCTTTGTAGAGATCACCGTATGGCAGCAGTGGATCTTCTATGCCCGGCACCTTGCTAACCCTGAAATTATTTCCGGCAATGATCGCTCGAGCCAGATCTTCCGCCTGCGTGTTCTGCAAAGACTGCTCTGCCAACCAGACCAGACAATCCTGTTTACCGGTGTCGCAAAGCTTGGGGGTTTCTACAACCAGCGAATCCAGCTTCGCCAAGTGGGAAACGGCAGGAGAGTCGCCCATATGAAGGTGGTACTCGTCAAACAGGGCTTGGGATTCTCCAGATAGTGGCGTGTTAAAGGGCAAGTGGAATAGCGCCAACCAAAGAACAACCACCCCAGACAGTGCAAGCGCCCCTTTAGTTAACATGGAATCTCCTTCTCCAGATAAAACGTATTTGCAGACCAGACCTTTAAGAGGTCGGGGCATCAAGCGTAGATGCGCCCCACATGATGACCATAAAGGATTCCGCTCAACATCGATCGCCTTTAACCCTTAACCATTGTATGTGAGTAAACTTTGAAACCGTGACTGTGATAAAAATCAACAGCCCGCTTGTTATCCACTAAGACTTCTAACCTGACAGGCTTATTCAAAAAAACCCTCAATTGCAGATATTCCAGAAGTTGAGAAGCCAACCCCTGATTTCGATAGGCCCGGGCTGTAAACAGCTGTCTAAGATAGAAGCAATCACCATCATCTCGATACAGCGCATAGGCAATTGGCAGACTGCTTCTGATAATACCGTAACAACGATAATCGTGCTGGAGCCACCGTCTCATTCTGGCAGTCAACGCCTGGATATCCATTGCGTTGCTGTGCCCCTCATCCAATATTAACTGCTCATTCAACTCTGCAAGTGCTTCAGAATAACGCTCATTGAGTTCTGTTATATTTATCAATGGTGTTTCCATTTTTGACAGAAAACCATTCATTCAGCCTCAATGTAATTGTAATCTGGACTATTGCACCACCTAGTTTTCACAATAATACTCCATAGGCTGGAACGACACACCATCCCTGCTTCCAACAGGACCTGATTCAAGAAAACCGAACCGTTTGTAGACTGGCACTGCATGAATCGACGACCGAACGCTGAACCTACTGCACTGACTCTGCCTTTTAACATGTTCCCAAAGACTGCGGGATATCCCCTGCCCCTGAAATTCTTCTGCTACAAACAAATGATACAGATGCCCAGGTTTCTTAACCGATATATAGCCAACGATAGCGCCAGATACTTCAAAAACGAGATTCAAATAATCAGCATCTGATAGTCTCGCCAAAAATGCTTCGTGAGTTAACGTATCCTCCAGCCAAGAGGGCAGTGTTTCACCTGATCCGTCCAGATAGTAGTGCGCCAATGCCTTTACCAGGCTGGAAACTGCCGGTACATCCACATTAATTGCTGCACGAATACTCATCGTCTTCTCCGCCTCCTTAGGCCATCACGCCCGATTCAGGAGGTGTCACAACGCTTCAATCAGCCGACATAACTCCTTGCTCGGCGTTAGAGGCACTCATTAACAACAGCTTATCGGTAGACTCGGACTCTATAATGGCGAACCCCAGACTTGAGTACAATGATAGCGCAGGTGCATTATCCCGATAAACACGCAAAGTAACCCTTGCTGCGTCGGTCTCCTGTATGGCTTTCGCTATGAGCTTTTTACACAACAACCGGCCTGTACCCACGCCTCTCGCTTCCGGTGAGATGATAATACGGCCAAGGTGAACTGACCCTTGCCTGACAACCCAGAATTGACCAAAGCCTATACAGCGATTGTTGCCAGCAGCTAAAGAATAACTTGAGCCGCCTTTTACTGACAGCAGCTCAGGCAATTCTCTGGCTGAAAATGGGAAAGGCACCAATGGGCCCGCCCAACGGGAACATGAGACTGCATCCTGTATCCATGTTGCAATGGTATCGTAATCGGATGGTTCCGTGGCTCTCAATTCGAAGTCCATAGAACTATCGTTCCTGGTTAGCGTGAATTAGAACACACGGATGCAGGAGAAGCGGATACGCCTTCTTGGCGCTTGATTTCATCAAGAGCCTTCCCTGATTAATGTTTTGATCTCGACATGTATTCGTGTTCTCTCAACGGGCGTATCTTTCAGGACCATAGACTCTCACCACAATGGAGTGCGGCCCTTGACTAGGGGTTTTTAACCCAACCAATACTGAGAACATAGCGACTTCCCTTTAAAACCTTGCCAACGGAGTGCTCTGAAATATCAGACCTGAAGTACTTAATGCGCTTACTTTCATACAGTGGCGAACTGCAAACAAACTCGCCTCCTGATGTCGGGGCTTTCAGGATGATATTCAGCCGATAGTGCTCGCCCCGTGCCACCTTGTCTACATGGGGAGGGATTTCCTGGCCCTCACTGAACTTCAAGATATAGATATCAAATGGATAGGGCCATAGCCCGCACCCAATCAGCATTTTGGCGTAACCGGTATTCTGACGCCCTTTTTGCCATCTGAACAACCTTGAGAATATGCCCTTAGGCTTCAATTGCGGGAGCCCTCATAAACTTGGAAGCACACCAACCTAAGCGGAAGTGCAGGCCTGGTCAAGCTTGCAGTAAGGTTTGGCGGGGCAGGATTACCCCTGCAAGGTCTGGTTAAAGGCAGAGACGGGTTGTTGGATTCAGCACTTGGGTTTGCTCCCCAGGGGCCTTCGACAGGCTCAGGCCGAACGGGGTGGGTATACAGGCAAAATAGGGCATGTTTCCTGCTATAGGTTACTCATTCAGCCCCAAAACAGGGCTTCTACTCACGATCAGGCTGCTTTTTTGGGCTTTTGCGCGCGTTATTGAGGCGCTTGGCGCACCAGCATTGATCATAATAGCGGGTTCGCGGGCATGGCCGCCTCACAAAAAATATTCAAGGTCCGCCGGCACTACAACAAATGGGTCGCCAACCAGACACTGGAAGACTATGCGCTGCGCTTTACCGCGCGGGCGGGTCGCACCATGAGTATTCAGCGGGTGGGAAATACCGCTCTCGGCGCTACCGCGTTTCTGGCGCTGGAAGGCATTGCGGCGGCGGTAACGCTGAATTACGGTTTTATCAACACCGTAACTGCCATGGTTGTGGTGTGTGTGTTGTTCTTTATTACCGGCTTCCCCATTACCTACTATTCGGCCAAACACGGGCTGGATATCGACCTGCTGACCCGGGGGGCGGGTTTCGGGTATCTGGGCTCAACGCTGACCTCGCTGATCTACGCCTCTTTTACCTTTATTTTCTTCGCCATCGAAGCGGCGATTCTGGCCTCGGCGCTTAAAGCGCTGCTGGGCATTCCCCTGCCCATTGGGTATTTCCTGTGTTCCGTCGCGGTCATTCCCATTGTGACTCACGGGATTAAAGCGATCAGCAAGTTCCAGGTGGGTACCCAGTCTATTTGGCTGCTGCTGCAATGCTCGGCATTGCTGGTTGTCATCGTTCACGACTACCAGTCGATACCGGACTGGACTCAGTATGCGCCCGCCAAAACCCCGGGCAGCGATGCGTTCAGCTGGGTGCTGTTTGGAGCGGCGGCGTCGGTATTTTTTGCACTGGTCGCGCAGATTGGCGAACAGGTCGACTACCTGCGTTTTCTGCCCACCAAGACACCGGAAAACGCACGCCGCTGGTGGTTCTGGCTGATCCTCGCCGGGCCAGGCTGGGTGTTGTTCGGTCTGATCAAGATGCTGCTTGGCTCCTTTCTAGCGTATCTGGCCATTACCGCGGGCATTCCCGCAGAAGTCGCATCAGACCCCACTCACATGTACCAGACGGTGTTTCTGTATTTAACCAACACACCGGCTATCGCGCTCATACTCGCGGCGCTGATGGTGATCATCTCGCAAATGAAAATCAACGTGACCAACGCCTACGCGGGCTCCATCGCCTGGTCTAACTTTTTCTCGCGGCTCACCCACAGTCACCCGGGCCGGGTAGTCTGGCTGGTGTTCAACGTCACCATTGCGCTAATTCTGATGGAGCTGGGCATTTATCAGTCACTTGAGGCGATACTGAGTATTTTTGCGATTGTGGCCGTCAGTTGGCTGGGGTCTTTGTCGGCCGATTTACTGATCAACAAACCCCTCGGGCTCAGCCCTTCTTACGTTGAATTCAAGCGGGCGCATCTCTACGACATTAATCCCGTTGGTGTCGGTTCCATGTGCCTGGCAACGGCCATTGGCATGGTCAGCTATCTTGGCTCATTTGGTGAAGTGGCAGCCAACCTGGCGCATTTTATCAGCCTGGGCACCTGTTTCATCGCGGTACCGGCCATTGCCTGGCTGACCAACGGCAAATATTACCTGGCCCGTCAGTCACCCGAGCTGATTCCCCTACTGCAACCGGTGGATGCCGATCACCCAGTAGCGTTGCTCACCTGTGGCGTGTGCGAAAATCGGTTCGAACAGGAGGACATGAGTTTCTGCTCCGCCTACGATCTGCCTATCTGTTCACTCTGTTGTTCGCTTGATGTTCGCTGCCTGGACCATTGCAAACCCAAGGCCCGGCTGTCACAACAATTGATCGACAGCCTGCGTCTGGTATTGCCGGTACGCGCCGTGCGCTGGGTGAATTCCCGACTTGGGCGGTTTACCGCCTTACTGCTGGTAATCACCGTGTTGCTGTCGGCGTTGCTTGCCCTGGTATACCGGCAAATGCAGCCCGCGACACTGGCTGAAACGGCCCTGTTGGAACAGACGCTGTGGTCACTGTTTTTTACGCTGTTTATTGTCTCCGGAGTCATCGCCTGGTTGTTTTTGCTGGCCCATGAAAGCCGGCTGGTTGCGCAGCGCGAATCCAACCGGCAAACGCACAAGCTGATGCGCGAGATCGATGCGCACCAGGCGACTGACCTGGCATTGCAACAAGCTAAGGAATTGGCAGAACGGGCCAATGCCGCGAAGAGCCGTTACCTTACCGGGCTCAGCCATGAACTGCGCACACCCTTGCAATCCATTCTGGGCTACGCCCAATTGCTGGCCGACCGGCCCGACACGCCGGATCGACACCAGGATGGCTTGGCCATTATCGGCCGCAGCGGTCAGTACCTGACGGACCTGATCGAAGGCTTGCTCGATGTCTCGAAAATTGAAGCCGGCCGGCTCGAGCTGTATCGCAACCGGGTTGCTCTGCCAGAACTGATCGAACAACTGGCCCAGATGTTTGCCATGCAGGCCCGCGACAAAGGCATTGAATTCGATTTTCGCTTGCACGACCCCCTACCCAAAACCGTTATCACCGATGAGAAGCGGCTGCGGCAAATTCTGATCAACCTGCTTTCTAACGCGATAAAATACACCCAGGCTGGCGGTGTCTTACTCGATATTCACTACCGCAACCAGGTTGCGGAGTTTGTGATCAGCGACACCGGTTCGGGCATTCCCGAGGCCGACCTGGAACGTATCTTTGCGCCTTTTGAACGGGTGCGTACAGCAGAGTCGCCCAACCTGCCGGGCACCGGCCTTGGCCTGACCATTGTTAAACTGCTGACAGAGATAATGGGAGGGCAGTTGGGGGTGGAATCAAAACTCGGGCACGGCAGTCGCTTTACCGTCAACCTGATGCTGCCCTGGGTTACGCTGTCGGATGCCGATGCGTCGCAACCCCGGCGCATTGCCGGTTATGAAGGCCGCCAGCGCACGTTAATGCTGGTCGACGATGACCCGGTGCTGCGCGGCTTGCTGTCCGATCTACTAATCCCCCTCGGCTTCACCACCCTGGAAGCCCAGGACGCCAACGCTTGCCTCGGAATGCTCAACCAGATTTCACCGGATCTGTTTTTACTCGATATCTCAATGCCCGGCATGAACGGGCTCGACCTGGCGGCCACCCTGCGCGACCGGGATATTACCGCGCCGATCATCATGCTCTCGGCTGACGCCAAGGAATACCAGAGCACCGGTCATGCCACACCGGCGTACAACGATTATCTGGTTAAGCCCGTCACTAACCAGAACCTGCTCGACAAACTGGCGCATCACCTCGCGCTGACCTGGACGTATCAGCTGCAGGAACCGTCAGACCCGGTGAACGCCTCAGCCGGGCGCACAACAAAGCACAGCCCGCAACGGCCAAACCCCCTGGTAATACCCGACCACCCAGTGGTGCGCGAGTTGAAAGCCTTTGCCGAAATCGGCTACACCAAAGGGGTTCGCGCCTCGCTTAAGCAACTTCGCGAGTCGGATATTATTCAGAACGACACCCTCACCTACCTCGAACACCTTACCCGCAAACTCCAGTTTGAAACGCTGGTGCACTGCCTGGAGCTTGATACACCATGAACGCTAATGCCTCTTCAGCGCCGTCCCAGGTTCATCGCCCCGACACTCCCGACGTGGTGCTGGTGGTCGATGACTCGCCCGATGCACTGAGTATGATTAACGACGCCCTCGAAGCCGAAGGCATGGATGTGCTGGTTGCACTGGAGGGCAAACAGGCGCTTACCATAGCGCGACGCATCCGGCCCGACATTATTCTGCTCGATGCCGTGATGCCGGTACTCGATGGTTTCGATACCTGCACTGCGCTGAAAGCCGACCCAAGCCTGTCGTCCATTCCAGTTATTTTCATGACCGGTTTAAGCGACACCAACGATGTGGTGCGCGGCCTCGAATGCGGGGGTGTCGACTACCTGACCAAGCCCATTCAACCCGGCGAGCTGCTGGCTCGCATGCGCGTACATCTGAACAATGCGCGCCTGACCTCAAGCGCACAGACCGCACTCGACAGCACAGGCCAGACGCTGTTCACCGTTAATGCTGATGGCGCCATTCAATGGGCCACACCACAAACCCATGCCCTGCTGGCCCGTGCACGGGCAGCCGAGCGCTGGCAGCAAAATGAGCTCGCTTCGCAGTTGAGACACTGGCTCGGCCATGGGCCCGAACCCGGCCACCAACTCACTCTGACGGGCCTTGATCACGCATTGAGTATTCGCCTGATCGCACAGCACACCCATCAGGAAACTCTGCTCAAACTCGTCGATGAAGAACGAGCCGCAGGCCCGGCTCAATTAAAAAATACCCTTGGGCTGACCGAACGTGAATCCGAGGTGCTCTACTGGGTAGCCAACGGTAAATCGAACCGGGAAGCAGCCCAAATATTGACTATGAGCCCCCGCACAGTAAACAAACACCTGGAAACTATTTTTCAAAAACTCGAAGTGGATAACCGGACCGCGGCAGCCGGAATTGCCCTGCGACAATTGGCCGAATGATCGGCTCATTTCGTCTGATCTGCGCCGTCATTTTTCTGACAACACACGCCATGAGCAACAAAATACTGGCGGCCACCGGCTTACCCAACCCAGCTAAGTTGCTGTGTTTTAAGCATAAACAGAGTTTGGCACAGCAATCGCATAGAGCGCCAGCACGGTACCGAAGGTGCCACGTCAATTGACTGACTGCTGGAGTGATGTTCGCCGAACCGCCCACTCCGACGCTGACTAACCGTTAAACGGAGTAGAAAACATGAACGCCGCACCCACTCTCAGTTTGGAACACGACGCCCTGTTTCGTGATACAACCCTCGGCTTTTACCTCGACGACAAAGCCGACCCGATCTTCAACCTTGGCACCGTGACTCACCTTGAAGCCGACGCCCCTCTGGAAAACCCGTCGCCTTATCGCCTCTATACGGTCCTTCAAGGTCGCTTGGGTCACGCGGCGGCCTGGCACGGCCCCGGCAACCATTTCATGGCTGCTTTGTCCGACGGTCAGCCACCGCTGACGGCCCTGGGTGACACCGTTATTCTGTGGCACCTGGATCTGGCCAGCGATGCCTGGCAGTCACCGGCCGCCATGCCACTGCGCCGGGCCATGACGCTGGCCATGCTGGCCGCCGATGCCGCTTACAAATCCGTTGCACCCGTACCCGATTCGCAACTACCCGATAAAACCACGCTCTGCGATTACCAGCACCCCGCCATTCAAAAATGCGCCCGGGAACTGAAAGGCAAAACCCCCGCCGATACCGCGCGCAACATTTTCTATTTTGTTCAGGCCATTCCTTATCGCTTCGGCACCTGGCAGGAAACCGCGTCAACGACCCTGGCCAAGGGCGTTGGCATGTGTACCACCAAAGCCAACTTGCAAGTGGCCCTGTGCCGCGCCAGCAACATTGAAGCCGGTTTTATTGAAGCGCCGCTGGAGCTGAGTGTACTGGGCATTATTATGCCGCCAAGCTGGCGCTTGCTGATGCGCTCGTCGTTCAAACATTATTACGCCGCGATGAAGATCAACGGCCGCTGGCATTCGGCCGATGCGACCTTCAACGACGACGTCTGCGACGCCTTTGTTGAAGCCAACCCGGAGTTCGCCCAACTGGTGCCGGTTACTTTTGCCGACGGCTTCCCGTATAGCCCTTCAGCCCTGATGAACCAGACCGACCCCTTCCTGAAAGATGAAGAAGTGCTGACGAACCTGGAAGAGGAAATGAGCAAAAAGAGTCGCTTCTCGATGCAACATTTCGAAGCCCTGAACACCCGCCTCGACCGCATTCAGTCGGTTTATATGCCGTTGGTTAACCAGGCACAGCAGCAGTTCCAGCCGGTACAGACGGCCCGCCGCGAGGAGTTGGTGGCATGACCCGAAGACCGACGGCCGCTGGCCTGTTTGACTGGAATTTTCAGGCTCCGACGCCGAGCGACATGGGCGATCACGATGTGCCGGTGATCTCCAATCGCCTTGCTGGCAAGCGCGTCGCTCTTTTGGTTACCGGCGGCATTGCCGCCATGAAAACCCCGCAAATCGCACGCGGTTTGCGCCGGCATGGCGCCGAGGTTGTCGCCTTCGCATCGGACGACGCCCTGCGCTATGTGGCCCGGGAAGCCCTGGAATGGGCCACCTGCTCACCCGTGGTCAGCACCCTGACCTGGGCGGCGGAACATTTATCCGACAACGCCCCTTTCGATGCTTACCTGGTGGCTCCGGCCACCCACAACACCATTGCCAAAATGGCCAACGGCATCGCCGATACCGTCATTACGTCGGCACTGGCATCGGCACTGGGCAGAATGGAACAGGGCCGCACCAAAATCCTGATCGCCCCAACCATGCACGGCACCCTGCACAACAGCGTACTGGTTGAGAACGCCCGTAAACTCAGGAACCTTGGCGTGCATTTTGTTGCCCCGCGCGACGGCTACGGCAAACACAACCTGCCGGATACCGATGTGCTGTGCACCAGCGTCGGCCGAATTCTGAGCGACTCCCCACTGCACAATCATTCCATCATGGTTACCGCTGGCCCTACCCCGGTACCGATCGACGGCGTTCGCAGAATCGTCAATCGCTTCCGTGGGCGCCTGGGCGCTGCCATTGCCGAGGAGCTCATCTGGCGCGGTGCCGATGCCGAACTCATTCTCGGCGACGGTGCCTGGCGACCCAACACAACCCTGCCACTGACCATCACCCGCACCTTCGATGAGTACCGCGACACCGTCGTAGACAGAGCCCAGTCAGGCTTGTTCGCGGGTGTATTCTCGGCGGGTGTAGCCGACTACCGGCCGGCCGAAGCGGTGCAGGGCAAAATCACCTCTGGCCAGGCCAGCCTGCCCCTCAACCTGGTACCGACTGAAAAAGTCATCGACCTGGCCTGCGAAGCGGACTCGTCAATGCACTGTGTTGCGTTCAAGTATCTGGAACAAGTGACCGAGGAAGAGCTCATCAACGTCGCCTCCAAACGCCTGAATCACGCCAGCCTGGTCGTCGCCACTCGCGGTGAAGACACAAAAGGCAAAGAGCAACGCGCCCTAATGGTAACGAAAGACGGAGTAAAACCCGTAGAGGGCAAATACCAGATTGCCGCAGCCATAGCGGACCACCTCGAGACTCTGGTGCCAGCGTTCGTTTAGTGGCACTAGTCCGTGTCGGATACCGGTAATGCTTCTGCGGGGTCAGCGTGAATCCATCCATGGAGCCTAGACCGTAGCATCCATGCTGCGGACTACCCCGCAGAAGCATTACCGGCACCCGCCACTCACATCGTGGTCACTTAGAAACTTAAACACAAACCAACCTACCAAGGCCCCAGCTGGGGCCGACTTGTGGCTAGAGCTGAGTTTAACGATCAACCACAGAGCCCACGCCTCCCACTGTCCATACGTTAAATGACGTAGGGGCCACCGCCATCCTCCCCATACCGTCTGTCACCCCGCTGTTCAACAATCGATCGTGCTGACACACCGTCATCGATCTGATTCTAACACACACCAGGGGGAAGACAGCATGACACTCAAACCCATACTTCAGGGCCTCAGCTTTGCTGTGGCGTCCACCGTATTGAGCACTGCCGCCATCGCGGAAGACCCGATTAAAGTCGGCGTACTGCATTCACTGTCCGGCACCATGGCGATCAGTGAAACCACGTTGAAAGACACCGTTTTGATGATGGTGGAACAACAGAACGAAGCCGGTGGCCTGCTCGGCCGTCCGCTGGAAGCCGTTGTTGTAGACCCGGCCTCCAACTGGCCGCTGTTCGCTGAAAAAGCCCGGGAACTGCTGACGCAAGAAGAAGTTGATGTGATTTTCGGCAGCTGGACGTCGGTATCGCGCAAATCCGTATTGCCCGTGCTCGAAGAGCTGAACGGCCTGATGTTTTACCCGGTTCAGTATGAAGGCGAAGAGTCTTCCAAAAACGTTTTCTATACCGGTGCCGCACCCAACCAGCAGGCCATTCCCGCTGTGGATTACCTGCGCAACGAATTGGGGGTTGAACGCTGGGTACTGGCGGGAACAGACTACGTTTACCCGCGTACTACCAACAAGATTCTGGAAGCCTACCTGATGGATCTGGGTGTGGCCGAAGAAGACATCATGATCAACTACACACCATTCTCGCACTCAGACTGGCAGTCGATCGTCTCCGACATTAAAACCTTCGGCAGTGCCGGTAAGAAGACCGCGGTGGTTTCTACCATTAACGGTGATGCCAACGTCCCGTTCTACAAGGAACTGGGCAACCAGGGTGTGTCGTCTGCCGACATCCCGGTGATCGCCTTCTCCGTAGGTGAGGAGGAACTCTCCGGTTTCGACACAAGCCCATTGGTTGGACACCTGGCAGCCTGGAACTACTTCCAGAGTGTGGATGCCGATGTGAACTACGACTTTATCGACATGTGGCACGCCTACATTGGCGATGAAGACCGCGTCACCAATGACCCGATGGAAGCGACTTACATCGGCTTCAAAATGTGGGTTCAAGCGGTCGAACAGGCAGGCACTACCGATGTCGACGCCGTTGAACAAGCGATGATTGGCCAAACCGTTGCCAACCTGTCTGGCGGCACGGCAGTCATGAACAGGAACCACCACCTGAGCAAGCCGGTTCTGATCGGTGAAATTCAGGATGACGGTCAGTTCGAGATTGTCTGGCAGACCGCTGGCGTCGTACCGGGTGATGCCTGGTCCGATTACCTGCCCGGGTCGAAAATGCTACTGGCTGACTGGTCCGCTCCGTTGAAGTGTGGCAATTACAACACGGAAACCGGCACCTGCTCCGGCACCGTGTACTGAGGCTTAAATTGACTCTCCTTTGGGGCGGTTCTGCCGCCCTTCTTTTATTGCATTTCATTGATTGCCTGCGGAGGATGCCGTGAAACAAGCCTTGCTGATGTTCGGGTGCTGGCTGGCGTTGTGGTCGACCCCGACGGTGGCCGAAACCGATACCACCTCGTCGTATGACGACTTGTTGATGGCGCTGACCGAGGCCGACCTCAACGCCACCCAACCCATACTGGAAAAAATAGAGGCGACCGGTCACCCGGAGGTTCTGTCACTCTTTCAAACCTTACTGGATGGCAATCTGCACTTTCGCAAAGCCGACCAGGTATTACTCTCCATTGTCGATGTCAACGGCACCGACCAGTACACCGAATTTCAAAGCGGCACCGCGATTGAGCCCTTGGGGCGGCGCGATGTCAGCAAGATACGCGTAAACAATAATCTGCGAAACTTCCTAAGCAGCGCGATAGGCCGACTGCAACTTCGCAGTTCAGAGCCCGACTTGCGCAGCGCGGCTGTTTTATCTTTGCTGACAACACTGGATGCTGCAACCGCTGACGACCTGGCCGAGTTGCGCCGCGAAGAATCCAACCGTACCGTGCTGTCATCCATTGACCTGGCACTGGCGATGTACAGTGCACGATCAGCCAACACAGTCGCGGCTCAAATCACCGCCATCGATACGCTGTCGGATCGCCTGCAACCGGAAGCGCGCAACCTGCTGTTCGATCTGGAACGCAATGCCGACAACCCCGCCGTGCGCGAAGCCGCTACCGCCGCCCTGAAAAAAATAGACGGTAAGGTGACGTTCTATGGCTACGTCGACCAGCTGTTCTTCGGGCTTAGCCTGGGCTCAGTACTGCTGCTCGCCGCCATTGGGCTGGCCATCACCTTCGGTGTGATGGGTGTCATCAATATGGCCCATGGTGAAATGCTGATGCTCGGTGCTTACACCACCTACGTGGTTCAGCTTCTGATGCCGGGCTTCATCAACTACTCACTCTGGGTCGCCATACCGGCCGCCTTTATCGTCGCGGGGCTGTTCGGCATTCTGATCGAACGCTGCGTTATTCGTTTCTTGCACGGCCGGCCTCTGGAAACGCTGCTCGCCACCTTTGGTATCAGCCTGATTCTGCAGCAACTAGTCCGCACCGTGTTTTCGCCACTGAATCGTCGCGTCGCTGCACCGGACTGGATGAGTGGTTCACTGGAAATCAACCCGGTGTTGTCACTGACCTATAACCGGTTAACCATTCTGATTTTTGCGCTGATCGTGTTTGTCGCCCTGCTGGTGATCATGAAAAAAACCGCCCTCGGTTTATACGTACGCGCTGTATCACAAAACCGGGACATGGCCAAAGCCATGGGCATTAAAACCGACCGGGTCGATGCCCTGACCTTTGGTTTGGGCTCGGGCATCGCGGGCATTGGTGGTGTCGCGCTTAGCCAGCTCACCAACGTTGGGCCAAACCTTGGCCAGGCTTACATCATTGATTCCTTTATGGTCGTGGTGTTCGGCGGAGTCGGCAATTTACTGGGTACGTTAGTCGCGGCCTTTACGCTTGGCATCGCCAACAAGTTTCTGGAACCGGTTACCGGTACGGTACTGGCCAGTATTCTGGTGCTGGTGTTCATCATCCTGTTTATTCAGAAACGACCCAAGGGTCTGTTTCCGCAACGCGGGAGGGCGGCTGAATGAGCTTGCTGACCACCTTTATGTCGCGCCGGAACAGCCTCGGTAGCCCAGTACTGCCCTTCGTCACCATACTGATGACGCTGACCGTATTGGCAGCCATTGGCAACTTGTGGATACCAGCCGACTCTGCGCTTCACGTGTCAACTTACACCATCACCCTGCTCGGCAAATACCTGAGCTTCGCGATGCTTGCGTTGGCGGTCGATATTGTTTGGGGCTATTGCGGCATTCTAAGTCTCGGTCACGGCGCCTTCTTTGCACTGGGCGGTTACGCCATGGGCATGTACCTGATGCGTCAGATTGGCAGTCGCGGTGTTTACGGCGACCCAATCCTGCCTGACTTCATGGTGTTTCTGGACTGGGATGTGTTGCCCTGGTACTGGCTCGGTATGGACCAGTTCTGGTTTGCCATGCTGATGGTCTTACTGGTACCGGGCTTGCTCGCCTTTGTGTTTGGCTGGCTCGCCTTCCATTCCCGCGTTACCGGTGTATACCTGTCGATCATCACCCAGGCGCTTACTTACGCACTGATGCTGGCTTTCTTCCGCAACGAAATGGGCTTTGGTGGCAACAACGGGCTGACCGATTTCAAAGACCTGCTTGGCTTCAGTTTGCAGGCCGACACCACCCGGGTTGCGCTGTTGCTGTGCACAGCCGGGCTTCTGGCCGCCATCTTCATGTTCAGCCACTGGGTGCTGAAGTCTCGCTTTGGCAAGGTGATCGAAGCGATTCGCGATGGTGAGCCCCGTGTTCGTTTTCTGGGTTACCGGACCGACCGCTACAAGGTCGCGCTGTTCGTCTATTCCGCCATGATCGCCGGTATCGCCGGTGCCCTCTACGTGCCCCAGGTTGGCATCATCAACCCGGGTGAGTTTGCACCACTGAACTCGATTGAAATCGTCGTCTGGGTAGCCGTGGGTGGCCGGGGTACCTTGTACGGTGCCGTCATCGGCGCTCTGTTGGTTAACTACGCCAAAACCCGTTTTACCGCCCTCATGCCAGATGGTTGGCTGTTCATGCTCGGCGCCCTGTTCGTTCTGGTTACCCTGTTCTTGCCCAAAGGGCTGGCCGGGGTCTACGGCCAGTTAATCACTTCATGGAAACGCGGCCGGAACCGCGATGAGCCCCCGCAACGCAACCAGGAGGCCACCTCATGACGGCATTGTCCCATACCGCCGAACTGATGCGACGCGACCAGGTCTGGCCGTTTTTACAACCGCCTGCTGCCAGCATCAATGTCGATAAAGACATCCTGCTGTACATCGAAGACTTGAACCTCAGCTTCGATGGCTTCAAGGCGCTGAACAACCTGAACCTCTACATCAACGATGGCGAACTGAGATGTCTGATTGGCGCCAACGGCGCCGGTAAAACCACCCTGATGGATGTGATTACCGGTAAAACCCAATGCGACTCAGGCAGCGTGTTCTTTGGCCAGACCATCAACCTGCTCAAGTACAGCGAAGCGGACATCGCCGAACTCGGCATTGGTCGAAAATTCCAGAAACCGACCGTATTTGAGGCCCAGAGCGTATTCGACAATTTGGAACTGGCGCTGAAAAGCAACAAGCGGTTGCTACCCACCCTGCTGGCCCGGCTTAGCCCCTCCGAGATCGACCGGATCGATACCGTACTTGCCACCATCGGTTTAACGGATCATCGGTTCCAACTGGCAGGCGCGTTATCTCACGGTCAAAAGCAATGGCTGGAAATCGGCATGTTGCTGGTCTCCGAACCCAGGTTGCTGCTCATCGACGAACCCGTCGCCGGCATGACCGCCGAGGAAACCGAGCGTACCGCTGAGCTGCTGACGTCACTGGCCGGTAAACACACCGTGGTGGTGGTGGAGCACGACATGGAATTTGTACGCAGCATCGCACGCACCGTCACCGTATTGCACCAGGGCTCGGTATTGGCCGAGGGCAGCATGGACCACGTTCAGAACCACCCCGATGTCATCGAAGTCTATTTGGGAGAAGCGCCATGATCAACGTAAACGGCGTTAACCAGCGTTACGGCAGTACTCATATTCTTTGGGATCTCGATATCGACATTCCCGAAGGTCGCTGCACCTGCATCATGGGCCGTAACGGCGTCGGCAAAACCACCCTGCTCAAATGCCTGATGGGTTTGCTGCCGATCAGCAGCGGTGAAATCACTCTAGCCGGCGAGGCCCTGCATAAGAAACCCGCCGATACCCGGGCCCGGCTCGGCATCGGTTATGTACCACAAGGTCGCGACATTTTCCCGATGCTCAGTGTCGAAGAAAATCTACGCATTGGCCTGGGTGCACGCGCTGACAAAGCCAAAACAATTCCTGACAAAATATTTGAGCTGTTCCCCGTGTTGCACGACATGCTGCACCGACGCGGCGGCGACCTATCCGGTGGCCAGCAGCAACAACTCGCCATCGGCCGTGCTCTGGTCATCGACCCCAGGGTTCTGATTCTCGATGAGCCCAACGAAGGCATTCAACCGAACATCGTCACCCAGATCGGCGACGTGATTCAAAAGCTGAATCAGGAAGACGGGCTGACCGTTGTGCTGGTTGAACAAAAACTCGGCTTCGCCCGCCGCGTCGGCCAGGAATTCCGACTGATGGAAAAAGGCCGCGTCGTTGCCAGTGACCAGATGGCCAACCTCAACGACCAACTCATTCGTCAGCACCTGGCCGTTTAGGAGACGCAATACCATGAACAGTCGGGCACCGTTACCACCAACGATACAAGCCTCCGAATGGGCCGCCTGGCTAACCCTGGGATTTACCCAAAGCCAGCGCGGTACCCAACTGGCGCGTTGCGACCACCAGGGCCCTCTCTACGTGCAAAAACCCTTCTACCCGGAAGGGCCGGACTGCGCCCATGCGTATTTATTGCACCCACCCGGAGGCTTAGTTTCTGGCGATCATCTACAGATAGCCGTCAACGTAGAGCAAAACGCTCACGCCCTGCTAACAACACCCGGCGCTGGCCGTGCATACCGGGCACGCCCCGACAGAACCCTGCAACACCAGCACATCACACTAAACGTGCACGAAGACGCAACGCTTGAGTGGCTGCCCCAAGAGACACTGCTCTACCCAAACGCCCGCGCCCGACTGGACACCGACATTCATCTAAATGATGGCGCTCATTTTATCGGCTGGGACATTACTTGCCTGGGCCTACCAGCCAGTGAACAGCCCTTTCATTCAGGCGAGTTGAGTCAACGCTTACAAATCATCGAGAACGGCCGGGTCGCCCTGCGCGAGCATCTGCACCTCTCTGATAGCAACCATTTAGCGCTCAACGGCAAACTCGGTTTCCGCGACCACAGCGTCAACGCCATCATGATCGCCGGGCCCTTCAACGAGCCGCTGGAAACCGATGCAATGAAACAACTGCAACACCTATGTTCTGAGTTTTCAGGCCTGGCAGGTGTAACACAGGTCGACCGATACATTGTTACTCGAGCCCTGGCCAATCGTGCAGAGCCGGTTAAAAAACTGTTCACCCAGTGCTGGGCGCCAGTGCGGCAAGCGATATGCAATCGTTCCGTTTGCGAACCGAGAATCTGGGCAACTTAACGTGAAGGCTATTGAATTAAGGCAACCAAGCAAGTGACGGTGGCTCGGGGTGCCCGGGCGGGGATATCCGAGACATGGACTAAAACGCCAGGAGCGTTTTAGCACGAGCGCAGCGAGCCCGGAGGGTGAATCCCATGGATGGGATTCATATCCGAGGCTAAGCCTACACGGAAGTATTCACGGCGACCCCGCCCGGGCATCCCGAGTTACCGGCACGAACCAACGGCACAGAACAAATAGCAACCAGGAGACAAAGATGGAATTACTGCCGAGAGAGAAAGACAAGCTGCTGGTTTTTACCGCTGCACTGTTGGCCGAGCGCCGACTCAACCGTGGCGTCAAACTGAATTATCCCGAGGCCGTTGCCTATCTCAGCATGAACATTCTGGAAGGCGCCCGGGATGGTAAAACCGTGGCGCAACTGATGGGTGAGGGGAAGACCTGGCTAAACGCCGATCAGGTGATGGAGGGCATTGCTGACCTGATTACTGAAGTGCAGGTCGAAGCCACCTTTCCGGATGGGACCAAACTGGTCACCGTTCATAACCCTATTATTTAGTTGGCCGCCAAATGCGACGAACACAGGAGAACCAACTCATGATGCCAGGGGAATTTCAGGTCGCCGACGGGTCCATTACCCTCAATGCCGGGCGCGCCACCTTACAACTGACGGTTGAAAACACGGGTGACCGGCCGGTGCAGGTTGGGTCGCATTATCACTTCGCTGAAACCAACCCCGCCCTGTCATTCGACCGTATAGCCGCGCGCGGCTTTCGCCTCAACATCGCCGCTGGCACGGCTGTACGCTTTGAACCCGGGCAGAGCCGCACCGTCGAACTGGTCGCCTACGCCGGGCTTCGAAACGTTTACGGCTTCCGGGGCGAGATCATGGGCGCACTGGATCAGGGAGCTCAGCAATGACAACAATGGATCGCACCACGTACGCCCAGATGTTCGGACCAACCACCGGCGACCGCATTCGCCTCGGCGATACCGACCTCTGGATAGAAATTGAATCCGACAGTGCCACCTATGGCGACGAAGTTAAGTTCGGTGGTGGTAAAGTCATTCGCGACGGCATGGGGCAAAGCCAGGTCAGTTGCGATGTTGCGATGGACCTGGTGGTCACCAACGCCGTCGTGCTCGACCACTGGGGCATCGTCAAAACCGACGTTGGTATCAAGCACGGACGCATCGTCACACTCGGCAAAGCCGGCAACCCGGATATTCAGGACAAGGTCGACATCATCATCGGCCCCGGTACCGAAATCATTGCCGGTGAAGGCTCAATACTCACCGCCGGCGGTATCGACGCGCACATTCATTTTATTTGCCCGCAACAAATCGAAGAAGCACTGATGTCAGGCGTCACCACCATGCTCGGTGGCGGCACCGGCCCAGCGACCGGCACCAACGCCACCACCTGCACACCGGGTCCCTGGTACATCGGTAAAATGCTGCAAGCCACCGACGCCATGCCCATGAACCTGGGCTTTATGGGTAAAGGCAATGCCAGCCAACCCGTGGCGCTGGAGGAACAGTTACTCGCCGGCGCCTGCGGGTTAAAACTTCACGAAGACTGGGGCACCACACCAGCGGCCATCGACGCCTGCCTGAGCGTCGCTGACCGCTACGACGTTCAGATCGCAATTCACACCGACACCCTGAACGAAAGCGGCTTTGTCGACGATACCATCAACGCCTTCAAAGGCCGGGTCATTCATACTTACCACACCGAAGGCGCTGGCGGTGGACACGCACCCGACATCATCAAAGCCTGCGCCTATTCCAACGTATTGCCTTCATCGACCAACCCAACCCGGCCTTACACCGTCAACACGGTTGATGAGCACCTCGACATGCTGATGGTCTGCCATCACCTCGATTCGAAAATACCGGAAGACGTCGCCTTCGCCGATTCGCGCATTCGCAAGGAAACCATCGCCGCCGAAGATCTGTTTCACGACCTCGGTGCCTTCAGCATGATCGCTTCAGATTCCCAGGCCATGGGCCGGGTCGGCGAGGTGATTACCCGCACCTGGCAAACCGCCGACAAGATGAAAAAGCAACGCGGCCTGCTCGCCGAAGACCTCGACCGGGGTACCGATAATTTTCGCGCCCGGCGCTACATTGCCAAGTACACCATCAACCCGGCCATCACCCATGGTATCGCACACGAAGTGGGGTCGATCGAAGCCGGTAAACTGGCCGATCTGGTGCTATGGAAACCGGCTTTCTTTGGAATCAAACCGTCACTCATCATCAAGGGCGGCATGATTGCAGCAGCCCCAATGGGCGACCCCAATGCGTCCATCCCAACGCCGCAGCCCATGCACTACCGCCCCATGTTCGGCAGCTTCGGCCAGGCACCCGCTCAGTTGAGTGTCACCTTTACCAGCCAGGCAGCACTGGATGCCAGCATCGGCGAACAACTCGGCTTGCAGCGCACGCTGGTCGCTTGCAAGAACACCCGAACCATCACCAAAGCCGACATGATCTTGAACGACTGGCAACCAGACATCACCGTCGACCCGCAAACCTATGAGGTACGAGCCGACGGCAAACTTCTGACCTGCGAGCCAGCAACCGAATTGCCACTGGCACAACGCTATTGTTTGTTTTGATTACCGAGGTTGAGATTGGCAACCAGTTGAGTACCCGGTACCTGACACGGATTCCTGGTACCAACGCAAAACCGAACTCCGAAACTGGATCATGAGGAAGACACAATGTTAACGATTCATCAACGGCTGGGTACCGTATCACCGGTTTCAATAGATGCCCGCCTCACCCTAACGCACGACCAGCGTGAAAAAGGCCGACTGCGCGCAGTCAGTGATGCCGGCGAAGAAGTTCAGGTATTTCTCGAGCGAGGCAAGGCGTTACAGGTCGGTGAGTTTCTGAAGAGCGACTGTGGCAAACACATTCAGGTTGCGGGTGCCATTGAGCCCATAACCGAAGCCCATTGCCACGATTGGCAAACCTTTGCCCGTGCCTGTTACCACCTGGGTAACCGGCACGTAAAAATCGAAGTAGGTGATCGCTGGTTGCGCATTAAGCCCGATCATGTGCTTGAAGCCATGCTGATTCAGCAGGGGCTAACCGTTGTCTCTGACAATGCTGTCTTCAATCCTGAATCCGGGGCCTATGCACCGGGCACTTCGCATGGGCATGCGCACAGCCATTCACACAGTTCTTCACACAACCATGATGCTGGACATTCTCACAGTCACTCCAAAGGCCATGCCCATGCTGACTGATATTCATCAGTTGCGTTTGTTGCAACTGAGCAGTGTCAGTTTGCCCGTTGGAGGCTTTGCCTTTTCACAGGGCCTGGAAAGCAGTATTGACCTCGGCTGGGTGCGCACCAAGTCCGATACCTTCGAAGCGTTAAGTCTGCAACTGACTGAAGGTCTGGGTCGTCTCGACCTGCCACTGCTGCAGCGAGCCATGCACAGTTTCGGCCAGACCGATCTAAAGGCGCTCGCCCAGTGGAACGACCTGGCTTTGGCTTGTCGTGAAACGCAGGAATTGCGCCTTACTGATACCGCCATGGGTAAAGCGCTGGCGCGGCTGCTACGTAGTCTCGACATCGAATTGCCTTTTTCACCTGAAGAACCGCTGAGCTTTGTAACGGGCTACGCCATGGCCGCTTCGCACTGGGGCATTCCGTTTCACACGGCAGCTTTGGGCTTCAGTTGGGCCTGGCTGGAGAACCAGATTGCCGCTGCAACCAAACTGGTACCGCTTGGCCAAACCGATGCACAGCGTTTACTGGGTGAGTTGCAGCCGCTGATACCCGAGGCCATCGCCCTGGCCACCACCCTGGAAGACGATGACATTGGCGCGTGCCTGCCTGCGCTCGCCATCGCCAGTTGTTATCACGAAACCCAATACAGTCGCTTGTTCCGATCCTGAGGGGAGAACCAACCATGATCAGTCAATCTCAAACCACAGCAACATCACCCAAACAAACCCTGCGCATTGGTGTCGGCGGACCGGTTGGCTCCGGCAAAACCGCCCTGCTGCGTTCGCTGTGTTCCGCCATGCGCGAGCACTATGACATCGCGGTGGTCACAAACGACATCTACACCCAGGAAGATGCGAAATTCCTGACCCAACACCAGGCGCTCAGTGCCGATCGCATCATCGGTGTTGAAACCGGCGGCTGCCCGCACACCGCCATACGTGAAGACGCCTCGATGAACCTGGCTGCCATCGATGAACTGACCGCCCGGCACGGCGACCTGGACCTGGTGTTTGTTGAAAGCGGTGGCGATAACCTGAGTGCCACCTTTAGCCCGGAGCTTTCAGACCTGACGATCTATGTGATTGACGTCTCGGCTGGCGACAAGATACCCCGCAAAGGCGGGCCGGGCATTACCAAATCCGATTTGCTGATCATCAATAAAACCGATCTTGCGCCGCTGGTCGGCGCTGATTTGGGCGTAATGGATCGGGATGCCAAAACCATGCGCGGCGACCGCCCCTTTGTGTTCAGCAATCTTAAAGCGGCTCAGGGACTCGATGACATCATCGCTTTCATCGTGCGTGAAGGCATGCTCGAAGCCAAAACGATGCCGCCGGCCAAAGCCGTTGTTTAAGGAGCCTCTGAATAACTCCCCCGGGGCTCTGGCTTTTCCGAGGGGCGTTGCCACAAGGCGGACTCATGCAGGAATGTCTAGACATTTTAAATGAGTCCAACGCGGTGGCAGCGTTCCTCGGAAAGCCCCGTAGGGCGCGGCCAAAACGTCCTGCCCCGGCGTTGCACTTCTTGACAAGGGCTACGGCCATTGCGCTGCGAAGTGCGCCTTGTGGCAGAACGTTTTAGCTCGCGCAGAGCCCTGGGGGAGTTGTTCAGAGGCTCCTTAACGTTTCATCTACTTCCAGAACAGGAGATTAATCATGCCCCGTTTCAATACATCCATCGTTTCAGGCAGCGTTTTGATAACCACGTTACTGCCCGGCCTGGCCCTGGCCCATGAAGGCCACATCCATGCCTCAGGCTTTGCGGCCGGTCTCGCCCACCCACTGGGCGGACTCGACCATCTGCTGGCCATGGTAGCCGTCGGGTTCTGGTCGACGCACCTTGGCGGCAACGCTCGCTGGCAGCTGCCCCTGGTGTTTGTGATCGCGATGCTCCTGGGAGGCACCCTGGCCATGACCGGGTTGGTCGCACCGTTGCTGACGCTGGCGACGGAGCCAATGATATTGGCATCATCCGTTGTTATTGGCCTGGTGCTGGCGGTAAACGGCAAATTGAATGCAACCGCTGCGGCAATGCTCTGCGCTGGTTTCGCCGTCTTCCATGGCCTGGCGCATGGTAACGAAATGCCCTTAGGCAGCTCGGCCCTGGTGTATGCCTTTGGCTTTGTAGTGGCAACGGGAGCCTTGCATGGCGTTGGCATTCTTTCAGGCCTGGCGGTCAGGGTTCTGCCCGGCTTGCATCGTTGGGCGGGTGGGTTCATAGCATTTTCAGGTCTGGCGCTGAGTTTAACGTAACCGCTGGCTGACCAGACGACCGGGACGTAGATGAATTTAGCTCACTTATGGCTCAAATATTGATCGTTTGTGATGCATCCGGGCTCACCCTATTGTGGTCACAGCAGGACGGGGATGCAGACAGCATTCCCAAACCCCTGACGTGTTAAGCCACAGAGGAGACGCCCACATGTTTATTGACCCGGCTATTTTGACCAATTCAACCCACCACTCTGCACTGATGGAAGGCGACCGCAGAATAAACGTCTATGACGCAGACGTGGCCTATCATATCCGTAACGCCGAGCGTATGCGTTCCGAAGCGTTTCGCGCCGCCGGTCAGCGCTTTGGTCAGTGGGTGCGAAGCAGCGCACAAAAAGTTTTCCACGCGCCATCTTACGTGCGTCATGCCTGAGCCGTTCTTGCTCAGACATCCAGCCTTTAATGACCGACCGTCAGGCTGACCGAATCCCATTCGGCATCAGCCTGACTCTGCTTTCGTACTCGACCACCAAATCCAATTACGTCACGCCTCAGGTTGCTCACCCAACCGACAGCACACTTCTCTCACGGCCCTCTGATTCTGATCCAGGCAGGATGCCATTGCGTATCAGGTAGCATGCCTAAACCCGCATGTACCACGCCCCTTTCACAGAGCACAACGCCATGAGCCAGCGCCGTTCTAAACTCTGGAGTCGCTTTCAACACTGGCCTGTCGATGAACAGTCACGCCTGATCGAAATGGCCTGGGAAGACAGAACGCCCTTCGATGCCATCGAGGCACAGTTCGGCCTGTCTGAAGCCGATGTTATTCGACTGATGCAACGGCTGCTCAAACCGACCAGTTTCCGCAACTGGCGCGCTCGTGTCAGCCAGCGTGCCACCAAGCATCTTGCCCTGCGCAATAGCCAGGTGTTGCGCAGCCACTGCCCTACCCAATACAAACACCGATGACATTGAACAACGCCAGCGAGCCAGGCAACGGCATCAGCGTTGTGTGGTTCAAGCGTGACCTGCGTTTGCACGACCACAGGCCGCTGCAACAGGCCATCGAATCCGGATACCCGGTTTTGTTGATCTACATTGCCGAGCCAGACTTGCTGACCGACCCGCATTACGATGAACGGCACTGGCGCTTTATCCGACAGTCCATTCAAGACATGAACCGGCGCCTGAAACCCTATGGTAACCGGGTGGTAAAACGCAGTGGCGATGCCCTGAAGATACTGGCACAACTGCACAAGGACCATCGCATCATCAGCCTGCACAGCCATGAGGAAACTGGCATTGCCATTACCTTTGAGCGGGACAAGGCCGTCGCCAACTGGTGTAGAGACCACGGCATAAACTGGCAGGAAACACCCAACGGTGCAGTCCAGCGTGGCCTCACTCACCGCCACCACTGGGACAAGCACTGGCAAGCCATCATGCAAGCTGAACCGGTTAACCCGGACCTGGCGCGACTGGTGCCGGTGAACAGCCTAGCGGATGACTGGCCATGGCCGGCCGACTGGCCACAACAAGCAGACCAGTTTCAGACCGGTGGGGAAACCGCAGCCTGGCATACGCTGCAGTCGTTCTTTGAGGCACGCGGCCAGAACTATGCGAGACACATCTCCAAGCCTCTGCTGAGCCGCGATAGCTGCTCCCGTCTGTCACCCTATCTTGCCTGGGGAAACCTGAGCATTCGACAGGTTTATCAGCGATTACAGGAAGACTGGCATCGCCCGGGGTGGCATCGTGCATTACAGGCGTTCGCGTCCCGTTTGCATTGGCAGGGCCATTTCATTCAGAAGTTCGAGAGCGAATCACGAATGGAATTTGAACCGGTAAACCGGGGCTATAACTCCATTGAATATCGGCAAGGGCCTGAAGCCGAGGCGGATCTGATCGCCTGGCAAACCGGAAACACAGGCTACCCCCTTGTGGATGCCTGCATGCGTGCAGTCATCGCTACCGGCTATTTGAATTTCAGAATGCGCGCCATGCTGGTCAGCTTTTTAACGCACCATCTCTGGCTCGACTGGCGATGGGGGGTGCACCATCTGGCCAAACAGTTTCTGGACTTCGAGCCGGGCATTCACTACGCCCAGTTTCAGATGCAGGCGGGCCATACTGGCACCAATACGGTACGGATCTACAACCCGGTCAAGCAATCTCAGGAGCACGACCCGGACGGTCAATTCATTCGCCAGTGGGTGCCAGAGTTATCCGACCTGCCCGACACTGATCTTCACACGCCCTGGGACTTGCCCCCCCTGGAGGCTGTCATGATCGGTTTTCAGCTGGGGCGCGATTATCCGGAGCCTATCGTCGATATCACCCTCACTGGCCGTCATGCTCGCGACCGTTTGTGGCAACAGCGCAGCGCACCGGGCGTGCAGGCCGAACAGCAACGCATTCTGGCCACGCATGTCAGGCCGGACTAGACGTTAATCGCCGACATCCAGATTGTCCCACCCGACCTGCTCGACGAGCGCCGTCAACTGCTTTGGCCGATACTGTGAATCGGCCAAATAGCGGGCCTTAACACTCGGGTGAATTCGAATGGGCCTGTCTTTTGGCTGCAGCTCCCGGTGCAGAGGCCGCTTTAAGCGGTATACGTGTTTTCGGGTTTTGTGCAGCCTTGCCCGCACACCGTCGGTGAGGCCGCTCTCCAAATGTGACTCCACACTCAGCCCAGCCGCTTTGGCTTCTTTTATCATCCAACTCAACGGCACGTCGGAAGCCAATAATCCGGTGCCTTTGTCAGGTGGGTAAGAGCCGCCGACATCTGAATGCACGCCCGCAAACCAGACTTGTTTCAAATCCACACCGGGCCTGGGAAGCCAAACGGTTGGCTCAAAATCTTCCCGCTGCTCGTCGATGGCAATAGCATGACGGGCAATGGCCACGTTAGCGCCCATTTTGGTATCGTAAAACTCGTCGTGACTGTCTAGCAGCCCCATTAAACTGAAGGGAATCCCCAGGGATCCAACCGTATCCCAGACGCCAACAAAATGGACGTTGCGCGTTGAGTGTGCATGGCGCTGCCGAAACGCAACGGCGTTTGCACCGCTCGGGCTGTTCCTGGCGACCGGGCTTTTATAAATCTTCCAGGCTTCGGCGATTAACGGGGCATCCGCTCGTTTCAGAATGCCGCAGTTATTGATCAGCCCACTCAGTGCCCGCACCGTATAAGCGCCGCGACTGAACCCGAATAGATAGATACGATCACCGGGATGATAGTTCTGAACAATGTACCGATAACCATCGACAATGTTTTTGTGAATACCACGACCGGTGGCTCCGGCGGACAATTTGCTGTGATAGGACCCCAGCCCCCAGTCATAGAAGACATGCTGGCGCTGGCCACCCTGTTCGGGAGTAATGGCTCGGGCAAGCCTTAACACATTGCTGGGGTGATCTTCTTCGAGGTCTTCCTCGGGACGGTTCCAGGTTCCGTCCGCGCATACGATGATATTCGCCATGGCGTTGCTTCCTTGTCGTAATGGTCAGTCAAACCGATAGAGCTGCGTACTGCCATTTTCGCCAACGCTCTGAATGCCGATTATAGCCGAAAATAGGCACAGAACGCGCTAACCGCTCTTCGAATCGACCACTCGGGGGCGCTCGGGTCACGGTTGCACCGAGTAACGCAACACCTTACAGAGCCTCTGCGCTTCCAGCGCGACTTGGCGACATGACACAACCGGTTTCGCGCCGCTTCGTCCGAAGCACCGTCCGCCCGACATTATTAACAGGCTAGTTCAAGTCGGCGGCGTACTGCTTAAGGAGTTCCATTGGCACGACGTCCAATGCTCTGATGTGGGTGCTCCTGAGGTGCAACCTGGGTGCCGCATCGTCCTGGACGGCTTCGAGCCATCTCGCGGCGCATACGCACCAGCTGTCGCCAGGCCTTAGCCCATTGAAGTCAAACTCTGGTCTGGGCGTTGACAGATCATTGCCTCTCGCCTTCGAATACTCCAGAAACGCCTTGGTGGCTTCAATACAAACGGTATGAGACCCAACATCCTGTTTACAGGTATTGCACTGCCCGTCTCTGAAAAATCCGGTAACCGGGTCTTGCCCACACACTTCCAGCTTTTCACCGAATACGTTAATCGATTCATCCATTTCCATAACTCAAGCACCTGTGATGTCTAGTAAGTTGAGAGCAAGAAGACTGGTGGCCGCGTTTCAGCTTTACCAGGTCACTTCCTGGCCCGCCTCTACCACCATGCCTGAGTCAATGATCGTCGTCACCACGTGAACCTCAGACAGTGCCACCTCAAAATAGATTGCCAACGCCCTGGATAAGCCGGTTTGAAGCGCCGAAATTTGGCTGGAGGACCAGGCAGACGGTAACAGGAGAACAGCCATGACACTGTAGCTCTGGCCACACTGATGATGACTCGTCATCAGGTTTACCGTCATGTGCTCTGAAGACAAACCTGATTCGGCACTCCAGTGCTCAAGGAGCTCACCCGACCCTTGCGGACAATGCGGCGCTACGATGCAGTTGGCTATCGGCATATCTGACTACCTCTGGATGTACACGAACAGTAGCTTCTTACACTGTGTCCGGTTGTAACAGACTCTCAATAACCTATCGTCGCTTGATGGGTTGTCAGAAAGGCTGCCTCCACTGCGGAGCACAACCCTCTTTACATCACATCCCGCAGGCGATGGTACAGCATTCCCAATGCCAGTATCGGAGACCTGAATCTCGGGCCGCCTGGAAAGGTGATGTGTTTTACTTTTTCGAAAATATCCAGGCGCTGGCTTTCAAGATGAATGCTTTCGGCAATCAGGCGCCCCGCCAAATGGGTCACATTCAAGCCGTGCCCGGAATAGGCCTGAGCATAGTAAACATTGGGTTTCAGGCGACCCACCTGCGGAAACCGGTTGGCGCCAATCCCGATCATGCCGCCCCACTGGTAATCAATGCGCAGTGACTTGAGATACGGAAACACCCGGTCCAGATGGGGTTTGATGGCCGCTTCTATCGAAGCCGGGTCGCGACCGGAATAGTTGCACAAGCCGCCAAACAAGAGCCGACGGTCTGCACTCAGCCGATAATAATCGAGCGCAACATTCAGGTCGCAGACGGCCATGTCTTGCGGCAAGGCCCGTTTGGCCTGGGCTTCCGTCAAAGGCTCAGTGGCAACGACATAGCTGCCAGCGGGGAGCACCTTGCCAGCCAGGGTATCGTTTAGGCCGGCCACATAGGCGTTACCGCACAACACCAGCCGGTCTGCACGCACCTCGCCTTCGGCCGTACGCACACAGACCCGGTCTCCATGCTCAACTGACACCACCAGACTGTTTTCAAAAATGCGAACACCCAACTGGCTGGCCGCCGCCGCCTCTCCGGTGATCAGGTTCAAGGGGTGCAGGTGACCTGCCCCCCGGTCAATCAGGCCCCCGATGTAGCGGTCAGACCCAACCACCTCGTGCATGCGGTCTTTGCCGATGCGTTCAATCTCGTGCGGGTAACCGGTGGCTTTCAATTCGTCGTAATCGGCATCCAGATCCTTCAGGTGACGCGGGCGCAGGGCCAAATCGCAATAACCCCATTTCAGATCGCACTCAATCCCAAAACGGGCAACCCGCTCCCGAATGATATCGACAGACTCGTACCCCATCTGAGTCACGGCGTCGATACCTGCTTGTCCCAGTGCCTTACGAAAGGGCTCCAGTCCATGACCGACCCCACGTATCAGCTGACCGCCGTTACGGCCACTGGCGCCCCAGCCAATGCGACGCCCTTCGAGCAACACCACGCTGTACCCCCGGTCTGCCAACTCCAACGCTGTGTTCACACCACTGAAACCACCCCCCACAACGCACACATCGGCATCCAAAGCCTCGGTCAGCGTCGGGTAGCGGTGCTGGGTAGCCGGATTGGCCGTGGCTACGTAATAAGAAGCTGGGTAATCATCGGTATGGGTACTGGGGTTCAAATAACTGCTGGAAGTGGCTTTCATGTCATCTGGGCCGTCAATTATAATCGTCGAATGTTCGGTATTTTTGACATAAATGACGCGGTTTTACAACTCACGTTTCGGCGTTTGGCTTACCTCAAGGGCATTGGCCCGCACCGGATACCGGGTAGTGCAACTGAGTCACACAGGCATATCGAGAAGTTGCCAGTATTTGCTACACTCTGTAAAAAATAATGAATGCCTGGCGTGTGATGACTTATCATGCCGCTTTCCATTGAAAAATGCTCGTTACCGGAGGAAACAACCCTTGGATGTGGGTGAACGACTCAAAGTTATACGCAAACAAAAAGGCCTGTCGCAGCGCGAGCTGGCCAAGCGTGCCGGTGTCACCAACAGCACCATTTCGATGATCGAAAAGAACAGTGTTAGCCCCAGCGTCGGCTCACTGAAGAAAGTGCTGCAAGGCATTCCGATGTCACTGGTCGAGTTCTTTGCCGAAGAGGCAGAAGCCGATGCCAGCCAACCCGTGGTGTACAGCCCGGATGAATTCATGGATCTGTCGGTCAACGATGTCAGCATGAAGCTGGTGGGTAAGGCCTATGGCCGCCGCGCCCTGGCCTTCATGATCGAAACCTACGAACCCGGTTCCGATACCGGTGCTGACCTCTACGTGCATGAAGGCGAAGAAGCGGGCCTGGTCATCAGCGGCCGCTTTGAGTTGACCGTGGGCACCGAGGTGTACGAACTGAAAACCGGCGATGCCTACTATTTTGACTCGACCCGGCCACACCGCTTTCGAAACCCGTTTGATGAACCCTGCCAGATCGTTTCGGCGACTACACCCGCCAATTTCTAAATCACCCAAGCCTCCACCGCCGTTTTTAATGGTCTATTCTGGTACGTGTAGCGAATAAATCGCGACACCCCGGATGGAGGTACCAGTGATGCACTGCGTCCGACACACCCACTGGACCTGGCTGATAGCCGCGGTCTTGTGGATCACTACCGGCGTTAATGCCGACCAGAATGACGAACGTCTTGACCCCCTCTTCGACGAACTGCAATCCTCGCCCGGGGTTAACGTCTCCTCGGTGATTGAACAGCAAATCTGGGTGCTGTGGAGCCGGGGCCCGACGGATGAAGCAACCCGGCAGTTGCGCCGGGGCGTTCGCGCCATGCAGCGCGGTGATCTCGACGCGGCCCTCGGGGTGTTCGACCAACTGATTGACGAAGAACCCGAATTCGCCGAAGCCTGGAACAAACGGGCCACTCTGCACTACCTGCGCGGCGACATCAGCCAGTCGATGGCCGATATTGAACAGACCCTAACGCTCGAACCCCGACATTTTGGCGCCCTGGCCGGCCTGGGCTCCATTTTCGCGCGGCTGCAGCAACCGGCGGCCGCGATTAGAGCCTACGAACAGGTGCTGGACATTTACCCGCAATCAACCCAAAGCCAGCGCAACCTCGAGCGTCTGCGCCAGGAGATCGAAGGCCGGGCCATCTGAGACGCTGTTCATCCAGATTGACGGTTTTACAGAGGCCGGGCAGCGGTTTGGCGCCCGGCAATGGTAGTGTCATATGAAACAGCTATGCTTAGAGCTCACGCTAACTGCACGTGGGGGGTACATCGTATGCTGACACCCTTACCGGATATGACCACGCTGTTCGATCAGCTCGGGCTCGATAGCAGCCAGGACGCCATAGAAGCCTTCTTCCGGCATCATCATCTCGGGCAGAATGAGGATGTCTCTGAAGCGGACTTTCTAAGCTTCGAACAACGTCTGACGCTGACCCGGATGCGCGATGACGACGCCGAATGGGCTGAGCTGGTCGATACCATGGAATCCCTGCTGCACAAGAATTCGTAAGCCTTTTTCGCAGGAGCACGCTATGCCTGATGTTCAGCATCAGCCCGAACACCATCGTTTTGTGATCGAGATGGATGGCGAAACCTCGTCTTTGACCTATCACCATCCGCAGGGATCCAGCCAGGTCGATTTTGACCACACCTTTGTTCCGCCCGCCCTGCGCCACCATGGGCTGGCCCGGCAGCTGGTGGATGCCGGGCTTGCGTGGGCACGGGAGCAGGGCTACGACATCAACGCCTCCTGCAGCTATGTGGATGCGGTCATAAAGCGCGGAGGCTGACCGTCAGGTCGGCTCCAGCAGCATCAGCCCGGCGCCAGTGTTGGAGACCGGAATGTGGTAGTTCTGGTGCAACAGGTTCACCTCACCTTCCAGCGCTCCCCGCATCGCCAGCCACATGGCCAGCTCAACGCCCTGGGCACCGGCGGTTTCGGTCAGGTCGGCGTTGGAATATCCCAGCAGTGCCTCGGGGTTGGTCACCAGTTTGTCCATGCAATACAAGTCAAACGCCTTGTTGATGAAGCCAGCGCGGGCACCATCGAGCTGGTGTGAGAGACCACCGGTACCCAGCACAACCACCGTCTCATCGCTGTCCCACGACTGAATCGCCCGGCCGATCGACTGACCCAGTTTGTAAGATCGGGAAGGCTTGGGCATGGGGTGGCGTTCGCAATTGATGGCAACGGGAATGACCTTGATCTTGCGGTATTCCTCGTTCGGCCACAGCAGCGTCATCGGCACGGTAAGGCCATGATCAACCCGCAATTCCTGGCAGACGGTCACGTCGAATTCGTCTTCTATCAGGTTATTGATGATGTGCCAGGCAAGTTCGGTTTCACCAGTGATGGGGGCGATCGGCTGAATGCCCCAGCCTTCGTCAGCATTGGTGTATTCCGGTGCCGCACCAATGGCAAAGGTCGGCTTCTTGTCGAGAAAGAACGACAAACCATGATCGTTGTAGAACACCACGGCGATATCCGGTTGCTGCTCATTCAGCCAGTTCCGAACCGGCGGATAGGCATCGAAAAAGTCTTTCCAGTAGGGCGTTTGTTCCAGCCCCTGGTCCATGGCTTTGCCAATGGCCGGGATGTGCGACGTGCCGACGGCACCGATGATCTTAGCCATAGTCAGTCTCCCGCCCGTACCAGTTTTTCTTTGAATGCTTCTGTGCTCATGCCGGTCTGCAAACCACCGACGTCCTGAACCGACAAGCCCAGTAAGCCGGCAAACTTGGCAAGGTAATAAATGCTGCCGCCCAGTTCCAGCAGACGCAGAATATCGCGCTTGAGAATGGCTTCTTTCTGTTCGCCGGTCAGACCAAAACGGTCGCAATAAGCGGCTTCGTCCGCTTTAAAGGCTTCACGGGCACTGGCCTCGTTAAAGGAGTAACACATCTTGTTCAGGTTATAGCCCTGAGTGGCTTTGGGACCATCAAAGGTGACGGTATCCAGCGGGTTCCTGGCGGCATTCATGGGGGTATCCTCTGGCTGCCTGTATCGGTTGGCCAAAGGTAATCTTTGAGGGGCTAAAAAGACTGATCTGGATCAATGGTTTGCCGGGCTGACGCCCAGACAGTACGTTCGCATTTGAGCAACGACTCAGGAATTAACTCTGCAACGTCCCAAATTCGAGGCACGCTTCGGAGCTCGCCGTTTACTGATCGCCAAGAATCCGTCCCGGACGCCGGGTGTGCCTCCCCAGGGTCGGCGTAAACCCGTCCATGGGGCCTGGACCGCAGCATCCTTGCTGCGGACCCCCCTGGAGAGGCACACCCGGCATCCGGTACTCACTTCGTCAGGGCGAACTCCGAAACGTGAGCTCCCTGTGTGGTCATTTAACCGCCACATAAACCGTCGCAGTCGCCTCATTATTCTGAAAAGGGTTATAAAACCGAATGATATGCGACTCTACATGGCTGAAGACCGTTTCCAACACTTCCATAAAATCGGGTGCCGGCGGCTCATTGGACCAGAGCGCAAATACGCCTTCCGGACGAAGTTGCCGGGCCATGGTGGCGAGGGTATCGGGCTGGTAGAACGAGGCGTTGCCCGCATTGAGTAAAGCGCTGGGAGAGTGGTCGATATCCAGCAGAATGGCATCGAAAACACGGCCAGGCTGCTCCGGGTCGAAGCCGGTGGGCTCGCCTTTGGCGAGGTCGAAAAAGCTACCCTGAACGTAGCGGTTGCGCGGGTCGGCATTCAGGATAGCACCCAGTGGTACGTCCTCGGCCTGGTGCCATTCGATGACCGGCTCCAGCAATTCGACCACCAGCATCGAACGGACTTTTTCGTGCTTCAACGCGGCAACAGCGGTATAGCCAAGGCCAAGACCGCCGACGACAATGTCGGCTGGTCGATCATCCAATGCGGCTAACCCCAGGTCAGACAGCGCTTCTTCGGCTTTAACAAAGAGGCTGGACATCAGGAACTCTTCGCCGAGCTTTACCTCATAGATATCGTCGTCCGTGAGACCGGGAATACGCCGGCGGCGCAGAGTAATCTGGCCAATGGGGGTTGGGCGGGTGTCGATTTGTTCGAACAGGGGGCGCATGCGCAGGTGCCTCGTTTTTGCCGGGGCACCATGCTAACAGAAGTTGCGCCCCGGAGGGCGCGCAGGCGTTACAGATCCAGCACCAGCAGCGGTGACTTGGAGCGGGAACAACACACGGTCATCTGATCGTTCGCGGCATGCTCGTCGTCATCGAGATAACGGTCACGATGCTCCGGCGTACCTTCCAGCACCTTGGTCAGACAGGTACCGCAAATGCCTTGCTCACACGACGTTAGTAAATCGATGTCGTTGTCGATCAGCACATTGGCGATGGTCTCATCCGCCGGGATATCAAACTCTTCTCCCGTGCTCGCGATCCTAACCTTGAAGCTGCCATCGGCTGACGTATCAATGTCTTCGGCTACAAAGTATTCGGTGTGCAGGTGATCCACAGGCCAGCCAGCGTCTTTAAAGGTTTTCAGAGCACTGTCGGTAAACCGCTCAGGGCCGCACACATACAGATGCGTATCCGGTTCAACGTTCTTCGCCAATGCCGCCATATCTATGCGACCGGTATCCGGCTCATCGCTCAGATAGAAATGGCACTTATCGTTAAACGACCCATCTTCCAGTTCATCCAGAAACGCCATGCAGCCACGAGATTTGGCGGCATAGTGAAATTCGAATTCCTGACCATCGCGGTCAAGTTGCTGGGCCATGGAATATATCGGTGTGATGCCAATGCCACCGGCCAACAACAAGGATTTTTTGGCGGCCGGGCGCAATTCAAAATGATTGCGCGGCGCACTGATTTGCAGCAGATCACCTTCATTCAGCGCATCGTGCACAGCCGTAGAACCACCACGCGATTCCGGCTCTCGCAACACGCCCAACTGATACCGCTTATTATCCCAGGGCGCGTTGCTCAGCGAATACTGCCGAATGGTATCCGGCGCGACCTGCACATCAATGTGGCTACCCGCCGTAAAGGGAGGCAACTCACGACCGTGTGGGTCGACCAGTTCCAGCCGCACAATGCCATCGGCTTCGGCGACTTTCTTGTTGACCTTGACGATCATCGACAGGGTGGTTTTTTTGCTCATACCAACTCCGGTAAACAGATGACCCAGCTGAAATGTCCAGGCACTGCTTGATTAGCTCAGGTTTCGGGGTTCATGAGGTAGCCACAGTCCGCGTCGGGTGCCGGTGGTGCTTCTGTGGGGAAGTCCGCAGCAGGGATGCTGCGGCCCAGGCTCCAAGGACGGATTCACGCCGACCCCACAGAAGCACCACCGGTAGCCGACGCTCACTCCTGGCGAACGCCGAACCCAGAGGATTAGGACGCCGATGCTTCCTGCTTAAGGATCTTGTCGATCATGCGGCGCGCCAGTACACCACCGCCGTCGATGTTCAGTTTCAGCAACTGACGGTCAGGGTTGTCGATCAGATTGCGTTGCTGGGCTTCCAGCATTTCCAGATCTTCCGAGAAAATCTGGCCCTGACCTTCGCGAATGGTCTTGGTCAGTTCCTGATCGTGCGGCTTGAAGTTACGGGCCATGCCCCAGTAGTACCAGATCGAGGTTTCGGTTTCCGGGGTAATGAAATCGACCACGACGCTCGACGCCTTTTGATCGGCCGGGGCATCGAATCCGCCCTGGCCGGCAATGGCCACTCCGACGTTGATCATAATGTGGCTGGGCGGTGTGAACCGGCTGATCTGCCAGCGGTCGACATCGGCCGTCGGTTCAAGGTCGTTGAACTTCAGGGCGTTTTGCCAGAAAGGCGGTGCCTTGATGCTTTCCATGGTGCGCTTGGTGACCACGGTATCGCCGTCTTTGAAGGAATCGGGCGCTTCGTCCTCGATCTCGGGCTGACCAATGCTGGACGCGTGCACATAGGTTTCGTGGGTCAGGTCCATCAGGTTATCGACCATCAACTTGTAGTTGCAGTTGATGTGATAAACGCCGCCGCCGTAAGCCCATTCCGGGTCATCAAAAAAGTCGAACTTGGGAATCAGATCGGTATCGGCTTTTTCGGCATCGCCCGGCCATACCCAGATAAACCCATAACGCTCTTCAACCGGGTAAGCGGTAATGCCCGGAAACGCATTGACCCGCTGGCCCGGCATCGACTTACAGTTGCCATCACAGTTCATCACCATGCCGTGGTAACCGCACACCAGGTCGCCTTCATCGTTTACATAACCCAACGACAAGGGCGCACCGCGGTGCGGGCAGAAGTCGGCCAGGGCAACGATTTTCTCGTTTTGAGTGCGGTAAAACACCATTCGCTGGCCACAAATCTGGCGGCCCTGTGGCTTGTCGGTTATTTCATCGGACGAAAAGGCAACGTACCAGGTATTGGTCGGCCAGGAGGCTTGCACGGTCATGGCGGTTCTCCACTGCATCGGGTCGTGTGGTTGGGTCGGTCGACTCGCTTGTTTTTATCCGTCGACATCAGTTATGGATCCAAAAATAGGTTTCACGCCCTCACTTGTCAATAAAAATATCAGTTTTGGATCCAGTGTGGTCGATTTTTGGATCCAGGATGTACCTGAAAGGCTTGCGCAAGGCCCCCATTGAGCCGAGAATGCCCAGCACGAATGACTCACTGGATCCCGTTTTCATCATGACCCAGATCAGCCACACCGCCATTACCGCCCTGCGCAAACACATCCGCGATGGTCGCTACCAACCGGGTGAAAAGCTGCGTGAAGTGCAGGTCGCCGAGCTGCTGGGCGTCTCACGTACACCGGTCAGACTCGCCTTTCGTACCCTGGAGCAGGAAGGCTTGCTGGAACGCACCGGCAAGCAAGGCTATGTCGTACGTGAAGTGTCGGCCGACGACGTTTTGTGCGGTGTTGAGATACGTGGCGTACTGGAAGGGCTGGCCGCGCGCAGACTGGCCGAGAGGGGTTTATCGGCAGAACTGAAAGACCAACTGGAACGATGCGTTCAGGAAGGCGATGAGCTGATCAATCAGCCTCAGCTAAGCCAGGAAGACATTGAACGCTGGGGCGACATCAACGCCCGCTTTCACGCCCTGATCGTCAACAACGCCGGCAGCCGCGCCATCAGCGACGCCATCACCCGCAACAACCACCTGCCGTTTGCCTCGTCGGACTCCATCACCATCGACACCGATCACCTGGCCCAGGAGCAACGCAAACTCCAGGTCGCGCAACTGCAACACCAGCTCGTAGTGCAAGCCCTGGTCATGGGCGAAAGCACCCGGGCAGAAATGCTGATGCGCGAACACGCCTACATCGGCCTGCGCTATGGCCCGCTGTTTGGGGTTCCGGAAGGAATGGCGTTGTGAGCTGCTAGCTGAGAGCTGAGAGCTGAGAGCTACGAGCTGTTAGCTAAAAAACTCGCAGCTCGTAGCTCGCAGCTCCCTCACTTCTCAAAAAAGCTTAAGAACGCCTGGCTGGCCTTCGACAGATAGTGATTCTTCTTCCAGCCCCAGGCCAGCTCCAGGGGTATCGGCGGATCGAAGGGCCGGGTGCAGAGCAGCGGCTCGTTCTCGACAATCATCGACAAACAGGTCGCCAGCCCCATCTCGTTTTTGACCAGATTCATCAGCAAATCGACCAGGTTGGTCTCAAACTGCACGTTCAAACCGAGCCCCCGGGCGCGGGCACGTTGCTCAACAGAATCGCGCAAATAGTAACCACTGCGGAACATCACCGTCGGTTGCTGGCAGAACGCCTCAATGCTGACGCACTCCTGCTCGGCCAGGTGATGGTGTCTGGGCATGCAAGCAACCACCTGCTCGGATAACTGCGAGGCATAGCGAATCTGTTCATGTGGTTTTTCCGAGCGAATCAGCGCCAGATCCAGTTCGCCGTTAATCACCAACTGCTCCAGGGTATCAGTACCCGCTTCATACAATCGAAGGCGAATGCCCGGATAGGCTTTTTTGAACGCCAGCAAGTAGGGCGGAAGAAAGTACGTCGACAGCATCGCCGACGCACCCAACTTCACCTCACCCTGCTCCAGCCCCTGCAACTCGTTCAGCTCCCGGGTCGCATCGGTCAGGCTTTCCAGAATACGCCTGGCGTGAGTGAGCAATACCTCACCGTCCGACGTCAGCGTCATGCGCCGGTCGGCCCGGTTAATCAGCTTCAGCCCGGTCTCTTCCTCCAGCTTCTTGATCGCGATACTCAACGCCGGCTGAGCAATCCCCAACCGCCGGGCCGACCGGGAAAAACTGCCGGTAATGGCAATATCATTGAAATACCGCAACCGGCTGATGCTGTCTAACCGCATAAACTTACCTCTAGCTCACAGCTATATCTAAAATATATAGAAAATATAAAAACAATATAATACGGATATTCGAGAACTTGAGCTATCTTTAACCCCACTTAAAACTCCCGGTCTGGAGTTGGCAATAAGCTAAGTGTCAGGTGCCGGGTGTGCCTAACCGGGGGAGTCCGCAGCATGGATGCTGCGGCCTAGGCTCCATGGACGGATCTACGCCGACCCCGGTTAGGCGCACCCGGCGGCTGACACGGACTCCAGACACCAAAACAAGAGGCACCCTCATGGCTACCGCACATTTTGACTGGAAAGACCCCTTTGCACTGGCTGCTCAACTGAACGACGACGAGCGCATGATTCTTGATACCGCCAACGCCTACTGTCAGGACAAACTGGCCAGCCGCGTGCAAATGGCCAACCGCAACGAAAGCTTCGACCCGGCTATCATGCTGGAACTCGGTGAGCTGGGCATGCTGGGGGTGACGCTGCCGGAAGAATACGGCTGCGTGAATGCGAGCCACGTCGCCTATGGTTTGATCGCCCGTGAAGTTGAGCGGGTCGACAGCGGCTACCGCTCCGCCATGAGTGTGCAGTCCTCCCTGGTCATGCACCCTATCTACGCCTACGGCAGCGAAGAACAGCGTAAGAAATACCTGCCCAAACTGGCCACCGGCGAACTGATCGGCTGCTTCGGCCTGACCGAACCCGATGCCGGCTCCGACCCCGGCAGCATGCAGAGCAAGGCCGTCAAAACCAACAATGGCTACGTTCTCAACGGCGCCAAAATGTGGATCACCAACTCACCCATCGCCGACGTGTTCGTCGTTTGGGCCAAGCTCGACGGTGAAATCCGCGGTTTCATACTCGAACGCGATATGAAAGGCCTGAGCGCCCCCAAAATTGAAGGCAAATTCAGCCTGCGTGCCTCGATCACCGGCGAGATCGTGATGGAAGACGTCTACGTGCCCGAAGCCAACATTCTGCCCAACGTCAAAGGCCTCAAAGGGCCGTTCGGGTGTCTCAACAAAGCCCGCTACGGCATCGCCTGGGGCGCGATGGGTGCCGCGGAAGCGTGCTGGCTGGCGGCACACAACTACGTGATGGACCGGGTTCAGTTCAACCGGCCACTGGCGGCTAACCAGCTGATCCAGAAAAAACTGGCCGACATGCAAACCGAAATCAGCCTCGGCCTGCAAGGCTGCCTGCGCATGGGTAAACTGATGGATAACGACGCCTGCCCGGTCGAACTGATTTCCTTGATGAAACGCAACAACGCCGGCAAAGCCCTCGACATCGCCCGGGTCGCCCGCGACATGCACGGCGGCAACGGCATCAGCGACGAATACGGCGTGATTCGCCACGTCATGAACCTCGAAGCCGTTAACACCTACGAAGGCACGCACGACATCCACGCCCTGATTCTCGGCCGTGCCCAAACCGGCATTCAGGCGTTCGGCTAATGAGCGACACAGCAGTAAAAGGCGCCCTGAGCGGCATCCGGGTCATCGACCTGAGCCGCATTCTGGCCGGCCCCTGGGCCACCCAGATGCTGGCCGACTTCGGCGCCGAGGTGATTAAAATAGAGCGGCCCGGCCAGGGTGACGACACCCGGGGCTGGGGTCCGCCGTTTCTGGGTGAGGGCGAGCACCGCGTCGCCGCTTATTTTCACAGTGCCAACCGGGGCAAAGCGTCCATTGCCGTCGACTTCACCAAGCCGGAAGGCCAGCAACTGTTGCGCGACCTGATTCGCGACGCCGACGTACTGGTCGAAAACTACAAGGTCGACGGCCTGAAAAAATACGGGCTCGACTACGACAGCCTGAAAGCGATCAACCCGCGCCTGGTGTATTGCTCGATCACTGGCTTTGGCCAGACCGGGCCTTACAAGCACCGCGCCGGCTACGACTTCATGATACAGGGCATGAGCGGGCTGATGAGTGTCACCGGCGAACCCGATGGCACCCCGATGAAAGCCGGCGTGGCCTTGTCCGACATTTTAACCGGCCTCTACGCCGCCAACGCCATTCAGGCCGCCCTGCACTTTCGCACCAGCACCGGCCTGGGGCAGCACATCGACCTTTCACTGCTTGATGTTCAGGTCGCGGCCATGGCCAACCAGGCGATGAACTACCTGGCCACCGGCAACTCACCGGGGCGCCTGGGCAACGCCCACCCCAACATCGTGCCCTACCAGGCGTTCGCAACAGCAGACGATTACCTCATTCTCGCTGTCGGCAACGATGGTCAATTCCAGCGGTTCTGCGACGTCGCCGGCCGACCCGACCTGGCCACCGATGAACGCTTTGCCACCAACCAGGCGCGCGTAGCCAACCGTGAAACACTATTACCGGTAGTCATCGAGCTGATGAAAACCCAGTCTCGTGACTGGTGGCTGGGTCATCTGGAAGACGTCTCCGTACCCTGTGGCCCAATTAACACCCTGGAGCAAGTATTCGCCGACCCTCAGGTTCAAAGCCGTGAGCTGCAGCGGGAGCTGGACCAGACAGAACTGGGTAAAGTGCCCTCAGTCGCCAACCCCATCCGATTCAGCGAATCCGCGGTTCAGTACGACAAAGCGCCGCCGTCACTGGGTGCCGATACCGACCGGGTTCTAATGGGCCTGCTGAATTGCGATGCAGAGCAATTGGCGCTTTGGCGTGAGCAAGGGATCGTTGGATAAATCTGATCGACAACATCATGAGGTGGAGTTCAAGTTTCGGAGTTTAATCCGTGGTTGCAGCCCGCGGCGGCTAACCGTTATGCCTCTGTGGGGTCGGCGTGAATCCGTCCATGGAGCCTAGGCCGCAGCATCCCTGCTGCGGACTACCCCACAGAGGCATAACGGTCATCCTCCGCTCAATACCTACATAGTCCGAAACTTGAACTCCACCTCATGACGCGCGCCCGGCCCCTTTGACAACCCCAGCCGATCAACTAATCTGCGGTAAGACTTGCCGTTGTAGGGTGACCCGGATGGTGCGAACTCTGGTGATGTTATGGTTAGTGACCATCGTGACCTGTGTCCGGGCCGAACTCACTGTGGTTTACCCCGCCAGCGAATCTGAACTGGATCGTCGCTTTGACGACCTTACCCTCATACTGCGCACCGCCCTGGAAAAAACCGAAGCCGACTTCGGCCCCTTCGAGATGCGCGCCGCGTCGGCCCCCATGACCTCCATGCGCTACTCGCAGGAGCTGATGGCCGGTCGCACCCCGAACGTGATTTGGACCTCAACTTCCCTCGAACGCGAAACCTTCCTCCGGCCCATTCGAATTCCCCTGCGCAAAGGCTTGTTGTCGTATCGCATCGCACTGACCCGGGCCGAAAGTCAGCCCAAAATTGACCAGGTAAAAGACGTGGAAGACCTCGCACAGCTGTCACTGGCGCAGGGCATTGGGTGGGGAGACATACTGGTATTTGAAGCCAACGGATTGCGGGTATCGACCAGCGAATACGAGAGCCTGTTTCGCATGATCGATGCTGGCCGGGTAGACCTGTTTCCGCGCGGTATCGGCGAGGTGTTCGAAGAGTGGGAAGTGCGGCGGGAGGTATTGCCCAACATGACCATCGAACCCAATCTGCTCTTGTACTACCCCTGGCCCTATTACTTCTTCGTCAAGAAAGACAACGTCGCCCTGGCAGAACGACTGGAAACCGGGTTGCTGAGAATGATCGACGATGGCAGTTTTGATGCCATATTCTGGCGCTTTCACGGTGAAGCCATCGAACGCGCTCGCCTCCAGGAGCGCCGGGTCATCGAACTGACCAACCCGCTGCTGCCACCCGACACGCCGCTTGACGACAGCCGGCTCTGGTACCAGCCTTCCTGAGCGAAATACGCTGTTAATCTTCTATGAACAGGCGCATCGACAGGTCGATTGCGGTGACATCCTTTGTCAGTGTACCCATCGAAATATAATCCACCCCGGTTTCAGCAATGCCACGCAGGGTATCGGCGTTCACATTACCCGAGGCTTCCAGACGAGCCCGGCCGGCCGTGGTTGCCACCGCTGTGCGGGTATCCTCAAGACTGAAATTATCGAGCATGATGACATCCGCCCCGGCCTCCAGCGCTTCGGCCAGTTCAGACAGTTTTTCGGTTTCCACCTCAACCGCCCTGCCCGGGGCCAGGTCACGCGCCGCTGCAACCGCTGCACTGATGCCGCCGCAGGCCAGGATGTGGTTTTCCTTGATCAGAAAGGCATCGTACAGGCCCATGCGATGGCTTTGGCCACCGCCGCACGTCACCGCATATTTCTGCGCCAGGCGCAGCCCGGGCAGTGTCTTGCGGGTATCGAGCAGGTTTACGCCGGTGCCTTCGAGCATGGCCACGAAATGCGCCGCGCGCGTCGCTGTGGCCGACAACAACTGCAGGAAATTCAGAGCCGCTCGTTCACCGGTAAGCAGCGACCGGGCTTTGCCGTTGATCTCTACCAGGGTGTCATTGGCCGCTACCCGGTCGCCATCCCGAACATGCCATTCCAGCCTGACGTTGGGATCCAACTGATGAAACACCTCATTCACCCAGTCGACACCGCAGATGACGGCCGTCTCACGAGTAATCACCCGCGCATGGGCTTCGCTGTGCTCAGCAATCAAAGCGGCATTGATGTCTCCGCTGGCAACGTCTTCGGCAAGTGAAGCCGACACATTAGCCACGATAGACTGGCGCAGATCATTCAGGTCGATCGGGTACATAACACCTCGGAAATCAGCGATGCAATAAACAGGAAGGGCTTGAAGAGACGGGATTATAGGGGGTTAGGTGAGGAAATGTCATGCGCGGGCTGCACAAACAAAAAAGCACGGCCCCCAAGGGAGCACGTGCTGGAAACTAACAACGATAAAGCAAAAAAGTCGATCAGGCGCTGTGCGTGCGAGATGGAGCGCTGAACCAGGAAACCAGCGTCTCTTTGGCAGATGCCAGGCCTTTCAGGGCAGCCGAGCGCAGGTATTCGTTACGCATTCTCATCGCTTCGGCTTCGTAGTAAGCCACATCCGGGTTACCCCAGGAATCGGTTACGGCTTTGAATTCGGTCTCGTTTGAGTGTGCCATGTTTGCCTCCAGACAATGTCATGTGCGTGTGCGGTTAGGCGCTGAGGCCTTCAATGACACCTATGATAGGGGGGCTTACGGTCGGTAACAAACGATGGGTTTTCATGCCATAGATGAACTGATTTCATCTATGGTCGGCTGAGTATCAGTCCAGGGAGACGTAGAAGGGTACGACTCCGCTGTTATTAATTTGCCCGAGATAACTGGTTTGGCCCAGGTGATTCCAGTGCTCTCCCAGACTCGCGGGTTTGTCAGTCCGGCGAACCAGCAGCTCCAACTGAATAGCCAGCGGTTCGACCAGGTATTCGCGAATCAGACGATTGGTCAAGGCCCAGCGTCTGGCATCCACAAACTGTTCGCGGTACACGGCTTCGGACATAGGGCCGATGCGCACACAGATCCCACTGCTGTAATCCGTCACGCGGCTGCCCAGATGCGCATCCTGGCCGAGCACTGTGGCCTGCTGTCCCAGACGTAACCTATCCCGCTCCGGCACGGGCGCCACCAGGCGATAGTGCTCAACCACGTCAACCTCGTCGGTCTCCAGGTAGCCTTGCAACAGGGTTTTGAGGCCGGTAGCCGATTTACTGTACAGACTGAACAGCCCGCTGAAGCGCAATTTCAACTGTGCCAGTTCGTCGTCGGGTTCGTGCTCCAGCGCCGGGTTATTGCTCACACTGGCGATCAACCGCCGGTAATCCTGCAGGCGGCTTTCGATGGTGTTCTGTGTCAGGCGATTCAGACGCCAGGCGTCGAACAGTTTGGTCAGCAAGTGGTTGTTCAGAATATCAAGAAAGGCCCGTGGCCCTTCGTAGCCTTCCCATTCGTAATCGAGCAGCTCTTCGGTATAAAAATCCGGCAAGGGTGAAGAAATGCCGTAGAGCCCGGCGAGATTGGTGACCATCTCGAAGCCCTTATTGCCCGGCAACTCCAACACCTCGTGGATGTCGGTATCACCATAGCCAAGTTCGAGATTGGGCCTTACCCGAATGTCGCGCTGATCAAACCGACTTCGCGTGCTTAGCGCATTCAAGCGCTGCAGCAGCCGATAGGCCTGAAAGAAATCGAAGTCCTGACTGTTGTCCAGCAGGTCCTGTTTCAGATCAGCGATCGATGTCCCGTCTGGCTGGTCCATACCAGTTCCTCTGCAGAATTCAGGTCGGTGATGGTCAGCTCAACATAGGCATTGACCGTGGCGAAATCGGTCAGTAGCCGATGCAAGACTTCGCCGAACAAATAGATATCGCCCAGGCCCGCAAACCCGGTTCCGTCGACACTCAATGCGACGTGCTGGCCACGGATAAGACTGCCACGCAACAGTCGGGTCGCCGGGGTAACGGTCATGGCCTGAATGGAATCGAGTCGTTTCAGGTTGGCATTTTCATCACTTTTTCCAGCACTGTGTTGCGGCAGGTACAGGCGCAATAGCCCCTTCAGATTTTCGAGTGTTGCCATGGGCAAATAGTTGATCGTCAGGTGAGACAACAAACTCCACAGATCATTACCGGACCGGGGCGGTACATAACCTGTTGGTGCCAGCAGGTTGGAGAATTCAACCAGCTCGGAGGTATTCTGAGTGCCCTTGCTTACATCCCCCTGTTTCAATTCACTGGCCAGGCTGCCGTTGGAACAGGTCAGCGATGCGGTCAGGGTTTCGCGCTGCGGGATGCGTTCGCTGTCCGGATAACTCAGGTTCAGGCGCGTCGCGGTGGTACCGGCATCGGCATCGAACTGGCGATTCAGCTCGTAAACGCCGCCGTTGGCCTCGCTCTTGCTCAGCAGTGACAGAGGCTGATAGGTGCTCCGGGTGGCCGTCTGACGATTGTGACCAGTCACCTTCTGCACCGAATGAATCTGATACCGTTTGTCCACATTACGCGCGGGCTGCAACAACAAATCGGCCTCGCGCTGATCCACCTGTACCGGTTCACTGTCGTGCGGGAACAGATTTACCGCCGGTACCGTAAACAGTTTCAGGCTGTCATTGCCAACCCGGGGCATCTTGCTGCGCAGATTTTTCAGGTGAAACTCGATCGTCAGGTTACCACCATCGACCATCAGCGCCTGAGCGTTGGGTGATGCCAGTCGAAAATACAGATAGTTGTACTTGTTGACATAATACTCGGTCAGCCGCTGATAGGTGGGCAGTGACTGACTGGGGCGAGAGAGCAACGGATAGCGGTCGTCGGTACCCAGCGAGTCGAGCCTGCACCCCGGCAGAGTACGTCGTTGCCCGCCCTGAACGACAGACATCGACTGCACACAGGTCTTCAACAGGTAAAACAGGGAACTGGCCTGCAGGTAATCATCGGCGGCGAGAAAGCTCAGATCACTCAGGCTGAAGCGGCGGCCATAGCCGGCGAGCATGTTGATCTCAACACTGAGCGTACCCGAGCGGTCGCCAAAGGTTTCCAGCGATACGTCCTTGATGGCCATTGGCAGTACGGTCAGGTCATAGGTTGTGGTGAAGCGACACTTGACACCCTGAACGTCACGCGAGTCGATAAACGTCCCTTTGGGCACGAGCAAGGGTTCTTTGAGAATGCTTTTCGGCTCAAACGCCATGATGGTCGTGGCCGGAATTTCTTCAATATATTGCGGTGCGACCAGGTTCAACAACGACTGTGCCAGTTGCGGAAAACCGGAATCGAGCCGTTCCTGAATACCGGCACCCAGATAGGCAACGCCTTCGAGAATTCGTTCCACATCGGGGTCGGAGCTTGCGCCGCCCAGATGCGGCGCGTAGGCCGGGTATTTTCGGGAGAACTCGACCGCCTTTTCACGCAGTGCATTCAGTTCACGCTGGTATAATTCACTGATCATTCTTCAGCCCCGCATGCTCAGGCTGATGCGTCCATCAGCTGTCAGGGAAATTGTGGCCCGCACCGGCAGTACCCGGTCACGCACCGCTACTTCACCGCGCAATTGCCAGCGCAGCGCACCCGCCTTAACCGAGTCGTCACGCTCCAGCGTGCAGCGGCGAAGCCGGGGCTCAAACAGTTGGATATTGGTTCGAATCTCTTCGCTGATCACATCCTGGGCCACATTGCCATGGCTGACGAACAGCTTTTTAACGTCAGACAGGCCCAGTTTTTCGTGAATCAGCGCCGTCCCCTGAATGGTATTAAGCAGGTTTCCAATGTCCATCAGAATGGAGTCAACCAGACCAACGTCGTCGACCTCCAGTGGCTCGCCTTCAAGGTGCTGCCATTGTTGCATCCGTTTGAGCAAACGCAGTTGACCCATAATCAGCGCTCGGCACTCCAGGCGTCTTCGTATTCAACGCCATCGACTTCGTGGCTCCAGATAATGTGGTCGTACACCAGCGAGATCTTCTCACGGTGCCCCGCCACCTGGTGCTCCGCGGTTTCGGTATCCGATACATAAAATTCGATGTTGGTGATCTGGGCATTCTTCAGACGCAGCCGGTAATACAACTCTTCCATGCCGGAGCCGTCAGTCCGATACCAGTCTATCAGCACCTCGGTCAGCAATTCACTGTCGCACAAAGCCTGGAACAGCATCGGGCTGCTGCGATCGACAATCTTGCCCAGCGTCATCGGCAAATGCACTCGCCGCCCGGTTGGAATGCCGAAGCTGTCGGACGGGATTTTAACGGTGTGCTGAAAATTCAGTATTTCGATGCTGCCTTCGCGACCGGCCAGGTCAACGTCACCCTCGATCGCGCCCTGGTTCTCTGCGGTTATTTGCATGTAGCCGGGTAATGCCATGACAATCACCTCCTGTTATCAGGTTTTTTCCAACCGACCGCTTTCACGCAAGGTGACCGGCTGACCCAGAAATTTAAAGTGCGGGGTTAGTTCCATCGAAATCATATACCACCCCGCTTTGCCTTCGACGTCCCGTATCGACAGGCTGGCGCTGCGCAACGGCCGGCGCGCCCGAACCCCGGGTGCCGGGTTATCCATATCCGACACGTACTGGCGCAGCCACTGCGTCAGTTCCTGATCGATCTGCGCCCGGGTTTTCCAGGAACCAATGTGTTCACGCTGCATCACCTTCAGGTACTGTGCAAACCGGCAGGCGATCAATATGTAGGGCAACTGACCATCCAGTTGCGCCGCCATGGTTTCCTCGGGTGTACCTTCAATGTCGTGAAAGCGGACACTGGCAGCGGAATAAAAACCCGCCTGGGATTTTCCCTTGCGCAACGTCAGTGGCACGAACCCCTGGTGCACCAGGTCGTTCTCGCGTCGGTCGGAAACCAGCACCTCCGTCGGTATTTGACCGCGCTGGGCGCCGCGACCACTGGAGACCGTCAGTTCGGGCAGAACACCATAGTCTTCGCCCACCATATTGACGAACCAGCGATAGCGGGAGAAGGCCGTCGCGATGCGTTCAGCCAGCGCAAAGGCGGCGTTGCCCCAAACCCCTTGAGTATCCTGTTTGCGGTAGGTTTCATAGAAACTGAAACCCATGCTTTTGTCTTCGGCATAGGCTTCACGCAGTAAAAAACGCGGCATGCACAATGCCATGTAGCGAGCGTCGGGTTCCTGTCGGAACGACTGCCACTTTTCGAAGCCGGGTTGCTGAAAGTGAGCATTCAGGTCGCGCATCCGGCTGAATTCCCGAAAGTCATCCAGGCCGAAAAAACGGGCACTCACCGCACCCAGATACGGCGCATGGGCAATGGCGGCTACTCTGGCGAGGTTTTGAAGCAGTTGAATGTCCGGTGCGTTGGGGTCGAACAGGTAATCGCCTACGATCAAGCTGTAGGGCTTGCCCCCGAACTGACCAAACTCACTCGAATACACCAGTTGATATAGGGGCGACTGGGTAATTTCCGGCGCGTCTTCAAAGCTTTCGCGCAGGGTTTCCTTATCCAGGTTAACCACATCGACCAGGGCGTTTTCCTGAAAGTCGATGCCGCCCACCAGATAATCGAGTGAGCGCCAGGCAGACTCCAGTCGCTGAAATTCGGGGTGGTGCAGCAGACCATTCATTTGCCGGTTCAGGCGGCTGTCCAGCTCGGCCATCCAGCGGGAGACATCGGCTGAATCGGGTGTTGTTGCTTCCCGCAGCAATCCTGCCCGATCGAGCGTGGCGCGGGTGATATCGTTCAAAGTCACAGCTTCACTGTCGAGACACAGCGAGAGGTTATCGCGTGCTTCAATCAGCGTGCTAAAGCCGGGTATGTGCGGATACAGGGATTCAGGCTCAAAATCGGACAGCGACAGAAACGACAGTGTGATGGAAATGGCCTCGCCATTACCAAGCATTTCATCTTCAATTTTCAGCGTCAGTTCCGGCTGAAAGCTGGCGAAGGCACCACTTAGGTCATTGCTGGTCAGCTGCACTTTTTCAAAGGCGTCATAAGGGTCGAGATCGGCCATCGGGTTCAGGGCCGAGAGCACCAGAATCCGGAAAGGCAATTCCTCATCCTGATCCGCACCATGGGCCCGGTACACCAGATTGATTTTTTCCGACACGCCTTCGGTCATAGCCGGTGCTCCCGATCGGTCGACTCAAGCCAATAACCCGCCATCAGAACGACACCCTGGCAGCTGACGTCGGTGCCTCTTCAACCACCATCAGCGGTTCGACTTCCAGCTGCGGGTTGGGCCAGCAACTGGCTATTTGTGGTGGTAAACCCAGCGGTACTGTACTCAGGGACTGAATAACCGGCCGCTGACCGACGATTTCATAGTTAATGTCGATCTGGCTGATGTTCTCCTGGCGCAGTTGCGCTTCAGAGCCCGGGAAATCACTGGCACTGAAAATGAACCGGCCATCTCTGAAATCGTCGAGAAAGCGGGCAAAGCCCTTAACACCCGGGTAATCCTTGGTCAGCCGCATTTGACCAATTTCAATGGTCAGCGAGGTATCACCACACTGTTCCAGCGACCAGTTAAAGGTTCGCTCTGACGGGTAGTTATAATTCGCCAGTGTCTGCACACCATCACTGCAGTGCAAATTCAGGAAGGTGGCATAGGGTGAAGCCGTTGCTCCGGCATTGGTGCCGGAGGGCAAGGTTCGTACGCTAACGTCAAACTCATTACCCACGACGATGCCGCCATTGCTCGCGTTGTTCAGCACGCTGTAAAAGTCTTCGTCAAGTGTCATGGTGCGCCCGCTCACTTCAGCCGGAACATACCCGCGGTTCAACTGGCGCGACACAAAAGCCTGAGCATCTCCGTTCAGAAACTCCCATAGCACCCCCTGCTCACCGACAATCAGACTACCCAGGCGGTTCTGCTCGACACCTTCGAGCGATGCCAGGACGTTGTTTTCCCAGCGGTCCTGCAATTCACAGGAACCCTCTTTCATCATATAGTCATAGGCCACATCGAGCGGCCCGGTATAAAGTTCCCAGAACAGGGCAGACTCGGAATCAGGCCGGCCAAAAATTTCCTGCAGTGCATACACGGCCGTCCAGGCATTGGCCATGGGTCCGCTGCCAGATTGCAGCGAATCTGGCTGCAGAAAGTAATCGTTCAGGGCTGCCAGTGACTGACTGCGCAAGTTCGAATTAAAGGCTACCTGTGACAGGGCTGCCTTGTAATCGTCAACCGCCGTCACACCCTGCTCCAGTAGCGAGTCGAGCGGATTGACCTCTTCTTCAGCTGTACCGGCACCGGCCCGTCGCTGAATCCTGATCGCTCGCTGCGCCAACTTGCCGACCTTACCGGCCTTGCCCAGAACTTTTTTAATGGCTCGTGAAGCACCAGGCCCCTGGCCGCCGGATGCATCGGGTACTGTGTATTCCTGCAATTCAACAAAGTAGGCGAAGTGATCGGCCGAGGCGTACTGCAACGCTTCAAATGGCGTCAGCTCGGCGTACATACGTTCTATAAAGGCAAAATAGGGGTTGTCATTGCCGGGCATGCGTTCCAGTGCGCGAACCCATTCACGGCGATCCCGGTAACGCTGAACGCCTTCATCGAAGCGTTCTGCAAAAGACTCCCAAGCCATCTGGTATTCACGCTGATAAAACTGCTCGAAATCGGCCTGAATCTCCGTCAGTGCATCATCGCCCTCGTTGGCTGTGGAAAACTCTTCCATAAATTGGGTAATAAAGTCATAACCGGTCAGGGTGAAGGCCGGATCCACCTGGGGGGCGTTTGCAATGCGCTGACTGCCACCCCAGAAGTCTTCAAGCCGAACACTCGGAAACCCCTGGGCGTTAGCCCAGTCGATGATCCAGGTGTAATCACCGCTGTTGCGGTTAACCAGATGCAACAGAGCGCTCTGCAGATTGACCCGCTCTTCGTTCAGCGAACTGGTTACGGGGTTCCAGTCGAGATACGCCAGATACAATTCATTGAAAATGGCCGACTGCTCCAGGCTGACCCCTTCCTCCAGCAAGCCGTAGTAGGTGCTGCTCACCGCCGGTACCAGGCTCGGGTCTTCATCGTTCAGCTGAGTTTGCAGGGCATTGATACGACGAATCAGCCCGCCGGCTACGACACTGGTCTCTTCGTTCGCCAGATCATCAATGGTCTGAATGATGGGTACATCAATAGGTTGTAAAATGGCGGTACGGAAATAGTTGACGTAACGGGCCCGTAGCTCACTGATGTCCCCCGCTCCACCGTATGGCAGCCACCAGGGAATCAGCTCCGATTGCTGGTACTGCTCCATGGCCAGGGCAAAGTCGAGCAATTCGGCGGCTGAAAACAACCGCTCGGCCGGGCTGCCCTGTTCACTGAGTTCAACTTCCGAGAACGTATCGCGAATGGCTTCCAGCGCACTGCGATTTGTTTCATAGGCGAGCGTTAAGACCGCAAAGCTGATCAGGGTGACGGCGCCGCCAATGCCCAGTGCATAACGACGCACTGCACGGCGTAACCGGTCGATACTCGGCAGACTTTCATAAAGCCCGCGATCGGAAGGCAATACCCGGGTAAAGAACTCATGCAGAAAAACACCCCGGAGGGTTTCCTTGCCGTTAATGCTTTGAAGGCTTGACCCGAAATACAGGCCGCGAAACTTAGGGGCCTCCTGATAAATATTGCCCACCAGCGCGGTATTGATAAAAGCATGCAGATTATCACGCAGACGCTCTACTTCAGAAGGCAATACCAGCAGACTGTCGTCGGGTGTATCGGTGCGCTCCATCATCAGCAACCGCAGTTCTTTCATGCGATCGAGAATGCTGTCGAGCGCCTTGTCGAGTACTGAGTTGAAATCAACCGTATCCGCTGTGTTCAGGTACCCCATCGGCTGCAACAGGCTTTCATCGGGCAGGTAGGACACCCATTCCGAGAAGCCTTCGATCTTGTCGCACTTGGTAACCAGCAGATAGACCGGCACCTGAATTTCCAGGCGATCCATCAGGTTATTGATCGACGTGCGAACCTGCCGACCTTCTTCCAGAATGGTTTCTTCGTCGCAGGTCAGCAGTCGCTCGGCAGACACAGCAACCACCAGCCCGTTCAATGGCTCGCGTTGTTTGTGACTGGCCAGCAGACCCAGCAGTTTGTCCCATTCTTTTCGATCCCGTTCCTGCTGTTCGGGCACGGCATAACGCCCTGCGGTATCGATTACAATGGCTTCCTCGTACAGCCACCACTCCAGGTTCAGGGTCGAACCGTCTTCATGAATGGACAGGTTTTCAATGCCGGGCTTGAGCAACTGCGCGCTGCGCAAGGAAGTGCTTTTACCGGTGGTTGGGCGACCGATGATCATGTACCAGGGCAGCACATAAAGCGGGTCACCCCGCAGCTTGAGCTGCGACCGCTTCAGCGCCTTTATGGTTTGCCGCCAGCGCTTGCTCAGCGCGCGGTTCAGCTGGCCAGTGGACATACCCACATCATGCCCGGCGGACACGGCACTGGGCTTACCCTGGCGGATCACTCGCTTAACCTGAGCCCTGGCGCGATAACGAACGTAGAGACGCCGCCCCAGTACCAGCAAAAAGAACACACCGAACCCGACGCCTAGCACCCAGTAGGCCAGCTCCATGGGCCATTCGAGCAGGTAAAACAGGCTGAGCACCACGCCGATAACCAGCACAATCAGTAACAGGCGCCACAGGAATACAAAGAATGCTTTCATCGTCAGGACACCAGGTTCAGTAATTCAACGATCAATCCGCGAATCTGGCTGGCGTACCACAGAAACACCCCCAGAATAAACAACGCGGGAACCGCAACAACGTAGGGAATCAGGTTCGCGCGGCGTTTGCGCTCCTTAGCCGCCAGCTCCTGTTCACTGAAGGCCGTGCGGAACAGGACCGACTGGTCCAGGTTATGCTGAGCCTCCTCTGGCAACAGCAATGCCAGATTGAAGCCGCGCGCATTTTCCAGCTGAGGCCTGTCTTCCGGATCAAAATAACGACCTTTGAAACCCAGGCCCAGGCACAATAAAAAGATTTCCCGGACACTGCGGTCATCGCCATGTTTGCTCAGCAGGTTGAGCCGTTCGTAAAACTCAGCCCCGGCATTGGTGGTATTAAAGTGCGCCCGTTGCAGGGAAGCCTGCTGCCAGGCGTTGCGATCGGGCCACTGGCTGGTCAGCAACACCTCATCGATGTAAGCACACACGGCGAACCAGCCCTCACGCACACTGTCGAGACTGAAACCGGCCGCTTCAGCACGCTCGGTCAGGCTGTGATACAAACGGTCAAAATGCTCTCGCAACTGATCAGCCGGCAGATCACTGGTATTCAGTGTTCTGGCTGTCTGACGCGTAAACAGCAACGCGGGAACGTAAAAATCGACCAGTCTCATAGCGCACCTTGTCCGGGTTCGGCGGGGTACCCTTCCCTGTATGGCTTGTGTGTCATAACGGTCCCTGCTCTTGTTGGTCAGGTGCGATGCACCTGCAGTTCATTCGTGCCTTTCAGACACGCGAGCCGGTGTAGCTCACTTTCTCAGAATAACCAGCTCGCACTTCAGATCTTCCGGTGCTTCAGCCCAGTGCAAGGCAGCATTCTTCTGCCGGCGTACCTTGTCCCATTGCTCGTTATTGGCATCGAGACGTATGTAGTTGGCAAACGCCTTGCGCGGCAGGCCAATGGGCGCACTGCCAAGTATCACCATGGGCACACCCGGCAAGGAACGCTGCGCCAGTTGTTTCACGGTATCAAAAGAGGCCAGCTTGGCGGTGGTTTCAAAGGTTTCCCGCCAATCGTCCGCCAGCGCCTGGGTGTTTAAAACCAGGTAATATTCCACCTGTTCTTCGAAGAAATGTTCCGGAACATCCGCGTGAAAGACATCCTCTTCAAAGGCCATATCCACCAAATAGCGCGGTCCGATGGATATTTCGTTCAACAAGGCCGTCACCAAACTTCTGACGGACTGAAAACAATTGGTCAGATTGCCGTGGTCATAAGCGGGCACCAGACGTTCACCATCGGACTTTTCGCCCACCATGTTAACCAGCCCGGAAAAAGTACTCAGCTCACCAATGAGCTCACGCAATACCCCATAAACTTGCCAGGGATGAATACTGTCCTGCTCACACAAATGCACCAGGCGCGGTACGTACTGGCTAAGTGCCTGCAAGCCTATCCGGTAGCGCAGAACGTTCGGATCAAATTCACTGATACCGCTGCTTGAGGCATCGCTGTAATCAAGCTGAATTGCGCGACCGGTAATTTCATCCCGTATTTCCCGGATCATCGACAACAGAGATGCATTACCCGCCAGTTGTACCAGTGGCGGTACATAGTCGGTTGCGTAGCGTAATTGGTCGCCATCGCGCACCACCTGCGCCACCGGAATCACCTGAAATTCACTGCGCAATTCAATTTCGTGTTCGAACAGAAATTCAAGCTTGTAGTCGAGCTCCTGAATGGAGGCATCCGGACCATCCTGATAGAGATCCTGGGCGCTGCGCGGATCGACCCGGGTGAAATAGCGGGTCTTGACCGCCTGCACATCACCACTGCTGTTTACCACGGTGACATTGGGTTCACCGGGTTGCAGGGTGCGCACGCCAATATAGATGGTGAAGGGCCGATCCGGCTCGACCGCATCTTCATCGAACGTCCGGTTGGGTAGCTGGCCGTTGTCAGGCACGCTGACCTGACTGCCATCGGGGAAAATGAACCGGCCCGACACCAGTTCACAGCTGCGATTGGGCAAGGCGCTGCGCGACAGGTTCAGGTCAATGACTCCCCAGAAGTGAGGCTGCATCATTTGCTGCATCGGGCCGAGCAGTGACTGCCAGTACGCTTCACTGTACTGAAAGTGCTGGGGCTGCATGAACATGCCCTGGTGCCAGAAGATGGGTTTGCTTACTCTCAAGGTCATTCTCCAGCCAGCGCTATATGGTCTCTACGGTCGTCGACCGTATGATTTCAACTTTATTGGTATTGTTCCGCCCCAGCGACAGCGACAGATACAGCACATCCGGCACTGCCTTGGCTTCGTTCGCGACCAGCCCCAGATTCGCCAGTACCAGGTCAACCGCCCCTCGCCTTGCTGGCTTGACTGGTATCTCGACAATGCGGATATCCAGCTCCGTACTCAAACCAAAATAGCCCACGACCACGCCCACAAACTGGGCTCCCTGAGCACGGGGTAAAACCTCGGTTTTGGTTTGGCCTGGCTGAACGATGATGCGATCAAAACTCGCAATAGTGCCGTCAATCCGACCCTCATTCAGTAACTGAATGGCCCCTTCCTGAGTCGTTGCCAGCCCTTGAAAGGTGCCCGGGTCGGACATTTGAAACAAGCCAATTACCAGCGAGTGCGGCCTGCCACTCAAAACATTCAGGTCGGAAGCACTCTCAACCTGCAGAGTGACTGCCCGATCCTGGTACTTCCAGTCTTCAGCAGCCACTTCAAGTACCGGTGTACCCGCACAGCCCGCAACAAACAACGCTGCTGCGCAGGCACACAACACGGTTGCCAGGCGACGCAACGTCGCCACACATGGGAACCATTTCATGACTCAGAATGCCTCGACCAACCGACTGTTAGCATCACCCGTTCGATGCACCAAACTGATAGGACCCTTCGGTACCGGCAGCTTCATGTGTCCAGGTGATATTACCGGCGGTAATGTACAACTCTTCCATATGGGAGAAGTGCGCCTTTTGTGGGTCGGTGACGTTTTCCATCACGGTTTTGATATCCACCAGTACCGCATTCTCAAGTGTCATCACGTAGTACAACTCTTCTTCACCACTGGCTGACACACGGTACCAGTTGACCACAATGCTCAGCTGTTCGCCGCCGGTCAGGGCGTTGTACAACAGAGGCGAGGCTTTATCGATCATCTTCACGATCTTCATCGCCTTCATTTCCGGCAAGCCGGTGATCTGACCGCTTTGTACGTTGGTCGCGCGCGGCACACTGTGCTCAAACGCCTGGATCATGATCTCATCTTCGTGACCTTCCTGGCTGGCGGTGCCAACACTGTCCATGCTCAACGCGCCGGAACTGATGTCACCCTGGTTGGAGCCTTCAATGGTCATATATGCAGGTATTGCCATGGTCTATCTCCTAACGAAAGTTAAATTGCGTTTCAGGCTTACTCTTTGTCGAGCTTGCCAGCCAGGGACAAAGTAAAGCTGGATCCCATGTATTTGAAATGAGGTCTGACGTTCATTTCAACCCGATAGAAACCGGGGTTACCCTCATCGTCCGTGACGATAATTTGCGCTTCGCGCAAAGGCTTGCGACTGCGAACTTCCGGCGGTGGATTGTCCTGGTCTGCCACGTACTGGCGGATCCAGCCATTGAGCTCGCGGTCGAGATCGTTCTTGGTTTTCCAGCTGCCAATGTGCTCGCGCTGCAACACCTTGATGTAGTGCGCCAGTCGATCCACCATAAAGAGGTAGGGCAACTCGGTACCGAGCTTGAAGTTGGTTTCAGCCTGCTTGCCTTCCGGCGTATTTCCGAAGAACTTCGGCTTTTGGCAGGAATTGGCGGAGAAGAAGGTGGCGTTGTCGGTGCCTTTGCGCGCTACCAGACCCATGAAACCCTGCTCGGCCAGTTCAAATTCCTGGCGATCGGTGATCATCACTTCGGTAGGCGTGTAAGCCCGAATATCACCGCTTTCCTCATAGTTGTAGACCGGCAGGTCGAGCACTTCACCGCCACTTTGCGGTCCAATAATGTTCGGGCACCAGCGGTACTTGGCAAAACTTCGAGTCAGGTTACCGGCAAAGGCATAGGAAGCGGCTCCCCAACACAGTTTATTAAAATCCTTGCCAATGTTTTCCTGATAATTAAAGGCTTTGACCTTGTTGTTCTCGCCATAGGCCGAACGCAGCATAAAGCGCGGCACCGTAAGACCAATGTTGCGGGAATCATCCGATTCGCGAAACCCGTGCCATTTGGCGTACTGAGGCCCCTCGAAAATAGATTCCAGGTCTTTCAGATTGGGTAAACCGGAGAACTCATCGAGACCGAAAAACTCGGGGCCGGCGTTGGCAACCACCGGAGCGTGAGCCATGGCCGCCACGGAAGCCAAATCACCCAACAGTTTGACGTCCTGGGAGTTCGGGCCGAAGTCATAACCGGTAATAATGGAACCGATCGGTTTGCCTCCGAACTGGCCGTATTCAGCCGAGTATACGTGTTTGTACAATCCTGACTTGGTCGTGTCCGGTGCATCTTCGAAGTCTTCCAGCAGCTCTTCTTTCGACATGCTGATGACCTCGATCCGGATGTTCTCGCGAAAGTCGGTACGATCAACCAGAAACTTTAGCCCGCGCCAGGAAGATTCGAGTTTTCTGAAAGGTTCAGCGTGGATAATTTCGTCAAGCTGCGCGCTGATCTTCTGATCCACCTCAGAAATCATATCATCTACCAGCTTTTGCTCTACTTTGCCGGATCTGCGGTTAGGTGCCACCAGATCAGCGATAAACGCCTGCACCCCTTGCCGGGCAGTATCGAAACCATCGTCGCCGGGCTTCAGCCGGGTTTCCTGCATCACCTGGTCCAACAGTGATACGCCTTCTACGGTTTCTTTGTCTGCACTGCTTTTCTGTAAATCGGCCATCTTGACTGTCCCCTTATTCTTCAACACCCAGTTCGCGCATGATTTGAGCACGAGTATCATCGTTGTCGAGAATCGCCTGAATGGTTTTTCGGAATGCCGGTGTGTTGCCCAGCGGACCTTTCAGAGCCAGCAGCGCCCGGCGCAATTCCAGCAAGCTATTCAGTTCTGGAACCTGGCGGGCCACGTTCTCGGGATTAAAATCTTTCATTGAATTGATTTTGAGATCGACATTTACGGTATCGGTCGAGTCTTCCTGTAACTTGTTGGGTACTGAGAACGACATACCAATATTGTGGCTTTTGATCACATCATCGAAATTATCTTTACTGACGTTCAATGGCTCTATGTCTTCCAGAACATCCTCGTTGGGACGTCCGGTGAAGTCATCCAGGACAAGTAGCTTGAGCGGCAGTTCAACGTCTTCCGTCACGCCTCCGGTATTGGATTTATAGGCGATATTAATGCGTTCTTTAGGTGCGACACTTCCATCAGCCATGGCAACAATCTCCTCGCGTATTGTTCTGTTTTCAGGTCACTGCGGACCCGGGGTCGAACCAGCAGAGCTCGGAATACGCCGCAGCCTGCCTGAGTTTAAGTGAGTCGGTATCGTTCGCTTCATTATTGGCCTCGCGCTGACACGCCTGATGCAACAGGTGATAGCAACGCCTGGCGAAATCGGGTTCCCAGTCGGCTAGCCGGTGCTCTTCGATATATTGACCGAGACGATCCAGTATTGGCAGTGCAGCGGCCGCCTGGCCGCTATCCATTAAAACTTCCGCCAGCGCCAGCCGGGCATGGTATTCCTGGCGACGACTGCCACTGTGGCGAGCAAAGGTTTGCAGTTCATTGATGGCGTCGGCAATCTTGCCGGAGGAAGCCAGTTTAACGGCCGACCGGTGTGCTTCGTCCAATGCATCGCCCTGCCCGCCACTGCTTTCAATATCGTCACCTGATAACAGTATGGCCTGGTTTAGCCAAAAGCGGGTGGCGTCATCGGCAAAGGGTGTACCGTCGCTGTAGCTGAGATCCAGCAAGCCTGGCAAACGTTCGAGCAGGCCACGCAATTCACTTCGGACCACTTGCAAGGCTGCCTGGTGGCTGCCTCCCAACTGGTCCATCGCCGTAACCAGCAAGCGCTGCCCTTCAAACCAGTAAGGCAACTTGACCAAATGCTTTTCAACCTGATCCACAACCCCGGTGAAATCCGCCTGATCAAGTGCTTGTTGTATACGCGTGCCCAGATCCTTGGCCGGAGGTGGCACCTGGGTTTTGCCATCTTTATTGGGCGGCAGGGAATCTACGTTCAACCAAAGCGCATATCGCGCCAGGCGATACCGTCGGGGTTCAGCAGGCTTTGCTTCTGCGTAATAGGAAGACAACTTGCGCAAAGCATCCTGAATCTGACGGATCGCCTTGCTGGCATCGGCGTCTGTGGCGACATCCGCATTGATGTCCGGGGTTTTCAGTGTGCTGGGGGCCGGTGGTGTCGCCGGCTGCGGCTGTGCTGCGGGTGGAGGCTGTGCAGCAAGCGCTGCGACTGGTGGTTCGTTGCTGGCGGACTGCGGACTGGCGGCGTCATTCTGGGCCGGTGATTCTGTAGCCGGTGGCTTGGGTTCGGGCGGTGCCGCTTTTGCTTCAGCCTGTTTGGCCTCGGCATCCGCGGTTTTCTTCAACTGTCGCAATGGCCGAATCAGCCCGGTCATATCGGGTGCTTTATCTGCCATCTTTTCGGCGAGCCACTGATCCAGACCCGAAACGGTCTCATACAGTTCGCTGATTTGCGTTAACTCGGCCCCTGCAGGTGGCTTGGTCTCTATATGCCAGCTGACTTTCTCAACCAGCCAGGTAATGGCTGCAGCGCGCCCTCGTATTCGCTTAAGCGGTGGGTGCATATCGTCCCACCAGTGTTCGCACAGTTGCTGCAACAGAGCAAAGCCTTGCAACATGCCGCTGTAACTCTGGTTCTGGACGAGGGCCGCAGCCATATAGCTGGCAACCAGAAGGTCTTTGGATTCGGAGGTGAGGATGGTGCGGGCAAGCTGTTCAACTAACCTCCAGTCAACCGTAGCGGCGGTTAGCGACTCCTGTTTGGCGAGTTCAGCCTCTAGCTGCTGGAAGGAATCTTCATATTTTACTGAAATACCGCAGGGTGCGTCACCCGGGATGGGAGCGGAGGCTAACTCTGCGATGTCATTTTCTACTGCCATTGTAACCGCCCGCTCCATGCCTGTAAGTTCAATTCTTCCCTGACCCGGTAATTGGCCTTTAAGACAACAAAAACAGATTTGCTGGCTCTTGCCGGATCGCCACTTACTTAACGATAGATGCTACCCAATTTTATAGGCCACCTAGCTAACTTGCTTACCGGTTAACACTAATCTATTACGAATACCAAACAATGTAAAACCATTGTACTTCCCCTTCACTTCATCAACATCACTCAAAAAATGCCACATTATGGATTACTTCCCGCAGTCAGGTAGTAAAGAACGCTACCATGCTCTCGCTACTTCCAGCATGAGGATGAAACAAGTAACTAAGAATACAGAGTGTAGAATGCAGCGATGCACCTCAGTCAGAAAACTTTACATTTTAGAGGGGACCAACGGCTGACGTTAGCGAACTTAAAGGCCAGCGTCTGCACCAGGCGGAATTGAAGCGGGCCGAACTGCTTATCATTTGGAAGGAATCATCATTAACAACAATGATTTATATAAGCATGTTTAGGCTTAACATTAACAAGAGCGGCTAACTTGATAAAAGCATGGAGCAGGAATGGCTATTGAAAGCAGTCGCCAGTACTTCTATGCTCTCTTGGGTCGAAGATCCACTCGTGATGCCAAATTCAGAGCAGCCAGGGTTATGGCGTGTGGTCTCTGAAAAGATTTAACAACAGGACGTGTTGAATGACCATTCCGGCAGTGCTCAATGGATTGATTCTGGTGACGCTTTCCACGTTATTGATCGGTTGCGCGCCAGGTGATTCGGGCGATAACCTACCCGACAACCCCGTTTCATTGAACAATAGCCCGGAAGTGGAAGAAGGCGACAGTGGAGCCTCCATCCTTATATTTGAACTGGTAAGCCCAATTGCCCGGGAAATAACCTACTCAACCTTTAACATTTCCGCGGCCAGTGGCAGCGACTATGTCAGCACATCGGGCACACTGGTTTTTACCGCCAATGAGCGGCACAGCGTTGAGGTTACCGTCCTGGGTGATACCCGCGTTGAAGCCAGTGAAACCATTGGCTTGCGCCTGAGCTATAACGACGATACACAAAGTCAGTTTGAAGGCACCATCATCAACGATGACTTTCCTGAGCTGTCTGTCTCAGACGTCAGTATAGAAGAGGGCAATCAGGGCTCCCGGACGCTCGAGTTTGTAGTGCAACTCGATCAGAAAACCGTTGATCCCTTTCCACTCAGAATCCTGATTCCCGAGAGTGCTTCCATCCCCGGAAACGCCAGAGCCGGTGAAGACTTCAATGCCATTGACCAGCAGATGACGATACCGGCGGGAGGCGATGAACTCAGAGTGCCGGTGCAGATTTTCGGCGATACCGACATTGAACCGGATGAAGACTTTTCCCTGGAAGTTTATAACCTTAGCAACCAATTGCTGGGGTCTGCCACGGGCACCATTAACAATGACGATATCCCCGGAAATGATTTTCCAGAGGTCAGTGTTCAGTCTGCCAGTGGCAATGAAGGCACCGGGAGCGATGGCGTTGTTGACTTCAACGTCACTCTGGATTTCGCCGTCGAGGTTGAACTTTTTTATCAGGTAATCACAGGTTCTGACGATACGGCGACACTGGGTGACGACCTGCCGGAACAAAGCGGGTCTGTGGTGTTTGACGGTACAGAAACCGGAAAAACCATTTCAATCAACACCCATGCCGATGACATTTTCGAGACCGATGAAACCTTCACCCTGCTGGTAACCAGTGAACAGGGTTTCCTGTTCGACAGCGCCCAAGGCACCATTCTCAACGACGATGCCCCCAACGTCCAGGTCTCGAACGTGGTACAGAACGAGGGCAACAACGTCGGTGGTGTAGCCGATTCAACACCCTTTGAGTTTACCGTCACCCTGCTCAGCGACCTGCCCGCTGGAGAATCACTGACGTTCGAATATCGTACCAGTAACGGAACGGCGAGTTACCAACAAGGAGACTATAGGCGGATTCCCGGCCAGGACGACCTGACGCTCTCGTCCGCTGCACCGTCGGATACCATCAGTGTCACGGTTAATGGCGACAACGATTTCGAACGCGATGAAACCTTTGAACTCAACGTTTTCTACGACAACGAAGAAATCGCCACCGGTACCGCAACCATTGTGAACGACGACGATCCCGTAGTGACGATCACTCCCTCCCCCAGCGGAACACCAGATGAAGGCGACGAGGGCGAAACCGGAGAGATCGAATTCGCAGTGACCACCGAAGAAGAACTGTCCGGTTCCAACTTTGTCTACTACCGCACCCAGGATGGTTCCGCCGTCGGTGGGGACGACCTGAATGACCCGGATATAGACTTTGAGCACACTCAGGGTCAGTTGGACATTGCCGATGAAAGCAGCGAGTTTCCCGTCGTCCGGTATCGTGGCAATGACCGGGTTGAGCAAGATCGCACCTTCGCATTCGAGGTCTATTCCGACTCTCAACGCACCAAATTGTTGGACAGCTACGAAGTAACGCTGCGCGATGACGACACCATTACCCTGACTCTGACACCCGCCAGCATCAGCATCGGCGAAGGCAACCCTGACAACGGCGAAACCAGCATATCCCGCTCACTGGTCAGCTTGCTCGGTGAAGACAACCTGCCTGACATTCAGGCATCGGGGGCTATTACCGAACAGGACTATGATCTGGTATTTGTTCGCGGTGCCGGCTCCACCGCCGACGGCGACGACATTTCGCTGGGTGCTGGCGGCGACACGCTAACGCTCACCCTTCCCGCCGGGAACTATACTGTTACCCCTTACACAGCCGCCATCGAGGACATTGAGGTGCATGGCGACCGCATCGTGGAAAACGACGAAACGCTGGAACTGACACTCGACAGTAACCTGTTCGTCAGTGGTGAGTTCACCGAAGGGGCGCGGACCATGATCACCATTGTCTTGCAAAATGATGATGCGCTCGAGCTTCAGTTTGACGACACCACGGCTCGATCCGACGACGAAGACAGCCCGTCACAGACACCCCAGGTACGTGCTGTCAATGCGGTCGCAGCCGGTTACCAGGACGACGGCCCCGGTGGCGCGCCGCTGACCTTCGAGCTTCAGCTGGGTGCCTCATCGACCGCGACCGCCGACGATTTTGACGAGATGAACGTCACTGTGGACGTAATGGCGTTGGCCGGTGCAGACGGTGTGTCGGCCGGCGAATTGTTCGATGTCATCAGTGTCGTTGCGGATAACATAGTCGAAGAGGATGAACTGGCTCGGCTGCAACTGGTCAACCCGGGCAGTGGTGTGGCACTGGACCCAGACGCCGACGAGGTGGACTACACACTGCTGAACGATGACGTGTTGACGGTCGGCTTCTCCAAGTCGTCTTACCAGTTCACGGCCGGAACGGCACCGGATGCCGGTGATGCACTCGGGCTGACGGTTACCGGGGCGGAGCTGGATGCCAATTCACCCAATATCAGTGTCGATTTCACTAATACTGAGGTTACAGCAGTATTAGGGACACATTACGAAAGCGACAATCAAACCATTCAACTACCCAAGTTTGACTTTGAGCAGCCCGGAAATCAGTTCATTGCCTTCGATGACGACGACAGCAATCTGCAGTTCAGAGTCATTTCCAACAACCGGGTTCATTTTGGAAAAACGCTGGCATTGGCACTGACTGATAACTCGGAATACGTCACCCTCGACGGCAGTGCGGATGATGTAAATATCACCATTCTGACTGATAACCAGCTCACCGTCCGCTTTGCGGATTCCAGTTACACTTTCACCGAGGGGGATGCAGTCGATGAGGCGGACCGGGTCGGGTTTACTGTCACCGGGGGAGAGCTAGACTTGGATGCAGGTGACACCCTCTCTTTCAGCATCGATTTTATCGACGGCACCGCCGAACAGGGTGCCGGCCAGGACTACACCTCCGACAATCAGCTTATAGAATTGGCCAATAACACCGGCTATGACAACACCTTTGTGCCACTAGACGCCGTGCAACTGGTCATTGTTGATGATGAGGTTGTCGAGGCGGACAAGGCGTTCACAATCGCATTGCTATCGGTCAATGCGCCGAACGATCAGCTGCTGGTAACAGAAGCTCCGGATACTACAGAGGTGACGATCGAGGACGACGACACCCTGAATGTTGCCTTTTCCAATACCACCTTTCAGATCATTGAAGATAATGTGCTGACGGACGACCTGCCTGTACTGGTGGTTACTGGTGAAACGGAAATCGACGTTTCCGTACCGGTCGAGCCGGGTGACACCGCCGGGCTCGACTATGCGTTCGACAGCGGTGACCTCAACATAGAACCCATCACCCTGTCCCCGGGCGAGTACAATAACCAGACCGTCACGGTCGACCTGACGATCGCAGGTGACAACACCCCGGAGTTCAATGAGGCGCTACCGCTGACCATCGTACTCAACAGCACCGAACCCCTCGCGGTTGGCAACCCATTTGAAACGCAGCTACGGGTGCTGAACGACGACCTCGAACTCTGGGTCAATGGCAGTGGCGCCGGGCATTGCGCTACCGATGATGAACTCATCGAATGTGATGAAGAAGCCATTACTGGATCCGCCTACAACACCCAGGACGCACAGCAAAATACGCTGGGTGATCTCAGTTTTACGGACCCATCAACCGCCGATTCAGGCTGGGAATGCAAGACTGACGACCGCACCATGCTGCTATGGGCAGTTGAAACAACGGCCACCGCATACAGCTCGCTCAACGACGCCGAAACCGAACTCGCCGCCGCCATAGCCAACGAACGATGCGGCACAGCAGACTGGCGTCTGCCAACGCTGGCTGAACTGTTCAATCTAATGGATTTCTCAGCACTGAGCCCGCTGGTTAACACTACCCTGCTCAATACACTTGTGGTTGCAGCAGATGATGCCTATTGGTCTGGAACCGCAAACGGCGGGTCTGATAACTGGTTGCTCAAATTCGAGTCCGGTGCACTGATTCCCGGGGCCAACGGCGATGACACAGAACGCCTGATGCTGGTGTCAACCTCTACCGATCCGGCGTCCCGGCAATTGCAGGAAACAAACGCGACCGACTCCTACCTCTGTGCGCAGCCGGGCACCGAGCTGCCCGCAGCCGCCATCACCAATCATCGATACACTGTGAGCGGCACCACAGCGGAACCGGTAGTCACCGACAACCTGACCGGCCTGACCTGGGCCGTCCTCGGTCAGAGCACTGATGACTCCGCACCAGGGGAGTCAGGTGCAACATGGGAAAGCGTTCTGGAAGCGGCTCGGGATTCAACCTATGCTGACCTCATCGGCTGGCGAGTTCCCACCGTCAAGGAATTGCTGTCCATTCTGACGTTCAATTGCGAAACGGACGATGACGGCACCCTGCTGGATAACCATCAACTCAACACCTACTTCCTGCCGCTGATAGACGGCGATACCGGCCTGCCCTTGCCATTGATATCATCGACGCCGGTCATCGTCGACCCCACAGAACTGTGGATTCTGGCACCCGGCACGCCTGAAACGCTGATCCAACGCAGTGACCCGCCGTCCCAGGCCATCGAGCAGCAGACCTTTATGGTCCGAACCGATTCACCGTTCTAGGAGTCTGTCGGACTTAGAGGAATCGAAGCGAGGGCCAGCAACCCTCATCATTCTGCAGTAACCGTAATGGTGGGTGCCTCAGTTGGCACTGCGCAAGGGGTAGCGCAGCGTCCAGCCATTGTCGAACACCAGGCCCGGCACCGCGGGCAAGTCACTGCTGATGGCGTCGTTTTCGAGCAACACATTGGCCGGAATTTCGTAACCTGGCTGAGTGATCGCAAACAACAATGAAGGCTCTTGCCACAGCATACCATCGGCTTGCGCCCAGGCCCGCCAGTAAGCATCGGCAGCGCCGAGCGTCGCCGATTCCCGATTGAACGCTACCTGGCTACCCTGCTGGTTATCGAATACCGTGCCGCCGGTCACTGTGATATCGGCTCCATTCAGGTTGACCACATAGGCGACCGGTTCGGTAAGGCTGAGGAAGATATCCCCGTTGGTCGGCACATCGAGCACAATCGGCTGCAAGGCTCCGGCGCCAATGCCTGACCCGGCCCGTATTTCGACCTCGGGCGCCGTTATGTTAACCGAGGTATCCGTCAGGCTGACGAAATCGTCAATGGCGTTCACGACCGACCCCTCAACGGCAGTCAGGCTCACCAGCCCTACACCGGAAACCAACTGGCCCAATGCCAGATCACCCGCCTGGGTAACCAGCGTGATGCCTTCACGACCTTCGATACTGGCGTTTTCAGTCATGGCAATGCCCGCTTCGGCATTGGCCGTCACGGTACCGCCGGAAGAACTCAGCGCCTTGTCCAGCGACAGGCTGTTCGCGTCGATGGACAGCTCGTCAATGACCATTATGTTCTGGTCAATTGTCAGGTCTGACCCGGTATTCAACACCAGGCTCTGCAACGCAATGTTCTGACCGACCTCGCCCAGCACAATGGCTCCCGCACCGCTGTTCAGGATTAAGTCAAAGGTGCCATCAATTGAGGCGGTTCCAAGATCAATAGTGCCATCGTTAGCGGACGTATCCAGCTCGGTATCGTCGGTCAATTCAATGGCAAACACCTGAGAAAAGTCGATTTGGGCGTCATCGGTACTGATGCGGCCGCCCAGTCCCAAACTGGAGGCCTGGATCAGATCCAGGCTGACCAGCCGCTGGGCCTGGCCAATATTGCCTAGCGAAACCCCGCCCCCGCCGGCATTCAGTGACAGCGTATAAGCGCCGTTTACATCGATTCCGGACAGGTCGATCGTGCCGTTGGCCGACGCTGTGTCGAAGGTTGTATCCGCAGTCAGCAGTAATTGCTGGCCACTGAGGGAGATGCCACCACTGCCACTGGTCGTGAGGTTGTCCAGCTCCAGTGTGCCCGCATTGACCAGGCTGAACGCCTCCAGCGCGTTAGAACTACCCACATCGTAGAGCCTGAGGTCCGCGCCCAGATTATCAATACTGAGCTCGTACGGTCCGTTAATGGCGACCGCCTGAACATCGTCACCCAGATCCAGAGCACCCGTCAGTTGACTGTCGCCCGCCAGCACCAGCTCACCCGCCTCGCTGAAGTTCAGCTCACTGGCCACTATGACTCCGTTTAAACGGGTTTGCTGACTGTTCAGCGTCACAATATCGGCGTTATCGAGTGTGCCCAGCGTAATGGTGGTGTCGGACGACGCTGTCAGGCTGTTATTCGCCATATCCAGTTGTGTGCCATTCAGCAACAAATCACCCGTACCGGCGCTCAGAATTGCGTCGCCGCTGATGCCGATGATGTCTCCGGTGTCTCTGAGATCAATTCCGTCGCTGGTTGTCAGGGTATTGCCCAATGTCAGGGTGCCACTGGAAGCATCCGTATCGTTGACCACCAGATATTGCAAGGTCGTTAAGGCATTCTGCTCGCCGAGATAAACATCACCCTGAGCCACATTCAGGGTTAGGCCATAGCCCCCTAATACATTGTCTACGAGTATCAGGTCGCCGGCACCGGCCACACTCAGATCGGTGTCCTGCCCAAGCAACAGCGTGCTCAGGTTGCCAAAGCCGATTCCGCCGGCACCGGCATCGACGTCATCGGTCAGGTACAGGAGTGAACCCCCAACTGTCAGCCCTTCTGTGTTTACCTCGCCCAACTCAACCTGATTGGCAACAATGCTCAGTGAGCTATCGGCGGATTCAACCACCACATCGCCCAGATCCAGTGAACCTGTTGAGATATCCAGCAGGGTATCGGTGTCCAGATTGAGCGTCTGGGCAACCACTGCCAGGGTGCCGGTTCGAATCGTACCGCCCAGCTCAATTTCGCCTGTGCCGGCATTCAACTCAATATCGCCGTACCGTTCACTAACGCCGATGGAGTCGAGGTTCATATTGCCGGTTCCAGCCAACAGTGTCAGGTCAAAGGAGCCCGGCGCACCGTCGCCTTCGATAGTGCCGCTAAGGGAAAGACTGGAACCTGCCTCCAGTGTCAGACTGCCGGTTTCCTGAATGATCTGACTGGCATCGATCGAGAGGCTCCCGCCCGTTTCAATGTTATTGCCCAGGCGAACCGCACCCTCCGTAAAGACCGACAGTCCGGCCAGGTTGGTTAATGAACCCAGTGCTATCGTGCCGGTTCCGGCATTACCGTTATCCACCAGCATAGAGTGCGTATTGCCCTCAACCGGAGCTAAGCGCACGCCTCCCCCGCTGGTGAACAAACTGATGTCGTTGTCGAGAGTTATGCTGGTAACACCGTTGCGTAGGTCCAGTTCAGCGGTTTCATCACTGACGACCAGGTTGTTGGTCAGGGTCAGTTCATTCACCCTGGAAAACACCAGTTCTCCCATGCCAGAGGCACCGTCGTCCTGCCCGACACCGCCAAGTTCCAAATCATTCGTGTTCAGATCAAACTCAAGCCGGCCGGTGCCATCCGGTGCCAGACTGCTGATTTCCGTGTCGCGTAAAAGCAGATCACTACTGGCGTTCCATTGCATGTCGGCCCCGGTAATCAGACTGGTCACATCCATGGTGAGCGGACTGCCGGATACCGTATTAAATTCAGGCGTGTCGAGTATCAGCGTATCCACCGCCAGGGAGGTACCCTGATATCCGATCGCACTCCCCGCTTGCAACGCCAGAGAAAAATTATCGCCGCCATTCAGGTTGCCATTCAGTGAGAGCCCTGAACCCGCCTGCAAACTCAGGGTCGTGTCGGCGATTGAATCGAACCGACTGAGCGGCGAGTCAACAACCAGGTCATTGCTTGCGATGACCCTGACGTCGCTGTCATTGAGACTGCTGACGACGCTCGATGCCAGAATCTCGGAACCCACGCCGACCGGATTAAATTCATCCCCATCGACTGGGTTGGTGTCTACCCCGGGCGACAGGGTTTCGACAATCTCCATGTCACCGGCTGCTATGGTCCAACTGCCGGTATCCAGTGCGGTGGTGTTCGCACTGACCTCGCCGATAATCCAGATCTGCCCCTCACTGCGGGTGACAACCTGGCCCCCGCTATTGCCCAGGACGGCGTTGTCGGCGTTGATGCTGCCGTAAAACTGGGTATTGGACAGGCTGTCTACCTCGACGGTACCGCCGTCGCCATTCCCGGTCGCATTGGCGCTTATTCCGGACCCCTGGGCCAGATACACCTGGTCGGTTTCCAGTCCGCCCAGGCTGCCACCCACCTGAACCCGGCCACCACCGTTCACGCCATCGGCGCTGACCTGCCCGCCTGTGTCGACGCCAACCTGTTTGCCAACCAGCGTAATGTCACCTCCGGTGCCTGAGTCGGTACCACTGCTTGCAATGACCTCGCCACCATCAGCCACCCAGACAGCGCTGTTGTCGGCGATTAGTCGGATATCACCGCCATCGCCATCCTCAACGGTTATGGCGTTGGCCGAGACCAGACCTTCAACGTTTACCGCTCGGCTGATCACTGTATCCAGTGCGGCGGATGAAAGCTCGATATACCCTCCCTGGCTGAGAATATCGCCGTTGACGCCGACCTCAATGCCCTGCTGATTCGACACATCCGCATCGTCGAGATCAATGTCGAAACCAATACTGGACCCACCAAAGGTAACAGTGCCCTGGGTGTGGTTGCTCAGATTGATATCGGTCGCATTGATGTCCCCGGAAATTGAGATATCCGGAGCGAAGTAAGCCACGGTGCCACCATTGGCGTTTACCGAACCGGCTTGAGTGATTGCGTTAGTACCGGAGTCCCCGTTCAGGGTGAGAATGTCGTTATTCAGGCTGCCTGTGGATGTGGTAGCGACCAGCGATCCTACATTGACCGTTGAATCCGCTCCGAAGAATAAGCCATTGGGGTTGGAAAGAATCAGCGTGCCGTTGGACTCAAGCGTTCCCAGAATTTGCGATACTGAACCGCCGCCGATGTTGTTCAACGTAACGCCGTTATTATTGTCGAGTGTAAAAACGACTGACTCACCGGTTCCTATATCGAAACTGTTCCATTCGATCGTCTCAAAATCAACGGACTGATCGATTTCCGTTACGGTGCCGTTAACACTAATAGTGGTCGTTCCCGTGTTGGGAGTGCCCCCGCTTGGCGCCGCCCGCCCCACAAGGGGTACCGATAAAAGCGGCAGCGCTATCAATACAGAAACCCGGTGCAATCCATTCATCATCTCACTCCGTTGCAGCCCGTCAGAAGGTACGACTGATGCGAAAACCAAAACTGACCCGACGCCCATCACTGGGCATTTGAGCACCGATGGGTACGGCCAGATCCAACCGGGTTTGATAGTGCCGTGCCAGGCGGAATTCAGTATAGACACCCACGCTCATCGCAGTGGGGTTGGCTTCTTCGTTGGGCAAAGCCTCGTTCAGGCTGCCCATGGCAAAATCCCAGAAGGCGGCCAGTTTAAGCTGACTGACCGGCAGAGTCAGTTCCGGCGCCGCGGACAAGCCATAGTACTCAACCGACAGCGCCCAGGCGGAATCCGCACTACGATCACCCGCGGGGTAACCCCGCACCGTGTCACTGCCGCCAAAGCTGTACTGTTCGAGCGACGTCAGCAGGTTGGAACTCAGTTGCAGGTCGGAATGAAGTGACAGGTACTGGCCACCCACCGCCTGGGTTCGCTCACCACTCAGGCGCCACACCGTAAAGGTACCGCCGGCCCGGTCACCGGAGCTGCCTACCCGGCTGCTATCCTCATCACCGCTGCCATCCATACTGCCCAGGAAACTTCCAATTCCCTGATTCACCGACGCATCAAGCTGACTGACGCCGCCACCCAACCAGGCATCCGATGCCTGCCAGGTCCCACCCAGCGACAATACGGTCAGGCGATCATCACCAAGACTGTCATCGTTCAGATCACTGTTGGAACGCTTGAACTGAAGCGACTGATACACCGAGGAGCGTTTAATCTGGCTGCGCCCAAGGTAGCGCTCAGTCCGCAGGCCAAACTGACGGGTGCCACCTTCGATATCCAGAATCTCAAGGTCACCCCCCACAGAAAAGGCACTGCCGCTGAGGTTCAGGCTCGCATCGGTATTATCCCAAAGCCAGACTGGGCCTCCCAAGCCCATCATATCAAGGGGCATGCGGTATTGGGTTTGGCCGGAAATGGAATTATTGGGCAATAGTGAGAATCTGAGCTGAGCAGACAACTGATCCGCCCGATTGGCCAGATTGTTCGCCTGCCCGGCCAGTGTCACCCGGTAAGTTCCGGTATTTTCACTGCCATAATTATCTACGGCGGCCAGTATGCCAAACGGCTGTTCACCCAGCACATCCAGCTGCAGCCTCGTTGTGCCTGGCTGCTCCCCGGCCGTCAGCGAGCTGCGCAGATCGATGCCTGGAAAATCGGAAAGCCGCAGCAGTTTCTGCTCCAGCACAGCCTCCTGCACCGGCGCGTCAATCAGAGGCTCAAACAGAATATTCAGCGTTTCATCGCTGTATAGATTATTGTTCTGTGGAGAAACATCGCCCAGAATCCCGATCACCAGCTGCAACGTCAGGGTTGCGTTCTCGAGGCGTTGTTCGGGAATGATCACCCGCGCCAGAATAAACCCCTGTTCGCGCAGAAAGTTACCCAGATTAGCCACCAGATCGTTCAGTTCGGCGACGTTGTATTCACCATTGCGTTCATCTCGATGCGCAGTTACCCGCTGCCTGAGCGCTTCCATATCAACCCCAGCCGCTTCAGCAGACTCGAACGCTTCATAACGGAAAGTATTGATGATTATGACGGGCTGATCATTTGTATTCGACGTTACTCTGGGGGGGAGTTCAGCGGGCGGTCCGAACCGGGTCGGCGTATCACCCTGGAAGAAGGGGCTTTCTGTTTCAGCACGGGCAGCCACACTCGCCAGCACGGCAACACTGAACAATACGACGCCTGAAAATCCCTTTTTCAACGAGCTCTCCCCTGTTTACAGCAGACTGTTCTATGACCAGTTCAATCCAACTACTTTGCCAGAATAAGCCACCAGGCACCAGCCACAGCGACGGCTGATGAGAATGAAGCGGTTGACTTCAAAATCCCATCATTAAAATCAATCAGTTAGCAATTTGCTGCTGCTTTTTCGCCGTTCTAACATCCCCAAACACTGTCTGGCCTGCTATGGTAACCGGAGTAATGCCAAGTGCAGCCTGATCCGAATTTATGCGATATTTCAATAAATCGCCAAGGCGTCGAATGCATTGGCCAGCCATCACAACAGCACCACCGGCTATCACTATGCAGCCGGTAAAGTACTGTGATCACACCGGGCTTCAGGCTATCACCTGCTCAACAAGGACGTAGATCGATGATTTCCATAAACATCAAAGGCTTAGTCGCCAAACTCAATCCAACACTTAAAACTTGCCTTGAAGGCGCCGCTGGTTTGGCCATGGCCAACAGCCAATACAACGTTGAAATTGAGCACTGGCTGGCCAAGCTGCTTGAACACCCGGACACCGACCTGATCAAGCTGTTCGATGCCTACGACATTGAAGCCGAAACCCTGCAAACCCAGCTGACCCGTGCCATCGACCAGTTTAAGAAAGGCAATACACGCCCGCCTGCACTGTCCCAAACCCTGGTTGACCTGGTCACTCAAAGCTGGCTACTGGCTTCGGCCGAATATGGCCATGCACAGGTTACAACAGGCCACCTGCTAACCGCTGCCATGCTCGACCCGAGCCTGAGCAACCAACTTAAGAATGCGCTTCCAGTATTGTCAACGCTCTCCGGCGAGGCACTTAAAACCTTTGCGCAAAGCGTTATTGGTACAACCTCCGAGTCCGCTTTGGTGCAGCAGGCCACCTCCGGCTCAACTGCCGGCCCAGCCTCGTCACAAGCCGACCCCATGGCAGGCTCGGCCCTGTCGAAGTTTACGATCAACCTGACCGCCAAAGCCAAGGGAGGCGATATGGACCCGGTGCTGGGCCGGGATGAAGAAATTCGCCAACTGATCGACGTGCTGATGCGACGCCGCCAGAATAACCCCATCCTCACAGGTGAGCCCGGCGTGGGTAAAACCGCCGTGGTGGAGGGCCTTGCCCAGCGAATTGTGAACGACGATGTGCCTGCCCCCCTCAAAGGTGTGCAACTGTTGTCGTTGGATATGGGCCTGCTTGAAGCTGGCGCCAGCGTGAAAGGCGAGTTCGAAAACCGGCTCAAGGCGGTGATTCAGGAGGTGAAGGAATCACCCGAACCGATCATCATGTTCATCGACGAAGCCCACACCATGATTGGCGCCGGAGGCCGTGAAGGCCAGGGTGATGCCGCCAATCTGATGAAACCGGCGCTGGCCCGGGGCGAGTTCCGTACCATCGCTGCTACCACCTATGCCGAATACAAGAAGTACTTCGAAAAAGACCCGGCCCTGACTCGCCGCTTCCAGGTGGTTAACGTTGCTGAACCCGACGAAACCCGGGCTATCAATATGATGCGCGGCATCGCCAAGTCACTTGAACAGCATCATGAGGTGATCATCCTCGACAGCGCCATTGAAGCAGCCGTCAAACTCAGCAGTCGCTATATTCCCTCACGCCATTTGCCCGATAAGGCCGTCAGCCTGCTGGACACCGCCTGCGCCCGTGTCGCCCTCAGCCAGGGATCAACCCCAGCAGTCATCGAAGATGCCCAGAAAGCCGTGCAGCAGTTCGAGATCAACCTGAACTTGCTGGAACGCGAGCAGCTTAGTCACGGCGGCCTGGACGAAAAAATAGCCGACTATCAATCCGCTCTGGAGCAGACTCGAAAGCGACTGACCACACTGCAAGCCCAGTGGCAAAAAGAACTCAATAAAGTTGCCGACATCAAATCGCTGTTCGAGCAAAGGGCCGAGAAGCCCGAAGACGCGGAACTGACCGCCAGGCTGAATGAGGAACGCCATGCGCTTAGCGAACTGCAGGGCGAATCTCCCATGGTCTTCCTCAGCGTCGACCAAAACGCCATTGCCATTGTGGTCGCCAACTGGACTGGCATACCGGTCGGCCGCATGGTCAGCGATGAATTAAACTCGGTTTTGCAACTGGCCGATCACCTGAAAGAACGCGTTGTCGGGCAGGATCATGCCCTGAAAGAAGTGGCCGAGGCCATTCGAACCTCTCGCGCCGGGTTAATGGACCCGCGCAAGCCCATCGGCGTATTCCTGATGATCGGTACCTCCGGCGCGGGCAAGACTGAAACCGCCCTGGCACTGGCTGAATCTCTATACGGCGGTGAACAGAACGTCATCACCATCAACATGAGTGAGTTCAAAGAGGAGCACAAGGTTTCAATGCTGCTTGGCGCGCCAGCCGGCTATGTCGGCTTTGGTGAGGGTGGTGTGCTAACAGAAGCCGTGCGCCGCAAGCCCTACAGTGTCGTACTGCTCGACGAAATGGAAAAGGCCCACCCCGGCATTCAGGATATTTTCTACAATTTGTTCGACAAAGGCACCATCAAAGACGGCGCAGGGCTCGACATTGATTTTCGAAACACGGTAGTCATCATGACGTCCAACGCCTGCTCGGGGTCCATTGCGCAATACTGCGAAACCAACCCAAACCCGGACGACAAGGCTCTACTTGAAGCCGTTCGTCCCGAGCTACTGGAACACTTTCGGCCAGCCTTTCTCGGACGTACCCGCATCATCCCCTACTTCCCGCTATCGAGCGACGTACTGGCGACCATTGTTGGTCTCAACATGAATCGCATTGAGCGAAGGGTAAAAGAGCACTACGGCGCTTCGTTCAGCTATGACGAAGCGGTTGTAGAGAGCATTGTAGACCGCTGTCAGGACCCAGATACCGGGGCCCGTAATGTTGAGAATGTTATCAGCCGCAGCATCCTGCCTGAGTTGGCATCCCAGTGCCTTGCACGCATGGCCGAAGGGAGCTCCATCAAGTCAATTCATCTTGCCATGAATGAACTGGCAAGTGAATTTTCCTACCAGCTAGAATAACGGCCTCAGGAGCGTTGCTGCCGCATCTCTTGTTGCAATCGCTCCTGAGCGTCCTTTAACGACTGCCCCAAGCGGGCGTGAAAATCGTAAGCATTCGCCATAGAGACGACGATGCGATCAGAAATAGTGGCCTGGTTGGGTACACTCCGGTGGATATTGCCCAATTCAAAAACAACTTCGCCACGGCCGACAAAAATATTCAGCACATCCCGATAGCGATAATCAATACCCTCGGCAAACGTCACCTCAACACGTTGACTTTCGTCTGCCGTATTTGAAGATGCCTCTCCATTCTGACCACTTACATTAGTACTTGAACTTGAGTCAACCATAACATCTCTTGATCCATAACTGTGCTGATTAGGACAACGACATAACCTTAACCTGACTGGGCACCAGCGAGGCACCGAAAGCACCGGGGCTCATACCGTTCTGACCGGAAGGTGACAGCATTTTAGTGACCGGCAACCCACCCATCAGCGTGGTAAAACTGCCCAACATACTGCGCGTAGGCCCCATCACCATACCCGACAAGGGGTTCATGTTGACCCCGGCATTGTCACCATTACTCATTGGCGTCACGGTCATCATATTATGAGCCGGCATCGCCATCACCAGCACTTTAACCTGTGAGGGAATTGCCGTCATCGGCATTGCAATGTTTGGATATGGAATAGGCGTTGGAACAGGGCCCGCTGGCGTGGGTATCGGTGTCAAACAGACATCCGGCATCGCGAAATCCATCCCTGCCATCTGTGTTTTAACAAAAACCATTGTTAACTCCCTAACCCATGTGAATGCGTTCGGCATTCATTCGTAAATCTTTACGTGCGTCCACAACTGTTTGTTTCGACTGCTGCATGTGCGTATTGGTAACTTGCTCAGTGAGTTGATTCGCCTGACGCACCTCATGGCCTCGAACCATGCTAATCAGGGTGCGTGCATTACGACTGATACGATCACTGATAACATCCAGACTGCGACTGATCATCCTGATCGCGCTGCTGTGCAGCGTCACATCTTCAGACAATGCGTTAACACTGGTAGCGGCAACAGAGAGTTTTTCGGTAGAAACCGAGGTTTCACGATTAACCCAGTGGGCGCTTTGTGAACGAATTGTGATCTGTGCCGGGCTGTTGACTTTCACTGGCCCGGAAAAGCCTAGCGTTACTTCAGACAGTTCACTGCCCTGTCGCTCCAAAACTGATAACACATACAACTCACGGCAACTACGGCTTACCAGTACCAAGTCACCCGGCTCCGGATTCACCAGACAGGAAACGGCACGCCTTCCCATCTCAACACCCGCTGGCGTCTGTAGCAATATCTGACTACCTTCAATTCCCTGTACCCGTACTTCCTCCATCTGACACTGCGTTCGTGGCACAGTCATGGGGATTACTGAACTGGTCATGGTTGCCTCCATCAATTGTTCGACTACGTCATTCGTTCACGAAAGTTCAACCGTCGGTCAGCCCGGGCCACGCTCTGCTGCTGCGCGCTCTTCATCTGTTTCGAGTGCTGCCGCCCGGTTTGAACCGGTCCACAAGGTCTTTTCTTCCACAATCTGATGCAGATTCGCCCTATACAGTTGCGAGTCTAGAATCACAGAGCCGGTCATATCGGCATGAGAAAAGTCTGCGTAGGTAAGGTCCGCTTTTTCAAATACAGACTCCCGACACTGACTTCGGGTAAACTGCGCCTGCTCCAGTTGTGCCCTGGTAAAATCGCAAAGGCTGACCACCGCATCATTGAACATGGCTTGTTTGAGCTGTGCTTTGTTAAACTGGCTACCGGTGAGTTCGCTGCCAATAAAGAGCGCATTGTCCAGACAGGCCCCGTTAAAGAGACACCCCGTCATTGCTGCACCGGAAAAGCCAGCCTGTTTGAGGTCAACCTCTGAAAAATCGGCCTGAGTCAGCGTCACTTCCTGAAATTGTGGTTGATGGAACTTAGTCCTGCTGAAATCAAAGCCGCTGAAATCGATACTTCTGAAATAGGGCGTATTGAAACGGGCCCCCTCAAGCACTATTTCTTCCAGGCTAATATTGATCATATTAGCCCGCTCATGCTGACTGTAGCCAAGATCCACCCTGTCGAGGGTACAGTTCAACCAGGCGCAGTTGTCGCTGGACAGACTGCTCAGCACCACCTGGTTCAAATCACAACTGACGAAGTTGGTCTTATTGAACTCCGACTTGATCAGACTGCTCTCGTTAAACGAACATTCCTGGCAGTTTACATAACTGAAAACAACCTGCTCACCTTGAAGTTTGCGTAAGGAACAATTGATAAAATTGGACATCACCACCTGGCAGTGTTCAAAGACCGACTGATCAAACACGCACTCTATAAACTGACACTCAGCTATTTGACCCAGAGTAAAATCGCATCCAGAAAAATTAACCCGATGGAACTGCCCACCCTGCAGTTCAATTCGGCTATAATCCTGACCAGTACAATTGGCATCAATCAGAATGGGTGTGTCACCAAGCCCCCTGACCCAGTCAACCAGTGCGTCTCTATTCACGACCCGGCCTCCAGTCCTTGAACAAGGTTTTGTTCAGATTGGCGCCGCGGAAATCAGTCTCTCCGACAATAACACCATAGAAATTGGCACCGTAGAGGTTCGCCTGTTGAAAGTTCGCTCCTGTGAGGCGCGCGTCTTGAAAAGAGCCTTCCATTCCATCCAGCCTGACCAGGGTTGCCCGCTCCAGATTGGCGTTAATAAACAGGGAACCACGGGCGTAGGCACCATCCAATGAAGCCCCGGTTAATACCGCGTCGCTGAAATCACACCGACCAATGGTGGCCTGCTGGAAATTAGCCTGGTCCAATTGGCATTCGCGGAAATTTGCCAACTCGGCCGATATGTTCTGAAAACTGGCCTGCTTCAGAATACAGTCCTTAACGAATCGGATATTATGCAAGTTGGAGTGATCGAAATTCGATTCAGTCAGGTTACAGCAAACAATGTTCACGCCTTTTAATGAACTATCGTGAAAGGCTGCTTCGGTCATATCGCAGTTGAGAAAATTCGATTCGTCAAGGACCGATCGCTCGAATCGGCATCGTTTCATATCAAGCTCATAAAAATTGTTTCTTTGCAATTGACAGTCCACGAACGCGACATTCGCCAGCGTCGCCTCCAGAAAGGCATCCATCCGATCACTGAACTGGCACCGCTCAAATCGGCTGTTTACCAGCTGTGCCTTGCCAAATCCGGCACCTTCAAACTGACAATCTATAAAGGTTGCCTCACCAAAAAAGCTGGCCCCCAGATTCGCATCCTTGAAGCAACAACGAACAAAGCGCGCACGCTGCAGGTTCGCGTGAACCCAGAGTGCTTCGGTAAAATCGACATCTACCCATTCGCTGCCGGGGGCATCAGCATACTCCAGGTAGGCACCACTCATAGTGTGATCACTGACTTTCACGCCTTTTAAGTCAGCAAAGGCACCATCCCAACCCAGCAGCGATTCAGGCTGGCCCAACCGGCCCTGAAAATCGGCCCGCAAATCCGGCGTTGGTTCCGGGTGCGGCGAGCGTGCCTTATCTATATGGTGCGCACTGAGTCGGTAGCCCTTTTCAGCCTCCGCCTTACTGTAGATCAGTTTTTCAGTCAAATCATCCAGATCCACCCGCTGCTGTTGCACACTGGCCGGGTTGACGCCCATCGACTGCAGAATCATCAGCTCTTTTTCCGCCGCTTCGACCTGATTCCGGATGGTTATCAGTTGTGCATCGAGTTCTCTGGAAATTCTGGGCAGTGGTGGGGGTTGATGCCTTTGTTCTAGAGAACGCTCCAGTTGATCGGCCAGTTCCGGATCGAGGTTTTGCTCACGCATTAGGTTAATGCGTTCAACCACGGCGGATACAGCTTTATCCTCGCTCTCACGGGTTAGCTCAGAGATGTAGTCGTTCAGTTTATCCAACGCCTTCAAGTCTATGCGGGTGAAATCGATACCCGCCCCGGAATCGGCATAGCCCGGTATGATTTCGTTGATCAGCGCCTCTATGCGTTGCTGCTCTGCGGAAGGCTCGGGTTTCTGCTGAATCATCTGGTCGATGCCGGGTGCGTTAACATCCTCCGGAGGGTTTTGCTGAAGCTCGCCTAAACGGTCACTAACCTGCTCTTTAACGGCTGCAGTCTGTGTTTCAACGTACCCCTGAACATTGGCCTCTGCGTAGCCCTTGATCGGCATGTCAGATTCTTCCAGCAGGGACTCGAACCCACAGGTCACTCCGGAAGGAATCAAATCTGTGGTGTTCAGCAAGTATTTAAACCCTTCTTCAGGGTCCGAACGCCTGGTCAGCTGCTCCTGATAGTGACTGACTGTTCTGGGTTCATCGGCGAGGAATTCGTGGCCAATCAGAACTTTAGCTATTTCACGGGCACTCATGGTCTGGGCGGGGTAGCTTGCACGGTGAATCAATACACCCATATTTTCATTGGGAAAGAACCAGACCGTATCCAGTTCGTTTTCCAGCTCCTGAAAGACCGCACCTTGCTCCTGCTCAACTTCGATAAACAGCCGGGCGCGAACCCCTGGAAGCTGCCCATGCAGAGCTGGATAATCCACATTCATACCGGACAGCAGAAAAGCCTCGTTTCCATTCAGGAATCCATCGAACCATTGATCCCGACTTGCGTCATTAAAGTACAAAGGGTCGAGGTCTTGTGGAAAGCCGGGCATCCGCTCTTCAATGTATTTCTGATCGTAGGTGCCGGCGAGTGCCTGACGTATAGGCCAGGTTGCTTCAACACGATTCAGTGACGCCGGAGGCGGGCGATCAGATGCTGCAGTCATGATCTGATGGTGATATTCAACATTGGGCAAGGGAGTGCGTTTGACGCCTTCAACGCTGACCTCACTCAACCCTTTACCGACCGGGTTGGCCTTTGATGGTTTGCCACCAAATGCCTGCTCGTAGCGAATGGGCATGGCCGTGATGGGGTCGGGTCCGGTAAAACCGGCTACACTCCAGTAACGGTCACCAAAGACCGATAACGTTTTGCTGAGTGACCCTACTTCTACGTGAATCGTGCCACCGGGTACGGGCTCTGGCGACAAAAATGAACCCGAGACCAGGTATTCTGCCTGCACTTTGGGAAAGCCAGCATCGAACAGTTCGCCTTCTGATATCGCCCTGGCAATGGTGCGCCACATCGACTGTTCCAGCACCGGCTTGCCCGTTGTCAGCTCAAAAGCCCACAAAGACGACAGCGTAAACAAATGCTCATCATACACCTCGGTCGTGCGGTGTATAACGCCAGCATGCATAGACTTTATGACCTTCACGATAACAGCGCCCTAACCAAAAATCTTCACCAGGCCGCCAGCCAGGTTGACCTCCTGCCACTCCAGCTCAGACACCACCTTCTTGAACGTAGCGGATGAAACTTCAAGCGTGGGCGCTGAGGTTTTGACCTTGATGTCGGGCCCTGGGCCTTCAATATCGATTGAACAGCCTGGCACACTGATTTTGGTACCGCCTTTATAATCACTGGAAACTGTAATGCCTGAAAACGGTGCCTTCAAACTGAGTTCCAGTGCATTGATCTCAAGGCTAAGGTTTAGCGTCGCCGAGATTGACATGGCAATGTTCGCAGACGCACTGGTGTTGAACGACAGCGATGATGAAAACGCAAACTTGGCCGTTGCACTGTTGCCGTAATCAAATTCAAAACTGGTCGACGCCATCCCTGAAGACGCTTCTGCTTTATAGTTCTGTATGCCACCGGTGATGACATCGCGCTTGGTAGCGACCGAACTACTACCAATAATGGTATCACCATTTTTGACAGGGGCTGAGACACTTTCATACGAAACAATCCCTTGCGGCGTCCATTTTTTCTCCTGGGTAACTCCGCCAGACGAGTGCGTCCAGGAAGCGGGGTCGCCACTTTTTCGCATCACCACTTCAATGGCCTTGTTGCCTGTGTAGCTTACGTCCAGTGTTGATCCATTATTCACACTTACGGCATGACCCTCTCGAAAATCATAGGAATTTCCGAATTGTTTGGTCGTCCATACATTGCCTGAAGACCATTCGGCATCCGTTCCGGGCAATTTCGAGTCGATGCCTTTGTCGTCTATCCAGTCTATTTCCGCCCAACCAGGACCACCTGAATTGAGTAGGTCACCGAATATTTTGGTAGCGTCGTTCTTGGCTGAGTTATCAAGCGAACCAGGCCGATTCAATATGGCCTTTTGGTCCATATGGGCTTCTTCATAGCTATTGCCAAGGTTGTAGTTCCAGTACCCGCCGAAGTCGTAAATATTACCTTCCTGGGTGGTCACCGTATCGAGACTCGACACTTCGACCGAGCCCTGTTTCATCACACTCAACAATGAAACCGGATCTCCGGTGGCATAGTCGCGCAACCCCTGAGGTTCATACGCAGGAGTCGGCCCGGTAAAGCCCGTTAGCAATGCATCAATGTACTTTCGACCGTCGTGATCTTGCGCATCGGACTCGGCATAGTTTGGATAGCCGGTTTGATAACTCCCTACCCGACCACGCGCCTCATACCAGTAGGAACCGCTGGTCGCCCAGCGAATACCCGGAGCGCCTAATTTCTTGTAGAATTCATGAGCTTCATCTTCCAGATCAAACGACAGCACCGTCCGCGAGAGAGTATCAGTACCATTAACGTATCGGGCTATATAGCGACCCTCTGGCAACGACTCACCCAGGTAATTTTCCGGCTCGGGGTCAACCTGATCTACCTCTGATTCCAGACGCAGCCAGGTCGCTTTAACGATTGTGCTCGTTGGACGCTCGGTTTCCGGGTCTATGGTATTCGCACCAAAATCTTCCCACACGGAATCCTGCATATGCAGCTCAGGTGACTCACCCTTGAGCGTCATCGGATCATTGGTCGCCCCGACCCTTAGCCAGGTACCTGAGGTTGGGCTCTGCAACACAATGCGTTCTTTACCCGACTTATCCTCCATTCGGATTCGGTTATTGCCGGCCGACTGAATCACTGACTCACTCTGATTATCCGCATTAACCGGACTGGGCGCTGTTTCAGTAGAGACGGCACCAGCAATAACAGGACGATCCGGGTTGCCATCAATAAAGGTTAGCAACACTTCCGTGCCCTTGGTCAGCGGGAACTGCATGCCTTTGCCTTCGCCGGCATAGGGTTGCATCATCCGCACCCGGGCACTGGCTTTGCCGTCTATATGATCGTCGTTAATGTCAAATGGCAGTTTTACTTTGTAGCGCCCCTGTTCATCCAGTTGCGCGTAGGGGCTGTTCTGCTCGCCATCAATCTTGCCATGCAGGGTGCCGGAAATTCGTGGCCGGTCAGCCGTGCGTGGATGACGGTATTGGCGGTCAGCGGGAATGGCGGTGAACGAATTGCTGTAAATGTTGATCTCGGCGTCTTCACTCAGGCTGCCGATAACCGAGGTTTTAAGCAGATTAGTCTGGTCGCCTTCATGGGTCACACTGGTGACCATGTATTCCTGATTAAAGGCTGAGCGGTAGTGCTGATTCATGGTGAATTTGAAGCCTGGTGTTAAAAACGGGACAGTGCTGTCGCCGTGAAAAGCCTGCTTCTGGCACAATAATTCTTCGACCCTGAAGGTAATTAACCGCTCGCCCTCTTCCGGCGTGCCATAGTGTTCACCATAAAGAAAGCTCTCTCCCCGACCATCCGGGTCTACGTCGGCACGTACCGCCATCTCCAGCGAAGGCCGCTCGGGGTTGTGGTCTTTCAGTACGATGCGATTGGGCAGTTGTTTCTGCCGGCAGGTGAAATTGATGATGATTTCGTCAAGATGCCCCTGCTCCATACCGGTTTTGGGCGAATAGACCAGGTCGGCTCCCTGCTGGAAAGGTTCGTGACTGAAGCTGCTGTCGGAAAGCACCAGCTTGTCGCCATCGGCGTCATGATAGAAGTAGTAGTAAACACCTTCGCGCTCAAGCCATCGGGATACGAAATTGAAATGACTCTCACCGTACTGACAAACGTATTCGACCGGGTTATAGGTGCCTTCGAGTGCAGACAGGTCGTAGTCGAGTGAATCCATACCGCCATCGACCAGCGCCCCCTCAATGATCTCCGGTACCGTTTTTTCCAGAAACACCTGATTGTGCTGCGTCTGCATCAGCCACCAGATCTTGGGGACCAGCTTGGCGCGATAGAAGTAGTGTTCGTTGTAGGCGTGCAGTTGATCGAATTCAGCCAGAATGCCATTGTAGGTAACGTCGTCGCCTGCGTCGCGGTGAATGGTAAACACTGCCTGGGATTGCAGAATGGCGGACATATCGAGATCGGGGTCGCCGGATACCAGCATGATCTCGAACTCGTAAGGCGTGGAAATGGCTTCCAGACCTTTAAAGCGCAATACCGCGAAGGTGGTTTCGCTGACGCCTGAGGCATAGGAGACAAAGGTAAAGCGCTGGGTAGTGGCGTCCTGAAAATAGTCCATTGAGGTGCTCCGTGCGTGCCCAGCGAATACCGGCAATGGACCGGTGACTGCTGTACTTGTCCTTCCAAGGGTCACAGACGCCAGCCGAAAATGACGCGCCCCGCTCACAAACCTTCAAATCATCTTACTCGCGTCTGAACACAGATCAAGCCCGGGTCAGCAATGACCTGAACACGCACCAGAACCTCTGATCTGTGGTGTCTACTAAGCGTTTGATTTCATTCCGTTTTAGTTTTTGAGCTACCAACCCTGCATTTTCATAACCGCCTCTGGCCTCCGGCTTTTCATCTCGCAACCTGTCAGTTCGTTATTTCTACGTTCAGTGTTGACTGAACGAACTAAACGTATCAAACTATATGTAACTAACCGGGGGCTGCCATGAACGATCCAATTGAAAACTTCATTGAAATGATGGGCCTGATTTACCAGGCCGATGGCGCGCCGCGCATCGCAGGGCGCATCTTCGGGCTGCTGCTGGTGGAAGATGAACCCTACTCGCTGCAAAGCATTGCCGAACGGCTGCAGGTCAGCAAAGCCAGTGCCAGCACCAATGCCCGCTTACTGGCCGAGAAAGGGGTTATCCGGCTAACGACGAAGCCCGGTGTTCGCCAGGATTTCTACGAACTGGTGCCCGATGTATACCGCCAGATGGCGATTAAAGTCAGCGCACGTATGAAGCAAGTCTCTGATCAGATCACCGGAGCGCGGGATGCAATCCCTGCCGAACAAAGCGTCGCGCGCGAGCGCATCGCCAACCTGGCTGAGTGTTACCGGGTTGCTTCGGAAACGTCTCTGGCCTGGGCCGAGAAGTTGCCTCCTTCAAAATAACAGTCTGTCCGCCCCTATCCGCTTGCCTGATACGCCACCACTGACCGATTCACTGATTCACCGGAACCAACCATGACTTCAGATACCCCTTCAAATGCCAAACCCGACTGGGCAATGAGCAAACGCGAACTCATGAACGCCGAACGTCAAAGACAGGGGCTAGCGCCCCAAAAACGCCGCCGCTGGCCCTGGCTGCTCGCCCTGATTGTTATCGGCGTCGCCTTGCTGGTATTTGCCATGCAGGCGAGTCCGGAGCCCGCCGAAACCGGCCCAGCTGAACCGGAAGACACCGAACCGGTGTTGCAGATCAGTGCGACCGAAACCTCAACGCTGGCGCCTCAGCGGCTGGAGCAGCGTCTGCGGGTAACGGGCACACTGAGCCCGGTGGAAAAAGCACAGCTCTCGTCTCAGGTAAATGCCCCGGTGCTGCGCATTGCGGTACGCCCTGGCGATACGGTCGAAGAGGGTGACGTGCTGGTCGAGATGGATGCCACCGATCTGACCAACCAGTTGAACCAGCTTACGAACACAGCGCGGGCGACTCAGGCTCAGCTGACACTGGCCCAAAACAGCCTCGACCGGGGCGTGCGTCTGGCTGAACAAGGCCTGAGCCCGGCCTCGTCGATCGAAGAGTTGCGTGCCAATGTCGAAGCCCAGAGTGCGAGCCTGGCCACTCAGGAATGGCAGATCCGCGCGGCAGAACGGGCGGTTGCCAATGCCGTTGTGCGAGCTCCGTTCAGTGGCCAGGTGTCGGCCCGATCGGTTGAACCCGGGCAATATGTATCGGTCGGCACACCGCTGGTGACGCTGGTTGATCTCACCGCTCTGGAAATGCAGGCCAACTTGCCCGTCAATGCCGCTACCTTGGTCAAAGCCGGTCAGGCCGTCACCATTGAAGTCGACAGTGCCGAACCGTTCAGCCTGCAAGGCACGGTTGACCGCATCAACCCGGTCGCGCTGGATGCAACCCGGACACTGCCGGTGTACATCCGGGTCACCGAGCCAGATGCACGCTTGCGCGGCGGCATGTTTGCAACCGGATACATCGTGATCAATGCACGCGACAACGCTCTGTCAGTGCCTTCCGAATCGGTCCGGTCCGATGCCGAGGGTGATTTCGTGCTGCTTCTGGAAGACGACCACCTGGTGCGTCAGCCGGTGACCGTCGCTGGCGAGTGGGAATCCGGAACCCGCCTTGAAATCGCCGAAGGCCTGGCCATCGGCGATACCCTGGTTTCAGCGCCCTTGCCAGAACTGCGAGCGGGCGATCGCATTGCCATCGCAGGAGGTAACTGATGTTTCTGACCCGCATCAGCGTTAACCAGCCCGTGTTCGCGACCATGATCATGGTTGCCATCATGGTGTTTGGTTTTTACTCCTACCAGCGTTTGCCGATCGAGCAATTGCCGGACGTCGACTTCCCGGTGGTTGCCGTGGTGGTCAGCTACCCGGGTGCCGCGCCAGAGGCAGTGGAACAGGATGTGATCGAGCCGATTGAAGAATCGGTCAACACCATCAGCGGCATCGACTCCATTCAGTCTACCGCCCGGGCTGGCCAGGCAATGGTCATCCTGATGTTTGATATGGATGTTGCCTCCAGTACCGCCGCTCAGGAGGTCCGCGATCGACTGGCGACGCTTGAAGGTACCTTGCCGAGTAACGCCAACGATCCGATGATTCTGCGCTTTGATCCCGGTCAAATGCCGATCATGTCGCTGGCAGTGAGCTCCGATACGCTGTCGGCAGGCGAACTGACTGCGCTGACCGAAGACATCATTGCCCAGCAAATCTCCATCATTCAAGGAGTGGGTGAGGCCACCGTCATCGGTGACATTAACCGGCAGGTCAGCATTCTGATCGACCCCAATAAGCTGACTGCGTTCAACATTGGCATTGGTGAGGTGACCGCGGCCCTGTCACAGGACAATCAGAACCTGCCCGCCGGCTCGCTGGAATTTGACCAGACCGTCCAGGCCATTCAGGTTGAAGGCCGCATAGAGCGCATGGACGATTTTCTCGACATCATTGTCGCCCGCCGGGGCGGCCAGCCTATTCGGCTGGGCGACGTTGCCAGGGTGGAAAGCGGCCAGGCTGACCGGGAAAGTATGGCGTTATTGAATGGCAGCCAGGCACTGGCGATCGACATCGTTAAGACGCAGGGGGCTAACACCGTCGGCGTTGCCGAGGCCGTTCGCGCCACGGTCAGTCGACTGGAGTCAGATCTGGCCAACGACAATGTACGCCTGGAAATCGTGCGCGATAACGCCAAGCCGGTTGAGCAATCCTTTCACGCTGTACAGAACATGCTGGTTGAAGGGGCAGCGCTGGCGGTGTTGATTGTGTTCTTGTTTCTCAACTCCTGGCGCTCAACCATCATTACCGGGCTGACCCTGCCCATTTCCCTCATCGGGACCATGATCGCGCTGCACTTTTTTGGTTTCACACTGAACATGATGTCGTTAATGGCCCTGTCACTGGCCGTTGGCCTGCTGATCGACGATGCCATCGTGGTCCGTGAAAACATCATGCGACATTTGCACATGGGCAAAGGTCACCGCCAGGCAGCACTGGATGGCACCAACGAGATTGGACTGGCGGTTCTGGCAACCACCCTGTCGATCATCGCCGTCTTCCTGCCTGTCGCCTTCATGGACGGCATACTCGGGCGTTTTTTCCTGCAGTTTGGCGTAACCGTCTCGGTGGCGGTGCTGATTTCCATGTTCGTGGCCTTTACGCTGGACCCCATGTTGTCGAGCGTCTGGTATGACCCGTCGGCAGAACCCAATGCCAAGCGTGGCCCGCTCGGAAGAGCCGTCGCGGCGTTCGACCGGTTGTTTTCCCGCCTACAGAACGGCTACCGAACCGTACTGCGCTGGAGCCTGCGCCATCGCAAGTCGACACTGGCACTGGCGCTGTCGGCCCTGATCGGCAGTTTTGCCCTCTTTCCACTGGTCGGGGTCGAATTTGTACCGGCAACGGACACCAGCGAATTGCAGGTGGACCTCGAAACTCTGGATGGCTCCAGCCTCGAATACACCGCGAGCAAAGCGCGCCAGGTCAGTACCTTGCTGCAAGGCTTGCCCGAAGTGACCGGTACCTACACGACGGTAAACGCCGGTACCAATGCACAGGGCAGCAACGCCGCCACAGTCATGGTGTCCCTGGTACCGCCCTCGGAACGCACCAGAACCCCGGTTGAACTGGCCATTCCCATTCGCGAAGCGCTGGAGACCATTCCCGGCATCGATGTCAAAGTCGGTACCGCCAATGGCTTTGGTGGAGGCGTCACGGCGCCGGTGCAGGTTAACCTGTATGGCGACGATTTTGGCACCTTGCGTCGCCTGGCTGACCAGCTCAGTGCCGCCATGGCGGACATTGACGGACTGACCGACATCGAATCCAGCCTGACCACTTCGCAACCGGTGCTGGGTGTCCGGATCAATCGTGATGCCGCCAGTGACCTCGGTGTCAGTTTGCAGCAAATTGGGGCAACCCTGAGGCCCATGCTGGGTGGCGAAGAAGTCGGTGACTGGACCGACCCGGCAGGCAGCAGTTTCAGCCTGGTGGTTCGTCTGCCCGAGACCAGCCGAAACGATCGCGATGCGCTGGCGAGCCTGCCTATTTCTCAAAGCGGGGCCACCGGCAGCCAGTCGATTGTGAGACTGGATCAGGTCGCGGACATCGTCGAATCGACCGGCCCTTCCGAGATCAACCGGTTGGACTTGTCGCGCCAGGTCACCTTGTCTGCCAATATCGCCGGCGTAGCGCTGGGGGATGTGACGCCTCAGTTACAGCAAGCGATTGACGCTCTGTCATTGCCCAGCGGTTACCGCGCAAACATGGGTGGCGACGCCGAACAGGTGGCGGAAACGGCGGCCGCTGCCGGGTCTGCCCTGTTGCTAGCCATTGTCTTCATCTATCTGGTGTTGGCTTCCCAGTTCGGCAGTTTCCTTCAGCCGATCGCGATCATGGCCGCCCTGCCGCTGGCGTTGGTCGGCGTCCTGCTCGGTTTGCTGGTCGGGGGCACCACGCTGAATATGTATTCGATGATCGGGTTCATCATGTTGATGGGGCTGGTGGTGAAGAACGCCATTCTGCTGGTCGACAACGCCAACCAGGGCCAGCGTGAAGGTTTGAACCTGTACGATGCCCTGGTTCAGGCAGGCACCACCCGGTTTCGGCCAATTATCATGACCACCCTGGCGATGACCTTTGGCATGTTACCGATGGCACTTAACCTGCACGGAGGCAGCGGCCAGAACGCGCCCATGGCACACGCGGTCATCGGTGGGTTGCTGAGTTCGACCTTGCTGACGCTGGTCGTGGTTCCCGTCGTGGTCACCTATATGGATCGGCTAGGGAATCTGGGCAAGCGTATACTGCCCACAGCACCCATCGACCACGAAACGGCCTAGTCCATCATTGCGCTCATCGGATGCATCACCACGTTCTCCGCATTCGATGGGCCCTAACTCAGGCTCAACCCGTCGCTTTATGCACCCTGCTTCATAGATAAGCGCCGGGTGCTATACCCTCCTGCTCAGGTCAGTATACTCAGCCGCCAATCCCTCATTGAGCAGTCTGAGTCATGCGCAACCTCTTTTTTCGCCATCCATTTCTGTTTCGCTGGGTCATGAATCTCTGGCCACCCTTTTTGTTCACCGGGGTGAAAATTGTGGCCATCAATTCCGATTTTCGCTATGCCAGGGTTGATCTGAAGTGGCGCCCCTGGACTCGCAATATCAATAACACACAGTTCGGTGGTAGCCTCTTTGCGATGACCGACCCCCTCTATGCCCTGATGCTGTATGGCTGCCTGGGCTGGGACCGTTACCTGATCTGGGATAAAAAAGCAGACATCGAGTACATTGCTCCCGGTAATGGGCGATTGACCGCCGAGTTTCATATCGAAGACGACCAGCTCCATAGTATTAAAGCGGCCACGGCCAGTGGCGAAAAATGCTTCCCGGTGTTTACCGTTAATGTGCGCGACCGAGAGGGTAATCTGGTATGCCATGTGGAGCGCACCCTGTATGTAAGACTGAGGCACCGTTTTCGCCCGGCGTCTTGAACGCAGCGGTTCTACTGACGCAGATCAGCCTGACGGATCAGCCCAAGCTGTTACACTGACGTCACATTCCACGTCTCAGTCTCGCCATGAATTCGCTGTCACTGCCAGAACTTCCCTCTGCCTACTCACTGTTCCTGGTGGGCGTGCTGATGATATTCACCTTACTGGTCCGTGGCGTATTCATTCGGCGTTTCATGCCATTACTGGTCATCTACATTGGGGTTGGCACGTTTTTAGGCTGGCTGAACACCCAAGTGCCTCTGCTCGATCAGGGTAGCCGACACAGCCTGGGGTTATTGGCCGAGGCCGGTCTGGTATTGCTGGTATTCAAGGTCGGCCTGGAAAGCGACCTGAGCGGGCTGCTCAAACAACTGCCCAATGCGTCCTGGATCTGGTTGTGGAATGTATTGTTCAGCGGTGCTTTAGGCTTTGCGGCAGCCTATTATCTGGTCAGCTTTTCCCTGTTGACCAGTATTTTTGTCGGCGTTGCCCTGACCGCAACCAGCCTGGGCGTTACGGTCACCATCTGGCAGGACGCCAAACAACTGACCACCGAGCGCGGTAATCTCTTCGTCGATGTGGCGGAGCTCGATGACATCAGCAGCATCGTGCTGATGGCCATTCTGGTCGCCCTGGCCCCGCTGCTGGCCAGCGGAGAGAGCATTGCCGCAACGGACGTGGGGCTGACCCTTGCCAAAGTGCTCAGCACCCTGATCATGTTCGTCTCCGCCTGCTGGGTGTTCTCGGTTTACTTTGAAAAACGCCTGACGCAGTTTGTCGAACGTTATGAAACCCGCCATGAACCCATGGTGTTGATGTTGTCGATCGGGTTCATCATTGCGGCGCTGGCTGAAGTCAGTGGGCTATCGCTGGCGGTAGGTGCCTTTTTGGCCGGGCTGGCCTTCAGCCGGGATACCGCTGCCGCCAAAGAGCGGGTGGTGTTTAACGGCCTCTACGTGGTGTTTACCCCCTTCTTCTTTATTGGCCTCGGCCTGCACATTGATCTGACGGCCTTTTCCAGTGCGTTCTGGCCCGGCGTGGTGCTGCTGGCAGCGGCCGTAGCGGGTAAACTGCTGGGCACCTGCCTGCCCGCCTATCGCCGCCTCGGCGGCTACGGTGCCCTACTGATCGGTGTCAGCATGATCCCGAGAGCCGAAATTGCCATGGTCATCATGCAAAAAGCCCTTGAAGCAGGCGCCGAACCCAAGGCGTTTACGGCCATGATGGTGGTTACCGTCGGCACCGTACTGCTCACCAGCCTGACCTTGCCAAGGCTGATGCGTCGCGAAAAATGATGCCTGACTCGCACAGCATTCGACGTCTCAGGTTGCCTCAGCCATCACCCGTATAAAATACTTTTTCTCACGCATAGCCTGAAATTTGATCGTTTGTGACCAGGCGGTCAAGTTCTTATCATGCGCCGCAATTGAAGAGGGCACCCAACACCGGTCTCCCCTCCCACTAATTCCGGCTAAGCGCCCAGGAGCATGACATGACCAACCCGACCACTGAAACTGCAATCGTGACCGACCGTTTCGGCAACGTTGATGTTGCCTATTACGAGCGTGAAGCCATGCGTTTGCGCAACGAATACCTGCGGAAGCAGGCAGGCGACTTCTTCAAGTCCTTGCGCGCTGGTATCCAGAATGTTCTGGGCTCGCGTGCAACGCCAAGCAACGCCTGAACACTCCCCTTTCATGACGGCGTGGTGACCTGACAAACACCACGCTGGTGCAAGCTCTCCTCTTTGTCGTTGTTGTTGTGATGGTATTTTGCACGGGCCGAGTGATCGTCCCGTGCTTTTTTTTGCCTGCCCCCTGCTCAGTGGTTCACCGAAATGCAGTCTGGATTCCTTCCTGAACGCTCAGTTTCACCTATGAGCCTGCCCAGTGCTGATAAAGCTGGCTACACTGAGGGTCACTCAAGACTCGATCAGGACACGAATCATGCCACACACCCTGGAATTGACCGCCAGCGACCAGCACCGGTTTGCGGCCTACGTCGCCGAGCCAGACCATACCTCGCGAGGTATCGTTATTGTTTTACAGGAAATTTTTGGCGTGAACCGTCACATCCGCTCGGTCTGCGACCGATTGGCCGAGGCAGGGTTTATTGCGGTAGCACCAGCGTTGTTTGATCGGCTGGAACCCGGCTATGAAACGGGCTATGCCCCCGAAGACGTCGCACGCGGTCGAGCCTTGCTCGCCAATTTCAGTTTCGACACCGCCGCGCTTGATGTCACCGCTGCGATCGACCAGTTTGATGCACGCGGTCCGGTCTCTGTCATCGGTTTTTGCATGGGCGGTTCATTGGCCTACAAAGTTGCGACCCAACATTCCGGGCTAGCCAGTGCCGTCTGCTATTACGGCGGTCGCATTCCGGAATTCGCCGACACGTCGCCCCTGTGCCCCACCATCCTTCACTTCGGCGAACAGGACGCGAGCATTCCCATGGCGAGCGTCGACACCGTGCGCAGCAAGCAACCCAAATTGCCGGTCTACACCTACCCGGCAGGCCACGGTTTCAATTGCGACATTCGCGATTCCTACGAGCCGGTGTCAGCCAAGGTAGCCTGGGAACGCACCCTGAAACTGATCACCGAGGTGTCCTCTTAACCGGTCGCGTCGCTGACCAGCCAAACATAACCGTAGGCCGGCAACCCAACCGACCCCATGACAACCTGGTTCGATGCCAGGTCGGTCATCGGCTGGTCGACCTCAACCTCAACGGGCGTTGCCGAGAGATTGTGCGCAACAACCAGCCGCTGACCATTGGCCTCCCGTTCCAGGCTATACACCGCCGGGTCCGGGTTGGCCAGAAAACGGGCACTGCGATGAAAGCAGGCCGCCAACCGGCGACGCCACTCAATTAATTGCTGAATGCCGTGAAAGAGTTGATGTTCGACCGACCCGGGCTGGTTAAGGGCCGCATCGACCTTGCGCCAGCTCATATCGCCCCGATTCATGAAACGCGCATCCCTGAAACCGGTGCGGGCACTGTTTTCCCGATAAAACGTCTCATCGTTGGTCATGCCGACTTCATCGCCGTAATACAAAATGGGCGAACCTTCGGTCGCAAACAGCATGGCGTTCAGCAGCAGGGCTTGGGCTGGGTCTTCTTTCACCAGGTAGAACAGCCGGCCGGCCAAGCCTTCCCCTTCGCGAAACGTACACTCCGGATCGTGCAGATAATAGCGGTTCATTTTTTCGCGCACCTCAGGCGAAACGAACTCCAGCGTCAGCTCATCGTGGCAGCGTAAAAAAGACATCCAACAGGATTTCTCCGGTATGGCGGGTGTAACCGAGGGTGACAGGGCGTCTTCGATGTAACGCCGATCGCCTTCTGCCAGTGCCATATAAAACTGCGGCATCAGAGGGAAATGGTAGGCCGCCTGACATTCATCGTCGTTGCCGAAATAGCCGACGACATCCTTGGGTGTCATGTTTGCTTCAGCGATCAACAGCGTACCCGGCTCGCAATAATCAAGCCCGGCTCGAATCAGTTTCAGCAGCGTATGCGTGGTGGGCAGGTCTTCACAGTTGGTGCCCTCCTCCTTCCAGATAAAGGGAATGGCATCCATGCGCAACCCATCGACGCCCTGAATTTTCCAGTACAGGAAATTCTCCATCATGGCGATGAGCACCTCGGGATTGCGATAGTTCAGGTCGGGCTGAAACGAATAAAAGCGATGAAAATAATAATCATCGGTCGCCTCGTTGTAAGACCAGTTGGAATTGACCATGCCTTTAAAAATTAACCGCGCATCCTGGTAACGCTCACGGTCGGGATGCCAGATATAATAGTCCCGAAAGGGCGAGTTCCGGTCTGAACGGGCGGCTTGAAACCACGGGTGCTGGTCGGAACTGTGGTTCACCGCCATGTCGAACAAAAGCCGAATGCCACGCTGGTGCGCGGCCTGAATAAACTCGGTAAAGGCTGCGTTGCCACCCAACTCCGCCCGAATGGTTTTGAAGTCGCGAATATCAAAACCCTGATCGCGCATCGGCGAATCCAGAATGGGCAACAGCCACAGGGTATTCACGCCCAGCATCGCCAGATAATCGAGTCGCTCAGTCAGGCCGGTAAAGTCACCGGCAAAGGCATCGACGTACAGCGAATAGACAATGGCGTTGCGGTACCAGTCCGGGTCGGGCGTCGTTGGTTGCTGCGCCAGTGTTTGGCGGCTGGTTTCCAACAGTTCTGACAGTCGCGACAGTGCCTCAGGGTGGTCCGCGCCATAGACGTGCTGCCAAAGTGTTGCAATAGTGGAATCCATACCGTTGCTCGCTGCATCGTTTAACCGTTGGCGCAAGCCTAGTGCCTAACCCCACAGTCGGCCAGTTAACGGGCCATACCCCTATGTTCCCGCCTTCAACCACTAACCTGTTAAAGTACCTCGCTTACCATGCCCTTAACTTCCAGGCTTTTCGTCATTATGTCGCAGTTACGCTTTCCTTCTGAGTTTATCGTGATCATCGCCGGTGTCTCCGCAGCGCTTCACCTTGGGAAATTGCCGCCGGCGATTACCGCGCTGGAGACAGCACTTGGCATCACGCTACTGCAAGCGGGCTTTATGTTGTCGCTGGTGCAATTGGCGGGCATGACGGTGGGTTTACTGGTGGGTATGGCAGCCGATACGGTCGGTCTACGGCGCAGCATGATGGCCGGGCTGGTTATCCTGGCACTGGCCAGCTTTCTCGGCGCTGAAGCGACGTCGGTGACGGCGTTGCTCACCTTGCGTGCGCTCGAAGGGGTTGGCTTCTTGCTGGTCGTACTGCCTGCACCGGGACTGATTCGGCGTCAGGTGCCGGTCGAGAAACTGAGCCCGCGACTCGGCCTCTGGGGCTGCTATATGGGCTTCGGTACCAGCCTGGCGTTACTAACCGCACCCTGGGTAATCGACGCAGCGGGCTGGCAAGGCTGGTGGCGAGTGCTTGCGCTGATATCGATATTGATGCTGGTTTGGGTGTGGGTCGCCGTGCCCTCCGACCAACCGCATTCGGCCTCAGCCAACACCACTTTGCCATCTGCCCCCTGGTGGCGACGCCCGGCCGATACACTGGCGGCGCCTGGCCCCTGGCTGATTGCCATTATTTTCGCCCTGTATTCCAGCCAGTGGCTCTCGGTCATCGGGTTTTTGCCTTCCATCTATCGTCAGGCCGGTTTCAGCGCACTGTGGATCGGGCCGCTTACGGCGCTGGTGGCACTGATTAACGTTTTGGGTAATCTGGCCTCCGGCTATCTGCTGCATCGAGGCATTCAGGCACGGCAACTGTTGTACACCGGTTTTGGTGTGATGAGCCTTGGCACTCTGTTCGCCTTTTCCAGCCTGACCGACACGGCACCTCTGGTTCGGTACGGTGCCGTTTTGCTGTTCTCCATGGTCGGTGGCGTCATTCCCGGCGTGCTGTTTTCACTTGCCGTAAGGCTGGCACCCAGTGAGGATACGGTATCGACCACCGTCGGCTGGATGCAGCAATGGTCTTCACTCGGTCAGTTCGCTGGCCCGCCCCTGGTCGCACTGGTCGCCAGCCGAAGCGGTGGCTGGGAATGGACATGGGTGGTCACCGGGGGGTGGTCACTGATTGCTGCCATGGTGATCAGCCGCTTGCCAAGGTTCTCAGGTGAAAGGTGATTGGGAAGAGCGGACTGGCTGCACTAGACTAGTCGGGAATGCATCATTTGAAGACACACCTATGTCTGAAAAAATTGAGGCTGGCAACGCGCTGCGTGCCTTCCAGACCGTGATCGACAACGGCACAAAAACCGATAAGGGTTATTTGCTCGATGGCCTAACCGCCGATACCGGTTTTGATGGCTATACCGTCTCACTGAGCGATGGTGCAGTGACGTTAACGCTGATGTTTCACCAGACGTTTTCAGTCGACAGCCCAAATTCCCGAGCTACTGAAAACTTTATCAAACGCCTCGATTCCGTGCTCGATAAATACCAGTAAACCTTCACGAGTTGTCCACCGAACCCGCCAGCATCGAGGGCCTGCCATGAACCACCGCCTGCTGAAACTTCCGGCGGAACTGGCGCGGTGTTACCCCTTTGTATTGCTTGAACAGCCTGTTGAAATTGGACAGGTTGGCGAAGCCGCTCTGTTCAGCCACCAGACTGACCGGGCGCTCGGTCCGAATCAGATCAGCGCAGGCATGACCCAGGCGAATGTGGGTTAAATACTGATGCAAGCTCTGGTTCATCTGCCGGCGAAACATCCGGTTCAGCGTACTGACGCTCATATGGTGCTCGCGCGCCAGCGCAGGCACCCGCAGTGGCTCGCGAAAATCACGATGCAGGCTATCCAATATCGGGCTCAGTTCCCGCTGCGCGGGTTCGGCCAGTGTCTCGCCATGAAACCGCGCCGACGCCAGCGTACGAGGGGCTTCTTCCTGAAGGGCGGTCAGAATATCAAGCAGTAGCGTGAGACGACGGGCAGCACTGGCACCGGGTAACTGCTCGAACAAAGGCTCCAGCTCAGCCGCCAGTTCATGCGACCAGGCAAGCCCCCGTCGCGACCGGTCCAGCCAGGTAGCGAGTGAGGCGAATTCCGGAAATTGCCGGGCCAGGCCATCGACCCATTCCTGGCGAAACCAAAGCACATAAACCCGATGCGTACCAGCTTGCCCAGGCGCCTGGCTTGCCCAGCTGTGCGGCAAATTGGGGCCCAGCAATACCAGATCGCCACTCTGATAAGCGTCAATGTGGTCGCCGACATAACGCTCACCCTGACTGTTCACAGTCAGGGTTAACTCGTATTCCGGGTGGTAATGCCATTCAAACGGCAGGGTATCGAGCTCGCGCAGAAAAAACCGCCAGGAGGCATCATCCGGGTAGTGAATGCGTTCGAATTGGGCTTTCATGCACCTGACCCCGTAATTGCACTATCTATTCGATAATGCCATTCAAATTGAGCGAATAGTATTGGTTTATGCTCAAAAGTCACCGCCCGGCCCCCTGTCATGGCGCTAGGATGTGTCCATGGACTCACAGGAGAACCCCATGACCACAATAAAAAACCGCTACGGCTTTGGTGACCAGCAACCCGGCAACAACAGCGTTGGCAATCAGGAACACCCGCCGCTTGCCAGTCTCGTTAAACAGACACCATTGCGTGTGCTCAGCGAGGCTGACTGGGCTCACTGGCAGCGTTATGGCTACGTCGTCATCCGCCAGGCGATCGCCCCTGAACAGGTAACCGCCACCACCGACTTTCTCTGGGAATTTCAGGAAATGTCCCCCCAGGACCCAGGCAGCTGGTACGCCCCCCAGCGACGTGACCATGCCATGGTAGAACTGAACAACAGCGGTATGGTGGAGGCCTACAACCACCCTCTGCTGTGGGCGAATCGCCAAACGCCCCGGGTGTACAACGCCTTTGTCGATATCTGGGATCGTGAAGACCTCTGGGTCACCATCGACCGGGCCAACCTGAACCCGCCCAACCGCTCTGGTCGGGCCTTTTCGGGTTTCATTCACTGGGACGCCAACACCACACTCGACCCCTTGCCAGTCAACGTTCAGGGTGTGCTGGCGCTGAGCGACACCACGCCAGAGACCGGTGGTTTCCAGTGTGTGCCCCAGCTATTCGAACACTTCGAAGCATGGCGACGCCAGGCACCGGCTGACCGGGACCCGTTCTCACCCGGGCAGAACTGCGGCTACCCAACCGAGTTCGTGCCGATGAAAGCCGGCGATCTGCTGATCTTCAACAGCCTGCTCGCCCACGGCATTCGCCCGAACCAGTCGGATGCCGTGCGCCTAGCGCAATACATTGCCATGGTGCCCGCAGAAGAAGACAACACAGAGGTGCGCGACTGGCGGATAGCGTCATGGCGCGACCGCCTTCCTCCTCAGGGTTATGCCTTCCCCGGCGATCCACGTGGCTGGGAACAGACGCGTTACCCACGAGCGGAACTGTCGGAACTGGGGCGGAAACTGCTGGGGCTGGATTCCTGGCAGTCATCGTAGCGACACCCTGGCAGTTAGTTGCAAATGAAACCAACCAGCACTATCCTTGGCTCATATAGTTTCATTTGCAACCATTACAGCCCGAGGGTATGGTCATGATGGCTTCACTCGACTACCAAAGCGGCTTTCGCAACCAGTTCTCAACCGAGGCACTGCCGGGCGCGCTTCCTTTGGGTCAGAACTCGCCGCAACGCTGCCCCTATGGGCTGTACGCCGAGCAGTTTTCCGGGTCGGCCTTTACCGCGCCGCGCCACCAGAATCTACGCACCTGGATGTATCGGATTCGGCCATCGGTGCTGCAATCGGCCTATCGGCCACTGCCTGGTCGAAACATTGAGACCGCCCCACTGGCCGGTGCGGCCGACCCAAACCAAATGCGCTGGGATCCGTTACCGATTCCGTCTGAGCCCACCGACTTTATCGACGGTCTGTTCACCATCGCGGTCAACGGCGATGCTGGCACCCAAACCGGTTGTGGTGTTCACTGCTATGCCGCCAACGCCGATATGACCCGGCGATTTTTCTACAATGCCGACGGAGAACTGTTGATCGTGCCGCAACTGGGCACCCTGGTGCTGCGCACGGAGCTGGGCGTACTGGACGTCGCCAGCGGTGAGATCGCAGTAATACCGCGCGGAATGAAATTCCAGGTTCGTCTGGGTGAGGGGTGCGAGGCCGTTCGTGGCTATGTTTGCGAAAACTACGGCAGCCCGCTGGAATTACCCGGTCTCGGGCCCATTGGCGCCAATGGCCTGGCCAACCCGAGAGACTTTTTAGCGCCGGTGGCGGCCTATGAAGACGAAACCGGGGAGTTTGAGCTGGTTGCCAAATTCTCAGGCCAGTTCTGGGTCGCAGACCTGGGCCATTCACCGCTGGATGTCGTTGCTTGGCATGGCAATGTTGCGCCCTACAAATACGACCTGGCGCGGTTCAACACCATCAACACCGTCAGTTTCGACCACCCTGACCCGTCGATCTTTACCGTGCTGACCTCCGCGTCCGACACCCCGGGCATGGCCAACATCGATTTCGTGATCTTTCCGCCGCGCTGGATGGTCGCCGAGAACACCTTTCGCCCGCCCTATTTTCACCGCAATCTGATGAGTGAATTCATGGGGCTGATTCACGGCGAATACGACGCCAAAGCCGAAGGCTTCGTACCCGGCGGTGCCAGCCTGCATAACTGCATGTCGCCGCACGGGCCGGATGCCGACACCTTTGCCAAAGCCAGCGCAGCCGAATTAACACCCCAGTACCAGGGCAACACCCTGGCGTTTATGTTTGAGAGCCGCTACGTTTTTCAAGCGACCGAAGCGGCCCAGACTACCGAACACCGTCAGCGGGATTACGTGAATGTCTGGTCGACACTGACCGCTCAATTCGACCCCGGCCAACGCTGACAGCAGAACACGTTCAGGAAGACCACGTTTTACGACTTACGGGATTGAACCACTATGAAACTCGCCACTCTTAACACCGGCCGCGACGGCACCCTGATTCTGGTCTCACGGGACCTGACCCAGGCCGCACCGGCCACCGACATCGCCAGCACCCTGCAACAGGCCATCGAGAACTGGGCTACGGTTGCACCCAAGCTGGAAGAACGCTACGCCGCTCTGAATGCAGGCACTGCCAAAGACACCTTCGCACTGGATATGAGCGCCCTGCATTCGCCCTTGCCGCGCACCTACCACTGGGCCGATGGCTCCGCCTACCTGAACCACGTCAAACTGGTGCGCCAGGCGCGAAATGCCGAGATGCCAGAGACTTTCTGGACTGACCCGCTGATGTATCAGGGTGGTGGCGATTGCTTTCTGGCACCCACCGAAGACATCGAAGCGGTCAGTGAAGAGCACGGCATTGATTTCGAAGGTGAAATTGCAGTCATTACTGACGACGTGCCGATGGCCGTATCGCCCGAGCAGGCCGCCAGCCACATCAAACTGGTCATGCTGGTCAACGACGTCAGCCTGCGTGGGCTGATTCCCGGTGAACTGGCCAAGGGCTTTGGCTTCTTTCAGGCCAAACCCGCCTCCAGTTTTTCCCCGATCTGCGTCACGCCAGATGAACTCGGCGACGCCTGGAAAGGCGGCCGCTTACATCGTCCATTAACGGTTCACCTCAATGGTGAAAAGTTCGGCGAACCCGATGCCGGTCCGGATATGATTTTTGGCTTTCCCGAGCTGATCGCCCATGCGGCAAAAACCCGGTACCTGGGCGCGGGTGCCGTTATTGGCTCCGGCACGGTATCCAACCCCGACGCCAACGGCGGCCCTGGCAAGCCAATCGGTGACGGCGGTGTCGGCTACAGCTGCCTGGCCGAGTTACGCATGGTCGAGACCATACTACACGGCGCCGCAAAAACGCCTTTTATGCGCTTTGGCGACCGGGTTCGGATCGAAATGTTCGACGCTGACGGTCAGAGTATTTTCGGCGCTATCGACCAGAAAGTTACGAAATACCCAGCGTAAAAAAATCGACTACACTGGCCAGGTCATCCGATAAGGCGCTCCCCATGCTCACATTACACAGTTACTTTCGGTCTTCAGCGGCTTTCCGGGTGCGCATCGCCCTGAACCTGAAAAGGCTCGATTACGAACAGATCCCGGTCAACCTGCTTAAGGGCGAACACCGCCAGGATGCCCACCGGCGCCGCAACCCCCAGGGGCTGGTGCCGGTGCTGGAAACCGAGCAGGGCAGTGCTCTCACCCAATCAATGGCCATCTGCGAATACCTGGAAGAGCGTTACCCGGAACCACCGCTGTTGCCGGAAAGCCTGGAAGCGCGCGCTCGGGTACGCTCGCTGGCCCTCCTGGTCGCCTGCGAAATGCACCCGCTGAACAATGTCTCGGTGCTGGGCTATTTAACCGACGAACTGGGTGTCGATGAAGCCACCAAACTTGCCTGGTATCAGCATTGGGTGGCCAAAGGCTTTACCGCCCTGGAAGCGCGACTGGCCCGGGAGCCGGAGACCGGCCGCTTCAGCCATGGCGACTCGCCCACCCTGGCGGATGTGTTTCTGGTACCACAACTGTTCAACGCAGAACGATTCAACTGCGATCTAACACCCTTCCCAACCCTGGTGCGCATAGCGACCCACTGCAGAAACCTGCCCGAGTTCAAACAAGCAGCACCCGCCGAGCAGCCGGACGCTGTTTGATGATCACCAATCCTGCTTTGCCCCTATCGAAATGCGGCCTCCCATATTAAACTGGCGCCCCTCTGCCCAGCCGCTCAAAAACAGGACTCGTCATGACTTTTTCGACTGAACAGTCAAGAAATGTCGTTGTTGTCAGCAACGTCGCCGATAACCCCTTCGCCATCGACATTGCCTACGCCGTCGGACAACTCGAAGACATCGCTGACAAAATCAGCATGAAACAGTTCATGAACTCCGAATTCTGCCCACGGTTTATTTCCGATGAGCAGGATATGGACAACATCGGCCATACGCTGGATGGCAAGATTGTGGTCATCGTCAGCACCAGCAGCCACCTGAAGAGCCGACAGGAATTGGCCATGGCGAACCTGATCATCGCCCGGGCTGCCAAAGAGAACGGCGCCAAACAAGTCGTACTGGTTGAACCGGACTTGTTTTACAGCGCCCAGGACAGAGGGCCGAGAAAGGATCTGGGTGAAACCCATTTCGAACGCGACATCAAAGACATCAAAAAATTCGACGGCCAACCCTTTACCGCAAAACTCTACGCACAGCTGCTAAAACTCTCCGGGGTCGATTCCGTACTCACCGTTCACAACCACTCAAGCTCGGTTCAGAAAATCTTTTCCAGTGTGTTCGAAGGCGACTTTCACAACCTGATTCCCTATGAAATTTACGCACACTACTTATTGAATTCCGACATCCTGAATTACGGCGACAACGGCGAAGGCCTGGTGCTGTGCGCACCCGACAAGGGCGCGCGCGATTTCGTAAAAGAAATGTTCGACACCCTGGGCCTGAGCAAAGCCAAGTTCATCATGCTCGATAAAGAACGAACCGATGAGCGTAAAGTAGAAATCACCCTGCACAAAGAGAGCGAACACACCTTCGAAGGCCTGGAAGAAGCCAGCGTCATCCTGTTCGACGACATGGTGCGCACCGGGTCGACCGTGGTTAAATCCTGCCAGTTCCTGAAACAGATCAACCCGAGACGCCTGGTATTTGCGGTTTCCCACTTTTATGCCAGCGATGAAGGCCGTGAACGTATGGCGCACCCGGCCATCGACGAAATTCTCACCCTGAACACCTTACCCACCATTTTGAACCGCGATGAACAGGGCCGGCTGCGCAAAAAACTGGTGGTGTTAAAAATCGAAAAATGGCTGGCACAGGAATTGTGTCGCATTGTTGGTTATCCGCAAGCCGAAGAACTCAACCCCTACAAGATCGACATGTCATCCAAAAACCCGCGATTCAAGCGAAAGATCTGGTACAGCGACGAACTTAAAGCGCTGCACCAGCGATAGCACCACTGCTCTTGCCAAACCTGGGGGAAGCGGGTTATTCGACTCGCCGGGCGAGATACACTTGCCCGGCAGGCAACGCCATAATGCGATCCGCCATGTCCTGTTTCAGAACGTCCTGCCGGGCTTCCTCTTCGGGCGTCCGGTCTGGCTTTCGACCCAGCGCAATAAACTCAGGGTCAATGATTCCGGGCTGAATGGTCAGTTCAACCACCGTGTTGCCATACGTCACCCTGAACCAGTAACGGCCACGCGCCGCCTCGACAGCGGTAGTGTCACCCGCGTTAATATCGACTTCATAGCGGCTTTCGGTATTGGCCCGGGTAATCAGCTCCACCGCATCGCGAGCGCCCGGCCCCGGAAATGCCGTCAGTACCTGTAGTTTTCTGCGCTCAACCGGGCGGCCACCATTCAAGTGGGGTAATGCCGCCTCCAGCATTTTAAAGCCATGGGCAACGCCTCCCGGGAAGCCGCCTCCATGGTAATTAAGCGCTTCGTCAAAGCTGAATGACAGGGCTTTGTTATTGTCCAGAACAGTCAGTTGCTGTTGCATGGTGCTGCAATACTCCATCGAGTTGTTGGTTAAGTCGTTTGCGTACCCAGGGTAAAAAGCCAGTCAAAAAGGCAGTCGTCGCGGGCATAAAGAAACTGCCGTGATGATAGATGGGGTCGAGACTGGTCAGAATCAGGTAACCATTCCGCCCCAGTGGCCCTTCAAACAATACCGACTGCCCACTGGCATGATTCAGAATGGAGCGGTAACCCTGGGGTGGTGAGTGCAAGGCGTGTAAATGCCAGCGACAGTCGGCTGGCGATACATACTGAAACAGATCGTGGTTTTCATCGGCCGGTTTTAAATCCAGCCCGTCTTCTCCTTTTAGCCACCACCAGTAATTGGTAGCGACCGGCTCGGTAGGCAAGGGCATCAGCCAGGCGTCAGGCTGCGTCTCCCCCATCACTATCAGCACTCCACCCTGCTCGGCAAAACGCAATAAATCGTCCCGCCAGCGACGGAGCCGATGCGCCGGTGTCCGGCACGGCACCAGAATGGCATCTGCTCGCTGCAGGTGCGCGTCACACAGATCATCCAGATACACGACTTCATCGAAAAACGCCGACAGCGCCGGGTCGGTAAAGGTGAATTGGTGGTAGGCCGCACCAGCATCCAGAGCGATTAAATGACCGTTAAAGGGAGAGGTTGGTTTCATCACCTTGCCGCTGTTTCGTGAGGTTCATGGGTGTGATGCGCCAGTATCCAGTGACGCAGGTTGTCCAGTATTCTCTGGCGCAGTTTGGCGTCGTCGGCATAGGTAAAAAAATCGTTTCCGGCATGCATCAACAAGGCACCACCCTGAGGTCGCGCCCAATACCAGTCGATCGGGTGTTCGTGCGGCCGCGGCCCCAAACCGTTTAGCAACTGAGCACCGGGCGGAGACGGGTTATGGCCACGCCCCCAAAAACCCGCGACACCTTTGCGAAACGTCAGCGCCTCAGAAGGAACCCGTGAAAACAGCGGGTGCGCGGTTAATTGCGTGACGGTCAAATGGGCCAGATTGCGCACCGGCAAAGGGACAAAAGGGCTCAGTTCTGGCAAGGGAGAATGCGCAATGGCACCGTTCCAAATCAGCAGTCCGCCCTGGTTCAAATAACGTTCCAGCCCGGTCCGGTGTCGTACCAGCGCAATCTGGTCGGCGTGAGATCCGACGATAACCGCCGGCCAATCGGCAACACTCATCCACTTCAGGTCATCGGGGTCTAGGCATTCAATGCCCATGCCTGCTGCCGATGCATTCTGCTGTAATGGCCCGGCCACCGGCCCGTCCTGAATCAGCCCGAGCACCAGGCTGGATGAACTCATGCCATACTCCCGAAAACGGGAACAACCGCGCGGTGCGCCTGGCCGTTATGCTCAAAGGGCAAGGTACGAATGTCGATGTTGTACAACCGGGCCAACTGCTGGTCAGTGAGCACTTCATCACAGGGACCGAACCGGTATTCATCTGGCCCGAACATCAGCAAAACGCTGTCGGCAATGGCCAGGGCGTGCTGGGGTGAGTGGGTGGTAAACAGCACCGTTACACCATCGTTCCGGGCTTGTTCCAGTACCGCCATAACCCGGTTCTGATTGTGATAGTCAAGTGCCGAGGTGGGTTCATCCAACACCAGAATGTCACACTGGGATGCCAGTGCCCGGGCAATCAGCACCAGTTGGCGCTGGCCGCCACTTAACTCCGTCAGCCTTCGGTTAGCCAGCGCTTCGATGCCCACCCGGGCCATCGCCTCATCCGCCAACCGATAATCTTGCCGGCTGGGTGATGCAAACAACCCCAGGGTGCGGGCTCGCCCCATGACCACCAGGTCGCGCACACGGTAGGGAAAAGACGTGTCGGTTCCCTGTGGCACATAGGCTGGCAGTCCGGCAAAGGTCACACTTCCCTGCTGCGGTTTTATCAGCCCTAACAGGGCTTTCAGCAGCGTCGTTTTACCACGGCCATTTGGCCCGATAATGGCACCCACTTCGCCTTTTTTCAGCGAGAGGGAATGATGTTTAAACACCCAGGGAGAGCGGGCATGGTGGCGATAGCCAAGATCCGTTACTTCAATCATGCAAGGCTCCCCGGCGGCTGGACTGCCGCAGCAGCCACGCAAATATTGGCGCTCCAACAATCGCGGTTAATACACCCAAAGGGATTTCCGCCGAGGTCAGTGATCGGGCCAGCGTATCAATAATCACCATATAAGCCGCCCCCATCAGCATCGATGCAGGCAGCACTTTGCGATGATCCGGCCCCAGCAACAAACGGGCAAAATGCGGTATTACCAGACCCACCCAGTCAACAACGCCGGAGACACTGACCGAGGCGGCTACCAATGCCGTGCACAATGCCAGAACTGCCCAGCGGGTGCGCTCAACCGGTATACCAAGCGACTGTGCTTCTTCATCACCCAGCGACAAAACATTGATGCGAAAGCGCATCAGCACCAGTGGCAAACCCGCCAGCAACAGCACACTGCCGACCACCCAGACTTTATCAAAACTCGCTGTCGCAAAGCTGCCCATTAACCAGTACACAATGGTGGGCAGACTGTCTTCCGGATTCGCCAGATAGGTGAGAAGCGAGACCAGTGCCGAACAAAAGGCGCTTACCACAATGCCGGCCAGCACCAGCGTCAATGGCGACGAATTACCACTGACCCTGGCCATGCTGTAAGCGATCAGCATCGCCAGTGCGCCGAATACAAAGGCACTGCCGATAACCGCGGCCGTACCCAATGCCAAAAACAACGCCAGCACGCCACCAAGTGCGGCACCGGATGACACGCCAACAATTTGCGGTCCCACCAATGGGTTGCGCAAGGCTCCCTGCAAGGCAGCGCCTGCCAACGCCAGCGAAGCACCGACCAGCGCTGCAATCAGCACCCGGGGCAGACGGATCAGTTCTACGACCCGTGCCTCAACCGGCGTCCAGGTTACCTCGACTGGCCACCAGGATGACACCAGAATGCCAACGACATGGTTTACCGGAACCTGGTAATTCCCGGTGCTCAGCGACACCAGCATGACAGCAACCAGGAAGGCGCCCAGCAGCCACCACACTCCCCCTCGAACTCTGAGGGGCATCAAGGCCGGGGCAATCTGAGAGGTCATTGGCTGGCCAGAGCCGGGTTCAGAAACTGCTCATAACCGGCGGCGTTCTGGTTATGCTCTATCCGCAGTATCTCGTTAAGCTGACGCTCTGAAGGTGTTTGCCCATATATCCATTGGTAGGCATCGCGCATTTCCTGGCGCAAGTCATAGTCGACCTGGCCGGGCTGCAGCAAACTGGAAAGCCACATCCACATCAGCGGGCTTTCCTGATTGGGCGGATCCCAGCGGTAGCCACCAAGTGGCACGTGGTAAACGCGACGATTGACCACCGCGCTGACATCGGCAAACAAGGGGTTGTCGTACACATCCTGTGGCGATAACCCAGCTTCAAAGCCATTCAGCAAGATGACTTCCGGATCCCAGTTCAGAATTTGTTCCGCATCAATCGTCAGCCAGTTATTACCCTCTGCCGGATTGGAACCACCGGCCAAATCAATGTAGAAATCATTGTAGGTACCCTCACCGGCCACCCGGTATTCCGACAGGAAGCGCAAGAAGTACAGTGTTCGTGGCTTTTCTGCTTCCGGTACATCGGCCAGCTGGCTGCCAATATCTGCCAGCGTCTGATCGCGCCACTGAATCATTCGCTGGCTTTTCTCCTCCTCACCCAATACGTCACCCAGCAATTGAATCCAGCCCTGCGCGTACTCTTCGGTGCCGTAATTGAGCGTCGCGACAGACAAGCCAGCCTGTTCAAGCGGCTCAATAATGTCTGATCCGCGATGTGCCCACTGCAACACCAGATCCGGATTCACCGTCAGCAAACTTTCAATATTGGGCATAAAGCCATTGCCTACGATGTCACTGGGAATCATCGCCGCATCGGGGTAAAACTCGCCGAGAATGCCGTCTTCCAATGCTGTTTTGGAGGCCGGATGCATGGCAGCCAACCGATCCACCCCACCGGCGACGGAGGTAAACATAGACGCTGCCGGCATGGGAATGGTTGCTACGCGTTGGGCCGGTTCGTCCAGCAAGACGCGGCGGCCGTTCTGATCCAGAACGTCAATGGCGCCCTGCTCTGCCAGGGCTGAGGTACAAAGTGCCAGGGACGTGGCGGCCAATGCGGCCGTGTAGAGGGACATTCTCATCGGAAGTGTTCCTTGTCGAAAAATTCGACAAAGATAGTATTGATAACTATTACTATTTACAACTGCTTATTGTTTTCTTCTGGCTCTCGTAGCGCTCTAAAACGCCAGCCCCGGTTTCAATACCCGCCCGCTGTTGAACCGATTGAACGAAAACGCCGTTAAATCGTGACCAACCGCTCGCTCCATCACCAGGTCTGCCACTACCCGGCCAACGGCCGGCCCGATGCCAAAGCCATGCCCGCTGAGGCCGGTGGCGATCACCAGGCCAGGAACGACTGGTACGCGATCAAGAACCGGAATCTCATCGGGCAAGGTATCGATCATCCCGGCCCAAGCCTGCCGTATGGTAGGCCGGCCGAGCGAGGGCCAGGTGTCGGCAAAACGATCCAGCGCGGCATTCAGGGTGCGCATGTTTGGAGCGGGGTTCAGTACTCGCATACGTTCGAACGGGGTTTCTTCGCTGGGAATCCAGTGCCTTGCCGTACCCCAGCCATCGGGAAACCCGTTGGGGGCCGCCAGACGCAAACGGGTGGTTTTTAGCCCGGATTTAACCTGCTCGCGAAAGGCACCGAAATACCTGAAAGCGTCTGGCCCCAAATAAAAGTCGTGCGAAAAACCGTGGGCAATGCTGTAGCCGCCATCGGCACGTGGCCTGAACGCCAGTGCCGGGTCTGCAGCGCCGCCTGGAAAGACTGCCGGCATGGGGTTTGTCGCCATAGCCGACGCCAGCACGCTTAACTGTGGCAATGCGATGCCTTGAGCTCGCGCAAACAGAGATGACCAGGCACCTCCGGCCAGAACAACCTGATTGCACCGAACCCTCCCGGCCTCCGTCCATACGCCAGACACCTTACCGGCTGTTATATCCAGGGAGCGCACCGCACAATGCTCACGCAACAAAGCGCCCGCCCGTTTTGCCAACCGGGCCAGCGCCGGCACGGCCAGCCAGGGTTCGGCCCGGGCATCGCTGGGTGTGTACAAGCCTCCCACCCAGTTCCCTCGGGCACCAGGCAGATAATCGGCCATTTCCTGCGCACTGAGTGCCCGGCTGTCTACACCGGCCTGCCTGGCAAAAGGCAACCAGCGCTCATAGGTTTCAAGCTCGGACTGTTCGGAGGCCATGTACAGGATGCCAGTGGTTTTAAAGCCGATGTCTTCACCAACCTCATCCGCCAGCTGATGCCACAACCGGTTGGCTTCCACCATGATCGGCAGTTCAGCCGGATGGCGACCCTGCTGACGTATCCAGCCCCAGTTGCGGGAGGATTGTTCGCCGGCAATGCGGCCTTTCTCACACACCACAACCCGCTGGCCCTGCTTCGCCAGAAAATAGCCGGTCATCACACCGGCAATGCCGCCGCCTATGATCAGCGTATCGCACGCCTCGGGCAATGCGTCCTGATGTTCCAGGCGGGAAAGATCGGTAAAGGGAAAATCTGACATGACGTAAGTAACCTGATGCAGTGACACAAAAACCAATGAGCGATCAGGTTACTCTATCACAGGTGCTTTAGCCGAATATCACCCGGTTAACCCGGTTCTCCAGCATTTCCTGACCGCTGGAAACCGGTTGCGGATTCAGACTCCGGGACACGGCATGATCGGATACAGCAGCCAGATCCAAGGTTCCACTCAGGATGTTTTGCCCCAGCTCACCTTGCCAGCGGGCGTAGCGCGCCTCGACAAAATCGCTCAGTACCTTTTGCTCATACAATTCGGCCGCTTTCATGAACGACAGCGCAATGGTATCCATAGCGCCTACATGGGCATGAAAGAAATCCTCGGGGGCGATCGAGGTGCGGCGCAGCTTGGTGTCGAAGTTAAAACCACCGGTCGTAAAACCGCCTGCCTTGATGATTTCATAACACCCCAGCGTCATCTCTTCGACACTGTTTGGAAACTGATCTGTATCCCAGCCGTTCTGGTGATCGCCACGGTTAGCATCGACTGAACCCAGAATACCCAGTGCAGCCGCCGTAGCCAGCTCATGCTCAAAGGTATGCCCCGCCAGCGTGGCGTGGTTTACCTCGATGTTCACCTTAATCTCTTTTTCCAGGCCAAACTTCTGCAGAAAGCCAAACACGGTCGCCGAATCATAGTCATACTGGTGTTTGGTCGGTTCCTGGGGTTTGGGTTCAATCAATAAGGCGCCCTTGAACCCGATTTTATGCTTGTGCGCCACCACCATTTGCAGAAAGCGACCGAGTTGTTCCTGCTCTCGTTTCAGGTCGGTGTTGAGCAAGGTTTCATACCCTTCGCGCCCGCCCCAGAGCACGTAATTCGAACCACCCAGTCGATGCGTCGCATCCAGCGCCTGCTGCACCTGCGAGCAGGCATAGGCAAACACCTCCGGATCCGGATTGGTGGCCGCGCCGGCCATATAGCGTTTGTGGCCAAAGTTCTTCGCGGTGCCCCACAGCAGCTGCACACCGGTCTCTTCCTGCTTCTGCGCGGCCCGGTCGACCATGCGGGCCAGGTTCTCCCGGCTCTCGATGATGGTCTGACCTTCCGGCGCGATGTCGTAATCGTGAAAGGTCCAGAACGGAGCGCCCAGCTTCTGAAAAAACTCAAACGCCACGTCCATTTTCTGCTCGGCCAAAGCCAGCGCATCGGCCCCGCTGTGCCAGGGGCGCTGAAAGGTACCCTCGCCAAACACATCGGCACCGTCCCAACAGAAGTTGTGCCAGTAACAGACGGCAAAGCGCAGGTGATCTTTCAATGGCGCACCCAACACGATGCGCTCCGGATCGTAATGATGAAACGCCAGCGGGTTATCGGAACCCGGCCCTTCAAAGCGTATCGGTTCAATGGCACGGAAGAAATCCGCCATGGGTGGCCTCCTGGTATCGGCTGAGTTGTTGTCTTTTATTTTGGCAGTCGAATTTATTATGGATTAGAAGCGCCGGGAGGTCAAATGTTAGCGATAAGGCATCGAACTGTGTACGGGAAAAAGCCGGCTGGAAGGGCGGGAAACATGTAAAACGCAACCATAGAGGTGCGGAGAAGGACGTTTGAACTACCACTATTTACTGACACTCCTCAGGCTTGAAGAGTGCCATTGTCTATTCAGACATTCCTAAACTAAGCCAGCATGCGCTTACATTTCAAACAGCCGCTCTCCTGACTGATCGGTAATGTGAGCTCTGCGCGCCTCACAATCAACCGTCAGCACTAGACTGGCATCTCCGTTCTTCCAAATCAGACTTAGCTGGTCACCAGAGTGGTCCAACGAGAAGTCACCATTGAATGCCGGATGCTCGTTCCGTACTCGGATCAAGCGAATCAGTTCTACAACGACAGGGCGTTTCAGGGCATCTTCAATCTGGGCAACATCATAATAGGCACGGTTGATATCACGCCCGACACCCGTTTTGGTCAGCAGCGCCATGTCATTACCACCGGCCAGCAGCCCCGTGTAGTAGACCTGCGGCACGCCGGGTGCGAAGAATTGCAAAGCGCGAGCAATCAGGTATTCGTTGTCGCGTTCGCCCAATGCCGCATAGTAAGTACAGTTGACCTGATACAAGTCCAAATTGGAGGCAGCGGCTCCAGTCGCCAAACGACTTTGGTCATTTGAGCGCTGATGTATGGTTTCTATCAATTGATCAATTGCTTCCGGCTCCAACAGTCCAGGCTTATCGGCGTCGGCGCCAACATCCAGCACACCAATACCATCGTGTGTGTCCAGCACCGTAATGCAGTTTCGTGGTGACTGACGAAGCCAATTAGCCAGCGGCTTGGCATCAGCGGTAAACATTAGATGCAGAATCAACGGTGGCAAGGCAAAGTCGTATACTCGACCGACCCGGTTGGCGATGTCTATTTGTGTCTGATAGTGGCTGTGAATCTCGACCAGCGTTTCAATACCTCGTGCATTAGCACTGTCTGACAACTGCTGTATGAAGGTATAGGTTTCCGGCAACATGAAGCAACGTGTCCCCGGGCGCTTAATGGCATAACCCGCGGCATCCAGTCGAATCATTGACACCCCGGACTGCTCAAAACGATCCATTATACCGTTCAAATAGGCCATACCGACCTCACTTTCGACGTTGATATCCAACTGCTCGGAGGTGAAAGTGGTCCAAAGTAATTGCCGGGTATCGCCCAGAGTATATGGTGTCCAGGGTAAGCTGGGTCTTGGCCGATAAATCGCAGTAATATCTTTTTCGCGTGCACCGTCGGGAAAGACACTCTGAAACGTCAGAAACAATGAGTACCAGGGGCTACTGTTGCCGTGCGAAACGACGTCTATAAATTGCGGTGACCGGCTTGACACGTGATTAACGATCAAATCAGCCATTATGTCGACGTCATCGCTCAGTCGACGAACATCATCCCAGGTACCAAGTCGAGGGTCTACCGTGAGGTGATCGTCAGGATCAAACCCGGCATCAGACCCGTCTATGGGCGTATAGAAGGGCAGAAGGTGTATACCCCCAAAAACATCCCTCAACGACTCCTTCAGCAATTGGTGGAGTACGTTAAGATCGCTGCCACCAAAGCGGTCAACATAGGTAATTAACTGAACCTGATTTTTCATATCCACTCTCTGTAAATTACGGACAATAAATATTCATATTCCAAACAAAAAAAACACGCGAACTCTGGCATCCAAAACTTGGAGACTCTGAAACCCAAAATCCCAAGGATTCCGATATGGGGGTAAGTTAGATATACATTTTTGAAATCAATAGCATGACCAAGCCATACTCAATTGGTGGCAGCTTGTGTTAAATAGTATAAAATCACCCTGAAATACAAATAGATCGCCTGTTAATCTGCCCCTCCAACAGAGCCCCTGATCATGGGCTCCATAGCAACTAGCGTTTCACTTTCAACAATTTTTTCATCGAGGAGAACACGAACAGCCTCTCGCCCCATAGCTTCATGAGGGAGCCCAATTGTCGTTAATCCGGGGCGCAGGTAAGCAGCGATCTCATCGTTATCAAAAGAAACAACGGAAACGTCTTCAGGGATTTTCAGGCCTGCTTCAGACAATGCCTGATAAGCCCCAAATGCCAAACGATCGTTCATGCACAACAATGCTTTTGGACGCGAATTCTTCAAGTACTTCTTCATAAGCTTGTAGCCATTTTCAGGCTCCCAGTTCCAGGAACTGAGTTCATCGACAAAGCCAAGGCCACGACTGACCATTTCAGAACGAATTCCATTCAGCCGACTCAGAATGGTTCCGGAGCGAAACAAGCCTTCCTCCACTTCGGCATTGTGACCGAGCAGTACAATTCCATCGGTAAAATTCGCGTCTGCCAGCAACGATACCGCCTCGCAACCGCCCTGATATTCATCAGGCAGTATGGCTATCGGGCACTGCCGGTTGGTGCCATTGAGCATCACCATTCGAACATTGCTTGTTATTGATGGTAAGAACACTTCGCGTGACCGCACAAACGCGAAGATGATGCCATCGACCTGCCTATCAATTGCAGCATCAATAGCCCGCGTTTCATGCGCCGGATCGCCATAAGTTTCAAGCATCATCAGGACATGACCCGCTTCTTCAGAGGCCGCGAGGGCACCTCGTATCAAGCCGTTACCATATCGCGTGGTCGCAATGTGATCTGAAATAAAAGCCAATGTTCGTGTCTTGTCTGTTCTTAACGCTCGGGCCGCCATATTTGGTCGGTACCCCAGCGTCGCTGCGGCTTCGTGCACCTTGGCGTGTGCTTCTGGTGAAAGGCGGGTATCCGGCCGACCCGTCAATATCATCGATGCGGCCGATGTTGAGAGACCCGCCAAACGGGCCACATCTGCCAGTGTTACTCGCTTCTTGCTCAAGAGTCAGGTATCCAGCGTTCGAATGTGTGCCATGAGAATACCGCGAACCGCTGGACCGGGATAGTCTTGACTATTTGCTAAAACGTTTTACCATGATTAAAAATCGAGACCACCGAGGTCTTCTTCCGGTAGCCACATGAGTCCGGTCGTGCAGATCCTGTGAGGTTATCTGAGCTTTGATCGACATTTGAGGAGTGTTAATGGGCATTACGGTTAAGGGCCACACAGCGCCCGGGTTCGAGGCTGTCGAATCGGCCTTCAAAGCGGGTTTTGATGTCGACGAGCGCATGGGCGCAGGACTTAGTATCTGGCAAGACGGCGAAGAGGTTGTAAACCTGAGCGCAGGCCTGGCTGAACCCAACATAGCCAAACCCTGGAGCGAAGACACCACAGCCGTGGTGTTCTCCTGTACCAAGGGCCTTATGTCGATCCTTGCCGCGCAATTGGTGCAACAAGGCCACCTTGACTATGACAGACCCGTCGCAGACTACTGGCCAGAGTTCGAAGCCGGAGGTAAGGGCAATATCACTGTGGCCGATGCGTTAGCTCATCGAGCAGGTTTATCCGCCCTTCATAGTCCAGCCGAGTTCTCTGACATAGTACATTGGCAGCCCGTGGTTGAGCGCCTCGCAGAGCAGACGCCGTTGTGGCTACCGGGCACTGGCTATGCTTACCACGCCCTTACTCACGGGTGGCTTGTTGGCGAAATTTTCCGGCGCGTCACTGGTGAATCGGTCAAGTCTCTGTTCAACAGGCTCATTGCTAGACCGCTCAATGCAGAGGCCTGGATCGGCCTGCCAGAAGGACAAGAGGACCGAGTCGCGCACATTGGTTGCAGTCAGGCGTTATACGATTTTTGGCAAAACGAACAAGCGAATGACAGCGATGCCAGTCCGAATTGGCTCTATCGCGCCATGACGCTAGGCAATGCCCTGCCAGCAACGCTGATCACCGAAGACGGCGGCTTTAACGACCCACGCCTTCATCAGGCTGAAATTCCAGGCGCAGGCGGCATTGCCACAGCAACAGCACTCGGATCCATCTGGTCCGCAACAGTGACACCTACCCGGGGTGTGCGACTTATTGATGACGCCACTATGCAGGCTGCGGTAACGCTGACGAGTGAAGGGGAGCCTGTTTTTCCGGTCCCAGGACCCTTTCCTCGCTATGGCAGGGGCTTTCAGCTCGACTCTCCTGCGCGACGCTACCTGAGCGAAGACAGTTTTGGGCATGATGGCGCCGGCGGGCAAGTTGTGTTTGCCGACAAGGCTCAACGCATTGGTTTCGCTTATGTAACCAACTGGATGTTCGGCTTGGAAGATCAACGGGCAACCAGAATCATCGACGCACTCAGACAGGTTTTAAAAGAGAAACCTGGCGTTTCTGTGGATCAAGCTAGCGCCGATTCACTGGCTAGCCAATCCAGCTTTACAAGTAAAAATCATTCAACTAACGTAAGCTAAAACCATTTAGCAATAACGCAAAATGGTCACACCAAGAGGTTATTATTATGATAAAAATATCACCCAAGACCTTGCCACTGGTACTTACCCTCTCCGCAACCGCAATGGCGAACCAAGCCACTGCAGCAATGGACTGTGGCAGTGAACCCCTGACCTTAAATGCCTACTTTGAGACTGGGTTTCCGCTGCCTACGCAATTAGCCGAAGAATTCAGTCGCCAATACCCAAACGTCAGTTTCGATATCCGGCAGGATCAATTTGCAAACCTGATGGAAAACACGCCTCGCCTGCTGTCGCAGGACAACGCGCCTGATTTGATTCGTTTGCCCAGTATCAGCGACCTGGTTGCCAACGGATTACTCAAAAACCTGGACCCCTATTTCGAAGAATTTGGGTGGGACAGCTTTCCCGAGTCTCAACTGGTGCAAACCCGAGCACATGAAAGCGGTCGCCCCAGAGGTGTAGGATCACTCTATGCATTAGGCTTGAACTACAGCACAACCGGTGTTTACTACAATACTGAGCTGGCGGAAAGCCTTGGCATGGACACACCACCACAGACACTCGAAGAACTAGACAATCTTCTTGCCCGAGCTAAAGAAGCAGGAATACAACCAATACAGCAGTGGAACAAAGGTACCGGTGGCCTCAACTTTCCACTTCAAAACCTGATGGGCTCCTACAGCGATCCGGAAGCTATAAACGCCTGGATCTTTCAACAGGAAGGCGCGACGATCAACACCCCCGAGAACCTGGAAGCCGCCAATCACCTTCAGGAATGGATTGAAGCCGGCTATTTTTCACGGGACGTCAACTCAGTCGACTACTTCAATATGATGAGCCGTTTCATTGGGGGAAATGGCCTGGTTATGTTCAATGGTGACTGGGAGTCAGCCAATCTTCAGGAGCAGATGGGCGACAACGTTGGCTTCTTCCTAATGCCTCCGCTGAACGCGGGTGACGCCTATGCCACCATGTCGTCACCGCTGACCTTTGGCATTGCCGAGAATGCAGCCAACGCAGACTGCGCAGCCTATTTTCTAAACTGGGTGGCCACTAACGAAACGGCTCGCCAAATCAACGTTGAAGTGGGTGGCTCAAACCCAGGCGGCCCAGCCAATCTGCAACTGCCAGAAGTGGACGCCGACTCGTTGATTTCAACCACATTGGCTGCCAGTCAGACCATTGCTGAAGACAATGGCGCCATGGACTTTATCGCCAATGCCACTGGTGCCATATTCTCAGCCGCCTGGACACCCGAACTGCAAAGAATGGTTGGCGGCGTTCAGGATGCTGAAGGGCTGCTCAGCACTGTTCAGGAAGAATACGAAAACCAGTTGTCACGCTAGTTTTGTTACTCAATTCTGATGGTACCTGTAATGACTGTCTATAAGACCGAAAAAAAGGTCCAGAGGCTTTCCCCCTTCCGGGGGGGCCTCAATGCAAATCGGGCTGCCTGGCTATTTATTGCTCCCGCATTTTTCTTTTACGGTGCGTTCGTTCTCCTCCCAATGGCGATGTCTGCTTATTACTCCCTGCTTAACTGGGATGGTATCGGAGCGGCGAGTTTTGTCGGTCTGACAAACTACATCACCGTGGTCACCGATGATGATTTACTACAAATTATTGCCAACGCATTCCGGTTGATTCTGTACTTCACGGTTCTACCAGTGATTGTTGGCCTTGCCGTAGCTTCGGTAATACGTAATCAGATGTCAGGTCGATTCGGTACCGTAACCCGAACCGTACTTTTTATTCCTCAAGTCATTCCGCTGGTCGCCGCTGGTATCGTCTGGAGTTGGATGTACGACTCAAACGGCGTCATCAATCAGCTCCTAGGTTTTATCGGACTGGAGAACTGGACCCGTGGGTGGCTAGGTGATTTCACCTATGCGCTGCCTGCTGTGGGGTTGATCGGAACCTGGGTGTTGCTCGGGTTGTGCATGCTACTGCTGGTCACAGGAATCTCGCGCATTGATGCAAGTCTCTATGAGGCAGCCAAAATGGATGGAGCCAACGCCTGGCATGAATTCCGACACATCACCTTACCGGGATTACGCCAGGAGATCGGCGTTTGCGTCACCGTGACTATTATTCAGGCTCTATCCAGTTTTGACATAGTCTATGTTGCCACCTCGGGTGGACCTGGAATTGAGACCATGGTGCCCGGGCTGGAAATTTACCGCTTGGCGTTTGCTCACCGTGAAGTCGGTCTTGCTTCTGCACTTGGCGTTGTTTTGATGCTACTTGTCTTGCTGATTGTCATTCCAGTCCAATGGTTTACACGGGAAAAACAATGACACAAATTTTTCAGAGAGCATGGGTTGGCAAAGGGTTGATTCTACTGTTGATGGCCTTAACCCTGCTTCCGTTTCTCAGTCTGTTTACTGCGGCACTGGCACCTGGCGGAACCTACCCTTCAGGCATTGCCTGGCCGGAAGCCCCTCAGTGGAATAACTTCGTTCGAGCTTTCGAAGTGGCTGACATTGGCCGGATGATGGTGTCTAGCCTGATCATCGTACTGGGTGTTGTTCCATTGGCGGTAGTGATAGCAAGTATGGCAGGTTTTGCACTGGCAAAACTGGTACCGACGGGACGTAAATGGCTCTATCTGGTGTTTGTTCTGGGCCTTACATTGCCGTTCGAGTCTATCATCACTCCGTTATACTATGAGATTCGAGCACTGGGACTACTGAATACCCGTTTCGCGATTATTCTACCATTGCTCGGGCTATACATGCCTTTTTCTGTGTACTGGATGCGAGCGCACTTCATCAATGTGCCACAAGATCTGAGTGAAGCGGCGCAACTGGATGGTGCTGGCTATTGGCGTGAGTTCTGGTACGTACAAATCCCATTGGCCAGATCATCCATCATGTCGCTGTCGATACTGCTGTTCCTCTGGACCTGGAATCAATTCTTACTGCCCATCGTCCTGGTACAAGACCCCGCAAAACGGACCATGGCAGGAGCACTGGGTGCTTTCCAGGGCCAGTGGGGTACCGATGTACCACTGCTCAGCGCAGGCTCTTTGATCATCATGGCGCCTACCATCATTATCTTCCTGATCTTCCAACGTCAGTTTGTTGCCGCGCTGCTGCAAGGGGCTGTAAAGGGCTAGGGAAAAACGCCCCGCCTCATGGGCGAGTCAGCCCGCTCGGGGGCTGCAGTGGCCGAGAGGCTGTAACCTGCAAGGGATCTCGTCCGACTCGGGCGCGCCAGACACAAAAAAACCCGTTCGCGGCGGGTTCTTGCGTTTGCTGCAGTGGCCGAGAGGATGGGCTTAAGTGCATCCATGCACTTGTCCGCTTCGCGGCGCTGGCGCGGCCCCAAACGCTCCTGGCGTTTGGTCGACAAAATGACCGGGAGCCATTTTGCACGAGCGAAGCGAGCCCGAAGGGCAGCCTCTAGGGAAGGAGGCTGTCACCTGGAGGTTCTCATCTTATCGCGCTAGGGCGCGCCAGACATAAAAAAACCCGCTCACGGCGGGTTCTTTTATGTCTGGCGCGCCCGAGAGGATTCGAACCTCTGACCTCTGCCTCCGGAGGCCAACTCAGTTTGCGGCGGCAAAGGTTCGTAATCGGTGTTAATAACTATAAATCAACTACTTAGCCGAATTCAACCTCTTTCTAAAACACCTATTAAATAGTCATTCTAGACGATTAACGCCAATTTTTAGGCACAAGTGATAACAAATTAGTGTCGTCAAAACCGACAGAAATGACCGCCGCCCCTTTGGTAGCCAGCTTAATTCTCAAAAATTCATGCTAAAAAAGTGTTAACATTTTTTTGTCCGAATTTTGTTAAAAATAATGACTATAACTAAGCTTATTGCTTGATGACCTCGCTGGTTTTTAACCCAACTGGGAGTCTTCATTCTCGCTAAAGAGGGGGGGGTCCATGAAAAAGAAGGTTTTTACTGAGCAGGCACTATTGGAGGGGCTTGATGCTGAGGCTGTCCACGCCGATGAACTGGCTAAACTACTCCCGCAAGAGCTGACTCCCCTTGAGAGGCTCAAAGGCTCTGTCTTGAGCTACGAACGGCCCTTCGACCCTATATGGGGGTATTATTTTGATTCAGATGACGACACCCCGTCTAATTCACGATGAGTCGGGAACAGACCCCGTATAGTCACGAGCAATACCAACTCTTTGCGCTGACGTCAGACCACCTCGTTGACCATAGTGTGCTACGAAGCAACGTTGCCTCACCAACTGCAAAAAAGGTTATTTCCGTCGACTGGACTAGTGTATGGATTGGCGGAATTTAACACTGAAGACCGCCCACGGGGCGAAATAATACAGTTTTTACCGAGCTAATATGCGCGAACGAAAACCGTCGCTTCATTGCAATTCGATTATTGCCTCGATGGCTCAGATCGACTTGGGAGGATTCCTGTAGCGCCATGCGCCCAAGGCCTTGAGCGTAACTTGCGACCGGGAAAGCGAATCGCCGGGCATAGCAAGTCAAGCAAAAGACTTGCTCTATCGGTGCCTGACTGAATAGCCTACCTTGATCTGAACGCTCACAGAAATGCCTGCACCAGGTAAAAGATGATCCGTGGAAGGCACCCGCTCCTACAATTCATACTTCGCGGTGCTCATACCGGTGCGAAATGCGATCACCATCCCATATCAGGGTGAAGTGCCCACCCTGGGTAGCGGGGCCAAGGGCATCAGGGCGCAGCACAGCGAGGCAGTCGCCCCCCTTGGCACGAACGCTTGGGTACTTGATCCCATACTCGCCCTGCTCTCGCCATTTAGCTGCGAGGGCCTGAGCAGGACCATACCGGCTGGTGTCAGGGTCCAGGCACTCAGGGTATGAATCCTTCGTGATCACACCAAACTCAGTGCCTTGCTCAGGCTTGGTAATGTATTGGCGCATTGTAATGTCCGTTGGCCGCTCCTTACTGGCTGCCATGAACCGGGCCCGGTGGAACGACACTTCGTCTAGAGCAACGCGAAGCTCACGGGCGCCGTAATAGACCCCGTACTGACCGTCTGTAAACCGGCTGCCAAACCCGATATGGGTGAACGCGGCCATGATTGGGGTATAGCCTGGCCCATACCGGGCCTGATGCTCGGGCACCATCGACACCACCCCGCATTCCTGGCGCAACCGATCGTTGGTGTACCCATCCAGAACTGCCATTGCCTCGAACTCTGCCGCATCCCTTGCAAAGTCGAACAGTGATACCGTGGGGTAACGTCTCGGTACTAGTCGGTGGATCGGCTGTGGATGCGTCTCTTTTGGTAGTTCGAGCATCAACCTCTCCAGTAATCAACGAATCGGCGGACGCTTGCCAGCGCCATGAAGTCCCCATTGGTCATAAGCTCACGAGGACGCCGGCCGTTGAACGGTGGTAGCGCGTTCTCCCGGTCAATCCACGTCATCGCCTGCTGGGAGTCCTCAAACAACACACGCAGCCCTTTATAGATTCCCAGGAGCAATGACACCCGGTCACGTACATCACGGCTAACACTGACGTTCTGATGTTGCATGCCCTTGTGCATGGTCGACCGGGGCATATCCCCCAGCACCTTCAGTGTCTCGGCCTCTGACAGATTGAACTCGCGCTTAAGGCTGCTCACTGCTTGCCAGAGTGCACGGAGCATAACAGCAGGGTCGATCTGACGTTCTTCAACGGCTGCCATTGGAGACCTCCTTTCCTTGTCTCTATATAGATTGATATCTCAATATAGACATTAATGGAGATACCCGCAACCCCTATCAACCTGCCTAACCCTTATAGCCCAGTGATTCGGTAATGTGCCATCTCCTAGACGGGGATCAGAAATCAACAATGCTTACTCCTGCCCGGGCATCCTGAAGCTCGGCAACCTGGCTAGCGCTCAATGACCATAACCTAGTCAATGAGGTACTTTCTTCATCCTGGCCCATAATCTCATTGGTCTCGAGGATTAAGGATTAAGTTGTCGATACCCTCGGGTGTATCCACGGATTTGTCATAGCCGGTCCACAGCCAATCGGTGAGCAGTTTCAGGTTCGATGGGTTACTGAGGCTCCCCCCTCGCTCTTATGACAGGTTGTAGAAGCGGGGTAGCTCTTCTTGCGCATATCAATGACGACCACATCAGTCCAGAACAAACTCCCGCCAGTGATGCCCAGGTTCACCAATATAAAGACCCTGAAAGGGCCAACCAAAATGCCCCATATCATCTACCACTTCTATTTAAAGTGGTTGTTGGGGGGGCCCGAGAACGAGGCTGGTTACGTTGGCCACTTTGGGGATGACCAAATGAAGCGACGCCTTCTACCTCTATATATTTTCATGTACATTCTAAGGGTGTTGTATTTTCACAAACATTGCGGAAAACAATAACGGGTATCATTTATGTTTAGTGAGCTAAAGGCTTCGCTTGAAGAAGCTGTCGCAATCAAAAACGGGAATAAGGCTGCATCCAGAGAATCCAGGTACGCCATGGTGGAGGTAAAATCGATTCGATTGCAGCTCGGCGCCTCCCAACAGGAATTTGCAACAGCACTCGGTATTGGCGTTGATACTCTCGAAAGCTGGGAGGTCAAAAGCAGACATCCAACCGGGCTTTCCGCTAAGGTATTGGCAACCATACGGGATAATCCAGAATTTTATAGAGCACTCGCCTCACACTAATGCAGGACTCAACCTGGTTACACTCTAGAGCACTGATGAAAAGGTCTTGTGCTTCCTCTGACCTTAAAATCTATCGTGCGATGATGACTTGAACCAGGTTAAAAGGAATCACAGAGAGGCTAGGAAACCCCATCTGTTTTAAAAACGAGCCAAAGTACACGACCCCTACACTGGAATGACCAAATTCCTGTAACTATTGGTTGATTTTTGATCAAAACCACCCTCGCTGACTAGCCACACGCAACAACACGTGACTTTGGCTCGCAATCTGCTGGCCACTGCAAGTTGGCTCAATAGCAATTTCGGCAAATTGTTTTTCTAAAAAAACCACTGCTACAACAAAGAAAAATACGCAGAAAATTGCCTAATTGCAGAAAAACACGAATTAGGCCGAACACACATCGCATGCGAACGTGGATCATAACCCTACTCAACACTTAGGGGGATATGATGAAAATCAAAACGGTTAGGCACACTGCATTCAGAGTCTCAGACAAATTCGGGCGAGGGGAACTAGCACTTCTTTCGAGTCGTGCGAGCATCACGCTGACAAATACGAAACTGCTTACCCATGAGCAAATAATGAACTATAACCGTCTGAATCCAATAATCGGATACCGTAGCTGCTCAAAGTCTTTTGTCTCGGTGGTCTATGGGTTTCAACAGCTTGAGCTTTTTGCCAGGCTGCCAGAAAAGGCAAACATTTCAGTACCCTACGTTGAAATAATGGAGCCGGCAAGGATCTGGAATTTCATAGAGATGGAGCTATTGCGAATCTCCCTGTCACAGGTCTCATCAAAGTCATATGGGGCAATGCTAAATTCCTATCTGTCATACGTTTTAAATCATGCAACCACCGAAAATAACTCATTTTACAAAAAGATCAATTTTGCTGAATTCGCAGGGATTGATCGACGTAAAGTTTCTCCCTCAGTTGACAAAGCAGTTTTCAGCTATAAATAAAGAGCACTGATGTTATGATAAACGAAACACCAGAAAACACTATTTTAAAACTTCTTAACCCACCGGCTAAGGCAAAAGGGTCAACGCTGGTGGTTGAACTTCTGAAGACAATTCTTACGAACATTAAACTTGTAGTTAAACCCGATGACAATGAAATTTCGGAACTTTCCGATAAAACTGAGTCTCTTGTTCGTGCGTGCGATAACATCCTCAATGACATTAAAGATGATACGTCGATACTCCGCGAAAACGCTAGTGCAGGTATTCCAAAAGTCACAGTAAATACTGTTTATGCTGAGCTCTATCGCATATCCCAAACGCCCGGAGAAATTAAGAGGCATATGCCCCTATTGGTAGCCGTAATTTCCTCAATACTAATCTCAAATACGATGGAAATAGGCGGACGAAAAATTCCGTCAGGTAATATTCAATCCTGCCTACGTGAAGTAAGACGATTAGTTAAAAATCAGGCTAGTCTTACTGGTGACTCCAGGCTATCAATTTACAAATATATTGACAACGAAAGCCCAAATATCACGGGCATCCGAGTTGAACCCATTAGACGGCTATTAGGCATTTCGTTGAACCTGGAGCAGCCTCAATTTCGCAGTCGAGAGGACAAGCAGGGTGGCAACAACTCTAACAACGACGCTGAATTACCCACCGAACTCAGTACCAATGACGGGTTTCCGGAAAAGGTTCGTCTTCAGCACACCCAATCGGTAAAACTGTCAAATACGCAGGTACAGCAGTTCAGCTCGTATGGGCTTCAGTTATCGGATAGTGTCACCGAGGTTAGCCATGTACGCAGCGAGACATTGATACCTCCTGCTTTATCATCAGAGCCACTCAGCAATAGTCGGAACAGACGTAATATTGCAGCGGCTTTGCAGAGAACAAATCAATCCCTCTCTACTGACTGGAACAGACTCAACCAGTTTGACATAGCCATGCTGATTAATTCAATACTGCCGGATGAGTCCTTGAGCAGTGAGGAGCGTAACGCCGATGCCTGCCTGTTGATTCTCTTATCGCTCCTGACAGGACGCCCGCATACTGAAATCCTGATCACGCGTCTGTATACGAGTACGGAAGCAGTACCAGAGTCACTGAGCACAACGCCTATTGCACTATGCCCAAGCGGTGGATTCTGGCAAGGTCAGGCCGCTCTACCAAACCGCGAGCGACAGCTGAACCCTCAGTGGGAAACCAACCTAACCCCTACTACTGGTCAAGTGAGACTCCCAATGCCGCAGGTGATTAAACAAGCACTGGAAAAGTTCCACAGCGGTAGGTCTGGCTACCTATTTAAACAATCTGAACACCAAAATATCTCTGAATTGGCTAAGTCTCTACTGACCGACCTGAATTATGAACACGGAACTCGATTAACAATGACCCGTATTCGACAAACTCTATTCCATGCATTGTCTAATGGCGGTGGTGACTCAGTTGATGCGATGTTCATTACTGGACAAAAACCTTCGAATGGCCATCATGCTGGGGCATACTACTATAGCCCAAAAAACACCTTTCTTGCTGAACGCTACAAAACCGTTGTTAACGAAATTCTACGGGAAACTGATGCAGATCCGAACTGTACAGTATTTCGGCCAGACGCCTCTGTTACCATTGGCTCCCCCCTATCGCCAAGAACTGATCGATTACCATTACTAGTCTCCGACTTAAAACTCAATATCAAAAGGTCTAAAAAAGAAATAGGCAGTGTTAAAGGGTTATATGATCTACATAATGCATACACACTGTATACAGTTTTTCTAATCTCATTTGCGACAGGTTACCGCGCTGTGGTTTCACCTATGTCTCGGGATAGCGACTTGAATCGTGAGTCCGGTGTTATTGTTATTGCTGACAAAATTGGAAATGATCTCAATCACGCGCGTATTGTACCAGTACCAGATGCCGTTCTTGTTCAACTGGAACACTATGAAAAGCATCGAGGGCGAATGAGAACAATTCTTAACTTGTACCATTCCATCGATATTCCAATTCAAAGGCTGTTTTTTGTGGCCAAGAAGAATAAAACTCTAATCAGTGTGCCCGTTCGGCCTGAACAAATTGCGAAATATGCTAGTGAGTTCTTTGACCTTCCTATCAACATAAACCGCCATTTCTTACGTGGAGCACTTAAGGAAATGGGCGTCCATGGCGAAATTGTAGATGCATATCTCGGCCACTGGAACATTGGACAGGAACCCGTCAGCAAATATTCAACGTTTAGACCCACTGAGTACAAGGGAACCCTTCTCCCAGCACTTAATCTACTGATGTCAAAAATCGGTTTTACACCGCTACGAGGGCTGGTATGAGCAATCCAGCTTTAAAGCCTGATAGCTTCCATGGCGACGAACTCCGCACGCATAATAGAACTCAGATAGCTCAACGTGAACGCCAAAGAATTGACGAGCTATTATCAACGGATTTTCATGAATTCTCTACCGGATCTATAGTTCCAAGAGTAGATACCGAATTCATCAATACGATGTTTGGCAACATTGTTGGCGAGCAAAGCACTCGGCATCATACTCTGCGCCATAACCACCTGGTTAAGCGCATCAACGAAATTTCAATGAAATTCAATTATGAAGCTGACAATTTCAGACCTATTCAAACGCTCGGATCCGAATCGACATTACATACTCCTAAACGTTTTATAAATATGGAGTTAGGGCAAGAAGTTGAGCAATTATTTTGGCTAGATCTCAATCAGAAAGTATGCGAATCCAATTTTGATCAATTTGAACATGATACACAAAGACTGATATTTTCTATTGTATGGTTTGGTGGGATCTGCTCCATTCAACGGCTGACCTCAATCCTCAAGGTAATACCATTAGGCGCTTACCAGTATAACGACTTAGTTTGGCTGGAAACCAATGGTTCCAATGGGCTATGGCGATACCTGCCCGACCCGGTCACTCTCAAATTACTGGAGCGCTGGTACAAAGATCATGGCAAGCGATCAATTTCAATGTGTGAGAGTCCATCACTGACCACCTATCTTAGGAATATTGAATTTCCACATCGAATGACTATCAGGCAGATAATGGAAGCGGCGGAAACACGATTGTCGACTGACGTCGAAGGCCTGATTCCATATTTACTTCGACAGGTGGACTCTACCACCTCTCTCTCCCAGGAATCTTGGTTGCGGCTACTAACCAAAAAACAACCTAAAGTAAACAGTGATCTACAACTACTAGCACCCGAAGTGCCTGCCGTCACGAGCATTAGACCGTCACAAAACGGGTCAATTTCCGTTGCGTTAACTGCATCAAAACGGCTTCGAGAAATAGTTCAGGACAGTTATCAATCCAGTGGATATCAGCGTACGTTGAGAATGATCTCTGCGATACAGAGTTTAAGTGGTAAAGAATCGTTACCGACAATCATGATTGCGTTATGTTGCTGGACTGAGAAATTGCTTAAATACGGCGGAAACAGGAAGGATAAGCTCCAGCCTTCGAGCATCCTCCGGTACCTAAATACGATAAGTACTCCACTGATCGAGCAACTGTGGGATATTGAAAATTTACTAGATTTGGATCCAGAGGAATGGGAATCCTGCTACAGCAATATCATCGGCAATGCGATATCTGGCAACCAGTCATCTGACCGCTCAGACCGATTGCAGGAGTTTCATGATTTTCTGGTAGGGGCTATCGGTGCTCCCAGGATTCAACTAGCTAGTAATGGTACCGCAAGAGCCGTTGATGCAGATATAATCACTCCTGCGGAATTTCGCCGTACATTGAATCTAATTCAACACCAATTAACTGACGAAAGACTCGTCAAAACTCGACAGTTAGTGCTGATTCTGGGCTATCGCTGTGGTTTGAGGCGTACAGAAATTGCCAAATTGCAGGTTAGGGACATACAGGGTCTGGTGAGACCAAAACTGTCCAAGCCCATGTTGCTGATCCGCCCAAACTCAATGGGAAACCCCACGAGTAGCAATCTAAAGTCCCACCGAGCAAGGCGTCAATTGCCTTTACATACGCTATTAACCAGCGACGAGCTTGATCAACTCAGCAGCTGGGTTATACAACGCCAACACGAAGCCTGCGCTGATGACGTAAACCTGAGAATCCCGTTGTTTTCGAGAAACCGATTTACGGACGAATTGATCACGGATTACCAGGTATTTTCTCCGATCACCAAAGCGATCCAATCGGTTTCTAACTGTAATGATCTCAGGTTTCACCACCTCAGGCATTCCTGCATTTCCATCCTCGGGCTAAGATTTCTCGACTCCGAGTCCTCACCAACTATTCCTGAGGAATGGGCCTGTGACGATGACGGGAAAATTGCCCTACCCCACTGGGGTCGCGATTTGTACGCTGTTTGCGAGGGTGTTCCAGACGGACATTTGACTCGCCAGAGAATCAGGTTACTCAGCCTGATTGCTGGTCATGCCTCTCCTGGGCAGACCATATTCAGTTATAGTCACCTGCTCGATTACGCTTCTTATTGCCGGATAAAAAGCACCCATACCAAGCCACTGTCCAGCGACAACCAAGCGGCACTCCTCGGGGTTACTCCAGAGAGCCTGCGCGTTCGTCGTAGTCGTAACAAGTTATCAGGACCCACTACATCGGCGAAGTTATCTGCAAAGTTCCCACCTCGTTGGCCACCAGGCATTCGAAGAAAGCTCATCGGTCTTAAGATCGCACCGCTTATAAAGAACAATCCAGTATCCGCAGGGCCTGCTGTCAATGAGCAGCATCTGAGTGCATTAGCTATCTATCACATCCTCTATCGTATCGTTAGACTACAACATCAAGGTATTGAAACGGGGATCGCTATTGATCAGTCAGCTGAGCACTATGAATTGAGTCCCGAATTGGTTGAAGGGCTCTATACAGAGAGCTTGATCCTTATGCAGTCACCAAAACACAGAGGACGCTCAACAGGCTACTCAGAGGATGGTAGGCGGTCAGTAGATACGGTCAGATTCAAGAAAACTAAAGGCGGTCAGAAGCGTCCAGAGCTACCCTGTTGTCCTGCACCACCTACAAAACAAAGCGCCCTACCGCTGATCGAATACTGGTACGAGAAGTTAGTTAATTGGTATGGCTCGCAACCCGACCTAGCTTATAGAGCCCTTTTCGCTTTCGATAAATCCGCTCAACGTAGCCATACCCAAATAAGATTCAGGACCTTAAGGAAAACGAAGCGCTACAGGGTTTTGATTGATATTCTGGATCTAAGTAGTCAAGTGACTGTTAAAGTCAAGCCTTCGTCAGAGCCCCATTCAGAGGCTTCACTTATACGCTACTGGTCGCAGCAATTAAGCGTTAACTTGGATCAGGTTATAATTCTTAAGGGCCGCGAGCCTGCCGGCAATAGAAACCCAATGGGCGTTGCTCATATTGTGGTTAACCCGGTTGAGGAATTTGGGAAAGCAGCATTACAAACGACCTTGAGCGGAATACGTTTTGCAGTTTTTATGGCGCTTGTAACAATTAAGCAAAAGCGTAAATAAATTTCAAGCCTATTCCAACTGGGCGAATTAACTGCAATTTCATATATAGATCTGAGTTTAATGCAGGAGCTACGCCACTTTAGTAGTTCCTGCCCTATTTTTTCCTAAATGAGTACGTTCGTAGTCAGAGATGACCCACTGTTAAATCACGCCTAGTTCAGTGGAAAATACTGGGTTTATTCGTCATTATCTACCAACCATCCATCGATAGCCTCCCATGCATAGACAAACGCAAACACTGGAGTAATAACAGCATGCCATAACAATTGCTCGGCCGACCACCTCGTTGAAAAGTCACGTGCGATGCAGGACATTCCTAAAATATTCCCACCCATCCACAGCAAGAAGAATGATACATCCGCTTGAGTAGGACTAAATAATGATAGAGGGATCAACCAGGCGGATGACAATATCAAAATCAGCGATGGGTTAATGAAGTTGTAAGTCATTTTCAATAGTGTTGTCATGTCATTTTCCTCAAGTAACGGTATGAGGTTTTACAGTACAACAGATTGGCATCCTGGCAAGCGCTCCAAAGCCACATTCTAAAAAGCGAAGTGCAGCCTAAACTAAACACCGCGTACTGCGGGTAATGGCTAAATTAGTTAAGTCAAAGCGTCTAATAAGATGGCATCATGGCTGGCGAGTAGCGGATACCTAGACTAGTGCACTGTCATTCTTTATCGACTGGGAACAAAACATGGTTCTTAACAAAGAACTCCTCCAGTGTATCAGCCGATTTAGCAGGTCCTTCGACATCAAAATGATTGACTATACCCTCGGTTATGTAACGCTTGATAAGCTGCTCCTGCGTTAAACCTAGCTCATTTGCTGCCTTCTCAATCAAGCTTGGCAAGGTTTCTCTATCGTCGAAAGCAATGTGATATTCCATAGTACGATTCGCTTCTCTCTTTTGGTGAACTCTGACGGCTGTACGAATCATCTCCAACCGTTTACTACGACCTTTAAAAAAAACGACTGCCTTATCAGCTGTGCGCCGCACCTTACCTGCTGCGGCTACGCTACTCTGTAGCAACCACCTTCGAAATATACCGCTCTTTATTTTTTATCATTCAGCCAATGCACTTAAGACTAGTAAACATTGGTAATCCCCACTTTTACGAAGAAGGCCACTTGCAGAGCGTAGGCAACCGCGACCAGTTTCTGTTGTGGGGTAATGCCCCAGAGTGCCATGTTGGGTCGTTCGTTATTATAAGCCCAAAGCCACTGGGTTGCATGTTCCTGTACCTCGTCGATGGAGTCGAACAGATAATGGGCTAGCCAGTCATATCGCACGGCTCGGTTGTAACGCCCGATATACACATTCTGTTGAGGATTGCCTGGTTAGTTAAAGACCTAAGCAATGCACTGCACTTCACTGCTTGTTAGCCCAGGTAGCGAGTGCACCACAGATGTATTCTATATCATTGTAAAAACTGGTACATGTATTCCATTTACCACAAGTAAATGTTTTATAGTTACTTAAAGTAATTATCTTGTAGTTACTCAGAGTAAATGTCTTATATTTACTTCTGGTAACTACTTCTTATGCAATAGGAGGCATTTACCAGAAGTAAATATTTTTTAGATACCGGACTAATTAGCTGGCGAGTCCTAACCAGCACGATGGGACCTACTGAACACCGCTAAGCCAATCTCGCCACAGGCACTTCATCAAACCGGGTTGTATACCGAGGCGACAACCGCTCTTGCCTCATATCGCTCTTAGCGGTTGTGAGACCCTCACTCGCAAATTTCAGTTGCCCACGAGACTGCCGGTTCAAGCTGTCCATCAGCGCCAGCAGATGTTCACGTCCCTGCCCTGCCTCACTGCTTCTACTGCCATCAAACAGGTCAGCCTGCTGACTGCCCTGTGGGTAGAGGTCGGTCAGCATCGCACCCGCTTTGGCATAACGGAACCCATCTCGCCATATGGCCCCAAGCAACGTATCCAGGCGTTCCGTCATTGCACCGGTATCGTCCGTTGGCCAGGGCAGTCTCTCCGACAGGCTGTTTGCGTAGTAAGGATCCCCTGAAAAAGGACTGGTGCGTATAAAAATGGTGTACTGCCCTGCCAACAGGCCCTGAGAACGAAGTCGCTGGGCGGCATTGGCGGTGAATCGAACCAGGGCCTGCCTCATCAGCTCTTTATCCTCTACCCGATCGCCGAATGAGCGGGAACAGACGATCTGCTGCTGGACCGGGGCTTCTGATTCCAGATCGATGCAGGACACTCCGTTTAATTCCCGGGCAGTTCGAGCCAGTACGACCGAAAACGCTTCATGGAGAGCCTTTGGTTCACCAGTGGCAAGGTCGAGGGCCGTGTGGATGTTCAAAGAGCGAAGCCGCTTGACCAGCCTGGGTCCTACTCCCCACACGTCGGCCACGTCCGTCAGTGCCAACAGTCGTTTTTGTCGAGCCGAGTCTGTCAGGTCGACTACGCCACCGGTAGCCCGATACTTCTTGGCAGCCCGATTCGCCAGCTTGGCCAGGGTCTTGGTGGTGCTGGCCCCGACACAGACAGGCAATCCAACCTCATTGAGAATCCGCGTCTGGATTCGACGGCAAGTTCCGGTTATGTCCTGAACGCCGGTCAGATCCGCAAAGGCTTCGTCAATGCTGTAAATTTCCACTCGCGGTGCCTCTGACTCAATGATCGCCATAACCCGAGCGGACATGTCTCCATTTATGTGGAATAGAAAGTCAAACAATGTTTCAGGGGTCTATTAAGGCTCTGGTATCAATTTACTCGGTACCCAATGCAGGAAGGCCACCATCCCGAACAACTCCACCAACGACTGGAAGACGATAACCACTACGGCGACGTGCCAGGCCTCTGGAAGCGCCAGGGCGATGGGTAATACCACGAACGAGTTGCGCGTACCGAAGCTGAAGGTCAAGGCCCTTGCCGACGGCATAGGCAGTCGGAAAAGTTTGGCTAGGGTCTTGCCGAGAAAGGCTGCAAAAACTAGGTAGGCGATGAAAATCAATAGAACCTGAATCAATACGCCGCTGAGACTTGTGACCGTGGTTACCTGTGAAGCGGCGATTACAAAGACAACCAGTGCCAGTAACGGCACGGGAAGTACAGCCAGGCACTGCACCAGCTGTCTGGCGCGAGCACTTCGATGGCCTAGTCGTTCGGTTACCCAAGCCAGAACCAAGGGCGTCAAAATCAACCCGACGAAGGCGCCGATCAGGTGGCTGCTGAGCGCCGTTTCAAACTGATCCGTGCCGAGGAAAAGCCAAAGATAGAAAGGTAAGGCAAACAACTGGACCACCAAAAGCACGGGCGTGACAGCGATGGCCAGCGCGGCCTCCCCCCTGCCTAGATGCGTAAAGCTGATAAACCAGTCAGTACAAGGCACCAGCAACACCAGCATCACCCCCGCCTGTACCGCAAATGACAACGGCAGCAATGCAACAAAGATCCCCACTATAAGGGGAATAATCACAAAGTTACCAAGTAACAGTGCACTCAGAAAGCGCAAGTCCTTCAACGCTTCTCTGATTCTTGATAACGGGGTTTGAATGAAGGTCGCGTACAGCAGTACACCAAGTAACGGCCATAGCAAGGGTTCAAGCCAGGCCGAGACACCCGGCAGACCCATGCCGAGACCCATGCCCGCCAGAATGAACGAGAGATAAATCCAGGATTGCTGGCGTTCCATCCAGTCGCGCATGGATCTGTACCCGTCTCAGTGTTCCAGTGACAAGCCTGCGGCCTGCCACGCCTTTTTCCCGCCGATGTAATGGTAGACTTCGGTATAGCCGAGACTGTCCAAGCGTTTGGCGGCTCGGCCGGCGCGTTTGCAGTTATCGCTCGCACAGTACACGACGAGGGTCGCCTGCTTGTCGGGTAGTCGGCGGGGCGCCTCTTCCATGATGTCGTCGGAAACGATATTGATGGCCCTTGGCAAGTGCATCTTGGCGAACGCATCGGCGGGCAAAGTATCTATCAGGATAAAATCTAGGCCTCGGGACTGCCAATCGAGCAGGGTTGTGGTATCAATCGTTAACATGGTGAAACTCCTCCATATGACGTGGGACCACTTTTTACAATAAACGCGGTCCCACCCCACAGTGGTCGGGCAAAAATGTTACATACCTTAGGTACTTCACTCAGGCAGCATTGATTCGATGTCAGAAGCAGCGGAAGGGTAGGCGAAAGTGGCGTGTCGGATCGCATCGACACCGAGCCCGTTGCGCATGGCGAAGCCGAACAGATTAATGACTTCAGCCGCCTCGGGGCCGACCAGATGTGCACCTAGGATACGCTGGCTACCCTCTTCCACTAGTATCTTGTAGGCGTAGCAGGGTTCGTTGACGCGCCGTGCGGTGAACCAACCCGGCACTTTTTCGTGCTTGACCTTAAACTTAAGGCCTTGTCGCTTCGCGTCGGCCTCCAGCAGGCCGACTCGCGCGAGTGGCGGCAGGGTAAAGGCGACGCTAGGGATTCCGGTATAGTCCACGGTAGCCTCCTTGTTCCCGAGTAGGTTGTCGACAACCGCGTGGGCCTCTAATGCGGCCACCGGAGTCAAGGGCAAGGGGCCACCGGCAGCGTCACCAACTGCGTACACCGCCGGGTTGGAGGAACTGCGAAAGGTTTTGTCCAGCTTGAGTTTGCCGTGTTCGTGGGTGATGTTGGCGGCATCAAGATCCAGTGCTTCGAGTGCTGGCTTGCGACCGCCGCTGTGTATCACGAGATCGGTAGCGATATCGAAGCGTCCTTCCGGCCCATGAACCTGAACCTCGAAGCCATCGTTGAAATTGCGCACCGCCTTGACTTCGTGACCAAGTCGCACGTCTACGCCTAGAGCGCGGGTGCGTTCGACCAGCAGCGCGACCAAATCCGGATCGAAGCCAGCCAGCGGTTGCTCGCTCCGGTTCAGAATCGTGACGTCAACACCGGCACGGGCTGCAATATGGGCAAATTCGAAGCCGATATAGCCACCGCCGACTAATACGATTCGGTGCGGCAGTTGATCCAGTTCAAGAAAATCGTCGCTTTTTATCAGATGCTCGGCGCCTTCGATGGGTAAGCGATGCGGCTCAGCACCGGTGGCAATGACGATGTGTCTCGCCGTCAACGTTGTGTCGCCGACTTCCACGGTGTTGTGTCCGGTGAAACGGGCGCGGCCATGCCAGGCATCAATGCCTTGTTTGTTGTACGCCTGTTCGCGCTTTGCCGGCACCGGCTCTGTGAACGAGCGCTTATGGCGTTGCAGTGCGGCCCAGTCGATGCGAGTTTCGCCATCCAAAGTGTCGATGGCGCTCATGCGCTGGAAACCATCGATCACCTCGGCTGCAGCGATCAACATCTTTTTCGGGTCGCAGCCACGAAGCGCACAGGTACCTCCGAATGGACGGTGGTCGATGACCGCCACCGACCAGCCAGCCTTGCGGCAGTTAAACGCGGTCACGCTAGCCGCTGTGCCGGTGCCAATAACGATCAGGTCATAGTTGTTGTCGGTCATGGTTAATGCCTCCATAACTGGCACATTGAGTTACCTTGACACACCAGCAAAGTATTCATCATTGCTCCGGTGAACCAGACGCCGGTGCACCTCTCCAGCGCCATGCTATTGATCAAAGATCTCGTTCTGGTGATCATCACTACCTATGGTTAGACTCTTCAGTGGTTCATTAGGTTGACCCCTCATCGGATGGAGTGTCGCAGCAAACATCGTACTGTTTTTTGCGCCATAGGGCGTAGACGGTCAAGCAAATGAAAATGGCCAGTGCAGGTAACAACACGTAATCCAGATAACCAGTAAGTGCCGCCAGGCCAACGGCACCGAGCAGTATGACCAGAATGGGCGTGAAGCAGCACAGGGCAACGATAACCGTCCCAATCAGACTAGCTCGTAACAGCGTTTTGGGGTTTCTCATGTTGCGGTTCTCTATCAGAAGTAGATTGTGCGGTCATGGGGTCCCTGCTGGTATCGTGCAAAAGCTGTTCTAGCGACAGCACCAATAGACAGGTCGGGTTATGGTTAAAGTGATCGTTCATTTTTTAAGGTATTTGATCAGAGCTACAATACCCAGGCACAGTAAGGTGATCAGTAGCAGTGGCATAATCATCATTGGCAACATCATAATCCAGCCCATGCCAGACATCATGGGGCTACAGAGTTCCCAGAAGCCAGTTCCCGAAGCCGCGAAGGCGGCACCCGGAAACAGAATTAACAAGGCAAACAACGTTGTCAGTATTTTCATGGCGATCTCCTCTCATCATTTTTTGACGTAGCTGTTCATCCTGCACAACACGACAACTGCTTCACATCCTTGGTGAAGGTCTGGGCACAGAGCTTGAGGCCTTCTACCATGGTCAGATAAGGAAACAGTTCGTCAGCCACTTCCTGCACGGTCATCCCAGCCCTGATCGCCATTACGGCGGTCTGGATCAGTTCACCTGCCTCGGCCGTCACTGCCTGCACGCCCAGTAACCGGCCCGAATCGCGTTCGGCTACCATCTTGATAAAACCATGGGTGTCGAAGTTGACCAGCGACCGGGGCACGTTTTCCAAGTCGAGCACGCGAGTATCAACACTGTAGTCCAGCCTGAGCGCTTCAGCCTCGGTGAGACCCACGGTTGCCACCTGAGGGTCGGTAAACATCACACCAGGCATGGCGCTGAGATCCAGAGTTGCCTCACCGCCGGTCATATTGGTGCCCGCTCGACTCCCGCCGGCTGCCGCCACGTACACGAACTCAGGCTGATCAGTACAGTCACCGGCGGCGTAGATGCCCGGCACTGTCGTTTGCAAGTATTTATCCACCAGGACCGCCCCTTTGGCGATCTCCACGTCAATCTGATTGAGGTTCAGCGTCTCGGTGTTGGGTGTGCGCCCGGTGGCTACCAGCAGTTGATCGGCCCGCAAGGTTCCTGTTGTGGTCGCCAGCACGAATTCATTATCCGTGTAGTCCACCCGGCTTGCTTGAGTCTGGTTGAGCACTTCGATGCCTTCGCGGCGAAAGGCGGCTTCAACCGCGTCGCCAATTGCCGGGTCCTCGCTCGACAGCAGTCGGCTGCGTGCCAGTACCGTAACCTGGCTGCCCAGCCGGGCAAAAGCCTGGGCCAACTCCAGCGCCACGTATCCAGCCCCAATCACCGCCATCCGTTCAGGCACAGTCTCCAATGTCAGCGCACTGGTAGAGGACAGATAAGGCGTATCAGCCAGCCCCGGTATAGGCGGCTGTGTCGGGCGGGCGCCAGTGCCGATAAAGGCGCGATCGAAGTGAACGATCTGTTCGTCACCTTCGTTTAGCGTAACCACCAACTGATGAGCATCAATAAATCGGGCCTCTCCGTGCAGGAGAGTGATGTTCGGATGATCGCGCAAAATTCCCTCGTATTTGGCATCCCGCAGCTCGTCGACACGCGCCTGTTGTTGCCGAAGCAACGCCGCCCGATCCACGACGGGCGTTTGGGCGCTCAGGCCTCCATCGAAAGGACTCTCCTTGCGCAGATGGGCAATATGTGCGGCACGAATAAGAATCTTCGAGGGCACACAACCGATATTCACACAGGTGCCACCGACGGTACCGCGCTCAATCAGGGTAATTCGGGCACCGCGCTCGGCAGCTTTTAGTGCGGCGGCCATGGCCGCGCCACCGCTGCCGATCACAGCAATGTGCAGGTTGCTATCACTCATAAACGTTACTCCTGTGTCGACTGGTTTTGGCTTAGCGTGGACGGATAACCGGCGTTTGTGGTGGCTTGAGTCAGCGATTCGACAGAGGTTTTCGCATCATCGAAGGTGACCGTAGCGTCACGCTCTTTGTAACGGACATCGACAGAGATCACTCCCTCGACCCTATTAAGAGCGGCTTTGACTGTGAATGGACAGGCTACACAGGTCATACCGGGAACTGCCAGGGTGACCGTTTGTTGCGCCGCCAAAGCGGGCAAACCGAATAGCAGGAGCAGCGCCGTCATCATTAGTACTTTTTTCATGGGGTCTTTCCTCTTAAAAGATATCTTAATAGAACAGCGGTAAGACAAAGGGGAACGCCAGCGCGATCAGAATAAGCAGCGAGACAATCCAAAAAGCGATTCTGTATGCCGCACGCACTTGTGACACCGCGCAAACATCACCCGGTTGGCAGGCCTCCACAGGCCGGTATATCCGGCGCCAGGCAAAGACCATTGCCAGCAACGCAGCACCAATAAACCAGGGTCTATAGGGTTCCAGGGCCGTCAGATTGCCGATCCAGGCGCCTGAAATGCCCAGCGTGATTAAAATCAGAGGCCCCAGGCAGCAGGCGGAAGCGAGAACCGCTGCAACGCCCCCTGCGGCCAGCGAAGCGCGACCAGATTTGGATTCTGACATTACATTTGCTCCTTTAAGGACTTAGATGACTGCGGTAAGGTTACCCCCGTAGTCAGCTACGGAATCAAGTCCAATGTCTAAAAAAAATCGTCCAATGACCATCGGTGCCCTGGCGAAAGCCGCCAATATCGGAGTGGAAACCATCCGATATTACCAACGCAGAGGGTTGGTAACAGAACCCGAAAAGCCCTTTGGCAGCATACGTCACTATGAAGAACAGGCTCTGGAGCGCCTTCACTTCATTAGAACGGCCAAATGGCTGGGCTTCAGTTTGGATGAAATAGGAGGATTGTTGATATTGCAGGATGGAACTCACTGCGACGAAGCACGAACACTGGGTGAACAGAAATTGACCAGTGTGCGGCAGAAAATCCTGAGCCTGCAGCGGATTGAGCGAGCACTGGATGAGCTGGTGCATGAATGCCGCGTCCAGCAAGGTAGCGTCTATTGTCCCCTTATCACCTCACTCCATGACGGACTTGAAAAATTTTCGCCGGAGGAAAGACCTTAAGAGTACTCGATTAAAGCAGATTCGCCTCCGCCTTCTTTTTGCGTAGAGTTCTTAATGGGGCTGTAAAGCCAAGGGCAAGTTAGTAAGCGAATAGAAGGTTCGTGAAACAATCGAAGCAAAATCTGGATATTCTACTACTGGCAGGCTTTGTTACTTGAATGGCTTAGCGCTCTAGGTGTCATGGGTTTTGATAAACTGCTCCAGTTCAGCATTGAGCTCGGAAACACTGGTAAAAACCCGCGGCATAGCACTCGTCATTCCAGTTGAGAAAATCACACCTCTAAACCATTGAACCAAGATGTTTTTTTGGCGTGGAAATTAGGAGAATACGAGGGCGTGATGCGACTCAGTCTCCAACCACCTTGGTTCAAAGCGCGCTGAGATTGTCATAATAATACGATGGACTCTTTCAGGGTCTTGCGTCGATCGACCATCTTCAAGATGCACAAGACTAATTCTATGTTTGTCTTGCTTGATTCCTTTCAAGTGCCCATTCAAGCCAGGATATTGAAGGCCGCAAATAGACTGGTTGTACTGTTCCGCTTGTAATTATGAGCCCGACTGCCTATTCGACTTGGACAATCGGTAAGCCAGGTTGTGTGCGTTCCAAAGCCTGAACCTGAGTTTTCTCATCAACACTGAGAATAACGGCACTCTCTGGACGGATCATGTATAACACTACGATATCGACGACTTTATCAACGAACTCTGGATTATTGTTGACTTTGAAAGTTTTGAGTCGGTTTGGGCGTAAATCGGCGGCGTTCCAGAACTGTCGAACCTGCGAAGTCGTTACAACGGTTTAACACTTGCCTGTGCAATAGGAGCGGATAGTGGCCATGGTCGCCTCCTCCTGAGTCACAAAGAATTCATCTTAGCTCAATAGCGCTCCAACCAATTAATGTTGAATGGAAAATCAAGTCAGGTAGCGTTCGCATGCTGACAACCAGACCGTTGAGCTGTTGATGCCGGATTCATAACCATAATAAGACGATCAGGATGCGAAAAACATGCAGAAGGTAGTGGTCTGAAGCAATTCTGGTGCTCCAATTTAGTTCATACTTATTTCCGTGTATGTAAAGAGTGAGTTCCGTGTAAGTAAAGAGTGAGCCTAAAGAACTATTTTTAGATAAGCTACGGGACTTCATTGTGCTTATAGGTATTTGCTCAATACCACACCATAATTGAGTATGTGTCGACTAAAGGTGTTGAAGCAATGAAAAAAGACACTAGGAATACGCACTGCCTCTTAACAGGGAGCTGTGGGATTCTAACGATTGCTGACTTCAATTTTTTGTAAAGACCGATATAACGTAGTGTGCTTTAAAGACCAAGAGCAATCATATTTTACCAAATACATACATATATGCAGACAGGTGAACTGTTGTTCGAGCCAATAAGTGTAGTAGAAAAATCACACAGTAAGCGATGTATCATGTTAAATAAGTTAATGTATAAATCCCGAAGACCTTCCTTGTGGCATACTATTTGCCTCGCTCTGTTAACCTATGTAATACTTGCTGTCGCTTTATGGCCTTCACCAGGTCAATCCGTAGTCGTTGAGATTCCAGCTAGGCTGGAATTTAAAAGCTCTGAACCTCTGCCGTCGGCAAAGAATGAATCTACAAGAGAAGTCACTATCGAAGTCCAACCAGGTGATTCACTCTCCAATGTTTTTGAGCGAGCTGGTGCGGGCGTTAGTATTCTCTACCAGTTGTTGGCTGACGAAAGCATAAACACACTGCTTGAGCAAATATTTCCCGGGCAAACATTCAAATTCACCTACCAGTCTGAAAATACGCTGAACAATGTAACATTTAGTCAGTCAGATTTGTCCAGGTATCGTATAGACATCAACGAAGAAGGGTTTGGGATTGAGTCAATTGTCGAAGATCCCGAAGTTTATACCCGCTTTACCCAAGCGACCATAGACTCATCGTTCTATCTCGCCGGAACCAATGCTGGTCTCAGTGATGGCTTGATTATGGAACTCGCCACGCTGCTTGGCTGGGACATAGACTTTGCAAAGGACATTCGCGCTGGCGATCGTTTTTCGGTGATCTATGAGGAGCACTATTTGAACGGTAAGAAACTCAGGGACGGCCCCATTTTGGCGGTTCGCTTCCACACGCAAGGCCGGGAAGTGACGGCATTGCGCTACACCGACGCTAGCGGCAATACCGAATACTACTCGCCTGGCGGCAGTAGTGTTCAAAAAGCTTTTTTGCGAAACCCCATGAATGTATTCCGCGTTTCTTCACGCTTTGATCCCAATCGACGTCATCCAGTCTTGAACACCATTCGTGCCCACAAGGGTACAGACTATGCAGCTCCTCGCGGGACTCCGATTAAGGCCACGGGAGAAGGTAAGATTATCCATGCTGGTCGCAATGGAGGGTATGGTATTGCGGTAATCCTGCAGCATGGTAGTGGAATTCGTACGCTATATGCCCACATGAGCAGTCTCGCCGAGGGCTCCCGTTCAGGTAATCGAGTTAAGCAGGGCCAAATTATTGGCTATGTCGGCGCTACGGGCATGGTTACTGGCCCTCACTTACACTACGAGTTTCAAGTTAACGGTGTTCATCAAAATCCTCAGACAGTAGAGTTGCCGACAGCAAATCCGTTAAATGAAGATGAGCTGAGATCGTTCGAGATATTTGCTGCTAATTTGAACGGGCAGTTGGATGCTTTTGACATGGACTATGTTGCGAGCGGATACGGAAAGTAGAGTCGACCTAGTGAGTAGGATTGGCGACTCCAACCACGTATTTTTAGGTCGGGCAACGAAAACAAATTTACTAGGGGGCGCTAAATTGACTGGACACAGTGACAATCACAGCCACAGCCACAGCCACAGCCACAACCATGGGACAGGCAAGGCATTGGTATTTGCCCTGCTATTCACTACTGGCTTCGCGGCAGTCGAGGTGGTGGGTGGCTTGCTGGCTGATTCGCTAGCACTCCTTTCTGATGCTGGTCACATGTTAACGGATTCATTGTCGCTGGGGGTGGGTGCCTTCGCCGCATGGCTCGCGAATAAGCCTACTTCACGCAAACACTCATTTGGCTTGCAACGCGCGGAAGTACTTGGCGCACTATTCAACGTTGTATTCATGTTTGCCGTTGTTTTCTACATCGCTTATGAGGCCATCAACCGTTTTATCGATACGCCAGAGGTTAACGGCGGACTGGTCCTGGTTATTGGAAGCCTTGGTTTTCTGGTAAATGTGATCGTTGCTTGGGTGTTAATGCGGGGCGAGCAGACAATGAATGTGCGCGGTGCACTGCTGCACGTTTTCGGTGACTTGTTAGGTTCAGTGGCGGCCATAGGCGCCGGTTTGACCATCTACTTGGGAGGGCCGGCTATGATTGACCCGCTTCTCTCATTGTTCGTTTGCTTTCTGATTCTTATATCGGCCAGTCGCTTGTTGCGTGAGGTGGTAAGGGTGTTGATGGAAGCGGTGCCGACTGGTATCAATTCTTCGGCGGTCGCAAATGCGATAACGGAAGTTGAAGGAGTAAAAGCGATTCACGACATGCACATTTGGAGTTTGTCCTCAAACAGTCATGCGCTTGCAGCCCATATCGACTTGGATTCCATGAAACAGTGGGAGAGCATTCTTCCACAGTTACAAACGTTACTCAGAGACCAGTTCAGCATTGCCCACAGTACCTTGCAACCGGAAGACGCCGCTGTTCGGGATGCATGTGATGCAGATCCTGATTGCGGTAGTCAGAGCTCGAAAAAAGTTGTCTAGTTACAAACCTCGGCCTTATTGACCGTCCTGAGGAATTGACCTTCTTGACACTGTCTATTCTGCTGGGAGAGTATCGTGTGTTTAAATTCTATTAGTGAGGGCGAAGCCATGCCTAAGATCTCAGGACTGAGCAAGAGGTATATTCATGTCTTGATATGGTCCATTGTTTTTGTGTGGGGGATGCCTGCGTGGGCGCACGACTACAGCACAGGAAGTCTAAGAATTATTCACCCTTGGTCGAATGCCAGCCCACCTGGAGCGCCAGGAGTAGGTTACATGGTCATTTTGAATGAAGGCAGTCAGCCGGATAAGCTAGTATCAGTGAGTGCCGACTTCGCCCAAGTGTCAGCCCACAAGACAACAGTTAAAGATGGCATGGTCCAAATGACTCCTATGACTGATGGTGTTGAAATCCCCGCTAACGCGAGCGTTAGCTTCGAACCAGGGGGGCTGCACCTGATGTTGATGAATCTCTCCACTCCGCTTCGATCCGGCGAAGAGCGTCCAATCACGCTGGAATTTGAGAAGGCGGGATCAATATCAGTCAATTTCAAAGTCATGGGTATGGGCGATGGAGAGGCCATGGATCATGGTAATTGACCAATTCTCACCCACTCTGTCAATCACCGCCAACGAGGGTTTCCCGTGCCAGAGTATTTAATGTACCTCCTGCCGTATGAGTTCTCCTGGCTCGCGGTTGTATTCTTTGGCGGGACTGGCTTGTTGTTTGTTCGCGGCCAGCGAGTGTTGGCGCAGGCTGGAACGCCATTGCCAGGTTGGCGGATTGCGCTGTTTTGGCTTGGGTTCGTATTGGCCTATTCAGTCATGCATACGCAATTTGACTATTTTGCTCAGTTCATGTTCTTTATTCATCGCATTCAGCATTTGGTGCTGCATCACTTGGCGGCCATACTTTTGATGGCATCGAACCCTTGGAAGGTATTATCTGCCGGTTTTCCCGAGGGAAGAACGAAGCATATTGTCGCACGGGCACTTAGCTCTCGTGTGATTCAGATCCCTTATCGTATCATTCAGTTCCCACCACTGGCAGGATTCATTTTTGTAGGCCTGATTTTTTTCTGGCTGATGCCCGAGGTCCATTTTAAAGCGATGCTGAGTCAACCCCTGTACTTGGTCATGAATTGGTCGATGTTCCTGGATGGAATCCTGTTCTGGTGGTTAATTTTAGATCCTAGGTCACCGGTCAGGGCCAAGACTCTCAGCTTCGGAAAACGTATCATAGTGATTTGGTTTGTGACGGTGCCCCAACTGGGGCTTGGTGCCTATATTGTTACGAGCCCGGCAAATCTTTACGATATTTACGATCTCTGCGGTCGGGCTTGGCCCATCGCGCCTCATGATGATCAGGTACTGGGAGGAGTTCTTACCTGGATTCCACCCGGCATGATGGGTGTATTGGTTATGGTGGTGTTGCTCAGGCGGATGTTACATCAATCCGAGCAAACTAAAGTGCGACCCGCATAGACATTATAGAAAAGTAGGGAGTATACGGTGATAAGAGTTATTTCATGGGTAGCGCCAATACTACTGGCCTTGATGGTTGCATCCTGCAGCAACAATGATGTCGCTTGGAAAGGGTCCGACATAAGAGGAGTTATGCCGGATCTATCGTTCGAGTTGATATCGGAGTCAGGCCTGGACGTCAATCAGGAGACTTTTCTCGGCAAGGCTACGCTAATGTTTTTCGGCTTTACAAATTGCCCCGACATATGTCCCGGAACATTGCAAGGGCTGGCAAGCGCCATTGAGGCGTTGCCAGAGGAGCGCCAAGATGAGGTTCAGGTCTTGTTTGTAAGCGTTGATCCAAGCCGCGACACACCGGATAGACTTAAAGCCTACACCGACTTTTTCGGCCCTCAGGTTACCGGCTTGACAGGTACCGATGACCAGCTTTCCGCCTTGGTCAAGCGGATGAGGGCTACCTACGGCTATGGTGAAGCCGATGAAAATGGTAATTACGCCGTATCCCACAGCTCGGCGATTTACGGCTTCAATGCTGACGGTGAAGCTCAAGTTCTTCTTAGGGGAAACCAGCCGATTTCTGATCTGACTCATGATATTCAACTGTTACTACAGGCTTCTTAAAGAGGCATGGCACCATGCAGGTAAAATTGGTACCGACCTTGTAATCGTCGCTTTCGTACCGGTACCAGTTGGTGCATTTCAATCCTGAACACTTAAGACATCTATCATGAGATGCATACCCAATGATGAACGATAGTGATGTAAGTGGATGGTGGCTACTTCTCGCGGCCTGGCTCCTGGCGGCGATCGCTTCAATTTCGGCCATCTATATCGGTGAAGTTCTGGGTCAGTCTCCTTGTGTACTTTGCTGGTTCCAGCGGACCTCTATGTTCCCGCTGGCTGTAGTGTTGGCGGTAGCTTGCTTTAATTCAGATTTGACTGTGTGGCGATATGCACTTCCTCTTGCAGTCATTGGAGCCCTGTTTGCTTTGTCACACTCACTGCTTTATGCCGGAGTCATCCCTCAATCCATTCAGCCCTGTAGTGCTACAGGTCCATCCTGTTCGGGTGCCGGAATGACAATTTTAGGCGGGTTGCCACTTCCATACCTGGCGTTCGCTATCTTCACAGCCATAATAATTTTGCTTTTGTTAATCCGTAGGAGAATGCTCCCATGAACCGTCGTGCTATCGTCGTCGCAATAGGTATGGTAATGATTGTAGCTTTCGGAGCTACAGTCTTTTTCAAACGGCAATCTCAACAATCCGCAGCAACTGCTGAAAAACCTGTAGCCTCAGCGCTAGCAGTTGAAAATGAACAGGATCTGGTGCGGTTTCATTCGCCTACTTTTGGGCCTGCCGACGCACCTGTAACAATTGTTGAATTTTTCGACCCTTCCTGTGAGGCGTGTCGGGCTTTCTACCCAATTGTTAAGCAGATACTGTCGGAATACCCAGATCAGGTGCGGTTGGTCTTGCGATATACTCTTTTTCACCAAGGCTCTGAAGAAGTCTCACGCATTTTAGAAGCAGCTCGCATTCAAAACGTCTATCAACCAGTGCTTGAAGCAGTGCTGGAGGCACAGCCTGCCTGGCATGATGCCCCTCAAGTTACAAAAGCTTGGGAGGCTGCGGAAGCATCTGGTCTGGACATAGCCAGAGCTCGCGAAGACATGCAATCTGCACGAATAGATGCCATCCTTGAGCAAGACATGCTGGACGTAAGAGCCTTTGGGGTACAAGGTACACCTACTTTCTTCGTGAATGGCCGTCAACTGACCGAATTTGGTTCTGAGCCATTACTCCGTCTCGTACAGAAGCATCTCCCCGACAGACAGAACTAATGTGTGGAAGCTTGAAGCGGTGAACCTCCTCCTGACAACGGAGAGATTAGAGATTGCGGAAACGTTGTTCCGTAACATTTGGGGTCGCTTACTTGGCAGCCTGGTTTAAGATTTGGATAGGCAGAACACTGTGATAGCGTTGCTGGCCAAAGAAAGGGAGCTAAATTTATGAATAGTGAACTAAAAAAATACTATAGAGATGAGCTGTCAGCGGCCGCCAATTTCGAAGCATTGTGTGATTACAGTACAGCCTTCAAGCATCTCGAACGGGCGCATATCCTGAGCCAGAGGTTCACCTTAGCACATGCCGCCACTCACTTAAGGATGCTGAGGCTTGGTTGGCGAACGCGCGATATCCGTGAGACAGTGGGGCAAATAACCCGAACTGTTGCTGCTTTGTTGTTTTCCAAAATCTGGGTTCCAGTCGGCAATACGGGCCGGGCAAATGTAAGTGCACTTAAACCGATGCCCATTCCGGAAGACTTGGCTGATGTGCTGAAGAAAGCAAATAGCAGATGAACTAAACTTGAAATACATTGTCTAACATCGCTTTACATTTTTGACGGAGTAGTGTTTCCAGAATTTCCTGTTAGTCTATTTCACTGATAAAGTGACACCAGCCATTATATAGAATATATGCTAGGGGCAATGACTGTTATCCTCTTGGAATAGCTTCAAAAATAGCTCTCATCTGGAATGCAGTTCAGTATTTGACTAGATTGCCGAAGCCATTATTAGAAGAAGAATTTCTAGTGAGCGCGTAAACCAATTTCTGGGCTTACCGTTTTCCAGGCGAAGGCTTTAATCCATAAAAGAGAATCACAAAAAAGACCGTGGGTAGCAATCTCTCCTAATTCTTTGTTAGTCAGGAATTGATAGGCATGTGCTCAATAGATTCATGCGCTCAGAATTGATACACAACATTCTGCTCGAAGTGCTTTCCCGAGCGAGTAGAATGAATTCGGGGGCAATTGCGATGTCAGTAGAGTTTTCAGTCAGCCTATTCCAGTCTCACCAATTGTGACCAAGGTAGTCCAAAACATGATAGCAGGATACTCGGTTAATCAGTTCTTCGTGGTGCCGTCGAGGACAAAATCTCAGATGATGTCCTCCACTTTGTAACGGTTCTCACAGATCATATTGGCCAGTGCAACTGAGGCCACGGCTGCAATTCGAATGAAGTCTAACGCTGGAGCCTTTACTATTCGCTCAAGGGGGACTCGGTGCTCCTCACACACCCACGGTATAAAAGTGGGGAATCCATAACAGACTGCCCGTTTGTCAATAATTGTTAAATTAGCCACTTGGCAGATTTAGTTGTCATTTGCAGTAGCCCGAATATGGTCGATAACACGTACAATGAGTGACCTTCGCCAGTAATGGGTATTAATTAACCCTTCAGTGCCAGGATACGCCTGGCTCCGTTGAGTACGACGAGACCTGCGATGGTACCGATTATCAGATCCGGGTAGTTGGAGCCGGTCAACGCGACCAGAGCTCCGGCGGTGATCACCCCTAAATTGATCACCACGTCGTTGGCCGAGAATATCCAACTCGCCTTCATATGTGCCCCACCTTCACGATGTTTGAATATAAGCAACAGACAACTGGTATTGGCAATTAATGCGACAAGTGCGATAAGCATCATAACCAGTGATTCAGGATCACTGCCGTATAAAAAACGTCTCACCACCTCTGCGAGTACGCCTACAGCTAGTATCAATTGGAGTACGCCTGCAAGATGCGCGGCACGTGCCTGCAGAGTAACACTACGCCCAACTGCATAAAGGGCAAGCCCGTACACTGCTGCATCGGCAAAATTGTCCAGGGACTCTCCAATCAAACCTGCAGACTGGGCGGCTAGACCGGCACTCATCTCCACGATGAACAGAAGTGCATTGATACCAAGCAACCAGCGCAGGGTGCCGGACTCTTGGGTGGCAGAGGTTGCCGAGGATACGGTAGCTTTGACTGTTTCCGGGTCGGCGGCTGAGGTATTCTTCAGAGAGGCTCCCAACCCCAAGGAAGTTAACTTCGCAGTGATAGTGGCAGCCTTTCCATCGTGCACGACCTCCAGCTGGCGATTCGACAAGTCGAAGGCCAACGCCTGAACCTCTTCAAAGCCGTTCAAGGCGAGGCGGATCATTCGTTCCTCTGATGGGCAGTCCATCTTTGGAACGGTATAGACACTGACCCACTTCCCCGAGGCTTGGGAAGGGTCATTCTTATCGGATTCTGCTCGGAGTGGCTCATCGTTGCCACAGTGGTCATTACAGGGCTTGCTCATAATAGTGTTCTATTCGTTAGATATGATGCTACCATTAGAAACCATATAGTAACTATAAGGTCAATAGGGTTGAGAGACTTTTGAAGGGGGATCCTGATGCGAATTGGTCAGCTGGCAAAATCTATAGGGGTTGATACACAGACAATCCGCTACTATGAACACCAAGGCTTGCTACCGTCGCCTGATCGGCAGGAAAACGGATATCGTGTGTATACAGACAAGCATGCCCAGCAATTGGCCTTCATACGTAGCTGCAGAATGCTGGACTTGTCACTAGCAGAGATCTCCGAACTTCAGAGCTATCAAGATGACCCTCATCAACCGTGTACCGCTGTAAATGATTTGCTAGATGTTCACATATGTCAGGTAAGGTCACAGATAACTGCGCTACAAGCACTTGAGAAGCAGCTCGTCTCACTGAGGGCGAACTGCAATAGCGACCGAGAAGTTGAGGCGTGTGGAGTTCTTGCTGGAATTAGCGAGGGAAGCGTGCATCAGCGCTGATGTTTGAAGCATCAACGAGAACACATATTAGGGTTCTATCTTGCCTCGTTTAACGTATACCTAGTCAAACTGAATAGGAGCCAATAAATACTATGCACGGTCTCGACATAATCCCAATTTTTTTGGCGTCAACGTTTGTAGCTTCGATAGTTGATTGTCATGCCAAATTGATGTTTTTCTCAGTGTGGTGAATAGCCTTTCCTTAAACACGATTCAATACTCGCATGGGATACGATAGGTCTGGAGGATAGAGTCAAATTAAAACTGCCTGCCATCGGAGTACCGATTGGCCAGGGGACGAAACTTTTCCTGCCAAACGCTTTCATTGACAACGCCGACATGGCGAAGGCGAACTATACCATCTTGGTCGATAAGAAATGTCTCAGGTGCTCCATAGACACCAAGGTCCAGGCCCAGACTTCCATGCTGGTCAAAAATAGTGGCCTGATAAGGGTTCCCCAAGTCTTGCAACCACTTTTTTGCAGCACTCAGATCGTCTTTGTAATCCAGTCCAATTATCCGAACACCGCGGTCCGCCAGCGCCATTAAATACGAATGCTCATCCAGACAGGCGGGGCACCAGGTACCCCATACATTGAGTAAGCTAATCTGACCTTTAAAAATGTCTTGGTTCAAATATTCTCCAGGTTGTTCAAGCCAGGGAAGCTCAAAGTTCGGTACAGGCTTTCCAACTAGAGCTGAGGGTCTTTCTTGGTTGTCCAACGAAAAGCTGTTCCAAAACAGAATAGCCAAGCCTAGAATTACCACAAGAGGAAGAAAAAACACAACTTTTCTCATTGCTTTCATGCTCTCCATTGCCTGCTTAATGACAGGCGTACGTGTTTATCCGATTTTTCCGAGTGCCGGAAACCAGTTCAGCATCCAAGAAGCCATCAATGTCAACTTACCAGTAATCATTGCAACCCCCATCAAGATCATGATCAGGCCAGCGGCAATATGCAAATACCGACTGAATCGGCCCAATGCTCGTAGACGTTTTTTGAAAGACTCCATAAAGATCGAAACAATCAAGAAGGGAAGTGCCAGCCCCAGAGAGTAGACACTTAACAGCAAGACACCTTGTTGTGGATCTCCCGACAGTGAGCTCATGGCCAGAATAGTTGCCAGAATAGGACCTATGCATGGAGTCCAGCCGATTGCAAACGATATGCCCAGTAGAAATGCAGTTGTCGGATTGCTGGATCGTGGTGTCAGGTGCAGCCGGAACTCACGTTGCAAAACGTTGATCCTGATCAGGCCGGTCATGAAAACACCGAGCACAATGATCAGACTGCCGCCAATAAGCGTAGCCTCGTACCGGTACTGCTGAAGCATGCCACCCACAACGGTGATACTGGCGCCTAGAGATATAAAAACAATTGTAAAGCCCAGTATGAAAAACACGCTGAGTAGCAAATGAGGCCAGCTTTCTTGTTGGTTCTGCGGGTTGGATTGACCTGTTGCAGTAACAAACGACAAGTACCCCGGTACCAATGGCAATGTACAGGGTGACAAAAATGAAATCAGTCCTCCCAGAAAGGCGCCGAGTAATCCGATATTCGCTATATCCATTCCGTTGTATCCCGTTTAGATTTCTTCATAAAGTTACATGCCTAAATATTTTTTGAGCCAATCGGGGCGTCATTGGTGGCTTTTCCGATGTCTTCGGTACCAGAAAAAACCAAACGTCAGGCCGGATACTATTACACTTCCACTGACCAAAACGTCAGGGATATTGAGATTCAATGGAACCGAAGAATGGTTGGTTGAAATTTCTTCGGTAGTGATATCATGGGTGTCATAAACCAGGGTATTGGCTAAGCTAACCAAGTTGACTGGCTGAAATTCCAGGCCATTAAATTGGGCTCTGAGTTGCCCTTCCCTGTCAATCACATAGGTCACCCGATCCTGCTCAGTCTGAACGTCTGGACTTACCTTCATGACATCTAGCAGATCAACTAGTCGATTTGTGGTACCGGGTGCTTGGCCATTAATAGGGAGACCTTTCCAGTTAATCGGGTTAAGACCGAACCGCTCTATAAAGCTAGAAGTCAGCACATTATCTCTTTCGATCATTTCGGTGCTTGTTATCAGGGTGATGAAGCGCACCTGATCGATCATATGGGCTGAGTTAACCATCTTTTGGAGCTTAGAGATTAGTGTCATATGCCCGGCGCAATCGGCCTGGCAATCCTTGTCGGCAATATTCAGAATACTGATTTTTCGATCTATAACGGCTTGGCGGACATTCTCTTCTAAGAAGAATGGTAACGGCAATGACGCATCAGTCTGATCTATAAATTCTACATTGGGTTCTTTTGAGCGCAGTTCAGTTTCTACAGCTTCAAGTGAATGTGAAAAGGCAGCTCTCGGAAATGATTGCCCAAATAGTATTAGTGTTAGCGCAGCTACCACAGCAAATAATGATCTCATCAGTTTTCCTGCTATCTTCGAATGACCATAACCACGACATCGGTTTACCAGAAACATGTGCTCCGGAACAACTGATAGGCGCGGGATTAACCTAAATCAGCCTGTATTATTGCGGTTCAACTTTGGCGGGTAACGGTCAGGAGGAGATGGCAGCAGAAACTGAAAGGGTTGAATATAGAGTCTCTGTACAGCCGACGTAAGAGTGGCAATATACGTACATGACGAGAACAGCATTGTCGATGCGCTACATATTGGCAAATCGCAGGTGATGGGTTGGTTTTCAAGTTGAGTGCAAGTCTTACTTTGTTCGAATATTTCCGAACTGCCGACCGGCGCGTCATTTATACCCATAGTCTTTACATTGCCAGTCGATAGTACTGACAGACTCAGGAGCAGGCTCAACACGGCGAGGTAAGCCAGCGGGCATAGTAAAGAAGCAGGTTTCATGGCGCAGAATTAAAGCATCAACTACCTGAGCATTCAAGCGATGTCATTTTGCTGATGTTTCGAGTGAACTAAAGGACTTGACCTTATAGTCTACTTAAAGGTTACCCTCGTGTTGTTAGTTAAGGCACACATAGTTTTCAAACGGTGGTTTAGGTATTTGATGCAAATCCAAGAGGACACAATGGGAGAACTCGTTGAAATTGGAGTCCAAGGCATGTCGTGCGGATCCTGCGTGGCTCGGGTGGAGAAAGCACTGGGTAGCCTGCCGGGTGTCGAATCCGCTCAGGTTAACCTCGCCACTCAAAAGGCCGCCCTTAGGTCGGAAAATGGAGTTGACCTAACAGGTGTGGTATCCGCTCTGGAAGAAGCCGGCTACAAGGCGCATAGCGATGAGGTGAAGGTTCCAATAGGGGGTATGAGTTGTGGTTCCTGTGTTTCCCGTATCGAAAAATCTTTAAAGGAACTACCGGGCGTGACCGGTGTCAGTGTTAACCTAGCAAGCCAAAAGGGAACCGTTTGGTTTTTGCCTAACGTCGTGTCGATAGCACGAATTCACCGCGCCATTGAAGAGGCCGGATATCAGGCTCAGGGTATAGCCCACGACGATTCTTCTGAAAAACCGGATGACGCAGGCATTCATTTGCGTAATCAGGTTGTGATAGCGGCTCTGTTGACCTTCCCCGTTGTTATAATCGCTATGGGCAAAATGCTACCCCTTTTGGATGCACTGTTTACCAGCGTGATGCCTCACCGGGGCTGGATGGCCGTTGAATGGATTTTGACCACGCCGGTAGTCTTCTATGCGGGTGCCCGCTTTTACCGAGCCGGCGCTGCCGAACTGAAGCACCTGAATCCGGGTATGAACAGCCTGGTAATGATTGGTGTCAGTGCCGCCTATTTGTACTCGGTGGCCGCCTTGCTGGTACCGGACTTTTTCCCGGTTGGAACGGCGGAAAGCTATTTTGAAGCAGCAGCGGTAATCGTCACGCTGATTCTACTTGGACGCTACTTTGAGCACATTGCCAAAGGTCGCACCTCTGAAGCGATAAAAAAGCTGCTGCAATTACAGTCCAAGATGGCACATGTATTACGCAATGAACAGATCGTGGACATATCTGCGGATGAGCTCGTCGCCGGTGACCTCATCCTGGTTCGCCCGGGCGAGCGTATTCCTGTTGATGGTGTGGTTGTAGAAGGTGAGTCATACGTTGACGAGTCAATGATCAGTGGCGAACCGATGCCAGTAAGAAAACTAACAAAAGCCGAGGTTATCGGCGGTACCATCAACAAAAACGGCGCCCTGACTTATCGGGCTACGCGCGTGGGTTCAGACACATTGCTGTCCAAGATCATCAGGATGGTAGAGTCTGCACAGTCAGAGAAGCCACCTATTCAGCAGTTAGCCGACAAGATCGCCGGTATCTTTGTTCCAATCGTCATGCTCATTGCCGCCGCAACCTTCGTTGCGTGGTTAGTCATGGGGCCAGAACCGGCTTTGTCATTTGCTTTTGTTACCACGGTCAGTGTGCTGTTGATCGCCTGCCCTTGTGCGATGGGATTGGCGACCCCGACGGCTATCATGGTGGCTACCGGTAGAGGTGCCGAAATGGGTGTGTTGTTGCGCAAGGGTGCGGCGCTGGAAACGCTCGCCAGAATGGACACTATTGTGCTCGACAAGACGGGCACCTTAACTAAAGGGCGGCCCGAGCTGACGGACTTTGTTGTGCTGAAAGGTCAGGAAGCCGAAGTGTTGGGTTGGGTAGCGGCCGTCGAGGGACAGAGTGAGCATCCGATTGCCGAAGCAATAGTACGGGCCGCTCATGAGAGAGGGCTGACGGTACCTACGGCCAGCCAGGTTAAAGCCATGCCCGGTTACGGTATTTCGGCGGAAGTTGACGGTCATAAACTGTCTATTGGTGCAGATCGGTACATGAGCTTATTGGGGATCGACCTAAACGACACTCTCAATCAGAGAGAGGCCTTGGCCGGCCAGGCCAAGAGCCCACTGTATGCAGCGGTTGATGGCCATCTGACCGCGATAATCGCCGTTGCCGATCCGGTAAAAGAGGAGGCTGTTGAAGCTATACGGTCACTTCGGACCAAGGGCCTGAATATCACGATGCTAACCGGAGACAACAGTGGCACAGCCAATGCCATCGCCCGTCAGGTGGGCATTGAGCATGTATTGGCCGAAGTACTGCCAGATCAGAAGGCCGATGAAATCAAACGGTTGCAAAATGAGTGTCGCCGTGTTGTTTTCGTTGGTGATGGTATCAATGATTCACCGGCGCTGGCTCAAGCTGATGTTGGTATCGCCATGGGCACCGGAACAGATATAGCGATTGAAGTCGGCGACGTCGTATTGATGCGTGGTGACCTTAACGGTATTAATGATGCCATTGCCTTATCCCGGCGCACTCGTCGAACCATTCTCACAAATTTTGCTTGGGCCTACGGATACAATGTGGCGTTAATCCCTGTGGCTGCCGGTGTACTCTACCCAATAACAGGCTTTTTACTTAGTCCAGTACTAGCCGCCGCTGCCATGAGTATATCCAGTGTGTTTGTATTGACCAATTCGCTGCGCTTGCGACGATTTCAGCCCAGTTTCTCCAAAAAACATTTGGGTGCCAATTAACATGATCACTACCAAGACCGTAGTTAAATATTAGTCGAGTAACTTAGAGAGTAATTATGAGGTTCGAAATATGATGACAATGATGGATGGAGGGACTTGTGGCTGGGCCATGATGGCTGGTATGGGATTTATCTCAATATTGCTGATTACGATGCTCGTATTGGGTATTGCTGCCTTGGCCAAATATCTCTTTAAAAGAAGTTAAAATGACCATTAGACTCATCACATTCACAAAGGTATACAAGCTTTGAAGTCCACTAACGTTTGTTTTCAAGTGCAATGATCAGAGACCAGAGGTTTTGGACTAAGTTGCTAACGGGAATGGCAGCGCTGGTGGCGCTTATCATTATTTACTGGCTACTTCATAGCAGCGGCATGATCGCTATACTGACCAGCAAAAGCGAACTTCGGTATCTGATAAGTCAACTTGGATGGTTGGGGCCTGTTGTGATCGTCGCACTAATGATGTTAGCGATTGTTATGAGCCCTATTCCTAGCGGCCCCATAGCCATGGTTGCGGGAGCGGTTTATGGACCTGTACCAGGTACCATTTATGTCGTACTTGGTGCTGAAGCCGGTGCCATTATCGCTTTTAGTCTTTCAAGGTTCTTTGGCTATCAGGTTGTGCAGCGGTTGCCACATGCACAGACGTTAATGACATGGTTGCATCGGGATCGATCCCAGGCTGGACTGATGATTATCGTTTTCGCCTCTCGACTGGTACCGTTTATTTCCTTTGATGCAGTCAGCTACGCTGCTGGTTTAACTCCATTAGCTTTTTGGCGCTTTGTGATTGCGACGTTAGCGGGTGTCATTCCTATGGCCTTTGTGATTACCTATTTTAGCGAGGCTTTGATATCAACAAACTCACAGGGTATGGCTGTGCTATTGATCTTAATCACGGGAATTACATTGCTTCCTCTGTTGGCAAAAGTCATACAGCTGTATTGGCGGGGCAAGTGAACCGCTTGAGGACCCTTTGAAACGGGTCTAAGCCTCCTGCTGTGTAGCCATAATTCAATAACCCAATGGGAGAACTGAACATGAAAGGTCTTACTATAGGCGAGCTTTCAAGGTTGACAGGCCTAGCCAGTCAAGCTATTAGGTATTACGAAAAAGAAAAGCTTATGCCAGCACCAGAGAGAACCGACTCGAATTACCGTATCTACAGCGAAGATGCCGTCGCACGACTTCATTTCATACTCAATGCGAAGCAGTGGGGGTTCACACTAGATGAAATACGAGAGCTACTAATACTTCAGGACGCTAACGGTAGTCGTGCAGAAGCCAAGCGAATTGCAACTGAGAAACTTAAGAGAATTCAGGCTCAGATCGAAAAGCTGACTCGGATTAGGGGAGTGTTGGAGAAAACTCTTACTGAGTGTTCAGGAGAGGGGCCCATGTTGGAAGGATGTCCGATTGTAGAGGCAATTGCGGACTCTGAATGATTAACAAAGGAAAGTTGAAAAATCTTTATCAGTTAATCCACTCGGAATAATGACTTATGAAATTGACCGTGATTTTTCTATTTCTGTTGCCGCCTTTGTGTTTCGCCGACAATACGTTCTCTCAGCGCATCGAATTAAACTTGAGTTTACCCCAGAATAATACCAGAAGTCAGACATTTCTACCCTCAGAATTGGCGTTTCAACCCAGTGCGTGGCTAGAAGACGAACGGCTATACATAAGTTTCACCAATGCTGAAGGCTACTACCTCCATCGCCATCAGTTTTCTGTTACTACCGAGCAACAGAGTGTTCACATCGGGCCACTATTTATACCTGCCGGGACGAATATCATTCATGAAACGCTGGGAGAAATGGAAGTATTTTATAATTCAGTGTTGTTGAGCGCACCAATTTACAGCGAAAGTAATATCGTCAATCTACTGAGTGTTCAGGTCTCGTATCAAGGGTGTTCCGATAAGGGCCTGTGTTACATGCCTCAGACCGCTACTTTGAATGCTAGTGTTCGTTTGCAGTCTGAGCCACTACTTCTCGACATCACACACTGATTCGACCGGCTTAGTATTGATGCCAATGTGAATATTGATTTTCTCTATCCTGGTATTCCGCCACTACTTGCCACTTCTATACTCAGTTTTATGGAGGGTGCTCAATGCGCTGGTATGTGTGGAGTCATAAAGAGCGCGTTGTCATAGTCTATACCGCAGTCGATGCGAAGACCTCGTCACATTTCTACGTTAAGGCTAGGTTACAGTGGCGGTCGTATAGTCAGTTATATGTCCAGTGGCGCATCCGCAGCCCTGGTAGTCAAAGTATTGAACCAAGCATTATATGAGGCCGCGCTGGTTCTCCGGCCATTGGTGGCAGTATTATTGATTATAATAGGCTTGTCATAGCGGACTGGTGGCGTGGCATGAGTAGAATCGAAGCGCTAGGGCGCTGTATTTGGCGCTTAGTGGAGCCATTAGGGAGGCGGCTTGTTCCTGTAACAAATACTTACAGAGCGATTGCTTTAGGGTCTATTTGGGGGGCTATCATGTGGTCTGGTTCACACTATGTTAGGCTGAATCATGGCGGCTGCAGAGCCTCTAACTGCAGCCGAATTGATGGGGCTTTTGGGCTAGGGACGTTGCCAACAGTGCTTGGGACAGGCATTGGGGCACAAAGGTAGTGTAATTGGTGCAACTCAAATGGGTACGGAGCGTTGCTGGTTCGGCTATTGTAATCTTAGCTGCTTGGCAAGATTTCTATTCAGTGCCTAAGTACTAGATGATAATAGCATCCTTAATGCACGAGCTATAAGCGAATGCCTGGTTTATGGCAGCTATTCTCAACTAAAGCGACATCCTCATGTGTCAATTAAGTGTCAATTAGACTACAACCGCTTGACCTTAAAGCCTACTTGAAGGGTACTTTTATCCAGAGAAAGAGACCTTTAGCAAGTAGGTAGGTCTGTCAGAAAGTTTGTCTATTGGTTGTTAATAAATGAGGAAAGCGGTTATGAACAAACAAAAAATTATTTACTCATTCGTTGCCACTTTAAGTGTCTTTAGTTCTGGGTTTCTTTGGGCCGATCAAAGCATGCAGGAAGGAAGCCGAAATGAAAGCTCTGCACACGGAGAAATGATGCAGCAAAATGGAATGGGTATGATGGATATGATGGACGAAATGGAATCAATGATGGAAAAATGCAATTTCATGATGGGAATGATGCAACAACATCACGACTCAACGGATTCCGAAAAAGTGGAAAACTGAGCGATCATTAGTGTCTAGTAGGTAAATTGAAAGAATGATAAAGCGGCCGATGAAGAGTTTTGTACCTTTGCTCCTTTTGTTGATGCTGAACCTGCCGGTCTCGGCGCACTCGCTCAATGATGCCGAAGCAGTAATCAAGGAACAGGAGCGATATGCCCAGTTTGTTGATCGAGTAGCACCGCCGTTCACACTCTTTGACACTCAGGGGAACCCTGTCTCAAAATTAGACCTTGCTGGTAAGGTTGTGGTGCTAAATTTTCTATACACACGTTGTGCCGATGCCTGTCCTCTACACATGAATTTGATTGCCCAGCTACAGGACCGCGTCTCGGAACAGGGGCTTTCCGGGCAGGTTGAGTTCATTACCATTGCTACGGATACTGAAAGCAATGTAGATCTCACTGTTGACAACATGAATGCCTACGGGCGCAACTTTGATCTGGCGCCGTCTAATTGGCGATTTTTATACCGTGATGCCAGTGGTGATCCGGAATTGACCCGCTCGTTGGCCGAGGACTATGGTTTAAAGTTTTCCAGTGTCAGTGAAGGGGTGCAGATGCATGGCCTGGTGACTCATGTTGTAGATCAGGAAGGTTGGTTGAAAGCACGCTTTCACGGCCTGGAGTTTAAGCCAGGGAACCTTGTGTCCTATCTGGAAGTGTTAGTGAAAGGCCCCAGTGCACTGAATGACAGTACCTGGGATGAAGTACATACTTATTTTGAAAATATGTTCAAATAGTGAGTGTCTGCGTTTACGTGTAGATACTGCTTTAGGTCGTTCCATTGGAGAACTTATGAAAATCATGAAATTTCTGGCGGTTTCCTTGATGTTGTTGTATGCCGCATCCAGTTTCGCATCGCAAACTGCGGCCAAGCTATATAAAAACCCAAACTGTGGATGCTGCGGTCAATATGCAGAGTATCTGGAGCGCAATGGTTTTGATGTAGAAGTAATTAATACAGAAGATCTTACTGCAATCAAATTGGAGCATGACGTCTCGGAGGAGATGTTCGGATGTCATACGACACTGATCGAAACTTACCTGTTTGAAGGACACATCCCGGTTGATATCGTCAATACCGTTTTGGAAGAAAAACCTTTCATACGCGGTCTCAGCGTCCCTGGTATGCCGGCAGGTTCTCCAGGTATGGGCGGAAACAAGCGCGGTTCCATCGATGTCTATGCGCTTAATTTTGGACCCATGACATCAAGCATTATTTACACCTCGTTCTAATTACCGTGCGGGGGGAGGCAAAAATGAGAATTAATTCGATACGACGGTCTATGATGACATTAGTTCTGGTCGCGACTTTGCTCCCTTTAAGCACGGTAGCAGAGCCTCCGGCCAGGACTGGCCCTGGCGGCTTGCTATTGTGGGAAACCCCTCAAGATATTGCGGCTGTCACTTTCGAGGATGGGAGTGGTAATGCACTCAGTCTGTCTGACTTTTCGGGGAAGTACGTGTTACTGAACTTGTGGGCTACCTGGTGTGGCCCATGCCGCGAAGAAATGCCAACTCTGGACGCGCTTCAATCCGAACTTGGGGGATCAAACTTTGATGTACTGGCGCTTTCCCTGGATCGTCAGGGGGCGGGCGTAGTGACCGAATTCTATAGAGAAATAGGTATCGAGAATCTTGGTGTCTATGTTGACGATTCCGGTATGGCGGGCAACAAACTGAGAGCGGTCGGTATTCCAACGACATTGCTGCTTAACACCGAGGGCCAAGAAATAGGGCGATTGGTGGGGACTGCTGAATGGAACAGTGATGAAATGATCAAGTTCCTAGCAGATATACTCTCCTAAATAGGGGGAAAGACTAATGAATTGCTGTGACAATGAGCCCAAAGATGGCCATAAACAATCTCGAAGAGCACGGATGTTCAATAATCCACGCCGTCTCCTTCTGATAGCCGCCGTTGCCATTGGCGCCGGTTTGCTATTCGGATGGGAGCAGTTGGTCCTGTTTGGTATTGCCCCAATTTTGATTAGCCTGCTTCCTTGTCTGGTTATGTGCGGCCTTGGGGTGTGTATGATGTGCAAAAACAAAAAGTCTGAAAACAAAACAGAGGACGGTGTAAGCCTGGTCGATACAAGGGCCGCTTCTAATCCGGGGTCAAGTGATTCTGTCGTACCTTCAGCCAATGTTAAATTTTAATACTAATGATTGAAATTGCTAACATCAGCCTGATAGCCGCCTTTTTGGCCGGACTGATTTCGTTTATATCTCCGTGCGTATTACCTTTGGTTCCCGGTTACCTGTCATTCGTGGCAGGCCGACCATTGGAAGAAATAAGAACTGCACAAACGCTGGACCGATTCCTGACAATGGGCCGGGCAACCTGGTTTGTTCTTGGTTTTTCTACGATATTTCTCATGCTGGGGGCAAGTGCGACTGCGATTGGCGGGCTATTACTCACCTACCGGCAAGAAACCAACCTACTTGGCGGGCTCATTGTTATTGTGTTTGGCTTATTCATGACTGGGCTGGTACCTATTCCCAGGTTGCAGCGGGAGTGGCGATTTTTCCACAAAATACCGCAGCGAGCAGGCCGACCACTGGCATCTTATCTGTTGGGTGTCGCTTTTGCCTTCGGCTGGACACCCTGTATTGGGCCAATACTGGGGGCCATTTTGACCCTGGGTGCCTCCTCGGCAAATATGGCGGGCGCATTGTCTTTGCTTGGAGTCTATTCGCTGGGTCTGGGTGTTCCTTTTCTACTAAGCGCTCTTTCGATTAACTCCTTATTAAACAAAGGAGCAGTCTTTCGCCGCTGGGGTCGAACACTGAATGTTATCGCCGGCGCCATTATGATTATTATGGGCGTTTTGATAATTACCGGGCAGTTGTCAGCTTTTTCATATTGGCTTTTGGCGACATTCCCGGTCCTGGGTAAAATCGGATAACTGGCATGAGAGCATAACTATGACTGCAGTTCACACAAGTAAACAGTACCTGTTAGCGTTAATTTTGATGACTGCGTTAAGCATGGCGGTTGAAGCAGAGCCAAGCAGTCAGGTACTACCAACATTGTGGTATGATTCCGCTGGGGATCAACTATACAAAGTGTCTGAAAACCGATTGTTTAAAAGCAAGACTTCAACGATTGACTGGCAGGAAATAGAAATACCTTCCGGTATGACGGGCTCTGAATTGACCTCAATTGTTACATCCACAGAGAATGCCCAGAGTGTCTATGTTGCTGGTTTGGGTTTGGGCGTATGGCGCAGTTCAGATGAAGGGAATGCCTGGGAAAGCTTGGATGGTGACCTACCTTCGAAGGACATCATGGCTCTGGCCATACATCGGGACCAGCCCGAAACTCTGTATGTTGTACTTGTACAAGATGGCATATACCGCACACAGAATGCAGGGAAAACCTGGACAAAAATGGACAGTGGTCCGGTAAAACCCATTCTTCGATTGATGCATTCAAACATGGAGGGAAGTATGGAGACAGGCTGGCTATATGCTGTTTCTGATGATGCCGTTCGAATCTCCATGGACTGTTTTTGTGGTTGGCGTCTTACTGGAATTATGAATATTGGAGCAGTCTACGATACTGTCTTTGATCCACAAAACCCCACGCAAGTATACGCTGCTACAGATACTGGTATTTGGTCCAGTTCCAATGGTGGTCAGGAATGGGAGCTGGGTAGCGATGCCGTTTCTATTGCTATTGCCTTTGTTCCTTCGTTGGGATTAGTTGGGCTCGACAGTAGCGGTAGCGTTTCTCGGTATATTGATTAGAAGGCTGCCAGGTCAATGTACAGCTTATTTTATAGAATCATTTTAGTTGCCTTGCTAGTGATGGCTGGTAATGGCATGGTTTACGGTAATTCTTTGGTGATTGAAGAAGGCCGGAGTGAAGGTCGTGCTGTATATGAGGCATATTGCGCAGGGTGTCATGGGCTTTCGGGTCAGGGACAAGCCGACTGGAACCAAAAAAATCAGCAAGGTGAATTGCCGGCTCCACCGCACGACCCTGAAGGCCATACTTGGAAGCATTCAGACAAAATGCTCTATAACATAGTAGCTAAAGGTTGGCGTGACCCATGGAATGATTCCAATCGGTTGACCATGCCTGCTTTTGAAAACATCTTGACACCTAGTGAGATCCGCAATGTAGTCAACTATCTCAAAACATTTTGGAATGCTGATCAGCGCCAACACCAGGAAAGCGAAAGTTTGACAGCTCCATTTCCTTAGGTGGTTGCCTGTATAAGGTAAGCGTCTAGCCGCACCATCTGTAGCGTACGTTCACAGTCCTTGACCCTGTTGTTTTCTTTAATTAGATATATCGATGCGAACTGTGAACGAACGACACGCGTTTTGCGCCGGGTATCTTAAAGCCTGCTCTGAAAATGGCCTGACCAAGTTTTCCTAATATCAGCAATACGGCGTGAATATCAAAAGCCTCTATTACTGACGATTATATAACCGACCCTTGGGCCTCGGTTGCCAGGCCCGTCGCGCTGGTACCGGCGTCAGTCCAAACGCCTCCTGCTAATACATCGGCCGACGCGTTGTTTTTTAGTCTTCACACTGGCTGGTCATTGGTAAGCGTTCGGCCATCACACCTTGTCAGATGATGACCAGTTGTGTGGTAGCAGTTCATTGATCGCACTCGCCTGCTGGGTTGGCAGCGGGGTGAGCACGTTTTCAGGTACGCATAAGGCTCGTGCCCATTCAGCTTCGCTGTCTGATCAGGCTCATGATTGCCACCGCACGTTGGTCACGGCGACCAGCCAGTTCGACCGGCCCAGTGCCCATGGACGTACTTGGTTTTCCACTCGATTGTTATCGATCGGCACTTTGCCATCATACAGGTAACGGATTAACGTTGCCCATTGCTTCAGGCTATAGTCCAATGCCTTGGCAATGGCCGAGCCCTCCGGTACCAACTGGCGCTGTCCGATCATCCAGTGGTGTAAGGCATCCAGTGTAGGTTTGGCGTGTTCCTGTCGTCGTTGCAGTCGCTGCTCAGCGCTCATGTCTTTGAGGTCCCGCTCCACATCATACGGACGTTGGATATACGACAGCGTCTGAGCTGCTAAGTGGCTCGTTTTTCTCGCATACAGATCGAAGAACTTGCGACGTGCATGGCGATTTCCGTGACGCCGGCGGCAAAGCTGGCCTTGTAGCCACCGAAGTCGTTGCATACCAGTTTTCCAGTCCAGACACCGAGGAACACCACACCGCAGGCACCCACCCAGTCCGCCAGGGTTGAGCGGTCGATGATAAAACTCGCATGGGCAAAGGTCTTCTCTTGCCGGTACTGCTGCAAGAGATCGGCGTGCTTGGCGATCAACACCTGGGCCAGTAACCCGGTCGCCGGGATGCCTTTATCGATGAAGTGGCCTGCCAAATCTGATCCATCCCTATCATGACAGCAACGTTCGCAACCAGGGCAGACACCACACGGCCGCTGATAGGGGCTAGTGCACGACAGCGTTACCCCGAACGCCGGGCAGTTCGATCCGCAGCATCGGTGAGCAACTCGACTGGGTCGTTGGCAAGGCCAGTGGAATAAAGTTAGGAACTCTATCTGCATCAGACGAGACATTGTCCGTTGTACGTCGCCATTTATGAACTAGGTTCGCGTTGAGTCCATAGGTAGGTGCGATGTTTGCCAGGGAAGCGCCGGGCTGGTTACAGGCTTCGACAATCTAGGCTTAAAACGCCTGAGAATACACTCTCCGTTTCTTTGGTTCAGGTCTGGAGCTAAATATGAACATATCGATGTCTATTTAAAAACAGCTGAACACCATTGATTGTGGTAGGCTGGTAATTTCAGATGGTTTCACCACAGGACGCTTACGGTTAAAGCGACTCACGACTAATGTAACAGTGGGACTTGCTACCACTACAAACAGCGGAAGATTGGTCGCTACATTTTTTAGCATTGTCAGGCCAATCGATCACGAATTATGAACGCCCTTTTTCAGCAACAATTTCACTTGGGGTTCGACCATCCAGAGTTGGCACGGTATCAAGCTTCCGAATGAGTCCGTCCAGTTTCGCCAGATCGCCTTCCACTATTTCCCGCTCATCCGCAGTCAGCGGAACCGTTTCCAAATACCGTTTAATGGACGTTTTGCTTTCCAATGCCTGGGCCTTTGCGCTGGCTTTCGGCAAATTAAAATCACACCCAGCGCAGGCCATGCGATGTGGGCAACTGCTCCAAAAGGGATTCGAACAATACGAGTCGCCCAAGTCATAGAAGGTGTAGGGGTCATCTGAATGGCGCGCAATGATGTCGTGGTCGATCAGGACTGAAACCATATGCGCCATTTGATCGGCTTTAACAAAGGATGCCGCCAGCTTGGTAGGCCGAATTCGAATGTAGTGCAAGGTTGAGCTCGGCGAGCTATGCCCCGACCACTGCATCAGCTCGATCAGTGACATGCCTTGAGGTACACTGGCTAGTGCTGTTACCGCGGATGCACGCCCTCTGTGGCTGGTGATTCGCCCGCGACTGTCCTCCAGTGGCACACCCGCCTTGGCGCATAGCATTGGAATGATGGTGCTATTGATGGCACTTGACCCTATGCGCTTGCCCCGAAACTGGAACAAGTAGCTAACCTTATTCCCAGTTCGCTCATCAAGCAAGGCAGCTTGGTCGGCAGGCCTATCCTCCAGCCAGGCGTCAATGCGCTCCTTCACAACCATTCCTACAGGTTTGACAAACGCTTTGAATGTCTTGCTGGCAGGAATATCTAGATAGCAAAGGGTTCCTGCTGGGACGATAGTTCCATCCTCGTGCACCACTTCATGCGTTTGTGGATGGGCGCACCCTTTGTCCAATCGTATAATTTCATTATTACGCAGGCCAGCGTGCGTCCACAACACGGCAATGGCTTGTACCATCGATAGGGGGTAGTGAATTTCTGAAAGCAAATCCTTACGCTCAATATTTAGGCTCGCCCATATCAACTTGAGCCATGTCGAGTCATCAATAACGCGTGGGTTGATACCCGAGCTAAACGTCACGGATCGTGGCGTAGCCAAGTGATGTCGGGGACTGAACTTCAAACGTCCCCAGCCCCACAGCTCGAAGTCTGAAAAAAAACGCCGCAAGGCATGCAAAAAGTTACGTTTTGAGTTGGCAGCAATAGGCTGGCCAAGCCCTTTGAGCTGTGTTCCCTTCGCTGACTCCAAAGCCCACTCACCAACCGTCATCCGGTCAATAGCGGCAATAAACGCAGCGCAAGTGGACATGCTCCAATCGGTAGGCGCCGCAACTTCTGGTTGCTCACGCGCTAGCCAGCCACCAGTCCTTAAGATAAAACTGTAATTACTTTCACGTGTGCGAGGGCGTAAGGTGGAGGTGTCTCGCCATCGACGACACCACATCGTCCAAGTAGGGTCGATACCTTCGATGCTTTTTTCCCGCCAGCAGGTGTATCCCCGCATGCGCAGAGGTTTTGCCAAAACACCCATGGCAGCCAGTCCGTGAGACACTTTCCCAACCGATTTTGCGACACCTAGACTTCGATTTCTTTGGCCCTTCAGTAGCAGTTCTTCAGTGAAGGTCTCCAACCGCGGATCACCATTTTCCAACATCAGGGTGCCCAGCACGCACGAAAGAAATTGTTCAAGATTGCGCGCGGCGTAGCCTAGCGACCTCAACGCTTGACTCAAGCGTGCATGCTCATGTCTGAACACTTCATGGCCGAATATATGAGAAGCATATATCGCTGGTTGCCGGAATTTTTCGATACGCTGTGGGGTCTTAAACCCGCCAATGTGGTAGGCAACGGAAGCGAGGAACGGTCGTGATCCAGTTCGCTTACTGAGCAACGTCAACCACTGTGACTCAGACCAACACCAGTAAGATTGACCAGTTTTGCTGACATTCCAGAGAATGGCTGCCACGGAACAAATTGCTAATCGCTTGGAAACGCCGCTGTGGTCCACTATATCAACCAGGGGGGCCAGCAACTTAGGTATCTCTGATTGGAGGTAGCGCCAGTCTGAACGGTGAAAGTGATTCGAAAGTATGGTCAGCTCCCGATTCGATAGAATGCTCTGACGTTCGTACTGGCTCGTGTCGAATGGAACATAGGGGATTATGGAGGGCGTGCTCATTGCAATACCTCAGATCCAAAGAGTTCACAAAACACCCGAGCATCGAGACTGCCAATCGAATGAGCCATCTTTGCAGTTAGATCAGCGCCCGACAGGTGCAAGTAAACTAAGGTGGTCTTGGGATCTCGATGACCAGCATATGCGGTCAATTCATGGAGCTTCCAGCCAGCACGAGCCAGGTGGGTAAGCCGAAGGTGGCGAAAGGTGTGAGTGCTCAGGTGCAACAGTTTCGCTTCCTTGGCCCATCCTTCAACCGTTTTGCTCCACGTCCAGCGGGTCAGTGACGAGCCTCGATTACGATCTGATTCTGATCGAAACAACGAGCCATGCAACCAGCCTGCGTTCCGAAGAGCATACAGATGCGCTACTAATACCGGTGCAATTTCAGGGCTGTAACACACGACGCGGCTGCGTTTGCCTTTGGTCGTCTCCGCTCGCACCGAGACTAGCCGATGTGCAACGTCTAAATCCTCAATTCGTAAGGCCACCAACTCGGCACGACGAAGTGCCCCAAAATACGCCAACGACAGCATAAGTCGATCACGTATAGACGACCTGGCCGCGATACTGAGAAAGTGTCGCCACTGCTCATCGGTAGGGATGTTTGGCAACTTTATCAATCGTGGGAGCAAACCCCTGACAAACCCTCCATGTTCAGGCACTTGGCGAAGCCGGCCATGCTCTCCACGAGGTATAGGGTTGTGGTTGCAAAGGCCCTGAAATACCAGGTAATCGTACCATAACCGGATGGCAGTAAGTCGTTGGTGTACGGTTGAATTAGCCACTGCACTATTTGCACCAGGTAGCTGCTCACGAATGTATAGCGTGACTTTCTCGAATGTCGCAAACTCAGGTTTCAGGCCATTCTTTTCGCAATACAACAAGTAATGAGCAAGGGCGCGACTATAGGCGTCTAGGGTGGCTGTCGCACGCCCCAGATTAGCCAACAGCTCCAACCATGCATGAACACTGGGATAACGGCTTAACACTTGTTTGTGCAGTGGGGTGGTGGCAGCCATATGCGCCTCCTGAGTGTCAACGCATTCATATTAGTTCAAAAGCATTCCAACTAACTTAATAGAGGGGGTAATTGGAGCTGAACACTATTACCCCCAGTTCCTTCAGGGTGTGCCTCGTTTTGAAGTAAGGTGCTCCCATTTTGATCCCAAGCGCCTTGGCCTCCGCTGAGCGAGCGATGATGCAACCATCGTTATTGGACAGCACAACCACGGGCTGGTTTCGCAGTTTCGGGTTGAAGAGCTGCTCACAGCTGGCGTACATGGAGTTCACATCTATCAACGCGAAAACGGGCTTGGTCATTGCGCCTTGCTCAACATGGGCTTTACGACATAGCTCACCACACCGAACACCTCCAATTCTTGCCCCGGTTCGAGCTCTATGTCCGGATAGTCGTCACTCATTGCGATAAGCTTGAGACTGGGGTGTGTCTGGAGACTTTTGACCAGGAAGTCGCCATCCACCGCAGCGACGACAATGTGCCCATGGGCTGCTTCAATGGCGCGATCGACCACCAGGTAGTCCCCGGGGGCAATACCAGCCTCGACCATGGAATGCCCTTCGGCGCGGAGAACGTAGGTCGAGGCAGGCCGCCTGATAAGCAGCTCATTGAAATCGAGCTGACTGTCCAGGTGGTCCCGGGCCGGGCTCGGAAAGCCCGCCTGGACCGGGTCTGTGAAGTACGGCACGGAGTCTGCTACCAAGAGCGGTGCCAATGACTGTATAGTGGCTTTCATAATCTACTACTGGATAAATAAACAGTATTGTAGTGAATTACCGAGCTATGCCAAGTTGATTTTCATGAACCGCTGTTCGAGGTCCGAGCCTTTGCAACAATTCCCAGTACGCCTGAATCATGCGACCGAGAACACACAGAACACCTCATCAATCAACTACAAGCTCCACATCCATCAGTACCGGGCTACAGCATGTGGCCTAGATATACGCTATTACCAAAAACTGCCCGAAAATAAATCTAACACTGTTTAGTATTAGTCAGACTGCTACGGACCCCACATCGCAGGCTCCCTTTTATGGCAAGCTGGTCAATCTGGTCTGGTGGCAATAACTGCTGTACAGGTAAGAAGTGAGTGCTAACTTATATAGAATAGACACTATAGAGAGCTGACCATGTCGCAATGGACAACCAAAATACAAAAAACTGGAGACTTGCGAGTTATTACACTGCCTGCTGACCTGCTCCTAAAGACTCAGTGGGCTGTCGGTGAAGAACTGAACCTGACAGTAGAAGGAGTTAACTTGCATCTTAGTTCGAATAGATCACCCAGCCTCGCGGAGCTAATGGCTCAAGTCCCCGAGGGTGGACTACCCTCTATTGAAGAGCTGGAAGGCTTAGACTCCCCAATAAAACCTGTTGGTCGGGAAGTTTAGTTTTCTCAAGTTAATCAATTACACCCTGCACATCTTACTGGGAGTTGCAGGTTTGACAGGCTCAAGTAACGATCTGGGGCATCCCGTCTGTCTGGTAAGGAGTCGTCCGAGCCCGTGAGGACGAGATACACCGGGGCTGGCTGAACGGCAAGCTCGATAATCGACATTCCGAGCTTATCGATCAGTGCCTGAAGGTCCTTGCCTAGCTGCCGGAACTACGTGGCCGAAACTTGTCATTCTGGCGACCCTAAACCGATGAATGACTTGCGGTTACCCTGCTATAACTTAGCAACAAAAAGAAGGTATACCATCGACATATCCCATGGTCAGTCTTAGCATAGGACAAACCTTCGAGGTGATTGAGAATTGGGGCGAGCAAGCACTTTCAAAGGCAACAAAAGCCAGGCGGTCCGCCTGCACAAGCGCGTGGCCTACCCGGAGGAGGTAAAGCAGGTCGGTATCGTGTCTGAAGGTCTAACCTGAATAATAACACCTGCTGGTGAGCGAGTTGGCATTGCCACTTTCACCCAAGAGCTCCTTGCACGATTCGGATTTGAGTCGTACTTCGCCGTACACCTCCTACAGTCCTCAATTCTCACCTTCAAGCTCTTTTATGCATTTGACCATATAGGCGTCCTAACCGCCGACTTAGCGCGCCAGGGTGTCGGTAAAACGGGACTTTTTGATGAATCTATTTCCCCTATGGGGAATGCGAGATTCTACTATTGCGCTCCCTCAATTTCTGGGGCGATTGCCCTATGAGTGACCATCAATCATAGTCTATAGAAGTTAAATGCCTTTAGTGCACTTAACGTAATTCAGTGATTAGCGAGCCATTTGTCCGATTTGGAGTCAAATCCCTCAAAACCCTTTAAGGGTACATAAACCAGCTTTTTTGCTGGCTCTCTCAAACCGAAGAAAGTGGTATGCGCAAAGTACACCTTAGGTTTCTTTCACTAGCAAAATAGTCTACGCACGACATTGGAACGATGTTAGGCTAGGCTTGTCGAACTCTACACAATGCTCATGTACTGGGAGTTTCCCTTCCTTAGATTGTCATTATCTTTGTAGGCTAGGCCCTCGCTTTCCCGGGGCAATGTGTCTGTATATAATGACGTCATATAATCTCATACATCATTTCATGAAGGGAGCTATATTCAATTGAAGATTTCTAATTCTGGGTCCGTACCAGCGTACGAGAAGATCGCTCGCCATATAAGAGCCAGCATATACGACGGTATATACTCTTATGGCGCCGCTTTGCCTTCGGAAGCCAAGTTGTGTCTAGAATACGATGTCAGCCGAATCACGGTCAGGCGAGCCATCAACGAGTTGGTGGCTGACGGCTACCTGGAGAAAGTGCATGGCAAGGGAACCTTTGTCCGGCACAAACGTTTTGAACAGGAGCTGGTTAACCTAAATGGTTTTACCGAGGCCTTCAGCAAGAAGGGCATAAAGGTTAGCCATCACATTATTGAGGAGAAAATTGTTACACCGGATGCGCCCACCAAGAAACTCCTGCAACTTGAGCCGGGAGTCCAGGTATTGAAGCTGACACGGCTACACTATCTCGATGACGACCCATTCAATCTCGACACATCCTATTTCTCGGCGGCTCTGTTTCCGGGGCTGTTCGATTGGTTAAAAGAAGATGATTCGCTCTACAAAGTTATCCGGGAACGCTACGGCTTTATACCCCTGCATGCTGACAGGACAATTACCATTACGACACCCAGTGAAGAACAATGTGGCCTACTTGAGTGCGAAATGACCGAGCCTTTGTTCAAGATGGAAAAGATCGTCCTTGATGAAGACAAGCCGCTGCATCGATCCATACTGCTCACACCCGCCAGCCGGGTCTCCCTGAAGTTAAGCATGTAGCCCCTGACTACCAGGCTCTGAATCCGATTTACCGGTCAACCTATTTGATTTGCATAACCATAGGCGCCAAACCGCATACACGTCTCGGCAGCAGCGGCGGCACCCGCCTGCATGCAATCCGACAGGCTCTCCCCTGCTGCCATTGACACCAGGAACCCCGAAATATAGGAGTCACCGGCACCCAGGGTGTCGACAGCGCGAACGGGAGTGATGTCCTGGCTATGGATCCCGAGATCGCCCACGTATATCGCGCCTTGCTCCCCCCGTGTTATCAGCACATGGCGAGGGCCCATCGAGTGCACATGCTCACCGAACGCCACTGCTTCATGATGGTTTAAATCAGAACAAGAGAAAAACGCGTACTTAACATAGGGGCAAACCGCGTTCAGTATCTCTTCTTTTCGGTTGACGGAGAAATCGTATGATACATCCGCATATTGAACTAACAAAGGAAGGTCGTCGTTGATATAGCTGTATATGCTGGTATGAACCAGGTCAAAGCCGGCAATGAATTCCAGATCGCTGGGGTGAAAATTCAATTTTAACCGGGACTGCACGCCACCCTTGTTGGACTCTCCGAACACCCGGTCTCCATCGTCATTCAATGTAACATACGCCTTGCCGTTTTCACCAATCGCCGTTCTGACATAATCGATATTTACACCTTCTTCGGTGAGCGACGCCTTGACGTGATCACCGGCTGAATCATTTCCGAAAATCCCGATATAGGCAGTCTTCGATAAGCCATAGCGCCGGGTTAGCACCGCAACATTGACAGCGTTGCCACCGGGATAAAACTCACCACGATCCATATAGTTATCGACCACATTGTCACCAATGGCCACAAGAGAGTAATTAAGGTTCATATTAGTACCAATTTTAATCATTCAACAATCAATCAACCTTTAACAGACCCGGAAACCATGCCCCTGATAAAGCTTCTTTGTAAAAACATAAACGCAACTATCAATGGTGTTGCCGAAATAACCAAACCAGCCAACAGTACGCCCCAATTCGTTTGCAGCGCGTCTCTAAAGGCCATCAATCCAGAAGGAATGGTTTTCAGGCTATCGGAGTCGATAAAGATGATCGCGAATAGGAACTCGTTCCAAGTATAGTAAGCGGTCAGTACCCCGGCGGTAATCAGAATAGTTTTGCTCAGCGGCAGATAGATCTTGTGGAAAATCTGCATTGAGTTGTAACCATCAATATAGGCCGCTTCGTCCAGATCCTTTGGAATGGTCAAAAAGTAGGCGCGAATCAGCAGGATAGTGATGGGCAGTCGATAGGCCACGTAGGGCACGATCAACGCCAGGTAGGTATCGTGAAAACGAGTGACCTGCATCAACTCGTAGAGTGGTACCACACTAACTTCGGGAGATACCAGGAGTCCGCCGATCAGGAATAGTAGTAATGCATTCGCGCCCTTGCCCCGGTACTTCAGCAGCCCGTAGGCACATAGAGCAGAGACATAGATCGTTATCAGGACCGAACTGGTGGATACAATAAAGCTGTTCAGAAAGTAGCTGGATACCCCACCATTCCAGGCTTCGACGTAGTTGCCGAACTCCCATGTGGTAGGCAATGACCAGCTAGAGGTATAGATTTCCTGAGTCGATTTAAGTGAGTTAATAATCGTCCAGAACAACGGGTATATGACCACGATTGCATATAACACCAGGAAAAACGAAGTAGCCGTATAGCCCGCCCTTGACAGCAAGCCGTTCAGACTGAAACGACCGTCGTCGACATGCGAGTCAGGGCGTGGCACGTTCTTGTCCGATTTTATGGTATCGAGCTGGAAATTCATTATGACCGCTCTCCCGTCTTGGATATTTTAAGCTGAACCGCGAGAACGGCCATTGTCAGGAAGAATACGACAACGGCGATACTGGAGGCGTAGCCCATGCGGTCCTGATTGAACGCATTCTCATAAAGATAGGTAGCCAATACGGAACTGGAATAGCCGGGACCACCGCCGGTCAGGATATAAGGTTCGCCGAACACCGTGAATGACTGGGCAACGGTGACAATCAATACAACCAGAATTATTTCCTTCGATTGGGGCACCGTTATATGAAAAAACTGTTGAACTTTGGAGGCGCCCTCCAGGGACGATGCTTCATACAGGTCCTTGGGGATCGTTTGCAGGGATACGATAAACAGCAGCGCCGTATAACCCATGCTCTGCCACTGCGATATCGCTATCACTGCGTATATGGCAGTGTCCGAACTGCCCAACCATGGCTGACGCCAACTGTCCAGGCCGACGGCAGCCAGTGACTGGTTGATCAGGCCGTTTACCGGGTCATAAAAGAACTGGAAGATAAAGGCAACGATCGTGACAGACAGAAGGACAGGGACAAAGTAGAGAACCCGGAGAAAGGGCGATACCTTCCTGAAAAACCGGTCCTCAAGGATTGCAGCGATGATGAAACTCAGAATCACCTGAAAGAAAACTGATATTAGAATGTATTTTACATTATTGAGCAGCGAGATTAGCGCCGCCTCATCATGCAACAATTCCTTGAAGTTGGACCAGCCAACAAACACCTTCCCCGGCGATATTGCCGAAAACTCATAGAAACTGTAAATAAAGTTGAGCAACAGTGGGTAATATACAAAGACCGTGGTGATCAATGCAGCAGGAACCACGTAGATAAGAGAACCATATTTTCTGGCAATATTCATGATGTGCTTCTCCGGCTTCAATGTACCTGGCTGGCCAAAGAAGGCCAGTCAGGTTCTACTGCATTATCTTGAAGCAACTTCCCGAACTTCGGCGGCTGCCTCCTGAACATCGGCCATGACTTCAGACGGAGTCATTTGGCCATCAAGCATCAACTGGACACCATTCATATAGGTGTTGACGATGCGAATGTCCAGAGCGTTGTCTAGCCACAGATGCATGCCGTCCGCTTCCGCGATCTGTTCCGCGGCTGCGACCTGATTTTCACTCGCGGTCTCTGGCGTTACGGCTCCAACTGCAGGACTGATGAAACCGGTAACGGCGGTAGACTGGCGCGCGGTTTCACCGGAAGTCAGGAACTTGACGAGCTTATATGCCGCTTCCGGATGCTCAGACTTCTCGGCAATCATGTAGCCTTCAGGTGCACCCTGCATGGTGTTCTGGTTGCCTTTTCCGTCTTCAAACGGCGGGAAATTTGTCGAATCCCATGCAAAGTCCGCGTCCTCTTCGAGATAGCGTATCTCACCGTATTCCAGGAAGTTCATCGCTGCCCGCCCGGCGATAAACATACTGCGTTCGGTAGAGTGATCCGTCGCGTTGGGGAAGTCGTTGGCACACTGGGTGACCATGTGCTCCAATTCTTCAAGCGCCCGGACATAGCCCGGGTCTGTGAAACGGCCCGACTCGCGCTGGTAATCCGTTTCGATCACAGATGGGCTAACCAGTCGCTCGTTGAACGTGCCAACCCAGTGGCTGATCGCCCAATGTTCCTTAGAACTGAATACAACCGGGATGTAGCCGTTTTCCCGGAAGGTATCACAGGAAGCCAGAATGTCCTGATAAGTATCCGGAAGATCCAGCCCTACATCGTTAAAGGCATCCAAATTATAGAACAGCGCCTTTCCGTTCATCTGCCAAGGCAGTCCATACACCTCGCCTTCGTATTCAAATGGATCGACCTGGGACAGGAGGATGTTGTCCTCCAACCATTGTTGATCTTCCTCCAGAAACCCTTCCAGGCTCCGCACAGTTCCGTTTCTTACCAGATTATTTCCAAATTCACCACTCCATGAGAAAAACACATCGGGCGCATTGGAGCTGCCCAATATGACCCGAAGCTTGTCTTTGTAGGAGTCATTCAACACTTGGTCAATGTTGACTGTAATGCCGGGATTCTGACGTTCAAATTCAGCAACCCGGTCAGCGATAAACGACCGGATTGGCTCGTTAGGCCATCTATGGAACAGGTCCAGCTCGATGTCTTCGGCACTGGCGATACCCGTGACTAAAGTTGTGGCAGCTAGAATAATATTAATTGACGTTTTTTTGTTAGACATCCTGCTATCCTCTCATTGATTTGTATTTTTAGTATCTCATGCCGGGCTGTGCCCGGCAGTCCGAGATTCTTAGTAGTCCATCTTCCACATGTATCGACGAACGGTGAGCGGGTGGCCCTTGTCCTCAGCCAGACGATTGGCATAGGCCCGCAACAGATACCCGAAAATGATTTGGGTTACGTACTCGTGGGAAACTTCGGGTAGGCTGGAAAGATCGAACTCCTTGGCGTCTAAAACGATGTTCCGATCACTGAACTTCCTGCTGAACGCCAACGCCCGCTCCTCTTGCGGCCGGGTGGCATCCAGGCCCAGCAGGGTAATAATGGGTGTATCGAAGTCTGTAATTTCAAACGGCCCATGGAAGTATTCACCTGCATGGATAGCGTTAGAGTGAATCCACTGCATTTCCATCAGGATGCAAATCGCGAAGGAGTAAGCCGGACCGTAGTTCGAGCCGCTGGCCATGGTATAAATGACGGATTCACGCTTGTATTGCTGGCCAAAATCCCGAATCCTGTCGGCGTGGGACGCCACCACGGAATCAACGACTGAAGTAATCTTGCTGACCCCCGTCGCCACTTGCTGGTATTTTTCATTGCCTTCCTTCTCGGCCAGAAGCCGAAACAGCAACTTCAGGAAGACACAGGCGGCCGCTTTGTCGTTGGCCTGGCTGGGTGACAGTTCATACTCGATGCAATAGTCGACCGCCTGGCCCATGGGTGAAGAGGGATCGGTGGTCAGACCTACGGTAAGAGCGCCATGCTTACGCGCAAATTCCGCAGCTTCAACGGTCTCCGGGGTGGTTCCACCCATGGAGGAGACAACCACCAGGCTGTCCGAGCCAAGCCGGGCCGGGGCACGCTGTACGAATTCCGCAGAGTTGTATACTTCCGAAGACAGAGTCTTGGATTCCCGATCAATCAGGTATTTATTGGGCATCATAAGGGCCAGGGACCCGCCACAAGCCACAAAATAGATGTCCTTCAACCCATTTACCTTCATGACGGCGCTAATAGCACTCTCGATTTGCTGGTCAATGTCAGATGTCTTCATGGTGACTCCAAGAAAGGACGTATTATAACGTCATATTAATTATCAAAATTTTTTTGCTTCGAAGCTAGGTGCAGACTAAGCAACAAAATATGACGTGTCAATACGTCTTGATGGTTTTATTCTGTAACCAGTAAGCGAGTCTTACTGTATTCGAGGGCTGTCATACAACTAAAAAAATCGGAAAAAGTTACATAACTCACTGTTTTAAAAAAGAAACTCCAATTTCATGGGTTTGATGAAGCGAGTATGGAGCCTTCACTGTGAAGAGGCCGTCACTACCGTAAGAAGCACCCTTTGGCAAACCAATGAGGGGGGCTGGAGATTTCCCTCCAAAAAATGACATAAATGACATATACGCTGTCGGTGACCACCAATCGTGGCCTGTAGAGGTTCAACACTTTCTAATACGCTTTTCTGAATTCAGTGTCTGCGACCCAAAATCAATAACTTAGCGAGACATTTGTCGGACTTGGACTCAACCATGCCATTATCGCACTGCGACCTCGTGTGAGAGCCGGCCATTGCTAACTTTGAAACTTACCCGCTGTGGATGGTTGATTGATACGAGGTATTCAATGGGCTCGCCGTGGCTATCATATATCACCCCACGATAAACCAACCCAAACGTACCATGCCCAATCCCCAGCAAGTCAGCCTCATCATCCGTCACTGCCATCATGCGGATTGATCCATCGTCTGCATCGACATGAATATCATAGCGGTTCGCCATCAACTGGTAGAGTGACCCCCCTTCTACCAAGTCACCTGCCACCAAACCAGGGACCCGACTAGCGGGTATGTGGCTGGTTTCCAAGCAAAAAGCCAGGCCATTAGCCGTTCTCAACCGGCGAATTACCAGTAAAGGACTGCCTTGATCGATATGTAGCATTGCAGCAGTTTGTTTGCTCGCAACAGATTGCTCGAAATAAAGCAACTTGCTACCTGGTTGGGCACCATTCAACTCAGTGATTTTGCTGATCCCGTGAGTAATAGGCTGGGTCAGAGGGCGCTCAATGGTCGGTCCGGTTACAAAGGTGCCTGCATAAGGCCGCCTCTCCAGCCGACCTTCTTCTATCAGCACGTCTATCGCTTTGCGAAGTGTCATCCTGCTAACACCCAAATTCTCCGCTAGTGACCGTTCGGCAGGTAGCTGGGAGCCCTGATCAAAATCTGGCTGCTCTAAAAGATCAAGTAGCGCTTCATATGCCTTCTTATGAGGACGGTGACTAATAGTTGACGATGACATGGCTGGTTCCTAACCGAAGAAATGGTCTAAATTCAATAGCGCCATGGAAAAGCGCACAACATTCACTATTCCATCTAAAGTCGCCTATTTTCCAATATATTCACTATTTATCTGGCTTTCAATGCTCACGTTTCTAAAAAGCTTACCCGCAAATAACTAGACCATCATAACAATTTCACTGTCTATGGTCTATTTTTATTTGATGCGTGGTTTTTTTTGGTATAACTTCGTTCGCATCAATAACAGTGACTCATAGTTTAAGAGGGCAGCATGTCAACGTACTTCCACCGAGAGCAATTCACCGGATCCTTGGCAGAATCCATTACGCAACTGGTACCAGCAGCAAAGCACGGTCGTCACCTGGCACATCAGGTAGACCGCATCTACTTCATCAGTTGTGGTGCACCCAACCGGATAATGCTCGGGCTGCAGTACTGGGTGGAACATCTCAGCAACAGCCTGGAAGTCCGTCGTTACTTTCCAGCCGAGTTCATGCAGATGGCCCCTCCGCGTTTGGATGAAAGAACACTGGTAGTCATGGCATCCAAGTCCGGTACCACTAGCGAAACCGTTGAATTAGCCGAATACCTTCTAGGCAAGCCCTGCCTCACCGTCGCAGTAACCCAAACTGAAGATTTGCCACTGGCTAGAGCTGTCTCCGACACATTCTTACTGGGGCCTACCGAAGAAGCCTATTTTGGCTGCTTCATGGTGCTCCAGGCCCTGATCGGAGGCTTGTTAGCCGAGCGCGAAAAATGGCCTCATGAATCAGAACTTCTTAGCTCTCTTGAACATCTACCAGAAGCCTTGGCGGATGCCGCCATTGAACAGGATGAGCGTGCCCGAAACATTGCGCATGCCATCAAGAATGACAAAGTCATCTATCACCTGGCGTCAGGGCCCATGTTTACAGCAGCGTATGTTCTTGGTGTTTGCATTCTAGCCGAGAGCCAATGGCTGCATAGCATCCCGCTGGAAGCGGCTGAGTTTTTCCATGGTCCATTCGAGTCATTCGATGACGCCACCGCCGCCATATTGTATTTGGGAGAAGACCCTAGCCGACCTCAGATGGAACGGGTGGAGCGTTTTTGCAAGCGCTTTGTCGGCCGAGCAGAAGTATATGACGCCAGAACATTTCCAATGAAAGGCATTTCCTCTTCAGTCAGAGCCATACTCGCCCCTTACATTGTGGGCTTCGCGGCGGAACGCATCGCGGTGCATCTGGCAGAACTCAACGAACAACCACTAACAACACGTCGTTACATGTGGAAACTGGAGTACTGAGATGGTTAGCGTATTAGGCCTGGGCGATAACACTATCGATGTTTACCTTGATGAAGCTCTGGGCTTTCCAGGTGGCAATGCCGTCAATGTCTCTGTTTTCTGCAGTCGACTGGGAGCCCGTTCAGCCTATTTAGGTGCCGTTGGTGATGACATCCACGGGGAGCGTCTACTTGCCAGCCTAGCTCGAGAATCCGTTGATGTATCGCGATGCCAGACCGTGAAAGGAAATAATGCATGGGCTTGTGTCGAAAACAATCATGGTGACAGGCGCTTCTTGGGCAGCGACGCCGGTGTTTGCAAGCGATTGGAGCTTTCTCCCGCTATTCAAACATATATATCGCAGTTCGACGCTGTCCATACCAGTACTTATAGCGGGCTAGACCAGCGCCTTCCAGAGCTACACGGAGCTTGCAAGAAGCTGAGTTATGACATTTCAGATGACTGGACTGACAGGCAATTACGTGCCGTTTGCCCTTATGTCGACATCCTATTCATCTCGGCAAGCGATCAATCAGAACTCGAGTGTCAGCTGCTTGCACAGAGATGCCTTGATCTGGGCGCCCACCAGGTTGTAATGACACGAGCCGGGCAAGGCTCAATGGCCTTTACGACCGAAATTAGCGCCAAACAGCCTGCAGTAGAAACCACAGTTGTAGACACAATGGCTGCAGGCGATGGTTTCATCGCCGCTTATCTAACGGCAAGCTTGGCCGGTAAGACACTCGACCAGTGCTTGTCCGAAGGGGCCGTATACGCAGCTCAGGTTTGTCGCGAAGAAGGGGGTTTCGGGCACCGCTTTTCAATATCGCCAGAATTTCATGAAAGACTCACCAAAGAATTCAGAGGCGAAAAATCCATCTGAAAATTTCAACCGAGGAGAATGACAATGCTTGCAAACAAAACAATCAAAATGATGACTCTCGCAGGTTCACTACTACTGTCTTCATATGCTATTGGGGAAACACTGCGGTTTGGAGTAGACGCAAACTACCCCCCTTTTGAATATAAGAATCCTGATGGCAGCCTGGGTGGCTTCGACATCGATTTGGGAGAGGCCATCTGCGACGAGCTTGACGTGGAGTGCGTCTGGGTAGAAAACAGCTTCGACGGCATGATTCCAGCCTTAAAAGTACAGAAATTCGATGCCATTTTGTCTGCTCTTTCAATTACCGAGCAACGCAAGCAGGAAATCGCATTCAGCAGCATGCTATACAACACCCCCGGATTTCTGGTTGCTGAAAAAGGCTCTTCATTGACGGACAACCCTGAGGATCTGGCCGGGAATGAGGTAGGGGTGATCCAGGGGTCAGTATTTGAAACCTACGCCAAGGAGTATTGGCAGCCTGAAGGCGTGCGGATTACTTCTTATGAAGACTCAGAACAGGCATACACCGACCTGGTTTTCGGTCGGCTAGACGCCGTATTGGATGATGGCGTTGTGCTGCAGCAGGCCTTTCTTGACAAACCCCAGGGAGCCGGATTTGAGTTCGTAGGGGATCGTGTTTATGACGAGGAGATCTTTGGGCCAGGTACCGGTATTGGCTTACGCAAGGAAAACACCGAACTAAGAGAACGCATCAACACTGCGATTTCCGCAATTCGTGAAGACGGAACCTATGATGAATTGGCATCGAAATATTTTGATTTCGACGTTTATAGCTTCGACTAACACTAGTGGTATCAGTATATTCCGGGAGAACTAGCTAATGTTGTACGGCTACGGCACAGTCATACTACAGGGCACGTTGACGACCATAAACCTGGCGGTTTTATCGGTCACAATCGCCATTGGAATCGGACTTGGTGTAGCCTGCTGCAAGCTATTTGCTCCCGGTTGGGCAAGGATGCTCGCCTCCCTATATACCACACTCATCCGTGGTGTCCCTGATCTGGTTCTGATGCTACTCATTTTCTATGGCATTCAAAGTCTATTTAACGAAGTCACGGGATTACTACAAACTGAGATCGTTAACATTGATCCCTTTTCCGCAGGGGTGCTAACGCTTGGTTTTATATACGGGGCCTACTTCGCCGAAACTTTCCGTGGTGCCTTTATGATGGTACCCAAGGGACAACTCGAATCTGGTTTGGCATTCGGTTTCAGCCCATGGCAAGTATTTCGGCTAATTCTCTTTCCCCAAATGATGCGCCATGCTCTACCTGGGATCGGCAACAACTGGCAAATCACGCTTAAGGCAACAGCTTTGGTTTCGATCATAGGTTTGGCTGATCTGGTACACGCCACCCAGGCTGCCGGTAAGGCGACCTATCAGTTTTTGACCTTTTCACTGTTAGCTGCGGCTATTTACCTCATGTTAACGACGATATCAAACCTATTGCTCCGGTATCTTGAGCGTCGCTACTCTATTGGCATAAAGCAGTATTCGATATGATTGATATAATTAAAGAGTATGGTCAGGCATTCTTGTGGACTGATGGGTATCAGTTTACTGGTATCGCAGTTACCTTGTTTCTACTGGTCATAACACTGGTCTTCGGGTTCATTCTATCCATCCCCCTGGCTGTAGGCCGATTATCTAAAAATCGTTTTATTGCGCTTCCAATCTGGTTATTCTCGTATGTCTTCCGGGGCACGCCATTCTTCGTCCAATTGTTGGTTATCTACACCGGCATATACACCCTGGGGTTTGTCCGGGAAAGTGATTTTCTTGACTGGTTTTTTAGCAGCGGCTACCGGTGTGCACTACTGGCGCTGGTACTCAATACTACCGCCTACACCATCGAAATTTTCGCCGGTGCTATTCGCTCTCTACCCCACGGCGAAATCGAAGCTGCCAAAGCCTATGGGTTTTCTGGCTACAAGCTGTATCGGTGTATCGTATTGCCCGCTGCACTACGACAAGCCTTGCCGGCCTACAGCAACGAGGTCATCCTGGTCCTACACGCTACCTCCCTCGTTTTTACGGTTACGGTACCTGATATATTAAAAGTAGCACGTGATGCAAACTCAGCTACTTATCAGTCCTTTGCTGCTTTTGGTACTGCCGCGCTAATATACCTCGCTTTGTCTTTCATACTGGTAGCACTCTTCAATCGCGCGGAGAAGCGCTGGCTGGCTCATTTAAGGCCCATGGAAACAAGTACCAAGACAAACCCTGATAGGTTAGCTAGCATATGACTGAGATATTGAGAGTAACTGGCCTGAGCAAATCATTTGGCCAGCATCAGGTTCTTCGAAATGTGTCTTTGTCCGCAAAGAAGTCCGATATTATCTGCCTAATTGGTTCTTCTGGTTCTGGTAAAAGCACATTCCTTCGATGCTTGAATTTCCTGGAGAGACCAAACAAAGGTTGCATGTTCCTGAACGATCAGTCTATTGAATTGGTGCGTGGTGACAATGATGAGCTTACTGTTCGCAACAATGGTCAGCTGCGCTGGTTACGTAGCAGACTTTCAATGGTCTTTCAGAACTTTAACCTTTGGCCTCATATGACAGTTTTAGAAAATGTTGTGTTAGCTCAACAGCATGTGCTGCGACGGACAGAAAAGGTTGCTGTTAACGTAGCCCAGTCATGTCTGAAGCGCGCCGGCTTCGATGATACTTTTCATAATTACTACCCGGCTCATCTTTCAGGCGGTCAACAGCAGAGGGTCGCGATTGCTAGAGCGCTAGCAATGGAACCTGATATTCTACTCTTTGACGAACCCACATCAGCGTTGGATCCTGAATTAGTTGGCGACGTTTTGAACACGATGAAGAAACTCGCCGAGGAAGGCACGACTATGATCCTGGTCACGCATGAAATGGATTTTGCGCGGCATGTAGCAGACCACGTTCTCTTTCTACACCAAGGAGAAATTGAAGAATACGGGTCTCCAGATAAGATATTCAACAACCCCACGAGTGAACATTTGAAGCGTTTTCTGGATAAGGTATCATAATAGTGAATTTATCGAATCCCATTAAAGCTATCCAAAATTAACGGGAAGTCTCTTTGGCCTTTTATATTCCCTTTTTATTTAAAACCATGTCTTAGAACCTGCATCAAGAGACTAGGTTTGATTAATTCTCGACTTGAAAGAGTCTGAATGCAGAGAAAAAGTTCCAGATAGCAACTCATATGTAATCGGTCTGTTTAAGTACCCCCTTAGCACTGCCCACCGCTTGCCTGGGTACTTCTCCTTTCGCGTGCCGACAAGGACCTCTGACACCAGCTCGTGTTCCACAAAGTGATCTATCTGCTCGTTATTACTACCCGACCGGTAGGTAAATAGCTCTTTTCCGCACACTCCAGGGGTTTCATCAATCTGCACCAACAGTCTCAGCTGCGCAAATGAGTTGATCCCGTTATTCCTTAGTAACGTCAACCATCGTAAAAGATGGCCTCTGTCATCAATATCAGGTGCCTCTCGGGCCATTAAGCGATTCAGATGGAAGCGCCCTTTCGCAGCCAATGCATAGCCGGCCGGGGCGCCAGAGAGTCGTTTTGAGCTTCTCTGGAACTCGCTGAGTTGATTTTTAATCAGCCCGTTCACGGCCACTAATCCCAGTTGAGCACGGCGATAGCCAGACCCTGTACTGTAGAGCTCATTAACCGTAAGTGGTCCTTCCGCGTCATACAGCCTGAATAGAGCCTGCAATACACCCAGGGCCGCCAGGTAATGCATGTCCAGATAGTCTCGATTGGGAAAGCCGATCATTCACAAAAAAGCATAGCCAATTGTTGGTAAGAAGTGCATCCTCAATCAGTCAAGAGCTGCGAAAAATCGTGGTCCGCGTGGATACAGGCCTAAGCAAGACCAATAGCTCTGAGTTAATCGCTGCTGCAAAGCACGATTAGCACGGCCTGCTTCATCCCTCGTCTCTTGTCCGGTCTCATATAATATGAAAACCACGGTCCCAAGCGTGGGACCTTTAACACGGACGTGTCTCTCACCCATTCATTGATTGCATGGAGCGCTTGGCACAACTGTCAAACGCATCGACAAGTCGATCGCCGCTACATCCTTGGTTAATGTCCCCATAGAAATGAAATCAACACCGGTTTGTGCAATGTCAACCAGTGACTCGTCGTTCACCCCTCCGGACGCCTCTATTTTTATCTGTCCTGCTGCAAGCGCCACCGCATTTCTGGTTTCATCCAGAGAGAAGTTATCCAGCATGACAATGTCTGCACCGGCGTTAAGAGCCTCTTGAAACTCCACCAGGGTTTCCGCTTCGACTTCAACAATAGTCGTTGGGTTCATTGTGCGTGCCAGGGCTACTGCCTGTTGAATTCCACCACTGGCAGCAATGTGATTCTCCTTTATCAGGTAGGCGTCATAGAGTCCCATCCTGTGACTTTTTGCGCCACCGCATGTCACGGCGTATTTCTGAGCAAGACGCAAGCCCGGCAGCGTTTTTCGAGTGTCGAGTAACGTCACACCGGTACTGGAAACTCTTTCAACAAAATGGGCAGCCCGCGTCGCCGTAGCAGACAGCAGTTGCAAAAAATTCAAGACCACACGCTCTGCCGACAGCAAGGACCGGGCGTTACCCTGAAGCGTCAGTAGTGTCTCATTGGGCTCCACCCTGTCCCCGTCTTCTACATGCCAGTTGACCGTAACCGAGGGGTCCAGCTGAGCAAACACCTCCTCGACCCAGGCCGTACCACAAACAACCGCTGACTCACGCGTAATAACGGTAGCCGTTGCAGTGCTTTGCTCCGGGATCAGTGCTGCGTTGATATCACCATTGGCTATATCTTCGGCCAGCGCATCTGAAACATTGGTTTTAATGGCAGCGACAAGCGCTGCCGGTTCAATCGAATACATAAATCCTCACACTAAACATGAATATCTGACGACGTCAGACAACGATGAGCTACCACAGCAAACTCCTGCACATAGCGCCCCGGTGCCGATTCAGACTTGCAATGATCGCCTATTTTAGTAACACTGCCAACATTCTTAGATATATAAGTTTATTTGGAGGTTGCATCCCATGGCCCATCCGCTCCTTGATCTACCGGTTACCCTCTCAGCCAGGACGACGATTGCCAGCGGCATTGTTCAGTTTGAGTTTACCGCCCAAAACGATGTCGTATTGCCGGTAGCCGAAGCGGGTGCGCACATCCGGATACAAGTACCTAATGGCGAAGAGCGGCAATACTCCCTGTGTCAGGGACCTGACACAACGGACCGTTATATCATCGTTGTTAAATATGAAGCGGATGGCAAAGGCGGCTCTCGCAGCCTCATCGATGACAGTCAGGTAGGAGATCCTTTTATGATTTCTGCACCGATCAACGACTTTCCGCTGACCGGCAACCCTAGCCGCTATGTTTTTATTGCCGGGGGTATTGGCATCACTCCACTATACTCGATGATTCAAACACTGATCCAGACCAGTACCAAGCCCTGGAAACTCTATTATCTAAGTCGCCATGCCGAGGAAACCGCCTTTTTGGATGAGCTTGGCAGTTCCGAATTCCGTGGAAAGGTTACCCTTCACCACAGCGAGGGAAAAGCAGATAACCGTTTTGACCTGTGGCCGGTCCTTGAGCAGCCCAAAGGAGCCTATCTGTACTGTTGTGGCCCGCGTGCGTTGATGGAGGAAGTCCGCGACATGTCCGGGCACTGGTCGCCCAGCAGTGTCCATTTCGAAGATTTTGGCGCCAGCGACGCCGCTCACCAACCCGATGATCAGCCTTTCGAGGTGCAGATTAAGGGGCAGGAAGACGTCATCACCGTCGGTACCGACCAAACACTGCTCGAGGCCTTGGCCAAGTACGGGCTAGACGTGCCCTCGTCCTGCGAAAGCGGTACCTGCGGTACCTGCCGCTGTGACTTGCTAAAAGGCGAAGGCGATCACCGTGATCTGGTATTGAGCGAACAGGAGCAGGAACGCTACATCATGCCCTGCGTTTCCCGGGCTCTCAGCCCGCGCCTGGTCATCGGCTTACCAGAATGACGGCGGTTGAACCACTGCGCGTTGGCATTGCGGGCCTCGGACGGGGCTTCATGTTGCTGTTACCGACTCTGGCAGCCCACCCTAACATCCGTCTGGTCGCCGCGACCGACCCCAGAGACGATGCTCGGGCCCGATTTGAAGCCGACTTTCAGGGTCGGACCTACACGTCCTTTGAGGCCCTGTGCAAGTCCCCGGAGGTTGAGGCCATTTATATCGCTTCGCCTCATGCACTGCATCGGGAACAAGTCGAATGCGCTGCTCGCTGGGGCAAGCATGTCCTGGTGGAAAAACCCATGGCGCTGTCACTGACCGACTGCCAGGCGATGATCGATGCCATGCACGATGCCAAGCGATGGTTACTGGTAGGGCACAGCCACAGTTTCGACACACCTTATTTGCGCACGGCAGAATTGATACGCTCAGGCGAATTCGGGGCCGTGCGCATGATTCAGGCCATGAACTTTACGGACTTTCTGTACCGGCCGCGTCGCCCGGAGGAATTGGACACCACTCAGGGCGGTGGTGTCGTATACAGCCAGGCGGCTCACCAGGTGGACATCGTACGATTGCTGGGTGGCGGTGAAGTCACCCGGGTAATGGCACAAACCGGGCGCTGGGACCCTCAGCGGCCTACCGAAGGTGCTTACAGCGCTCTACTGACGTTCTCTAATGGCGCTTTTGCCTCCCTGACCTACAGTGGTTATGCACATTATGACAGCGACGCCCTGCTCGACTGGCATGGAGAACTGGGTCAGCAACGTACTACGGGGGACTATGGCAAAGCCCGCAAAGCGCTGGCTATGATTGAATCACCCGAAGCCGAAGCAGTACTAAAAAATCAACGCGCTTACGGCAACACCCTGGGCTTGTCTGACACCTCCTTGCAAGGCATTGGTCACAATCATTTTGGCTTTGTGCTCGCCTGCTGTGATTCAGCAGACCTGAAACCCGGACCGAAAGGCGTTGAAGTCTATGGTCACACCGCGCACCGTACTTTACCCTTAGCCCAACCCGATATTCCGAGGCGAGAAGTGCTCGACGAATGGGTGGCCGCAGTGCGCGACAACCAAGCACCCATCCACTCCGGAGCCTGGGGGCTGGCCACCATGGAAGTATGCTTCGCGCTGCTCGAATCGGCGAGAACCGGTCAGGCAGTCGATCTGTTTCACCAGTGCCCCGTCGCCCCTCAGAAGGGGTAATTCACCTGTAAGGAAGTACGAGATGGCAATTAACAGTAGCCGGGAAACGCAGAGTGTTTTGCAACATTGGCATCGCGACGTACCCAATGACCGCATGGCTCACATGGTGCGGGATGCCAGTCGCTTGCTGGCAAAAAGCTTGCAAAGTCGCCTTGCTAACCATGGTGTAAGCTTTGGACACTGGTCATTCTTGCGAATTCTATGGGTGACCGAGGGGCTCACGCAGCGCGAACTCAGTGAAGAAGCCGGTGTGATGGAGCCGACTACGTTTACCGCACTTAAAGCGATGGAAGCCAATCAGTTGATTGAGAGGCGTCACCTCAATGGCAATCGGCGCAAGCTGCACATTTTTCTCACCGACAAAGGGCGGGCACTGAAAGACGTACTGACACCGCTAGCCGAAGACGTTAACCGGGTCGCTCTGGCAGGAGTGTCCGAGGCCGACCGCACGACCACACGCAATACGTTGCTAGCAATGATCGACAACCTCGCCATCGACAATGCAGCCGACAGTGAGGTCAACGGCCATGAGTAACCTCGGATGTTATACCGAACTAAGCGGTTGCCGGCCTGGTGTCAGCACACCGCAACCTTAACCCTTGCGTATCGGGACTGGCGGGCCTTTCCCTACTGGACTCCGGACGACTACAGCCAAGAGGCACAAAACAATGAAAAACCACTCAGCTACTGTGCTGGAACTGCTCGATGACCTGGTTGATGCCAACCTGATTCTATTCAACGAGGGGGTGGTCGACGCCTTCGGTCATGTCAGTGTGCGCCACCCGGATAACCCTGAACATTATTTTCTCGCTCGCAACATGGCACCCGGACTGGTTAAACGCGAAGACATCATTGAATTTGATCTCGACGGTGAAGTCGTCGATGGTGATACCCGGAAAGTCTACCTGGAGCGCTATATTCACGGTGAAATATACCGAGCCCGGCCGGATGTCATGGCCGTTGTACACAGTCATTCGCCTTCTGTCGTGCCATTCAGCGCGGTAAAGTCCAACCCATTGCGCCCTCTATGCCACATGAGTGGTTTTATCGGACGCGAAGCGCCCATCTTTGAGATTCGTGATGTCGCCGGCGATTCCACCGATTTGCTGATCACCAACCCCAAACTCGGTGCTGCCCTGTCTTCAACACTGGCCGACAACACCGTCGTGCTAATGCGTGGGCATGGTTCAACCGTGGTCGCACCCACGCTGAAACAAGCTGTGTTCCGAGCCATTTATGTGGAAGTCAACGCCCGGCTTCAGGCGGAAGCAAGCCGCCTCGGCCCGATCGAATTTCTCAGTGAAGGGGAAATGGAAACCACGCAGAAAACCATTGAAGGCCAGGTCGAACGGCCCTGGCAGTTGTGGAGAATGCGAGCTCGTCATGCCCAGCAGCAATGGCTTGACAGCGGCCTGTAACGGCTAAACTCGACACCTCTCTGACTCAGCACCTCCCGCTAGTAAAGTGCTGACTGGTTGCAGCAATTAACGTTGATATCAAAATGCCGTCATCAGGCTAACGCCAATGACGGTGACCAGCGTACCGGTTAACACGGTTCGGCTGAACAGTTCTCCCTCCCGCGACAGCACCCAGGTTGCCAGCATTACAAACAGAGGAGTCGTCGCGGCTAAAGGCGCAACAACGATCAATGCGCCCCGCTGCAACGCCAGATAGAAAAACACGGGCCCCAAACTCGACAACACACCGGCGGCCGCCAAATACCCCAGTTCGAACGTACTGCAGCGAATGCGCTGCCACTGCCAGCGCAGTGTTACAAACAGTGTCACCACAACCCAGGAAGCCGAGGTTGTCACTGCACTGGCGGTGACCGCATCGGTACCAAGATCGATACCCACTTTGCGAAACACCACCGAGATACCGTATGCCAGAGATGCAGCAACCGGAAACCAGAGATAGCGTCGCTGTTGGCCCTCCAACACTGACGAAAGCGCAGTCGCCGAAGCACCCTGAGAGCCAACCGCAAGAGACCCTATCAAAACCAGGACACCGCCCACGAGCTTGGTGAATGTGACCGGCTCACTAAGAATCACCACCGCGATCAGAACCGTCACCAAAGGGTGTGTCAGAGTGATTGGGGTCGTTATGTTAGCGCCTAACCTGGCCATTCCAATAAACTGAAAGAGTCGACCCAGTAGGGGAGCAAACAACCCCGCCAATGCAAAATAGCGCCAGCCCCACCAATCTGTAAAATCAACCGGTTGAACCGTTAGGCTCCAGAACCACAAAATAACCACATTGAACGACAGAGTGATCCACAGTGTGGCGACCGTAGTAACCGTGCGTCGTCCCAGCTTGACCAGGATAAAGGTGCCAGCAAACATCATTGCCGATAACAAAGACCAGAACACGGCCATCAGACTGCCCGCCATTACGTCATCCAAAAAACGAAAGAGGAACTATTCGGGTTCCTCTGTCATGATGAAGCTGGATGCCCGACTAACTAGGGCGAAAACTTCAGGCGCGTTCTCAGGTGCGGCGTCATCATCGTTGAGCCCAATGCAATCACAATCGCAGCGACAATGGCGATCACACTGGGGAAAATAAACAGCAAACCGGCAATCCCAAAGCCCAGTCGTGCCGTCGTATTGAGACGTTCTTTCCAATACCCCTCGACACCAATACTGAGCAAGATCACCCCAACCACCGCTGTGCTGCATGAGATAATGATGTTACTGGCAGAGCCATTTAGCAGTAGTCCATCACCGTAGACAAACGCAAAGGGGACGACAAAGGCTGTGATCGCCAGCCGCACAGCCCCTACCGCTATCTCAAGCGGTTTGGCATCGGCAATGGCTGCCGCCGCAAAGGCCGCCACCGCTACCGGTGGTGTCATCGCAGACAGGACCGCAAAATACAGGATGAACATGTTGGTCTGCAGGACACCGATCCCAAGTGCCAGCATGGTCGGGCCAACCAGCACCGCTGACAAGATGAACGCAGAGGGAGTCGGCATACCCATACCCAGAATAATGGCGAGAATGGCTGAGATAGCCAGTACCAGAAACGTACTGTCTCCGGCCAAAACAAACACAAGCTCGGCGAATTTGCCGCCAAGGCCAGTCATTGAAATACCACCGATGACCAGGCCTGCCGCTGCACAAGCCGCCACGACAGACACCATGCGCAAGGTAGACTCACCCAATGCCAGCCAAATGGCAACCAGGCCCATACGCGTCGACGGCCTGACCGCAGCCACCAGCAACACGACCGCGGTCGCGACCGCTGCCACATAGGTTGGGGAATAACCCATGACTAGCGCCGTCGATAACGCCAACAAAGGAACAATAAACAGACCGCCATTTTTAAGCGTTGCTTTCAGCTTGGGTGTTTCGTCATCGCTGAGGCCCTTGAGCCCCATCTTCTGTGACCGCAAATGCACCTGAGTATAGACACAGAGGTAGTACAACAAAGCCGGAACGACGCCAGCAATCACGATGTCGCGATAACTGATGCCGGTGTATTCAGCCATAATAAAGGCAGCAGACCCCATCACGGGTGGTAACAGACTGCCCCCGGTTGAGGCGGCTACTTCAACACTGCCCGACAGTGCTTTGCTGTAGCCCAGACGTTGCATAATTGGAATGGTGATCGAACCCGTGGTCACAACATCCGAAGTTGGACTACCCGACATGGTGCCGTACAAGCCTGAAGAAATAACCGCAATTTTCGCGGGTCCGCCGGCCTTCTTGCCCGCAATGGCGGAGGCAAAGTTATAGAAAAACTCGGCACCTCCGGCGCGTGACAAAAAGGTACCAAACATCACAAATAAAAAGGCGTAGGTCGCCGCTACACGCAACGGAACGCCAAAAAGTCCGTCTGTGGTAAACATCATGATATCGAGAAAATGGTTGTAACTGACTTGCCGAAAGCCAAATCCGGCCGGCAGGTTATAGCCAAAAAGATTGTAGGCGACGAATACTGACACGACACTGGTAAGCCCGAGGCCGACAGTTCGTCGCGTAGCTTCTATGGTCAGAACCAACAACACTGTTGCCATCACCAGGTCCATTGTCTCCAATGGAAATAGCAAGGTGATACGCTCTGTAATCCGTTCGCTTTCAGTCGCAAAGTACACGCCAACGACCAAACTGGCGGTCGTGAATATCCAGTCCAGAACACTAGGCCTGTCTTGCCTCGCAGCAGGACCGGCGGTATACATTAAAAATAACAGAGCCAGAATGGCGGACAGAAACACTACCGTCATCACATACAGGTCGATGTATACAATGGTGGTTGTATATATCACGCCAATAGCGATCAGCGCGGCGCAACTCTGCACTCCGGTTTTCAACGCTCCGGAGAGAACGCGTCGGGTTCCCGTCTCAATCAGCGCACTCAGGAGTTGACTCATAGTCCAATACCCTCTTTATGGGTCCAAAAACATGAAAACAGAACAATCAGCAGGAAGTCTTTATTAAAAGCACTTTAACGCGTCAGGCGGGGCCCCTTCTGGGCCCCGCAACAAAGTTCAGCGCAAGCCAACCTCTTCGAGGTAACGCAAGGCGCCTTCATGGAAAGGCACAACATCGATCGACGCCATCACTTCCTGGGTCAGAGCTCGCATTGCCGGGTGTACACTGGCGATCAGTTGATGGTTTTCGAACAACGCTTTGGTCAAGTTGTAGGCTGTCTGTTCGTCCATGTCAGAACGCACCGCCAGAGCGGCACCCAGAGATACTGTGGGTGCGGCAGCAGGAGACCATTCGTAAGATCCTTCGGGTATCACGAAAGCAATGGTACCACTGGCTTCATTGACAGTTTCAATCGTGTCATCGCCCACTGGCAGCAAGGTCAGGTCCACACTGTTCCCAGCCTGCATGATCGAGCTATGACGAACAAAGAGACTGTTGAGAATCATGTCGGCACGACGGTCCTGGATCAAGCTCATTTGCTCGTCAGATGCGGCATAGATCAACTGCCCGCCCCAGCTCTCGATGTCTTCTTCGGTGACACCTATGGCCGCGAGCATTTCCTCAGCAACACTAGAGGCAATGTTTCCACGACGGTTAATGGCTACCGTAATGGGAGGCTTGACCCTGGCGATGTCTTCAAAGGACTCGATACCGTACTCTTCGGCAAAGCTATCCCGCATCAACGGCTGCATCGGCGCCCATGTATACATATACGCCAACACTCTGATGCTATCGATCGGCTCACGGAAAGGCGCACCGCCATTTTTGGCTAACAATAATTCTGCGTCATGAATCAGCGCCATGTCAGCCTGATCACGTTGCAACAGAGCAACGTTGGCAATACCTCCACCAGACGTTTGATAGGTGATCGTCGAGCCCGGATAGGCCTCGCGGACGCCGGCATCAATACCGGCACCGAGCAAGGTCCAGAGGCCACCCGGTGAAGCACCGGCAACATTCATTGTATAGGGTTCAGCGTGCGCTGGAGTGGCACTCAACAATGCACCGGCGGTTGCCAGCGCGGCAATGGACTGCTGGATAAATTTTTTCATGTCGGACCTCTTATTCTTGTAGATGGTTCATTCGTTTTAAACTAGCAAAATTGGATCTTATTACTGACAGTTGTGATTAAGGTTCAACCGAGCGGCCGCGAGCAAACGGGCCGATCGGCTCTGCACCGGGTATCTGAAGCAGCACTGGACGGTGCCCTCCCGTACTGCGGGCGCTCAGATCTTGAAACTCTCCATGCTGGCGGGATGAAACATTTCTTGCGGGCTGACCAACCGGCTAGACAATCCTTCCGCATGATGCTGTGCAAGGAAACGCGCTAGTGTCTCCCGGTTGGCCGCAAAACCGTAGGACCAGAAGTCCTCACCCATCAACTGACGGGCCGCGCGTAGCTGATCCTCCACAAAGGGCAAGGTTACCTTGGTCGCCGAAGTATCCGTCAGGTGCTTCATAGCCTTTTGTTTGGATGCTTCAAATGCTTTATACACTGAAAAAGGCAACCAGGGATGCGCCTCAACCAACGTTTTTCGAATGCCCAAAAGATGCATTATCGGAAATAATTTCGTACGCTGATACCAGGCTTTTGCTTCAGCCATCGGATCGGAAAAAAGGTAGCCAACGTTCGGATTTCCCCGCGTAAAACAGCTTGGTGCACGGGGTCCGATCACGGCATCGATATCACCGTTGGCAAGCATGTTTGAAATAGTCTCACCTTCAGGCGCATTAACCACCTCGACACCGTCGGTCAAATTCAAATTAATCTTTTCAACTCGACCAGCTTCTTCATACCCACCTCGCACCCAGGTCATCTCGTTAGGCTTGACACCATAGTCCTCCTCCAGAAACAACCGAACCCAGACGTTTGCGGTCAGCTGATACTCCGGCACACCAATGCGCTTTCCACGCAAATCCTGAGGCGTATTAATGCCTCTATCAGTTCGAATATATATGGAGGTATGACGAAACGCTCTCGATGGAAAGACAGGCACGCCAATGTATGGGCAGTCGTCATTGGCGGTTTTTACGGTATAGCTGCTCATCGACAGTTCAGTGATGTCAAAATCCGCATGTCGAAAGGCCCGGAAAAATATCTCCTCCGGGTCATGCAGCATGAATACTGGGTCTACACCATCAATCTGAACATCGCCATCAATCAGTGGACGCATCCGGTCGTAATTTCCGACGGCTACCGATAGATTCAATTTACTCATAGGTTATTCTCGCTCGGCTATTCAGGCGTTGGTTGCTTCAGATTCAGCCAACTCGGACTCCTCGGGGGCTCGACCAATGGATCGCCATTCCGTGCCTTTGGGTACAATGCCCTCGAAAGACTTCAGCTTGCTATGCGCAACGCGAGGTTCACTGGTTCCAATCACAGGTCCACCGTCAGCAACCGTTTTGGCCGCCCGCACCATCTGACGACGGAACTCCACGATTGCCAGGTCACTGGCTCCCAGACGGTCTTCAGAACGGTCAGCGATAGGGCCCATGGTCTCCCACATCGCCACATCCTGGTTCGGAATTCCACGGATACCGGTAAAACTTTCACCGGTTTTCATAATGATCCGGTCCTGACCGTAATTCTTTTCATAATCATTAAACCGGTGGAAAGACTCATCCACATCAATTCCCACCTGCAAGGCGAGAAATTTACGCCAGCTCTCTGTATCGGGCGTGGTTTCCGGCTTACCCCAGGCGATAAAGTGAAAAGCAGTATGAGTATCATCGATCGGCACATGAACAATGGCGATGTTGTACCGGTTATTCGGCGGAATTTGTACGGTATGCGGTGCAATAAACAACGTCGTTCGCACGTAATCATGTGTTTTGGCATCCTTGATCGGCCGACGGATGGCGGCATAACGGAAGCCAAAAGGCGTTGTTTCAATCTGCAGGCGTGGAGCCCGGTCAGTTGACGGGCGGTACCAGAGTGATTCATCGGCTTCCGCATTGGTTTTGCGTGCAGGTACCATATCGGTCGAATGCAGCGTCGACGAATGCGCCGAGTCGATAGCCCCTTCCAGAATCTGCGCCCAGTTACAATTAATAATGGCCTTGCCTATGGCAATTTTGGTGTTTGTCTCAGGCTGAAAAACAGGCGGCTCAAAGTCCGGAACGCTTGACTGGTCGCCCATGTAAACCCAGATGAAACCGGCTGCTTCATGCGTTTTGTAGGCTTTGACCTTTACCTTTTCAGCCAACTTTGACTCAGCAGGTTCTGACGGCATTTCCACGACGTTGCCATCCACATCAATTTTCCAGCCATGGTAGAGACACCGCAGGCCACACTCTTCGTTGCGTCCCAGTGCCATCGACGCTTTCCGATGCGGACACTTTTCATCAACCACCCCAACGCGCCCTTCACTGTCACGAAACGCCACCAGGTTTTCACCCAGTAAGCGAACCCGAATAGGCTTGCCATCGATTTCAGGCACTTCTTCCGATAGACAGGCTGGCATCCAGTGGCTTCGCATGATCTTGCCCATAGGGGCATCACCTTCAATGCGACACAGCAGTTCATTGTCTTCGTGGGATAACATTGGCCCCTTACCTCTTCGTCTTGTTGTCAGGGATTTTCAATACCTTGATCTGGATCAAGAGAATAAAATTAGATATCTAATATTATTGAAATTTGGGCCAACTTGACGGGTTTGTCAAGGTTCTCCGATTCAGGAAGCTGAGCCTCAAGACGGACCAAAACTGTTTTAAGTGGTGAGAACAAAAATGGATTTAAGCTCTTTTAGGTATACTTTATGCGTATTTAGAAGATCTTAAGATACTTTAAAGGATCGGCTTAAACTGACCAGAAAGTGATCTCCCGCCTGTAAATACCCAAGCCCGTTCCATGGATTCTGCGTTCCACCGCTTGTTTATTGAGACGATGTTGCAGCTTCAGACCGTACTGGCCCTGCGGAAACAGGACAGTCGGAACCGGCTATGCGTTTGCGGTCTAAGTGAGTGTTAGGGGAGAGGCACACAAGAATCGGTCATAGAACTCGGCTGTTGTAATAACCCCCATTTAAGCCGGAAACTAGGACTGTTAACGTTCTTAGGCGAGGGTAGCCGTGCCTGGGGCAACGTAGGCTGACGTCCGAAAGATCCCCTCGAAGTCGTCTGTACATCGATTTTTGGCCACGCCCCACCCCGATAGCATAGTCCCTGAATTCATCGATATTCAGGGGTCACATGATCGCCCAGACCGACTACAGCTGCCTTGGCCAAATCGAGCTGCTGGTTAGGGCACCATTGTTGACACTTTAAGCCATAATGGTACCCAAGCGACCCATGAGACAGGTCGCCTGTTTGAAGAAGTTTTAGCAAGTACGTCTGCCCAGGTACTAAGCAACTGTTTGGCCATATCGACCTTCAACCTTGCCAATACAACCTAGCCACCCGTCCAGAAGCCTTCTAATTATTAATCATCTATTAAGAATTACTTACCATTAGCTATATTTTTTACTGCTTGGACCATCGCTGCTGGTGTCGCCAATCCCTTCCCTGCAATGTCAAGAGCACTCCCATGTGCAACAGAACCAAACAAAACAGGAGTCCCTATGGTGATGGCCGATGCCTGTCTTGGTGAAGCAACCTTAATCGGTATGTGCCCCTGGTCATGGTACATAGCGAGATAGGCATCAAACTCACGATCGGCAAAAAGCGCGTCAGCCCCATAGGGCCCATGGGCATTAATACCTTCCTCAACCGCATCGGTTATTGCCGTTTTAATGAAGAGTGCCTCTTCTTTCCCCATCAAACCACCCTCACCAGCATGAGGGTTTAATCCGCAAACGCCAATGCGCCCCCCTGGCAAGCCAAGGGCAGCAAGAGCATCTCGTGTCGCATGCAAGGCGTTTAGGATCAAAGCTCCATCCAATCGTATAAGAGCATCTTTCAAGGGCTCGTGGAGCGTAACATTCACCACCCGATAGACCGGTGACATCAACATCAGGAACGTCTTATCGGCCGGGGTACCCGTCAACTCTGCTACCAAGCCTGGATAGCCCCGAAAATGGATTCCGGCCGCGTTAACAGAAGCTTCTGTGTGAGGTGCTGCAACAACGGCTGTAACCGACTGGCTCATCGCCAGTTCAATCGCGGCTTTTGCATAGCGATAGCAGGCCAGGCCTGTCACGGAGCTTACCTCCCCGAACTGCCAGTTCTGGCCTTCTAGTGCTGGAACTTTCTGAAGCGGAACCTGTCGACCATTGGGCAGGGAAATGAAGCCTTCACCGACTGATAGCTGTAACTGGCAAGCTTCAATATGGCGCTTGAGTGGTTCAACCTCACCGACAACAATGAGGTCCATTTGCCCATACAGCGACTCTTCCATGAGAGCCTTCAAAACGACCTCTGGCCCGATGCCAGCCGGGTCACCTATGGGCATTGCAATGGTCGGGCGTTGATTCATCACAGCGGAATCGCCAGCAGGGTATCAATTTTCTGACTGTCGCAAACAACTATGCGCTCTTCGAACAAGGCTGTATCTCCTTGGATGCGAATGCGATCAAGGTACATGCCGGTAGCAAACAGATGAATATCCCCGGTGTGCATGGTACGTACTACCATAAAGTTAGACTGAACCGTTACGATATCGTTGTCCAACGTGATCAGACGAACTGCATCACCAATATGCCGATAGACTTGTTCTTCATAAATATTGGCTTCACGTAATGCACTTACACGGTCTTTCAGCATGCCTTTAGAATTGGCCCATATCGCTCCATGCGCATACCCCTGGGCATGGTTCTCGCGATTCGTAACGCTGTAGAGACACTTGTCAGTAAACAGGTCTGGCCAACGCTCTAGGTCATCATTATCAATGCGTGAGACATACTCAGCCATCAGGTTTTCGATGAGGTTACGAGTTTGTTCGTTCATTCGAATCTCCTTGGATTCAGCCTTAGGCATTGGGAACCTGACCTTCGATTAAGGTTCTATATTTTTTCCAGAAGCCTCGAACCGAGGTTTCAGTTGCACGGAAGGCCTGACTTTCCGCCGTCTCGCCCCCCATCATAACCACACTGGTATCTTCTTCAGTCCCGTTGATACCGCGTTGAACAAAGTTGCCCACAGCGCCATCTTCCATGGAGATGAACCCGGCTGGACCCGCCAGGTTGGCCTGCTTAAGGCGGCGTTCAACCATTGCTTCGTCGTCATCCTGGAAGCCCAGATAGGTCCAAACCAACTCGGTAGTTTCGACTCCTGTGGGCACGATCTGACGTATCGCGATGGCGTTTTGTATCTGTTGCAAAACCAACCCAGGGAAGACGGTCAATATCTGAAGCGTAACGCCATCACCGTATTCATCCACACCATCAAGCAAGCTGGGGTCTTCAAGACGATACTCATCTTTACTGGAACGAATATTCTGACTGCCATAGTCATCGTTCGACAAGCTGGGATCAATCTTCGAATAAGAGACATGGTTTCCACCGCTATCATCAACAATGATCCCGCCTTTCTGGTTGAGACGGTTAAGCTCGAAGGTGGTAAAGAAGGTGTGAAGAATACTAGCGTGATAGCTATCTTTCGTATTCTCCATATAGAGCTTCCAGTTATTGTTCAGGACTTGGGTATTATGCCCCAATATTCTCACTGGTCGGTTCAGTACTCGACGTATTCGATCCGCTATTTCGCTACCCAGATACGACTCGATGTCTGGTGCATCGTCCGAGAACGAACCAAATACAAGTCCGGAAAATTCGGTAACGTGAATCTTCCGAAGGTTATAATCTTCTTTTTTGAATTGATCGGGCATTCCACCCTGGCGCTTTACACCCCGCTGGAAGGCAACCCCAGTCAGGTTACCTTTTAGATCATAGCTCCAGGCGTGATAAACGCAGGTCAGGTTTTCGGCTTTACCTTTGTGTTTTAGACACAGCAAGGAACCACGATGCGCACATCGATTAACAAAGCCATTTAATTGGCCGTCTTCATCGCGAGTAATAACGATGGGTGTCTCTCCTATCCTTGAGACAATAAAACTACCCGGTTCTGGCAACTCAGCGTCAAGGCACAGATAGTTCCAGGTTGAACCCTTGAAGATTCTCTCGTTTTCAATCTTGTATTGATTCTCGTCTGTATAAACCTGAAACGGAATTGTAGATACCTTGTCCGAAGGCCATTTAACACCGCCTGAGGTCGCAATTATGTCAGTCATGTTCTGTATCCCCTTAGCTAACCTTCTTGAGTAATTTCTTAACGATGGGCACCATTGGCTGGTGCTCGTCTTTTAGCTCTTGATCTGAAACGGATATCACTTGCCCAACCAACTTACCCATGGCGTTGACATCTTTCGCGGCATCAATTCCCAGTACAGCTTTTAGCACACGATTTTGATCCAACAGGAAGCTGACATGAGCGCCGCTTTCGTACCGCCGCACCAGCGCTAAACCTATCTCGGCATCGATCAAACCCACGCCTTGAATTCGGTGTTCATACTGGTCTGACCAAAACGAAGCGTGAGCCTTGTATTCATTTTCCTGCCCAGTCGCATTCATCCCGACACACCGCCCATGATCCTGTGCATGTCGCCAGGTCTCGAGTCGGGTCAGGCAATTTCGCCCCTGTATAGGCAGGCTGGCACCATCACCAGCGGCATAAACATTGAGAACATTTGTCCGCCCAAAACCATCAACAACAACGCCATTATCAACGGCAATACCCGCTGACTCTGCCAGGCCTGTATTGGGAATCACGCCAATACCAACCACCATGAGGTCTGCTTCAAGGGCAGTACCATCAGACATGTGCAATGTGACCGACCCCTGGGCTGACTCAGAGACTGATTCGATGGATTGTCCAAGGTGCAGCTTGACTCCATTCTCGGCATGTAAGCTGGCAATACGGTCGGCGGTGTATGGGTCGCAACTGCGCTGCAGGATTCGTGAGCCCGCTTCAATAACGTCAACGGTTATACCTCTGGCTCGAGCAGCGGCGGCCACTTCAAGCCCAATCAGTCCCGCACCGACAATGACAAGGCGCTTTGAATCATCCAATGCACCCTGAAGGCGTAGGGCGTCCTCCGCGCTTCTCAATGTATGTATACGGGTTGATTCAATCTGTCCCAGAGAAGCTGGGAGCTGTCGGGCGCGGGTACCCATCGCAAGCACCAATGCATCGTACTGAATGGTTTCACCCACACTGGTTAGAATTGATTGAGCGGCAGTGTCAATGTGCTCAATACGGGTATTCAAAATGAGCTGTATGTCATTCTGATCAAACCACTCTGACTCCATTAGGCTGGACGCTTCTAGTCGTGCCTCTGGTTTTAGCATCTGCTTTGACAGGTGGGTTCGGTCATAGGGTGGGTAGCAATCTTCACCAATCAGAGTAATTCGTACCCCGGGGTCGACTTCTCTGGCACCCTGGGCCGCAGACACACCCGCAATACCCGTTCCGATGATCACAATGTGGGTTGATGTCGACATCAGGAAGCGTCCAGTTCACTCGGATCGGTCAGAATGATTTCCCCACCCTCAACTTTCACCGAATACATTTTCATAGGCTGGGTAACAGGAGACGCACAGGGCTCTCCGTTCGTTACTTTGAAACAGCCACCATGAAGAGGACACTCAATTACATCGCCATCCAGAAATCCTTCAGACAATTTTGCATTGCCGTGGTTACACCGATCATCCGATACGTAAAAGGTTCCATCGACGTTGTAAACAGCTAGGTCATGTCCTTCGATTCGAATCGCTATAACATCGTCGGCTGGAACATTCGCAACACTGGTCAAGACCAGTTGATTTGAGGTAGTCATAACGGCTGATTCCTCATCCATCCACCTGGATGGATTTCATTTTAATAACTTTTGTTTAGGTAACGATCGTATTGCAAAAAAAACCGCTCCAGAAACCCGCTTTGGAGCGGTTTTTCAAGCACTGCATTCTGATCAGTTGTTCAGTAACTCTTGCTGGCGCGCCTCGAGTTCATCGGACCAAACACCTTTTTCACGGAAGAACTCGATAGCCACCTCGTGATAGGGAATAACCACGTCGGTGCTGGCATAGCCTTCCGGAACCCAGGTTGACAGCGTACGGGTGATACCCGGAAGTTCATCGGCATGATCCCAGAGTGCGTTCATCACTCTCAGAATGGCTTCCTCGTCCATGTCCGGACGCGCATAGAGCGTGGTTGCGTAGCTCAGTACATGAGTGTCAGTGTCGATGCCTACTGGTCCGGCACTGGCCAAGTAAGGGACAAAAGCAGGGCCAACTTCCTGCGAACGTGCCATCGCTTCACTTGAAGGATCAATTGGGAGTAAGTGAGCACCGGACGATGCATCCAATTCCTGCAAGATGCCGCTGCCCACCGATCCAACGGCTGCATCGGCTCGCCCTTCCATGACAGCGCGAACACCTTCAGGGTAACTCGACACCCGTACCACACGGATGTCGTCTGTAGTCAGTCCCGCATTGGCAAGCGCTGCCAAGGACGTCTTGGTGGCCCCTGCGAAAGCACCGTAGTCAGCTACAACACGACGACCCTGCAAGTCGCTGATCGACTCGATGTTGTCGTCTTCCCGAGTCACCAATGACAAACGATTTATGGAACCAAGCATCAGGGTGCGCATGGCATAACCATCACCGCCATTGGCGCCATCAAAGGGGGCCTCAGCGTCATACGCTAGCTTAGCCTCAACTGGGCTGGCAATGCCCAGATCAGCTTCCTGTGTCATAAACATCGGGAAGAAGACAGTACCAGGCTGTGGCAGTACGTCTACCCGGTCACCAGTGTGCTTACTGATCGTTGCGGCAAGCGCCTGCGCCTGGGTATAAAAAAGACTGCCCGCTGGGTTTCCACCCATAACGAGAATATCGGCTGTCGCAACGGTAGCGGAAGCGCCTGCAAGCAAGCCTATGAGCGTTCGGGACAAGGTGTTCAGGGTCTTTTTCTTATTCACGGTAATTACCTCCTGAAGGTGGCCAATGGCCAGGTTTGCCGAACCTACCAGGTTCGGCGGCGATTAAACGTAACGTCTTTAAGCGATGGCCGTATTCACACGGTTGCGTCGTTGCCAGGCATAAAGCGCAACGAGTGCTAATAACGTAAACAGCAAAACGATCCACGATGTGGCACCCACCCAGAACGCGAGCAAACCAGCCACCAATGCCACCAGTCGCAGTAGGGGGTGCACAGGCTGAACCCAGTGACCTACCAGGCTGACGGCCAATAGAAAGACGCCAACAATACCTGCCAGCACAGCGTGAACGATGCCTGTCACACTGCCCTGCATTAGAAAGGAATCGTTAAATACAAAAACAAAGGGAATTAGATAAGCGATGACCGCAAACCTAAGTGCATAGAGCGCGGTACGCCAGGGGTTGGCTTCAGCAATAGAGGCAGCTACAAATACTGCCAGACACACGGGTGGTGTCAGAAAAGAGAGTGTTCCAAAGTAAAATACGAACATGTGCGCTGACAGCTCGTTCACGCCAACCTGAACCAGAGCCGGTCCAACGAGGATAACCAGTATGATGTAGGTTGCCGTTACCGGGACACCCATGCCCAGAACAATACAGCCCAGCGCAGCAAAGAGCAGCAGCAACCAAACATTGCCCCCGGCTATTGCTACCAGGTTCTGGGACAGGCTCGACCCTAAACCAGTTAAACCAAGGCAACCCACTACCAAACCAGCCACAGCACACATAACGGCAATAAAGATAACCGCCTCGCCCGCACTGGCCAACACCGTCAGGTATTTAATAATACTCCGACGCATCGCCGGTACGACCAGGCTGATCACCACAGTAGCGGCCGTTGCTGCAAAGGCCGAATTTTCCGGACTTTGCATCATGCCGAACAATACATACAACAGCACACCAAATGAGAGCGCCACAGGAATGACCTGTTTTGCCGACTGCATCATCGACGGTAGCTCATTCGATTCCCAAGCTGAAATCCCCCCTTTCCCTGCTTCAAGATCCACCTGCAGGTAAACGCACAGATAAAACAAAAGAGCTGGAATTGCCGCTGCAAGCGCAATTGTGCTGTAGGGCACGCCGAGAAACTCGGCCATTAGAAAGCCAGTTGCCGCCATAACAGGGGGCAACACCAAGCCGCCCGTAGACGCCACCGCTTCAATCGCCCCTGATTGTGTGTCTTTGTAGCCGACCCGCTTCATCATGGGGATCGTGATCATACCGGTTGTGGCAACATTGGCAGATGCACTGCCAGACAGCGACCCGAACAATGCGCTGGAGAATACGGCCACTTTGGCGGGACCACCACGGCGCTTTCCCATTAAGGCAAAGGAGAAGTTAGAAATCGCGTCGCCACCGCCCACTAAAAAAAGCACCTGCCCAAAAAGAACAAAGGCAGTCACGATCGTTGCCGCCACATAGAGGGGCGTTCCCAAGACGGCATCCGTCCCCAAATAGTTATAAATGAGCAAGCGCTCAAACGGAATGTTTCGAGTTTCGAACATGCCTGACAGTAAATGGCCAAAGAACGCATAAGACAAAGCAGCCAGCCCAACCAGCACCATTGTCCAGCCCGCCAACCGACGGGCCGCTTCCAATAGAACCACCAATCCAATGGCACTCACGATAACTTTATCTTGCGTGATGAGACCCATCATCCCGACCAGCTCGTGATACCAGAACGCGACATAACCACCCGAACCCAGGGTTGCGATGATCAATAACGTGTCATACCAGGGAACCCTGTCGTTTGCCGCCCCCGAGTACGCCGGTTTGAGCATAAAGGTCAGCACCAGGCACAGCGTAAGAAAGAAGGCCAGGAACTGTTCCTTATAAATCACCAAACCGAACTCTGGCAGTATCCGGAGTCCAAAAATTAGCGCCGAGATGGGAACTAACGCCGCGAGCACCATCATTAAAAGCGCTACGAATCCGGTAAGCTCGCGTCTGTTGCTATTCATTTGTGTCTCCACCGCTCACCGAGACGGACAGAGGCAAGACTTCCTGGCAACAATCACCGAGCTTACTTAGCCCTGAACGTTTTATGGAATGATGGTTTTCCAAACTCACAGGCACCTCACAAATTTCATTTTAGGAATTATTGTTCTCATAACGGTAGTTTTAGGTGTGCGGGGCTGTCAATGGCAAACCTTGGTTTAAAGATCACGCTGAGTGATACCTACAAACCAAAACGCTCTGAAACCCATTAATGACGCAGATCAAGGGAGGTGTAGATTTTTGTACATCAAACGGAACGGTGCGTACGCAAAGGGATTCGTTTTGCAGCAAGTGGAGAGTGGGATGAAAATTGTGTCATTATACGAACAAATAGATTGAAAACTGGAACCTAAAGAACATGACAAAGGACATACTGGACAAGTCCTCAGACCGCGCTCAATCCCTCTATAAAGGGCTTGTGGTCTTACAGTGCTTCTCTGAAGGCCATGCGACGATGACGCTGAGTGAAGTTGCCGATACCGTTGGAATGAACCGGGCAACCACTAGGAGATTCCTGCTAACACTGGTAGATCTCGGCTACCTGTCGCTGGAAGGTAAACGCTACACGCTCACCCCCAAGGTCATGACCCTCGGTTACAACTACCTTTCCAACCTGCCATGGTGGCAACTTGCCAACCCGGTGGCAGAAGAAATATCTCGCCATCTCAGTGAATCTTGTTCCATTGGCGTTCTATCACGGGATCAGCTTATCTTCGTAGCTCGTGCTCAAGGGCCAAGAGCGCTCACGATCAATCTGAGCCCAGGCCGTGTCGTGCCAGTTCATACTGCAGGGATAGGCAGAGTCCTGTTAGCAGATTTAAATGAAGATGAACAACGACAGTTTTTCGAACGAAACCCACCAACAGGCCTCACACCCTATACCGTCACAGAGGTCCCAAAGATCCGAGAGGCCTTGGTTGAGATCAAGAAGCAGGGTTATGCTATCGTCGATCAGGAGTTGGAAGTCGGTCTGTTAGCAATTGCTGTTCCGGTCCGTGACAGCAGGGGCAAAGCGGTGGCCGCCATAGGCATCAGCACCCAAGCTCAGCGTCGCACAAAGGACGAACTGGTGAATGACCTATTACCAGTTCTGAAAGATGGCGCTTCTAGAATTAGCCAACTGATTTAGTGATGCCAAGCAAACTCTTTTGCAATGAACTTATGTCTGGACCGAATGCAAAAAAGGCAGCCTAAGCTGCCTCATCTAATACCTTTTCCTGTTCTATACCCCCGGAGCCTCCGAGGCTACGTCATTCCAGTCCCACCAGGCCAACAGTAAAGCCTTATGCAAGTCGTCATACAGGATCTCTAGCTCCACTGGCTGAATGGTATGGTCCGGATCGTTGAGGTATTCCTCAATCCACCGGGCCAGCATCTCGCGATTCGAGCTTGGCAGGCTGTTTCCGCCGCCCAACAGCCCGATCAGACTGGCATCGTCTTTAATGAACAGCCGCTTCATGGCCGCAGTGGTGATCGTTTGAACGGTATCAGCCGACACGGCCGGTACGCGTGCAACGGATAGGTTGGATACAAGCGTGAGTTTAGGGCTCATGAGGATTCCTTAACGGTTGTTTTTGACGATTCAGCATGGGTCTCGCTGGATGGGGTGTGCTGCTCGGAAGGCCCCAGATTGCTGGCCAGCAGGCGCTCGAAGGCGCTGCCGTCCTGACGGGTCAGGTTCGGAACGAAGCGGGAATACACCCGAAACAGCATCTCAGTGGTGGCATGGCCCATTTGCCGGGCGATCCACTCCGGGCTTTCGCCCGAGGCGAGCCAGAGCGTCGCCGCGGTGTGACGGGTCTGATAGGGCCGGCGCTTGCGCAGGCCTAGGTGACGCAACAAGGGGTACCAGACCCGTTTGGTGACGTTGTTGTGCTCTACAGGCGAGCCAACGCGGTTACAAAACACATAGGCATGCTGGCCGGTTACCTCCTTCTGGGCCATCAGGGCGTCATACACCCACTGGGACATGTCCACGGTCCGGAATGAGCCATCGTTCTTGGTGTACTGCATCTCCCCTTGAACCAGAGACTCCCGCACCAGAATCTGCCGGCGCCCGAAGTCGATGTACTCCCATTTCAGGCCGTCGATCTCCCCTGTCCGCAGGCCGGTAAAGAACCGCACGGTGTAGTAGTTGCGGTAGTCCGGCCGTACGCGTTCGATGATCTGGCTAACCTCATCCAGTGTGAAGGGCTCAACATCCGTTTTGGGCACCTTCAGCGATTTAATCCCCTGGTAGGGTGAGGTAAACTGAAACCGGTCGGCCGCTTCATTCAGGATCATGCGCAGTGGCGTCATGATTTTGTTAATGCGACTAGCAGACAGCCCTTTGTTGCTCCGGTTACGTACTTTGGCGAGTGTGGACCGGAACTCCAGGATGTCTGCCCGGGTGATGCGGGCGACCTCTTGTCCATTGAAGGTAGGCAGCAGATAGGTATCCAGCGTGCCGCGGATCGTTTTGGCATGGGAACTCCGCCACTGAACGCGCATCTCACCGAACCAGGTTTCCGCAAAGTCACTGAACAGTGGCGACTCCCGATACTCCGCTTTGTTTTTGATCGCCTTGGTGCTCAGCGACTCTGCCCTGGGGCTGTTTGGGAAGTACTTCCCGTACTCAAAGGTACCCAGGGTGATTTCGGCTTCGATTTTCTGAAGAACCTTTTCCAGGCGCTTGCGGTTGGCCGCATTGGCTGGAAGCGACGTTTGCTCCCGGCAGCGTTTACCGCCATACCGGAAATCGAAGTACAAGTTGCCCGTCTCAGGCCGCTCGACAATATTACCCATGCGCCACTGCCCCCCGCGCCATCGGGATGGCTTGCATGCTGGTGTTTGAGAAGTTCTGCATATCCCGCTCAATCGACTCCCAAATATACAGAATCTTCCGGCCGCCAAAGGGACGAATGTAATGAACCCCCTCAAGCAGCACTGAGTCTTTAAGGCGTTCCCGGATGGTCCGGGTGTCGTATTTGATCCTCATGGCCAACTCACCGGTGGTGAGATAAGTTTGTGAATCGCTCATAGCAATCACCTTATGTCTGATTTATCCTCTATGACAGAATGCTTTTCAACAATGCATAATGTCACCCTAAATGACATTCTACACCACATAATGACTCTTGCAATGACTTTTTGTTATTCTGGATAACACTTAGAGGATCGAACGGTGATCAAGTGCCACCTGGCGCGCCTGATGGGCGAGCGAAAAATGAAAGTGATGGATGTGGCTCGTGAGACGGGCTTAAACCGGAATACGGTGACGCTGCTGTATAAAGAGAAAGCGCAGCGGGTTGATTTTGAGACGGTTGAGAAGCTTTGTGATCTGTTTGATTGTGAGGTTGGAGAGTTGTTTGAGAAGCAATGAGCAAAGCTTGTCGTTCCTAGCTTCTCGATGAGGTTTTCGTTCTGTCCACAGCATGTCTAATATTACATCCAACACGATTCCGGCCTCTTGGTTGCTAGCAACTTACGCTGGGGATCTTATTTTCTGGTTACCACCAATTCCTCCAATCTTCCATAATCCCTGCCCCAATCAAGCTCAACTTCTTTGACGAGTGTTGCTCCGGGAAATATTCCAGGTGTTCGGCCAATCGGTTGTGCCACTGGGTATTTGGACAAATAGACTTTACAAACATACGTGTAATGGCCAATAGCAGGAACGGCTTGAAGCGGGTGTCTTCATTGTTGATAAAAAACGAAGATATTCATCTCTAATCATTTATACACCCTTATTATATGCCACGTCAGCAAGGCCGGATATCAATTGCCTTATGGTTGGGTGGTTCAGCTTTGCCGAAAGCGGGGATACGTAGTCCCGTTCTTGGTTCCAATGCAGGTTTGTGTTGTAAATCAACCCAAGCAGGAAGTAACTTTCCGGGATATCGACACCAGTGTTAGCCACAAAATCCATTTTGTTTTTGGTTTTCCTGGTCTCTAGGAAATCGTCTTTCTGGTTGTCATGTGCCAGCAGGCCATAACCGAGTTTTTCAACAGCAATACGTGTAGCAAAACATACGGCGAGAGGGTCGTAATTCTTGCTTTCCAGGTATCGTGTCAGCTCGCTCTGGGTGTAATTATGAAACTCCCCCGAATTCCTCCAGTCTTGTGGAAGGTTATTTGGCCAGTTATGTTCTGGAATCTCACATGGGTCAATATGGAAGTGAAACCAGTACTTTTCTAACCTATCCTTGATTTGCTCTTGATTTTCTCTTGCTTCTATAAGCCGCCGAGTATTTTGTGCCTTGCCGGTCGGCTTTGCCTGAAGGTAATTGACTTGAATTTTGTGCTTGTTGAAGCAGAAATCAAAGAATACTCCGGGGTCAAGGTGCGTCAGTATTAGTGGGTAGATGAGTTGTTCACGTTCTTTGTATGCTTCAATAATTGACGTTACGTAATACTGGAACGCCACCAGGTTGGCGTCATCCAGATAATCGAAAACTTCGTCTATGACCAATATTAAGGGCTTCTTAGAACCCTCATATAGGGTTTTATGCAGCTGAACGACCAGCGTTATAATGTCGCGTTGGCCGTTTGAAAGCTGGTGCGCCTTCGGGAAGGTTATAGATAAGGTTTTCTTTTTCTTGAACTCTTCAACTTTCGACCACTGCCAATTGGAGCTTTTGAAATTGGAAAGCAGCTCAACATAATGCGCTTTCACAGTGGTATATTTCAGCCATTCTATGGCAGCAGTGAACCCTTTCGGGTCGGCTGAATGGATTTTTGCGACTTGATAGGCTACTAAGAATCCCTCCACTTCGGAATCAGAAAGGTTAAGCTGAACAAGGCGATTACCCAATTCTCTCAACAGTGGAATGGTTCGAAAATCATCTATACAGTTTTCAAGAATCCATTGTGATATTTCAGCAGCGGTACCGTTTTGTTGATTTATTCGTTCGATAAGGGCGGTCAACGCAGCCTGAATACGTTTTTGGGTAAATTTGGGGAGATCGCTGCCCAGAATTGCATCTAAGAGTCGAGAATCTTTCAGAAGGCTAGAAATGTTTGGCAAGATTTTGCCATTTTGGCCAAAGCTTTCCTTAGCTTCTGCTGCTTTATAGGAAAATTCCACTTTCTCAGGGATTTTGCAGATCGTTATTGGCTTAACTTCCAGGCTTGATGATACAGCACCCTTGAAATGCTTCTTGGCTTTCGGTGTTAAGCCGCTGTTGATCACAAGTACATCAAATTTTTGGCGAATTTCGTTTTTGGTTCTATCTGCTGTTAATTTCTGGCCATCAACCGTAATGCTAAGTTCTGGCGCCAGCTTGTCGTTTTCTTTGTGGTAATCCTTGTCCGCAAGATCTATGCGCTTTGTGTTCATCGAAGAAAACGCAGTGGCAACCGAGCTTTTACCAAAGCCATTGGGTGCAACCAGAAGATTTGGCTTTTGCGCCTTCAGCTGCACCTTAAAGCACTCATTTGAAATGCCTTTGATGTTCCTTATGTCAATTTGGCTTATGGTCATCGTCTAAATTCCTTACTTTACTATCACCTGGCCGTTCATTAGCATGGGGAGCAGCCAATCTCGAAGACTGATAAGCTCACGATTTTCAAGGCTTCGCTCGAAGATCATCTTGTTATAATTCGTGACTACGTCATCATATTTCTTGAGCAGATCCGCTGTTGGGTATGCCAGTGTGAGAGAGTGCAAATCGTTTTTTGTGATGGAGCCGAACGTTGTTCCTTCAGAATTTCGACGATTAAAAATCTGTTTGAAATACTTCATCACATAAAACAGAAATCCGTCCGACCCGGTTTTGCTATTCAGTGCAGCAAGCCCGCGACCAATACAACAATCAGAGTTAGCAATATTCATGTCACCAACAGGAGCGCGGACACTCAAAAGAATGTCACCTTTCTTTGCCATGCGGCTTGGTGCTGTTGTGTATTGACGGGTGGTGGGAAATAACCATCCAAAGTCCGTGGAACCTTGATAAAAAATAGTCCCAACACCTACTTCGTTATAGGAGCTCCCCTCTGGAGATTGACCCATAGTAATGTTGGCGATTTGGGATAGCGTCTTGTCGCTCCACCCCTCCGGTATCTCCCGCTTCAGGGTTTGGTTGTAGACCATCTTGCCACCTGAGGTTTTGTAGGGATTGCCGTTGGCATCGGGGAAGTCGAACTGTACGAACCAATAGTCGTACAGGGTTTTGGCCATGGCTTCCAGTTTGGTATTGATGCGGTTGTTGAGTTCGATTTTTTTATCGATTACACGTAATACGCTTGAGATTTCGGCCTGTTGAGTTTTATTCAGGTCGGGAAATGGCAAGTCCTTGGCAGAACCAATGTTAAAGTGTTTCTGTATTGCCCCCACTAATTGGTTTTTAACGTGAGAGTGTGTCACTGAGTTTATGTAGTATGATACGAAATGCGGATCTAGCAATTCTCCGCATCTAATAACGACCAGATCAGAACAGTTTGCTTCAGGTAGCGTTTCGGGTATTACGCATGATGCCCCTGGATTTCCGGTCCTAACTGCTACAACATCTCCCGGGCTTAATGCGGACTTTCTTATCTTTTTGTGAAATTTTTGTGATATGTATTTGAGATCACTTGGTTCATAAGAATAAGGCTTTACATTCAGAGAGCGAAGAAAAGGTATGCCTTCAGCAACGTACTCGGTTGCCATAGATCCTACGAAGCCAACTGTGATATCCTCGGCTAGCTCTCCCAATGTACTTCTCGCTTTCATTTGGCAATTTCCAATGATTTAAGTTGCGAGAAAATTTCCTTTTCAATATCACGCGATTGACTAAAAAGGCCTTCCAAGTCCGAGGTAAAGCCCTGCATTTTCTCCGAAAACTGCGTTGGCGTAATATCCACATACTCGATTTTCACATCGAAATACTGACCAGCACTCAAGCTGTAGTTTTTGGCTTCGATTTCGTCATAACTGACGGCAACGGAGAAATCTTCCGTTGCCTTCTTGGCATTAAAGGTATCGATAATACGCTGTTCTTCATTCTGACTAAGCACGGTCTTCTGGTTTTTTCCGTCCTTGATTTTTTCACCCAGATTTGATGCATCAATCAAAACCACATTGCCTTTATTGCTGTCATCTATAAACAGAATGGAGACGTTGGTTCCTGTAGTAGCAAAGATATTGGATGGCATGGATACCACGCCTGCCAGCATTTTATTTTGTACCAGGTGCGTGCGAATGCCTTTGTCGATACCCGATTGGGCGGTAATAAAGCCTGTGGGAACCACCACGGCCGCTTTGCCACCAGGTTTTAACGACGCGACGATATGTTGTAAGAATAGCTGATAGATTGCCATTTTGTCTTTGGCTTTCGCAGGTGCCTTAGGGATACCAGCAAAGAAACGCTCTTTGTTTTCTTTGCTGTCCAGCTCATCGCGGAAATCGCTGAAATCCAGCTTAAATGGCGGATTGGAGACGATATAGTCAAAACGCTTTAGGTCTTTGCCGTCTTTGTGGTAGGGGTGAAGAACGGTATTACCCTGGATCACGTTCGGGATGGAATGCACCAGGTTGTTCAAAATCAGGTTAAGACGCAGCAGATTTGAGGATTTTTGCGAGATGTCCTGGGTATAGATGCTGCAACGGTCTTCACCAATGGCATGGGCCACATTCATTAACAGTGTGCCAGAGCCTGCTGATGGATCGTAGCAGGCGACATTCTTCACTTTTCCGCGTAGGGCTTGCGGCACCAGAATTTCGGCCATGATCCTTGCGACTGCATGGGGGGTAAAATACTCGGCGTACTTTCCACCTGAATTGCTGTTATAGTCTTTAATCAGGTATTCAAAGATAGTGGCGTAGAAGTCGAATTTTTGGGTGAAAATTCGCTCGAAGCTGAACTCAACAAGCTTGTTGATGATGGCGCGGCAGAAGGCATCGCGCTTGGATTCGTCGGCGATGTACTCACTAATGCGGTCAAACAGCACCACTTTTGCGCCGCCATCGGTTTTTACCGCGAAAACTTCGTTATTGGTCTGGGCAATATCGCGCAAGGTATCATCAAACAGCTTGGCATAGTCCGGTGTATTCTGCCGGCTAAACAGATAGCTGATAAAGTGGTGCGGCTTTAAACGTGCGGTATCCCCGCCCATTTGCAACTGGAGCATTTCTAGCTCGTCTTCGCTCATGGCGACTAGGGCTTCTTCCCACGTTTCCGAGTTGGCGACCTTCTCGTCGATCTTCTTCGCCTCGTAGGCGAATTTGTCGTTCAGGAACTTGTATAGAAAGGTTTGGGTGATGACTTTAAATTCATTGCCGTCGTTACCCAAGCCATAGTGGGCGCATATGTTCTTCAGGCTATCGATCAGCGCCTTAGTTTTTTCTCTAAATTCAAGTTCTACCACGTACGTGCTCCGGTACTAAATTCATTCAGGTATTCGGCGACAACCAGGTGATTGATATAGCGTGAGGCGTCGGCGTTGAGTTGTATGTTTTGCTCGCCTTTGAAGCGCCTGATCACCAAAGGCATCATCTGGCGTTCAAAATAGCTTTCGTTGTCCAGTATTTGGCTGTTATTCAGTACCTGCTCATCGGCGTCCTGCTTTACCCCAGTGAGGGCTTCAAAGATCTTGCGCTCTGACTCGCTGATGCCGCCACGCTCTTGCAGGCGCTTGTGAATGCGGGTGTATTTGGCATCGCCATGGTATTTCTGGCGAAGCTGGTTGTTCTCGCGGTTCAGCTCCTTAACGCGCTCGTGGATCTTGTTGAGCGAATCGATGTTGGCCACCATTTCATCCTGGGTGACTTCGCTGAGGTTCTTTTTCTTGAAGAGCCTTTCCAGCTCTTCCTTTAGGCTGACGAACTTGGGGTCTTGTTGGTCAAAATTACTGGCCAGGGCTTCGCGGGTTTGGCGTAGGGTGTTTTTCAGCTTATCGGCCAGCACCAGTTCTTCTTCGCCCACCTTGATGAATTTAAAGATGACATCCTCAAGGGCCACATTTAGTAAATTGTCGGTATCCGTGCCTTGCTCAATGCTCTCCTTGAGGTTGAGCATATCCAGGTGGTTACAGGTTTCCCGATAGAGGATGTTCAGTTTGGCGAAGTCCAGCTCATCCAGGATGCTGTACTCACCTTGCAGGCGGATGAGGTTGTAGAGGCTTTTCGCATCGCCCAGTGCTCTCTTCAGGGCCAGAATGGTTTCCCTGTCCTGAATCTGGCTTATCTGGTCGGTGAAGACCTCGGCATTTTCGATATCGAAGCGGAACAGCACATCCTTGATATGCTCGATTTCTTGCTTTATTTCCTCCTGGGATTTAAACAGGTTGGAGTAGTGCTCCATTTCATCGCCGAGTTCTAATTGCAGCTCGTCAAAATAGGCTTTGTTGGTCGCATCAAACTCCTTGCGGATGTCGGCAAAGTCCACCACATAGCCGTAACGGAAATCCTTATAGGTGCGGTTTACCCGTGTTAAGGCTTGTAGCAGGTTGTGCTTGCGGATGACTCGGCCCAGATAAATTTTCTTTAGCCTTGGGGCATCAAACCCGGTGAGCAGCATGTTGAATACGAACAGGAAGTCGATTTTCCCGGCTTTGAAGTCTTCCACCCAATCCTTACGCTCTTCCTTGGTGCCTATGTCATGCAGGATCAGCGCTGAGGTTCTGGCCTTATTGTTACCTTTCTTTGCAACCTTATACTCAGGCTTGTTTTCAGCCACCTTGGGTAGTTCATAAACACTGTCATTGGATTCTTTGAGGGCTATTGTATCTGCGTATTTTTCTTCAAAGAGTGTAGACATGGCTTTGGCCTGATCTGCGCTATCGCAGATCACCATGCCGCCTATGGTGGCATCATTCAGTGCGCCCCGGCTTTTTTCAAAGTCGGTGATGATGTAATCGAGCATGGGTTCGACAAAGCTCGGGTGGGCGTAGATAAGCTTGCGATCCACGTCACCCATTTTGACTTCCACTTCATCTAGGGCTTGTTGCAGCACCATCTTATAGTTGGTGGCGATCTCTTCCCGGATCAGACGTAGTGTGTAGCCATCGGCAATAGACGCGTTGTAATAGTATTTGTGAATGTAATCGCCGAATAGCACTCGAGAGTTGTAATCGTCGCCTAACAGTGGCGTACCCGTGAGGCCAATTTTGATGGCATTGGTGTCCGACTGGCTCAGGTTCGCCAGGAAGCTGCCTCTGGGGTTGTAACTGCGGTGGACTTCATCCAGGAAATACACGCGCTGGATGGCAACATCGTAGTCCTTGGTTGAGACGACATCCGGGTCGTCCTTAAATTTCTGGATATTCACGACCGTGATTTCAGGCTTGCCGGAATGGTTGTGGATAACCTGGGTTGCCTTGATGTCGCGGGTAAAGGCTTCACGGGAGTTAACAGTGTGCACCTTCAGGCCGCGAGCGGTGAATTCCCGGTGCGCCTGTTGCAGCAAGTCCAGCCGATCGACAATGAAGTAGAACTTGGGAATGATCTGCTGTTTCTGGAAGTGATCCGTCAGAAAGTGCACGTTGTAGAAAGCCAGCGCTGTTTTGCCGCTGCCCTGGGTGTGCCAGATGATCCCCTTCTTAACGCCATCATTGAGTTTCCTTTCGATAGCCTTGGTAGCGAATAGCTGCGGATAGCGCATGATGTGCTTTTGCAGCCCGTCAGTCTCTGACACATAGGCGAGCGCATAACGCAGGATAAACGCAAGCCGATCCCTGTTGACCAGAGAGGTGCAAATACGGTTAGTTGGCCGGTTCGGGTCTTTATTGACAATGAATTCGGGATTGCTGCGAATGACTTCCAGGTTGTTGTCCTTCAACACCTTGAGCTCGTCACCATCCGATAGCGGCTTGAGCAGGGCCGTAAGGTTCAGAATCTCTTCCTCACGGAAGTAATTGAAGACCGGCTTGTGATAGGAGCTGCTGGCGTAGAACGCGCCCTGAACAGGTTCCGGGTCGCCGTCGTCATACTCCATATTGTTAGAGAAAATCATGAACTGCGTGATGTTGGCAAAGCGCTTGAACTTGGGGTTCTGGAAGCGCTTGTTGATGCGATCCCGCTCCGCCAATATGCCTTCACGGTTATTCGGCTTCTTCACTTCAATAAAGACTGACGGCATGCCGTTGATCAGCAGGGTGACATCTGGCCGAAACTCTTCATCGCCATTCTGGCAGGTCAGCTCGGTAACGACGTGGAAGCTGTTGTTGTCGAAGTTTTCGAAGTCGATCAGCTTGATGTTGGAGCGGTCGCTTAGCCGCTCAAAGAAGGCGCGCCCCAAGTCTTCGTTGTCGAGCAGCAGCTTGACGTCTTCCAGGAGCCGGGAAACATCGTCCGCCTCGATGCCGGGGTTGATTCGGGTGATCGCCGATGAGAACAGCTCAGGGAATATGTTGGTGTCCAGATCCCAACTCTGGCCCTTGAGCGAGAGATACTGATAACCCAGCCTCATCAGGTGGAGAATGGTCGGGATTTTTACTCGGGTGTCTTCGTTAAACTTCATCACGTTCCTTGATTATTGCTGTGTCAGCTCTAGAAGATCACCCACCTGACATTCGAACAACAGGCATAGCTTTTCGATGGCTCCCAGATCCACTTTCTGCGCCGTTTCTTTGTACAGCAGGGTAACAGTGGCCCTGCTCAGCCTTGTTTCTCTGGCAACGTCTGATATGCGCATTTTGTGCTCACCCATCATGCGGGCGAGATGACAGCGGATCATGGTAATAGCCTCATTATTTGACGATTAACCCATCTATCGGAGAGTAACACAGCATTCAAAACAAAGTGATATTATGCGAGATGAAATTATAAATTGTCACTCCTCTGCTATACAACGCGAAAATTCCGACCTTATGCATGTCAACAGGTTAAGGGACCGGAATTCGCGTGGGGTCCGCGGGAACAACAAACCATTTAATCCGGCGGCAGCAGAAAATAAGATTTTGGTACCGTTAGGGGCTGAAGTTAGAAGATTTTATGTGAGTTACGGCTGCTTCGATGCGAAAAGGGCTTTTACACCTGTGACCAGAACAAACGCTGAAGATGTATGGGCGAAGGTCAGACTTACGCTTCTTAGAAAAATATTGGAATAAATATGGTCACACCATGGCCACAATTTGGTCACAAACACTAATTCGCTTTATAAAACGTGGGGATTCTCAATTAGAGCAGAGGTCAAACCAATCGCTAGCTATATTTTGAGGCATGAAATTTGACAGGGGTATTACTAGAGCTTAATTTCGTCGAAAATTGCTGTAAATGCAGCGAAATGGCCCGCCCGAGAGGATTCGAACCTCTGACCTCCGCCTCCGGAGGGCGGCGCTCTATCCAGCTGAGCTACGGGCGGTTTTCAACAAAATTGGCATTTTGGACCGTTGCCTTCGGTTCCGGGGTACTGCTACGACCGTTGCCTCCGGAGGGCAGCGCTCTATCCAGCTGAGCTACGGGCGCATAACGGGGCGCAGTATACAGATTTAGCGCTCTAAGTCCACAATTGTTTGGTATTTCAAGAGGTTAGCTCGCCCCGCCCGGTTTTCCACAAAACGGTCATTCTACCTTCAAGCCTCTGTCATCCCGGCCCGTCAGCCTGAGTCTGCACGCGTGTGCAAGCAACCGAGGATGACACCATGAAAACGACAATAGCGGCAATTATCGCGGGCGTCAGCCTGCTAACCAGCGGTGCCTGGGCCGATAACACCCCATCGGCTGCTGGCCTGAACGATTCACTGGCTTACGACCAGGCCTATTGGTCACGGCCTCACAACCCCTACGAGACGGCGCATTTCCCGGATATTTTGGATGTGCTGGAGCGTGGTAACCGGGTGGTTGAACTGGATGTCTGGGAATCCGGTGGGTCTCTGGTCGTCAAGCATGTCCCCACCCAGGGGGATTTGGACAACAACTGTCAGGGTGGCACGGGGGGCTGGTTTGCCGATTGCCTGACTGATCTGGCCAGTTGGAGTGACAGCCACCCAAACCATTTGCCCATTACCCTGCAGCTCGACCTGAAAGCCGGGCTCTGGGCCGGCTGGGGCGCTTCGGCCCGTCAGCAGTTGAATTCGGCACTGGCAAACGAGCTGGGCAACCGCATTCTTACGCCGGAACAGGTGCGCCAATATACCGGGCACACCAGCCTGCGCGAAGGGGTGTTGGCTGCTGGCTGGCCCTCTCTGGGCAGTATGCGGGGTAAATTTCTGGTGCTGATTACCGGTGGCCCCATCGGTGCCAAGAACCAGACCCAGCGTGCTTATGTCGAGCAATTTGGTGCGAATGCCAATGCCCTTGTCTGCCCTCAGGCGGAAGGCGCCGCTTACTTTGATGCGTATGGTTCAGCCAAGGATTTCAGTGGTTATGCAGCCAACGACTGGGTGGTTTGCGGGAACACGGATGCGGGCAAGTACGTGTCGCAAACGCTGGAGGCTTCGGCCCTGAACCGGCAACTGGTGAATCTTTGGGCATCGGATGAACACCGGTTCGATGCCTTCCACCAGGCCTACATGGCGGTGGCATCCGGCGCTTCGATGATCAGCCGCGAAACACTCGATACCTATGGCCAGCACATTCCCCTGAACGGTGAACGCCGCTCCATTCCCAACCGCTTTGCGCTCCAGGCAGAGCACAGCGGCCTGTGTTTGACCGTTGAGAATGCCCAGTACGGGAATGGTAGTGATCTAATCCAGTCAGCCTGCACCGGCAACGCCAACCAGCTATTCAGATACAGCGATGAAACCCAGTTACGGTCTGTCGGCAACGAAACGTACTGCTTTGACATTGAAGGCGGGCAATCTACCGCAGGCAAGCCCTTGCACCTTTGGGATTGCGATGGCGGTGATAGCGAAAAATGGCGGTTAACTACCCAGGGCCAGCTCGTCGGCATGGGTGATCGCTGCGCTGAAATCCCCAATGGCAGTCAGACATCGGGCGTTCAAGCGCGCCTGGCCAATTGCAACGGTGCATACGCCAGGCAACGTTTTGCCATTCTCCCACTCTAAGCACTCTGAAAGTCACAAAACCGTCACGGCCCTGTTATAGGGCCGTCATGTTCAAAGCCTAGATTGCACACGTGTGCACTTGGCTCGAATCACCATAAAGACTCGACATTCGATACAGGCAATAACCCTATAACCACCGAATAAACGATGGAGGAAAACAGGATGTTTACAAAAACCAAAATGGCAACGGCCCTGCTGGGCCTGGCGGTCAGCGTGGCCGGGGTTGCCCAGGCGGCAGACCTGGTGATCGCAGGGCGTGATGATCTGATGGGTCGGGCGTTGGAGCAGAGCGTTGCGGCTTACCAGGCCGAACACCCAGACATGGACATTGAACTGCTGAAGCTGCCTTATGGCTCGCTGTACGAGAAGTTGGTTATCGGCATGCGCGAAGGGGATTCCAGTTTCGATCTGGTGATGATCGATGACACCTGGGCCACCGAGTTCATGAGCCAGGGCTGGTTGGCTGAACTGAACGAAGATCGTGTTAGTCAGGATTTCATTCCGGCATTGACGGATATTTCGCGTTATCCCGTTGGCCAGGGCCCGCTGTATTCATTGCCCGTCGTCGGCAACGTGGCGATGTTCGCCTACCGCTCGGATCTGATGGACGAACCCGAAACCTGGAGTGATGTCATTGCCCAGGGCAAGCAGTTACACACGGCCGATCGCTCCGGCGTGGTGTTCCGTGGTACTCAGGGTAACCCGATTGTGACTGGCTTTTTGCCGATGCTGTGGGCCTACGGTGGCAACATTGTGGACGGTGACGGCGCTGTGAATTTCGACAGCCCGGAAACCGTAGCGGCCATTCGCGATTTCGTGAGCCTCAGAGAGATCGCCCCGCGCGGTATTGAAGTGTATAACTCGGGCGAAGTGCGCGACGCCATTCAACAGAACAAGGCGGCAATGGCGATTGAAGTCTGGCCATCCTGGGTACCCACGATGGACGACCCGGAACTGTCGCAGGTCGTGAACCAGGTTGAAATCATCCCACCGCCGGGTGAAGTCAATGCCTCCACACCGATGCTGGGTGTCTGGCAGATGGGCGTTTCCGCCAACGCTGAAAACGCCGCAGCTGCTGAAGACTTTCTGGCCTATTTCACCAGTGCAAACAACCAGCGTGACCTGACACTAAGCCTGGGTTTGCCGCCCACCCGCAGCAGCGTGTATAGCGATGCCGAGGTGGTCGACACCTACCGCTGGTACCCGAACCAGTTGAATGCCCTTCGCCAGGGTGCACCGCGCCCACGCATCAATGCCTGGCAGGAACTGGAATCGATCATGGGTGATTACCTGCAACTGGCGTTGTTGGGTCGCATCACGCCGGAGCAAGCCGCCCAGCAAGCCCACCAACGTATGGCCGCCGCCCTGTAATTCAGCGGACGTCATAATAACCGGGCACTCATTCGGGTGTCCGGTTATTCGATTTCAATGATCAGGATTCGGTTATGTTTCGATCCGGATGGCAACCCGCCTTGCTGCTCGCCCCGGCGTTGTTGTTGCTGGCGTTGCTCACCCTCTACCCCATCGCCTACAGCTTCGTGCTGGCGTTTACCGATGCCGAGTACCAAAGCGATGCGCTGACCTTTGTTGGCTGGGCCAACTTTAACACCCTGCTGAACGACTGGTTTTTTCAGCAGGCGACCTGGAATACCGTGCGCTTTACCGTCTCGGCTTCTGTTGTTCAGGTCGGGCTTGGGCTGCTGCTGGCCCTACTGTTTGCACGGCCGTTCCCCCGCCGGCAGTGGCTATTGCCGCTGTTCATCTACCCGATGATGTTGTCGACCCTGGTCTGCGCGTCCATCTGGAAAGCCTGGATGCATTTCGACTTTGGCTGGCTGAACAATCTGTTCGATGCGGTTGGGCTTTCCCGGCAGCCCTGGCTATCGGACCCGGCGCTTGCGCTCTGGTCAATCGTGCTGGTCGATACCTGGCAATGGACGCCCATGGCGTTTCTGATTCTACTGGCGGGCCTGCAAGGCATTCCGCAAGACATTGAAGAAGCCGCAACGCTGGAAGGGGCTACGCCCTGGCAACAGTTCTGGCACATTCGCCTGCCGTTGCTGCGCCCCTACCTGTTTTTGGCCTTGCTGTTGCGCAGTATCGATACCTTTAAATTATTCGACAAAGTCTATGTGCTGACCGGCGGCGGCCCGGCCTTTGCCACTGAGACGTTGTCGCTAATGGCCTATAAGCAGGGTTTTAAATTCTTCAACCTGGGCGCTGCCAGTGCCATTGCCGTTATCATGCTGGTCATCGCGCTCGTGTTGAGCCTGGCCTATGCCTGGCAGGTAATGCGGAGGCCAACATGACCCATTCGCTTCGATACGCCGTGATGATTGTCTTACTGCTGTTTTTTACGCTGCCAACGCTGTGGATGCTCGGCACAGCGTTTAAACCGGCCGGAGAATATGTCGGCACGGGTTTAAGTCTGCTACCCAATGCGCCGACGCTGGAGCACTTTATCAGCCTGTGGCAACAGGGTGTCGGGCAACGTCTGGTGAACACCCTGGTCGTCGCACTGGGCACGACGGCCCTGTCTTTGACGCTGGCGTTTTTGGCGGCGTATGCGCTGGTTCGGTTTCGCTTTCCAGCCCAGTTGGACCGGATGTTTTTACTGCTGGTTCTGGTCGTGAAAATGCTGCCGCCGATCGTTGTCGCCATTCCCATGTACCGGATTCTGCGCAGCCTGAACGGGCTCGATTCGTTGCCGGGGTTGATGCTCAGTTATCAGGTGTACACTCTTCCGTTTTGCATCTGGATGCTGCTCGGTTTTGTTCGCCAAATACCCGTAGACCTGGAAGAAGCCGCCACGCTGGAAGGCGCGGGATTGTTTCGCCGACTGACCCGTGTCGTCTTACCGCTTGCCGCACCCGGCCTGGTGGCCACGCTCATTTTCGCCATGTTGTTGGCTTGGAATGAGTTTCTGTTTGCACTGCTGTTTATTCAAACCCCGAGCAATTTCACCCTGCCACTGTTCATTGCCACCTTCGCCACCGAAAACCAGACGTACTGGGGCGAACTGATGGCCATTGGGGTGATCAGCTCCCTGCCAGTTCTGATTCTGGCGGGCTATCTGCAACGGCACCTGCTGCGTGGCTTTGCCATGCAATCGCACTAGGGATTATCATGAACATTACGGTAATCGGCGCGGGAAGCGCCTATGAACCTTACGGTGTGAACGCCTCGATTCTGGTACAGGAATCAGAGTTCACGCTGCTGGTCGATTGTGGGCCCACCGTCCCCCCGGCGCTGTGGCGGCACGACATCGGCATTGAGCAGATCGACGCCCTATACTTTACCCACTGTCATCCGGACCATTGCCTGGGGCTAACGACCCTGATCAATTTCTGGCAGCACTCGAAGCGCCGCAAACCAGTGTTGATTTATGCCCAGCGAGACCAGTGGGCCCGGTTGCAGCAACTGGCGAGCTTTGGTTTGTGGCCTTCGAACCAGTGCAGTTTTGACATTCTCTGGCAGGAAAGTCTGGGGCTGACAAGCCTGGGCCCCTGGCAATGCCAGACGGCCGTTAGCCGACACCCGGTACGTAACCTGTCGCTCTGGTTGCGCAGCCGGCATGGTACCTTGTTTTACAGTGGCGATGGCCGCCCCACCCGCTACAATCAGCCCTGGCTGGAATCGGCCGACGTGGTGTTTCAGGAATGCCAGTCGAGCCTGGCGTTACCGCCGCGCTCAAACCACGGTGACTGGCCGTTGTGTCAGCAATTATCGCGCAAAGCAGGTAGCTTGCTGTGCCCCTATCATATTGGGCCTGAACATCAGCCTGCTATCCGGGAAGCAGCGGCATCGTTCGCGGATATTCGCGTCCCTGTGGCTGGCGACCGCATAACACTGCAACAAGGGCACTGGCGCTACTCAATCACAGGCAACGCCCTATGAACAAAAACCGCATTGCAGTTACCGCCTCAGATGTTGCACGGTCGGCACAGGTTTCCCGTTCAGCGGTTTCCCGTGCCTTTACGCCCGGCGCCAGCATCAGCCGAGAACGCCGACACCACATTCTTCAGGTTGCCAACCAGTTAGGCTATCGGCCAAATGCCCTGGCGCGCTCGCTGGTCAACTCTAAAAAGGGTCGGCACAGTGGCCTGGTTGCCGTTGTGATGGGAGAGTTCGATAACCCGTTTCAGCCCTACTTTTTTGCACAGCTGACTCAGGCATTGCAGGCCGAAGGCCGGGTACCCATGCTGATCATGCCAGACCAAAACGGCCAACTGGACGACGCTCTGGACCGGCTGATTGCCTACCAGGTTGATGCCGCCATTATTGCCGCAGGCAGCTTGTCACCGGAAGCCACTGAGGCCTTTCTGGCCCTGCACATTCCTACGGTGCTGCTTGGTCGTGAAGCAAGGCAAACCCCTGTTCCGGCCATTCTGACCGACAACCGGGCCGTCGGCAGGTTGGCTGCAGATTATCTGATACAGCAAGGCTGTCAGGCCCCGGCTTATATTGCGGGTCGTAAAGATGGGCAGGCTTCTCAGGAACGTCAGCAAGGATTTCTGGCAGCGCTGCACACAGCGGGCATCACACCCGCTGTGGTGCTGCAAAACACCGACTACAGTCACGATGCTGGCTTTGCCTCGGCGCAAACCCTGTTGCAATATCACCCCGGGGTCGATGGGGTGTTTTGCGCGTGCGATGCTCTGGCCATGGGCGCCCTGGCCGCATTCCGGCTGGCCAGCATTGCTGTACCCGATTCCGTCAGGCTGATTGGTTGCGATAATGTTCCCCAGGCGGAAAGCGCAGGCGTTCAACTGACCACCATTGCCCAGCCTGTCGAAGCACTGGTGGCCACGGCCCTTCAGGCCTTGAATCAGTCTATTCGGGGCGAAGTGGTTGAACTCAGTCAGCGGCTGGCACCGGCGTTTGTGCTGCGCGAAACCTGAGCAAAGGTGAACCCGGCCTATCTGTCCGGGCTGATGAATCGAGCCCACCATCTGACGAGCTCGTTGCTGTTGAATACCAGCAAGACGGCCCCGAACCGTGCAGTTGCCTCTACTTTCCGTGCCCCGCCAACCGCGCAGACACCCGTTCGGCCAGGCCCATGCCTGCACTGTTCATGGTCAGGAAGGTTTCATCGGCGCCGGCGGCTTCCATCAGAATGGCAGCGTCTTCGTAGAGGGCATGGGTAACCACTGGCCCCTTGAAGCCTTGTCTGCGAATTTGACGGGCAGCAACAACAACCCCTTCGGTGTCCGGCATGGCAATGATAAAGGCTTCGATACCCGACAGGTCTACGGCATGCCAGAAGCTGATGTCTTCAGCGTCGGCATAAACGACCGTACGGCCCTTTTCCTGTTGGCGGGCGACTTTATCGGGGTCTGAATCGAGCCCGACGACTTTGAAGCCACGGTCTTCCAGTGCGAGATAGGCGGCGGTTCCGGTTCGCCCCATACCCATCACAATAATGGTCGCATCGCCGAGCGATGCGGGTTGCTCATCCGGATGCATGCTGTGACGTTCAAGCGGGATCAGCTTCAGCTCCAGCCACTCGAATATCGGGTGCGCCAAACGGTTCAGCGGTGCGGCGATAATAAACGACAACGCCACGGTAATGGCCAGCGGCACCAGCCACTCTTCCAGCACGCCAGCGGCCACAATCAACCCGAACTCGCTGTAACAAGTCAGGCTCAGCGCACCGAGAAAGGCGTTGCGGGCGCGCAGTCTGAACAGGATAAGCAACCCAAAGAAGAGCAAGCCTTTCAGCGGCAATACCAGAGCAAAGACGACCGCAAATATCAGCGCCTGGGCATCCGGCAGGCCGTTCATGCCGATCTGCAGAAAAAAGCCGATCAGGAAGACTTCTTTCAGGCCCCACAAGGAATGAGACAGCTCCTGCGAGCGTGAGTGGCCAGAGAGCAGCACCCCCATCGCCAGTGCACCCAACTCGGAACTGAGCCCCAGCGTTTCAAAGCCCATGCCGCCCACGGCAACGGCGAGCACCATGCCCATCAGCACCATCAATTCGTCGTGCCCCGCCATGTCGAGCAACCAGTACAGCACGGGCCTTAACAAGGGCAGTGCGAATACCAGCAATGCCCACCAGGAGGGTGAATTCCCCCCTGCAACGCTCAGCACCAACAGCGCGATCAGATCCTGGATGATCAGAATGCCAATGGCGACCCGGCCATGAAAGGCACCGAGTTCACGTTTTGCCTCAAGCGTTTTGGCCGCCAGAACGGTCGATGAAAAACTGAGCGCAACGGCCAGTAATATCACGGTTGCGATGGGCAGGTCGGTAAAGAACGCGATGCCTGCACCAAACACCACCACCGTCATCCCAAAATGCAACAGGGCCCCGCCAACCACTACAGGCTGAACCAGGTTCTTGAGCTTGAGTTTCAGGCCAACGGTAAACAACAGCAACAGGACACCCAGGTGTGCAATGTGTTCGAGCACCGGGCCGGTATAGGAAGGCAGGCCGACATAAGGCCCGAGGGCGTTCAGGCCAAAACCCGCCAGCAAAAAGCCCACCAGGGGTGGCAGGCCTATTCGCTTCACCAGTAGGCCAAGCACGAAAGCCAGGGATAAACCGACAACTTCAATCACAACGTGGTTCCTTTAAACCAGATTTCAGTGCTGATCTCGCACCGCAGTCTCATCGTACAACGTCAGGTTAGTATACCGGTGATCAGCCTGGCCTTGTATGTTTGTGATGCCGCCCCTCAACCGAACACGGTGGACTGTGCCTGACCGGCAGGCCACGCCCGGGTTGAAGCTGCTTGACCTGTGAGCCACGATTCGTCAGCATTCACCTATCTTTCTGCCGGATGTCACCGCCCTGTTTACTCTAACGCGGCCGCGCTGTCGGCAGTGAAAGCCCCCTTCCTGGTCGGGTACGACCTACACATTGGAGTCCTGTCATGTCTGAACGCACTGCTTTCCGTCGCGGTTCAATCGTTCTGTTGTCGTTGTTGATGACTGTATTAACCCAGGCGTTTGCCGAAGAACGAACGACCATGGACCCGCGCCTGGTCACGCCCGGCAAACTGACCGTCGGCACCGGCGACCCGGTTTACCCACCCTGGATGCTGAACAACGACCCGGCCAGTGGTGAAGGGTTCGAGAACGGCCTGGTGTACGAACTGGCCGCTGAAATGGGCTTTGATGCCGACGATGTAGTCTGGGTCGGCCAGACCTTCGACCAGGCGATTGCCCCGGGCAATAAGCCCTACGATTTCGCCATTCAGCAAATTTCCGTCACCGAAGCGCGCAAGCAGATCGTCAGCTTCAGCCGGGTCTATTTTCAGCCTGAAAAAGCCGTGCTCGCCTTACCCGGCAATACCCTCGAAAACGCCACCAGCTACGAAGACCTGCGCGACGCTCGCTGGGGCGCGACCATTGGTACGACCGATAACGACTACCTGGTCAACGTACTGGGCGTTACCGAAGCGGCCATCTACAACGAGCAGGTCGATGTGTTCCAGGCCATGCGTGCCGGCCAGATTGACGGCACCCTGATCTCTCTGCCCACGGCGTTGTACGTCACCGCCGTTCAGGTACCGGAAGCCAACATCGTTGCGCTGCTGCCGCCGGATGAAAACGACCGCGGCCATGGTCTTTTGTTCGAATACAACAACCCGCTGATTCCCTGGGTGGATGACGCTTTGACGGCAGTTATCGACCGCGGTGTGGTCGAAGACCTGAAAGCCGAGTATCTGATTGCCGACCCCGATCTACCCATCATCACCGAATGACCGACTCTCAATCGCCCAATACGGGATCGCTGGGCGGCGCCGAAAGGCGCCCGCCCCCGCCTCCGCCCGGCCGCTCCTATAATTGGCGGGAAGCCCTGGCTCCCAGCCTGATCAGCCTCATCAGTATTCTTGTCGTGTTTGGCGCACTGGCCTGGGTAATCACCTCGGCCGAGCAGTGGCCGCGCATTAAGCTGCAGTTTTTCAATGTCGACGCCATGATCGCCGCCTTCCCGCGGGTGCTGCAGGGGTTCTGGATCAACATGCGCATCTGGCTGATAGTGCTGGCCTGCATTCTGGTGCTGGGCATTGCCCTGGCGGTCATCCGATCGCTGCGCGCGCCCTGGTTTGCACCCTTCCGGTTGATGGTGATTCTGTACATAGACCTGTTTCGCGGCCTGCCGGTGTTGCTGCTGGTGCTGCTGTTTGGTTTTGGCATACCGGCACTGAACCTGCCCGGCTTGCCTTCAAGCAGTCTGTTCTGGGGGGCAGTCGCCATGGTGCTGAGTTACTCGGCCTATGTCTGTGAAATCTACCGTTCGGGCATCGATGCCGTGCACGAAGGCCAGTGGGCGGCGGCCAAGTCGCTCGGCCTGACCGAATGGCAAACCATGATTTACGCGATTCTGCCGCAAGCGGTGCGCAATGTGCTGCCAGCGATGATGAACATCGTGGTTGCCCTGCAAAAAGATGTGGCGTTGCTGTCGATCATCGGTGTGCGCGATGCAGTACGAGAAGCGCAAATCTACACGGCCTCGACCTTCAATTATTCATCGCTGATCGTTGCAGCCGGCTTATTCCTGCTGGCCACCATTCCGATGGCACGACTGGCTGACTACGTTACCCGGCGCGATCGCGCCCGTCGTTTGCAAGTAGGAGGCTAAGCGGTGCCGCGTGTCCAATTATCGGAAGTGACCAAGTATTTTGGCGAGAAGCTGGTGCTGGATCAGGTGGATTTGTCGGTCGATTTGCACGAGGTGGTTTGCCTGATCGGCGCCTCCGGCTCCGGCAAATCGACGCTGTTGCGTTGCATCAATCGGCTGGTAAAAGCGGACTACGGCGACATCTATCTGGATGATGTGCCGGTCACCGATCAGCGCTTCGGCAAGGTCGGCCTGCACAAGCGCATCGGCATTGTGTTTCAGTCGTACAATCTGTTTCCGCATTTGACGGTGCTGGATAACTTAACGCTGGCACCGCGCAAAGTGCACGGCAAGAGCCGTAAAGACGCCGAGGCATCCGCACTGGAACAGTTGGATCGGTTCGGCATGAACAGCTTTGCCAAAGCTTACCCGGAACAGTTATCCGGCGGTCAGCAGCAGCGTGTGGCTTTCGTGCGTGCGCTGATGAACAGGCCGGATGTATTACTCCTCGATGAAGTCACCGCTGCGCTCGACCCGGAACTGGTGGGCGAGGTGCTCGGCATCATCAAGGAACTGAAAGCCCAGGGCATGACCATGGTCATCGTCACCCACGAGATGGGCTTTGCCCGCGACGTCGCCGACCGGGTCTGTTTTCTGGAAGGCGGCCGCATTCTCGAAGAAGGCGACCCAAACCGCATGTTCAACGACCCGCAACACGAGCGCACCCAAGCGTTTCTGGACCGGATTATTGAGGCTGGGCGGCTTTAGTGATTCGGTGGCTGGTGTCATGAGTCAGAAATTCGCGGGGTAACTTGCTTGGCCATCAACCTTCACTTGGGTGCCAGGCGGAGCGCCACAGATGCCTACTGAAGGTACGCCGTGAACCGATATCAGTCCCATCCATGGGACTGACCCTGCGGGCTCGCTTCGCTCATGCCAAAACGCTCCTGGCGTTTTGGTCCATGGGGGCTCGGATGCCGCATCCATGCGGCCTAACGACCTTCAGTAGGCATCTGTGGCACCCCTTGGATAGCAAGTGGTTAAATTGTCGCGAATTTCTGACTCACGACACCAGAGTTAACCTTTAGGGTTACTCCGCTTCCATTTCGAACTGACTTGCCCACTCTGCCATTTCTTGAGCAACGGGCTTATCGTGCTCGCCCAAAAAACGCAGAAAGCGCGGTGCGGTAGCGTTAACAATGCGCGCTTCCGGGAATCCAATGCGCTCAGCGTGTGAAATGGCATGCTCGAAGTCACCGACGCTGTAGGCGATGTGCGAGTCCGAGCCAAAAGCGACTTTCCAGTCGAGCCGGTCAATCAGTTCCATGATATGCACGCAGTTCGATTCGCTGCCGAGGCGGGAGTGCGAGAAGGAGGAGTTGTTGATTTCCAGCACGACGTTATTGTCGCGTGCGGCGCGAATGACTTCTTCGTAGTCCAGCGGGTAATTGGGGTTTCCCGGGTGGCCCACAATCTGGCATTCGCCGGTTTTGATGGTGTTGATCACCGCTCGGGTCGATGTCGCTTTATCGGCGGGCGCAAACACCGGCTCGTGGAAACTGGCGATAGCGAAGTCGAGAAACGGATGCATCTTGTCCAGAATATCCAGACCGCCTTCCGGTTCCAGAATGTTGGCTTCAATGCCGCGTAGCATACCGACATTGCCGACGACGCGGGGAATCACTTTCATGTTTCCAAAGTGCCAGTAATGCGCGCCATCGGGCATGGTGGGCGCGTGATCGGTGATGCTGAACAGTTGCAGGCCCTTGTCGCGGGCGATCTGGAAGTAGTCGTGCACGGTGCTGAAGGCGTGGTCGCTGGCGACGGTATGGGCGTGGGTGTCAGTAAGAATGCGCATTGAAGGCCCTGTGTGGTGTTGAAGACCGCAAAGCATAGCATAGGGCCGATGACGCTTTCATGAAGACGACAGCTTCGCATTCCCGGGCGCGACGACTTACACTGTTAAGCTTACTGCAACCCCCGAGCCGCCTGATGTTACTGGAACGTTCCCTGGCTTTACCCCTGCTGGCTACCGTGCTGACCGGTACCTTGCTGTATCAGTTGGCAAACCTCGAACCGGCGCTCTGGGTTGCGGGCGTTGCGCTCATTCTGTTTATTGTTGTGCGCTGGCGCCGCTTACCCCAGTCGCCCCGCATTCTCGTCGGCCTGGCACTGTTCAGCGGCGTTTTTCTGCCCTGGGCGGAAGACCCCTGGAGCGTGTTGCGCACCGCGTTCGATCGCGCCGGTTACTTCTCAACGTTTTTGATTGCCCTGAGCTTTCTGCGGTTGGCCGCCCAGCGGTCGCGCATGGTACGCCGCTGCGGTGCCCTGGCGGTGAACCAGCCTCCGGGTCGGCGCTACGGTATTCTCAGTTACACCACCGCCCTGTTCGGGCTGATTCTCAATTTCGGTGTGCTGCATTTGCTTGGTTTGATGGTCACCCGGGGCAATACCCTGGCCGCGGCCAATGGCCAGGTGCGTGTTCAGCGCACCCGACAGCGGCGCATGTCGCTCGCCATGTTGCGGGGGTTTGCCGCTCTGCCGATGACCTCGCCGTTTTCCATTACCCTGGCCCTGTTGCTGACCATCATTCCCGGCCTGCGCTGGCAAGACATTCTGCCCATTGGCTTTGTGACGGCCGCCTTGCTGATTCTGATCGGCTGGATTCAGGATTTTCGCCACAACCCACGGCGAGCCCCGCCAGGCATGGCAAATGCCACACGCCATTACAGCTGGCGACCGGCCGTGCAACTGGTCGGCTTAATCGGCCTGCTGACCTGCTCTGCCTTTCTGTTGGAAACCCGGACGGATCTGTCGCTGACGCTGGCGGTCATTCTCACCAGCCCTCTGGTGGGCATTGGCTGGCTGGCCTGGCAGGGTAACCGCGCCGGAATGCCGGGCGCTCTGGTCTTGCTCGGCCGTCGCCTGAAAGCCGACATCCCGAATCAGGTCGCGCCGTTAAGTGGTGAGGTCAGCCTGCTGGCCGGGGCTGGGTTTCTGGGGGCTGCCATTTCAGGGCTGGTGACTGAATCCCAAGTGTTGTGGCTGGTCTCGGCGCTGCACCTGGATGGCTATTTTCTGCTAATCGCCGCCATGGTGCTGACCGTCGCGCTTGGCCAGGTTGGCTTTAACCCGATCGTCTCTGTGACGCTGTTAGCCTCAGCGCTGCAACCAGTGACCGCCTTCGGGCTGACCAATGAATTGCTGGCGCTGGGTTTGATGTCGGCCTGGTGTTTAACGGTGAACTCGTCACCCTTTACCATTTCGGTATCGATTGTCGGCTACCTGAGCCAGGTCTCACCGCGGCATCTGGCCTGGAACTGGAACCGGCGTTATCTGCTGGTGAGCTTTGGGTTCTTGTGTGTCTGGCTGTTTGGATTGCAGTGGCTGTACTAACACCGCCTAACCGGGCTCGTTGTCGGTCATCCGACGCGCAAACGCCTGGCTGACAATCTGTATCCAGCGCCGGTCGAGGTCTTCTGCCCGGTACCAGAGAAAAATATCGCGACGGCCGAAATCAGCACCCACCGGCAGCACCATCAGATTGTAATCCCGCTCGACCCGCAAGGTCAGTTTTTCCGGCATCAGGCTGAGGTGTCGGCCCTCTCGCAGCATTTTCAACGTAATCGCCGCATCGCCCGACAGGGCCACAGGCGTGCGAATGCCGCTGACCCCCATCGCTTGCAACCGCTCAACCGGTGACTCCTCGAAGCGCGCGTAGGTACCCATGTTGATCCAGGCTTGATCATTAATGTCCGACAGCGCCAGCGAGCCGTTCTGCTGAGCCCTAATAGCCAGGGGGTGCTGGCTAGAAGCCACCACAACCAAACGGTCTTCCAGCACCAGGTCGCACACCAGATCCCGGGTTTGGGATTGCACCTTGGGCGAAAACACCAGGTCGAGCTCTTCGTCGTGAATCTGTTCGATCATCCGGTACGGTGTGTCCACTCGAATCAGCAGCGATAAATCGTCATGCTCTGCCATCAGATCCTGAGCCATCTCGTTCATCAGGTTGTTGGCCAGCAACGGACCCACACCAATGCGCAATTCCTGCTTGAGCCCCAGCCCATGACGCACCGCCACCTGCTGCGCCGACCAAACGGCCTTGGCAATGGCCCGCCCATGCCGCGCCAGATCGGCCCCCAATGGCGTTTGCCGCACGCCGTGCCGACTGCGGGTAAACAGCGGACCACCGGCCTGCATCTCCAGCGTCTGGATGTTGCGCGTCAGCGTCGGCTGGGTAACGTTCAGGCGGGCCGCAGCGGCGCTGATTGAGCCGCTGTCTAGAATGGTGGCTAGCTGTACCAGATGTTTGGATTCCATTTTCACTCACTATTTGACGAATATCGCTTTAAAGCTCTGTACATGACATTTCGGAGTTGGCACCAGCCCGAGCAACGGCTGCCTGGGATGCCTCTGTGGGGGAGTCCGCAACAGGGATGTTGCGGCCTAGGCTCCACGGACGGATTCACGCCGACCCCACAGAGGCGTCCCAGGTGGCCGATGCGTGCTCATGCCATAGAAGCATACAAAATTGCCTGTTTAAGAGTTTAAAAATGAATTATACGAATGCGATTAAAGATTGCACACTTTGTGAACGTCGAACACCCACACAACTCCAAAAACAACCTGAACACGACGAGGTCGATATGAAAAAATCACTGTCTCTGGGCCTGGCCACGCTGGCTCTGACCTTCTCTGCCAGTTTCAGCCAGGCTGAAAACCTGCAAATGGACGCCGGTGGCGCCGCCTCGGTTACCGGCATGTTGCCGCAGGCTTACGCCCAGTACACCAGCCGCGAAGGCATTAACCTGCAAGTCGTGCTCGGGCAAACGCTCACCCGCTCAGTCATGATGCTGGGCGCCGGCCAGCTGGGCTCTTCCGTGGTACCGCCACCGGCGTTCAGCGCCATGAAAGCCGGCGTCGGCCCCTATGCCAGCAATGCCGACCAGGCAAAAGCACTGTCTGAAAATGTACGCGCCATTACCGGCCTGCCCGGCAGCACCTATCACGCCATTACCTGGGAACGGGACGGCATTGAAAGCTGGGATGACATTCGCGGCAAACGCGTCTTTGTCGGCCCACCGGCCGGTGCCGCCAACATGCAGATCATGGGCATGATCGAAGCCGCCTCCGGCCTGGTCGATGGCGACTATGAAGCCATTCGCGCGCCCTGGGGATCCGCCGTACAGGGCTTTCAGGATGGCCAGTACGATGTATTGGTGCTGTCGGCGCCCGTGGGCCAGCAATCGATCAACGAAATGAGCCTGCAGAACCCGATTCGCATACTCGGCATCCCCGAAGACCGCATTGGCACCCCGGAATGGAACGACTACACCGAAGCGGCCGCCATGTCCTTCACCGTGATTCCAGCTGGCACCTACCGGGGTCAGGTCAATGGCGACCAGGACATCTACACCGCCTCGAACATCATGTGGATGGGCGTGGGCGCCTCTATGTCCGATGACGTCGCCTATCGACTGGCCAAGGCGTACTGGGAAAACATCGACGAGCTGAAAGCCTCCAATGCGTTGTTGCGCACCATCAGCACCGACAACCCCTTTGAAGGCGTCAACGCACCACTGCACCCCGGTGCGGTTCGCTACTATCAGGAAAACGACATCGCCATTCCTGACACCCTGATGCCCTGATAGGCCTGAGCCGGCGCGGTCGCCAGACCGCTCCGCCTGTTAAACCAGGGTGCCTGATCCCAGGCGCCCGGAGGACTTTCCCATGTCGACACCGTCCATGACGCTAGCCAATCGTTTGCAATACGCCCTCTGGGTCGTCGGCGGACTGCTGGCGCTGGTTGGCCTGATTAATGTGCTACCAAGCTACGGTTTTCTGCCGCGTCTGGGGCCCTTTGAACTTCAGTGGTTCCGGCCATTCTTTTTTACCCTGTGCGTGATCATCGGGGTCGTGTATCTGTGGCGCGAACAGGCACTGATCAACAGCGTGCCGTCGACACCACGTATCCTCTTCGACCTGACTCTGATCGCCCTGACGGTGTACTGCAGCATCCGCTATTTTCAAGTCGCGCAGATCATGGAAATGTCGATCATGTTCTTCACCACCTGGGATGGCCTCACCGCGCTGATGGCCGTTCTGGTGGCGACCGTCATTTGCTGGCGGCTCTGGGGCGCGCCAATCGCCATCATCGGACTGATCGCCGTTTTGTATCTCGGCACCGGTGAATACTGGCCCGGGGTACTGCAAACCGCAGGTGGCAACGCCATGGACCGTCTGGCCGCCAACCTCTGGTTCGGCAGCGACAACGGCGTGGTCGGCTCCATTTTCGCGGTCATCCTATCGACCGTTCTGCCCTTTATTATTCTCGGTGGCATTCTGGAAGGCTGCGGCGCTGGCTCGTCGATGATTCGTATTTCCTTCGCTCTGATGCAACGCTTTCGGGGCGGCCCTGCCTACGCGGCCATCATGGCGTCAGGCATGTTCGGTACCGTCTCCGGCAGCGCCGTGGCCAACGTCGTCGGCACCGGGGTGGTGACCATTCCGATGATTCGCAAGCGCGGATTCAGTGGCGACTTCGCCGGTGGGCTTGAATCGTCGGCGTCGGCCGGCGGGCAGATATTGCCACCCATTATGGGCGCCGCTGCGCTGGTGATGGCCGATTATGTCGGTGTCTCCTATCTGACCGTCATCGTGGCGGTGATGATTCCGGCCATTGCCTACTACACCAGCCTGTTCCTCGCCGTGTACTTTGAAGCGAAAAAGCTGGGCCTAAGTGCCGAGCCGGAAGGCGACCTGCCGGAGCCCATCGATCGCCAGGACTGGATCAATCTGCTGTTGTTGCTGGCGCCACTGGGCACCATAGTCTGGTTGTTGATCGAAGGGTTATCACCCGCTGGTGCATCGATTAGCGCTATCCTGTTGTTGCTGGTTCTGAGTTTTCTGAACCCGGCGGTCAGACGGCAGCCCCTCGTGTTGCTCACCTCCCTGGCCGAGGGCGGCGTCACCGTTGGCCGGTTGTCGATGGCCATTGCTGTGGTCGGCATTATTGTTGCGACGCTGGCGGCTACCGGCATTCCAACCACCTTTGCGGTTCTGCTGTCGAATGCCTCCGACTATTCACTGCTGGCGGCCTTGTTGATTACCGCGCTCGGCTGCATTGTGCTCGGCATGGGTATGCCCACCCTGCCCGCCTACATCGCCATTATTTCAGTGATGGGGCCCACCTTGCAGGCCTTCGGCATGGAACTGCTGACCGCCCACATGTTCGTGTTTTTCTTTGGCGTCGCGTCGGTCATTACCCCGCCGGTGGCCATTGCCGCCTACGCCGCAGCATCCATTTCCGGTGGTAAGCCCATGGCGACTGCCATAGCCAGTACCCGAATTTCAGCGGTGCTGTTTCTGATCCCTTTTGCGTTTGCCTACAACCCGTTAATGCTCACGACGGCCGCTGCAGGGGCTGACTTCTCTCTTGGTGCCTACGCCTGGCTGATCGCACAACTGGTACTGGCGCTGTACCTGATCACCAGCAGCCTGGCCCGGTTTGACCGCCGCGTTATATCACTGCCAGACAGCGGCGTTCGGTTTGCACTGGCACTGGGGCTGCTATCGCCGTACCTGATGGTGAGCATTGTTTGCCTCGGGCTGGGTTTGCTGCACCTGGCGGTGCATGCGATCCGCCACCAGACCGGACATCGACCCAACGCCAACCCGCAACTGGCCAAAGGATAAGCGAATGAACGCCGTCAAAAATACGCTCTTCATCATGATCGATCAGCTGCGCTGGGATGCCCTGTCGTGCTATGGCAATACCGTGGTCGATACCCCCAACATCGATCGACTGGCCAAGCGCGGCGTACGCTTCAACAACGCCTACACCCAGGGCACCAGCTGCGGCAATTCGCGCGCGTCGTTCTATACCGGGTTGCACATGCGCTCGCACGGGGCTACCTGGAACGACTGGCCTTTCAGTCTGAGTGAATGGACGCTGGCCGACTATTTAAAGCCCTTGAACCAACGTGTTGTTCTGCTGGGAAAAACCCACATGAAACCCGATCTGGATGGCATGGACCGGCTTGGCATTGAGCCGGGGTCGGAACTCGGTCAACGCTTGTATAACGCCGGTTTTACCGAGGGCGAGCACGACGATGGTTTGCACCCGGAAGGCCCGATGGGTAAGTACTCCAAACAGGAACCTCGCTACAACGCCTATTTGCGCGCGCACGGTTTCGAAGGCGACAACCCCTGGCTTGAATGGGCCAATGCGGCGGAAACGGACAACGGCGACATCGTCTCCGGCTTCTACCTGGAGCACGCGCACCGACCTGCCCGCATTCCCAAAGAGCATTCGGAAACGGCCTATTTGACCAATCGTATTATCGACACCATTGATGAACTGGGTGATGACGCCTGGTGCCTGCACGCGTCGTACATCAAACCGCACTGGCCCTGCATTGCACCAGACCCCTATCACTCCCTGTACCGGGATGCTGACTTCGGTCGGGCCGTGAAGTCGGAAGCCGAGCGGCAGGACCCGCATCCGATCTACCGGCAATTCATGCAACTGGGTGTCAGCCAGACGTTCAGTGACGACGAAAAACGCGCGCACGTTCTACCGGCGTATTTCGGGCTGGTTAAAGAAGTGGACGATCATATCGGTCGCCTTCTGGATCACCTGGATGCCAAAGGGTTAACCGATGACACTCTGATTGTGCTGACCGCCGATCACGGCGATTACCTGGGTGATCACTGGCTGGGCGAGAAGGATCTGTTTCATCAGCCCTCGGTGAAATTACCGCTGATCGTTGTTGATCCACGCGCAGACGCCAACGTAACGCGCGGCCAGCAATGCGATGCGCTGGTGGGGGCTATCGATGTACTGCCGACGCTGATCGAATGCGCGGGCGGCCAGGTTAGCGAGCACGAACACCGCCTCGAAGGCCGCTCTTTGCTTCCCTTCCTACACCAGACACCCAGCCCCTTCGAGCGGGACTTCATTGTCGCCGAAGACGATTACGGTCGCCTGCCAGTTGCCGCACAACTGGGCGTTGATGCGCTGGCGGCCAGAATGACCATGGCCTTCAACGGACGCTACAAACTCGTACACTGCCCCGGCTTTCCCGACATGCTGTTCGACCTGCACAACGATCCGAGTGAACTGGTGGATCTGGGTCGCGACCCGGGCTACGAAAGCGTGAGACGTGCCCTGCGCGATCAGCTACTCGACTGGAGTGCCACCTTACATAACCGCCGGGCAGTCAGCCGGGAGATGGAACAAAACGCCAACGGGTTGTCGCGGCGCCAGGGAATTCTGATCGGATTCTGGGATCGGGAATCGGTGCCGGAAGCAATGAAACCGCCGTTGAGTATTGGGGTGAAGTAACCCAGCAGAGGGTTTCAGCTAAAAAAAAGGCAGGTCTCCCGACCTGCCTTTTTTGTACCGTCAGCGCATCAATTATTTATGCAACTCATCCCGGTTGCCACTGCGCACAGCGTCCAGACTGGAATCGAAACTGACCCCCAATTCCTCACCCAGCTTTTTTAAAGCCGGCAACTGCACTGCCATACTCATGATGCTGTCGAGCGCCTGATTCACAGCGGGCCGTTCGCCAACGCGATTGCCGTCGCTGCCCAGTGGTTGGCCCAGGCCAGTGATCTGATGGATCTTGATCGACTCGATTTTCTCCGCCGGTTTCACCATCTGCGCAACGATCTCAGGTAAGGCCTGCAGCCTGGACGCCTCAGTCTTCATTGCCATCAGGCTATCACTCATGCCGTTTTCAGCGGCGACCATGGCACGGCGCCCTTCGGCTTCGGCCAGCAATTCAGCCTGGTGGGCATTGGCACTGGCGACGCGAGTTGCGGCGGCTTCTTCAGCCTGGAGCGCTGCCACCTTCTTGGCGCGTTCGGCATCGCTGACGGCTTTGCCAGTCGCTACTTTATCTTTGGCAGCAATGACTTTTGCTTCGGTTTCTTCCAGCTTGATCTGCGACTCCCGCTCTTCACGCTGCTTCTCATTCAGCTCGATGTCCCGCTTCAGCGTGGCTTCGCGAATGGCGCGCTCCATCTCGATCTGGCTGGTGGCAATGGCACGTTCGCTCTCCGCTTTGTACGCGGCCACTTCGGCCATCTGACGAGCCTTCAACACTTCCATTTGCTGGGTTTGCTGAATGCGCGCCTGGGCCTCTTCAAGGTCGAAATCGAGTTTGCGTTTGGCCAGGGATAACGCCGACTGGCGCACCGCGACCTCGGCATCGGCGTCGATATCGGCGCGTTCTTTGCGCGACCGGGCGATCAGCTCGGAGAGCTTGCGCATGCCGGCGGCGTTGAAGGCGTTGTTTTCATCGAGCGCATCGAACGGGGTCTGGTCCATGTCAGTCAGCGAGACACTTTCCAGTGCCAGGCCGTTGCTGGTCATGGTCGGTTCGAGCAGCTCTTTTACCTGGCGTACGAAGTCGCCACGCTTCTCGTGCAGGTCGTCCATGGTGAACCGCGCGGCCACGGAACGCAGCGCGTCGATCAGTTTGCCTTCAATCAGGTCACACAACTTTCCCGCATCAAAGGTACGGTTGCCGAGCGTTTGCGCGGCCCGTGATACGCCTTCTTCGGTATCAATGACCGACACATAAAACTCAACGCCCACATCGACCCGCAGTTTATCCTGGGTAATCAGCGACCCATTGCCGGCGCGCTTCACTTCCAGGCGCAGCGTCTGCATGTTCACCCGGGCGACGTTGTTGAAATACGGAATGGCGAGTACGCCACCGTCGAGCGATACTTTTCGCCCGCCGAGGCCGGTTCTCACCAGGCTCACCTCACGGGTTCCGCGTTGATAGAATTTAGCCAGAATGGCGATGACAATGGCCAGAACGATCAGGCCGAGAATCACCCAAATAATAGCGTTAGCCATGCCCAATCTCCCACTGACGCTTGTTATTGTTCATTGTTAGTCTCCCAAACACCCGGCCTGCCGAAGCCTGCCGGGCCATGCGGTTAAGTGCGGTATCAGAACACTGGCGGGTACGGACGACCGCCCCGGTCCAGTGTGATCCAGCGGGTTTGTGAAAAGGTTTCGACCGACCAGCGACCACCGTGATTGCCCAGGCCAGACGCCTTCGAGCCGCCAAAGGGCACATGAGGTTCATCGTTAATCGATGAACAGTTCACGTGGCAGGAGCCAGTTTCCAGCAGCCGGGCCATGTGCAACGCCCGTTCTTCATTGGCGGTGATGATGCCGGATGACAGGCCGTATTCGGTGTCATTGGCAATGGCGATGGCTTCGTCGTCGGTCGAGAACGGAATCACCGGCACCACCGGGCCGAAGGTTTCATCCTGATAGAGCTTCATATCCGGCGTGACGCCGGTCATGATCGTCGGCTCGACAAAACGCCCCTGAACACCGCCACCCAGAACCACTTTCGCGCCTTTGGCCACCGCGTCGTCGATCTGGTCTTTAACACGAGCCGCCTGGCGGTCATTAATCAGTGGCCCGATCACATTCGACGGATCGGTTGTGGTGTCGCCCATTTTCAGCTTTGCCGCCCTGGCGATGAATTTGCGCAGAAACTCATCGTAGATGTTTTCGTGCACCAGTACTTTTTCTACTGACATGCAGATTTGGCCCTGGTGCATGAAGCTGCCGAAGTTGGCGGCCGACAAAGCCCGCTCCATATCGGCGTCGTCACAGACAATCAGCGAATCCTTACCACCGAGCTCTACACAGGCTTTCTTCAAATGCGCTCCGGCCTTGGCCGCGATAAAGCGACCCACCGGGGTTGAACCGGTAAAGGAAATGCCCTTGACCGCCGGGTTTTCAATCAGCTCGTCACCAACCGCCGTCACCGATTCCCGCGAGCACGTCACGACATTCAACACACCGGGTGGTACGCCAGCTTCCTCGAATATCTCTGCGAACATCAGTCCGCCCACGTATGGTGTATCTTCAGAGGGTTTCAGCACAATGGTATTGCCGGTCGCACAGGGGAACGACAAACCACGAGAGGTCAGAATCAGCGGCATATTCCAAGGGCTGATCACGGTCACCACCCCCATGGGCTGGCGCATGGCCATGCTGACCTTGCCGTGCTCGGAGGGCAACACTTCACCGATCGCGTTGTAATTCATGGCGGCCGCCGCGCGGAACACCCCGGCGGTATAGCCCACTTCAAACATGCCCTTGCCAAACCAGCCACCGCCTTCAGCTTGCACGGCTTTCACGATGTCGGGTTTGCGCTTCTCGAATATGTCCGCCACTTTCAGCATGTAGGCCGAGCGTTCGGTGTAGGGTAAATCACGCCAGGCCGGGAAGGCTTCCTGGGCGGCGCGAATCGCGGCACGGGTTTCGGCTACGCCGGAATCCGGTGCCTTGCCCCAGATGTCACCGGTAGACGGATTGAGGTCATTAAAGGTGCGGTCGGTGGGCACCCACTGGCCGCCTATGTAATTGCCTTTGAACGGATGCATGGTTAACCACCCCGGTTGTTATTTGATAAATCATTGTTTGATGATTCGCGGCTTGATGCATCGCCGTCGGCCGATGACCGACGGGCGGCCTGCTCCATTCGCGCCAGCATATCGGCCAGGCTACCGGACGTGTTGTCGCTTGGCCCGGCGATCTCTTTTCGGTTGGCGCGTACGCCGGTTTGCCAGGCCGTACGTTGCAGCACTTCGGCGGTGCGTATCCAATCCTGAATGTTGCCACCGGCCAAACGGTCGGATGCCAGAGGAGCGCGTTTGTCGAGTCCCGCCGGTTGAACGTGGCCGGGTATTGGCGCTACTGGCCGATTGACCGAAACCGGCTCGACTGTCTGTGTAGCCGTTGGTTTGGCGTGATGAGTCACCGGTGCTTCCTTGCTGCCAGCGCCCCCCAAATAGGCTTCACGCACGGCCGGATCATTCAACAGGTTCTGTGCGTTGTCTTCGGCGGTAATGCGCCCGTTTTCCAGCAAATAACCGCGGTCGGCAATCGACAAACTCTGTTTGGCGTTCTGTTCAACCAGCAGGATACCCAGCCCGGTTTCCCGGACTTTTTTCAGGGTTTTGAACACATCGCTGGCCAGCAAGGGCGACAACCCCAGAGACGGTTCATCGAGCATCAGAATGCCCGGTGCCGACATCATGGCACGACCAATGGCGACCATTTGCTGTTCACCGCCACTCATGGTGCGCGCGATTTGCTGGCGCCGTTCGATGAGCTTCGGGAACAACTGATAGACCAGTTGGCGTTGCGTTTCTTCTCGTTCTCGGGCGAACGTTGAATACGCCCCGAGGGTGAGATTTTCTTCAACGGTCAGGTCGCCAAAGATGCCTCGGCCTTCGGGTACCAGCGCCAAACCAGCAGCAACAACCTGATGGGCTTTATAGCCTGCGGTGGCCGTGCCATTGATGGTGACAGAACCGGCACTGCGTTCGACCAAGCCGGAAATGGTGCCCAGCAACGAGCTCTTGCCTGCGCCATTCGCCCCGAGAATCACGACGATTTCACCAGGCGCGACCGAGATGGACACGTTGTCCAGCGCCTGGTGCTTTCCGTAAGCGACGCTGACGCCGGTGACCTGAAGACCCTGTGAATCACTCATAGTCTTCTCCCAGATAAGCTTCGATAACCTGCGGATCTGCCAGCACGTCGGCGGGCGTGCCCTGGGCAATGATGTTGCCGGTGCTCATCACCACGCAGCGATCACACAGGCTACGAATGGCATCCATGACGTGCTCCACCAGAATCACCGTACGCCCGTCGTCACGCAGCGAGCGAATCAGTTCGATGCCGGTTTGCAGCTCGGTCGGGTTCAGGCCCGCCAGCCACTCATCGAGCAAAATGACCTTGGGGTCGGACGCCAGCGCCCGGGCCAGCTCGACCCGTTTCTGATCGATGTAGGTCAGATCGGCTGTTGGCTTGTGCGAAACGCCAAAAAGACCAACGCGCTCCAGCTGGCGTTCGGCGTAAACCGCCAACGCATGGCCCCAGAGTTTTTTGTGGCCAAAGACGGCACCGGCCATGACGTTTTCGAGCACCGTCATCGATGGAATCACCTTCACCAGTTGAAAGGTTCGGGCGATACCGGCGCGGGCAATCTTGCGCGTGGGCAGATCGGTCAGCAGTTTGTCATCCATGGCGATGTAACCATCGGTCGCCGGCAGCGCGCCGGAGATCAGGTTCATCATGGTGGTTTTACCGGAACCGTTCGGGCCAATCAGCCCCAGCACCTCGTGTTCGTGCACATCGAAGCTGACGCCGTTAATGGCCACCAGCCCGCCAAAGCGTTTGACCACCTTGCGCACTTCAAGCAATACGGCACTACTCATGGTTCACCCCCTGCCTGGCGCGTGCCTGGTGATACCAGCGAAGCACCACACCGCTGATGCCGTTGGGGATGTAAAACACCACCAGTAAGAACGCCAGCCCCATCAACAAGGTGGTTTGGGCCGGGAAGTTGGAGGCGATGATTTCCCACACCAGCGCAAAAGGAATGGCGCCCATCAGCGGCCCCCACAACCGTTGGGTTCCGCCCAGCAAGGCCATGATCACGACCATAAAGGACAACTGCGGGTTAAAGGCCATGGCCGGTTCAATGTAAACGAAACGCGGGGCCAGAATGGCACCCACCACCGCCGCCACCGAGCCGGAGACCATAAACAACACGATCTTCGACCAGGCGACATTGATACCGCTGTGTTTGGCGACCGACTCGTCACCGCCGATGATGCGAATGGCAAAGCCAAGTCGCGAACGGTTGATCAGCCAACCGACCAGATACACCAGCAACGCCAGTGCCAGCAACTGCCAGTAGATGTGCGCGTCGGTGAAGTCGGTGAACACATAACTGCCCCGGGTGCCGCCCATGTTGTTCTGATACCAGGTAAACACCTGTCGAATCAGTTCAGCCAGACCCAGCGTGAAAATCACAAAATACACACCCGACAAGCGCAGCGTGGCCCAGCCGACCAAGGCGGCCATTACGCCACCGAGTACCGCCGCCATCAACAACAGCAACGGATATGGCACACTGTCTAGACCCAGAGCCAGGGTGTAACTGCCCACGCCAAAGAAGGCGGCGGTGGCCAGCGATACATAGTGTGTCGGACCTGAGAAAATCGCCCAGGAAGTGGCCAGCACGGTGTACATGGTGATCGGCACCACGATCGACAGCCACCCGTCGGCACCCGGCACCGCCGGCAACCAGGCGAGCACAAAAAAGACCAGCAGTATCGCCACGCCCCGCCATACATCGGTTTGCGTCAACTTCATGTTTGCGCCCTCCCGAACAAGCCCTGGGGACGAAACAGCAGAATTAACAGGAACAGAACGTAGGCAGCCGCCAGCGTGAGGCCAGGGTCAATCAACCGGGCAACAACGGTCTCGGTAATGCCAAGCACCAGGGCAGCCACGATGGCGCCGCGAATATCACCCACGCCGCCCATGATCACAATGACCAGCGCTTTCAGTGTGAACACAATGCCGATGGAGGCATCGAAGGTTAAAAAGGTACTGAGCACCATGCCACCGGTCGCGGCAATGGCGCCCCCGAGTGCAAAGGCAAAGTTCGAGGATTTTTCCACATCGATGGCCACCAGGCTGGCGGCGCGGGTATCGACCGAAATGGCGCGCATCGACAGACCGGAGCGGGTGTGGTTGAGCCAGATCCACAGGGCCGCACACACTACAAAAGCAATGGCAAAGGCCAGCACCCGGTTTTGCCCGTAGCGCGAATCGAAAATCTCGACCGGCACCGACAAGAAACTGTAATTGAAAAACTGGCCGCCAAACGCCCACAGAAAAATACCCACCAGGGTGAAGCTGAGACCAAAGGTGACCAGAATGGAATCCACCTCCAGCTGGCCCCGCGTTTTGGCACGGCGCACCAGCGGCAATAACAGATACCGGTAAATCAGCCAGTTGGCACAGAAAGCCACCGGTATCACCACCAGCAGTGACAAATAAGGGTTCAGGCTCTGGGCGGTGCTGAACCAGAAAGCCGCAAAAGCACCCGCCACCAGCATTTCACCGACCGCCAGATTCATGATTCGGGACACGCCGTATTGCAGCGACAAGCCGACTGCAATGATGGCATACACGCCCCCGAGGAAGATCCCCGTGATTAAGATTTGCATAGCTAAACTACCTGAAGAGGCCCGTAAGAAATGCGATTAAAACGAAAGACCAGAGTGGACTTGCAACCGGAGAGCCCGATGAGACGAGCCTCCGGTTGCGCAGCGACCCGTATTACATCGGGTCGGCGGTTCCGTCCATGCCCTCGGTGGAGCCCAGGCCATAGAAGTCGCCGTTCTGCCATTGGCCAACGGTCCAGTAGTTGGTGATTTGCTGGTTTTCGAAGGTCCATTCGCCCATCACGGTGTCGAAGCTGTTGTTCTTCAGATACTCGGTCACCGCCTGACGGTCCAGCGTGCCCACGCCTTCGATGGCTTGCTCGAGCACCTGCAATGAGGAATACATGACGGCACTGGCCCAGTAATCCGGCTCGGCACCGGTGACGTCCATATGCGCTTCCTTGTATTCAACAAAGGCCGGGTCTTCCGGGTTCACACCACCGACGCCATAAACACCGTTGATGCTGTCACCGAAGCGATTGCGATAGGCCGGGAAAGCGTTGGCCACGGCGGTATAAAACACGTCGACTTCATCCATCAGGCCAGACACCTGCGCCTGTTCGGTCAGAGCAAAGGTGTCGGGCGGGTAGGAGAACGCCACGAACAAATCGGGGTCGGCATCCAAGGCCGAGTTGATGATCGGTGTCACGTCCTGAATCGTCGGCGGATAGGAGGTACTGTACACAATATCGAAACCCGCTTCTTCAAAAATACCGCGCGCCGCTTCGGCCAGTTCAATACCGAACGCATCGGCCACGTTCACCATGGCCAGGCGATCACCCACTTCGCCATTAGCTTTCATATCGGCGGCCAGTCGGGCAATGCCCTGGGCCAGTGGCGTGGTTTTGCCAAGAGTAAAAAACACACCGTCATACCGGTCGGTCAATGCATCAGTCTGGTCGGTGATAGCGGTTACGTTGATCATCGGGTAACCGAGGCGGTCGAATATCGGCGCGGTGGCCAGTGCCATACCGGTGCCGTATGGCGGAATGATAAAGTCGACACCATCACTGGTCGCAAGCCGCTGAACCGCACGAATGGTTTCAGTTGGGTTGGTGCGGTCATCGTATTCGATAATTTCGACCGGGTGGCGCTCGCCGTCGCTCAGCAGAATGCCGCCACGCTCATTAACCTGGTGCGCCCACAGCTCTACGTTGGGCCAGTAGGTCACGGCAGCGCCGCCCGCCAATGGGCCGGTTTTGGGGGCTGCCGCACCGATGCGAATGGTGTCTTCTGCCAGAGCAGAACCGGAAAATACGGCCGCACCGGCCAGGGTAACAGCGCCCACCAGTGTGGACAGAGTCTTGAGTTTCATGGGTCGTTCCTCTTTTTTTATCGTTGTTTTGGTCTTGCCACTGGCTCACCGGGGTGAGCTGTTCTTAATAGGGTATTTGTTGTTGGGAGTGTCTCACTAAAATGGATAATGCCGGTCGCCGGCCTGGTTGGTTACCCAACGCAATTCGGTAAACTCCGCAATGGCGGCCTTGCTGCCAAAACGACCATAGCCACTGTCTTTGACGCCGCCAAAAGGCATCTGGGCTTCGTCCTGAACAGTAGGGCTGTTGATGTGGCAGATGCCGCTGTCGATGCGTTTGGCCACGGCCATGGCGCGGTTGTAATCCTGACTGAACACCGCCGATGACAAGCCATAGTCGCTGTCGTTGGCAATGCGAATGGCGTCTTCTTCATCCTGCGCGCGAATGATCGACAACAGCGGCCCGAACGATTCCTCCTTGTAGACTTGCATTGAACGCGTGACCCCGTCGATCAGGGTGGCGTCCATCAACACAGAATCCGATTGCCCGCCGGCCAGAATCTGACCGCCTTTCTTTTCCGCATCGGCGATCAGCCGGTTGAGCCGATCCAGTGCCGCCTGATTAACCACGGCGCCAAGGATTTCAGATTGGGATTCAGGCGCCGCTGCTCTGATGGTTTGAACTTTGGCAGCCAGCTTATCGACGAACTCATCGGCAATACCCGGCGTCACAATCAACCGTTCGGTCGACATGCAGATCTGGCCCTGATTCATGTAGGCACCAAAGGCCGCTGCGTTTACGGCGGCATCAACGTTGGCATCATCCAGCACCACCATGGGCGCCTTGCCACCGAGTTCCAGTAAGACGGGCTTCAGTTGTTCCGCGCACAACCGGGCGATGATGCGCCCCACTCTGGTCGAACCGGTGAAGTTCACGCGACGAATGGCCGGGTGTTCAATCAATGCTTTGACAATGTCGGGCGCGTCTTCAGGAGCGTTGGTTACCATGTTGACGACACCGGCCGGCGCACCGGCTTCGACCAGTGCTTCAACGATGAGCTGATGCGTCGCCGGGCAAATTTCCGAGGCCTTGAACACAACCGTGTTGCCACAGGCCAACGGCATGGCAATGGATCGAACGCCCAAAATAATGGGCGCATTCCAGGGCGCAATACCCAACACAACACCGACCGGCTGGCGCACGGCCATGGCGGTCATGCCGGGTACATCGGAGGGTACAATTTCTCCGGTCAGCTGAGTTGTCATGGCGGCGGCTTCGCGCAGCATCGACGACGCCAGGTGAATATTAAAACCACCCCACATCGGCGTAGCACCCATTTCCTGCATCACCGTTTGCGCTGCCTGGTCTGCTTTCGCGGCCAGACAGTCGGCGGCTTTCAACAACACGGTTCGGCGTTCGTTCGGTGACATCTCAGACCAGACCGGAAAGGCTTCGGCTGCGGCATCGGCTGCGGCGCGCGCATCGGCGATGGTGGCCGCCGCCGCCCGGGTGACGACCTCGCCGGTAATCGGATTTTTGCAGTCAAACACACGATTGCTGTGTGCGGGCGTCGGCTGGTTGTTAACCAGCATGGCAACGTCAAACATGGTGCGATCCTCGAGTTATTTTTTTGTGGGATCGAAGCGTTACGAGCTTTGATGGATGAACGATAGTCAAAAGCTGAACAAGGTGGAACCGCTTTGTATTGCACTTTTACAACAAAAAATTGTACATTACTCCATCAAAGAGGTTAATTAATGAACGATTCAGCGCTGCAACAGCCGATACAGCGGCACCTGGACCTGGTGGACATCACCTACCCCAGAACCGCCCTGACCTGGACCGCCCCCAAACAGGACTGGCGCCATTTCGCCCAATGCATCCTGCTGTTGTCGGGCCGTGGGAAGGTGCGTTTCAAAGGGGAACACCTTGAGCTTGTGGCACCCACCTTGTTGTGGGCACCGGCCGGTATGATGCTGGGGTGTGACTTTGCCGCAGGTAGCCACGGTGTGCTGTTAACGGTGTCGGAAGACTGGTTGATTCCGGCGGTCAGCCGCACCCTGGATGCGCAGGTTCCGTTCCGTTCAATGGCCGATGCCTTGCACGAACTGCCACTGACCGACGATGTGTTGCTCGAACGCTTGTCGCCCTGCTTCAGTGCCATTCGTGCTGAACTGTCCGACAACGAACCGGGCGCCCAAACCGTGGTTGCCGCTCAATTAACAACCCTGCTGGCACTCATTCATCGCCAGCATGCCGAACCGTCAATTGCACCCGAGACCGACCTGATTCGCTCGACGTTGTTTCAACGTTTTTTGGGGTTGATCGAGCTGCACTTTCGGGATCACTGGAAGGTGTCGGATTACACCCGACACATGGGGGTCAGTGAGCGACGGCTCGAATTCGCAACGCACAAAGACGTCGGCCAGACCCCGAGCATGATCATACAACGCAAACTGATCAGCGAAGCGTGTCAGCGACTGGCGCATTCACCCTTGTCGGTCGCGGAAGTGGCGTACGGACTGGGCTTCAAAGACCCGGCCTATTTCAATCGGTTTTTTAAGCGACACATGATCGATGCCCCCGGCACCTGGCGCCGGAAAATTCGCAAACAGGCGCCGAGCGAAGATACGACGTTTGCTGCGTGGCCGTGAAAAGAAAAGCTGTGAGCTGCGAGTTATGAGCTGTTAGCTTTCTCTTAAAACAACACCGCAAGAACGATTGAGATTGATACAAAAGACATGAGCGTCGCTACAACCAGCGTCGCCGCGTAGCGGGCCGGGTCGAGGTAATTGCCGGCGACGACCGGATAGATACTGAGCATGGGCATCGAGGCAATCAGAATCGCAATGACCTGTAACTGGCGGTCAAAGGGTGGCAACAACCAGACCATCAATGCAACCAGCAACGGGTGAATGCACAACTTACCCACGGTTACCCAGCTGATTTTCCAGACATCCCCCTTGATGCTGATGCCCACCAGCGACCCACCGATCACAAACAACGCCACACCGGCCGAGGCTTCAGCAAGAAAACCCAGGCCGCTGGATACAATATCGGGTAGGCCTAACCCCAGTAGGCTGTAAACAATGCCCAATACAATGGCCAGTAAGATCGGTTGTGTCACCAGGCGCCGCACAAAACTGCTGATTACCTGACGCGTGCTGCCACCCCCGGACAAGGCACGCGACAGCTCCAGCACCATTAACGCCAAAGGCATGATCACCAGATTTTCCACCATCAACGTCATGGTGAACGCAGCGGCAGGCAGGGTACCAAAGACCTGCAACAAGACCGGGTAGCCAACAAAAGCACTGTTACTCAGGCTCATGCCAAGCGCATTCAAGCCGGCTTCAGAGGTCGAGGACTTTGACACGCCTTTTGAGAAAGCAAAGCCAAGCAGATACGCCAGCAGTGAGCCCGCACCATAGGCGATCAGATAATAGGGCGTGATGGCGGTGGCGATCGAGGTCGTGGTCAGGGTGGTAAAAATCAGTGCTGGCAAGCAAAAATACAGCACAAAACGGCCCATGCCCGGAATCACTGATTTGGGCATCAGCTCGGTGCGCACCGCCAGGTAGCCGATGCCGATGACCATAAAAATAGGAACAATGACGTTAACAACGGAAATGTCTTGCATGGCGGAAAATCACCCGGGCGGTTGTGTGCAGGTTGGCGCTGTTGGCTCGTAGATGCGCGCGCGTTCAGTCCGCCATTAATTCAGGCTTCACAACATACCGCAAGACCATATCGATCACATGGCTGGCGAGCTTTTCCTGGTTGGACGCTGCGTTCTGGTCCCAGTTGAAAATTCGCGAAAAGGTATAGCGGTTCGAGACATTGAAGAACGACAAGGCACTGATCAGCCAGTGCAACTCCAGCGCTTCAAGGCCGGGCCGAAACTGACCGGTTTCCAGGCCACGACGATAGACTTTCTGCAGTTCATCCACCGCGCCGGCATTAAGCGATTGAATCAGTTCGGACTGCTCAATGAAGCGGCCGTGGTGAATGTTCTCGATCATCACCATGCGAATGAAATCCGGGTTTTTGATGTGGTGCTCAAAGGTGAAAGCAACGAGTTTGCTCAGGGCCTGAATCGGCTCCAGGTGATCGAGTTCCAGCTCCCCTTCCTGCTGTCTCACTTGCTGATAGGAGCGTTCCAGTGCTTTCAGATACAGCGTTTCTTTGTCTTTAAAGTAATAATAAATCATCCGCTTAGACGTTTTTGTTTTCTCAGCGATCTCGTCGATGCGTGCGCCAGACAGGCCTTTTTCAGAGAACTCCCGGGTCGCAACCCGCATGATATCGGCTTGTACGCGCACCGGGTCATTCTTGCGCGTGCGTTCTTTGCCGTTTGCGGCCACCTTGTGTGTGGTCATTCTGACTTCCCTCCGTCTGCGATGCGCTCAGTATGCCACAGGTTGACTGAACGTACCATTTCGTACATTATGAATTTGACGATCATCGCCTGGCTATACTCTGTGAAGTTGCCGGCGTCTCGTGGCCCGATTTGAAAGACTGACACATACACAGCTACACCCCATACAACAACAAGAGGAAGTAACCATGAAGCGCTTATCCTTTCAGGCCAGCGGTCTGGCCATCGCTCTGATTACCGCCGGTGCCGTCTCTGCCGAGAACCTGCGATTCGCCCACGTAGACCCGAACGACTGGACAACCTCCAAAAAAGGTGCCGCCAGTCAGGTGTTCAAGAACCTGGTAGAAGCCGAAACGGACATGACCGTCGATCTGTTTCCGGCCGGCTCACTCGGCAGTGAAGACGACCTGGTGCAAGGCACTCAGGATGGCACCATCAGCATCAGCATGGTCTCCGGTTCCTACGCCAACTATTGCGCCGCAGCCGCGGTCACCGACATCCCCTACACCTTTCCTTCAGCACCGGTTGCCTGGGAAGTGATGGACGGTGAATTCGGACAGGCCCTGGCGGATCACTGCCTGGAAGAAACCGGCTTGCGCACCCTGGCCTACGGTGAAACCGGCTTCCGCCATTTCACCAACTCGGTACGCCCGATTGCTTCGCCAGCCGATATGGAAGGCCTGAAATTCCGGGTGCAAACCATTCCGCTGTATCTGGAGATGGTACGTGGCCTGGGCGCCGAGCCACAAGGCATTGCCTGGGGTGAAGTCCCGACTGCGCTGGCCACCGGTGTGGTCGACGGCCAGGAAAACCCGATCTCGGTGATCTACGGCAACAGCTTCTACGAGTTCCAGAAATACCTGACGCTGGACCGCCACGTCTACGGTGTTGATCATATCCTGATTAACGAGGACCTGTTCCAGTCGTTGTCCGACAGTGATCAGGCCGCGCTGCAACGTGCTGCCGTGGTCGCCGGAACAGTGGGCCGTGCCATTCAGCAATTTGGTTCCGCTGAAGGCGTCTCCAAGCTGATCGAAGAAGGCATGGAAGTGACCCAGCCGACCGATGCACAGATGGCCGAATTCCGTGCCGCTGCGCAACCGGCCGTTCAGGCCTACCTGCGTGACGAACTGGGCAGCGATGCCGAGTGGATCGATCGCCTGGCCGAGGCGGTAGACAACGCCACCGCCAACTGATCAGCGCACTGGCGCTACTCTGGAGTCGGGCCTGCCTAAGCAGGTCCGGCTCCACGATTTTCTGTCGCACTTCCTGCCACACGTCCGGGGCCCGAGTTATGTCCGCAACCCTTCGCCTGTTTCGTCGTCTGCTGATCGGTATTAACGGTACCGGCGCCGGTCTGATGATGCTGACGGTATTCTCCATCGTATTTGCCAATGCGTTCTGGCGCTACACCGCTGGTCGCTCCCTTACCTGGGGCGAAGATGCCGCCATTTACGCCATGATCTACGGCATTATGTTTGGTGTTGCCCTGGCCTATTTACAGGATCGCCATGTGCGTTTCTCCATTGTGGTCGATTTATTGCCGGCCTCGATCCGGCACTACAACCTGATTCTGATCGACGTTCTCGTACTCTGTGTCGGCATCGGCTTTGCCATTTCCGGCTACGAATTCATCGACAGCCGCGGCAGCCGCAACTCGCCCAGCATCGGCTTACCCTTGTGGATGTTTCAGTTCTCCACGCTGATGGGCGGCATCTTGCTGTCAATATCTGCACTGACCATGGGCGCCTGCCGTCTGTTGGGCATGACCGAAGCGGAGGTTGACGCATGATCTACGCATTGCTGTTAATCACCCTGGTCATTGGTGTGCCGTTCGCCTTTGTTATTCTCGGTACCCTGCTGGTGTTCATGGCCGGGGCTGATTTTCCCTACCACATTCGTATCGTCGCCCAACAAGCCTTTGGCGGTTTGCATTCCTTTCCGTTGCTGGCAGTACCGCTGTTTATTCTCGCCGGTGAAGTGATGAACGAAGCCGGTATTACCCGGCGTATTATTGCGCTGGCCAATGCCCTGGTTGGGCATATGAGGGCGGGCCTGGCGCAGGTGAACATTTGGGCGTCGGTGATGTTCGCCGGCCTGTCCGGCTCCGCCATCGCCGATACCTCGACGCTCGGCCGGGTGTTCATTCCCGAAATGGAAAAAGAAGGGTACCCGCGTGATTTTGCGGCGGCATTAACCGCGGCTTCATCGGTCATCGGCCCGATTATTCCGCCCAGCATTCCGGTCATAATCTACGCCCTTACCGTCAGCGGTGTGTCGGTTCCGGGTCTGTTTATGGCCGGTATTATTCCGGGTCTGCTGCTGGCCTCGGGTCTGTCCATTTACGTCTTTTTCTTTGCCGGCCATTTCGGTACCAAGAAGACACATGCGCCCGGCACCCGGCGAAAAGCGGTTTTCAACGGGCTGATTCCCTTGTTTATGCCCATCGCGGTTATCGGTTCCATTCTGCTGGGCATTGTTACCCCGACGGAAGCGGCGTCTTTTGCGGTGGTCTACGCCCTCATTGTTGGCCTGGTACTGTACCGCTCCATTCCTGTATCACGGCTGCCGCACATTTTCACCCGGGCGATGCGTGACAGCGCGGTGATCATGATCATTATGGCCGCGGTCTCGGCGGCCAACTGGCTGCTCACCTACAACCGTATTCCGAACATCATTACCGAGTGGGCGCTATCGGCCATCGACTCCCAGGTCATTTTCCTGTTGGCGGTCATGCTGTTGCTCTTACTGGTTGGCCTGGTGCTGGAAGGCATTGCCGCCATTCTGGTACTGGTCCCCATTCTGCACCCGATCGCCGTCGGGCTTGGCATCGAACCATTGCACTTCGCCATTCTGGTGATCTTCAACCTGATGATCGGTCTGATTACGCCACCGGTTGGGCTGTGTTTGTTTGTCGCCGATTCGGTCGCCCGGGTTGGTTTGTCAGCCATTGTACGCCGGCTCATGCCCATGTTGCTGGTCGAGGTTCTGGTGTTGGTGGTCATCGCCTTTGTACCGGATCTGGTGACCTTCCTGCCCAGAATTACCGGTTACCTCTGACCACGGCCAGTCCGTCAGACAACCATGCCGAACGGAGAAATGACATGTACTCATCCATAGCCACGGTGTGCCTGAGTGGCGCACTGAGCGACAAGATCAATGCGATAGCCGATGCCGGTTTTGAAGGCATCGAAATTTTCGAAAACGATTTGACCGCCTTTAACGGCACCGCGCGCGAAGCCGGGCAACTGATTCGTGACCGGGGTATGACACTGGTCACGCTGCAACCCTTTCGTGATTTTGAAGGGCTCGAAGGTCGCGACCGCCAGCGCGCCTTCGACCGGGCCGAACGCAAGTTCGATTTAATGGAAGAGCTGGGCACCGACTTGCTGATGTGTTGCAGCTCGGTTCACCCCAATGCCAAACCCGGCATCGCGCGTGCCGCTGAAGACTATGCCGAACTCGGTGACCGGGCCGCCAAGCGCGGTCTGCGCATCGCCTTTGAAGCACTGGCTTGGGGCACTCATATTCACGATTACCGCGACAGCTGGGAAGTGGTGCGCCGTGCCGACCATGCTTCCGTCGGCCTGGTGCTCGACACCTTTCACATCTTCTCACGCCAGACCGAGCTGGATACGCTCGCCAGTATTCCCGGCGACCGGATTTTCCTGGTGCAAACCGCCGATGCGCCACGGCTTTCCATGGATCATCTCTCCTGGAGCCGTCACTACCGCTGTTTCCCGGGCCAGGGTGAATTGCAGATGCAGCAGTTTATGGAAAGGCTGAGTGAAACCCGTTACGACGGTGCCCTCTCGCACGAAATTTTCAACGACGTGTTTCGCATGGGCCACTCGGACCAGACTGCCCGCGATGGCATGCACTCCTACCGGCTACTGCGCACCATGGCCGACCAGAGTTCGGTACCGGCACCGCAACCGGTTGAACGCCTGGCGTTTATCGAAATTGCCATCAACCCGGATCGCGCCGATGTGTTGCGCACCGACCTGGCTGCCCTGGGGTTGCGCTGCGTCGGCAAGCACGCTCAGGTTGCGGCCGAGCGCTGGGCGATGAACGACTTGAACGTCGTCATCAATACCGAACGCGATTTCGCTGGCCGGGTGCCCGGGCGCGAAGCCACCTCGGTCAGTGCCTTTGGCGTGCAGGTCGATAACGCTTACCAGGCGATCAAGCGTGCCCGAAAGCTGGGTTACGACCTGGTTGAACCCAAAGATGTCAACGCCAGCCACGACATGACGGCGATGCGCAACGTCGACGGGTCACTGGCCTACATTGTCGACGCCTCGCAACTGAGCAAAGTCTGGGATACCGAATTCACCGTCGATACCCAACCGGTTCCGAAAGGCCCCGTGGTGGAAGTCGACCACCTGAGTCTGTCGCTGTCGTATCACGATTACCTGTCGGTAATGTTGCAATACCGTTCGGTGTTTGCGCTGGAACCGACCGCTTCCTTTGATGTGACCGACCCCAAAGGGCTGATCCAGAGCCAGGTGTTACACAACAGCGGTGAAGCGAACCAGAGCCGCCGCTTCCGCCTGGCACTGAACGCCAGTGCCTCACCGGAGACCACCAGCAACCGGCTGGTCAAAAAAGTGGGCGGCTCCGGTGTGCAGCACATTGCGCTGCGCACCCAGGACATGACCGCTACTGTCGCAGGTTTGGCCGACGCCCACACACCCACGCTGACCATTCCGGTGAACTACTACCGGGATCTGCAAGCGCGCTATGAACTGGGAGAATCCGAGGTTCAGTGGATGCAAGATCACTCCGTCTTGTATGACGAGGATGGCACTGGCGAGTTCCGCCAGCTCTACGTGCGGCCCGATCATCAATCCTTCTTTTTCGAACTGGTGCAACGCGATGGCTATCAGGGCCTCGGCGCGCCCAATGCGTTCGTCCGTGCCGCCGCCCAGCAACAGGCGGATGCCCTGGCCAACCCGTCTGCAGACACCCAAGGAGATCCCTTATCATGACAGTGGCCATGAAACTGGCGTTGATTGGCGAGGGCATCGCCAAATCACAATCGCCCGACCTGCACCGGCGACTGGGCAGTCTGGTTGGGCTGGACACGCAATATGACCTGGTCGATTCGCTCGGCGTCAATGGCTTCGATTTCCCAGCCACGGTGGCGCGTTTGCAAGCCGAAGGCTATCGCGGCAGCAACGTCACTTTTCCATTCAAGGAAGCGGCCCGCAACCTGGCCGATACGCTCAGCGAAGGCGTTCAGCGCGTGGGCTCGTCCAATACCCTGATCTTTGAGGGCGGCAAAATACATGCGGAAAACACCGATTACAGCGGCTTTATCAGCGCCTACCAGCGCCAATTTGCCAACCGGCCTGCGGGCCGGGTATTACTGGTCGGCGCCGGCGGTGTTGGTCGAGCGGTCGCTTGCGCGTTGGGGGCATTGGGTGTCACCTCGATTGGCCTGGTGGAACGCGACGCGACCCGGGGTGAAGCCCTGAGTCTCGACCTAAACCGTCAGGGCATCAACACCGAGACACTGTCGGCCAGTGAAGCCAAGCGTCGCATGGCGAGTTTTGACGGCATCGTCAATTGCACGCCGGTCGGCCACATCAATCACCCGGGTTGCCCGATCAAGACCGATCACGTGCACGACCAGCAATGGGTATTCGACGCCGTTTATATCCCCGCTCGTACCGAATTGCTGATCGCAGCTGAAGAGTGTGGTGCAGCAACACTGTCAGGCGTTGACTTGTTTGTCTTCCAGGGCATCGACGCCTTTCGGTTTTTTGCCGGAAGCCAAGCCACCACGGCGGCCATCGACGCCCAGGTTTCTTCCGTGCGCGACCACTATTTCCGGCAACTGGTGTTGAACGAAAGCCCCCGGGCTTCGTGATCTAGCGGACCAACCGGGTCGTTTGCGCCAGCGACTGCGCCAGTGACCGAACAATGGATATAAACAACCGTTGCGTGGTGGTTGGTTGCCAGTCTTTACGGGTGGTGATGCCAATGGGCCGCTCGACCGGCGGCATATCAATGTTCAACACCGTCAAAATGCCTTCCTGCTGTTCATGCTCGATCTGGTGGCTGGAAATGAAGGTCAGGCGGTCACTGCCCAGCAACAACTCCCGAATCACGATCTGCGAGCTGCATTCAATCACACCTCTGAGCGCAGACGGATCCTGGGCAGCAATCATCCGGTTGAACAAAGAGCGGGCTGGTGTGCCTTCACGCGGGACTACCCAGGGATAGCCGCGCAGATCATCGAGGGTCAGTGTGCCACCCCCCGCCAGCGGGTGCTGTTTGCGGGCGACGACCGAGATCGGGCTGGTCAGCAGTTGCTCCTGCTGAATGTCCGAACTCGGTGCCGGGTCGCGCAGCGCGCCGATCAGCAAGTCGAGTTCACCATGCAACAAGCGATTCAACAGGTCATCGTATGGGCCTTCGAGCACATCGACCCGAATTTCCGGTTTCAGCGTCGATATACGGTTAATGGCCGCCGGAAGCAGAAAGGTGCGCGCCAGTGGCATCGAACCGACCCGAATCAGGGTGGAATCGGCCCCGTGCATTTCCTGCACTTCGAACAGGCCCTGTTCGAGTTCGCGCAACCCCAACAGGGCGAAACGGGCAAGGCGCAAGGCGGCCCGGGTGAGGGAGATGCCAATACTGGTTTTTTCGAACAGAACGGCGTTAAGCAGCCCTTCCAGTTCACCAGCGGCCCGGTAGACCGCCGGTTGTGAAATACCCAGCGAGCGAGCGGCGGTGCTGTAGCTGGTCGCCGTTTGCAGTGCCAGCAAGGCGCGCAAATGGGCATTGGTCAACTGATCAGAGGGGTGAACCGAGGCACGTACTCCGTCCTGCTTGCGATCGGCGATGCGTACCGCTTCACGTGTGCCCGTGCGCAGAAAAGCCATGCAGCGATCCACCCGGTGTACCAGCAGTTCGCCGCTGTCAGTGAGGTACATGCCGTTGTGGCGACGCACAAACAGACTGATACCCAGACGCGCCTCCAGCTTGCCAATGGCCTGGGTAACGGCCGATTGCGACAGGAATATACGCTCGGCGGCGGTGCTGATGCTGTGCGAACGAGCCACCTCACTGAAGGCTCGCAAATGCCGAAGATTGGGGATTTTATCGAGCACTAGGCGGCTCCCACTGCCTCTGATGTAACATAAGTTTAACCAACTTATAACATAAACTAATACCTTGTTAAGGAAAACTAACTGGTTCACCCGGGCCGGGCTGTGAATACTGGGTTCAGGACGGTTGCAGATTGCCTGAGCGTTCAGGCTAAATTCAGGATCTGGATTACACTCTGTGCCAATGGTCGGCAACTCCCGTTACACTCGGGCAGCTGTTGATTGGAACTTGCAGTAGTCTTGCAGTAATAAGCCGCCTGGCCGGGAAAGACCGGCCGGATACATCGACCTATGGGACCGGTGTATTACAAAAACAACGAGGTAACTGAATTATGCTTAAGCACGTTAAGACAACATCCCTGATTGGCCTGATGGCTGTTTCCGCCGCCTCTGTGCAGGCTGAAGAAGTCACACTGCGCGTTGGCCACCTGTGGCCTTCAGTCGCTGCGGCTCATACGGATGTGGTACAGGCCTGGGCCGATGCCGTTGAGGCAGATTCCAACGGCCGGATCGAAGTCCAGGTTTATCCGAGTGGCCAGCTGGCTGCCCCGCCGGCTCAGTACGATGCCGTTAAAAACCGCATTATGGACGCCACTGCTACCGTTCAGGGCTACACCGCCAACCGCTTCCCGCTGACCCAGGTGGTTGAATTGCCCGGCGTCTCCGACAGCGGCAAGCAAGGTGCCTGCATTCTGCAGAACCTGATGGATGAAGGTCACATCGACCAGGAATACGATGACACCAAGCCGGTCTTCATTTTCACCCACGGCCCAGGTGGTTTCCACGTCTCCGGTACCAGCATCGAAACGCCTGAAGATCTGCAAGGTCTGCGCATTCGTCGCCCCACCACGGTTGTCGGCAACATTCTGACTGAACTGGGTGCCCAGCCAGTCGGCATGGCGGCGCCGGAAAGCTACACCTCCATGCAGCGTGGCGTTATCGACGGTGTTGCTCTGCCCTGGGAAGGTGCGTTGTCTTTCCGCCTGAACGAGCTGTCCGATTCGCACACTGAAATTGGTGGCCTGTACACCCTGGCGTTCATTCTCACCATGAACGAAAGCGTCTATAACAACCTGTCCGCCGAAAACAAAGCCGTCATCGATGCCAACTCTGGCATGGACTGGTCAGTGCGCGCTGGCGAAGTGTTTGACGCACAGGACATAGCCGGTCGCCAGCAGGCGGTTGATGCCGGTCACGAGATCATTCAGATCGAAGGCGGCACCAGCAACCCAGCCTGGGCCCCGTACATTGAGCGTGCTAAAGAGACTTACCTGTCTGATCTGGAAGGCCGTGGTCTGCCAGCCCGTGAAGTGTACGAACGCGCGATGGCGTTGCGTTCACAGTGTGAAGTCTAAACGGCTTCCAACCAGTGCCTTGCGTTCGGAGTGAACGCAAGGCACTGCCTTCCTGATTCCCTGGAGCGATCCCTGTGCGTAACCTGATTGACTGGATACGAAAGCTTTCACTCGGCTTCAATATTATCGGTGGTACGGCCCTGATCCTTACCATGGTGATCGTACTGATAGAAGTCCTGACCCGTACCATTTTCGGCCTGACCGGCGGCGCTGTTGACCTGACATTTAATGGCAGCTTCGAGATGGTCCGCCACGGTATGATGATTACCTTTGCCTATTCCATGCCCTACTGCCTGGCCCGGGGCCAGGTGGTGGTGGATATTTTCACCGACCGCTGGTCCGACAGAATCAAGTCGGTCATGTCCGGATTCTACACCTTGTTGTTTGGCATTTTCGGGTTTCTGATGACCGTTCGCCTCATCGAGTCAGCCCATTCGGCCGCGATGTCCGGTGAAACCACTCAAGACCTGGCCTTGCCCATGGATAACATTTACTACATCGCCGCGATCGGCATGTTCATGCTTGGACTGCGCGGTTTTGCCCTTGCCTGGGAACAGATGTTTTTCGACGACCACTCTCAGACAACGGGTGATACGCTATGAGTTCCCAATTGATCGGTTTTATCTGTGTTGCCGGCATGCTAGGCATGATCGCATTGCGCATGCCCATTGCCCTGGGCATGGCCATTGCCGGCTTCGTTGGCTTTGGCTGGATCGTCGCCTTTGACCCCGCTATTTCTATTCTGGAAAGCGGCGCGTTTGAAACCATATCCAACTACGACTTCAGCCCGATTCCGATGTTCATTTTCATGGGTGTGCTGGCCTCCAAGGCGCGCATGTCGGCTGAACTGTTTCACGGTGCCAAAACCCTGTTCGGAGCCTGGCGCGGTGGCATGGCGCTGGCGGCGGTCATGTCCTGCGGCATTTTTTCGGCCATTTCCGGTTCGTCACTGGCCACCGCTGCGAGCATGTCGAAAGTCGCCCTGCCGGAAATGAAGAAAAACGGATACGCCGACTCCCTGGCCACCGGCACACTCGCTGCAGGCGGCACTTTGGGGATCATGATCCCACCATCCATTGCCTTGCTGCTGTATGGCTTGCTGACCGAGCAGTCGGTTGGCGACATGTTCATTGCCGGCATTATCCCTGGCTTTATGGGCCTGCTGCTGTACATGGTAGCCATTGCCATTACCGTAAAGATCTTTCCGCAACTGGCCACCCCTGGTGAAGCCACGACACTGCGCCAGAAGTTGTCCGGCCTTAAAGGCCTGATCCCCTTCGGCGGTATTTTCGCTCTGATCATTGGCGGCATTTACGGCGGTATTTTCACACCCACCGAAGCGGCATCCGTCGGTGCCTTTGGTGCCCTGATCATCGCGCTGTACCGGGGCATGAACCGCAGAGACTTTATTGAAGCCGTGGCGGAAACGCTGGTCGTTTCGACGATGATTTTCTTTATGGTCATCGGCGCCGAGATTTTCAGTGTCTTTCTGTCGGTATCCCAGGTGTCCAACAGCCTGGTCAACACGGTGAACGAGCTGAATCTGTCGCCCATCATGATTCTGATGTGCATTCTGGCGTTTTACATTGTACTGGGCATGGTGATGGACAGCATTGCCATGCTGCTGCTGACGGTTCCCATTGTGTACCCGCTGGCCATGGCCGCCGGTTTCGACCCGATCTGGTTCGGTATCGTCACCGTGATTACGGTTGAACTGGGCCTGATTACACCACCGATTGGCATGAACGTATTCGTAATCAATTCCGTCGCCAAAGACGTGCGCATCACGTCAATTTTTAAAGGGGTGATTCCCTTCGTGCTGTCAGACATTGTGCGACTTGCCTTGATTATCGCATTTCCGGTACTGGCACTCGGGTTGTTGTAACGCTTTTCTCCGCAAGGGTCTGACAGTCGGGCTCTTGCCAAACAACACAATTCATCGGGGCTGGCTCCTCAGCTTTCGATGCGATGAATTATGGAGGCTGCTATGTCTACCCTGTCCCATCCCAACGTTGTTGTGCAAAACATTGAACGTGCCGACCAGGCCATTATCGACGGACTGGCTGAATGTGGCGTGGCTACCGTGCACGAATCCCAGGGCCGCAAGGGCCTGCTGGCCGACTATATGCGCCCCATCTACAAAGGGGCTCAGGTAGCCGCCTCCGCCGTCACCATTTCAGCACCGCCGTGTGATAACTGGATGGTGCATGTGGCCATTGAACAGGTTAAGCCAGGCGACATTCTGGTACTGGCCCCGACTTCACCCTCCAACGCCGGTTACTTTGGTGACTTGCTGGCTACCTCGATGCAGGCTCGCGGTGGCGTTGGCCTGATCATAGACGGCGGTGTGCGTGACACCAAAGACCTGACTGAGATGAACTTTCCGGTCTGGTCCAAAACCGTCTTCGCTCAGGGCACCGTTAAAGAAACCCTGGGCTCCGTCAACGTGCCAGTGGTTTGCGCTGGGGAACTGGTTAACCCGGGTGACATCATCGTCGCCGACGACGATGGCGTCTGTGTGGTCCGCCGCGAAGAAGCCGCAGAAGTTCTCGAGAAATCCCGCCAGCGCATGGCCAACGAAGAAGCCAAGCGCCAGCGCCTGGCCGCGGGTGAACTCGGTCTCGACATTTACAACATGCGCGAGCGGCTTGCTGAAAAGGGCCTGAAATATGTCTGATATCGCCTGCATGTGGATGCGTGGCGGTACGTCCAAGGGCGGCTTTTTTCTGGCCGATGATTTGCCCGAAGATACCGCCAAGCGTGACGCTGCCCTGTTGCGCGTCATGGGCTCGCCCGACCCGCGCCAGATTGACGGCATGGGCGGCGCCGACCCGCTGACGTCGAAGGTGGCTGTGGTTAAAAAGTCCGACCGCGACGACTGCGATGTTGAATACTTGTTTCTGCAGGTCTATGTCGATCAGGCACTGGTGTCTGATGCGCAAAACTGCGGCAACATGCTGGCCGGCGTTGGCCCCTTCGCGATTGAGCGCGGGCTGGTTGACGCCACCGGCGATGAAACCGACGTACGCATCTTTATGGTCAATACCGGCCAGGTAGCCGTCGCCCGGGTCATGACACCCGGCGGCCAGGTGAACTATGACGGTGATGCCGCCATCGACGGTGTGCCCGGAACCTCGGCACCGGTATTAATCACCTTTAAGGACACGGCCGGTTCCAGTTGCGGCGCCTTGCTGCCAACGGGCAACGCCTACGACACCGTCGAAGGCACCCGAATTACCTGCATCGATAACGGCATGCCCTGCGTGATTCTCCGCGCTCGGGATTTCGACATCACCGGCACGGAAACCCGCGAAGAACTGGAAGCCAACGAAACGCTGAAGGCGCGGCTGGAAAAGATTCGATTACAGGCGGGTTACCTGATGAACCTGGGTGACGTAACGGACAAAACCGTGCCGAAAATGACACTGGTCAGTCCGCCAACCCATGGCGGTGTGCTGTCAACACGCACGTTTATTCCGCACCGGTGTCACGCATCCATTGGCGTGCTGGGTGCCGTTTCCGTAGCAACGGCCGCCGCCCTTGAACACAGCGTTGCAAACGAAGTGGCCGAACTCTCCGGTAATACTATGTCAATCGAACATCCGATTGGTGAGACTACCGTTGTTTTAAAACGCGATGCGAAGGGCGATATTGAAAGCGCTGCGATACTGCGCACCGCTCGAAAATTAATGGACGGTCGGATTTTTATTTAACTACCCGGCCAAGGGCTGGTGCTGGCTGAGACAGTGGGGTATTCGGAGGCACGTTACCCATACGGGGCCGGCGTAAATACGTCCATGTAGCCTCGGTCGCCACATCCATGTGGCGAACGTCCCCTTAATGGGTAACGCGCCTCCGAATCCCGGTCGCATCTGTGGACCGTTTCTGAAAAAAGATTGCCTACAATTAAAGCAATCAGGAGAACAAGCAATGACTATGAGCGATGGCTATTTGCCGTTTCATCCGAATCCTAAAAAGCCGGATTACAAAGCCCCTGAGGGTGCCGTTGATGCACACTGTCACGTGTTTGGCCCGGCGGATAAGTTTCCCTATGCGCCTGAGCGTAAATACACGCCTTGTGATGCCGGTAAAGACCAGCTATTTGCTCTGCGCGATCACTTAGGGTTTAGCCGCAATGTGATTGTTCAGGCGTCTTGCCATGGCAAAAATAACGATGCACTGGTCGATGCTTTGGTGACTGCTGGGGACAAGGCTCGCGGCATTGCCTTTGTGGGCAAAGAAGTCACCCATGAAGAATTGAAAAAAATGGACGAGGCCGGTGTGCGTGGTGTTCGCTTTAACTTTGTTAAGCGCCTGGTCGACACGACGCCCTGGGAAGATTTTCTGGAAATCGCCGAGAAGATCAAACCCTTTGGCTGGCACATTGTGGTGTATTTCGAAGCACCTGATCTCGAAGGGCTGAAGCCTTTGTTGGCCAAGTTCGACACCACCATTGTGGTTGACCATATGGGCCGGCCTGATGTCAGCAAGGGCGTCGACAGTGCCGAGTTTGCCTCTTTTGTAAGCCTGCTGGCCGACAACCCCAATATCTGGACCAAAGTCAGTTGCCCGGAACGCCTGACCATCGACGGACCGCCATACACCGATGTCATTCCGTTCGCTCGCAAGCTGGTTGAAACCTTTCCGGACCGTGTGCTTTGGGGAACCGACTGGCCACACCCGAACATGTCGTCACACGTACCGGACGATGGTCAACTGGTCGATGTGATTCCGCACATTGCACCTACCGAAGAACTGCAGCAAAAACTGCTGATCGACAACCCAATGCGTCTGTATTGGGAACGCTGAGTGCTAACCGGGCAGCCGAGGGAGAAGACCATGAACACGACCGATCTCAAGCTGTGTTTTATTGGCTTCGGTGAAGCCGCCGAAGCGTTCTGGAGCGGTATGGATCACGGCCCGGTCAGTTCGGTATACAGCTACGATAGCCTGACAGAATCGCCGGGTACAGCCGCATACGAGGCCATGCAAGCCCGCTGCAACGCATTGGACGTACCGGTGTGTGCCAGCCTGGGAGCAGCGGTCAGTGAGGCCGACATAGTGATGTCGGTGGTGACGGCCGATCAGGCATTTGCCGTGGCAGAGGCCGCCGCACCGCTGATGAAAAAAGGCGCCCTGTTTTTCGACTGCAATTCCTGCGCGCCACAGACCAAACAGGCCTCTGCCAATGTCGTTGACGCGGCCGGTGGTCGTTATGTCGATGTCGCGGTAATGGCCCCGGTGAACCCTGGCAAGAATCGAACACCTTTGCTGTTAAGCGGCGGCCATGTCGAAGACGCCAAAGCCGTGCTCGATGCCCTGGCCATGAACGCGACCATTGAAACCGGGCCGGTCGGTACTGCTTCGTCCGTGAAGATGGTGCGCAGTATTATGGTCAAGGGAATGGAGGCGCTTTTTGCCGAATGTGTTTTGGCTGGCCGACTGGCCGGTGTCGACACTCAGGTGCTGGCCTCGCTGGAACATTCCCACCCCGGTTTCAACTGGGAAAAACGCGCCGGTTATAACCTGGAGCGCATGACGCAACACGGCGTTCGCCGCGCCTCCGAAATGGAAGAGGTGTGCCATTTTCTGAACCACCTGGGCCTTGAAGAACCCTTGTCAGCGAGCACCGTTCGCTGGCAGGAACGCCTGGGACACTCGGGCATCGTTGCAGACCCGGCCGACTACGCCGGTACCACCGATGCCATGATCAAGACCTTTAAACTCACTCCCATGAAGGAGGTTCAATCATGAAAATTTGTATCGCAGGCGCGGCTGGCGCCTTTGGCATGAAGCACCTCGACGCCGTTCGCAACATCGACGGCATTGAGGTCCACTCTGTCGTCGGCCGCGACGCCGAAAAGATGGCAGCCTTCGCCAAAGACAACAACATTCCCCATGCATTCACTGAACTGGACGACGCCCTCGCCCAGCCGGAACTGGATGCCGTTATTCTGGCCACCCCGACCCAGGTGCATGCCAGCCAGGCCATTGCCTGCCTGAAAGCCGGCAAGCATGTGATGGTTGAGATTCCGATGGCCGATAACATCGACGACGCTCGCGAACTGGTTAAGGTTCAGAAAGAAACCGGTCTGGTCGCCATGGCCGGTCACACCCGTCGCTTCAACCCCAGCCACCAGTGGATTCACGATAAAATCCAGAAAGGTGAGCTCAAGGTTCAGCAGATGGATGTGCAGACCTACTTCTTCCGTCGCAGCAACAAAAATGCACTGGGTCAGGAGCGCAGCTGGACCGACCATCTGCTGTGGCACCATGCTTGCCACACGGTTGATCTGTTCCAGTATCAGGTCGGTGAGCGTGCCAGCAAACTGCAAGCACTGCAGGGCCCAATTCATCCGACGCTGGGCATCGCGATGGACATGAGCATTGGTATGAAAGTACCCAGCGGTGCCATCTGTACGCTGTCGCTGTCGTTCAACAACGAAGGCCCGTTCGGTACCTTCTTCCGCTACATCTGCGACAACGGCACCTATATTGCCCGCTACGACGACCTGGTCGACGGCAATGAAAACCCGGTGGATCTGAGTGGAGTTGCGGTATCGAACAACGGCATCGAACTGCAGGATCGCGAGTTCTTCGCGGCCATCAAAGAAGGCCGGGAGCCCAATGCCAGCGTAGCCCAGTGCCTGCCGGCGATGGAATCGCTCAACACCCTGGAGCAGTTGCTCGAAGCCGAGTAAACGCCAGCCAGGTCCTGTTACTTGATGGGTGCCCCTGAAAAGCCAGGGTCACCCACAGGTTTTGTTACCCCACTCGCTGATCCCCAGCAATGCTTTCCTCTGCTAATATTCCTTGAGTTAAGCCGCCATGCCTGCCTATCTCTCCAAATCAGGTATGATACCAACCTGTTTTAGGTTTCAGGTTGAGAGTACATGTTAGCGTCCCCCGATTGGCTGAGTAGCCTTTACCGCCGTGTAGGCGCCCTGGTCATTGATGCCGCTGTGCTGGTATCGATCGGATTTGTGCTGGGCTGGGTATTCGAATCCTATTTTGTAGAGCTGTCTGTCTGGGCCCGCGCCATTGGCTTTGTGATTGCATTGCTCTATTTCGGTATTCTGAACAGCGAGTTGAATAACGGCCAGACCATTGGCAAACGGCTGCTCGCCATTCGCGTCGTGAATCTGCATAACGAGAGCATCAAGCTCGATGTCTCGCTGCTGCGCAGCCTGATTCTGATCACACCATTTTTTGTGCAAGGTTCCGGGTTACCCGGTGCGCTGTTGCACAGTTTCTGGATTTACCCGGTGTCACTGGTGCTGTTTGGCGGCCTGGTATCGACCGCTTATTTGATGGTGTTCAACCGCCGCACCCGCCAGGGTCCGCACGACTGGATCTGCAGGACCTTCGTGGCAAACGTGGAGAGCGACCCGCAACGGCCCGAGCCTATCTGGCTCGGTCATTCGGTAACCGTGGGGTTTGTTCTGGTTCTGTCGCTGGCGTTGCCGGCGGCGGTGCAACAATCAAACATTGCCGAGCCACAGCCCGACCTTGACCGCAGTGCGGCCCAACTGCTGCAGCTCGACATCGCAAATCATGTACAGATTGCCCGGGTGGATTCGCAGCGGGATGACGTCGAAAATCGATTCACCAGCGCTCAAGTCATGCTCACCGAAAACCGGGTAGAAGACGAAGACCTGGCCGCTGACATTGCTCGCCAGTTACTGCAAGGGAACGATCGTATCCGCACCCAGGGGCCGCTGATGATCAATCTTACCTACGGGTATGATCTGGGCATCTTCAGCAGTTGGGATAGCCGGATGCACCGGTTTAATGCGCCTGAAGAATGAACTGTGAGCTGTGAGCTGTGAGCTGTGAGCTGTGAGCTGTGAGCTGTGAGCTGTGAGCTGTGAGCTGTGAGCATTCAGCGTTTCCTGCCTAGCAACCTCGTTGCAACAGGTTTTAATCTTTTACTCACAGCTCGAAGCTAGAAGCTCTCAGCTAAAAAAATCAACTCAAAAAACTCCAGAAAACATCGGTCATCGCTTGGGGCTGCTCCATGGTACTCATATGGCCGGCGTCTTCGATGATTTCCAGTCGGCTGTGCCGAACCTTATCGGCCATCGCCTGGTGCTGTTCCGGCGTGCTCCACGCATCCTGACGGCCGACGATGAACGACGTCGGGCAGTCAATGTTCGACAGCACCGACGCGGCATCGGGACGTTCGATCAACGCCTTGATCTGGGCTTCAAAAATCGCCGGTGTCTTGCGCTCGAACATGGAAACAATGGCGCTGATCAAGGCCGTATCATTCAGCCGGTCCGGGTGGACCATGCCGGTTACCCAGTCGCGGGCCATGGCCGCCACACCCTGTTCATGGGCCGTTTTTACCCGGGCCATCCGGCCTGCCACTTCTTTTTCACCCACTTCGCCATCGGCCAGGGACGCATAGCCCGTATCGAGCAACGCCAGGCGTTGCACTTTTTCCGGCGCCAGGCGCATGACTTCCAGCGCAACGCGTCCGCCCATTGAATGGCCGGCCATGGCGAAAGAGTCGGGTGCGTTGTCGAGTACCCGCCGGGCCATGGTGACCAGGTTGTCATCGTCTTTATAGTCTACAACAACACACTGCCAGGCTTCGCTCAATGCGTTGATCTGGTGCTCGTAGACAGTGTGATCACACATCAGCCCAGGCAATAACATCAATGTCGGTTTCATGGTTGCTGACTCGCTATCGATTGATTCAGGACAAACAGAGCCCGGCGCTCCTGTAAGCGCCAGCCATCGTCGGTTAACACACAGTGGTCATGGTACTCGCCAACGAGACTGCGGTGAACCGGTGCACCGAATACGTCAGACTTCCGCTCACCGGCTTCACTGGAATACAGCGTCACGTACGCCAGAGAGTGCGCTTCGGTTTCAGACATCAACCTGACGCGCTGGTTGGTGACAAGATGCCGGTTCAGCCGGTTTGGCGGGTTGTTCAGATACGCCTGCCGAATCGCTTCACGGCCAATCAGAGGCTCGGGGGTGGTGGGCCGGTAGAGTCGACCTTCGTGGGTAAACAGCGCAGCAAAGTCATCGAATTGTTGGGTATCGATTGCCTGTTGGGCATCGAGTATCAGGCGGTGAATGGCCTGCTCGGCCAACAACGCAGTCAGCGCTGTTGCATCGGTTGTCATACCATTAACTCCGAATTCGGGTGCTCATGGTATTGGGTATTTCCGGTTCGATCAACATGGGCGCTGCACCCGACAGTGACCCCATCCGACCAGGTCACCCACCTCACGGGAGCCGGTGCTCTGGTCAGAAAAAACGGCTAACCGGAACTGAGCGGTTTGAACCCCGCCTGCGATTTTTCCAATAGGGTTTTTAGGGGCACCAGCTCAAAATGTCGTTTGGCGGTAATCGCATAAAAGCGTTCGACGATGGTGTCGAGCACCCAGTAGGTTTCCAGCCGGCCGCTCTCGAGTTCATCCTGCACCACCACTTCCGGTACCACGGCCAGGCCACCCGAGTCTCGGGCCAACAAGCGCAGCATTGCCATGTCATCGACTTCGGCAAATGGGTCGATCTCAATTCCGAACTGGCTGAGTACTCCATCAAACTGACGGCGAATGTCGCTGCTCGGACCCGGCAGCAATAATTTGGCGTGTTCGAGGTCCTCCGGGAACCGAAACGTTTTGGCCGCCGGGCCGGGTGGCCCGACGATGCAGACCCGTTGCTCGGCAATTTGCTGACAGCGCCAGGTGGTTGACGAATCGGCCACGACCGAACGATTGGAGAGAATCAGGTCGAGCTTGTGAATGCTGAGCAGGTCAAGCAATTCCTCCAGGCTGGCGGATCGGATCACCAGCTTCACGTCCGACTCACCAATGACCGGGCGCAGAAAGTTCTCCTGAAAATTACGCGATAACGTCGCCACCGAGCCTATCCGCAACTGTTTCAGATGCTGCAGTTCACCACTTTCGGTCAGCGAGAGCAGCTCGCTGCCGAGGGTGAAAATACTCTCGGCATATTCCAGCACAACATGGCCGAACTCGGTCAGCCGCAGCGAGCGACCCTCCCGCGAAAACAGCTCATGCCCAAGCTGCTCCTGTAACAGACGAATCTGCGAGGACAGCGCGGATTGGGAAACGTGCAACTGACGGGCGGCCCGGGTCAGGTGACCTTCTTTGGCGACCACCCAGAAATAGTACAGGTGATGGAAATTCAGGTTTCGCATCCATTCGTTCCATAAATAAGAATAATATCTTCTAAATCATATATTTTTAAAAACCATTATGACAGGGCAGGATAACGCTACCGGACATCAACGAACGCCTGCATCAGGGAGACACTCGTATGCAGATACTGATAAGTGGCTGGCTACTGCCCATTATTTACCTGATCGGCTGGTTGCTGGTCTACGCCCTCCCCGGACACCATTGGTCCATTGCCCGTCAAACGGCTCTGATCGGGTTGCTGGCCACCGTGGCCTCGGTTGTTGCGGCGACCGCGGGTTCGCTGATCGCCGGCGCCGGCATCGACCGACTGGGGCTCGTGGCCGCCTTACTGGTGTCATTGCTGGGTTGGGTGATTGTGAACTTCTCTTCCCGCTATCTCGCCGGCGACCGCCTGCAAAGCCGCTTTATCAGTGCCATGCTGTTTACGCTGACCTCGGTCGGCGTGCTGCTGTTGAGCCGCCACCTGCTGGTCATCGTGCTGGCCTGGACCGGCACCAGCATCGGCCTGCACGTACTGCTGACTCACTATCCGGAACGCAAGGCCGCCCAGATCGTTGCCCACAAGAAATTCCTGGTCAGTCGCTGTGCCGAACTGTGTTTGGCCGTGGCTCTGCTTCTGATCTACGCCGCCTGCGGTACCTTGCAGCTTGATGACCTCAGTTTCTATCTGCTAAACGCTGAAACCCTGCCGGTCTCCCTGCACCTGGCAGCCGTCCTGTTTGCACTGGCAGCCATTCTCAAAACCGCACAGCTGCCCCTGCATGGGTGGCTGATTCAGGTGATGGAAGCCCCTACTCCGGTGTCGGCGCTGTTGCATGCCGGGGTTGTTAACATGGGCGGCTTTGTCCTGATCCGGCTCGCTGAACTGCTATGCATGGCGCCAGCGGCGCAAATCGTTCTGGTGGTGGCCGGCAGTACGACGGCGGTGCTGGCCAGCCTGGTGATGCTGACCCGCATCAGCATCAAGGTGCGCCTGGCCTGGTCCACCTGTGCTCAAATGGGCTTTATGTTGCTGGAAATCGGGCTGGGTCTGTACGAACTCGCCCTGCTGCACCTGGTTGCCCATTCACTGTACAAGGCTCACGCCTTTCTCAGCGCTGGCGACACCGTCGAAGCCGCCAGACATCGGGACCTGTTCGCGGGCCGCGCCAACGGCGAGTCGCTCTGGTGGACGCTGCTGGGGGCCCTGGCCAGTGGTTTGCTGGTCAGTGTGTCCGTATGGGTCTGGCACGGCTTCCTGCCGGGCCTGTCACTGCCGGCGGCGACGCTGGTCATTCTGTCTCTGGGTCTGGCGCCCCTGCTGTGGTTCGGCCAGGGGCACCAACCTGCGCTGCTGCTGCGCGGCATCGCCCTGGTGCTTGGCCTGACCCAGCTCTACCTCATCTGGCATCTGGTATTCGCCTCGATCGTGCCGCCAGCGGGTACGCTCTCGGGAGGGCTGACCGCCTGGGTCATTCTGTGCTTCACGTCGTTATACGGCCTCCAGTTCTGGATAAGACGCTACCCCCGGAGCCAGCTGGCAACCCGGCTCTACCCCTGGGCCTACAACGGTTTTTATCTGGATGAAACCTTCACCCGCATCACCTTCCGGGTATGGCCGGCGCGGCTCAGTCCGACTCAGGCGCAGACCCGGGTCAACCGGACATTGACCCCCAATGGAGAAACCGTATGAGTACAGCAGCTAACGCGACCAGTACGTACGAGCAAACCGTAGAGGCAGCCATAGATACCACGGTCGAACGCATCGCACCGACCTGGCCGCTGGACCGGATGATCGCCGTCAATCCTTACTGGGGGTATGTTGACCAGCCGTTCGGCGACGTCGCCAGCCAGCTGGCACGGATTGCCGGCTCACCCCTGGCGTCGCCTGCTGCCTGGTATCGCAATGCCTGGGAGTCGGGGGAGATCACCCCTGAGGCACTCGAGCAGGCCCGGAGCGAGCATCAGCCTGCACCGGACACCGCTGAGCTGATGGCAGTATTGAACGCAGACGACGCTCAGCCAGCCCCGGCGCCCTTGCTTGCAGACAGCCTCGATCAGCATCGCGACCTGCGCCACGAGCCAGCCTGGTGCGACACCATCACGCATCAGATCGCCCAGTACTGCGCGGCCCATTTCGACCGCGACCAATCCGACTGGCAGCCGGATCAGACCCAGCCGCTCTATGCTGGCTGGCGTACAGCCCTCAGTCACGATCACAGTGTTGCGTTGCTGATGAAAGCCCCGCTGATACCAGGCAGAGCCAACCAACTGGCGAACGAGCCGCGTCAACAGATCAGGCAGGCACTTGCCCAGCTGGAGGTGCCGGAGCAGGAAGTACCCGAATTCCTTCAAGCCGTTATTATGCGCATCAGTGGCTGGGCCGCCTGGTGCGCCTATCTGCGCTGGCAGGCACGCCTGGCGGGTAGTGACAATGAGACCCTTGTCGACCTGCTTGCCATCCGGCTGAGCTGGGAGTGCCTGGTTGATGATGGCCAGCGCCACCCCGGCTCGGTCTGGGGACGGTGGCAATCGGCCTGGCAGAGCCACCGCCAGGCCGCCGACAACCGGGCATACACGTTAACCCTGGTCTGGCAGCGGGCACAGGAAATCCATTATCAGCAAAGGCTGCTCGCCCAAATACGCCAGCCCGCAACCGATGGGGACACATCGCGTCCGCAAGTACAGGCTGCGTTTTGCATCGATGTGCGCTCCGAAGTGTTTCGTCGTCACCTGGAAGCGCAGTCTCCCGGGATCCAGACGCTGGGCTTTGCCGGCTTTTTCGGGCTGCCGATTCGCTATGAGCCGCTGGGTACCGGTGCCAGCCGCCCGCATTTGCCGGGCCTGCTTAGCCCGGCGATGACCGTTACCGACAGCACCGGCAACACCACCCGCGATGCGGCCATCATCCGCAACCGTCAGACTCGCCTGCAAGGCCAAAAAAGCTGGAACACGTTTCAGTCGCTGCCGTTGTCGGCCTTTGTGCTGGTCGAGTCGCTGGGCCTGGGTTATCTGAGCAAACTGGTCAAACGCACGCTGCCCTCATCGGCCCCCTTGGCGGATGACAGCCGGCTCGGCCTGTCACCTGACGAAACCGACGCTCTGAGCCCCATTCTGGAGGCCAGCGCAACGGGAAATGCTGAGCAGCAAGCCGCCCTGGCACAGCAAATTCTGACCGCTATGGGCCTGACCGGACCGTTTGCCCGCCTGGTATTGCTGCTGGGCCATGGCAGCCAGACCCGAAACAACCCGCACCGGGCCGGGCTGGATTGCGGCGCCTGCTGCGGCCAGAGAGGCGACGTCAACGCCCGTGCTCTGGCCAGCCTGCTCAACGACCCCGCCGTGCGCGCCGGCGTGCGTGATGCCGGCATCGATATCCCGGACAGCACCGTTTTTCTGGCCGGAATGCACAACACCACGACCGATCAGATCGACCTCTTTGGCACCGGTGCGCTGCCAGACAGCCACGCCGACGACCTCACTGCGATTCAGGCTCACCTGAAACATGCGCAAGCCGGAGCTTGCCGGGAACGGGCATCCTCGGTTGACCTGGAACAATGGCAGGATCGGCCCGATGCCTTGTCCAAAGCCTTGCGCGCGCGGGCCAACGACTGGTCGCAGACACGCCCGGAGTGGGCCCTTGCCAACAACGCCGCCTTTATCGTCGCGCCCCGCTCACGTACTCGGGGTATCGACCTGGCCGGTCGCTGCTTTCTGCACGATTACGATCACCGCCAGGATCCGCACGGCACCCTGCTGGAGCAGATCATGACCGCGCCCATGGTAATCGCCCACTGGATCAACATGCAGTACTACGCCTCCACCGTCGACAACCACCGTTACGGCAGTGGCAACAAAACTCTGCACAACGTGGTGGGCGGGCGAATCGGTGTTTTTGAAGGGAACGGCGGCGATCTGAGAATCGGCCTGCCCCTGCAATCGGTACACGACGGGAATGACTGGCGGCACACGCCACTGCGCCTGACGGTCGTTATAGAGGCAGCACGCGAGGCCATCGACGCCGTGATCCGCAAACACGACATCGTGCGTCAGCTGGTCCACAACCAGTGGCTGTACCTGGTGCGCCTGGAAGGCCAGCAAGTGCAACACTATCGGCAGGGCCACTGGCAGGATTCATGAGAGGCAGACGATGCCCAGCAACACAGGCCACCGGAAGAACAACACCAACCCAACCTGGAGAGAGCCATGAACAACGAGCCCACCCCCAACAACTTTTTGTTAATCGATGGCGTCTTCTCGACAGACGACGCCCGAAACGTGCTGATGACACTGATCAATAACAAGATTCAGTTCCATGAGCAGGACAGCTTGAGCCGAAAGGAACGCTTCGGAGACAGCCACTCTGCCGGCTCCCGTCGAGTGGACGATCTCTTGCAAACCCGGGCCGACCTGGCCACGTTAATCGACCATGCTCAGTCCAGCGGCGAGCGACTGTCGATTAGCTGCACCATCGAAGTCACTCGCGTACCGGAGTAGATGTCCGGTACGGCACTCACAGGCGTGTCCTACTTCCACGAATAACGGGGTGAAACCGCGCACCCCGCTGAATGTTCGTTGTCCTACCAGAGGCCGGACACGCGCCAGGCATCTGTCGCAAATATTCGTTCCCATGTCGTGCCCGAGCAGTCGTGCCCGTGTGAACCGCCTTACTATCCCGCTGGTTACTTTCTCATACGCTTGCCTGTTTGGTCAGGTCTGGTGTCATAACCCGGGAATCGCAGCCATGTTCAGCAAAAACAAAACATTATCCAACTACGACGAAACCCTCTGGGCGGCCATGCAGGACGAAGCCACGCGCCAGGAAGACCACCTGGAGCTGATCGCCTCCGAAAACTACACCAGCCCACTGGTGATGGAAGCCCAGGGCTCCTGCCTGACCAACAAGTACGCCGAAGGCTACCCGGGCAAGCGTTACTACGGTGGCTGCGAACACGTCGACCGGGTAGAACAATTGGCGATTGATCGTGCCAGTGCCCTGTTCGGCGCCGACTACGCCAACGTGCAACCACACTCGGGTTCCCAGGCCAACGCAGCGGTGTACATGGCGTTGCTGAACCCGGGCGATACCGTTCTGGGTATGAGCCTGGCCCATGGCGGCCACCTGACACACGGCGCCCACGTCAGTTTTTCCGGCAAGATTTACCACGCCGTACAATATGGCCTGAATGAGACGACAGGCGAAATCGATTACGACCAGGTTGAAGCCCTGGCGAAGGAGCACAAACCCGGCATGATCGTCGCGGGTTTCTCTGCCTATTCACGCGTTGTCGACTGGGCACGCTTTCGGGAAATTGCCGATGCAGTCGGCGCCTACTTAATGGTCGACATGGCGCACGTAGCCGGTCTGGTTGCGGCAGGCGTTTACCCGAACCCGGTACCGCACGCTCACGTCGTTACCACCACGACTCACAAAACCTTGCGCGGACCGCGCGGTGGTTTGATCCTGTGCAAGGGCCAGCCCGATTTGGAAAAGAAATTCAATTCGGCCGTGTTCCCGGCCAGTCAGGGTGGCCCGTTAATGCACGTCATCGCCGCCAAAGCCGTCGCCTTCAAGGAAGCGGCCGAGCCGGAATTTCAGAGCTACCAGCAACAGGTAGTGCACAACGCCCGCGCCATGGCCGATGTCTTTATCGAACGCGGTTACGACGTCGTCTCCGGTGGCACCGATAACCACCTGTTTCTGCTCAGCCTGGTCAAACAGGGGCTAACCGGCAAAGAAGCCGATGCGGCGCTTGGCGAAGCAAACATCACCGTCAACAAAAATGCCGTACCGAACGATCCGCAATCTCCCTTTGTTACCTCCGGGCTGCGCATTGGTTCACCGGTTATTACCACTCGCGGTTTGAAAGAACCCGAATGTCGGGCGCTGGCCGGTTGGATTGTCGATATTCTGGATGCACTGCAAAAAGGCGACGCCAGTGCTGCCATTGCGGAAACCCGAGAACAGGTTACCCAGTTGTGCCGGGATTTCCCGGCGTACGGGTGAAGGGAAAGCTGTGAGCTTCGAGCTGTGAGCTGTTAGCCAGGAACTCGCAGCTCACTACTGATAACTGTCTTTAAAGAGCATTGCCTGTGGCCATCAGTCTGTTTGATATGTTGAAAATCGGCATTGGCCCGTCCAGTTCGCACACGGTCGGGCCCATGCAAGCGGCCTACCTGTTTGTTGAAGGTCTGCGCAAAGCCGGGCGCCTCACTGACGTCACTCGCGTGGATATTCAATTGTACGGGTCGCTCGGTGCGACGGGTAAAGGCCATGGCACCGGGCCTGCTGTTATGCTCGGGCTTGAAGGTCACCGACCGGATTCCATTGACCCCACCATGCTCAACCCCAGGCTCGACGACATTCGCGCCCAGGGTGAGCTGTGCTTGCACGGCGAGCACACCATTGCCTTTGCTGAAGCAACCGACCTGACCTATCACCGCAAGGAATCGTTGCCCTACCATCCCAATGGCATGATGTTTACCGCCTTCGGTGCCGATGGCGACGTGATTCGTCAGCGCACCTATTATTCAGTGGGGGGTGGCTTCGTGGTTGATGAGGAAGCCGCCGGGGCAGACCGCATTGTGGAAGACACAACCCCCTTGCCCTACCCGTTCAAAAGCGGTGTCGATTTGCTGAACCAGTGCAAGGCCAGCGGGTTGAGCATCGCCGGTGTGATGATGGCCAATGAACAGGCCTGGCGCAGCGAAGCCGAGATTCGCGACGGCATTCTGCACATCTGGCAGGTGATGCAGGAGTGTGTTCAGAATGGCATAAAGAACGAAGGCATTTTACCCGGCGGACTAAAAGTCCGGCGGCGGGCAGCAAAGCTCTACGCTTCGTTAATGGACATCAACCGACAGGATATGATTTCACCATCACTGAGCGCCATGGACTGGGTAAACCTCTATGCTCTGGCGGTGAATGAAGAGAATGCCAACGGCGGCCGAATGGTGACTGCGCCTACCAATGGTGCCGCCGGTATTATTCCGGCCGTACTCCATTACTACTGGAACTGGTGCCCCAATGCCAGTGAGGAAGGCGTTGTGGATTTCCTGTTAACCGCGGCTGCCATTGGCATTTTGTTCAAAGAAAACGCCTCCATTTCCGGAGCAGAAGTGGGGTGCCAGGGTGAAGTGGGTTCGGCTTGCGCCATGGCTGCTGCTGGTTTGGCAGCGGTCACCGGCGGCACGCCGGAGCAAGTTGAAAACGCCGCAGAAATTGGCATGGAACATCACCTCGGCCTTACCTGCGACCCCATCGGGGGTCTGGTGCAGGTGCCCTGCATTGAACGCAATGCCGTTGGCGCCATTAAAGCCATTAACGCCGCCGTGATGGCCCTGCGTGGCGACGGCGAACACTTCGTCTCGCTCGACAAAGTCATTCGCACCATGCGCGACACCGGACGAGACATGCTCGATAAATACAAGGAAACCTCGCGCGGTGGGTTGGCGGTTAACGTGATCGAATGCTAGGGAGGCTCTGAACATTTTCTCCAGAGGGAAGTATGCAGAGATTCCTTACAGATCTTTGGTTAACCGCAACGCATCATATATGGCTGCATGGGTATTGCGTGATTCAACCGCATCGCCAATGCGAAACAACTGAAAACGACCGCCTTCATTACGCACCACGTTTTGCGGTTTGCCCACAATCAGATCATCGTAATTCACTTCACCGCCGTTGCTGGCGTACGGCTTAAGATCGAAGTAGATGTCTGCCATGGGGGTAATGCCGTAATTCACGACAACCTGATCGACGTGACGTTCGTGGTTAAGGTCGAGATAATCGCTGGTGATTGTGGCCACCAGGCTATCCGCATTACGCTCAACCGACTTCAAACGATAGGTCGGCGTAAAGGTCACATTGGGGCGTTGCAGCGCTCTCATGTAGGGCACCAGGTTCATCGCCATGATCTCGGCCGAAAAGGTTCGATCCGGCGTCATGATCTCCAGTTCGGCACCGGTTCTGGCAATGATCTCCGCCGCCTGAAGTGCCGGGTGATCGCCTGCATCGTCGAACAACAGAACGCGTTTTCCAGGTTTGATGTGACCCGATAAAATATCCCAGCTATTGACCACCAGGTCGTGCCCCACCCCGGGTTTGTCTTCAATCGGGTAACCACCGGTGGCAACAATCACGACATCCGGGTTCTCCTGACGTACCTCATCCGCTTCGGCCCAACAGTTGTAGCGAATCTCGACACCCAGTTTGTCGCACTGCGCCAGGCGCCAGTCGATGATGGCGATCATCTCGCGCCGGCGTTCGCTTTGCGCGGCTAACCGCACCTGGCCTCCGGCCTGACTCATGGCTTCCATGACCACCACCTCATGCCCGCGTTCGGCGGCGACTCGTGCTGCTTCCAATCCGCCCGGCCCGGCGCCGATCACCAGAATACGACGTTTCTGCCCGGCCCTGGGAATATCGTGCGGCATGGTGGTTTCACGCCCGGTGGCGGCGTTGTGTATGCAATAGGCGGCACCGCCCTGGTAGATGCGGTCGAGGCAGTAATTGGCACCAACGCAGGGGCGTATTTCTTCCTCGCGCCCTTCCATGATCTTTCTCACAATGTGCGGGTCGGCCATGTGCGCGCGAGTCATGCCAATCATATCGACCTTGCCGGATTCGATGGCGTAGCGTGCGGTACCCACATCCTGAATCTTGGCGCCGTGGAAGGTGGGGAAATCGACCTGGCGTTTAATCTCGCCGGCAAAATCCAGATGCGGGGCGCTGGGCATGCCCTGAACCGGAATCACATCGGTCAGGCCCGGGTCGGTATCAATGTGACCGCGCACCACGTTGAGGAAATCGACCATGCCGCTGTCTTTCAGGCGCCGCGAAATAGCCAGCCCTTCATCGGCGTTTAACCCGCCGGGCAGTTGTTCGTCGCCGGTATATCGCACGCCCACAATAAACTCGGGCCCGACCCGCTCGCGAATGGCCCGCAGTACATCGAACGTGAAGCGTAACCGGTTATCCAGGCTGCCGCCGTAAGGCGCTTCCAGGGTGTTCGTCAGTGGTGACCAGAACTGATCCATCAAATGCCCATACGCCTGCAGTTCAATGCCATCGAGCCCGGCGGCGTGCATACGCTCTGCGGCGTCGGCGTAGTCACGAATCAGGCGGTCAATGTCCCAGTCTTCGACTTGTTTGGGAAAGGCGCGGTGCGACGCTTCGCGATGGTGGGAGGCGGAAACAGCCGGCAGCCAGTCGGCTTTGTCCCACCGGGTGCGGCGGCCGAGGTGAGTCAGTTGAATCATCACCGCGGTGCCATGTTCGTGGCAGGCATCGGTCAGCTCACGCAGCCAGGGCACCACTTCATCTTTGTAGGCCAGAATATTGTTAAACACCGGCGGGCTGTCTTTCGCGACGGCGGCGGAACCGGCGGTCATGGTCAGGCCGATGCCGGCTTTGGCGCGCTCAACATGGTAAGCCCGATACAGCTCGGTAGGCATGCCGTCTACCGGGTAGGCCGGTTCATGCGCAGTCATCATCAGACGGTTTTTGATCGTCAGGTGCTTGAGCTGGAAGGGTTGCAACAACGGGTCTTGAGCCATGGTCCGTCTCCTGTCGAATACCGGCTGGTTAAACACGCTATCGATCATGTACACTTGTGTCAATTAAAATGACACTGGTGTACATTCAGGTAACGCCAGACGACGGAATCGTTCATTTTCATCAGAGGGGACCATGACAACCGATACCGACAAAGGCCGCGCAGAAGACTGGCTCGATGCCGCCTACCGTCTGCTGATCCAATCCGGGGTGGATGCGGTGAAAATACTGCCGCTGGCCAAAGCGCTCAACACATCCCGCACCAGCTTCTACTGGTTTTTCAAAGACCGGGAGGCTCTGCTCGACCGCCTGATCGACCGGTGGAAAGCGCACAACACCGAGGGCCTCATTCAGCAGACCGAACGCTATGCCGACACCGTGGTTGAAGCCACGCTCAATGTGTTCGATTGCTGGCTCGATGAGCAACTGTTTGACTCGGAATTCGAATACGCCGTGCGAAACTGGGCCATGCAGAACGCCAAAGTGGCCAAAGACGTCGCCGCCGCCGACGAACGCCGGCTGCAAGCGCTGACCAGGATGTTGCTGCGCTTCAACTACCCACCCCATGAAGCCGGCGTCCGCGCACGCACGATTTATCTAACGCAAATCGGCTATATTTCAATGCACACCCATGAGACCAAAGCCGTGCGCATCGGTCGCTTTGCCGACTACATCCTGATTTTCACCGGCCACCCCTGCGAACGGTCTGACCTCGAACGGTTTGTCTCGCGCCATGCCCCCAACCTGCAAGACTGGTTGCAGGCTTATGACCAACGGAGAGCGGCGGAATGTCTGGAAACGAACTAGCTGGAAGCGTTGTTGGCATTATCGGTGGTCACGGCTGGATGGGCCGCGCTCTGGGGTTGGCCCTGCTGAACCAGGGGCTGGTGTCGCCCCGCCAACTGGTGGTGTCGTCTCGTTCCGGCGGTGATGCCTACAATGCCTGGCCGAAGGTTCGCTGTGTTAACGATAACCACGACCTGCTGGCCCTGGCAGATCTGGTGGTGCTGTCTGTGCGACCGGATCAACTGCCCGCGCTGGACCTGCCGGTTGGCGACAAACCGGTCATCTCACTGCTCGCCATGGTCTCCAGCGCAGAGCTTGCTCGCAAGACCGGCAGCGGGCGCATCATTCGCGCCATGCCAAACGCCGCGGCACAGATTGGCGAAGCCTACATGCCCTGGCACGCAAGCGCAGCAACAAGCCGGGCCGACCGGGCCGCAGCACAGCAATTGCTCAGCAGTTGTGGCAAGGCACGCGAACTGGCAACCGAGCAAGATCTGGATTACATGACCGCCTTAACCGGCGCCGGACCTGCCTTCCCGGCGTTGCTGGCCAGTGCCATGCTAGCGCATGCCAAACAGAAGGGCATTTCCGACGCCATCGCCTTTGAAGCCGTCATGCAGACATTGGTTGGTGGCAGCCGGCTGTTGGAACACCTGAATGCTGACCCCGAAGACATGGTTAACCGCCTGATTGAATACCGCGGCACCACGGCCCAGGGTCTTCAATGCATGATGGATAACGGGTTTCAGTCGATCGTACTGTCGGGGCTGGAGGCGGCCTACCAGGCGGCAAAACCGTAACAATCAACCGAACTGTTGCCATAAAAGAGGTACCCCCTCCTCTCCCTCTGTTTCGCCAGGCTTACGATGGCTAACAGTTTTTTTTCGCCAATAATGAACCGGTTCATGGAAAACCTGCATGAACCTACCAGTATGTATCTCCCAACTTGGTTTAGCAGTACAAGGCGGAACGACTGTCTGTATTGATGGAGTTATAGGCAAAAGACAACAATAACCAACCAAGGGAAAAACCATGAAATCAATCCAACCTGTAACCCTGCTGGCGGGAGCAATAGCCACAGGCGCTTTACTCATCGGCACGGCCGCATCAGCAAACCCCTTCCATGGCAATTCGAATAATGCCCCGCCTCCGGCCCTGTCGTACTTTCTGGATGCCTACTGGAGCGGAGCCTACATGCACAAGAATGAGTGCCGGGTAATCCGCTGGGCAACGCCCATGCACATGCCGCGTTGCATGGAGGCTGAGAACATCGTGCCGTATCTGGAAACCTTCCAACGCCTGTCCGACGAAAACGACGGCAACCGGGCCTCAGGCCTGCCTGGCTACGATGCCTCGGTCGCCTTCGTGGCTGATTCGCTCGAAGATATGGGTTACAACGTCACCCTGGATGCCTTCGACTTCACCGCGTACTACGAGCAGGGAGACGGGCAACTGAACTCTCTGGCCCCGACGCCAACCAGTTATGTCTGGAACGAAGATTTCACCTACCTCTCCCAGACAGAACCCGGCAACGTATCCGGCACCGTTCAGGCGGTAGACCTGGATCTCGGTGCTGGCAATGCCTCTACCAGCGGCTGTGAAATCGAGGATTTCGACTCGTTTCAATCGGGCAATATTGCCCTGGTGCAGCGCGGTGCCTGCAGCTTCCAGCAAAAAGCTGAAAACGCCGCCACTGCCGGAGCCGTTGGCATCATTATCTTTAACCAGGGCAATGCCGATGATCGCACAGGCCTGATCAACGCTACCCTGGGTGAAGAATACAGCGGCGGCATACCGGTCTTCTTCGCCACCTACGACAACGGCGTTACCTGGGCTGAAACCGATGGCCTCGTCTTGTCAATGCTGGCTGATGTACTGCGCGAGACCCGGTCGGTCGACAACGTCATTGCCGAGAGCCGCTGGGGTAACCCGGACAACGTTGTGATGCTCGGCGCTCACCTCGACTCCGTTGCCGAAGGCGCGGGCATTAACGACAACGCGTCAGGCAGCGCCGCTCTGCTGGAAATGGCCAATCTGATGAAGAAGGCCCGTACCCGCAACAAAGTCCGCTTTGCCTGGTGGGGAGCCGAGGAGGCCGGCCTGGTTGGCTCGACCCGTTACGTTCAAAACCTGGGTGAAACCGAGCTTGAACGGATCAAGGCCTACCTGAACTTCGACATGATTGCCTCGCCGAACTTTATTTACGGCATTTACGATGGCGACGGCTCCGGGTTCGGGCTTGAAGGCCCGGCAGGGTCAGCGGCCATTGAGGGCGTGTTCCAGAAGTACTTCGAATTAAGAGGCGAATCCTATGTCGACAGCGAAATCAGCTTCCGCTCCGATTACGCCGAATTCTTCGTAGAAGACATTCCCTTCGGCGGGCTCTTTACCGGTGCTGAGGTTATTAAGACCGAAGAGGAAGCGTTGATTTTTGGCGGTCAAGCCGGTGTGGCCTTCGACGAGTGCTACCATTCGGCCTGCGACACCATAGATAACGTCGATCTGCGCGCACTGGAGGTCAATGCCGATGCCATCGCCTTTGTCACCTCGGTTTTTGCGCACTCTACGTACCTGATTGACGAGCAAATAGAGGCCGTTGATACCGAGCCCTCGATTCAGTCGTTCATGAGCAAAATCGCTCAGTACAACATTACTCACTGGGGTAAGTATTGGATTAAATAAAGGTTAACCCGGTACCACTCAAAGAGCAGGGCCTTGCCCTGCTCTTACTTAGTAGGGTTATCTGACAAGACTACCTGAAGCAGTTGCTTGTGATTGAACGCCGACTCAATGGAACACCCCGCTAACGCCTGACGACCTGCCTGGCCCACTGTATTTTTTAGACTTCTGGCCTCTTGTCGGATTAACTGATCTGGAGCAACATGATACACCCAGCTGCAATGGAGCAGGCCAATGCCCCAAGGAAATGCGAAAACGCCTAACCCCCTTAGTACAACGAAGGCGCTGTCAGAGGCGAACTCGGTTGCAGCACCCTTCCTGTCGCACGTCAACGGACTCTTCAATTGGGCTTTCGGCCTCATAGTGACGGTTGGCCTTACCTCATGCGCTTCCGTAAACACCATTCACCCGCCCATAACAGCAGACGAGCCATTGCCTATCGGCACACCAGAGTCGGTAGGGTTGGACGCAGCCCGTTTGGGCAATGTCTCAAACCAACTGGCGGCCATGCAGAGCCATCAGCTTCACAGCATGCTGGTTTTACGGAGTGGCCGCCTGGTGTTCGAGGAATACTACAATGGCTATAGCCGGGATAACCCTCATGACCTGCGCTCGGCGACGAAGAGTATCACCTCGCTATTGATGGGAGCGGCATTGGATCAGGGCGTCTTACCCAGTGTCGAAAGCCCTATCATGGACTTTCTTGCAAAAAACTACCCCAACGTCGACAACAAGGATGACATCCAGATCCGCCACTTGCTTACGATGAGTTCCGGCCTTGATTGCGACGACTTTAATTGGCGCTCGAAGGGCCAGGAAGACCGCCTCTACCGCACTCAGGACTGGGTCGCCTCCTTTCTCGCCTTACCGCCCGTTCACGCCCCGGGCGACGTCGCCCGTTATTGCACCGCCGGTGTCATTGCCCTGGGGGAGGTCATCGCCCAGGCTTCGGGTAGGGATTTTTCCGACTTTGCCGATGACGCCCTGTTCGGCCCTATGGGTATTAACAACTATCGCTGGGCGAGGTTCGATAACGACGAAAAAGTCGACACCGGCGGTCACCTGTTGCTCACGCCCCAAGGCATGGCTAAGCTGGGGCTACTGGTGCTGCAAGAGGGCCAATGGGAAGGTAGCCAGCTGATACCTCGTGATTGGATTCAAGCGTCACTCCAACCTCAAACCCAGGTGCGAGAAACACCCTATGGCTACCTCTGGTGGATGGATACGTTGCCTTACGGTGAAAAGAGGGTCAAAGTGATTTGGGCCAGCGGAAACGGGGGCCAGCTAATATTCATCGTACCCGAATACGACCTGGTCGCCGTCTTTACTGCGGGGTTTTACAATTCGGATAAAACGGCCGTACTGTTTGATATTTTCTACCGGAGTATTCTGCCGTCTGTGATTGAGCTGCAGAGCCACCTTTCAGACAGTGGGCAGTAGAGAGGGATAAATAATGGCAAGCCAGCCTGCACTGCCGGGGTCAATAATACAGCTTATGGAGAACACCTCATGGCCAACAAAACCCAACCTACCTCAACCTCCATTGCGGAATTTATAGAGTCGCTCGACGACGAACGCCGACAAGCCGAATGCAACCAACTGATTGATTTGATGCGAGAGGAATCCGGCGAGGAACCGGTGCTTTGGGGCCCGGCCATTATTGGCTTTGGCCAGTACCATTATCGTTATGACAGTGGTCGGGAAGGTGATTTCATGCAGGTTGGATTTTCGCCCAGAAAACAGAATCTGTCGATCTACATCATCCCCGGCTTCGAGCCTTACCAAACTGTGCTGGAGCGCCTTGGCAAACACAAGCTGGGTAAGTCTTGCTTATACATCAAGCGGCTGGAGGATGTGGATACATCAGCGCTTAGAGAACTGGTGCGACAGTCACTGATTGATATGAAAGAACGATACCCTGAGAAGGCGTGAAAAGTCAGTGGACCAACCCAGTGACCCACAATATTAGAGGCCACATCAGCGCGCACCATACACCTCAGTAAGCCACCGTCACCACTATGTCATCGGTATAGTGCCCGGGGTAGGCTCTGGGCTGAGCGGGCACCTTGCCGTACACCCCGTGTTCGATGCTTACCCCTTCGCCGGTCAGCACCCGGGTATCGCCCGTGCCGTCCCCGAAAATAAACAGGTGCTCCTGATCGATGTAGAGGTTATAGGCCAGCGTCAGCTCGCCAACACTCATCAGGCGTTGGTTATAGGTGCCTTTGCCCGGTGTAACGCTGAGGGTGTAGGCCATGCTTTCGGGGCATTCTACAGTGAGGCTGCCGACACTTTCCGTTGGCTGATCCGCCAGCGGGTCGATCGGGCCAAACGCCAGCGGTGTTGCGCTGACCGTGCAGGCCGCCGCACCGGTCACCAGGCTGCCCAGCACCACCGGGGCCAGGTATGTTAGAACGGTTTTTGCGGTTATAAGGGTTCGCATTGTACGGCTCCCAGGTCTGCGGGGTAGGCTTCCACCTCGCTCAGTTCCAGTTCAAACTCACACACTTGCTGATCGCCCAGCCGGGCTTGACCCACCCAATAGGAACGCAAGCCTACGTCGGTATAAAGCAAGCCTTCGTGGCCCACCGTTAGCGCTTCGGGTTGCCCTTCGAACCGCACGGTGGTGCCTGCAGGCAAGGGGTTTTGGTCCGGGCCGATGAGGTACGCGGTGATACTGCGGTCCAGAACAACATCAAACTGTGCCGTTAATACCTGGCGGTTTCCCGGCACCAGTTGCACACCGGGTTTCGCCAAACTGGCGGCCAGTGGCAGATCTTCAGTCGCCAGGCGCAGCCGGTTGTGGGTATAGGGCTTCAACCCCGACACCAGTAACCGGCCGCTGTTATCCGTTTCTCCAACCAGGCGGTTGTTCCGGTACACCCGCACATCGGGAACACCGGCCTCGACCAGTGCATAACTGCCCGCCGGGTTGCGGCTGAGGAAGGCACCGGCTTCATTGATGACCAGAGCGCCACTTAATTCAGCGTCGCCACTGAGTTCGCCATCGCGCCGTTCACCATTCAAGCGCAGCGTTGCCAGCCTGCCATCCAGCTTCAACTCGGCATCCTGCACGCTCACGTCACCCTGCACGCCGCTATGCACCCGGTACCCATAGCCGCCATCGCCGGGCGACCGGTACTGATAACGAACACCGCGGTTTTCCAGTTCTTCGCCCGACATCGCAGCCGTCATCGAACGGCCCTTGCCCAGCGTCAGCGTAAAGCTGAGATTGTAGTGTCGCCGCGGCTGCGGTTCGATCACATCCAATGCCGACAACCGCACAGTGCCACGGCCCGCCCAGCTCAGCCCCAGGGTGGCGTTATTGGCCAGGTAGTCCGCCCGGGTTTCGTATTCCCGCTCCAGCCGACCTACCGACAACGACACTCCCCGGCGCACCGACCAGCCCAGCGTCAGTTGCTTTTCAACATCCGGTAACCGGTTGGGCACCGTACTGCCGAACTGAATGAATGCATCGTCGGTACGCTGCTCCCGGTAGCGGAGCGACACCTTGCTTGCCCGGCGGGTAACGCCCCATTGCCAGGAGGCACCGGTATCCTGAGTGCCCTCGTTAAAACTCAACGCGCCGCCAACATCGAGCATGCCGAGCGGGCCCAGCCCCCAATAGCTGGTTCCTGCGCCAACGCGTCCGGTTTCGAACCATTCAGCCCGCGCGCCGAAGGTCACCCGGTTGGTCAACCCGTAACGACCGGCCACCAGAGCAAAGGGAAATTCGTCGTACTGGATTTCTCCGTCGATAACACCTGCCCGACGATGCCCGTATGAAAGTGACCATTCACTAAGCCCCCGGGCAAGCAAGGAGGCATCCGAATAAAACGCAAAGCGCTGGATAATAGGCACACCGCTGCTGTCTTCAATGCGGCTGAGAATATCGCTGACGCCACTGGCGGCCGGCAAATCGTAAAGTTCAAACTGACCGGGTGGCAATTGTTCCTGAGTGACCAGGTTCTGATTGATCCAGACTTCCAGCATGGCCGGCGTCAACACGGCACCCCGCAACGAAGGCCGTGGTCGCGTTATCCAGGAAGGCACCAGCTTGGTGTTGGTGCCTACTTGCACGCCGCCATACGCAACGGTTTGCCCGATTACCGAGTTGGAGGTGAAGGTATCTCCCAGCGTTACAGAGAGTAATGAGCGCGGACGGTCCAGCACGCACCGGCTGCCCTGGCGAGTAAAACGTTCAGTGGTGGAACGGTACTGATGCTGGGTTTCGCAATAGGCTGTGCCCAGGCTCACGGCGGCATCAAATAAACCGGTGCGCCAGCGCTCATCGTCTTCATCGATGCCTTCGGTTAACCGATAATCGAGCAGGAACGAAGAGCCACGCTGCGGCACCAGCGGGTCGGCTCGCTTGCGTTCAATTCGGTAGGGTTTAAAGCGACTGGTGGGCATCCACAAGGTGAGTTTGGGCTGAGACACATCCAGCCAGTAAAACCCCTCGGTCAGTTCATGCAATGAATACTGGCCCGCGGCATTGGGTGCAATGGCGGTTGGAGAAATACCCAGGGCTTCCAGGGTCTGCGCTGGCAAATAATACTGTCCTGCTTCCCGCACCAGGGAGTAAGGCTCGCTGACTTCCTGACTGTTCAACGCCATGGGCAGCAGCCACTCGCTTGCTTCTTCGTCTTCGACAACGAGCAGTTCTTCTGTCTGCAAGCTTACATAGCCGTCGCGTTCATTCACCCGGGCGAGGGTTTCAGGCAACGCGCTCGCCGGAACGTAACGTCGCCCTTCCTGTTCAAAAACCGGAAGCGAGGCGGCATTGGGCAGAGCCCAGCCAAATGCCGTCAGGTCGGAGATCGGCAAAACCCAGGTACCATCCTCCTGCTGCTGCAACTGAACTCGGAGATTGCGCGGCCGGTCATCGCCTTCGCCCAGGGGCGGCAATAGGTCTGCCCTCGCCGATGCCAAAAAGACCATTCCCAACAACAGCATTGCGCGTAAGCTGATGTGCCCTCTCATCATCGGGCTATTCAGTGTTGTTCAAGGGTTGAAATTGAACCTGGCCACCCGACACAACCTGCAATGAAAGCCCGCCCTGCACGTCGACATCGGTCAGGTCCAAGCGCCAGGTCTTCGAAGCACCGGGCAAAACGTAGAGCACGCCCTCCGCAATGGGCAGGCGTCGACCGCCGTCGGTCTCCACCACCAGCCGCGTTAACTGCCCGAAGCGGGTCCCTGTGTTCAGTACTTGTAATTGCCAGCCTTCGGCTTTCTGCTGCAAGGCCCATTGAAGATTGGTTTGCGGCTCCCGGGCCTGAAAGAACAAGGGCGTATCCAGCCTGATGAGCGTTCTAACCCCCGGGTGCAGCGTTTGAGCGGTTTCCGGTACCTGGCTGAAGTACACTCTGAAGGCTTGCTCTTCATCGGTACGTTCACTCATTAACGCCACCCGCACCCATTCATCCTGACCGGGTTCAAGCGATATCAACGGCGGGTTGGTTCGAATGCTGTCGGTATCCAAGGTAAGCCGTTCGCCGTTGCTTTGTTGCCACAACCGGGCACTCACCTGAACCGTTACGGCGGCCTCTCCGGTATTGCGTACCTGGTACAGGGCCGTCGTTTCCCCTCTGGGAATTTCCTGCAGAATCGGCGTAACCTGCAACCCCGCTCCCAGGCAAAATGATGCCAGGCTCCAACCACTTAACACGAGCAACGCAAACGAGCGCATCAGTACACCAGCGTAACGGTTAGCGTATCGGATAGAAAACGCGAGCCTTTCGGGGCTTCGGTCAGTTCCCCATAGAGCGTTAACGCCTGCCGCGTGCCATCGCTGACCAGAACCGCTGGCCCATTACCCCAGTCGGTCTGTGTAGCTGCAGTTTCAGCTTTTTGATGCTGAAGACGATACCCGAGAAACGCCTGCGACTCTTCCCCGGCAAGTTGACGCACACCGGTCTCCGGGTGAGCATTTTGGCCCGAGTCGAGCATCAGGCCGACATAGGTGCCGCGTGTGCAATGAACATCAAAGGAGGCTGACGAGTTGAGACGTTCCACATCGGTTTCATCAAGGGCGGAGAATCGCAGATCATCCACCTCAACCCGACAGCTGGACTGAACCTGAGCGCCAACCTGAAAGGTGGTGGTACTGGTCGTTTCTGCATGCACCGGCAATAAGGAAAAAGCAGGTATGAGGATGTTCACACATCGCATTCGGGGGCTCCAGAACGAACCGCACCGAAAAAAGGCACTTCAGGGTGACGACGTCATGCGACAACAAATACGCAACTGAAAACCCGGACCGATTACTCGGTTGCGGGGGTGGTTAGGGTTTCTGATTGAACACCAGTGTACCCCCCTGACCAGGGCACTTCCTGATACCCTGATCACACTCGATGTAAACATTGCGCAAGTGGTGTGTAAGTCTGTGCTTTCTTTAGACCTAACCGGAATGCATTAATGCCCAAACACCGACCAGCCGGTTTCCTGCACCAGCATTTCCAGAGCACGAGTTCCCAGCAAGCTGTTACCGATATTATCCAACCCGGGCGACCAGACCGCGATGGAGGCCCGGGCCGGTGCAATGGCCAAAATGCCGCCGCCCACGCCGCTTTTTCCTGGCAAGCCGACGCGAAATGCAAACTCGCCCGAGCCATCGTAATGCCCGCACATCATCATCAGTGAATTGATTCGCCGGGCGCGCTGTGCCGACACCACTCGGGTGCCGGTAACCTGGTTCACACCATCCGACACCAGAAACAAACCCGCCTGTGCTAACTGCACACAGTTCATCGCAACGGCGCACTGGTGAAAGTAAGTACCGATGACTTTGTCCACATCGTGGTGCAATCGACCAAAGGCTTTCATGAAGTGCGCCAGCGAAGCATTACGATGTTTATGCTCAAGCTCCGACGCCGCCACCTCGTGATCGAAATATAAACGGTCGTCGTTTGCCAGAAAACGCACGAAGCTTAACAACTCAGCCAACACTTCCTTGGGCTCGTGCCCCATCATGATGGCATCGACCACCGCGATGGCCCCGGCATTGATAAATGGGTTACGGGGTTTTCCCGATTCGTGTTCCAGTTGAACTATGGAATTGAACGGGTCGCCCGAAGGTTCCCGCCCAACGTATTGCCACAAACTGTCGCCCTGCTTACCCAGCGCAAGCGTCAGCGCAAACACTTTGGAAATGCTCTGAATGGAAAAGGGTTCGCGGGCATCCCCGGCGGCAAATACCTGGCCGTCGGGCGTTGCCACGGCAATGCCAAACTGCTGCGGATCGACATGGGCAAGCTGGGGAATGTAATTCGCGACCTCGCCGCGCTCGGTGGCCAGCTTCATTTTGCCGGCAATATCGTTCAGGAGATCTTGCATCAGGGTCTCTGCTTGCGCTGTTATTGTTTTAGGCGCGCAGTGTAATGCCATTGCAGCAAAGCCGTCGACCGGTCAGGTTTTGACTGCACTGGTTTAGCGAATACGATACCGATTGCAACGGGTTTGTCGAACCGACCCGACTTATTCCCGAAGGTAGATTTGCCCTTGCTGATAGAGGGTGCGGCAGTCATTGGCATCGTGAAAACGGTGCACCGTGGCGGCCGCTGATGAGGTACCGGGACCGGCGAATCTTGGGTCATCACACTCGCCATCATCGGCCCAATTGCTGGTATTATCGCCCCACTCGATGCCGGTACCTGTGCTATTGGTCGTGTTTTGGCTCCATGGCAACGCCAATTCCGTCACACTCAGCTGAGAATCCTGCAAACCGCCCGACTCGTAAGTGCCAATCCAAATGTTGTAATTGCCAGAGGGCGGGTTGGTCCAGCGAATGGCTGGGTTGGTGCCACCGGCGCTGGAGTAATCATCATTGCAATGCCAATTACCGGCGGCATCATAAACGATTAGGGTAATATCGGCTGACGACTCGGCATATATCGTTAAAGAAGTAGAGCCGGCGTCGTAGTTCAGGTCCATGTCCGGAGCATTGCTGATAAAGCCACGGCAGTTATCCCCGACAGTGCGAGCAGACTCTGCTCCCCCGGCTCTGACTGACGTTGTGTAAGGGTCCGGACGAAAGCCAGCGTTCAATTCAATGGTGCCGTAGTTCGGCTTGGCGCGCCAATCCACCGCCTGCGTTGTGCCCGCAATACTCAAACCAACCGCAGCCATCACGACCGCCATTCGAACACTCATTTTCATAAGTAAGTTCCTTTTACCATTATCTTTACACTAAACCAATATAAACAAGGCATGGCAGCATTGCACCTAAAAATGGCAATTAAATGAGTCTACAAGTACTTACGCCATTCCCCAGCCACTACCCGAAAAACATAGGGTTTAGTAACCCGGTTTACTGCAGCAACAAGATGACACTGGTTACCACCAGCACCATACCCCACCCCTGATAGCGGTGGATCCGCTCATGGAATACCCACCGGGTAATTGCCAGCGTCATCAGGAATTCGACCTGCCCCAACGTTTTAACCAGGGCCGGGTTATGCAAAGCCATGGCCGTAAACCAACCAATAGAACCCAGAGCACTGGTGATGCCGATAAACAACGCCAGCCGGCGATACTGCCACAATCGCTGCCAGGGTTTGGTCTCGGTGGCGCTTACCCAAACCGCGCAAATCACTGTCTGCAACATCACCATACTGCTCAGTGTTAACGCCGCAGCGAACAACGTATCGACCTTCAGCGACAAAGCCGCTGTTCGCAAACTGAGTGAGGCAACCGCAAACAGCGCACCGGCGGCCAACCCATACACCAGCGCCGGGCTGCGCCAGGCGTGTTTGTTTCTGAACAGGGTTTTGGGGTTACCCATCACCAGCACACCCAGAAAGCCGACAACCAACGCGAACCAGCCAAGCATGGCCAGCGGTAAGCCGAACAGCCACCAGCCGATCAACGCGGTTTGCAAGGCTTCGGTTTTGGCGAGGGTGGTACCGACAGCAAAGTTGTTAAACTGAAAGGCTGTTACCAGACACCAGGTCGCCCCTATCTGAGCCACCGACGCCAGCCCCGCCCACATCAGAAAGCCACCCGACCACTGTGGCGAGGCATCAGGCTGCCAATACCACAGTGCCGCCGTATACAACAACGCAACCGGCAAGCCGAACAAATAACGGCTCAGCGTCGTACTCATCGCGGTTAAATGAAGGGAAAGCTGCTTTTGCCCGGCGGTTCGAACCGCCTGCATAAACGCCGCCAACAGGGTAAAGCCAATCCAACTCATGGTTCGCACTCCTTTCGAACCGCCAAGTTAGAGGAAAGACATGCATTCCACCAGTGAATGATTGCTATGCAATTTATTCCTAACAGGAATCAGAAAAACTCATCAGCCAAGCAACGAACGCAAGTCCAGACTGCCGGTTTCCAGAGGGAAAGTTGCATTGTAGGTTTCAACACTGGCCCAGTAGCGCAGCAATTGCTGCAGATGCGCCGGCCGGATAATGCGTGATTGTTCGGCGGCTTGCGGATCGGCGTTCAGGCTCAGGTCGGCATTCAGGCTGAGCGCTTCGACATCGTCGCTGGTACCACCCACTGTGTGTTGGGCAAAACCGGTGTCACGCATCAGAATGGCGCTGCCAAGGGGCCAGTGGTCTTTGCCATCGCCGTCGTTATACCAGGGCGTGCGGCCGAAATCGGAGGCAACAACGACGCGCAGCCTGCTCACCAGGTTGGTGCCAAAGCGCTGATCCATGTCGGCGGCTTCCTGCCACAAATAGATGAGTCCGTCGCTGAGTTGGCTCAGGGCGATGCTTTGTGAGGTGTCATGGTTAGCGTGGGTATCGAAGCCCCACTGCACCAGGTCAGCCGACACCGTTAACCCGGCAGCGGCCGACACCAGCGCCAGCTGAATTTGCCGCAGAATGGGGTGCCAGCGGCCATCGGCGTCGGTGGCGGGTGCCAGGGTCTCGGGCAGAAAATTGTTCAGGGCCGCCAACTGGTCTCGCCCGGCCCGGCTCGATTCCATAAAGCGCGCCGCATCGCTCAGCCGTTGCGTGATCTGGTGCTGGCCCATCAGCCGGTCGAGCCTGGCCTGGCGTGCCTCGGCAATCAGATTGAGGCTTTCCGCGCGGTGATAATGGCTGTCGACCCACTTTGGGTCGTTCGGGTTAATCAGGTCGCTCAGGGTGCTTGGGTCCTGCATCAGCGTGAACTGAGTCAGGCCTGCGGTTTCCCGGTAGCCGCCATTGCTGAGAAACGCCAGCGGCAAACCCGCGCCATGTTGGGCAGCGGCCAGCGCCGTCTGGGCCGGGTAACCATCGGCAAACCGGCCACTGAAGGTATGGCGCACCCCGGCATTGTGAGCGTTGGTCTGGGTATCGATGCCGTTGATGACCATCATTTTCGAGCCCAGGGTTTGAAACAACCGTTCGTTGTCGGCAAAGGGCGCATATCGCAGACCACTGGCGGTGCTGGCAATGCTTTGACCGGCCTCGGCCCAGTGGTTAATCCAAACGTTTTCGCCACTGGCCGGATTCAGCCGCTGGCCGTTTTTCGGGTCGCACAGACTGGTGACATCCCAGCCGCCTTCGGCAAATACGGTGATGTAAATCGGGCCCTCGTAACGCAACGCCTCGGCCCGGGCAAAAGGAGCCAGTGCGGGGGCAAGCCCGGCGGCAAACAGCGCTTTGAGCAGGTCGCGGCGATCCATGGTCACTCCGTCAGAAACTGGATGTCGGTTAACAGATAGACCAGCACACCGACCCAGGGTCTGAGTGTCTGTTCGGGATTGTAGAAGCTGCCCAGGTGCGCGCGCACCGGCTCCGGGTTGCCATTACTGGCAGCCACCCAGTCGCTGTTGGTGATGCCGTCCCAATTCAGGGAAATGGCGACGCCGTCGTTGGGGTCCCGATCCCGCACCGGGCAATATTCGTCTTCGTCCGGGTCAGCGTCGGGGCCGCTCCAGATCGCCACCTGCGACAGGTAAGGCGTGGGTTCATCCCAGCTCAGCCGTTGCTCATACAGCGCCTTGTACAATGCCCAGGCGGCGTCGATCTCGGCCGGTTCGGTGGTGCCCCACAGCCGCCACATCAGGTGCTGCAGGTTCGTGCGAATGGCGGCTTCACCCGCTTCAGTGGTCGGGTCGGTGGTGATCTCGACCATCGGAAAGAGGGTTCGGGGCATGCCCGGCCAGAACTCCTGGAACACCAGCTCGCAGGCAAGCTCGTTGGCCATCCGCTCGGTTACCGAGACCATCATGCTGTTCAGATACTGCGGGCGTTCGGTAATACCATCGGAATCGATGCCGCCGTAAAACAGGTAATAGTTTTCCAGCAACTGGCCACGTTGTTGCCAGTCCAGCTTCCAGCTTTGGCCGAGCACGGCGGTCAGCTTTTTATCGAGTTGTTCGGGCGTCAACAACTGGCCGATACCCAATTCGCGCAGTGCCTCGCGACGTGCGCTAGTCGCCTGGTCAAAGCGTTCACTGCGAAACAGGGGCGACAACATCATTTCGACAAGTAGCGATTTCAGGCTTTCGTTGTTGTCGCGGAAATGCTGGCCCAGCTCCCGGATCAGCGCCTGTTCGGCTTGCCACGCTTCGAGGTCCGCACTGTAATTCGGGTCACTCGGCTCTAACGGCCGCAACAGGGGTTCGCGGCCCAGCAAACCCTTGAACCAGAACTGCACGGTGCCGGTGGCGAAGCGGTCGTCAGCGACGATCTGCTCGGCCAGCCAGCGCAACCCGTCACCTTGGCCACTGAACGGGCCGTAAGGCGAAATCGTCGGCATGGTTTGTTGATTGAAACCCGCCGGTAGCTGTTGCCGGTACCACCGGTCATTCGGCTGGTGATGCTCCGAACCGATGTAACTGGGGGGCAAGGCATCGTATCCCAGACGATCCAGATAATGGCCGTCGTTGCCCCAGTTCTGGAAAGTGGCCGCAACCGGGTCGAGTAGGGAATGACAACCGAAACAGCTGCTGCCTTCAGCACCCGGGTTGGTTACCTGCTGCAGCTCTTCCGGATCCATCGCCCGAACGGCCAGGCGCTCAATGTCGACCCCGAGAAAGAACTGGTACGTCCAGCGCGCTCTGGCCCGGTTGCGGTTGGTCTCTGTCGATGGAAAACGGGCCAGAAACACCGGTGACGAGAGAATGCCGGCCGAAGGCAAATAGTCGCGCCCGGTTCGCGCCTGCAAGGAGACGCCCCAGGCCACCCGGTAACGCCTTATCTGGCCAGGGCGCCAGTCGGTCGGGTCCAGGGGGTCGTAGCTGCTTTGCCAGCTGGCACCGTCGAGCACCTCGTAGGTGAAGGGGTTCATCATCCGGTAATCGGCGGTGAGCACTTCCCGGTACGGACGATCATTGGTAACCACATGCCGGATCAACTCCAGCGGCTCTTCAGCCAAAGCCCGCTGGGTTTCCTGGTAAATCAGGTTGGCGCGCTGTCGCTCGGCACGCGCATACGCACACACACTGGTGTCGGCCTCCAGGTCATCGCCACAGGCGGTAGCAGCAGCATCGGCCGAACTAAAGGCCTCACCCGTGCGTTCGTACAGCGCCTCATAGTAGGTTCCGCCCAGGGTTTCCTGGGCTTCGCTCATGCCATCGAGGTATTTGCGACTCAGTAAGCGATCATTGGCCCCGTTCTTCAGCCAGGCCTCGAAACTGGGGCCTTGCATCAGAGCGCGCAACTCAGCCCTTAAGGCGTCGTCATCGTCGCGTACCTCGTTCAGGGTGCTGGTGTCCGGCAGGGGCGAGCCGAGCATGATGGCCGCTTTGCGCAGCGTGCGGGTACGGCTGATCAGGCTAACATCCCGGTACCCTGGCTGCTCGGCAACGGGTGATTCTTCCTCGGTGCATTGCGGTGCACTCTGGCTGTACCGCAACACGGCCTCCGCCAGGGTAGCCGCTTCGGGGCTATCGGTATCGAACAGGTGCCCGCCGCCGTGACTGACCTGATACAGCGTCGGCTTGTTAACAAGCCGATCGCCGGCCACTGCAATGAAATCGCGCAGCAAGTCCTGACTGGCGATTGCGTTGCCGGGGGCCACAATGAACCGGGCACCCTGATTAACCGCCACCCCGCCCTCTACGTGGCAACTGCTGCATTCCCGGAGAATCGGCCAGACTTTGGTGCTGAAGAACTCATCGTCGTTGGCGTTGCAATCGATGCGTACATCGGCAACCGGTGCCGTGGGGGGCGAGCCCGAACTGGCCAGTTCCTGGCTGCACCCGGTAAGCACGCCCATTAAGCTCAAACTGACAACGATGAATAAACGGTGCACAGGGGGTTCCCGCAAGACGGTGAATTCGAAGTATCACAGATACTACCACCGAACTCTGTGCCGGATTGCACGTTTTGGGCAGCTAATTCCGTCGGTATCAGGGGTTTAAGCCGGGTAATCGAATACCACGATGCCGGCTGGTACCGATCAGGGTAGCAGGCCACCAATATCCACGACATGCGTCTTTATCTGATTAATCACCCGGTCTTCGTCGACCAGCAAAGTGTTGCCGGCAGCCTGCAGGTAATAGCGCGACATACCCTCTGGTGTCAGGGTGGTATAGACCGGGTGCGCCGGGTCTGACAGGTCGTACATCATGACGTAGCCATTTAAATTCTGGCCTTCCGTCAAGAAGACCAGATTGCCCAGCACGGTCAGGTTGTCTGCCAGATTATCCGACTCCCGGGGGTAGGCAACAAGCGCAGGGCTAGCCGGGGTAGAGACATCAAAAATGGCCAGGCCATCCCCCCGGCTCGACAACCGGCCACTCACGACCAGGTGATCACCCACCCGCAATGCCTTGCCGCCCAGCGATACGTAGTCCCGGTCGGTGACGTCTAGGGACGCAATTTCCGTCAAATTATCGGGGTTGCTGAAGTTCACCGCACTGAATGTCTGGCCATTGTTTTTGGAAACGAACGCGATGTTGCCTTCCACAGCCAGGAGTTGATACCCACTCCCGCTGAAGTCGGGCCTGATGAGGGTTGGGTTGTCGGCATCGCTGACATCCAGCACCGTCACCTGATTCTGGGTATCGATAAAAAAGAGTCGGTCATCATCTGCATCCACAATCACATTGACGTAGACAAACTGAAAGTTAATGTCGTCCAGCGCGTAGGTAGTGATCAGGCTCGGGCTGGCAATAGTCGACACATCGAACACACTGAGTTCAGCACCAACGACATACAGTCTATCGTCTTCGACAAAACGGTAATTGGCACCCTGCGTATCCAAGCCCGTGTCCAGCTCATTGAGTGTGGCTGGGTTACCGGCTGCTAAAACCGCCATTGTATCGCCCAGCCGAATGAAACCACCCGAGGCACTGGTATTGAAACTGTCCAGATCGGTACGTTCACTCAGAACCGACAGGGATTCCGGACGACTGATATCAACAACGGCGACAAACTCGCCCGAGGCAACGTAGGCAAACTGGCCATCAACGGTCACCGCGTCGCCCGCGCTGACAACTTCGCCTAAAAAGTTTGCCTGAGCGGGCTCGTCAATGTCCCACGCCTGCAACGACCACGCACCACCGACATAGGCGTGGTCGCCAAACACTTCGATCGACTGAGCACGATTTGGGTACAAAGAGTTGCTCTCGGTCATCGACCCGACGTACCCAGGCAAGGAAGGGTCGGATACATCAACAGTGATCACCCCCTGATCGTCGGTCGCGATATAGAGCAATGGGCCTGTCAGCCACATATCGTTGGTGTGGTCGTCAATGCTGTACGACCCGACCAGCTCAGGCGTGTCACTCTCGTTAAGGGCAAAAATACGCAACCCGCCCTGAGCAAGCAGAACATAGGCCAGATCGTTGGCGACCACCAGGTCAGAGATAACGATATTGTTAAACGGTAATTGGAAGCGAGCGTCAATCACCGGGGCGGCAGGGTCAGAGACATCGTATACCACCAGGTCTTCTCCGGCGGCATACAGACGGTCGCCCCGGGCAAAAACAGCATAGGCATCGTGATCGACAATAAAACTTAACAGACTGGTCAGAACAGTCGGCTGCCCCGGGTCGGACACATCAACGACGCGAATGCCCTCGTGGTCAGCCATGTAGAGCACATCACCGCGGTCATTCAGGGCAAGGCCACGTACCCGGTCTATTGCACCAATCGACCCGATCACTTCCGGAGCCTGAGGGTCGGACACATCGACATAGCGCACCCCCGATTCACCGGCCGAGAGATACAGGTAATGTTGAATTTTAACCAGATCGTGAACGATCACGAAGCCATCAGAGTCCGGGAACGCCAGCGTTTCGCCAACAACGGCCGGGCCAACCAATGCCGAGCGCGGGGTCGGCTGGTCTTCCGGGGTCACCTCCAGGCTGATCAGTTGTTCGTCTGAGGCATCATCTGCGCCCATGACGGTAAGCTGGAAGGTCAGTATTTCGCCAGTGGCGACGGCAGGTATCGTGAACTCAGGCCGGGCAGCGGTTGGGTCCGACAACGTGACCGGCGTGCCAGCGGTTTGTTGCCACTGGTAGGACGTAACCGACGGATAGGACGCACTGCCATCAAGATACGCGGTTCCCATCACCAGGCGAACCGTGGCAACGGCCTGTACCGAATCCGCCCCTGACGACCCGCCCCCGTCATCGCCCCCCGTATCGCCGGAACCGGCGGTGTCTCCCGAAGAGGAATTGCATCCGGCCAACATCAGCCCAGCAATCAGCATAGGCGTCAACAGCAAACGAGCAGAGCATCGAATCATGGCAAACATCCTTGTCAGCGAGTATTCAGAGGCAGCTAACCAGCCGCCAACCACTCACAGAATAGCCATGGGTACCGCCAGAAACCGTGCCTGCGTCACAGAATAAACGCCACGAGCCTGAAAAAAACTCAGGTGTCGGCAGAGCGATGCTGCCTCCGGCTTAACAACGACGTTCCGGACTTGTAGGTACCTCGAACCGTTACCGTGCATTACGAATAAACGACTTAGGGCTTTAACGAACGCGGCAACTCACCGGATTGCCACAGACCCAGACCAAAGCCATCCGGGTCCAGAAAATCAGCACTCCACCCTCCCGGCGCTTCTGACACCGGCGTCACAATCGTAACGCCTGAGTCCGCCAGTTCGGCGACAATGTCGTCAATGCCGCCATCGCTCACTTCGAACACAATAGCGGGCGTATTGCCCCGCGTGCCTTCCATTTCGAAGAAAATAAGCTCCAAGCCGTTTTCCAGCTGCCCCTGCAGCCAGAACGGGTCAGCGCCCTCCATCCGTTCCAGGCCAAGCCCGAAGGTCTCGTTGTAGAAGGTTTCCGTACGCTGAATGTCGCTGACGTAGTAAACAATGCTGGCACTTTTGGGTTTGAAGTTCATGGTGTTCTCCTTGGTGGGTTATCCACCTACTCATTGCCGCCGACGTCCATTTTGTGAGCGACTGATGACAAAAAGATGTCCATCGGGGTCGTGACTGGCCAACACACCGCCCCGATGCGACAACTTGGACAACAAAGCACTGCGCAGTCGGCCGTAGGCCAGCCCCAGGTGTAACCCCGGCAGTTCAGTCGGCATTGCCATCTCTGCCTGAGTTAACTCGCGCTTTAAGGAGCAAATGCGCTGACGCAGCGTTACGTCCGTCAGATTCAGTAAATACGCGATTTCTTTCCGGTTGTGGCCCGATAAGGCCAGCGCGGCAACCGCCTTGAGCGAAGGCGACAGACTGACAGGCAACGCCTGGTAACCGTTAGCGGAGGGATCGGACTGAATATGCTGTGCACCCTGCCACTGGCTTTCGCGCTCTTGCCGGCGCACGGTGCCGCGCAGCGACATGCGAGCCATATTCCGCACGGCGCCGACCAGCCACCGCCGGGTTTCGATGGCCTCAAAATCGGTATGCCCTGCCAGAAACGCGGCCAATAGCGCTTCTTGCGCAACATCTTCCGCTTCGCCGGTATCACGAGTGATCCGGCGGGCGATGGTACACAGTTGGGTATATTGACTGGGGCGCATCGGCAAACTCCAGGGCTGAAATAGGATGTTTCATGATGCTCACACCCTGGGGAGATGTTCTGTTCCTTCGCCTTCGGTTACAAGTAGCACCCGCGCCACTTGCGGAACATTGGCCGTGTGCCAGACATCACGAGGCACGACCAGGTCAGGTTTCGACGGTACCGGACATAACCGCCGGCCTCCCAGACCGTCACCCTTCCAATGCCTCTATTTGCTGTCGCTCTTCATCACTCAAGGCTTTATAGCCTCGCGGATACGGCCAGCCATACCCCCAACGAAACATCGTGGGTAAATAGGGCGTACCACCGACTCTGACACCCGCCAGCATCAGACGTGCGATCTCGGGTTCACCAACGGCACTGACACAGGCTTCCAGCTCCTGATCGGCCTGCAAGCGCTGCTCAAAGGTGCCCCCCTGCCAATAGGCATAGTCGTGGGCGGTGCAGCACGCAAGCCACAATTCGTTCTGCCAGAGGGTTCCATCCGGGAAAGAACTGCAACCGTCTGATTCGAAAGGCCGGATCTCGCTGGCCGACACACTCGAGAGCAGAAATAACAGGAAAACGAACCCTTTCTTCATGGTTTTATACAACGTCTTCTACAGGTGATCGGCAGTGATAAGACCCCGATACTACCCCATCAGTTAGTCAATCTGTAGATTCGGGTTGCCCCCAGCTACTTTATTTTATAAAGTACTTCGCCAACACCCTATCGATCGGGCCCAACCCGCCATGACCAACACCCAGTCACAGGCCTTCCAGCCTGAGCCGACACATCTGCATGAGCACGCAGCCGATAACCTGCGTTTCATCCGCGAGACCATGGAAAACACGGGTCGTTTCACCGAACTCTCCGGCCTGGGTTATGCACTGATCGGCGCTTCGGCGGCCTTGGCCTGGTTGGTCTCGAACGCGCTGGAGCCCGGGTTCGAATTGGCGGTGTGGTTTGTCGAGTTCGCCGTCGCGACGGTACTTGGCCTCTGGTTTACCGCACGCAAGGCGGCCAGTGCAGGTACGACCTTGTGGAACCGCTCTGCCCGGAAATTGCTGCTGGCCTTTTCACCGCCGATGGCCGCCGGTGGCTTATTAACCGTCGTGCTGTACCCAACCGGCAACCTGGCGTTGATTCAGGGCATTTGGCTGAGTTTGTATGGCGTCAGCGTGATGACCGGTGGGTTGTTCTCGGTGAGCATTATTCCGGTGATGGGCATGGCGTTTATGGCAGCGGGTGCAATCGCCCTGCTTTGGCCAGACACCACCGGCTGGATGATGTTGCTCGGCTTCGGTGGCCTGCATGGCCTGTTCGGCCTGTTGATTTGGAGACGTTACGGTGGCTAAAGCAGTTAAGAAAACAGCGGAAAACGCAGCGCCTAATAAGCCGACCACCAAACCCGCCCCTGCCCCGGCGGCGGATCTCGACCGGTTAATACACGACCGGGTGCGTCTGGGCATTCTCAGTGCATTGGCGGCCGATGCCAGCCTCAGTTTCAGCGAACTAAAAAAAGTATTAAAGGCGACCGACGGCAACCTCAGCGTGCACGCCCGCAAACTGGAAGACGCCGGTTATGTGGCATGCAGCAAAGGCTATGAAGGCCGAACGCCCCGCACCGACTACCGCCTGACCCGCGAAGGCCGCAAAGCACTGGAGCAGTATGTGGCCCACATGGAAGCCATCATCAGCCACGTGAAAGGCGGCTGATTTTTTTGCCAACCAACTTTGTATTTTAAAGTACTTTCAATAATCGGAGTAATCGACATGGATAACGACGCCGCCGTCGAACCGGCACGCCTGAAACGCGAAACGCTATTGTGTGCCCTACTGTTGGGCGTTCTGGGAGATCTGCTCCTGCGAGCCGGGCCTATTGGGCCGGGGCTGGTCGTGTGGATTGGTATGGCGGGCACCGGAACTACCTGGCTGGCCTGGCGAACCGGGGCCACTCGTTGGCGGCCGGTTGTGGCCTGGTCGACCGTGGCTTTGTTGGCGGCGGCACTGATGGTGGTGCGTCACAACGGCTTCATTCAATTTTTATTATGTCTGCTGCTGCCGCTTGCGGTCTCGCAAATCATCATGCTTGGCTGGGGTGCCCGACTGGGCCGGTCGTTACCGCTCGATCACCTCTACGCCATGGTATCGGTTCCCTTTAGAGCCTTGTTCGGGGCCGTTCCGTTACTGGCCGGAGCGACCCGGGGCCGGGCCCCTGCTTTGCGCCGCCTGGCCGGTGTTGGCCGGGGCCTGGCGCTGGCCATCCCCCTTATTTGGGTATTTACCGGGCTATTGTCTTCAGCGGACGCGGGGTTCAACCGTGTCGCAGACCGTGCTTTCGATGTGTTCACCATTACCGAACTGAGCAGCCATCTGATCGTTGCCCTGTTAATCGCCTGGGCCGTAAGCGGCTGGCTGGCCGTCGTGGTCGACCACGGCCAGGACAACCGATTCCGACGAATACCGCTACCGAGCATTGGCCGGGATGAAACCCTCATTGTTTTGGGCTCACTCGCCCTCCTGTTCGGCGGGTTCGTTGTACTGCAGCTGGGTTATCTGTTCGGAGGCCAGGAAGCAATACAACGCATCTCCGGCCTCACAATGGCCGAGTACGCCCGCCGGGGATTTTTCGAACTGGTGACCATCGCCGGCCTGACGCTGGGCCTCTTGTTATTCGCCGGTGCCGTGAGCACCAGCCAACGCCTGTACCGCGGCCTGGCATTGGTGCTGGTCGGTCTCGTGCTGGTCATGCTGGTTTCCGCCACGCAACGGTTCGTGCTGTATATCGACGAGTTCGGTTTGAGTTTGGACCGCTTAACCGTGTTGGCCATTCTGCTTTGGCTGGCATTCACCCTGCTGCTGTTTTCAGCAACGGTGTTACGAGGGCGCCTATACTGGTTTGCTTCCGGGTCGACTCTGGCGGGCGTGGTAATGGTGTTGGTATTCGCGCTTATGAACCCGGCAGGCTGGGTAGCAAGCGTGAATCTGGAGCGCACCATTGACCAGCAACAATCGCTGGATACGGATTACCTGCTGGCGCTGGGGGCCGATGCCGTGCCTGTGGTTTTGGAGCGACTGGATGCATTACCGGAAGCTGAGCGGTGTCAGCTTTCTGCAGAATTGTTGTGGCGTTGGCCGCCCATAGTAGAAGACAACTCTGACTGGCGCGTTTGGAATTGGGCTGAGGTTAGGGCTCGTCACGCGGTTAGAGAAGAACAGAGACGATTACGAGTAATGGCCAGAGGTTGCCTTGTTGGCCGGTAATGCACACTGTCATACGGCAGGTTCTCTGGGTGGGTTAAGCCGAACCCCTCTCCGGTCGGCCCCACCCTATCTGCTCAGCCCAGAACGTAGTCAATCGCTGCACACACTGCAGCCACTTGTGCCGAATTGCATTGCTCCGGGGTCGCCCTGGGGCTGTCTGGATACACCTCAGTGGTGGTTTTAAACGCCGCACCGGTCATACCGGCACACAGGCCAAGCTGAGTGAGCGGGTACTCGATGACGCCCCGGGCCACCGCTGTTGAGCCAATGATCTCACCGCGCTTGTCGGCCGGAGCGATGTGCGTGACTTGTTCAACAGCGCGGATCACCGCCTGCTGGAAATCGGGCTGTGGATTGTCGCTGTCGTCGACCACATAAAACCCATCGGGGATCTCACCGGGCTTGAATGGCTCGCCGTCGCGCGCGGCCAGTGCGGGGCGAAATTCAGTTTCGTCGGTATCGGTGGTTTCGTGCAGATCAATATGCATCACGACGCGATCTCCCATGGGCGCCACTAACCGCATAAGCGCCGCCGACTCCTCAGCCGGGCTGTCTTCGCGGAACGACCGGTTCGGATCGATCGCGTTCGCATTCCAGCGATGAATGCGCTCATAAGCCCAGGGGCTGACACAGGGCGCAACCAGCACATTAACGCGGCCCGCATAATCCGCCGCATGCAGATCCACGAATTGCAGCGCACCATGCACTCCGCTGGTCTCATAGCCATGCACGCCGCCGGTCACCAGCACAACGGGCAAATCATCCCGCCAGTCGCGGCTGCGGATGGCCATCAGCGGGTAATGATCGGCGCCATAGCTTAGGTCGCCATAGCTTACCACCTCGAAACGATCACGCAGGCGTTCAATCACACTCAACACCTCGGCCTCGTAACTGCGCTTCCGGCTCTGTGTTGCCAGCCATTCAGCGCGCTCCGTTTCACCCCAGGGAGTGCCGGGCGTGCCAATGGGGTAATGTGTGTGAGCGGTTGTCATGGTGAAGGTTCTCCGGTGATGGCGAATGCGAGCTGGCATTCTAACAGCCACTGCCAGGTTGGCAATCGGCCTGGTTGTAGCCAAAGCATCCGTCGTTTGAGACCCGTTAGGCGTAGTTCCGGCTGTTCAGCGTTCCGGGGCGGGCGTGTTCCTTCCCTCTCTGTTTGAACGCGCTCGTTAGAGTGAGTAATCGAAAACGATAATATCGTCCAGCAATGGCCCAAACACTTTTTTCAGCGCATCGTGTTCGGGATGGGGAAGGTAATTCTGACGCCCGGCCTCATTCGCAAACGTCATCAACACCGAGTGTGTGTAGGCTTTGTTTTTTCCTTCAGGGCTGTCATTGATGCCCCACTCTACCGAAACCACACCCTCGACTTTTTCAGGCATGGCCATAAACAGGTTTTTAATATGCTCGGTGTCTGCCAACGTTGAAGCAGCCTTAAACTTGATCAGTAAGATATGTCTAATCATGCCTTTCTGGCCCCTTTTTCAGACTTGATAGGTTGACTCAGTTGAGCTCCGGAAACGAATTACTCTACCCAAACCCAGTCGAGATAGATCAGTGCCCTAGCTAGAACTCAAGTAGGAACAGCACTGCTCGCACGCGTGCTATTGCGACTAGCCTCCAACCAGCATATGACCGATAACCCCCAGTAAGAAACCCGCAACCGCGCCTAAAGGCGGCGCCCAGTGATTCTTCAATTTGGCCTGTGGTGCTATGTCCTGGAATACGATGTAGAGAATACCACCGGCAGCAAACACCATGATTCCCGACACCACAATCGGGTACCCTGCCAGTAAAAAATAGCCGATCAGGCCAGCTACCGGGCCCAGGAAGGCCATGGCCGTAAAAGCACCGATAATGCGCCCTTTGCTGTATTCCGTAGACTCACAGATTTCCCGGTAGGCGTTAAACCCTTCGGGCAGGTTTTGGAGTGCAATGATGCCCGCTAGCAGCAGCCCTGCTTCACTGGAAAATGTGAACGTCGCACCCAGCGCGATGGCCTCAGGTACGAAGTCTGACAACATCGCGGCCAGTTGATTAAGCGGTGTTTTGTTAGCGGCCAACCAGATGTCGAGGGCCATAAACAGGGCGCCGCCCGCCGTAAAGCAAACCGCAACGGTGAGAATCGATAAATCAGCCACCCCCTCTGGTACCAGCACCAGTGCTACCGCCGACAAGAGCGCTCCACCACCAAACGCAATGATTCCATGGCGGACTTCCGTTTCCAGCCAGTACGGACTGATGCGTTCAACCGCGGCAAGGGAAGCACCCATAGGCATGGCAATTCCGGCCATTAAGGTCAATGCAACGATCTGAATCACGTCACTCATATAGGCTCTCGCTAAAAAGGGCTCGGTGCAATTCTTTCGATCTCATAGTTCACCAGGGAAAGGTCTTTGTCTAGCAGGATGGCAATACCATCGCCGCCGGTACCCATGTCTTTAGGGCCTACGTAGATCTCCCAGCCGGCATTGTTCATTGTGATGGTAACCGTGTGGATTCCAGTATTGATTTGTTGATGTATCAATCCATTCGGGAGGCTGTTTATCCACTCAACGGAATCCAAATGGTCTTTGAAATCGAAAAACTCGGTATTCACGGAATCGTCCTTCATAGTACAACATGCACAATGCTTGCTGTCAGCCGCACATTACTCACTGAGCATTCGCTCACGACCCATGTTGTTGAGTCTTCGTTGGGTTGGGGTTCTATGTGGCGCAGAAGCCCTGTACAGGCACCATCAAACCGTCACTTCAATCTGGGCCTTGGGTGACTGTAAGAACGCCCGAGTCGATCAGGCTCTGCTTCAATGCGTCGTGTTCTTTTCGAAGCTGGGCGACCTGACTCATCGCATTCATCCCGTAAATTCCAAAAATAAAGCCCATGGTACCCATCGACATACCAATGATTCCAAACACTTCCATTGCCCTCACCCTCGCATATTTTGATGTCTATCCACTGCTTTTCTGTCAGCTTACCATGCAGCTAGCCTTGCAATGCAGCACTAAGAACAATCTACCGGGAGGTCCACCTTTTTTGGATTCGTCTATGTAGCATCGCCAGTATAGGGCGGCGCTTAATGTGTGTGATGGGTGGCCGCTCTGCCAACGCTTTTGACGACTACCCAGCGGCGCCTCTATACATGCCTACACTGATTCGGGGACTTTAAGGTTCTAACGATGCACGGTTTCATTTCACCAGTAGATTCATCCCGCTATACAAGGCTTCAACTTCCGCGTCTTCGATGCCAAACAGCTGAAATTGCCGAGCAATGTTTCTCAGGTAGTCTGCGCTGTCTCCGAGAAAACCCGACCCCGTCACCAGGTACTCGAGTTGTTCTGTTCGGCTGAGTTCAGGCACGATCAATTCGGCGTCATAGTCAGCAACAAACGTCAGGGCATTGACCGTGCCCTCGCTCATTTGAGCGGGAACAAACACCGGAAAGTAGGCGGGCCCGACGAACTCACGACGCCAGAGGATATCGGTCTCCGTCTCAATAGCCTCCCGATCAATGCGAAACAGCAACCCCTCACACTCACCGCCCCGGTCCAGCGCGGCCATCAGACCTGGCGCTTCGCGCGTCCCACGGCCGCCATGAATGTCTTTCAATATGAACCGGCGCTGATAGCCCTGAACCCGAGCTCGCCGAACCTCCGTAAACCGAATGGCCGGGTCCCACATCAGCGATCCATAGGCGAAGACCCAGAGGTCTTCCGAGCGGTGTTCACTGAGTGCTGCTTGCCTCATCGCATTTCGTTCTTCATCGCTATGCCACCAGCCGGTCGGTAACCCTCTGTCGGTCAGTATGCTGGCAAGCTTGGTGATTGAAAAATCCCGGAAAAAAGAGTCTTCTGGCTTCGTGATCAGATCGGCGAGTTCAGGATGGTGAAAGAAGGGGTCATTGCTCATGACTAAACCTGACAAAAGTGAATAACATTCCAGTGGCGCCCTTGTGATGGCGCGGTCTCCAAGCGGCGACACCCGGCGCTCAGCCTCTATAACGCTAACACAGAAAGCGACCGCCTGCCTGCCGGCGTTGCCTACCCCCTCAAGCCTTGCTCCAACCACCGAGTTTGAAATCGCCAATAACGGACCAATCATGATCACCGAGTCCGGTTAGAGCCCGATTGGGGGTGCCGTTTCAACGGACAATGCTCAAGAGAGGAGATTCTCATGACAGAAGGTATCGAAAACAAAGTCGTTGTTATTACCGGCGCCAGCAGTGGCCTGGGCGCCGAAACCGCTCGCCACCTGGCCAAAGCGGGCGCCAAACTGGTGCTCGGCGCACGACGCATGGACCGCATGACCGCGCTGGCCGAGGAAATTGGGCTAAGCCAGGATGCCCTGGTCAAAACCGATGTCACCGACCGCACCCAGGTTCAGGCGCTGGTGGACCGCGCCATATCACTCCACGGACGGGTGGATGTGATGATCAACAACGCAGGTCTGATGCCCCTGTCTCCGCTGGAGATGCTGCGCTACGACGAATGGGACCAGATGATCGACGTTAACATCAAGGGGGTTCTGTACGGCATCGGGGCGGCCCTGCCGCACATGAAAGAGCAGCAAAGCGGCCAGATCATCAACGTCTCTTCGGTGGCGGGTCACAGCGTTGGGCCTGGCAGCGCCGTCTATTCCGGCACCAAGTTTGCGGTGCGGGCGATCTCCGAAGGGCTGCGCAAAGAAGTGAAACCCTATGGCATACGCACCACTATTTTGTCACCGGGCGCCGTCGATACGGAATTGCCCTCGTCGGTTGGCGCTGAAGGCGTCTCTGAACGGGTGGCGGGTTTCTACAAAGACCATGCGATTTCGGCCGACAGCTTTGCACGCTGCGTCATCTTCGCTATGAGCCAGCCGGAAGACGTAGACATTAACGAGATACTGTATCGTCCTACTCGCCAGGAGTGATCGTGAACCGTGCATCGGGTGTCGCTGGGAACCGGCTCGCCCGGTGCATGACATTGCCTACACCCACCAGAAATAGCCTTATTCAGGATACAGGCTGCAGTGAGACCCACCTGCAGCTAACTATAAGGCCCATTTAAGCGATTTTCTTGGTCTGGCGGCTCTGTTCATTCAATGCCTTACGGTGAGACAAACCCCATTCCACCATTTTTTCCATAAGCGGCCCCAGGGCTTTGCCGCTTACCGTTAATTCGTACTCTATTCTTACTGGCGTTGTAGACACGATGTGTTTTTCAACGACGCCATTGAGTTCGAGTTCTTTTAACTCCTTCGAGAGCATTCGTGGGCTTATGTCAATCATCTGCCCAATTTCAGAGAAACGCTTAGCCTCTTCGAATAGACTGCAAACAATCAGTAACTTCCATTTACCGTTAACCACGGCCATGGTGTCTCTTAACGCCAACAGGTATTCGCTAGGGCAGTTTATGCCTTCATGGTTGTCTGTGCTCATCAAAACCCCCAAGGATAGTAACTATACTTTTGTATACTAGTATATATAGTATAGCAAGTGTATTCTGAATTTCAGTAAATGATTCAGGAAACACAAGTAATGAGCTTGATCGAACAATTGAACTGGCGCTATGCAACCAAAAAAATGAACGGTAATAGCATTCCAGACGAAAAATTGAACGCTATCTTAGAGGCGATTCAACTCTCACCGTCATCGAGCGGTATTCAACCGTATAAAGTTTTTGTCATCAGTGATCGCGACCTGTTGAAGAAAATCCACCCGATCGCAAGCGAGCAAAGCCAGATTCTGGACTGTTCACATTTGCTGGTTTTCGCTTCCTGGGACAAATATGAACGTGACGCGATAGCCGAAACATTCCAATACACGCTGAAAGAACGCAATCTCCCAAGTGACACCATGGATGCGTATCTGGACAGATTATGGGGCGCTTATTCGCCGCTTCCTCAAGACTGGCATGCAACGCACAGCGCCAAACAAGCCTATATCGCACTGGGGATAGCGATGGTGGCAGCGGCAGAACAAAAGGTCGATGCTACCCCAATGGAAGGCTTCGATAACGCAGCACTCGATGCATTGCTTAACTTACCTGAGCAAGGTCTGAAAAGCGCTGCCTTGTTACCGCTGGGCTTCCGGGATGCGGAGAACGACTGGCTGGCACCCATGAAAAAGGTACGTCGACCAAAAGAAGAGTTGTTTGTGACCCTGTAAGTAAGGCACTGAGTCTCTAAGCCCCGTTATGGGGCTTTTGTCTTTAATTGTTCCAGTCACACCAACAGACTAAACCTGCTTGTTTAATAACGAACACCCTTCCCTTCTGGCCAAGCTGGACGCTTGCATCAAATGTGACCCAAAAACACCCATCCTGCTGGTCACTCAATTCACACACCCACCCGAAACGATGCTCCAGTATTACTGTGCCGCATCTGTTCGACCATTTGTCTAACCGGGCTTCATTGGGCTACCCTGATTGGCTCATCAAACCTGTCAACGATGTCCAGCGAGCCCAACCATGCCCGAAGATCCCTTGGAACTGTTATCTGATGCAGTCAGCGATGCCCATGCCCGCATCCAGGCCAGTCACGAACACATCAACCCCGTCATTGAAGTCCGCCGCAAGATGCGGGATGCCGGCATTCCGGCCGATGTACTGACCATTGACTGTCACCGGACACGCCGCCGTATCATGCTGATTCTTCATGACGGGCAGCCCGGCCAGTTGTTGTATCAGTTTATTACCATCGAACAGGAGGCCGGAGATGAATTTCAGAGCATGGCGTTGTCCGAATTGGACACCGGCAAACTGGTGCAGTGGATGGAGGAGTATTTCGGCTAGTTCTGGGCTTTACGTGGGGGCTGCTTAATTCACGTTGTACCACTCCTTTATTCGGGTGAACCCCGGTGTTTGGGTATTCTGGTGAAGTCGCGACACATCGAGGGTCGATATTGACTACACTTGGCCACTGCCACCACCAAGACGGAGCTCTTAATGATTCACAACCCTGAAGGGCGCATCACCCTGACACCCCATTCTGCCCCCGTTACTGTGCGCCTGGGCGACGACATTATCGCCGAGACCCGCCAGGCCGTTCAATTGAGCGAGACAGGCTACCCCGACCGCCAATACCTGCCTCGGGATGCCATGCTCGCGGGAACTCTCCAACCTTCGGGCACCCAAACCTACTGCCCGTTCAAAGGCCACGCCACTTACTACGACTTCGTAACGGGCGACCGAGTTATCAGCGATGCTGTCTGGGTTTACGAGCAACCAACCGACGCCATGGCCGCGATCAGCGGTCGCATGGTATTTGATCCGGCCCACTTTAATGAGACCGTCGGGGAAAACGACTGATCTGAATTGGCACAACCGCAGCCCGCTGTGGCTTTAACCCCTAGGAGCCTGTCGGACTTAGGGGGATCGAAGCGAGGGAGTGGGACGGCGAGACCAAATGTTTGCAAATTTCGAGTGCATAGTGGGTCTATGTGCTCGAAATTTGCGGATATTTGGGCCGTCGTCCCGCTTCCGCAGCCGGTTCATCCTAAGTCCGACAGGCTCCCAGGAAGACCCGATGTCTGGCTTGCCGCCCATGGTGCACCACCCCGACTACAGTTTCCCGTTCCCGCCCAAACACCGGTTCCCGATGGCAAAGTTTGGATTGCTGGCGGACTACCTGCGCGGTCAGGGACTGCTGACCCCCGACAACACCTACCGACCAGGAAAGTGCCGTGACCACTGGCTGAACCAGACGCACTCTCCGGATTATCTGGCCCGGTTCATTAACAACACCCTATCGCGCGACGAACAACGCCAGATGAACCTGCCCTGGAGTGAAGGGCTGGTCAAACGCACCTTACTGGCGCCATCCGGTACGGTGCTTACCGCTCAGTTGGCACTGCACCAGGGCCTGGCCTGTCACCTGGCGGGCGGCACCCACCATGCGCACTATGACCACGCCTCCGGTTTTTGTATTCTGAACGATCTGGCTATTGCCACGCATGTGCTGCTTAAGCAATCCGATGTACGACAAGTGCTGATTTTTGACTGCGACGTGCATCAGGGCGACGGAACCGCGGCCTTGCTGAAGAATGATGAGGGTGCGTTTACCTGCTCGATTCATTGCGAAACCAATTTTCCCTTCACCAAGCAAACCAGCGATATGGACGTGGGTTTGCCCAACGGCATGGAAGACGATGACTACCTGGATGTCGTCGACACCACGCTGAACGAAGCACTGCGGCGTTGCTCACCAGACATCGTGTTGTACGATGCCGGTGTGGACGTTTTTTCCGGTGACCCGCTGGGGCGCCTGAACATTTCAGAAGCAGGCATCCGGCAGCGCGACCGGCTGGTGCTGAGCAAGTTGCTGCATAGGGGCATTCCCGTTGCAACAGTCATCGGGGGTGGCTACGACGACGACCGCCAGGCGCTGGCCAAGCGTCATGCCATTGTTGTTGAGGTGGCGGCCGAGCTATGGCGCTGAAACCGGCTTTAGGAGCGGCTTGTCATGCCAAAAGACGGTGAACACCGCTACCGAGTCACGGGCAGCTCCGGCTAGGTCCGTTTGTGCAACAACTCGCAGCTGGTGTCGGTTATAAGATTGTTGTCTTCGTGAAACATCATCTTGCCTAATCTATGAGGTCAGAGTCATTGATCAGAATGCTATTTCAATGTCTCTGACCCATTGATTGATGAGGTAACCGAAATTTAACTAATGAGACCCAGAGATTTGATCCCCAAATATATTAGTGGTGGTGCTGCGCATGCTGTATATACCCCCAGCAAGGCAACCATAGGATACTTATAGAATGTTTTCTTTTTTGGTTTCACGCGCCCAAGAGTTAAAAAATATACAACACTCCACCCTATGCCAAATATTAATGGCATAACTACCTCTCCGATAATATACGAAACTAGGAAACTCATTCTTACAGATCACTCATGTTCAAAACGCCATGCGCAGAGGCCGGCTTTGGGGCCAGACCGCTGCCGAGACACCCCCTCCTTGCCTATTAGGTTAACCTATCACAGCGCTGATATCGAAAGCTGCCTAATGAAGTTGGCTCTACAGCGGGTGGCAACCTGCCTGGCCTATGTGGACTTAAACCCCATTCGGGCACAAATGGCCGCCACACCAGAAACGTCAGAGTACACTTCCGCCAAACAACGAATAGTTACGGCCCAAGAAGATCCGGAATCAACAGAGCCACATCAGCCAACATTACTATTCCCGTTTGCAGGTTACCCGCGACAAGACATGCCTGCTGGCCTCCCCTTCCGGCTGCAGGATTACCTGGAACTGGTAGACTGGACCGGGCGACAACTTAGGGATGACAAGCGTGGGAGTATCGACAATGGCATACCGCCGATTCTTGAACGCCTAAACATCGATGCTGAACATTGGATCTACAACACCCAACACTTCGAGAGCCAGTTTAAAGGGCTCGTGGGTACCGCCATATCTATAAAATCCAAGTTCCAACAGTTCGGCTACCAGAGAACCCCTGGGCTTGGGTTGGCAGAGCTACTTACTTAAACATTCCCTTTTAAAAGTTAGCTCCACGGGGCAATCTGAGGCACTACTGTGCATGGAAAGCAAAAACTTCCCTGGTTTTCGTGCAGATTAACCCTATCTGCTAATTTTCTTGCAACACACCTCAAACAAACCTCTTTGGCTGAAGCATCTCAAACTGCTTTACTACGGTGCCTGTCCATTTAATATGTTGTTTCAGTTTCAAATATTCCACCCCTGAATTTCATGATGCCTTTTTACGTATTCAGCCAGTGGCCGTTGTTTCTTCTGAAAGGGCAAATACAATTTTTTGCCATGAAGTCGAGACGTAAGAAGTTCATCCATTTTAGAGTATTCGCCCTCTTCACTTCTCGGATCGAAGTAATGAATCTCATGATCTTCAGTAAAGGTAATCAGCCCTCTATCAAAGAGCTTGTGGTGAAAGCTGTTCAGGAGGATGCCATTGCGGACATCTAACCGCTGCTCACCAGAGGCTTGAGACCACGGAATAATATGACAGGCTTCAAGCGCCTCAGGAAAACTGATCTCCGTAAACGCACATTTGTGCCTATACGCACGAAGAACTGCGCTTCGAAAAAGCAGTTGCTTGACTCCGCGCGATTTAACCTTTGCGTATACCTCTTCAGAATCGCTTGGATCCTGAACTAAGCGTTTTGTTAGTTCATCAAACGATGTTCCGTCCGCGGAGAACTCAAACGGATTTTCCAAGCTGTTCCAGTTGTACTCCCAAACTGCTTCATAGCCTGCAGCCAGATCGTCAAAACGATGGGCGATAAACCCGGTGCCGGGCTCACCTGACTGGCTAACCACTAGTATGGTAAGTGGTGGAAGTTGCTCGGATAAGCAATAGTCTTGAATTAACCCGAGAACGTAGCGAATCGGGCGGTGATGAATTCCGAGTGCTCCCGCCAACGCGCCATAAGTAATAGTTCTTTTGTCTTTCGCTACCGCTGCGAGAATTGGCCAAGCGCGCGAGGCCCTCTCAACCTGATTTACCTGGGCCATAGCCTACCTCCTGAAATGTAACGCCCGCCATCACCGGTGGCAAAACCAGAGCAAAGCTGAGATTTTGGCATCAGGTTAATGGCATGGTTAGCTTTTGTTGATGACAAAGTGTGTGCTGCCGAGACACCCATTCCTAGCTTATACAGTTAAACTATCACAATGCTGATATCAATAGCTGCCTAATGTGGGTGTCACGAGAGTGCGCCGATGTGTATGCGCTCGACATCTGCGCCTATGCCGTCATGTCTAACCACTACCATGTGGTTTTGCACATCAACGCCGAGAAAGCCGGGTCTTGGACGGATACCGAAGTTATCGAACGCTGGCACACCCTATATGCCGGAAATTTTCTCAGCCACCAGTATTTGGCCGGTAAAGACCTGTATGACGAACAGCTCAGGGTCATCGCTGAACGGGTAGAGGAATGGCGCGACCGCCTGATGTCGATCAGCTGGTTCATGCGAGCTCTGAATGAAGATATAGCCCGACAGGCAAATGCCGAAGACGGCTGCACCGGCCGCTTCTGGGAGGCACGCTTTAAATCTCAAGCGCTACTCGATGAAACAGCATTGGCAACCTGCTTAGCCTATGTAGACTTAAACCCCATCCGAGCACAGATGGCTGCCACACCAGAAACTTCAAAGTACACTTCCGCCAAACAACGAATAGTTACGGCCCAAGAAGATCCGAAATCAACAGAGCCACATCAGCCAACATTACTATTCCCGTTTGCAGGTTACCCGCGACAAGACATGCCTGCTGGCCTCCCCTTCCGGCTGCAGGATTACCTGGAACTGGTAGACTGGACCGGGCGACAACTTAAGGATGACAAGCGTGGGAGTATCGACAATGGCATACCGCCGTCTTGAACGCCTTAACATCGATGCTGAACATTGGATCTACAGCACCCAGAACTTCGAGAGCCAGTTTAAAGGGCTCGTGGGTACCGCCATTTCCATAAAATCCAAGTTCCAACAATTCGGCTACCAGAGAACCCCTGGGCTTGGGTTGGCAGAGCTACTTATCTAAACATTCCCTTCTTAAAATTCGCTTCACAGGGCAATCTGAGGCGCTCCTGTGCATGGAAAGCTGAAATTGGACTGGTTTTCGTGCAGATTAACCCTACCCACTAATTTTCTTGCAACGCACCTAAAACAAATTTCTATGACCGAGGTATTTCAATCTTATTACTACGGTGCCTGTCCTATTACGCCCTAAGGTGCCTGTCATAATGGCATACCGCCGATTCTTGAACGCCTAAACATCGATGCTGAACATTGGATCTACAACACCCAACACTTCGAGAGCCAGTTTAAAGGGCTCGTGGGTACCGCCATTTCCATAAAATCCAAGTTCCAGCAGTTCGGCTACCAGAGAACCCCTAGGCTTGGGTTGGCAGAGCTACTTACCTAAATACACACTTATAAAAAATATCTTGTCACAAGGCAACCTGAGGCACTTCNCGGCTACCAGAGAACCCCTAGGCTTGGGTTGGCAGAGCTACTTACCTAAATACACACTTATAAAAAATATCTTGTCACAAGGCAACCTGAGGCACTTCCGCGCTTGAAAACCGGAGATTTGGTAGGTTTTCGTGCAGATTAGCCCTATCCACTAATTTTCTTGCAACCCACCTAAAACAAATTTCTATGACCGAGGTATTTCAATCTTATTACTACGGTGCCTGTCCTATTACGTCTTCAACACTAAGAAACTAACTTGTATATCTCCGAGCCGCAGGAATATAAGAATTCTGTTACCTCGTCACAATCAGTTTGAGTTATCTCATACTTTTGGAGTGTAACCGGATCAATGTCTGCTTCATGGACAATTGAATTCCTTCTTCCTGCAATTAGCTTAAGCTTTACTTTCATGTCTTTATCACTAAACGGAAGATTTTCAGATATCTTCTGCCACTTTTGACTTTCATTCCAAATATAGCTAAGTCCTTCTGAGATTTTTGAGGGATCTTGATAAGAAATTATTTTCAACTTGTTAAACACCGCATTCTCAAACAAATGCTCCTTGGGTGGGAATGTGGCAGTCGCAATTTCTCGATGAAGCTCCATTGGTATTGGCTCAGCCAAATACTTTGGCGTAGGAGGCCTAGCACCCTTAAATATTTGAACCATACCTACTCGTATTAAGTCATGCATTAGCTTATCAAAAGCGCTAACGGAATAGACAATCTGAGATCTAAGAAGATCATCAAATGAAAAAGGAGATGATATAGTAGCCTCTAGATACCTGTGAACTTCTGAAAGACCTTTAACGTCCGCTATATTATTTTTAAACAGCAAAAAGGAATTATACATATTTCAATAAACTTTCTATTCTATTCTTTAATCTATCAAAGCTATCAAGAAGGCCGTCGCGTTTAGTTCTCATATTTTCTAAAACGCTGCCAACCTCACCTATTTCAGAGTCAGTCAACTCAAAAACTGGAACCTCTGCTGCGTATGCTTTTGGTAAAAGCCCCTGGAAGTCTGGTATTTCTGCGAGACAATATCCCTCCGATACAATTTCATGATCATAATGGTTTTCAAGCACCATCCCTGAGGACGCCATTGCAGCAAAAAAATCGCCCCCTATCTTTGTCTTGATTTCGCCTATGTTATTTCTATATGGGGCTGCAGCTTGACCATTACGGATATTGAATCGCTGAATTAAGCTACCCAAGAATTTTGGCTCACTTTCGGGCATTGGATATGCCGAATCTGTAAACATTGGCAATGAAGCTCTTTTCCAAGTCATCCACTTCGGAAGAGTCTTTGTCAGAGTATCAATTGCCATAACGGAAAAAGGGTCAGGATTTGTTGGGACGATAAACGCGTCGGAGGATAAGAACAGATTTTGATTTATGGCGCTCAGGCTCGGGTTCAAATCAATAATTGTGAAATCTATTGAATACTTTTCTTCTGTTAATCGAATCAACTCGGAAAATGCACCAGGCAGGTTTTGCAATGTTGCAATCGCATTATTAGATGTTTGCGCAAATGTCAAAGCTGCGTCAAATTCAGATAAGTTTGCGTGACCAGCTAATAGGTACAAATTTGGAGCTCTATTTGGTGACGTACATTCTACTGGCTCGATAGGGTGAGGACGCCCCAAGAAAGCAGAACTTACTCCATCTTTAATGTTTTGGTTCTTAGTCTGGTCCTCTACGTAATACTTTTCAAAATCATCACGAAGAATAAGACTGGTCAAGTTGCACTGTGGATCTGCATCTACTACTAGAACTTTATGTTCCTTACTGAGCATCCATCCAATATTATAAACAGAAGTTGTCTTGCTCACTCCCCCTTTGTGATTAAAGACTACTATTCTTTTTGACATAACCTTCCTTACCTTCTTTAAGTTGAACTCAGACCCAATATACCCTTCAGCTAACACCTGCTAGCATGTATGGCAGAGTAACGGTGGCGAAGCCTCCATGTACGTTGCTATGACTGGCCTGGTAATACAGTCACTGATTGCCATCTCTATCCTTAATGCCCTGCAATTTTTCAGCAGGAAGGTTTCTATATATCTCGTCAATTTCGCGAGGCTCTGTGATCATTTTCTGTGCAATAAAATTAACCAACCTGAACAACTGGCTTGCAGTGCTTCTATCATCCATCAGGTCAATCTTCCCTGGATGCACAGCATCGTTTCCAATGACTCTGACACTATCTAGTGCCTCTTGAACCCTAGGTGGTAAACCGGCGGCAACAAGCCCTTTGATGTCTGTATTTATATTTTTACCCGATTGGCCGAGATGAGCACATAGCTTCTGAATGCCTAATCTCAATAATGCTGCTGTACCTCTTGGTGACAAATTTAAGATGGAACTAGCCTCTTCATAGTCCCTTTTTATATCGTCGGGAAGATCATCATTTGGGGGTTCCACCGACATATTCAGCGGAAAAATCACTGACTCGCCGTACCAAATCGTAGGGAATCTACAATGTTCACAGTAAGAGATTCGGAACCTGGGATCGTTAGTCTGGTCACCATATCCATCGGGCCCGCTAGAACCACGCAAATAGTACCAATTTTGCTTGGTGTAGACGTGGCAACTCACGCAATTGAAAGCCTCGCCATCCAAAAATGGAGCAATGTATTTTCCTTTCATGCCAAAATTCCGACTTAAATTACGTATAACGTGATTGATCAACTTCTAGGATGACACATATCAATGCAATATCCCAAACGAGTTAAAATTACAACGATTGGCGAAGCATCTATTTAGTGAGCCTTATCAGATTTCCTGCCACTCTTCCAGTTGATATCAACACCGAAAAAACAATCACTTCCGAGGGCCATCCCAGACATCAGCGTCTTGAACGACGCATTTTCAGGGTGTCTCCTGGAATATGCGGGGGTGATGCAAGCCCAGAAAACCCCAAAGGACTGCCTAATCCATGATCAGAGAGTCGTCTTTGATCACTGAAAATTCTGCATAAACGCTCTGAGCTAGCTGCCGCCCGCCCGGTTACAGGGCACACCAAGTCAAAATAAGCTGTCCATTCACCATGGCACTCTGTGACGAAGTTGGCAAGTATTTATCTGCTGAGCGGTGTCATTCGCGCCCCCCCTATGCTCGTAAGGGACTCGGGCTTGGCTTGCTCCCCAATGGCCTTCGACCGGCTCATGCTGGACGGGGGTGGGGTTCTGGGGTTGGCTCTCAGAGTTGAAGGGCGCCCTCTCCCCGGCCCTCTCCCGCAGGCGGGAGAGGGCGCATTGGGTTGAGTGGCTTCTTTTAGGCTCTGAACAGATCCTGCTCTATACCCGCCGCCTCAAACAAATAATCCCGACTGGCTTCCAACTGCCCACGCAGGTGCTCAACATCCACATTCACCAACTGACCCTGCCACTTACGAACCTTCCCGGCGACAAGCACGGTATCGACGTTATTGCGCTCCATGAGCGTCACCACCGCACCCGGTACATGGTTCAATGGCGCCACATTAATAGCTTCGGCATCCAACAAAATGATGTCGGCTTCTTTGCCTGGGGTGAGGCTGCCGACTTTGTGGTCCAGCTTCAGGCCGCGGGCGCCTTCGAGGGTGTGGAAGCGGATGCAATCTCTAGCGGTGAGCAGGCCTGGCAGGTTGTCTTCACCGGCCAGAGCCTTTTCGTTCACGAAGGCGCGTTGCAGCGTCATGGTTGAGCGCATTTGGGTGAAGGGGTCGGCCGTCATGGTGCATTCCACGTCGCTGGAAAGCGAAGGTTGCAGGCCCATGTCCAGGCACTTCTGGATGGGTGGCATGCCGTGGCGCATGGTCATCTCGATCGGTACTGAAAGGGATACGTGAGAACCCGCATCGGCGGCGGCCTGCCAGGCCATGTCGCTCATGCCGGTCATGTGAATGAAGATGTTGTCGGCACCGAACTGGCCGTCGCGCGCCAGTTGGTCGAAGGTGTCGGCCATACCGAAGGTGCCTACCACGTGCAGGGCAATCGGCAGGTTCAGTTCGCGGCCGATGCGCCAGGCTTCTTCGTAACCCGGCAGGTAGATTTCACCGCCCATGACCATGCTGGTCAGTTGGTCGTCGGATGCGAAGTGCTGCTGGCGAATGCGGGTGGCATCCTGCGGGTATTGGGCGCGGTCGCCCCAGCCTTCGAAGTAGCCGAACACGCCGCGGCGGCCGGCGTCTTTCAGGCCCAGAATGGCGGCGTCGGAATGTTCCGGTGAATGGTGGATCTGGCTCACGTCCATTACCGTGGTTACACCGGCGTCGAGTTGTGACAGGCCGGCGAACAGTTCGTTGATGTACACGTCTTCGGTGCGGTAATGCATCGAGAAGTTCTGCAGAATCGTCTCGTAGTAGTTGCGCTCGCTGTGCGGCTGGCCATCGTTAATTAGAATGCCATCGGCCAGGAAGCTGCGCAGGGCGGTTTCGAACTGGTGGTGGTGCGTGTCGATGAAACCGGGCATCACCACTTTGCCTTTGGCGTCGATGACGGCAACGTCTTCGCCTACGCTGATCGACGGGGCGATTTGTACAATGCGCTTGCCTTCGAGCAATACGTCGCCCACCGGCAGGTCGCCCACCGATGGGTCCATGCTCATGACGGCGCCGCCTTTGATTAGGGTGCGGCGGCCTTCGTTGCCGATGCCGGGGGGCATTTGCGCCTGGGTCGAGTGGGCGGCGGCCTGTGCGCCCCCGGCCAGTAACGGCATGGAGGCCGCTACGGCGCCGGTGGCGGCGGCCATTTTCAGGAAGTCTCTGCGGCCTTCGGAATGGCCACTGGCTTTGTTAGCGTCACACAGTCTGCACATGGGAGCGTCCTCTTGTTGTTTTCGTCTTGCCTTTGTTTGTGTGTCCGTCGCCGTTGCGACGATGTCTACATCTGTTCACGTTTGCGTTAGACGCCGGCTTACAACAGCCGGCAGCTTTCTTCAAAACTCAAGCGCGGGCCGCGCGCGTGCAGCCGGGTTTCATCGCCGTAGCCCAGGTTGCAAATAAAGTTGCTGCGCAGATGCGGGTTCTCCGACCCAAAGAAAATCTGGTCGACCTTGTCGTTATCGAAACCGGAGATCGGGCCGCAGTCGAGCCCCAGGGCACGGGCGGCCAGAATAAAATACCCCCCCTGCAGGCTGCCATTGCGAAAGGCGGTTTCTTCGCGCAGGGGTTCGTTGCCCACAAATAATGACCGGGCGTCTTTGTTGTGGGGGAACAGAGTTGGCAGGTTGTCGTAGAAGCGGCGGTCGTAAGCCAGTATGGCGGTCACCGGGGCCTGGCGTACTTTCTCTACATTGCCTTCCTTAAGTGCGGGCACCAGTTGCTCGAATGCTTCGGCCGTGCGCAGAAAATAAATGCGCAAGGGGTTGCAGTTCATGCTGGTTGGGGCCAGGCCAGAAAGTTCGGCTAACTGGCGCAGCTTGTTGTCGTCGACGGGCCGGTCTTGCCAGTAGCCAAAGGTTCGGGCGCCGTAGAACAGTTGGTTGAGCGCGCCGTCATCCAACGGGGTGTGGCGCGCTTCTTCCAGGGGTGCGGTCGACAGTGATGTCATGGCAGCAGATACCTCTAATATAGGTAAGCCAGCGTGGTGGAGAGCGCTGGAAACACCGTCAGCACAAAGAGTGCGAACAGCATGGCGATGAAGAAGGGGGTTACCCCTTTGAAGATTTCTTTTACCGAGACGGTGTCGTCGTTCAGGCTGGCTTTTACCGTGTACACCGAGATCCCAAACGGCGGCGTTACCAGGCCAATCTCAACCGCGACCACGGTAATCACGCCAAACCAGATTAGATCGAGCCCGAAGAACTGGGCAATCGGCAACACGATCGGTAGCACAATCAGCATGATCGACACCGAATCGATGATGCAGCCCATCAGAATGATCACCAGCAAATACACGAACAGAAATTCATACACGGCCAGGTCGAGCGAGGTGACCCACTGAGCGACCGACATCGGCAACCCGGTGAGTGCGAGCATGCGGCTGTACAGGGAGGCGGCGAGAATCAGGAACAGAATCGACACCGCCACGTGGCCGGTTTCCCCCAGCACCTTGTAAAAGGAGCCCCAGGTTAAGCGGCGTTTTGCCAGCGCCAGCACCAGGGCACCGCAGGCGCCGACCGCACCGGCTTCGGTTGGCGTGAAAAACCCGGAATACAGGCCGCCCAATACCAGCAGCATTAAAATCAGAATCGGGATCAGTTTGCTGGCCAGGGCCAGGCGTGATGGGTTTGTGCCTTCCTGGTCGGCAACGGGCTGGTGGCCCTTTTGGTTCATAAAATCCGGGAAGGCATAGGCCAGCACCATGATGGTGATGCAAAAACTCACCGCCAGAATCAGGCCCGGAATAATACCGGCAATGAACATGCGGCCAACGGACTGTTCGGCCAACACACCGTAGACGATCATCAACAGTGAAGGCGGAATCAGCATGCCCAGTACCGAGCTGCCGGCTACCACGCCCACCGAAAATTTCGGGGTGTAGCCATGGCGACGCATTTCAGGCACGGCGACCTGGGTGAACACCGCCGCCGAGGCCACACTGATGCCGGTAATGGAGGCAAAAATGCCATTGGCACCCACGGTGGCCAAACCGAGGCCACCGCGCACTTTGCGCAGCAGGCGCTGAAACACATCGAAGGTATCGCGCCCCACACCGGAGACCACGACGAGCAGGCCCATCAACACAAACAGGGGCACCACGCCGTATAAATAACTGCCAAGCGAATCGTTCGCGGCGGCAGCGACCATGCGCGTGGCCAGGCCGGAATCACGCAGGGTGGCAATGGCGCCGAACGACACCAGCATCAGCGCGATGCTGATGTGCATGCCGATGTATATCAACACCAGCATGACCACAACGGCGACCAGGCCAATTTCCAAACCGGTCATGAGGGTTCTCCTGAACGAGGGGTGGCGGCTTCAGCGTCGGCGGCGACCGGTGTCTTGATCGGGGTGCCGCGCACTACGCAAAGGGCTTCGCGTACCGCCAACACCAAAAATTGCAGTACGGTGACGGCCGCGCACACCACCACCACGGTACGAATGGGCCAAACAGGGAAGGTAAACACCCCTTCCACGCCAAAGAATTGATTGCGATCGATCGCGCGCATCAGCACCGGCACGGTGCCCTGATAGACCACGCCCAGCATGGCGGCGCCCGCCAGGTAATACAGGGTGGTCAGGCTGCGCCCGATGCGGGGAAATGAGACGGTAAAGCCGTAAATAAAGATGTCGGCCTGGGCCAGGCGGCCATGGCGCAGCGTGCTGGCCAACTGCAGGAAAACAATCATCACGATCGAGGCGGCGACCATTTCTGCCACGCCGTCGATGGGTTGGTTAAACAAATTGCGGGATAACACATCGGCACAAATCAGTGCCATGATGGCAAAGATCAACAGCGACCCGGCGGCGTTCAGGCCATCCACCAGGTAGCCAAACAGACTGTTACCGGTGCCCTGGCCGAAAACTAGCGATTTAATGGTCATGGCATACTGCTCCAGGGAGTGACCGTGGTAACGGCCGGGCACATGCCCGGCCGTTGCGTCTAGTTGGGTACTGAACTCAGAGTTCGTCCCAGGCGCGTTCTGGCTGTACGCCACGCTCACGAATGGCATTCATGTAAGCTTGCAGAATGTCGCTCGCGGGCAGGTTGCGGGCTTCGTTGTTATCGACCCACTGCTGCGCCAGGTCGGGCATGCCATCAATCCACTCCTGGCGCTGGGCGGCCGTGAGGGCGGTGATCTGCACCGGGTTGTTGCCGTCGGCACTCAGTTCCACCATGCGGTCGAGCGAGCTCTGGTAGCGTTCGGCCAGGTCGCGGCCGTGGGCGGCGGTGTAAACGGCACCGGCTTGCTTCATCGCAGCCTGAACTGCCTCAGGCAAGCTTTCGAACCGATCGCGGTTAATGGCAATACCGCCCGAGAACACCACACCCAGGTTCACCTGAGTGATGTACGGGGCCACTTCATAAATGCGCGCCGGCAGTGCGCCGGTTGCCAGGGTGACAACACCTTCCGACACACCGGTCTGAATGTCGGTGTAGTAGCTGGCCAGGGTGCCATCGACCGGGGTTGCGTTTACCGGGTCGAGCCAAACGCCCAATACGCCCGGTGCGGAAATGCGGCGACCGTCGAGGTCGGATAAATCGTTAACCGGGAAGTTGGTGTAGATGTCGTAGGTGTCAGACGCGGTCGCGCCCAGGAACACCACGTTGTTGCCTTCCCATTCGTCGGCCAGTTCGGGCTGGTCGTTAATGAGGTCGACAAACACATCCAGAATCAGTTCCGGGTCGCTGGTGGTAAACGGCGTGTAGGCGCTCAATTGGCTCAGCGGCATGCGCGAGCCTTCGAGGTAGCTGAATACCCAGCCAATGTCGGCAATGCCATCGCCCACTGAGGTGAGCGTGGCGTTGGCGCCATACAACTGGCCGGCGTAGGCTTCGGTCCAGTTGATTTCGTAGTCGCCGGTTTCGGCCAGAATGCGGTCGACTTCGGGAATAAACACGTTCGGAATCATGCCGACCCAGGGGATGGTGGTGGGGTGGCTGGAACCGACCGTCAGGTTAATGGTTTCTTCAGCAGTCGCCAGCGTTGGCAGTGTGGCGGCCAACGTCAGAGTGGCCGCCAGGGCGCCCCGGGTAATGGTTGTTTTCATGGCTTCGTCTCTCTCTTGTTTTGTTTTTAGAGTCTTGCGTTAACAACGGGTCGTTTGTGTGTCGTCAGGCATTGATCGGTGATTGCGGCAAGCGCGATTCACCGGGTGATAAATCAAAGGTCAAATCCAGTGTGCAGTAGGCGCCGGTTACGTCGTCGTCCGGCGCTTTGCCGTCGTCGTGCATCGGGAAGTCGATCGCCAGGTCGGCACTGGTGACCCCAAACACACAGTCCGATTCCACGAACAGATCGTCTTGCGGGAAAATCTGCGTCACCAGGGTGGCGTGGTCGTCGGCCGAAACGGTGAAGTGCAGGTGCGCCGCGCGGAACGGGTGCCGGCCCTGGGCGCGCAACATGTCGCCGACCAGGCCGTGGGTGGGAATCGGGTAGCTGGCCGGGCGAATGGTGCGGAAATGAAACTGGCCGTCGCCGTCGGTGCGGAATTTGCCGCGCAGGTTGTTGGCCGGCATGGTTTCATCCTGGTTGTCGTACAGGCCTTCCGGAGAGGCGTGCCAGACTTCGACCAGAGCATTGGCCAGTGGCTTGCCGTGTTTATCCTGCACACGGCCGCGCACGAACAGAGGAATGTCGCTTTCTTTAGGGGTATCCCGGGCGATGTTAAAGCCGTTCGGGTATTCCGGGTCTTTGCGGGTATAGAACGGGCCGAGCAAGGCGGGCGACATCTGATCGGCATCGCGGTTCTGGTTCAGAATCATCACCAGGGTGGAAAAGCCGAGCGCGTCGGACATCACCACGGTTTCGTTGTGCTTGCCAACGCTTAAGTGGCCAAGGCGGGTAACCGCATCGAGCGCCTGGGTGAATTCTTCATCGCTCAGTTTCACCTCACGGCCGAAGGCATGCAGGTGCTTGACCAGGGCCGTCAGAATCTCGCGCAGGCGCGGGTTCTCGGTCTGGCCCATGGCTTTGATGACGATCTCGGTAATGTCATCCGGTGTGGATGGAATACCGTGGTTGAAAATGTCTTCTTTTTTCGGCAATTCGAACATGGGGTTGGCCCTCACTGTTTCTTATTTTTTGCGTGCCTGAAGTTCAGCGACGATGGCGTCGCGGTGTTCGTTCAGTGTCGGTGGTGCGGTAATGCTGACCGGCCGCTCTCCGTCGTAGGATACGGGCGAGCGCACCGACCGGAAGGTGCCCATTTCGGGATGCTGCGTTGATACTTCCAGTTGCAGGTGTTTGACCTGGGCGTCTTCGAGCACCTCGTTCGAGTCGTACATGGGCGCGTGCGGCACATCTTCGGCTTCCAGGCGCTGGCACCAGGTGTCGCGGCTGTGCTGTTTGAAGACGGGTTTGAGCACCTCAATCATCTGCTCCTGATGCTCAATGCGGCCTTCGCGGCTGCTGAAGCGCTCATCCTGCAGCAGCTCCGGGTAGCCAATGGCGTTGGCCAGGCCCTGCCAGAATTTCTCGGGCGAGGACATGTGCAGCGCCACCCACTTGCCATCGGCGCATTCCATCACGTAGCTCTGCGAGACCTGCGGGCGGCTGTAGGGCCCCATGATTTCGCCTTCGGAGAAATAGTGGGTGAACGCATCCAGGTTGAAGTGGCACATGGCTTCGAGCATCGAGACTTCGACTTTGCGGCCTTTGCCGGTTTGGCTGCGCTCATACAACGCACCGAGAATGCCGTAGGCGGCGTAAAAGCCGGACATCGCATCGGCCATAGCCGGGCCGACCACGCGCGGGTTTTCCGGGTTGATCAGCAGTTTCAAAAAGCCGCTGGCGGCCTGGGCCACGGTGTCGTAACTCGGGCGGCCAGCGTGGGGGCCGTCGGGTCCAAAACCGCTGATGGAGCAGTAAATCAGCCCCGGGTTCAGTTCACGCAGGCGGTCTTCACCCGCGCCCAGTCGGTCGGCGGCGCCGGGGCGAAAGTTCTGGATATACACATCGGCGTTGCGAATCAGGTCGTCGAAAATCGCCCGATCTTCGGGCTGTTTGGTGTTCAGGGCGATGCTGCGCTTGTTGCGGTTGTAGGTCTGATAGTGCGGGCTGTACAGGCCGCCCTTGAAGGCGCGAAAGGGGTCACCGGTGCCCGGCATTTCCACTTTAATCACGTTCGCCCCCAAATCCGCCAGCAACATGCCAGCCGCTGGGCCGGTAATGAAGGTGCCCTGCTCTATCACGGTAATGCCTTCGAGTACTTTGATCATCTGTACGGTTCCTCGGTATCAGGCTGTATAGCCGTCGGGCGTTTCGCCGGTGTAGTCCAGGTTTTGCGTGGCCTGGTAGGAGAGCGCAAACCCGCTCGGCTGTTCGGCTTCTTCTGACAGGTGCGCGATCAAACTGGCGGTCCGCGCCAGAATCGGGATACCGCGCAGGGCCGAGACCGGAAAATCGACGCCCAGCAATACCGCAGGAATCGCGGCGGAAACATTCAACTTAAGTTCTTTGCTGATCACCTGGGGAATGGCGCGCTCAACGGCTTCGGCGGTGGCGATAAAGTCGAGGTTTGCACCGGCTTCGCGGGCAACCTTGAACAACGCATCGACTCTCGGGTCGCGGGACTTGTGCAGCGGGTGACCGTAGCCCGGAATTGGCTGACGCTCGGCGCGCAGGGCCTGTACTTCGGCCAGGGCGGCGTCATCGAGGCTGGTGCCGTCGTTCATGCGTTCACGGATGCGCACAAACATTTTCCCGGCGGTTTCCGATGCACCCAGAATAACCGGGCCACAGCCGAGAATACCGGCGGCGACGGCGCCCTGCAGGGCATCCGGTGCGGCGGCGTAGGTCATGCGGCTGGCCTGCACGCTGGGCACGAAGCCGTGTTCGGCTATGGAGACCAGGGTGGCATCGACCACCTTGCGGGCCGCATCAGTAGGCTGCTTGCCGGTTAGCAACAGCAGGAAGTAGTCGGTAAAGCTGGTCTGGCCGATCAGGTCCTGACACAGGTCCTGGCCGCGCACGACGATGGTGTGTTCGTTCGAAGTACAGATGGCCGTTTTCGGCGTGGTTTCTCGCCCTATCTTCATGGTCGGCTCCCGTGTTTTTTATGGTTGTTTTTGAGTTGCTCTCACCTTATGCCCCCGCCTTAATTTACAAAAATGATAAATTTCGATATTAATGATCGATGACATCGATGATTTAACCCACAACCTACCGGAGCGCCCATGGAACTGAGACACCTGCGTTATTGCGTGGCACTGGCCGAGGTGCAGAACTTCACCCGGGCGGCCGAACGCACCCACGTTACCCAGTCGACGCTGTCGCATCAGATCAAACAGCTGGAAGATGAGCTGGACGTCACGCTGTTCAACCGGGATGGCAAGTCGGTATCGCTGACTCAGGCCGGGCGTGACTTTGTGGACACCATTACCCCCATTCTGAAACAGGTGGATGCCGCCGTCGGGGCCTTGAAAGCCTCACCCGATCAGTTAACCGGGGAATTGCGCATTGCGGCGACGCACAGCTTTAACGTGCAGCTGATTCCGCAGTGCCTGGCCGCCTTTATGGAGAAGTTTCCGCAGGTGAAGGTGATTGTTGAGGAATTGTCAGGTGACCAGATCGCCCAGGGGCTGGAGAACGGTACGCTGGATCTGGGCATTTCCTACCGGCCGGCGGTGCCGCGCGGGCTCTGGTTCGAGCCGTTGTTCAATGAAGAATTGAAGCTGATCATGAGCCCGACCCACCCGCTGGCGAAACGCAAACGGGTGCGCATGGTCGAGCTGAATGGGTTGCCACTGGCGCTGTTGACCCGGAATTTCTCGACACGGCAGTTGCTGGACGAGTGCTTTGAAGCCGCCGGGGCCGAACCGCAAGTGGTAGCTGAGATGAACGCCATTTCCCCCATGGTGGAACTGGTGCGGCGCACGCACTTGTGCAGCATCGTCTCCGACAACGCCCTGAGCGGCGAGCCCTGTCTGGTTGCTGTGGCGCTGGAAAACCCGACGCCAATCCGCACCCCAGGCCTGCTCTGGAACCGCAACCACGACCGCCCCCTGGCCACGCGGTACATGGCCAACATCATTCGCGAACTGGCGCTGCAGGGGCAGCCGCGCTGACGGTTAGTCACCACTGTCAACCAAACCGGGCATTGGGCGGGCGATTACACCTCAACAATCCACAGGCAGATGCGTGTCGCTGGACTATACTTTTTGAACGTAAAAGGACCATCCTGGAGCACGCCCTTGAGTCTGAAGTACCGTTTCATCTTAATAACGGCCGGACTTATCTTCGTCTCGTCATTAATTGCGCTGTATCTCTTTAACCGTTCCGCCACAACAATCATTGAGCAATGGGGGCAACGGATAGCCGAGATACAGGTTCTCTATGACAGCGCCCGGCTGTCACAACCACTGGACCGTGAAATCGCGCTGTCGCAACAATTCGCGAACTCTAGCGTTATTAAGCGCTGGGCCAATGGCCAGAATGACCCGGAACTGACGCGTAAAGCTGAACAGGAGATGGAGCAATACCGGCAGAGCTTTCGCGACCGCAACTTCTTCGTCGCTTTAGAGAATACCGGCGCCTATTACTTCAACAATGCCAACAACGATTACGCCTCGGCCTTGCATCGATACACGCTGAATGAACATGCCGCCAAAGATGCCTGGTTTTATCAGTTGATCAAGGGCGGACGGGATTTTCACCTCAACGTCAACCCGGACCCGGAGCTGGGCGTCACCATGCTGTGGATCGATGCTCAAATTCGCAGCGAAACGGGCGAGATTCTAGGCTTGGCCGGAACAGGCCTTGAGCTGGCGCCCTTTTTGCGCGACATCGTCGACCTTAACCAGCCGGGCATTACCTCGTTGTTTCTGGATGCCAGCGGCGCCATACAGCTCTATCGCGACGCGTCGCTGATCGATTTCGCCACCCAGGTTAAACCCGATGGCCAAAAGAACACCATCGACCGGTTACTGGATACGCCGGAAGACGAGGCAATGGTAAGAGAAAAGATGCTCGAGCTGATACAAAACCGTCAGGGTGAGACGCCGGTTGAAACGGTATTTGTAACCCGGGAAGGGACCCGCCACCTGCTCGGCATCGCCCACCTACCCGACATTGACTGGTTTGCGGTTACCCTGATCGACCTGACCGAACTGATGCCCGTAGAGCCCTTTTTTCGTACCCTGGCGCTGATGTCGGTCATGCTGATTGCCAGCCTGGTCATGATCTACCTGCTGCTGAATCACTGGTTTTTGATCCCTATGCAAAAAATGGGTGGGTCAATGCTCGCGCTGCAGAATGGCACCTTCAAGGTTGAGCGCTTACCCAAAGCACAGAGAGAAGTCGGCCGATTGATTGCGTATTTTGGGGAGATGGCCGAGTCCATTCTTCGCCATACCGATGAGCTGGAAGATCGCGTGCAGGAGCGCACCCGCCAGCTGGAAACCCTGGCCCGCATAGACTCGCTCACCAATCTACTCAACCGCCGGGGCCTAACTGACACCCTGACCACCTGGCTCGACCGTGCCCATCGCGAGAACACATCGCTCGGGATACTGTGGATCGACCTTGACCACTTTAAAGAACTGAACGACCAACACGGCCACGCCCGCGGTGACCAGGCGTTGATTCAGGTAGCCACCTTGTTGCGAGACAACCTCAGAATCTATGATCAGGCTGCTCGCTGGGGTGGAGATGAGTTTTTGATTGTTATGGTGGACTGCGATGCCGACACCCTCATGCAACTGGGGGAACGAATTCGATTGGCGGTTGAAGAAACCATGCACGATGATTGCCATATAACGGTCAGCGTCGGCGGCTACCTGACCCAGCCTACCGATACAATCGACTCCCTGCTTAACCAGGCAGACCAAGCCATGTATCGCGCCAAAGGATTAGGCAGGAACCGGTTTTACTATCACGCTGATTGACTCGACTACGAGCGGAATGGGCGGTTCGATTGACAGGAATTGCGACGACCGTCGCGTTGGCGTTCGGTTTTGGTTGACGTTGCGGCGGCAGCCGCGTTGGACAGCCTGACCCGGTCAAACGGATCAGACACCGGCTGGTGCCGGGTTTTAAGGCAGGTGAGAATGGCTCGATCGATATTTCTTTACTGAAGTGGCTGTTCAATGGCACGAAGCGAGGCCCCTTGGTACACCGCTGGTAGGCCTTGAGGTGTCCACTAAAGCGGGTGAAGTTCACAGTCCGGCAACATGCGCTTGTTAAGAGCCGCCGCTATTGAGAAGTGAAAATATATATGCTGCAACTATTGAGCTGCTAACCGCAATAACCCAAGACAAAATACTAGGCCATGCTCGCTTGAAGAAGCCTGGCTTAACTTGCTCAAGATAAATTGCGGTATTAGGTATAAATTTATTATGAACAAATAGCAAAAAGTTGAGCAAAAAAAACACTGATATTACAAATATAGCCCTTCTTTCCCAATCTTGCATATCGGGTATAGCGATTAGCATAGCAATGAATATCGCCCCATTAAGATTAAGGCCATACTTCCTATATGTGGTAACTAAAGAATTCTGCTTTGGTTTCAGTGCTTGAAATATAGATTCAGATTTACCAAGAACCCATGATTCGTTGATGCCGGAAACACGGATTTCACTAGCCCCATTAGCCACAAGCTCCACGACAATAACACGATTGATGCCATGCGCCTCGGGTTCTTGGATTACAATCTTGATGTAGTTTAGCCGCTCTATTCCATCTAGCTGTTCAAAAAAATCATCGGCATATTTTGTAAGCTCGCTACCTCTTAGCGAGTAAGTCACAATGACTCTTCCTTTGCTAAAATCCTTTTTTATGAAATCGATCAGTTGAATCAAGTCGTCTTTGAAAAGACGAACCGATCCCAAAGGAATAGTTTTGTTGTGGATCTGTTCTGGGTTGCGATTCCTTTCAGAAGGGTCTGCTGACGCTATGTCATGTGGATAAAGTTCAAAGGTGCCAGCAGTGCCGATTGTCGACTCCCACTCTCCACGAATGTTGCCTTCTTGCGTCAAATGCCCCCTTACGTTCACATCCCCCAGCTCGACACCTTCAGCGGCTTGGTATGGAGTGCAGTGCAACAAAAACTCTTCATCAACCGAGCCGGTGTAATCGTAGATCGAAACACCAAAAATTGAGTCCATTATTCTCAATCTGCCAGACACATTTCGTCCATCCTGATTTAAATCAAGAAAAACATTTCCTGTGTTAGTCCCGTATAGACGGCCTGCCCACCTATTAGCTAAGTCTGGCATTTTTTGATGAACTCCTTGCTCTTAACGCTTGTATGTGGGGCCGAAGTGTAGTTGCGAAGCAACGGAACGGAGGTCCAAGTGGCGTAGCCGCTGAGTCACGATACACTTGTTATAACTTTGGCCTTCACTGATTGTTTTGTACTTACTGATTATTACTATGAACATTTTCAGTCTTTCTCATTGGCGTGACCCGACAAGCGGCGCAGGCCAGCGCAGTGAAAAATTAGTTATTTTTCCCCGGTCAAAACACCACTTTCTTCCAACTTCTTTTTTAGTGATCTAGTTTCATTTAGCGCTGCTAATGCGAATATAAATCCTATAATTCCAAATACCATACCTACGGTTTCCATTTTCATCCTCCTATTTATTGCAGTTATAACGCCCGCAGCACGCGCAGCTTTGTAGTGGAGGCAAAGCCGCAACGAAAAAGCTTTCGCTGTGCCTGCGATTGTTATGCATTGATAGGCCCCAAACCTGACTTTATGCCTCTACATACCAAATCAAAAACTTCGTCGTAGAACATCACTTGATAGTGCTTGCAGTTCGATAGGTGTGCTTGATTCAGAGAGGCCAGCCATGTGGAATCCATAACCTCAAATATCGCTGCTCGACTTTCTCCAGTGGCTAAGATGCTACCGTGCACCTCTTCTGAGGCCATGCTGTATGCTTCAACGCCTTCTAAAACCAAGTGCCTCAAATTGTCGGGGACATACTCCTCATCAGGATTGAAATACTCGAAACCAACGAGGACTGCTCCCCTAGGCTTCCACACGACTCTTTGAAGCTCTGGGCCTCTTCCGTCATGGTAGAAATCACTATCGAGAATAGGCTTAGCACTCATACTCGTCCTGTTGTATAACGCTTGCAGCAGTTGCGCGGGATTTTTCGCGTCGACTGCCTGCATTTGTTATGTGATTGCCACAGTCTCTGATAGCAATCCACGTTTATTTAATATCGTAAGTGCCTCGGCACATTTTCTAGAAAAAACAATCCACTCAGTATCAGTTTGCTTGGTATCTAAGGAAATATTTTCCCATGCTACCGAAACTGGTTTTAGGGAAACGATTTCTTCTTGCGTGAATACTGGATACTCAAAAGATTCAACATCATTGTCCCGTACCCAGTCTTCCCACATTTCAATATTCGAAATTGCACTATTAAATTTTGACTCGTCACTAAACCAATCAAGCAGCTCTATTATTCGATTTCTAATTCTTTGCAGAATTACAGTATCAGTCATAGATTCTCACATAACAGCTTGTTCATCGTCGACTCCGCCCCTTATTCCGGCGGAAGTTTCACATAACCCATAAAGTACGTTCGCTAAGGCCCAGCTACACAGGGCATTAAGCGACATTAGGCTGCCACACCTAAGTGATATCAAAACCAGTAAAACCGTCGCTTCAGACGATGATTCCATGCATCAGCGTCGTCTGCGACGCATATTCCGGTTTTTCACAGGGATATGCGTCGCGATTCAGTCTTTGATTGCGATGAAGTTCACACAGTTACAATTAAGTTTGTAGTAGCTAGCGTCGGTTCAACGGAGTCTCGGGTTCTAGCGCGCGACTGAATGGAACAATAACGTTAGGCGTGAGAATCGATCAGATTCGCTACCGCCCGGCCGGTTACAGGGCACACCAAGGCAGAATAGGTTGTATTGACACCATGGCACTCTGAGATGAAGTTGGCAAGTGGTTATGTGGTGAGGGTATCGTTTGCGCCCTCTCTCCACACTTGCCCTGGTTTGGTTGGGTTCAGGCTATTGAGAAGAACCCTCTCCACAGCTCTCCCCCATTGGGTGGGAGAGAGCTGGGTTAGTGGGTGGCGAGTCGCACCCCTGAAGGAGTTTGGACGGGCTTGTGCTCTAAGCGGGTTCGAAACCAAAGCCGTTGTTGGTGATGCGCATGGTTTTGCCTTCCTGAGCGGAGGCTTGAGCGGCCAGGCCGAGAACGACTGCTTTCAAGCCGTCTTCTACGGTGACTTCTACCGCAGCACCTTCGGTGATGGCTTTGAAAAAGCCCAGGTGCTGGTAGAACGTAGAGCCGTTGTGGTCGCCAGCCTCCAGCAGGGCCGGGTCGACCGGGATGTCGGATTCTATTGGGCCTTTGGGGTCGCGCGGGCTCACTATCACCTTGGGAGTTGGTGGCTCGCCCAGGTGGTCGGGCCAGAAGCGGCCGGGGCCGGGCACCAGGCATTCGACCTTGGCGGTGGGCCCCACGGCGCTGATCTCTTCCTGGTAGCGCGAGCCTTCGGCGAACATGCACAGCTCCAGCATGGCGCGTTTGCCGTTGGCGAAATTCACGATCACGTAGGCGTTGTCGAGAATGTCGGGCGTTTGGCCGTTGTAGGCTTCATCGAGGTGGTTAACATCCTGACCGGCACTGGCCATCACTGAGGTCGCTTCGCTTTCGAGCAGCAACCGCATCAAATCGAAGAAGTGGCAGCATTTTTCGACCAGGGTACCGCCGGTGTTGGCGTTGAATCGGTTCCAGTCGCCCACTTTCGGCAAAAACGGAAAGCGATGTTCGCGAATGCTGAGCATCGATACGGGCCCGGCATCAACCGCTTGTACGTGTTCACGCAAGCGAGTCACCGGGGGCATGTAGCGGTATTCCATGGCCACCCAAACCGGGGCCGGGTGCGCCGCCACAGCCGCGCGGACGGGCTCTACGTCGTCGATGCGGGTGACCAGCGGCTTTTCGATGAGAATCGGCAGTTGGGTGTGGGCCAGCAGGGTCAGTAACTGGTCGGCATGGCAATGGTTCGGGCTGGCAACCAGCAGGGCATCGAGATCGGTCCGGGCACACAGGGCCTCGACCGAATCGACAAAGCTGGCACCGGGCACCAGTTGAGCACAGGCATCGCGCATGGCTGCGTCGGGTTCAAAAATTGCGACCACCTCAGCGCCTTCTATTAGCGCCAGATTACGCAGGTGTTCCTGCCCCATCATGCCGCATCCCAAAACGCCGTATCGAACCTGTGCCATTGCGTACTCCACTGTTGTGACTGTTTACTGAGACAAATAAGTGCATTTAAGTGATGTTCAAACGTCGCCCACAGGCAACATGAACCATTCAACAGAACGGCCCGTTACCAAACGCCTTACGACAAACGGGAAATGTAACGAACCACGGTCGGGTCGAACCAGGTGTAGGAAAATTCTTCAACCCGATCGTTGCTCGACCAGCTCAGCCGTTCTACAAACCCCAGCATCGTATCGGGTGCTTTGCCGAGCAGGTCGGCCACCCAGCCTGGCGCGCCGGTGCAACTGATGCGGTCTTCAATGTGGGTGATCCAGAAATCGAAGTGATCGCGATAGTGTTTGTACAAACTTTCCAGTAGCTTCTCGGCACTTAGCGCAGGGTCGTGCTGCTGATCGAGCCATATTTCCTCGGCGGCCGCCGGTGTCTGGTTCAGGTAACGCAACCGGCGGATACACCACAGCGGTGTGTTACTCTCCAACCCGAGCTGACCGGCCACGTAGGGGTTCTCGGCCGCTGTTACGCTGAGCGTATCGGCATTGGGCATGCCCCCGCCTTCCAGCAATTCGAGCCGGAACAGTTGATACACGGCCCGGTTGTTCAGCGTGGCTTTGACATAGGTGCCCGAGCCCTGGCGACGCTCAAGCATGCCGTCGCTTTCCAGTTTGGACAGCGCCTTGCGCAAGGTTCCAATGGCCACCCCCAGCTGGGTGGCGAGATCGGCCTCAATCGGCAGGCGTTCGCCAATCTGGTAATGGCCGGCGGCGATTTCGCGGTGCAGCAATTCGCTGATCTGAATATACAATGGCAGGCGTTTGGTCTGCTTCTTACCGGATGATGCACTGCCTGACATTTTCGGGGTTGTTGTGGTCATTGTTGTTACCCTGATCAGTGAAATTCATTCACTATTCATTTACATGTTGAGCATACCTTGTTAGGGTGCGAATGCCAACATTTCTGACTCATTGCCAACAATAAGGGCCTGATCGCCCAGTGGAGAACACCATGCAACGCATTCACCTTCCCAACACCGACGTCGAACTGAGCCGGCTGGTTTATGGCGTCTGGCGCCTGGCCGATGATCAGGATACCTCGGTCGACCATGTTCGTGCCAAAATCGATGCGGCTCTGGCCGAAGGCATCACCACGTTCGACCACGCCGACATCTATGGCAACTACGAATGCGAGATCCTGTTCGGCACTGCTCTGGCGGCCGACCCCGCGCTGCGCGATAAAATGGAACTGATCAGCAAGTGCGACATTGCCCTGGCCACCGACAAGTTCCCGAACCGTCGCGTCAAACACTACGACACCAGCGCCGGGTACATTAACGCCAGCGTCGATAACAGCCTGAGCCACCTGCACACTGACCACTTGGACCTGTTGCTGATTCACCGGCCAGACCCATTGATGGATGCGGCCGAGACCGGTGCCGCCCTCGATGCGCTGATCGACAGCGGGAAAATCCGCGCCGTCGGCGTCTCCAACTTTGGGGTTCACGAGTGGCGTTTGCTGCAGGCGAACATGAAGCACCGTCTGTGCGTTAACCAGATCGAGATGAGCGTACTGGAACGCAGCGCCTTCACCGACGGCACCCTGGCCGCGATGCAACTCGACCAGATACAGGCCATGGCCTGGTCACCCCTGGCCGGCGGCCAGATCTTCGGTTCCGATGACGCGGCTAAACGCGTGCGCCCATTGCTCGAAGACGTCGCCCAATCCAAAGCCCAGGGCCGCGTCGACCTCGCCGCGTTTGCCTGGCTGCTGGCTCACCCGGCTGGCATTCTGCCCGTTGTCGGCACCAATAACATCGAGCGCATCAAAGGTCTGGCACAGGCCATGGACATCACGATTGACCGCGAGACCTGGTTCGAAATCTGGACCGCTGCTGCGGGGCAGGAAGTGCCTTGAAGGCTAACTTCCAGAGAAGAAAAAGGCGCGTTTTCACGCGCCTTTTTTAGTTCGTTGGAGGCTACTTGTTCTTATTCGACTCCGGCCGCGCCGGCCAATCGAACAAACTTAAAACTTTCGCTGTGAAGCTAAGAAACGTTGATGCAACCTCATTCAAAAGGTCACCGGCGTTGCTTCACTGAACAGCAGGCAGGACGCCTGCGGTAGGGATGATGGGGCATGGAAGCCCCTTCAGACCGGGAGAAGGGAAGGAACGGCGGGGGCCTGAACGACTGACACCAAAGCCTACCGTACAGGAAGCAAACCCAACCACAGACAAACACGACTGGCACTGAAGCCTACCGTGCCAGGAGCAACCACCGCCGCTAACGATCACTTGTAGGAGATAGACGCCAGAATACTGCGCTCGCCTTTAAAGGGCTGGCGCGCGTGGAGGACGGTGTAGTTGCTGATCCAGAGCACGTCGCCATCTTGCCATTTGAAGTTGACGCATAACTCATCCATGGCTTTAACGGTGGCATCCATGACTTCGGGGTCCATGTACTCGCCGGAACCGGTGGTAACCGCTTTGGTGCCTACGTTGCGGCTGTCATTCCAGCCGGTATAGACCGCCAGCACGGCGTTAAAGAACACCTTTTGCCGGGTTTCTTTGTCGAATTGAATGGCTGGCAGCACGCGGGTGCGCGTCAGCAAATTGCCATTGTCGAGCCATTCCCAGTCCATGCCGGCCTCGGTCATCACGCGTTCGGCGTCTTCGCGAGTCTGCACCTGGAAGGTGTCTTTCCAGGAGCGGCCAATGGCCGAACCCTTGTCGGTCACTTCCGGCATGACGCGGTTGTAGCGCACGCCTTCTTTTTCCAGGCGCTCGGCGAATTCCGGGTTGATGTCGCTAAAGGCGCGATAGATCTCGCCCGAGTGCAGAATTGAGGTTGCACCGCCCTCTTCGGCGGCTTTTTCGCAGTAGAAAAAGATGTACCCCGGCGGGTTCGGTACCTGGGCCATTTCATGGTGAAACGGAATGGTCTCAGACGCCGGTGATTCGTTGGCCGTTACGATGCGCGACGCCGTGACCTGGTTGCGCGGAGCCGCGCCGCCGACGTAGGGCATGTTCTTGAAGGAGGTGTGATCCAGATGGCGTTCAAAAGCATCGGCATCGGTGACCGGGAAACCGCGAAACAGGATGGCACCGTGCTCAATCAACTGGGCTTTCAGGGCTTCCTGCTGCTCAGAGACCCAGGCATCGAAGGCGCTGGCGTCATTGGCTACTGCGTCGTTGTGCGGTGCTACTACCAGCGGAAAATCCCGGCCATTGACCTGTTTTTGCTCGGGTATGTGATCGATTTTTATTGTCATGCTGCCTCCTGGATGGACGGTCGGGCTGCCTGAAACCGGCACGCACCGCACTCTGAGCCTGTGATAACACCACTCTAGCAACCTGAATTTAAAAAGTAAATCAATAGTGAATGAATTTATTCCGAACACCATTCGCGAAAAAATTCATCCACTATTGATTTACATCAAGTAAAAGGGCTGTTAACGTTTTCACTGCCCTGATGAGAGAGGTTCAACAATGACAACAATGAACCGGCATCCGGCACACCCAGGTGTTCTGCTATGAACGCCCTGCTGTTGCCGTTGAAAGCCCTGATGTTTCTGAACACCGCCATTGCCAAGGTTGGCAAGTTCCTCGCGTGGATCTGCGTGACCCTGATGGTGTCGTCCATCCTGTTTCAGGTGGTGATGCGTTATGTGTTCAATAACGCCCAGCCCTGGCCCGAAGAAGTGGCCCGCGCCTTTATGATCTGGATGATGGCGCTGGTGGCTGCTGCGGCTTACCGAGAAGGCTCATTCGTTGCCATTGAAATGCTGCACGATTTTCTGCCACGCGTTGTCGCTGCGCTGCTGAAGATAGTGCTCTACGTCGCCGCACTGATCATTCTGTATTACCTGTTCACCATGGGGCTGGAGTTTTTTCAGCGTGGTTTTCGCACCCGTGCAGCCAGCTTCAACCTTCCGCGCGCCTGGATCTACCTGGCCATGCCCGTTTGTTTTGGCACCATGATTCTGGTCAACATTGAACTGCTGCTGAAAGAAACCGGCGCTCTGCTGTTTCGTGATTTCAACGACCGGCTTGGCATTAAACCCAAACACGGCAGAGCCCAGCTGGCGATGGAGTAAACAGTATGTTGATTCTCTTTTTACCTCTGTTTTTGATCGTGCTGCTAATTGGCATGCCGGTGTTTTTTGCCACCCTGTTTGCCCCCGGTTTTATGCTGCTGTGGGAAGGCATGGACCGCGATTTGCCGCTGTTGTTTCGCAACATCTATAACGGCATCGACTCTTTTCCGCTGATGGCGATTCCGTTTTTCATGCTCGCCGGTGAGCTGATGAACCGGGGCGGCATTACGTTTCGACTGGTGGATTTTTCGCAGGCGTTCATCGGCCATGTTCGTGGCGGCCTGGCTCACGTGAACATCATGTCGAGCATGTTGTTTGCCGGCCTTTCCGGCTCGGCCGTCGCCGATACCTCGGCCATCGGTTCGATGATGATTCCGGCGATGGAAAAGAACGGCTATAAACGTAAGTTTGCGGCCGCCATTACCGCGGCCTCATCCGTCATCGGGCCGATCATTCCGCCTTCCGGCATTATGATTATTTACGCCTACACCATGGAAGTATCAGTCGCCTCATTGTTTGCGGCCGGTATTGTGCCAGGGGTGTTGATGGGTGCTTCGCTGATGCTCATTACTGCGTTGATGGCCAAGCGCTATGACTTTCCCACCTCTGGCCACAAATACACCTGGCCAGAGCGTGCCGGTGCGACCAAGAAAGCGATTCTGCCTTTGCTGACGCCGATCATTATTCTGGGTGGCATTCTGGGCGGTATTTTCACGCCCACTGAAGCCTCGGCCGTCGCTGTTGCGTACGCCCTGATACTCAGTGTGTGGGTATTGAAATCGGTCAAGCTGACGGAATTGCCATCGGTCTTTGTGCGCAGTGCCATGGGTTCCGCGGTGGTATTGCTGCTGGTCGGCTCGGCCATGGCGTTTAAGACCGTCGTTAGCCTGTCGCAGTCTGCACAAATGTTGGCCGAGTGGATGCTGACGCTGAGCGAGAACGCCTACATCTTGTTGTTTCTAATCAACATCATGCTGTTCATTGTCGGCATGTTTCTCGATGCCGGCCCGGCGATCATTATTCTCGGCCCGATTCTCGCGCCGATCTTCACATCGATCGGGGTCGACCCGGTGCACTTTGCGATGATCATGAGCGTGAACCTGACCGTTGGGCTGGCGACTCCGCCGATGGGGCTGGTGCTGTTTGTGGCCTCGAGCGTTTCCGGCGAGCGGGTGGAATCGATCGCCAAGGCTATCCTGCCGTTCCTGGCCGCCGAGATTGCGGTGATTTTCCTAATCACCTTTGTACCGGAAATTTCACTGACCGTTCCCCGTCTGCTGGGCCTGATGCCTTGGCCCGCATGACGAACGGTGCAACGTCTGTTGCACACTGAAAGCAAGACCGAAAGCACAACAACCAACAATAAATAACACTACAACGACAACAAGAGGTAAGAGCCATGCGTTTGAATCGCAAGCAAAAACTCATCGCAAAATGCGTTGGAGCCGTGACCGGTACTCTGTTAACCCTGGGCATGGGCATTGCCAGCGCGGAAGACTACCGTCTGCGCGCTGTCTCCAACGCCAATGAAAACGACGAAGATTACGATGGCCTGGTCGTGTTCAAAGACTTCGTTGAAGCCCAATCCAACGGTGCCATTGAAGTCGACATTTTCCTCGGCACCCAGCTGTGCGGTAACGGTACCGAGTGCATGCAAGCCCTGGAAGACGGGTCGGTCGACATCTACATCTCCACCTCCGGTGGTGTGGCCAACATGTATCCGTACGTTCAGGTGCTGGATCTGCCCTACATTCTGAGCAGCGACCGCATGGCTGAAACCGTGCTGCGCGGTGACTTCACCCGTGAAATGCGCGATGCCATTCTGGAAGACTCCAACGATCAGGTTCGTCTGATGACCATCGGTAACACGGGCGGCTGGCGCAACTTTGCCAACACCCAGAGAACCGTGCGTACCCCGGAAGATCTGGAAGGTCTGAAGATCCGCACGGTGGTCGCCGACCTGCCGCAGGCACTGACCCGTGGCCTGGGCGCCAGCCCGACACCGATCCCCTGGCCAGAGCTGTTCACCTCACTGCAAACCGGTGTGGTTGAAGGGTCCAAGAACGGCATCACCGACATTATGTCGATGAAATTCCCGGAAGCCGGCCTGCAGTACCTGACGCTCGACGGTCATGCTTACATGGCGGCCCTGTGGTACATGAACAATGACGTTTTCATGGACATGCCGGAAGACATGCGTCGCGTCGTTGTCGATGGTTTCGATGCCCTGCAGCAAGCGACTTTCACGTCACCGAAGCGCAAGTCGATTCAGGCCTATCGTGATTTCGCAGCAGCCGGCGGTGAAGTCTATGTACCCACCCCGGAAGAGAAAGAGCAATTCCTGCAAGCGGCCACCCCGGCGTTCGACTGGTTTGTCGAGAACATTGAAGACGGCGAAATGTGGCTGGACCTGCTGCGCAGCGAAGCTGAAAAAGCCGATGCGATGATCAACGAAAGCTACGAGCGCGACCTGAACTAAGAACTCATTATTGCTGCTTTGCCGCCAGTGCCTTATGGGCCTGGCGGTTTTTTTATGGCTGATGCATTGGGTTCAATGCCTTCATAAACGCCTGCACCAGCGGTGATTTAATCGCCTCGGGCGAACACACCCAAGAGAAAGACCGCACCAATGTCAGATCCGTATTAAGCGGTACAAAACGGCCCGACCCGTCAGCATCAAGCGACAGGTGAGATAAACACCCGGCCCCTAGCCCGCTTAGTACGGCTTGTTTAATGGCCTCCTGCCGGCTCAGGGTTAAGCGTATTTTCGGCTGTATGCCCGCTGCCTGCATGGCAGTATCGAACACCTCCCGGGTACCGGAGCCGGGCTCGCGGACGATCCAGTCCAGGGTTTCCAGCTGGTCGACAGATACCTGTGTTTCATCGGCCAGCGGGTGACTCCGGGTTACAAACAGCGCCAAGCGGTCTTCCTGCCAGCGCCGAATCTGCAAATAATCATGCACGGCCGGCCCTTCGATCAAGCCAATCTGTGCCTGGCCGGTTTCCAGTTGCTGCAGCACGCCCCGGGTGTTCTGGATATCGATGGCCGGGCGGATGCCCGAGTATTGCTCCGTTAGCTGGGCCAACACGCCTGGGATGACATAGCAGGCGATGGTGGTGCTAGCGGCAATGCGTAGCTGACCGGCAAGGTCATCGCCCGACCCTTCCGCCAGCCGCTGACAATCGCTGAGAATCAGCCGCACCTGCGGTAGGCGGTCGCGCCCAGCCGACGTAAGCACTAACTCCCGGCCACGGCGTTCAAACAGCGCCAGCCCCATCTGCCGCTCTAGCTCCGTGACGGCCTGGCTGGCGGCAGACTGGCTGATGGCCTGTTCTTCGGCCGCCAGGGTGAGGCGCCCGAGGCGAGCCGTTGCTTCGAATATGGCCAGTTGACGCAGGGTGAAATTCATAAGCCCAGCCGAACTATTAGTTAAGTTATATCCATTATACTTATGTTAAGGACCAAACTACAGTAACCGCACTTGAATGGGAGCTTTGTCATGGTGTGGATACTGGTAGGTTTGGCAGGCGCAGCCTTGTTGCTGTCTCAACTGCCGTTGCTGGCGGGCATTGGCCTGAGCGCCCTGCCGTTGGCCGTGCTGATCGGTGCGCTCTATGGCAACTCGCCGCTGGCGACCGAACCGACCGCCAAAACCAAGGCCGTGCTGGGGTTTGCCCAGCAAAAGCTGCTGCGCCTGGGCATCATTCTGTTTGGCTTTAACCTGAGTCTTACCCAACTCGTCGCCGTCGGCTGGCCTGCCCTGGTGGCCGATGCGATTATGATAGTGGTGGTACTGAGTTTCGGCATCTGGTTTGGCATTCGGTGCCTGAAAATGAGCCCCGAGCTTGCTTCGCTGGCTTCAGTCGGCAGTGCCGTCTGCGGTGCCGCTGCCATCATGGCCGCCAACCCGGTGATTAAAGGCCGAGATCAGGATGTGACCCTCTCGGTGGCGCTGGTGGTTATCTTCGGTACCCTGGCCATGTTCACCTACCCGCTGCTGTTCGCCTATTCCGGGCTCGACCCGGCCTGGTTTGGTATTTACATCGGCAGCACCGTGCACGAAGTCGCTCAGGCTGTCGCCGCTGGCCAGTCGATGGGTGCGGAGACCATGGAATTTGCGGTCGTCACCAAGCTGGTGCGCGTGATGATGCTGGCCCCGGTTGTTCTGGTACTGGCTCAGGTTTTCATTCGTTTGCGTCGGCATGAATCGACTGACGCTACCAGAGCCCCACTGCCAATCCCCTGGTTTGTCTTCGGTTTTATGCTCGCCGCTGGCGTCGGCAGCCTGGGTTGGTTGCCGCCGGCTGTCATCACGGCATTGCAATGGCTGGCTCAACTGGCACTGGCACTGGCGATGGTCGCCCTTGGCATCAAGGCGCGCTGGTGCGACCTGAAAACCGCCGGTTGGCGCCCGGTGGCTCATGCGGGGGTTTTGTTCGTTCTGCTGTTGGGTGGCGGGCTTGGGTTGACGTCGGCTTTGGTAACAATGTTCTAACGGGCCGTTGAAATTCGCGCCCCTGCTGTCACGCCGGGCATCCAATCAACGCGTCTGTGAGTATACTGATGTATACATGCTTGCACGGACTGGTTAATGAACGCTTTGGATCCCTACTGGCGGCGGCTCTATGAAAACCGCCCGAATCGTACTCAGCACGCTGACGCCCTGCCTGTAACCGCCCTGAACGCAGACCTTACCCAACCGGCCATCATCAATACCGACAAAGCCCAATGGGTGCCTTCACCAGCGCCGGGTGTTCAGCGAATATTGCTGGAGCGCAACGGTGGCGAGCAGACGACGCGGGCGACAAGCCTGGTGGCCTATGAACCGAACAGCCAGTTTGCCGGGCATGAGCACCCGCTGGGCGAAGAGTTTCTGGTATTGGCAGGGGTGTTCTCGGATGAAAACGGGGATTACCCGGCCGGCACCTATGTGCGCAACCCACCCGGGTCACAGCACAAACCACGCAGCCAGCCAGGCTGCCTGATTCTGGTGAAGCTGCAGCAATTCCGGCCCGATGATCGGAATCACCTTGTGGTCAGTCCGAGCCAGTCACGGGAATCCTCCGTATTGTTTAACGACTACGAACAGGTGCATTGGTTGCGCGCGCAAGACAACCTGAAACTGACCGCAGAAGACCACCCCGGTGGCATAGAGTTGCTGTTGCTGAGCGGTGCCTGCGACTACGCAGGGCGCCCATGGAGTGCCGGCACCTGGATTCGGTTGCCGGCGACCTCACTATCGACCGTCGAACTGGCGGCGGGTGCCGAAGCCTGGGTGAAGACAGGGCATCTGGGTCAGTAAGCCGCACATTAATAGTATTTGAGTTCGGTCGACTTACCCCAGAACACCCGATAGGCAAACGCCGTATATGCCAGAATGAGCGGCAGTACAATGGCAACGCCTACGCCGATGAACTGTAGCGAGGCAGTCGCACTGGCGGCTTCCGCCGCCGTGAGTTTACCCGGCACCACGTATGGGAAAAAGCTGTAAGCCAGGCCCAGAAAGCTCAGCAAAAAGAGCAGAGCTGCGGCAACAAAAGGAAACCAGCAACCGACATCATCCCGCGTTGGCACCTGCTTCAGGTACTGATCGACCAGCACTACCAAAATCAGACACACCAGCGGAATCGGGATCAGTAGAAACACCGCAGGCATGCTGAGCCAGCGTTCGGCCACATCGGCACTGACCAGGGGGTTCATCACACTGATGGCGGCTATGCCCAAGGCGGCAAACCAGCCGGCGCGCCGCGACCAGTAGGCCGCCCGGATTTGCAATTCCCCCTCCGATTTCATCACCAGCCAGGCACCGCCAATGTAGGCGAACGCCGCGCTGACGCAGATGCCGCTGAGCACGGCAAACCCCTGCGCCACCCAGCCGGTCTGAAACGCCAGCACATAACGGCCCAGCATATAGCCGAGCGTCAGCGAGGTGATCAGCGAGCCTGCCTTGAAGGCGTGATCCCACAGGCGGCGATGGCCGGTAACGGCTTTGGCGCGGAAGTCGAAGGAGACGCCCCGCAATATAAGCCCGATCAGCAAGAAGGCGGCGGGCAAATACAACTCGCGCAACACCAGGCTGTGGGCTTCGGGAAAGGCGATCAGCAAGATCCCCACGGCCAGCACCAGCCAGGTTTCGTTGGCATCCCAGAACGGGCCGATGGAGGCGATCATCTGGCTGCGTTGGGGTTCGTTATCCATCGGCAGCAGCAAGCCGACGCCGAGGTCATAGCCATCGAGCACGGCGTAAATCAGAACGGCCAGGCCCATCAGGACGAGAAATATTTCTGGTAGCCATTCGGTGATGATCATCAGCGTGCCTCCTGGTGGTTGGCATTGGGCTCGGCGGCAGCGCGGGCTTGCAGTTCGTCGAGATCGACATCGACCTCGCGTTCAAACTCTTCGACTTCAACCGATTTACGCGCCATGTAAAACAGGGTCTGCAGGTAGGCAAACAGCAGGACGGCGTAGACCAACAGATACATCGTCAACGATAAACCCACCTGCGCTCCCGGTACCGTGGTCACCGCTTCCGAGGTGCGCAATACACCTGACACCAGCCAGGGCTGTCGGCCAATTTCAGTCACGTACCAGCCCGCCAGTGTCGCCAGCCAGCCCGAGAACGTCATGCCGACCAGGGTGCGCTGCATCCATACCGGCACCGCGCCCCGGCGCCACAAAAACCAGCTGCCAAGCCAACTGACCGCGAGCATTAACAGCCCCAGACCCACCATAATGCGAAAACCGAAAAACAGGGGTTTTACCGGCGGATGCCCTTCTTCTTCAAATTCATTCAGCCCGCGAATTTCACCGTTCATATCGTGAGTCAGAATGAAACTGGCCAGCCCGGGCACACCGACTTCAAAGGCGTTGGAACGGGTTTCTTCATCGGGCCAGGCAAACAGCAGCAACGGAGCACCGCGCTCGGTCTCCCAAACGCCTTCCATGGCCGCCACTTTTTGCGGCTGATGTTCAAAGGTGTTGAGGCCATGCAAGTCACCCACAAAAATCTGCACTGGAATCAACAAGGCCGCCACAACGATGCCCGCACTCATCGCCTTGCGCGGTGCCAGCTTGGTATCGCCTTTCAACAAGCGATAAGCCGATAAGCCCGCAATCAGAAACGCCGCGGTGAGGCCAGAGGCAATCATCATATGCGTCAGCCGGTATGGCATGGACGCGTTAAAAATGATGTCCCACCAGCTAACGGGGTGGGCCACACCATTGATCATTTCGAAGCCATCGGGTGTGTGCATCCAGCTGTTCAGCGCGATGATCCAGAAGGCAGAGAGCGAGGTGCCAATGGCGACCAGAAACGTTGATAGCGTATGCAACCAGCTGGGCACTCTTTGGCTTCCGAACAACATGATGCCGAGAAAGGTTGCTTCCATGAAAAACGCAGTCAGCACTTCATAGCCAAGCAGTGGCCCGGCAATGTTACCCACGGTTTCCATGAAACCTGGCCAGTTGGTGCCGAACTGAAAGCTCATGGTAATGCCGCTGACCACACCGAGCGCAAAGCTCAGCGCGAACACCTTCACCCAGAACCGATAGATCCGCATCCAGACCGGATGCCCGCTGATTTCGTGCCGTACTTTGAAGTAAACCAGAAACCAGGCCAGTGCGATGGTGATGGTCGGGAACAATATGTGAAAGCTGATGTTGGCGGCGAACTGAATGCGCGACAACATCAAGACATCGGCCAATTGTGACTCCATAGATCCTCCGGAAAAACAGTTAACACTCAGTCAAGATTCGGAGTTCGGGCCCATTAGGTGGCATTGGCCCGCATCGGTCACCTGGCATGCCCCTGTGGGGCCGGCGTAAATCTGTCCATGGCGGTCCGACGATTCGGGCCTAGACCGCAACATCCATGTTGCGGACTACCCCTCAGGGGCACACCAGGTAACCGCTGCTTGTTAATTCGACAAACTCCACATCTTGAATATTTCAGTCATTGCCGATGGCTTTCTTTCTCGTTTTCGGTCGCAACCGGTCAGTCATTTCCAATACTTTGCCGACGCCAGACCCGAGTCGCATCAGTGCCTGCAGGTGTTCGGGTTTCATGTGCTGCATGTCGTCGAACCAGTGGTTAAACAGTTCCAGCAGGTCGTGAATTTCCTGCATCTGCTGGCGGGCGTGGTGCGGCATGTCATCCTGCTCACTGGCCATCAGTTGGCTGCGCAGCATCGACAGGGTTGGGTCCACTTCCCGTTTCTTGCGTTCTTCCAGCACCTGTTGCGACAGCTCCCAGATGGTGCCGTTGGCCAAAAAGTAGTCTTTGCGGTCGCCCGGCTCACGGTGCGTCCGGATCAGCCGCCAGGAGTGCAGCTCCTTCAACGCCATACTGACGTTGCCGCGCGAGATGCTCAGCGACGCGGCAATATCGTCGGCCGACAGGGGTTCATCACTGAACACCAGCAACGCCAGCATCTGCCCCACGGTGCGGTTGAAGCCCCAGCGACTGCCCATTTCGCCAAAGTGCAGAATCATGTTTTCCAGTTCAGTGGTCAGCTTCATCGCGCCCTCTATCAGAACCCCGATCCCACACCCTTGATGCAGATCATCAGATTATTGAAGTTTCAGTATTTTCTGAAAGTTTAGAAAGATCTGAGCAATATGCAAGAATTTTCAGGGGGCAGGGACGTAAAGGTGGCGGGATGTGCTGGGTCTTTAGCCATGGCCAGCTTTGTCCACGCCCGATGGTAGCCAGAGGGGCTGCCGGGTATGCTCATTGGAGGCACGCCGTAAATACATCCAGGTAGGCTCGACAGCCCGCGTCCTGCGGTCTGACGGCCTCCAATGAGCATACCCGGCAGCCCGAAGCTTCTCCGTGCCGATTCAAATAGAACCACATTCAAAGGCCCTGGCACCTAAGCAGAAACAACAGGGTCCTTTTGCTGCTGTAACTCATACATGTGGCGATAGAGGCCTTCTTCGGCCATCAGCGCCTTGTGGTGGCCCTGTTGCTGAATGTGGCCCTGGTGGAGCACAACGATCTGGTCCGCTTCCATGACGGTGCTCAGGCGGTGAGCGATGGCGATGATGGTGATGTGGCCGCGCAGTGCCATCAGCGACTGCTGGATCAGTGCCTCGGTGTGGCTGTCGATGTTGGCGGTGGCTTCATCGAGAATCAGAATGTCCGGCTTGCGGGCCAGGGTTCTGGCCAGGCTGAGCAACTGGCGCTGGCCGTTGCTGAGGTTGCCACCGCGTTCGGTCAGCACGGTCTGGTAGCCCTTGGGCATGCGCATGATGGCGTCGTGCAATTGGGCCTGACGGGCAGCCTGCTCTACTTCCGCATCGGTGAGGTCCCATTCCAGGCGAATGTTGTCGGCAATGGTGCCCATGAAGATGAACGGGTCTTGCTGCACCAGGCCCATGCGTCGGCTGCGCTCGGCCGGGTCAATGCGGTCGAGGGGAATTTCTCCCACCCGCACGGTGCCGAGTTCAACCGGGTAAAAGCCCATCAGCAACGACATCAGCGTGCTCTTGCCAGAGCCGGTGTGGCCAACGATGCCGACAAACTGACCGGGTTCGATGCTGAGGTTCACGTCGGTCAGCACCGTGCTGCGGCCATCGTAACTGAAGGCCTCGATTTCGAATTTAACCGACGCATCGCGAGGGCTTTCCGGATGGGCTGGCACAGCCACCGTCGATTCGTCGAGCAGTTTGAACACACGATCGGCCGAGACCAGTGCCTGCTGAAACATGTTCAGCCGCGAGATCATGTCGATGACCGGTTCGGTCAGGTTGCCCAGGTAATTCAGAAAAGCGTAGATAACGCCGACCTGAATCGCCCCGGCGGGGCTGAGGAAATCCCAGCCGAAGGCGAACAGCAAGCCAGCGAGCAAGGCCATGTAAACCAGGTCGACCAGGGCGCGCAGCATCAGGCCATCGATCATGACATTGCGGATCTTGGCCTTGTAATGGTCGGTGCTGGTGGTTTCAAAGGCGCGGCTGAAGCGGCCTTGCTGATTCATCAGCTGAATCACCGACATGCCCTGAATGCCTTCGTTCATGCGCGCGTTAATGTCACTGAGCAGGGTACGCACTTGCTGGAACACCGGCGTCGACAGCTTCTGGTAAATCAGCATGATGCTGATCACCGCTGGCACCAGAACCACACAAATCAGCATCAGTTTCAGGTTCAGAAAAGCCATCGCGATCAGAATGCCGGTCATGCGGATGCTGTTTTGAATCACCACGGAAATGACGTTGACGTACAAGTCTTTGATCGCTTCGGTGTCGTTGGTAATGCGGCTGATCAGGCTGCCGGTCGGGGTGTGATCAAAAAACGCCAGTGGCAGGCGCATCACCTTGGCGAATACCTGCTCGCGAATGGTCTGCACCACGTTCAGCGCAATGCGGTTAAAGCGAATGGCCTGCTGGAAGAAGCACACGGCGGATATCAGTTGCGCGGTCAGATACGCCAGCACCAAACCCACCAGCGGTGTCACCGCCCAGTAACCCGGTGTCAGGAAGCTGTCGATAAACACCTTGATCAGGTAGGGGCCGAGCACGTTACCGGCGGTTGCCAGGGTGAGCAGCAGTACGGCTTGAATCAGCATGGGCCGGTACGCCAGACCGTAGCGCAACAAGCGAGTAAAGGTGCCTTTCATTGGCCAGCCTCCACTACTTGTTCCAGTTGCTGGTAGGCAAAGGTGCGCTGATACCAGCCTCCCTGTGCCAGCAGTTGTTGATGCGTGCCGCGTTCGATGCAACGCCCCTGGTCCAACACCAGAATCTGGTCGGCTTCTTCGATGGCGGTTAACCGGTGGCAGCTGATCAGCGTTGTGCGCCCGGCGCGGGCCGCTTTCAGGTGCGAGAGAATGCCCTGCTCGGTGCGAACATCAACAGCAGAGAGCGCATCGTCGAGCACCAGTACCGGAGCGTCGGTCAACAGGGCCCGGGCAATGGCGACGCGTTGCTTCTGACCGCCGGAGAGCGTTACGCCCCGCTCGCCCACAAGCGTTTCATAGCCGTCGCTGAAGCGCAGAACGTCTTCGTGAATCTGGGCAATACGAGCGGCGGCTTCGATCGCGTCGCGGCTTGCATCCGGCTGACCCAGCGCAATGTTTTCCGCCACGGTAGCGGTAAACAAAAATGGCGTTTGCGGCACGACCGACAAATGCCGGCGCAAGTTGTCGAGCGTGAACTCGGCGACCGGCCGGCCACCCAACCGAACGTCTGCGCCCTCGCCTTCCTGCAGCCGGGCCAGTAAATCAAGTAGCGTTGATTTGCCAGCACCGGTTGGGCCGACAATGCCGATCAGCTCACCGGCCTGTACCGATAGTGACAGGTCCTGTAATACCGGTGCCTGTTCAGGCGAGTGCTGAAACGCACGAATGGTCATGTCTATGGCGGCATCGGCATCGCCGGTGAAGGTGCCGTTGTCTTTGATGTCCGGTTCGGTATGCATCAGCTCATCGATGCGTTCGTAGGCTGCCTGGCCTCGTTCGACCAGGTTCAGCATCCAGCCGACGGCGAACATGGGCCAGATCATAAAGCCCAGATACAACGTAAAACTGGTCAGTTGCCCCAGGGTTAGCTGGTCGTTCACAATGAACCAGGCACCGCCGGCCACACTCAGAAAAAACGACATACCCACGGCCAGAGAAATGGCCGGGTCGTATTTGCTGTCGGTGCGTGCTACTGCGAGGTTAGCGGCATTGGCTTCGCGGGCAATGGCGTTGAACTGAGCGTCTTCGACGTTTTCGCGACCGAAGGCACGAATCAGCCGGATGCCGGAAATGCTTTCCTGGACCTTGTCGTTCAAGTCGCTAAAACGGGCTTGTGCGAGCCGGAAGGAGGCATGCAATTCCTGACCAAAACGCCACATGAAAAAACCGACAATGGGCCAGGGGACCAGCGCAATGAGCGTGAGCTGCCAGCTGATTTGAGTGGTCATTACTGTTAATACCAATATGCCGGTCAGGGCGCCATCAAACAAGGCAAGTACGGCTTCACCGGCCGTCATTTCCACCGCCTGAATGTCATTGGTGGCACGCGCCATTAAATCACCGGTATTGTGTTTCTGGAAAAAAGACGAGGACTGGCGAGTCAGGTGCCGGTATATATCGCGACGCAAGCGGTTTGAGAGAGCATAACTGGCGCCGAACAACGACACGCGCCAGACGACACGCATCACATAACTGACGACGGCGACGCCCAGCACAATACCAACATTCAACCAGAGCTGATCCAGGGTGAGTGTCTCTGCGGCAATGCCATCGACCACCCGACCGGTGATCCAGGGCGGAATCAGAACCGCAAAGCCGACGATGACCAGTGCGCTTACTGCAATGCAGTAACGGCGCCATTCGACTTTGAAAAACCAGCGTAATTTCCAGAAAACCGACACAGTAACCTCAATAACCGGGTTAGGCAGGCGGGCCAGAATAGGCAAATGCAACGGTTTTCGCTACTGCCGCAAGCATTATTTTATACACCGCTCACGTTCTGATTCTGTGACGCCCGCCGGGCGATGTCAGTCGTTTGTACCCCTACAATGATCAAGCCAGTCCTGTTTCGTCAAACCGATTCAACCGTTACGTCAGGTGGCGTAAAACTGTGCACTCTGTCGCAGCCCCGGAGATCCATAGCCTGATATTGACGAACATCCCTTGGGTTTTGCAATCGGGCCCTCAGGTTATTGGCAGGTTATCGATTCATCAATGTAAAACTGGAGTGTTTATGAAAAACCCACTATTAACGACGATACTGGCCCTGATGTTTGCAATGGGTCTTGCCGCTTGCGATGAACCAAGCGAAGGTGAACAAGCTGCCGATGCCGTTGAGGAAGCTGCCGACAGTGCGGGCGATGCATTGGAAGAAGGTGGCGACGCGATCGGCGATTCCATCGAAGAAGCGGAAGACGAAATTGAAGACTGATTGTTTTCTAGTGTGAGCTCGGCGGCCAATTGGCCGCCTTTTTTATGCCTGAATTTATTTGGAGATCTTTGAACAACCCTAACAACACACTCACCATCAGTAATCGTTTTTCCAGTTCAATTCAACGCCACCGGCACCAAATTGCCCGCGGGTATAAAGTTCGGCATTGATGCGAGGCGTTAATTGAAATTGCAAGCTGCCTTCCAGGCCCTGTTCGGCCCCAACTCCCGATTCGACTTCCAGATAAATGCGGTCGCTGAGGTATTTGCCCGCTTGCACGTTCACACCGGATTCGCCTTCCTCGTTGGTGCCACTGTCGAGGGTCAGCGCATCGAGCCCGAGCAGGTCGCGGGTGGTGCCAAAGACATCCAGTCCGCTGCCAGGGTTGCGCAGACTGTTCAGTGCCGCCGCCAGTTGTACTGCTTGCAAGGCCGACATTTCAGCAATACTGCGACCAAAGAGTAATCGCGCCAGCAATTCATCATTCGACAGCGACGGGGTTGATGTCAGGTTCAGGCTCAGCTGATTTTGCGTGCCCTGAATGTTCAGGTTGACGGTGATATCGGGCCCTTCGTATACGGCGAGAATATCCAGCAACAACTGACTGCCTTGCACTTGAATGTTGCCACGTTCAATTTCGAAATTTTTCCCGAATGCGGTGTAGGTACCGCGAATCACCTGAAAACGTCCGCCTATCTGCGGGTTTGCCAGGTCATCGGTAATGTCGAGCTCACCCGACAGTTCCGCCGCCAGGCCCTGGCCGTATATTTGTGCACGGCGCTGGGCCCGAAGCCGCACCTCCCATTGCCCGTCTGGCGCGAAAGCACTGCGTTGCCGCGCTTCTTCCTCGGCGGCTTCCTGTTCGGCACTGCGAATGACGTTGAGCGTTGGAGCGCCACTCTGCAGCAGTGAATTAAGCTGAATAATCAGCGGAGAGACATCGAGCAAGCCTTCGATGCGCAAATCACGCCAGGGGCCGGTGACGGTAATGGCCCCGTCGATGGTGGCGTCAACATCGGCACGGCGCACCAGGCGCGCGTTGTTGGCGTCGAATTCCAGATCCAGTTCCGGCATCCACCAGACGTCGCGATTTTCCGGCCAGTTCACATCGCCGCCCAGGGTGACGTCGCCGCCGTTGGTATCGTTGGCGTTCATAGTAAACTGCAGTGTGCGATTGCTGGCCTTGAGCTCGGCACTCATGTCGGCCAGAACAGCGCCACTGGCTGCGTTTTCATAGCGGCCATCGCTGAGTTGGATGCTGCCCGCCCATTCCGGGCGTACCAGTGTGCCAGAGACCGACAACTGGCCATCTACATTGCCGGTGAAATCCTGATCGGGGCGGTTGCGCAGCAGCGGTTCCAGCACGGTGGCATTCAGGGCCATCCTGGCTTCGGCGGTAAAGGGTCTGCGGTAAAGAGGGCCTGCCCAGTCAGCCAGTGCGGTCTGTTCAGTGCTCAGATCGAGCAGCAGGCGCTGCGTTTGTGATTCGCGAACCCGAGCCTGCAAGTGGTGGCGACCCGAGTCGGTTGATACGTCTACTTGCACGTCCAGTGGCCACTGATTCGATGCCCATTCCAGCTCGGCGGACACCGCGGGCTCATCGGGGGTTCCCGACACCTGCAAGACGCCCTCCAGGCTGCCCGCCCAGGTGCTATTGCTGCCCAGCCAACGCTCGGTTTCGGGCACCGACAGCTCGGCCTGCAAATCGACTGAACGACGCGTTCCCTTGCCGCTCACCCGAACGTCACCGCCCGGGCCAAGGTCTGCATAGGCCGAGGTAATCTGCCAGTCATCCATCCTGCCGGCGGCCACCAGATTCAGCTTCCAGCGATCATTACCACGCCCGTTCACCACAAATCCGGCCCACTCACCACCGGCGTTCAATTCGATATCGACTTCGGGGTCGGTCATGACGCCTGCAATACTCGCCTGCCCGTTAATTTCACCGTTGAGTTCGTCATTGAGAGGCAACCCCAGGGCTCGCAACCGTTGCAACGACACCCTCGACAAACGGGCATCGCCTTCAATCTGATCGCCCTGGTTTTCCAGGTCCAGTTGCAGCATGGCCGTGCCCCAGGTTACCTCGGCCTGATGCATGAGCCGGTCACCCAGGGTACCGCTGCCCTGCCAGTCGAGGTCGTAGTCATCGCCCAGATACCGACCGCGGGATTGAACCTGGCCTTCAATGGCCAGGCTGGGCCAGCTGCCTTGAACGCTGACGCGAGCAGAGCTCTCGCCGCTCAGGCTTTCCAGCGCCAGGCTGTCACTCTCGGGCAACCAGGGTGTTATCTGGTCCCAGCCGAGGTTGGTCAGTTCGGTGTCGATATTGAGCGTCAGTGGCGACAGATCAATCACACCGGAGGCCGTTAACTCGCTGTCACCCGATTGCAGCGCCAGCGAACCGAGCGTCAGTTGCGCGGGCGTCAACTCGGTGACCGAGGCCGATAACGTCAGCGCAGTCGCCTCGAATTCGCCGTCGAAGTTCAGATCGGCAGTGACCCTTGGCGCAGTTAGATCGCCTTCAATACGGCCTTGCGCTCCGGCGCGGCCGGTCAAAGAGGCCAGGGTATCTGGTAGGGCAAAGGGCAACCGGCGTACGTCGTTGAGCGTTAGATCGTTGATGGCATAGTCACCGTCAATCGAGCGGGCAAAGGGTTGTACTTCACCACTAAAGGACACGCCGAGTTCCGACCAGTTGAGACTGGCCTGACGAATCTGCCAGCGCTCGCGGTTTTGTGCGGATATATCGGCCTCTGCACGGACCGGCTGGTCGAGCCAGCGACCGTCGAACACCAGATCGGCCGTTACGGCCGGCTCCAGCCAGGCGCCCGACACCTGAACCTCACCGGTAGTGTTACCGGTCAGGTCAGCGAGCAGGTCGGGCATGGCGGGCAGAAAGGGCCGAAGGGTCGCCAGGCGCAAGGCGCCGACCCGGGCGTTCAGATCCAGTGACCGCTCCTGCCAGTTAATCTCCCCGGCCAGCTCTGTTTCGGTGTCGGCCAGTTGTATCCGGCTTTGACCGAGTTGCACCCGGGTCAGGTCGAAGCGCTCTATCTGCAACGCCGCTGCCAGTGTCTGGTTTTGCCACCGGCCTTCCAGGTTCAGGTCGCCGCTGGCGACCGGGTCGGACACGGTTCCGCTCCATTGCAGTTGGCCGCTGACACCCCAGTCCTGTTCAACGGGCAGTTCGACCCCGGCCAACGGCAACCAGCTGGAGCGGATGTCTAGCAATTCGGTCGTCGCATCCAGCGCCAGGGTATCCAGCTGCAGTCGGCCCTGGGCGTTGATGTCGCCCGCCTCGGTGGCCAGGCGGGTGCCGTTCAGCTCAAGCTGTTCCCGGTTGGCGCTCAGGTCAGTCGATAACTCAAAAGGTTCCTGCTGGTAGCTCCCCGCGGTGTCGATACGCCCACGGAACTGCGGGTCGTCAAAGGTGCCGGTCAGGCGGCCCTCGCCCCCGGTCTTGAGGGTCAGAACCTCCGGCCAGGCGGGCACCCAGGGCTGCCAGCGGCTTTGGTCGAGCGCATCCCAGGTCAGTGTCAGATCCAGTTCCCGGGAAGCCCATTGCACCTGTCCATCGGCTTCGACTCTGGCTTCACCCCAGCTTATTTCGGCGGAGTCAATCCTGACCCCCGTGGCCGTAGCGCGGCTTTCGGTCTGAACGCTAAGTGGATCTCCGCGCAGACGTCCCTCCAGCTGTGCACTGCCGTCGAACTGGGGTTGCTGCCAGCCACCGGTCAACTGGCCGGCAACGGACACCGTGCCGGTCAGGTCGGATACCGGGATGAGATCGTTCAACAGCGCCAGAGGCAGCGCATCGGCCTCGATGCCGAGATCGGCCCGGCGTGGCCCGACGTAGCCGCTGAGTCGCGCCCTTTGACCGTCGATATCCGCATTCAATGGCGACAGATATAGGCGTGAATCGGCCGGGCTATAACTGACCTGGCCGGTGATGCCCAGGCGGTGCTCGCGCCAGGGCAGCGCCAGCGTTTCAATGTCTGCACGCCACTGGGATTCGACCTGGCTCAGGCGCAGATCCCATTCGCCGATCAGGGGTTCGTCCAGCGGCCAGTCAATCCAGTTCGCCCAGGAACCGTCAGCGGCGGCATTCAGATCGCCCCGGACACTGAGCGAATCCACCGCATCCACGGTCACCGATGCCGACACGGTCTGATCATCGCCTTCGGTCAATGCCAGTGACAGGCGCGCCGGCCAACTGCCCCAGTTGACTTCCGCATCGGCGTCAATGGCGGTGCGTAACGGCGCCCGACCAGGCAGGTTCAGTTCAAAGTCGGCAATCGACAGCTGGGCGAGCTGAATCGGCGGAATGCGATTCCAGACCGCCTGCAGTTGACCGAGCGGATCGGCGGGTGCGGCGGCATCCGGTTCCGGTTCGGCAGCTGCGCCCCCGGGCACCTCAACGCGCACCCGGTCTGCCGTCAGTGCATCGATCCAGACCCGGCGCTGCCAACTGTATTGTGGCTGCCATTGCAGGTTACCGGCCACGACGTCGACGCTCGGGCCGTTGTCGCCAGCTTGATAGGTGAGGCGATCGAAGCTCAATACATCCAGCGTCGCCCAATGTGGGTTCTCAATGCGCAGCGTTTGGCCAACGAACACCGGCAACCAGCGCTCGGCTTGCGCCAGCAGCGTTAACCGGCCGGTTTCGGTGCCCAGCAGAAACGCCAGACCCAGAGCCAGAATCAGAACCAGGCCCGCAAGCGAGGCCAGGCCAATGAGCCAGGCGCGACGGGCGACAGTGCGCAGTCGAATCGCCATCAGAACGACTGCCCGAGGCTGATGTAGATCTGAAACGCCGGATCACTGTCACGCCCGTTAATGGGGAAGCCCAGGTCAAAGCGAATGGGCGCAAAGCGGGTAAAATAGCGCACGCCAAAGCCGGCGCCGTAGTACCACTCGGACTGTTCAGCCGGGTTCCAGTCTTCACTGATGCTGACGGCATCGCCAAAGAGGACTGCGCCCCAGTTTTCGCTCAGTTGACCGCGCAATTCCAGGCTGCCCTGCCATTGATGGGTACCGCCCACATCACTGCCTTCCAGACCTATAGACCGGTAGGGGTATCCCCGTGCGGAGCCACCGCCGCCGCCCAGCAGGCGGTCTGATGTTGGAATGCGGTCGAGGTCAGCCGAGTCGTTGAAGGGCCACAGCGATGTCCACTCCAGTCGATTGGCGAGCACCAGCTCATCGGTCAGGTCGCGAAAACTGGACCAGCCCAGGTTGCCGACGTAAAACGGGTCGCTTGACCCATTCAGACTCCAGACCGGTTCAAGACCAACGCTGTAACGCAACCCTTTCTGGGGGTTAAAGTCGTTGGGGACTGAATCGTATTCATAGGCCAGCGGGATGCGGATCAGACTGAAGGTATTCCATTCATCGCCGACCCGCTCATCGCTGCGCCGGTAGGCCACACCGTAGCGGTAGGTATCGTTGCGCGAGGCGCGCCGGTCGATGGTGGCCCGGCTCTCGCCGATGTAGAACTCATCGTCGTCCGGTGTTTCATGAGTGAGGCTGTTGTTCCACACCAGGGTGTTGCGCGCGTCCAGAAAGCCGGGCAGCGTCAGCTGAATATTGCCGCTCTGGCGATCCCGTTGCCATTCAGCGCCCAGTTCAAGCCACTGCGCTCGCCCGGCCAGGTTGCGGTGCTCCCAGCCGGCCTTCAGGCCAATGCCCTGGTCTGTGTCCCAGCCGATACCGGCGCTGAGCGTTCGGGGCTCGCGCTGGGTCAGCTCAAAACTCACATCGACCGAGCCATCCTCAGAGCGGTTCAAATTCCGCCGCACCGCTGAGAACAACTGGGTTTCATAAAGATTGATGATGGCCTGGTCAATATTGGCGCGGCTAAAACAAACCCCCTCGCGCAGGGCTGTCTGGCGGCGCAAAAACGCTTCGTCGACCCCTTCCTGGCCGGTAAAGGACACCTTACCCTGAGTCGAGGGGTCGGCCGCACTGACCTGGTAGGTAACCTCGCCGCCGTCGTTCTCTGGCTGCAGACGCACCTCATGGCTGACGTTCAGGGTGAAGTAACAGCTGTCGCTGTCGATGATGGTCTGCAATTCGGACTGGTCGGCCAGAATCGCCTCGGCCACGAGAGGCTCGCCCTCGCCGGACAATGGCCAGGTGTCGGGCAAGGTCACCTCAACGCCTTCAACCCGAACACTCAGCACCTGATACTCCGGGCCGGTATCAACGCGGTATTGCACCCGCTCCTGCACCTCGCCTTCGGTCTCTCCGGCTTCTTCAATGACCCGATGAATGATCTCGGCTTCGTAGTAGCCGTTGGACTCCAGTACCTGGCGCATCTGCTCACGTTCGCCCTGGGCCAGCCGGCTGGCGCGGGGGTTCAGGCCAATCGAACGCAAGGAGTCCCGATAGCCCTGTAACTGATCGCGCAGGTCGTTGCGCAGGCCGCGGTTGCCCGGTGACACCTCGATATCATTGCGCGCGACCGTGGGCAGTTCAGCTGCCTGAGTTGGTACCAGCGCCGCAAACGCCAGCACCGCGCTCACTCCCAGAGCTCGGATGCTGCGGTATCGACGGTTGTGTCGACGATGAAAAATAATGTTAGCTCCTGAACCAGAACGCCCGGCGTTCTGAGCATTGAAACACGGCTACCAGCCTACCTGGCTCGGCTGAACCCCGGCTGAAGCTCATGCTCTCGCCGGATGATATAGCGGCTCCCTCTTGCCATATTCTTAAAAGTAATTTCACGCCAACCATTTATAACCTTAAACTTCGCTGCCTTATACTCTGACGGGTCGGACCGGTTACCGGCGTTCCGGGCCATACACACTCGTTTTCGAGTCAGAGACTGCGACCGCTGCGCGCTCCCTGGCCAAACCAGCAAGGACCTTTCATGAAACGCGATAAAAAACGGGTTGAAGGTGAAGTCTGGGGTGAAGCTCACCTTGAAGACTACCTCAATTTCACTACTTATGATGGCACAGACCCGGATTTCCACTGCCTTTACCGGGCTTATACTCGCATGAACGAGGAGACTTTCGAGCGTTTTGTCACCCTGTTCCGGGAGCGGGGCCGCAACCTGAATGCCACCAACCTGGAAGGCCAGACTCTCGCCGACATCCTGCAAGACCACACCCAGGCACAAGCCTACCGGGATGCGCTGCTGAAGGGTTAACGCCGTTACACATCCGCCCAGGCACTGAACACCTCATCCAGCCGATTCGCGCCGATCACGGTCATCCCCTCGATCGGCTTTTTCGGCGCGTTGGCTTTCGGAATAATGGCTTTGCGAAAGCCATGCTTGGCCGCTTCGGTAATCCGCTCCAGGCCATTGGGCACCGGCCGCAGTTCTCCGTTTAACCCCAATTCGCCGAACACCACCCAGTCTTTGGGCAGGGGTTTGTCGCGCAGACTCGATACCACCGCCAGCAGCGTCGCCAGATCCGCACTGGTTTCGGTGACACGAACACCACCGACCACGTTCAGAAACACATCCTGATCCCCGGTAAACACCCCGCCGTGACGGTTCAGAATGGCGAGTATCATCGACAAGCGGTTGGTATCGAGCCCCACTGCAATGCGCCGTGGGTGGCCCATGCTGGTACCATCAACCAGCGCCTGCAGTTCGATCAGCAACGGCCGGGTACCTTCCCAAACCACGGTCACCACCGAGCCGGGCGACGGCTCGCTGCTCTTGTTCAGAAAGATCGAGCTCGGGTTTTTCACCTCTTTCAGCCCCACATCGAGCATGGCGAAAACACCCAACTCGTTGACGGCGCCAAAGCGGTTTTTGATGGCGCGCAGGGTACGAAAGCGGCTGTCGCCGGAACTTTCGAGCATCACAGACGCATCAATCATATGCTCCAGTACCTTGGGCCCGGCCAGGCTGCCATCTTTGGTGACATGACCGACCAGAATCAGCACCGTACCGGTCTGCTTGGCAAAACGGGTCAGCCAGGCGGCCGATTCACGCACCTGAGACACACTGCCCGGGGCCGATTCAACATCGGGCGCATGCATGACCTGAATGGAGTCGATCACCAGAATCCGCGGCCGGGTTTCCTGGGCGGTTTCGGTAATGGAGGCCACCGAGGTCTCTGCCAGAATCGACAAGGCATCCATCGGCAGATTCAAGCGTTGGGCGCGCAAGGCAATCTGCTGCACCGACTCCTCACCGGAGACGTACAGAACCGGTAACTGGCGCGCCAGATGACAGAGGGTTTGCAGCAACAGGGTCGACTTACCCGCACCCGGATGCCCGCCAATCAACACCGCGCTGCCGCCGACCAGACCGCCACCCAGCACCCGATCAAACTCGCCCATACCGGTCGGAATGCGCGCCTGCTCTTCCAGACTGACATCCGACAGCTTCTGAATCTGACTGCGACTGCCACTGAAGCCCGTGCGCTTGTCGTCCTGAAAATTAGGCTGACGCGCCGCCGCACCGGTGGCTTCACGAAACTCCTTCAGGGTATTCCAGGCCTTGCATTCACCACATTGGCCCTGCCATTTGGAATAATCGGCGCCGCATTCGGAACAGACGTATTGTGTTTTCGATTTGGCCAAGCCTTTGCCTCTTTGCTAACAGTATGAATGATAACGCGTATGAATGATGAAGCTGTTGGGCGCTGCACGACTGACGATGATACCCTATCTGCCGTCAACGACCACGCACAGGATAACCAGATGGAATGGGCACAACTGCTAACCACCGAACGCTATGGCCATCAGGCACTGGGCGCTGAAGAAGTGGGGCGCAGCCACTTTCACAAAGACCACGACCGCATCGTCTTCTCCAGCGCCTTTCGCAAACTGGGCGGTAAAACCCAGGTTCACCCGCTGGCCAAGAACGACCACGTTCACAACCGGCTGATTCACAGCCTGGAAGTCGGCAGTGTTGGTCGCAGCCTCGGCATTCGTGTCGGCGAGCGCATTCGCGGTCAACTGCCCGACTGGATCGAACCCGACGACCTGGGCGTGATTGTACAGAGCGCCTGCCTGGCACACGACATCGGCAACCCGCCTTTTGGCCACGCTGGCGAATACGCCATTCAGGACTGGTTCAAGCAACCGGAAAACGCCTACCTGCTCGAACCACTCAAGGCGACCACCAAGCGCGACCTGACGCACTTTGAAGGCAACGCCCAGGGCTTTCGCATCATCGCCCAGGTCGAGTACCACCTGAACCGGGGCGGCCTGCGCTTAACTCACCCCACCCTGGGCGCCAGCATCAAGTACCCCTGGACCGCCGAGCACGCCACCAAAAAAGGCAAATTCAGCGTATTCGAACCCGAGCTGGCGATCATGCAAAAACTCGCCCACAGCCTCGGCCTGCAAACCGCTGAACCGAATCGTTTTCAGCGACACCCGCTCAGCTACCTGATGGAAGCGGCCGACGATATCTGCTACGCCCTGATCGATCTGGAAGACGCGGTAGAACTGCACATCATAGACTTCGAAGAAGTCAGCAAGGTGTTCATGAACATTCAGGGTGGCTCCGGGCTCGACCTCGACGACGGCGACAACGGCATTTCACCCAATCGCCAACTGGCCGCACTGCGCGGCAAAACCATTGGCATCATGGTCGACGCCGTGGTCGATACCTTTGTGCGACATCAATCAGCGATCATGAACGGAATATTCGACGGCGACCTGATCAGCCAGTGCCCCGATCACATTCGCAACGGCATTGCCCAGGCCAAAGCCCTGGCGCACACCAAGGTGTTTCTCGACACCCAGAAAACCGAAACCGAAATCGGCGCCTACGCGGTGCTCAGCACCCTGCTACAAGCCTTCATGACCGCCGGTTTCGAATTGCACAACAAGCAGGATTACCAGCAACTGAGTTACCGCGCCAAACGGGTTTTCGATTTGATGGGCATGGAAGCACCGTCAGCAACCTGGTCTCCGGATGAGATTTATCACCGGCTGATCGATCACATCGCAGGCATGACCGACAATTACGCCAGTTATCTGGCCAGACAAATCGGCGGGCCTTCGCAGCCGCATTTTGTTTAGAGGCTCAAGTTTCGGAGTTCAGTTTCCCTGGTGGCAATGGTCCGCGCCGGCCACCTGGGGTACCTCTGAGGGGTCGGCGTGAATCTGTCCATGGCGGTCCGACGTCTCGGGCCTAGGCCGCAGGATATGAATCCCTTCCATGGGATTCACCCTTCGGGCTCGCTTCGCTCATGCTAAAACGCTCCTGGCGTTTTAGTCCTTGCTGCGGACTACCCCTCAGAGGTACCCCAGGCAGCCGGCGCTTGTTTTGTGCGAACTCCGAAACTTGAGCCAGGTTAACGTTAGATCTGTGCCTGTGGCTAAAAGCTCCGGCATTGCTTTCTTCCAGTCCACCAGATGACTGGCCTCCAAAGAAAACAAATTCGGTGGCAACCGCCAAGTCGAGTGACGGCTGCCGGGTTAGCTTATCCGGGGGAGTTCGCAGCATGGATGCTGCGATCTAGGCCCCATGGATGGGTCCACGCCGACCCCGGATAAGCTAACCCGGTGGCCGTCACGAACTCACAGCACGATCTTAACTTTTGCCGTGTTTGAGGACTTCGGCGAGGCCAGCTACGGCGCCGCCGACGTTGGACAGCTCGGCTGGGAGGATCAGGGTGTTGTTGGTTTTGGCGAGGTTGCCGAATTCTTTGACGTACTGTTCGGCGATGCGCAGGCTGACAGCATCTTTGCCGCCCGGTGTCTGAATGGCTTCGGCGATTTTGCGCAGGCCTTCGGCGGTGGCGGTGGCGATCAGCTGAATTTCTTCGGCACGACCTTCCGCTTCGTTGATCTGCTTGAGTTTCTCACCTTCCGACAGGTTGATCACTTCCTGCTTCTGACCTTCGGAAACGTTGATCATCGCCTGGCGTTCGCCTTCCGACTTGGCAATGGCGGCACGACGCTCACGTTCGGCGCGCATTTGCTGCTCCAGTGCATCTTTAATGCTGTTGGGCAACTCAATGTCGGAGACTTCGTAGCGCAGCACCTTGATGCCCCAGGGCGCTGCGGCTTCATCCAGCGCGCGTACGACTTCCTCGTTGATCTTGGCGCGTTCTTCAAAGGTCTTGTCGAGATCGGTCTGGCCGATGACCGAACGCATGGTGGTCTGTGCCAGCTGGCTGGCTGCGTTGCGGTAGTTATCGACCCCGTAACTGGCCTTGTGCGCGTCGATGACCTGAATGTACATGACGCCGTCGATGCCAACCTGAATGTTGTCTTTGGTGATACAGGCTTGCTGTGCCACATCGATCACTTCTTCTTTCAGAGTGTGGGTGTAAGCCACCTTATCGATGAACGGAATCAGCAGGTGAAAGCCCGAGTCCAGCGTGCGTGAATACTTACCCAGACGCTCTACTACGAAGTTGCTTTTTTGAGGCACAACCCGAGCCGTCTTGAAAATGACAATGATCACGGCCAGTGCGATACCGCCCGCAAACCAGGTTCCAAAATCTGCAAAAAGATCCATCTTACTTTCCTTATTGAGTGTTAAAAGCGTTAGCGTAACGAGTGTTTATTTCAGCGGTGAGACTTGTTGCGAGCAACCGTCAGGCGAATGCCTTCGTTGGCGATCACCCAGGCTACCTCGCCAGCGCGCAGGTCATCTTCCGACAGGGCATCCCAGGCTACGCCATTGAGAATCACCCGGCCCGCACCCTGATCGAAATCGTGCTCCACGGTTACCCGCTCACCCAGCTCTTGCTGGAAGCTATTTTGCGCCGAGCCGCGGTCGGCAGTCGAGCCGTGAAACCACTGCTTCAGTTGCTTGCGCGCCAGTACCAGGCTCAGCACCGACGCCAGGCTGAACGTCAGCAGTTGCACGGGAACCGACGAGATCAGCCCCACTTGCAGCAGCAGCCCGGTGATGATTGCGCCGATTCCAATAAAAACAGCCACTATGCTGGTCGCAATGAGTTCTGTGAGTATCAGTACGATGCCGGCAATAATCCAGACGAGGGCGGCACTCATGGTGTTCTCCTTATGATTACAGACCCCGGGCCGGGTCTGGTCGGCTGCCAGTCTACCCCATCGCTCTGGCCGGGGTCATGCCTGATTGGCGAGAGACAGCAAGACTGATCGGTGCATCACAGGTCCCGGCCTTTACTGTCGATTTATTGATCCGCAGTTAAGTGGCGTCAACCAGTGTTGGACGGCCCGCCTATCTGGCCCTAGACTCCGGACAGTGATCGCTTACATCCAGCCAGGGACGCAGTAACCAAGGAGTCCGCCACCATGGATGCCAGTCGACTGAAGGCGGTACGCCGCAAGACGCGTGACGTTCTGGGCGATGCCCCCGAGGCATTTATTCAGGCCTTCCCTCCCCTCGACAGCCAACAGCTGGGCCAGGTATTCAGTGAAAATCTGCGCAGCCGTCGTACGGCACTGGGCCTGTCACAAGCGGCCACAGCCCACTGCATGTCGCTGTCACTGACGGCGTTCCGGCGCTACGAAACCGGGCATTCCTTGCCCAAGCTGCACACGGCCATTCGCTGGTCGCTGAGCTGTGGCGTGCCCACAGAATGGCTCCTGCTCAACCCACGCCAGTTGCCGGAATTACCCCCGATTCATGCGTTGAAATGGCAGCCACTGGTCAGCTACATCAGCCTGGCCAACCCGGATCAACTGCACAGCCTCACCACCCTGATCCGCCACCAGAACCCCGATTTCCCCGCAAACCTTGTGGCACCCGATGAACGACCTCTGGCACTCTTTCCCGATGCCCCGAACTACTATCGTCTGGTTGCCGAGAACCTCAAGCCTTTTCGCCTGGCCATTGGCCTGTCGCAATCGGAAGCGGCCAATCTGATCGGCATCAGTGAGGCCAGTTACCGGCTTTACGAATCGCCGCGGCACAACACCGCCATCGGTCTGCAGAGCATGTACGGCATGGTATCGGCGCTGAACATCGATCCCACCACTATGTCGATCAATTCCAGGCTGTACGATTACCGGTGTCAGCAGCGCGACAACCTTTGGCAACTGAACGACTGGGTATCGGGCCTTAAGCCAGCTCAGGCCGACGCTACACTGGCGCTGGTGCGCAATTGTCTGAACCACTTTGAGTTGCTGCAGTCCGATGAGCTGGCAGGCTAGTGGCTTAGTCTGCAGCCAATTGCGCCCGCTTCATCTGGCGCAAATAGGCGTGCATCAGCTCGGCATCCAAACCATGCAGCATTAACCGGAAGCCCGAATGCAGAGTGATCACCGGCACCATGGGGTGGCGATTATTGACCAGGCCAACTGGTAAGGGGTCATTCAACAGGCGGCTCAGGTAGATGGCGATGGTCTCATCAAGCTGCAACGAATTGGCGGCGCGCCAGAAGTCGTGATCGGTCAGCATCAGTGAGTACATGGGCACGTAGGATTCAATGGCCGTCTGCAGGTCAATTACGTTAAAGCGCCCCTGCTTGCCCGGGTCCATCTCGAATTCGCCGTCAGTGATGGCGTCGAAATTCAGCCGTTCCGGGGGTTCCAGTACCCGGCCTTCGGTTTTCAATGTGCTGTTCAGTTCGAGCAGAAAATTGTAGATATTCAGGTCGTGCACGAGAAAGGCGTCTTCTTTCAGGTCGGCCAGGGTGCGCGGGCGCAGCGGGTCCGTCGTAGTGATGGCGACCCCGGCGTTGTCGGCGATAAAACGCAGGATTTCCGTGCCGATGTGGAAATGGCGCAGGATCAGATAATTGCTGTCGCGCCGCACAAAGTGCTTCAGGCCCCAATAAATGGTGCGGTGCAGCGCACGCGGCCAGGCCCAGTGCTTGGGCAGCACCATGCGCACCAGCTTAACCACAATAATGCTCAGCCGGGCGAAAGGACGGACCAGCGGCAGCAGATACCGGCGGGATTTGGAGTTATAGCCTCGCAGCAAGGCCCGTTTGGCCGGTTCGTGCAACTCGAGGCTTTGATCCAGATACAGCGCCAGCCAGGGGTTGGGGTCGTGCGGGTCGATGCGCTGATGTTCAAAATCGAGATCCCAGTTCATCCGTAGTGCCCCACTTCTTCCAGTTGCAGCAAATACAGCCGTGCGGTTACTGCTGCGGTTTCCACCAGGGTATCGGCCATGCCCGGGATGTCGAGCACGCCGCTGCCCAGTACCTCTTCCAGTTCGGCCAGATGGTCCGGGTCGTGATCAGCGTGGTAGCGATAGAAGCCGGTTTGGGCGTCGTTCAACGAGAGGCTTGCTGTTACCGCCTCGGCAAAGGAGCGGGCAAACCACTGGCCCAGCCCTTCAATGATGAACATGGCACCGAGCAGATCGAAAGGGTTGGGCTGACTGGCGCGGTGGTACATCCAGGCTGAGAGTGCCATTGAGCCGAGGTTCTTGCGGGCATCGGCGAGGTCGTCCGGGTTTCCGTCGCAGGCGGCGTAATCCCTTGCCAGCATTTCATAATCCCGATGTTCGGTGACCGCGTGTCGCAAAAACAATGAGCGCTGCTCCAGATAGGGCCGGCTGACCGAGGAAGCGGCCCGGCTGATCCAGCCGCTGCCTTCAATGACCTGGGCGTAGTGGTCTTTGAGCAGAGTGCGGTAGTCCGACAGTCGAATCCGCCCGGCGTGAGCATCGGCGATGATGGGGACAGCGCGCAGGCGACCTTCAAAATCCCCCCAGATACGGGTCAATCGGCGCATTACCTGTTGAACATCCGGGCTGGTGGTGCCAGAAGCGCTGGCCGGGGGCGTAACACTCTGGGTTGATCCGGTATCGATTTGGTGTGTTGTCGTCATAGCAGACTCCCGTTTCAGACCACTGTCAGGTGCATAAAGGCTGCCAGTGCGCGGCCACTTTCCGGCACAAAACACAGCAGGCGCTGGCCGGGTTGCGGCTCACTTCGTTCAAGCCAGTCGTTCAGCATCACAAACAACGACGCAGACCCGGTATTGCCACGTTCGCTCAGGGTGTTGAACCAGCGCTCTGGCGGAATCATGGCGCCGGTCGCCTGCAGCAGGCGCTGCATTTCCTGCCCAAGCGACTCGGCCGAATAGTGCGGTAAAAAGACATCGATGTCGTTCGGGCTCAACTGGCGCCGGTCGAGCAGTTCCAGGTAGTAGCCGATCCAGACCGGGAACAGTTCGTAGAGCAGTTTGAAATCCTGTTTCAGGGCAATGGCACCGGCCTGGTGCGCGTCGCTCGGCGAGGCATACACACTCCAGGGTGTGGCCTCTGCTCCATTGGTGGCGGCCCCGGCGTACATGCAATTGGGGAATCGATCGGCGAAGGAACGCTGTTCAATCCAGTCGATGCGCAACGCGCGACGACCGGGTAACGGCTCGGGTTCAACAATGACCGCCGCGCCGCCATCGGACAGGGTGTAGCGCAAGAATTCGATGCCCGGATCCGGGGTATTGCGGTAGTCGTCCGCGTAAAACGAGGGTTGAAACCAGCGGCTGGAATACTCGCTGCCACTGACGGCAGCCGCCTCTGACTGACCGGTCTGCACCGACATCATGGCGGTTTTAAGCGCCATCAGACTGCTGGCGCAGACCGATTGAAACGAGGCCACTTCCAGGTTGCTGATGCCCAATTCGGCCTGAACAGCACTGGCGAACCCCGGCACCAACAGGTCTCCCTGGGTGGTACCGGTACAAAGCAGATCGAGCCGGCTATCCCGGCACCGGGCCGAGTGCAACGCCGCGCGAATGGCGGCTGTGGCCAGTTGTGCATTGCTGTGGGTGGTATGCCCGTCGGCGGTGCGCGCGTAATGGCGCTGCTGTATGCCATTGTGGCGCAAGGTGGCCCGACCCAGCCGGCTGTGTGCCGGGCTGAGCGTACCAATGTAGCTTTCCATGGCATCGTTGCCGATGGCCGGTCCGGGCAGGCAGTTGCCGGTCCCGGTGATGTAGGCGGTTCGCATCCCTGGCGTACTCCTGTTCACGGGTTAAGGACTCAATGGATAGCCTGACTATACCATTTTAGGCAAGCATTCGATAAAGAGTGATATTGAGAATACTATTGTGCCAAAAAGTCCCATCCAGTCGCGCCGGCCGGATCAGGTGTGCTGAACCTGTTCGATCTCGTATTCCACATCGCCACCCGGGGTTTTAACCACCACAACATCCCCTTCCTCTTTGCCGATCAGGGCGCGGGCGATGGGGGATGTGACCGATATCTTGTTCACCTTAACGTTGGCCTCGTCTTCACCGACGATCTTGTAGGTGACGCCCTTGTCGGTGTCGAGATTCAGCAAGGTGACCGTGGTGCCGAAGATGACCTTGCCCGTGTGCGGAATATCGTGAATGTTGATCACCTGAGCATTGCCCAGCTTCATTTCGATTTCCTGAATACGGCCTTCGATGAACCCCTGCTGTTCCCGTGCCGCGTGATATTCGGCGTTTTCTTTCAGGTCACCATGTTCGCGTGCTTCGGCAATGGCCTTGATTACCCGCGGCCGCTGATGGGTCTTCAGGTCGCGCAGCTCATTTTGCAGAGCCAGTTCGCCCTCTAGTGTCATTGGATAGCGTTGCATACAGTTACCCTGCCTGATGAACCGGCCGCCTTGGCCGGTGTGGTGAACTCGGGCGGACAGGCGAGTAGCTTCTACCCGACTATCCGGTTATGAACAGAATAAAAAAAGGGCGCCGTTAAGCACCCTCTTGTAACGCCCGCTCGCCGGTCAGGCGGTTGACGTTTGGGTGGCGTGCAAGTCCTGCAGCCGACGTACCGGTGTATTCTCGGCAAGGCGCATGGCCATTACAGACGCTTCAGCCCCTGCCATCGTCGTAGTGTAATAAACCTTGTGCTGCAATGCACTACGACGAATTTCAGAACTGTCGATGATCGACTGACGCCCTTCTGCGGTGTTGATGATAAACGCCACTTCGTGGTTCTTGATCATATCCACCAGGTGCGGCCGACCTTCCTTAACCTTGTTGACCACCGACACCGACACCCCGTGCTCTTCGAGGTAACGCGCCGTACCCTGGGTAGCGCGAACATCGAAACCCAACTCGCTGAGCGATTGGGCGACGCCGAGTATGGCTTTCTTGTCGCGGTCTTTCACCGAAATGATCACCGTGCCCTTCTGCGGCAGGGTGGTGCCTGCGCCCAGAATCGCCTTGGCGAAGGCTTCGGCAAAGGTATCGCCGGTGCCCATGACTTCGCCAGTCGATTTCATTTCCGGGCTCAGGATCGGGTCGACCCCCGGGAATTTGTTGAACGGCAGCACCGCTTCCTTGACCGAGTAGTAGTGCGGGATGATCTCGGTGGTAAAACCGATTTCAGCCAGCGTTTTACCGGTCATCACCTGAGCCGCGACCTTGGCCAGAGACACACCAATGGCTTTGGACACAAAGGGCACCGTGCGCGAAGCCCGCGGGTTCACCTCGATGATGTACAGCTGCTCGTCCTGCCAGGCCATCTGCACGTTCATCAGGCCGATGACGTTCAGTTCCAGCGCCATATCGGTGATCTGCTGGTGAATCAGGTCCAGCGCTTTTTGCGGCAGGCTGTAGGGCGGCAGTGAGCAGGCCGAATCACCGGAGTGAACCCCGGCCTGTTCGATGTGCTGCATGATGCCGCCAATCACCACCTGGTGTCCGTCGCTGACCGCATCGATGTCGATCTCAATGGCCGAATCGAGGAAATGGTCGAGCAGTACCGGGGAATCGTTCGAGACTTTCACCGCATCGCGCATATAGCGCTCAAGCTCGGCTTCTTCGTAAACGATCTCCATCGCCCGACCGCCCAATACATAAGACGGACGCACCACCAGCGGGTAACCGATGCGACGGGCAATGGTCAGTGCCTGCTCCAGGCTGCGGGCTGTGCCGTTCTCCGGCTGCAGCAGGTTCAGCTTTTCGATCATTACCTGGAAACGTTCACGGTCTTCCGCCCGGTCGATCGCATCGGGCGAGGTGCCAATGATGGGTGCGCCGGCGGCTTCCAGTTCACGTGCCAGTTTCAGCGGAGTCTGGCCGCCGAACTGAACGATCACGCCCTTGGGTTTTTCCAGGTCGATGATTTCCAGCACGTCTTCCAGCGTGACTGGCTCGAAATACAGGCGGTCGGAGGTGTCGTAATCGGTCGATACGGTTTCGGGGTTGCAGTTGACCATGATGGTCTCGAACCCGTCTTCACGCGCTGCCAGTGCCGCATGCACGCAGCAATAGTCGAACTCGATGCCCTGGCCAATCCGGTTCGGACCACCGCCGATCACCATGATTTTATCGCGGTCACTCGGTGCCGCTTCGCATTCCTCATCGTAACTGGAATACATATAGGCGGTGCTGGAGGCAAACTCGGCCGCACAGGTATCCACCCGCTTATAGACCGGACGAACACCCTGAGCCCAGCGCTTTTTGCGCAGCTCTTTTTCGCTGACGCCCATCAGGTGAGCCAGGCGCTCATCAGAGAAACCCTTGCGCTTGAGACGACGCATCGCATCGGCATCCAGGTCTTTCATGCCGGATTCCTGCAGGGCTTTTTCTTCGTTGATCAGGTCTTCAATCTGCACCAGATACCAGGGGTCAACGCCGGTCAGGCGGTGGACTTCCTCAACGCTGAAGTCGGCCCGGAAGGCATCGCCGATGTACCAGATACGCTCGGCGCCGGGTTCTTTCAGTTCGCGCACGATGATGTCGTTGGCTTCGTCGGTATTCAGGTCGACCTTGCTGTCGAAGCCAGCGGCGCTGACTTCGAGCCCGCGCAGGGCTTTCTGCATCGACTCCTGGAAGTTGCGTCCGATCGCCATGACTTCACCAACCGATTTCATCTGGGTGGTCAGGCGGTCGTTGGCTTGCGGGAATTTCTCGAACGCGAAGCGTGGAATCTTGGTAACCACATAGTCGATGCTCGGCTCGAACGACGCCGGTGTCACCCCACCGGTAATGTCGTTCTGCAGTTCATCGAGGGTGTAGCCCACCGCCAGTTTGGCGGCGATTTTAGCGATCGGAAAACCCGTCGCCTTGGACGCCAGCGCCGATGACCGGCTGACCCGCGGGTTCATTTCGATCACCACCATGCGACCGGTTTCCGGGTTCACGCCGAACTGAACGTTGGAACCGCCGGTTTCCACACCGATCTCACGCAATACCGCCAGGGAGGCGTCGCGCATGATCTGGTATTCCTTGTCGGTCAGCGTCTGGGCCGGAGCAACGGTGATTGAGTCGCCGGTGTGCACGCCCATGGCATCGAAGTTTTCGATGGCGCAGACGATGATGCAGTTGTCCGCTTTGTCGCGCACCACTTCCATCTCGTATTCTTTCCAGCCGATCAGGCTTTCATCGATCAGCAGTTCCCGCGTCGGTGACAAGTCGAGGCCGCGCTCGCAGATCTCGACAAATTCTTCCCGGTTATAGGCAATGCCGCCGCCGGAGCCACCCATGGTGAAACTGGGGCGAATGATGCACGGCAAACCGATGTCTTCGAATATTTCCCAGGCTTGCTCGATCGACCGGGCGATGCCATGGCGGGGGGTTTCCAGGCCAATGGCAATCATGGCGTCGTCGAACCGTTCGCGGTCTTCGGCCTTGTCGATGGTGTCGGCGTTGGCACCGATCATGGTGACGCCGAATTTCTCCAGTACCCCTTCTCGCTCCAGATCCAACGCGCAGTTCAGCGCGGTCTGGCCGCCCATGGTTGGCAGCAGGGCATCGGGCCGTTCTTTTTCGATGATCTTGGCAACTTCGCTCCACACCACCGGTTCAATGTAGGTGGCGTCGGCCATGGCCGGGTCGGTCATGATGGTGGCTGGGTTGGAGTTGACCAGAATGACGCGATACCCCTCTTCACGCAGGGCCTTGCAAGCCTGGGCGCCGGAGTAGTCGAATTCACAGGCCTGGCCGATAACAATAGGGCCAGCGCCGAGGATCAGAATGCTTTTGATGTCAGTACGTTTTGGCATGATTCGCTTCGCTCATAGCAGATGGCTGGACGGAATACGGGAGACGTTTGCTGGCGTCTGGCGTGAACCGTTCATCGGCGATCCGCTTGCATCAGTTCGATGAAGTGATCAAACAAAGGGGCGCAATCGCGCGGCCCGGGGCTCGCTTCCGGGTGCCCCTGGAAACTGAAGGCGGCCTTGTCGGTGCGGTGCACACCCTGCAATGAGCCGTCGAACAGGGAGCGGTGGGTGGCAACCAGGTTGTCTGGCAGCGTATCACCGTCGATCGCGAAGCCGTGGTTCTGGCTGGTGATCATCACCGTCTTGTCTGACATCACTTCCACCGGGTGGTTGGCACCGTGGTGGCCGAACTTCATCTTCAGCGTTTTGGCGCCACTGGCCAGGCCCAGCAACTGATGGCCGAGGCAAATACCGAACACCGGAATGTCGGTTTCCAGCAGCTCGCGAATGGCCGTGATGGCGTAGTCGCAGGGCTCCGGGTCACCCGGGCCGTTAGATAAAAACACGCCGTCGGGTTTGAGCGCCAGCACCTCGGCCGCCGGGGTTTGCGCCGGTACCACCGTCAGCCGGCAACCTCGGTCGACCAGCATGCGCAGAATGTTGCGCTTCACACCGTAATCGTAGGCAACGACGTGCAGTGGTAATTCATCGTCGCCGCGCACCTGGTGACCATCGTTCAGTGACCAGCTGGTTTCCCGCCACTGATAAGTCTCACCGGTAGTGACTTCTTTGGCCAGGTCCATGCCCTTGAGGCCGGCAAAGCCGCGCGCCAGTTCCAGCGCCCGGTCTTCATCGAGGTTATCACCGGCCATGATGCAGCCGTTTTGTGCGCCTTTCTCCCGCAACAGACGGGTCAGGCGACGGGTGTCGATGTCGGCAATGGCCACCACGTTATTGTCGAACAGGTACTCCTGCAGTGACTGCTCGCTGCGAAAGTTGCTGTGCAATAAGGGTAGATCGCGAATGACCAGACCGGCGGCCCAGACATGGTCCGATTCTTCGTCTTCGGAGTTGGTGCCGGTATTACCGATGTGCGGGTAAGTGAGGGTAACGATTTGGCGGGCATAGGAGGGGTCTGTCAGAATTTCCTGGTAACCGGTCATGGCGGTATTGAACACCACCTCACCGATCGATTCTCCCGGGGCGCCAATGCTGACCCCCCGAAACAGACTGCCGTCAGCTAGTGCGAGTATGGCTGGCGTACTCAAAGATCCGTTCCTCTATCTTGCAGTGCGAGTGGGCAATGACCCCAGGGTCATTGGCAAGGCGCGGCCTGGTCTATTTCTCGGACGGTAACCGCTAAACTGACCAGTCAGACAACTCCCCCAGCCCCTTTCGCAAAAAAGCGAGATGAAGAAACCCTCATCTCGCCCATCAATCAATTCTGCGTTTTCGAAACTGAGACGCTGTCGTTTACGTTCGTCATCAACAGGGTTCTTGCAATAGCAACCGGCTGGACCTGACTATAGCAGCCTGCTGATTTTGTGCGTTAAACGATCTGGGTGCCGTGCCCAAATTTCGGGGATTTTACCGAACAAGCACCGGCAGTGTCCAGGCAATTGACTGCCTGTGCCTGAATCAGGCAGCCACCGCTGGCTGGAGTTGCCTTCGCAACGACCGGTTAATCGAAATAGTTCACCATGCGTTCGCGCACCGAACGCGACCCTCCGAGCTCATCCTGTTGCAGAATGGCATCGGCCAGACGCCCCAGTGGTTGCAACCCCATGGCGATCACGATGCCATACAGCCAGGCCCAGGGCCCGAGCAATACCGCCAGTGACACCCAGATCACGACATGGTTGATCAGATACAGCGGCCCCAGCCAGGCAATCTGCCGCTCGATACGCCATTGCTGGGCGCTGTGACTGACGCCATAGGCAACCAGCAACGGCACGGCATTGAACAGGGCCGATATCAGCGCTCCGGGTAACCAGAGCCAGGCAACCGGTTTCGGCCAGCGCCAGCGACGCTGCGCCCGAACCTCGTGCCAGGACAACAACAGGCTGGACGGTACCCGCCCAGACTGGGATATCAGCGGCCATTGCGGCAACGTCTGGTAACCCTTGATCGACCAGGCCAGCTTCTGCAAGCGCTGCAACTCTTTCAGGATATGCAACGGTTCAACCACCATGTCGATGGCACCGGGACGCCAGATCCAGTGAATCGGGCTGCCCAGGGTGTGGCGGAAATCGTAATTGAAGGTCAACACCTGCACCCGTAAATGGCGGTGATGATCGTGCAGACCACGCAGCAACCGCTGGGTGTGATCAATTTCTTCGGGTGATTCACCATTAATGGAGATCACCAGACAGCGACCCGCATTCAAAAAGGCGGCAAGACGCTCTTCCATGATGCCCCCGCCGGTACGGGGGCTCCGCCCACTCACACGCCACCAGCGCCCCCAGCCGTTGGACGTTTGGCCATTATCCACAAACAGTGGCGGGCGTTTCAGGCGGGACCAGAACAACCAGCCGTCGGCAGGGCTCAGACTGCGCGGCATCAGTATTACATCGACATCGGTTGTTCTAGGATCACTGCCATGCACATGCACCGGGCCCAATAAGGCACGACTGATCAGCCGCCCCAGCCCTCTCATTATGTTCAGTTTCAGCATGGTTCACTCCGTAAGACCTGCCGGTCGCTCGCAGACGGCGCTATCCGGTTGTGCCGCCTGGAAAATGCGGCCTGCGTCATTGTTGCAGGCCGCTGTGTCGGTGCAAGAGCCATAGTAGGCGCGTTCAGGGTAACCACAAGCGCTGTACATGAAGTTTAAAGATGTGCGACTATTGGTAGCATATTGCGCTACCTTCACCAAGGACGTCATGTCTCAAACTGTACAACTCGTCGACACCCTTAAAAAACTGCTGCGTGAGCGAAAAATCACCTACGCCGAGGTTGCCGAGAAACTGAATCTCAGTGAAGCCAACGTTAAGCGTATGTTTTCCAAGCGCCACTTCACGCTGAATCGTCTGGAAGAGATCTGCGACATGGCCGGTGCCGATCTCGGCTACCTGATGGCACGCATGCATGAAGGCACCATGGTGCTGGATGAGCTCAATGAAGAGGACGAACGGGAACTGGTATCCGACCCCAAGCTGTTGCTGGTGGCGCAGTTACTGGTCAACCGCTGGGAATACGAAGACATTATCTCGACCTATGTGATCGACGAATTTGAAGCAACCCGTTTGCTGGCCCGGCTCGATCGGCTCGGCATCATCGAACTGCTGCCCGGCAACCGCGTGAAAACCAAGCTGTCACGCGATTTCCGCTGGATTCACAACGGCCCGGTGTATCGCTTTTTCGAACAGAATGTGGCGCGCGACTTCTTCAACTGCAAGTTCGACCCCAAAGCCGGGGAGTTGCTGGTGTTTGTTGCCGGTATGTTGTCTCGTCAGTCGAACCTGCATCTGCAAAACAGCATTCGCCGGCTGGCCAGGGAATTTGACGAACTGAGCAAGGAAGACGGCAAACTGCCGCTGGAGGATACCTTCGGCACCGGCATGGTATTGGCCATGCGCCCCTGGGAGCTGAGTATTTTCGCGGAAATGCGACGCGGGCCTAACCTGAAGAAATTCTAACCCGGCCACTACACCATGAAGTCGAGTTGGCGACCCAGAGTGTCAGCCCGGGACTGAGCCTGATATTGCGCATCCAGCAAGCTGCGGGTCACCGCCGCCAGATCAACTCCAGCACGCGCTGTGTCGGCTTCGCGTTCAGAGGCGTCTTCTTCGTCACTGGCTTCCGAGCCGGACCGCTCCGCACCTGAAATGGCCGGAGCGCTGTCGTTGCTTTCAGAAACGGCATCATCCTCGGCCTCGGCTTCTTGCGGTGCAAGGTCTTCACGGCGCTCCTGGCGCACTTCTATCTGGGCTTCCATTTTCAGCTGCATGGCAGCGGCCGCGACCGATCGATCCTGCGCTGAAGGTTCAGCCGGTGCCAGTGCAGCCCGACGAACTTGCTCGGCCTTGATCATGGTGGCTTCCGGGTTGCCGGGCACCGGGCTGATATCGATCGGTACTTCACCGGCCACCGCATAACGCTTGCCATCTGGCCCGCGTTCGAAGGTCAGGGACATACCACCGGCATACTGACCGCCAACGGCCTGGTGGGCCTGTTCGTGCGCCCGAACCTCCCGGTCCCGTGCCGCCAGCTCGCGGATGGTCTCCAGATCCTGATCCAGCTGACGTTGCTCGGCCTGTTGCCGCGCCGCCCGGCCTTCGTCACGCTGGCGTGCGAAAGCACTGGTGTCGTCGGCCGGTGTGGTTTCACTGGATGGCTGGGCTTGGCCTTCAGACGGGGAAGATGGGGCTGCATTGGCGGTTGAGGGCCCATTGGATGGCGAGTTCTGGCCGGGCAAAGGCTGACTATCGCGCCGGTCCGAACGATTCTGACCCGGTGCCGTTGTTTCGGTTTCTTCAACCGGGGCAAACACCGCCGCGTCGTTATCCCGGCGCTGTTGCGCGCGCTGGGCCAAATCCCCGAACGGACTGACCGTTGGGGTGATGGCGTTGGGATAAAGGCCGCTGACGGTAGACATCGTTTACGCTTCGCTCCGCTAAACCCGGATATCGATCAGGGTGCCCAGGGTTTCTGAGCCCGCTTCAACCACGCGCGCACTGGCCTGGACCTGATTTGTCGCCTGAATTTGATTCACCAGAGGCTCCACAATCGACTCTGGCCCACCTTCACTCGGGGGCACATTCGCCTGGGCGATCTGCTGACCACTGCGGTTCAGCGAGTACAAACCTCCCTGAATGCCGGCAACCCCTGCGTTCATGACTGAGCTGATCATTCCACCTCCACTAGCCCGCCCTGACCGGGGCGAACTGACTTCCGCTCCGTAGCCCTGATGAGGAAACAGATACGGTCATTTAATCGGATAACGTGGTTACATTTTAACCAACCCACCTCGCCAAGCTGTAACATTTTGTAAAAACTCTTCACAATAGCCTGCAGGTGGCCGACACCTTTGAAGCCTCGCCCCCATTCTACGGGCGGAAACAGCCACCGGAGGTCAGGGAGCACCCCGGAATGCCAGGGAACGATGCCAAACTGCGGCCTGTTATAGCCGCCTTTACCCCCTTGCTGGAACAGGTGATGAGCAGTTTGTGTCCGCTGTGCGAGCAGCGGTCGGCCAAAAGCCATCTCTGTGACGTCTGTGCCAGCTGGCTAGAGCCTTTGCCTGACCCTTGCCCGGGCTGCGCCGCTCCCAACACTCTGAGCACCCTCTGCGGTCGATGCCAGCAACGACCACCACCCTGGCAGACAGCGACGGTCGGCTGGGTTCTGGAAGGGGCAACCCGCTTCCTGATTCATCGCATGAAATATCACCGGGATCTGGCCAGCGCCCGGGCTCTAGCACGCCAGTGGTGGCAGCATCAGGGCATGCATGCCCCAGGGGTTGACGCCCTGGTACCGGTTCCCCTGCATCGGGCCAAAGCCCGCAAGCGGGGCTTCAACCAGGCAGAATGGCTGGCAGACTTTTGGGCCAGACAGGCTGGCCTGCCGGTCTGGACCAGCCTGGTCAAGCAACACCCAACCCCACCCCTTGAAGGCCTCAACCGGATTCAACGCCGGCAGACACTCAGAGATGCCTTCCGGGTTCTGAAGCCACCCCCCAAACGGGTCGCCATTGTCGACGATGTGCTCACCACCGGAGCTACGGCCGCCGAGCTGACCCGCACCCTGCAACAGGCTGGGGCCACTCATGTCGAGCTGTGGACGCTCGCCCGGACGCCACTGGGAAATCACTGACCGGACGCCGGACGCCCCTGGCCAGAGGAACAATGACAGGCGCTGCAAATACTCTACAATGGGCGCTCTTTTCAGTCTGGGTTTCTCATGTCTACCTCTGCACACCCGTTCGACACCCTCAGCCAGGACCGCATCATCGACTGGCTGGAATCGCTCGGAACCCTGTCCGATTACCGCATTTACCCACTAAACAGTTACGAAAACCGGGTCTACCGGGTGGGTATTGAAGAGGCCAAACCGGTGGTACTGAAAGCGTACCGGCCAGGACGCTGGAGCGAAGCGCAAATTCGCGAGGAGCTGACCTTTACCGACCAGTTGTTCGAGGCAGAAATCCCGGTGGTCCCGGCGATGAAACTGGGGGATGACATCGTTCACCTGCGCGACGGCTTTTGGTTTGCCTGCTTCGAGATGCGCGCCGGCCATGCCTTTGAACTGGACAACCCGGACCAAATGTACCGCATTGGCCAGCACCTGGCCCGACTGCACAATGTTGGCGAGACGGCCGTATTCCAGCACAGGCCCAGCCTGTCGCTGATCGAACCCATTATTCAGGCGCAACGTTTCTTTGCCGACAGCCCTCTGCTGCCCGACGACCTGCGCGCCAACTACCTGGCCACCCTGGCCCCCATCGCCGAGCTGATTCAGCGCCGGTTCGAGCCGCTGTTCCGGCAAGCTGCCTCGATTCGCATCCATGGCGACTTTCACGCTGGCAACATCCTCAGTCGTGACGACCAGTTACTGATCGTCGACCTCGACGACACCGTCATGGGCCCCGCAGCCCAGGATATCTGGAAACTGCTGTCGGGTGACAAACAGGAGCAGGCACGGCAGATCAACGAACTGGAGGAAGGCTACGAGCAGTTCCGGCCCTTTCCGCGCAAGGAACTGTCGTTGCTCGAGCCCCTGCGCACCGTGCACATGATCCGCCACACCCTCTGGATAGCCCAGCGCTGGGACGACCCGGCTTTCCCGCGCGCCTTCTCCTGGTTCGACAGCCAGCGTTTCTGGAGCGACCACCTGCTTGCCCTGCGCGAGCAATGGGCGCTGTTGCAGGAATAGGCCACATCAGATTAGGGGTTCGCACGATTCGAGCGTCGGCTCCCGGCGGTGCCTCTGCGGGCCATAACCACTCAATTGAATTCCAGAAAATGAGAACCACTGATCGAACCGGGCCAGGGCGACTGGACCCGACTTTAAAAGCGCCCTATAGTGCCGATTCTTGCCCGGTGGTGCTCCGACTGCATTGGGCTGTCCGGTTTGAGCGTGTGACCAGGAAGTCAGACGAACTCCTTACCCGGCGGCTGGCTTGACCGGAGTGCCGACTGACAGGCAGGTTTTCAAGTAACGTATGGAGACGTAATAGTGACACATTCTGCACCTCGATTACTCAATGGCACTGCCCGCTGGCTGCCCGCACTCACCGCCCTGGCCGTGGCCAGTGGTTGCGCGACCACCGGTTCGGACCGTTTTGTGGATGCCCCTCAACTGGTTAGCGGCGAAGGCCTGCAATCAGAACTGAATACCGCCAGCCCCGCCAACCTGAACAATGGCGCTCGCTACTCGGCACACTGGTTTTGCGCCACCGATGCCGAACCCCGGGCTTTCTATCGCTTCCAGGCACCCTTTGCCGCCGAATTGACCCTGTTTAACGAACAAGGCTGGTTGATTGACCAGGCCAGCGTCGATCCGGCAACCAGCGAATCCGTCAACATTCTGATGGGGCCGGACGCGGGCCAGTGCTCGCTGCTGGTCGTCAACGGCGTCAGCGATGAAGCCTATGGCCCCTACCGTTTGATCGACCAGCCCATTGCCGGACGCAGCGATACACTGAGTGCAGACCAGTCACTGGTCGGCTCGCTGGCATCAGACAACAGCCCGACCCGCTACCCGCTGAGCATCGACTCGCCCACCCAGATCAGCTTTACCCTGAACGACGCAAGTCGCTCACTGGGCATGCTGCTGACCGGACCGGCCGTCAACACCGAAGCCACCGCTTGCGGCGATAGCACCCTGACACTCGATGCCTATCTTGAGCCCGGTGAATACGAACTGGTTCTTCAGCCCGGCCGGCGGCCGACGTCTGAATTTGAAACCTACAGTGAATACGATTACTACGATGCCGAACTGCCCCTGTGTGCCGATGCCCTGGTCGATGAAGGCCAGTTCTATCAGCTGGACACCGCCAGTACGACACTGCCGGACGGGATTCGCAACGGCGGCCTGCTGGACGCCGGTGAGACGCTGACTGGCCTGATGCTGTCGGCCGAAGGTAACCGTTACACCCTTGAACTGGAGCACCCGTCAGAAGTCGTCGTCAGCCTCGCTTCCGAGGATTTCGACACCATGCTGTCGATCACCGGTGACGACGTTCAGCTCGACAACGATGACTATGGCGCCGGCACCGATTCACAGCTGTCGTCCATCCTGATGCCCGGCACCTACACCGTGACCGCACTGAGCTATGACAGCTACCCCGTCGACGGTATCTACACCCTGAACACTCAGGTCACACCGTTCGAAGGCGACCTTCGCAACAGCGGCATTATCGCGCCGAACAGCAGCCTGATTGGCATGCGCGCCGACTACGACAACGACTACTCCCTGACCATCGAAGAGCCATCGGAAGTCAGCATCGCGCTGAACTCTGCCAGCTTCGATACCACGCTGGCGTTGTCGGGCAATGGTGTGAACTTCAGCGACGATGATGGTGGCGGCGACACCAATTCGCTGATCACTACCCTTCTGCAACCCGGCACCTACACACTCACCGTCGGCGCCTATTCCGGCAACGGCCTGTATGACCTGACCGTCAACAGCAGCGCTGTCGAAGGCGAGATGATGAACAGCGGAGACCTGAGAGCCGGAGACATTGTCTATGGCGATCTGGAAGCGGGCAGCAGCCTGACCTACACCATTAGGCTGGACGCAGCGCGTACGGTGACCATCGACGCCTCATCATCGGCCGTCGACACCCTGATCTCGCTGGTTGGCCCGGGCCTGTCACTGGAAAACGATGATGGTGGCGACGGCACCAACTCCCGCCTGGAAGAGTATCTGCCCGCAGGTACCTACACCCTGGACGTGCGCGGCTACAGCGGCTCGGAAAGCGGCCAGATTCGCGTCGAAGTACAGATGGATCTGTCTGACGCCCAGTCCTGATTAGCAAAGCGTCAGTGCATTAAAAAACCGCCTGTTGGCGGTTTTTTTTGGCCTGTAGCCTGGCCAGGCCGAACCGTATTGGTTCGCAGCGGTAACCGGGCACTCAGTCCCGGGGAGCCCGGGAGGCGGTTACTTCGGTCGCCCGAAGCCGCTGCGAGAGCTTGTCCAGCACGCCATTGACGTAGCGATGGCCTTCGCTGGCACCGAAGAGCTTCGACAATTCGACGCCTTCGTTGATGATGACCTTAAAGGGGACGTCGATGCGGTGCACCAACTCGTAGGCACCCATGCGCAGAATCGACAGCTCGACCGGTGTCATCTCGCGAACCGAGCGATCAGTGACGGATTCAATGTAGCTATCGAGTTCCGTCAGTGTGCTGGGCACGCCACGCAGCACTTCGCTGAAGTAGTCCTGATCCACCTTGGCCATATCGTGATCGGTGATGAACTCGGCCTCAATCTGATTGACCGGAGACGACGACAAATGCCACTGATACAAAGCCTGCATGGCCAGTCGGCGGGCCTTGCGGCGGGCTGCCATGTTGGGACGCTGGGTCATGCCTTAACCCTCGATCTGTTTGAACAGATTGACCATTTCCAACGCCACCAGGGCCGCCTCGGCACCTTTGTTACCGGCTTTGGTGCCTGCACGTTCAATGGCCTGCTCGATCGAATCGACGGTCAGTACGCCGAACACGACCGGCATGTTGGCCGTCAGCGCCACGGAATTGAGGCCCCCGGCCGCTTCACCGGCCACAAAATCGAAATGCGGTGTACCACCTCGAATCACCGCACCCAGGGCAATAATGGCATTGTAGCGCTCGGTTTCCGCCAGTTTCTGGCAGACGATGGGCAGCTCATAGGCACCCGGCGCTCGAATGACCGTTAATTGCTCGTCCTTGATGCCGTGGCGTTTGAGCGCATCGAGCGCACCGTCCAACAGGCTCTCAACCACGAAGCTGTTCCAGCGGCCCACCACGATGGCGTACTGGGCGTCGTTGGGAGAAAAGTCGCCTTCCAGGGTAGTAATGTTTGAAGTCATAGCAGTCATTGTCTGATCCTGTCTGAACGACGACCCGACCCGGGTCGCCGTCGGTTAATCATGAAACGGTTGTGAACAGGTTAGTCGCCTTCAGGCTTCATCGCCTGCGGCCGGAATGTACTCGACCACTTCCAGGTCGAACCCGGAAATGCCGCCGAACTTGATCGGTGAACTGAGCAGGCGCATTTTGCCCACACCCAACTCGCGCAAAATCTGCGAGCCGGTACCAATGGTGGTGTAGGTGCCATACTTGTCGACGTTCGGGTTGCGCGTGTTGGCGCGGTCATCGCCCTGCATCATTTTCAATTCGGTCATCACATCCGGGGCTTCCTGAACATCCAGCAAAACCACCACGCCAGCGCCTTCTTCAGCAACCCGGTGCATGGCGGCATCGAGTGTCCAGCCGTGGCCACGGGCCGGGTTAACCCCCAGCAGATCGCGCAGCGTCTGCGCTACGTGTACCCGCACCAGTGTGGGGTTCTCAGGTTTGAATGGCCCACCCAGCGTCAGTGCGATGTGCGTGCCACCACAGAGACTGTCACGGTATACCTGCACGTTGAAATCACCGGCGCGGGTGCTCAGCGAGCGCTGCTCAACTTTCTCGATGGTGCGCTCGTTCAGAATGCGGTAATGGATCAGGTCGGCAATGGTGCCGACCTTCAGCCCATGCTCTTCGGCGAAGGCTTCCAGATCGGGCCGGCGCGCCATGGTACCGTCTTCTTTCATGATCTCGACAATGGCCGCGGCCGGAATCAGACCGGCCATGCGGGCCAGATCACAGCCCGCCTCGGTATGGCCAGCGCGGCTGAGCACACCGCCCGGCTGGGCGCGTAGCGGGAAAATATGTCCGGGCTGCACGATATCGGTGGGCTTGCTGTTCGGATCGACCGCGACCTGAATGGTGCGGGCCCGGTCAGCCGCAGAAATACCGGTTGTAACCCCTTCAGCCGCTTCGATCGAGATCGTAAAGGGCGTTCCATAGGCCGAGCCATTGTCTTTCTTGACCATGGATTCCAGGCCGAGAAAATCGCACCGCTCGCCGGTCAGTGTCAGGCAGATCAGCCCTCGAGCCTTGCCGGCCATGAAGTTGACGATCTCAGGGGTGATTTTTTCCGCCGCGACGATCAGATCGCCTTCATTCTCACGGTCTTCATCGTCCATCAGGATAACCATCTTACCCTGACGAATGTCTTCAATAATGTCTTCGATGCTGTTCAGCGCCACGTTCAATTCCACTGCCGGGTCCATCGTCACCGCCGGCGCAGATAGCCCGGCGTTCACAAGTCGTCATCATACCAGAAGCGCAGGCGATTCGCCGTGCCAGGCTGCGTTTTGGGGTGTTTTTCCTGTGTTACAGGCGATGGCGTTTCGGGCGTAACTGCAGGCGCAGATCTGACCCGACCGCCCGGGTGTCCACCATCGAAAAAAACAAGCCCTCTGACAGCGTGCTCAGACTCGCCGAAAACAGCGGCCGGGTTGCCGCCCCCAGTAACACGGGCGCCTGATAGAGCCACAACTCATCCACCAGGTTCATCTGTAGCAAAGTGGCTGCCAGTGTTGCCCCAGGCTCGGCCCAAACCTCGTTGTAGGCTTGTTGACCCAGCCAGATCATCACCGCAGTCAGGTCAAGATGCCCGGCCGCATCGCGCGGCAAGACCACAAGGCGGGCGCCGGCCTCTTCAAGTACTGCTTTGCGCTCTTCAGGGGCCTCATTGCCATGCAAAACCCAGGTCCTGCCGGGCAGGGACAGCATTTTGGCGTTGGCCGGGGTGTTCAGGTGGGTATCTAGGATCACCCGGTCCGGCTGCCGATCGATGCCCTCCAGGCGAACCGTCAGACTGGGGTCGTCTGACCGAACGGTGCCAACCCCGGTTAGAATGGCACAACGTTCTGACCGGGCACATTGCACATCGGCTCGTGCAGCCGGGCTGGTTATCCACTGGCTTTCACCACTGGCCATTGCCGTTGCCCCATCGAGGCTGCTGGCCAGTTTTAGCGTCAGCCAGGGCTGGCCGGTGCGCATGCGTTTCAGAAAACCGCGATTCAGGGCTTCGGCATCCTGGCTCAGCACCCCGGAGCGTACCACTACCCCTGCGGCCTCAAGCTGCGCGAGCCCCCGGCCGGCAACCTTGGGATTGGGGTCTTCGATGGCGCAGACTACACGTGCGACTTTCGCGTTTATCAATGCCTCGGCACAGGGCGGTGTGCGCCCGTGATGACTGCAGGGCTCCAGCGTCACATAGGCGGTGGCGCCGCGCGCCCGATCACCCGCGGCGGCCAGCGCATGCACTTCGGCATGACCGGTGCCAGCCAGCACGTGGTACCCCTCACCGACGTTTTGGCCATCTCGGACGATCACGCAGCCAACCCGAGGGTTGGGCATGGTCGTGGTGATACCCCGGGCTGCCAGTGTCAGCGCATGGGCCATCCAGAATTCGTCAGACTGAGTCTCCGTCACACTACCCTCATTCGGTCCGCTTTTTTTCAAGCCGGTCAATCTCACTTCTAAATTCGTTTAAATCCTGAAAACTGCGATACACCGACGCGAACCGCACATAAGCAACCTGGTCCAGTTCACGCAGTTCATTCATCACCACCTCGCCCAGCCGGCGTGACGGCAACTCACGTTCACCGGTTGCCCGCAGGCTTTGCTTGATGCGCGCCAGCGCCGCCTCGACTTCCTCGACACTGACCGGGCGTTTTTCCAGCGCCCGCTGCAGGCCGGCACGAAGCTTCATTTCGTCGAAGGGCTCACGATTGCCGTTTTGTTTGACAATGCGCGGCATCACCAGCTCGGCCCCTTCATAGGTGGTAAAACGCTCGCCACACTGAAGGCATTCGCGACGACGACGCACCTGCTCACCCTCGGCAACCAGCCGGGAATCGATGACCTTGGTGTCTTGTGCTTTACAGAATGGACAGTGCATCGGTTAGAACTCATTCGGACAGTAAGGAAGGACGGTGTCTGAACCGTGTTTCAAGCCGCTAAAGTGTACTCTGCTACCGACTATTTGGCGACACGCCCACCACGACAAAATCGTTGACTTTTTAGGAAGCTGATAACCATGCGGGTTCCGGAGAGGGTGTTTATTCACAAAACCGAATGCACTGAAAACGGGCACAGCGAGCCAGGCCACCTGGCCAGAAAATGATCAGAACACACCTATAACTAGTTGTTTTTATTAGTATTTTTTTAATATGTCTATTTTTTGACCAAGCCGGAGTAACATCACTGTCATGCCGATTCGAGCCAGCTGTAAAGAGTATACCCACAGACTTATCCACAGTAACTGTGGGCACCTTATTGGAAGCCAGAGCCCATCAGGCCGGGCAGAAAAAAGGGGTGCCAATGCACCCCCTGAGCTTAGGTTCGATCGTGGCGATAAAAACCGCAAAAAATGCGACCCCTGTCTTTAACCGCCAGCAGGCAAGCTCGCGTAGTAGGCGGCCAGATTGGCAATATCCTGCTCCGACAGCGACGCTGCAATGCCCCACATCACCGCCGCATTGGCCCCCTGGCGTTCCTTGGATTTATAGGCCGCCAGCACGTTGGCCAGATACGCCTCTTTCTGACCCGCCAGATTCGGATAAATGGGCACCGCCGAGATGCCGTTAGCGCCATGGCATGCCGCGCACACAGCCGATTTGGCCTGACCGGCTGCCGCATCCCCTTCAGCCCAGGCACTGGCCGCCGCCAGAGCCCCCACACCCACCAACATCGCCTTTACAGATTTCTTCATCGGTACTCTCTCTTATTGCCTGAGCGCTCTATCACCGCGCTGGTTGAAGGTATTCTTGCCTGTGCTTCAAGGTAGGGTCGCCACCCAAGCCAGCCTTCCCGCCGAACATGGAGCCCTTCGCTGCGGTTTCCCGGGACTCGCGTGATTGCCTGCCCTGCTCCTAACCCCAACAAAAAGGCCAAATATGACGCAATTTGGCGACAGCAATGCTCCAAACCTAGAACCCGGTCACCGTTTCTTACTCAGTAAAGCATACAATGACTTTACCTTCATACCTTGATGTAGAGCATGCTAACCATGTCTGATCGCCCTTACTTGCTGTCTAAGGCGTCTACCCTGGCCATTTCAATGACCGCCCTGCTGCTGGCTGCCTGTGGCCCTGAATCCAATAGCCGATACGGCGATCAGTACTGGGACCCCTGGACCACCAAAGACACCTTTGACCCCATTGTAGCCCCCGAGTTTTCCGTAGAATTCGTGAGAGTCAGTGGCGAAGATGACCCAGAAGAATACGAAGCCCGCATTACTCTGGATGCCAGCGAAACCTACGAACGGCTCTATGCCTACAGCTGGGGCTTTCAGCGCGGCAACAAGGAACGCGAAACCTTCAGCTCACTCGGAGCCAGCAGTGATTTGCAGCTGGTCTATGCCGAAGACCCCGATGACCCGGGTAACGATGAGCGCCTGGAAGCAACGGTACCCGGCGATTACCGCATTTTCCTGATCGGTGAATCCGACGGGCCACTGGGCAAAGTCACTCTTCGCTTCGACGATATGGCGTTTTCACTGCCCGGCTGTCCGACCACTGGCAATTATTACGAAGACTACATCGACGATACCCTGGAAGTCTGTGCCGAGTGCCATCAAAACGGTGATGCCAGCGCTCAGCTCAACCTTCCGACCAATAGCCTTAACAACCGGCGCAACAATTTCATGCAGCACGTCAGGAACCGAATCAATGCCGCCGACGGTGAGCCTGGGCTAACTCTGCCCGAATGGATCGTCAACCCCAGCCACGATGGCAGCAACACCATCAGCGCCTCATCGGAAGCCTATCTGCGCATTGCCGATATGGTCGCGATGCTGGAGACCATTGAAGCGGACCCGGATGAAACCATTGCCAATAACGGCAGTAACACGGTGCCGGCAAACTTTTGCATTGCCAAACCGACGGGTTTTGCATTTACCGTTGAGTAAAGGTTTTCCACACTTATAGTCGCGATGGTTAGCAGCAGAAAAGATAGAGCTTGAACATACACCGAACTGAGTGCCAGCTGCCGGGTGAGTTTCTCCGGGGAAGTCTGAGGCATGGATGCCGAAGTCTAGGCCCCATGGATGGGTTCATGCCGACCCCGGAGAGACTCACCCGGTAGCTGGAACGCAATCCTGGCACTATATATCAACAAACCACCACATTAACCGCGAGCCCGCCCTGGGCGGTCTCCTTGTATTTGGAGGCCATGTCTTCGCCGGTTTGACGCATGGTTTCGATCACTTCATCGAGCGATACACAGTGATCGCCCGGTTCCCGCAAGGCAATGCGCGCGGCCTGAATGGCCTTGACGGCGCCAAAGGCATTGCGCTCTATGCAAGGCACCTGAACCAACCCCCCGATGGGGTCGCAGGTCATGCCCAGGTGATGTTCCATGGCAATTTCCGCCGCATGCTCAGCCTGGGCCGCCGTGCCACCCATCACTTCAGCCAGACCGGCCGCTGCCATTGAACTGGCTACACCAATCTCGCCCTGGCAACCCATCTCGGCTGCGGAAATTGACGCGTTGCGCTTGTAGAGCCAGCCAATGGCAGCCGCCGTCATCAGAAAGCGGCGCTCATCGTCTGCGTTTAATCGGGGCATGTGATGGTGAATGTATGCCAGCACCGCAGGGATCACACCAGCTGAACCGTTGGTGGGTGCCGTGACCACCCGACCGCCGGCCGCGTTTTCCTCATTGACCGCCAGCGCATAAACACTGACCCAGTCGATTACACCAAGCTGGTCTTCTTCGGCCTGCTTGCGCAGCGAGCGGGCCATGCGGGCCGCACGACGCTGTACCTGAATACCGCCCGGCAAAGGGCCTTCCAGGTCCATGCCCCGGTTCATGCAACTGACCATGGCCTCATTGATGTGATCGGCCCAGGCTAAAACGTCCTCTTCCGAACTTCCCAACCCCACTTCATTGGCCAGAGTAATGTCGGCAATGGTCAGATTGTGGGTCTCAGCCTGATGCAACAATTCGGTTGCGTTGAAGAAGGGGTAAGGTCTTTGATCCGGAAACTCGGTCAACAGGTCGCGTTTGGCTGAGTTTTTCGCCAGTTCGTTGGCGATGGCGCCTCCGCCCACTGAGTACCAGGTTTCACTGAGCAGCACGATGCCGTGCTCATCTTCAGCGGTAAAACGCATGCCGTTGGGGTGTTCGGGCAGAAAAATATCGGTGAAAAAGCGGACGCATTCCCCCATGGTGAAACGCAACACCGGCCCACCGGGCAAAGGTAGCCGCTCATCTGTTCTCACCTGCAAAAACGTATGGTCCGCCACTTCGGGATCGACCGTTGCGGCATCCAGCCCGCACAGACCCAACACAACCGCTTTATCAGTGCCATGGCCAATACCGGTCAGCGCTAACGAACCATAGAGATCCGCTCGAATCTGCACCACCGCATCCAGCTTGCCCTGCTCTTTCAGGTGTTGCACAAAACGTTCGGCGGCCCGCATCGGGCCAAGGGTGTGTGAGGAAGACGGCCCCAGGCCGACTTTAAACAGATCCAGTACTGAATAGGGTTGCACGCTGTCATCTCCGCCGATTGGGTCGAGCCCACCTAAGGTGACCCAGACCCTCTCGCAGAGCAATGCACTGCCGCCAATTAGCCGTGCCCGGCATTGTCCCGACGATTTTACAGCGCTTCACGGCAACCCGGGTGGCACACCCGCTTAACCCGTCACCGGGGGTGGCACTTCTGGCGGCAACCGATGGCTTCGGTCCTGACTGAGAAAGACACCGACAAACACCAGGCCGATGGCCAGCCACTGACTGAGCACCAGCCGCTCACCGAGCAGCAACATCGAAAACAGCAGGGTGAATACTGGTAGCAGGTTGGTGTAACCGGCGGCTACCGTTGCCTTCAGATGCGTCAGCGAATAGTTGTAGAGACCATAAGCACCCAGGGTGATGATCAGGCCCAGATAAATCAGCAAGCCAAAGGTCGACAGGGAAATCTGCTCGGGCCAGGGCGATGCCAGCGCCAGCGGAAAAAAGAACAGCGTGCCGACAAACGACTGCAGGGCGGTCAGCAAAAAGGCGGAATAACGCCGGGTCAGATGCTTGACCAGGAGGGTATAGCCCACCGCACTGACCATCGCCAGAAACTCCAGAAAGTTACCCAGCAAGGCATTGGGAGCCTGCTCACTGTCTTCACCGGTCAGGGTCATCCAGATGACGCCGATCACGGCAATGCCAAACCCCAGCCACTGGCGCCAGCCGCTGCGTTCTTTGAGAATAAAGAAGGCAGCGATGGCCACCATCAGTGGCAGCATGGCGGTAATCATCCCGGCCTGACCGGCACTGGTGTAACGCAGTGCCTGAGCTTCGAAAATGAAATACAAGCATGGCTCGAACAGCGCCATACCCAACAAATACTTCCAGTCACCCGCCTGGTACACAAAGCCGTGCCGCAACCAGGGCCAGACGGTCAGAAAGGCAACCGCACCAATCGCCATGCGCATGAAAATCACGATCATGGGCGACAGATCATTCACTGCCAGCTTAAGGGCAATAAAAGAACTGCCCCACAGCAGCATCGCCAGCAGCAGCGCCAGATGGCTGCGCAATACCAGGTTATCCATAGCTACCTACGCCCATACTTCAAATGACTAACATTTCAAAAATGCCGGGGAAGCAAGCGGCGGCTACCGGGTGCGCCCTTGTGGGGAAGTCCGCAGCATGGACTAAAACGCCGGGAGCGTTTTAGCACGAGCGCAGCGAGCCCGAAGGGTGAATCCCATGGAGGGGATTCATATCCTGCGGTCTAGGCCCGAGACGTCGGACCGCCATGGACAGGTTCACGCCGACCCCACAAGGGCGCACCCGGTGGCTGCTGCGAGCTCATGCCACCCAGCCAACCCGAGCTCCAGAACTTGAACTAAAAAAGGGAGGCCAGTGGCCTCCCTTTTTAAACTAACCCCTGAGGCAGGTAATCAGCGATAGACCGGCAGTCGTGCGCAGATGGCCAGTACCTTGGCCTTCACCTCGGTTATGGCGGCTGACGCATCGCCTTTTTCCAGGCCGTCGAGCACGTCACAGATCCAGCCGGCCAGTTCACTGGCTTCGGCTTCTTTAAAGCCGCGGCTGGTGATCGCCGGGGTACCGATGCGCAGGCCCGAGGTCACAAAGGGTGAGCGCGGGTCATTGGGAACGGCGTTCTTGTTGACGGTGATGTTGGCTTCGCCGAGTGCGGCGTCGGCTTCTTTACCGGTGTATTCCTTGCCGATCAGGTCGACCAGGAACAGATGGTCATCGGTACCGTTGGAGACAATGTTGATGCCGCGCTCAATAAAGACGCTGCACATAGCCTGAGCATTTTTGACCACCTGAGCCTGGTAAGCCTTATAGTCATCTGACATGGCTTCTTTGAAGCAGATCGCCTTCGCCGCGATGATGTGCATCATCGGGCCACCCTGGCTTTCCGGGAAGACCGCGAAGTTCAGTTTCTTGTTCAGCTCTTCGTCTTCACGCGCCAGAATCAGGCCGCCGCGCGGGCCGCGCAGCGTCTTGTGAGTGGTGGTGGTAACCACATCGGCAAACGGTACCGGGCTCGGGTAAACCCCGGCGGCCACCAGGCCAGCCACGTGTGCCATATCAACCAGCAGGTAGGCACCCACTTCATCGGCAATGGTGCGGAAACGGGCCCAGTCAACGATGCGGGAATAAGCCGAGAAACCGGCGATGATCATTTTCGGCTTGTGTTCGCGCGCCAGGGCTTCCATCTGCTCGTAGTCGATCTCGCCGGTGTCGGCGTTGAGACCGTACTGAACGGCATTGTAGATGCGGCCCGAGAACGAGACCGAGGCACCGTGCGTCAGGTGGCCACCGTGTGCCAGGCTCATGCCCAACACAGTATCACCCGGCTCGCACAAGGCCATAAACACAGCGGCATTGGCCTGTGAACCGGAATGCGGCTGAACGTTGGCGTAGCCGGCACCGAATAATTGCTTGGCACGTTCGATGGCGAGGTTTTCAACCACATCGACGTGCTCACAGCCGCCGTAGTAACGCTTGCCCGGGTAGCCTTCGGCGTACTTGTTGGTCAGTTGTGAGCCCTGCGCCTGCATGACTCGTGGCGAAGTGTAGTTTTCTGAGGCAATCAGCTCGATGTGCTCTTCCTGGCGTTCGCGCTCCGCTTCCATGGCATGCCAGATGTCGGCATCAAAATCGGCGATGGTTTGGTTTTTCTCAAACATGTCACTCTCCACAAGTATAGATGGGCTGCCGATACCGACCCCGACCCGGGTCGCAACAACTCAATAATCACTGACTGAAACTGACCGCAAAGACAGCTTTAGATCAAGGATTTCAAGGGTTTCAGAGGGCGGCTATTGTACCTAAAGCGAAGCGGTTTCCCACCGCTGCGGTGGGAAATTGATCAAACAAAGACCAAAAATACCGTCGTTACATGGCAATCGGAAGAAACTGACAGCACTGGCTTACCCGGCAGACAGCGAGGCCGCCATATCATCGGGTTCAACCACTACGCCTTCATCGTCCTGGCTCGGGAAGACAGCCAGGGCAATGCCATCGGCCTGCAAACCGGGCAACCAGCGTTGTTCCCAGGCAGCAGCATCGATGGCCATGGGCGTGCAATCGGCCCAATCACCGTTAATCCAGGCTTGCACGCATTCGGTATGCGGCCAGATGGGCAGGCAATCCTGACCATCACTGGACATCAGTACGGTGCCCTGATCGCTGCGCAGAGACCAGACGCTCTGGCCAGCCTGTATCAGCTCGATCAGGTAGTCATAACGCTCTGAGGGGGACAGTGCCTGGAGGTCGTGAAGCTCTTCCGGGGAAAGGGAATGGGTCATGTGCAGAACTCTGATGGACGAATGGAAAACGGTCAGTGTTCGCCACCAAAGGGCATCTCCACTGAAAGGCCGGCCATAGTAGCAGCACGCCTGGAAAAAGCCATGCCGGAACGCAGAACGAAAAAAGGGCCGCACTTGGCGGCCCTTTCCATACCAAAGGTACTGAGTCGTTTAGCGACGAACGACTGACAGACCGGGGTTAAAGTTGGCAATGTTCAGCGGGCTGTTTTCCTGAATGAACTCAACCATGACGTCCGCGTCAACAAAGCCGGTGTTCACATAGTTCGGGTGATCCGTGAGTACCGGGTAGCCATCACCGCCGGAAGCCATAAAGGCATTCACCGCAAGACGGTAGGTACCGTTCGGATCAATTTCCCGACCGTTGACAATGGCCCGAGTTACTTCACCGTTGCTGATGCGCAGGTTAATGCCATCAAACTGAGCAAAGGCGCCGCTGCCTGCCTGCTTGGAAGCGGCCACATCGAGGTAGTCCAGCAACTCGGCACCGCTCAGATCGACGTAGGAAACCATGTTGCCGAAGGGCTGCACGGTCAGCACGTCTTTATAGGTCAGCTCGCCTCCGTCCATATCGGCACGGATACCGCCGGAGTTCATGACGGCCACGTCAGCCTGGGTTTTTACCCGCTGAGCGCGTGCGACCAGCACACCAAGATTGGTTGGCTGGTTACGGACGACACTGCGGTCCCCAATGAAATCACCATTCGCGGAACCGATGACGGTATCGAGCGCGGCACTGCCTGCCTGCTGATAGGGCGCCAACATGGCCAGCATTTCCAGGTTCTGGGCAATTTCCGGACGCAGCAGTTGGTCGTCTTCTTTCAGGTTGACCGGAATCAGGTCGTATTCGTAGTTGACGATCTCACCATTGCGAATGGTCAGGTCCAAACGACCAACGTACTTGCCCCACTCATAAGCTTGCAAAATCAGCGTGTTGTTAACAACGTCGGGCTCGAACAGTGGATTCTGGCTGTGACCACCGACAATGACATCGATACCGTCGACATTGCGCGCCAGGGTCACGTCACCCGGAGCGTTGCCACCGAAGTTGCCATTGGCATAGTGACCCATGTGAGTTACGGCGATCACCAGCTCGGATTTGGCATCCAGTTCGGGTATCAGGGTGCGACCGACCGTAGACGGACTCAGGAAGTCGAGGTCGCCGATGTACTCGGGGTTGCCAATTCTCACCGTATCTTCGGTGGTAAAACCGACAACGGCGATGCGGTTACCCTGGACGTTGAACATTTCATAAGGTTCGAACAACGTTTTTCCATTGTCTTTATAGACAATGTTGGCTGACAGGAACGGGAACCCGGCCCAGTCAGCCTGCTGCATCAGTACGTCTCGCGGGTTATCGAATTCGTGGTTACCCACGGCCATAGCGTCGTATTCAAGCATGGCCATGCCTTTAAAATCGGGCTCGGCATCCTGTAAATCCGATTCAGGCACGCCGGTGTTGATGTCGCCACCGGACAGCAGCAACACTTCGCCACCTTCAGCAGCGACTTCAGCACGAATGGAATCGATCAGGGTTTTACGGGCCGACATACCGTATTCACCGTCGCTGTTGCGCCAGAAACGGCCGTGGTGGTCGTTGGTATGCAAAATGGTCAGTTGATAGTCGGTGTCCGGCTCGTAGCTCGGACCCATCATGGCGCAGCCGCTAAGGAGGATGGCCGTCAAACCCAGCGAGGCAGGTACTAGCGTTTTCATGTTTGAGTCTCCTTTCATTCTTTTTTTGGCAGGACCTGACCTGTTGGTCAACCCTGAATTTCCACTTTAACCCGTTCTGTGGCAAACCGAAACCCGAAAATGACGGCTTTATTACCAGGCCTCAGAACAGTGCAAAGCATTCAGTCTGTAGCCCTAATGCAGTGCTGAACCCCGGCAATGGTGACCCCATTGGTGATCTCCTGACGGGCACTCGCCCCAGGCCAGAGCCGTGGTGTGCGATCATTCTGTCTTGTTCTGTTGAGTTGCAGCAACCAGAGTGCCGGGCTGCCTTCAGAGTGTAGGCAAGAACCCCGCCAGCGCCAGGGAGGCTACCCCCCTTTTATGTCAGCCTGGTGACAACCGGCGCTGGCCAGGGCGCTACTCAGACCTGTTCTGGGTTGCGAGTGCCTGTTTGCGTAACCGGCTGAGCTTGCGCACGATAGCTTCCCGCTGGCCTGCATGGCTGCGATCACGGCAGGCCTCCTGATAAACGAGGGTGACCGGCCGGCGCGGCCGCGTATAGCGAGCGCCTCCTACCAGTTCACCATTATGCTGGCGCAGCCGGCGCTGCAGGTCAGTGGTGATGCCCGTATAAAAAGTGCCATCACGGCATTGAACCAGGTAGACCCACCAGGGCGACGCCTGCTCCGGCTCGCTTGACGCCTGTGTCGGCAAGACGGGGGCACCCCTGACGTCAGGAAGGTTGGAGGGACTGTCTACAGGCTTCACGGAGGCACTCGGTGATCAACGGCACATGGTCTTCAGCCCGTTATGGTTACCGGCATGGACGCCGCCGTCAATTCACGAGGGCTAAATCGTCAATTGCGACTCATTTTCAAGAAGCAGGGGTTTCCTTCAAACGCTGCTTTACCCTAAACTGCGAGAACTCAATCACAAACTTGCCCAAAATATGGCAGTGAGCATTCACACCCTCCTGATTCAAATCGACACTGACGACGGCCTGGCACGATTGGCGGCGCTTCAGAAAGCGATTGAGGACGACGCTCGCCTGCTTATTCTGGCTTTCTCCAGCGCACAACCGGACCAACTTGCCAGCCTCCTGCCCTGGGTCGAGGCGCTCTGGCCCATGGCTACCGTTGCCGGCGCTTACGGCCCCCAACTGATACACGACGGGAAAGTCCGCGAACAAGCCCTGCTGCTGCAGTTCATGACATTTGAACGAACCGACCTGCGCCTGAACTACCTGCGCTGGGAAGGTGATGAACGGGAATTCGGTGAGCGGCTGTTTGATCCTGTGTGCCGAACCGACAGTCGACTGGCGCTGACCTTTATGAGCGCCGAACAGGGCGACGTGCCCGCCCTGGCACACTGGGTCAACCGGCAGTACCCGAATCTGGCGCTGGTCGGTGGTTGTTGTTCTGTGGATGGACAGGGGTGGCTCTACGCTGATGGTCAGTTTCTGCAGCACCATGCCCTGACCATCACCCTGAGCAATGAAACGCTCGATGTTATGACCCAATCCTACTCGGAATGGCACCTGATCGGTCGAACCTGGACCGTCACCAAAGCCGTCGGTAACACCCTCTATGAACTCGACCAGCAATCGGCGCAGACACTGTATGAACGTTATCTGACCGAACCACTCGTCGATGACCGGACGACAAGCCCGGCGCCCTCCGAAGAGGTGCATTATGAAAACTTTCCGCTGATGCGTGTCACCGACAAACAAAACACCCTGAGCGCCCCGATACGCCAACTGGCTGACGGCGGCCTGATCATGAGCACGCCCTTGCTGGAGGGCGACCGGGTTCGCTTCGCCTACAGCCACCCGTCAATGACGCTGGAGCAGGTTAACCGGGGCGCCGAGGCGTTGCATTCGCGGCGGCCCGAGTTGATCTTAAGTTTCAATTGCGCCTCCCGACAGCGCTCTGATCACCAGGAGACCGCGCGGGAACTGCAACCGTTTCAGGCCATGGCCCCGCTCAGCGGGGTCTTTTGTTATGGCGAGCTGATGCAGGAAAAGGGGCGTACCCAATTGCTGCAACACAGCCTGGTGACGGTCGCCATTGCCGAAGACCCGGCGGTGGAACGCCCCATGCCGGTGCTGGAGCGCCACGCGCTGGCCCCATTGTTTCGGCTGATACAAGCCTCTGTCGAAGACCTCGACCAGGTCAACCGCAACCTGGAAGATGACATCCGCCGGACCACCCAGGAACTGCTGCGTAAATTTGAAACCGACAGTGTGACGGGGCTGGCCAACCGGGTGGCCCTGTTGCAGTGCCTGCGTGATGACGACCCCTGGCCCATCGTTCAGGTCTGCAGCCTTAAAATCAACAACCTGCGCCAGATCAACAACCTCTACGGGTACAGCGTGGGCGACCAGCTGCTGCGCAGTCTCAGCGCTTCCATCCAAACCGACATTACCGAATTACTGCCAACCACAGCGCTGGTGTTCCGCGGCTCGCCCAACGAATTTCTCATTGTGGCGCCCGATGCCTGTCCAATGAACAGCTTTTACAAGGGCATGGCACAGCTCACCGAGCGCATGCAGAACCAGTCGGATCTGTTCAGTGACAAGGTGGTGCAGAACGTATTGCCCATTCTGCTGACCGCAGGCACCGCGCACCGGGCTGAATTGCCTGCCGATATGACGCACAGCACGGAAGACTTGCTGATCAAGGCCTCCGAGGCACGGCGCCACGCCTACCGGCACCAGCTACCCATCGCCCGGGCAATCGACTTGCCGGGAACCGACCGGGGCAAACGCGACGGGCTGATCTGGCTAAGCCGCATCCGCACGGCGCTCGGCAGTGGCGACATTTTGCCCTATGTGCAGCCGCTGTTTGATCGCCAGGGCCAGGTTCACCACGTCGAAGCACTGATGCGGGTGCGCCACGAGGGCGTCATTTACAGCCCGGCCAGCTTCCTCGATCTGGTCAAACCGACACAGCTCTACCCGCGCCTGTCGATGGTGATGATCGACGAAACCTTCCGCCTGATGAAACCCCACAACATTGGGTTCACCCTGAATTTCACCGCCCGAGATCTGGCCAATGAGGCCCTGATCGACCGGCTGAAATACTGGCTCAAAGGGGGCGTTGACGCCGAGCGGGTGACGCTGGAAATTGTCGAGTCGGACAGTCTGCGTGATTTCGACCGCTTCACCTATACTCTGCATGAACTGCGACGACTGGGTTGCAAGCTGGCGATTGACGACTTCGGCAGTGCCTATTCAAACCTGGAGCGGGTGATGCGGTTAAAACCAGACTGGATCAAACTCGACGGCAGCCTGATCCGCCATCTGGTCGACAGCGAGGTGAACCGCATCCTGGTCAAGCGGGTGGTGCAGCTGTGTCAGGACCTGCACATTCGCACCGTGGCCGAACACGTTCACGACGAAGCGACCATGTCGATACTCATGGGCATGGGTGTGGATTTCTTTCAGGGCTTCTATCTCGCCAAACCGGAACCGGCCGACACCTTCAATGTGCATAAACTGAAACAACCGGGAACCGACTACGAGGAGAGCCTGGCATGAGCAGCGCCAGCAAAGGACAGCACCCGGCCACAGCGCTGGTGGTAGGCGGCACCGGCCTGGTTGGCAACGCCCTGCAGCACCACCTGACGCCGGCGCTGTTCGACCCGGTCTGGCTACTGACGCGCCGGCCCCAGCCTCAACACCAGCGCCATTTGCACTGGGTAAATACCGACTTCAAGACCTGGCCCGATGCCTCGGCCATGGATTTGCAGGGCGGCACCCTGTTCTGCGCGCTGGGGACAACCCTTAAAAAAGCGGGCTCCCCGGATGCCTTCGTCGCGCTGGACCGGGACCTGGTGGTCAATACCGCACACTGGGCACGGGATCTGGGCGTCCGCAAGTGCCTGTTCGTATCCAGCCTTGGGGCCAACCCGCAAAGCCGCCAGCTGTATTTGCGCACCAAAGGCGAAGCCGAGCAGGAGCTCATTGCCCTCGGGTTCGATCGCCTGGTGATCATGCGACCCTCGCTGCTGCTCGGCAACCGCGAAGAATTCAGGCTCGGGGAACGCCTGGGTGCGGCGTTCGGTGCGGTGATCAAACCAGCGCTGTCTGGCCCCCTGCTGAAGTACCGGCCGGTAGCGGCCGACCAGGTTGCCGCGGCCATGGTCGCGGCTGCCAGCTCACCGGGCCCGGCGATTGATATCTGGGAATCGGAGAGAATCAGTCGGTTTCGCAGCGACTGATTGAGGTCCAGCGCCAATAGGCCTCGTCGGTGCCACGATCACGCAATGTCAGGCAGGTGTCACCCACCGCCAGTTCCCAGTGATCGGCAGCGACAATGGTACGCACCCAGTCGCCCTGCGGCAGGGCAAGCAGCCGTCGCGTCAGCGCTGCCAGTAAACCTTCCTGCGTCGCCACCAGCGACACGGCCCCCGGTGTCAGCAACGCCACCGCCTGGTCCGGTTCGGGATGTGGCGTTTGCGACAGATCCTGTGCCAGCAACTGGCGGATGCGAGCCTCCTCCTGCGCCCGCAATCCGACCTCCTCCAGATCCTCTGCCTGTAAGGTACCGTCGCCCGCCTGCACCGCCATCAGCCGTTGCTGCAAGCGCTCAGGTGCGTGGGTCTCCCGTTCAAGCCGGTCCTGATAGCGCTGAACACTCCAGACAACCAGCAATACCAACAAAACACCCGATACGGCGGCCATCAGCCCCCATTTGATTGGTTTGGTCACAGACATTCCTTTAGGTCGGGGTGAAAAAACCCACCGAAGTGAAAACAGACGTCATCATACCAATGAAGGTCGACTCGATCACAGAGCCAGGCACCCTGACTTGCTCACCCGCCCGGGCTGTCGTAGCGTTCGGCCCAACGAACACCCTTCAGCATAATAGTCAGGGAAGAAGATGACACTCGCCGTCCTGTACAGCCGGGCCCGCGTCGGGATGGACGCGCCGCTGGTTACCATTGAAGTACACCTGTCGAACGGTCTGCCCGCCTTCAATATGGTTGGCCTGCCAGAAACCGCCGTCAAGGAAGCACGCGACCGGGTTCGCTCCGCCATCATCAACAGCCAATTCGACTTCCCGGACCGGCGTATCACCGTCAATATGGGACCAGCCGACCTGCCCAAGCAAGGGGCCCAGTTCGACCTCGCCATTGCCCTGGGCATATTGGTCGCCAGCAATCAGGTGCCAGCCGACAAAATCGAGGAATTCGAATTCCTGGGCGAGCTGGCACTGTCCGGAGACCTTCGGCCCGGCCCTGGCGCCTTGCCCGCTGCCATCGCCTGTACCGACGCCGGGCGCAGCCTGGTCACCAGCAAAGACAACGCTGCCGAGGCCGCACTGGCCAGCGACAGCGACGTCCGTTACGGCGAACACCTGCTGCAGGTCACCAGCCATTTCAGCGGCCAGAAGCCGCTGCCACAGGCCCAGTATGAGTCCGCCAGCGACAGACTGCCGCAGCCCGACCTGGCCGATGTTAAAGGCCAGCACAGCGCCAAACGCGCCCTGGAAATCGCCGCCGCCGGACGACACAACTTATTGTTTTTCGGCCCACCGGGCACCGGTAAAACCCTGCTCGCCTCCCGCCTGCCGGGCCTGTTGCCAGCCCTGAGCGAGCGCGAGGCGCTGGAAGTCGCCAGCGTGCAAAGCATCTGCGGCCTGCCACTGAACTGGGGCCAGCGTCCGTTTCGCTCACCTCACCACACCGCCTCAGGCGTCGCGTTGATTGGCGGCGGCTCCATTCCGCGGCCCGGCGAAGTCACCCTGGCGCACCGGGGTGTGCTGTTTCTGGACGAACTGGCCGAGTTCCCGCGCACCGTGCTCGACGTATTACGCGAACCCATGGAAAGCGGTGAAGTCCACATCGCCCGGGCTGCGCGCCAAACCAGCTTCCCGGCCCGCTTCCAACTGGTCGCCGCCATGAACCCGACCCCCGGCGGCTACAGCCCGGACGACCCGCGCTCGCAACGCTACACCCGCGAACAAATGCAACGCTACCTGGCCCGCCTGTCGGGCCCCTTTCTGGACCGCATCGACCTGCACATCGAGGTGCCGGCCCTGCCCAAGGCACTGCTAACCCGCAATACCGAGGAGGAATCCAGCTCCGTCGTTCGCGCCCGGGTAGAACAGGCCTGGGCCCGGCAACTGGAGCGCCAGGGCTGCGCCAATGCGGAGTTGTCCGGCAAACAGCTGGAACAAGCCTGCCAGCTGGGCCAGGCCGAACAAACCCTGCTCGACTCAGCGCTCGACAAACTCGGGCTCAGCGCCCGCGCCTACCACCGCGTCCTCAAAGTAGCCCGAACCCTGGCCGACCTCAACGGCCGCCCAACGCTGGAGCGCAGCGACCTGATCGAAGCGCTTAATTGCCGACAACTGGAAAAATTGATGCGGGTTTAGTGGCCTAATATATTGATTTGGCTCACAGCCGTGCTGGCCACCGGGTACGCCTATCCGGTAGCCAGCACTGATCCCAGGCTTCATTGGATCAAGCAAAAAGCTAGCAATCCACTAACTTAATAGCTCTTAATATCGATATTGGAGGTCGTTGAGGTAGCAAGCGGCGGGTGCCGGGTGTGTCCTTGTGGGGTAGTCCGCAGCAGGGATGCTGCGGTCTAGGCTCCATGGAGGGATCTACGCCGACCCCACAAGGGCACACCCGGTATCCGGTGCGGACCATTTCCGACAAGCCTGGCCCAGCCCGGGGACTTGGTTTAAAAATCGATGTCGTATTCGATGACCACTGGCAGGTGCGGCGAGATTCGTGGTTCGCGCACTATGCCGACGTCGAGTACAAAGTCGGCAATGTTTGGGGTGATCATCTGGTAATCGAGCCGCATGCCGTTGGCCTGGGCTTCATCGAAGGGCCACCATGTGTGCTGGCGATCCTTGCGGTTCATCAGACGGAACGCATCGACAAAGCCGATGGGGCCGGTTACCTGATCCATCCAGGCGCGTTCTTCGGGTAAAAAGCCCGATTCACGCTGATGGGTTTCCCAGTTGCCAAGATCGATTGAACGATGCGCGATCTGATAGCTGCCCGCAAAGATAAACTCGCGGCGCTTGCGCCGGGTTTTCTTCATGTGCTGCTGCAACACATCCAGAAAGGCCAGCTTGTGTTCAATCTCATCTTCAGTCTGCGCGTAAGGTACGGCAATGGACGCGATGCTCACGTTATTAAAATCGGCCTGAATAAAACGGCCTTCCAGATCCCATTGCGGCGAGCCCAGCCCGCGGATAATGGCTTTGGGCATAACCCGGCTATAGATGGCAGTACCAGAGTAGCCGTCTTCCTCGGCATCGAAGAAAAAGGCATGGTAGCCCGGCACGTCGAGAAACGCCTCGGGCAACTGATATTCCTTGGCACGGACCTCCTGAACACACACCACGTCCGCGTCCAGTTTTTCCAACCATTCGAAAAAACCGCGCTGGGCAGCGTTCACCAGGCCATTTACATTAAGGGTGACGACTTTCATCCTGTCTATCCAGTCAACAAGCGCGCGTATCATATCGGCGCAAACCCGCACTGTCACGGCTTTGAACGGCGATCGCGTCACTGATTTTAAAGGTTTTTCCGGCTTTTACCTTTTGTTGGGGCAAAACCGCCGTATGCAATCGGTATCGAGCCTGCCCCGGTGCCCCGGGGCTCACTTTTTTTATTTTTTTCGCGTTCTGTCATTCTGCTTTTTAATCGAAACCGCCTTTCCGCTATACTGCCGCGCCCAGCGGGAGTCCAAAGCCTCTCGCCAGCAGGTCCGACCGGGCCTCGTTCGAGATCAGCCGATACAAGGGCCTAACACCATGGATAGACCATTTTCGACCGGAAGTACAGCCTCGACCCCTCAATGGCAACAAGATTTCATCCGTTTCGCCATCGATGCCGGCGCCCTGACCTTCGGTGAATTTACGCTGAAATCGGGCCGTGTCAGCCCCTATTTTTTTAACGCCGGCCAATTCCAGACCGGCGAGGCACTGAGCCGGCTGGGCCAGGTCTATGCGCGGGCGCTGGTCAGCTCCGGCCTCGATTTCGACCTGGTGTTCGGCCCTGCCTATAAAGGTATACCGCTGGCCACCACCACCGTTGTGGCATTGCAGCGCGATCATGAACGCAACGTTCCCTACGCCTTCAATCGAAAAGAAGCCAAAGACCACGGCGAAGGCGGCCAGATTGTCGGAGCGCCGCTGGAAGGGCGCATCGTGATTGTCGACGATGTGATCACCGCCGGAACCGCAATCCGGGAAGTTCAGGCACTGCTGCAACAATTCCCGAAGGCGCAACTGGCCGGCGCGGTTGTGGCAATGGACCGCCAGGAAAAAGCACCCGGCGAAGAACGGTCGGCCATTCAGGCGCTTGAAGCCGAGTTTGGCTTGCCCATCATTCCGGTGATTACGTTTAGCCAGGTCATAGATTACGTTGCCACCCAGCCCGAGTTCGCCCCGCACCTGGCCGCTGTTGAAGATTACCGGGCGCGTTACGGCGTGGTGTGATTCAGGGTGAATTCAGCAGACTGAACTAAACTGATCAGCAAGCCGGAACCCGGTGCCTTGGCCGACCGATGACAACGCTGGAACTTCTAGGCACAATGGGATAACCAGGCTCACCGGTTAACAGGCGTACAGGCGGTGTTTGCCGCACCGACAGCCCAGCCTGCAGCGGCCCGGTGGCCACCCATGATCTGAATACACATGAGTCAGTATCCTATGTCCAATCGACTGATCGCCCTGTTGCTGACGCTGAGCCTGATACCTCTGGCGGCCGAGGCGCGCCAGTTTTTCCGCTACAAGGATGCCGACGGCCAGACAGTCATCAACAGCAGCATCCCGCCGGAATTTGTCAAAAACGGTTATGAGATCATTGATGACAAAGGCGTTGTGTTACGCGAAGTAGCGCCTCAGCTCAGTGAAGAAGAGATCCGCAATCGCCGGGCAGAAGAGCAACGGGTTCAGGAAGAGCGGGTGCGTGACGCCGAGCTGGTCAAACTGTACCGCAGCCCGGGCGATGTTGACCGGGCCATGCGTACCTGGCTGAGCCGTCTGGATATGGAGATCCGGCTGAAGGATAACCGTATCGACATTCTGCGCACTGAGTTCAATGCGCTGCAATCGCAGGCGGCCAACCAGGAACGGGCCGGGCAGGCGGTGGATGCCGAATTACTGACGCAAATGGCCGAGATAGAAGCGGAAATCGCAGACTATCAGGCTGAAATCGATCACGTTGAAGCGCGCAAAACCGAAGCCCGGGAAGACTTCGCGGCCGATCGCGAACGCATGGAAATCATCTACGAACGCCTGAACGGCCGCCCCTGGGAAGACACCAGCGCCTCAAACTAGAGCGTTGCGGCAACACGCCCTAGTAATGGTACTTCAACACCAGACCATGAAAATTCTGGCCATTGTTGGGCTTCTCGATACTGCCGTTGGAGATGTGCTGATAACGCCAGCCCAGTTGCCAGCTCTGATAGACATACCCCACCCCCAAAATCTGACTGAAGTGCCAGTAGGTGCTGTATTGGTCTGGCCCCAATGAGGTCGAACTGAGATACGCCGCACCCAGACCGGTTTCCAGCACGGCATGACCCGGGCCAGCCGGCAGTGACCAGTCGAACAGCGGCGTCAGGTTTGCCATGGGTTGCTCTTCGTCTTTATAGGTACTGGAACCCAGGGCAAGCTCCAGCCCCGTTGTAACTTGGAGTGGCCCATAGGTGCGCTCGACGGGCAGTGACCAGTTCAACAGTAACCGGGCGCGTTCTTTGCCGTCGTCCCAGCCAAAATCCAGCCCCGCCTGGCGAGCGTTGACCAGATTCACCACCAGGGCTGAACCGACCGAAGCGCCCACCGCCAGGTTATACAGCTTGATCTCTTCCGCCATCACACCACCCGAGCACAACGCCAGTCCCGCGCTCATCCCAATCGCCAGCCGGGAAATACCCGTTCGCCTTGCCTTTCGCATGCTTCGTTTTGCTCCTTAGCTTTCTGATACCCGACAGTATACCCGGCCCGGGCGCTGAAGGCGCCGACCTTAACCCCGAGTGCCTCAGTTACCCGCTCTGACTGGACTCCTAACTGCATTGTCAGGGTGGGCGAGCCTCGGGTGCTCGCGTATACTTCAGGTTTACAGCCATCAAGCCAGTCTTACGCATGAAGCACCGGACCCTGACATTGCTCGCCGTTATATTCAGCGCCACCGCGTTGCTGGTCGGCTGCGGGCAAAAGGGTGACCTGTACCTCCCCGCTGACGACGCCCGGACCACCCTTACCTCTGACTTTGGACACTGACCAGCGACCATGACTCAAACCGCATCATCGACCAACCCCGTCTCTGCCTTCACCTATCAACAGGGTCAACTGACCGTTGAAGCGGTGCCGCTGATGCACCTGGCCGAGCAGTACGGCACACCGCTGTATGTGTATTCCCGCACGGCCATCGAGTCTCAGTTCAAACAGTACCTGGCCGGCTTGGGCGAACACCCGGGGCTGATCTGCTACGCCGTTAAAGCCAACTCCAATCTGGCCGTGCTCGATGCGCTGGCCCAGTGCGGTGCTGGCTTCGACATTGTCAGCATCGGCGAGTTGGAACGAGTACTGGCCGCAGGCGGTGACCCGGCCAGAGTGGTCTTCTCCGGTGTGGCCAAGCAGAGCCATGAAATGCGCCGGGCACTGGAGGTGGGCATCCATTGTTTTAATGTTGAATCCGAGGGCGAGCTGGAACGGCTGAACCGGGTCGCCGGTGAAATGAACACCACCGCCCGTATTTCCTTACGGGTCAATCCAGATGTTGACGCCCAGACACACCCCTATATTTCCACCGGTCTGAAACAGAACAAGTTTGGCGTTGCCATCGACCAGGCAATACCCGTGTACCAGCACGCCCAGCAGTTACCCAACATCGAGGTTGTCGGCGTCGACTGTCACATTGGCTCTCAGATTCTGAATACAGCGCCTTTTGCCGATGCCCTCGGTCGCTTGCTTGCGCTGATTGACGACCTGGCCGAACTCGGTATCCAGATCCGGCATCTCGACCTTGGCGGCGGCCTGGGTGTGAAGTATCAGAATGACGATGTAGAACCCGATGTCGCCGCCCATGTCCGCTCCATTGTTGCGGCCCTGGCCGACCGGTCACTGTCGCTGATTCTCGAGCCCGGTCGCAGCATCGTGGCCAATGCCGGTGTCATGCTGACCCGCGTGGAATACCTGAAATACAACGGGGACCACGCCTTTGCCATTCTCGACGCCGGCATGAACGACCAGATTCGTCCGGCACTCTACCAGGCCTGGATGGACGTCAAACCGGTGGTTGAAGCTCGCCAGGGCACCGAGGCCCGGTGGGATCTGGTTGGCCCCATCTGTGAAACCGGTGACTTTCTCGCCAAGGATCGCCGCATGACGCTGGCGCCCGGCGATGTACTGGCGGTCATGTCGGCCGGTGCTTATGGCATGGTCATGGCTTCGAACTACAACACCCGAAACCGGGCGGCAGAAATCATGGTGCAGGGCAGTGAATCCCAGCTGGTGCGCAAGCGCGAGACACTGCAAGATCAACTGCAACTCGAATCGCGGTTAAGCTGAGGGTCTATGCGGCTGAAATTCACCAAAATGCACGGTCTTGGAAATGACTTCATGGTCATTGACGGCGTTACTCAGCCGGTTGACTTCAAGGCAGCCGATATCGAGCGCTGGGCCGACCGCCATATGGGCATCGGTTTCGATCAACTGTTGCTGGTTGAACCCCCGACCCGGCCCGATCGTGACTTCCGCTACCGCATTTTCAACGCCGACGGCACCGAAGTCGAAAACTGTGGCAATGGCGCCCGCTGTTTTGCCCGCTTTGTCGTGGATCACCAGCTGATTCACGCCGAGCGTATTCGCGTGGAAACCGCCGGCGGCGACCTCGAACTGATCCTGCATGCCGATGGTCAGGTGACCGTCGACATGGGCCGGCCACGCCTGTCGCCCGACCGCATTCCCTTTGAGGCCGACAATCGGGCCAACCTGTACCCGGTCACCCTGAACGATGGCAGCGAGATCAGCCTGGCCGCCGTCAACATGGGCAACCCCCATTGCGTCATTCGGGTCGACAACGTCGACACCGCGCCGGTCGACACCCTGGGCCCGGAACTGGAAAGCCACGCCCGCTTTCCACAACGGGTCAATGTTGGCTTTCTGCAGGTGATCGACACCCATAACGCTCGCCTTCGCGTCTTTGAACGGGGTGTGGGCGAAACCCTGGCCTGCGGCACCGGTGCCTGCGCCGCCATGGTCGCCGGCGTGATCAACCAATGGTTTCAGGACCATGTACGCATCACCTTGCCCGGTGGTACGCTGCTGATTGAATGGTCCGGTGAAGGCAACGTGCTGATGACCGGGCCGGTAGAGACCGTATACGAAGGAGTGATCGGGTGACTGAATCGGTGAATACCGAAACACTGGACCTGGAGGCGATCGTAGCCTACCTGCGTCATCATCCCCGCTTTTTTGAAGATCACCCCAATCTTCTGAAAAAGCTGCATCTGCGTCATGAAAGCGGCGACGCTATTTCGCTGATCGAGCGCCAGAACCAGATATTGCGCCAGGAAAACCGGCAACTGATCGACCGCCTGAACCAGTTTATCCAGGTGGCGCAACGCAACGACCGCCTGTTTCTGAAACTGCAACGGCTGATTCTCGAGCTGCTCCCTGAAACCCGCCTGAATGGTTTGCTGGAACGGTTGCAACAGGGTCTACAACGCGACTTCGACGTGCATGAGACCACCGTCATCCTGTTTGATCGCGCGCCCGGCGACGGTGATGGCTGGCTGCAAACCTCCCGCAATCAGATCGCCGAGGCCTTTCCGGCCGTCGTCGACCAGGGCAAGGCGGTCTGTGGCGCACTGGAACCGTTACTGACACAGCTACTGTTCGCCAACACCGAGGTGGGCTCCATTGCCCTGGCTCCGCTCACCCGAGATCAGGCGGTCATCGGTGTGCTGGCGCTCGGACACACCAGCCCGGAGCATTTCCGCAGCGGCACCGAAACCCTCTTTCTGACCCATCTGGCCCAGGTCACCAGCCTGCAGATGGCGCGAACGGAGTAACCGATCGGCGTCTGACGTCAATAAGACGCCCCCCAAACCGTCAGCTACACTCAGGGCATTGATGGTTCAGCGCGGCTCTGATGTGGCAGTCCGTTGCCTGCCTACTACCGTGCCCTTGCGTAAGGATCTCTGGTTTCATGCGACATCGCTTCACCCGACCCGCCGGACGCATCACCCTGACCTATCTCGTCATTGCCTTACTCTGGATTGCCTTTTCCGACCAGGCTGCCGAAGCGCTGTTCAACGACCCACGGCTGCTTAACCGGGTGCAGACCATTAAAGGCGGCCTTTTTGTATTGGCCACGGGCACGCTGTTGTACATACTGATGCACCGCACGCTGCATAGAATTGAGATCGTCGCCCTGGAAGACGGCCTGACCGGCCTGCCCAACCGGCTGGCCTTTACCCGGGAGCTGACTCAACGCTGCCATAACGGCCAGGCCCGCGATCAGCGATTTACCCTGACCCTGATGGACATCGATCAATTTACCGATCTCAACGACGAACAGGGCCACGCCCGGGGCGACGAACTGCTCAGGCTGGTTGGCCGGCAACTCAGGCACCTGCTGGGCAAGGACTGGTACATCGCCCACCTCGGTGGTGATGAATTCGGACTCCTGTCACCCGCCGGACTCAGCACCCAGGATACGCGCGAGCGACTCGACTGGCTGCAATACAGCGTCATGCGCAGCAGTGACCACGATTTGATGCTCAATCACACCCTCAGCGCCGGTTCCTGTGAATTCCCCACAGATGCCCGCACCGGGCAAGACATGATGCGCCAGGCCGATATGGCGCTGTCTCGGGCGAAACACCAGGGCCGGGACCGGCATTCGTTTTACCATGAAGAGCTGAAGCGCACCTTACTGGAACGACTGTCGCTGGCAAAAGACCTGCGCGATGCCATTGAGCAACAGGCCTTTACGCTGGTTTATCAGCCGCAATGGTCGGTATCGACATCGCAATGGGTCGGTGCGGAAGTACTGGTACGCTGGCACCACGCCGAACGGGGCTGGGTACCGCCCGACCAGTTCATTCCGTTGGCAGAGCGTGAGGGTCTGATTCACCGGGTCACCGAATGTGTGGTGGGAAAGGCACTGACTGAAATGAACCTGACCGGGCTGAGCCGGGCTACCCTGCCCTCACTGTCGATCAACCTGTCACACCTGACCTTGCTGAACGACAACACCATGACGCTGTTGCACCACCTGATCGATCAGCGCAGAACGGATCTGCCCGCGGTGATGTTCGAAATCACCGAAACGGCCACCATGGAAAACCTGGATCGTACCCTGAAAGCCATGCAAAGCTGGCGAGAACGGGGCATCGATTTCTCGATTGATGACTTTGGCACCGGCTATTCATCCTTGTCCCGGTTGAAGCAGTTACCGCTGAAAGAGCTGAAAATCGACCGGAGCTTTATAATGGACTTGCCCGGCGACCAGAACGACGCCGTCATCACCCAGGCGATTCTGGCGATGGCAAAAACCCTGTCGCTGAACGTGGTAGCCGAAGGAGTGGAGACTCTGGAGCAATCGGATTTTCTGCAGACCCATGGCTGCACCATCATGCAGGGCTATTATTACGCCAGGCCCATGCCCATTCAGGCATTGAGTGCCTTGCTCACAGAGTCCGTGGATTCACCGGTGCGCTGACCCATCGGGGCCCAGATCGAACGCCATCACCAGTGCATCTTCAACGCCGTCAGTCGACACATAATAACCGCGGCGCTGACCAAGGGTGTCGAAACCCAGCGACTGGTAAAGGGAAATGGCAGCCTGATTAGACCGTCGCACTTCCAGCAAAAGGCGTTGCTGACCGGATAATCGCTGCTGCGCCAGCCAGCCTTGCATCACCTGCCGCCCCCACCCCTGGCGCTGGTGTTCGCGAGCGACCGCCAGGTGCATCAGGGTGGTTTCATCCAGAACGGGCTGGCTGACGAGAAAAGCTACCGTGGCGCCGTCGGCGATGGCGAGCAACACCTCTCCGGCACTAAGGGCTCGCCGGAGCGCCGATTCTGGCCAGGGATGGGGGCCAGCCCCGAGATTAATCTGCAACACCCGTTCGATCGACTCCGGGTCGGCTTGAACCAGTTGCATCAGGCGGGCCGGTCGATGGACCGGACCAGTGGCTTGATTCGATGCCAGCAGATCGCCTTCTTCATCGGCTCGTTCAGCATCTGGTACAGGGACGGTAACCCCACCCAGGGCAAATCCCCATAGTCGCCTTGCGGCTGCTGCCAGCCCTGAAGCTTGGGCATCACCGCGCCAAACGAGAGCATCATTGAGGGTTGATACTGACGGATGAACTGGTCGAGTTTCTCATCCACGTACACCCGAGCCTGGTCCAGCCCCTGGTCCACCTTGCGGTTGGTAAACAGGGGCCATTGCACCACATGATGAGTCCGCACGTCGGCTGCTCCCACCCCGAGTGTAGCCAGGATGTTCAGCAACAATTGCTGGCCGCTGTCGGTCGGCTGGCTGAGGCCACGGGCCAGGGTATCGGCAATCAGATAATCGCCAACCACGCTCAACGACAAGGCAAACCGGGGTACCGGGGCCGCCTTGCTGCGCACCACCTGGGGGCCCGCAGGCTCCGCACCGGCGTCAGCGGCGCTTGCCGGCCCAGTTGGGTTCTTCTCAATCGGTACCTCACCCGGTTGTTGCGAGGTGGCGGGCGAGGCTTCCGGCGCTGGTTGAGCCGCCACCGAACCGGTTTCGACGGGCGGTGCTGCGTAATCGGTGTCATCCAGATCAAACACCAGCGGCTCCGGCGCGGCCGGTAGCCGCACTCTGGGGTACCAGCTATCGATCCCCATCGCCGACAGATAGTGCTGGCGACTGGCTTCTGAAAGGGGCGTAAAATCGGTCATACGGTGGTTTGCGGGTGAGGTTTGGCGGGGGCGTTTAAGATGAGGTTTAACGCCTTGATGTAAGCCTTGGCCGAGGCCACTACGATGTCGGTATCGCTGCCTGCCCCGTTCACAATGCGCCCGGCCTTCTCAAGACGCACCGACACTTCACCCTGCGCTTCAGTGCCCGCGGTAATGGCATTCACCGAATACAGCTGCAACTGCGTACCGGAATGCACCAGACTGTCGATCGCCTTGAAGCTGGCATCGACCGGGCCGTCTCCGGCCGCGGTGGCCTCATGCGACTCGCCTTCAATGTCCAGCACCACGGTTGCCAGTGGCGATTCGCCCATCACGCTGTGGCTGACCAGGTGCTTCAGTTGAATCCGGTCGGGTACGGCGGTGTCCTGCTCGACCTGAGACATCAGAGCGTGCAGATCTTCGTCGAAAATGTCGTGTTTTTTATCGGCCAGCGTCTTGAAGCGAGTAAAGGCATCGACCAGCTCGGCATCCGATTCAAACGGGTAACCGAGGTCCACCAGGCGGGTTTTGAAGGCATTGCGACCCGAGTGCTTGCCCAGCACCATGCGGTTGGCGTTCCAGCCGACCGCTTCAGCCGACATGATTTCGTAGGTTTCGCGGTGCTTGAGCACACCGTCCTGATGGATGCCGGATTCGTGGGCAAAGGCATTGGCCCCGACAATGGCTTTGTTTGGCTGCACCGGAAACCCGGTCACCGATGACACCAGGCGGGAGGCCGGCACAATATGCCGGGCATCGATGCCGGTATCGACCGGGAACAGATCCTGACGGGTGCGCACCGCCATCACGATTTCCTCCAGCGCGGCGTTGCCCGCACGCTCACCCAGGCCATTGATAGTGCATTCAACCTGTCGGGCGCCCTGCAACACGGCTGCCAGGGAATTGGCCACGGCCAGACCCAGGTCATTGTGACAATGCACCGAGAACACCGCCTGGTCGGCATTGGGCACGCGCTGCATGATGTCGTGAATCAGTTGGCCAAAGGCTTCGGGCACGGCGTAGCCGACCGTGTCGGGAATATTGATGGTGGTCGCCCCGGCGGCAATGGCCCGCTCGATGATGCGGCACAAAAAATCGAGCTCACTGCGCCCGGCGTCTTCGCAGGAAAACTCGACATCATCGGTGTACTGGCGGGCCTTGGTCACCGCCCGCACGGCTTGCTCGACCACCGCATCCGGCTGCATCTTCAGCTTGTATTTCATGTGAATGGGAGAGGTGGCGATAAAGGTATGAATGCGCGCACGTTCTGCGCCTTCCAGGGAACCGGCCGCCGCTTCAATGTCAGCGTCGAGTGCCCGCGCCAGGGAGCACACCGTGCTCTCGCGTACCGAGCGGGCAATGGCGTTAATGGCGTCAAAATCCCCTTTCGAGGCGGCTGCGAAACCGGCTTCGATGACGTCGACCCGCATCTTTTCCAGCGCTCGGGCAATGCGAACCTTTTCGTCCCGCGTCATGGACGCGCCAGGGCTTTGCTCGCCATCGCGCAGCGTGGTGTCAAAGATAATGAGATTGGAAGTCGGGGCAGTCATGGCAACACTCCGGTCGGCCGGTTTACAGACCGATAGTGTACACCAGAATTGCCCCGGGCCTCATCGACTGGCGCGCTTTTTAGCTCGCTGCCGGCCCATGCCGCAGCCAGGCATCTTCACACAAATCGAGCAGCGATTGTCGGGTCTCAAACGATTCGCGGGTCCAGAAAAACGGATAGACCTTGCGGGCTTTCCGGTCGAACCAGAACTCGCCGGCGGGCAGTGCCTGGCCCTCGGCCAGGCACCAGTAGATGGTATCTGCCCCTTCCTCGCTGGTGCGCAGCCGGTCGCCCATCTTATTGGAGAACCCGGGCAAGGCTTCACGCAAGGCCTCTGTGCCTACCCAGCCCGGATGTGACGCGGAAAAGGTATACGTCGGAAATTGCCGGGCCAGTTCCTGGTTCAGTATGACCTGGGCGCGCTTGGCGTTGGCGTAGGACTTCACCTTGTCGTACGGGTGCTGCTGCCAGCACAAGTCGCCCAGTTCCAGTTTCTGCAAGTACATGCCGCCGCTGGCGGTCAGGTGCACTGGCGCGCCTTCGGGCAACAGCGATTGCTCGATGCAGCGGCGAATCAGCAAGTAGTGACCCACCACCTGAGAGGCAAAGATCACATCGTAGCGGTCTTCAACCAGCATCAGTTTGTCGGGCATGCCACCGGCGTTGCAGACCAGGGCATCGAGCTCGGGCAGCGGTTGTGACACCACCTGATCAAACCGGGTCATGTCGAGCTCTATGAACTCCACGCCGAAGTCTGCCAGACCGGATTCGTCGAACTTCCCTTGCCCCCGGCCCGTTACCAGGACCGTCGCACCCGCAGCAGCCAGGCGCTGCGCCAGCGCAGCCCCAATACCGCTGGTACCACCGGTAACAAGCACCCGCTTTCCGGCCAGCCGCGCGTTGTCTATCGCACTGAAGTGCCGGGCATGACGCTGATACCCGGTCCGGTCAAATGAGTAGACAATGCTGTAATCCTTCAGGGTGTCGAACATGCAGTGCTCCTCACTTGTCGCAATGATTGTGTTGCCGTTCAGTACGGGGCCCGGCCTGCCATGGGTCACTTTCACTACCAGGGCAATTCACACCGGAAGGTGACCTTGTTATGGTGAGGGCACACTTGAACATCAGGAGGCTCCACCATGACAGACGCCTACACACCGGTTGAATGCAAGTCTGAACTGGCCGCACTGAATACCGATCTGGCGTTCCCCTGGGAACTCGAAGACGACAAGCTGACCAAAACGTTCACCTTCTCGAATTTTGTCACTGCCTTCGGTTTTATGACGCAGGCGGCCATCGTGGCCGAGAAGAGCAACCATCACCCGGAATGGTTCAACGTCTATAAAACGGTCAAAGTACAGCTGACCACCCATGATGCAGGCGGCATCTCGGAAAAGGATTTTGACCTGGCCCGGCGTATGGAAAAATTGGCCACCGGGCAACGCTGAGATGGGCCTGACACTGCACCTCAATTGCCTCGGCGAGATTGTCGAAGGCAATTATTACCGCGGTTACTGCCTTCTCAGTGAAGACCCCGATGAACCCGGCGCCCTGTTCCTGGTGGTCTACGCCGAGCCTGACCGCGCATCTGAGGTTTTGTTAAGCGAGTGGTTTCCGTCGATTCAGGCCGTCAATCATTTTGCCCGGGATCAGAACTGGTCGATTGAGTGGCGTCAGTAGCCGGCTCACACGCTTGGGGCCGGGTGTCGCACACGGCTTCGGTAGCGATGCGCACATCGACCAGATAAAACAGGGAATCGAGCCCCAGACTGATGCGACCCATGTTATGAAACACCAGCCCCAGAGCGATGTCTTCCGCACTGTAACGTTCTGCATTGGCGGCAAACTGCTGGGCAGCGAGTCCCGGTTCTTCATCACCCAGCAACTGCATTAACCGCCCGATACCGCCGTGGTAGGCCTGTACCAGCAGCAATGAATAAAGCTGTTCGCGCTGGGCGGATGGCAAATGCCCAAAGCGTTCATCGAAAACCGGTCGCAAGTTCCGGTCGTTTTGTTGGTAGAGCCTGACTGCACAGTCTACCTGGGCCATTCGGTGCAGATGAAACCGTTCATCAATTTCGCAATCGGCCAATACTTCGGGTCGCAGCTGCAACAGGCCGACGGCCCTGGCTGCCGAGAAACTCTCCTTGCGGGCACCGCTTTCTATCAGAACCTGACCAATAAACGACCTCACTACGGCATCGTTTGGCCGAAACCCCTGGCGCGCCGCCTTGTCGTTGAACACTTGCCGGACCAGCTCGATCAGCGGGATCGGCTCATCTTCGGAGCCGGCAACCATGCCATCCCAGGTGCCCCACACCCGATCCGCCGGGTCGGTACCCAACAGGCGATCAATGGCGGCCTTCAAATCAACGTGAGGCTGGTCACAGCGCAGTGCAAAGGGGTAACCCGTTTCCGAGGCCGACCCTCCGATCCACCGGTGTACCCGCTCGTCACGATACAGGGTCTCGCGAATGCGGTTCAGGCGCTCCTGATTTTCAACGACCGTATCTTCGTTCTCAAACCAGGTCAGGAAGCGGCCGCGCTGGTCAAACAGGATGTGGCGGCCGGGCTGTTCGCAATAGCTTTGTTCGAGCAATACCCAGCGCCGGATGATGGATATGTTCCGGTAAAAACCATCGCTGAATACGTAAGGTGTATCGCGAATCACCTGTAACCAGGGCGCAGGCGGTTGAACGGCATTCGATTCGGCGTGCAGAATACCGGCGGCAGGCACCATCATGAAACCGATCAGCCACCGCCTTAACCCCCCCAAAAAACCGTCACGCATAACTCGCTCTCAAACCAGGCAGAGTGACCAGTCTACTTAAGACGGCAACGGTTGCCAGCGACTATCAGCACCCGGGTAGCACAGCGATGTCTCGTGTAAACCTATTCTGGTCTCGCAAAAAAAACCCCGGCACAGGCCGGGGTCAATCGAGTGTACATCCTTACTCACTCACTGGGCTGTCACGAAATCGCTGTAGATGCCGTTGCTGTCGAACGTGGCCACCTGAAACTCATAGTCAGCACCGGGTAAATCTTCAATCAGGTACTGGTCGGTCCCCGCGTCGTCGATGACCAGTGTGACGTAGTCTTCCGTACCGGTTTCGCGGTAGCGAATTTCATAACCACCGATTTCGTCAAGACTCAGCGGGTCACCATTGGCGCGCTCCATCGGTACACTCCAGTACAAGGTGACCGACACAGTATCCGGCTCTGGTTCCGGCTCGGGCGCTGGATCGTTCATTACCAGGGTTACCGTTGACTGGGCAACCACCGTGCCATTGACACGAACCGTCAGGGTGTTGGTTCCCTCCTGCAACTCGCTCAGGGGCAAGGCATTAGCCGAGTCGTAATTACCACCGGCGAAATCGTAGGGGTAAACCATGTCTTCACCGAACCAGCCACCGTTGATATAGAACTCTACATGGCCTGCGTCGATATCATTAGTCGTCAGCGTCAGGTAGTAGGCTTCGCCTTCCGTCAGCGTCAGCCCTTCAACTTCCTGACCGTCACTGCGTGACGCCTCCAGCGAATAGTCCAGTGAGTAGCTGATTGGCTCCGGTTCCGGTTCTGGAGTCGGCTCTGGTTCCGGAGTTGGCTCTGGTTCCGGAGTCGGCTCTGGTTCCGGGGTCGGCTCTGGTTCCGGAGTCGGCTCTGGTTCCGGGGTCGGTTCTGGTTCCGGGGTCGGTTCTGGTTCCGGGGTCGGCTCTGGCTCTGGAGTTGGCTCTGGTTCCGGAGTCGGTTCTGGCTCAGGCGTCGGTTCTGGTTCCGGCGTTGGCTCGTCGTTCTCTACCACAAAGCGAGAAGTCGCCACAATTTCCCCATCGACGCGAGCCTGCACGGTATTCTCTCCGGGTTCAAACCATTCCATATTCTGAACATTAGCAGCAATATTATTGCCACCGTTCAAATCATACGGATAGCTTGAATCCGCATTCATCAAAACGTCGTTGACGTAAAACTGAACTACGCCCAGCGCCGCGTCGTTCGAGGTCAAATAGACGTAATAGCTGCCCGCCTCATTCAGCTCTGCATTTTGCAAGCTGGCACCGGATGCGCGGTCCGCACGAACCGAGTACATCAGATCGAACGAGCGGGAATTTGTATCTGAGTCATCGCCGGTGAATTTAGAAGTTCCTTCTTCTAGTTGGCATCCTGCCAGCACCATCGAGGCGACGACCGAACATGAAAGAGTGAACTTCGTCATAAGCGTTTCAGTTACCTTTTGCGGTCATGGATGAAAGTGAGCGCATGGTAACGAGACAGCTAACGAATAAATGTGAGCAAGTTCCGACCGAATTTTTTATTACAGTTACCGCATGATTTGACGGTTTGCGATAAAAAAACCGTCAATTCGTTGCAGCATTTTTGCTAAAGCTCCCTCATAAAAATCTCTGTCACAGAATTCATCTCGACCCTGTCACACGAATAAGGCAGCCTCTTCAAAGTTTTGACGGTTTTTAACCCGAACAAGCCTTCGTACCGCGTTCAGCTCTTGCAGAGTGCCCAGGCAGACTGTGATGGAGATCACCAATCCACGGCATCTTTACACTGCGCCAGCCCAATCAACGACGATTGACCTTGCCAGGGCGATCACTGACAATCCTTGAAAACGTTATCAAAGCTCAGGGTACCCAGTCGGATGACCAAGACGAAGACGCTGAGTACCGGCATAACCCCTGAAGGAGAAGGCTCAATGAGTACGTTCACCGACCTGATGTCTCGCCGCGACTGGGAAAACCCACTGGTCACCGGACAAAACCGGCTACCGGGCCACAGCCCGCTGCGCGCCTATGCGAGCCACGACGACGCCCGAAACGACCTGACGTCGGCCCGGCAGTCGCTCAATGGCGACTGGGATTTCGTGCTGTACGACCGCCCTGAACTGGCTGACGCCACCTTCTTCGAATCACCGACCGCCGTGCCCACCGGCCACAGTGTGCGCGTTCCGGGCAACTGGCAATGCCAGGGGTACGACCGGCCCATCTACACCAATGTTCAATACCCGTTCGCGGTCAACCCGCCCTTTGTGCCTGCGGATAACCCGACCGGGGGCTACGCTCGCACCTTCGCACTCCCGGCTGAAGCGATTGAGGGCCAAACCCGGGTGGTGTTCGACGGGGTAAATTCCGCCTTTCACCTCTGGTGCAACGGCCGCTGGGTGGGCTACAGCCAGGACAGCCGGTTGCCGGCTGAATTTGACCTGTCCGACTTCGTTCACGCCGGTGATAACCGCCTGGCGGTCATGGTGCTGCGGTGGTCGGATGGCAGTTACCTCGAAGACCAGGACATGTGGTGGCTGAGTGGCATCTTCCGCGACGTCACCCTGGTCACCAAGCCCCACCGCCAGATCACTGATGTGCATTTCGACACCAAACTGGATGCCTGCTACCGCGACGCCACACTGAACCTATGCGCTGACGTGTCTGACCCGGAAACCCACATCCGTGCCTGTCTCTACGACGGCGACCAGTTGGTGGCCGACGTCAGTGACATCGCTCCGGGCCAGCGTGAGGTTGACGAACGCGGCGGATTCCGTTGCCGTGCCTATGCCAAACTGGCCGTGACCGCGCCTCACCTGTGGTCGGCAGAAACGCCTTACCTGTACCGGCTGGTGGTCAGCCTGAGCGATGCACACGGCCAGGAACTGGATCATGAGGCGTACTGGGTTGGTTTTCGCAGCGTGGAGATCAGCGACGGCTTGTTAAAGGTCAACGGCCAGCCCGTGCTGATTCGCGGAGCGAACCGGCATGAACATCACCCCGAACGTGGCCACGCCGTTAACCGGGCCGATATGGAAGCCGACATCCGGCTGATGAAGCAGTTCAACTTCAACGCCGTGCGCACCGCCCATTACCCCAACCACCCGGAATTCTATGAGCTGTGCGACCAGTACGGGCTCTATGTAGTCGACGAGGCCAATATCGAAACGCACGGCATGAATCCGTCGAGCCAGCTGTCGGACGACAGTCGCTGGCTGTCGGCCTATATGGAACGGGTGACCCGCCTGGTGCAGCGCGACCGCAACCATGCCTCGGTGATTATCTGGTCGCTCGGCAACGAATCCGGCTTAGGCGCCAACCATCACGCCGCCTACCAGTGGGTGAAACAGACCGACTCCAGTCGCCCGGCTCAGTACGAAGGCGGCGGTGCCGATTCGGCCGCCACCGACATCATTTGCCCGATGTATGCCCGGGTTAACACCGACATGCCACTGCCAGAATCGGTCCCCAAATGGGCGATTCAGAAATGGATTGGCCTGCCTGGTGAAAACCGACCGCTGATTCTGTGCGAATACGCCCATGCCATGGGCAACAGCCTGGGCAGTTTTGATGAATACTGGCGCGCCTTTCGCCAGTACCCGCGCCTTCAGGGCGGCTTTATCTGGGACTGGGTCGACCAGGGCCTGAGCCACACCAGCCCGGACGGCCAACGCTACTGGGCCTACGGCGGCGACTTTGGCGACCAGCCCAACGACCGACAGTTCTGCATCAACGGCCTGGTCTTCCCCGATCGCAGCGTGCACCCGACGCTGTACGAGGCAAAACGGGCCCAGCAGTTTCTGCAGATCAAACTGATCAGCACCGACCCGCTGACGGTTCAGGTGAGCAGCGAATACCTGTTCCGCCACACTGACAACGAGCAGCTTAACTGGGCGATACTGGAAGACGGCCACATCATCAGCCAGGGGCAGATGCCATTGAGCGTTGCGCCCATGAGCCAGGCCCAATATACCATCGACGCCGCGCTTCCTGCAGCACAACCCGGCTGCGACTACCACCTCGACATCTGGATTACCCAGCCCGAGGCAACCCCCTGGTCTGAACCCGGCCATGAAAGTGCGCGCCAGCAACTCAGCCTGCCGGTCAGCGCACAGCTGGCTGATGCGGTAACAACGGCAGCCCCGGCGCCGGCTTACACAGAAACAGACGACCGGATCATCGTTGAGCATGAGGGTGGCCAGTGGCAGTTTGATCGCGCCACCGGCCAGTTAACCAACTGGCAACATGGAGATCGGGCATTATTGCGAGCCGCACCGCGCGACTGCGTCTGGCGCGCCCCGCTCGACAACGACATCGGCATCAGCGAAGCCGACCGGGTTGATCCCAATGCCTGGGCAGCGCGGTGGGCTGCGGCCGGCCTGGATCGCCTGGCGACGACCAGCACATTGCTGGCGGTTACCCCACGGGCCGATCGTGTTGAAATTTGCGTTGCTCATCAGCACCGGGCAGACGACGAAACCCGGCTGCGCAGCCACTGGCGTTACGGTTGCTATCAGGACGGTTCACTGACGCTGCAGGTCGAGGTCGATGCCGCCGCAGGCTTGCCGCCGCTGGCCCGTATCGGCCTTGAATGGGCGTTAACCGACATACCCGAGACCTTCACCTGGTGGGGACGCGGCCCGCATGAGAATTACCCGGACCGGAAACTGGCAGCCGACATAGGTCGCTATTCGCTGCCGCTAAGCGCCGCTCACACGCCCTATATTTTCCCAAGCGATAACGGCCTGCGCTGCGATACCCGGTCACTGCAAGTGGGCAGCCTGAGCGTCAGCGGTGACTTCCACTTCAGCCTGAGCCGGTATTCCCAGGTCGCGCTGGCAGCCGCCAGGCACCAGTACGAACTCTCAGAGGAAGATGGCGTCTATTTGCACATCGATACCGAGCACATGGGCGTTGGCGGGGATGATTCCTGGAGCCCGAGCGTGCACCCTGAATACCAGATAACGCAGCATCGCCAGACCAAACGACTGTATCGGTATGAGGTTACGCTTAAGGCGGGTTAAGTTTGCAACCGCAGCGGAGTGTCAGGTGCCGGGGGTACCTATCCGGGGTAGTCTGAGGCATGGATGCCGAAGTCTAGGCCCCATGGATGGGTTTACGCCGAGCGATGTGTCGCACCACCCGGATCAGTACCCCCGGTGCCTGACACGGACTCATGGCACCAATGAACAACCACCGGACTTTTAAGACGATTAGGTTAGCGCAACCAGGCGCCCCATCAGTTTGCCTTTGGGGTGCCAGACCGGTGCCTTTTGCCAGCGCACGGCGGGTTTCGGGTCGCGCTCAATGCGCACCCGGGCCAGTATTTCATGCAGAATGCATTTGATCTCCATCTCCGAGAAATGCATGCCGATGCATTTGTGGGCGCCACCGCTGAAGGGGGCGAACAGAAACGGATGCTGTTTGTCTTCCTGGCGTTGGGGCGAAAAACGCTCCGGATCAAAGCGTTCCGGCTCGCGCCAATACTCAGGCAGGTAGTGATTGTGCACCGGTGATACCGAGACGATGGTGCCGGCCGGAATCCGATAGCCTTCGTACGCCACATCGTGCAGGGCGCGGCGGGGAATAACAGCACCCGGAGTAAAGAGGCGCAACACCTCTTTAAACACATTAGCGGTATCGGTCAGCTGCCCAAGGTCTTCATAGGTTAGGGGTTTAAAGGCGGCGTGCTCTTCCCGCAATCGCTCCTGCCATTGCGGGTATTCGGTCAGAGCATAGAGCAGGCTGGTCAGGGCACTGCTGGTGGTATCCTGTGCGGCCATCATCAGAAAAATCATGTGGTCGGCTATGTTCTGGTCGGTGAAATTGTGGCCGTCTTCATCTTTGGCGCGGCACAACTGCGCGAACAGGGTATCGCCACCCCGGGCTCTTACCTCGCTGACCTTGTTCAAAAAATACCGTTCCAGAAAGGCCCGCCCCTGCAAGCCGCGATTGTACTTGGTGCCTGGCCAGGGTTTGCGCACCAGCGCCATCGTGGCTTCGACGTTGTTGCGAAACGCCTGTTGCAGTTGTTGCAGCTGTTGATGATCGGTCTCGCCGATAAACACCCGGGAGGCCATATCCAGCACCGTTTGCCGGGCCAGTTGCGCCAGATCGACCGGACTATCCAGCGGCCAGCGTTTGACAATATCGGGCAAGGCACAGGACATCAGCGCCTGGTACGCCACCATGGCGTCTTTCTTGAAGGCGGCCTGCATGATGCGGCGATGATAGCGGTGCTCCTCGCCATCCTTAAGCATCAATCCGCGCGGGAAAAGTTCACCGACAAAACTGGCCCAGCCCTGGGCAGTGGAGAAGTGGTTACCGCTATCCTGCAGCAAGAACCGGCACCCCTCCGGGCCGGTCAGCCGGATCCAGGTTTCGCCCAGAAACTGTGTTGAAAACACGGGACCATAGCGTCGGGTTTTTCGATCGAAGAAGGCCTGAATATCCTGTAGGACTTCAAGGGTGTGGCCGACCAGGGGCAAGCCCTTGTCTCCGGGTATTTCGATCAGAGGCACCTCTTCGTTGATATTGATCGGATCAACAGCCAAGGAGGCCTCCCTCATTGTGCGGGGTATTGACGACTGCGCCTTCATGCTCGGTCTCCGGCAAAGGCATCCACAACCTGTCACCGGTAACAGTGACGACTCACTCAGAGTGAGTCGTCCTGCGACCAAGGTAAAGGCCTACGCAACAGGAGTGTGAACTGGTTATCGTCAATAATGGCGGCAATCCGCCAGTTGGTTAACTCTTGAGCTTGTAACCTGTTTTGAAGATCCACCAGACCAGGCCAACAAAGAGCACCAGAAAGCCAAAGGTCATGCCCGTACTAACGGCAATGTGCACATCCGACACACCATAAAAACTCCAGCGAAACCCGCTGACCAGATACACCACCGGGTTCAACAGAGTCACCCCTTGCCAGAAGGAAGGCAGCATGTCGATGGAATAAAAGGTGCCTCCCAGAAACACCAGCGGCGTTACGATCATCATCGGCACAATCTGCAGCTTTTCGAAACCATCGGCCCAGATACCAATCACAAACCCAAGAAAACTAAAGGTGATGGAGGTTAAAACCAGAAAGCTGAACATCCAGATCGGATGCTCAATCCGGTAGTCTACAAAGAAGGTCGCGGTGACCAGAATGATCAGGCCGAGGATGACTGATTTGGTTGCAGCGGCGCCCACATAACCCAGCACAATCTCAACGTAGGAAATCGGTGCCGACAGCACCTCATAAATAGTGCCGGAGAACTTGGGCATGTAGATGCCAAAGGAGGCATTGGAAATGCTCTGCATCAGCAGCGTCAGCATGATCAGCCCGGGAATAATAAAAGCGCCGTAACTGACCCCGTCGATGTCGACCATGCGCGAGCCAATGGCGGAACCAAAGACAACAAAGTACAGAGACGTTGAAATCACCGGCGTAGCAACGCTTTGCAACAGCGTGCGCCAGGTGCGTGCCATTTCAAACATATAAATGGCGCGAACAGAATAGAAATTCATGTAAGCAGTATCCTTTATTGACCGTGGACCAAACCCACGAAAATATCTTCCAGCGAGCTTTCCCGGGTGCGTAGGTCCCGGAACTCAACGCCCTGACTGTCGAGCTCTTTCAGCAATTCGGAAATGCCACTGTGTTCCTGCTGCGAATCAAAGTTGTAATTCAGCTCGCGGCCATCCTCACTCAGTGTCAGTGGCATGGACGCCAATGACTCCGGTACTTTCGACAACGGGTCACGCAGCGACAGCGTCAGCTGCTTTTTACCCAGCTTGCGCATCAAAGCGGTTTTTTCCTCAACCAGAATGATTTCACCCTGGCTGATCACACCGATCCGATCGGCCATTTCTTCGGCTTCTTCAATGTAGTGGGTCGTCAGAATGATGGTCACACCCTGCTCGCGCAAGCCACGCACCATTTCCCACATGTCGCGCCGCAACTCGACATCGACACCTGCCGTTGGCTCATCCAGAAACAGGATTTTCGGTTCGTGCGACAATGCCTTGGCGATCATCACCCGGCGCTTCATGCCGCCCGACAGCGCCTTGATTTTCGAGTCGCGCTTATCCCACAGCGACAGTTGCCGCAGTATTTTTTCCAGGTGCTCCGGGTTCGGCGCTTTGCCGAACAGGCCTCTGGAAAAGTTCACCGTGGCCCAGACCGTTTCAAACGCATCGGTCGCCAGTTCCTGCGGAACCAGCCCGATTTTGGCACGGGCCTGACGGAAGTCGGTCAGAATATCGTGGCCATCGGCGGTTACCGTTCCCCGGGTAGGGTTGGCAATGCCGCAAATAATACTGATCAGGGTTGTTTTACCGGCGCCATTGGGGCCAAGCAACGCGAAAATCTCACCGGTATTGATATCCAGATCGAGGTTCTTGAGGGCTTCAAATCCTGATGCGTAGGTCTTGTTGAGACCCTGCACAGAAATAATAGGGGGCATGAGTGCTCCTAGTGGTTAGCACTCAAGTTTCGGAGTTCGGGTTAGCTTGGTGGCACTGGTCCGCGTCGGCTACCGGTAGCGCCTCTGCGGGGAAGTCCGCAACATGGATGTTACGGTCTAGGCCCCATGGACGGGTTTACGCCGACCCCTCAGAGGCATCACCGGCAGCCGACGCGGACCACAGCCACAGATTCCAACTTCGAAACTTGAGCTAAAAAAGGGTGCCGGTCACTTTACAGTAATCCGGCTTCTTCGTAATAACGCCTTGCACCCGGATGCAAGGGCGCTGATAAACCGTCCTGAATCATTGTGGCCGGATCCAGGCCGGCAAAGGCCGGGTGCAGCCGGGTCAGGGTGTCGAAATTTTCAAAAACGGCCTTAACGATCCGGTAGGCAACGTCTTCGGGCATGTTAGCGGTGGTCACTACCGTTGCCGCCATGCCCAGTGTTTGCACCGGATCCGGGTTACCCGGATACAAGCCACCGGGAATGCTCGCCATGCGGTAATAGGGTTTCTGATCCAGCAGTTGTTCGACGGCCTCACCCGTCACTGGTACCAGAACCGTCTCGCAGCGCTCTGTAGCTTCCAGAATCGCCGGGTTGGGGTGACCTGCCGCGAAGGTGATCGCATCGAGGCGATAGTCGCACAAGGCTTCGCCCTGACGCAGCGGCGGTAACTCGGCAGTGCGCTGGAAATCGTCATAGGTCCAGCCGTAACTGGCCATCAACACATCCAGCGTGCCGCGCTGACCAGAACCTGCCTCGCCCAGATTCACCCGTCGGCCTTTCAGGTCACTGAAGGTGGCAATACCGGAGTCAACTCGTGCCAGTACGGTAAAGGGTTCGCTGTGCAGCGAAAACAGGGAACGCAACGAATCAAACGCTTCGGCTTCATCGTATTCAGGCTGCCCGGTGTAGGCGTAATGATGCCAGTCGGACTGAACCACGACGAGACTGTAGCGGCCTTCACGCAACCCAGTCAGGTTATCGATCGACCCACCGGTCACCACAACGTCACAGCGTTCATCCGCACTGGCCTCACGTTCATAAAAGCGGCAAATAGCGCCACCGGTCGGGTAATAGACCCCGGCAATCGAACCCGTGCCAATCACCAGATTCGACTCAGCCTGAACCGTAGCCAAAGCGCCGAGAGTGCTCAGCACGGCCAGCAGGCCCGCCTTCTTTAACGCATTTCGAATCACCCTGTTACCTCAGCGTTCAATCCACACCGTCAGTGTAGTGTATTACCGGCATTATCCAGTTTTGTGCTCTTCTCGACCGTCGGCATGCCGCGCGAAACGCCCGCGCGCCCGGTCGTGCACCTGATCATGACGCGGCCAGGGCCAGCCACCGAACTCGTCTTTGCGGAAGTCCGCAAAGGTCTGACGAATTTCGGCTTCGGTATTCATCACAAAGGGACCGTATTGAACGACTGGCTCATTAATGGGCTTGCCCTGCAACAGCAGCAGTCGCACTTTCTGCTCGCCGGCTCGCAAGGTGACCGACTGCTCCGGAACCAGGCGCGCGCCCTGCTTGGGTGACAATTCGGTGTCGTCTACCTGAATCGCGCCCCCTTCAAAACAGTAGAGTGTCCGGTTGACGCCGGCACGGGTCGCGGGCAAGGTCCATTCGGCACCCGCGTCAACGTCGATGATCCACACCGCAACGTCGTTGGCCGGGTCCGACGCCCAGGAGTCCGGTGGTGGCGGCGGGGCTTTATGACCCTCGAGCTCGCCCGCTACCACGGTCACCGAGGTACGGTGACCCTGTGCATCCTCGGTGGTTACCACCGGCGTCTCTTCGCGCCAGAGCATCGAAAAGTGCGGCGGCACTGCCTTGTTCTTGGCCGGCAGGTTGATCCAGATCTGGAACAACTCCATCGGGTTCTCCTCGGCTTCGCTCAACAGCGGAAACATCTCGGAATGCTGCACGCCGTTACCGGCCGTCATCCACTGAGTGTCGCCGCCGCCATAGCGTCCGGCAGCCCCCAGGGAGTCGGCATGGTCAACCATGCCTTTAGTGACGACCGTTATGGTTTCGAAACCACGATGCGGATGCGCCGGAAAACCGGGAATCCGGTCGCCATGGTACATGCGCCAGTCCTGGCTCCAGTCGAAATCCTGCCCGATCTGCCGACCCGCCAGTGACGCCTGGGGGCCCATCTCGGCGTTGCCCTTGGGGAACGCATCGTTGTGATGAACACAAAACAAAAAGGGATCGGCCGTCTGCCAGGGAAACCCCAGCGACAGTACTTCTTTAACCGCGTTACTCATCTGACACCTCACTTGATCGGCTGGGTGCCGCGCCTTTGGCGGCCCGGCCCCGAGTTTGTTCGGGCTGCTACCTCAACCCTGTTTACGACAGTCACTATGGGGGCACCCAAGCCGTATTTCACTACCCGAATCAGGGTGTCCTCCCGGGTAGCGGTGGCCTAACTTTGACAATAGTTGAACTGTCTACCAAGGTGAGGTCGTCGTCAGTCTTGATGCAGATCAAGACCTGCACCACCCAACAGTGCCAAAGTAGTTTCATCGACTCGACTCTACGGGCGTCAACCACCACCGGATGACGTCTGCCAAACAGGAGAGACCATCATGAGCAAACTGATACTGGTTCCCGTTGACGGTTCAGACCCAGCGAAAAAAGCCATTGAATTCGCGGCCGACTGGGCCAAGCACCACGATGCCGGCCTGCTGCTCTTACACGTGCCCGAGCCACCGGTTGGCGATGAGGTCATGGTGATGGGCGGTGCGTCCATTTACATGCATGCGACGCCTGACGAACTGAAGAAAGTGGGCGAGTCCATCGTTGAGGCAGGGGTCAAGCTGGCCAATGAACTCGGTTGCAAAACGGTGGAGACCACCGTCGAGATCGGCGACCCGGCCCGCAAGATCGTCTCTGTCGCACAGGACCGCAACGTAGACATGATTGTGATGGGTACGCGCGGCCTGGGTGACTGGAAGAGCCTGCTGCTGGGCAGCGTCTCACACAAGGTGACCAACCTGGCTGAATGCACCTGCGTGACGGTGCGCTGATCAGCCGCAAGCGGCTTTTACGGTCGCTTGCATGGTCAATCCCGCCCGGGCTTTGTATCCTTAGGGGACACTATTCAGGCGGGGTTGCCCCTTGTCCGACCGGAAACTGACGACACGCTCCAACACCCAGGCGATAGATCAATTCATTGATCAGGCCGCCAAACTCCCGGTTGCCAGCCAGCAACAGGGCCGCATACTCTTTGCGCTCGACGCCACGGCCAGTCGCCAGCCCACCTGGGATATGGCCTGCAATCTTCACAGTGAACTGTTTCTGGCCACCGAATCGGTCGATGGAATTGCCATTCAATTATGCTATTACTGCGGGTTTCGGGAATTCAAGGCGACCGACTGGGTCACCCGGCCCGAACGTCTGCTTAATGCCATGAATCGCGTTCAGTGCCTCGGTGGTCAGACCCAAATCGGGCGTGTGCTTCAGCATGCCCTGAAAGAAACCCGGGTAAAAGCCATTAAGGCGGTCATACTCATTGTCGACTGTTGCGAGGAAGCCGTTGACCCGCTCTGTCAGCACGCCGGTGAATTGGGCCTGCTCAACACCCCACTGTTTATCTTTCAGGAAGGCAACGATGCCCAGGCGCGTAACGCCTTTCAACAGATGGCCAAGCTTTCAGGCGGTGCCTGGATGCCATTTGATAACCGCGCCGCGGCACAACTCAAAGACCTGCTCGGTGCCGTTGCGGTGTACGCCAGTGGCGGCCAACGCGCTCTGGACGACCTGGCCCGCTCTGGCTCCGCCGATGTGAAACGTTTGACTCAACAGTTGAAGCGCTGACCGTGACACCTATATCCATACTCTTTCTCTTTGTTATTGTGCTGGTCTTCGGCATTGCGTTAAAACGCATGTCGCCGGCACAGCGCAAGCGACCCATCATCGTGGGGCTGATCACGTTGTTGATAGCGGGTTTGCTGTTTCTGGCGGCTACCCAGCGACTGTATCTGCTGGGCGTGTTGCTGGCCGCCCTGCTGCCCTGGGCCAGGCGGTTGCTGCCGCTGCTGATTCGTTTTCTACCCTCGATCCTGTCTCGCCGCCAGTCCGGCAAGACGACCGGCGCCAAGGGCCAGACCTCGCGCGTTCAATCGGCATTGCTTGACATGGAGCTGGAGCACGACAGCGGCATTATGCACGGCACGGTGCTGGCGGGGCCCTTTGAAGGTAAAACCCTGGCCGATCTGGAGGAAAAGGAGTTTATTGACCTGCTCGCCTATTGCCGCCAAAACGATGCCGATTCGGCCCGCCTGCTGGAAACCTACCTCGACAAACGCTTTGGCGACCGCTGGCGTCAGGATGACCCGGGCGCCCGGCAAGACGATGCGCAGCCGCCCCCGGAGCACGATTCAGGCGCCATGACCGACGCCGATGCCTACAACATCCTCGGCCTGGAACCCGGCGCAGATCGCGATGCGATCATCCAGGCACACCGCCGACTGATGCAAAAGGCCCACCCCGACCGAGGCGGCAGCGACTGGCTCGCCGCCAGAATCAACGCGGCGCGCAGTCACTTGCTGGGGGATTAGTGACTCAGGTTGCACCGGACTGGTGGCATTGGCCCGCACCGGCCACCAGGCAGACCCATCGGGGGTCGGCGTGAACCCGTCCATGGGGCCTGGACCGCAGGATATGAATCCCCTCCATGGGATTCACCCTTCAGGCTCGCTACGCTCATGCTAAAACGCTCCTGGCGTTTTAGTCCATGCTGCGGACCACCCCCGATGGGTCTACCTGGCACCCGGTGCTCAACCTGTGCCTGAATACTCCAAAACGTGAATTTATCAGATCACCTCAAAACTCAACGACAGCGCCGAAGCCGACTGCCCGGTAACCTGTTCAACATCGTGCCAGTGGCTGCTGGCAAAGCTGAGCACCTGCTGGAATCCGCCTTCCCGGTTTAGATCCGCCAGGGTGTAGCCCGTCTTTCGGGTCAAATAAGGCCGCTCCGGATCGAGGCCGTCAGACTGCACGGTCGCCCTGACCTCGACCCGCTGTTCCGGCCGTGTCACGGCAGAACGCCCTATCCAGTTCACCTCCAGACGCGGCAGCGCCTTCTGCTGAAGCGCTCTGGCACCGGCCGCTACCCGGGCGGCATCGGCCAGCAGAGTTGCATCAAGCTTTAACAGGGCTGCCCAGCGGGCAATGACATTCGAATCCACACTGCCATTGAGAATGAAGTCATCCACGTCTTCCCGGGAAAAACCGTGATCGGGTGAGAACATCAGCCGGCTGCGCACCACGTTGTGGACGTTGTCCAGGCTGGCACAACCCAGCACCTGAGCCAGAAAGTGGGAAAACAGCGTTGTCATGAAGCACCTCGGTCGCGTCGGCAATGTCGTAAAAGTGGGACCAGGGCTGATCGGGAGAGGATACAGGTGCAGAAAGGCTCGGAGCGGAGGCGCTTTAGCTGCATTTGTATACCGCTCGCAAGTTACACATTAAATCAGCGGGTCATCTGGGTGAAAACTATATCAATATTTTTTGATATAGCAACAGCCTCCGGCCACTGAAACAAAAATGTCATGAAAAAATCATAGGCTCCGGCTTCAACCTGTCCGGGAGTCTGAAGTGCGCTTAACCGTTCGAGTTCGTCTGTTGCTGTTTTCCGGTTTGTGTCTGGCCGCTGTCGCGAGTGTGTCCTGGCTGGCGTTGACCATCGTGCAGCGCACCGAGCAGGAGACCCAGTCTCTAGTGCGCGAACAACTGGCCGACGTGGTCTTGCTGGCAACCTTCGATCAGCACCTGCGTGATCTGCAAGACCTTGCGTACCGGATAAAAGCCCAGCTGGTATTCTGGGATGAAGTCGACGAGCGTTTCGACCTGGTTACCCGGGGGCTGGCCAATGACTGGGCCAACATCGAAGCCAACCCCAGACTGGCCGGCTGGGCAGCCAATCATCAGGAAGCCTATCAGGGCGTACTCGCCCTGAGTGATGACATTCACTCCGGCATCGAACAGCGCAGCTACTATACGGTGGGGCAAGTCGTTGACCGCGCCCTGTACCCGGCGATGGATCCCATTCTGTCAGCCATTCTCGACCGGCGGGACGCCGACGGCGCCCGCACCGAAGCCGGTGCTGTCGCCCTGATCCGCTTCCTTGATCAGCAGCAACGCCGGGTCATACTGGGCGTTGTCGGCTTTGGTCTGCTGGTCATTCTTATGACGGTGTGGCTTGCCCGCTCAGTCAGTTTCCGGCTGCAACGCATGTCATCTCGCCTGGCCGCTATTGAACAGACGAGCGACCTGAGCCAGGCGTTGCCGGTCACCGGTAACGATGAAGTCAGCCAGGTCGCCAGTGCTTTTAATGGCCTGATCCGTCAATTTGGCGACTTCGCCGGGGATGTTCGCAACACTTCGGCCGTGCTGCACCGCCAGTCCGAGCAGTTGGACCAGCAAGCTGGCGCCGTCGACCGGGCCAGCCACGACACCGGCGAGAAAATTGGCGTCATGGCTGAATCGCTGGACATCATTCGTGAACGGACACAGCACATTGAGCTGTCATCCCGGGCATCGTCCGAACGCATTATGGCTGCGGTTGACAGCAATCAGGCCATAGAGATTCAACTGGCCGAAAATGAGCGTCAGACAAAACGCACTGTAGCGATTATTCGCGACGCCCGCAGCGCGTTGCAGTCGTTGCGCGGGGCCAGTGACAACATTGGCCAGGTGGTCAGTGTGATCACGGAGATCGCCGATCAGACCAATCTGCTGGCACTGAATGCCGCTATCGAGGCGGCCCGGGCCGGAGATCAGGGGCGGGGCTTTGCCGTGGTCGCCGGGGAAGTTCGCAATCTTGCGCAACGCACGTCCGAATCAACCACCTCCATCCGCACCCTGGTCGCCGAATTAACCGGCGAGGTAGACAACGTCGACAACCTACTGACCGAAACAGCCCGGGCCGGCGAAGACAGCGAAATCACCCTGAATGCCCTGAAAGCCCACCTCGATGGACTGAAAAACACCTTTGAAGGCCTGCAACAGACCAGTCAGGATATCGAGCTGGCGCTGAGCGAGCAGCGCGATGAAACCGACCGCGTCGCCGCCCAGTCGAGCCTGCTAACCCGCAGCGCTGAAGGCTTGCGCCAGACTGTTGGCGACACCAGCCGCATCAGCCAGAAACTGCGCGACGAGTCGCAACAATTGCAGCGCATTTGCGGTCGTTTCAGAACCGGAGAGAGTGATAACGAGGTCATGATCACCCGGTCGTAAAAACTGCTTGTGTTACGACCGGTTCTGGCTATTATTTCGCCACTTCACGCGATGAGCCACCATGAACCTGATCTCCTTTGATGTGTTTCGTACCCTCGGATTACCGGATATTCAGGTCATCAAGCCCGAGCACTTCTTTCAGCATAAAGACGCCATCCGCAGCGCCGACTGGGTGCTGTTCCCTCAATACTGGCAGCTCAATGCGCTGATCTATGGCCTGAACGCCCGGGTGTTCCCGAGCGAGGCCAGCTATCGCATTGGCCACGACAAGGTGGAGATGACCCGCGCCTTCGAAACCGTGGCCCCGGCGAACACGCCCTATACCCTGATCGAACCCAACGGCCCGCTGCAACAGGAGCAGCTGTGGGACCTGATGACCCTGCCGTTCGTCGCCAAAAACCCCAAAGCCAGCATGGGCGAGGGCGTCTGGCTGATCAAAGACCGGGCCGACTGGCGCCGCTATTGCGACCAGGCCAGCGTGCTTTATGTTCAGGAATACCTGCCGATTGAAAAAGACCTGCGCATCGTTGTCATCGGTGACCGGGTGCTGACCGCCTACTGGCGTCACCAGGCCGACCAGGGTTTCTACAACAACGTTGCTCGTGGCGGCTGGGTTGAATACGGCGAGGTCCCGGAATCAGCCATTGAGCTCGCGCTAACCGTCGCGCGCGACCTGGGCGTCAACCACGCTGGCTTCGACATCGCCATGGTCGGCGACCACCCCTACCTGCTGGAATTCAACCGGCTGTTCGGCAATCAGGGCCTGAACAAAGGCTCCGAGCTACAGGATGCCATTCTCGGTTATCTGCGCGATGCGCATGCTCCCAGAACCCCGGATGGGCCGACCACCCCACCGCGGACTTTCCCGGTGGCGGTTTAACCGGCCAGGTACTCAGTGACATGAGTCAGAAATTCGCGCTAATTTAACCACAAATTGATCGAAGGACTGCCGGGTGCTTCTACTGGAGGCCGTTAGACAACATGGATGTTGTCTTCGAGCCCCCAGGGAAGGGTTCACGGCGTGCCTCCAGTAGGAGTACCCGGCAGTCCGACTGGCACCACATTCAGAAAAACCACCGAAACAAATTACCCGCCGAATTTCTGACTCATGACACCAACACCAGCCACCGGCCAGTTACCGTCTTGCCAGCCTCTACTCTTAACGGTGCGGTCTCATCGTACAGGCAGCGGTGCGGTGGCAGCGCTGCCATCAGTTCGTCGCCATCGTGTTGAATTCGCCCCTGTTTGTGGATTCGTTCATGATGGCCCTGCTCCAGCGTTATCACCCAGCGGCAGCCTTTTGGCATTTTTGTCATGGCGTTGGCCAGCCACCGGCTGGCATCCGGCACATAGATCAGCACATCCATCAACAACACCAGGTCCGGTGCTTGCTGATCGGCCGGCAGGACATCAAACAGATGAGGGTCCCGGATATCCAACTGGTGCAGCGCCCGGTATTGCCCTTTTTGCCTGGCCTGCTCCAGCATGGCCGCACTGAGGTCAAAGCCAATCAGGTCTGCCTCGGGATAAAACTGTTTTATTGGACCGGCAGCCAGGCCCGTGCCACAGCCAAAGTCCCACACCCGGTTCACTGGTGCCCATTTCGGTAGATGACGGGTGAGCCAGGCGGGCGCCTGGTAGTCCAATGGCCCCAGCAAATGCTGGTCAAACTGCTCCGCTGCGTCGTCAAACACGGCTGAAACGTAGGCCGCATTCGCCTCTCTGGCCACTCGCCCCGTCAGCGCTTCCAGCAGGTAGCGAGCACTGGCATCGCCTGGGTGGCACTGCAGATGCCGCTGGTAGTAGTCTTCTGCGGGCTCGAACTGCCCCGCTTTGACCAAAGCACCTGCGATGGTGTCCCAGCCGCCCTCGCACCGCGCTTCGGTGCGGGCTATGGTGGCCCGGTCACCGCTGCTATGAGCGAGAACCAGTGTTTCCGTTAGCACATCCGGATCGGTCAGCGACAAAAGCGCCAGCGCGGCGCGTGCTTCAGCCCAGTGCTGCAACTGGCGACGCGCTTTGGCGATCGCCAGACCGCACTCCTTGAGGTCTGCTCCCAGCGCCAGCGCCCGCTCGAACGCGTCTGCCATAGCGACATAATCCCGCAGAGCTTCACAGGCGTAGCCAAGATTGGCCAGGAAACCCGGTTCGTTTGCCTGTCGGGCAATCGCCGCTTGCGCCTCCCGTCGACTCTCTTCGGCCCGGCCCAGGCGCAGTAATACCAGCGACCGGTTATTGCGTGCGTAGGCATCCTCCGGCCTTATTTGGAGCGCTTGCTGCAGCGCGGCTTCAGCCGCGTTATAGTCGTGACGGTGCAATTGAACAACACCGAGTAAATGCCAGGCGGGTGCACTGCCGGGGTCTTTTTTGAGCCACAGCTTCAAACGGGCCAGCGCCGGGCTTAAACGCCCCTGTTGTATCAGAGTCAGGATTTCGGCAGATCGATCAAGCATAGGTAACGGCTCTGGCAATCGGTGAGAGACACATTTAACTGTTTGTTTTTTAACGTCTTTTCGTTACAAGCACAAGCATCGCCTGAACCGGTTTGGCTACCAGTTTGCACACAGCCTTATCCACAGATTTTGTGGGTAAGCGCAACGCAAACACCCTTGCAGCAAACGCGAATGACCCCAATAGCCTACTCAACCTGACTAAAGAGACCGCTGAATGAACCTATTAACCCCCACCAAGGGGTATTGGCTTACCCCGGCCATTATCTACATCAACACGGCCTTGTTCGCATTGGTTGCCCTCTACACCCAAAGCATCCTGTGGTTTCCCGCCCGGGAGCTGGTGGTGCTGGGCGGGAATTTCGGGCCGCTGACGGTCGATGGTCAGTGGTGGCGCTTGCTGACCAGCGTGTTTCTGCACGGGGGCCTGTTGCACCTCATCTTCAACGCTGTGGTGCTGGCCAACATCGGCATTTTTCTCGAACCGCTGCTTGGCCGTGTTTCCTTTGCCATTGTCTATCTGATTACCGGCGTACTGGCGAGCCTGACCAGCCTGATGTTCAACTATGGCGTTGTCTCGGTCGGTGCTTCCGGTGCCATTTTCGGCATGTACGGCTTCTTTCTGGCTCTGCTGACCACCAAACTGTTCAAACCGGAGTTTCGCACTACCTTCCTGAAAAACACCCTGGGTTTTATTGCGCTTAACATCGCCATCGGTTTTTTTGGACCAATCGACAATGCCGCTCATATGGGCGGGCTGGTCAGCGGTTTCATTCTGGGCTATGTCTGGCTTCCCTTTGTACGCAAGCGGATCCTGAAGACGGCGCGAGTCTAGAGGGTGGCTAAAGTTGGCTGCGCACCCAACGGATGATGTCGTTCATTCCCATCGCACCGGCCTGGCGCGCAACCTCACGCCCGCCTTTAAAAACGGCCAGTGTTGGAATGCTGCGAATGTTATAGCGGGCACCCAGCGCCTGATGGGCTTCCGTATCCAGCTTGGCCAGCCGCACAGCAGGCTCCAGTGACTGGGCCGCCTGCTCATATTGCGGCGCCATCATCTTGCAGGGCCCGCACCAGGGTGCCCAGAAATCCACCACTACGGGAATGTCACTGCGCCCGATGTGTTTTTCAAAATTGGCGGCCGTCAGTGCCAGCGGCTTGCCGGTAAACAGCGCCGACTTGCATTGACCGCACTTGGGCCCATCGGCCAGACGCGCCGCCGGAATGCGATTCACCGCATCGCAACTAGGGCAGACGACATGGACAGCGTCACTCATCTTAACTCCTCCCGACTCATTCAACTAAAAAACACCACGTTCCAAACTCGCAGCTCTCAGCTCTCACTTAATATCTCAACATCTCTGTCCACCACAGTGACCCAGGTCAATCCAGACGCTGATCAACTGAACGGCCTGTCCCGTCACCGCGCTTTGTCAGCATAGCTTAACCTGTGCTAACGTTGACCGCTCTCCCGACGATGTGTCTCATCGTTTAGCGGTTAACCGCTGTTTTCGCCCTCTGTGGCACTCATTATTCCAGGAATTTTCTCGTGATACGTGGATATGTTGACGTGCTTCGGTCGTACTGGCCGATGCTGGTGTTCGGTTTGCTGACGGTCTTCTTTGGCAACTTTGGTCAGTCGTTCTTTATCAGCTGGTTCGGCGCGCCGATTCAGGAAAAACTCGGCCTGTCGGCATCGGCCTACGGGTCGGCGTATTCAGTGGCAACCCTGGTCAGTGGCCTGACCATCATGGCCATCGGCGGTCTGGTCGACAAACTGGCCTTGCGGCTCTTTGTCACCCTGATCGCACTGGGCTTGTTTACCGCCAGCCTGCTGATGTGGCAAATGAACTCGCTGTTCAGCCTGGTCATCGCCCTGTTCATGCTCCGCTTTTTCGGCCAGGGACTGATGCCACACACCGCCATGACCGTCATGGGGCGCTACTTCTCGGTGAACCGGGGCAAGTCGATCAGCATTGCCGGTAACGGCGTGCCGCTGGGTGAAATGATTCTACCCAGTCTGCTGGTACTGATCATCGCCCTGGTTGGCTGGCAGAACAGCTGGCTGGTGGTGGCGATCGTGATTATTGGCGTCTACCTGCCCACAGCCCACTGGCTGCTGCATCGGGCAGGCCCGAGCGAAGTCGAACGACTGGGCATGGAAAAACGACTCCGTCCGGATGATGTTCCCGATGGCTCCCGTCGCACCGTTCTAAGAGACAAACGTTTCTGGCTGGCCTTGCCACTGCTATTGGCACCCGGTTTTATCGTGACCGGCATCTTCATTCAACAGGCGTTTATTCTGAGTGAAAAAGGCTGGAGCACAGGCCTGTTCGCCACCAGTTTCATTGTTTACGGCGGCGTTCACTGGGTAGCGTCGCTGATAACTGGCACTCTGGTCGACCGTTTCTCGGCCGCTCGCCTATTGGTATTTCTCGGCGTTCCGCTGTTTGCTGGCTTGGCGTTTGCCGGCACCTTTGAAGGCATCTGGGTCGTCTTCATCATGATGACCATGCTCGGCACCGGCATTGGCATGACGGGTACGATCATGAACGCACTCTGGGCTGAAATTTACGGCACCACTCACCTCGGCGCCATCCGCTCACTGGTCACCGCACTTGGGGTGATGAGTACAGCTGCTTCCCCGGCGTTATTCGGCCTTATGATTGATGCTGGCATCAGTGCTTCTGCACTGCTCTGGACGATGGCAGCTTATGTGTTGGTCGGTTTGATTCTGGCGCGGCAGTCTTTTCGGGTCTAAACAGTGGATTTTGCAACCACTGTCCAAGTGACGGTGACCGGGTAGGCCTATCCGGGGAAGTCTGCAGCATGGACTAAAACGCCGGGAGTGTTTTAGCATGAGCGTAGCGAGCCCGAAGGGTGAATCCCATGGAGGGGATTCATATCCTGTGGTCTAGGCCCCATGGACGGGTTTACGCCGACCCCGGATAGGCCTACCCGGTTACTGGCACGAACGCCAGGCATCCAGGCCAACCTTAGGGGTAGAAGAAGCAACCTCTCAAGCAGGCAACCGCTCCGTAAACACAGCCAAAAACGCCTCCCCATAACGCTCCAGTTTACTATCACCCACACCGGAAACCGCCCGCAACTCATCGAGGCTTTGGGGTCGCAACGCCAGCATGTCTTTCAGGGTTTTATCGTGGAAGACCATGAAGGGAGCCAGGTTGTGTTCCAGAGCCAACTGGCGACGCACTTCCCGCAAGGCTTCCCAGAGTGGCTGGTCCTGATCGGCAATATCGTCACTGACCCGGGGCTTGCGTTCACCACTGGATTTGACCGGGGTGGCATCTCGTCTCAGTGCCAGGCTTTGCTCGCCCTTCAGGACTGGCCTGCACGCATCGGTCAGTTGCAGCCCACCGAAGCCTTCCGGGTCAACATTCAAATAGCCCAGTGCTACCAACTGGCGCATGACCGATCGCCAGTCATTGGCGCTGAGATCTTTGCCAATGCCATAGGTTGAGAGTTGGTCGTGACCGAAGCGACGCAGTTTTTCATTTTCACTGCCGCGCAGCACATCGATGATGTGATTGGCACCGAAGCGCTGACCGGTCCGGTAAACACAAGACAACGCCTTGCGCGCGGCATCCGTAGCATCCCAGGTTTCAACCGGTTCGATACAGGTGTCGCAATGCCCGCAGGGCTGCTCAAGGTGTTCATCGAAATAACGCAACAGCACTTGGCGGCGACACGTTGTGACTTCACACAACCCCAACATGGCATTCAGCCGCTGTTGCTCGTAGCGCTGATGTTCATCGCTGCCGGTTGACTGGGCCATCATCTGGCGCAGTTTGACCACATCTTCAAACCCATAGAGCAACAAAGCCGTTGACGGTTCGCCGTCGCGACCGGCACGACCGGTCTCCTGGTAGTAGGCTTCGATGCTTTTCGGCAAATCCAGATGCACCACGAAGCGCACATCCGGTTTATCGATGCCCATGCCAAAGGCGATGGTCGCCACCATAATAATGCCGTCTTCACGCAGAAATCGGGACTGATGATCCTGGCGAACATCGGCCGATAACCCCGCGTGGTAAGGCAAGGCGTTATAGCCCTGGGTGCGCAACCAGTCGGCGGTTTGCTCAACCTTCTTGCGCGACAAGCAATAGACAATGCCCGCCTGCTCTTCGGGCGTTTGCTTCAAAAACGCCAGTAATTGCTTCCGCGGTGTTTGCTTGGGCTGAATCCGGTAAAAAATATTGGGCCGGTCAAAGCCGCTGATAAAGGCCGGCGCATTCAGCAAGCCCAATCGCTGCTGAATGTCTTGCCGCGTACGCTGATCGGCGGTTGCGGTCAGCGCGATGCGCGGCACCGAAGGAAATTCACGCTGCAACACATCCAGTTTTAAATAATCGGCCCGGAAATCATGCCCCCATTGCGATACACAATGCGCTTCGTCAATGGCAAACAGGCTGATGTTGGCGGCCTTCAACAACTCAAGCGTTCGCAGCTGCAACAGACGCTCCGGCGCGATATAGAGCAAATCCATCTCACCGGCGAGCAAGGCGGTTTCGGTTTGCTGCACCGCATCGAACGAGAGCGTCGAATTGAGAAAGCCGGCGCGAACGCCTAGGGTACGTAAGGCGTTTACCTGATCCTGCATCAGGGCAATCAGCGGGGAGATCACCACGCCGGTGCCCGGCCGAACCAGGGCTGGAATCTGATAACACAGGGACTTGCCACCCCCGGTGGGCATCAGCACCAGCGCATCCTGCCCCGAGACCAGCGCATCGATTACGGCTTGTTGCGGGCCACGGAAGGCATCGAAGCCAAAGACGTGGTTGAGAACGGAGAGAGGAGTCTGTGTCATCAGGGCAGTATACCGAAAGCAGGGGTCGCCAACAGGGCCGCAACCCGGGTATTCGTGTCAATTCGATCACAGGACTATACTTAAAATTAGATTTGCGGAGGTCGCACATTGCGAGCGTCGGGTGCCGGTGGTGCCTCTGCGGGGTAGTCCGCAGCATGGACTAAAACGCGGGGAGCGTTTTAGCATGAGCGCAGCGAGCCCAAAGGGTGAATCCCACGGATGGGATTCATATCATGCGGCCTAGGCTCCATGGATGGATTCACGCCGACCCTGCAGAGGCACCACCGGTAGCCGACGCGGACCACAGCCACCGAACACAGACGAGAAGGGTCATACCATGGGCATCGCAGGCGTAGGCGCCATCATGCTGGTCCTGGTGCTGTTCGTGTATCTTCGATCGATCAGCAAGGGACCGAGCAGGAAAGACCGGGCGCAGCAGAATGATCGCTGGTTGCTGGATCAGGTCGATGCGTTTGAGGGTTTTGGCCGTCATCAGGATGCCATCAAATTGCTGGAAAGAGCTCTGGAGTCTGATCCGGACAACACCGTACTCAAAGCCCGGCTGGCATTGCTTGAAAGCGATTCAAACAGCCATTCCTGAATTCGCCAAATGAACGATTTCTGGCATACTGCCGCCTTTCAAAGCCATCACCTCGTGGGTAGCCATGAAAGGACTCAATCCGTTTTCCCGTATTTCAGCCTCTCCAACGCGCCCCGCTACAGGCAAGCCAAAGGAGGTGGCCTTTGATGTGACCTCTCTGGTCAATGGCCCCTTCGGCGAGGCTGACGATGCCGAAGAGAGTAGTACCGCCCCGCTTGATGAAAAACTGCGCCAGGCGTACTTCTGGATCGTTAATCACGCCGTCATCAGCCCGCATTACGACGTTGAATATAATGTGTCTGCGCCCCAGCCCATTCAATTCGGTGACAGCCAGACGCCGCTTTTCCTGCCAACGGACCAGAGCTACTCCAGCTTTATCCTGCTCCCACTGCTGACCTTCGCCGCACGCAGAAAATGCCTGTTTATTGGCGGCCCGGGTCGCGGCAAAACGGCCTCTGCCTTGTTGATGGGGTTGCTTGGCGGCTACAGCCCCAAGGAAGTCCGCCGTGCCATGCAGCACGGGCACCCGCAAATGACCGTCGCTGACTTGCTGGGCAACCCCATGCCGATGGATCTGATGCAGGCCGAGCAGGAATCCGATATCCGCATCAGCTGGCGCCGCTGGCTGAACATGCGCGTCAAGATCGTCGATGAATACAACCGCATTCCAACCCGTACCCAAAGTGCCTTGCTGACCGTGATGGGCGACAACTACGCGGAAATGTTCAACCAGATTCACGAGTGCCCGCCCGCGGCCTGGTACCTGACCGCCAACGACGACCAGGGCGGTGGTACTTACCCGGTGATCGAGGCACTGAAAGATCGTATCGACGTTGTCGTGCAGGCACTGCCATTCAACCCGAGGTTTCTGGATGATTTGCTGTTGCGTATTGAAGAAGGCGTCGACCCGGCCGATTGCCTGCCCGATGCCCTGCAGTTTTCCGAGGCGGAAATGGACCAGATGGAGCGATCCATCCGCGCTGTCACCCTGCCCGCAGACTTGCGCCAGCGGCTGGAATTCTTCGCCAGTCAGTTCGAATTCAGTGAGTATTCCGGGCAGCAGTTCGAATACAAAAGCAAAGATACCTCCCGGCTGGCCGGTGTACCCAGACACCAGTTGGCCATGCTTGAAGACGGCCGCGACCGCCTCGCTGACCTGGGCTGTCAGACGCGCAATGGCCTGTCGGTGCGCAGCCTGATGTCGCTGATTGTCTACGCCAAAGCCATGGCGTTTTTCCGGGGCAACACCGAAGTTGAACTCAACGACCTGACGCAGATGCTGCCTTTTGTGTTGCATTCGCGCCTGTTCGCCGATGCCGATGCACCTTTTTTTCAACAACCGGAAAACGCCGCGTTGCTCAGCGATAAAATCGGTTGGTTGCGCCATCTGTTCCAGCTCAGCTGCGCCGAGTTTGAACGCCAGGGCCGGCACCGGAAAGATGAGGTGGCCGAGCTGAAAGCCGAACTCGACGCAGGGCTGGAAGGCGTTTCCGACAAGCAATGCCGCAAACGGCTGGAACAGATTGAACGCACCCTGCATCAGTTGGCGGCTGGCAACAAACTCTCGGGAGCGGTGCACGATGATGCGATGACGCTTAAATACCTGCACCAGCGCTACAGCAATTATCAGCGCTGGCTGAGCAGTCAGGGTTAATGGCTGATGCAGAACCCGGAATTAGACTGGAAAGGTCGCGCTTCCAGGTCACGGGCACCGGATAGATGCCATGAAATCTGAGTGGCTGGCACACTACCTGACGCGTCAGGCCGACTCGCTCAATCAGGCTTACCGGCTCGCGCGCCAGGGTGATCCGGTGCAGTTTGCCAGTGCCTTTGGCCGCTTTGTACAGCACAATCTCGATTCGTTGCTAACAAGCCTGGATCAGTGGTCGCCTTCAAACAAAGCCGCCTTGTGCGAAACCGCCTACCAGTGCGGCCTGACCCTGACTCGCCACGGCTGGCTAAGAGCCGAACACCAACCGGTCACCGACCGGCTGTTTCAACAGCTGTTGCCAACCTGGCTGGCGCCCTACCCGGATGCAGCACCCCGGCTGCTGACCCAGCTGTTAAATGCATTGTCCCATCTACCTGATGCCGGTCAGCGAACCGGGCTGCTCGACCACTGGCAACGCTGTTTGCCTGCGCCCGACGCCACCCCCGATGCCCTGCTGATGTTCAGCTGGATGGCCGGGTTGCCGCAGTATCGTGACGCCGCCCTGCACGCCTTACACCGACACCCCGACTGGCTGAAAACTCTGGCACTGGGCGACCCAGAGGCGTTCGAACACCCCTGGTGGCAAGGGTCGACACTGGGTTGGCACAGCGCCCCGGTCCACCTCGGTGCTTCCCACTGGCTGGGTGGTGACTTTACCGCCAGGCCCCGATTGCTGATCGCCCCGGGGCAGACGCTGGTTCAGGCTGGGCAGGAGTGCTGGCACCTGTACATAGACGCCTTCGGCCAGACATTGCTGCCCACAGCGAGCCATCACCCAATGCTGCTTCCCGTCCCGGAGTGCAAGCGACTTCCGACCGCTCTCGCCCACTTGTCCCAGGGCATTGAAACACCACGCCAATGCCTGGAACGCCGCCATGAATGGATCGTCAGTTTTCACGACAGCTACGCCCTGCGGGTGATCCCGAAAACCGGGGAACAGCCATGAGCGAACTGGACACCTGGCAACACCACTGGCACCCGGCGTTGCAGTTGTGGAGCGAGCATCTTCAATTGCAGGAGCCGCTCTGGCTGTTTGATGTTGAAGCAACACAATCAGCCGGGCTGACCGATAACATTGCCGCCATTCGTCTGGCCTCGCAACGCGTTATGGTCAACCTGCCCATGGTGATCGAACGTGACCTGACCGACTTCGCACTGGAAATTCTGGCGCACGAAATCGGGCACCATGTGTATGCCCCGGCCAACATGACCCGGCATTTGCAGTTACTCGCTGTCATCCGCCAGGCGTTGCCCAGTGTCGAACACCAGGCGCCACTGGTGGCCAATCTGTACACCGACTTGCTGATCAATCACCGCCTGCAGCGCCACACCCAATGCCGGATGGACCAACTGTACCAACGGCTGAATACCGGCCAGGGCAGCCCGCTCTGGGCGCTGTATATGCGTATTTATGAGCGCCTCTGGCAACTGGCCCCCGGCACGCTGACCCCCGCTGACATCAGCCCCGAAAAGGAAGGGGACGCCTGGCTGGGCAGCAGAATCATCAAGGTCTACAGCAAGGATTGGCTGACCGGCGCCAGCCGCTTCGCCAGCCTGCTGCTCAGTTATCTGATCGACGAAGCGGAATCTGCCGCTGAGACCTTTGCCACCCTGCAGGATACCGCCGAAGCGGGGCAAGGGTATCAGGGCACCGGCGTGCTTCAGGTGCCACACATCGATAGCCTGCACCCGAGCCGCGACACCGAACTGACCGACCTGCCAGCGACAACAGACGGGAAAGACCCGGCGCAAAATGGCGAACAGGGCGTGAGCGCCCGGGGCCAGGCACTGGAACCCCAGGATGCGTTCGAGATCCTCAAAGCCGCCGGTGTCGACATCACCCGGCACGATGCAGCCGTGCGCTACTATCGCGATGCGGTCCGCCCTTATTTGCTGCCGTTTCCCGCCCGGGTCACGCCCAGCCCGGGGGAGTTTCTGCGCGAAGGCGTCGAGGTCTGGCAGGCCGGTGGCGACCCCGCCGATATCGACTGGTTCGCCACCTTGCTGGCAGGTAACCCGCCCATTCCGGGGTTTACCACCCAGAAAGCCGTGTACGGACAAGACAACCCGGATGCGCAGCACCATCAACCCTGTGATCTCGACCTCTACGTCGACAGTTCGGGCTCCATGCCCAACCCCCAGCGGCGCATATCCTACCCGGCGCTGGCCGGCGCCCTGCTCTGTGTATCGGCCCTGAGAGCCGGAGCAGCGGTGCAGGTAACCCTGTGGAGCGGCGCGCATCAGTGCCTGGCCACCGAGGGGTTTATTCGCAACGAAACCGCTGCCTTGCAGGTGCTGACGGGTTTCTTTGGCGGTGGCACCAGCTTTCCGCTGAAACAGCTGCGCACCACCTACGCCCAGCCCCGGCAAACCCCGACCCAGGTGGTGATGTTATCCGACGATGGCATCAGTTCGATGTTCCAGGACGACGAAGCCGGCACGCCCGGCGAACAGATCAGCGCCCGGACCTTGCAGCACTGCCAGGGCGCCGGACACTGGGTGCTGGACTTGCCCTACGACCTGGATGATCCCCGGTTGCAGCAATCATCCTGGCTGAAATCGGCCATGGAACGCATTCAACTGGGCCAGCAACAAGGCTGGCAGGTTTACCGGGTTAACGGGCTGGAACCCATGCTCCAGTTCGCCCGCGAGTTTTCCAGACAATACTATGGCGCCGACGCCACATCACAGGGAGAGCGCTGAGGCATGTCTGAACTGCAAAGCGGGCCATCGATGCATCGCCTGCACCAGCGTCTGCTGGCTTACCCCGAATCCCCCGGCCCACGAGGACTGGACCTGCTCGCCGTGTTGCACGATTTGGTGCGGCGGCTTGATTCTGAGGCCACCCCAGATGCACTGGCCCCGCTGGCAAATCTGCCGCTGTGCCAGTCAGGCACGGTTGAAAGCACCGTCGTCGAACTGGATGAAGCCGAGTTCGCCCGGCTCTATCAGCAATACGAGAATCTCGATGCCGCTGTACTCGACGCCGTTGAACGGGAGACCCGGACAGCACTGGCTCAGCACGACCTGGCAAACACAGATGCAGCGCACCAGCTGCAAGCAGTAACAGCCGAGCCTCCCAGCGCGCTGTTGCAAATGGTCTGGCTCCTGGCCGACGACGCCTTTATCGAAGCCACCCTGTTCGCTTCCGATCTGGTGAGCCTGATGCGCTCGGCCGACACCCTGATGGCGCAAACCCACCCCAACCGGCACGATGAAGACCAGCGCGAGGAACTGATTCGACTGGCACTCAATGGCCTGCGGTTAAAACCTCAGGGTGAAACCGATCGCGAAGCCCGGGACCGGCTGTTGATGGTCAGCTCAACCGAACGCGCCCGCGTGGTGGCCGCTTCGCGCGCCGCCGAGGAACGCGCCGAAGCCATCCGCCAGGCACTGGCAGAGCAGCGGGCGCGTGAAGCCGCCGATAAGTACACCCGCGAATGACGATGAAACCGGCCCAACGACCAGTAGAAGCCGACCCCTGGGTAGACACCGAGCGCCTGCCCGGGCTAACCCCTCGGGCGGCAACTCGCTTGCGCCAGTGCCTGGAGCACCCGGATGCACCGCGGTATACCGGGCGCAGTGGTCATCGGCTCACGGCCCAGGCGGTCAGGCAATTACACGCCGACAAAGCCGCCATGCAGCAGCCTGATCCGCGCTGGATGCCGGCTTTTCTGGCCCGTTGCCGGCAACAGGTGCCGTACTACCGGCACTACCCCTGGCACAATGACGTGTCGGCCTTGCCAACCACCAGCCGCCATGACCTGAGCCGCAACCTCCCCGCCTTCGTACCGGATGACATCGACCCGGCACAGCTGATCGCCTATGAAACCAGTGGCACCACCGGGCACCCGCTTACAGTACCGTCATTGCCCCTGGTCGCAGCGCGTTATCACTGCTTTCACGAACGCATCCTCAGTTGGCACGGCATTGACCTGCAATCGCTTTCGGGCAATACAGGCGTGATGCTGGTCGGCGACCAGCAACGCTGCTTTACCTATGCCTCGGTGTTGCCCTACTGGGACGATAAAGTCCTGCTGAAAACGAACCTGAACCCGGCCGACTGGCCCGAGCCGGACGCCCGGGGCCGCTACATCGATGCCTGCAAACCCCTGCTGATCACCGGCGACCCGCGCAGCCTGAGCACGCTGTTGAGTCTGGCGTTCAGCCATCGCCCGGCGGCAATACTATCGACCTCCATGACGCTGCTGCAGGGCCTGAAAGATCGGCTGGTGCACCGGTTTCGGTGCCCGGTTATTAACCTGTATTCGATGAACGAAGCTGGCCCCATCGCGGCCGACGACGGCAGCGGCAACGGCCTGCGCCTGGTTCAGTCGACGCTTCAGGTAGAGATTCTGGATCGCCAGGGCAAGCCAGTAACAACGCCCGCCGAGCGCGGCGAAATCACCCTGACCGGCGGCTTTAACCCCTGCCTGCCCCTGCTACGCTACCGTACCGGCGATTACGCCTGCCTGATCGAAGACACACGGGGCCGACGCTATCTGCAACAACTGGATGGTCGCCCGCCGGTCCGGTATAAAACCGCTACAGGCTGGCTCAACAACGTCGACATCACCCATATCTTGCAGCCCTTTGGCCTGGCTCAGTATCAATTGCATCAGGATCAACGCGGCGGGCTGACACTCGGCGTGCTGGGAAACGCCAATCACGCCGCTCTGGAGCGCGCACTGGGCAACGCCTTTGGTGCCGGGTTCCCAATTCGCATCAATCACCTCCAAACCAAAGCCGACAAACTCATTCAATACACCAGCCACTACCCCGGAGCCCACAACGGATGACCAGCCTGACCCTGCTGGAATACAGCGCCAACGCCTTTTTTCTGAGCAGTGTGTTTCTCGCCGCTCGCAACCATCGCCACACCTGGACACTCGGCATCATCGGTTGTGTGCTGTTTGGCGTGTTGTTCTATCAGGTGCAACTCTACGCCGATGCCACCCTGATGGTGTTCTACATCGGCACCAGTGTCATTGGCTGGCAACAATGGCAACGCGGCGGTGCCGCCGCAGAGATTCAGCGCACGCCCTGGCCTATGCTCGGGCTGTTCAGCCTGATCGCCACGGGAACCTTGCTGGTCTATGGCTACATCCTGTACCTGAACACCGATGCCTATGCACCCTTCGCCGATTCAGCAGTGCTGACCTTCAGCGTGCTGGCGCAGCTGCTGTTAATGAAACGCCGCCTTGAGACCTGGTGGTTCTGGCTGATCGTCAACACCGTTGCCGTTCCGCTCTACGCCTCGCGCGGCCTGAGCTTGACGGCGATTGTTTATGTAGGCTTCTGGCTTAACGCCTGCTACGGCCTCTGGCGCTGGCACCGGGAACTGAGGGCTGAATGTCTCGCTTCCGAACCGGCCTAGTCGTCGGCAAGTTCTCGCCCCTGCACGCCGGTCATCGCTATCTGCTCGAATGCGCGGAATCGGCTTGTGACCGGCTGATCGTGCTTAGCTATTCGCGGCCCGAATTCGCCGGTTGTACCGCTGACTTGCGACGCCTCTGGCTGGCGCAAGCAATGCCCACTGTTGAACACCAGGTCCTGGATGCCATCGATGCGGTTCGCCTTGGGCTGTCGATGCCCCGGAACGACGCGAGCGATGAGCACCAGCGCCAATTCTGCGCTGACCTGATCGATCTCCGGCTGCAAACGACGGTGGATGCGGTGTTCAGCAGTGAAGACTACGGCCCGGGGTTCGCTGATTTTCTTTCGGCCCACTGGCAGCAGCCGGTCGAGTCTGTGGTGGTTGACCGGGACCGGATCCGATTTCCGGTCAGTGGCACGTCATTGCGCAGTCAACCCAATACTGAGTGGGTCGAGCCGCCCGTCTACGCGGCCCAGACCTGCCAGCGCATCGCTGTGCTCGGCGCTGAATCGACCGGGAAAACGTGCTTAAGCCAATGGTTGGCCGAGCAACGCAATTGGCCCTGGGTCGCTGAATTCGGGCGCGAGTTCTGGCATGAGCGTGGCGGTGCTCTAACATCAGATGACCTGCTGACCATCGCCCGCACTCAGGTAGACCGGGAAAACCAGGCCGTACAACAGGCCCTGGCCATGGGAAAGACCGGCATCGTCTGTGACACCACCCCATTGACGACGTTGATTTACCATCAACTGATGTTCGACGTGCCCCCACCGGCTGAGCTGGTGGCTCTGGCCGAACGCCCCTACCACCAGTTGTGGCTCTGCGCCGCCGATTTTCCGATGGTGCAGGACGGCACCCGCAGCCCGGAAGCCTTCCGTCAGCAACAGCAAGCCCAATACCACAGGGAGCTGGCGGAGCGCGGTTTGAACCCTCATCATCTGACCGGCTCGTTGTCCGAGCGCCAGCGCCACTTGCTGTCGTGACACAGGACACGCCCCGGCGTTAGGATGAACAGACCCGAGCCGATCAACGAGGCCGACGATGAAACACCCAGATCCCCAGCCCTTCGACCGCGACCACCACCTGGCTCAACCGAATACGCACGAGGTGTTCAATCAGCCTGCGCCTCTGGCTGACTACAACCTGTACCATAGCGACCGCGCCCTGCAGCACTGGATTGGCGTCTTTGGCGGCCACTGGTCCGAGGCGGACTTATCCGCCTACGGCGCTCGCTGCGGTGGTGATCTGATCGACGCCGGTTTTGCCGCCAACATCGTCGAACCGACCTTTCACTCGCACGATCGCTTCGGCGAGCGCATCGACGAGGTTCGCTTTCACCCGGCCTACCATGAATTGATGAAAACCGCCGTTGAAGCGGGCGTTCCATCCCTGCCCTGGCGCGAGCGCAAAGCGGGGGCTCACGTTGCCCGGGCTGGGCTCGAATACCTGCACATGCACGCCGACGCCGGTTCTGCCTGCCCACTGACCATGACCTTTGCGGCGGTACCGGCCATCGCCGGCACAGAATCGGTCGCCAAAGACTGGCTGCCGAAAATAACCGCCCGCCACTACGACCCGAGAAACGTTCCGTTTTTTGAGAAAGCAGGGTTAACCATCGGCATGGCGATGACCGAGAAACAGGGTGGCTCCGACGTGCGCGCCAACACCACCAGGGCCTACCCAATTAGCACACGAGGTCCGGGCGAGCGCTACGAACTGATCGGCCATAAATGGTTCTGCTCTGCCCCCATGTGCGACGCCTTCCTGACCCTCGCGCAAACCGAGGCCGGTTTGTCCTGTTTCCTGCTGCCGCGCTGGCGGCCCGATGGCACCAAGAACGCTCTGTTTATTCAACGCCTGAAGGACAAGCTAGGCAACCGCTCCAACGCCTCCTCGGAAATCGAATTCCGCGGTGCCGAAGCCTGGCTGCTGGGCGAGGAAGGCAGGGGCGTACCGACCATCATCGAAATGGTCGCGATGACCCGCTTTGATTGCACTGTCGGCTCCGCCGCCCTGATCCGCGCCGCCACCGCCCAGGCTCTGCACCACACCTCGGGCCGGTCAGCTTTCGGCAAAGCCCTGCATGACCAGCCACTGATGCAAAACGTTCTGGCGGATCTGGCCATCGAATCCGAAGCGGCGCTGGCACTGGCCCTGCGCATCGGCCACTCACTGGACCAGGCGGCCGACTCGGAACACGAAGGCCTGCTGGCCAGACTGACCAACCCGATCGGCAAATACTGGGTCTGCAAACGCACCCCGCACCTGACCTACGAGGCCATGGAATGCATTGGTGGCGTGGGCTATGTTGAAGAGAACGTCTTGCCGCGTCTCTACCGGGAGGCCCCTGTCAACGCCATCTGGGAAGGCTCGGGCAACATTCAGTGCCTCGATGTGCTGCGCGCGGTCCAGAAGACCCCGGACGCCCTGACCGCCCTGTTCAAAGAACTCGATCAGGCCCGCACCGAATCTCCCCGCTACGACGCTTATCTGGATCAACTAAAACGGGACTGGGCCAACACGTCTGACCTTGAATACCGCGCGCGCGCCCTGGTCGACCCCATGGCCCTGGCCCTCCAGGCCAGCATCCTGCTCCGCCACGGCGACGCCAACATCGCCGACGCCTTCATCGCCTCACGGCTAACGCCAGGCACCCAGGTCAACCTGGGCGGGCTACCCACGGGAATCCATTGCAAGGGAATCATTGACCGGGCGGTGCCTCTGGTAGGCTAGTGGCTGCCTTCGTTGCGGCACGGTTCTATTGAGTGGCTGGAGTTCGTGCTGACCACCGGGTAGACCTGACCGGGGCCGGCATGAACCCATCCATGGGGCCTAGACTTCGGGATATGAATCCCCTCCATGGGATTCACCCTCCGGGCTCGCTACGCTCATGCTAAAACGCTCCCGGCGTTTTAGTCCATGCCTCAGACTTCCCCGGTCAGGTCTACCCGGCAGCCAGCACTTGGTTTGGCGGGTAATTTAGGTGTACGGACAGCTAAATTTATTGGCACGTACAACTAACGAGTACAGGTCACCGTCGTCGCATCGGCTTCATTAGTCCGTTCTACAAGACGATTCCGGGTCAGCTCAACAATGGTGCTGACAGACTCGGATTCCTGCATCATGCCGGCTTCCATCTGCGGGATCATCATATCCACCATGGGGTTGGGTTCACCCAGATTTTCGGCGCTGACTTCAGTCGTGGTCGTTGTGAGCTGATCGCCCTCAAGTGACCAGTTGCCGCTGCCAGCAACACCCAGATTCATCGGGGCCATCGACGGCACTTCCATGTTCATGGTCATATCATAGACAGCGGTTCGGTCAGCGCGATAGTTGACCTTCAACTGCATATCGAGCTCCACACCATCAGTGGTTTCCGAATAATCGCAGTTCCAGGTGCCCACCAGCAGATCAGGGTCGGGCTCAGCCAGCGCCAGAGGGGCCAGGGAGGCGATGAACAGGCCTGCGGTGAGCTTTGCAATCGGTTTCATGGGTCTTCCTTAACGGATAAATGAACCCGGAGTATACCCATTCAACTGTGATTTGTTCAGGACCCGCCTCACAATAGTCGCCTTCGAATCCGTTGGGTTATATCACTCTGAACGGGGTTGATTCTGCACAAGGTTGAGCGATGGAGGCTTCATTTTCCGGAGCTGCTTCATTACTCTGCGCTCAAACCTCACAGGAACACCACTTGACTACAACTTTCACTACTCACACATACGATCGCGCCTGGTGGAAAGAAGCCGTGGTGTACCAGATTTATCCGCGCAGCTTTATGGACAGCAATGGCGACGGCATTGGAGATCTGAACGGTATTATCCGCAAGCTCGACTACTTGCAGGAACTTGGGGTAACGGTGCTCTGGTTGTGCCCTATTTTCTCGTCGCCGAACGACGACAATGGGTATGACATCAGTGACTATCAGAACATCATGGCCGACTTCGGTACGCTTGCCGATTTTGATCGCTTGTTGGAGGAAGCCCACAAGCGCGGCTTGCGCATCTTGCTCGACCTGGTGTTGAACCACAGCAGTGATGAACACCCCTGGTTTCTTGAATCACGCTCATCGAAAACCAACCCGAAACGGGACTGGTACATCTGGCGCGAGGGCAAGAGTGGCCAGCCACCCAATAACTGGGAAAGCATTTTTAACGAGTCGGTGTGGGAATACGATGCGGCGACCGATGAATATTTCATGCACGTCTTTTCACGCAAACAGCCCGACCTGAACTGGGAAAACACCGAGATGCGCGCCGCCCTGTACGACATGGTGCGCTGGTGGCTCGACAAAGGCGTCGACGGGTTTCGCATTGATGCCATCTCCCACATTCGCAAGCTACCGGGTTTGCCAGACATGCCGAACCCCAAGGGGCTGCCGACCGTGCCCTCCGCCGCCGGCCACATGAACGTCGATGGCGTGATGGATTACATCAGTGACCTGTGCGCCAACACCTTTGCCCACTACGACATCATGACCGTCGGCGAGGCCAATGGCGTCACCGTCGATCAGGCGCCCGAGTGGGTCGCGCCCGAACAACGCAACTTCAACATGCTGTTTCAGTTCGAACAGCTCAAACTCTGGCAAACCGACGGCGCTGCCGGGCTCGATCTGCCGCACCTGAAACAGGTGCTGACGCGCTGGCAAAAAGGGCTGGAAGGCCAGGGCTGGAATGCCTTGTTTGTCGAAAACCACGACATACCCCGCATTGTTTCAACCTGGGGGGATGACGACCATTACTGGCGAGAGAGCGCCACCGCCATCGCCACCCTCTATTTCCTGATGCAGGGCACGCCCTTTATTTACCAGGGCCAGGAACTGGGCATGACCAACTACCCCTTCACTGAGCTGCAGCAATTCGACGACGTGGCCATCCACAACCTGGCCCGACAGCGCCGCGAACAGGGCTGGGGGGAAGAGGATATTCTCACCAGCATTCGCGACAACGCCCGCGACAATTCACGTACTCCCATGCAATGGGACAGCAGCGAACACGGTGGCTTTACCACCGGCACCCCCTGGCTCGCCGTAAACCCCAACACCCGTAATATCAACGTCGCCAGCCAACAACAGGATTCGAATTCGGTATTGGCTTATTACCAGCAACTGATTCGCCTGCGTCGCGAACACCCGACGCTCATTTACGGCCAATACGATCTGATGCTGGAAGAGCACCCGCAGATTTTTGCCTACCGCCGCAGCGGAGATGATCGGTTTATTGTGCTGTGCAACCTGAGCGGTCAACCCGCAGCGGTCGATCCGGCACCGGTTGATCTGGACAACGCGGCCCTGGTGCTTGGAAATCAGCCAGCCGACGCGGCACGCCATTCATTAACATTGGCACCTTTCGAGGCACGGGTGTACCGGATTCGCAGCGCAAACACCGCTTAGCAGGCTGGTAAACACGCATCGTAATCCATCAACCTGCTACCGGAACACGGCCGTCCCGGTAATTTCGCGCTGTCTGGTTCTCGTGGCTTGGAAAAGGCAGGAGGCCATTTTCAACGCCCTGATAATAGTTGCGTTCGTCGTTGAAAATGACGGTATACTGACCGTTGATCCGACTACGGACCGAAGTGAGCGCCATGTCAGACAACCGGAAACCTCGCCGCAAACACCCGCCCCCTCCCGCACTGAGGGGACTGGCGGTTGGCATTCTGCTGGGGTTTTTTCCGGCGGCTGTATGGGCGGAAAGCGCCTCGACGGTTCGGCTGGTCACCGGTGACAATTATGCGCCGTTTTCCGACCAGACCCTGCCCGAAGGTGGCCTGGCCACGCACCTGGTGCGCTATCTGTTCGAGCAAATCGTTCAGCCGGTTGAGATTGACATTACCGGGTGGGCCACCGGCTATCAGGCTGCGTTGGACGGCGACTATGCCGGCACTTTTCCCTACATCGAATCGGAACAACGTCTTGAAGACTATCTGTTTTCAGACCCGCTGTTTACCGTCAGTTCCTACGCCTACGTTGATCAGTCGAGCACCATCAACGCCAGCAGCCCGGAAGATCTGGCCGGCTTGACCTTATGTCTGCCTGAAGGCTTTGCGCACGGACCCGCCCTGAACCCTCTGGTGGAAAGCGGCTCTATCACCCGCCTTACCCCTACGGATATGCCAAGCTGCTTTGCCATGCTGCAGTCTGGCGAGGCCGATTTCGTCAAGATCAACCGCTATGTGGCACGCGAATTACTGCGCAATGCTGGCGTTCCGCATTCGGCCATCCGGGCGCTGCCGTTTCCGGTAGAAACCGTATCGATGCACTTTATTGCTCCGCGCAACCAGAGCGGTTCGCCCGCCCTGATTGCCAGCGTAAACCAGGCCCTGGCGGACCTGCAGCAGGACAACGAATACGCCCGCTTCGTCGACGACTACCTGACGATCATCTACCCTCGTCAGATGCCTTCCAGCTCGGCCCCGTAATCTGGCCCCCAGCGCTTGCGAATGCGGTCCATTACCTCGGCCAGGGCGAGCGAATCGGCCCAGCTGTGCTCTTCACATTGCAGCAAGCCGGCTGCCAGACTGCGGTTCACGGCACTGAATTCATAGTGATAGCCACGCCCCAGCAATGGGTATTGCTGCTGGCTGACCGGTGCCTTACCTACTTGCCAGCGGGCCGCCTGGCTGGCGAACCAGGGCGCTTTAATCTCCACCCAGCCGTCTTCGCCGCTGATGGCCGCCTGCGTCGGCAACGGAAAATCCAGGCTGTACGACAGCGATGCACGTGCCCCGTCCGCATACCGCAACACCAGATCGGCCGACCGGTCGACGCCGCGAACGCCGAGCGTCACATCACCCTCAATATCCACAGGCGCGCCGAACAGATCCAGTGGCAACAACAGGGGGTAAATGCCGATATCCAGCAATGAGCCACCGGCGAGTTCAGGGGCGTTCAGTCGATGATCCGGGTCAGCCGGTGCCGCGAAACCGAAGCTGGCCTGGCAATGGCGCACCTGGCCGATACGGCCGGATTTCAGATCCGCCAGAACCGACCGGTAAACCGGGCTGAAGCGCGTCCACAGAGCCTCAACACACAGCACCTGGCACCGTTCAGCCGTCTCATACAGGCTTTTGGTCTGGGCTGCGTTCAGGGTGGCCGGTTTCTCGACCAAGACGGCCTTGCCCGCCTCCATAGCTGCCAGGGCCTGCTGGCGATGCTGGGTGTGGGGGCTGGCGATATAAACCACATCGATGTCATCCCGCGCCAGCAGGGTGTCGAGATCGTCGAACGCCAGTGCAAGCCCATGGCGGTCGGCAAAGGTCTGTGCGCTGGCCTGGGAGCGCGAGCATACGGCGACAAACTCACCGCCGTTTCCGTGCCGGGCATCGGCGACAAACTGGTCGGCCATACCACCGGTGCCAACAACGGCCCAGCGATAGGGTGCGGATGAAAGTTCAGAAGTCATGCGGGACACTCCTTTGGGTCACTCGGGACCGTTCTTGTTGTTGGTTCGAATGCGCGCGGTTGCTCAGATGCCAACGCCAGCCAGGCGATCACTGCAGGGGCGTAACCCGGTTCATAAATCGTTGAGCCCGGGCTTCACGTTCTTCATTCTGGCCTTTGTACAAGACGGATATTTTTACCCACCCTGAGTCGACCGCATAGAGCCGGTGGCGCTGTATCCGGTTTTCGGCATCGTACAAGGCGTATCGAGCAGTCGATCCAGTGCTTTGCATGGGCTCGTAAACGCTCCCGGCCACCTGCTCGCGATCGGTCTCCAGCATGCGGGCGGCCAGTTCGGGCAATGGCTGCGTCAAGTCGCCGGTTTGTACCAGAAAATCCATACCCCGACGTCGCAAGAACCAGGCGTCGGTGTCCGCATTCGGCTGGGCACTGGGTTCGGCCTCCCACTCCACGGCAATGGCGTCGTCGATCGTTGTTGTTACGTAGTCGGGCTGATCAACCGGTTTCAGGCGGGTTGGCCATTGCAGATAGACAAAGCCAATCAGTAATACAATGACTATCCAGAAGGTGGGGCGGCGTATGGCGTCTCGCCAGCCAGTAACCGGAGTGCGGTCGGCTGACGGATCATCCGGGCGATGCGACACGGCAGGTTCTCTTTTGTGAGCTGAAATAAATAAACTGGCCGCACTGTACCGCAATGCACCGGCGCGGGCCAGTCAGTCGCATCTAGGTGGCCGCGCTGCCAGTTGAAGCACAACAGCACGGCCAACTGACTAGTTGGCGAAACTCGGTGACTGGCAGGTTTCAGGTGCCTGCTGAATCACATCGAAGGTGGTGTCGGCGAAGTCGGATACATAGGGAGTTAACCCGCCTTTACCTGCCGTCGCAAACACATAGTCCGCCAGGTCGTTGCCTGCGTTCATCCGGTGCCCTGAAAACACCGATTGCGAGCGTTCGTCGTACTGGGCAAGCATGTCGGGCGTGGAGCCCTGATTCGAGGTCAGATCAACCGGCTCACCGGTTGCCCGGCAATCTTCATTGGCCAGCCAAACCAGACTGCCAACCACGTTCAGGCCACCTTCACGGAAATCGCGCAGCAGGTTTTCCTGAAAATAAGACATTGAATCGCCTCGCTCCTCTGCCTGCTGACTGTTGTTGAGCACCATGTTGTCTTCAAACAGCAAGCGGCCGCCCACGCGAATGCTCAGGATATCCTTGCGATAGCCATAGAATACGTTATTGAACAAATGGGCCTGACCACGCCGCAACAAGGGTATACGGCGTAGCGTCTCATACCGCTTGTCGCTGTAGTATTCGTCGTGCGTGACGAAGAGATTATTGTGCAGTGTCGCGGTAATCTGCTCATTGATGGTTCTGCTGTCGCTGGAGCCCATCAAGCCAGTACGCTTGACGTTAATCAGCTTGTTAAACGACAAGGTCACATCATAAGCGCCCACTTTAATATCCCAGGCCGAATCGCCGGTATTATCAAAGGTATTCTGGTGAATCCAGATATCGTGAGACTCCCCGGTTGAGCGAATCATATCCGGATCGAGATCATGGTCTTCGACATGGCCCGCCCCACGAAACTCCATATTGGTAATGATGACATTGCGACTGGCGTGGGTTGACTTGCCTCCGGAGTCCGACCCGATGGCGAAGCCATTAAACAGCATGTAAGCCTGGCTGCCGCGGCCATCCACGGTGGTGTTGGAATGAATCATCCGGTTGCGAATGGGCAGGCTGGAATCGTTCAGCCGCACATTATAAAACTCATTCAGGCAGTCTTCCGATGATATGGCATTCACCGAACACCACAACGGCGGCTCCATACACTCGCCGACGGAGGCATTACCCAATGCCGATCTGACGTTCGGATCTGCGCAATACAGGCGATGAAAGGAGATATCCGTCGGCTCGGTGAAACCCTGCTTGTCGAATACCACCCATTGTGGGTCATCCGTGCTGATGGCATCAAACAACTGCTGCTCAACCGAGGTTTCAGCATCGCGACGAATAACGACCAGGGTGCTATTGCCGGATGCATCGTATCCGCCGGTACTGTGCTCACCAAAACCGATCGGCTGACCAAGGCTTTGATGCAGACAGCTGACAATCTCCTGGTCGGTCGTCAGCACCGGTGATGAACGCCAGTTTACGGCCGGGTTGTCCACCAGCTCCCGGCACGCATCTCGCCAGGCCTGATCGGTATCTGGTGGCGTTGGATTATCCGGTGGTGTTGGATCATCGGGTGGCGTCGAATCGTCCGGCGGTGTTGAATCATCGGGTGGCGTCGAATCGTCTGGCGGTGTTGAATCGTCGGGTGGCGGCGTGTCGTCGCTCTGGCCATCACCGCATTCACTGGGGGTCAGCTCATTGCTGTCGAACGTCAGATAATCGATGTTGGAGAGGCCGGAATCACTGGTAGCCACCAACGTGATGTCGTTATGGCCTTCGTTCAAATACACCGGCATCCCGTCAGTGAGCTGATAGTCAGTCCAGCCCTGGGTGGGTAACAAATCCACCAAACTGGATTCAACAGCGTTCACACTGAACGTGCCTGGCCGTGCGGCGTTACCGCCATTGGCGTGCCGGACACTCAGTGAATACGAACCGGCCTGCGGCGCCTGAACGGCCCAGGTTAGGGTCGCACCGCTAACGTTTTCACTGTTGACGTAGCCGGTGCCGGTAAAGCCCAGATGTTCTGTCTCGATGTCGCCTTCAACACCGCAAAAACCGCTTTCATTTTCCTGTAATACCAAAGGCCCGGCCGGGCTCTCATCCTCATCCTGGTCGGCGGGTACGTCCTCTGCATCTGACTCGTCGGGCGATGTTACCTCTTCAGTTGCTTCGCCTTTGTCTGGTTTGGAAACAACAATGGAAACGTCCTCGTCCAGGCATGCGCTGAGCAGTCCCAGTGAGGTTAACAATAAGAGTGTTCTTTTCATGATGAGTGTCACCTGATCCCTGTGGAATGTTAATGTATGACAATAAAACATCGGTCAGGAAGGGTCACTCGGAACACATTGGAATTGTGGCGTAATACCATTAATAGGAGCAGTGTTGTCTCGAATTGTGCGCAAGTTCTGCAATCATTGAGACAGAGTTAACGTTTTAACCGCGATCATTTCTGGTTATTCCGATTGTTGACGGGTGGCGTGTAAACCCAGCAGGAGGCTCACCAGGCGCAACGTACGAGCCGATCATGTTCTTCGGTGCCATTGCGTCCCAGTGGTGTGGCGGAGGGTGCCGGTTAGTCCTGAATCTTGGAGAATTCCCGGTCCAGTTCATAGCGCTTGGAGGTCACGTACTGCTCCATTCGTTCGACCCGGCTCAGGACGCGGTTCAGGCGTTCCTGAGCCGTACTGAGCCGCTCGCTGGGGCTTTCACCGTAGCGAAAAAGATTGCGCGGCCGGTCCTGATGGCTGTTCTCGTCGTACTGGTATTCCTGCTGCACCGGGCCTTTGGGACGAGGTGCCATGGCGACACAGGCGCCGATGTAGGCCAGCATGGTCAGGAAGCCAAAAAACATAAATCCCGCCACCACGATCAATCGGGCAATCCAGGGTTCAATGTTAAAGTGGTCGGCCAGACCCGCACAGACACCGCCGAGCCAGCCGTCTTTCTTGTTCCGGTACAGGTTCATGCCGAAGCCTTCGCGGCGACGCTGCCAGAATTCTTTCTTAGTCATTAGAGTCTCTCCGACGTATCAGCGTTCCCGCTTCCAGCGGGGGCTGCGTTCATCCAAAATACCTTCCAGGGCATCGACCCGGTCGACAACCTTGTCGAGGGTGCGCAGCAGGTCATCCAACTTCACCTGGTCATCCTCAGACAACCCCTGCCGGGTTCGCCCCTTGTGGCGATAGTCCAGCACCAGCCAGATTGGCATCACCACCACCAAAAACAGAATGGTTGGGACAAACAAAAATTCAAAGAAATGCATGCCTTAACTCCTTGCGGGCCAGCCAATCAGACCAGCCCGTGGCTCAATATTATTCCGGACGGTTTTTCATTTTTGCTTTCAGGCGTTCCAGCTCAAGATTGATGCTGTCGTCCCGAACCAGGTTGTCGATCTCCCCGGCCAGATCCGTGCGCTCGTTCTTGCCAAGATCCATCGCCTCGATCTCGCTTTCCATTGAATCCATGCGGCGCTCGTAGCGTTCGAACTTCTCAAAAGCATCCTGCAGCGACTCACGCGACAGCTGCTCTTTCGCCCGGCGCCGGCTCGACACCGTTTGATGCCGCATGACCATGGACTTCTGCTTGGCCTTGGCATCGGTCAGCTTTTGCTGCAACTGCCCGATCTCACCGGACAACTGTTTCAGGTGTTCATCCAACGCCGCAAACTCCTGCTCAATGATAGCTTCTTCTTCCTGCAGGACCTGTTTTTCCGCCAGCGCAGCGCGGGCCAAATCTTCCCGGTTTTTCTCCAGTGCCAGGGTAGCCTTGGCTTCCCATTCGGCCACTTCCGCATGCAAGCGGTCCAGTCGGCGCTGAGCGTCTTTCTTGTCGGCAATGATGCGCGCCGAACTGCTGCGCACTTCCACCAGCGTTTCTTCCATTTCCTGAATGATCAGCCGAATCATCTTCTGCGGATCTTCAGCCCGGTCCAGCAAGGCGGTCAGATTGGAATTGATGATGTCGGTCAGTCTCGAAAATATACCCATAGCTCACACTCCTGATTGCCAAATAGTGGTTAATAAGCCTGCTGAAACAATCGTTCAGCGGTGTTCTAACGTTCGTTGGGAGACCGCGCGAACAGATGTGTAATGCTCTCGTAGAGCATGGTCATCCAAACGAAGGTCAATAATCCGATGCCCAGGTGCGTCACCACCGCCAGGGCGCTGCTCAGCGTAATCATGCCCATGTACAGCGGTGCGCGCGGGTTCAACATAAACATAGCCTGTCCCTCTGTCTGATAATCCCTGGCTACAGCAAATCGTCAGTGATTGGTTGCGTTACGCCTTTGCTATTACAGATACTGTGCCAAGTCGCTAATCCATTGATTTATAAGAACTTTATGGATTTCACCTCACATAGAGCTAGACTTTATTAGCTTTAAAAGCTAATTTATTTAGCCATTCAAACCAATGCATAGAGAACAGACATGACCGAGCGCAGCCCACAGCGAATCCTTGGTGAAAGCCCGGCCTTGTCTGACCTCCTAGACCGGGTATCCCAGGTCGCCCCGCTCACTCGCCCTGTACTGGTCATCGGCGAGCGGGGCACCGGTAAGGAACTGATCGCCGAACGGCTGCATTTTCTGTCGCAGCGCTGGCAACAACCGTTTCTGAAAATCAACTGCGGCGCCATCAGCGAATCCCTGCTCGATGCTGACCTATTCGGCTATGAACCCGGCGCTTTTACCGGCGCTACCCGGCTGCACAAAGGCCGCTTCGAACGAGCACACGAAGGCACGCTGTTTCTGGATGAAGTAGGCAACATGTCGCAGGCGTTACAGGAAAAACTGCTGCGCCTGATCGAGTACGGTGAATTTGAACGCCTCGGCGGCCAGCAAACCCTCACCGTCGACGTGCGCATCATCGCCGCCACCAACGAACACCTGCCGGGCCTGGCCGCAGAAGGCCGCTTCCGCGCCGACTTGCTCGACCGCCTGGCGTTCGACGTACTCACCCTGCCGCCCCTGCGCCACCGACACGACGACATCACCCTGCTTGCCGATCAATTCGGCATTCAGATGAGCAGTGAACTGGGCTGGGAGGTGTTTCCGGGGTTTACCGACCGGGCACTGGAGCAGCTAACCAGACACCCCTTCTACGGCAATGTCCGCGAACTCAAGAACGCCATCGAACGCAGCGTCTACCGCTGGGGCAATGAAGCCGAACCAATTGACGACCTGGTGCTCGACCCCTTTCACTCACCCTGGCAACCCGCACCGGAAACCACAGAAAACGGCTTTGCAGCCAACCCAGGCGAGAGTTTCAGCGAACAGGTCAGTCGTTATGAAGTGGCGTTACTGGAAGGCGCACTGGATGCCAATGGCCGTCACCAGGGGCGGGCGGCTGAAGCGCTGGGGCTGAGTTACCATCAGTTTCGCAGCCAGCTGAGAAAACATGGGTTAATTGAGCAGAAGAGACAACGTTAATAGGGTGCCAGACCGGGCACACCCCGGTCTGCTGGGAGAGCAGTCGGGTTACACCGCGTCTTCGCCGGTCTCGCCGGTACGGATGCGGATGACTTGCTCCAGTGATGAGACAAAGATTTTGCCGTCGCCGATCTTGCCGGTGTTGGCGGCTTTGGAGATCGCTTCGATAACGGACTCCACCTTGGCATCGTCGATGGCGACTTCGAGTTTGATCTTGGGCAGGAAATCGACCACATACTCGGCGCCGCGATACAGCTCGGTATGGCCCTTCTGGCGACCAAAGCCCTTTACCTCGGTGACGGTAATGCCCTGAACACCCACTTCAGAGAGGGATTCGCGAACATCGTCGAGTTTGAACGGTTTAATAATGGCAGTTACAAGCTTCATGCTGAACTCCTCAGAGTAACGGAATAGCCGATAGATGCGATGAGCATACCCTACTGGTCTGGCCGTTAACAATTCGAGTATAGGAGATTTCAAACACCTGTCAAAATGGAAGCTCTGGTCACCCAGGCAACAAAAAAGGGCCCGAAGGCCCTTTTGGAGGTTAGATCAACTTGCCGGAGATCACTTGGAGCCAGTGAATTCCGGGTAAGCGTCCATGCCGCACTCGGCAATGTCGACGCCTTCGTACTCTTCTTCCTCGGTGACACGAATGCCCATAACCGCCTTGAGGATGCCCCAGACAACCAGTGAGGCGACGAATACCCAGACGAAGATGGTCAGCGCACCGATGATCTGGCCAGAGAAGGTTGCGCCATCGTTAGTGAACGGCACCAGCAACAGACCCAGCAGACCGACGACACCGTGCACCGAGATGGCACCAACGGGGTCATCAATCTTCATTTTGTCGAGCGTCACGATGCTGAAGACCACAACCAGGCCACCCAGGGCACCGAACAGCGTGGCGAGCAGCGGGGTTGGTGTTGACGGTTCAGCGGTAATGGCCACCAGGCCAGCCAGGGCACCGTTCAGGGCCATGGTCAGGTCAGCTTTCTTGAACCACAGGCGTGCCAGGATCAGAGCGGCAATAGAACCACCAGCGGCAGCAGCGTTGGTGTTCAGGAACACCAGGGCGACGGCGTTGGCGCTTTCGGCATCCGCGACTTTCAGTACGGAACCGCCGTTGAAGCCGAACCAGCCCATCCACAGGATGAAGGTACCCAGGGTCGCCAGCGGCAAGTTGGAGCCTGGAATGGCGTTGATTTCGCCGTTCTTGCCATACTTGCCCTTACGAGCACCCAGCAACAGAACACCAGCCAGTGCAGCAGACGCACCTGCCATGTGCACAATGCCAGAGCCTGCGAAGTCACTGAAGCCCAGGTCGCCCAGGGTGTACATGCCAAACACAGCCTGACCACCCCAGGTCCAGGAACCTTCCAGCGGGTAGATCACGCCGGTCATCACAACGGCAAACACCAGGAAGGCCCACAGCTTCATCCGCTCGGCAACCGCACCGGAGATGATCGACATGGCCGTGGCAACAAACACCACCTGGAAGAAGAAGTCGGAAGACGGTGAGTAGTAGCCGTCGCCGATTTCAGTAATGCCGGTCAGGAACAGGCCACCGTCGTACATGATGGCGTAACCGCAGATCAGGTACATGGTGCAGGAAATGGAATACAGCGCTACGTTCTTGGTCAGGATTTCTGTGGTGTTCTTGGCGCGGACCAGGCCGGCTTCGAGCATGGAGAAGCCCGCGGCCATCCACATCACCAGAGCGCCACAGATCAGAAAGTAAAATGTATCGAGTGCGTATTGTACTTGCGTCAATTCGTTCATTGTTCAGTCTCTCCCGTTAGTCAACCCGGCTCAGATCGCGTCGTTGCCAGTTTCGCCGGTACGAATGCGAATCGCCTGTTCCAGCGGGGTCACAAAGATCTTGCCGTCACCGATTTTTCCGGTGTTGGCGGCCTTGGTAATCGATTCGATGGCGCGGTCGAGCAGTTCGTCTGAAATACCGACCTCAACCTTCACCTTGGGCAGAAAATCCACCACGTACTCTGCGCCGCGATAGAGTTCAGTGTGGCCTTTCTGACGACCAAAGCCTTTCACTTCAGTCACGGTAATGCCCTGCACGCCTATTTCTGACAGCGCTTCGCGGACGTCGTCCAACTTAAAGGGCTTGATAATGGCTGATACGAGTTTCATGTCGTTCACTCCTGTTGATTCCACCGTTGCGCTGAGAATCAGCACCGGCCCGAGGGTTTGGCCGCCACCATCAGTGCGGCAGCCGGTCACCCGAGTTACAATGTCCAATGCAACGGTTGGCTGCGATTGGTTTCATCCGTGGAGGGTCTATAGCGAAGCCCGTGCCAACTCGACTAACCCTTTAATATCAAGCAGTTAGCCATTGAACTGCGTCACAAACCACGTTGTGACGCACCGATTTGGAGCGCTGCACAATAAGTGTGCGGCATGAAAGCACCCCGATGGAGCACAGCCATGAAACTGCCCGAAGACCTACTCGACCAGATCAGCCGTCAGGCGAGCGAACTGTTCAGCCAGGGCCAGCAGGCCCGCAGCGAGGTGCGCCAGAACTTGCGCAGCCTGATGCAAGCGCAACTGAGCAAACTCGATGTCGTCAGCCGCGAGGAGTTCGAAGCGCAACAGGCCGTGCTGCAGCGCACGCGCGAGCAACTGGCCGACCTTGAGCAACAACTGGCCGATCTGGAAAGCCGGCTAAAGCCATGACTTCCGCCACTGGCCCGGGCCAGGCACTCGCCTACACTCACTGACATCTGGTTCCTAGCGGAGAGACACACGATGCGCACCAACCCGTTGATCACCCCGGCACTGGCCGGCACTGCTTTACTGTTGCTATGCGTGCCTGCCCAGGCATCTGACCACACAAAAACAGCGCTGATCGATATGGAGGATGCGCGGTCAGGGGGCTTTGGCGGGCCACTGGTTAAGCTGGGACCGGTCAACGGTGACAATGCCGTCATGATCGGTGGCGAGGGTGGCGCAACCTTCACTTCGGGCTCCCATTCGCTGATCATCGGCGGTGCCGGTTACGGCCTGGTCAATGAACTGGAATGGGACGACACCGGGCGCAAGCTGGAGATGGGCTATGCAGGCTTGCTGATGGGCTATACCCACCAGCCCGATCGGGTGGTGCACTGGGAAAGCAAGGTATTGCTGGGGGCGGGGAATGTATCCATCGTCGACAGCGGCGGCAGCGACGATGAAGATGCCAACTTCCTGGTCAGCGAATTCAGCCTCTCCGGCGAGGTCAATGTGACCGACTTTCTGGAAATCGGCATCGGCGGTGCCTATCGGCTGACCAGCGAACCACTGATCGACAACCTGGATGCCAGCGACATCTCCGGCCCCAGCGTATTCATCAGCTTCCAGTTCGGGCAGATCTAGTAACTCGAGTTTCGGAGTTAAGGTTATTCACATCGCCTTGAGCCCGCGACGGATGGCAGGGCTGCTACTGAGGGGGCGCCGTGGATACATCCGTGTAGGCTTAACTTCGGGATATGAATCCCATCCATGGGATTCACCCTACGGGCTCGCTTCGCTCATGCTAAAACGCTCCCGGCGTTTTAGTCCATGCCTCAGATACCCCCACAGAAGCAGCCCTGCCAGCCGACGCTAACCCAGTGCGGAATTTGAAATTTGAGCCTAAAAGCCCTAATAGCCGGAGAATTGGATATCAATCTTCCGCATCAGGCTCAGCCCGATGTGCTGATCATAGTACGCCGCTTCATTGATGAATGCCCCGTATAAGGTTTCAGTGCCTTCATAATTCAGGGTTTCACCTTCCAGCGTAATGAACAGCGGGTCGCCCGGTTGAATGGGCTGGTAATCGGTGTCTTGCCGATCGGGATGAATCATCGCCGTCAGTTCACCACGTTCATTTTCCGGCAGTTTTAGCTTTTCGACAAACTGGAACCCTGGCAAAGACGCTGGCAATTCTGGCTGATTACCCGCGCGCACGGCCGCCAGATAATCCAGCCCAAGGCGGGTAGCCTGGCGCGTTTTGTCAAACACATCCCAGCGCAACATGCCCTGAGGCACGGGCCCCACCTCCACCAGCAAGCCATGATGTTTCGCCAGTGAGATCAGGAAATTATCGCCCAGGCGATCTTCCGGCTCATAAAACAACGTAACCTCAGGCATCTGCTGCTTGATGTAGAACGCCATGCCCACCACCAGCGCATCGTCTGATTTGATCACCAGGGTAGTGCCCATATTGGCAGTGGTGGTGTGCAGATCGATGATGAAATCGACGCGGGGGGCGTCTTTTGGGCCTAGCAGAGTGTTCAGTGATTTGGCTCGGTTCTGCTCGTAGCCGCAGAGGCTGTGGTCGGAGAGGTCATCCCAGCTGAACTGCCGGTTCAGATCCTGATCGAGGTAACGCCGGTTGCAGCCATTGGCCTTGGGGTTGGCCAGATGCAGCTCGGTCACCAGGCCGTCCCGGCAGATTTCTTCGGGGTTATTGCGCCAGTGTTTGAGCAAATGCACCCCGGTAAGTTCATTACCGTGAGTACCGCCAGTGATGGCAACGTGTTTGATCGGGGATGTCGACATGGGGCACCTGCTTGGCTTAGCTGTATTCTTCTACCCAGTATGAGGTAGTTGGAGAAAAAGCCAATCCCTCACCACATTCAGTCTACCCAAGGTGACTGATGAGAGGGGTCAACAAGGCGATGGCGGTTATTACTCGACTTAAGATTGAAAGGCAGCGACCAATTGAGTGTCAGGTGCCGGGTATATCTATCTGGGGTAGTCCGCAGCAGGGATGCTGCGGTCTAGGCCCCATGGATGGGTCCACGCCGACCCCAGATATATATATACCCGGTGCCTGACACGGACGACTGGTACCGAGGCAACCCAAACGCCGAAGGTTCAGTTACTTAACCAGCCCAATCTCGCGCAACCGTTCCATCAGGTATTCATCGCTGGTGATCGGTGGGTAGCGTTTCGGGTTGTCTTCGGTGACGCACTGCGGCAGTGCATCCAGCGAGGTGCCCGGGTTTGGGTGGACAAAGAACGGAATGGAGAACCGCGATACCTTGCCGGCCTCGCCTTTGGGGTTAACCACACGGTGCGTGGTTGAAGGCAACACATGGTTGGTCAGGCGCTGCAGCATGTCGCCGACGTTGCAGATGATGGTGCCTTCAATCATCGAAATGCCGACCCACTCGCCGCGCATGTTCTTCACTTCCAGACCTTCCTGCTCGGAACCGACCAGCAGCGTGATCAGGTTGATGTCTTCGTGTGCCCCGGCGCGCACATTGGGCAGATTCGGATCGGTGATCGGCGGGTAATGCAGTGGCCGGAGAATGCTGTTGCCGTAGTTCACCTTTTCGTCGAAATAGTGCCGGTCTTCGCCGATAAACAAGGCAAACGCTTGCAGCAGTTCCTGAGACAGCGCATCCAGCTCGTAGTAGAGCCGCAACATGGCGTCCTTGAACTCGGGCACTTCTTCCGGCCAGACGTTCGGAGTCAGGTCTTTGTGTGGCGCTTCGCCTTCGATCTCGCGGCCCACATGCCAGAACTCCTTCAGGTCGACGTGTTCGGCGTTCTTGGCAATCTCGGTACCGAAGGGAGTATAACCCCGGGTGCCACCATTATTCTTGAAATAGGCTTTCTTGGTGTCATCGGGCAGCGCGAAGACTTTCTCGGCCGCGCGCAGGGCATTAATGGCCACCGACGAATCGATGCCATGGCCGGTTATGCCGGCAAAGCCCCAGGCCTGATAGGCCGCGCCCATTTCCTGAACAAAGCCTTCGGGGTCGGTTTTGAAACGGCGTAAATCGAGCGTAGGAATGGTGTTCATATCGGCAGTCTCTCGTTCAGGCGATGCCTGATAATACGGTTATCCCCCGCCACGGTCGCAATGCCGCAGCGGGGAATGGTCTCAGTGAGATCCCGAATCGTGTCGGGTGAGGCGTTAATGCGCCTTCTGATCTCAAGTGTGTGACTGGTCCGGCCAGGGATCACCTGGCCCAAGGATCAGGCACGTTCTTTCACATAGGGCTTACCAATGGCCTTGGGCGCCACAGCGCGGCCGATAAAGCCACCCAGCAACACAACGGTCAGAATGTACGGCAATGCCTCTACCAACTGAACCGGCACTTCAAAGCCGAAAATAATGGCACCCTGACTGCGGTCGGCAATGGCTTGCAAGGCCCCGAACAGCAAACAGGCCAGCATGGTGGTTTTGGGCCGCCACTTGCCGAAAATCAGGGCGGCCAGCGCCATATAGCCTTTACCCGCACTCATGTTCGGCGAGAACTGAGCGGTCAGTGCCACGGCCAGGTACACCCCGGCAAAGCCGGCCAGAACGCCACACACCAGCAACGCCAGGTAGCGCACCTGGGTTACGGAAATACCGGCCGTATCAACAGCCTGGGGGTTTTCACCCGTGGCCCGCAGCCGCAAACCGAAACGGGTACGGAACAGCACAAACCAGCAAAGCGGCACCGCCAGAAAGGCCAGATACACCAGAATATAGTGACCACTGAGCAATTCGGAGTAGATGCCACCGATAATCGGCACATCGGCCAGAGCATCGGCAAAGGGGAAGACGATCGGCTCGAAGCGGGCGTTCAGTTCCTCGGCCCGGCTGACCAGGTTGGGCGTGTTGCCGCCCTGGCTGAACCAGTAGTTCCCCACCGCCGCCGTCAGGCCCGCGGCCAGAATATTAATCGCCAGACCCGAGACCACATGGTCACCGTTGTGGGTGACGGTGGCAAAGGCGTGCAGTTGGGCAAAGACAACCGAGGCCATGATGCCCGCGAGCAGGCCCATCCACGGCGAGCCGGTGTAATAGGCCGCCGAAGCACCGGCGAAGGCGCTGATCAGAATCTTGCCTTCCAGTGCTATGTTCACAATGCCCGAACGCTCGGAGAACATGCCGGCCAGAGCGGCAAAAATCAGCGGCGTGGCATTGCGCAGCGTGGCGTCCAGAATCAGAATTATGCTGTCGAATAGTTCCATGATCAGGCCTCCGCCGCGAGTTCTTCAGAGGCCTTTCTGCGGTTGCTGGTTACCCGCAAATAGAGCCGTTCAATCGGATGCTTCATCATGTTTTGCAAGGCGCCCGAGAACAGGATAACCAGCCCCTGCAACACCACGACAATGCGTGCGTCTACCGAGTATTCGAACTGCAATTCACTGCCGCCCTGGGTGAGGAAGCCGAACAGCAAACTGGCGATCACGATGCCGAAAGGGTGATTGCGCCCCATCAGAGCAACCGCAATACCGGTGAAACCCATCTGGTTGACCAGATTCAGCTTGATCTGGTGGGCTTCACCCTGCACCACGTTCAGCGCCATAAAGCCGGCCAGACCACCGCCAATGATCATGATCATGATGACGGTACCCGGAATGCTGATGCCACCGTACTGGGCACCGGAGGCGTTGCTGCCCATGGCCCGTACTTCATAGCCCCAGCGGGTCCGCCAGAGGAAGAACCAGACGGCAAAGGCAACAAACAGCGCCCAGAACATCGACAGGTTAAGCGGTGAGCGATCAATTGAAATACCAATCAGCGCCAGCGCTTCATGCATTTTCGGGATCCAGGAAGACGGATCAAAGACCGCACTTTCCACCGACATGGTGCCGGCCGGCTTCATGAAGTTGATCAACAGGTAGTTCATCAGCGAGGCGGCGATGAAGTTGAACATGATGGTGGTAATAACGATGTGCGAGCCGCGCTTGGCCTGCAGCCAGGCGGGAATCAGCGCCCAGAGGCCACCGAACACAAAGGCCGCAATAATGCTGATCGGCAGCAACACAATAAACGGCACATGGCCGCCCAGCCCCAGACAGACCAGGCCGACGCCCAGTGCGCCGATATAGGCCTGGCCTTCACCACCGATGTTGAACATACCGGCCTGAAACACCACCGCCACGGCCAGCCCGGTAAAGATGTAACTGGTCATGTAATAAAGGGTGTAGCCCCAGCCATAGGAGCTGCCAAAGGCGCCATAAACCATGGCCTGTAACGCATCGAGCGGATTAATGTTCAGATACCAGAAGACCAGAGCCGCTGCCAGGGCCGCCATGGCCACGTTGGCCAGAGGGATGACCCCTACGGTGATCCAGGCGGGTATTCGGTGTTGACTCATGCTGGTTCCTCCGCCTGCAACGCCTTGATGTCATCGGGAACAATGTTGGCCATCATCAGGCCAAGGGTCCGTTCGTCGGCTTTGTCGGCTGGTACTTCGCCGACGATGGTGCCGTCGAACATCACCAGAATGCGGTCTGACAAAGAGCGGATTTCATCCAGCTCAACCGAGACCAGCAAAATGGCCTTGCCAGCGTCGCGCATTTCCAGGATACGTTTGTGAATGGATTCGATCGCGCCAATGTCGACGCCCCGTGTTGGCTGTCCAATCAGCAGGACATCCGGGTTTTGTTCGATTTCGCGGGCAATCACCAGCTTTTGCTGATTACCCCCGGAGAAGTTGGCCGTTTTGAGATAGGGATCCTGCGGGCGAACGTCCCAGCGTTCCATCTTTTCCTTACAGTCTTCAATAATAGCGCCTTGCTTCATTTGCAAGGCACCGTTGTATTCGTGGTTGCGGTGGTAGCCAAGAACAAAGGCTTCGTAAGCCGAAAACGTGTTAATCAGGCCCATGCGATGCCGGTCTTCCGGAATGTGCCCGATGCCAGCCTTGCGTACTTGCGACGGGTTCATCGGGTGCTGGACATCGAGGGTGTGGCCGTTCAAATCGATGGTACCACTGTCGACCGGGGTAATGCCCGCCAGCGTTTCCAGCAGTTCGGACTGGCCATTGCCGGAAACCCCGGCAATACCAACGATCTCGCCGGCACGCACATCCAAAGAGACGTTATCGAGGCGTTTAACCCCGGCGCTGTCGGTCATGCTCAGATTGCGAACCGACAGCTTCACATCACCCGGGGCTGAATCGCCTTTGTCGACTTGCAACAATACCTTGCGACCGACCATCAGCTCCGCCAGTTCTTCCTGGTTGGTCTCGGCCGTTTTGACATGGGCGACCATCTCGCCGCGCCGCATCACCGATACGTTGTCGGTCGCCGCCAGAATCTCGCGTAATTTATGGGTAATCAGAATAACCGTGGTGCCCTGAGCCTTCAGCGAGTCGAGTACTTTGAACAGATGCTCGGTTTCCTGCGGGGTCAGCACGCCGGTGGGTTCGTCCAAAATCAGAATCCGGGCGCCGCGATACAGGGCCTTAAGAATTTCGATGCGTTGCTGAAACCCTACCGACAATTCTTCAACGGGCTGGTCCAGCGGTACCGACAGGCCGAATTCATCCGATAACCGGTTCAGTTCAGTTCGGGCTTTATCGAGGCTGTCATCAATCAGTTCACCGCTCTCGGCGCCCAGAACGACGTTCTCCAGCGCAGTAAAGTTCTGAATCAGCATGAAATGCTGATGGACCATGCCAATGCCGGACGCAATGGCGGTTTTGGAATCCCTGATCTTCAGCACCTGGCCATCGATGGCAATGTCACCCTGGTCGGCTTCGTAAAAGCCGTAGATGATGCTCATCAGCGTGGACTTGCCAGCACCGTTTTCGCCGACGATGCCGTGAATGGTGCCTTTTTCGACCTTCAGATCGATGTTCTTATTGGCATGTACCGCACCAAAGTGCTTGTCGATGCCGCGCAGCTCGAGGGCGTATTCTGCAGCAGAGTGGGTCTGGGCAGTCATGGGTCACCCGGTCAGTAGAGGTTAATGGAAACGCTGTATGCTCTGAGAGTAGCCGAACATGCGTCGGGTCTCACTCGGTTCGGAAATCGTCCGGACCGTACGTCGCCCTCCCCCGGAGTCTGACAGACAACGCGGAAGGGCGTTAATAATACATCGGCCGGAACCGGGGCAGGCCCGGGAACCGGCCGGATAGGATGTGACCGTCAAGAATCATCACCCCAATAAAAAAGCACTTGCCGCCAGGCAGGTGCTTTTAACAGCATCGAGCTGTGATCAGATATCGCAGCTGCTGGTGGCAGTGTAGTCGTGAACGTTGATGGAACCGTCCACGATACCGGCCCGGATTTCAGCCATACGAGTCTGCATTTCCTCGGTGATCAGGTCTTCGTTGAACTCGTCCAGAGCCCAATCGACGCCGTTGGCGCCCAGGTCCAGCACCTTGATGCCGCCTTCCCACTCACCGGCCTGAGCTTCTTCCCAGGAGGCGTAAGCCGCAACACCCACACGCTTGACCATGGAGGTCAGCATGGTGCCTGGCTGCAGGTAGTTTTGGTTGGAATCGACGCCGATGGCATAAACGCCTTCGTCAGCCGCAGCCTGGTAAACACCGATACCGGTTCCACCGGCAGCAGCGAAGATCACGTCTGCACCCTGGGAAATCTGTGACTTGGCCAGTTCAGAACCACGAGCCGGGTCGTTAAACGCCGCCGGGGTTGAACCCGTCATGTTCTCGAAGTACTCGATGTCGCTGTTCACATACTTGGCACCCTGCTGGTAACCGCAGGCAAACTTGCGAATCAGCGGAATGTCCATGCCACCGACAAAACCAACCGCATCGGTTTCAGAGGCCATGGCAGCCAGCGCGCCGACCAGGAAAGAACCCTGATGCTCGGCGAAGACAATGGACTGAACGTTCGGCAGGTCAACCACAGAGTCGATGATGGAGAACTGAACATCCGGATACTCAGACGCTACTTTCTCAACCGAGGATGAGTAGTTGAAGCCTACCGCGACGATCGGGCTGAAACCACGATCGGCCAGACGGCGCAGGCCCTGCTCACGCTGCTCTTCGTTTTGCGGTTCAAATTCACGGACGGCAATGCCTTTGTCCATGGTGAACTGCTCGGCACCGTTGCGATAGACCGCTTCGTTAAAGGATTTGTCGAACTTGCCTGCTGTGTCATAGACGACCGCAGGTTGAAAATCTTCCGCTGCGGCGATGGCAGCAGAAAAGGACAGCACAGCTGCAGCAGCCGCTTTCAGCATTGGTTTCATGGTGAATCCCCTTTCAGCGTTAATGTTATGGTTGTTTTGCATACGCCCAACGAGCCCCTCAAGGGGCCATTGGAAGCACTCTAGGCAAAGCTGACCATCTGGTCAACCCCGCAAAGCTCGTTTGCAACAAACTGTTGCATTATACACAGCCACTTCGTCGTTACATCGCTAGAATCACAGCTGATTCATCCTGGATTCATCTATCGCGAGCGGGCCCGGCATTACTGGCCTGTTCAGCCTTCCAGTAAGGGCACCGGGCACTGATTGTTCGAGGAGTAGTCGTGCACCCGAATACGACCGTCAATGATGCGATCACGCAACTGGGTCATCTCTTTTTCCATATCCAGCGTGACCAGCTGACGATTGAAAATATCCAGCGACCAGTCCACGCCATTTTCGGCCAGGCCCAGCTGCTGCACTCCGGGCTGCCACTGACCGTTCACGGCCTGCTCCCAACTGGTGTAAGCCGCGACACCCACCCGCTTGACCATGGAAGTCAGCATGGTGCCCAGGTGCAGGTAGTTCTGGCTGGAGTCGACCGCAATGGCCAGCGTACCACTGTCTTTGGCCGCCCGGTAAACACCAACGCCACTGCCACCGGCAGCGGCGTAAATCACCTCGGCGCCCCGCTCAAACAGTTCCAGTGCCAACTCGTTACCACGCTCGGGGCTCGACCAGGCCTGGGGGGTGTCGCCGATCATGCGCACCATGACCTGAGAATCATCGTCGACGTAATGCGCACCCTGGGCATAACCGCAGGCGAAGCCGCGAATAAAAGGCAGATCCATGCCACCGACAAACCCCAGCGGCGAACCGTCGGTTCTCATCGCCGACAGCGCCCCTACCAGGAACGACCCTTCCCACTCTTTAAAGATCAGGGACTGAACGTTTGGCAGATCAACCACAGAGTCGATAATGGTGAACTGGATATCCGGAAATTCCGGCGCCACGGTGGTCAGCGCGGGGGCGTAGGAGAAGCCTACCGCGACGATCGGGCTGCGCCCCTGACTGGCCAGGTCCCGCAGAGCCGATTCAAACGCGTCGGCGGTGGAGGGGTTTACCTCCACAACATCAATATCGTAGGTGGACTGAAACCGGGTTACGCCTTCACGGAACACCGCTTCATTAAAGGAGTTATCAAATTTAACACCGTCGGAGTAGGCCACGGCGGGCAGCACCTCGGCACTTGCCCAACTAACGCTTACAGCCAGAACAACACTGAACATACGAACCAATTTCATGCAAACCTCATATTTGACCTAGCGGTTAGTTTTTACACAGTATAAGGACTCTTGCCTGCCTGATCGAGCCTTGTTGACAACAATCAGCAGCAGTACCTCCGGCAGATAAAGGGCGTACTCACATCACCCGCACCCCCGACGCAGGAATCCGGGTCTATCACTCAGGTTCAGTCGGTTTTCAATAAGAAAGGGCCAGCCGGTTGGCTGGCCCTTTCCGTTGGGCGGGAATTTTAAAGCGAGGATTGTACCAAGTTGACCAATGAGTCAGATGTTATGCCAAAATGGGCATACAGGTCACCGGCGGGAGCCGATTCACCGAAGCTGGTCATGCCCAGCACCGCACCATCGAGACCCACGTACTTGTACCAGTAGTCGGCAATGCCGGCTTCCACGGCGAAGCGCTTGATACCGCGTGGCAGGACGGCATCGCGGTAGGCGGCGTCCTGGGCGTCGAAACGCTCGGTGCAGGGCATTGAAACCACGCGCGTCGCCACACCCTTCGCTTCCAGCGCTTCAGCGGCTTCAACCGCCAAACCCACTTCGGAACCGGTGGCGATCAGAACCGCAGCCGGCGTGCCGTTGCTGTCTTTGAGCACGTAACCGCCCCGTTCGATGTCAGCCAGTTGCTGCGCTGAGCGTTTTTGGTGCGTCAGACCCTGACGGGAGAACACCAGGGCGCTTGGCCGGTCGCTGCTTTGAATCGCCGACTTCCAGGCAACGGCACTTTCCACCGCATCGGCCGGACGCCAGGTATCCAGATTCGGTGTCAGGCGCAGTGACGACAGCTGCTCTACCGGCTGGTGCGTCGGGCCATCTTCGCCCAGGCCAATGGAGTCGTGGGTGTAGACGTGAATCAGCGGCTGCTTCATCAATGCCGACATGCGCACCGCGTTGCGGGCGTATTCCATGAAGATCAGGAAGGTGGCGCCATAGGGGCGGAAGCCGCCATGTAAGGCCAGGCCGTTCATAATGGCGGTCATGCCGAATTCACGCACACCATAGAAGCAGTAGTTGCCGTCTGGCTCGGCCTGGCTGATGCCACGCGCGCCGCTCCACAGCGTCAGGTTCGACCCAGCCAAATCGGCCGACCCGCCCAGCAGTTCAGGCAGATTGGGCGCCAGTGCTTCAATGGCGTTTTGCGATGCCTTGCGGCTGGCGATGGTTTCCGCCTTGTCGTTAACACTGGCGATGTAGTCGCTGGCGATCTTGTCGAAATCGGCCGGCAGGTCACCTTTCATGCGGCGCTCAAATTCAGCCGCCAGGTCAGGATAGGCGGCTTTGTATTCGGCGAATCGATCATCCCACTCCGACTCGGCCTTGCGGCCCTTGCCACGGGCATCCCAGGCGTCGTAGATGTCTTGCGGGACTTCGAAGGCACCGTGAGTCCAGCCCAGCTTCTTGCGGGCCAGCTCAATTTCATCATCACCCAGGGGCGCACCGTGGCTGGATTCCTTGCCTTCTTTATTGGGTGAACCGAAACCGATGATGGTCTTGCAGCAGATCAGCGTTGGCTGGTCGGTGTTTTCCCGGGCGGTTTCAATGGCCTGTTGAATCTCTTCCGGGTCGTGACCGTTTACCCGCGGAATCACTTGCCAGCCGTATGCCTCAAACCGCTTGACGGTATCATCAGTAAACCAGCCGGCGACTTCGCCGTCGATCGAAATGCCATTGTCGTCATAAAACGCAATCAGTTTGCCCAGTCCCAGAGTCCCCGCCAGTGAAGACACCTCATGAGACACCCCCTCCATCAGACAGCCGTCACCGAGGAAGACGTAGGTGTTGTGGTCAACAATGGTGTGCCCCTTGCGGTTGAACTGAGCCGCCAGGGTTTTCTCTGCCATGGCAAAGCCAACCGCATTGGCCAGGCCCTGACCCAGGGGGCCGGTGGTGGTCTCTACGCCCGGCGTATAACCGTATTCGGGGTGGCCCGGGGTGCGAGAATGCAACTGGCGGAACTGTTTCAGATCGTCAATGCCCAGGTCGTAGCCTGCCAGGTGCAGCAGTGAATATTGCAGCATGGAGCCATGGCCGTTGGACAGAATAAAGCGGTCGCGATCAACCCACTTCGGGTTGGTCGGGTTGTGCTTGAGGTGGTCGCACCACAGCACCTGAGCAATATCGGCCATGCCCATTGGCATGCCCGGATGACCGGATTTGGCTTTCTGCACGGCATCCATACTCAGGGCACGGATGGCATTGGCAAGTTCACTACGTGACGGCATCGAAAAGTCCTCGGCTGTTGGTTTTCGGGAGCGGCAAACACCCGGGTAAGCGGGAAAGGGCGTGAATTGTCCCAAAAATAACCGGTGGGGGCAAAGCGTCTGACGCATCCGTGCAGATTAATCGCACAAATCTATATCAAAATATATTGATATAGTTATTGAGAAAGCCGGGGGGCACTGCTAGTCTTGCCGCCATGAAACTTGACCTCGTACCGACTTTCTTTAAAGCCATCGGTGACCCGACCCGCCTGACCGTGCTGCAGGCGCTGGGCCACGGGGCTTTTGGCGTGCTTGAACTGAGCGATTTGCTCGACGTTCGCCAGTCCGGTATGAGCCACCATCTGAAGATATTGAGCAAGGCCGGCTGGGTGGAAAGCCGCCGTGAAGGCAACAGCATTTATTACCGCCGGTCGCTCGGCGATGCGCTCTCGATTCAGCAGCAACTGTTCCGCGAGCTCGATCAGTATGAACTGCCTGACGATTTGCAACGTAAACTCGCCGACATACGCGCGGCCCGCCTGAACGCGGCCCAGGCGTTCTTTGCCAACCACGCCGACGAGTTTGAATTGCACCAGGAGCGCATTGCCCTGTTTCATCAGTACGGCCCGGAGACGCTGCAACTGCTGGACAGCTGCCGCCAGCAGTCGCATCAGCGTGCACTGGAGGTCGGACCCGGCAAAGGGGAATTTCTGACCGCGTTGAACGACCGGTTTCGCCAGGTAGTCGGCATTGATATTTCCGCCGCCATGCTGGAGCAAGCACGCATTCCGGCACAACAGTTAAGCCACGTTAAGTTGCGCGAAGGCGATACCGAAAGCCTGATGGCCGAGGATGAGCAATTCGATGTCGTGGTCTATAACATGGTGCTGCATCACGTACCCGCACCCGGCCAGGAAGTGGTCAATTGCGCACACCTGATGGCGCCGGGCGCCTTGCTGGTGATTACCGACCTGTGCCGCCACGATCAGGAGTGGGCGCATCATCAGTGCGGCGACCAGTGGCTCGGTTTCGAGCCGGATGAATTGCACCAGTGGGCCGAATCGGCCGGGCTGGATCACGAACAGGGGCGCTTCCTGGCCCTGCGCAACGGCTTTCAGGTGCAGACCCAGGTCTACCGCAAGCCGCCGCAAACACCGCTTTTTACTGATACCAGCGAGGCAAACGCCGCTGCTGGACACCCACTCACGTCGCTGAACTGAGGAACACAGCCCATGAGCGAGTACAGCCTCTTTACTTCCGAATCGGTCTCTGAAGGCCATCCGGACAAAATGGCCGACCAGATATCCGACGCCGTCCTGGACGCCATTCTGACTGAAGACAAAAACGCCCGCGTTGCCGTCGAGACGATGGTCAAGACCGGCATGGCGATCATCGCCGGTGAAGTCCGCACCGATACCTACGTCGATCTGGAAGACATCGTCCGCGATGTGATTCTCGACATTGGTTACGACAGCTCCGACGTCGGTTTCGACGGTGCTTCCTGTGCGGTATTGAACGCCATCGGCAAGCAGTCGTCCGACATCGCCCAGGGCGTTGACGAAGCCGACAACAAAGACCTCGGCGCCGGCGACCAGGGCCTGATGTTCGGTTACGCCACCAACGAAACCGACTCCTACATGCCCGCCCCTATTTACTACAGCCACCGTCTGGTTGAACACCAGGCCAAGCTGCGCAAAAACGGCGTGCTGCCCTGGTTGCGTCCGGATGCCAAATCACAGGTCACACTGCGTTACGAAAACGGCCTGCCGGTCGCCGTCGACGCCGTCGTACTGTCGACCCAGCACAACCCGGAAATCAGCTTGTCTGATCTGCGCGAAGCGGTGATGGAACACATCATCAAGCCCGTATTGCCGGTTGAGTGGCTGCACAGCGACACCCGCTACCACATCAACCCGACCGGTAACTTCGTGATCGGTGGCCCGGTGGGCGACTGTGGCCTCACCGGCCGCAAGATCATTGTCGACACCTATGGCGGCATGGCCCGCCACGGTGGCGGTGCGTTCTCCGGCAAAGACCCGTCAAAAGTCGACCGCTCAGCAGCCTACGCCGGCCGCTATGTCGCCAAGAACATCGTTGCTGCCGGCCTGGCCGACAAGTGCGAGATTCAGGTGTCCTACGCGATCGGTGTATCCGAGCCGACTTCGATCTCAATCAATACCTTTGGCACCAACAAGGTCGACGAAGCACTGATCGCCGACCTGGTGCGCGAGCACTTCGACCTGCGCCCGCGCGGCATCATCGAAATGCTCGACCTGCTGCGCCCGATTTATCGACCCACTGCCGCCTACGGCCACTTTGGCCGCGAAGGCTTCAGCTGGGAAGCCACCGACAAGGCCGACGCGCTGAAAGCCGGGGCGAAGTTATAAGCTGTTAGCTATGAGCTGTTAGCTGCGAGCGTCGAGGTGTTAGCTCAAAACTCGTAGCTCGCCGCTCAATACTTTCTTTTCAGGAGATGACTATGACCACTGCCGTGAATCTGGATACCTTCACCGACTACAAAGTCGCTGATATTTCCCTGGCCGCCTATGGCCGCAAAGAAATCAACATCGCCGAGCGTGAAATGCCGGCGCTGATGGCCCTGCGCAACAAGTACAAGGCCGACCAGCCGCTCAAGGATGCTCGCATCATGGGCTGCATTCACATGACCATTCAGACCGCCGTACTGATCGAAACCCTGGTCGAACTCGGTGCGGAAGTGCGCTGGTCATCCTGCAACATTTTCTCGACTCAGGATCACGCCGCTGCCGCCATTGCCGCTGCCGGCATCCCGGTCTTTGCCTGGAAAGGCGAAACCGAAGAAGAGTTCCTGTGGTGCATCGAGCAAACCATTCTCGCTGAAAAAGAAAGCAACGACGTCTGGAACGCCAACCTGATTCTCGACGACGGCGGCGACCTGACCGAGATGGTTCACAGCAAATACCCGCAATTGCTGAACGACATTCACGGCATTTCGGAAGAAACCACCACCGGCGTGCACCGTCTGCTGGAAATGCTGGAAGCAGGCACACTGAAAGTACCGGCGATCAACGTGAACGACGCCGTAACCAAATCAAAGAACGACAACAAATACGGCTGCCGTCACTCGCTGAACGATGCGATCAAGCGCGCGACAGACCACCTGCTGGCCGGCAAGAAAGCCCTGGTCATCGGCTACGGTGACGTGGGCAAAGGCTCTGCCGCGTCACTGCGTCAGGAAGGCATGATCGTAAAAGTCACCGAGATCGACCCGATCTGTGCGATGCAGGCCTGCATGGACGGTTTCGAAGTGGTATCGCCGTACAAAAACGGCATCAACGATGGCACCGAAGCCAGCATCAACACTGAGGTTCTCGGCACCACCGATCTGATCGTCACCACCACCGGCAACACCAATGTCTGCGACGCCAACATGCTCAAAGCATTGAAGAACGGTGCTGTGGTCAGCAACATCGGTCACTTCGACAACGAGATCGATACCGCCTACATGCGCAAGAACTGGCGCTGGGATGAAATCAAACCCCAGGTCCATCAGATCTTCCGCTCCGACGACGCCGATGATTATCTGATTCTGCTGTCCGAAGGCCGTCTGGTGAACCTCGGCAACGCCACGGGTCACCCGAGCCGCATCATGGATGGTTCGTTCGCCAACCAGGTACTGGCTCAGATGTACCTGTACGAGCAAAAGTTCGCTGACCTGCCGGCCGACCAGAAAGCCGAAGCACTGTACGTGAAAATTTTGCCGAAGAAGCTCGACGAAGAAGTAGCAGCAGAAATGGTGCGCGGCTTTGGCGGTGTCATCACCACCCTGACCGAAACCCAGGCCAAATACATCCGGGTACCGGTTGAAGGCCCATTCAAACCAAACGACTACAAATACTGAGTCGAGGTTGGCGTTTGGGCTGCCTGGGAGGTGTTGGCCCGCAACGGCCACCAGGTATGCCCCTGTGGGGTCGGCGTGAACCCATCCTTGGGGCCTAGGCCGCAACATCCATGTTGCGGACTACCCCACAGGGACACACCCGGCACCCGCTGCTAATCTTCCGGGCGGTACCTTGAAACCTGAAAACCCACGCTAGTATTTAATGCTAGCACCGAGCAGAGTGGCAGTTGCCGGGTGTACCTATCCGGGGAAGTCCGCAGCAAGGATGCTGCGGCCTAGGCCCCACGGACGGGTTCACGCCGACCCCGGATAGGTACACCCGGTGGCTGCCACGGACTCCTGACTCCTAAGCAGGAATGACCAGAGAAGACACTCATGCCCAATTCCGTTCCTGTCAGCTTCGAGTTTTTTCCACCGAAGACAGACGCTGGCTACGAAAAACTGCTGAACGTTCACAGCGAACTGAAGGCTGCCGATCCCGAATTTTTTTCGGTCACCTATGGTGCCGGTGGCTCCACTCAGGAGCGTACCATCAGCACGGTGATCGAACTGAACCAGCGCGGTGTGCAAACGGCTCCGCATTTATCGTGCATTGGTGCAACTGAAGCGACGCTCACCAACCTGCTCGACCGTTACAAAGACGCCGGCATTCGCCGTATTGTTGCACTGCGCGGCGACTTGCCTTCAGGTATGGGCGGTACCGGCGGTGATTTCCGCTACGCCGCTGATCTGGTGCGGTTTATTCGTGAACGCTACGACGATACGTTCAAGCTGGAAGTGGCGGCCTACCCGGAAATGCATCCGCAGGCGCCCAATTTTGATCGCGATGTCGACAACTTCGTGGCAAAGGCCAATGCCGGTGCCAATACCGCCATTACGCAATATTTTTACAGCGTGGATGCCTATGTTCACTTCGTTAGCGAAGTGCGCAAGCGCGGTTGCGAGATCGATATCGTGCCCGGCATCATGCCGATCACACAGGTATCAAACCTGATCCGTTTTTCCGATGCTTGCGGTGCCGATATTCCGCGCTGGTTGCGCAAGCAACTGGAAGCCTGCGGTGATGACAGCGCCCGCATTCAGTCGATTGGTTTGGAAGTGGTGAGCAGTTTGTGCCGCGAACTGATCAATGCAGGCGCGCCGGCCCTGCACTTTTACACCATGAACCGGTCAGAGCCATCACTGGCGATTATTGACCAGCTGTAACCGGCTCTCAAGCCCTTACCGCCGGTCGCAAAAGTTCGACCGGCAGCCCCAGCTTAACCGGGTCTGCCGGCCCTTCCACGGTAATACCGTCGGCTTCGATATCGATGTCTCTGGGTGGCAGAGGCGACTGTTCGCTCAGCTTGTACAACTGTCGCACCCGATTAGGCTGGTTTTTATCATTGTGTCGCAACACCAGACCGGCGCAGCCATTGCTCAGCCGAACGCAGGAACCAAGCGGGTAGAGACCCTGAGTCGCGATCAACTGTTGAATCAGCCGTGCATCAAAAGCCGACTGTTTGTGCAGCGCACCGAGCGCCGCCGTCGGCCGGTAAAATACTTGCTCATCCACCACCTTGTAGGCCAGGCGGTCCACCGCTGCGATCAGCTTTGCCATGGGCTGCTCTTTGGCACCCAGCCGTCGCAGCAATGCATGCGTCATCCAGGGGGTGATGCCCGCATCGGCATAGGCGTTTTTTGAGGAAGGCGACCGCACCTGATGGTCGGCCTGCACCAGGCTGATCGCCAGGCGCTGTTCAATGTCGGAATTGTCTTCGCTGCGAATTCGGCTATGAACCAGCAAACCGAAGCGGTCCTGGAGCCAGACCTGGCTGAGCGTTCGCAATGATTCAACCAGCTCGGTACTGGCCTCGGCCTTGTTAAGCGCCTGCTGTTTGCGCACGGCCGCCAGGGCGTTGCGCCAGGTCGCGGCGATGTCGAGCGTTACCGTCAGCTCCGGTGACTTTGAGGTTGCTCTGGGCGCAGGCGTCGCCTTATTACTGCGCGGCTTAAAGCGTACCGGCACCTCGCCATTGGGCAACAGAAACCGGGCGGGTATTTCATCCCGGTTACCACCGTTTTTAACGAAGTTGATGTGATCGCGCTGCAGGTCGGTAACAACCGCTGAAAATTGCACCTCGGTTTGTGGCAACAGCGCAGTGTACTTACAGCCAATGCCCGTCACGCCGGTCGATTCGTCGTAGTCTGAGCGCAGCATATCCGCCTGGAAACTCAGCTGAGTTTCGTTGGGAAAGGTCAACTCAACCGACAGCGGTTCGCCCTGCGTGTCAAAAAGCTCAGTCAGGTCGCCCTCAAACTCCAGCCTGCAGCCCTCTACCGACATATCGCGCAGCACGCCAAAGCGTACCTCACCGTTTTCACTGAGCACCCGGGCATCAATGATCAGGCTGCGCCGGGCCAGCGCGCGGAAGCTTTTGCGGCGTTGCAGATAATAGAGTTCGGTTGGCAGTGGGCATTGGTAGCGCGGGTCGGACTCGGTACCGATCGATTTTGCCTGTAACTGGCGGGCACGAATCCGCACGCCGTCGAAATAGGTTTCCAGCGTAAACGACTCGCCTACCACCAGATACCGTGCCATGACTTTGGGCATGGGCTCGTCGAGCACAAGCACACGTTCTCGGGGTTTGATTTCCACGAGGTAGGTCGTCAGGCTGCGATGCCTTTCGGGGAACACCAGCGTAACCGGGGCCATCTGCTGCTTCGCCTGACGAAACATGCGCAGAATATCGGCCTCTTTGGTTACGAACTCGCCCTCTGTATCGGTTGTCACCGAAGCCTCTTGGTTTTATCACTGTCGCGTCAGTCTACCACTGTCTGCGGGGTGGCTGAACAAGCAACGAACAGGCAACCTCAGCCCGGATTTGCACGCTCCATTCACGATGCCCGTCTACCGCCGCAGGCCAATCAATAGTACCCTTGGCGTCTGGTTAACTGGCACGGAATTCTCGCATGGCACACAAGGTATTCATCGACGGACAGTACGGCACCACCGGCCTGCAAATCCAACAGCGTCTGGAGGCCCACCCCGACGTCGACCTGCTGACCGTCCCGCAGGATAAACGCCGCGATGCCTTGCTGCGCGATGAATGCCTGAACGAAGCCGATGTCGTGTTTCTGTGCCTGCCGGACGATGCCGCACGCGAAGCCGTCGGCCTGGTCACTAACCCAAAAACCGTCATCATCGATGCCTCCAGCGCCCACCGGGTCTCACCGGACTGGGTATACGGCGTGCCGGAGCTGCCCGGTCAGCGCGAACTGCTGCTCAACAGCAACCGCATCGCCAACCCGGGCTGCTACCCGACCGGCATGACGCTGCTGACCAAGCCGCTGGTCGATGCCGATCTGATTCCCAAAGACTACCCGCTCGCGGTTCATGCCATTACCGGCTACAGCGGCGGTGGCAAAGGCATGATCGCCGACTATAAAGGCTACAGCGAGGCCGAGCAGGACGACGTCGCCGCCCGGCCCAAAAACCTCGACCTGATGCACAAGCATCTGCCCGAAATGCAGCGCATACCGGGCTTTCAGTTCCCGCCCGTGTTCGTGCCAACCGTCGGTAATTTCGAACAGGGCATGATCGTTCAGGTACCGTTGCACGCGCGCCTGCTCGGTGGCCCGGCAACAGCCCTGCATGAGCGCCTGGCCGCCACTTACGGCGGTGAGCCCTTCGTGCACCTGTTCCCGCTGAACGATCAGTCCCAGCTTGAAGACGGCTTCCTGAAGCCCACCGCCTGCAACGGCACCAACCGGATTGAACTGTTCGTCTATGCGGCCGATAACGGCCTGATCATGCTGATGGCGCGGCTCGACAACCTGGGCAAGGGCGCATCCGGTGCGGCGGTTCAAAACATGAACCTGCGCCTGGGGCTCGATGAAACCACGGGCCTGCTGTAACGCGTCGGCCATCTGATGAGAATTTCCCGAATCTACCTGCCCGATGCCGACGGCCCGGGCACCCAACTGCCCTTGCCCGAGGGCGCTCATGGCCATCTGGTGCGCGTGCTGCGCCTGGGCGATGGCGCGCCGGTTGAGGTGTTCAATGGCCGTGGTGGGCGCTTTTCGGCAACGCTGACTGACGTCTCCAAACGCAGTGCGTCGGTCAGCCTGGTGCAACGGCTTGAGCCCGTTGCACCCTCGTCACTGGCAACGCATTTGGGCCTGGTGATGTCGAAGGGCGACCGGATGGACATCGCCTTGCAGAAAGCCACCGAACTCGGTGTCAGCGAGATCACCCCGCTGACCAGCGAGCGTTGCGACCTGCGCCTGAAGGCCGACAGACAAGATAAAAAACAGCAACACTGGCAGGGCGTCATCACCAGCGCCTGCGAACAATGTGGCCAGGATACCCTGCCGGTTCTGCACCCCATTACCTCACTGCACGACTGGGCCAGCAGCCGGCAACAACCACTCAAACTGGTGCTGCATACCGCCGCCCAACGGCCAGACTGGCCAAATGTAGCCCCGCAATCCGTTGCGTTTCTGGTCGGCCCCGAAGGCGGGTTAACCGACGACGAAGTGGCCTACGCCCAACAACAGGGCTTTCAAAGCTGGCAACTGGGGCAACGCATTCTCAGAACCGAGACGGCCCCATTGGCCATGCTGGCCATCTTGCAGCACCGCTGGGGCGACTTGTCGTGACCTATGGCGTCTGGCCGGGTTAGCGTTGCTTGGTTAAACTGTCGGTTATTGACTAACAGGGAGGCACCCGCATGGATGTTTTTGTATTTATACTCGCCATCATCGCCATAACCACCATTGGCGGGCTGATCAAAGAACAGATGAAACAGCGGCGCAAGGCCGATAACGCTATGGGTGTCGACCAACAAGCGCGCATCGACAAACTGGAAGCCCGCGTCGCCACGCTGGAGCGCATTCTGACCGACGACAAATCCCAGCTGCGCCAGGACATCGACGCCCTGCGTCATGGCTAACGCCATTCGGGCCTGGTACTTAGCTTAAATTTCATTTGGTGGCGGAACCCGCGCCGGATGGCAGGGCTGCTCCCGCGGGGGCGCCGTGAATAGCTCCCTGTAGGCTTAGCTTCGGGATATGAATCCCATCCATGGGATCCACCCTCCGGGCTCGCTTCGCTCATGCTAAAACGCTCCCGGCGTTTTAGTCCATGCCTCAGATACCCCCGCAAAAGCAACCCTGCCACCCGTCGCTAGTCTATTTCCAACTCCGCACCTAGATATTACTGAAAAGCAAACAACCGGCGCGCGTTGGCATAGCTCTGGCGCAGTACTTCAGCTACCGGCACCTGCTTCACATCCGCGATTTTCTCAATAATAAACGGCAAATATTTGGGCGCATTCTCGCGGCCCCGGTAGGGTGCGGGTGTCAGAAAGGGTGCATCGGTTTCAACGACCAATTGGTCCATTGGCGTCGCCGCCAGCACTTCGCGCACGTTTTCTGCCTTGTTGAAGGTGATGATGCCGTTGAACCCCAGCATAAAGCCTTGCTCCAGACAGAACTGCCCCAGCTCCAGGCCCGAGGTAAAGCTGTGAATCACGCCCTTCTTCGCCAGACTGGGCGCGAACTCCTTTAGAATGGCCTGGGTATCGGCATCGGCTTCGCGGGTGTGGATGACCACGGGCTGATCGAGCTCGGCGGCGATGGCCAGCTGCTCGGCAAACACCCGGCGCTGAACATCCCGGTCGGCATGGTCGTAGTAATAATCGAGCCCGATTTCGCCAATGGCCACAATGCGCTCATCACGACCGTGGGTGCGCAACTCTGCCGCTGTTTCGGCGGTGTAGGCCTCGGCATCGTGCGGGTGCACGCCCTGAGTGGCGTGAATCATCGGATCGAGGTCGCGCAGCTCCCGCACTCTGGCCAGGTTATCCGGCGATACCGCTATGGTCACCACCCGCTCAACGCCGACGGCGCGTGCCTGGGCCAGAACCTCGGTCAGGGCCTCGTCTTTCAGGTAATCGAGATGACAATGGGTTTCGATGATCGGGTGATCAAACACCGGTATATCGCGCTTGTTTCGGCTCATCAGAGGCCTCGATCGGGAAGCTTGGGTGGAGGGCCGCCAGTGTAATGATCCGAACACTGTAACGCCAATCGATAAACGGCGAATCATGGCACCGCCTGACGGGTATGCCGTAAACTGGCACCACTGACGGTTAAATTTCCGTGTTTCAGGTTCAAAAGAGGCCTCATGACCCCGATCAAACACCTCGTTTTCGACATGGGTGGCGTGCTGGTGCGCATTCACTGGCACCAGGAAGTCAGCCGTATTTTGCAGAAAGACGTGCCGTTCGAGCAGATTCACGCCCTCTGGGGCAACACCTACTCGACCCATGCCTTCGAGACCGGCCAGCTCGACTTTGAAGCCTTCACCGATGCCTTTATCGACGAATTCAAACCCGCGCTCGACCGGGCAACGTTTCAGGCAACGTTTCGCAACATTCTCGATGACGACTTCCCCGGCATCACCGACTTACTGCACCGCCTGCGTAAGCGCTACACCCTGAGCCTGCTCAGCAACACCAATGCCTGTCACTGGCAAATGCTGGTTGAGCGCAACACCTTTCTGCCACTGATCGACCATCATTTCACCAGCATGACCCTGGGCGTGATGAAGCCCGACCCAGCCATCTATGAAGCGGTGCAATCCGCCTTGAATGCAGACCCGGCAACCATTTTGTTTTTTGATGATGGCCTGAAAAACGTTGAAGCGGCCCGCGCGCTGGGCTGGCACGCGGAACAGGTCTTTGGACCAGAGGACATTCGCCAGCAACTGAGCCATTACCCGCTAGACTGTTAGCATCCACCTTAACAAGGACAGGTCATGGCTACGGTTCAATTTCTCGGTGCCGCTCAGGAGGTCACCGGGTCCTGTCATCTGGTGACCATGCCCGGCATCGGCCGGGTTCTGCTCGATTGCGGCATGCACCAGGGGGGCGATGCCGTCGACCGACTGAGGGATGAAACCTTTGAGTTTGATGCCAGCCGCATCGATGCACTGGTGCTTTCCCATGCCCATATGGACCATTCCGGCCTGTTGCCATTACTCGCCAAACGAGGGTTTCGCGGCCCCATTCTGTGCACAGCAGAGACCGTTGAGCTGTTGCCGATCATGCTCGAAGATGCCGCCGGGCTTTACGAGCGAGACCTCGAACGCAAGAACCGGAAACTGCTGCGCAAAGGCAAGCCGCCCATCGAACCGCTGTACACCCAGGTCGACCTGGAAACGGTTTTCTCGCTGTGCGTCGGCCAGCCCTATGATGAGCCGTTTTCGCTACTGCCCGGCCTGTCAGTCACCCTGTTCGATGCGGGCCATATTTTGGGCTCGGCCATCGTGCAGCTGGAATTCAGCGAACGAAACCAGTCCAAAAAGCTGGTTTTCAGCGGTGACCTTGGCAAGAAAGACACGCCGCTGATGAACGACCCAACCCACCTGACGGACGCCAGTATTGTGTTAATGGAAAGCACGTACGGCAACCGGGACCACCGCTCCCTGCCCGATTCCATTGTGCAGATGGAGCAGATCCTCAAGGAAACCTGGGAACAGGGCGGCAATGTGCTGATTCCGGCCTTCGCCGTTGGCCGCACCCAGGAAGTTCTGTACCACCTGGGCGCCATGCATCAGCGCGGCACGCTCGATGGCTGGCAAATCTACCTCGATAGCCCCATGGCCCACAAAGTGACAGAAGTCTATGACCACTGGTTGCATACGCTCGATTGTGGCGGTGTTAAAAAGCTGTGCGACACCGACATCCGCTTCCTGAAAGACTTCCTGCCCAGGCTGTCGGTAACGTCCAGCACCGATGATTCCATGGCCATCAACCGAATCAAAAGCGGTGCGCTGATCATCGCCGGCAGCGGCATGTGCACCGGTGGCCGCATACGGCATCACTTCAAAAACAGAATCTGGGACCGCAAAACCACCGTGGTTTTTTGTGGCTATCAGGCCCGGGGTACGCTGGGGCGACTGTTGGTCGACGGCCTGAAAACGATCAAAATGTTTGGCGATGCCTTCGCCGTCAACGCCCGCATAGAAACCATAGGCGGCTTCTCCGCCCACGCTGGTCAACAGGAATTACTGAGCTGGGCTGCGAGCTTCACCACCCAGCCGGAGTTCTATCTGGTTCACGGCGAACCCAACGCACAGGATGCCCTGGCCAGTGAACTGTGGCAGCACCATGAAATTGCGGCCACGATTCCAAAGCAAGGGGAGACGATCGTTTTCTAGTCCGCTCGCGTGCTGCCCGGAGAGGCCTTCCCAGGAAAGTGCCCCGGGCACTACCCCAGCGTCGCCAGCAGCAACCCCAATACCAGTGACACCACCATTGGCACCAGAACCAAACGCCACAACTGAGCGCTGCCCTGCCATACCGTCAGCCCGGCTTTCACCAGGTTATTAACCGCCGAGGCGATGACAATGCCCAGCACTGCGACTTCGAGAGTGGTATCGCTTAACGACATGCGCGTTAATGACAGCGTAATGGCATCCACATCGGCGATTCCGGAGGCCGCAGCGAGTAGATAAATACCCGCATCGCCCACGGCGTTGCGCAACCATTCACCAAGCAACAAGATCACCGTGATCAACACAGCGAAGTACACTGCAGAACTCAGGTCGAGCGGGTTGCGCTCGAGCACAGGCTTTTCCAGACTGACGGTCTGTTCGATGCCCCGCCAGATAAAAACAGCAGGCGCATAAAGCGCAACCGCCATAGTAATGACCGGCATCACCAACAGACCAATCAGCGCCGGATTGATCAGGTAGGCATACACCAGCAGGCGCGGAAACATGGTGCCGCAGGCGATCAGTATACCGGCGGCCAGCAGCCGGCTGGCTTCCGGCGCCTGGCGCGACAGTTTGGCGAAGTTCAGGGTGAGCGCCGTGGTCGAACTGAGCCCGGCAAACAAACTGGTGAACAATATACCTCTTCTTGCTCCGGCCATTCGTACAGCAAAGTAACCAACAAACGATATACCGGCGATCAGCACCACCAGCCACCAGATCTCATACGGGTTAATGGCTTCACCCGGCCCATACCCCTGGTTGGGAAGCAGCGGCAAGACCACGACAGATATCAACAGCAGCTTAAGCCCGGCATCCAGCTCATGCTCTTCCAGTTTGGCGAGCAACCCGTGAATTTCAGCTTTGTAGTCCAGAATCAGTGCCGTCACCACCGCTCCCGCCGCGGCCAGGAAGACACTGACTGAGAGCGCAATGGCGCCGAGCATGAAGGTCAGCAACAGGCCGATCAGGCCGGTAATGCTGAAATTCCGTTCGTGCTGCAAGCGAGCCCGGTAAGCCACCAGCGCAATGGCGGCCACGCCAAGAAAAGCGACCGGAAATACCCAGGGCGTCAGTACAGCTGACAGTAAGGCCGAAAAGCCACCCAACAGCCCCACCAGGGCATGAGTGCGAATACCCGCTATGCGCTCACCCGCCGCCAGATGCCGAGCAACCCAGCCTCGTTGCAAACCAATCAGAGCACCGAGGAACAGGGCGGCGAGTAACCGAAACGCCAGGTCAGTTTCTGACAGTGAAGAGAGGTTGGCGAGATCCATGAGGATGCTTATCTGCAAGTCGTGTGCAGAGTGTAGCCAACGTCAACGGTTAAAACCATCGAGCCCGATCAGGCCAGCTGCTCGTCGGCCACCGCCAGTTCACGATCCAGCCGATCCTGCTCTTCCTGCTGCGGTTTACTGAAACGCGCTAGTAGCAAATAAGCGACCGGGGTCAAAAACAACGTTGCCACTGAGGCCATGCCCAGCCCCAACACGATCACCCAACCCAGCGCCTCGCGCGCTTCGGCACCGGGCCCGGTCGAGAGCACCAGTGGCAAGGCCCCCAGCACGGTAGACATCATCGTCATCATTACCGGGCGCAACCGAATGATGGCGGCTTCTTCAATGGCCTCACGAACCTCGTATCCCCGGTTACGCAACTGATTGGCAAATTCCACCATCAGAATACCGTTCTTGGCCATCACACCGACCAGCAACACCAGGCCTATCTGGCTGTACACATTCAGGCTCACACCCGACATCAGCAACGCGAAAATCGCACAGGCGAGTCCGAACGGTACGGTAAAGATCACAATCAACGCACTGACGAAACTTTCGAATTGCGCGGCCAACACCAGAAACACAATCAACAGAGCAAAGCCAAAGGTCAGCAGCATGGCATTGGACGTTTCATCCAGCGCGGCGGCTTCCGACAACGGCAATATGCGCATGCCATCCTGCAGCAGGGGTTCGGCCAATCGCTCGGCTTGCAGTAAGGCATCACCCAACGCAAACCCGGGGGTCAGGCTTGCCGTAATTGAAACGGACCGCAATTGAGATTCCCGGGCCAGTGAGGGCGCCACGGCTTGCTCCTGCAACGAGACAACCGTCGACATCGGCACCATGCGCCCATCCCCGGTGCGCAGGAATATGCTTTGCAGGTCGCTCGGGTCGCGGACCGGGTGCGTGGTCGACAGCATCTTCACATCAAAGCTGCGGTCTTCGATAAACACCGAGCCTACTTCGCGCCCTTCGAGCAACGCCTGCATGGCCTCGGCCAACCCATTGATGTTGATGCCAAGGTCCGCCGCACGATCCCGGTCAATCGTCACCGAGAGCTGTGGCTGTGTGGTTTCATAGGAGGAACTGATCCGGCCAAACCGGGGGTTCTCTTCCAGTGCGGCAATCAGGGCATCGGCGGTGTCGCTCAGGCGGTCGTAATTACTGCCGACAACGGCAAAATTCAAACCGCGCCCACCGCCGCGAATGCCCAGACTGTTTGGCTGAATGGCAAAGGCACGGATGCCGGGTATGGTCGCCATTAAGCCGTTGATTTGCCTGACAATCTCCTGCTGGCTGCGCTCACGTTGATCCTGTGGCGACAACCCCATCACCATAAAGCCCCGGTTACCGGAACCAATGCCTGCAATCGAAAAGGTATTCTCTATTTCACCGGAATCCATCAGCGGCTGCACCAGCTCTTCCACCCGTCGCATTTGTTGTGTGGTGAAGTCGAGACTCACCCCTTGCGGCGCCGATACCGACAACAACGCCACCGACCGATCCTCGGGTGGCGTGACCTCCTGATCCAACTGACCCCACAGGCTCAGCGCCAACGCAAACACCAACCCGGAGATCGTCAGAATGACCAGTGGCGCCCGCAACGAAAAATGCAAAATGGTTACGAACAGGCGTTGCAGCGCATCGCCCAGAACATCAAACAAGCCCCGCTTTACGGGCGCAGCATCGGGCGATTCCGAATGCGCCTTGAGCAACCGGGACGACAACATGGGGCACAGCGTCAGCGCCACCACCGAACTCAACACCACCGCCATGGCCAGGGTAAAACCGAATTCTCTGAACAAACCGCCAGCCTGCCCTGGCAAAAATGACAACGGAATAAACACAGCCGCCAAGGTGGCGGTGGTGGTGATGACCGCAAAGAACACTTGCTGAACACCCAACACGGCCGCCGCACGGGAACCCATGCCCTGGTTGCGTTTACGCACGATGTTTTCGAGCACCACAATGGTGTCGTCAACCACCATGCCGGTGGCCAACACCAGTGCCAGCAGCGTCAGAATATTGATGGAAAAGCCGGCCAGATAAATCGCCGCCAGAGTCCCGATCAGCGCAACCGGAATGGTAATAGCGGGGATCAGTGTGGCTCGCCAGTCCCGTAAAAACACAAAGATAATCAGCGTCACAATCGCGACGGCAAACACAAGGGTTTTAACCGCTTCCGAGATCGCGCCACCAATGTAAGTAGCATCGTCACTCGACACCCGGATGTTGGCCCCTTCGGGCAATATTTCCTGAATATCATCTACGGCCTGTCGAACCGCCGAGGATATTTCCAGGGTATTCGATTGCGCCTGTCGAATAATGCCAATACCCACCCCAGCGGCACCGTTAGCCCGCAACACACTGTCGCCCGGGTCTTCACCCAGGGTGACCGTGGCCACATCGCGAATGCGTATTTCCTGGCGAATGCGCAGGTCCATGAAATCTTCAGGCTTGCTGATTTGAGCCGAGGTTCGCACCACCAGGCTCTGGTCGTTGCTCGACAAGGCACCTGCCGGTGAATCGAACGACACATTGCTCAGCGCCTGGCGCACGTCGGCGACGGTCAAGCCAAAACTGGCCAGCCGGTACTGGTCGATATCCACCCGGAAAATGCGCTCGCGTGACCCGAACACCTGCAGATCGGCCACACCAGGAACCGCCGCCAACCGATCGAGCACTTCGTTTTCAACCAGCAGCGAAAGGTCCTGGATGGAAAACGTGGCCGACGTGACCGACAAACGCATCACCGGCGAGGCATCGGAATCGGCCTTAATGATTTGCGGTTCATCGACATCATCGGGTAACCGGCCTGTGACGCGGCCAATGGCATCGCGAATGTCGGACGTTGCTGTGTCGAGATTCACGTCGCTGCGGAATTCGAGTGTGATGCGGCTGCGACCAAAACTGGAACTGGAGGAAATGGAATCGATGCCGGAGACTCGGGAGACGGCGCCTTCCAGAATGCTGGTGACCTCCCGGTCTATGGTTTCCGGTGCGGCGCCATTGTATGAGGTACTGATGGTGACGACCGGCGAGTCGACAGCGGGCAATTCTCGAATTTCAGCACCAAACAAGCCGGCAATGCCCGACACGACGATCAGCGCACTGACCACCAGGGCCAGCACCGGCCGTCGCACAAACAGGGCAGTAAACCCACCCATACGAGCCATTCTGGGTTCTGCAGACATGATCAGCCTCCATCCGCCAGGCGTACTGTGGCACCGGACCGAACCGACTGCACACCTTCGGTGACCACCGCATCACCCGGTTGCAAGGGCGCATCGACCAAAACGGCATCGGAATTGCGCTGAATGATGCGCACGTTTACCCGCTCAGCGCTGTTATCGCTGTTAATTCGCCACACGTAGGAGCCTTCAGACCGCCATTGAACGGCCAGCGGGTTCACGGTTGGGAAGGTATCGCCCGGAAAGCGCATATCCAGTACGAATGACATGCCTGGCCTAAGTTGGTCGGCTTCGTTATCAACCAGTGCCTGAACCCGGAGTGTGCGGCTGTCGGGCTCAAGCCGGCTGTCTATCGCGGTGATCGACCCTGCCAGCGATGCGCCCGGGTTCGACACCGGCGTCACGGTGATGTCGCGCCCAACAGATATGGCCCCGACAAAGCGCTCTGGCACGCGGAATTCAACCAACAGATCAGACCGGTCATCGAGACGGGCCACTTCATTTTGTGTGCCCACCAGAGTACCCGGCTCCAGCGACACAATGCCCAGAACGCCGGCAAAGGGCGCTCGAATCGTGCGCCGGTCCAGTGCAAGCTCCGCTTCTCTGACCTGTAATCGGGCCCCTTCCAGGGCTGACTCGGCATCGGACCGTTCCACCTGAGCAATGCTGTTGCCCTGCTGCATCCGGGTCAGTCGTTCAACCCGGTTTTCAGCATCGCGCAACGCAAGCCGGGCGCGATCGAGTGCAATGCGTTCAGAGCTGGAATCCATCCGCGCGATCACATCGCCAGCCGCCACCCGGTCGCCAGAGCCTTTCAACACCTCAGCGATACGGCCGCCCACTTCAGGATTAATGGACACCGAGCGCAAGGCCGCCCCATCACCAATCGCTGTCAGATGATCGTTGATCACCGCCTCGCCAACGGTATCGGTCACCACCAGCGTCGCGCCACCACCAAAACCAAAACCCGGACGACCGCCGCCACCACCGCCTTCAGACGCCTCGGCCAGGCCCAACTGCACACGCGTGCTTTCACCCGCGGGATGCCAGACCAACCAGCCGCCACCGGCCAATGCAATTAACGCCAGCGTCAGCGCGCTTTGTTTCCAGAAGGACATGCCACTACTCCTTAGCAATCGGGTGAGATAAGTACGTCACCGGCCCGAAATCAGGCCAACCCAACCGAACACCTTATTGTTAGACAGTACAATTTATTGAAAGCACAACAGAATGCCTTGTTCCAGGATTCGCCACCAGATGCTGTTAGCAGATTTACCTATCCAGAGGTGAACACCGCCGGCTAGCCCCGGGCACAAGTCGTGCCCGGGGCGGGTTAGTACCACGGACAAAGCCACCTTGCTACACTGCCCAAAACACCACGAGTCTGCTTCATGTTTCACGTTCTGCCCGGCAACCAGCTCGACACCCTGATCGACCCGCTCGCCACCCTGCTAGCCCTGCCGGTCGACAACCCGCTGCAGCCCGACATCATTCTGGTGCAGCACCAGGGCATGGCGCACTGGCTCAACATGAAGCTCGCCGACCACCCCAGCCGCCAGATCAGCATGAACCTGGCCTTTCCGCTGCCCATCCAACAAATGTGGACGCTGATCCGCCAGGTTCTGGGGGCAAGCGAAGTGCCAGAACAATCCCCCTTCCGCCGCGAAGTACTGGTCTGGCGCCTGCACGACCTGCTGGGGCAGGAATTCATTTCCGAAGACCCCGCCTTCGCCGAACCCAGCCGCTACTGGCAGAACCAGTCCAACCGCCAGCAACCGCTGCGTCGTTTCCAACTGGCCGAGCAACTGGCCGACCTGTACGAACAGTATGTAATGTACCGGCCAGATTGGATTGAAAGCTGGGAAGCCGGCCAGGGCGACCACTGGCAAGCGCAACTCTGGCGACACCTGGTGCGGGATAACCCGAACCACCCGCTCGCCCTGCTGCAGCGCGCCATGCAACAACTCGACAACCCGGCGGAGCCGCTGCCCGAACGCCTGTTCATTTTCGGCATCAACAGCCTGGCCCCGCTCTGGCTCGATTTTCTGAAGGGCCTCTCCGACCAGGCCGGCATGGACATCCACCTGTTTCATCTCAACCCCAGCGACGAATACTGGGGCGAAACCCAAAGCGAAAAGCAGGCCGCTAAAAAACGCGCCGACTGGGTGCTGCAAGGCCACGACAGCGACGACCTGAACATCGAGGTCGGCAACCCGTTGATCGGCAATCTGGGCCAACAGGGCCAGGCCTTCGTCAACCTGCTCAGCGACCGCGCCGACATCGAAACCCCGGTGTTCGTAGAACCCGAAGGCGACACCCTGCTCAACCAACTGCAACGCGACCTGCTAAAACTGCGCGATGGCCGCGAGCATCCATATGAGCAGCCCAGTGATGTGAGCGATCACTCCCTGTGCGTACGCAGCGCCCACAGTGCTCTGCGCGAAGTTCAAGGCCTGCACGACTGGCTGCTGCACCAGTTCAATGCCGACAAAACCCTCACCCCGAAAGACGTGCTGGTGATGTGCCCCAACGTCGAAGACTACGCGCCCTTTGTCGAAGCCGTGTTCGCCCGCCGCTTCGACGACATCGGCGAAGACGTACCGCCTCTGCCCTGCTCGATCGCCGACCGCAATTTAAAAGACGCCGACCCGACCATCGCCGCCTTTCTCGACCTGCTCACCCTGCCCGACGCCCGCTTCCAGGTGACCCAAGTGATCGGCTGGCTGCGCGTCCCGGCGATACAACAGCAGTTCGGTTTAACGCAGGATGACCTCGACCCTCTCGCCCGCTGGCTCAACGCCGCCTGCGTGCACTGGGGGTTAGACGACGCCCACAAACGCCAGTACGTCCAATCCAGCGACAGCGCCATCAACGATACCTACAGCTGGCAACAGGGCCTGGAACGCCTGCTCGTCGGCTTCGCCTGGGGCGATACCGAAACCGTCGTGGGCCAGCGCCTGCTGCTGCCCAACGTAGAAGGCAGCGACGCCCAACTGCTGGGAAAACTCGCCGGCTTCGTCGATGCCCTGAAACACCTGGCCGCCGACCTGCCCACCCCGCGCACCGCGCGCGACTGGCAAGGCTTTTTGCAAGAACGTGTGCGCCTGGCCCTGTTCGCCACCGACGCCCGCTTCGAATCCGCCCAGGACGACCTGCGCGATGCCCTGCGCGACCTCAGCGAACACAGCCAGCAAGCCGGCTTTACCGGCACCCTGCCACTTGCGGTGGTGCGCCACGCCCTGCAACAGATGTTCGCCAGCCCGGCCCGCACCGGCCGCCAGTTCATGACCGGCCAGATCACGGTGTGTTCGATGGTGCCGATGCGCTCGGTGCCGTTTAAAGTGCTCGCCATTCTCGGCCTGAACGACGGTGACTTCCCACGCCAGCGGCCACCGCTCGGCTTCGACTTAATGGCCAACGACCGCCCCCGCCTGGGCGACCGTTCACGCCGTGGCGACGACCGCTACCTGTTTCTCGAAGCCCTGCTCTCCGCCCGCAACAGCCTGTACCTCAGCTACCAGGGCCGGGACGTCAACACCAACACCGAACGCCAGCCCTCCCTGGTGCTGACCGAACTGTTCAGCTACCTCGAAGGCGCGACCGGCTGGCGCACCAAAACCGGCATCAAGGCACTGCCATTGCAGCCCTTCGCGACAGAGAACTACCTCACCGACCCGGCCTCAGAAAACGCCACCCCCTGGCCCAGTTTCGACAGCCGCTGGCTACGCCTCGGCCACCCGCTACCAACACCCAACAACACGCCGTTGCTGGCAGAGCCCGACTGGCCAGAAGAACTGAGCATTGAAGACCTGGTCCGCTTTGCCGAACACCCGGCCCGCGCCTTCGCCCGCCATCGTTTGGGCTTATTCCTGGACAACAACGACACCCCGGAACTGGCCGACGCCGAACCCTTCGCCGCCAACCATCTGGACCGTTACCAGCTGCAACAAGACCTGATCGCCACCCGCTTCGACTCAACCCTGCCGGATGCCGACACCCAACTCATGGCCGCCCGCCTCTCAGGCCGACTGCCAGATAACCCCCTGGTCGACGACACCCTCGCCGACTGGCAAGCCCAGGCCGACGCCTTCAGTGAGCATTTACTATCGCTCGGCGCCGCCCAGCTGGTCTCCGAACCAGCCGAGCGCGTCTTTAACGACACCTTAACAGTAACCGCTCACCTTCCGCGTCTGCCCGGCGGCGAACTCCTGTTCTGGCGCCTGGCCGACGCCAAAGGCAAAGACCATCTGCGCCTCTGGCTGCACCACTTACTGGCCAACACTCAATCAGAAACGATCACGATGGGTGTCTTCCGCGAGCGTAAAAAAGATGAAGTCTACGCGATTAACTTCGCCCCAATGACGACCGACGCAGCCAGAACAGAACTCAGCCACTGGCTCGATTTCTGGCGACAAGGCCAATGCGAACCCCTGCCCTGGCACACTGAAATAGCGATGGAAATGGCCAAACCCCGCGAACGCCGCGAGTACAACCCGGGCGATTTCGACAAAGTCTGGTACGGCGACGGCTGGTTCAGCAACGGCCTCAGCGAAGACCCTTACATGGCCTGGTTTTGGCCCGAGCAACCCGAGCACGATGCGATTTTTGAAGGCGTAACCGCCTTGTACGCGCCGTTGTTTGAGCACCTGGCGCAAGAGAAGCTGCAAGTAGAGAAGGAATAACAACGGATCATAGCGGCTCACTGCAGTGGCCGGTTAATCTCCGTAGCATTCAGAACACTCAGGTGTCGTCTATTAACGCCCAGTTAAACGACGTGCGGCCGCCGATTAAAGGAACTTTTTTATCGCTCTGTCGATTTTGCGGCTGCCGACCCGACTATCCGATATGAGGCGCGGTGGACTAGACCGCTGTCGCCCTATCGCCATTCAAGTGCAGTGACGCTGCACTGGAATGCCCTGAACGGTCACATCAAGGAGATACACCATGAGCACACCAGCCAAAAACACAATCTGCCTCTGGTACGACGGCGATGCCGAAGAAGCCGCCCGGTTTTACGCCGAGACCTTTCCCGACTCGTCAGTCCAAGTGGTGCATCGCGCCCCGGCGGACAATCCGTCGAGCAAAGAAGGGGACGTTCTTACCGTAGACTTCACCGTAATGGGCATCCCATGCCTCGGGCTTAACGGTGGGTCCACATTCAAGCACAGTGAAGCTTTTTCGTTTCAAGTGGCCACCGATGACCAGGCCGAGACGGATCGCTACTGGAACGCCATTGTCGATAATGGCGGGCAGGAAAGCATGTGCGGGTGGTGCAAGGATAAGTGGGGCGTGTCGTGGCAGATAACTCCGGTCGCGATGACGAAAGCATTTACCAACCCCGACCCTGCAGTCGCCAAACGCGCCTTCGAAGCGATGATGGAGATGAAGAAGATCGACATCGCCATGGTCGAAGCCGCTTGTCGCGGCTGACTCATAAGGGCAGGCACTGTTCAGGCAAGTTCATTTGATTCAAGTCAACGAGAGCCCCGCCTCTGACTCTATACTCAAAGCGGTCGGTCTCGACTTGAGGGAACAGCGCCATGACAGTGTCTGCCAAAACGCCGGATCAAGACAGGACGGTGATCGACTGGCTATTGGATGGCGATGTGTCCATCCAGTACCAAACCCATAGAGACCTGCTCGGAGACGATCGGCCGGATCTGCGCGCCCGCATTGCCCGGGAAGGTTGGGGTGCCCAGTTACTCGGTCTACGGAATCCCAAAGGGCACTGGGGTGAGGCGTTCTACCAGATGAAATGGACCTCTACCCACTACACCCTTCTGGACCTCAAAAACCTGGCCATTGCGCCCAACCTCGCACCCGTGCAGGAGACCATTGCCCAGGTGATTCAAACACACCGGGGCCCCGACGGTGGCATCGTCCACGCGACCGATGCGAAAAAAAGCGACGTCTGTATCAACGGCATGTTCCTGAACTATGCCGCCTATTTCGGATCGAACGCAGACGACCTGAGGTCGGTGGTGGACTTTCTTCTGAAGCAACACATGCCGGATGGTGGCTGGAACTGCCAATCCAACCGGCGCGCAACGGTCCACAGTTCCGTGCACTCCACCTTGTCTGTTCTTGAGGGCATTCATGAGTACCGAGCCAACGGCTACCGGTACCAACTGAACACACTTTTATCAGCGGGAGAGCAGGCAGTCGAATTCCTGTTGCGGCACCGGTTGTTTCGCTCCCAACGCACCGGCGAGATTTTTGACCCCAAACTGCTCATGCTAACGCACCCGTCCCGGTGGCGCTTTGACATCCTGCGCGCTCTGGACTTTTTCCAACTCGCTGGCACCGGCTACGACGAGCGAATGCAAGAGGCGCTGGATGTTCTCATTAAAAAACGCAGAAAAGACGGCACCTGGCCGGTACAGGCCAGACACCCCGGCAAGGTTCACTTCACGATGGAACGGACCGGGAGCGCCAGCCGCTGGAACACCTTGCGGGCCATGCGCGTGTTGAAGCATTTCAACCAACGACCAGTGGTCTAAACACTCATGCAGACTGTGCTAGCTGTTAGGGTCAATCTCATAAAACGATTAATAAAGACAGCATTGACTCATGACAGCGGTTTGCACCGTTGTGCTGCTTCCGAGACCCAATCCGTGACTCGATCCAACACGCCATCCGCAAACGCACTCTCTCCATAGATCAGAAACCGAAGTAAAAACAGAATACCGGGGCTTTGAGTATTGAAACCATCGCTGTCCAACAACCCGTGTGTGGCACCCTCTATAATGACCACCTCACTGTTTGGACGTTCAGCGAATACAGGCTCCAGCGCATTGAAGGTATTCTGCACATCCACGTTCAGGTCATCTTCGCCCAGCAGTACCAGAGCGGGTTGTCTCATGGTAAGAAACGCCTGAGTGGCATCGGCGTCAAAATTCAACCGCACAAACTGAAACCGGTCTTGCGACATAGCGGAATCGTCTTCAGACAATCGATCCAAATAATCCGAATAGTCGGGTGATCGGCTTAAAAATTCGATCTCTTCCTGATGCGCCTCATGAGCCAGAGCAATATCAGCCGTGGTCTTACCTTCCAGTTTCATACGGGTTTTGGTTAGGTACCAACTTTGCTCCATCCAGTTCATCGCAAACCCAAAGCCAACGACAAAGCAGATTGCCGGGTGGTCGCTCGCCACCCTGGGAGCTACCCAACCGGCCTGACTGAAACCAAACAACCCTATCTGCTGCGGCTCATACCCATAATTTGCCTGCAAGTGATCTATGGCGGCCTGAACCTCGCTTGCCCGATCGTCCATCGACTGATGCAGCCATTGGCCGGTCGATTTCCCGACACCTGCTTTATCCCAGCTGAAGACAGCAAAACCCGCTTGAGTTAACCGATCCCAAATAGGCTCATAGTAGCCGTGTGCATCGTAGTTCAGGGCACCGTCTCCGTGCACAAACACAATCACCGCATCCCGGGAAGCCGCTCCTTCCGCCGGAATATAGCGGCCCGCAATTTGGTTTCCACCGTGATAGAAATAATCCACATTCGCGTACGCAATACCAAGAAGGCTGAACACCGAGAATACCAAAGGCCGGGAAATCGTTCCTCGTTTTACCAAAGCCATTCCCTCCCAATTTTTCAATGCTGTTCAGAAGCCAGACGCTTTTCGCAGTATCGGCTCTAGCGGACCTCTACCGAATAGGGATGCGTATACGCCAATGCAGACGATGGAAATAAAGGCAATTGCCACCGAAATGAACAGTAAGCTAAAGGGCCCATGCTCATTGAACAAACCCAGCCCGTAACCACCAAATACCAGCCCGGTTAAAACACCCTGAAAGATGTAAACGGACAATGAGTTTCTTCCTGCCAGCGTCAGCAACCGCGGAATAGAAAACCGTCTCGCAGCACGAATGAAGCAATACAGATACACGGCAGCCAGCGCTGGAGCACCAATGCCAACCCCAATAAAGCCGATAAAGTCAGGCCATTCCCTGGAGAACGCCAACAGCCCACTGGTTGTCGCGCCATAGAGAACATTGGTTGGTACGGCCACAACCAGCAGTACCGGAACGTATTTCTCAAGTGCCTTGAAGCCTTCGCTGTCACGACGAAAGAACCCGGTACGCTGGGCAACAAGCCCAGTGCAAAAAGCACCCATCGCCAGCGGGCCTTGCAACAACAGCAGGAACGAAAACGTCGCAGGCCACTCATGCAACCGACCGATACTTGCAGCAAGGAAGCCGCCGGCCAGGTGATAACCCTCGCCTCCAGCAAGGCCGTTCTCCACCAACACAAACTCATCGACGAGAATGGCTAACGTAGAGAGGCTCAGTAGGCTAACGGGCACCATCAGGTAAGCTATTTTCATAAGCTCGGAGGGCGCTTTACGTCTCACCTGCCACAGCAATGCCCCCAGTAACGCGTACAACAACAAGATATCTCCGGTAAAGACCAACACCGCGTGCAAACCGCCAAAAACAGCCAGTGCACTGATTCGGCCGAAGTAGAATCGTCTGAACGACAACCCACGCCGATGAGCAGACGCTTCCTGTACACCGAAACCCCAGCCAAACAGGAACGAGAAGAGCAGGAAGAACTTCAATTGAAAGAAGGACTCGACAAAAAAGGCCGCCATTCTGTCGATACCTGCCTGCGGGACCAGGAACGCATTTTCTATCGGCAGCGCCATAAACGGAACATTCACAATACAAATACCGACCAGAGCCAGCGCCCTGATGAAGTCAACCTCATCGGTCCGTTCACTTTTCATGACTGCATTCACCCTTCTATAGTCTGGTTTAAAAGCGATGTCTTATCGATAAACAAGCGTTATTGAAATTTGCGTTGTATTCTCACGACCCACCAATGGGCTTTGAACGATCTGTGCGTCCAACTGGTGAGCCGAGGCCGACACATTGACCTGAAAAGAACCGTTGAATGAATACAACCAATCAACCGATAGAAAAGGACTTGTCGTCGCAGTCAGCCTATAAGCGTGTCGACCAACCGTGGCGTCGACATTGGACCCAGCCACGCCATAAAGCGCGTTTGCATACGCAGCACTTTGCCAGCCAATTCCGGCACCTACATACACAGTGGCAATGTCGTCTCGCAGGTAAAGGGGAAGATATATAGCTGCCTGAGTACTAAGCCCCTCAGACTGGCCTGACAGATCCTGCGACAACCCCAGGTGAAAATACAAATAGTCAAAGCCAACCACCCCAACCAACTCACCCTCAGGCGATTGGTATCCATCATAAACACCGGACTCGGGGCGCGAAGCGATCACGCCGGAAGCGCTATATCCCTCATCTCTGAGCCCCAAGCCAAGATTGAACGAAAAATCAGACGAGTCTTCACCAAACCGATATCTGAGTGTCTGGTCGATACTGTTCACTTCCCAGGGTCCATACACCGCTTTCAGCACCGGGAAAACAGCAAAGTAAGCAGACTGCCCTTCCCACGCGCGCTGCCCGGAAACCACACCCGCACCGGTTTCCAGGGCCAGGGAAAATGGATCAGCGTTTGCAGAGGATATAAGCAATAATACCAGTGACACTCGAATGGAAGTTGTCATATCAAGCCCTCGATAGTTCACATAAAAGATTACCGGAGCCTGCGATGTACACAATATGGCAAATGTCACGGGGGCAAATTGAACGGAGTGACATTTGTTCTATACACAGTGAAGATAAGGTATGAAATACTAAGCCGTCTTTTACTTCAGATGGTTCGACTCGATGCGTGGGACGCAATCACATTCTAAGGGAGGGTTGAATGTCGACCATACTTAACACTGGCTTTTCATCCATCAATCAGAAAATAAAATTGTTCGACCTCTTCATCAGCCTGGTTACCTGGATCTTTGTTTTTCTCATTACGCTCCACCTGTGGGAGGTCGATTACCCCGGAACGGAATACCGGCTCGATTTCTCACTTAGGCACATCGTCGTCGTGAGCTGCCTGTTTATTGGTCATCTCTCTTTTAGCCTATTCAGGATATACTCAGTTTCACACGCCAAGCTATTCGGCCTACTGGAGGCCTTAGCCCTGACCGTGCTTCTTTTTCTTTTCCCGGACGGCATTGTTATCGTCCTGGGCATAATGTTGGTGGCTCATCTCCGTGAACATACTCTAGATCTGCCGTGCCTTTTCCTTGGCATAGCGCTTCCGTTCTTTTATTTCTTTCAGGTTCCGGGTGAAGACGACTGGTTCAATTCAATTCTGTTTAGCCTCCTGAATACCTTTGCGGTATTTGCCTTCAATCGAATCATGGCCGAAAGAAAAGCGAAGGAAGAAAACGCCAAACTGCTCCGTGAATTGAATGCCACTCAAATTCTACTAAGTGCTACAACGAAGCGAGATGAAAGACGACGTATCGCAAGGGATCTGCATGACACGATGGGCCATCACCTAACCGCGCTTGGCCTACAACTTGAAATAGCCTCCCTGCTTGAGGGCGATGACGCACAGGTTCATGTTAAAAAGGCACAAACCATAGCCAGCAGTCTCCTTGACAGCGTGCGAGAGGCGGTGTCCGATATCCGGCAAAACAGTACGGTTGGGTTTCGGGCTGCATTGGATGCGTTAGTTCGGGAAATCAACCATATTGATATTCAGGTGGCTATTGAGCCTGGGCTCACGATATCGAACCCGGCTATTGCGGAGGCTCTCATTCGTATCAGCCAGGAAGCGATCACCAACATACTCAAGCACAGTAATGCAAGCCAGTGTTGGATCAGACTGGAGAGCCATGGTGAAGAACTGCGCCTGGCTATCGAAGATAATGGCCAGTCGAGCGACGTCGTCCAGCCCGGCAATGGGTTGATTGGCATGGCCGAACGGGTAGAGGCCCTGGGCGGCACGCTCGACTATGGTTCTTTGACCCAGGGTTTCTTTCTTTCAGCATCGATAGTGGAGTCACCATGAAAGAGATTCGGGTAATCATCGTTGACGACCAGAGCCTGGTTCAAGAAGGGCTGGAGGTTCTCATTCAAATGAGCAAAGACATGTCTGTTGTTGCCAAAGCGAACAGCGGAGCGCCCGTTATTGAACTGCTTAAACGCCACCAGCCCGATGTTCTCTTGCTGGACATCAGAATGCCAGGTATGAGCGGGCTGGAAGTCCTGCAAGAGATGCAGGTGGAAGGGTTAACCACACCGACGCTCATATTAACCACCTTCGACGACCATGATCTCGTTCTTCAGTGCATTCAACTAGGTGCCAGGGGTTACTTGCGCAAAGACGTTCGCTTCGACACCCTCACCAAAGCCGTTAGAAGCATCGCCGACGGTAAAACATGGTACCAGCCAGCAGTGACCCGCCACGCTGAAACCGACCAGCCATTTAACGAGTGGGAAGACGCAAAAGAGGCCCGCCAGCTTACGGACATCGAAATGCAGGTGCTTCGCCTGGTCGCCGCTGGATACTCGAACCATGAAATAGCCACGGCGCTGCACAAGTCAACCGGGACCGTTCGAAACCAGGTCTCGTCGATTCTCTATAAGCTCAATACCCGTGATAGAACCCGCGCGGTGACAAAGGCCCTGGAACTGGGGCTGATCTGATTCAAACCACCATTTCATTTGCACACCCACCCCCACCTTGCCAGAATGCCCTGAACGCAACCGGTACCCCGAACGCTGATGTTGGACCAAGCCCCCAAGCAACTCAAAGCCGAGACGCTGCCCCTGCAGGGCCGCCAACTCATTGAGGCCAGCGCCGGCACCGGCAAAACCTACAACATCACCCGGCTGTACCTGCGTCTGCTGCTCGAACAACAACTCAGCGTCGAACAGATACTGGTGATGACCTTCACCAAGGCCGCCACCGCCGAACTGAAAGGCCGACTGGGTCAGCTTATTCGCGATGCCCACGATCACTGGGGTGAAATCGAAGAACCTTTTTTCAACACACTCGCCGAGCGGATTGAACCGAACAAAGCCCGCGCCCTACTGCACCAAGCCCTGCTCAACCTCGACGAAGCCGCCGTGTACACCATTCACGGCTTCTGCAAGCGCGCCCTCACCCAGCAGGCCTTCGCCAGCGGCATCAGCTTTCATGCCGAGATGGAAGCCGACAGCAGCGCACTGATTCTCGAAGCCCTGCAGGACTGGTACCGGCGTGAAGCCCGCGGCGAGCACTTCGAACACTTGCAAAGCTACTGGGCCACACCGGATGACTTCGCCAACGAATGGGGCCGCACCATCGGCGGCAGCGAGACCGTCGCCGAACCGGAACTGACTGAACCGCACGACGCCTGGAACGCCTTCTGCCAGCACTGGGCCAGCGAGGCCGACGCCTTTTACACCCTGAACGTCAAACCCCGCCGGGGCGAAGCCAGCACCGCCGAGTGGCAGGCAAAACTCGATGACTTGACCGAACTTGCCCTGCAACCCTGGCCCGGCACCGTGCCCGAGGTGTTTGGCGGCAAATTCCTCAAAGACGCCTTCAGCACCGCCAAAAAAGAAGCCGCCCTGCCGCACCTGCACACCCTGGCGCAGCAACTGGCCGGTATGGCGAAAGAAGCCAAAGCCTGGTGGGCCTGGCGAGGCATCACCTTCGCCCGGGCGCACCTGCTGACCAGCAAAGACCGGCTCGACCAGCTCGACTTCAACGACCTGATCATCCAACTGCGCCAGCGCCTGCAAGACGCCGACGCTGGCCCGGCGCTGGCCGCCAAACTCGCCGAGCAATTCCCGGTCGCCCTGGTCGATGAATTTCAGGACACCGACCCGGACCAGTACGCCATTCTCGATGCCCTGTATCCCAAAGGTCAGCCCGGCCTGCTGTGCATGATCGGCGACCCGAAACAGGCCATTTACGGCTTTCGCGGCGGCGATGTGTTCGCCTACCTGAAAGCCCGCGACAACGCCGACCAGCAATGGCACATGGACACCAACTTCCGCTCCCACCCGGCCGTGGTACAAGGCTACAACCGGCTGTTCTACGGCGAACACCCACTCGATGCTAAAGGCCAGGTACGCACGCAAAAAGCCAGCGCCGATGTGTTCGGCTTCGGCATCGATTACCTGCCGGTCAAAGCCGGCAAAAACGACCTGCCCGACATCGACGACCCGGCCGGTCGCGGCGCCGTGCAATGGTGCCTGCTGCCCGCCACCGACGACGAGCCCAAAGGCTACACCCGAACTGGCCTCGAAGTGCTGGCCGACTGGACCGCCCGCGAGATCCGCCGCCTGCTCGCCGAGGCCAAGCTCGATGGCCAACCGGTCCAACCCGGCGACATCGCCCTGCTAGTGCGCAGCAAACACGAAGCCGAGGTCATCCAGAACGCCCTACGCACGCACCAGCTCGCCTCGGTGTACCTGAGCGCCCGCGACAACGTGCTGCAAAGCGCCGAGGCCGAGACCCTGGCCCGCGCCCTGAACGGCATTCTGAACCTCGAGAACGACCGCGCCCTGATCGCCGCGCTCGCCACCCCCTGGTTTGGCTACGACACTGAACGGCTGTTCCAGCTGCAGCAAGACGAACACGCCTGGGCCGAGGCCCTGTTCGAACTCACCGAACTGCGCGAACGCTGGTTCAGCCAGGGCCTGATGAGCATGGCGCTGCAACTGTTCCAGCGCCACGTGCGCCCGCATCCGCAACGCCATGAACGCACGCTCACCAACAGCCTGCACCTGCTCGAACTGCTGCAACAGGCCAGCCAGCAACACCGACAACCCTGGCAACTGCTGCACTGGTTCGACCAGGCCCGGCAAGACGACACCCTGGCCAACATCGCCCAGCTGCGCCTGGAAAGCGATGCCAACCTGATACAGGTAATCACCCAGCACGGCGCCAAAGGGCTGGAATACCCCATCGTCTTTTTGCCGTTCGTCAGCTACGGCCGCAGCAAACCCAAGCATCCGCCGATGCTGATTCGGTACCACGACCGCCAAGACTACAACGCCGTGCTCGCCCTAAACCCGAGCGACCCGGAACGCGACCTCTATGAAGAAGAACAGGCCGCCGAAGACATTCGCCTGCTGTACGTCGCCGCCACCCGCGCCGAACGCCGCCTCTATGTGATGGCCGCCGAGTTCAAGGAACTGGAGCGCTCACCCCTGGCCCGCTGCCTGAACACAAAAACCTTCGACGCCCTGACCGAGCAACTGACCACCTTCGCCAGCCAGGGCAATGGCGCCGTGCTCACCCTGCCCGACACCCCGCTGACCGACGCCGCAGCCCCCGAAGCCACAACCACCCGCACCGCCCGCGCAGCCCAATTCCACGGCCGTATCGAACGCGACTGGTGGCTCAGCTCCTTCTCGGCGCTGACCCGCAACGCCCGCCACGGCGGCCTGACCACGCCCGACCGCGACCAGGACGACCCCGAACAAGCCCCCACCGCCCCACAAGACCGGCCACTGCGCTTCCGCCTGGCAAGGGGCGCCGAAGCCGGCAACCTGCTGCACGATCTGCTCGAACGGCTCGACTTCGTAAACCCGGATTTCACCACCGAACTCGCCTGGGCCGAACAACGCTACCCCGCGCTGCTGCCGAAAGACGCCCAAGCCAACAGCCAGGCCAGCAACCCTGAACCCACAACACCCGGCGTCAGCCCCCTGCGCCCGGCACTCGCCACCTGGCTAAGCGACATCCTCAACACCGAACTGCCCAGCGGCGCCCGCCTGGCAGACCTAAACCAGGCGCACACCCAACGCGAAGCGGCCTTCTATTTCCCGATGGCCAGCAAAGGCCAGGGCCTGGCCCGCATCCTCGCCCGGCACCGCAACACCCCTGGCGTCATCCTGCCCGAACCGCCGCGCCTGAAAGGCATGATGCACGGCTACATCGATTTGATTTACCAGTGGCAGGGCCGCTATTACGTGGTCGACTACAAATCCACCTGGCTCGGCGAGCGCCTGGGCGACTACCACCCAACCGCCCTGACCGAGAGCGTGCACGCCAGCTTCTACGACCTGCAATACCTGCTCTACACCCTGGCCCTGCACCGCTACCTGCGCACCCGCCTGCCCGACTACACCCCCGAACAGCACCTCGGCGGCGTGCACTACCTGTACCTGCGCGGCATGACCCAGGGCCAGACCACCGGCATCTACCACCGCGACCCGGACCTAACCGCCCTACACGCCCTGGACACCCTGTTCACCGGCACGGAGACCCCAGCATGACGACGCACTCTCAAACCGCAGCTGGCCAGTCACCCGGGCAACAGGAAACCAACAAACCACGGCTACACACCGCGCGCCAAAATCTGGCCAACATCAACGACATCGACCTGCACCTGGCCGCCCAACTCTGCGACTGGCTAAACACCCACACCGACGACCTCTTCCACAGCATCGCCGGCGCCAGCCACACCCTGCAGCAGGGCCACAGCTGCCTCTACCTGCCCGCCTGGGCCGGCCGCACCGAATGGCACAGCGACGACAAACCTGGCTACACCTTCCCACCCTTGGAAGACTGGCTGGCCCAGCTAAGCCAACTGCCCATAGGCCCAGAAGACAACGCCCCCATCGTGCTAGACGGCGACCGCCTCTACCTGCGCCGCTATTGGCAATTCGAACAGGAACTGGCCAGCCAACTGCGCCAGCGCCTGCAATCCGACGCCAGCGACACCACCGTTGATACCAAAGCCGCAAAAGCCGCCCTGCACACCCTGTTCCCGGCGCTCGCCAAGCAAAACGCCACCGCAGAACCAGACTGGCAAGCCATCGCCGCCGCCAACGCCCTGTTCAACGGCTTCAACATCATCGCCGGCGGCCCCGGCACCGGCAAAACCTACACCGTCACCCGCCTGCTCGCCCTACTGGCGATGACCAGCCCGCACGACCTCAAAATACGCATGGCCGCCCCCACCGGCAAAGCCGCCCAGCGCCTCGCCGAATCCATCCGCGATGCCAAAAGCGACCTGGCCGGCCGCATCGATCTGCTCGCCCTGAACAGCATTCCCGACGAAGCCACAACGCTGCACCGGCTACTTGGCGTCATCCCCAACCGGCTCGACTTCCGCCACAACGAACGCAACCCGCTCGACTGCGACGTACTGCTGGTAGACGAAGTCTCCATGGTCGACCTACCCATGATGACAAGACTGTTCCGCGCCCTACCAGAACACACCAAAGTCATCCTACTGGGCGACGCAGACCAATTACCCAGCGTAGCGGCAGGCTCAGTACTAGCCGACCTCGCCCAACGCCCCCACCCAGGCTACAGCCTAAAAAGGGCTAAAACCCTCAAAACTCTGGGCCTAACAGTCCCAACTCAAAGCACCAAGCTCGAGCCCAAAAACTCGCAGCTCGCAGCTCCAAACTTTCTAACTTTCCTTTTACACAGCCGCCGCTTCGGCCAACACAGCGGCATCGGCCGCCTGGCCACCCAAGTCATCAACGGAGAAGCCGACGCCAGCCTCGCCACCCTGCAAAGTGACGCCGAAGACCTGGCGTGGATTCCCACCGACAAAGCCCAGCAACAGATCAGCCACTGGGTCGACCACTGGTACCGCCCCATCGCCAGTGCCGCGAGCAAAGCCGACGCATTCAACGCCCTGTTCCAGTTCCGGCTACTCTGCCCCGCCCGCGTAGGCCCCATGGGCGTAGAAGCCCTGAACGAACGGATACTCAAAACCCTGAACCCAACCCGAGCCCCCTTCTTCAAGGGCCAGCCGATCATGATCACCGAAAACCACTACGGCATCGGCCTCTACAACGGCGACATTGGCCTTATCTGGCCCGACGACACCAGCGGCCACCTAATGGCCTGGTTCCAGACCGGCAACAACGACTATCGCCCCCTGGCCCCCGGCCGCCTGCCCCGGTTCGAAACCGTGTATGCGATGACGATACATAAAACCCAGGGGTCTGAGTTCGAGCGGGTGGCGATGGTGTTGCCTGAGCAGGCGATGGGGTTGTTGAGCCGGGAGTTGATTTATACCGGGTTGACTCGGGCTAAGCAGGGGTTGTTTGTTGCTGGGGGTGAGGGGGTTTGGTGTGAGGGTGTTGCGAAGCGGGTTGAACGATTTAGTGGGTTGCGCGACAACATCGAACTCAACGCAGGCGGTTGACAAGGATCGGCAATCCAGCCAATCTACTTTTTAAATGGATTGGGCATTCCTGGTCGGCGTCCAAACCTCGGTGGTTTCACCGGGGTTTTTCGCTTTTTGGAGGGCAAGAAAAATCCTTATTCTACGAACTGAAAGCTTTGTTTAAGATCATTCATCCAGTGATGCTCGATGTGTCCGTCGTGCTGTAAGCGCCCAACGACAATACCAGGGTGAATGCCGAGTTCTCGGGCGAATTCAACTACGTCACTTTTACTGCGCAGTTCCGTCAGTCTAGTGGAATGCTGTCTTGGAATCAGCCAATCACCGGCCCACTTGTTAGCTTCGTGTTCTTTTGGGTCGTCACTGGGGTGGGTGTTCGGGTCATCAAGAAATACGGCACTTTTTTCCTTTCGGCTGCCCGCGTGTAACAAAATGTGTGCTGCTTCGTGAAAAAAAGTGAACCAAAACTTGTCGTTGGTCTTGCCGTATAAAGACAGTTGAATTAAAGGTCGGGTAGGCCCCAGCCAACGGGCGACACCGCTAACATGGGTTCGACGAATAGCCGGTACCAACACGAATACTACGCCCACTTCCTGTAACAGAGTCCGCATTTTTGGTTCGAACTGATCGGGGTCGTCACAGGTCAGGTCGCGAATCTCGTGCAAGGCTTGAACAAATCGGTCTTTATCGTATTTTGGCGTCTCTGCATGTTCCGCATATTGTTCACCCAAGCGCAGCCAAGCGGATATAGCGCCGATATCGCTTTGATCAGCGCGGCTTCGGCGAAAAGACATCTGCATGCCGCCATAATGGCTCTCCCATTCGTCCGGGGAGGCCACACCGAAAAATCGCAGGCAGTCCTCTACAACCTGCGGTTTATTCCTGGCAACCAACCGACACTTGGTTATCGCACCAGAGGCCATCAAGTCTTTAACCGGCAGTTCGTCCAGCCAGGAGACCCATTGAACATTTTGTTCAGCAGCGTCCAGCCGAGCACGATGGCTTTGATAGTTGGCTTCGCGCGTCAACCAAAAGTCTGCCGTGCCGCCAACGACCCGTTCCAGGCGTTGTGCAGCTTCGATGCTCAACGGCACCTTGCCGTTAATCAATTGACTGACGTGTTTGTCTGTGAAGCCTAGGCGTTGGGCCAGGTCTTTTTGGGTCCACCCGCGCTCTTCTGCAATATCGAGTATGGTTTCGCCGGGCGGGGAGACCCAGTCCGGCGCGAACGGAGCGCTCAGCTCAGTCATGGTAATCCCCTATATATTCAATACAAACGATGGTGACTTGTTTCCAATCGATACCGCCTGCCGGACTCTGCGGGACAGGGTCATTTCCCGGGCTGAACACCAAGCGCCAGCCGCCGGCTAGGTTGACGGCAAACTGTCCGTAGCGGTCGCCTTTGAGCGGGTGTGGATTACCGGCAACCAAGTCGGTTACCTGGTCGGCGGCATCTAGATCGCTAAGCCTCGCCCTCAGCTTTCGAGCACACTCCGACCCCAGTTTTCTCTCAGCTTTGCGCTGTTTTTCGCACAACTCACGCAGTTTTTTGTCGTGGAAAAGGATATCCAAAAACAGTCCTTAGTCTATAGGTATTTACCTATCAGGTAAATTTAGAATTTCACTATTACACCATCAAAGGCCTTCAACATCCATCCCATGCTCTGCCAACCACTGCTTGCGCTCGTCATAATCCGGCATAGCGCGCTCAAGGCGCAGCCAAAATTCCGCCGAGTGGTTGTGTTCGTGCAGGTGCACCAACTCGTGAACCACCACATATTCAGCAATGCGCGCGGGGAGCAGAATGGTTTTCCAGTGAAAATAGAGCATTTCGCCCTTGCCGCAGGAGCCCCAGCGGTAGCCTAGGTCCTGCACTTTCAGGCCGGCGGGCTTTACTTCCAGGCGGGCAGCAAAGTCCTGCACGCGCTGCCAGAGCCACGTTTTGCCACGCTGGCTGTACCAACCAATAAAGTGCTGTCGCGCCTGGGGCAAAGCATCGCGCTGCAGGTTAAAACGGCCACTGACCAGTTTGAGCGGCTCGGTTTGCGCATCCACCAGGTTGAGGCGATGGTGGCGGCCCAGGTACAAAAAGCCCTCGCCTTGCACAAACTGCTTGTAGCGAATGGTCTTCTGCATCAGCGCTTTTTCCGCGAGTTTCTTATAGACCCACGGCTGCTTGCTGCGCACAAAGGCTTCCAGCGTTTCCTGGCTGACGTTGGGTGGTACGGTCAGTCGCAGGGAACTGTCCCGCTCCACGGTCAGTTGCAGGGTTTTGCGGCGCGCGCTTTCCTGCACCGGAATGGTCAGGTCGTCGACGGTGACGATCATTGCTGCTCCAGCTTGTAGCTGTTGGCTTTGGCCAGGTCCCGCAGCTTATCAACCAGAGGCGGTACATCGTTAAACTCCAGCAATTCGCTGTCGACGATGCGCTCAAACAAGGCCTGCTCCAGGGCCTCTTGCATGGGGCGGCGGTGGGGCTGCCAAAAGCTCGAGGTCTTAACCTCGCGGCTGATGTAATCCACCAGGCTTTCGGTGAGGGTGATCAAGTCCGCCTCTACCACCATATCCGGTTGGGCGTCGCCGCATTTGGCGGCGCGCAGCATGCGATAAAACGGCAGGTAGTGCTCCGGCACATCGGGCAGGCCCGCCTCGTGCTGGGTGCTGCCGCTGTTAACCTCGTCGATAATGGATTGCAGTGCGCTAATCAGTTCAGCCCACCGCCCTTCCAGGTCGTCCAAAATTTCCTTCAAGCGTTCGCTGAGTTTGCCGTAGTACACCGGGTCTTCATCCAGCTTTTGCTGAACATGACTGCGAATGGCGTGCTCCATTTCCGAGGCCACGGCTTTCTGGGCTTTTTCCGGGTCGGCGTTATAGCTGGCGGCGTGGTCCCGGACCTGGTTAAGTTGTTGACTGAAGTTGGCATCGGTCAGGTTCACCGGGGCAATTTTCGGGTCGATACCCAGCGAGATCACGTGGTCATCAATCAGCTTGCGCACCTTGGCGCCCACATCTTTGCCCAACACCGGGCCGTCGCGGTAGCGGCGCCGGGCGGCGGCGTAGATCATCGCTAGTTGCTTGGCATCCTGGGTAAAGGGCAAGGCCTCTGGGCGGGGCAGCACCAGGTCCAAGCTCTGCATAAAGGCTTTGACCTTTACCCCGAACTCCTGGCGCAGGCGCTCGCTATCCAGGGCCTGCACGCAGGTTTCAATATCATTCAGGTCTTCAATGCCACGGACGCGCAGCACATCCACGGCCCGCAGATGACGGTCGCGCAGGGCGGGAATTTCGTCTTTTAGGCTACGCAGGGCGCCGTCCACGTCTTCATCGCTGTAGGCAGCAAGTGCCGCTCTTAGGTGGTTAGCCACACCGTAATAATCCACCACGATGCCCGCGGTTTTTCCAAAACCGGTGCGATTGACGCGGGCGATGGTCTGCAACAGCTCGGCCTCGCGGATAGAGCGGTCCAGGTACATGACGCCTTCAATGGGCGCATCAAAGCCAGTTAGCAGCATGGATTTAACGATCAAAAACGCCAGCGGGTCGCTATTGTCTTTACTGGCACCTTCTTTGGGTGCCTTTTCTTTCGGTAATAGGGGCCTTTTGAAACGCTCGATGGCCAAGTCTTGCGCGGCGCGGTCGGTGTGTTCGGCCCACTCGCTGCCGTCGTTGTTATCGCCGGAGATAACAGTAGCAAACTGCAACCGGCCAATCAGCTCCCGATAGCGCCAGGCCTGCACCAGCGCCTGCATTTTGGGGGACTTGCGGCATAGTTCTTCTTCGTCCAGGGCTTTGATGGCCGGGCTCAGGTAGCCCGCCTCACCCAGCAGCTCGTCACGGGCTTTTTCAAAGGCGCCTTTGTAGCGCACCGCCGCCAGGCGGCTGTAGGCCACCACCTGGGCCTTAAAGCCGTTGGGCAAAATGTAGGTGACGTAGTGGCGCAGCATGTCCCGCGCTTTTTCCTCAATCAGTTTGGGGGCTTCCAGCACATTGCCTTTGGTGGCGTATTTCTTTTTGATGGCCTCCAGTTCTTCGTCGCTTTTGCCGGCAAAAAAGTCTTCAAACAGTTCATCGAGGCTGCTGCCGTCTTTTACAGCACCCTGCACTGTGCGGCCTTCGTACAGTACCGGTACAGTGGCCCCGTCAGCTTCCGACTCACGAATGGTGTATTTGTCGATGAATTCGCCAAAGATTTCGTGGGTGCGTTTTTTCTCGCCCATAATGATGGGTGTACCGGTAAAGCCGATGCGTGCGCAGTTGGGCAGGCAGGCCAGCAGGTTGGCGTGCAGGTCGCCGGCCTGGGTGCGGTGGGCTTCGTCCACCATCACCAGAATATCTTCGCTGTTGTTCAGTTGCTCAAAGTCACCGAGCTTGCTGGCCTCGTCCCGGTATTTTTGAATCATAGCGAACACCAGCCCCGGCCCGTCCTGGCGCAGGATGTTCTTAAGGGCCTGGCTGTTTTTGGCGATTTGCACCGCCTCGCCACTTAAGGTGGCGGTGCCGGAGAGCTGCTTTTGCAGGTCGTTGCGATCGGTGACCACCACCACTTTAAAGCGGCGCAGGGCCGTGTCCGTGCGGATGCGGCGCAGGGCGAACACCATGGTCAGGCTTTTGCCGGAGCCCTGGGTGTGCCAGACAATGCCGCCACGGCGGTCGTATTCGCCGTCCTGTTTGCGGGTTTTGCCGTTTTTTAGGCGGTGAATGGCTTTGACCACACCGCGATATTGCTGGTAGCGGCACACCAGTTTGATGGTCTGGCCGCCGGTGGTCATAAACAAAGTAAAGTGGCGCACTATGTCCAGCAAGTTGGCTTTATCCAGCATGCCCGCCACGGTGCGCTGCTGGGGCGAGAGGCTTTTGACTCCCAGGGCTTCGGCCACCTCGGCCTCGGTGCGCTGGGGATTGTCGATGCCCGCGACGGTTTTCCAGGGCAGGTAATGCGCGCTGCCGGCGGCCAAGGTGCCCACCAAACAGTCATCAAAACAGGTGGCCAGCATAAACTGGTTGGTATTAAATAGCGCCGGTGCGCCTTCGTTATCGCTTACCTCACCCTGGGCAAAGCGCTGGTTGGAATAGCGACGCAATTGGTCGATGGCCTCGCTCACCGGCGCGGAGCTGGCAGTGGGGCTTTTGCACTCAATCACCACTAGGGGAATGCCGTTGACCAGCAGCACCAAATCCGGAATCACATGCTGCTTGACGCTGTCGTGCCCCGGCGGGCACTGCACCTTGAACTGGTTGATCACTGTAAACTGATTATTGGCCGGGTGCTCCCAGTCGATATAGTGAATGGTGCGCGATCGTCCGCCGTCCCAATCCACAAGGCCGCCCACCACAAAGCCTTCGGTCAACAATTCCGTGGCAATCTGGTTGGCCTCCATTAGCCCCGGCGCGGCTATGCGGGTCAGGGCGGACACCGCACTGCTGATGCGTTCCTCATCCAGCCATTCCACTTGCTCGTCATTGGCCAAGGTGCGGTTATTGATGCGTTTTAGCTGGGCGCGCAGCACATCGATTTGCAGCACTTCGGCAAAACTCTTGCGCCCGGTGGCCGCCGGGTTATCCAGGCTGCCGGGAGTAAAGGTCCAGCCCAGGGCTACCAACTGGTCGATTAAGGGCTGTTCGCTGTAATGTAATTCCGGGCCCATAAACAAACTCCTGTTAACTGGCTTTGGCGGTGTCGAGAAGCGAGGTGACGCGGACGCGGCCGGTTAGGAGGTCGTCCATTAGGCCAGCTTTAACAGAGTGCAGCTGTCCTACTAACGATACTTCATCTTCGACGCGCTTGTTCAACAAGGCGACCCTGGCAATGATCTCTTCGCTTTCGGTGTTTGAGGGTGCGGGTATGCGAATATTACGAAGACTTTCGAGGTTTAACCCTGGCTTACTTTGACCATACTGAGCGTCGACAATTTGCTGCCTGCCAGGCCCTCCGAGCACAAGATAATGATTTGCCAGCTTAGCCAGCCAAGGATCAACAAACCGCACAAGCGCAACATGCTGACTCACAAAAGCTATCTCACTCCAGCCATCGGGAAGATATGCTAAGTTCCCCACGCCATTACCTGTAATTGTTACCAGAAGATCTAATGCCTCGACTCGGGTACGCAGCCCCTCTCCATCTGTCGGAGGTTTGACACATTGACGCTCTGAAAGGTCTAAACACCCCATTCGAACATTTTGGCTGCGTAGGAAAAGGGAGCCAGTATCGGAGTAATACAACGCCCAGCCCCGAGAACCGCTGGTTATTAAGCTTGTTAACTGACTCAAATTTCGCACCTCCCACTCCCTCGGAATCCACCCCAGCGGCGATTCTTTATAGAGCCCGGGGGCTTGGTTGCGGGGTGGACGGAGTTGGCCGTTGGCGTCGATGCCGCGCGTCAGCAGATCGTGCAGCATGCCCTGCTTGACCTGCTGCAGCTTGACGATTATGGCCTCGGTTTGGCGGATTTGGGTGTCCAGGGTGTCGAGGATATTGGCGATGGCGGGTTGGTCGACTTCAGGAGCAACAGGAATCTGCAATCCCAAGAGATCGGCTATACGTATCCCTTTTACAGTCGATCCTACCGCGAGATTTTCTGCCTGTCTCTTAACCCACTGAAAAACCCGAAGGAGATATCGTTGGTCAACGCCCGCCTTTGGAAACAGTGCTTTTAAATCCTGGTTGATGGCAATGGAAACCTTTGAGATTGCGGCACGACCTACTGCCATTCGGCTGCATATTAAGACCGTGTTTTCCGGAATGAGATTTGAGGCACTGGCTCTAAGCCCTTCTTCTGAAATATATTCCTCGGTTTCGGAAATCGAACTTTGATCATCTTTAAAATCTTTTACGGATGCCCAAGGGATTTTCCCTTTCCAGAAGCTAGGAACTTGGCGGCTGGGGGTTCCGCCACCTGTCTGCCGATCTATTAAGCTGCCCAGCGGTCTCTCCTCAAACATACCCCAAACCCTCCAAATACCCAGCCAATTGCTTCGCAGCCTGGTCCCGCTCTTGTTCAATCTCGGTCAACGTCACCTGATATTTATCCCACCAGTTTTCCACGGTGGCGATCACCTGCTGGCGCTGGGCGCTGATATAGCGTTCGACGATGCTGTGCATATCGTTGTGCAGAATATTGCGTAGCAGCTCGGCGGCCTGGGCATTGTCCAGGGCGGCCACACCGCTATTCAGCTCCTCCGGCAGCGCGGCCTGCTTTTCTTTGAGTTTTTTGGCGTTGGCGGTGCGCTGCTGCTTCCAGGTTTTGATCTGCTTTTCCAACGCGGCGATTTCCGCTTCGCTCAGTGGCTCGTTATCGCTATCGTCTTCATCTTCGCCGGTTTTGGGCAATTGTTCCTCGGCGGCTTTGATTTGGCCGTCCAGCTCGGCTTTGCGGTTGGCCAGTTGTTGCAGCTCTTCCAGAAAGCCATTCAACAAGAACTTCACCAGCTTGTGTTCCAGCGGGTCGTCTTTGTTGTTTTTGTCTTCCATGGCGGTGAGGATGCTGGTGCGCCAGGCGTCGACTACACCGCGGCTGTCGCGGGCCATTAGGGTTAGAAAGTCGTACTTCTGCTGGTGCCAGAAGCCGGCGATCATGCCGCTTATTTGAAAATCATCCAGCAGGCCAATTGGTTTCAGGCTTTCGCTAAAACTGTTCAACAGCTCTTGGCGCAGTGCCGCGTATTCGCGGTGGCGAGCCAGGGCGGTAATGCTCTGACTGTGGTTTTGCCACCAGTGGTTAAAGGCATCGCGTAGGGCCTGCTCCTGGGCCAGCACCCCGGTGTTTTGCTCGATGGCGGGTTTGATGTTCGCTTTTTGCGTGAACTGCTCGCGAAAGAGCTGGTAGCCCGGGTCATTGGGTTTGGGCTGGAACAGGTCTTCGGGGTTGAGGCCCTGGGCCTGGAACTGGGGCAACTTGGCTGCAATTTCCGCCCCGGGTATGCCGCCCACCAGGTGGGCGTGCACATCGTGGGGCTCCGGCGGCGGGGCGTTGTCCGCGTAGCGGCGGATGTTCAGGTTGTAGCCGTTCTCGCGCAGGGTATCGGTGCTGACGATGCTGGCAAAGCCGGGGATGTTCCTCCCATTGCCTTCGGCAAAGGCCTCGTAGACGGCGGCGATTTTTTCGATGTGTTCGGGCATCAGATAGTTTTGCGCCCGGCCCTCGAAGTATTCCCGGTCGGCGTTGATAAACAGGGTTTTGCCCCGGTTGTTGGGGTGTTTGCTGCTCACCTGCTGGGCGCCTTCACTGACGCGCTGGCGCAGCACCAGTATGCAGGCGGGGATGCCGGTGCCGTAAAACAGGTTGGGCGGCAGGCCAATCACCGCCTCCAACAGATCGTGCTCAATAATGCCGGCGCGGATGCGCTGCTCGTCACCTCCGCGAAACAGCACGCCGTGGGGCAGCACGGTGGCCACCATGCCGCCGGGGGCGCACACAGCCAGCATATGTTGCAGGAACATCAGGTCCGCTTTTTTGCTGCCCAGGGGCACCTCGCCGTATTGGAAGCGCTCGCGGTGCAGGGGCTGGAACACCGGCTGGCCGGTTTCGTCTTCGTCCTTGCTGCCGAAGTTGATCGAGAATGGCGGATTGGTGAGGATGCGATCAAAGCGCAGTAGCTCGCCGGCCGCAGTATGGCGAGGCTTTTCCAGGGTGTCGTCGTTTTCGAGGTTCGCCGTGGTAATGCCGTGCAGGAGCATGTTCATTTTGGCAATGGACCAGACGGTGCCGGCATTCTCCTGGCCGTAGCAATCCATCCGATAGCCCTCGCCGCCGTGCTCGTCGATCCACTCCTTGGCGGCAATCAGCATACCGCCGGAGCCGCAGCAGGGGTCGTAGACGCTGTGGTTCTGCTCGGGCTTTAACAGCCGCACCATCATGCGCACCACCGGGCGGGGCGTATAGAACTCGCCGCCCTTCTTACCGGCGGAGTCGGCAAAATCGCCAATCAGGTATTCGTAGGCGGCGCCCAGCAGGTCCGGAAATTCAAAGTCCCGGTCGCGCAGGCGGTATTTGTTGAAATGGTTGATCAGCCCTCGCAGCTTAATATCCGGCAGTTTGCTCTGGCCCACTTTGCGGTTGAAGTCGATATGCTCCAGCACATCCTGCAGGCTGGTGTTGCCCTGCTCCAGACCGCCCAGCGCGGTGTTAAGGGCGTCTCCGACGTTTTTGTGCACTTCCTTGACCAGATAGCTCCAGCGGGAGTTTTCGGGTACATAGAAGGAATTTTTGTACCAGAGCCGGTTTTCGGCGATTTCGGTGGCCTCGGCTTCGGATTTGCCTTTTTTGATTTGCTCGGCAATCACCTGCTCGCGGCGCTCTTCAAATACATCCGAACAACGCTTGAGAAACAGCATGCCGAAGATGTATTCCTTAAATTCCGAGGCGTCCATCTTGCCGCGCAGGATATCGGCGGCGCTGAATAGGTGGCGTTCGAGTTGAGTGAGGGTTAAAGGCATGTAACGTCCTGATAGATGCTAATTATTTCCAATCGTACCATCTGGGTGCGAATGTGAACGGGTTTTATGAGAACTCGAAGTACTGACATTAGCAACTGCGGAGATTAGTCAATCACACTCGGCTGGAACACGACTGGCATTGTTATCCAAATGCATCATTATTTCATTAAGCCGCCCGCAAAACACTAAACCCCTCAAACAACCGCTCAGGCAAGGCAGCCTCCAACCCCAGCGTTATACTCATCGGTTTTCCACCCTGACTACTCAACACCTGCGCCGGCCCAAGAGCCCGGTATGGCGCCCCCTTCTGCGTTCTCACAAACAACTGAAACTGCCAGCCATTGGTTTTCTGTTCTAGGTACCGCTTGCCCGCATCTGTTTTCGGCCCCGCCGAGTTCTGCGTCTGCCAGTGGAAGCGATCCCGACTAATAGCGTAGTCATGGTAGGCCACGCCTTCGTGGCGGGCTTCGCTTTTATCGAGGGTGATGAAGATCAGTTCGGTTTTCTGGTCGTGCAGGCGTAATACGCCTTCCCGGAACTCGGGTCTGCTGTGTTCGGTCCAGCGGCCGACGGCGGAAAGGATCTCCCGGAGTTGGTAAGCCGCGTGCAGGCGCAGTGGCGTGTGTTCCAGGCCCGGCAAGGGTTTGAAGGTGTGGTAATGCCGGTTTTGCTGCACTTCCGCCAGGGCTTTGAGTTCCTGGCAGGTATGGGGCTCGTTCGCGAGGCGCTTCAGGAAGCTCTGTGCCGTGCCGGTCGCTTTGGTGTTGCTGTCGATCTGGTAGGCGAGCATCTGCAGGCGTAGGCGGTCCTGGTCGCTGGTTATGCGGTAGTTGGCTGGGTCTTCCGCGACTTTGGCCAGCAGTTCCCATTGGGCCGGGTCGTCCTGGTGCAGTAAGGCGGCGAAGCGTTTGCTGAAGTAAGCTTCTTCAGTGCTGCCATTGCCGGCGATGAGCCCGGCGGCGCGCAGTAGGTTGGTCCAGCCGCTGTTGGTGTTGGTGCTGTGAGACTGGTAGATGTCTTCCAGCTCCAGGTCGTGATCGGTCAGGAATCTGCTCAAGCTCACCTGGTTGCTGCCTTTCAGCGCGGCATAGCGGGCGAGCTCGGTTTGCAGGCGTCGCCAGTTTTGGGTGATGGCCTGTTTCAGGCTGTGCAGTATGTGTTCACGGGCGGTTTTATGCAGTTGCAGGTGGCAGCCGCTGGGCAGTTTGGCGAAGCCGTGCTCGACGGAATCGGCAATCTCCCGGCGCGAAAGGCCGGTTATGCTGCTGTATAGGGTGTCGAACCGGAAGCCATCTTGATACTGGCCCACAAAATCGAGCACCAGACAGCTTTCCTTGCCTTCATACAGCCGCAGGCCGCGGCCGATCTGTTGCTGGAAGACGGTGGCGCTTTGGGTGGGGCGCAACAGCAACAGGGTGTCGACGAAGGGTAAGTCGATGCCTTCGTTGTAGAGGTCGACGGTGACAATCACGTTGATCTCGCCGTTTTGCAGTTGGCGCGGAGCGGCGTTGCGGTCGTCTCGGTTGGTTTTGCCGGTCACCAGCCGGGCGGCAATGCCTGCCTGGTTGAATTGCTCGGTCATGAACTCGGCATGCTCAACAGACACGCAAAACGCCAGGGCTTTGCACTGGCGGGTATCGGCCACCAGGTTGCGCCAGTTGTTGATGATGGTGCGGGCGCGCATCTGGTTGCCGGTGAGCAGGTTGCTTAGCTGTTGCTGTTCCAGTTGCGGCTGGCCCCAACTGATTGTGCGGTAGTCTTCGCCGTCGTCGCAGCCATAATATTCGAACGGGGCCAGTAACTGCAGGTCGAGTGCGTGCCACAGGCGCAATTGGGCGGCGGGGGTGCCGTCGGGCCGGTTGTGGAAGTGGCGCAGGATGTTTTTGCCGTCGTGGCGTTCCGGGGTGGCGGTCAGGCCCAGTAAAACGGCGGGCTCCACCGTGGTCACGAACTGCTCGAACCCTTTGGCTTCGATGTGGTGGCATTCGTCGATCACCACTACTTGCCAGTAGTCAGCGCCGAGCTGCGCCAGCAAAGCCTGGCTTTGCAGGCTCTGGATAGTGGCGAACAGGTGGTTGTGTTGCTCGGGGTCGTGGTGGCCAGTCAGCAGATCTCCGAAATTCGGGTCGTGCAGTACCTGGCGGTAGGTGTGCCGGGCCTGCTTCAGAATCTCTTCCCGGTGGGCGACAAACAACAGCCGGGGTTGCCCGCCCTGTTGCCGGGCAATGCGCCGGTAGTCAAAGGCAGCCATCACCGTTTTACCGGTACCGGTGGCGGCCACCAGAAGGTTGCGGGTGCGCTCGTGCGCGCGTTCGTTATCCAGCTGTTCGAGAATGTCAGTCTGAAACGGCTTGGGCACCAGGTCGAAGAAAGTCGGCAGGCCAATGGGGGCGTCGTACTGAGTCGACTCGCGTTTCAGGGCGCTGCGCAGCGCGGCCTGGTGGTCGCTGTTGTTGGGGTCATAGGGTTGGAACTCGGTATCCAGCCACAGGGTTTCAAAATGCGCCTTGGCCCGGCTGAACAAATCGGGCTGGCCATGCTCGGTGAACTTCACCGTCCATTCCAGCCCGCCCATCAGTGCGGCGCCGGAGAAGTTGGCGCTGCCCACATAGGCCGACCCAAAACCGGTATCCCGCTCAAACAGCCAGGCTTTGGCGTGCAGCCGGGTGCGCCGACCATCCAGCGAGACCCGCACTTCACAGTTCGGTAACTCGGCCAACTGGTTCAGGGCTTTCTGGTCGGTCGCGCCGGTGTAGGTGGTGGTGAGCACGCGCACACTGGCCTGGCTGCGGCCCTGGCCATCGGTCGCGGTAATGGCTTTCAGGCGGTCGAGCAGTTTGCGCACACCGGAAACGGTGATGAAGCTCACTAAAATATCGACATGGTTGCAGCTGTTCAGCTCGGCCTGCAGTTCGTGCAGCAGCGCCGGGGAATCTTTGCCCGCGGTGAATAGCCAGGGCTGGGCCAGGCCAATGGCTGGAAGTTCTGGCTTAAGCCCCTTGGGGTGAACCGCGCGCAGGGCTCTGGGTGGCGAGCTGATGGTGTCTGCGGTTAACGGGGGTTGTTGCAGGGAGGCGAGTAGTTGGTTGGCCCAGGCAAGTTGTTCTTCGGGTTTCTTGCTGGTTTTTGTGGCTTTGATGCTATGCAAACGCTCCAACAAGCGCTCGGCTACGGCCGTTGCCAGGCGCTCCGGCAGGTTCGCTTCGCTGATCCTCTCGTAAGTGGCTTCCAGCAGTGTTTCGTCCACTTGCTGGTGAAGGTCATCGGTTGCCAGAAGGTCGTAGAGGCCCTGGTAGAGTTCATCCATGTTGGGATCCCTAGGTTACAGCTGCTACCAGGTTCGCATGGTTTGGAGGGGGATGCCAATCCTGTTGCGCTGCAACTCTGCTATTAGACATCCGTTTCAGTGGTCACCGTAGCACCAACGTTATTAATTATTGGCACAGACCATGAATCATAGGGGACGTTCCGAAAGACCTTGTTTTCGATGCTGTGTTTCTGGGCTTTCTCAATCGCGACATACGCATCGCCTTCTTTTATCACCAGTCCAAACTGCTCGGCTTTGGCTAGAAACTCCAGAGTGTTCAGCTTCAATTTCCTTGCCGTCTTGGATGAAGACAGTCGCTCTGGTAGTTGAGTATTCTCACCCGTCTGTAGCTTGGGCACTGTGGAGCCTGTCCCATTAGCCTTAGGAAGTGGTGACACTGAGCATAGACACGTCTACCCTCGTATCCTTACTCACGCCGAAGGATATGGACTGATGAGCCATGGCTCGCTCCGCCAATTCGGCGGCTATTTACGAACACACTGGGTATCTCCGCGCCGGGTTCGGTTCTGGTTGCTGGCACTGGTCATTCTGTACACCTTCCTGGGTTTTTTTGGCGTACCCTGGCTCGTCCAGTACCACGCCGTGAACATCGCCCGGGAAGACTTTGGGCGAGCGCTTCGCATAGAGGCCGTACACGCCAACCCCTACACCTTAACGCTCCGCGTCGATGGGCTCACGCTGGACGACACAGACAACCGACAATTGATCGAGTGGAACCGGCTGCTTCTGGACCTCACCTGGGCGAGCATCGTCAACAGAGCCTGGACCTTCCAGACCGTCCAACTCGACCAACCGGTTATTCACGAAGAGCGCTTAAACTCGGGCGAAACCCGCCTCTCCCGCCTGGCCGCAACACGCTCTGACCAGCGCTCCGATGAAGACGAACCTGCGCAACTACACGCGTTGCGAATCGCAGAACTGCGTGTAGCGGGCGGTATTCTGCGCTTCGCAGACAACCTACCGGATGCGACCACTGATGAACCAAACCGGGTATCACTTGCCTTGCAGGATATCGAGCTCTCCGTCGAAGCGCTCACACTTCAGGAAGACACCCGATTCCCGGCACGTATGAACGGAACGCTTGCCCAGGGCGGCAAGCTCGCCTTCGACGGCACACTTCAGCTTCTGCCAAGCGTCGCATTGGATGGCAAAGCCAGCATTGATGAACTGGCTCTGATACAGGCCGAACCCTACCTGCGCCAGCTCATAAACGTGCGAATCGATACCGGGAAGCTTAACGTGAGCGGGCAAATGAACACCGATGCACAGCAACCCTTTGCCTTTCAGGGCTCCGCCGACATTGCTTCGTTGCACATCAAAGATGGCTCCAATGACGAACCGCTCATCGGTTGGCAAAGCCTTCATGCTGAACAGCTTGACCTGAACTTCGCAGATAGGCAGCTTGAGACGGGCCCCCTTGCCCTCGACGGTTTGTCCGGCCTGGTCGTCATCCACGAAGACCGGTCCACCAACTTCGCGCGGCTCATGGCATCCCCTCCGGTCGACGAAGGGGAAAATGGCGACAGCGCGAGTAAAGACGAAAACACGGGTAAAGAACCAGCCTCGTTTAACACGACCATTGAAGGCATCGAGCTCAGCGACGGGGCCTTTCAATTTACCGACAATTCCCTGGCGCTGCCCTTCTCGACGAGCATTCACACCTTGAGTGGCGACGTTTCGACCCTGAGTTCCACCTCAACCGTGCCGGCGGAGGTGGCGCTGAAAGGCGAGATCGCAGAGTATGGGCTGGTGCGAGTTGAAGGCAGTGTTCACGCCAGGCAACCTACGCGAGAAACCAACATGCAACTGACCTTTCGCAACCTTCAGATCCCCGAATACTCCCCCTACACCGTGCGCTTCGCCGGCCGTAAAATCGCAGACGGCACCATGGACCTGGATCTAGGTTATACGATCCGAGACAAGCAACTCGACGGCAGCAACAACCTGGTGTTCCACAACCTGAGGCTCGGCGAAAAGATGGACACCCGCGATGCCATGGACCTGCCGTTAGACCTCGCCATCGCCCTGCTTGAGGACAACGAAGGCGTCATTGACCTGGAATTCTCCATAACCGGGGATGTTGGCAACCCTGAATTCGACTTCGCCGATATTGTCCGACAGGCACTGGGAGAGGCTGTAATGACTGTCGTCCAATCGCCAGCCAGTTTTCTGGCAAACCTCATCGGCGCTGATTCGGAAGATCTAGGCAACATAGAATACTCGCAAGCCCGCGCCGAACTCCTTCCTCCCCAGCGTGCGCGCATCGACACACTCCGCGAGGCTCTCAACCAGCGCCCGGCACTGATTCTCGAACTTGCAGGCCCCTTCAGCCGACGTTTCGATGGCCCGGCACTGCAACGGGAGAAAGCCATTGAGACCTTGCGGCAACATCTGAATGAGGCGAACCGGGCCGCTGCAGATCCAAGCCTGACGGCCGAGTCAAACCAGGACATTGTGGAAACAATGTTCAGCAACCGTTACCCAGAGATAAGCCTGGAGGCCGTGCAAAAGCGCTTCGTGATATCTCAGGATGATTCCATTAATGAAGAGGCTACCTTTGACGGCCTGGCCTATCGCAGCCACCTGGGCGAACGGATCATCGCCGCACAAACCGTCACAGACACCGACTTAATAGGTCTCGCCAACGCCCGCGCAATCGCTGTGCGAGATGCCCTGGCCGACTCAAACCCGGACACCCGAATAACAAGAAATCGAGTGCGCATTCTGGACCCGGAAGAGATCGAATCGGTTGAGGGTGAGCACATTGTTATGGAGGTTGGTATCACTACGGGTGGGAGCGAATGAGTATGGGGCCAGTCTACACAGGGCAAATTGAACCAAGGACGGTTTTGCCGCTTTCATACTTATCTATTCCTAAAATTTTGGAGTATTAAGGCAGATTACCAACATTACTTCACTATCTGAACAACAACCGTCTTGATGCTTGATGTCAGGAATGCCTACTGAAAACTCCTAGCCGACATACAACAGCGGCCAGCCTACTGCGCCCATGCCCATGTCTAACCTTGGCCTTAAGCTCCACAAACGCCCCCCGGATCGCTCAAAAAGTCGGGAATTCTGGTCACTGTGCTCTAAACTGGGGGTCGCCTACGCCTCTGCCTCAATCAGGAGGGCCCTACCCATGAGCCAAAAACCCTATAAATACTGCCAGAGTTGTTCTATGCCACTGTCGAAAGACCCTAACGGCGGTGGCACTGAAGCCGACGGCTCGCTGAGCCCGCGTTTCTGCTCTTTTTGCTACGCCGATGGCCGCTTCACAGCGCCAGACATGACTGTGGATGACATGCGGTTGCTGGTTAAGAATAAGGTGAAGGAGATGGGCTTCCCGGGTTTTCTGGCGAGCTTTTTTACTTTGTCGATACCCAACCTGGAACGGTGGAAAACCAAGTGACTGTGATCGATAAGCTGGCGTCTTCGCTGCAGCGCGCCGACGAGGCCCCTAACCTTGAACTGGCCAGAGAGATCGTTGATACCGGTGATGCAAATTCGGTAAGCGAGCTAGTCGATCTTCTTGTGCATAGCAAGAGCACGCCGGTTCAAAGTGACTGCATTAAGGTGCTCTATGAAGTCGGAGAACAGGCCCCCTCGCTGCTTGCGCCCTACGTTCAGAACTTGCTCGCACTGCTTGGCCGCAAGAACAACCGGCTTCAGTGGGGGGCCATGAAAGCCCTGGGGGCGGTAACACCGGAACGCCCCGATGAGGTATATGCCGCGCTCGATCACCTGCTGGCGGTTGCCGACCAGGGGTCGGTCATCACCAAAGACGGCGCCGCGGCGGTTCTGACGCACCTGTGCCAGGTCGACCGCTATTACGAACGGGCCTTTGCAGCGTTGATCAGCCTGTTGCAAACCTGCCCGGGCAATCAGCTCCCGGCCTATGCGGAACAGGCGATCACGGTGGTTCGCGAACCGCACCGTTCTGCGCTGAAGTCGACATTGCGTGCCAGGCTGCCCGATCTCGAGAAAGCGTCCAAACAAAAACGCGTTGAAAAAGTGCTTGGGGCACTCGAAAACAACAAGTGATCGTGACTACTGTTCGATCGAACCCGTGCATTCAAGACGGCCACCGACGTGTTAATACCTGACGTGCAGTAGGATGTTCTGTCACTGGATAAGGCCGAATTTAGGCGGCTAAAAGGGTCGGTCGGAATACACCGGTTAAGTCACTTGCTCTTCAACAGCCTCAGCTACCTCAACACAATTGCGCCCCAGGCTCTTGGCCCGATACAGCGCCTGGTCGGCCAGGTGAATCAGCTCTCTCGGGCTCAGGTCGTTCTCGCTGTCGGTCAGCGCGATACCCAGGCTGGCCGTAACCGGCGTGTTTGTGGCGATGATGTCTCTTAGCCGCTCGGCAATCGCCCGGGCGCCGGCCAGGTTTGTATTCGGCAAAATAAGCGCAAACTCCTCACCGCCGTACCGAGCGACGCTGTCTCCGTGCCGGCTCAGGTCGTAGGCACAGCGGGCGACGGTTTTCAGCACCTCATCGCCAGCCTGGTGCCCCTGGGTATCATTTAATACCTTGAAGTGATCGAGGTCGAACAGGATCAGCGCCAGGCTGGTACCGGCCAGGGCATTGTCTTTCACCGCCCGGTTCAAATGCTCATCGAAGCTGCTTCGGTTCAACACGCCGGTTAAGCCATCCAGTTCAGCGCGCTCGCGCAAGAGGGCTTCGGCGATGACTTGCTGGGTTTCGTCCTGTATCAGAATCAGGTAACCCAGGTGCATCTGGTGCTGCTCCAGCCAAGTCAGTTGCACGCGGTAATGGGTACGGTTGTCGGGAGACCATATCAGCCAGTGGTCCCGATCATTCAATGCCTCGAGTACGGCACCAAACCCGGGCAAGTCGTCGTAAATAGCGTCAATCGACTCACCGGTTTTCAGTTGGGTTAACCCCGGAAACATCTGTTGCGCAGCAGCATTACAATCGAGCAGTCGACGGTTGTGATCGACAATGATGCAACCCGATGGAATGGCGCCAAATACCGTACGCATGACGATGGGCTCCAGGCCCAGCAAGCCCCAGTTAAGCACCCCAAAGCCCAACACCAGCGCGCTGGGCACAAAGGCCAGCGGAACGATATCGAGCTCAGTAGGGAGTGAGGCGAAATCCCCCACCAGGGCGAACACCCAGGGAATGATAATGCCAATGAAAACGGCGACGGCCTGCGTTCTGAACAGGCCATACACTTGCAAGGCATGACGCCCAACCAACACAAGAACGATCGCAGCATTCGAGAAATAGAACGCATCGAACAAGTGGTAAAACAGACCGGGGGTAAAACTGACCGCGGCGATGTCATCCACCACGGTGAACGCTATGTTCCGATAATAAAGGTCATGCCAGGGGCTCGACCAGTGCAGCAGGGCAATCAGCAAGGAAAACCCGAAGGACCCAATCAGCAGCGCTTTCAGCCAGGGGCGCTGAAACGGCAAACCGACATAGCGGCCCACCACCAGCAACATCAGAGCTGGCAGGAAGGGGATGCTCAGATACTGGATGCGATTCCAGAGCCAGGCACTGCTCAGGTCGCTCGCGAGCGATTCAAACGCCAGCGCCAGGCTGTAAGTGGCCATGGCCAATAGCAGCAGGATGAAACCAACATTCTTGCGGCTCTCTGGCCGTTGCCCGGTAAAGGAGGCCAGCAGAATCAGCAGTGCGGTTCCGATCAGATTAAGGGTAGCAAACCAATGCATGACAAGCAGAGACGATAGATTTGCGTGCATTTAAGCATGCCCGGCGGGAAAAGCCCATATGGGTAAATGGCCCGTTCTACGCTTACGTTGATTAGGCGCAAAACCACCGTGCAAAATATCCATGTATTCGGTCAGAATCCACTTCCTTGAGGTTGAGCCGGGGCACTCTGTCGCGCCCTTTCAAGAGCGCTGCAACAACAATTCGATATCATGACTCATATCCGAAGCTGGCTGATCACTCTTCATCAGCACCTGGGCATTGCCCTGCGCATCGAAGCCATAAATGGCTGAACTGTGTGACACCGCATAGTTGCCGTTGTCGTCGGGTTCGCCATAGCCGTAGGTGGCTCTCATGCGTTTGACCAGGTCGGACAGTTGTGACTCGGTGCCGGTAAGACCGATAAACTGTGGGCCGAAAAATCCGGTGTATTCGTTGAGTTTCTCGGGTGTGTCCCGCGCGGGATCGACACTGATAAACAAGACCTGCACGTCGCTCTGGCTGTCGGCGGGTAACGCTTCAATGGCGGTCGACAAACGTTGCAACGTTCCCGGGCAAATATCCGGGCAATTCATGAAGCCGAAAAACACCAGGCTGGCTTTGCCCTGATAGGTTTCTTCGGTTACCGCTTCACCGGTATCTGACGTCAGTTCGAATTCAAGGTCCGGCATCACGCCTTCAATGTTTGACCCGGTCCAGTCAGTATCACCACCGGTACAAGCCGTTATCAACAGAGCCAACGCAACCGCGCAGGCGAGTGGCAGGGTTTTCATCACAAGTGATTCCTCTCTAGCCTTCAAGCGGGCTGTACACCGTCGTTGTCCGACTGATGCAGCAAGCGTCTCAGTACCACCACCATCACCAGCACGCCCATCATGGCGGGCGGTATCCAGGTGAACAGCCCACCCAGTACCTGGTCGTCGTGCGGGGCGATCGGCCAGGCCCGGCCGCACACTTCGTAAATGTCATACAGGCTGTGTGGCGCACCTACGATGTAAGCGCCCAGCGCCAGTTGCGGCACCGTGGCCGCCCAGATCACCAGTATTCGCTTGCCAAAACCGAGCGTACCGGCGAGGGCCGGGGAACGAGGGTCCAGAATCAACCACCAGAACAACAAGCCATCGATGAACATCGACCAGTTCATCAGCAGATAAAGCGGCTGGCTAAGCATGGCGGTAAAGTGAATGCTGGGCGTCAGCCAGAAAAAGATAAGTCCGGCAAACACCAACACAGCAACCGGCGGAAACTGAATGAACCGGTAAGGCCATTGAACCAGGGGCGACTGCAGCAGGCGGGCAACCCACCGTTTCGCACTACCGTCCGGAAAACCGGCCGCCAGCGCACGCCAGGGGTTCGCGCCCATTAACAGTATCGCCGCTACATGATGCAACGCCAGGTGTTGAATGCGATGAATGAAAAACATGAACTGGGCGTAATAGTCGAACCGGGTGTGCATCACAATGTAGGCCAGCGCCAGCCCAAGCCAGAACAGCACGCTGCGCCACCGGGCCACAGGCTCACCCGATTGCGCCAGCACGCGTTGTCCGTTCGCGTACAGAACACTGGCTGTTCCAAAAAACAGAATAGCGAGCCAGGAGAACTCGTAGGGCAACAGTAACGACAGATAATCCAGCAAAACGCTCCCCGGCTGGTCTAGGCAAGGCACCAGCAACCGTTGGCGCCTGAGAGGTGTGTTGAGATGAGGCGATGGCACTCATGGCACGCAGAGGTGCCTGGCAATCTGCTCGTTCGCTGACATCACATCGGGTGTGCTGAGGCTACGTTTCTGACTAACGACCGTCAAGTTGGACTGGATGGGTGAATCGAGCGGTCAGATCTGGTGCAGAAACATCCTGCACTATTACGTAAACCCGGCGGTAAACTGCGTATCTTACAAACCGGATACGCAGTTTACCCCGACCGATACCGATACTAGGCTCTATAACGTCGGTAATAGCGGGTATGGGTGAGCAGCAACAGAGCCAGCAAGCTCAACCAGGCGCTCATACTGCCGCCACTGCTGCTGCCACTGTTTTCGCCTTCCGGCTCTTCAGGGGCCTGTGTTTTCTGAATCAAATAACCGGACTGACTGACCGCCGAGGGTGCCAGGCCTTCAGCAAACGCCAGTGCACTGATCACGGCCGATTCTCGAAGAATGACGACATCACCGCTGTTGACCAACTGACCATGGGCTGGTGTCGGTACGCTGCCGTCGAGTGTGTAGCTGATGGTAGCCCCCTCGGTGGCACTGGTGAGCTCCACGATGACCTGGTCCTGATATAGGCCCGTCGGTTGATCGAATGCAGGCGCAATCGCGGCTTGTGAATAAACCATTTCAACGTCACAACCATCAGGGTCTGTCAGACAGTCGCCGGCATCAATCGCTAACACAGCCAAACCGTCTTTAACGAATTGCAAGGTCAGCGGCGTTGCCCGCAGCGCGTCGGGAATGGCCAGAGTAAAGTCACCCAGCGCATTTGTTTGTGCCTGGTAAGGGGCGCCAAGCTCGTCGAGTTGAACCGCATCGTTTTCGCTGGCAAGCACACTTACTGAGACCTCATCGAGCCCGTTCAAATAGTCGGTCACACGGCCGCGATATTCGGCCGTTAGCACCACCTCCGCCGCTGCTTCGCCCGATACGTAGCCGAAGGCGGATGCGGTTATCTCGAATTCGACGGCGACATCCGGCAAGGCTACAGAGGTTAAGATAGTGGCCGCCGGATGACCCGCCGGGCTGTCATCTGCCGAGGTCAGTTCCGTTTGCGCCAACACCGGCAAAGCCTCTGTCGCCGCGCTGGCCAGTGCCAATGAAATCGCGGTGCCTGGGCTCGCGCCTGTGACGGTCACATCCGCCTGTGCACGTTCGCCCCGATCCAGCAATTCGGTACGAGACAACGTGAGTGCCAGAGGTACTCGAATTTCCAGTGTGTCCGACCAGCCCGACACCGCGTCGGTCAGCGTAATTTCGTACGTACCTGCAAAGGCGCCTTGTGTTGCAGGAACGAATTGAAAGGTTCGGTTGTTGACGGTATTGACGGTGCCGGAAGCACCATACTCATTCGTCACGGGGCTGACATCAAAGTCGCCACTGCCCAGCGCCAGGGTAAACGCAAAACGCTCGCCCGCGTTCACCACCGGAGACGTCAATGCGCCACCCGTCTCATCCTCAAAATCAAACCGCTCCACATAGGTTTTAAAGTAGGCATTTGAGCTCAGGTTGTTATTCAAAGACAGGTCAGTGGCTTGTTCTGACGCTAAATACACACTAATTGGGCTGCCACCGGTGGGGATGATGTTAAGACGGTAGCGGCCATTACCCAGTGACGACATGCCGCTTGCCCGAGCCCGGGAAACAGTAAAGTCGCTTGGTTCCAAGCCGATAACTGGCTCTTGAAAATCAATCTCTACTGAAAACGGACCGGTTAGAATAGCGTCAGGACCGGTAATCACCGGAGCCGGGCGGGTTGTGTCTCGCAAACCCACGCCTTTCACGGAAAACGTATAGGGGTTGGGTATGCCAGTGCTTGCAACGGTAACTTGCGCCGTTGCGTTGTTATTAATCGTCACCGGTGCAAAGGTGATGTCAAAGCTCGTGCTGGCATTATTGGCCAGTGTCGTTGCCGGCTGGCGGCTGACACTGAAATAGTCCGGGTTGGTGATCGATGCTCCGCTAAGGGTCAGCGTCCTGCCTGAAACATTGGTTATTTCGTAGGTTTTGGTCACGGTTTCGAGCCGAATTTCCTGGGCACCAAAATCGGTACCATCGGCAACAGCAGGTGTCGTGTCACCATCCTGTATCAACACACCCTGACCTTCGATATCGAGATCGGTCGAAATAACCACCTGAAAAACAAGGTCTGATTCCGGGTAGGGCCCAGCCGGGTCAAACACAAACCGCTCACCGGCGGGGTAGGCATCTATGTCGGTGCCGCCATCGGTAAAATAATTAGAATGAATAAACCGGGCCTCATATACTGCAGGCGATACGTTCTTAATGACCCAGGTGTAAACCTCACCCGCTTCAACCAGGATATTCTGTGTAAGCTCGTGTGTATTAACGGAGCCTGGCGCCACGTTAGTAAAAAAAACATTGGACCTCCGGTACAAGCGCGTGCCATCGCGCCCTGAACCGCTATACAGCTCAACGTCCAAATAGGCACCATTGGTGCTCAGGCCCAGACTCTCCAGGTTGCCGCTGGCCGTTGCCGTGAAACTCTGCCCGAGACTTTTCCCGATGGGCAGATTATATCCGCCGTTAGACATCGACTGCGATATGGGTGGGTAGTTATAGCCGAGTGCCGGTAGTGCAAGTAACGCGGCAATACCGACCACTAACGCCCGTACCAGTTGGCCAGACGCAAGGGAAAAACGGTTAATCATGAGGGAGAGCTCCGGTTTACAGGCCCGAACTCAACCCGGGCACCACCAACAGACAACAAGCCGGAATGGCTTCAGTTGCAGACGCTCCCACACTATCGGCAGCCGCCCTGGCCGAACAGTCCCTAAACAGAGACTGGTCGGGTGGGGTGGTATATGATGCAACCTAACGCTGGTTTATCCCCTCACGACGAGACACCGACATGATGCCGATTCATCAGGCAAGCATTCACCACCTTTGGGATCGCTTGCACCGGTTTGACGCCCGCCAAACCAGCGAAGCCTTGCATTGGGCATTGGATGAACTGTCGGTATTACTCAATGCGCAGGTGGCAGGGTGGTGCGGCATTGTGCGCATGCACCGACACGAACCGGGCAACCCGATGGCCGGTTGGCGCTCCGCCGGTTTTTACAGCACCAGCCAGCAAAACCTGATGGAACAGGTAAAAATGGACCAATACCGGTTGATGGAATCGCTCGACCCGGCGTCAACGGTAGGTTCTGCCATGAGCCAGGCCGGGACGTTTCGGATCGGCACCTTGCAAGCCGGTATCGTTTCCGATGATCGGTACGGATCGTCTTACCAGTCTCTGCTCGCAAAACACGGCATCGTGGATGGCCTTTACGTCACAACCCCTCTCAGTGACGACATTGAATCCTGGATGTCCTTTCACCGAATGGACCCAGCGCTGCCTGGTTTTTCCAGCAACGACATCAAACTGGTTGAAACCGCCGTTCGGCCGATGGCCTGGTTTCATCAGCGCGTTGCAACGCTATACGGCCTCAAAGTGGCTGAGTCACCGTTGACCCCTGCGGAACGCCGGGTATTGGAAGCCCTGCTCAGCACGGAAACCGAGCAAGCAATCGCTGACCAGTTAGGGCTCACCCAATCGACCGTTCACACCTATTGTGCCCGCTTATGCAGAAAGCTGAACGTGCGCGGGCGCAGTGGGTTATTGGGGTTGTGGTTGAACGGTCAGACACACTAGCGGGCCGGATGTGACAGAACCTCACCAACGCAGGTAGTTGGAGCAGCGACAAAGAAACCCAGACATCACACCGCAACGCTCTGACTCAACCGCTCTCACACGCTCATTAGAGGCTAAACCTGAAAACTATGCACGGGCGCCTGCTTTGATGGCACGAAAGGCTCGCCATGTGTTCAATGACAGTAAAAAGCCCAACAATAGACCAACCAATCGAAGTGGGATTACCCGAAGACGACCGTTGCTCTGTAATGCCAGTACTTCGTTGAAGAAATCGGGTTCTATGTTAATTCGAGTGGCTTTGGGAATAGACAATAAGCCAGCCACAGGCCCGATCACGCCCCACAACTGGCCTGTGTCGGCCGGATCTCCCAGCCCAAGTCGAGCCTGTACAGAGAGGTGTTCAATATGAATGGCCGACACGATACGCCGAATCAGTGTTAGCAGGCGACCAACAAACCCATCGACCGATAACACGCGCCGGAGCGATTGCCGGTTTCGCTTAGGCTTGCGTTTTTTAGGCTTGGCGGGTTTTTCGCGGGTGTCAGACTTGGGTTCATTGCTTGTGCGAATGATCACCAGACCAAACAGCCATCGGATGTGGCTGTCTGCGCTGCGGTGATCTTCATCGAGTTCCACAGTGAACCGCCATTCCAATGGCACGGCCAACAGCACCACCAGGGTGATCAGTATCGACAGCAACACCCAAACAAACAACAGCACCCAATCCATCAGTCGCTTTTGCTACGACTGCTGCTTCTCGCTCGGGAGGGGGCTTTTGACGCTGGTTTGCGGGGCTTAGCCTTACTGGATGCTGGCTTGCTCTCTGAACTGTCGTCCGTTGCCTGATCGTCGGCTTTTAGCTTGTTGGTTGCTACTTTATCTGCCAGATCAACCACTTTCTCAGCAACGGATACCGTGCTGCCTTTGATGTTCTCGAGCCTGACCGTGTCTTTCTCGATCATAACCACCGCAACGGGTTTAATGCCTCCACCGCCGCCAACCCCTGTGCCGGAGCCTTCGCCCGAATCACTCGATGTTGAGGCACCGAAACCACTGCCAACGCCAAATCCAAACCCCACGCTCGTCAGCGGGACTATGGTTGTTTCGCCGTGAGTGATGGGCTCGCCTACGACCGTTTTGGCGTTAAGAAGGCGCTCCATCTCACCTACGGCTGTTTTCATAAGGTCATCAAGGTTTTTCACTTTGTGCTCCACAGTTTGTGTCGACCCGACCTCGTTTGGCTCATCCGACACCTGCGAGTTGCATGGATCAACGGTTTAAACAGTCAGTTTCCTGGTGCCGGAACCCCGAGCAAAACCTGGCATTCAGCTACGGGCATCTTGTGATGATTGAATTACGGCCGAGAGGTCGGGTACTGTCGTCATCAGTTCGTCAATCGGGAACTCCCCCGACTCAATATCGACAGCACTGACAACTCCCTGACACACAACAACGACGGCAAACGGGTCGGCCGACCCATGAAACCAGTAGCGACCCGCCTGCGCCAGACTCTGAATGCGAACATTGACGAGCGGAATGATGGTGACATCACCCACGACGACCGGTTTGCCGACTCTGATTCCAGTCATTGGCTTCATGCGGTCGTAACGTGTATGCACAACACTGGAGCAGTGCTTCGCTCTTCAGTCAGCCGTTTCATCGTCGCTGTCTTTATTGCGCTTGTTCTGGCTCCTGGTAGCCACCTTGTCAACAACGTCAACGACTTTTTCCATCACGGTGATCGCGGTTCCCTTGATGGACTCCAGGCGTACCGAGTCTTTTTCAATGATGACAACGGCCACGGGCTTTACGCCCCCGCCGCCGCCGGCACCCAAACCGCCGCCACCTTCGGCCTTTCCGGAGGCCTTGTCGCCTGAGGCAGAATTACCCGTGCCGCCACCGGCGGCAAAGCCGAACCCAACACTGACCAGTGGGACAACGGTGGTGTCTCCGTGCGTGACGGGCGGACCGACCACTGTCTTGGCATCAAGCACCCGCTCGATCTCAGTCATGGTTGATTTCAATAAATCGTCTACATTTTGCATACTGTGTTCCCTGCGCGCTATTCAATGAAACTAAGCCAGTGTTCGCTCAAACTGCCCTCAAGCACATCACGACAGCGATTGTCCCAGCGTGACGGAACCTAACCTGAAGCGCCCCTGTAAAAAGTCACTTTACGGTAATGGACCTACATAAACCAGTGTCTCGAACATGGCTGCTCTACGAGCCCGTGTGGCAAGCTGACGCTCCAACAACGGCGCAGGGCCGGTACGGCCCCGACCTACGCGCCTGACGTTCTGTTTGTCGCCTTAATACCCTACGCCGGCATAGCGAACGCCGGTGAGTTCCGCGATATCCCGCTTCCAACTGGTCAGGTCTTCGGAGTCGAAATCGGCCAGGCGTGCGTGGCCGCAGGCACGGGCGAGCACCTGCATCAATTCGACACTGGCGCCTAAATAGCGGGCCAGACGTTCAGCACCGTCATCAACGTTTAACCTCGCCCGTAATTCGGGTTTTTGGGTGGCGATGCCAGCGGGGCAATTGTTGGTGTTGCACATTCGCGCGGCCACACAGCCCACTGCCTGAATGGCTGAGTTCGCGATCGCCACAGCATCGGCACCGAGCGCCAGGGCTTTTACGAAGTCTTCTGGCATGCGCAAACCGCCGGTGATCACCAGGGTGACATCCCGCCCGACCGTACGGTCGAGGTGTCGCCGCGCGCGAGCAAGAGCCGCCATGCTGGGGATTGAAATATGATTGCGGAATATCAGCGGAGCAGCACCGGTTCCCCCGCCCCGGCCATCGAGAATGATGTAATCGGCACCCGCCTCAAGCGCGAAGTCGATGTCGGCTTCTATGTGATTGGCCGATAGCTTAAAACCAATGGGAATACCCCCCGAGCGTTCACGCACTTCATCGCCCAGGGCTTTGAAATCTGCCGGTGTCACCAGGTCGGTGAAGGTGGCCGGAGAAATGGCGTCTTCTCCTTTTTTCAGGCCACGGACTTCGGCGATTTTGTCGGTGACTTTATTACCGGGCAAATGCCCGCCCGTTCCGGTTTTGGCACCCTGGCCACCCTTAAAATGAAAGGCCTGAACCCGGGCCGCGGTCTCGATGTCCCAGCCAAAACGGGCCGAAGCCAGTTCATAGAAATACCGGGAATTGGCAGCCTGCTCTTCGGGCAGCATGCCACCCTCGCCCGAACAAATACCGGTGCCCGCCAGCTCGGCGCCTTTGGCCAGAGCGACTTTGGCTTCCTCTGAGAGGGCGCCAAAGCTCATATCGGACACAAACAGCGGAATGTCGAGCACAAGCGGGTTCTTTGCACGGGGCCCGATGACGGTGCGGGTATCCACCTCTGCATCGTCCAGCAGGGGTTTGCGGGCCAGTTGGGCGGGTAGTATTTGCAGGTCATCCCAGTGCGGCAGGTCTTTGCGCGGCACGCCCATGGCACCCATTTCACCGTGGTGGCCAAGCTTGCTCAGACCATCGCGAGCCAGTTCGTGAATGCGGGCCACGGTGGGCTCTTCCGGCGTCGCCTCGGCTTTCGGTGCGCCGGATTGAATCATCGAGGGAGAGGGGTCGCCCTCGCTATAGTCAGTCAACTTTTTATGGGTACCGTCACAGAACGGCGCATCACCCGTGGCTTTGCACTGGCACAGCCAGGCATCACCGGAGGATTCGGCCTTGAAGGTAACGGGCGTAATGCCGGTACCCTTGTGGGAACCGTCGCAAAACGGTTGGTTGGAAGAGCGCCCACAACGGCACCAGGTGTAAGATTCACCCTGCTCCAATTCTACTTTCGCGGGTTTTTTAGCGGCAATAAGGGGTTGCTCAGCCATGGGGCCTCCAATGCAAAGGTCGGATCAACGCCTCACAAGGTTAGACGCTGGTTCCGACTCTTGCCTGGGTTGGCCCCAGGAGTGATACCGTTTTTACGACTCCGGCCCGCTTAGTGTTGAACAGCAGAGCGCAAGCCAGCCTTTCGGCCGAGCAAGAGTAAAACACCCAGCAGAGCCAGCCACCCCCCCATGCTGCCACCACCGCCACCGGAACTGCTGGCTGCGTTGACCCGCTCATAGGCGCCAACGTCGCAGCTGCGACCGTTTTGCTGGCGCTGTGTACCGCGCTGATCCACGTCGGGGCAGTTGTCGTTATCGCCCGCGTTGTCGCCAATGCTTCCTGCGACCAGGGCGTGTGTCAGGGTAGGTCCGCCGTTGCCAGCCAATGGCGCAAGCAGGTCGTCAAATACCGCCGGTGCGTTAATGGATTGGTCGGTCGCCTGAGTGGGGCAGCCGGTGCCATTGCCAAGCACATTGAAACCGCGTGACAGCGTATTTTGTTCAATTGCACAATCGGCATCCGAGGTTGCTGTATTGCCGGCGATAATGCTGTTGTTGTAGGCGAGCAGTGAGCCGGTATCTTCCTTGTGAATACCGCCTCCTGACCCGGAAGCCGCATTATCAACGAGAGTAACGCTGCGCAGTTCTGCTTGAATGCTCGAGTCCAGGTAAAGCCCGCCACCGTCGCCATTGCTGACACTGTTGCCACTGACCGTGGTGTTGGTCAGTGTCATTGAGACTTGGTCATCCGCATAGATGCCACCACCTCCGGAGTTGGCGACATTGTCTCTGAGAATCGACTGTTCAATTCGCATCGGCCCTGCTTCGCTGTGTATTCCGCCGCCCTCGCCCGATGTTGCTGTGTTGTCGCCAATACTGACGTTAAAGAGCGTCAGTGGCGCATAATAGAGGTAACCCCCCCCTCCATCATTGGCAGCGGTATTACCCATCAATGACGTACCTGTGAGCGATGCACTGCCAGGATAATCCAGGTAGAACCCACCGCCTTGGTCACCACTGATGTTGTTGTCTATCTGGCTGTCCAGAGCGTTCAGCGTGCCTTCGTCAATGTATAAGCCACCGCCATCGGACGACGCTTCATTGCCGGACACACGGGTATTGACCAGATCTACCGTCGCTGAATAATAGGCGTAGATTGCACCGCCATCTGACCCTGCCGAATTGTTATCGAGCTGACTGTTGCGTACCGTCAGCAAGCTGTAATATTCCATATAGATAGCACCCGCATCACCGCCCGCTGTATTGCTGGTCAGTGTCACATCTTCAAGTTCAATCACACCGTAGTCATAACAAAAAAGGGCACCACCTTCTGAGGATGCCGAGTTACTGGTGAGACTGGATGCTTTAATGTCGAGTAGCCCATACTCATTGTAAATGGCGCCACCGCTATTCGATGCCGAGTTACCGGAAAATGAACTGCCTCTTATCGTGACCGTGCTGTAATCACCATAGATTGCGCCACCACTGGATCCGGAATTGTTGGTGAATGTGCTGTCGTAGACGTTTAAAAATGCGTAGTTCGAAAATATGGCACCGCCAGTGCCTGTGGAGGCATTGCCGCTGAATTGACTGTCCCGAATCGTCACGACGGAGTTGGTGGTCGCGTATAAACCCGCCCCCGGACTGGCTGTGCTGCCATTGGCAACTCGCAGCTGAACGACTTCCAAATCCGCACCGCTGGCCAGGTTCAGTACACGGACTGAGTTACCCCCATCCAGCACAGTGTCCGTTTTACTCACGCCTTGCAGAACGAGGTCTTCGGCAATCGTGAGCGTACTGCTCAGATTAAAGGTGCCGGCGGGCAGGACAACACGATCGGTGGTGGCTGAATCCCCTGCCGGGCATTCACCGTTGGCGGCGCCCGAGGCCGCATTACTGTTCGCCGAGCTGATGGCTTCGCGCAACGAGCACACACCGTCATTGGCCGTGGTATCGCTGGTGGTCGTCACTGTCAGGGTTGCCCCGTGAGCAACGGCTAGGGGGAGCATTACCAAAAAAAGTGCATGCGTTATTTTTCGAAACACCATGAGGTCTACTTCCTGTCATTCATCGGGTTAATATGAATGTACTTTCAACCCTTCTCACAACAAGCAGATACCACGGGCTACAACGAGCATACACATTCGTTGGGACCCAGCAATTCCCAAGCCAGCTGCTAGCGTTTCCAATAAAATCAATGCATTACCGGTATGGAAAATCCGGTTGAAAAAACAACCACTGGTAGGTGTAAGAAAGGCCGACATCCTTGCCGGCCTGTAAGGGTGAGATTCATTATTTACACTGACACAATCTCACCGTTTTTTCTCGTTCTTGGCCTTTTGCACGCTTCGAGCCATCTTCCCAAATGCCTTGTAGCGTTTGCGTCGTTCCCACACCGTTTGCTGGGCGTGTTGGCTTTCCCGTTTGAGTTTCAGGAACCGCTGCAGTCGATCCGGATCCAACGTTCCCTGCTCTAACGCCGCTGCCAATGCACACCCCTGATCACCCTGATGCTGGCAATCCGCAAACCGGCAGTGTCGGGTCAGTTCGACGATGTCATCAAAGACGCGATCAATGCCGTCGCTGGCATCACCCAGTCGCAGCTCTCGCATGCCGGGTGTGTCGACGATCCATCCGCCGTCGGGCAGGTGCACCATTTGGCGGGCGGTGGTGGTATGCCGCCCTTTGGCATCCTGTTCGCGAATACCGGCGGTGCTGAAGCGTCCTTCACCGAGCAGGGTGTTGGTCAGCGTGGTTTTCCCCACGCCAGAGGAGCCGAGTATGGCCACCGTCTGTCCGGGAGCCAACCAGGGTTTCAACTGATCAACCGCACTGCGATCGAGTGCGTTCAACACCACCACCGGCGTCGAGGCATGCAGCGTTTGCGCTGCCTCCCGGTAATGGTCGACCTCGCGGCTCAAGTCGGCTTTGGTCAGCACGAAGACGGGCATGGCACCCGCCTCCATCGCCAGTGCCAGATAGCGTTCAAGCCGCGCCGGGTTAAAGTCGGCGTTACAGGACGACACAATCAACAGCGTATCGATGTTGGCCGCTAACAGTTGCGGTTTAGGTTCCGTCCCTGAGGCAACCCGTTGCAACAGCGTCTGGCGCGGCAGCAACGTCAGGGTACCGGGTATGTCTGGCTGCAACCAGACCCAGTCGCCCACGGTGGGGCGCTCATCAATCGCCACATCGTGCCAGCGTTTTTCCAGCGGCTCGTGCCACTGGGACTGTTCACCGCGCAGCAGCAGGCGGTCCCGGTCGACACCCAGGACGCGCGCAATAACGCCACTGTCCAGTTGGTCCAGAGTAAGGGCTTGTTGAAATAAGGGACGCCAGCCCAGTTCGGCCAGCGAAATAGGAGTATTCATCGATTTCCATGCCTTCGTTCAGCCTGGCACGCGCCGGCGATCCGACACATCAGGCAATAACAATCCAATACGCAACCATCAGGCTGCGCTACCGGGGTAACGTTGGGCGAATCGGGAAATCGACACGTGCACGGGAAAGACCCCCAGCACGTATTAAGACACCATCAGGCGGTTATCAGTCGAATCAGGCCCGAATCGCCGGGCAGGCAATTGCCAGAGTATGAGACATGAAATCCTCCTGTTGATAATGAATCGTCGGGCGTTGGCCCGAGCCCTGAATATTGCCACAAAGCGCGCGGTGGCAAAAGACATTTTCCGGTTCCGCTGACACCCGGTGACTGGAGCCCGCTCTTTTCCGGCCCTTACCCAGCTTTGCCTTCCAGTCCGTTGCCTCCTCGTTTATTGTGGGCTCATTAAATGCCCGCAGTAACGGCAAACTTATGGACCCCTCATTAACGGAGACAACCATGTCTATTGAAGTCGGCGGCTTTTTTGGCCTGATTCTACTGATCTGTGTGATTTACGGCATTCTAAAGACGGCGCAAAGCAGCGCCGGAACGGGCAGCAAGGTGCTGTGGATACTCATTATGCTGCTGATTCCGTTTGTAGGCTTTATTTTGTGGTTTTTGCTCGGCCCCAAACGCTGACCACAGGTCAGGCTGCAAACCGACCCAACCCTAACCCTACTGCTGAGAGATCAGGCTGATGACCAGTTTCCTGTTGATGGCGTTCGTATTTCTGTGTGCAGGCGCCGTGGCAGTGCCGCTGGCCACTCGTTTGGGGCTGGGCTCGGTGTTGGGTTACCTGATTGCGGGTATCGTGATCAGCCCGCTGCTGACCCTGCTGCATGTTGATGTCATTTCGCTGCAACACTTTGCCGAATTTGGCGTGGTGATGATGCTGTTCCTGGTCGGTCTGGAACTGCAGCCTAAAAAGCTCTGGGCCATGCGTCACCGCCTGATCGGGCTGGGTGGGTTGCAGGTCACCCTCTCAACGCTGGCTGTCGCCGGTATTGCCTTGCTGCTCGGGCAACCCTGGACGGTGGCGCTGGCGATCGGCCTGGTGCTGTCGCTGTCGTCCACCGCCATCGTGTTGCAGACACTGAACGAAAAGGGCCTGTTTAAAAGCGACGGCGGTCAGTCGAGCTTCTCGGTGTTGCTGTTTCAGGATATTGCCGTCATCCCCATGCTGGCCTTGCTGCCCCTGCTCGCCATTGCGGGTCTCGACGGGGGTGCCGCCCACGCAGCAGCCGACGACCACGGCGCAACGCTGAGCCTAGTGGCTGGCTTGAATGGCTGGCAAACCGCCCTGGTAACACTGACGGCAATCGCCCTGGTCGTGGTGGCCGGCAACTACCTGACCCGGCCGCTGTTTAATTTCATTGCCCTGGCACGGTTACGCGAACTGTTTACCGCAGCGGCACTGCTGATTGTGATTGGCATCGCGCTGCTGATGTCGCTGGTGGGGTTGTCGCCAGCGCTTGGCACGTTTCTGGCCGGCGTTGTATTGGCCAACAGCGAATATCGCCACGAGCTGGAATCGGACATTGCGCCCTTTAAAGGCTTGCTACTGGGTCTGTTCTTCATGACCGTTGGCGCAGGCATCAATTTCGATTTACTGGGCGAGCACTGGCTCGCGCTGCTGGGTTTAACGGCACTGCTGATTGCCGTGAAAGCCAGTGTGTTAGTCGTGCTTGGCCGGTTGTTCAACGTGAACGGCGCCGATCGCTGGTTGCTGGCACTGGGGTTGGCGCAGGCCGGTGAATTCGGGTTTGTCTTGTTGTCGTTTACCGTGGCCAATTCGGTCATACCGCAAGCCATCGCCGACCCGCTGTTGCTGGTGGTAGCGCTCTCGATGGTGATCACCCCAGCGCTGTTCATCGTCTACGACCGTTTCATCGTGCCGCGTTTTGAACACGGCCAGGAAGAGAAGATGGATGACATTACCGACCATGGCGAGGTGTTAATCATCGGCCACGGGCGGGTGGGTGGCATGGTTAACCGGATGCTGCGCGCCGGTGGCGTCACAACCACCGTCGTCGATTACAGTTCATCCCAGTTGGAGATGCTGCGCGCTTTCGGCCTGCGGGTATTCTTTGGTGACGGTACCCGGCCAGATTTGCTCGAAGCCGCTCACATAGACGATGTGAAACTGGTGGTGATCACCATTGACGACAAAGAAAAAATCACCGAACTGGCGCGCTACATCATTACCACTTACCCGAACGTTCATGTGCTGGCCCGTGCGCGCGACCGCATGCATGTGTATGACCTCTGGTCGATTGGCTGCCGCGACATCATTCGGGAAACCTACGACAGCTCCATTCGCATGGGCCGATCTGCTTTCGAGGCGCTGGGGTACGATGCAGCCAGAGCTCAGACAATGGCCGCTGATTTCGAAGCGATTGATCGTGCTTCGATGGTTGAGTTGGCCAGCCTGTACGACATCAACACGCCGATTGCACAGAACAAGGCTTATGTAGAACGCGTGAAATCATTGATGGAAGAATGGGAACACCAGTTGCGCAAACCGGACCCGGACGCCACGGAAGACGACCTTGAGGATGAACCCCCTGATTTATCCCGGTCCAACTGAGCGCACTAGCCTTTGTTTTTCAACGCCTGCTGGGTTAACTCGTACCCCAGATCGATCATCTCTTTACCGCGGTGAAAATCCAGAATGCCGCAGGCATCGACCGGCACTTCAATCAGCAGATCCGGCTCGAACGCCGCCAGCTGGTAGCGGGCAATCCGGTCCTGCATGGCTTCTACCGACTGGGCAAAAATATCGACAACCGAGTTCGAGTTGCTTTGGTTTTCGTTTTCAAACCCCAGCGATTGACGGGTTTGCTGAAACCATTGCAGCAGTTTGTTGGACGGCTCATCCTGCGGGTCCGCCGCTTCGTCCGGCACGGGCTTTTTCGGCTCAGGCTGGTGCGCGTTACCGTTCAGGGAGACGACGACGTTGAATTCGGCATCGTGATACAACAGCGGTGTCATCGGCAGCGGGCTCAGCAAGCCACCATCGACCAGCAACCGGCCGTTCCGGCGTACCGGGGTAAAGAAACCGGGGATGGCGATGGAGGCACGAATGGCCTCGAACATGGACCCCTGAGTGATCCAGACTTCTTCCCGTTTCTGAATATCGGTCGCCACCGCACTGAACGGCATGTTGAGGTCATCGATCTGAGTGTCGCCCACCAGTTCGGCCAGGCGATCCATAATGCGGTCGCCCTTGAACAGGCCGACCCGGGAATAGGAAAAGTCGAGCAGCTTCCAGATTTCGCCCAGCGACAGCTCACTGACCCAGTCGGCGTAGTCGTCCATCTTGCCAGCCGCATACAGGCCGCCAACCAGCGCACCAATGGATGAACCGGCGATGGAACTGATCTGGTAGTCACCGCTGTCTTGCAGCGCCCGAAGGATACCGATGTGGGCCAGACCGCGGGCACCACCACTGCCAAGCGCCATGGACGTTTTCTTCACTCTGTGTTCCTCGGCATGAAATCACGGCCTGCATTAGCAGCCTTTGCAACGAGCCTAGCACAGAAGTATGACCACAGGCTCAACGCAGCCCGGTTAAAAGTACCAGTTGAAGTCCAGTGTGGCGCTGCTTTCCAGTGTCTGGCCCTGGGTTTTCGCCGCCAGCTGAAAGCGAACGGCGCGGTGGGTTGAGAGCACGCGGTTATAGGTTGCGGTCAGGGTGGCCGAGGGTTCTTCCGCCAACACATCATGGGCTATGCGCGCCTCGAGGCCGAAGCGATCGTGAGCGGCAACGTCGACCAGCCAGCCCGCGTGCAGCCCGGCCAATAGTTGCGGAGCGGTTGTGGCTTCGGCCGTCGCCAGCAGAAAGCCCAGGCTGTTGCTTCCCGTGCTTACCGCTCTTCCCAGGCCAATGTCGGCCCCGAACGGCAGGGCTTTTTCCTGCGGGCCCTGGCGCAACCAGCCCAAACGACCCGCCCAGGCCAGCGAGGGCGTCATGGCGTGATAGGGATTCAGCGAGCGAAAATCGACCAGGTCGAGCCGGTCGAGTGCCAGATCGGCCGCGTCGCCTTCGTCGACCGATAACCGCACTTCGGCTTGCAAGGCATTCACCTGAGCGTTCTCGAGAAAGCCTGCCTGCCGATCGTAGTTGTCGTGGTAGGCCGGGCGAAACCGGAACCGGGCATGCACGGTGTTATCGGCCCCGTACCCCAGGCCAACGCCAGCACGGCGAACACCATGCCCTTGCATGGGTTCCGATGGCCAGGCCTCCGGAGGCGGCGTTAACTGACCAGCAGGTTGTTGCGCGCGCAAGCGCAACAGGCCATAGGATACCTCTGCCATGCCCGAGCTTTCTTTTTTGGCTTTAAAGCGCGAATACTCGTACGCCAGATCGACCACCAACCGCTGCTGCTTTGCAGGCAATTGTGCCAGTGCTTCCGTATCGGCCGGGGCGACGGCGTCATCGACCAGGCGTTGCGCCAGTTCAACCTGTGCCTGTGCCAGTTCACCGGCCAGAAAATGAATGCGGCTAGCAATGGCAGGGCGGAACCGTGGCGCTTCGAGCAGGCCGGCACGCCCCAAAGTTCGCAGGGTATCGACGGGCACGGCATACACATCAAAGTCGTCGACCAGATCGTACTGGGGAAATGCCGCTTCCAATAAACTGAGCAACCGGTAGGAGCAGTTTTCCAGCAGGTAGGCGTAATTGATGTTGATGTCTTTTAAATCCCAGCCCGCCTTAATAAAGGTTTCGGCCTGGGCCGGCGAGACGTTCATCGGATACTCCCAGATATCCCGGGATTCCAGTTCGTTGTAATTCTGCACCTGTCGATAATAGGGGTGGGAACGCACCGACCCCGGGTACAACCCGGTAAGCCCTTTAAACGCATAAACAAAGCCGTTTTCATTCGGCTGCACATCGGCGCCGTAGCTGACGGTTAATGCCAGCAGAGCGTTGCGGGTTTCGCCCCCGCTGTGCCCGTCGATGCGCACAAAGGTGTGGCCAAACATGGACGCCGGGTTGTTCAGATAGGCGTTGGGGTAAACTAACGTCATGCCCGAGGGCGCCGACTGTTCAATAAACGCAGACAGAGCCGGGCACTCAACCTGCGGGAAAACAATGTCTTCGGGAAAATTTTCGAGCACCCATTCAAAGCGGCGCGGGTACCGGCACTGAGCAGCGTCATCGCCCAGTTCGGGCGTGTCGGTCATGAAGGCGCGCACGCTTGAAAACAGCTCCGCAACCGGGTCGAACCGGCCGGCCGGGGCAAAGAAAAAGTCGGCATCTTCCACATCGCTGCGCGCACCGCCCGATATGTGCCGGTAATGCATGACCTTGTACCAGCCATCGTCATGGTACAAGCGGTTCTGTTCAACCCAATGGATCCAGCTGGTGTTAAATGAGGTACTGGTAGCGGTTGCAGCTGAACCAAGTAGCAGCAACACCAGCGCACCACCGAGGGTGCGGGCAACTCCGGTTTTCACGGTAAGAAAGCCTTGAATAACAAATACAGGGAAGGGGAAACCGGGGAGCCGACGACTCCCCGTAACAACGCCGGGTTTAGGCGTTCAGTGCGTACACGGCCAGGTTCTGGTCTTCACGCAGCACCGCCATCAGTGAATCAACCGCGGTTTCGCGCGTTGTGTCTGCAGACGGGAAAATGCGAGTGAAGTTGGCTTGTGCGGCGGCAGAAAAGGCAGCGCGGTCGCTTGCCTGTACGTCGAGCAGGGTTGCCAGACCGTCCAGTGCTTCGCCTTCGCCACGCGCCATATCGACCGCTACCTGATCCAGGTTCGTGTCGAGATAGGCCGCAACCTGAGTGTATTCGATCGACTGGCTTGAATCGCAACCCAGGGTGCCGGTAGACATACCGAAGGCCTGGTTGGAATAAATGCCGTTGGTGATGCTGGCCAGAACATGGTTAAAGGTTCCGGTTTTTTCCGCAAAAATCATCGACCCCAAACCACAACCCGGGCCACTTCCGGCCATGGCGGTGCCCGACAATGCAACGGTCAAACCAGCGGTAAGCAACAACTTTTTCATGGTACTTCTCCTTAACGAAATATCCTTAATAAAAGAAACTAACACCTCATTCCGAGGCGCGCGGAGTGTAACCAAGGCCTACTTTCGGGTCGCTTGCCGCCGCTGGCATTTGTGATCGAAATCATAAAAAAGACCGGCTTGGTTGCCCGACTGATTACAGAATAACCAGCCCGACTGACTGGACATCCATACAGTTGCTGACCATACTTTCCGTTCTGTTGTAATCACCCGACGCCACACCATGCGAAAAATCCTCCACAGCGATGCCGATTGCTTCTACGCGGCCGTTGAAATGCGCGATAACCCGGCATTGCGCGGCATCCCCATCGCCGTCGGGGGTGCGGTGGACCGGCGCGGGGTTATTGCAACCTGCAACTACGAGGCGCGCGCTTTTGGCGTTCGCTCGGCCATGTCGACCGCCATGGCGCTGAAAAAGTGCCCGCACCTGACCCTGGTGCGCGGCCGCATGGAGGTATACAAGGAGGTTTCCACCCAGATCTTCGATATCTACCGGCGCTATACCGATCTGATCGAGCCGTTATCACTCGACGAAGCCTATATGGATGTCAGCAACAGCCCGGCTTGCCAGGGCAGCGCCACCCGCATGGCAGAGGCAATTCGGGAAGCGGTCCAAAAGGAGGTGGGGCTAACCGTATCGATCGGCGTGGCACCCAACAAATTTCTCGCCAAAATTGCCAGCGACTGGAACAAGCCGGACGGCCTGAAAGTCATTCTGCCCAATGAAATAGACGCCTTCGTGCTCGACTTGCCGGTCACCAAACTCCACGGTGTCGGGCAACGCACCGCCGAGCGGCTGCACGCCCAGGGGCTTTACACCTGCGGCGATGTACGCCAGCAATCGCTGCGCACCCTGCTGGAACGCAACGGCAGCTTCGGGCAACGGCTGTGGGACCTCGCCCATGGGCGCGACGAGCGCAGTGTTAAGGTGACGCGTCAGCGAAAGTCGGTCAGTACCGAAAACACCTTCGCTCAGGACTTGCCCGACCTGGAGCATTGCCGCAACGCCCTGCCCGATCTGATCGACGACCTGGAGCGGCGCTTTGCGCGGCTGACCGGCTATCGCATTGAAGGGGCCGTGGTAAAGGTCAAGTTCAATGATTTTCAGCAAACCACGGCAGAACACAGCCATACCGCCCCGGATGCGTCTGTTTTCAACGCCCTGCTGGACGAAGCCTGGCACCGGCGCAGCGCCCCGGTGCGCTTGCTGGGCGTAGGGTACCGGCTGAGCCAGGTGCCACACCAGGACGCTCCGGCACAATTGCCACTGTGGTAACTTTTCAGGTAAAGAAACCCCGATCAAAGAACCCTCCGTATAGCTTGTGCTACCTTTCATAGACGCAGTCAACGTAGTCAGCCTATGCCTATTGGGGTCTTACTGCACCGGACAACACTCGTTCGTAACGGCCTTTGGGCCTTGTTGCTGGTGTCGGGGTTACAATCAACGTGCCTTTCTGACACCAGGCCTCTCGTCGTATCCGCAATTCCCGGTAATGCTGTGAATCAGGTTGGTATGCCGTTGTTTACCGAGGTGTATGAACAACTGGGGCAGGCCGTCACTTTCGTCGGAATCCCGACGGCACGCGAAAGCCGCATGATCGCCGCCGGAGATATCGATGCCGTCATGGCTCAGATAGACGGCCACCAGCAACGAAACCCCGATCTCATTCAAGTGCCGGTGCCGCTGACCCAGATATACATCACCGCCTTCGTAAAAGGCGAGCCAACAACCCGGGAAGCGTTACTGAACCGGGAAACCGTGCGGCTGGGCCGACTGCGCAGCCTGACTTTTGGTTTGACCTGGCCTGAAAACGTGCAGTGGGTTGAGGTCAACCAGACCCGACAACTGATTCAATTGTTGAACCAGGGCCGAATCGACGCCGCCATTTCCCCGGAATTGTCGGCCCAGTATTTCGTCATCGACATGGGTCTATCGGATATTCACCGGCTCAAAACACCCCTGGCCAGCATCAACGTTTATCACTATATCCACCGCGACCACCAGCACTTACTCCCCGACCTCACCCGCATTCTACTGCAGATGGAGCAGGACGGTTCATTGCTCGCCCGCCACAATGCCTACCGGCAGCAACTGGGTCTGCCCGCCCGATAGCCAGCCTCCAGACATACCTGAAACTCTGCGTCCCACTTCCGCTTCTCTTCATAATCACATATGATAATTGTTATTATTTAGATTATTAAATGTAATCACACCTGCTCATCGCCTATCGCGTCTCTTGAACGCCAACCCTTTTTCCAAGGAATACACCAACATGCCACTACACCCGAATCCAACACGGGTACGTTCACTTAGCATCGCCCTGATCGCAGTGCTACCGGCTTTTACCCCGGCCTGGGCTGAAGACAGCGTCACGCTGGATACGCTGGAAATCACCGACTCGGTTCCGGTTGAAGGTGACTTGCAAGCATTGCCTTATGCCGGCGGCCAGGTCGCACCGGGCGGACGCATCGGCGTTCTTGGCCAGCAAAAAGCCGAAGATGTACCGTTTCAGATTATTGGATTCACCGAGCAACTGATCAAAGACCAGCAAGCCAACACGCTCGCCGATGTGCTCCGCAACGATGCCGCCGTGCAAACCGGTTTCGGTTATGGCAACTACGCCGAAACCTTCATGGTGCGGGGCTTTACGCTCTACGGCGACGACGTTGCCTATGGCGGCCTCTACGGCGTATTGCCACGGCAAATCATCGACACCAGCATGGCCAGCCGGGTTGAATTGTTCAAAGGGGCCAATGCCTTTACTCAGGGGGTTGCGCCGGGCGGCACCGGTGTTGGTGGTGCGGTTAACATTGAGCCCAAACAAGCGGACTACGAACCGACAACGGGCATAAGCCTGGGCTATCGATCCGCAAGCTATTTTGATGCCAGCGCCGATGTCGGTCGTCGCTTTGGCCGCCAACAACAATGGGGCAGCCGGCTGGTTTTAAACCACGGCCAGGGTGACACTGCCATCGACGCAGAACGCCGGGAGTCCACCGCCGCTACACTGGCGCTAGACTATGAAGGCAACCGGGCACGGGCTCTGGTCAACATCGGTTATCAGAACCAGGAGGTCGATGAGGGCCGGTCGGTGGTCTACATTGGCAGCGGCCTGACGGCCATTCCCGATGCGCCCGAAAATAGCGCTAACTACACCCCTTCCTGGGTGACGTCGACCATGGAATCGCTGTTTGCCATGACCCGTGGTGAATACGACATAGGTGACGACTGGACGGTCTTCGCTGCCCTGGGCGGCAACCGGACCGATGAGTTCGGTGAATACGCCTCACCGGAAGTCAGCAATACCGACGGTGACGCCACGGCTTCGCGGTTAACGGTCCCCTTCGAATCCAACACCTTGTCGGCTCTGGCTGGCATGCGCGGTCGTCTGATCACCGGTCCGGTCAGTCACCAGTTAAACCTCGCCGTTTCGGATCTATCGCGCAAGACCCGGTCGGCCTACACCATGTCTTCACCGGCTTTCGCGACCAACCTTTACGACCCGGCCGACCCGGCGTATCCGGCCACTGTTTTTGCCGGGGGCGACATGGACTCGCCCAAGGTAAACAGCCGAACGGAAAACGCCGGTGTTGCCGTTTCCGACACCCTTGGACTGATCAACGACCGTCTACTGGTGACGCTTGGCGCTCGCTACCAGAGCATTGATGTCACCAACTTCGATTACGATGGCAACGAAAGCAACCGGTTCACCGAAGAGCAGGTGTCGCCCGCTTTCGGCGTGGTGTTCAAGCCCCGGCCAGCGGTATCGATGTTTGCCAACCATATGGAAGCGCTGCAACCCGGTGCGGTTGCGCCTTTCAATGCCGGCAACGCAGGTGAAGTCACCGGAATCTTCACCAGCCGGCAAATAGAAGTGGGTACCAAAGTGGATTTGGGCACCCTTGGTGGCAGCGTCAGCCTCTACCAGATCGACAAGCCGACGGCTTACATCGACCCGGACACCACCCTCTACGGCAACTACGGCGAACAGCAGAACCGGGGCCTGGAGCTGAGCCTGTACGGTGAACCCACCCCTGCCGTGCGTCTGCTGGGCAGTGCCACCTGGGTCAGTGCCGAACTGCTGGACACCGCAGACCCGGCCGATAAAGGCAACCAGGCCGTCGGCGTACCTGCGTACCGCTATGTCGCCAGTGTCGAGTGGGATCTTCCGGTCGTAAATGGCCTGACTGCGCGGGCCAATGTGCAACACAACGGGCCGCAATACGCCGACATCGCCAACACCCTCGAAGTGGATGCCTGGACGCAACTGGACCTGGGCGCTCGCTACCGCATGACACTGACCAACGTCGGCATCACCTGGCGCGCCGACATCGAAAACCTGACCGCTGAGCAGTACTGGGCGTCAGCGGCAGGCGGGTATTTAACCCAGGGTCAGCCAAGAACAGCAGCCCTCTCAGTCGACCTGAGTTTCTAATGACTCCCTCCCTCCCGGCCAGCCGCCGGGAGGAGCTCGCATTCGCCAGGGCGCCACAGCACCTGAAGTTCTACTACCCTTACCCCTGCCATTGTTTAATCGCCGGGGTAAGCCGTGACCGACATAACACCGACTCTCACCCGCCGCCACCTGTTACAGCAAAGCCTGGCACTGGCCGGGGCATCGATGCTGCCGCTCGGTGGTTGGGCGGATGTTGCGCCCGCCGTGCGAAGCCGAGCCATTCCTTCCTCTGGCGAGGCCATGCCCATCGTTGGTCTGGGTACCTGGATCACCTTTAACGTCGGTAACGACACCACCTTGCTGAACGAGAGCGCCGCTGTAATGGCGGCATTCTTTGAAGCGGGCGGTCGCATGATCGATTCATCACCCATGTACGGCTCGTCTCAGAACACCCTGGGTTTCGGGCTCAACAAACTCGGCGAGTCGACGCCGGTTTTTTCGGCCGATAAAGTCTGGACATCCAACGCCAATAACGGCGCCAGCCAAATAGAAACCTCTGAACAACGCTGGGGCGTGCCGCGTTTCGATTTATTGCAAGTGCATAACCTGGTGAACTGGGAATCGCACCTGCGTTTGCTGCGACGGATGAAAGCCGCGGGCGAGGTCCGTTACATTGGCATTACCACCTCGGAAAGCCGCCGTCATGCCGAATTTGAAAACGTCATGCATGGACAGCCGCTCGATTTTATTCAGGTTTCCTACAACATACTCAACCGCGATAGCGAAAACCGCATTCTGCCACTGGCAATGGACAAGGGCATTGCGGTCATCGCCAACCGCCCGTTTCAGCAAAGGCGGTTAATCCACCACTTGGAAGGCAAACCCCTGCCACCCTGGGCCCAGGAATTCGACGCCACAAGCTGGTCCCAGTTCCTGTTGAAATACGTGATATCCCACCCGGCCATCACCTGCGCCATACCGGCAACCACCCGGGTCGATCACGTGCGGGAAAACATGGCCTGCGCCGCCGGGCCCCTGCCCGATGCCACACAGCGCGAGCGCATGGCCGCTTACGTGCGAGATCTGTAATGGACACTTGGCTCAGCTACCACCTGAGTGATTTTATGCTGTTCTCAGAACGGGTTTACTGGCGCCTGTTTGATCAGATTAATTCACTGGTCGGTGCGTTTCTGCCTGCGGTAATTGCACTGGGGTGTTTGCTGTTGGTGGGCGTCTGGTCGCGCCACCGGGCGGTTCAAATCGCGACGGCCCTGCTGCTCGCTGCGTTCTGGATCAGCAGTGCCTGTCTATTTCTGTGGCTTCATTACGCACCGGTGAACTGGGCAGCGCGGTACGCGGTACCGTTCTTTTTGCTGGAAGCGGGTTTGATCCTGCTGGTCGGTATTAACCCTCAATTGAATCGGCCTCTGACCCGGTGGGATGCAAGAGGGTCAGTGGGGTTTGTGATGTTGGTTTATGCCGTTATTGCTCACCCCTTTACCAGCCTGATGTTTGGCCGCCCGCTGGGCAGTGCAGAGTTTGTCGGCCTGGCACCCGATGCAACGGCACTGGCCACTCTGGGGTACGCGCTGATGGTTGCCAGCAACAAAGCCCTCTGGTTACTGCTGCCCATTTCTGTAATCGCTTTGGCCTTAAGCGGGTTAACACTGTATACCCTGGGCACACCGGAGGCCTGGGTTATTCCGATTGCACTTTTGGTTACCCTGGCAACGCTGTTTTCAACCAAACCCCTGGCCGACGCCACTAACACGGCACCACCCGCCCGCCCCTGAAACGCTTTTCCGTGACTGACGGCGGTAACCCGCCCGTGGTTTTTCTGGCAAACTGCATGGCAACTTCCCAATTTGGCCGACCGCCCGCCATGCAACCGACCAGCGCACAGAACCGGATCGACAGCCTCGACCTGATACGCGGTGTTGCCATTCTCGGCATCTACATCATGAACATCTACTCGATGACCGCGCCAGACATCGCCTACTCGGTGCCGCGCTGGCATGAGGCGAGTGGCCCGGTCGACGACTGGGTGTATCTGTTTCAGTCGCTGTTTGTTGAATCCCGGTTCATGAGCCTGTTCAGCCTATTGTTCGGCGTTGGCCTGGCGGTGCAATGGGACCGAATGGCGCAACGCGGAACCGCACCCAAACCTTGGGTCAAGCGTCGGCTTGGCTGGTTGCTGGTCATTGGCCTGCTGCACGGATTTTTCATCTGGTTTGGCGATGTGCTGGCGTTGTATGCACTCTGTGGGTTCTTCGTGATTCGCCACATCGGAGACTCCGTGCGCCGTCTGGTCAGCACCGGCATTGTGTTTCTGCTGATCGGCCAGTTGCTCCTCGGTTATACCCTCTTTGGCTCATTGATGACTGGCGAGAACCTGATGCAGGTACCCGACCTGCCCTTTAGCCAGGAAGCGCTCGCAGAACTGCGCGCGGCCAACAGTGATCTGGGCGAACGAACCTTAAACAACATCACGGAAAACGCCTTCATGTTGATGGTGATGCCGTTCATCACCTTCTGGTTCAGTACCGGGCTGATGATGATCGGTATCGCACTGTACCGTGTCGGCTTTTTTAACAACCCGAATGCCTGGCGCTGGGCGCTGCCGTTGTGGGCGCTCGGGTTCCTTTGGGGGGCCGGGGTTACGGGGTTGCGGTATTGGTGGGGGCCGGAATCCAGCGCGGCACAATCGACCATCAGCCTGATGATGATAGCGGGCCCGCCCATGGCGATCGGTTATGCGTCGCTGCTGGTGCCCCTGGCAAAATCAGGGCACTGGCTGATCACCGCGCTCAGAAACACCGGCAAGATGGCTTTTACGCTGTATCTCAGCCAGTCGACACTGACGGTGTTGTTCTTCTCACAAATTGCACCCGGCCTCTGGGGTACCCTGAACCGGCTCGAAACCCTACTGATCGTCGCTGTGATCACGGTATTACAGATAGGCATTGCCCACGTCTGGATTACCCGCATTGGCCAGGGGCCACTGGAACGCCTGTGGCGCTGGCTGGCCTTCCGGCGGATGAATAGCAACTGATATACCAAGACTATCAAACGTATAAAATCGATAGTCTTAATTATCAAATGAAAGTGTTTATCATTTGCGGTATTACCGAACATAACAGGCAATCGCTCTCATGTACCTAGCACTGCAAAAAACCAAAGCCCTGACCCGGAATCGCGATCTGGTCAAAACCGTTACCTTCGCCGTCATGCACTTCACCGTTGCCTTCCTGGTGACCTGGGCACTGACCGGCGACATACTGATCGGCAGCCTGGTGGCCATGGTGGAACCGGCCATCAACACCGTGGCGTTTTATTTTCATGAAAAAGTCTGGCGCCGAATTAAAAACCCTGAGGGCAGCAACGCAGACCTTGAGACACTTCGCGCCTGAGTGTCGGCAAGTTTTACAGAGTTCAACCGATCAGCCGGCTCAACCAGCACCAAACCCCTGAATAGCGGGCTTCCGCAGGGTTGGCCCGACCCTTGCTATAGTAACGACAGCCATGAAAATGGAAATGTTACATCTCACAAAGGAAGGGGTTCTTTCATGTTAAAAAAAATAGGTTTGACTCTGATCGGTCTGGTAGCGAGCGTCTCCATTGCTCACGCTGGCCTGATCGTTGACACCGTCGAACAGAACCAGTATCTGTCTACCTCGCAGACATTCTCCTACACACACGATCTGAACGACGATGCGTTCACTCTGGGCACAGCCGTAAGCGGTACCCTGAGCATCGATATCCGTGACGATAAAGACAAGTGGTGGAACAGCTTTGAGTGGACTCTGGTGACCGTTGAAGATTTCGACTTCGACACTGGCGGTGTTACTTTTCTCGCCAACGATTTCAACAGTGAACTGCAGCTCCAAGCCCTGGCCTCTCTGAACGCCGACGGCATGCTGGACGTAACTGTAAAGTCCTTGCTGGGCGATTTCTACGTTGGCAACTCAGTGCTGTCGGTCATCACCGAAGTGCCTGAGCCAGGTACCATTGCCCTTGTAGGTGCTGGCCTGTTCGGTCTGTTTGTTGCTCGTCGTCGTAAAGACGCCAACGCCTGATCCAACTGGCAGTCGTGAAGAAACCCACCTTTTGGTGGGTTTTTTTATGCCTGACATTCAGGCCCCACGCCGCGCCAAAGCATTGAGAGATCCGCTCTGCTGTGAGAAAGTGCGCTTTCCCAAATTCACGGATCTCAACCGCCATGAAAACCGTTTTCTCGCCCCTGCATCATCGCCGTACGGTCAAGTCTGAACTCGATGGCGGCATTCTGGTCGACCCCTACGAAAAACCCTCCCGGGCCGAGACCATACTGGCGCGAGTGATTCATCAGAAGCTGGGTGATGTCATCGAGCCCGAAGAATTCGGTCTCGACCCGATCCTGCGCATTCACGGCGCCGACTATGTCGACTTTCTCAAGCAATGCTGGGATGAATGGACCGCCGCTGGCAAGCCCGGCGAGGCCATACCTGCCATTTGGGCCGGGCGGGGTATGAGACACCGCGAACCCAAAGACATTGATGGCCGCCTTGGTTACTTCAGCTTCTCAGCCGAGTCGTCCATTACCGAAGGCACCTGGGATGCCGCCTATGCCTCCGCTCAGGTGGCGTTAACGGCGCAGAAGCGTGTCGCCAGCGGCGACCGGGCAGCATTCGCCCTGTGTCGCCCGCCCGGCCATCATGCCGCCTCTGATATGTACGGCGGCTACTGCTTTTTCAACAACGCCGCCATCTCTGCCCAGGCGTTTCTGGACCAGGGCGCACAGCGCGTGGCGATTCTCGATGTCGATTTCCACCACGGCAATGGCACTCAAAGCATCTTTTACGACCGCAACGATGTGCTCACCATCAGCCTGCACGGCGACCCGGACTTTGCCTTCCCGCATTTCCTCGGTTTTGAAGACGAAACCGGTGAGGGCGAAGGCGAGGGGTATAACCTGAACATTGCCTACCCACCCAACACCCCATTTAGCGTCTGGCAGGAAGGGCTGGAGAAGGCCTGTCGGGAAATTGAACGGTACGCGCCGGATGCCGTTATCGTGGCGCTGGGGGTCGATACCTTTGAAGGCGACCCGATCTCCTTCTTTAAACTGACCTCGGCCGACTACCTGACCATGGGGCAGCGCATCGCCAACCTGAACCTCCCGACACTGTTCACCATGGAGGGCGGTTACGATGTCGACGCCATCGGCATTAACGCCGTTAATGTGCTGGAAGGGTTTGAATCGAACCAATGAGCTATCAGTACAGACTCGACTTCAAAGTCCGTGATTATGAATGCGACCTGCAGGGCATCGTCAACAACGCGGTCTACCAGAACTACCTGGAGCATTGCCGGCACGAGTTCCTGCTGGCCCGGGGGGTCGACTTCGCCGCCCTGGCCCGCGAGGGCATCAACCTGGTGGTCGTGCGGGCCGAATTGGATTACAAACGCTCTCTCACCAGCCAGGATGAGTTCTACATTGGCCTGAATTTCAGCATGATGGACAGAATTCGGTTTGTCTTTGAACAAAGTGTGATCCGGCAGTCGGACAATGCCCTCTGCCTGGATGCAAAAATAATCGCAACGGCGCTCAATCAGCGCGGTCGGCCCTCGATACCCGGGGGCCTGATTGCGCAGTTGTCACACCGGCCAGAGCAATAGTCGTGTCGAATTACTTTACAGTCTGAACCTTCAGTTGTGACACAAGTCTCATCCTGTGTGGTTGGCTCAGACGACCTTGCTTTTTAATGCCGGTCCGGTGGGGTTAATACCGGTATGTGGCAGGTACAGAAACGTCAGCACTTTATTGAGTACTACCAGTCTGGCGATGTAGATTGGTACAACGATACTCACCACGAAAGACAGCAACGCATAATACAGCTCATATTGGTCACCCCAATAGCGCATCATGGCCTCGAACAGGCTTCGCCCAATGAACATATGAAAGATCAGAATAAACAGGCTCTTCTGGCCATACAGAATCAGCAACCGGCTGACTCTGTCGGTTTTTAATAACATCCAGGACACACACAAGACGATGTATATGCCACTGAATGCACCGAGCAAGGCGAATACCGGTTCATTCAGTATGCGCTTGAACAACACCAGTTCTGCCTGGGTAAAGTAGGCAACACCCACCAGTACAAGCGTTGCAAACACCAGCGCTGGCAGCACGGGCCTGAATTCAACGACCCTGTCTTTCAAAAAGAACCCCATCGAGAAAAAGGCGCTGCTGATCAGCACCAGATCCAGACTAAAAGGCAAGCCAGGAAATTCAACCGACTGACCCAGAATCGAGATCGTTTTGTTCCAGAACACATCGATCAGCAGGCTACCTGCCGCCAGCAAAGCGACCACGAACACGACTTTCAGGTAGGAGGGCCAGGCACTGATTCGCATGAGCCGGAAGCTCAGATACATCAAGACATGCAACGCAAACAGGTGTGTCAAAAACCATAAGGGTTCCCACTTGGTGATCTGGCCATTGCCATAAAGAACGACCTTTATTTTGTACAGCATGGCTCCGGAGTCCGCCATGAAGAGCACAAGCAACACCAGCAGCATGGTAATGGCGTAAGGTTTTAACAGGGCATCCGCTTTCTTCAGGAGAAACGGCCTGAAACTGACCGCCGTGGTGAAGAAAATGCCCGACAGGAAAAAAAACAACGGCATCCGGAACAAGGCCAGGGCAGATGAAAATTTGGGAGCAAAATAAATGAAGTTGCTGTGCGACAAGGCCACCAAAATGATGGAAATGCCTTTTGCAACATCGATATGCAAGCTACGGCCTAGATTGTTCATACACGTCCCTGGGTAACGGTTGTGGTTAATACCAGTTACCCGGTATTGTGTTCGTCCTTGCTAACAAGTTTTGTTAGCCAAATTTCAACGTTTAATCGGCGACCGATAACACCCGGTTGCATACGCCGGGTCCACCTTCGTCAGTAAACGCTTTGAAAATTGCGCCAACCGGGCCTCCGCCAGAAAGTTCGCTGTCAAAATAAAGAATGGAAAACTCATTTTCTGTACTGTTCAGCGATGCCTGGTATCGGCCACCGGTTGCCATACCATACGTATCGAAGTACACCGTAATGGCACCAAACGTGAATTCGGCTGGATTAGCCATCGTTGCTGTGAGCAGTCGGGAATTGGAGACCTGTCGATCACCATCCAGAACATTCAGCGTAGCGAATTTCAGGTAATCGCCAATGGCATCAATCGTATAAATCAATGGGATCGTAGCGTCATCAACCTCTGGGTGATCAATAGACACGCCACAGCTGGTACGAGAGGTAAAACCGAGCGCATCCGGGTTCAACACCACCCGGTCATCTTCACCATCACAACTGATGGTTGTTGTGCCATCGTCGTTGTCTGTCCACAGGCAGCTTTGTTGCTCGCATACATATTGGGTCAGGCTGCCAATTTCAGTTTCTGACAGGCTGCCGTTACCGTCAGCATCCAGGCCACTGTCAATACGGGTTCCGCCATAGGGACAATTCGGGCCAGGTAATTCAACATTCAGTTCGACCAGATTTACCAGCCCGGGTGTACCATCTACGCCATCAGTTCCATTTACGCCGTCGGTTCCATCTTCACCATCCGCACCGTCAGTGCCATTGGACCCATCGGTACCATTTGTGCCATGGCACACTTCCTGTGTGGTCTGCACTTCGTCCTCATCGAGGATGTCGTTTTTGTTGGTGTCGAAACCGAGCTCCAGCAACACACCACCGCTCGGACACAGTGTCGACGACTCAAACGAGGAGGTACGCAGGGCAGTGCCGGGCGATTGGGACTGGTTGTTGACGCTGCCGCCAGAATCGGAGCCGGAGCCTCCTGCACAGCCGGTGGCGAGCAGAACCAGGCCACAGATGGCGAATAAAACAGAGGGAGCTTTGGTGGTTACGCGCTGGGCAAGAAACACTAACCGTGAAAAAAATACAGCAGGAAGCATTATCAAATTCCTTTTTGATTCAAACAGTCTACCGGGGCGGTGGTAACGATGTTTCCTACCACTCAACCCAGATTCCCTTTCTGGCCCCGGTTTATACCATCTATTTACACAACTGACCAGCCATCACCCCAAAAGGGGCGATGGCTGATTGCCCTACTCGACGGTGACTGACTTGGCGAGGTTACGGGGCTGGTCGACATCGGTACCCTTGATGATGGCAACGTAATAGCTCAACAACTGCAGTGGCACGGTATACAGAACCGGGGCCAGTATGTCGTCGATCGGTTCCAGTTCGATCAGTTTGAGCCCTTCGCCCGCGGTAAAATGCGCGCCCTTGTCAGCAAACACATAGAGCTGGCCGCCCCGGGCGCGCACTTCTTCCATATTGCTGTGCAGTTTTTCCAGCAGGTCGTTATTCGGCGCAACTACGATCACCGGCATGTCGCTGTCGATCAGCGCCAGCGGGCCATGCTTCAATTCGCCGGCGGCATAGGCTTCGGCGTGAATGTAGCTGATCTCTTTCAGCTTCAGCGCACCTTCCATCGCAATCGGGTATTGTGTACTGCGCCCCAGAAACAGCGCATGGTGTTTATCGGCAAAGTCTTCGGCGAGGTCTTCAATGGTCTCCGCCAGAGTCAGCGCCTGCTTCATTTGGGCGGGCAAGCCACGCAAGCCCTGAACGATTCGGCCGATCACGGTCTGGTCCACACCCCGGTGCTTGGCAACACTCAGCACCAGCAACATCAAGCCAATCAACTGAACGGTGAAGGCTTTGGTGGAGGCGACGCCAATTTCAGCACCGGCCCGCATCATGTACGCCAGGTCCGACTCGCGCACCAGCGATGAACCCGGCACATTGCAAATGGCCAGCGTAGAGGTGTAACCCAGGTCTTTCGCCAACCGCAACGCGGCCAGGGTGTCGGCGGTTTCGCCCGACTGGGAAATGGTGACAAACAGGGCGTTCTTCGCGACAACCGATTTGCGATACCGAAACTCAGAGGCGATCTCAACCTGGCAAGGCACACCGGCGACTTCTTCAAACCAGTAACGCGCCACCAGGCCAGCATGATAAGACGTACCACAGGCGACGATCTGAACGTTTTCAACACCGGCGAGAATGTCGTTGGACCCCGCGCCAAAGGCTTCGGTAACCACATCGGTATCGGTAATGCGGCCTTCCAGGGTGTTGTTGATGGCGTCGGGCTGTTCATGAATTTCTTTCAGCATGAAATGCTTGAACGGGCCCTTGTCGCCGGCATCGTGCGTGATGTCGCTGGTCTGGCTGGCGCGTTCGACCACCTGGTCGTCTGCATCCACAATGTGCACGCTGCGCCGGGTAATCTCGGCAACGTCACCTTCTTCCAGGAAAATAAACTGCTGCGTTACCGGCAGCAAGGCCAGTTGGTCAGACGCAATGAAGTTCTCACCAATGCCCAGGCCAATCACCAGCGGCGAGCCGGAGCGAGCGACGATCAGGCGAGACGGGTCACGCCGGTCCATCACCACCGTGCCATAAGCGCCGACCAGTTGTTTGCGCGCGCGCTGCACGGCTTGTAACAGGGAGTCGGCGGTGCGCAGTTCTTTTTCGATCAGGTGGGCGATGACTTCGGTATCGGTTTCCGAGGCAAAAACAAACCCCTCCTGCTCCAGTTCACGACGCAAACGGGCGTGGTTTTCAATAATGCCGTTGTGCACCACGGCCACGTTGTCACCAGACACATGCGGATGAGCGTTACGCTCGTTTGGCTGGCCGTGCGTGGCCCAGCGGGTGTGGGCGATGCCGGTACCGCCGGTAAGTGGTGACTCGTCAAGCGCCGCCGCCAATTCACTGACCTTACCGACACGACGCACCCGGTGCATTTGCTCGTCGCTAATGATCGCCACGCCCGCCGAGTCATAGCCCCGGTATTCGAGACGACGCAAGCCTTCGACCAGAATTTCTGCCACGTCCCGTTGTGCTACTGCGCCTACAATGCCACACATAGTTTTGCTCCTTGTGATTCGTCGCCCTTTTCTTTTGGGCCGTCATGAATCGGTTGTGAGTGCCCGGGCCGTGATGGCACCGCCCAGGCTGAATTCAAAGTTAGTCGGTCTCTTCTGCGTACAAATTCGTTGTGCGTTGCCGCTACTGCTTGGCCGGACGCGTCCAGCCTTTCACCGTCACCTGGCGGGCCCGGCCAACCGTCAACTGGTCGGCCGGTGCGGTTTTGGTCAGTACCGACCCGGCACCGACAAAGGCACCGGCTTCAATAGTAACCGGCGCAACCAGGGTGCTGTTGGAGCCAACAAAGGCACCGGCGCCAATCTCGGTTACGAACTTGTTCACGCCGTCGTAATTGCAGGTAATGGTGCCAGCGCCAATGTTGGCCCCTTCGCCAATCACCGCATCGCCAATGTAACTGAGGTGGTTCACCTTGCTACCGGCACCGAGGCGCGCTTTCTTGGTTTCAACAAAGTTACCCACCTTGGCGCCCTCATCCAGCTCGGTGCCCGGGCGTAGCCGGGCAAAAGGGCCGACCGTGGCGTTAGCACCCAGTTGGGCGCCATCGATCAGGGTGTTGGCCTCAACCACAACGTCGTCGCCCAGCCGGGCATTGCGAATCACGCAGTTCGGCCCGATGCGCACACCGGTGCCCAGTTCGACCTCGCCTTCAAACACTACGTTAACGTCGATCAGGCAATCCTGGCCGATCCGCACGGTGCCACGAATGTCTACCCGGCCCGGGTCCATCAGGGTCGCGCCTTCCGCCATCAGTGCATTCGCCGCCCGCTGCTGGAACCAGCGCTCCAGCACTGCCAGTTGCTGCCGATTATTCACCCCCAGCGTTTCTTCGACGTCCAGTGGCTGTACCGCCTGAACCGCTATCCCCTCGCTCACTGCCATGCTGATCAGATCGGTCAGGTAGTATTCGCCCTGAGCATTGTTGTTTTGCAGCCGGGGCAGCCAGGCATGAAGCATCCAGGCGGGCAACGCCATAATGCCGCTGTTGACTTCGGTGATGGCCAGTTGCTCGGCAGAGGCGTCTTTGTGTTCAACGATGGCAGCCACTTGCCCGTTCGCATCGCGCACGATACGACCATAGCCTGCCGGGTCTTCCAACTGCACGGTCAGCAGCCCCATGGTGTGTTCGGTGACTTGGTCAATAAGGGTTTTGAGTGTCTCGGCGCGGGTTAGCGGCACGTCGCCGTATAACACCAGCACGGCGCCGGTCTCCGGCACGCCCGGCATTGCCTGGGCGACCGCATGGCCGGTTCCGAGTTGTTCTGCCTGCAGCCAGAACCGGGCATTGGTGTCACTGAACTCGTGCCGAACCTGGTCGGCGCCATGGCCAACGACCAGGTGAATGTCACTGCTGAATTGACATGCAGTCTGATAGACGTGGCGGGCCATGGGCACGCCGGCAACTCGGTGCAACACCTTGGGCAGGCGGGATTTCATCCTTGAGCCCTGACCCGCCGCTAAAATAACTACGCTGACATCCATTTCTTTCTCCTGTTACCCGATCATTAACGATTCGCTGCATTCTAGCGCCAAGTCTTCAGGTCGCAAGTGAGCAATTGTCAGGATTTTCCTGACAGGCAATTCACCCCCGCAACCACACGACAAGCCCGCCTGCCACCGCCCCGCACTGCACCACCAACACACCGGGCTATGAGCCCAACTACTCGGTTTAAGGCCGCCGGATCGCAATGCGATACCGTCAGTTTTCCGACAGGCGGTATTTGTTCCCCGAGTAACGTGAACTGGTTCCCTAAATATCATCGACTACGTCAAATTAACCACGGAAAAACCTCGAAAACGCGCCATTTTTGTTACAGACATCAGTACTTTTGTCAGCGTTATGCAGCTTATGAACTCCGTCACAGGCGGGACCATCAAGACTCCGTATAGTGCTCTCACTGCAATTTACTCACTGCACCAGGTCAGAGGCTTCCTCTATATGACGGCACGACTGCTCATTATCTGCACCACATTGCTGGCGCTGTACGGTTGCCAGATTGAACCCGCCGACTTTGGCTCTCCCGATACCACAGCCAACAATGGAAGCTCTAACAGCGACAATGCCGGTTCTGGTGGTGGCGGAGATGACAGTGACGACTCAGTCGCCCGCGCACTGACACTGTACTGGTCGGCCCCGGTAGAGCGCCTTAACGGCGAGCCGATGGATTTCACAGACATCGGGGGTTATGAAATCCGCTATCGCGCCATGAACTCTAACGACTATACCAACATCGTGATCGACAACCCCGCGGTTGAGCAATACTCATTCGATGCGCTGACCAATGTGAATGATCTGGTGTTCGAAGTGGCCGTTTTTGATGCTAACGGCATCTATAGCGAGTTTGTCGTTGCCCAGGGCAGTTAACCGATTCTGCTTGTGGGGAATGACCCGATTTAAAAGGCATTAATTCATCACAGGACCAGGGACCTGGTCACCTAAACCGAGCCAGCGTTGCCCCGCCACTCCTGCTCTGTCCCAGCCAGCCTAATACCTGCACAACCAAGAAACCGGTGTGTCGATATTCTTAACACACCGCTGTTTACCTAAGGCAATGCATTCTCAGCCTGAGCAATGGCAGAGGTTTTTACAATGCCCGGTCTGTGCCCGCTGCACCACAGGATTGTTCCCATACAATAAGGCCTGGCGACAACCAACCAGTCCGTTGAGACATCGGCAAACAGTCGCGAACGCCTCTGTCTCCCTACCGGTTTAAGACCACCATTAAAGTCTGGCACGATAATCGCTATGAGTCTGCCATACGTCGCTGCAAGGCGACCATGACCGGGCGTAGTCAACCATTTGGTGTCTATTGGCTACGCCGTAAGAGCGCTGAAGTGTCTTCAGTCGGTCTTGTCTCAGGGAATGAATATGCGTAAATCAACGATCTCACTTACGGTTGTCATAGCCTCTCTGGTTGCCGCTTCCAGCGCTCAGGCTGCCATCATCTACTCCAACGTCAGCTACGGGTCGGTACAAGCAACGCAGGCCGAAGCCGACTACCTCAGCAGCCTGGCCAGCTATCAGCAGGAAACCTTCGATAATCTGGGCACGGTATCCGCTATTGGAGCTACGTCTCTTGGTGCGGTGCAAACCGGCAACCAGCAAAGCAGCTGGGTGATGGCCTCTGAACAGTTCAGCACGGCGGTTGGTACCTTCACCATGGTGAAATCGGACGGCGCCGCCAACCGCAGCGATGTTCGCCCAGACTTGCTGATGATTGAAAACAGCAGCACCGGCGAATTCGGACGTTCTCCCTCACACGCGACCAACTGGCTCGACAGCAACGATGCGGATATCGTCAGCTGGGATATCTCAGGTGTCGGCTTTTTTGACAGCCTTGGTTTCTACCTGTCAGACGTCAACGACCAGGGCGCATCGCTCAAACTGGTGTTCGATGACGGTACCGAGCACACAACACAGTTGAACAGCTCGCTCAGTAATGGCAATCTGATGTACGTTTCCTTGATGGCCGATGTCGCGATCAGCAGCGCTTCCTTGCTGTTCGACAACGGAACCAACAAGAACGATGGCTGGGGTATCGATACCATCACCGTCGGCTCGCTTCCGGTACCGGAGCCAGCCACGCTGGCACTGTTGAGCCTCGGCCTGATTGGTGTTGGAGCAGCGCGTCGTCGGCTGCGCCACCAATAAAGGTGTTTGGCGGTTTGGTCTGAACAAGACCAGCGCTTAGACAGATCCGGGAGTTAATCCTGTTCAGAGCTGGCATTTACCGTGTGGTGTGCCAGCCCTCCTCCGGAAGCAGTAATGGCAGTAACCGACCCATTGAAACATGCTGTACTGAACCGACGGCCCGGGGTATTGCACCTGGGCCTGTTTGCGTTGGCGTTATCTCTAGCCGGCTGCATGTCGCCCCAGGGGTTCAGCCAGGGCGACGTCATGCTGTATTGGGAAACCCCGCAAGAACGCACCAATGGTGACCCGCTTCCGCCAGAAGAACTCGGTGGCTTTGAGATTCGATACCGTCAGGCCAACGACAACCGGTTTACCGTCGTGCTGATTCGCGACAATGGCATCGACCAGTATTTACTGAAAGACATCAGAAACCCCGAGTCGGCCATTATTGAAGTCGCCGCATTTGACCACGAAGGCATCTACAGCAACTGGGTTCGGGCACGCTGAAAAGCGCAATGGCTCTCCCTGCCCACGCCAATCTGCCCTCTCCTTTTGCACAATCGCCCCAAATTGTAAAGTTTTTCGTCTACCTGCCTGACCCTGACCCGACTTAGCGCTATACTGTCGCCTTATCAAGGATGAACAGTGTTCTGCCAAGAACCGCTCAGGGAATGCTATAACGGACTATGAACTACCTCTCGGTCACCTATACGGTCATCAGCACGGCCACTCTTATTACGGCCTGTTTGCTCATGGCTATGGCCTATCGGTCTCGCACCCAACGCTGGCAATGGTCGTTGTCACTTGGCGTCGCGGCACAACTTGCCTGGCTGATCGCCCTGCTGGGCAGTTATTCCCTCTCCAGTAACGTCACCACCTGGTTATTATCCGCTGAAGTGCTGCGTTTCGCAGGCTGGTTTGCCGCCATGGGCTGGCTGTTGCAACGGCACGCCCAATGGTCGCAATGGCCACGCGCCACACTCGGGCTTGCTCTGGTGTTTATTGCGCTGGTGATAACGGCATTGCTGGTGATCTGGCGGTTCAGCGGCGCCACCTGGCTGACGGCCTCGCTGTATATCGCCATGGCCATTTCAATTCTGATCATGACGGAACAAACGGTGCGTAACGTTCGGCCGCACCGGCTGATCAAACTGCTTGCCGTTTGTCTCTCTCTTTCCCTGGCGGCCGATGTACTGGTGTATGGCCAGCAACTGTTCTCCGGCAGCATCTCCACCCTGGCCTGGCAAACGCGCACCGCCGCTGCCTGGTTACTGGCGGTGGTGTTGCTGATCGGCACCCTGTTGTTTCGGGACTACCAGAACCACCGGCCGCAATTGCAGCTGTCGCGTCCGGTGTTCTTCTATTCCGCCTCGGTTGTGTTTACGCTGGGGTTCATGGCACTGGCGGCCATTGGCGGGTCTTACGTTAAAATACTGGGGGGGTTCTGGAGCGGTTATATCTACACCCTCTTCACCCTGATCGTACTCTTGCTGGCCGCCGCGCTGTTCATCTCCAAAGAGCTGAGACAGCGCTTCGAAGTCATGGCCAGCAAGCACTTTTTTAATCAGAAATACGATTACCGCCAAGAGTGGCTAACCCTTATTCGCCGGCTTTCAGAACTTGATCCCTCGCACCGGCATTACCACCAACAGCTGTTGTCGGTAATCTGCACGGCGGTAAAGTCGAACGCCGGTGCCTTGTGGATCAACACAGGCCCAACACTGTCTTTCAAAGCCTCGACCATGCGGCGGGAATCACTGCCACGGGAGCTTTCGTTGGGCGAGCCCTTTGTTCGTACCATGGTCAAACACGCCTGGATCTTCGTTCCCCATACCGACAACCCCAGTCTGGCCATGTACAACGACACCTTACCAGACTGGGTGCGGGACGATTCACGCATCTGGATCATGGCGCCACTGCTTAACCAGATGAAGATGACCGGCTTTGTGATTCTGGAGCAACCCATCGCCGCTCCTAACATCACCTTTGAAGACCTGGATTTGTTGACCAACGTTTGCACCCAGATCGCCAGCCACATCCGTTTGCACGAGCAGGAAAAACTGATCAGTGAGGGCCAGCAAATGGAAACCTACCACCGGCTGTCGGCGTTCATCATGCACGATGTGAACAACGTAGTGGCCCAGCTCGACTTGCTGCACCGCAACGCCGAACGTCATAAAGCCAATCCGGCCTTCATTGACGACATGATCAAGACCGTCGCCAGCTCAGTACGACGCATGCAAGGCCTGATGTCAAAGTTCAACCCGACCGGAAAAGAAGACCGCCGCCAACTGCAGGTTCATGAGTTGCTGCGCGAGCTGGTCAGCGAATGCAGCGACCGGGACCCGAAACCCGAGCTACTGACGGACGAAGACTTCTCCATCGATGCCGACCGGCAGAAGTTCATGCTGGCGATCAAAAACCTGATTCGCAACGCCCAGGATGCCACCCTGCCAGATGGTCGCATCACGCTGTCGGTCGGGCTATCGCCAACCGGTGCGCCCATGCTCAGCATTAAAGACACCGGCACCGGCATGCCGCTCGAGTTTATACAGGACCATCTGTTCAAACCCTTCAGCACCACCAAAACCGATACCGGCGTAGGCATTGGCGCCTACCTGACCAAAACGTATCTTGAACATATTGGTGCCCACGTACGTGTTAACAGTGAGCCATTTCAGGGTACCGAATTTGCCATTGTGTTCAGTGACAATGGCCAGTAAACCAGGAGGAGAGCCCATGGAAGCGCTCGATCGGACCATACTGATCGTAGAAGACGATGAAGGCCTGCAAAGCCAGTTGAAATGGCACTTCGATGACTTCGAGTCGACGCTGATTACCGCGAAAGACCGAACCGAAGCCTTGAATGCCGTGCGCATGTATAGCCCCAGCATCATCATTCAGGACCTGGGTTTGCCGCCGGATGACGAAGGCGTCAGTGAAGGCTTTGCCTGCATACGCGACATCCTTACCATTGCGCCAGACAGCAAGATTATTGTGATGACTGGAAAAAACGATCACAAGAACGCGCTCGATTCCATTGCCGCCGGGGCGTTCGACTTTTATCTGAAACCAGTCGACCCGGAACGGCTGAGCCTGGTGGTAGACCAAGCCTTCCGCATAGCCCGGCTTGAACACGAAAACCGCACCCAACAAGCCTTTTTTGAACCCATAGCCGGCCTGGTAACGGCCGATTCGACCATGAAACGGGTCTGCCGCATGGCGGAAAAGATTGCCCAGTCGCCAGTCACCTCAACCTTGCTGGGCGAAAGTGGCACCGGCAAGGAAGTACTGGCGCGCGCCATCCACACCATGAGCGACCGCAAAGATCGCCCTTTTGTGGCCATCAATTGCGCAGCGGTGCCTGAAAACCTGATTGAGAGTGAACTGTTTGGTTATGAAAAAGGGGCCTTTACCGGAGCGGGAAAAACCACCGAGGGCCGCATTGAACAAGCCAACAGTGGCACCCTGTTTCTTGATGAAATTGGCGACATGCCACTGCCACTGCAAGCCAAATTGTTGCGCTTTCTGCAGGAGCGGGTGATAGAACGGGTCGGCGGACGCAAGGCCATTAGTATCGATGCCCGGGTGATCTGCGCAACCAACAAAGATCTTAAAACCATGGTCAGCAACGGCGAATTCCGGGAAGATTTGTATTATCGGATATGCGAGATCGTTGTAGACATACCACCCTTACGCAGCCGCGGAACCGACGCGCGCTTACTGGCTAATTTCTTCCTGCAAAAATACAGTCGCTCAATGAAACAACGCAGCCTGCGCTTTTCCGACGATGCCCTGGCCGGCATTGACGCCTACGAATGGCCTGGCAACATTCGGGAAGTGGAAAACAAAGTCAAACGCGCGGTGGTGCTGGCCGACAACCACATTCTGAATGCCGAAGACCTCGACCTGAAAAGCGACGGGGACGGTGTTTTAAACCTTAACCTTCGAAAAATTCGTCAGTCAGCAGAAGTGGAAGCCATAGAACAGGCGCTGGCACTGAGTGAATACAATGTCTCCATGGCCGCTAAAATGCTGGGCATTACCCGCCCGACACTCTACGACCTGATCCGGAAATATTCTCTGAGCACCGACAAAAAAACAGAGGAAGATTCGCTGTGAATACCGCGACACCGATTGACACCGGCGCATCCGTCTGCCACAAAAAAAACAAGGACAGCAACACCATGAACAGGATTTCCCAATCTGAAAACCCGGTAACACCCGTGGTGATACAACGGCCCCTATGGTGGATTGCGGGCTTCACCGTTGCCCTGCTGATGGCCGGCTGCAACGATACGCCCGGCAACGAAGTCAGCAGCACTCATGTGCAACGCAGCCAATCTTATGAAGAGCAAGGCCAATACCGCGCAGCGATGATTGAGCAACGCAACGCCATACAGGCTAATCCCGGCGACCTTGCACAGACCCATCGCTATGCCCGCTTACTGCTGACCATTGGCAGCCCGAGCAGTGCCCAGACGCTGCTGGAATCAGTCAGCGACCGACACACCGATGAAACCCGGCAGTTACTGGCACAGGCGTATTTAAAACAAGGCAAGTTTGTTTCTGCAGAAACCGTGCTGGCCAGCGTGGAATCACCCGATGAAAACCCGGCGACCCAGGGCCGGCTGCTGGCGCTTGTCGATTTCCAGAATGGCCGCACCCAGGCAGCCGTGCAACGCCTGACTCAATTGCATGAAGACTACCCGGAAAATTCCGACATAACTCTGGACCTGATTACCACTCTGACCGATACCGGCCGCTACCAGCAAGCCAATGCACTGATCGACCGGTTGCCTGAAGCTCAAAAAGACTTGCCCGAGGTTAATTACCTGGCAGCACGGGTGGACTACCAGAACAACCAACTGACTCAGGCCGAAGCGCACCTCACCCAGGCGCTGATCGACCTGCCCTCCACCGACATGATGCTTCAGGAGCGGATACAGGTGTTGGAGTTGTTGTCGTCGGTGCTGACAGAACTGGGCCGCCCGGTAGAGGCGACGGCCTACAACAACATCGTGCGTGAGGCGAATCCCGAAGCCTATTCCGCCCAGCAGCAGTACCGGGAAGCCATCACCGCCGCCAGCCGCGGTGACGTGCTGAGCGCCAAAAACGCCTTTCAGGATATTCTGAACCAGTTCCCGGCTAACCGGAACGCCGGCATGATGCTGGGCCTGCTGACCCTGCAAGACGGCGAAGTCACCGAAGGCGAACAGCTGCTTTCGGAGCACCTAGACCCTGAAACCGCACCGGCAACCTTTGTGCAAGCTGCTGCACTGGCACAGGTCGAACTCGGCCGCAGCCAGGAAGCACTCGATGTACTCAGCACCGCGTTACTGGCCCGCCCAGACGATGCTGACCTGCTGGCGTTATACGGCGCCCTGCTGTTGCGCGATGGGCGCAGCCAACTGGGTATTCAGACACTGAGTAAAGCGCTCGAGCTGGAGCCAGACCGCACCCGACTGATGCTCATGCTGGCGCAATATTATGCCGACCGCGATCAACCCCAGCTTGCCCTTGGCCACCTGCGCAAAGCCTACTCCATTAATCCTGCCGACTGGCTGACCACGCAGTTCTATGTATCCACCCTTGTGGCTGAAGACGAAATTGAGGAGGCTCAGCGCATTGCCAGTGAACTCACCGGGGCTTATCCCGAAGAGCCTAACCCCTATTGGATAAGCAGCATGCTTGACTATCGTGCAGGCAACGCCAACCGGGCCCTGGTGCAAATGACCTCACTGCTGGAAGACCACCCTGAATTCACCGAAGCCTACCCGACCACCGCACAACTGATGCGCCAGCAAGGTCAAACGCTGGCTGCAACCGACTTGCTGATGCGCGGCTATCAGGCTATTCCTGAGCGGCCCGACTTGCTGGAAGCCGCGTTGCAATGGCGTACCGATGCCACCTCGGCTACCGATACCCTGGCTTGGCTAAGGGAGCAAGCCGCCGCCAGCCCACAAGACGTTGCACTGGAGTTAAACTCGGTTGCCATGAACCGGTTACTCGCGCTGGGTGAATGGAACCAGGCAGGAGAACTGGCGAGCCAGTATCAGGATTCAGAGCAACCAAGAGCGCGTGCCATGACCGGCCAGTACTTTCAGGCCAGAGCGCAACAAGCCGCCAGTCAGGGTAACTGGGCCGATGCCAATCGCTGGATAAAACAGGCTGAACTGCGCCAGCCGAACGACTTGCCGACGCAGTTTCTCGCTGCGCAAATCGATAACAGCCAGGGCAACAGCCAAGACGCCCAGGCCCGGCTCGACACCTTGCTGGCCAGCCGACCCGACAATCTCAACATAGTGGCGCAGAAAGCCCGATTGATGGCCGCTAACAATAATCGCGCCGACGCGCTCGATTTTGTACGCCCCTACTGGACTCGTTCCCCCAGCCGCGAGTTAGCCGCCATCTATACAGCGCTGATCAGTGATCTGGAACCAGAACGACTGGTCGTTGCACTGGAGCAATGGCATCAGGTCGATGCCAACGCAGCTGCCCCCTGGTTCATGAAAGGAAACCATTACTTGAATCAGCAGGCCCATGCCGAAGCCATCAGCGCCTATCGCGAAACCGTTCGGCGGGATGCAAGCCACGTTGCCGCATTAAACAACCTGGCCTGGCTGCTGCGCGAAGATAGCCCGACGGAAGCGTTAGATCTTGCCGCCCGGGCTGCAGACATCGCCCCTGAAAACCCAGGCATTCTGGATACCTATGGCTGGTTACTGCACCTGAACGGGGAGCATCAGCAAGCGGTTACCGTACTGACGCGGGCGCGTCAGCTGGCACCGAACAATGCCGACATTGAACAACACCTGCAAGAAGCCGAGGCGAGTAACGCGGCGCCGGCCTAAGGCCAGACAGAACTGTCCGGGCTGGTTACTCCAACGCCCGGGACAGCGTGTTTACAATGCGCTCGATAACCGGCCGGGTAATACCTGAGTGAACCGGCAAGGTCACCAACCGGTCGGCAAATTGCCGGGCATTGGGCACCAACGATCGCTCGAAACGCCCTTCCAAACCGGCTATGTCTGGCAAAGCGTGCCGGTACATGGCCGTAGCGCCCAGCCCTGCCTGGGTCAGTGAAGCCAGCGCTGCATCCCGCTGTTCACGGTTCGCCAGCAACACCGGGTAACGCAACAAGCGCCCCCGGTTAGCGGTGTGCCTTCCCTGGGTTGTCAGCCCTGGCACCTGAACTGCACTGATGTTAGTAAAAGCCTCGTCGAAACAGGCTTCCCGCCAGGTATCGAACTGCTGGTAACATTCAACATTCGCCGCTAGAACACGCTTCGGTTGCGGACCCATTTCCTGCAGCGCTTCCAGTGCGTGATAACGAGTCTGGCCCAACGACAAGCCAGGCAGCCGCGTCACCAAACCGTACAAAGCCGGGTGCAACAAGGCGTTATAGAGCCGGGCTTTTATCGGCCAGCGTTTGTCGGTAGAGGACGCCAATGCATCCATCGGCACCGGCTGAGCCCGGGCAGCAACCAGCCCGCCGCCCAGTAGCCCGATGGCCTTGCCACGACCAAACGAGAAGGTGAGGTAATCGGCCTCGGTTGTTGCAGGCCGATCCGGCTCTGGAAACCACTGAGCGTTGTCTTCAATAATTGCAATTGACGAGGCTTCGGGCAGCAGCGCCCGAATAGCGCTCACGTTGGCTGCCAGCCCCAAAAAGTTGACAGCCAGTATCGCCAGGGTGTTTTCATTGACCGCGGCCAACAGGGCAGCCGCATCGTATTCACTGGTGCTTTCTGCCAGGTCCACCAAGCGGGGGGTGTAGCCCGCGTAATCGGCGGCGGCGACAAGATCGGGGCAGCCATAGCCCGGTATCAATACTTCTGGTTGTGTAACCTCGGGGTGCCGCAACCGGTGCTGACACAAACACCACGCCAGTGCCGCGGTTCCCGATTGCAACCAAACCAGATGATGCGCGGGAAACAGGCTGGCAACGTCAATGCCCGACGACCGCAACACAACGGGATTACCGGCTGGCGGATACACGACCCAACTCATCGGGCTGATGGCTTCCAGGTGGTCATGCGCGTGCCTTTGAAGTACTGAATGGCGGAATCAGCCAGGGCCAGGTTGACCTGAACAAAAAAGTACACCAAGCGCACAGCGCCATTTTTGCGCCCACCACGCCCCCAATGCCCCCAGGCTGCAATACCATAGAATACCGCTTGCGCCACCAGAGCCAGGGTGTATATCCAGCCATCATTCGCCAGCACCAGGGTAACAACGAGCAACGCCAGCAAAAACCAGGGCACGCCCCAGCGCATTAGCTTGTGGCTGAACACCTGGAATGAAAACAAGCCAAACCGAACGGGGTTCAATACGTCCGGGTGGCGTGCCAGGCCAGTCATACCCCGCAATACAGTGCGAACTTTGCGGGCGTACTCTCGGGAGGCATCTTTCAAGTCTTCGTAATAGCCAAGAACATTGGGCGCGGTGACCGAGCGCAGCCCCAGGCGTGCGCAATTCAGGGCGGTGTTAAAATCACTCGGGGAATGGATGTCCCATTGTTCACACACCTCTGCCCGGGCGGCAAAGAACGAGCCACTCAGCCCTACCAGGCCACCCAGCTGACTCTCTTGCTGGCGCAACCACATTTCATATTTAACGTAGGCGCCTTCACCGGCCACCTTGCCATCTTTACTGATGAAGCGGTCTTCACTGGAGACGGCGCCGACTCGGGCATCGGCGAAATACAGGCTCAGGTTCTGCAAGGCTTCCGGGTCCATCTGAGTGGCGACGTCTGAAAAAACCAGCACCTCGCCTTTCGCAGCCTGAATGGCTGCGAGCTGGGCGTTTTCCTTACCCAGACGCTGCTCGGCACGCACCAGCCGGATGCCCTGTTCGGCATAGCCTTGCACGAGTTCATCGGTACCATCATCGCTGCAATCGGACGCGACAATGAGCTCCAACCGATCGGCCGGGTAATCCAGCGTTAGCACATTCTGAATTTTCTGCTCGATGCGGTGTTTTTCATTGTAAACGGTGACGATAAGGCTCAGAAATGGGGGTTCGCCGGTGTGACTTTCGGGCGGCGCTATGGCTTCGGGGCGGGTAATGGCGCGCAGCGCGATCAGCGCCAGCGGGTAGAGAAAGTAGCTGTAAACGGCGCAGACCGCCAGAATCCAGAACAGGGCAGGTAACATGGTCAACTCCTTGGACCAGGGTGGTAACGATTAGCCATAAAGACCGGGAAAGGCGCTTTAAACACAGCCCTCCCTGATGCATAATGCAACACAGTATAACCAACACGGATGTTGAGTACATGTCGATTTCCCGATCCACAGAAAAGATCCGGGTCCTGCATATTGTTTCAGGAGACCTTTGGGCGGGCGCCGAAGCCCAGGCCTATGCCCTGATCAAACAGCTCAATAAAGACTGCACTGTAGCCGCCGTTCTGATGAACGAAGGCGAATTAGCCTCCCGCCTGCGCGCCATCGACATTCCGATTACCGTATTAGACGAAACACGCTGTTCCGCCTGGCAACTGTTCCAGGGCATTCGCCGGGCCATAAAGGCATTCAAACCCACCGTTATTCACACCCACCGCCAAAAAGAGAACATTCTCGGCAGCCTGGCCAACCTGACCACCCGGCGCGCCCGATGCGTGCGCACCGTACACGGCGCCAGCGAATTCAATGGCGGCCTGAAAACTGGCATTCAACGCTGGGTAGACCACGCCTGCGGCCGCTGGCTGCAAGACGGCGTTATCGTTGTTTCCCGGGAACTGATGGACAAGCTCAAGGGCCAGTACGGCGCGCAACGCCTCTATTGCGTACCCAACGGCGTCGACCTGGAAGAGCTGACCGAAAAGGCCACCGCCGGCACCGACCTGGTGTTTGAACCCGGCTGCACCCACATCGCCATCATTGGCCGCCTGGTGCAAGTAAAACGAGTAGACCTGTTCCTGGAAGCCGCCAGGCTTGTTCTGGATCAATCAAATCAATACCGCTTTCACATTGTGGGCAATGGCCCGCTAGAAGCCACCCTGAAAGCTCAGGCCGACACACTTAACCTCGCCGAACCTCAGGTTCAATTCCATGGCCACCGAAACGACATTCCCGCTATTATTAAAGCATGCGATGCCGTAGTGCTGTGTTCAGACCATGAAGGCATGCCAATGGTTGCCCTGGAGACACTGGCGCTTTCAAAACCGTTGATTTCAACCGACACCGTGCGGCTCTTCCAGAATGGCATAGACCCGGGCTTCGACCCTGCTCCCCAAACGCCAGCTGGACTATCCACTGCGCTTCTAAGCCTGCAGGGCAATCCATCGACTTCAAAAAACACAACCGCATCACGGTTTAGCCTTACGAGCACCATATGCGCACAAAAAACACTGGGTATTTACAGCTATGAGTAACACACCTACGCTCAGCGTTATTCTTTGTACCTACAACAACGCCGACTCTCTCGCCGTTACGCTTGGTCAACTCGTTCAATGTGAAGTGGAGAGGTGGAGCGATGTCGAGATTCTCGTTGTCGACAACAATTCGCCAGACAACACAGAAGAGGTTGTACGCAAAGTATCCGAGTCTTCTGAAGCACAGCTTCAGTACTATTTTGAACAGAAGCAAGGGCTTTCAATCGCCAGAAACCTGGGTGTGGAAAAAGCCAGAGGCGAGTACCTGCTCTTTACAGACGACGACGCCGATATACCTACCAACTGGCTCTCAAGCTATCTGCAAAAAATAGAGTCGACACAGGCTGACTGCCTGTTCAGCAAAATAGAAGTGAATTGGGACAGAACACCTCCCTGGTGGTTTGACCAGCGCTATAACCCCTATTTTGTGCAACTGGACTATGGCGACTCGCCAATGGAGATTACCGATATACACCACGAATTCTTTGGTAAGAATTTTTGTTGCAGAAAACCTGTTCTCGCTGCGATGGGCGGCTTTGATGAAAAACTGGGGCGCAATGGAACGTCACTTGCTGCTGGTGAAGAAACCATAATTTACAGGCGCCTCGTAGCCATGAGCGCTAAAGTTACTTACTTCCCCGATGCGATAGTTGGCCATAGGCTAAAGCCCATTGAATACACTTCTCGAAATATAGAGAAAAAATTTGTCGATGGTGCCAGTTCTTCTCTGCGAATTGCGCAGTGCTTTTCAAATAATTACGTCCTCGGACGACCGACGTACCCCTTGAAAATGGCGATTAAAAACACTGTTAAGTCATTGCTACTAATTCCGATTTCCATAGTACCGATGACCAAAAAGGCAAAACGTGAGGCCTTTTACCAGACTTTACAACTCAAACGGTCTGTTCGGATGATTTGGTTGTGGACAATGACACCATGAGACAGAATTCTATTTTGATAATGTTGCATTGCGAACAAGATACTGGCTACGCGATCGGCCCGCTCGAAAAAGCATTTGAATCTGCTGCACTTCTAGCAGGGTACCAGCCGAGTCAGATCTTATGGTCTTACAGTAAAGTTATAGCGCCATCAAAGAACATATTCGAACTTGGTTATCACACAAATGAAGATGCAGATAAACTCGATAGAATCCATAAGCTACACAAAATAGAAACCATACTAGCATTTGACATGCCATACCCAACCAGTGTGGGGCGGCAAGCTCACAGACTCGGTATAAAAAATATAGTCTCTTACTGGGGTGCCAGTATGAGCTCTATTAATAGCGGGTTCAAATGGCTAGCCAAGAAAACTGAATGGGCTCTTAGAAGAGCTTCAGCTCCAACTCGTTTCATATTCGAATCCGAAGCAATGAGACTAACTGCTACACAGGGAAGAGGGGTTCCCAAAAGTCGCACAGTCGTCATACCACTAGGTGTTAATTTAGAACAATTCAAGCCCGTTAAGGACTCCAACTATGCTCACCGGAAACTGGGGATCCCGGAGAATCGTAAAATAATATTTTATTCTGGACACATGGAAGAAAGAAAAGGAATAAGAGTACTTATCGAAGCTATTAATCTCCTATATCGGCTTAACAAACTTGAAGAGTTTCATTTGCTTATATGTGGTAACAAGGACAATGAGAGCACTCCTTACGAAGCACTAATTTCTAACAGCAGCGTGGGCGAGCATATTACGTTTGCTGGGTATAGAGATGACATTCCACAACTTATGCAGGCTTCTTTTATAGGCACGATTGCATCTACTGGGTGGGACTCTTTTACAATGTCTAGCGTAGAAATGCTCGCTTCCGGATTACCTCTAATTGTTTCGAACTTGCAAGGATTGAAGGAAACAATTCTGCCAGGGTATTGTGGTGAATTAATAGAGCCCGGTAGCTCGGAAGCATTGGCAAAGTATGCACTTGAGTATTTGAACAGCCCAGAAAAATACAATGCTCATAGAAGAAGTGCTAGGCTAAGAGCCGAGGAGAATTTCTCTCTTAAAAAACAGATAGAAAATATTAGCCAACATCTAATTCCTCATCATCTCGAGAAAAAAACCAAAAAGCTTATGAAAAAAGGCCACCCCTGATGTTATATAGATCACTCTTTAGAATAATTGGAAGAGAAAACAAAGTAAAATTGGCACTCCTCCAGATTATATTTCTAGTAACCGCACTCTTCCAAGTTGCGGGTATCGCATCAATTGCTCCATTTATTGCAATGGTCAGTGATACAAATGCGATTAATAACAATAGAATTTTGAGTATACTTTTCAATGCTTATGACTTTCAATCAAACACTCAATTTATGATAACATATGCAATTGGCGTAGTATTTCTACTACTTATTGGCAACGCTATATCATCCTTTAGTACTTGGAAGCTGTTTCAGGTATCTGTTCGCTTGGGCGCTTACGTTCAAAAAAATGCATATGATAGCTATCTCAACAATGACTATACTTTTTTTGCAATGAACAATAGCAACAGGCTCATATCTCAAATAACCCAAGAGATTCCTAGAATGGTCTATATGGTTGTTCAGCCTTTGCTAAACTTAATTTCTCAACTATTTATCGCCACGCTTATTATCATTGGACTTCTTCTAATAGATATAAAAATCGCTTTGATAGCAACGGCAATTGTATTGGCCGTTTACTTCTTAATTTTCAAAATTATCAGGGCTAAGGTAGTCGAGTATGGCAAGCTACTTACCAAGTTGAACCAAACCAAACTAAAGCTTCTTGATGAAAGCATCGCAGGGATCAAAGAGGTTAAGCTTAAAGGAAATGAATCCTTCTACTGTTCGGAGGTTGACCAAGTAACTAAACAAGGACTTTCAGCCACTGCATATATTTCGCTTGCAGGTGACCTGCCTAGGTATGTAGTGGAAACTGTTATTTTTTCTTCGATACTTGGCTTGTCAATATTCATACTATTGACATCAGGGACAGCAAGTGAAGCTTTAGGCATCATAAGTTTATATGCCATGGCCGGTTATAAATTGCTTCCTGCAGCACAAGCAATATACAAAGCCTATTCACAAATCAAAGCAAACGGATCAGTGGTAACTGACTTAGATAACGAAATTGAAGAAAGTAGAAATCATATAAGCCCACTTAAGACTCTTGGTAATGAACCCGCTCCAGAGGGAGATGTTACGTTTGATAACGTTTCATTTACCTATCCCGGCACAGTAACACCAGCTCTTCAAGAGTGTAGCTTTTCAATTCTTTCTAACAAAATAACTGCATTTATCGGGGAGTCTGGAGCTGGGAAAAGCACAGCCGTAGATTTGGTTCTTGGCTTGATGCTTCCTCAACACGGAAAAATTGCAGTTGGAAATAAACTTCTAGACCAAAGAAACATCAAGTCTTGGCGCCAAAGAATAGGGTATGTAGCCCAAGATATTTTTATATTAGATGCATCTATTGAGGAGAATATAGCCTTTGGAATTCCCAAAGAGGAAGTTAACATAGATCAATTGATATTAGCTGCAAAGATGGCAAACATTTATGATTTTATAACCCAGTGTGAGGGTGAGTTCCAGTTTAAAGTTGGAGAGCGAGGAGCTAAATTAAGTGGGGGTCAGAAACAACGTATAGGTATAGCAAGGGCATTGTATAAAGACCCTTCTATTCTTGTATTTGATGAGGCAACAAGCGCACTTGATAACGTTACTGAAAGGTTAATTATGAAAGATATTCTAAGCCTCGCCAGTTCTCGAACAATTGTTATGATAGCTCACAGGCTAACGACGGTAGAAAAAGCAGACAGCATTCTACTATTCAAAAATGGTAAGGTCGAAGCTCAAGGGTCATATGAAGAGTTAGCTAATTCTTCAAAGGAATTTCAGGCTCTATTGACCGCTGGAGCCAGCTCTTCAATAGAAGCTGTAGAGCTTTGAATCAACATGAAGTACGACTAAAGCATACATGAAAAGATGCCATGCTTTTAGTATTTCTATTGTTAGCTAGCTCTATTTATAAGGTTTAGGAATTTCTGGGGGTATCTTCTTGAAGATCCAAGAAAAATGCAAACAGTTTGTTAAAAATGCTCTAACTTCAGTAGGTGTAGATGTTAGGCGCACAGGAGCAGAAGCTGAGGATATCGCCTTCTTTAAAGATGAGTATGAAGCTTTGCTTTACAACCAAGGAGGAAAAAAATCTGCATTCCCATGCCCAATCGAAATATGCACTCACCAAAATGGAATTGGGTTTTCAAGTTCAGACTGGCACCCTTTTGTAGAAACTATTAAGCAATATCGCGCAAACCCTCTTTTATCATATGATGAATCAGTTCTAAAACTCTTCTATTCTAGATGGACTCCAAGTAATGCGGCAGAAGCAATCCCAGGCTTCAAGGACTCTCCAAAAGCATTCAGATCATACCCTCCACACTACCTATTTTTATCACCTTGGTCTTCATTAACAGCGAAAGAAATAGACATAGACGTTAAATGGTGGAATCAAAAAGATAACACAGAACATGGTAGAAGCGATCTGAGTTATCCAACACACGGCTGGGCTTATTCGGGACCAACACATCATGAAAAAGGCAAACTGGAATTTGATCGAATAATTAGGCTATATAAAAATATCAAGGCCAACGGCTATAATACTCAGTTAGGCTATATCGGAGTTACACAACTGAAAATAAACAGTAGTAGCATATACCTAATTGGAGGTGGCGGTTATCATCGAACAGCAGTACTTAGTGCGCTTGGCTATAAAGAGATTCCCGCAACCCATCATAGAATATCTACCGTAAACATAGATGACGCTCAATATTGGCCTCAAGTTCGAAATGGACTCTGGACTGAAAGCCAAGCTAAAAATTATGTACACCATTTATTCTCATTTTGTAGCTCTGATTGGGCAAAAGAAATGCAACTAACATTAGATCTTAGTAAGCAAAAGCCGGATATATTTTCTTTATGAAACTCAAGCCTCTAGCATCTACATACTAACTTCAATTACATCAAGGAGACGCTAATCAAGATTTTTCTTTATATTCCATAGCTGGTCAGATCGGATAACCGGCTACTTATGGCCGCTTAATCTAGCTTACGGATAATAAAGGCATCTTCAAAAGTAGACAGATAAGCTCAAATTATTAAGTAGACTTGAACAAAATAATATCAACTATAAGGTAAAGGGCAATGCCAGCTAAGAATTTCAAGACTCAATATTGCTTTACCACACTTGCGTTAGGCTCTCAATATCAAGAACTAGCAAAACTCTTAGCCAATGACATTATGGTTAACTGTCCAAACATGGAGCTAATTGTATTAACAGATAATGTAGAGGCATTTAAAGATTTTAAAAATGTAATTCCGGTACTACATAAGAATAGAGGTATATATCATTGCTTCCATGACAAAAGGTTTGCGATTGCTTGTGCTTTAAAAAGGAATACTAATTGCATTTATGTTGATGCTGACTGTAGAATTATATGTCCACCGCCCATCACCTTTTGGGAAAATTTAAATCCAGGAATCCATGGGTTTTGGATGTATTCCATGAAAAAAAAATTAGAAGAAGATATTTCAGAGCAAAGCGATACAGCCTTAATCAGCTTCAATTCAGCAAAAAGAATTAGAAACATTACAAATCTAGCAGCTAGACAGGAAAAAGTCAGCATTAACGATGCTATGTATATCCAGGAGGTGGCTATAATAGTTAACTCAAATGAGAGAGACGCGTATCAATTTCTTAGGTCTTGGGATAGGCTCGCAAACTTTTTTCAACTAAGAGGTTTCAGCTGGGGAGAAGGCAGAGCTATAGGGTTGGCTGCAAAAAAAGCAAATTTGACAACTTACAAAATAGTTGATTTAGATGAATGGCTCTTTAAAGACCTCTACTTTGAATCTAAAATCGGTAATTCAGGCAACCCGACACCAATTGAACATAACTATTATAAAGTCAGGCAGTTGATGGCAAAAAATAAAATGAGCCCTTTAAAACGCAAAATATCCCTAATAAAAAGATTGGCTAATTCGTGCTATAATGCAATGCTAATGCTCGTAAATAGTCCAGCCATGCAGTCGCATAGAATTTTAAATCAAACTCAAAATCATGAGGTAGATAATAGCAGGTAGTCATAATAAGATTATTATATTTTACCAAGCAAAGACTAATTAATGTATAATACCAAACATAAGAATTGTTTACGTCGCTAGCTTATAAGTAGCGACGTAAATCCAATTCTATAATTCCAGTTAAGCTATTACCTTATTGATAAACAGCTCTTGCTGGAGCAGGACCTCTAGGCTCGGTTCCAAGCTGATGTCCACGCTGACCTAAATACTCACTATACTCTTCAGTTAGCTGTCCATTATCACCAATAATACCGTCAGCTCCGTTACCCACTAAGTTATTATTAACTATCAGTCTACTTTCATCTACAGTACTTGACCTTGATATTTTATCGGAATTAGAGCTATCGTTAATTATTATATTTTCTTCAAAGTACCACGGCCCTTTTGTACTTTGAAGGGATTGCACTACTACATGACCTATCAGTGTGTTTCTATTAACGAATATTTCACCTCCAGGGTTTGATGACAATAATTTAACAGCTACACCATTGGAATTTTCCATTTCAATTAGGTTGTAGTTAATTTCTATACTGCCAGAATATCCATACTCCTGATTCCAAATCGCGCCTAGTGATGTTTGGCCTTTAATGTGATTGGCTCTTATAGTCCAATTCTCGATATTAGATTTTGGACCAATTGGTAGGGGAATATCTGAATATATGTCATTGCTCTCTACAACTGCATATGGAGAGGAATAACCTAGTAACCAATAGCCACATGAGTCCGAGACCAAATTGTCTTGTACAGCCAAATACCTGCCATCACCGCCGGGAAAAAATAGGTGTGAGTTGTTACCACCTGACTCACAGTTCGTCAGACCTTCGAAAATATTATTCCGGATCGTAATATTTCCATTATTGACAATCGAAAGACTTTTACCCCGAGTATTGCTGTTATTATCTAATCTAAAGCCGTCTATGTATAGGTTGTCCGTACCTTGATCAAATAATATATACCCGTCTACACCGTTCCTATTGAAGTTGATCGTTGGTCGCTCACCTGGATAGGCCAGCCATACTGATGGTTTTTTCCCAGCATACCAAGCAAGGCGGCACCCTTCGCTTGAATTACAGTCCTCAAACTCACCTTCAAGGCTATACTCTCCGTTTCTCCAATAAACAAAACCGTCTGGATTATTCGCTTGAAACTTCCCACCATCTCCATAAACATCGCCCATAGAGCGCCATGGGTTCTCCAATGTTCCACGTCCCCCGCTACTAGTCGACCTACCATTCTCAGCATCAACAAAGAAGAAACCAGCTTTTGTAACTGTGACTTGCCAACTAACTTCTTCCGTGAGCCCTTCAGTGTCTGTCACTAATACCGAAATGGCGTATGGATTCGTTCTTGCACTAGGCTCTGGCCAAACAATTTCCCCTAGTCTATTGATAGTCATTCCATCAGGGTTCTCTTGTAGCTCGTACGCGTATGGGTAGGATCCTCCCATTACAGCTAGCCTGACCCTATACTCTAGCCCTGGGTATGCCTTATAGAATCGGCTATTTGTATCAAGACCTTCTTGAGGTTGAACAATTTCAAAAGGTAAATTACCTGCAACCCCAGTAATCGGAACCAAACACAGCAGGCTTACTGCAATGCTACAACATATGTTACCAATAGAATTGACGACCGCCATGGTTACTACCCCGCATTGAATTCAATAGTACTAATATTTAGTTACAATTCGTAACTTTAAACCACCTCAGACTTCATATTAAGTGTCTAATTAATGGAATAAAGCTATCCTACATCACTTGGTTGAACTTAAATATCAAAGCCTCGCTGAGATATGACAAATATCACTCTTTTACTGCTAAGTAGCTACTTACGTCACAACCCTACCATTGTTTGATTGGGGAACTTGTACCCTACCATCGTTTGGTTTCGGAATTTGTACCCTACCATCGTTTGACTTGGAATTTGGATTAAGAACCGACACTAGCGCTCTAATTGTAGACAATTAATGCATGTTTTAGTTGTAAACACCCCTGTTTTAGTTGCACTGTAAATTAGAGTTCTCTGCCCGTTGATGTCTAGCCAAGTATTCCCATGGTGTCAGGTCTTCCAGTGAATCGTGGGGACGCTCATCGTTGTATTCCGTCATCCAGG
>NZ_RCIP01000020.1 GCF_004000275.1 Saccharospirillum alexandrii
CGGTATCTTCTCAGGAGCCTTCACATGTTTTACTGCATTCACAGAGGAGTACTTGTTTGCAACCACCCTGCAACTCTGCAACACCTGCGGCGCTTGCACCACCGAGAAGACCATCCTTTCTGTATTCGTGGCACTCTTTTTGCATGTTATCACCATAGCTAGACAAGCCCTCGCCAGCTCCACAAGATCTCCCGCATTGGGGACACTGCCCAGACACAACATGGCAGCGGATAGCAGTTCACGCCGCGGGTTGTCATTTATCATCCCCACAGAAGTTTCCTCACTCCCGACCTGAAAGATGAATCCGTATGTGGTGATGNGGGTTGTCATTTATCATCCCCACAGAAGTTTCCTCACTCCCGACCTGAAAGATGAATCCGTATGTGGTGATGAACACCGAGTCCTCCTTGCTGTCTGTCCAGGAATCCAAGCGCTGTATCCGATACTGTGGGGCAATCTGCTTTTTTCCATCTCCTGTGTCCTGAAGGACGATTGGAAAGGCCAGAAGGCTGCTTGATGGTAGGGCAGAATCGAAGTATAACCCGATTGTCCTAGATGAGCCCATCTT
>NZ_RCIP01000021.1 GCF_004000275.1 Saccharospirillum alexandrii
ACAAGCCTCAAATTCAATCGCAGACAGATTCTTGTATTCCCTTAGCATGATGTCATGAGATATCTCGGCAGAGTCGGCATGCAATTGAGCAATTACCTTCCCGTATATGGTATGTGCTTTGACCCTCGGCCAGACACCGGCGTTCTTTTTCCTATATCCATTGATGATAGTCCCTTTGAAAAATGACAATACCTGGAGAATCATATCAAAGTCTACCATTTTGGGTGCACACATTTGGGCCCTAACAGCTTTTGCAGCGGCTCGCGACTCTAATAACGGATGACCCCATAACCTCAATAGACATAACATCTCTGCTGCCTGGTTTTGCTCAAGACCAGAGAATATGTTGGCGATAGCGTGTGTCACTGAGTCGGCTATTTTCTGCGGTAATAAACAAATCAAAGTATCCCTCAATTCTTGCAGATTGAATGAAAAGAAGTCGCCAGCAAAGGTCCCTGACGGTTCCAGGAGCTGCACGGCACCATACGCGAAGCCCTCCATCAGTGCCACAACGTCGTAAACCTGATTGCCCAGATCCCTAGCGAGTGCATCCACCA
>NZ_RCIP01000022.1 GCF_004000275.1 Saccharospirillum alexandrii
CGCCGGTCCACCGCGCGGCGTATGCCGTGGCCGAAGACGCCGCAGGTGCTGCCCTGGCGGTGGCGCAGGCCAAGCTGATGGCGTGCGAAGCGGCCAATCTGGCGGCCAAGAACAGTATTCAGGTACATGGCGCCATGGGCTACACCTGGGAGGTGGACCTGCACATCTTCATGAAGAAGGCGTGGGCCCTGGCCAACACCTGGGGCGATGCCGGCTGGCACAAGCAGCAAGTGGCGGCGGTGATATTTGCGGACGGCGCGGCGCTGGGCGCCGGCGCCACCTTCCAATAAATACAGACGAGGACACAGATCATGGCGGATGCCTATATTGTTGATGCAGTGCGCAGCCCCACGGGCCGCCGCAAGGGAGGGCTCGCCGGCGTGCACGGCGCAGACCTGGGTGCCCACGTATTGAAGACCCTTGTGGAGCGCAACGGCATTCCGGATGCCGACTACGATGACGTGATGTTCGGTTGCGTGGACACCATCGGCC
>NZ_RCIP01000023.1 GCF_004000275.1 Saccharospirillum alexandrii
TGCGCTTATTCTATCAAGACCTATGCACCCGAGCTCGTCAAGCAAATTGCTCAGCAAGCTCGACTCAGCAGGGTCAATTGAAGAGATCAGGAAGATCAAGCGCCTTGCACTGAATGGATAAAGAGCAGGGCAGAGCCGGGTCAGCTGGGAGTAAGGCCCATCTCTTAGCAGATAGGAAGAATCTCCGATAATGAAGTTTTAAGTACAATTTAGCGAGTAGATGCAGCAATCATCAACCCGGACACCCTATAGTCAAATCATTAATACAATTGATTATGCACACACAGCAATTAAGAAAAAATACGGGTAGAATCGGAGCATCCCGATTGTGCCAAGATGGACTCATCTAGAACAATCGGGTTATACTTCGATTCTGCCCTACCATCAAGCAGCCTTCTGGCCTTTCCAATCGTC
>NZ_RCIP01000024.1 GCF_004000275.1 Saccharospirillum alexandrii
ATTCCTGTCGCAGCTTCCTGTAAGCCGATGCAGTAAAGCGTTGACGACAGTCCTGCCCGAGGGTGCACAGCGCTGGCATTACCTCCTCCCCCTGCACCAGCTCGAGACTCAACACCGTGCGATCCGCAGGCGTCCACCAGGCGTCCAAGTCGTCGGCCCACACAGTGCTTGCAGCCTGCCAGAGAAAGACCAGAATCAGCTGTGCCAGACATCTTTGCATAATGACCACCCTCCCTTTCACTAAGCCGGGTCACCCAACCAGCGCAAGAGAACACCCTGCACAACCTGGGCCCGCGGCGTATCCCCCCGCGCATCCCCTACCCT
>NZ_RCIP01000025.1 GCF_004000275.1 Saccharospirillum alexandrii
TCTCCTTTCGGTTTATCGTACGTATTTGTCCTTACGATTGTATTAGGATTTATTCTGCGTACGATTCTCAATAATTCTCGTTCAAGTTCTTCTCTAGTCGTTATACCTTTGTATTCTTTTAGGAACTTCAAAGAGTTTCCACACTCTCCGGTTCCAAGGTCTTTCCATAATAGTCCTCCTGTTTTGGAATGAAATATTCCAAATGAAGGGTTCTTATCTCCAGACCTTAAAGGACTATTCATAAGTTTTCCAACTTTAAATTGTCCTAAACAATACGTATAGATGTCTAAATCATTTACTTTGTCCAA
>NZ_RCIP01000026.1 GCF_004000275.1 Saccharospirillum alexandrii
AAACTGATAGCCACGAAGATCAGTGGGAAAGCATGCAAACGGCTGGTAGAAGGCTTGGGATCCATTCTGCCTGCCACGGGTGCAGGTCGAGACCCCATACCTTCTACCCGTGTTTTTTCTAATGCTATTAAGAATCAAACTATCTTTGAAGGTTCAATTATCAGACTTGATTAGTGTTGATCTGTTAGCGGATGATTCTTTGTAGTGTCAGCTGCAGCGAGGGCTTACTTTTTGAACGGATTGTATTTGGCAATAGTATGCCCTTTCTCCAGCTTGGTGGATGTTACCTCGTGGTCTGCAGTCACAGC
>NZ_RCIP01000027.1 GCF_004000275.1 Saccharospirillum alexandrii
TAACCCAGACTTGAACCTGGATGGAGAGGATTCTCTCAAGAGTGTCAGTTATGTCTTCAGGGGCATCATCCTCCACTCCGGCCGTGACAAACGGGGTCCCATTGCTGCATGCACGAGGCAGGGAGCCCGCTATCATCATGAACCTCTGGGCCCTTTCCTCAGATACGCCACTTCTGTTGTTGAACTGCGGCATACCATTTGAGAATCCATCAATCTCAAGTATTGCCAGTGTTGCCTCACTTTGCTTTCCAGCCAGTGCCACATGGTTCCTCATCACTTGTGAGTGAGAGCACAGTAGAGATATAA
>NZ_RCIP01000003.1 GCF_004000275.1 Saccharospirillum alexandrii
TTTTACCGTGGTCAACGTGACCGATGGTGCCGACGTTTACGTGCGGCTTGGTACGTTCAAAAGTAGCTTTAGACATAGTCCCAGCCTCTCACCTGGATTCACATAAGCAAAAGGCAGCCACTGTTAAGTGCCTGCCTTCCGATTCACTCAGCCAGCCAAAACGCCGGCTACAAATATGGTGCTCACGATGAGATTTGAACTCATGACCTCTCCATTACCAATGGAGTGCTCTACCACTGAGCTACGCGAGCAAACGAACACTGCAGACAGACCAGAAGGCACAACCCGAAGGCTGACTTTCGACAACACTATCTGGAGCGGGTAGCGGGAATCGAACCCGCATCATCAGCTTGGAAGGCTGAGGTTCTACCGTTGAACTATACCCGCACTGCCTCCCGGAGGAGGAAATGGTGGAGGGGGACGGATTCGAACCATCGAAGCATAAAGCGGCAGATTTACAGTCTGCTCCCTTTGGCCACTCGGGAACCCCTCCAAACCGGGCGGAAGTTTGCATGAAGCCTGCCAGGGTGTCAACTCTGATCGTTAAATTTTTCTCAATCAGAACAAGCACTTAGACGACATGAAACCGGGTAAAACCCACCTTGCCTAACAAGGAGGCGCGCATATTATTGATTATGGGATTGAAATGCAACTGTTCGGCAAGAGTTTTGCTCCGCCGCTAGGGGCCCTGACCAGAGCCCGCCTGAAGCGGTGTACTGCGTTAACAGCGGAAGCGCTGGAACGATGCTCCTTCAAATTCAGAGACGATGGAATCCACAGCGGCATTCGATATCTGGCGGGCGGATTCGGCCCCGACGGTCAGCACCCAGACTTCGCGGGTCCGGTCTACCCGCTCCACCCGGGCTTCTATGTCTTGCCCGGCCAGCTCAGAAACCCGAGTTCTGGCGTTGGTGTCCGATGAGAACAACCCCAGCGATATGCCTCCGGCGAGGCGGCCCTGGTTGATCAGAAAACTCTCGATGTCGTCGGCCTGCAATTGCGCCAGGCGGTCACGACCTTGCTGGTCGGTATCGAAGGGGCCAATCACGACCCAGTAGTCCGAACGCAGAATCTCCTCCCGGGTGCTCATGTCTGATGACACTTCCAGAGCCCGCAACCGGGATTGAATGATGTCGGCCTGATCTTCAGCAGCAATACCGGTAATGCGAATGCACTGCAACGGCTCGACCGCCGGTTCAGCCACCACGGTTTGTTCCAGCTCGGCCAGTTGGTTTCGTGTCGCCTGATCAATCGCCAGATTGTTCATTTGTGCGACCGAGGGTTCAGCCACCTGCGCGGCGGGCTGCGTCGTCTGCCAGTACTGATAACCACCCAGCGCCAGGTTCAGCACCAGCAGGGTCAGAATTATCCACTTCATCCTAGAGATTCCATGTAAGCCGCATCCTTATACAGTTGTTTCATGCCGTCTATTACCAGATCCGGCATCTGCTCACCGACGACTTCTACCTGCCCTGCCAGCACCGGCGCATCGCCTCCGGTCCAAACGAGACGACAAGGCGACAAGGCATATTCGATGCAAGCCGCGCTAACCGCGGCACTGAGCGCCAGTACCGCACCGTTGGCAATGGCATCGGCAGTGTCGTGCCCGGGAGCCTTGCTCTGGCTCGCAGCCACCGCCGGTAATGCGAATGTATCACTTACCAGCGCACGGCGCATCAGCGCCAGACCGGGCACGATATAGCCCCCCCGGTGCTGCCCGCTGGCATCGATCGCATCAATGGTCAGCGCGGTGCCGGCATCTACAACCACCACGTTCTGTTGCCAGTGGCGCACGGCGATCAGTGTCAGCCAGCGATCCACGCCGTAACGTGCGGGGTCGGGATAGGCCAGTTGAATCCCGTGCCAGCCATTTCGCACCGCTATGACGCTGATCTTGCATCGAGCGGACGCTGACAGCGCTTCGCGAAGCCGGGCGCCGAAGGCAGAGACGGTGGCGATCACCACCTGCATGGGTTGCCAGTGGTCTATGTCGGCCAGTGCCGCATCAATGTCGAGCCAGTACCCCCGGCGCTCACCCATCTGGTATTTGCAGCGGCTATTGCCACAGTCGAGGAACAGGACCTGTGCTTCCCGATTCGGTGTCATCGCCGCCACGCTCCTACTGGCCTTACCACAGTACCGACACCTCCCCGCCATTGACGGTTCTGCGTTGCCCGCTTTCGTCATCAACGATCAGTTGACCCTGAGCATCGATGCCGCGAGCAACCACGGTTTCCTGCCCGCTACCCTGCACCAGCGTGACCGACCGGTTCCACAAACAATCGTATTCGGACCACTCTCGCAGGAAATCGGCCAAACCAGCCGGCTGCGTCAGCCTGGCCAGCGCGCTGTGAAGTTCATTAAGCAAGGCCGCCAACAAGTCATTACGATCAATAAACCGACCGGAGAGATCACGCAAACAGGCGATGTCTCGGTCCAGCCCAGGAGGCGCCGCGTTCACATTCAGCCCGATGCCGACGACCAATACCGGCTGATCGAGCGGGTTACCCTGCAGCTCGCAGAGCACGCCGCCGAGTTTGCGACCTTCATAATAAATGTCGTTGGGCCATTTCAGGGCGACCGACAAGGTCGTAATCTGCCGAATGGCCCGCACTACGGCCACACCGACCACCAGGCTGGCGGCATAGAGGGCATCGCCCGTCAGCGATTCCCGCACCGCCGCCGAGACCATCACACTGCTGGCGGGCGGACTCTGCCAGGCCCGCCCGCGGCGCCCCCGACCCTGGTGCTGATAATCAGCCGTACACACCGACCAGCGCCCCGGCGCGGGCGGCTGCGCCAACACCCAGGCGTTTGTGGAATCGACATCGGTGCGGATATCCAGCACCGACAAGCGGCGCGTCACCTCACCCGACAGCAAACTCAGTATCCGCTCCCGGTCGAGCAGGCTGACCGGTTCGGCCAGCCGGTAACCCCGCCCCTTCACCGAATAGACATCCACGCCCTGCGCCACCAGTTCAGCCACCCAGTTGGACACCGTTGGACGCGTCACCTGAAGCTCGTCAGCCAACGCCTGGCCTGAAGTAAATTGCTGGTGGGACAACAGTGGCAATAATCGATAAAGGCTTTTCATGCGAACGAGGCAACCCTGGCGGCCAACGGAATGGTCGACGGGGCACTCAGTGCCCCCTGTGGGCACATCATAGGGAAATTTGAAGCCCCGGCACAGAGCTGATCTCACTCTGGCCAGGGAGGGGAGTGGTCAGCGACCAGTGCGCCGGCGCTAACCCTGTGCAGCCATGCGAGCCGCGGCCCGGTTGTGCTGATCGATCTTGCGGAACAGCAGCCAGCTGGAGAAAGCTACGATCGATACGACACCGATGATGATCGTCGCCAGCGCATTGATCTTGGGCGTCACGCCCAGCTTGACCTGGCTGAACACTTCAATCGGTAGGGTCGTGGCCCCGGGCCCGGTGACGAAACTGGCGATCACCACGTCATCGAGCGACAGAGTGAACGAGAGCAGCCAGGCGGAAATGATCGCCGGGGAAATTACCGGCAGGGTCACCAGGAAGAAAGCCTTGATCGGAGTCGCCCCCAGATCAAGGGCCGCCTCCTCGAGACTCTGGTCCATTTCGCGCAGCCGGGAACTGATCACTACCGTCGAATAGGCCACGCAAAAGGTCGTGTGGGCGATCCAGATCGTCAGCATGCCGCGCTGGGCCGGCCAGCCGAGCGATTGCGCCATGGCGACGAACAGCAGCAACATGGAAATGCCAATGATCACGTCGGGCATCACCAATGGCGCGGTAATCATGCCGCTAAACAGAGTGCGGCCGCGAAAGCGGGTAAAACGGATCATCACAATGGAGGCCAACATACCAATCACCACGGCGGTACTGGCCGAGTAAAACGCAATTTGCAGGGAGCGGCCCACCGCACCCATGAGTTGCTGGTCCTGAAACAGTTCGCCGTACCAGCGCGTCGACCAGCCGGCCCAGACCTGAACCATGCGCGAGGCGTTGAACGAATAGATAATCAGCATCAGCATCGGGCCGTAGAGAAAAAAGATGCCGAGCCAGAAAATGGTGACGCTGAGACTGAAACGACCCGACCTCATAGCCCCGACTCCTTGTTCTGATAGCGATGGAACAGCATGATCGGAATGATCAGCAACAGAATCATCAGCACCGCCAGCGCCGAGGCAACCGGCCAGTCGCGGTTATTAAAGAACTCCTGCCACAAGACTTTGCCGATCATCAGTGTTTCGGCACCGCCCAGCAGTTCGGGGATGACGTATTCACCCACCACCGGAATAAACACCAGCATAGACCCCGCAATGATGCCGTTGACCGACAAAGGCAGGGTTATGCGAAAAAAAGAGGTCACCTTGCGGGCACCCAGATCGCTGGCGGCTTCCAACAGAGCGTTATCATGCTTGACCAGGTTGGCGTACAGCGGCAACACCATAAACGGCAGGTAGGAATACACCACGCCGATGTACACCGCAAAATTGGTGTTGAGCATTTGAATCGGGCTGTCGATCAGACCGATCCAGATCATGAAATTGTTGAACACGCCATTGTTGCCGAGCAGCCCCATCCAGGCATACACCCGAATCAGGAACGAGGTCCAGCTGGGCAGTAGCACCAGCAGCAACCAGGTGGTCTGCAAATGCGACGGTGCCTTAGCAATGGCATACGCCATGGGGTAGCCCAACAGCAAACAGAAAACGGTTGCATTGAACGCGATCTTGATCGAATTCCAGTAGGCGCGAATGTACAAATCATCACTCAGCAACCAGGCGTAATTGCTGAACGTCATACGGATGTTCAGTGTCTGATCCAGCCACTCAAACATCGCCGTGTACGGTGGAATGCCCAGAAAGGTTTCCGACACGGAAATTTTCGCCACCATCACAAACGGCATGAAAAAGAAGACCAGCAACCAAAGGTAAGGGCCGGCAATCACCCAGCGGCGACCGCCCGGCAGAATGCGAGTCAGATCAAGTTTTTTCATGAGCGTAACACCACGCCACTGTCACTCGCCCAGTGCACATACACCGGGTCATCCCAGGTCGGCCGGTCGGCCCGGCGTTCGACATTGGCGAGAAAACACTGAACGATCTTGCCCTGCGGCAACCGAACGTAATAAACGGTGTGGCCACCCAGGTAGGCAATATCGTGCACAATGCCGGACGACCAGTTGTAATCACCGTCCGGCTTTTCGCGCGTCATCAGGGTTTTTTCCGGGCGCAGGGCGAACAGCATGCTACGCTCATCAACACCCGATGTGACCCCGTGGCCGATGTAGATATCGGCATCCAGATCATCGGTATGCAGCGTCATATGATCTTCCTGATCGTCGATGATCTGCCCGTCGAACAGGTTAACCGACCCGATGAATTCAGCCACCATACGGCTGTTCGGGCTTTCGTAAATATCGACTGGTGAACCGACCTGTTGAATAAAGCCCTGGTCCATGATGGCGATGCGGTCGGCCATGGTCATGGCTTCTTCCTGATCGTGCGTCACCATCACACAGGTCACGCCGACGTTCTCCAGAATATCGACCACTTCCAGCTGCATTTCGGTACGCAATTTTTTATCGAGTGCACCCATGGGTTCATCGAGCAGCAACAATTTGGGTTGTTTGGCCAGGCTGCGTGCCAGAGCCACCCGCTGCTTCTGACCACCGGACAACTGGTGCGGTTTGCGCCGTGCATATTTTTCCATATGCACCAGCTTCAGCATGCGCTGCACCCGATCGATGATCACGTCTTTCGACAGTTTTTCCTGCTTCAGGCCGAATGCCAGGTTTTGCTCCACGGTCATATGTGGAAACAGCGCGTAGGACTGAAACATCATGTTGATCTGACGCTGGTAGGGCGGCTGATGGGTTATGTCTTCTCCCTCCAGCAAGATGCGACCTTCGGTCGGATTCTCGAACCCGGCCATCATTCGCAACAGGGTTGACTTGCCCGAACCGGAGGCCCCCAACAGCGCAAAAATCTCACCCTGGCGAACCTCCAACGTGACGTTATCGACCGCCAGATCTTCATCGAAGTACTTGGTCACTTTCTCAATACTGAGCAGCGTTTTTTTCGCTTCTGCACTGGCTTCATGCTGTTGTCGGCGCGCGCCGGCCGCTAATGCCATTTGGGTGTCTCCCCTGTCACGCTGGCCAGGAGGCTGTCGGACTCAGGTGAATCGAAGCGAGGAAGTGAGACGGCGAGGCCAATTTCCCGCTTCCGTAGCCGATTCATCCAAAGTCCAACAGCCTCCTAGTAGTCTGGTTTTTTGGAATTGCGGGCATTCGCCCTGTTGAACCCTGCATCGGGCTGACAGCCCTGCTCCAAACCTACTGGTGTTTCTTGTGCACGTTTTACAGTACCGCTTGGAGCAGACATGTCGGGGCCGGATTATCCGGCCCCGTTGTCATACAGTCAGTTAACTCAGCTGCCGGACTTGAAACGAGTCCAGCTGCGCGTAATTTCCCGCATGATGCTGTTGGGCAGAATTTCGTTGGTGAACAACTCAGTGCCTTCCGGCGGGTAGATGCCGGGGTTTTCAAGAATTTCCGGGTCGATGTAGGGGTTGGCCGCTTCAACCGGGCTGCCGTACCAAACGTAGTTGGTGATGCCTGCCGCCACTTCAGGCTCCAGCACGAAGTTGATGAACTCGTGGGCTTCTTCCACATTGCGGGCGTCCGCCGGAATCACCATCATGTCAGACCAGAGCACCGTGCCTTCTTCGGGAATAAAGTAATCAACCGAGACATCGTTTTCCGCTTCTTCGGCACGCCACATGGCCTGGAATACATCGCCGGACCAGCCGATGGATACACAGACCTCACCGTTAGCCAGATCGGAAATGTAGCGTGAACTGTGGAAATACTGAATGTACGGACGCACCTTGTTCAACTCGTTCAGTGCGGCACGGTAGTCCGCTACGCTGCGGCTGTACGGGTCACGGCCCATATACTGAAGTATCAGCGGGAAGATCTCGTTACCGGAATCGAGGAAGGTAATGCCGCACTCGGCCAGTTGGGAGGCGTATTGTGGATCGAACACCAGGTCCCAGCTGCCAACGGGCGCATCGTCACCCAAAATTTCCTGAATTTTTCCGACGTTGTAGCCAATACCATTCGTGCCCCACTGGTAGGGAACCGAGTATTCATTGCCCTCATCGAAGTTCTCGAGGCGCGCCATCAGCTCCATGTCAAGATTGTCATAGTTGGTCAGCTTGGACTTGTCGAGCTTCTGGTAAGCACCGGCCTGAATCTGACGCGCCATGTAGTTGGTGGTCGGGACGACCAGGTCATAGCCGGTCTGGCCGGACAATACCTTGGCTTCCAGCACGTCGTTGGAGTCGAACACGTCGTACACAACTTCAATGCCGGTCGCTTCGGTAAAGTCTTCCAGCGTGTCCGGGCCAATGTAGTCAGACCAGTTATAGATATAAACAACACGATCTTCCGCGATCGCCGTGCCCGCAACGGCCGCCGCCAGAGCGGCGATCGCGATGGTCTTCTTATGTTTACTCATCGAAAGATACTCCCCTGCATCATTTTTTTATTCGGACCTTCGGCTGACCAGGCCAGCTTCCGGACCACCTGCCTACAGTAAAATGAGATGATCAAAACACCAAAAGAATTTATGCACCGGCCGGAAATTCTTTCTGTAACTGAGCCAGGGTCTGGTCCAGCGCCCGCCGCGTTTTGGCAACAAGTTCATCAATTTCAGCCGGTTTGATCACCAGCGGTGGCGACATCAGCATGGTGTCACCGGTAGCGCGCAACACCAGGCCTTCAGCCAGGGCATAATCGCGACAGAGCGTGCCCACCCGCCCTTCTTCAGGGTAGCGCCTGCGCCTTGCTTTATCCTGAACCAGTTCCACTGCACCCAGCATACCCACACCCCGGACTTCGCCCACCAACGGGTGATCTGCCAGGGTTTGTAATTGCGCCTGCAAGTAAGGTGCCGTTTCCTCGCGGACCCGGTCGACAATGCCTTCTTCACGCAGGATCCGCACATTCTCAAGTGCCACGGCGGCGCAGACGGGATGCCCTGAATAGGTGAAGCCGTGGTTGAATTCGCCCCCCCTGACTTTGAAAACGTCAGCGACACGGTCGGACACCATAACCCCGCCAATCGGCAGGTACCCGGACGAAAGGCCCTTGGCAATGGGCATCAGATCCGGTGTTAACCCATAATAGTCGGACCCGAACCACTCACCGGTGCGCCCGAAACCACAAATCACCTCATCAACCACCAACAACAAATCGTAGCGCTTAACAATGCGCTCGATTTCCGGCCAGTAGGTATCGGGTGGAATAATCACCCCACCGGCGCCCTGAATCGGTTCAGCAATAAATGCGCCGACCGTTTCCGGGCCCAACTCCAGAATTTTCTCTTCAAGGGCGCTTGCAGCGACCAGACCAAATTCGTCTGGCGAGAGATCACCGCCCTCGCCAAACCAGTAAGGCTGACGAATGTGGGCAACGCCGGGAATCGGCAAGTCTCCCTGTGCATGCATATGGCTCATACCACCCAAACTTGCGCCTGCCACCGTTGAGCCGTGATAGCCGTTGTGGCGACCGATGATGGTCTTCTTCCCTGGCTTGCCCTGCAAATCCCAGTACCGTCGCACCATGCGCAAAACTGTGTCGTTGGCTTCACTGCCGGAGTTTGTAAAGAAAGTATGATTGACATGCTTCGGCGCAATCTCGGCCAGTGCTCCGGCCAGTTCGACCGCCGGTGGCGTCGCCGATTTAAAAAACAGATTGTAATAAGGCAACTGGCTCATCTGCTGACTGGCAGCATCAACCAGCTCGCGCCGGCCATACCCCAGGTTCACGCACCAGAGCCCGGCAAATGCATCCAGATACTTATTGCCTTCACTGTCCCAGAGCATCACGCCCTCGGCCCGGGTAATGATGCGAGCACCCTCACGGCCAATGGCACCGCTGTCACCAAAGGGGTGCAGCATGTGGTCGGCACCCTGATGTTGCCAGTGTTCGGTTTGAGTCAATGACGGTGCGGCTGTCATGGAATAACCCCTTATATAGTTCTGATCGAGTGGCGGAGGCAAACGTGACCAATCACGCCGGACACTCTATTTCTCAAGGTTCGGGTTGCGCACAATGCGAGCGGCGGTTGCCGGTGGCCGACGCGGACCTCGCCCGCCAATGGACCCGTGCCTCTAATGTTAAACCGTGCTCAACAAGAACTCGCGTTCCCAGGAACTGATCACCCGCTTGAAGCCTTCGTACTCAGCCCAGCGCGTTGCAATGAAGCCATCAACAAAGGTTGGCCCCAGCAGTTCCCGCATTTCCTGACACTCGGCCATGATTTCGAGCGCGGCCTCCAGGTTAAATGGCACGTCCGGGTCGGCTTCGGCACCGGCGCGTCCGGTGACTGGCTTGCGCGGTTTCAAATCTTTCACCATGCCCAGGTAGCCGCAGGCAAGGTTCGCCGCCATGGCCAGATAGGGGTTGGTGTCGGCACCGGGCAAGCGGTTTTCGACACGACGGGATTCCGGCGATGCCTGGGGTACCCGCAAGCCAACCGTGCGGTTTTCTTCACCCCATTCGATGTTGACCGGCGCGTTGCCGTCGGCGCCCGGCAAATAGCGCCGGTAGCTGTTCATATTGGGTGCGAACATGGGCATCAGTTGCGGGATATAGGCCTGCAAACCACCAATGTAATTGAGGAACTGCTTGGAAGCGGAACCGTCCGGATTGGAAAACAGGTTCTTGCCGGTTTTGGCGTCGACCAGCGACTGGTGAATGTGCATCGAACTGCCTGGCTCACCGGTGATCGGCTTGGCCATAAACGTTGCACCAATGTTGTGCTTTAACGCTGCTTCACGCACCGTCCGTTTAAACACAAATACCTGGTCGGCCAGTTTCAGGGCATCGCCGTGGCGGAAGTTGAATTCCATCTGGGCGGTACCTTCCTCGTGAATCAGGGTGTCGATATCGAGGCCCTGAGCTTCACACCAATCGTAGACGTCTTCAATGATCGGATCGTACTCGTTGGCAGCATCAATGCTGAACGACTGGCGACCACTTTCCTTGCGGCCTGAACGGCCAATCGGCGGTTCCAGTGGCAAGTCCGGGTCGGTGCAGCGCTGGGTCAGGTAGAATTCCACTTCCGGGGCGACAATGGGTTTCCAGCCCTTGGCTTCATACAGGCCCAGCACTTTTTTCAGCACCGCACGTGGCGACAGTTCGATCAGGTTGCCGACGCTGTCGTAGCAGTCGTGAATCACGTGCGCTGTCGGTTCTATAGTCCAGGGCACCAGAAAGGCCGCGTTTGGATCCGGGCGCAGAATCATATCGATATCGGCCGGGTCCAGAATGCTGTAATAGGATTCGTCGTCCGGATAATCGCCGGTTGCTGTCTGCAACAGCACACTCTCGGGCAGGCGGATGCCGCGTTCGGCAATGAACTTGTTGGTCGGCATGATCTTACCGCGCGCGATGCCGGTCTGATCGGGCGTGATGCATTCCACTTCGGTCACGCGGTTGTCTTTAAGCCACTTAATTAATTCTTCCATACAGGGTTCGTTCGGTTGTCACGCTCTACACGCATCACCGAACGCCTCAAACAGTTGTCGTTGTTGGGGATGGTTCATAACCTGCCATTCCGGGTGCCACTGCACGGCCAGGGCAAATCGCATGGCGGCGACTCGCACTGCTTCGATCAAACCGTCCGGTGCAGTGGCTTCAACCTCTAAGCCGCCCCCAAGTGTTGCTACACCTTGAACATGCAAGGAGTTTACCTCCAGGGTGTCAGTCGAAAGTATCTGCTGCAGCAACCCACCCCGGGTCAGTGCAACAGGGTGTGCCGGCGCGTACTGCTGTGCCAGCGACTCGTCTTTGTTTTCGCGATGTTCCTGCAAACCCGGCACCTCATGCAATGCCTGATGCAAGGTGCCGCCCAGAGCCACGTTGACCTCCTGAAAACCACGGCAGGCAGCAAAGAGGGGCAGGTCCCGATCCAGAGCGGCATTGATCAGGGCCAGACTCAACGCATCACGACGTTCATCATAGGCCTGATCCGGCAACGGCGCTGCCCCATAGTGCCGTGGATGCACCATGGAGTACCCTCCGGTCAGAAAGAGACCATCGAGACGGCTTACAAAGGAAGTGGGATCGAGCAGATCGGTCAGAGCAGGCAACAGCACGGGGGTTACACCAGCGGCCTGGGCCAGTGCGGTCAGGTACTTGTCGCCAGCCATGTGGAAGACATGCGGCGGTACCATTTTGACATCGCAGACGACGCCGACCAGTGGCCGGGCACGCTCGGGCTGCATGCTAACCCCCTCTTGTGCTGTGCTTTATTATTACCATGAGCACTCCGGTTTCGACGTCCATCAGGCGGCAATAACCGATGGGTGCTCAGGTGTTTATTTTTTACCACGTTACCATAAAAAATAATCAACACAAGGCACTCAAATGACCGAATGTTAATTATATAAAACATAAACCCCCGATTTAGGGCCCTAAAACCCGGTAAAGTGTCAATTATTTTCACCACACCTCTTGAGCTTAACCGCTTTTTGGGGTTAGCTTGCTTTATCGATTAATCCTCTCCGGGGCACGACTATAACCACTACACTGGGTGGTTCACGGCGACACGGTCTCGCCCGTTAGCGATGCAACCCATAAGGAGCGCCTTCATGACAGAATCCATGATTCACAGCCTCAGTTTTATCGATGGCGACTGGGCAACGGCCCAGTCTGGCCGAACCTTCGATGTCACCAACCCGGCCAATGGCGACTGCCTGGCCGTGGTTACCGACTGCGGTCCCGAAGATGCCGAGCTGGCCATTGAAGCGGCGCACCGGGCTTTTGCATCCTGGAAACAGGAAACGGCCAAGAGTCGTGCCACCATTCTGCGCCGCTGGTTCGAACTGATCATGAACCATCAGGATCAGTTGGCCGAACTGATGACACAGGAGTGCGGCAAGCCACTGGTCGAATCGAAAGGCGAAGTCGCCTACGGTGCTTCCTTTATAGAGTGGTTCGCCGAAGAGGCCAAGCGCGCCTCGGGTGATGTCATTCCGACCCCGAACAACGACCGCCGCATTCTGGCCATCAAACAGCCGGTCGGCGTCTGCACTGCCATTACACCGTGGAACTTTCCACTGGCGATGATTACCCGCAAGGTCGCCCCGGCGCTGGCCGCCGGGTGCACCATCGTCGTCAAGCCAGCCGAAGCGACGCCGCTCACGGCCCTGGCGCTGGCCGATCTGGGCCGGCAGGCGGGCTTGCCAAAGGGGGTGTTGAACATCATCACAGCCAGCAATGGCAAAGCCGTCGGTGAAGTGCTCAGTACTCATCCACTGGTGCGCAAGGTGAGTTTTACCGGCTCAACCCCGGTGGGCAAGACGCTCATTCGCCAGGCCGCTGACACGGTGAAGCGGGTATCGATGGAGCTCGGCGGTAATGCCCCTTTTATTGTCTTTGACGATGCCGATATTGAGGCGGCTGTTAAAGGTGCCATGGCGTCCAAGTACCGAAATACCGGCCAGACGTGCGTCTGTGTAAACCGCTTTCTGGTCCAGGAAGGCGTATATGACCGCTTCGCCAGCGCCATGGCCGCAGCCAGTGAACAGCTTAAGGTGGGCAACGGCATGGACGACGGCGTCACCATTGGGCCGTTGATCAATGAAGCCGGGCTGGAGAAAGTCGAAGCCCTGCTCAACGAGGCGACCGATCAGGGCGCCAAGGTACTGCTCGGTGGCAAACGTCACAGCCTGGGCCACTGTTTTTTTGAACCGACCGTGCTAACCGACGTGAAACCGACCATGCGCGTCAGCCAGGAAGAAATTTTTGGCCCGATCACCGCCCTGACGCGGTTCAAAACCGAAGAGGACGCGGTGCAACTGGCCAACGATACTCCCTTCGGGCTCGCCGCCTACTTTTACAGCAGCAACCTGTCGCGCATCTGGCGGGTCGCTGAAGCGCTGGAATATGGGATGGTAGGCATTAATGAGGGTATTATCTCGACGGAGGTCGCGCCCTTCGGCGGCGTGAAGGAGTCGGGCCTCGGCCGCGAAGGCAGCCAGTACGGTATCGATGAGTATCTGGAACTGAAGTATTTATGCATGGGCGGTCTCGACCGCTGATCCTTTTGGCGGCAATGCCGCCCAACTGTTAAGTCGCTGTGTCAGGCCCGGTAAGCCCGGGCCGTCATCGCCAACGATGAGAAAGCATCATGTCACACCCTGAAGTAACCGCCTTTCTGGAGCAACACCCGAACGTCACCACCATCGAACTGCTGGTCACCGACCTCAACGGTGTGCTGCGCGGCAAACGCATTGAGCGTGAGCTGCTGGAAAAAGTGTATGAAGAAGGCTTTAACCTGCCCGGCTCTGTGATGGCGCTGGACGCGACCGGTACCACGGTTGAAGAGACCGGCCTCGGTGCTGAAGACGGCGACCGCGACCGGCTGTGTCTGCCGGTTCCCGGCACTCTGGCGATGGTGCCCTGGCACGCCGACGGCGACCGGGCTCAGGCGCTGTTCACCATGTTCGAGACCGACGCTGAAACCCCCTTCCTGATGGACCCGCGCCAGGTACTGGTGCAGGCGGTGAAGCGCTTCAATGAACTGGGCTATACCCCGGGTATTGCGGTGGAGCTGGAATTTTATCTGATCGACACCGAGCGCGATGCGGATGGCAAACTGCAACCCCCGGTCTCTCCGGTCAGTGGCCGGCGTATGAGTTCCAAGCAGGTCTATTCGATGGATGACCTGGATGACTACGATTTCTTCATCCGCGATGTACTCGACACCGCCCACGAACAGAATATCCCGGCCGACACGGTGATCACCGAATACGCGCCCGGCCAGTTTGAGGTGAACCTCAATTACGGCAACGATCCGATGCGTGCAGCGGACGAGGCGGTCATGCTCAAACGCGTCATCGCCCAGGTAGCGCGCAAGTGGGAAATGGAAGCCACCTTTATGGCCAAGCCCTACATCGAGGAAGCGGGCAGCGGCATGCACATTCACCTAAGCCTGATGGATAGTGAGGGCAACAATATCTTCGCCAGTGAGGACCCGGAAAACGTGCCGGAGATGCGCTGGGCCATGGGCGGATTAATCGACATGGCCGACCACGTTCAGGCATTGCTGTGCCCGAACATCAACAGCTACCGCCGCCTCAACCCCGATGCCTTCGCTCCGACCGCCAAAACCTGGGGTTACGATAACCGCACGTCTGCCTTGCGCATTCCCTCTGGCAGCATCGAAGCCACCCGCATCGAGCACCGCCTGAGCGGAGCCGACACCAACCCCTACCTGGCAGTAGCGGTGGTATTGGCAGGCGTCACCGAAGGTCTGCAAAACCACATAGAACCGCCCGAACCGGTCGAAGGCAACGTCTACGACCAGGACCACCCGGAGCTCGCCGACAACGCCCGCGATGCGCTGCGTTCCATGATTCTGGATGAACGTGTCCAGAAATGGTTCGGTGCCGACTTCATCGAGATGTACCGCATCTGCAAATGGAGCGAAGTGCGGTTATTCGAGCGCCAGGTCACCCCCATGGAATACGAGCTTCTGCTACCCTATATTTGAGTGCTCAGGGTTTGGAGCCTATGTTGCCGTGAGTCCGTGTCAGCCACCGGGTGTGACTATCCGGGGGTCGGCGTGGACCCTTCCATGGGGCCTAGACCGCAGCATCCATGCTGCGGACTTCCCCGGATAGTCACACCCGGCACCTGACACTCGCTAGGTAATCAGCCTTAAATTGAATGAAATAAACCGCTGGCAGAACGGTGAGAAACACCTCAAAAATAACGCTGGTGTTTTCGTCAATTTCAGGAAAAATACGCGCCCCTGAGAACCCAGGGTTAACCCCGAGGAGCCAAGATAGATGAGACCGGTAACTGTAGCTGCCACCCAGATGAGCTGTGGCTGGGACGTTGACGCCAACATTGCCAAAGCCGACGCCCTCGTGCGTGAGGCCGCCGCAAAAGGCGCACAGATCATCCTGATACAGGAACTGTTTGAGCGCTGCTACTTTTGCCAGAAGCAAATCGAAGGCTACATGGCGTTCGCGACACCGGTTGATGAGAATCCGGCTATCCAGCATTTCAGTAAAGTGGCTGCCGAGCTCAAGGTCGTGCTGCCCATCAGTTTTTACGAGCGCGCCAATAATGCGTTTTACAACACCGTCGCTATCATCGACGCCGACGGCAGCAATCTGGGTATCTATCGCAAGACCCACATTCCTGACGGCCCGGGCTATTCCGAAAAATTCTATTTCACACCGGGCGACACCGGCTTCAAAGTCTGGGATACCGCCTATGCGCGCATCGGCGTCGGCATTTGCTGGGACCAGTGGTTCCCGGAAACCGCCCGCGCCATGGCGTTGATGGGGGCGGAACTGCTGTTCTATCCGACGGCCATTGGCAGCGAACCGCAAGACCACACCATCGATTCTCGCGATCACTGGCAAATGACCCAGCAGGGTCATGCGGCCGCCAACCTGACGCCGTATATCGCCAGCAACCGCACCGGCGTTGAAGCCGAGGGCGAGCAAACCATTTCGTTTTATGGCTCGTCATTCATTGCCAATGAACTGGGCCAGAAAGTGGCTGAGTTTGATCGCAATGACGAGGGCGTTCTGGTTCACACCTTCGACCTGGATGAAGTGGCCAGCACCCGCCGCGCCTGGGGCGTGTTCCGCGATCGTCGGCCAGATTTGTACGACCCGTTAATGACCAAGGACGGAGGCCGCTGATATGCCGGCGCCGCTAACCTCGACACCGCGTGCAGACGGCTATGGCATGCCCGCCGAATGGGCACCGCACAGCCAAACCTGGATGCTGTGGCCGGAACGGCCGGATAACTGGCGCTACGGCGCCAAGCCCGCCCAAGCTGCCTATACGGCGGTTGCCGAAGCCATCGCCCGCTTTGAACCGGTGACCATGGGTGTCTCGGCCGATCAGTACGAAAACGCCTGCGCCCGACTCAGTGCCGGCATTCGCGTTGTTGAAATCTCTTGCAACGATGCCTGGGTCCGGGATACCGGGCCGACGTTTATCACTAACGGTGAAGGCGGTCTGCGCGCCAACGACTGGGAATTCAACGCCTGGGGTGGTCTTACCGGCGGTCTGTATCAGCCGTGGAACCGGGATGACCAGGTGGCGCAGAAGATCTGCAATATGGAGCGCATCGAACGCTACCGCACCGAAGGTTTTGTGCTCGAAGGCGGCGCCATTCATGTCGATGGCGAAGGCACATTGATGACCACCGAAGAGTGCCTGCTGAACAATAACCGCAATCCGCATCTGACGCGGGCGGAAATAGAGCAGCGGCTGCGGGATCATCTGAATATCGATACCATTTTGTGGGTACCCGATGGCATTTACAACGACGAGACCAATGGTCACATCGACAACATGGCCTGTTTCATCAGCCCGGGCCAGGTCGTCCTTGCGTGGACGGACGACGAGACCGACCCACAGTATCATCGCAGTCGCCAGGCTTACGATTACCTCAGCGCCCATCGCGACGCCAAAGGCCGGTCACTGAGCATCACCAAGATGCCATTGCCCAAGCCACTGATGCAGACCGAAGCCGAGGTCGATGGTATCGACTGGGCCCAGAAAGCCTGGCCGCGCCGGGCCGGTGAACGCATGGCCGCCAGCTATGTGAACTTTCTGATGGTCAACGGCGGCATCATTCTGCCAAGCTTCGATGACCCGCAAGACGACATCGCCGCCAGCATTCTCAGCGACCTTTGCAAAGAGCGGGAAATAGTACAGGTGCCGGGCCGTGAAATTCTGCTCGGTGGTGGCAATATTCACTGCATCACCCAGCAGCAACCATTGGCCTGAGAACGCGAGTTAGCCTGGCAGTCACCTTTTGGAGACGGCTTAATTCGATGTTGTGGCGAATCCGCGTCAGGCATCGGGTACGCCTCAGGCGGTCGCTGCAAGTACATCCGTGTAAGCTCGGCGGTCCCCATCCCTGGGGACCGACGCCCGCCTGAGGCGTACCCGACCCCTGGCGCTAGTCCTTCAGGGTTTATCAACCTGTTCTTTTGTTAAAGATGCCTTTCCAGCCGCATTTCGTTACTCTTCCCCAACCTCATTACTGCCAGACGAGACCTACATGCTTTACACCTTTTTAAAGGACACTGCCCAGTTCTTTCGCCAGCACTTGATCGCGCTGATCATCATCACCGTGGGTCTGGGGTTCCTCTTCGAAGTGCTGTTTGTTTTGCTGCAGGGGGCATTTGCCGAGTTTCCCTATGCCTGGCCCCTGATGTTATTGCAATGGGTGGGTGGTGTCTGGGCCTCAGCGGCCGTGGTTCTGTACGTTCGCCAGTCACTGAATAACCAGTACCTGCCCCCTAAAGACGCCATTACCCAGGCCCTACCCTGGGTGTTGCCACTGGCCGGCGTACAAATTCTGACCGGCTTTGCAGTGGGCCTGGGTCTATTACTCATTGTTCCGGGAATCTATTTTGGTGTGCGCCTGGCGCTGGCCACTTTTTACCTGATCGATGGTCGCGAACCCATACCCGATGCACTGCGCAAAGCCTGGACCGGCAGCATGGGGTTCGGCTGGATCATCTTTGGCGGCTACGCGCTGATTTACGGGGTGTTGCTGCTGGTCAGCCAGATCGTCGTAGGCAGTCTGGATTTGGCGGAGGGCTATGGGCCACTGAATTTTATCATCGCACTGATCTTTAAGCCGGTCGGTGCCTTTGCACTGATCTTCGGCTTCCGCATCTACTCGGAAGCCGTCAAACAGCCCGCCAAGCCCTGATCGGGGGCGGGTGCAGCGCAGTGGATAACACAGCCTAGATGCCGTCGCAACCGGCTTTTATTCACACCTCAGCTGGCCACCCGGCCGCTCGCTGTCAAGCCATTTTTTCATCAAAAAGGCTCTAAAACAGGCTTGACAGCACCTGCTCTCCTCACAACCTCCCTAAGTCCATCGCATTCTACTTACCCACAGAAAATGTGGATAACCTTCTGCATAACTTTGGGACAAACCCATTGAATGCGAACCTTTCCCCACTACCATGGCGTTGCAGCCAGATTGGTAAAATTGACTGATTTTCCAACACCCGCTTTGTGCTCACTGGAACATAAGGCCGTTAAGGTCGAAACCAAACTGTGCGCCTGTTCACTTTTTACACACAGAATCTGACTCTTTTTACACTCGTTAGGCGGTCATTCCAATGCCAGGCCTGTTTCTGCGGGTGACGCCAAGGGTTTGAATTTTCAGGCATTTCCTGGTTTGGCCGGCACTCGCCCACCAACGTTGTTCATTAAATCCGACCATGTCGTTCAAATCTTCTGATTGATCAGTTGGAACCTGCGCTGTCGTATCCCCTCTCGCTGGCCAGCACCCACAACAACTTATTCTGGAAGGATAACAACAATGCACACTCTAAAAGTGATCGCCGGAATCGCGGTCAGCGGCCTGATTCTGGCCGGCTGTGAGTCCACCAGCGACGATGATGACACCACTACCGCCCAAGCTTCGCTGCGGGTGCTCCATGCGTCACCCAATGCCCCTGCGGTAAACATTTACCTCAACGATGCTATGACGCCTGCTGTCGATACGCTCGACTATGGCTCGGCATCCGCCTTTGCGTCTGTGGACGCAGGCACCTATGACACCGAAGTCTATGGCATTCTGCCAGGCGGAGCCGATACCGCTGACGCCGTTATCGACGCAGACCTGACTCTGGAAGAGGATATGGAATACACCGTGGTTGCGGTCAATCCATTGGCTAACATCAGTGCCAAGGTCTTCGCTGACGACGGTTCAATGCAAGACAGTACCAAAGTGCGGGTTCAGGTTGCCCACCTGGCACCGGATGCACCGACTGTTGATGTTCACGTAACAGCGCCCGGAGCAACGCTGACCGCCAACACGGTCCTAGGCACTCTGGAATTTACCGCCGAGTCTGATTTACTGGGCCCGACTCTGGTCGATGAAGGCACCTACCAAATTCGCGTCACCGCGCAGGGGGATACTGATCCGGTTTATGATTCCGGATCCGTTGAACTGACTGCCGGCAGTGATCTGTTCATCGGTGCCATTCCCAATATGTCAGGGATTGGCAGCTCCCCGATAACCCTGGCCGTGTCTGATGGCACTACTACAAGCCTACTGTATGACAAGAATTCAAGCGACGTCGCTGTACGCGCTGTTCACAATGCAGTCGATGTGCCGGCGGTGGATATCTTTGCTGCCGCAGACACCACAAGCGCGCTCGACGTCACCGATTTCACAAGCGCCGACGCCTTGTATTCCGACGTATCCTTTCCGGCTATTTCGGCTTACACAGAGGTAGGGTCTGGTGATTACGACCTGGCCGTCAGTCTGAATCCGGATGCCGCTGATGCGTCAATTTCTGCTGAAGGTATCACGCTGGCCAATGGCACTAGCTACACCGTATTCGCCATGGGTACGCTGGATGGGGGCGACAGTGCGGACCTGGAACTCGTGCCTTACGTCGATGACCGGCGGTCGGTCGCGACTGCCGCCAAAGTCCGCATCATTCATGGCTCTGCCGGCACAGCGGATGTTGACCTGTATGCCACCGCTGGTACCGACATTACCAACGAAGACCCGGCCTTTGAAGACGTTGCCTACAAGGGCAGCACTGGCTTTATTGAACTGGCCGCTGGCACCTACAATTTCACGGTCACACCTGCCGACAGCAAAACCATTGCTGTTCAGGCGGAGTTGACGGTCGCTGCAGGTGACATTGTTACCGTATGGGCCAGAGATGAAGGTGCCGGTGTCGACCTAAGTGTTCAGGATGACAGCCCGGCTGCTCCCTGACACAGTCTGTCGACGATACACCCGGATGTAACCACTAAAAAAGGCCGCTTATAGCGGCCTTTTTATTGCAATGAACGCCGATTAATCAACCTTGCGTTTGTGCTGACTGACTCGCTCCATTGTTCTTAAAATATCCCGCCAACTGACCATACCCAAAGGTTGATTGCCCTGTGAGACCACGGGCAAACAGGAAATTTTGTTCCGGTTAAACAGACTGACGGCATCGGCCAGCGAGGCCTCTGGCGATATGGTGATGGGGTCGCGCGTCATCACCTGATGGGCGCGCCGGAACAACGTGCTGGTATCGCGCGTTTGCTCCGACGGTGTCCCTACGTAAGGGGACAGGGCTTTCAGAATGTCCCGATCGGAAACAATGCCCTTAAGAATGCCGCGCTCGGTAACCAGCAAGTGGTGAAACCGATGTTCTTCAAACAACTCGCGCATGCGCGCCACGGTATCTTCCATCCCGACCACCACCGGGTTGGGATTCATGATTTTTTTGACACTCATACCGGCCTACCCTGCTGTTACCGTTCTGCACAGCATACCGCCATCGCTCTGGAGTGTCTTCACCTCCCAGCCCGGTCGGGTCAGTCGAGCCCCTCTACCTGACGTATTGCCGTCAATTCTTCACGGGCCACCACGAGCCCCCCTTCTTCACGCGTCGCATCGATGGTGCCATCACCGTTTTCATCAACGCCGTTAACCAGGGCATTGATCAGCCAGGCCATATCGTCGAGAGGCTCCTGTGCGGCAGAAACGGACCGGGCGTCCAGGGCTGTATTGCCTGCGCGAACAGCCAGCTTGGCCAGCGATTCGGCGTTGCGCAACGGATTTCGAACCCTGAGGTTATTATTGATGATGTTGTCGGACGCACCCGGCGACTGGGCTGCATACAGGGTGTGTTTTTCTGCACCGTCGGCCCCTTCAATTACACCAAAACCCAGGCCTGGCCCGCTGCTCTGTTCATCGGGGTCCAGCGCATGCAGTGCATGAGCCACATGCTGTTTGAGGGTAGCGAGGTCACCGTTGTGATCTTCAGCCAGCCTGACATGAGTCTGAGCAATCTCGGCTTCCTGCAGGGCCACGGTCATGAACCCGACCTGGCCGGGCGCCTCCGGCCAGGAGGTCGAAACGTGTTCCAAATGCATGTGCGCAACGTTCATGGTGGACTCGGCCTGAACGCCACTCATTAGAGCCAACGCCACACAACACCCAGCCATACTGATGGTTCTTTGCTTCATCCTGCTGCCTTCCATGTTTATGAATGTGAGAATCGTACTGCTTAGACGAAGCCTAGCGGGTTTTGGATGCAAGCGAACACAAAAAGCAGGATTTCAGCCCTTGCGGCCGTATCGGGCGAGGTAGCTGTCGAGTTTGTTGGCAAACGCCATCCGGTCGGTGTTATCCATCGTCTTCTGCCCGCCAGACTGAATGCCGCTGGCGCGCAGCGTCTCCATAAAGTCGCGCACGTTCAGCCGACCACGAATATTGTCGCGGGTAAAGGCTTCACCGCGATGACTCAGCGCACTGGCGCCTTTCTCAATCACTTCTGCCGCCATCGGAATATCACTGGTGATCACCAGATCTTCCGCCTCGGCCAGTCGAACAATTTCATTGTCCGCCACATCAAACCCGGCCGGCACCTGCACTGAGGTCACGTATTTCGACGGCGGCGTCTTGATGTACTGATTGGCCACAAAGGTGGTCTGAACCTGCGTCCGCTCCGCAGCCCGCACAATAATGTCGCGGATCACAGTCGGACAAGCGTCGGCATCTACCCAAATGCGCATATCTCATTCACTGCATTACATGTTTAGGGGCATTTTCGCATGTTCTGAGGTTAGTCGGTATTTCTGGTTAGTGGCTGTGGGTGGCTAGGTGGCGATTTCAATAGCGGCTTAACGTTATTCGGTGGCAGGAAGCCGCAACCGGCATCGCGCGCGGCTCTGGCGGTCGCTGCAAGTACTTCCATGTAAGCTCGACGGTCCCCATTCATGGGGACCGACGCCCGCCAGAGTCGCGCCCGATGCCGGTTGCTGGTCTTAATTGGTCAAATCTACTGTGCTTGCAGTACCAACTGGATTAGATGCCCAGTTTATCTCGCAACCCATAGTAGGTCGCTCCGATAGCCGTATAAGGCGCCCTGAACAGTTGGCCGCCTGGGAAGCGGAAGTGCTTCAGGCTGGCAAACGCATCGAAGCGTTCGGCCTGGCCGCGCAGGGCTTCGGCGATCAGTTTGCCGGCCAGGTGGGTGGTGGTGACACCGTGACCGCTGTAGCCCTGGGCGTAATAGATATTGTCGCCAATGCGGCCGAATTGCGGCAGCCGGCTCATGGTGAGCAGGAAGTCCCCACCCCAGGCGTAATCCAGCTTGATGCCGGTCAGGCTGGGAAAGGTCGCTTCCAGGCGCGGGCGCAGGAAACGCTCAATCGAGGCCGGGTCGCCACCGCCGTAGGTGACACCGCCGCCGTACAGTAGGCGGAAATCGCCGGTGATCCGGTAATAATCGAGCTTGTAGTTGCAGTCTTCCACGCATTCCAGCTGTGGAATCAAAGACCGGGCACGCTCTTCACCGAGCACCTCGGTAGCGACGATCTGGGTGCCACAGGGCATCGATTTGGCGGACAGTTCCGGAACCAGATTGCCAAGGTAAGCATTGCCGGCGACCATGACGTATTTGGCTCTAACCTGGCCTTTGTCGGTGTGCACCACCGGCTCTGCTCCCCGGTCGATTTTCACCACCGGAGAATCTTCAAAAATCTGGCCACCGTGTTGCTCAATCGCTGCGGCTTCGCCTAACGCCAGATTCAACGGGTGAATATGCCCGGCCCGGTTATCGCGCAGACCGCCGATGTACTGATCGGATTTCACCACGTTGCGTACCGCATCCCGATCCAGAAAATCGAGCTGAGTATGGCCGTAGCGCTCCCAAAGCGCTTTTTGCTCCTGCAGTTCGTGCAATTGGCGCTTGTTGAACGCTACAAACACACCGCCATCGCGATAGTCACACTCAATAGTGTAATCGCGAATACGCTGACGAATGATGTCGGCGCCTTCAAAGGCCATGCCGCCCAACATTTTGGCGGTATCCATACCGTAATTTTTTTCGATCACATCGATGTCGCGGCTGTAGCTGTTCACCAACTGGCCGCCGTTGCGACCGCTGGCGCCAAAACCAATACGCGCCGCTTCAAGCACCACTACGCTGAACCCGGCTTCGGCCAGATGCAATGCGGTCGACAGGCCGGTAAAGCCCGCGCCAATCACACAGACATCAGCCTGAATTGATTCAGTCAGGGCCGGGCGATCCGGAGTCGGGTTGGCACTAGCCGCATAATAGGAACCGGTGTGTTCAGTACGACGGGTCATCTGGGGCTCCGCTATCAAAAATAAAAAAGGAGGAAGAATGGCACTCTAGCAACTCAAGTTCCGGCGTTCAGTTCTGCTATGTTGCCAGTGGTCCGTGCCAGGCACCGGGTGTACCTATCCGGGGTCGGCGTGAACCCGTCCATGGGGCCTAGACCGCAGCATCCATGCTGCGGACTTCCCCGGATAGGTACACCCGGTACCCGGCACTGTTCTGAGTGCGAACGCCGAAACTTGAGTTAACCCGCTATTGTTATTCCAGGGTGGGCATCACGAAATCTGCACCCATGTCACCTTCCGGCCAGCGTGCAGTCACGGCTTTGCGACGGGTATAAAAACGTACGCCTTCCATGCCGTGCATGTGGTTGCTACCGAACAGCGAGCGCTTCCAGCCGCCGAAGGCATGGAAGGCCATCGGTACGGGGATAGGCACGTTCACGCCGACCATGCCGACCTGGATATCGCGGGTAAACTGGCGTGCTGCGCCACCGCTACGAGTGTAGATAGAGGTGCCATTGCCGTATTCGTGAGCGTTGATCAGTTTGACCGCGCTGACGTAATCCGGCACGCGCACTACGCACAATACCGGGCCGAAAATTTCTTCCTGATAGATCGTCATTTCTGGCGTCACGTGGTCGAACAGGCAGCCACCGATGAAATAGCCTGACTCGTGTCCGGCTACTGTGTGGCCACGGCCATCGACGACCAGCGTAGCACCTTCTTTCACACCGGCATCGACATAACCGGTCACCTTAGCCAGGTGTTCACGGGTAACCAGCGGCCCCATATCCAGGCCTTTCTCAGCACCATTGCCAATTTTCAGGGTGCGGGCTTTTTCCGCCAACTTGTCGACCAGCTCGTCGGCGATATCGCCAACCGCGACCGCCACTGAAATTGCCATGCAACGTTCACCGGCCGACCCATAGGCCGCGCCAGTCAGGGCGCTGACGGCGCCGTTAATATCGGCATCGGGCATGACCACTAAATGGTTCTTAGCGCCGCCGAGTGCCTGCACACGTTTGCCATTGGCGCTAGCGGTGCTGTAAATGTATTCAGCAATAGGCGTCGAACCGACAAAACTAACCGCCTGAATCGACGGGTGAGTCAGCAATACATCGACGGCTTCCTTATCACCGTTCACCACATTAAACACGCCATCGGGCAAGCCCGCTTCTTTCAGCCATTCAGCCACCAGCAAGGGCGCGCTCGGGTCTTTCTCTGAGGGTTTCATGATGAAGGTGTTGCCACAGGCAATGGCCACTGGCCACATCCACATCGGTACCATGGCCGGGAAGTTGAACGGCGAAATGCCAGCGACCACACCCAGCGGCTGATTGACCGACCAGGCGTCTACGCCACGACCGACCTGCTCGGTAATTTCGCCTTTCAGCAGGTGCGGAATACCACAGGCAAACTCGACCACTTCCATGCCGCGCACCACTTCACCGCGGGCGTCTTCAAACACTTTGCCGTGCTCGGCGCTGATCACTTCAGCCAGCTCATCCAGCCGTTCTTCAAGCAGCATTTTAAAGCGAAACAGAATGCGCGACCGGTTCAGGGGAGTGGTTTCAGACCAGTCAACAAAAGCCGCCTTCGCCGCTTCAATGGCGTCGGCGACTTCGTCGACACTGGCCAGAGAGACCTCGGCCACCTGTTCACCCAGCGCGGGGTTATACACCGGGCCGGTACGCTTGCTCGGCGCGGTGGTTGCGCCGTTAATAAAATGGCTAATCTGTTTCATCGAATGTCCAGTTTGATCAGTAAAAGTAAATCGGAGCCGATTCAGTCGGTGGCTTCAATGGCCGTCTTCAGTGTCGCTATCAACTCGGCGATCTGCGCCTCATTGATGATCAGCGGTGGCGACATGGCAATGGTGTCACCGGTGCACCGCACCAGCGCATTGCCTTTCCAGTAGCAATGGTGGAACACATCATAGCCACGGGCACCGGGCGCTTCGCGCGATTCCAGTTCTACTCCACCAATCAGGCCTATGTTGCGAATGTCTTTGACGTTGCGCGTGCCCTTCAGGCTGTGCAAGGCATCTTGCCAGATAGGCTCCATCTCCAGCGTGCGTTCGAACAACCCTTCCTGTTCGTATATATCGAGTGTCGCCAGGCCAGCGGCAGCGGCCACCGGGTGACCGGAATACGTGTAGCCATGGAACAGCTCGATAACCGACTCCGGGCCGTGCATAAAGGCATCGTGGATGAAGTCGGCCGCGAACACCGCGCCCATGGGAATGGCGCCGTTGGTCAGGCCCTTGGCGGTGGTCATCAGATCCGGTGTTACGCCAAAGCGGTTGGCGGCGAACGGCTTGCCGACCCGGCCAAAGCCGGTGATGACTTCATCGAAAATCAACAGAATGCCGTACTGTCTGGTCAGGTCGCGCAGTCGCTGCAAATAGCCTTTGGGTGGCAGAATGACGCCGGCCGAACCGGCCACAGGCTCCACGATGACGGCCGCAATGGTTTCTGCGCCGTGCAGCGCGATCATCCGTTCAAGATCCTGAACCAGGTCGGCACCGTGCTCGGGCAAGCCCTTGCTGAAGGCATTTTCCGGTAACAAGGTATGACGCATGTGATCGACGCCGTTCAGTCCCATGCCGAACGCCTTGCGATTGTTCACCAGGCCGCCGACGGAGATGCCTCCGAATCCAACCCCATGGTAACCCCGTTCGCGGCCGATCAGGCGCGTACGCTCGCCCTGGCCCCGTGCCCGGTGATAAGCCAAAGCGATTTTCAGAGCAGTATCGACCGACTCAGAGCCGGAATTGGTGAAAAACACCTTATTAATGCCGTCTGGCGTGTGTTTGATCAGCCGTTCGGCCAGTTCAAACGGCTTGGGGTGGCCCATCTGAAACGTCGGAGCGTAGTCCATTTCACGGATCTGCCGGGCGACGGCTTCAGATATGTGCGCCCGGCCATGGCCGGCATTCACGCACCACAGCCCCGCCGTCCCGTCCAGAACTCGGCGGCCGTCTTCCGTGGTGTAGTGCATGCCTTCGGCACCGACCATCAGCCGGGGTTCAGCTTTGAATTGCCGATTGGCGGTAAAGGGCATCCAGAACGCATCGGTTTGCGCCGGTGAATCGGCCGAACGGGCCGTCTGGGTTTGCTGAGACGTGTTGTCTGGGGTCTGGGTCATGGCCGTTCTCACTCCGACTGAACCGTGGCGCTACCGTCGGGCCGCACCTGTGATGTTTGTTATTTCAAACACATGGATGCCAGTGTATGTAAAATAATTAAAACATCAAGTCTTGCTGTAGCCTTGATTCGATAGGGTCATCAAGGCGCAACTGCTAATAGCTGAGGGTCATATGGTCGGCATCGATGATCGGGGTCAGCCGTGCCCTTTGCGTTCAATATATTGAAACCCGGCCAGCGACTGGGGTAAGGTAGCGTGCAATAAGAATGACGCTAACTAACAGGTTCCCAACATGACCGATACCCTCGAATACTGGACCCAACGCGCCGCCGAACTCAAGCCGGAAGGCCGTGCCTTTATCAATGGCGACTATCAGCCGGCTCACTCCGGCGAGACGTTCGAAAGCCGCAGCCCGATCGACAACCGGCTGCTGGCCAACGTCGCGGCCTGCGACAGTGCCGATGCCGATATTGCCGTGCGCCACGCACGCGCCGCCTTTAATGATGGCCGCTGGTCGCAACTGCCGCCTGCAAAGCGTAAAACCATCATGCTGCGCTTCGTCGACCTGATCAAACAGCACGGCGACGAGCTTGCCTTGCTGGAAACGCTCGACATGGGCAAGCCCATCTCTGATGCCCGCCATGTCGATATCCCGGCTACCCGTCGTAGCCTGCAGTGGTCGGCAGAAGCCATCGACAAACTCTATGATGAAGTTGCTCCCACCGGCCCGGGCGAACTCGGCCTGGTCACGCGCGAAGCCGTTGGCGTGGTTGCCGCCATCGTGCCCTGGAACTTCCCGCTGATCATGGCCAGCTGGAAAATCGGCCCGGCCCTGGCCATGGGCAACTCGGTCATTCTGAAACCGTCTGAGAAGTCGCCGCTGTCAGCCCTGCGCCTGGCCGCCCTGGCAAAAGAGGCTGGCATTCCCGATGGCGTTTTTAACGTACTGCCCGGCTTCGGCCACACGGTCGGCAAGGCGCTGGCGCTGCATATGGATGTCGACACCCTGGTGTTCACCGGCTCTACGGCCATTGCCAAACAACTGATGATCTACGCCGGCGAATCCAACATGAAACGGGTCTGGACCGAAGCGGGCGGCAAATCACCCAACGTTGTCTTCGCCGACGCACCGGACTTGTCGGCTGCCGCCAAAGCCGCCGCCGAGGGCATCTGCTTCAATATGGGCGAAGTCTGCACCGCGGGCTCTCGTCTATTAGTCGAGGCCAGCATTGCTGATGACTTCATGGCCGAAGTCGTGCGGGCAGTACAGGACTGGAAGCCCGGCAACCCGCTCGACCCGGCCACCAATGTGGGCGCCATTGTCGACGAGACTCAGCTCAAACGCGTTCAAGGTTACATAGACACCGGCAAAACCCAGGGCGCTCGGCTTTCGACCGGAGGTAACCGCGCCGACACCGTCGACGGCGGTTTCTTTATGGAACCGACCGTGTTCGAAGACGTCACCCGGGACATGACCATATTCAAAGAAGAGATATTCGGACCCGTGCTGTCGGTGGTACGATTTACCGATGAAGCCGAGGCCCTGGCCATCGCAAACGACACCATTTATGGCCTGGCCGCCGCCGTCTGGACCAGCAATCTGAGCCGGGCACACCGCTTTGCACGCGGTCTGCGGGCCGGGTCGGTCTGGGTCAACCAATGGGATGGCGGCGACATGACCGCGCCTTTTGGGGGCTACAAGCAATCCGGCAATGGTCGCGACAAGTCGCTGCATGCGTTTGACAAATACAGCGAAATTAAAGCCACCTGGATCAAGCTGTAACGTCGCGGCATACCAGGGAGCCTCTGAACCCGTTGATGGGCTGAGGCTCTCAGAAACAGGCCTCAGCTCGGCCAAACTAACCTGCAACGGCGGATGAATCGGATGCACGTACTGACTGACCCGCCCCAACTCCGCCGCTGGCTGCTCATCAGCCTGCTGTGCCTACTGCCGCTTTTCCAGGCCCAGGCCCGGGAACCGGTCAGACTCACCATGGGAGGAACACCTGCCTCCTTTAACTATATGGCTACCCTGCTGACGCGTTCGCTGAACCATCAGGGCTATGACGTGGACATTACCAACCTCGGTAACATGCCAACCACACGCCTCGAAGTGCTGATGGAGCAGGGCGACATTGACACACTGATTCTGGGCCAGACACCCGCCCGCGACCAGCGGTTCCTAAATGTCCAAGTGGGCATGACCGACAACCTGGTCAATCATCGCATCCTGTTCATACCTCCGGGGAGCCAACCGGAATACGATCCGATCATCACACTGGAAGACTTTATCGCGCTCGACAAAACCGCCGGTATGGGTCAGGCCTGGGGCGATAAACTCATATGGGAAACCAACGCTTTGCCGGTACAGGGCATTCCCGGCGACTGGAAACGGCTGTACCAGATGGTGGCCTCGGGCCTGCGCGGCGTCGATTACCTGCCTCGGGGAGCGCATGAAATCGTACTCGAATGGCCCCAGCAACGGGAACTGGCCGTCGAGGAAAACCTGGTCTTCGTATACGACCGCGATCACATTCTGTACGTCACCCCCACCAACCCGGAATTGCACACCCTGCTCAATACCGTCATGAAAGCGGCTTATCAGGACGGTGTCATTCGTGATGTCGCCAATGAGTTGTTCAGTGAAGTCTATGAACCGCCGGTTAATTTGCACCAGCGGCGGGTTATTACGCTGGTTACACAGCCGGGTTGAGGGGTGTGGTGATCGGGTTTTGTGCGAATAGATGATTTCACTGGCACTGCCTTCTTCCAGTCGCCCAGGGGACTGGCCTCTTACAAAAGATGAAAACCGAACATGCCACCGTGCCGAGTGGAGGCTGCCGGGTAGGCCTATCCGGGGTAGTCCGCAACATGGATGTTGCGGTCTAGTCTCCATGGAGGGATTGAGTGGGCGGCATCCCGCAAGACCCCGGATAGGCCTACCCGGTGGCTTCCACGAACTCTTGGCACTTCACCAACAATTCCGGTTTTTCTGGACGCTTGTTGCCTGCCTCGTTATCCTCTTTCGCCATTGAACAGCGAGCGAGCGGACCCATCTGTGCACCGCGCTGGAGCGTAGGTTCAAGGGTCGTCTCGCTGGATGTTGCCGTTTTAACCAAGGGGAGTCTTACCCACTCATGAGTCTTTTCTGGATACTGCTGTTACCTTTGCTGGGGACAGTTGTACCCCTGCTGACGGACCGCTTCGGTCGCACGGCCTGTGCCTTTGCTACTGCTGCCCTTCCGGCGATGGCCCTGGTGCTGGTGCTCTCCCACCTGCCCGCCGTATTTGACGGCCAGGCTGTGGTCGCGACCATGCCCTGGATCCCCCTACTCGGCCTTGAGCTGTCGGTGCATCTGGATGGACTGGCCCTGTTGTTTGCGATACTGGTACTCGGCATCGGCCTGCTGATCATCCTCTACGCCCGCTATTATCTGTCCGACAAAGACTCAATGGGTCTGTTCTACGCCTACCTGATTCTGTTCATGACCGCCATGCTCGGCATCGTGGTCTCGCACAACCTCCTGCAAATGTGGGTCTTCTGGGAAATGACCAGCGTCAGTTCCTTTTTGCTGATCAGCTTCTGGAACCACAACAGCGACGCCCGCAAAGGTGCTCGCATGGCCATGACCGTCACCGGCCTCGGCGGCCTGGCACTGCTGGCCGGCGTCATCATGATCGGCAACATCGTCGGCAGCTACGACCTGACCGCCGTGCTCAACAGTGGCGACCTGCTGCGCGAACATGCCGCTTACCCGGTCATCGTCGTCCTGGTATTGCTCGGCGCCTTCACCAAATCAGCCCAGTTTCCGTTCCACTTCTGGCTGCCCTATGCCATGGCCGCGCCGACACCCGTGAGCGCTTACTTGCACTCCGCCACCATGGTGAAGGCCGGCATCTTCCTGATGGCCCGGTTTTACCCGGTGCTGTCAGGCACCGAACTCTGGTTCGTGATCGTCAGCCTTACCGGCCTGACCACCCTGCTGATCGGCGCCTACACCGCCCTGTTCAAACACGACCTCAAGGGTCTGCTGGCCTACTCCACCGTCAGCCACCTGGGCCTGATCACCCTGCTGCTTGGCATGGGCTCCGACATGGCCGCCGTCGCCGCTGTGTTCCACATCATCAACCACGCCATTTTCAAAGCCTCGCTGTTCATGGCCGCCGGCATCATCGACCACGAGACCGGCACCCGCGACATGCGCCGCCTGAGTGGGCTGTGGAAATACATGCCCTATACCGCAACGCTGGCCATGGTAGCGGCTGCCTCAATGGCCGGGGTGCCGCTGCTCAACGGCTTCCTGTCCAAGGAAATGTTCTTCGCCGAGACACTGGATCAAAGCTCGCTGGGTTCCCTTTCCTGGATGATTCCGGTGCTGGCGACCGTCGGCACCGCTTTCTCGGTGGCTTACTCTCTGCGTTTCATTCACGACGTCTTCTTTGGCGGCGAGCCGGAAGAACTGCCCAAGCAACCGCATGAGCCGCCGCGCTACATGCGCCTGCCAATCGACATTCTGGTTGCCTTGTGCCTGCTGGTGGGTATCTGGCCTGCGCTGCTGATCGGTAATCTGCTGGCTGTTGCAGCCGGTGCCGTAGTCGGCGGCGACCTGCCCGACTATGGCCTGTACATCTGGCACGGCTTCAATTTGCCGTTGCTGATGAGCGCCCTGGCGATGACCGGCGGCGCCTATGTCTACTTCAACCGGGAAAAACTGTTCACCTTCCAGGCCCAGTTCCCGGAAGCCAATGCCAACCTGATCTTCGACAAATCGGTGAAATGGGTGATGAAGCACTGCGCCCGCTTTATCGACTGGTTCGAAAACGGGTCGTTGCAACGCTACGCCTTCCTGCTGATTCTGCTGGCGCTGGTGCTGCTGGGGTTACCGCTGATCGATCTGAACACCACCGCCGGTCTGCGCCCTCAGATTCCGGTTGATGCTGTCATGCTCTCCGGTGCTGCCCTGCTGGCACTGTCGTCCCTGGCGACCGTTATCTGGCACCGCAAGCGGCTGATTGCGCTGTTGATGCTGTCGGTGGTCGGACTGATCGTGTCGCTGGCCTTCGCGCTGTTCTCCGCACCCGACCTGGCACTGACCCAGCTATCGGTTGAAGTGGTCACCATCATTCTGTTGCTGCTGGCGCTGTTCTTCCTGCCGCAAAACACGCCCAAGGAATCGAGCCCGCGCCGGGTCGCTCGCGACCTGACCATTGCTGCCATCTTTGGTGGCATCATCGGCACCATCAACTACGCCATCATCACACGGCCGCTGGACAGCATTTCCGACTTCTTCCTCGACAACGCCAAAAGCGGCGGTGGCGGAACCAACGTGGTCAACGTCATTCTGGTCGACTTCCGGGGGTTCGATACCCTGGGTGAAATTACCGTACTGGGGATTGCCGCACTCGGCATCTACAAACTGATCGCCCGGATGGGGCTGTTCAAACCCACCAGCGACGACGATGGCCGCCCCTGGACCGAAGACAAACACCCGATGATGCTCTCGGTCATTTCCCAGGGCTTACTCCCTCTCGCCTTGCTGGTTTCGGCTTACATCTTCCTGCGCGGGCATAACCTGCCCGGTGGCGGCTTCATTGCCGGGTTGGTTACCTCCATTGCCATCATTCAGCAGTACATTGCCCACGGCGTCGACTGGCTCAAAGACCGCCTGAAACTCGACTACCAGAAGGTCATCGGCAGCGGCCTGCTAATCGCCACGCTCACCGGCCTCGGCAGCTGGGCATTTGGCTACCCCTTCCTGACCTCCTGGTACGACTACTGGACCTGGCCGGTCATCGGCGAGTTCGAGGTCGCCAGCGCCATTGCCTTTGACCTGGGTGTCTACCTGACCGTGGTCGGCGCTACCATGCTGATTCTGGCGAATCTGGGTCAGCACACCACCACTGAACGCGCACGAGAGACGGAGCACCAATAATGGAAGCCATCTTTGCCTTTTGCGTCGGCCTGATGACCGCCTGCGGCCTGTTTTTGACCTTGCGCGGCCGCACCTTTCCGGTGGTTGTCGGCATTACTTTGTTGTCTTACGCGGTTAACCTCTTTCTGTTTTCCAGCGGTCGACTGCTGATCAACGGCGCCACCATTCTGGGCCAGTCGGATCAGTACGCCGACCCCCTGCCCCAGGCCCTGGTGCTGACCGCCATCGTCATTGGGTTCGCGATGACCGCCTTCGTGGTGATTCTCGCCATTCGTGCCCGCTCCGATCTGGGCAACGACCACGTCGACGGCCGCAACCCACCGGGTGCTGGCCTGCCCAGTGATCGGCTCAAGGAGAAGAATTAATGCAACATTGGGCCGTGCTCCCCATTCTGATTCCCTTGCTGGCTGGTACCCTGATGCTGCTGCCACCGCTGGCCGGAACGATCCGTCGTCAGCGGATTGCCAGCCTGGTCAGCCTGGCGCTGATGCTCGTCGGGGCTCTGGTGCTGTTCCGCCTGAGCACTCAGGCAACGCAGCTGTATGTACTGGGCGACTGGCAACCGCCGTTCGGCATTCTGCTGGTGGCCGACCGGCTATCGTCCCTGCTGGTGTTGCTGACCACCGTGCTGGCGATCGGGGCGGTGCTCTATTCTCTGGCTGGCGACGACAACCGGGGCAAATATTTCCATTCACTGATGATGTATCAGTTGATGGGCGTCAACGGGGCCTTTCTGACCGGCGATATTTTCAACCTCTTCGTCTTCTTCGAAGTGCTGCTCATTGCCTCTTACGCCTTGCTGATTCACGGCGGTGGCAAGCAAAAAACCCAGGCCAACGTGCACTATATTGTGCTGAACCTGATCGGCTCGGCCTTTTTCCTGTTTGCGCTCGGCATGCTCTACGGCACCCTCGGGACCTTGAACATGGCGCAAATGTCGACTCGCATTGCCGGGCTGACGCCCGGTGCCAGCATTCTGGCCGAGGCCGGGGCGCTATTACTGCTGGTCGTGTTCGGCCTGAAAGCCGCGATGATGCCGTTGCACTTCTGGCTGCCCAAAGCCTATGCCTCGGCCAGTGCGCCGGTTGCGGCGATGTTCGCAATCATGACCAAGGTGGGCATCTACAGCATCTTCCGGGTGCATACCGTGGTGTTTGGTGAGCAGGCAGGAGACCTGGCCTACATTGCCATCCCGTGGATCTGGCCGATGGCGCTGCTGACGCTGGTGATTGGCGCGGTAGGCGTACTGGCTGCCCCGACGCTACGCACCCTGGTCGCCAACCTGATTCTTATTTCCGCCGGCACCTTGCTGGTGGCCGTGGTGTTGCTCAATACCCAGGCGGTCATCGGCGGGCTTTACTATCTGGTGCACACCACGCTGGTTACCGGCGCCCTCTTTCTGCTGGCCGACGTGATCGCCCAGCAACGCGGTCAGGCGTCCGACCGTTTTGTGGTGTCACGGCCCATGAAACAGGCCCCCATGCTTGGCCTGTTGTTCTTTATCGGTGCAGTTACGGTTGCGGGTTTGCCGCCGCTCTCCGGTTTTGTCGGCAAGGCGTTGTTGCTGCAAGCGGCCGAAACCGCCACGGAGATGGGCTGGGTCTGGTCCACCATTCTGCTCAGCAGCCTGGCGGTGATCATTGCGTTGTCCCGGGCTGGCACCAACCTGTTCTGGCATGTATCAGGCAATAAAACCGGTACCGACAACGCCCAGCCGATTCAGCTGATTGCCATTGCCTTCTTGCTGTTGGCCTCGCCGGCGCTGGTTATTTTTGGCGGCCCGGCTACCGACTTTGCCGAGGCAGCGGCGTTGCAAATGCAGCAGATGTATCCTGAAGTCCAGACGCTGATGGCGGAGGGCCAGCCATGAAACGACTACTGCCGTTCCCGTATTTGAGCCTGCTGCTGTTGATCGTCTGGCTGCTGATGAACAACAGCGCTTCGCCCGGTCACATTTTGCTCGGGCTGATATTTGCATTGCTGATTCCGCTAGGCACCTCGTCCATGCGCAAGAACCAGCCAACCCTGAAAAAACCACTGTCGGCTGCGAAATACTTGTTGATGCTGATGGGTGACATCATCGTCTCCAACGTTGAAGTCGCTATTCAGGTTCTGGGCCCGGTACGCAAGATTAGCCCCGGCTTTATCGCCGTGCCGCTCGACATTACCCAGGACTTGCCCATTACACTGCTGGCGAGCAGCATTTCACTCACCCCCGGTACGGTGAGTATCGAGGTATCGGAAGACAAGCAGTGGTTGTATGTTCATGTGCTGAATCTGGTCGACGAGACAAAGACCATTGCTAACATAAAACAGCGCTATGAATCGCCGCTGAAGGAGATATTCGGATGCTGACGATTGTTGTTCTGATCAGTTGCACCTTTGTGGGCATCGGGCTGCTGCTAAACCTGTGGCGATTGTTAAAAGGGCCCAGTGTGCTCGACCGTGTCCTGGCGCTCGACACCATGTACATCAACAGCATCGCGCTAATTGTACTGCTGGGTTTGTATTTCGGGTCCCCACTGTATTTCGAGGGTGCTCTGCTCATTGCCATGCTGGGTTTTGTCAGCACCGCGGCGCTGTGCAAATACCTGGTGCGCGGCGATCTGATCGAATAAAACCGGGTGGCACGTGCCGCCCGCCGACCACTTATGGAGTTGTTCAATGAGCCTGTTTGTAGAATGGCTGGTCATACTACTGTTATTGCTGGGTGCCTTTTTTCTGATGGTCGGTTCCATTGGCCTGGCCAAGCTGCCCGACTTTTACACCCGCCTCCATGCGCCCACCAAAGCCTCAACCCTGGGCATTGGTGCGGTGCTGATCGCCTCAACGCTGTTCTTCAGCGTGACTCAGGATGGCATCAGCGTGAAGGAACTGGTGATCACCCTCTTCCTGTTCATCACCGCCCCCATCACCGCTCACATGATGGGCAAGGCCGCCATGCATAAAGAAAAAAAGGCCATCGACCGCACCCGGAACCTGCACCTGCAGGAACCCGCCCGCAATCGGCAACCGCCTAAGGCACCTGAAACGACCGAATAAAGCGACTTTCAAACTCATGGCACGGACCTACCACCGGTAAAACTGCGCACCTGCTCACAAATTTAGCTTTTTACCGTCTACCTTGCCGTAGCCAGTTTGACAGCTCTGCCACCCGCTGCTTTTCTTCCGCATGCACTTATGTTGTCGCGATGTTCAGATCGTGAAGTGACTTGGGTGTCCCCGTATCGTGTTGCTGTCTGCGTGGACAAGGAACAGCCACTGGTGTCATCGCACCAGCTAGGGAACGGGGTAGCCTATGTCTGATGCGTCAGCCAACACTGTGCCTCAAACACCGCCTGCTGAAGGCGAGTATCGACTGGTCGTCACCTCTATTGGTACGGCCACACCGGCATCTGCCAAATCCATTGCACTTGGACTCGGCGTATCCGTTCAAAGCGTACTCAATGCCCTCTACCGCGCGCCCTCCATTTTGGTTGACCGGGTATCGGTCGATATCGCCGAACAAATGCAAACGTTGCTGGCCAGCCTCGGCTACGAAACGAGAATTGACTCCTGTGATCAGCCCCTGACACCTGCGGATGGCTACTTCGACATCGCCGCTTATATTACTGATGTTCAGGCTTACGACCGCATTCTTGATGAACTCGCGCGCTTTCTCGGCACAACCGCCGCTGAGACATCGCACCTGCTCACCTCGCCGCCCGGCATCATTCTCGGCAATGTCAGCCAGGCTACACTGACTGCGCTGCGTGACCGACTGGGCGATGGCATTGAACTGATCGCCTCGAACCCGAAAACCGCTCGCTACAGTGTCTTTCTGACGGCAGACAGCCCCGAGCAGGCTCAGCGTACCGGTTTGGAGCTGCGCCGACGGGGCTACCAGCCTATTGCCGACCAGGGCTGCGTATTGATTGACCTCGACAAAACACAAGCCGATGCACTCTGGTCAGCCTTTCAGAAAGCCAACACCCTGCGAGTGATCAACCAGGATTTCCTGCGCTACGATCTGGTACTGACCGAACCTGGCCAGGGTGCCACCGCCGATGCCTGTGCCGCCCTTGGCGACTTGGCAGGCATCCCTGAACACATCATTGCGAAACTCTTCGCCAATACCCCCATCACCCTGATCGAAGCACTGCCCAACGAGCACCTGCAATCCACACTGCTGGCGCTGACACAGGCCGGGCTCAGCGTCCGCGCCGACCTGATCAGCTTTATGCCACTGGGGCTGAAAATCACGCACACCCGGGAGCCCCGGCAATTGCAGCGCACGCTGCAATCTCTGGGCTTGCTCGACGTCGCCCAAACGACCCTGCCTGCACTCCCCTTCCAATTGCCCTACGCCCTGCCTGAATTGCAGGCCCGGGTGGTACGCGGGGCTTTGGAGGCATCCGGTACAGCCGCAGAACTGGTGGAGATAGCCTCATGACCCAGGCGAAGCCAAAACCGTCAGGCAAACCAACCAGCGCCGACGCACACGCCTACCATCTCGGCGTGGCTGAAGCCGGAAAATGCTGTGCACTCAAAGGCGACCATGACGAAGCCCTGCGTCACTATCGCGAAGCCATCAAGCTCGCCGTCTCGGCCCGGGCGCCCGAAGTATTTTTCCGGCACTACAGCCAATGCGTTCTGGAAAGTCTGGAACTGACCGGCAGTTATCAGGACGTGCTGGACTACTGCGAAAAGGCCGACGAGTACTATCAGACCCTTCGGCAGGAGTCGGGCAATCAGCGCCAGCTGCACGCCCGGGATCACGGCAGCATCCTCGAACGCCAGGGGCTGATCTACGCCAAACTCGGCGATCGCAAGGCGGCCTTTGCCAGTCTGGAGAAAGCCCGCCAGATTGCAGGGCAAAACACCCTGGAGCTGACCGAACAGGTCATCGGCTGGTTGCAACGCGGTCTGCACCCGGACCCGGCTCGCCTGACCGACGCACAGCGCAAGCATCACTATTTCAGCGTTCGTGCCGACCAGGTTGACGCTCGCCGGGCACGCCCGTTACCGGCAGCGACGAACGCCGGTCCAGCGTCGAACCGCACCCGCAGCTCACTGTTATAAACCGCTGATGACCCCGCCGGCAGGCGGCCAGGAGAAAGGCAATGACAGATTACGATGGACTCACACCCGGCCAGGTACTGGCAGACGCCAGTGTCGCCGAGTTTATTAAGACCCTGGGCTTGTCCATTGCCGAAGCGCAGCAGGCACTGGATGAAAACTCGGTCGATCAGATTGCTGAATTCATCACCCCCAGGGACGGACTCGGCGGTCGCACCTTGCTCGACCTGGGTCTGTCTCCGGCGTTTTATCATTACCAACACGCCGATATTTCCTGTTCCTTGCAATTGAGTTTGCGCGTCGAAAAAGACCTCAGCGTTGGTTTGAATCTGAACGGTTCATTCAGCGATACCCAAACCTCCGACAGCGACCAGTCCGAAAGCAGTGAAAGTACCGAGAGCGGGTCAAGCACGGCCTCGCGTGAGCGCACTGCTGAAATCAGCGTGCAATCATCCAGTACCGGTGCACTGACCCTGGGTGGCCGCCAATTCCAGATCAGCGGTGATGACCCTCTGGCACGCATCCGCGCACTGCAGGAGGCAGTGACGTCCGATGCCCAGGCCGGTGTCCCACGCCTGCTGTACGAACACCCCGATCGCACCTTCACCATCAGCACCGATGCCGAACCTGAAAAAGTAGCCACGACCGACCGCACCGTCGCGTTCAAAGGCGGGGGCTTCGACCGCTGCGTCATTCAGATCGACGCCAACAGCGCTACCGATTATGAATTCAATGGCAGTACCACGGTAAACACCACCGCCCAGGGGTCACTGCAGGCGTACGCCGACCATGTCAAAACCGAAGTGGAAGGCGCGGGCTACACGGCAACGCTCTATGCGCCAAGCGACCCGATTACCACTACCCATTTCAAAACCGGCAAGCACCACCTGGAAACCTTCGACATCGATGGCACCACCTATAACGACGACATGATTCAGAGCCTTGGCTATCTGGCCCAATTTGCACAGGATCATAATTTTGATCTGGAAGTTGAAGGCTTTGCCGACGCCCAACCCTACCGCAATCAATCCTCTTCCAGTTCGGACCAGAGCAACATTGATCTGGGCAACCGCCGGGCGGATGAGATCATTCGGATTCTGGTGGGTCAGGGTCTGCCAGCCAACAAAGTCGCCCGAAAGGCTTCCCGAGGCTCCGCCGATGCCCGCGCCGCCGGTGGTACGCCCGATAACGTGAACTTTCGCAAAGCCGAAATTCGCATTAAAAACCGCTCGGTTTATTACCTGCTGGTGCGCTCGCCCAACTCAGGCCTGACCATCGAAAGTGTCACACCGGATAAAACCACGCCCGGTACCAGCGGCAATGGGTTCGCCTGGTTGTACCGGCCCCAGGCCCTGTCTCTGTCTGGCAAGAAAGTCACCATTGAGGGGACGGATTTTCCCTTCTCCGGTGCGTCAGCCGCAGGCCATGCAGCGGGCAGTCCGTCAGCCTATGCTGAGAACCTGAAGAACGATATTAACGCCAACGGCAGTGTCGATTTCAGTGCCTCTGCCGAAGCCAATGTGGTGACGGTGTTTGGCAAGAGCACACCGTTCCGGCTAACGCTGGTCTCCTCAGAAGAACGCTCGATACAAATCAGCGGTACCGAGGGTATCACCGTCACCCGGCAGTTCACGCGCACTGAATCATCGAGTCTTACCCGGCAAAATACCGGCAATCGCGCCGTAGCAGTTGGCGCCTCACTGGATGTGCGTTTCTCGCGCCAGTTTGAAATGAACGTCACCGGCAACTCTTCCATTTCGGCGCGACTGGTCTCCATTCCCGCGCCACCGGAGTTTCTGGAAACCATAAAAACCTTTCTGGCACAGAACGATTGAACGGCCATGATGCAACGACCGAGGAGCATTCATCATGAGTGAGGTACCGGCGGTTACTCGCTCGTTAATGTCGGCCCCGCTGCCGCAGATTATTGAAAAACTGGGGGTCGCCATTGCCCAGGCGCAACTGGCACTCGATAAGAACTCGATCGAGATTGCCCAGTCGCTGGCCGAGTCGGAAGTCGAGATTGGCGACACCACCTACAACCTGTTGTCGCTCGGGTTTGTGCCCAGCTTTTATGCGTTTACCGAGGCGACGGTGGAAGCCAAGCTCAGTTTCAGCATGACGGAAAGCACCGAAACCTCGGTAAATGTCGGGGTGCAGGTGGGCGTTCAGTACGGCGTTTTTATGGCAGCGGCGTCGGTGGATGTGGGCTATGCCCGAAAGTTCTCGGTATCGGCCGAAGGCATGTCGTCCATCGCGGCAAGGCTGGTGTCGTTACCCGCACCGGAAACGTTTTTATTGTTACTGAAACAACAATACCAGCAAGACATTTGACCAGCCGGAACTGAACAGTCAGCCAGAGGAGAACGGCAATGGCAATCGGACAAGAACTGCTGAACGTACCCATGGGCGATATGATCCGGCAAATGGCCTTCGCCATCGCCGACGGTCAGTATCAGCTTGATGAAAACTCGATTAACGTTGCCGAAATGATGGGCGGCCTGACGACGGTGTACGACGAACGCGGCGAGGTCTCCTTTGACGACAGTCGGGTCTTTTTCGGCTACGAATACATGACCATCAAAGAGGCTCGTGCCTTCGCGCTGACCGACGATGCCCTCTCTGGAACCCTCAGTGACGACGCCATCAAACTGTCGGAAGTGCTTGAGCCGCTGACCAAAGATTCTGAAGGCGCCGACCTCGACGACAATACCGAAATTCGGGTACCGGTACGTCACTCGATGATGGAGCTGGGGTTTGTACCGACTTTCTATCAATTCGTCGACACCATCATCGAAGTCAAGATTGCGATCAAAATTACCCGTGAACGCGAATACACCCATACCCGGAGCAAGAAGACCACCGACCGGGCCAATGCCTACAAACGCAAACGGTCATTCTGGGGCACCTCCCGGTCAGCCGGTTCACAAAGCAATGTATCCACCAGCCAGGTTGATGCCACCTACTCCAGCAAATACTCCTACACCGCCGAAGGGGCTTCCATTTTACGCACCAAGATCGTTCCGGTGCCACCACCGACCGTGCTGGAAGATCGCATTCGTTCCTTCATGGAATCCGAAGAAGCACGGCGCGAAGCCAACCTGGAAGTCCGGCGCCGTGACCTGGGTCTGGACACCGACGATGATGCGTAAATTCCCGCACGTTCTTTGCGGCCGACAGGCGGAGGGCTAACCCATGTCCATTGGCACCGAAATGCAAAACACGCCCTTCCCCGAGATGGTGCGAACGCTCGGGATCGGCATCGCAGAAGCCCAGTATGAACTCGATCTGGTCTCACTCAAGATCGCCCGGATGATGGCCGGCTACGCACCCGACCCGGAACCCGAAGACGGCGAACCCGCCCCCGCGCCAACCACACCACCGGAACGCAACATGCTGGTGAAGCTGGGCGATGGCAACGAGTACTCCCTGCTGGAACTCGGCTTCGTGCCCACCTTCTACCAATTTGTCGACACCCTGATTGAACTGAAGCTGTCGATTTCAATGTCACGCGAAACCAACTTCAAACGCTCGTCCACCAATGTGAATGCGTCGGTCAGCGGCAAGGTCGGTTTCTTTTCGGCCTCCGCTAAAATGAGCGTCAGTTCGGTGTCGGCCAGTTATTCCTCCAAATATCAGTACTCGGCGGAGGGCTCTTCGCTGATGCGCACCAAGCTGGTACCGGTTCCGGCCCCGGCGATACTGGAAGAGCGCATCCGCTCAATGATCGCCAGCACGCTGACAGACGCCGACGATGAGTGAACCATGACCCGACGGACCTGGCGCGACCTCGATCAGGATTCAAACGGCCGCTCAGCATCGTCCGCCGAGCCGGTGCCCGCACCGGCGGCGGTGACCAGTTCCCGCGGGGCGTCTGACTTGGCCGAGGCCGCCCGATTGGCCCCGAACAGTCAACTCAACCAGCTGTTAAACCGGCGCAATGAACTGGAATCCAAACTGCGCGGCCTGACCGGCGACTCGCAACAGGACCCGGCCATCAGCCAGCGATTTCCGGTCGCCAGCTTCGCCGAACGGCGCCAGCAGGAGCAGGACTGGGCCGCGCAACGGGCTGCTGCCCGGCAACGGCAGAGTGACCCTGTGCCGATGGGTGCGCCACGCGGCCGCCTTCCTGCGTCGCCACTCGAAGGCCGTATGGATGCCGGGTTACCGGGCCGCAGTGGCTTGAGTGAGGGGCCGGACAACCGCTTTGCCACAGCCAGCGATCAGGTTCGCTCTGGCTTGGGTCGCGTCGGCGACGCACTGACGCCACTGCAATCGGTTAGCCAGCCGATACGAAACGCCCGGCAGTCGGTCGACGGTGCACGTGATCAACTGCGCGATCTCGACCAGCAACTGGCCAGCGAAGGGGTATCTGAAGCAGACCGGGCCGAGCTGCGCAACACCCTGCAAAGCGACCGGCTCGACAAAACCAGCGCCGTTCTGAACCGCGCCCAGTCGGCACTTGATGCACCGCAACGGGCCGTCGAGCGCATTGAATCCGGCTGGCAAGCCCGTGAACAACGCCTGACTGGCGCCATGGATCGGTTTTCCAGCTACGCCGATCGTCGCGAACAGCGCCTGTCGCTCGACAGCGGTGGCTCCGGAGACCTGTTCGCTCGCATGCAGGCGAACCGACAGCGCGCCCTGGAACGACGGCGCGAACAACAACAGGCCGAACAACGCGATCAGCAGCGCCGGGAGCGGGCGCTGGCCAAACAGCGCGAACGATCACGGGAGCAGGACAGTGCCTGATACACCCTGGACGCCAACGTAACGGGCATCAATCGAGGTAGTTGAATGAGCGAAGGAAAATTCATTGCAGACACGCTGGAAAGCGTACTGGTCGGCATTGCCGAAAGTCTGCGCGAAGCCCAGGAGGAACTGAACAGCATCGCGCCACTCGACGGTTATGGACGGCCTGCCCCTCAATACCGCATACCGCATCTGGATTTCGAAGTGGGCTTTCAGCTCAAATCCGAAACCAAATCCAGTGGCGGTGTCCGCCTTATTTTTGCACCGGTTACCAGTGGTGAAGCGTCCAAAGAAGTGACCAGCCGCATTACCGGCCGGTTTGTGGCTGTACCTCCGGGTGAAGGGATGCCAGTCCCGCAGCTGGCCGCCGACGTTACCTCAGCGGGTAACCGCCGCACCGTGACATTCACCGCCACCACCAGTGCCGGCGAAGTACTGACCGGTGCCGACATTGAAGTGAACCTCGACCGGGAAGCCTCCATCGGCTTGTCCAAAGCCGCTGGCGTCAGTTCACCCCGGCTAACGGCGGTGTCGCTGAGCAGTGCCGTGGTGCAGACCGATGCGTCGGGTGTGGCAACCACAGAAGTGCAACTCGGCGGTGCGCTGCAAACCGCTGCCAGGGTCGTTCTGGTCGCAGAGCTCGGCTTTGAAACCCTGCGTCTGGTCATCGGCAAGGAGGTCAGCTGATGGGCAAAGTCGTCGCCACCGTTCACCTGCTGACCGATGAAGGCAAAGTCGCCGGAGGCCATACCCTGAGCCTGGAAGCCTACCAGTTGAAAAACCGTCGCTGGCAACCCGTTGCCAGAAGCAAAACCGACGCCGAAGGCAAGGCCACGCTGACCACCAACAACAGTGCCGTCAGCGACACCCTGGCCCCGGCGTTACGCCTGACGGAAGCCGGTTCACCGGCGCCGCGCGTCCTCGCCCATGGCGGTCTGATGCAATATGACACCCGTCAGCAAACCCTGTTTCTCGATTTCGGAAAAATCGAACGGCTGGAAGAAACCGCACACCGCTTGCAACACGTCGACAATCGCTTCGCCCGCACCAATGAATCGGTGGCCGGGGCACCGGTCGCGCCGCAGATTTCAACGCTGGCCGTCAACCGCCTGGTGATGGCCAACCCGACCTTAACCGCCAATCTAACCCGGGTCGATGTGGCCGGCGAACGGGCAAAACCAGCGGTTGAGGCCACCGACTTGAAGCTGGACCCGGCCGTCACCGCCACCCTGCTGAACACCAAAGAACTCGATACGCTCAAAGCCCGCGAAGTGCAGCTGAACGCCCAATTGCTGGATAAAAGCCGGGAATTTACGCTGACCAACGAACAACTCTCAACCGCCAAAAGCCGCATCAGCACCCTGGAAACCAACCTGTCGCAAACCGCGACCGAAAAGGAAGCGCTGGCCGCAAAAGTCAAACAACTGGAATCCACCACCCGTAAACCGGCCGCGATTGAAACGGTGCTGGTAGGCCTGGGCTCCAAGGTGAGCAGCTCCAATACCCGCATGAAAGCTGAGGCACTGCCTTACCGGCTGGGGAACGTGAAAATCGATTTGCGCGGGTCCATGTCGGACGACGGTAGTTCCATCGTCATGGGCGAAGCCGGTGGCGGCTTCAGCACCGAGCTGATCAGTGAGTCAGCCGATACCGGTGACACCAAAACGTCGGTCCCGGACGTCATCGGCCTGACGGAAAGTGCCGCTCGCCGGGTATTGCGATCGGTCGGGTTGCGCATGGCCAGCGCCCACCAGCAACTTGCCGAGGGCGCGGGCGTGCCCGGCCAGGCACTCAGCCAGCACCCGGCCCCCAGCAGCGAAGCGGAACACGGCAGCTCGGTCATGGTGGTGTTTGGCGAACGCAAACAAGAGGCTGCGCCGAGATGATCCTGATACAAGGGCCTTTCCAGTGCTTCGGAGTTCGCAGGCAAAGGACTAGCACCGGGTGCCAGGTAGGGCTATCGAGGGTGGTCCGCAGCAAGGATGCTGCGGTCCAGGCCCCATGGACGGGTTTACGCCGACCCTCGATAGCCCTACCTGGTGGCCGGTGCGGGCGACTGGCAACGTAACCAACCGCGAACTCCGAAACTCGAGTCATTAACAACAGGAGCACGTCCATGAAAAATTTGCGCTCACTGGTACAAGATGTAGTGGCCTCGCCACTGGGCGATGTCATTGCCTCGGTCGGCGAAGGCGTCGCAAGCGCGCAACAGGCACTCGATGACGGATCGCTGGCCGCCGTGCTCGAGCTGTACGCGGAGAATGACGACGCCAAAATGAAGCTGTTGCAGGACATCGGCTACCGACCCACCTTCTACGCCCTGCCGGACACAACCGGTGAAGTGCGGGTGGCCTTGCGCCTGGGCCAGGGGGCAGCCGGCGCGTCACAGGCGACCGCGGTTAAGAAAACACCGGTGCCGGCGGTTCGTGCGGCGCTTGGGCGGCAAGGGCTGAATACCAGCCGGAAGCTCTACGCCTCGCCGGTCGATGCCGGTTACACCAACCAGTACGGGTTCAGTGCTGACGTCAGTGCAAAGCTGACCTTCCGTATTGTACCCATCCCACCGCCCGACGGCGTCGACGAACTGCGCCTGGTGCCAAACCTGGTCACCGACCGGGACGGGAATCCACGCAGCCTGGCTGGTGCCCGCACGGTGCTCGAACAACTGGGCTTAAGGGCTGCGCTGGCTGACGATGAACAGGATGCCAATGACACCTCGCTCATCGCCAGCCAGGACCCCACCCCCGACAGTATTGCGCGTGCCGGTGATGAGATCCTGCTTACACTGGCACAGTGACTATCGACACCTTGTGACCGGCGGCTTACCCCTCATGTTGGGGGTATCATTCACTGACTACGCGCCCGGAGGCTCCAGTGACCGCCTATTCCATACTCGATCTGTCACCCGTTAACCAGGGCAGCACCGCCGGTGAGGCCCTGCACCGCTCCCGCGCCCTGGCGCAGCACGCCGAAAAAGTGGGCTACACCCGCTTCTGGATGGCCGAACACCACAACATGCCCGGCATTGCCAGCGCCGCGACGGCGGTGGCGCTCGGCTTTGTCGCCGAAGGCACCCAGCGCATCCGCATCGGTGCCGGTGGCGTCATGCTGCCCAATCACGCGCCTCTGACCATCGCCGAACAGTTCGGCACCCTGGCCGCCCTCTACCCGGACCGGGTGGACCTTGGCCTCGGCCGCGCGCCCGGCACCGATGGCGCCACCATGCGGGCCCTGCGCCGCAACCCAATGAACGCTGCCGATACCTTCCCGGACGATGTGCAGGAACTGCTGCACTACTTTGAAGCGGTGCAGCCGGGTCAGACGGTGCAGGCCGTGCCCGGCGCTGGCTTGAAAGTACCGGTCTGGTTGCTCGGCTCCAGCCTCTACAGTGCCCAGCTTGCCGCCGCACTCGGCCTGCCGTTCGCCTTCGCCTCGCACTTTGCGCCCGACCATCTCGATCAGGCCCTGGCCATTTACCGCGAACGCTTCAAGCCTTCCGAGTATCTGGATGCTCCCTACGCCATGGCGGCCGTGAATGTGTTTGCGGCCGACACCGAGCATCAGGCCCGGGTGCTGAAAACCTCGGTCGAACAGCAATTCATGGCGCTGCGTCGGGGCACACCGGGCCCTTTGAAACCCCCGGTCGAACCGGATCAGGTCGGCAGCCCGATTGAGCGCGCCCAGGTGGATCACGCTCTGGCTGAATCGGCCGTGGGCACACCCGGCCAGGTGGAAGCCTGGCTGCGCCGCTTCATTGACCGGACTGACGTCGACGAAATCATCTTTACCGGCCAGATGTTCGACGACAAGGCGCGGTTCAAATCGTTCGACATAGCGGCCGATGCGATGCGAGCCATCGCCGCCACCCAGGTGGCCGTATAACCTTAAGCCCCTATTCTCCCAATAATCGATCAGGAACCCATGATATGACCGACGCCCTAACGATAGACCCGAACCAGTCCGCACTGGTGACCGGCGCCACCGGCTACGTCGCCGGCTGGATTGTGAAAAACCTGCTCGACGCCGGCGTCACCGTGCACGCCGCCGTGCGCGACCCGGACAACGCCGATAAGGTCGCACACCTCAAACAACTGGAACAGGAAGCCCCAGGCACGTTGAAACTGTTCAAAGCCGATTTACTCGATCCGGGCTCCTATACCGACGCCATGGCCGGTTGCTCCGTCGTGTTCCATACCGCATCGCCGTTCATTCTGTCGTTCGATGATGCTCAGAAAGACCTGATCGAGCCCGCCCGCCAGGGCACCCTGAACGTGCTCGACAGCGTGAATAAGACCGAAAGCGTCAAACGCGTGGTACTGACCAGCAGCTGCGCGGCCATCTATGGCGACAATATCGACCTGGAAACCTCAGGCAAGCCGGCGCTGGATGAAACCGACTGGAACCGGACATCATCACTGACCCACCAGCCGTACTCCTACTCCAAGACCCTGGCCGAACAGGCCGCCTGGAAAACCGTGGAACGGCAGTCGCGCTGGGATCTGGTCACCATTAATCCCTCCCTGGTACTGGGGCCGGGCATCAACCCGCGCAGTACCTCGGCCTCGCTCGGCATGTTCAAACAATTTGCCAGTGGTCAGCTCAAGGCGGGCGTTCCGGCCTTCTACATTGCCGCTGTCGATGTGCGTGACGTGGCCGATGCACACATCAAGGCCGCTTTCACACCGCAGGCGAAAGGCCGCTACATTGTCTCCGGTCACGACAGCAGCTTTATCGAATTTGCGGAGATCATGCGCAGAGAATTTGGCGATGGGTACGGCTTTCCGAAGCGCATTCTGCCCAAACCGCTGGTCTGGCTGGTCGGGCCACTGGCCGACAAGGCCATGACCCGGGCCATGGTCAGTCGCAATGTCGGCCACCCGATCCGGTTTGACCACAGCAAGAGTGAGCGTGAGCTGGGCGTGCAGTACCGGCCACTGCAGGAATCAATCACCGATTTCTTTAACCAGTTGCTGGAAACCGGCCAGATTCCTAAGGCCAGCGGCTAACCTGGCAAGACAACGGCATGAGAGGAGTGTGTTATGAAAGGTTGTCTCACCGTGAGCCTCACTGCACTGGTGACCCTGTTCAGCACGAGCCTGGCGTTCGGTGAAACAGACGCCGAACAACGCCACCCGGATGTGATCGACGTCCGTGTCAGCGCCACAGGTGACAACCGGTTCACCTTTCAGGTGACACTGTCATCACCCTACGACACGCCCCAGCGATACGCCGATGCGTTAAGGGTAATGACCGATGAGGGCGACACCCTGGGCGTGCGTGAACTGCTGCACGACCACGCCAGCGAACAGCCGTTCACCCGAAGCCTTTCCGGTGTCTCCATCGCGCCCGGCATTACCCGGGTGGTCGTTCAGGGGCGCGATCAGGAATATGGCTACGGTGGCCAGACCATGACGGTCTCACTGCCCGACCGTTGACTTCATGGCATTGCCTGCACATCGGTTATATCGGGCGTCGCTGGATTACCACCGGGCCGAAAGCCGAACTGATCCCGGTATTTCTCCATGGTCATGCCCAGTTCGCGTTTAAACAGACGACGAAAGTTGCTTTCGTCCTGGTAGCCGACATCGAGCGCAATCCGGGCCGACGTTAGCCGACTGTTTTCCAACAACTGACAGGCACGCTTCAAGCGCTCTTTTTGCAAGTACTTCAGTGGCGACACGCCCGTCGCCTGCTGAAACCGCCGTTTGAACTGCCGGCTGCTGATGTTCAGTTGCTCTGCTGCCAGCTCCATATTGACCGGGTCGTGCAGGGACTCCCGAAACCGTGCCTGTGCCAGACGCACCAGTTCATCGTTATGCGGTTTATCATCATCCGTTGCACTGAAGGCCGTCGGCGGCGTCGGGAAACGATCAACCTGCATCATTTTGGCTCCTGTCAGCGCCAGATCCCGGCTGCCCACTTTTTCCGCCAGGTGCAACACCAGTTGATACGTCGTTTGAGCACCGCCCGTGGTACAGATGATGCGACCATAATCAGCCAGTACAGAACGCGTATCCACTCTCAGCCGGGGAAACAGCTGGCGGAAATTCAACTCACTGCGCCAGTGCATCAACGCCGGACAATGCTCAAACAAGCCCGCGGCCGCCAGCAAAAACGAACCGGTGCAGCAACTGGCAACCCGCCCTCCGCGCTCATAGTGAGCGGCAACGACATCGACCATCGGCTGCAACTGCGCCAGCGCACTCTCAATCCTGGACTGACGGGAAATCGCATCGTAAATAGACGGCACCACCCATAGCTGCTCGTCCAGTGGTGTACGGGTATCGGCATAGGCCTGGTGTATCGAACAGTCGGGCATCAGCGTCATGCCGTTAAAGGGTGTTACCGCCTGGCCATCCATCGAGGCGGTGACCCATTCGAACAAAGGCTGTTCGCCGCCCGCTTTCAGGTGACAGTAGTTGAGCGTGATCAAACCATCGATCAGGCTCATGGCCATTGAGCCCACACAGCGCTCAGTTAACAGAATCACAACCTTCATGACTTTGTCCATTTTCGCCAGCATTAGGGCAAATATGACACTTATGCACCGGGGTCGCAAGGCGCACACTCGCTGAACACTCACCCCGTCAGGAGACTCATCATGACGCTGCGACCCGAGCTGTCACACCCGGCCGAGCCCCATTCACCCCCGGCAAACATCGTGCTCCAACATGCCGAACCGGGTCGAGTACCCGCCAGCTACCGGGCCCTGGCTGCAGGCCTGAACCTGATTGGCCGGGTATCACCCACGCTCTCGGCCCGCGTTCTTCAGACACTCTGGTTTAGACCGGTTCATGGCCGACCAGGGCAGCGAACACAGGCGTTCTGGCAAAGCGCCGAGCGTCGCCACTGCCTGATAACCGATATCGACGGTATCGACCTTCACTTTTGGGGCAACCCTGACGCACCGCTGATTTTAGGGGTCCACGGATGGCGCGGCACTGGCGCTCAATTCCGGCACCTGGTGCCAGGTCTGGTTGAGGAGGGCTATCAGGTGTGTCTGTTCGACATGCCCGCACACGGCATGAACCGTACCCGCTTTACCCATGTTTTCGAGTTTATGCAGGTACTGCTGTCAATTCAGGGCCAGCTCGGTCGCCCGGCTGGCGTCATCGCTCACTCGCTGGGTTGCCAGGCGGTGGTGCAAGCTGTTTCACAAGGCTTTGAGCCCGGGCATCTTGCCTTCATTGCTCCAGGAATAAACATGGATGCTATTCTGGACCGGTTTTGCCAATCACTCGGCTTAAGCAGCAACGTACACAAGCGGTTCAAAACCAGGCTGGGGACACAGTCGATTCCGCTCAGCCAAGCCTGGATTGGCACACGCGAAACCCTCTATGAACGTCTCTCCCATCAGGTCGCCCGCCAGTACCTGAACCATCCCGGATTGCTGATCGCCGATGATCAGGATGAAGAAATACGCTGGCAGGATTTCCAGTCGATTACCGGGTACTGGCCACAGGCCGAAACCAGCTTCAGTTCCGGGCTGGGCCACTATCGGATTTTAAAGGATGAGGCGGTTGTGCACCGTGTAGCCGCGTATTTCGGGCGACAGCTGTAACGCGGCCTTACCAGGGTAACGCATCACCGTTGCTGTGCCAGAACGACCCGGTGTTTTCCAGTGTCAGCCCGTCGATGCGTGCCGCCAGCCCGGCAGCGGCTTCCTCGGGCGTAATGAAACCGCCAAAGTTAACCATCCGGGTTTTAACATAGCCGGGATGCAACAACACTACCGCAATCCCTCTGGCTTTAAGGTCAATCGAGAGCGACTTGCCGAAAGCGTTCAGGGCGGCTTTCGACGCCCGATAACCGTAACGGCCACCGGAATCGTTATCGGCGATGGACCCCATTCGGCTGGTGATTAACGCGATTTTACCACCCGCCGCCATGTTGGGCAGCAAGGATTCGGTGACTCGCAACGGTGCGTAGGCGTTGATTTCCATCTGGCCACGAATGGAATCAAAATCAATCGACCCGAGTTGCTCGTCTTGCAACAGGCCGGCGTTGTTGATCAGCAGATCAATCTGTTCGCCGGACACTGCCGACACCAGCCTTTCCACGTTGGTGACCTGAGTAACATCGATGCCCTGTACGACCTTCTTCGCTACCGACTCGAGCTCGGACGACGTCTGTCGGCAAACGCCAATCACCTGCCAGCCATTCGCAGCATAGTGACGGGCCAGTTCCAGACCAATCCCTCGATTGGCACCTGTAATCAGTACCTGTTTCATCGTTGCTCTCCGTAATTCAACATGAATGTGACGTGTACGGGTCAGTGATCACGACGGTCCTTCATTGTATCGTTGATAGCCTGCTATTCCAGCCCACCCAGTGACGGCTGGCCTGCCCGCGATATCGTGCTTCTGTGCTCGCCCCGGTATCAGACCAACTCGGCATCAACAACGACCCGATCACGCCCCTGCGACTTGGCCCGGTACAACGCCTGGTCAGCGCGATGAATGAGCGTATCCTTCTCGTCTGCCGACTTGAGCAGCGTGATACCCGCACTGAGGCTACAGCGCAACGGCTGCCCTTGTTCATTGTGCACCTCAACCCTTGAGAAATGAGCACACACCCGCTCAACAATGCCCGTAGCTTCTTCCAGGGAGCGAACTTTCAGCAATAATGAAAACTCCTCGCCACCAATTCGAAAACCCTGATCCCGATCCCGATCCCGGATGTTGTGCTGAATAATGCGTCCAAGCTGCGCGAGCACACGGTCACCGGTCAAATGTCCATGCTGATCATTGAACGCCTTGAAGTGATCGACGTCGAGAATAGCGCACGCCCAGACCTCCTCATCGTCGAGCGGTTGAATCACCACTTCGTTCAGCCGATCATGGTAATACCGTTGATTGTACAAACCCGTCAGCGCATCGGTTTTACTCAGCTTGTCCAGCTTGTGGTTTTCTTTCCTGATGCTTTGGAACCGTAACCCGAGCGCATAGGACATCAGCACCATTTCGATTGCCATTGCAATCAACACATTCATGCCTTTTGGAAATTCAACGCCCAGGATTCTCGGTTGGAACCCGAGTGATAGCAGAATGATCCCCACCCCCAGAGAGCCCCAGGCCAATACAAATGGCAGCGCGAACCGATAGCCTTTCACGGCGAGTTGAATCGTTGGGACAACAACGATAAGTGCAGCCAATCCGGCCAGAACATACTGCAACTGATGCAGCAGAACGAATGTTAGCTCATCACTGACGCCATAACTGGCAACCCCCAGCAACAAGTTGCTGCCCGACACAACAAGCACCATCCGCCCCTGCCATTGGTTTTGTAAATGCAAGCGCAGGAAAACAAAGGTAAACAGGGCCCCGGCCATGTTGGCCAGCCCTGCCGACAAGTTTGGCGTCACCAGGCTGTAATAAGCAAGGCCAAAGGGTTTGTTCAGAAAAAGCATGTACCCGAGTACTTGCGACAGCCAGAGCACCATGCCTGTCGCGTAGGCGACGTACAATAAATACGCTTTATCCCTGAGGAAAAAATACAACACCAGGTTATATCCGATCAGCCCCAGTACCGAGCCGACAAGCAAGGAGATCAAGGCGACCCGGACACTGGTCTGCTGTGCGCTGGCGTGTGCAGATTGCCACAGCAGTGTCGCCCCAAGCGGCAGCTTACCGGAGACTTCCAGCCAGAGTGGCCGACCGGTATCGATGTCCTCAGGGATGAGAAAATTGGACATGGTGGTGCCCTGAGTAGAGGCGACTGGGCCGTGGAGCGTATCTTCCAGCGCCCGATAGTCCGCCTGTCCTTCAACGACGACGGGTACATGCAGGATGATCCGAGTCAGATGCATCACATCCTGAGTGCTCAATACCCAGGACCTATGCCGCAACGCGTCATCCTCAAAGGAAACCCGAAAGGCCAGCCATTGTGTTTCATTGCTTTTGGTCGTTTTAACCAGATCGGTAAATCCGGACTGTGCGATCAGACCCCGATTAAGAGCCCCTTGGGCACTGGCTGGGTCGGTGACTGCGTCATTCTGTTTCAGTAGGGTTACGAATGGGGCAATAGCGATGTTGTCAGAATCGGAGCTGACCTGAAGGGAATCTGACGCCAGGGCTGTCTCTACCGACAAAACGAGACTGCAAAACACACTGAAAACCAACATACACCGCGTCACAACGGTATGCGGCCTGTCCAACCAACAGGGTGCAAGAGACTTCATGTTTTATCGGCTTCCTTCCTGCAATAAAGGCAGTCTACCTCCCTTTTTTACAGTGATCGACCTTTCGGCACCATTAAATGGAGACTCAGACCCTCCTTCTTAGGCCGTCTCAACGGTACTGAGAGCAGTTCATGATAGATCTCCGGCGCCGGCTCGCTTACCTTTGCGATGTACCGCGCCAACCCTGAGAAGGGAGTGCCGTTGATTGAGCGCTGCTCTGGTACAACTTTCTGGACATATACCCGGGCCGGTCAGATTGATCCACTGCAACCAGCTCCAGTCGTTAATATTACCTTGCAGGAGTAGACATGATGCAATCCATTGGCCGAATGATGGCCGCTTACCTCAGTCGAGGTAACCCCAAGAATCAGTCTGTTGAAACCAGCGCCCTGGTTGCCGTGCTACCCGCACTGAAACGGGCCGATGTGTTACTGGTTGAAGGCAACAGCAAAATAAGCCAGGGCATCAAATACCTGACTCAATCAACCTGGTCGCACGCTGCGCTCTACATTGGCGATACTTTGCTACCAGGAAGCCAGGGTTCACCGACGCCTGCACTGATCGAGGCCGATGTGCACGACGGTGTGCGGCTGGTTCCGGTTAGCCGTTATGCGAGTTTCCATACCCGTATCTGCCGGCCTGTAGGGCTGAGCGACGACGATGTAGATCGGCTGATCGCGTACGCCATGCAACACCTCGGGCACCAGTATGATTTAAAAAACATTATCGATCTGGTTCGCTACCTCTTGCCTACGCCACCGGTGCCACAACACTGGCGGCGTCGCATGATCGCGCTGGGCAGTGGCGACCCGACCCGGGCGATCTGTTCCTCTCTCATTGCCAAAGCCTTCCAGCATGTTCACTACCCCATCCTGCCAGACATAGAACACATTGACCGTCAGAACCCGGGGTGCATTCGCTGCCGCGACGAAATACTGCATATTCGCCACCACAGTCTGTTTACCCCACGGGATTTTGATGTATCGCCTTTTTTCCAGATCATCAAACCCCGAATTGCCGCCGGCTTTGATCCGTACCGGATAACCTGGTCTCATGAGCCATCAGCAGCGCCCCGTGAATAAGGTCAGACTACCCTACACGGATCACAATCTTGCCCAGGTGATCAGCCCGACCAAACCGAGTCATGGCAACGGGCACGTCGGCTAGCGAAAAAGGTCCGTCGATAATGCAGTTCAAGGCACCGGATTCGAACAAATTATTGAGCGTGTCCAGCCCCTGGTTTGGTTTCAGTGCCAGTAACTTCAACTGCTTGCTCGTCACCTTGCGAATAACCGGCCCCACACAAAACAGCTGTAACAGTTTTGGCAAATATCCACCAACCGATACGTAACGCCCGCCGGGTTCCAGTGCATTCAGATACCGCCAGGGCGAGTGCGTAGTCTTGGCATCCAGCACCAGATCGTAGCGTTGTCCGTGCCGGGTAAAGTCTGTTTCTTCGTAGTCGAGCGCGTCATCAAAACCCATCGCATTCAGTGCGCCGAGTTTTGATGCTTTATCCACACCGGTTACCCTGCAACCATAGGCTTTTGCAATACCCAGGCCTATTGCACCTACACCGCCGCCAGCGCCATTAATCAGAACCCGTTCCCCGTGTCGGATAGCACCTGCCCCGACAAGGCCCTGCAAGGCAAGCAGCCCGGCATGGGGCAAGGCAGCCGCCTGCTCGAATGTCATGTTGGCCGTCATCGGGTGCACAGCCTTTTCCGGAACGCTGACGTATTCAGCAAAGCCGCTAAACCCCGCCTCCGACAAATCGCCATATACCCGGTCGCCGAGGGCAAAACGCGTAACACCTTCTCCCAGTGCCTCAACAACACCCGCGACTTCCGTTCCCAGAATCGTTATTTTGGGTTTAAATGGCCCGGAGAATAAACGCATCAGATGAGGCTGGCCACGCAAGAGCGTCCAGTCCCAATCATTAATGGCAGTGGCATGCACTTTAACCCGCACCTGGCCTCTGCCGGCAATGGGCACAGGTTGTTCCCGCAGCTGCATCACGTCAGGCGTGCCGTAGCGATGGTAAATGATGGCTTTCATAGCATCTGGCGGCTCCTAAGCTGATCACTCCGTTCTATAACGCAACGGTGCGGAGGTCAACGTTAGCGCCCAAAGAAGTGACGATCAGCCAACGCAAACCAGGGTCAACCAAACCGCCACCCCGTGTGAACGGTTATTCATTATCCAAAAGTCACAGACTGTAATATGACCGCTGGCACTGTGACGACCTGGCAAAACGCTGAACACTTTGCGTTTTGAATAACAACAGCCCAACCAAGGGGCGACAAGGAGAGTAGCAATGAAAACCTGGCAGACGCTGTTAGTAAGCGCCGCTATTTTGGCGGCGGCCGGGACGGCCGTTGGAATCATGATGAACCAGACACCCGAGCCGGAAAAAACCGAAGCGACGGAAACCGAGTGGCGTATTGAAAGCGTTCGGGCTGAACCCGGTTTTTATCACCCCGAAATTCGCCTGGTTGGTCAACTTGAAGCGGCGCGTCAGCTTACCGTGACAACACCGCTGAGTGCCGACATTATTGAACTGAATGTAACGGAAGGCAGCCGGGTTGAATCCGGAGACCTGCTGCTGCGTCTGGATGATTTCGATAGCCGCCAGCAACGCCAACAGGCCGAAGCTGACCTTGCCGATATCACCTCTCAACTTGACATCCGCCAACTGCAACACGCTCAGGAAACCCGAGCTCTGGCGGTTGCCTCCGCCGAACTCGAACAACTGCAGTCGCGCCTGACCCAGCAGCAACGGCTGGCCGAACGCGGACTCGCCCCCCAGCAACAACTGGAAGACCTTCAACAGCAAGTCGACCACCAGCAATTGAGTGTCTTGCAACACCGAACCGTCGTCGACAGTCATCCCGCCGAGCAAGCCCGACTGAATGCCAGCCGCACCAAGCTGCAGCTCAATCTGGACCGTGCGCAACGTACGCTGGACGATACCGTTATTAGAGCGCCTTTTGCCGGCCGCATAGCCAGCGTAGCGGTACGACAGGGCCAAACCACCCAGCCGGGCCAGGCATTGCTCACTCTGTATTCTGATGACGCCCTGCAATTGAAAGTCCAACTCCCCCACGCCCTGGCCGGAGAAGAACAGGCACTGGGTGCCACGCTGACGCAAGGCAATCGCGAAACAAAGCTTCAGTTCGATCGCGCCCAGGCCCAGCTGAACGCCAGCCAAAGCGGCTTTACCGCCTGGTTCCACTTGACCGACGCCTCTGGCTGGCTGCCGGGTGGCTATGCCCGAGCCACGGTGCAACTGCCGGCCAGGTTCAGTTACCGGGTACCGGAAGGCGCAGTTTTTCAGGATGGCTGGCTGTACCGCATTACCGACGAGCGCCGCCTGCAGGCTGAAGCGGTCGACATCCTGGGCATCAACCAGGAAGGCGATAAGCGCTTTCTGGTGGTTCATGGGCCCGACCTCACGGGTGAGCTGCGTCTGCTGACCACCCGCCTGAGCAACCCCATTACCGGCATGCGTGTTTACGAGCCCGGCGTCGACCCGGACCCGGATCCCAAGGCTGAGTCTGAAGCGGCGGAACCAGGCGGGGTAAATTTATGACAACGCACAACAACCAGGGCCTGTTGGCCTATTTCAGTCAGCACCGGGTCGCCGCCAACCTCATCATGATTGTTGTTGTACTGTTTGGCTTAATGGCGCTCAGCCGGTTGCCGACCCAGTTAATGCCCGACTACAGCTTGCCGGGCATTGAAGTCTCGACCCCCTGGCCGGAAGCCAACGCCCAGGCGGTTGAAACCTACCTGACCACACCGCTGGAACAGGCTTTTCGGCAACTGGATGACGTGGAAGAAGTCTGGTCCTGGTCGAGCCAGGGTCACAGCCAGATCATTGTGCGTTATACGATGGACGCCGACATGGACAGCGCCCTGTCGGACATGTCTGGCCTGCTGAGTGGCTTTAACGACCTGCCCGAAGGTGCCGAGACACCCAATCACCAGCAAGTGGTCGAAAAAGAAGCGGTATTCTCGCTGCTTATACGCTCTTCCGGGCCACTGAACGAATTGCGCCCACTGGTCCACGATTTCAAAAACGACTTAATGTCGCGAGGCATTGCGGACATCGACGTGCGGGGGTTTCCCGATCAGGAAATCGCCATTGATGTTCCCCTCGAACGGCTGCTGGCCAGTGGCCAGTCACTGAACGACATCGCCCACCAGATTCGTACCGTCAACCGCGATGACAGCGCCGGCCAGGTTGGAACCGATTTCTCCCGAGCTTCGGTCATCAGCCAACGCCGCGCCGATGGTGCCATCGCGTTAACCGACCTGCCGCTCGCCAGCCAGCAACCGTTATCGACTCTGGCGGAGGTGAACCGTCAGGTTGCCCCCGGCGCTCGCCATTATGTGCTCGAAGGACAGTCCGTCGCCCGGATGCTGATTTACCGTTCCGATCATCTCGACAGCCTCGACACCAGCGAGATCATCTACACCTGGCTCGATGACGTTCGTCCCGACTTGCCGGTCGGCACCGACATCGTGGTCTGGTGGGACATGTCGGAATTCGTGCAGGGCAACATGGACATGCTGTTGCAAAACAGCCTGATGGGCCTGGTGCTGGTGGTCGTCATTCTGTTCGTTTTCCTGAACCGGCGCGTAGCCTGGTGGACCGCCATGGGCATCCCGGTGTCAGTGCTGGGCACACTGATTCTACTCTACTTCACCGGCGGCTCGATGAACTTCCTGTCGATGTTCGCCTTCCTGATGGCGCTTGGCATTATTGTCGACGACGCCATCGTCGTCGGCGAAGAAACCGTTACCCAAATGGAAAAAGGTCTACCCCCGGACGAAGCCACCCGGGTTGCCGCCAAACGGATGTTTGGCCCGGTCATGGCCAGTTCGCTAACCACCATCGCCGCCTTTTTCCCCCTGTTGCTGGTACCAGGCCCGTTCGGAGAACTGCTGCGCCCGATACCCGTGGTAATCATCAGCGTCATTGTCGCTTCGCTGATCGAATGCTTCCTGATTTTACCCGGCCACCTGAACCACAGCTTTCACGGGCACAACCCAAAGCGCAGCCGTTTTCGCCTGTATATGGACACAAAGATCCACCACCTGCGCGAGCACTACTACCGCCCCTTCGTCACCTTTGGCATCCGCAACCGGTCAGTAACGCTGAGCCTGGCCGTCGGGCTTTTTGCAGTGGCCATCGGTCTGCCGCTTTCCGGCCTGGTGCCGGTCACCGATATGAACAACATCGAAGACAACATGGTGACGGCTTACATCGAGTTCTACGATGGCACCGAGGAGTCAGTAATCGACGAATACACCGCCCAGGCAAAAACCGCTCTGGCCGAGACCGAAACGGCCCTGGGCAACGGCCAGCCAATCATCGATCAGGTGTATGAGATTTACAGCGCCGACGAAGGGTTTACCCAGGTTCAGGCCAGGCTGGTCGACCGCGATAATCGCCCTGTCTCTAACGGCGATTTTCTGAAAGCCTGGGGCGAGCGCATTGAGACCGGGCCCGAAGTTTCCTATCTGTCGACGGAAAATGAGAGCGGAGGTGGCCAGTCGACGCTGACCTTCTTTCTTGCCGGACGCAGCCTTACGGATCTCAAACAGGGCGCGGAAGAATTAAAAACTCGCCTCGAAGATTACAGCGGGCTCGCCAATGTCCGCGACACCCTGCCCTGGGGCGATGAACAACGGCTCTATGAACTAAACGCCACCGGCCGCGGCCTGGGGTTAACCGAGCCCGATATCGCCGCCCAGATCCGCCAGGCGTTCATGGGCATCGAAGCCCAATCCTTTACCGAATACGGCCAGGACATCCCGGTCATGGTTCGGCTGGCCCAGGCCGATCGAGATGCCCCAGGCGCTCTGTATGACCTGCCAATACGCACCGGCGAAGGCCACTATGTGCGCCTGGCTGACGTCGTTGATTTTCGAACCGAACGCGAACTCAATTCCATATTTCACAACAACGGCCAACTGGGTGTGGAAGTAAAAGCCGACGTGCTCGGCGAAGACGCTAACCTGGCTGACATTGCCAATGACATTCGCGCACAGGAGCTGCAACCCATTCTCGACCGTTACGGACTGACGGCCGAGATTCAGGGCAGCGCCCAGGACATTCAGGAAATGCAGCAGAACCTGATCTTCGCCGCCCTCGGTGGGTTCGCCCTGATCTACTTCATACTGGTGTGGATGTTCGGCAGTTACAGCTGGCCGCTGGCGGTCATGTCGGCCATACCACTCGGGATGACCGGGGCTATTCTCGGGCACTGGCTGCTCGGCTATGAACTGACGTTCCTGTCGTTCTTCGGCTTGTTTGGCCTGGGCGGCATCATCATCAACGACGCCATTATTCTGATTAACCGCTACCAGGAAATTCGCGTTGAACAACCGGAACTCGACTCAAGACTGGCTATTATCGAAGCCAGTTGCCAGCGCTTTCGCGCCGTCATGCTGACGTCAATCACCACCGTAGCCGGGCTGATACCCATTCTTATGGCTGACTCAGTGCAGGCGCAGCTGGTGAAAAGCATGGCCACTTCGCTGGCCTTCGGGCTCGCCTATGGCACCCTACTGGTGCTGGTTGTCATTCCCGCTACCCTGACGTTCATTGAATCGGCCAACCACCGGCGCCAGCAATTTTCAGGCTGGGTGAAGCGACGCGTTGTATCCTAGGGGTTGAGCGGTTAGCTGCGAGCCGTTAGCGCACAACTCGCAGCTCGCAACTCAACCCCCTCACCCGCCGGGTTAGGGCGAGCCGACGCGGGTCGCTTCACTCGCGGCACGCACAAAGGCGTACCGCTTTCCGGGTCGGGGACAATGCGTGCATCCAAACCGAACACCTCGGCCAACAAGGGCTCGGATATGACGGCTTCCGGTTTGCCCTGGGCCATAATCTGGCCTTCTTTCATGACGACCAGCTCGTCTGCGAAGCGGCAGGCCTGATTCAGATCATGCAGCACAGTGATCACAGTCCGCCCTTCGCCGATCAGTTCCCGCACCAATTCCAACAGGTCATACTGGTGTGCCAGATCCAGGTAGGTGGTGGGCTCGTCGAGCAACACAATGCCGGTGTCCTGTGCCAGGATCATCGCCATCCAGACTCGTTGGCGCTGGCCGCCGGAAAGCTGTGCGACCGGCCTGGCCGCCAGTCCGGTCACATCCATCCGCGTCATAGCCTGACGGACCCGCTCACGATCGTGCTCCCTGAGCTGACCGAAGGCATTGAGGTGGGGCGACCGGCCATAGGCGACCAGATCAAACACTCGAATGCCTTCCGGTACCAGGGGTGTCTGTGGCAACAGGGCGATGCGGCGGGCGATGGCTTTGGTACTCAGGCCGTTCAAAGTGGTGCCGTCTTGAAGCACGACTTGCCCGTGTTGTGGCGTCAGCAAGTGCGCCAGGCTTTTTAGCAGTGTCGATTTGCCACAGCCATTCGGGCCGACCAGCGCAGTCAGGCGGCCCTGGCCGAGGCTAAGAGTCAAGCGGTCGATAATGATGCGCTGGTCATAACCGACAGTCAGGTTCTGGACATGGAAAGCAGGAGGCAAAGTCATGGCATCACCAGTGTTTGTAGCGGGTGATCAGAAAAACGAAATAGGGCGCGCCAATAAAGGCTGTGACAATACCGGCCGGCAGTTCGATCGGCGGCATCAGAATCCGGGCGAACAGGTCGGCACTGACCATCAGAATCGCGCCCAGCAGCAGGCAAACCGGGATCAGCGGCAGATGCCGGTGCCCGACCATAAAGCGAGCCATGTGCGGCGCCACCAAGCCAACGAAGCTGATGGCGCCGCACACCGATACGGATGCACTGGCCAGCGCCACGGCGGTCACCAGAGCCAGCAGCCGCAACCGACCGACACGGGTACCCAGACTGGTGGCGGCTTCGTCGCCCAGATCGAGTAGATCGAGCCGATAGGCGATAAAGGCGGCGACGGGAATCAGCACCGCCAGCCAGGGAGCAATCAATGGCAGGTGCGACCCCAGACAGAACCGGTCAGCCAGATCAACGACGAATTAATTTCCAAAGGATACAGCGTCAGCAAAAAATCGATAGCAGCAGCGAAAAGGGCCGAGAGGGCCACGCCGACCAGTGCCAGTGAGGCCGGCTGGTTCAACACTGGCCGCGCCAGCCAAAGCAGGCAACCGAGGCTGGCAAAACCACCCGCCAGTGCGACGAACGGGACCCAGACGACAGAGGCGCCGGTCCACACAATGGAGAAACCGACGACGGCCAGGCTGGCGCCACCGGTTACACCCAGAATGTCGGGCGAAGCCAGGGGGTTGCGCACCACCCCCTGCACCAGCAGCCCGGACAACGCCAAAGCAGCACCGACCAGCGCGGCGATGAATAACCGCGGCATGCGATAGCCGTAGAGAATGAATTCATAGTCGGACTGGCCATGCACCAACGTCTGCCACAGCTCCGGTAGTGATATCTTTACCGCGCCAAACCCCAGATGCCAGGCAGCAAAGACGAGGAGTACCATCAGCAGGGTCACGGACGTGGGCAACCAGCGGGTCATCCCATGACCTCCAGGGTTTTCCGTCGTGCCAGGAACAGAAAGAAGCCTGCACCAAGGAGGGTAGTCAGGATGCCGACCGGGCTGTCGTTTGGAAAACGCAGACCACGCGCCAGTGTATCGGCTACCAGCAGCAGGATGGCGCCAAGCAGGGCGCAGGCCGGTACCAGCAATCGATAATCCGTCCCGATCAGGGCACGGGCGATGTGCGGCACCATCAGGCCGACAAAACCAATCGGGCCAGCGACGCAGACCGCCGCGGCGACCAGCAGAACCACCACCAGACTGCCCAGCCAGCGCACTTGCCGAATACCACCGCCCAGGTTCTGCATGCGCTCTTCACCCAGGCGCAGCAGGTTCAACGGTTGGCTCAGCCACAGCGCACCGGCAAGCCCCAGTAGCGTCCAGGGCACTACCAACTGGACGTCATCGAACGTGACGTTGCCAAGGCTGCCGGTCAGCCAGTGAAACACTCCGTAGGCGTTTTCATCGGCAAGGATAACCGCCCCCCGGGTCATGGAGAGAAACAGGAAGTTCAACGCGACGCCTGCCAGAATCACCCGAACAGGATGAATGGGCGTACGGTGCAAACCGCCAAGAAAGAACACCAGCACACCGGCCAGGCCCGCGCCGCAAAAGGTCACCAGCAGCAGTGGCAAGGCGGCCACCCAGGCGATCAGACCCGTCGCGGAGACGGCGAACGCCAGCGCCGCGCCGGCGCTGACACCAAACACCGATGGCGATGCCAGGGGGTTCCGGGTCATACCCTGCATCACCAGGCCGGCAACGGCCAGGGCCGCACCGACAAAGGTTGCAGCCAGGGCGCGCGGCAGGCGCAGTGACGCGATCACCTGATGGTTCAGATTGGCAGGGTCGAACGCGACTGCCAGGGTGACAACATCCCGCAAGCGGAGATCAAACTGAGAATGGCTGGTCAGGGCCAGGCCAAACGCCACCAACAGAACCGGGACCAACGCTCCGATCCGCCACAAGGGTGAAACGGCTCGCCTGACTGGCAAGGCTAGCGTCATTACTGAGCGGCCGTAGAGGTACCCAGCATCTCAACCAACTCTGCAGCCATGATTTCCGCCGAGATCATGCCCCGGTTGAGTGACCAGAGGCGCGGGTCGGTCTCGACGTAATGATCGTTCTTTACCGCGGTAATAACAGACCACAGCGGGTTTTGTTTGTAGGTATCAACAGCGGTCTGATCGCCGTACTCACCCACCAGAAAATAATCCGGGTTGGCCTGAACCAGACGCTCGAGCGTAATCTGGATGTAGGCTTGCTCGGTCTCTTCCGGGATGGGGCTGTTCAGCCCAAGACGTGCAATAACACCCCCGGCATAGGCACGCGGACCGTGCAACCAAACCCCCTTCTCGCTCGATACCGCGAATTGCACGGTGGCCTGGCTGTTCACCTGGGCGGCATACGCATCCATGGTCGCGTTGTGCTGCGCGATGCGCTCCGCCATGGCCTCTTCCTGACCGAAAGCCTGGGCGACTTTCATCACCGCATTCAGATTGTCTTCGTAGGTTTCACCACGGCTTTTCAGAATCAGGGTGGGTGCAATGCGCTGCAGGTCTTCATAAACAGCGGCGTGGCGCTCGACATCGGCAATGATCAAATCGGGTTCGAGCGAGGCGATGACTTCCAGGCTTGGCTGGGAACGAGACCCCAGGGATGTCCACTCATTCAGCTTGGCACGGATCGGATCGATCACCCGGGTCGCGTCGCCATCGTCGGCTACGCCAACCGGTGACACGCCCAGCGTCGCCAGCGCATCAACGAAAGAAAACTCCAGCGCCACCACCCGTTCAGGAGGGGCGGGCAAAACAACATCGCCCAACTCGCCAGCCACCCGGACTTCCGCCAGGGAAACGCCGGACAGCATCAATACAAGGAATAGAGACAGTACGCGTAGCATGGGTGGCACTCCTGATAGATGAAGCGCGGATGGTAGATAACCCCTCCTGCAAATGCAAATCATAATCATTAGTGAGGGTATAACCCCTCATCACTCTCGCTGATGTTGTTCATCACGCCTTGAGAATCTTCGCCAAACAAGACCGGGGTCCGATGCATAGGTTGATCACCATTACCTCGCGACGCTCTCGACTGGCTGGGGCTAGCCTTATCGGTGCATTGCTCTGGTTCACAGCCAGGGTATTCATGAGTAATCAGTAGCAACCCCGGGTCCCGCCCTGACCCGGGGGCATACACCTTGCCTAGGAGGCAGCATTTCGCTCATGCTGTGAGATAAGCGTCTGGCTGTAAGCCGCTAACTCGCAGCTCATAACCCTGTTCCAAGACTCCGCGCCACCCATGCCCAGGCCAGAGCGTCTGCACGGGGTACATTGCCTTCATTGAACACCATGGCGACCACGGTATCCCGCTCGGGAACCAGCACCAGCAAGCTGTACCACATAGTGTTGGAGCCGTTGTGCCAGAGCAGAGGCCCGGTGTCAGCGTTGCCCTCACGCAGCACCCAGCCAAAGGCGTAGTTCTCGAGAACCGGTCGGTGCAGGCGCTGATAACTGCCGGCACTCAGCAGAGTGCCTTCGCCACGCTCACCACGCAGGTGCTCATAGCCATAACGCGCCAGGTCTTCGACCGTCATATGCACGGTACCGGCCGGGCCGATGATGGCATTGTTGTCTGCTGCCTCACCGGCCGCCAGGGTGAGGCCCAGCAGATGTCGGTGGCCGCGTGGCTCAGTGAGTGATCCCCCGTTACTCCGGGGTGGCCCAAAGCCGGCACTGCCTAGATCCAGCGGCGCGAACAACCGCTCGCGCATGGCTTGCTCCCAGGGCTGACCAGTTAGGGTTTCTATCACGACGCCAGCGAGGGTATACCCCACATTAGAGTACTCGAACCCGGAGCCAGGCGTGGATTTCGGTGGCTTTTTCAACACCTCCATTACCGCCTGCCGGCGTGCAGCCGGGCGCTCTGCTTCTTCGGGTGATGACGTCATATTGACCCGTAGAGAGAAGTTGGCCGGCAAGCCGGCGGTATGGCTAAGCACCTGCGCCAACGTCAGCCCTTCCCAGCCCGGGTGCGCTGTGTCGGCCATGCCCATAACAGGCAGCAGCGGTGTTTCCCAGCCGATGTCACCGGCCTCTACCAAACCGGCCAGTACCGTCGCCGTCATCGACTTGGTGATCGAACCAAGGTGCCAGCGATCGGTCACGGTGATCGCAACGCCAGCCCCTTTCTTGCGGTCACCGGCGGCGCCGAGGTATCGAACCTCGCCGCCCTGAATGACGACGGCCGCCATGCCGACCAGGCCAGTCTCAGCCTGTTGCTGCTGTAGCCAGACATCGTCCATACCGTACTCTTTCTCCTCGGCCAGGCTGCTCGCTGGCCAGTGCAAAAACAGCATCAGGCCAACCGATAGCGTGATTCGATGATGTTGACGAGTGACCTTGTTCATTGCAATCACTGAGGTTACCTTGGGGGGCTCTGATGGAGCCGTGACGTCGATGTAAACCAGACGCTTGGCTGCGCCAATGACCGGAAGTCATCATTGTGAAACCATAGCCAAAACCTGAGAGAACGCCGGGATGTCACTCCAAAAAATATCGGGCCTGCTTATTACACTCTGCCTGTTGGCCACAACCGTGCTGGCAGGGTGCGCAACCGCCCCAACGGCTGCCCGGGACAACGACGATAACCTGCTCGGGCAAGACGTTCGCCTGGTGTATCAGCAGTGGGGAGAACCCGAGTACCGCTCCAATGCGACCACTGACGAACAGCAGCTTCATATCTGGGACGTCCATGGCTGCAAGCACAACATCACCACCCGGCCCAATGGCACCATTATTGGTTATGCCATAACCGGCAATTGCCCATAATCAGCCAGGGCCAATCCAGCCCGATCGATCAACATTCACAGGAGCTCACTGCGTGACAACAGCGCCCCGTTTCAGCCTGAAATTGCGCCTGCATCAGGGCGACGCCATCGCGCTTGGCCCGGGTAAAATTGAGCTGCTCGAAGCGCTGCACACCACCGGCTCCATCAGCTCGGCGGCGCGCAGTATGAAGATGAGCTATCGCCGAGCCTGGCTGCTGATCGATACCATGAACACGTGCTTTAAGGCACCGCTGGTCGGCACCGCCAAAGGCGGTAAAGGCGGTGGCGGAGCCCATCTAACGGAACTGGGTGAACAAGTGCTCAGGCATTACCAGCAAATGGAGCAGACCGCCCTGCACAGTATTGAAACGGACGTTGCTGCGCTTATGGCACACCTGAAACCTCAGTGAACGGCAATGCCTTTGATCAGGGCGTGCACCCGGTCTCCCGGTTTCAAGGCCAATTGCCGGCGTGAGCGTTCGGTAATGCGCGACAGCAGCACCTGCTTGCCCAACTTCAGCGCTATTAGCACATGACCCGGATGCGGGTCTGACTCCAGCGCCTCTATCTGAACTTCCAGGCAATTCAGCACGCTGCTGTCGGTCGCCGGTACAAGGCTGATCGTCACATCCCGGGCCGCCACGCTCAACCGCACCCGGGTGCCACGAGCCTGGCTCAATTGGGAGACCCAGACTGACTGGCCTTCGCACACCACCTCGGTCAGGTGGTCGGCCTCATCCTGGTGGGTGACAACGCCTTCCAACAGAGCTTGTGCGCCCTGCTGATGCGCCAGCGGCATATCGAGCCGGGTGAGCACCCGGGCTACCGGGCCCTGGGTCAGCACCCGGCCGTCATCCATCAGAACCAACTGGTCAGCCAGCCGCAACACTTCCTCCTGGCTGTGGCTGACATACACCACGGGCAACGCCAGGCTGCGATGCAGTTGCTCCAGATAGGGCAGTATCTCAGCCTTGCTGTCACTGTCGAGCGAGGCCAGGGGTTCATCCATCAACAACAGATCTGGGCTTGTCAGCAAGGCCCTGCCCAGCGCCACACGCTGGCGCTGGCCACCGGAGAGCTGATCCGGGTAGCGATTCAGCAAGGGGCCCAGTCCCAGCAATTCGATGGTCGTCTGCCACTCAACGCGCCGATGCGACGGCGCTACTCGCCGCCAGCCATAGCGCAGATTGCGCTCCACAGTCAGGTGGGCAAAGAGGCTGGCTTCCTGAAACACATAGCCCAGAGAACGCCGGTGCGTCGCCAGGCTCTGAACACCTGCTTGCCAGACTTCACCGGCCACGTCCAACTGCCCCCAGGCATCTGGCTCAAGCCCCGCCATGCAACGCAGCAGGCTGGTTTTACCGCAACCAGAGCGACCAAAAACGGCGGTAATGCCCCGTTCGGCCAGGTCAAAGGCTGCATCCAGTGTGAAGCCCCCCCGTTTAAGCTGAAAACGGACCTTCATTGCGCCACCCCTACCAGACGAAAGCGCCGGTTCAGGGCGTAGACGGCCAGCAACAGCGAGAACGCCAGCACCAGCAAGACCAGCGAGAGGCCATGAGCCGCGCCGTAGTCGAGCGCTTCGACGTGGTTGTAGATGGCGATGGACGCCACCTGTGTCTGGCCGGGAATACTGCCGCCAATCATCAGCAGCACACCGAATTCACCCAGAGTATGGGCAAAAGACAGCACAAAGGCGGTAAGAAAGCCGCGCCGTGTCAGCGGCAACACCACAGACAGAAAACGATCGACAGGCCCGGCACGCAAAGTTGCGGCGGCTTCGAGCGGCCGGCTGCCCAGGCTTTGAAAAGCATTCTGCAGCGGTTGCACCACAAACGGCAGGGAATAGACCATCGACCCGATGACCAGACCGGTAAAGCTGAACGCCAGATGGGTAAGCCCAATCGACTCCAGCGCCCCGCCTATGGCGCCCCTCGGGCCCAGCAATATCAGCAGATAAAAACCGATCACCGTCGGTGGTAACACCAGCGGCAATGCCACCAGCGCTTCAATCAGCACCTTGGCCCGGCTTGGAGTAAACGCCAGCCACCAGGCCAGGGGTACGCAGAGCACCAGCAGCAGAAGCGTGCTGGTCAGGGCGAGCCTGAGTGTCAGCAACAAGGCAATCCAGTCTGTCTCGGCGATGCCGGCTATCATCATCTCAGCACCTCAGGGTACGTCAGCGGGCAGATCATACCCGTAGGTCCGAAACAGGGTTGCCGCCTCCGCTCCGCGCAGGTAGCCGGCAAAATGCCGGGCGACTTCGTTTTGCATGGCACGGCGGGTCACCACTAACCCCTGTTCCAGCGGCTGGTGAACGCCAGCGTCGATCAGCGCGTGCCCGCCCTGCGACGCGATACCGGAGTTCAGCACCTGGGCCAGGGCAACGATACCAACCTCAGCAGCGCCGCTTTGCACCAGCTGCAGGGTGCCAGAGACGTTGTCGCCATAGACCAGCCGGGGCTGCAGAGCGTCCCAGAGGCCGGCCGAGATCAACGCTTCTTTTGCCCGCGCGCCATAGGGCGCAAGCCGGGGGTTGGCGATGGCCACCCGGCGGAAACGCTCGTCGGTCAGGTCAGCGAGCGCCAGCGATTGCGCATCGACCGTATTGCTCCAAATTGCGATGCGACCGATGGCGTAGGGCATCACCTCACTGGCGGCGAAGCCTGCCTCAACCAGTGCAGTGGGGTAGTCCATATCCGCAGAGAGGTAAAGATCGAAGGGGGCGCCGTGGGTGATTTGCGCGAAAAACCGGCCAGACGATCCATATTGAACGTCGATCCTGTTTTGCGGATAACGCTCACGATACTGTGCCGTTATCGCCTCCAGTACGAAACGCAGCTGGGAGGCTGCAGCTACCCGGGTGATTTGCTGTGCCTGAACCGCCGTCGCCATCAGCAGCGCCGTCGCCGCCAGTCCAGCCAACACCGTCTGACGGATCCACATCGCACGCTTCCTGACGTTAGGGGTTAACGCCCCGAAATATATCGTCATATATAACGACTGACAACACCGTAACAGACTCACCCGCAGCCACCGGGGGCTATTGAGGCGAAAAGGCCTGAGCCACCCACGGCCGCTGGTGCACCAGATCGAAGCAGACGATTCAATTGAACATACCATTCGATGACTGCCCTCTTATATTTCAATAACTTACTGCGACCAGTCTAAAGGCTTGCACTTTTTTGGCGCAGTTCGCCTTGCCAATTGAAGGTTTGCTGTTAGTATGAATGTTCAATTGAACATCTAACAATAACAAACGTATGGGGCAGGTCCTTTCAGGATGTTCAATTCAAGGCATGGAGCCTTAACGCATGGACCGCACCCAATGGAGAACCAATCATGAATCTGCATAAAACAATGCTCTCCCGCCTTTCACCTACGGCCACTGCCATGGCAACCGCTTTGTTGCTTGGCGTCAGCAGCCAGGCGTTGGCTGAATGCGAACGCGGTGCGCTCGATGCCATGTATTGCGACACCGACGGTGATTTGGTCGCTGACTTGCCGGCCGATGAATCGCAATGGGTTGACCCGGACACGTTGATTTTCGCGTACACACCGGTTGAAGATCCGGCCATTTATTCCGACATCTGGCAGCCGTTTATCGACCATCTGGCTGAAGTCACAGGCAAAGATGTGCGCTTTTTTGCCGTGCAATCCAACTCGGCCCAGGTAGAAGCCATGCGCAGCGGTCGTTTGCATGTGGCTGGCTTTTCCACCGGGCCTACGCCGTTCGCGGTTAACCTGGCGGGCGCCGTTCCGTTCGCGCTGATGGGCTCAAGCTCCGGTCAATTTGGGTATTCACTGCAGGTGTACACCCACGTCGATTCCGACATTTATGAGATGGCCGACCTGAAAGGCAAGCGCATCGCTCATACTTCGCCAACCTCCAACTCCGGCAACCAGGCACCCCGTGCCCTGTTCCCTGAAATGGGCGTTGTTCCGGGCGAAGACTATGAAATTTCGTTCTCTGGCAGCCACGACCAGTCAATGCTGGGTGTCGTTGCAAAAGACTACGATGCGGCGCCGGTCGCCTCGGAAGTGGTGGAACGCATGGCCGCACGCGGCCTCTATGATGAAGCCGACGTCCGCCTGGTCTGGGAGTCGGACCGTTTCCCGACAACCTCCTATAACCACGCCTACAACCTTCACCCTGAGCTTGCCGAAAAGGTACGTCAGGCTTTCTATACCTTTGAATTCGCAGGTACCGAATTAGGTGAAGAGTTCGACGGTGTTGAGACCTTCATCCCGATCAACTACAAGGATAACTGGCGCGTCATCCGCACCATTCAGGCCTCCAATGGTGTGCAGTACACCCGCGACAATCTTCAATAAGAAAAACAGGTGCCCAGGCCTGATGGCCGGGGCACCTCCGGGAGCGAAACCAATGTTAGAAATCACCAATCTGGTAAAACGATACGGGCGCAACGATCCGGTGCTCAAAGGCCTTAATCTGAGTGTCGATGGCAGCAGCGTTGTGTCGATCGTCGGCGCATCCGGTGCGGGCAAGAGCACCATGCTGCGCTGCATCAACCGATTGGTCGAGCCGACCTCGGGCTCGATCAAGCTCAACGGCCATGAACTGGTCAATCTTCGCGGCAGCGAGCTACGCCACTCCCGCCGACGCATCGGCATGGTGTTTCAGGGGTTCAACCTGATCGACCGGCTGACGGTAATGGAAAACGTTCTGTCCGGGCGGCTCGGTTATGTGTCGTTTTTCCAGGCGCTGACACGCCGCTTTCCGCAAACCGATATTAATCGTGCCTTCAACCTGATGGAGCGTGTGGGCATCGCGCACTACGCCAACAAACGGGCCGACCAGCTCTCGGGTGGTGAACGCCAGCGAGTTGCTGTGGTGCGAGCACTGATGCAAGAACCGGAGATTCTGCTGGCCGATGAGCCAACCGCGTCACTCGACCCAAAGACCTCCCAGCAAATCATGAGACTGCTGCAAACCCTGGCCAGTGAAATGTCGCTGCCCGTGCTGATTAATATTCACAACGTTACTCAGGCCCGAATGTATACCGATCGCATTGTCGGCATGCGCCATGGCCAGATGATATTCGACGGCGCGCCCAAAGATTTTAATCAGGACGCACTGGACGCCATCTACGGCGGCATCGAATCGCCGGAAGAAGACAGTGGTGAACCGCAACACCAGACGGCTCAGGAGGCACTGGCATGACACCCGTCAGAACCGCTACCGATGCGTCGTCGGGCAGGGTCTGGAAGAAACCCCCCTTTATTGCTAACCCCTGGGTTCGGTATGGGCTGGTTGCCATCACCCTGGTGTATCTATATTGGGCATTTTCAACACTGCCATTCAACTGGGAACGCATTGCCGAGGGCATGCCGCGTGCGCTGAGAATTTTTGGCGGCGCCTTCCCACCGAGTTTTGAACGGGCCGGATTGCTGTGGACCGGTTTCAAGGAAAGCTTCCAGATCGCATTCCTATCTACATTACTGGGGGTGTTTCTGTCGGTACCAATCGCGGTCATGGCGGCGCGCAACGTCGCTCCGCTACCGGTGTATTTGCTTGGGCGTACCATCATTATCGTATCGCGCAGTTTTCATCCGGTCATCGTGGCCATCTTGTTTGTCGCAGCGGTCGGCTTTGGGCCGCTGGCGGGCATTCTTACGCTCACGCTCTACTCCATCGGTTTTGTCGCCAAATTACTGGCTGAAGAGATTGAAGAGATCGACTGGGGCCAGGTAGAAGCCATGCGTTCGGTCGGTGCCGGCTACCTGAAGATGCTGATTTACGGTGTGTTCCCGCAAATCATGCCGCGTCAGATTGGGTTGTCCATGTACCAGCTCGATAGCAATTTACGTGCTTCGGCCGTCGTCGGCATTGTCGGCGCCGGCGGTATCGGAGGCACGCTGATGAACGCTTTCGGACGTTACGATTACGATTTCGCATTTGCCATTCTGCTGATGATCATCGGCATCATTCTGGTCAGTGAAGGCATCAGCGGATGGGTGAGGAAAAAAGTATGGTAGACCACGCAGCAAAACTGTCCGATCACGTCTGGTCTCGCTACGACCGCAAAGAACAGTGGACCCGCTACGCCGTATACCTGGCTACGCTGATCGCCATTGTCTGGGCGGTACGCGATATCGATATTTTCTGGCCCTGGGTCTGGGATGCCCCCAACCAGATTCAAAGCCTGGGCGCACGCATGTGGCCGCCCCGGTTCGATACCTGGAATGCCATATTCCACGCCATGCTGGAGACGGTGCACATTGCCACCCTGTCGACCATGCTGACCATTTTTATTGCTCTGCCGGTCTCCTACATCGCGGCACAGAACACAACGCCAAACAAGGCAACGCTGTGGCTGGGCCGGTTCATTCTGGTCTCCAGCCGCTCGGTGAACACCATCATCTGGGCGCTACTGTTCGTGGCTATTTTCGGCCCGGGTGTGTTGGCCGGTATTCTTGCGGTGATGTTCCGCTCCGTTGGCTTTATCGGCAAGCTAATGGGCGAGGCCATCGAGGAGATCGACCGGCGCCCGGTGGAAGCCATGGAAGCCACTGGCGCCAGCAAAATGAAGGTCGTGCTATACGCCATTGTGCCCCAGGTAATGCCGGCGTTCTTTGCCATCATCATTCTGCGCTGGGACATCAACATCCGTGAATCCACCGTGCTTGGTCTGGTCGGTGCCGGTGGCATCGGGGTGCTGCTGCAAGGGTCGATCGACCTCTTTGCCTGGCAGACTGTTGCAACCATTCTGCTGGCCATTGTCGCATTGGTTATTCTGGGTGAAGCGGTAACCAGCGCACTGCGCAAAAAGGTCATTTAACGCCCGCTGCGGGTGCCCGGCAATAGCCACGGCACCCGCGGTCAGTCGAATCTCGACGGCAATTCCGCTAGTATGGATGGTAGCAAAGCTGATGTTCTGTTCACCGGGTTGGACCATGCCGAGGCGCGCCTCGTACAATATCAACAAGGGTTTACTGATAGTGGCTTTATTCTAATGGGTGCCAAAGAACGGCAGTACAGTATTCTCGAATGGGTGCGCGAACAAGAGCATGTCGAGGTTGAAGACATTGCCCGGCGCTTCGGTGTCACCACCCAAACCATTCGCCGGGATATCAACAGACTCTGTGAACAGGGCTTGTTACGCCGCCGTTACGGCGGTGTCAGTTTGCCAACCAGTGCGTCAAAAAGCCCGCTGGGCGACCCCAAAGTCCGCAACCTGCTGGCCAAACAGCAGATGGCCAGGCGGGTGGCGGCTGACATCCCTGAAAACGCCACTGTCAGTCTGGGCGTGGGCAGCAGCATAGAGCTGGTCGCTCAAGCGCTGCTTCACCATCAGTCACTGCGCATTTTGACCAACAACCTCAGCGTCGCGTCCGCGTTATCAGGAAACCCCGGCATTGAAGTCATCGTCTCTGGCGGGCAATACCGACACAACGATCACGATGTGGTCGGCCCGGAAGTCACCAACTTTTTCAGCTCCTTCATTACCGACTACGGCATCATCAGCACCGGCAGCATGGATCTGCAACACGGCCTGATGGACTACGACATTCGCGAAGCCGAAGTGAGCCGCGCCATCATTTCCAATACCCGCGCCCGGCTGCTTGTGGCTGATCACAGTAAATGGACACTCAACTCGCACTGCAAGGTTGCCTCGTTCAAGTATGTGGATCGCTTTTACACCGACGTGATACCCGCCAATAAACGTGCGGAGTTACCCGATTCGGTAAACATCGTCGAATGTGGCGAAGCTGAGTCGGAGTTGGATAAACAGAACCCGCTGTCTGTCAGTAACCTCTAACCCTACCGACGATAGAGATGAGCCGGGCCGGTTCAGAGACAACTGCCTCAGGTTTCGCTAGGCTTGTATAACCGTTTAGCAACCTTCTTCATGCAAACAGGGCATCCAATGTGTCTCAACCGTCCGATCTGGCTGACAAACTGAACCGAAACCGGCGACGATTCCTGGTCGGGCGCCATCCGGAAAAAGCGGCCATAGAAGCCTTTGTTACGGCATCCCCGGATCAACCCGGACTGGTCATACACCTGTGTGCTCCTGGCGGGGTCGGCAAAACAACCCTGCTAAAAGACTGTCTTCAGGATACCCGTTACGAACACCCCATCTTGTGGTTCGATGCCCGTAACCTACCACCCAACCCCAACTTGTTTACCGCTGCCATTCAGTCTTTGCGTGACGAAAAAGGCGTTGGAGAAAAAGAGCCGCACCTACTGATCATTGACACCTTTGAATGTCTGGCACCCCTGGAAGGCTGGCTAAGGGACGTATTCATACCCGCGCACACTCTGGGCTTCAAACTGATCCTGGCCGGTCGGAATCCGCCCGCCCTGGAGTGGCGAACCGACCCGGTCTGGATCGATGAACATCGCCAGATAACCCTATCACCGTTTACCGACACCGAAGTGGATGACTACTTAACACTGCGCGGCATAGAAGCCTCAGGCTTTGAGCGCGCCCGACAGTTTGCCCGGGGGAATCCGCTGGCGCTGGCACTCTATACCGATTCGATCGGCAAGCAGGAGGGGCTCTCTAGCAGCCTCGCTCGCAGTTGGCATCAGAGACTGGTCGACAGCCTCGACAGCACGCATCAGCGAGCGGCACTTGAAGCCTGCTGTACGGTCCGCCAGATGGATGAACCCATGCTGGCCAGCATGCTCAAACTGCACCCACACGAAGCGGCCGACCTATACGACTGGCTGGCTTCGCAGTCGTACATTGAAACCGGAAGTAACGGCCTGTTCCCGCACGATCTGCTGCGCCAGGCGTTCACCGACGAGCTCAGGCAGCGCCAGCCTAACCGGCTGATTGAGCTGGGAGACCGGGCTTTTACCTACATCCATGATCGGCTTGAACACGCGGTCGAAGACCGACTCGGGCTCATTCAGGACGCCTTCTTTTTGCTGCGGGACATGGATATTCAGCAAACCATGAGCGAGCCGGATCGCAGTGATGTTTACGTCGACAGCCTTCGCCCGGCGGACTGGCCGTCCATCGATGACATGGTGCGACGCTTCGAAAATGACCATGCCGTTGACCTGGTTCATCAGTTTCACGCCTGTCAGCCCGAGTCGCTGACGGTTGTCAGGGACAGCGCCGGTAAAGCCATCGGTTTCTTTCAGATTCTTCGGGTCGACCGGTTACCCGCACACGTGCTGGAGGCAGACTCCGTATGTGCAGACTTTCTGTGCCTGGCCAGGCAGTCGCTGAAGCACTCGGGAACCGTTGTTTTGCATCGGTTCTGGCTGCACAGCGATCAGGACATGGCGGCGTCTTCGGTCTACACACAGGCTTTTTCGCACGCCGCTTTTCTATCGGTCAGTGTCACGCCAGCGGTGATGGGCAGTGTTCAGGGAGACACCCCCGAATGGCGGCGAGCGATGGCTCGTTTTGGTCACTCAGATGCCGAAATCACCATGCCCCGGCGACGCGGAACGCCAGCCATGGTCTTATACCAGGACTGGAGCGCCGACAACCGGGCTGGCATCAACTGGCTACGAAACGCCTATCGACAGGCGTTTGGTCTGGCAGAACCGCTCAACAGCGTGTCAGTGGCAACAGCACCTCTGCCTGACAAAAAGGCCTTCCAGAACGCCCTGCGTCAGGCATTTCGCAGCGCTACCCGACTCGACCGACTGCAATCCAACGCCCTGCTCGACAGCAAAGTGGTGCTCCAACACGGCCCGAACCAGGACCGGGTCACTCGCGCACAAAGCCTTCAGCGCCAGCTTGAAACAACCTGCGAACGACTTGAATCGCAAGTCACAACCCGTGACCATGCCCGAGTGTTGCAAGCCACCTATTTACGGCCGGCTCCCAACCAGCAAGCCGCCGCTGATCGGCTGGCCTTATCCTATGCCACTTACCGCCGCCGCCTCACGGAAGCCCTGAAGTTGGTAGAATCAGAATGGTGGGCTGACGAGCTGACATTGCGCGAAATGTGAGCAAAAAATGGAGCAGATTGTGAGCCATGACCCTCGTACAGTGAATGGACATTCGCTGAAGGATTAGACGGTCATGGAAACCAAACTCGCAACGCCACACCCTCACCTGCGTCGGGTACTGCTCAGTCTGATCATAACCCCTGCTCTGCTGCTGACGGGTTGCGGCAGCAGCGCCAGTGACGAGGCTGACGATACCGAAGACACCAGCGACAATGGCTCGGGGCCCATTGAAGGCCTGGTCGCGCCAACCGTGTCGGTGGACTATGACAACTGGCAATTGCGATTCAGTTGGCCGGAGATGACGGGCGCCGATGTCTATCGCATCTATGAAGACCCGGACAGCATGAGTGGCTACTCCCAGCTCGGGTCGGACCTGACCAGCAACGACTACGTGTACAACATCAACCTCAGCGAACGCACCAACGCCCGCTTTATTATCGAGGCGTGTGACGCGGAACAATGCATCGATTCCGAACCAGTGACGTTGGATGCCGTGGCATCAGGCATCACACCCATCGTCGTCAGTGGCGATGCTGCGCCAGGCATGGGCAGCGCTGTGTTCAGCAGCAACATAGGAACCGCACTCGACTTCGACGTCAATGGCCCGGGCACCATTGCCATACATGGGGTGACCGACCAGACCGACAGCGGCGGCAGTGCCCGTGATGGCATCTTTAAATATGAATCCGAAACCGGATTGACGCTCGTCCAGGCCGACGATGACAACCTGCCTTCAAGCGATGCCAGCTACAACGGGTTCTACGATGTCTGGATCGCCAATAACGGCAGCATTCTCTTTGCCGGGTTGCTGAATCTCGACAACACATTGACCGACGATGTTGACGGGCTCAACAACGAAGTCCTGTTACGCAATACGTCCGGCACCACAGAGCTACTGGCCCGTGAAGGCGAGCCTGGCAGGGGCGGCACGGCCTTCCCGACGCTAGACGCCGGCGCAAGCGTTTACTTCTCGGAAAACATCACCGCGAACCGGGTTTTTACCAACCTCAGTATCGATGCGTCTGGAGGCATTACCTTCCAGCTGGGGTCCAACACCGATGCCTTTCGAGTCGACGACGACTCTGACTTTACCGACCCGACCATCTGGACCATCACAGGCGATAACACCAAACGCCAATCGCTGAGTGCCAACCAGACAGAACTCCCGGGCAGTCTCGATATCGGTGTGTTCAGTGCGTTCAAACAATACAGCCAGAATGCATCCGGCCAGCTTGCCTACGGTCTGGCAATTAACGGGGTAGCCACCAGTACCAATTCCGGGGTGTATGTCCGGGATACAGACGGCTCACATACCGAGGTGGCCCGGGAAGCCGGTGGATCAGCCAGCGACTACATTGATCGATTGCAAACAGCCACCGTACAGATCACAGACAACGGCGAAGTATTCTACTTCACCCAAAGAGACGTCGCAGGTGTGGGCAACAGAGGCCTTTACACAAACGCAACCGGCACGTCCAATACCCGGATCGCCCGCATTGGCCTGCCGTTCTTGCTGGAAGACGGAACCACACAGGAAATTACAGGTTTCATCGGCGGAGGCAGCTCATTTTCTGCTGCCGACGACACAGCGGCATTTCTCGTGAATGCGGGTTCGGCAGACACAGAAGACGCCCTGATTGTCTGGCAAGATGGCACTGCGAAGCGTCGGTTCCAGGAAGGCGATGCGGTTCGCGGGCTGCTGGACAGTTCAACCGTTGATCTCGATCTGGTATCCGTCCCCGGAACCGGGCCGAGGATCGAAGTCAACAACAGCGGCTGGATTGGATTCCAGGGGCTCACGGCCTTTGGCACTGAAGCGTTGTTTGTTTCCAGCCCCAATGAGTACACTCGATTGATTGTGCGGGAAGGCCAGTCGTTCTCAGTGGGTGACACTGACTATGGCACCGTCACGGAGGTCCTCGACTTCCAAATTGATCAAGCCGCCAACATGATTGTAGGCTTGCGTTTCGTCGGCGGTACCAACGGCATTTTCAGTGTCACCCTGTGCGGTTCTGACGAACCTTGCTGACGTTGTGCCGGCAGGGCCAGGGTGGCCCGCCTTTCAGGAAGTCCGTCCTGACAGGCGGGTTAACATCCCGGCCCGCCATTGACTGACCACCAGGCCGGACAGTATCAGCATACCGGCAATCAACTTGGTACCGTTCATCGATTCGCCGTAAAACAGATAGCTCCCCAGTAAACCAAAGATGGGCACCAGCAGCGTTAAGGGTGCCACGGTCGACAAGGGGTATTTAACGATCAGGCGGTTCCACAGCCAATACCCCAGCAAAGTCGTGGGGTACGCCTGAAACAGGACAGAAAACCAGACGTCCCGGTTCATCTGTGCCGGCAACATCAGAAAGACGTCTGAACCTTGAGCAAGCCAGGCCACTCCTACCAGCGGCACAGGGGCAAACAACATTCCCCAGACACTGAACGCAAAGACCTCAGTGGTCCCTGCTTTTTTGACGATAATGCCGGTCAGACTCCAGCTAATGGCCGCAACCAATACGAACAACGTACCCACCAAACTGACCGAACCATCCTGCAACGTCAGGCTGACAGCAAGCCCCAGCAGGGCCAGCCCGGCGCCCAGCAATTTAGGGCGTGTCAATCTCTCCTTCAACCAGAGCCAGCCCAACAACAGACTTGAGACCACACTCAACTGCATCAGCAAGCCTGCCATTCCGGCCGATATCCCGACGGTGATTGACCAGGTCATCATGCCCCAAACGCCGGTGCCAAACGTCAGCCCGTAAGCGAAGAAATAGCGAACGGGAACCGCCGGTCGGGTAACGAAAAATACCGCTGGAATAGCCGCCAATGTGAAGCGCAATGCGACCAGTATGGTCGGGTCTATCTGATCGGCCCCCAACTTAATCACCGAAAAGTTGAACCCCCACAGACACATCACAGCGATGCCCAACAGCAAATCATTCATACGCATGGTCGTTTCTCCGGCCTCATCAACATCAGAGTGCCATGGTAACCAGCGCTCAAAAGAGTAAACAGATTCAATTCTTAACAATAAAAAGAGTACAATTTACGAACGCTCGCCCCTCAATAGCACGCCGCTCCGGTAAGAGGCCCTGACATGCGCTACAAAACGATCGCCGATCAGATCATCAGCGACATCGAACAAGGCACCCGGGTGGCCGGCACCCGAATGCCCCCGTTGCGTGCATTGACCAAACTTTACGGGGTCAGCATGACCACGGCGATCAACAGTTACCGGTTGCTTGAGGAGCTAGGCTGGATCGTCGCCAAACCCCAGTCGGGTTTTTACGTCACCCAGCCGCTGGCCGAACAAAAGACACCCACACCACCGTCGTTCCAAAGCCGGATGACGGATCCAATCCAGGGGCACTCGAAACCGTTCATCGCACCGTCCGTGATCAACCCGGGACCTGGTCCACTGGGCATATCACAAATGTGTCCGTCTTTAATGCCAACTGATGCTTTGCAACGAAGCCTGAAGCGCGGTATCCAAAGGCTGGGAAGACGCTTACACGATTACCCGGATCGTCAGGGTGAGAAAACACTGAGGCACGCACTGGAACGGCATTTCCTGGCGTATGGCTTCCCCTTCTCCGCTGATGAGCTGGTCATCACCAACGGTTGCATGGATGCCGTACGTGTCGCCCTGGAAGCCACAACCCGGCGAGGCGATGCCGTTGCCATCAGTTCGCCCTGTTTCAGCGGGTTGCTGGAGCTGCTGGCCGGACTGTCCCGCAAAGTGGTTGAAATACCCTATACCGAGGAAGGCATTGATCTGATCCAGCTAGAGCAACACCTTAAAAACGGAACCGTCAAAGCCGGTTTATTCAGCACATCACACATGAACCCTCAGGGAACCAGCCTGTCACTTGCCCAGAAACAGGCACTGGCTGCACTGGCCAGCCAATACAAGACGCCCATCATCGAAGACGATGTCTACATGGAACTGGGTTATGAAAAAGTCACGCCACTGCCGGCAAAGCACTGGGATTCAGACGGTTACATTCTCTGGTGCGGTTCCGTCTCAAAAACGCTGACAGCAGGCTACCGCGTCGGCTGGTGTTTACCCGGGCGCTACTTGCCCGACGTCGTACGACGCAATGAGTTCAGTCACTTCGGTGTGAACTCCCCCATTCAAATGGGGCTGGCAGACTTCATCGCGACTGGTCAATACCACAGTCACTTGCAGAAAACGCGCCTTCGATTGGCCAACCAGATGCGTCAATACCGAAACGCACTGGTCGGGTTGTTACCGGCTGACGCAGCGTTGAGCAATCCGACCGGCGGGATGGTGTTGTGGGTACAGGTACCCGGTTTGAACACGACTGAGCTGATAAAGGCTGCTCAGCAGAAAGGCATCAGTCTTCGAATTGGCTCACAATTCACTAGTCTGCCTTTGTACCACGACTGTTTCAGAATAAATGCAGGCTGGCCGCTTGAAGAAGACACCGATGAAAGCCGGCTGGCCAGTAGGCATTTGCACGCACTGGCAGAATGGGTCGCCCGAAACCGGGAAGAGTGATCGCTTTGCTGCGATTCACACATTCCGTGATCTGACGTGACGCAGGGATGCTAAGGTTACAGAAATGGCGTGACATCCAGGTTTAACTGACGCGCGTCCAGCGTCCCTACAATGTCGTACTTCGCATTTTCGCTGGAAAGGTCGACAAGCACCGGCTCAACCTGATGCCGGTTCACGGTATTGTAAAAGACTCTGACCATAGGGTGTTTCGGGCTGCGTCGGTTGGCTTCAACCACCACCCCGGCCCTGTTCCGTGTTAACTCAACAAGCGTTCCCACCGGATAAACTGACAGACACCGGATAAAGTCGTACACCAGATCCTTGTCGAGGTGGAAAACACTCCACTCAATCAGCTTTCTCAGCGCCATGTCGGGCGCCATGCCCGCGTGGTAGACACGGTCTGCGGTCACGGCATCGTAAACGTCGCAGATGGCCGCCATCCGGCCATAGCGATCGATTTGATCCCCTGTTTTGTTTCGCGGATAGCCCGTGCCGTCAAGTCGTTCATGATGCAGCTGGCAAATCGACCGGCTCAGGTCACTTAACCCGGCCGTCACGTCCAGAATCTTCTCGCCATAGGTGACATGGCGCTTCATTTCCTCCCACTCGTCAGCTTCAAGCTTGCCGGGCTTGTGCAATATCGAATCAGGCACCAGTACCTTGCCTATATCGTGCAGGATACCGCCGATCACCAGCTCCTTTAAGACGGTTGGCTCGAGCCGCATTGAGCGGCCAAATATGCCCAGCAGAATGCCGACGTTTATCGAGTGTTGAAGTAGATAGGTATCTTTTGAGCGAATATGCGACAGGCAAGCCAGGGCATTTTCATTGGTATTGAGTGATTCAAGGAGCTCTTCGGAGGTCTCATCGACCGCCGCTACATCGATGGGCTGGTTGTTTTTGACATCATTCAACACATCGTCCAGAACAGTGCGGGCTTGCTGGTAGCGCTTTTCAGCCCGGTCTCGCTCTTGCGACACCGGTACCCGTTTTAGGGCCGTTCCGGCATCCGACTGAAGTTGCAACGACTCCAGTTGCTGGGCTTGAATCTGCTTTTGTTCATCCGCAGGCAATGCCTCCGGACAATCCAGCCCCTTGGCCGTGTCTATATACAGCTCGGTAACCCCAAGCCGCTTAATCTTCTCGATGGTCGCCTGATTGCCAATCTTGCCACTTCGTGATGCATTATTGCTCGGAACCCACTGATTATTCAGATCGGAGACATACATTCCGGGCTTCAACATGCCGATCAGTATCTTCTTTATCACTGTACACCCCGAACCATGATGAAAACCTTCCACTACCATCTGCCTATATTAGCAACTTGCCCAATACCTGTCCCATATATGAGCAACTATTAACCAATGATTCAGATAGGCCGGTTATATCGTACATCGCTCCAGTATAGGCGGTTTAATCCACCCCATATGAAGACGGTCTACAAATCTCGCGCCCGGGTGGTAGAGTTAAGGCGCAACCGACAGGGAAACCAGCCAACACCATGATCACCGACCCGACTACTTTGACCCCGAGCCAGCTAAAGACCCTGGAAATTGAACTGTTCAATCAATTCTGTGCGCTTAAGCGGCTGGGACTGAACCTCGATTTAACCCGCGGCAAGCCCTCTACCGAGCAGTTAACCCTGTCCAACAGTCTGGATGGCATGCTTAAGGGCGACTATCGATCACGCGATGGCATCGATGTGCGTAACTACGGTGGCCTGGAAGGTTTGTCAGAATGTCGTGAACTGGGTGCCACCCTGCTCGACATGCCTGCCAACCAGGTGCTCGCGGGTGGCCATTCCAGCCTGACGCTGATGCACCAGGCCATGAGCATTGGCTACTACGATGGCCTCAGTGGCCCCGGCAGCGCCTGGCGTCTGAGCGGGCCAGTCCGGTGGCTCTGCCCGGTGCCGGGCTACGACAGGCATTTCAGCATCTGCGAGCACCTTGGCATCGAGATGATTCCGATCAGCATGACCGACACCGGCCCGAACATGGATGACATCGAACGCGCCGTTCAACAAGACCCCAGCATCAAAGGTTTGTGGTGCGTCCCGCGTTTTTCCAACCCGACTGGAATCGTCTACGACGAACAGACTGTTCAACGAATCGCCAGGCTAAGCAAGATTGCCGGCGAGCATTTTCGGGTCTTTTGGGATAACGCCTACAGCGTGCATGCGCTCGACGACGATGCCCCCGAACTTGCCAGTCTCTACGAAGCTTGCCGTGACGCGGGCACTGAAGACAGCGTACTGCAGTTCGCATCAACCTCTAAAATCACCTTTGCTGGCGCCGGGGTCGCGTTCCTGGGTGCCAGTCACGACAACCTGAAACACATAACCGCCTCGCTCAGTGCCATGACCATAGGCCCGGACAAAGTCAACCAACTGCGGCATGCGCGCTTTTTTGAACAACACAACGCCCTCGAAACTCATATGGCTCAGCATGCGGCGGTTCTGAAACCGCGTTTTAAAGCGGTTCACCACCACTTAAAAGACGCCTTTGGCAGCAATAACCTGGGGCACTGGAAAACGGTGAAGGGCGGGTATTTTGTCGCTTTTCATACCCGGCCCGGGCTGGCCAAAACCGTTGTGAAACTCGCCGCAGAAGCGGGCGTGAAACTGACACCCGCCGGTGCCACCCACCCTTATGGCAACGACCCGAACGACACCTGCATTCGAATCGCGCCTTCTGTACCCAGCGTCGACGACGTCACCGCCGCCATGAAGGTTTTCACGCTGTGTGTGGAACTTGCCACCGTTCGACAGGCACTTGATCTGTGAAGCGGCATGGCTGACCTGAAGAGACTGAACAAGGAGCCAGCTGGGTGCTTGCTCATTACAAGTTCGTTCATTTACCCTTACATGCTCATTGCATTAAACACGGCATGCGAATAGGCCCCTTGTGGAACCTGGGTAATTACCGGGTCTGAATCACTGCCGAGCAGTATATCAACGGTGCGATCAAACGCAGCGGGCTCCAAATAACCGATTCCCTCGCCACTGGTGCTTAGCAACTTGGCAACTTCAGTCATCATTCGAACCTGGTGTTCTTCCGTTTGTGCGCCGGTCTCGTCATACTCCAGAACGATCATTGCAGCAGCCTCCGGGTTCTCCATGGCCCACTCCCAGCCTTTAATCGTCGCTTTCAGGAACTTGGCGTAAGACTCAACCATGGCCGGGTCCGCCAGGTCTTCCTCCAGCACATACAAGCCGTCTTCCAGTGTTGCAACACCTTCATCCTCATACTTGAAAAGAACGAGTTCGTCTGGCGTCATGCCGCCGTCGATCACCTGCCAATACTCGTTGTACGTCATGGTAGACACGCAATCGGCCTGCCCCTGAAAGAGAGGGTCCACATTAAAGCCCTGCTTTAATACGGTTACTCCTTCACCACCCTGGGTTGAATACCCTAACTTCGCCATCCAGTTTAGAAACGGATACTCATTGCCGAAAAACCAAACACCGAGTGTTTTACCGCCAAAGTCTTCAGGTGATTCAATACCGCTCGACTCCAAACAAGTAAGCATCATGCCAGACGCATCGTAAATTTGACCGATGTTCACCAAGGGTAACCCTTTCTCTCGTGTAGCAAGCGCAGAGGGCAGCCAGTCGACTACGATGTCGGCGCCACCCCCGGCCAGAACTTGCGCTGGCGCGATATCCGGGCCACCAGGTCTTATGGTCAGATCAATACCCTCGTCTTCATAGTAACCATTTTCCAGAGCTACGTAATAACCAGCGAACTGCGCCTGGGTCACCCATTTCAATTGCAGAGTTAATTCGTCAGCAGCGTGTGCTACCAGGCTAGATGCGAACAACGCAGCGCCAGCAGCTAATGAGACTACGGTTTTGTTCATCTTTTTATCCCTTACAATTAGCCCAATAATAAGCACTTCAATTGGATCAGCTTAACGAGCCCGCATACCACGCACGGAGGCATGCCAGAACAAGGTCGCTTTTTCCAGTAATGCCAAAGCGCCGTAACTTATGGAACCAGCCAGGGCCGCCACCAAAATGGTGGCCCAGACCATGTCCATATTCATCCGACCTACTTCGGTCGAGATTCGAAAACCCATGCCAACAATGGGGGTACCAAAGAACTCGGCAACAATCGCGCCGATCAGCGCCAGGGTTGAGTTGATCTTCAATGCGTTAAAAATAAAGGGAAGCGCTTGCGGCAGCTGACTCTTAAAGAAGGTCTGCGTCTTGGTTGCGGCATAGGTGTGAAACAAATCTTTCTGCAAGGCATCGACTGACTTCAAGCCAGTGAGCGTATTGATAAACATGGGGAAGAACGTCATCACCACAATCACAGCTGCTTTGGACTGCCAGTCAAATCCGAACCACATCACCATGATCGGCGCTATACCCACGATGGGAATTGCCGACATGAAGTTGCCCATAGGCACCAGCCCATTTTGCAGGTACCTGCTCTTTACAGCCAATTTCGCAACAACAAACCCCGATGTACAACCGATGACATACCCGGCTAATACCGCTTTCAAATAAGTTTGCCTGAAATCCGCCCACAGAATTGAGGTGTTATTAAAGAAAGCGCTGACAATCGTGCTCGGCGGAGGCAGTAGAACAAAGGGGACCTGATATCCGCTCACCATACTCTCCCAGGTAAGCCCGACTATCAGTGCAAACACCAGCGGCACAGAAATGCGCGAATAACGACTTAATGGCCTACCCTGGTCGCCATAGGCCGTTAACAGACTCATGACTTTCGCAGCACTGACATAGATAGCTGGAAAGAGCAGTAACAGAACAGGAGACCGATCAAAGAACCCGGGTTCTACCATCAAGGATATCGCAGATAAACTGCAGAAAGATAAGGCAAAAAAACCGCACACCAACTTGCTATTCATGAGCAAGCCCTCTGCGGCGCAGTAAAACTTTTTCAGCAAGACTGACCAGCCAAACCAAGACCGAACCCAATAGTGCGGCCATGAACAGCGCTGACCATATCTGTGTGGTTTGTCCGTAATAGGAGCCGCTTAACAGCCGCGCGCCCAAACCACCCTGTGCACCCGTTGGCAATTCGCCCACAATGGCACCGACCAACGCCGCTGCTATTCCTACTTTTAGACTGGCAAACAAATAGGGTTGCGCCGAAAACCAACGTAACTTCCAAAACAGCTGATGAGCATTGGCACTGTAGGTATGCAGTAGTTCCATATGCAGGCTGTCAGCTGAGCGCAGGCCTTTCACCATGCCGATAGTGACGGGGAAAAACGACAAGTACATGGATATTATGGATTTTGGCACCAACCCCGTTAAGCCCACTGCACCAAGAACAACAACGATCATCGGTGCTATGGCGAGAATAGGAATGGTTTGAGAGGCGATCACCCAAGGCATCAGGCTGGCTTCCAGCGTTCGGTTATGGACAATACCGACGGCAATCAGGATACCCAGAGCAGTGCCGAGCAGGAACCCTAGCAATGTCGACTGCAAGGTTATGAGCGTATGAAACACCAGGGATCGTTTCGAGGTTATGCGAGTGTCAAAGACCGTATTGTAAAGCTCATCAATCACTTGGTGCGGTGCGGGTAGCATTGGCCGTTTCACCTGGTAGGCTTCTGCAACAACGGAACTGATTGTCCAGTCCATATTCCGGCGCTCGTAGTTATTTACTAACTGGTTACCATTCATTAATAGCGCAAAAAGATACCAGGCACCGATGATGATCACGATGAAACTCGCTATTGCAAACCACTTTTCATGCACTATTCTGCTCAACACAAAAAAGAACCCCGCAGTCAGTTAGTCAATGGCATGCTCATGCGCCAGTGCGGCTCGTATCTGAGCCGACAGGGCATGAAAGGCCTCGGTGTCTCGCAAACCCAGATGCTTCATCTTTGGCAGTGGGCTGTCGATAACGCTGACGACGCGGCCAGGCCGGGGTGACATAACAACTATCTTGGTCGACAACATGACCGCTTCTGCAATTGAATGGGTAACAAATACCACCGTTTTTTGGGTTTGCTCCCAAATTTTCAAAAGCTCAACGTTCATGTGATCCCGAGTAATCTCGTCGAGGGCTCCAAATGGCTCATCCATCAACAGAAGGTCTGGCTCAATACATAAAGCGCGCGCTATGGAGGCCCGCTGCTGCATCCCGCCGGACAGCTGCCAGGGGTATTTCTTGTGGAAGTCATTCAGGCCAACCATGCTCAGATACTTGTCGATCTGCTTATTCTGATGCTCGGTCGACTGGCCGGATATTTCCATGGGCAGTGCGCAGTTTTGTTGAATTGTCCGCCAAGGCAGCAACGCCGAGGCTTGAAACACATAACCATAAAGACGATTCAAACGGGCATCCTCTGGCGTTGTGCCGTTTACGGTAATGCTGCCGTCAGTTTGTTGCTCCAGGTCAGCAATAACACGCAGCAAGGTCGTTTTACCACAACCCGACGGGCCAATAAGAGACACAAACTCACCTTCCTGAATATCCAGGTTGATATCAGAAAGCGCGTTCACCGGGCCGTCGTTGGTTTCAAAAACCAGAGACAACCCCTTTACGCCAATCATTGTCCGCCTTGCGGTACCAGGGTCAGCTTCAGTCGATTCGGTTATTGAGCTTTCTACCGCCAACATTGTGTCTCCTCACATATCACGGTTAGGATGAGCGCGTTACAGCAACCGGAGCGTTAACTTCATTGTGTTTCTTCACGGCCTCGAAAATGGTCGGAAACGCTGGACGCTTGATGTAGCGGCCGGCGCCCTCCTCTACCATCAACTGACCCTCTCTGAACACGACCTTGCCCTGGCTAATGGTGATTTCAGGAGACCCTTTGACGGTGCGGCCTTCAAAGATATTGAAATCGATGTTTTGGTGATGCGTCTTCGCTGAAATGGTGTGTTCTTTATTGGCATCCCAGATGACGATATCGGCATCCGCACCTTCGGTGATGGACCCCTTTTGTGGGTACAGGTTGAATATCTTCGCCGTATTGGTCGACGTTACCGAGACAAATTCGTTTTCGGTCAATCGGCCTTTGTTGACGCCGGAGTCCCACAGAACCATCAGGCGGTCTTCTATTCCCGCCGTTCCGTTTGGAATTTTGGAGAAGTCATCTTTACCCGCTGCTTTCTGGTCTTCGCAGAAACAACAGTGGTCTGTTGCAGTCGTTTGCAGAGTGCCACCCTGCAGCGCTTTCCACAGCACTTCCTGGTGACCTTTAGGGCGAAAGGGTGGGCTCATAACATGCGCCGCTGCCGTGGCGAAATCCTCTGCCTGGTAAACGCTGTCGTCCAGCTCCAGATGGCCAGCCAACACTTCACCGTATACGCGCTGACCGTTGTGACGCGCCCTGGCAATTTCATCGACCGCTTCCTTGCAGGACACATGGACCAAATACAATGGCAATCCAATGGTCTGCGCAATGCTGATCGCCCGGTTAGCTGCCTCGCCCTCAACCTGGCTCGGGCGCGACAAGGGGTGCGCTTCAGGGCCGGTAAAGCCAGCCGCCAGTAACTGCTTCTGCAAGTGGTAAACCAACTCACCGTTCTCAGCATGAACCGTTGGCATGGCGCCCAGCTCCAGGCACCGGCTAAAGCTGTTCACCAGCGTTTCGTCGGCCGCCATAATGGCGTTTTTATAGGCCATAAAGTGTTTGAAACTGTTGATACCTTCTTCTTTTACCAGCCTGCCCATGTCCTCATACACGGTGTCATCCCACCAGGTAATCGCCACATGGAAGGAATAATCGGAAACCGCCCGTGACGCCCAATCTTTCCACTTTTCATAGGCTTGCATGATCGGCTCTTGAGGGCTTGGAATAACGAAGTCGATGATCATGGTGGTGCCGCCCGCCAGACCGGCCGCTGTGCCTGTGTAAAAATCCTCGCTGGCGACCGTTCCCATAAACGGCAGTTGCATATGAGTATGAGGGTCGATTCCACCGGGCATGACCAGCTTGCCCGTGGCATCGATGATTTCGGTGTCTGTCGGTACATCCAGCCCCAAACCGATTCCTTTAATCACGCCGTCTTCACAGTAAACATCTGCAACCGTGCTGACGTCCGCATTAACTATTTTTCCGCCCTTAATCAGAATGCCCATATCTACCGTCCTCATGCTTCAGTGTCATCTACGCGTCTGGCTGTGTTTTTTGAGGCGCTATGTTTGCTGCGCCGGTGTTGATCCAGCCCGCGTTTATACATCCATAGAAAAGGGTGAAAGCAATTGATTGACCAACTGGACAAATGATGAGAAATAAATTTTCAGGAAATGGATAAATCGGGCGCTGCAGGGCCTAGGGGATCACCAAATCGTTCATTTTCTTGAACAGGACGAGATGGTTGCCGGCTCAAAAAACGATCAGTAATGGGGCATAACAGGGCTTTAGCGACGCATTTTGAAGCACTCACCATCTACACTGACCAATATATTTAACACACCCTGTTCAATAACCACCCTAAATCAATGGGTTAGCGTTAATCGTTAATGTTCTGTCCAATTGGTCAAATCATTGCTTACCAAAACGACACCTTGTTGGAAAACTCTGCAGCGGAGGCCGCAATGAACACATTCAGCATTAACAGCGATCGTCTTTGGGACAGCCTGATGGAAATGGCCAAAATTGGTGCCACAGAAAAGGGCGGCTGCCGGCGCCTGGCACTGACCGACCTCGACAAACAAGGCCGTGATCTGTACGTAGCATGGGCCAAAGAAGCCGGGTGCACGGTGAAGGTCGACCAGGTCGGTAATATCATCTGCACCCGCCCCGGCGAAAACAACGATCTGCCACCCGTCGGCACCGGCAGCCACCTCGACACTCAACCCTCTGGCGGCAAATTTGATGGCGTGTTCGGTGTTCTGGCAGGCCTGGAAGTCATTCGTTCCATGAAAGACCACAGTATAAAAACCAAACACCCCATCGAAATATCCGTTTGGACCAACGAAGAAGGCTCCCGCTTTGCCCCTGCCATGATGGGTTCGGGCGTGGTTTCTGGTCGCTTTGGCTTGCAAGAGATTCTGGATAAGGTTGACGTTGAAGGCCTGCGTTTCGGTGATGAGTTGGAGCGAATAGGTTACGCGGGAGATACCCCTGTTACCGGCCGAAAGTTCCATGCTTTCTTTGAAACCCACATTGAACAGGGGCCGTATCTGGAGGCCGAGGAGAAGCAAATTGGTGTGGTCACCGGCGGCCAGGGCCAGCGCTGGTTCGACGTGGTGCTTACTGGCCGCGAATCCCACGCAGGCACTACACCGATGCACTTGCGCAAAGATGCGTTGGTGGCCACCTCACAACTGGTGCTGAAAGTTGAAGAGATCGCCAAATCTCACAAGCCAGGCTGTGGCACGGTTGGCTACATGCAGGTATTACCCAACTCTCGCAACACCATTCCCGGGGAAATTTCGATGAGCGTCGATCTCCGCCATCCTGTCGATGAGGAATTGACGGCCATGGATGAAGCGCTTAAAGCCGCTGTTGCGGAGATCATCGCCGATACGGGTGTCGATATCGCTTTGAAGCCGATCTGGTATTACGCGCCCATTCCTTTTGACGACAACTGCATCGAAGCGGTGCGCAACGCCACCATCGATCTCGGCTACAGCTACATGGACATCATTGCCGGGGCCGGCCACGATGCCTGCTATGTTTCAGATTTCGCGCCGGCCAGCATGATCTTCACGCCCTGCCTGAACGGCATTAGCCACAATGAAATAGAAAGTACAACGCAGGAAGAGTGTGAAGCGGGCTGCTCAGTTTTACTGAACGCCATGACCCGCATTGCGGGCCTGGTTTCGGCCGATGCTTCCGTAGGTGAGGCCGTTGGTGCCTGAAACCGGCACTGTGGCGTGAGCTAGACCAGGCTAACGCCACAGCCTTTCAATACAACGCGAGTAATTAACTCTACCCCTTCATTGTAATCGGCTTCTTCCAGCGCATCCCTGGACAATAGAATACTGCTCTGCACTTCAAAGTCGGCATAGGATTGTGTCGATGACCACAGCATGAACATCAGATGTTCCGGGCTGACTGGGTCCATCCACCGTTTAGCCACCCAGCTGCGAATTACGCCACAGGTACGCTCAAATTGCTCTTTTAGCGGCCCCTCCAGCTGTTCTCTAAGGAAAGGAGCGCCGTGTAAAACCTCAGCTGCAAATATTCGCGATGCATTTGGGTGCTCTTTGGATTGACGAATCTTACTAACAATATAATTGCGCAACGCTTCGCGCGGATGCTGATCGGCTGTCATGTCATCCATGTGGTGCATCCACCCCTGTAGTAAGTCCACCAATACGGCCTTGTACAACCCTTCCTTACTTTTAAAGTAATACAAAATGTTGGCTTTAGGCAGTTCAGCCGCGTCAGCAATAGCCGATATCGTCGTTCCCTTAAAGCCTCGCTCACTGAATACCTGTTCAGCCACCCGCAAGATTTGCTCAGAATTATCTTTGCGTATATCGACTAACTTGCGACGACCCGACGCTGTCCCCGTCGTTTTTTTGGTTTTGGATACTGCTGCTGCTTTTGTCATGCCTTGATACTGCGCTCTCAGGTTATGCAATGCTTGGTTTCGGTGCGCTATTGAATAACACCCCGAACACATCAACGGGATTCATCCTCCTGCAGTGTAATCGAATAGTTTCGATGATGCCCCTTAAGCCTTTGCTGCAACAGGGATTTTTCACTCATCCCAGCGCGCTCATCACGCCATTGCGTCATCTATTGACCATTTGGTCAGAAGGTGGCACGACCAATGCTTAGCGTTAATCACATACCGTACACACAACAATACTCAAAGATTTCTTGCAGTCTGACAGAGGACACACCATGACCGCGGCCAGCACCCTGGTGGATACCGATCCATCGCCCAGCCTTGATGACTTGTTCAGTGATATTAAACCGGCGCTGTCCCATCGCCAGGCAGTCATAGAAAGCGCCCGATGTTACTACTGCTACGACGCACCGTGCGTCAAAGCCTGCCCCAGTGATATTGACATTCCCAGTTTCATCGCAAGCATTCACCATGAGGATGTGAACGGTGCCGCTGAAACCATCTATGAGCAGAACATCATGGGTGGCAGCTGCGCCCGGGTATGCCCTACCGAAATATTGTGTGAGCAAGCCTGTGTACGGAATAAGGAAGAAGAGTGCGCACCGGTGTTAATTGGCTTGCTACAACGCCATGCAACAGACAACGCCGTGTTTCCAGACCACCCTATTGGCCGCGCATCCTCAACCGGTAAGAAAGTTGCTGTCGTCGGGGCTGGCCCCGCAGGCTTGAGCTGCGCGCATCGCCTGGCTGTATTGGGCAATGAAGTGGATGTCTTCGAAGCCCAAAGCAAAGCAGGCGGCCTGAACGAGTACGGCATCGCCAAATACAAACTCACCAATCAGTTTGCCCAGAAAGAAGTCGATTTTATTCTGGGTGTTGGTGGCATAACAATTCACTACAACAAGGCACTCGGAAAAGAGATTCATCTAACCGATTTGACCGAACGGTACGACTCGGTCTTTTTGGGTATTGGCTTACAAGACACCCGTGAGCTCGGACTTGCCAACGAAAGCAGCATCGGCGTGCTCAACGCCGTTGACTTCATAAAAGAGCTCCGTCAGGCCAATGACATCGACCAACTCGACGTACCACGCACTAGCGCTGTCGTTATTGGCGCTGGTAACACCGCCATCGATATCGCCTGTCAGTTGAAGCGCCTGGGAACCGAGGAAGTCACGCTGGTTTACCGGCGTGGCGAGGCGGATATGAGTGCCACCGACCACGAACAGCACATCGCCAAAGAGCACCAGGTGCGCATTAAAACCTGGGCACGTCCGGTCGAAATAAGGGCGGACGCAAACAACCATGTCAGCGCCGTCCGCTTTGCAAAAACCAGGATCGACAACGGCAAGCTAATGGATACCGGCGAGTTTTTTGAAGTGGCTTGTGAAGCTGTATACAAGGCAGTCGGTCAATCCCTGGCCTACCCAGCGGATGAAACCCAGCTACCCGACCTCGGTGGGGGCAAAATCTCAACGATGGATAACTTCAAAACGACCATCAGCAAGGTATTCGCCGGAGGGGACTGCACCGGAGTGGGCCAGGACTTGACGGTCGAAGCGGTACAACAAGGCAAACTGGCCGCAATGGCGATTCACAACTACTTAACCGGCTCAGAGGGAAACTAAGATGGCTGATTTGACAACCGTATTTGCAGGCATTAAGTCACCCAACCCGTTCTGGCTGGCCTCGGCACCACCCACCGACAAAGCGTACAACGTAGAGCGCGCTTATGAAGCAGGCTGGGGTGGCGTGGTTTGGAAGACGCTGGGTGAAGACCCGGCTGCAGTCAACGTTTCCTCTCGCTATTCCGCGCATTACGATGGCAACGGCAACGTATCGGGTTTCAATAACATAGAGCTGATCACCGATCGCAGCCTGGAAGTGAACCTGCGTGAAATTGAAGCGGTTAAGAAAAGCTGGCCCGAGCAGGCACTGATTGTTTCCCTCATGGTGCCATGTGAAGAGCACGCCTGGAAAACCATCGTCAGGGAGGTCGAGAAAACCGGTGCTGATGGCCTGGAGTTAAACTTCGGCTGCCCCCATGGTATGCCGGAAAGGGGAATGGGTGCCGCCGTTGGTCAGGTACCGGAATACGTAGAACAGGTTGCCCGCTGGTGCAAGATGTACAGTACACTGCCTGTTATCGTGAAACTGACGCCCAACATCACCGACATTCGCTTTGCAGCTCGTGCGGCCAACGCCGGCGGTGCTGATGCCGTATCGTTAATCAACACCATCAACTCGATTACCAGCATAGATCTGGACCAGATGGCGGCACGGCCCATTGTCGACGGTAAGAGCACTCACGGCGGCTATTGTGGCCCTGCCGTCAAACCCATTGCCCTGAACATGGTGGCCGAAATTGCCCGCGACCCTGAAACCGCCAGTTTGCCGATTTCAGGTATTGGTGGCATCAGCAACTGGCGCGACGCGGCGGAGTTTATCTCGCTCGGTTGCGGCAATGTTCAGGTATGCACCGCGGCCATGATCCATGGTTTCAGGATCGTGAAGGAAATGAAAGACGGCTTATCCCACTGGATGGACAGCAAAGGCTATAACACCATTGCCGACTTCCAGGGCGCAGCGGTACCAAACACCACCGATTGGAAATACCTCAACATTAACTACAAGGTGGTTGCGGAAATTGACCAGGAAAAATGCATAGGGTGTGGACGCTGTTTCATCAGCTGCGAGGATACCTCCCATCAGGCGATTGCCATCACCGCACAAAACAACGGCACCAATAAGCTGGAAATCATTGAAGAAGAGTGTGTTGGCTGTAACCTCTGTGAGATTACCTGCCCGGTAGACGACTGCATCACCATGGTAAAACGCGATGTTGAAAAACCTTACCTGAACTGGACACAAGACCCTCGCAATCCGCACCGCGAGGCATCCTGAAGGTCAGATACAGAGTCCGGGTCGGCAAGTCACATTGACTGGCATCAGGCGGAGGCTCGGAGCAGCCTGCCAGTGAACGTGCAGGCCATGCCGGGGCTCTCTCCTGTAAAGTCAATTCGAGGAGTGAACAGAAACAAACGGAAGCTGCTACTATAAAAAGCGTTCACCGATCATGGTGATTGTCCAACACTGCAAGGATCTTCCATGAAACACATACTCATCACCGGATTGACCGTGTTGCTGATCTCAGCCTGCGCCACCAGCCCCACCGGCCGCTCCCAATTGATGCTGATATCGCCGGAAATGGCCATCAGTGAGTCCAAACAGGCCTACGTCAGCACGGTTACTGACATATCCAATGAGTTTCAGCTGATGACCGACGAGGCGTGGGTTGACCGCATTTCCACGATCACCGGCCGCCTGGTCACCGAGGCGATCAGGAAATACCCGGATTCACGAGACTGGGACTGGAGCGTCGCCATCATCGACGACCCGGACACGCTCAACGCCTGGTGCATGGCGGGTGGGCGAATGGCGATCTACACCGGCATTGTTACCCAGCTGAACCTGACGGATGACGAAATTGCTCAGATCATGGGGCACGAAATCTCCCACGCGCTGGCCAATCACACCGCCGAAAAGATGTCCCGCGCCGTGCTGGTGAATACAGGGTTGGCCATCACCTCTCAGGTCACCGACCAGAATGGCTATGTACTGAACGGCAGTGCCATCGCCGCGCAGCTGGCGCTGCAACTGCCCAACAGCCGGGATGCGGAACGTGAAGCAGACGAAATAGGCATAGAGCTGGCTATTCGGGCCGGTTACCGGCCCGAGGCAGCCGTCTCGCTCTGGCGCAAGATGTCACAGGCTGGCAGCGGCGGGCCGGAATTTCTAAGCACTCACCCCTCACCAGGCAACCGTATGGACACCCTTCAGGATCTGGGTAACAAACTGAAGTCCTTGAATCCAACTCAGTCAAAATCTGCAGTACACCCGGTTAGCATTGTGACCGATACCCGACAACTGTAAATCAGAGAATCGTTGGGGGAGGCATTGCGCCAGTGTTGCAAGCCTCCCGGGATTTACCCTGTCGCAACAGCCCTTCCGCGGGGCTGCTTCACCAGGCATATGCGATCAACCCTGTGTGCAAATCGCCGAGCCGACTGAAACCCAAACAGCACCCCGCCTTCGTTCTTACCCAAACAAAGTATAAAGTTTTGTCTAAACTGCCAGATAACCTGCTCAGTGACTGAATGTCCTGACCCATCTCTTTATGGAGCTACCTGGCTATGCTTGGCTTTTCTAACAACGTTCTCACGGCAATTAACAATACCTTTGCCTCTATTGAGTTCAAACTCGATGGTACCATCGTTAGAGCCAATGCGCTTTTTCTGGAAACCATGGGCTACCGGGCTGACGAAGTCGTTGGCAAGCACCATCGGCTGTTTGTAGACCCCGACGAAGCGAACAGTCGGCAGTATGAAGACTTCTGGAAAAACCTTCGGGCAGGCAAGGCACAAACCGCCCGGTTCGAGCGAATCACCAAAGACGGCCGCAAGGTCTGGTTGCAGGCTTCCTATACGCCCATTCTGAAAGGTGGAAAAGTAAGCCGGATCATCAAGTTTGCCAATGACATTACCAGCCAGGTATTGCGTGAATCGGATTACGAGTCAAAGGTCCAGGCCATTCTTCGGTCTCAGGCAGTCATCGAGTTCGACCTTTATGGCAACATTCTGGACGTCAATGAAAACTTCCTGGCTGTATTTGGCTATGAAAAGCAAGAGCTCGTTGGCAACCACCACCGCCTGTTCGTCGATGCGGCCTACGCCCAGAGCACGGACTACAAGGCATTCTGGGAAAATCTGCGCAAAGGTCAGTTTCAGTCCAATGAGTATCGGCGAATCGCCAAAGATGGGTCGGATGTCTGGATTCAGGCCACCTACAACCCCGTTAAGGATCCGAAGGGCAACGTCCTGAAAATCATCAAGTTTGCCAGCGATATCACGGCCGACGTGTTAAAGCGTGAGAATTTCAAACTGTTGTCGCTGGTCGCCAATGAAACCGATAACTCAGTGATCATTACCGACGCCAATGGCCTGATCGATTACGTTAACCCGGGGTTTGAACGCCTTACCGGTTATAGCCTTCAAGAAGTCGCTGGCAAGAAGCCGGGGGCACTGCTTCAGGGGCCGGATACAGACAAGGCTGCGATCGCCCGAATCCGCCAGGCGCTCGACAAGCAAGTGCCCTTTTACGATGAAATATTGAACTACAGCCGCAGCGGTGAACCTTACTGGATATCCCTCTCCATCAATCCAATCTTCGATGACAGTGGCGCCATTGATAAATACATATCCATCCAGGCAAACATAACTTCTGTCAAACAAATGGCTCTCGACTTCGATCGCAAGTTGGCCGCCATCAGTGAAGTATTGCTGCTCGTAGAGCTAACCCCCAATGGTAAGCACGCGCACTGGAACGAGTTAGCGAAAGCCAAACTACTACCCATCATCTCAGAAGCAGACTTCGCAAGCCTTGTGTTTAATGGATTAACGAAAGAAGAAATTGGGCGAATAGATACCGAAGGGTCTGTTAAAAAGATGGTCAGTGTTGAACGCAACGGCAAAGCACTGCATCTCGACGCTCGTCTTTGCTGCCTCAGAAATGTGAAGCAGGAGGTCGCACAATACCTTTTGCTGGGACTTGATATCACAGATCGAAAGCAGGCAGTGGGTCAGACTAAGGTGGCGATGACCAGTGTGCTGGATGCCAGCAAACAGATCAGCGCCATTGTCAGTGCCATTAACGGCATTTCCGAACAAACCAACTTGCTGGCACTCAACGCTGCCATTGAGGCAGCGCGCGCCGGGGATGTCGGTCGGGGCTTTGCCGTAGTCGCCGATGAAGTAAGAAGCCTTGCTGCGAACTCAAAGCAATCGAGTACTGAAATAGACAGCCTGGTAAAAGTAACCGTCGGGAAGATTGAGGAATTGGCAGGCTTGCTGTCCAAAATCGACGACTAAGCCTGCATCGATACCATTAACGCTCACGTCAGTACAACGACTGCTCCGGCCACACGTACCAGAGGCTGAATGCCAGCGGCAATGCGGTTACCAACACCAACACGACCAGCTTAAGCCACCAGCGACTTGCCTCAAGCCGGGCACGAAACAGGCTGCCTACCAGCCAGGGCAAGGCGGCGGCCAGCAGAGCCACGGCAGGTACTTCAACAAGGTGGTAGGCCGTCAGCGCGACCCACATCAGCGGCAGCGTCAGGCAGGGAAGCAGGCGTTGCCACAAACGGGGAACTTGCCAGCCTGCAATAAGCGGCGCACCCCTGGCAACCCACCAGCAAACCGCCATCACCACACCCATGGCACCGGCAATTTCGGCAAGCTTGATACTGCCGGCCAGTCCAACGGTCGGTGCCAGCACCGCCACCGGCGCGACCAGGAAGCCTGGCATCCAGAAGTCTGTGGTTTTCGGCGAGTCTTCCCGGTCATCTGCACCCAAGGCCACCAGGGCAACAGGCACGAGCAGCGCCAGTGCCTGGCTTATCCAGACCACGGGGCCAATTGAACCGGCAAACACCCAAACCACCCAGACACTGATTGGAAGGCCGAGCAGCATCAGCGCCGCGCCCTGACGTCGGCCGAGGCTGGCGGCGAGTACGGCCACCAGTGTCATCAGCCAGAGGCCATCCATCGCCGCAGGTTCCAGCACGTGGTTTAACCGGAAGCCCTGTATCCAGCCAAAAGCACCCAGAATAGCCAGTAATGCCCCAGCCGCGGGCGCCCAACTCAATCGCAAGCTGGCCGCCGCTGCCGCCAACATGACCAGCAATGGCATTACAACGGTGGGCAGCAGCATGTCACCAATCATGGTTATAACTCCCGCTGGCCGTTATTGGCGAATACCTTCAATGAAGATCGTCAGTTCGGTTTCATCGGGCACGTTGGGGATGAAATAGTCGATGTCAAAATCGCTGCGCATCAGTTCGGTGGTCGCTACGAAGCCCTGACGAAAGCCACCCCAGGGGTCGTCACCTTCACCGATTTTCACAATGTTCATTTCCACTTCGCGGGTTACACCGTGCATGGTCAACTCGCCTGTCAGCACACCTTCCTCTGCGGTGCCTTCGTAGGCGGTGCTGGTAAACTCAATGGTCGGGTACTGGCGAACGTTGAAGAAATCCGGGCTGCGCAGGTGCTCATCGCGATCAGAGTGGTTGGTGTCGATGCTGTCTGCCTGAATTTCAATGGATACGGTATTCTCCGACAGGTTGTCGTCCGACCAGGTATAGGAGCCTGAAAATTCGTTAAAGCGGCCCGGCAAACGGGAAACCCCCAGGTGACCGGTTTCAAAGGTAACCGCCGAGTGGGCATGGTCAATCTGGTAATCGGCGGCCAGTGCCGAGGCACTGATCATTGAGGCGGAAATGGCCGCCAGCGTCAGGGACAGAGTTTTCATGATCGCTTCCTTATTGAGTGTGAGACAGGATAGAGCCCGCCACTCTACTGAGTCACTCACACGCTGTAATCCACTGTAATTGAAAATGGCTTTTTCGAATTTGGAAAACAGTGACCCCGGTTCTACTCTGATGTATAGAAAGCATAAGGACACCAACATCAAATCCAAAACCGGGTACCATGACCGGTTGGGTCAGAAGAAGGAGGCCGTTGATGGACCGATTGGACGCCCTGCGGGTGTTTTGCGCCGTCGTCGAACACAGTAGTTTTTCCCGCGCTGCGGCAGAGTTGAACATATCGGTCGCGAAAACCAGCAAACTGGTCCAGTCGCTGGAACAGGCCCTGAACACCAGCCTGTTGCGTCGCAATACCCGGCGCATCACCCTGACCGAAGCCGGTGAACGCTACTACCACGACGTCGTGCCCCTGCTGGAAGAGATGGCCAACATCGATGCCCGCGTCGAACGCATGACGACCACCATCAGCGGCACTCTTCGCATGACCATGCCGCTCGACTTCGGGCGCCGGCTGATCATGCCACTGATCCCCGAATTCAAACTGACCTACCCCGACCTGGAGCTGGACATTGAACTGTCGGATCGTCACGCCGATCTGGTTGCCGAGGGCTTCGACCTGGGTCTGCGTGTGGCCGACCTCAAAGACAGTAGCCTGATCGCCAAACCGCTCGGCACCTATCGCATGAAGTGCGCCGCCTCACCGGAATATCTGGCCCGCCACCCAGCCATCAACACGCCGGATGATCTGGAAGCACACCCCTGCCTGACCTACTCACTGAGCGCCCAACCCTGCAACTGGCATCTGATTAGCGACGAGGAAGAAGCCCGGGTTCGGGTTCGCTCGGCTCTGCAGTTGAACAACGGCGATTTGCTGGCCCAGGCAGCCTGTCAGCACCTGGGGGTCCTTTACCAGCCGGACTTTATCCTGAGCACCTACCTGGACTCCGGCGCACTGACGCCCATCTTAACCAACTGGCAAGACCGGATGGTTCATGCCTGGCTGGTCTACCCGGCCCGAAAATACCTGCCGATGAAAGTGCAGGCGATGCTCGGCTTTCTGAAAACCCACCTTTCAGACCAATAACCGGTTACCAAGGGTAGCGGAAAACCCGTCTGGCGATTCAGCCAATCCACCGCTTCACCCTGACACCGCACCTGCAACAACGCCCGCTCTATGTGTCACCCATGCACCACCACCGGCTAGCCAGTCGTTATTGAAGATCCACTTTCGCATTAGGTGTCAAGTAGATGGCGGCAAGTGTCGGTGACGCTTTGGCAAAGTAGCGATCGGGGTCAATAATCCGTGAGTAGTTCGGGCATATGTGCAGTTTTCTACACACAGACACTAAAGCGGTTGTTGCTTTACAGTACTGTTGAGTATTGTATCGGAGAATAAAAACAAAAAAGACCTGTAGCACGTTACCCGGAGTCCGCCTTGGGGTACGAACGCTGACAGCGTCATCACTGCGAGGCCATTCATGTCGAATGATCAGTATTACGATAGCAAACCCTGGGAAAGCCATTACCGGGCAGCCCGATCCGAGGCCGGTAACAGCACAGCCAGTCACCCCAAGCACAACAATCTACCCGCCCTGATCCAAACGGCCAGCCAGACCTACAGCGACCAGCCGGCGTTCACCACCTGCATGCCAAACGGCATGAACGGCCGGCTCACCTACGCCGAAGTTGATGAAATGTCCGATGCCTTTGCCGTCTATTTGCGCGAATGCGTCAAGCTTGAAGCTGGCACCCGGGTTGCGGTGCAAATGCCCAACTGCCTGACTCTGCCGGTGGTCGCCTTTGGCGTATTAAAAGCCGGTTGCATCCTGGTGAACGTCAACCCGCTCTACACCAAGCGGGAAATGGAGCACCAGTTCAACGACAGTGGTGCCCAGGCGCTGATCATCGTCGATATGTTCGTCGATAAACTCGACGCCATCCTGGCGAAAACCGGCATCAAACAAGTGGTCATCACCTCTGTTGCCCAGTGGTTTCCCCCGGTCGTTAGGGGTGTGCTCAAAGCCGTACTGAAATACTGGAATCGGGCGATACCCCGCCATCAGGTCAAAGCCGACGACATCAACCAGGCCCTCAAGAAAGGCCGCGAAGCAAAAGCACAGGCAAGCCTCGACGTTCGCCAATACTGGGAGCACCTGACTCGCTCAGACACCGCACTGCTGCAGTACACGGGCGGAACCACCGGGGTCAGCAAAGGGGCCGAGCTGACGCACGGCAACCTGATCAGCAACCTTGAACAGGTCGATTCCGTGGTTCAGGGGTACATCGAACCCGGCAGGGAATGCATTCTGACCGCCTTGCCGATGTACCACATCTTTGCGTTCACGGTGAATTTACTGGCTTTCTACCACAAGGGCGCACACAACGTTTTGGTACCCAGCCCCCGGCCCATCCAGAATTGCCAGCGCGCTTTCGATAACTACCCAATCTCGGCCATCTCGGGGGTCAACACTCTCTATAACGCCCTGCTGAACGAAGAATGGTTTACCGTCTACCCGCCCAAAACCATGAAGGTAGCCATGGCAGGCGGTACCGCGCTGCACCAGGCGGTCGCCGAGCGTTGGCGTACCATAGTTGGGAGCCCCATCTCTGAAGGCTATGGCCTGACCGAAACCGCCCCGGTCATTTGTTTTAACCCGATCGGCCAGGAACGCCCCAACAGCATCGGCATCCCCGCACCCGACACTGACGTGCGCATCGTCGACGAACAGGGAGCCACCGTACCCGTCGGCGAGCCCGGTGAAATCATCGTTCGTGGCCCTCAAGTCATGAAAGGTTACTGGAACCGCCCCCAGGATACCGCCGATGCCGTCAGAGACGGCTGGTTCTATACCGGCGACATCGGCGTGATGACCGAAGACGGTCACTTCAGCATTGTTGATCGCAAGAAAGACATGATTCTGGTCAGCGGCTTTAACGTCTACCCCAATGAGATCGAAGACTGCATCGCCCGCATTCCCCAGGTACAGGAGTCAGCCGTGATTGGTGTCGCCGACGACCAAACAGGTGAAGCGGTACAGGCGTTTGTGGTGTTGCGCGAAGAGGGCATTACCGAGCGCGACATCATCGCCCACTGCAAGCAGGAACTCGCGGCCTACAAAGTGCCCCGAAAAATCGTCTTCTGGGATGAGTTGCCCAAAACGCCGGTCGGCAAGGTGCTCAGAAAAGAAGTCCGCGCCGCCGCCTTACAACAATAACCGCTACTCAGTCGGAGCACAGAACATGCTTAGTCCATTGGAAGAAAGTTTACTGTCGGTGATGATGGTGATCATCATGTTTGGCATGGGGTCATCACTCACCTTTAAAGATTTCCGACTGGCCTTGCGTCACCCGCAAGCGGTGGGCGTGGGTTTTGCCTCTCAGTACTTGCTGATGCCGCTGATCGCCTTTGTGTTGTCACGGGTACTGAATTTAACGGTTGAACAAACGGTGGGCCTGGTGCTCATCGGTTGCATGCCGGGCGGTACCACCTCCAACATTTTTGCGTATTTTTCAAAGAGCTTGCTCAGCCTGAGCATTATGATGACCATTTGCTCCACCCTGGCCGGCTTTGTGATGGTGCCCCTGTTAATGGAGTTTTATACTCAGGGCATTGACGATGCGTTTCGCATACCGCCAGACCAGATCGCGCGCTTATTGTTTGTGTTGCTGATTCCCACCCTGATCGGCATGTGGCTGCGCCGTAAAAATTCCAACATCGGCGCGGTTATCGAACTGATGGGCGGTATTCTCGGGGCCATCGTCATCATCTTTCTCGTGATCACCTGGGTACCCAGAAACTGGCGCTTGCTGGTCGAGACCAACTGGGAAGTGTACGCCGCGGTGATTTTGATCGGGCTCATTGGCTTCACCTTCGGCTATTTATTCTCCCGCGTGCTCAGACTGAACCCGCAAAAAGCCAGAACGGTATCGCTGGAAACCGGTATCCAGAATGGTCCGCTGGCGGCGCTGATCGTCATCATGACGTTCGCCGATGAAACCCAGCAGCTCATCCTGCTGATACCGGTCATGTACTCCCTGTTTATCGTGATCAACTCCACCATCGCTACTGTCTTCTACCGTCGCTGGACCCGGCGTGAAGAACTGGCACGAGACCAGGCCAAAGTCGAACCGGCCTGAAGTCCCCCTTTCTGCCACACCTTGCGGCTAACCGTCGCAAGGTGTTGCTCTGAATACATCGCTTGTTTTCTAGCGCCCGGTTGAGCCATGCGGTTGGCTGCAAACATCTGACTGCGGCTTATTGATCCAACAAATACGGTGCTTGAACACCACAAGACAGCCGATCACAAATCATCCAGCTGTAAATTTTTAGATCCGAAAAAGTTGACTGCGATTGGCTCACACTTAGACTTCCAGGCGCCACTCAACAACAAGGATTTCTCATGCAGGCGCCCGGTGCAATTCGGCACGACTGGACAACCGCCGAGGTGGGTGAGCTTTTCGCACTGCCGTTCAATGATTTGCTGTTTCAGGCTCAGAGCGTACACCGCCAGTATTTCGACCCCAATCGCGTACAAGTCAGTACCTTATTGTCGATAAAGACGGGCGCCTGCCCGGAAGATTGCAAATACTGCCCGCAAAGCGCGCGCTACAATACCGGGTTAAAAAAAGAGCGGCTGATGGACGTAGAAACCGTGCTGCAACGGGCGAGGGAAGCCAAACACAATGGCGCTACTCGCTTTTGCATGGGCGCAGCCTGGCGCAACCCTCACGACAGAGACATGCCCGCCGTTATCGGAATGATCAGCGGGGTTAAAGCACTGGGCCTGGAAACCTGCATGACGCTGGGCATGCTCAGCCCCCAGCAAGCCGCTAGGCTGAAAGACGCCGGGCTCGATTACTACAACCACAACCTCGATACCTCGCCAGACTACTACGCCGATATCATCAGCACCCGCACCTACCAGAACCGGTTGGATACGCTGGAACAAGTGCGCCAGGCGGGCATGAAGGTATGTTCAGGCGGCATTGTCGGTATGGGTGAAAGTGCCAACGACAGAGCCGGTTTGCTGGTGCAACTGGCCAACCTGAAGCCGCACCCTGAAAGCGTACCCATCAACAAACTGGTCAGGGTAGCGGGAACACCCCTGGAACAGGTCGAAGACCTTGATGAATTTGAGTTCATCCGCACCATTGCGGTAGCTCGCATCATGATGCCCGGCAGCCACGTGCGGCTCTCCGCCGGCCGTGAAGCCATGAACGAACAGATGCAGGCGCTGTGCTTTTTGGCCGGTGCCAATTCGATATTTTACGGCTGCAAGCTACTGACAACCGCCAACCCCGAAGAAGATGCCGACACCCGCCTGTTCAGTAAACTCGGCATCAACACCGAACACAGCCACCGCGACAGCCATAAAGAGCCGGAGGCCGACGCAATGAATGCATTGAATCGCCAGCCAACCAATGCGTTGTTTTATGATGCCAGCTCCAAATCCTAGTTAGCCCCCAGAGTGCGTCGTTTGCCTTTTGCAAAACCAAGGGGCAAACCACACCGTCACGACTGCACAGACGATGCCACCTGCCTCACCATCCCGCGGTAAAAGCCACGGGCACCGCTACCTTGCATCATTGCCAAAGTATGTCACTGAATTGCTCTGCGACAATGACCGGGTAAATACAAGCTCAATGCCGTATTTTGATATACTCCCACCCCAATTTCCTCATGCCCGTTTACGACAAGGGCCTCAACAAGGACACACTCCATGAACCGGATAACAAAAACCCTCTGCGTCAGCATCGCATCGCTTCTGACGCCAGCCGTTCTGGCCGACACCTTTGTGTTCACCGCCATCCCAGATCAGGACGAACGCCAGTTAACCGAACGGTTTGGCAAGATCGCGGACTATCTGGAACAGCAGTTGGAGGTCGACGTTCAATACATTCCGGTTAAAAGCTATTCTGCTGCGGTCAGCGCGTTTCGCAGTGACCAGGTGCAAATGGCCTGGTTTGGCGGCTTAACCGGCGTTCAGGCGCGTCAGTTGGTGCCGGGCAGTCAGGCCATTGCCCAGGGTGTGGAAGACACCGCCTTCATCTCCTATTTTATTGCCCATGAAAGCACCGGCCTCGCCCCGGCCGATTCGCTGACCGATACCTTGCGTGGTAAAAGCTTCACCTTTGGTTCCAAGGGTTCTACCTCGGGCCGGCTAATGCCGGAGTTTTATCTGCGAGAACAGTTCGGCGAAGCGCCGGAAACCCTGTTCAACCGGGTCGGTTTTTCCGGCGACCATTCGCGTACCATCGCCCTGGTCGAATCGGGCGCTTATGACGTGGGCGCCGTAAACTACGCTGTTTGGGACGCCGGAGTCGAGGCAGGTGATATCGATACCGACGCCGTGCAGGTCATTTGGGAAACCCCGGCCTATCCGGATTACCAGTGGACGATCCGCGGTGATGCTGACGCCCGTTTTGGCGACGGCTTTACCCAGCGCGTTCAACAGGCCCTGCTCGACATGACCGACCCGGATCTGCTCGCCGCCTTCCCGCGCAGCGGTTTCATCCCGGCAACGAACGCGGACTACGCGCCGATTGAAGCCACCGCCGTCACCATCGGCATCATGGACGCGCAGTGACCGGGTTTCGACTCCAACAGGCCGCGCTAACCGTAGGCGGCCAAACTGTTTTGCACGATCTGGATATCACCATCCGGCCAGGTGAGCGGGTGGCGCTACTGGGAGAATCCGGCGCGGGCAAAACGACTCTGTTGCGAGCGCTGCGCGAGCAGCAACCAAACCGTATCGCCTGGTGCCCGCAGCAGCCCGGGCTAGTGCCGGTGCTGCCTGTCTTTCACAATCTCTATATGGGCCGACTCGATCAATACGCCACTGCCTATAACCTGTTGAACCTGATTCGCCCCACCCCGGCCCGCCGCCGCGAGGTCACAGAGCTGGCCGACCGGTTGGGCCTGGGTGACCAGTTGTGGAAACCTGTAGAACAACTCTCTGGCGGTCAGCAAAGCCGGGTCAATCTCGGCCGGGCGCTGTATCAGCAACGCCCCCTCTTCATCGGCGACGAGCCGGTATCGGCCATCGACGAACGCCAGGGTGCCGACCTGCTCACCCTGATATGCGAACAACACGAGACCGTTGTGCTCGCCCTGCATAACATCGACCAGGCCCTGGCACACTGCAACCGCATCATTGGCATTCGGGCCGGGCGGGTGGCATTCGATAGCCCGAGCGACCAACTGACCAGCGCCGACATCAAACCGCTTTATCCATCAGACGCATCATGACCACGCGCCTTCAGCTTCGCGATACTGGCGCCATGCGCCGCACCACCGGCCTGTTCATTCTACTGGCGCTGCTGTGCCTGCCCTGGGCCGATATTGCTGTGCATACATTGGACCCCGGCCGTGAACTGGGGCGCCTGGCCCAAGGCCTGCTGTGGCCACAATGGCCTACCACCCGCACCCTGGCCGAGGCCATAGCCAGCACCCTGGCCTTCGCTTTCCAGGGCGTGGCTTTGGGTGCCATCGCAGGCTTTGGCCTGGCATTGCTGTACCGGCGCCGCGCTGTTCGCTGGCTTGCCGCCTCGCTGCGTGCGGTGCATGAATTGTTCTGGGCGCTGCTGTTTATTCAGTTGTTTGGGCTGAGTACTCTGGCCGGTGTACTGGCCATTGCTGTCCCCTATGCTGGAATATTCGCCAAGGTCTACGGCGAACTGTTCGAGGAGACCGACCCGGCGCCGCGCCAGGCATTACCGGCCAACGCCAGCCGACTGTCGAGCCTGATGTTCACTACCCTCCCCCAAGCCTGGCCAAACCTCGCCGCCTACACCCGCTACCGTTTGGAGTGCGGCATTCGCAGCTCCGCCGTGCTCGGTTTTATTGGTTTGCCAACGCTGGGCTACCATCTGGAAAGTCTGTTGCGCCAGGGCTTCTACGCTGAGGCAGCACCGTTTTTCTATGCCCTGCTGATTCTGATTGCCACCCAACATCGCTGGTGCCGGGGCTGGATGATTCCGGCAATGCTGCTGGCTGCGCTGTGGTGGCTGCCGCCGGTCGCCCCGGTAAACGGCGCCCTGATCTGGCAATTTCTGACGCACGACATTGTGCCCGCCCCGTTGCGTAGCGGCATGGATGCACTGCCCTGGTTTATGGATCTGTGGCAAGGCCAGCTTTGGCCGGGGCTTATTAACACCCTGGTATTAGCCATGCTGTCCCTGGTGGTAATGGGGTTACTCGGCGTGATGCTGTTCCCAACCGTTTCACGATTATTCGGCAACCGCTGGACGCGAGGCCTAAGCCACGGCGTGCTGGTGATTCTGCGTTCCCTGCCAGAATACCTGCTGGCATTTATTGCGCTCATCTTGCTCGGCCCTAGCATGCTGCCCGCGATTATCGCGCTTGGCCTGCACAACGGCGCCATCATCGCCCACCTGATCGGCCAGTACAGCAACACCCTGGTGCTGCGCGACGATGCCGCCCGGGGCCTAAACCGTTATTTCTTCGAGGTGCTACCGCGCCAGTTCCGGCTGTTCCTGGCATTTTCACTCTACCGCTTCGAAACCGTCATCCGCGAGACAGCAATTCTCGGCATGCTCGGTATCCCCACGCTCGGCTTCTTCATCGATTCCGCCTTCGCCGAATTCCGATTCGACCGGGCGGTAATGCTACTCGTCGCCAGCGCTGTGCTGAACATCGCAGTGGATGGGTGTGCACGGATAATAAGGCGACGGCTGCACTTGCAGCAGCAGGTTCAGGTGTGTTGAATCAACTCTACATGCGACATAACTAGCCCCCCGAAGGTGACGACGTTGATTACGCAACGTCTCTAGAGATATCTACAGGGTCGAGAAACCGGAATTATGAATGTCGGGTACATCCCATGGATCTAGATTAGGGCCAGATACTCGTGCCTACTTTGGTTATTACCTGTCCAGGATCTCCGAGGGCCATCCAACATGGTTTCAACCGCGCCGAAGAACATTGGGTGATACCACGCGCCATCCGACCTCCAGGCAAGACCCGGCCATGAGTGCCGGGCCCTTACCGTGTAATGCATTCAGTGTATCCCGGTTAGCGCGCTTTTGCTGATCGGGCCGGCCCTTAAAAGGCGTACGACACCGCGGCGGTAATGGTCCGCTCGGCGCCGAAATAACAGAAATCCAGACTGTTGTAACAAGACGCTACGTAAGACTCGTCGAGCAAATTGTTCACCGTTACCCGGCTGGTGAGGCCGTTGGCACCCAGCGCGCCGAAATCGTAACCCACCGTCAGGTCCAGCAGGGTGTAGTCCGGAACCTTTTTGGTATTGGCATCGTCAGCGTAGATATCAGCCGCATGGCGCACACCCAGACCCACTTCGCCGCCCTCCAGCAACCCACGGCCAAAGCGGTAATCCGCCCAGACATTCAGTTGATGCCTGGGCACCTGGCTGGCGGTCTTGCCCTCGCGATAGGGTTCCGACTGCTCGAAGGTCACATCGGTATAAGCATAGCTGGCCTGAACCTTCAGTTGGTCGGTCAGCTGGCTACGGGCTTCCAACTCAACCCCCTGGGAGCGCATTTCACCGATGCTCCGGTAGAAACTCTCCTGGGGTAGCTTGGTCGCCAGGTCTTCCTGGTGAATGCGAAACAGGGACAGCGAGTACTGATCCTGAGAGCCTGTCGGCTGAACTTTCACCCCGGCTTCGATCTGCCTGCCCTGGCTCGGCGCCAGCAAATCGCCGCCTTCATCCGTATAGGCACTGGGCGAGAATGAGGTGGAATAAGAGGCATAGGGCGCGACCCCGCTTTCAAACGCATACACCAGGCCCGCCCGTCCACTGAACTGGGTATCATCCAGTTGTGCGACAACGTCGGTGTCTTTGTTGGTATTGTTGATCGCCACCCAGTCGTGGCGGCCGCCCACGGTCAGGTGCCAGCCGCCCAGGGCGAGCTGATCCTGCAGGTACAGCCCGGTCTGGCGCAGCTCGCGCTCATTGCGCACTGCCGGGTACATGGCACTGGGTTCGGCTCCATAGTCGGGGTCAAAGGCGTCGATGTTGGGAAAGACCCCCGAGGACCAGACCACCTCGTTGTCGCGCTGCTGGTAATCCACACCAACCAGGACTCTGTGCTCCACCGGCCCGGTCCTCAGATCCGCCTGCACCTGGTTGTCCAGGGTGACGGCCTGCAACTGCTCGTCACCCCCGGAGTAATAGCGGGTCAGTTCGGTATCGTTGGCCCAGCCATAAGCATAGACTTGCGCCAGCGACACCTCGGCCGACAAGTAGCGCGCTTTCTGACGGACCGTCCAGTTGTCTGTGAAGCTGTGCTCCAGGTCATACCCCAGCAAGGTGGTGTCCCGCTCGAACCGGTCGTAGCCAGGCTCCCCCTCAAAGAAGGTATTATCGATGGTCTGACCATTGCGCGGCTCAACGGTACCTTCATAGGGCAGGCCGCTGTGGTAGCCACCTTCCGGTTCATGTTGCAGATAGGCCAGCACGGTCAGGCTGGTATCGTCGGTCAGGTAGCCGGTGATCGACGGCGCGATCGCATAGCGCTCTTCTTTCACAAAATCCTGCTGGCCATCGGCACCGGAAGCCAGCCCGGTCAGCCGATAGGCAAAGGCATGGTCGTCATCCACCGGGCCAGTCAGATCGAAGGCCAGGCTGCCTTGCTGATGGCTGCCAGTGGTCAGCCGCACTTCGCCACTGCGTTCAAATTCCGGTTGCTTGCTGCTGAGCGCAACCAGGCCACCCGGCGATCCCTGGCCGTACAGCACCGAAGCCGGCCCCTTGACCAGTTCAACCCGGTCGAGAAACCACGGATCGATAACGAACGAGCTGTAGGAACCACCGTCGTTCATCACCCGCAGTCCGTCCAGGTAGGTATTGTTGATACTGCCATCCGAGAAGCCACGCAGAATCAGGTAATCGTACCGGTTGGAGGCACCCACCTGGTTGGTGCCGACGCCCGGGCTGTAACGGGCGGCCTGCTGGACGGACCTGGCACCCTGCGATTCCCAATCATCCGGGCTGATAACTGACACGGTTTGGGGGGTTTCCAGAAAAGGGGTTTCGGTTTTGGTCGCGCCTTCGGAAGCGGTGACCGAGACAGCATCCAGCTGGAGGCTGTGGGGCTGGTCGTCGGCTGCCACCTGTTCAGCCATGGCAGAGGAGCCTGCCAATCCGGCAATAGCCAGCGTGACAGACCGGGACAACAAGGAAGGTTGGAACATGGGGTTGGACCTCAAGTGACATCTCATAAAATAGTAATGAGAATTATTACTTTTTGAGGCCCGTTGCGCGTATGCGTCCTGACAGGCTGCGTATGCGCAACGACAAATCCGGCGGTTACTCAGGCGATGTCGCTGGGTGACACCCCAAATTGCTTGCGAAACGCGGTCGCGAAATTGGTGGCGTGCCGGTATCCGCTCCGGTGGGCGGCCTGCTGAACGCTGAACCCCTGTTGCAGCAACGAACGCGCCAGCTCCAGGCGACAATGGCGCAGATACTCGAACACCGGCATGCCGTAGGCCCGGCTGAACTTGGCGCGCAGACTGCTGGGGCTCATCGCCACCTGACCGGCCAATTGGTGCAGGCTGTAGTCGTCGGTGGGGGCCAGTTCCAGCTGTTGCCGGATGCGCTCCAGTCGTTGAAACTCGGCCGGGCTTACCCCCCGGCTGGCCGCCATGGCCATCGGCTCGCCGGACAGCCCGTGCCCCACCAGCTGCAGGGCCAGGCCCTCCAGCACCAGTTGACCGGCCAGGTCTGCCGCTTCCGACTCGAGAGCCTGCTGCAGAGTGGTCAACAGGTTGACGGGCACCCGCCAGGCATGAACGGGCGATGGCGACGCCCGCAGCAGTTGCGCCAGCGACGGGCTCAGTGCGCCAAGCTGACCCGGCGTCGCCGGGTTCAGCGCCAGTGTTACTGTCTTCAGCCGTGGCCCGGGGCATTGCACCGCATGCAAGGCGTGGCCCGCCCGCAGCTGCAAACTGAGTGCCTGGCCGGCCTTGAGCTCACAACGGTAGGCACCCACCTCCAGGCTGATGGCGCCTTCCACTACAATCACAATCAATAACGGTGACTGGCCGAGAGAGATCGACTCGTACCGGTGCAGCACATTCAAATCAGACAGGGTAAACCGAAAGCCGGAAGCCAAGGTCCATTGTCGAACAACACCCCGGGCCACCGCCTGATGATCCAATCCCCGACGGTGGGATCTCAATCCGGGGAAGCGGTAATCTATGCCGAAGCGCTGCCCAAACGACAGAAAATCCCCTACGGAAAAAGCCCGGTTAGCCGGGTAGACCTGAGTTTCCCGCACCTGCGAAGACCCTTTGTTAACCTGATGAACAGTGCCAGCTGGTAACCAGCGGCCCGGAGGGTATCAGCTCGAAGGATGACACTCAATATAAATGGTATTGATTATCATTCGAAGATTCTATCTGATGTCCATCACGTGACGCGCTCAGAAACCGGGGTTTGATGGTCACTGATGTGGGCGTCTTAGGAAGATCTCTCCGCGTTGGACTCATTTGCAAGGTCTGGACATGCCTGCATGAGTCCGCCTTGTGGCAACGCCCCTCGGATAAGCCAGAACCCGGGGGGAGTGATTCAGAGGCTCTCTAGCGGTTTTTCGAGTCCAGCAATTCCCGAAAGGCAACAGGCAGCCAACCCCGTACTTTTGCAGTCAGCGCGTGCTCATTCTTCTGCCAAAGAACTCCCAAATAGATAATCGCCAGGCCAATCGCCGTTAGCGCAATCGGAAACAGCAGGCTCTCTTCAAACACCGAGTGGGCGAGGTACCCGAGATAAAAGCTACTGCCCAGCGCACCAAACACCACAAAAACCCGGCGCACCAGCATCACGCCCAAGCCCATCATTAACAGGTTAATGCCAAAATACAGCAGTTTCGACAACTCGCTGTCAGAATGCTGTGCGGTCAGGCCACCCCAGAACGTCAACACACCGAACAGGTAAAGCCAGAACGCGTAATCCGCCGAATGCCTGGCCCGAATGTCCACCCAGAATGCCAGGCCCAGCATCAGCAAACCAAAATACAGCGATACCAGCGACCGCAATTCAAAATCGGGACGCTCACCCACCAGCATGGCCGCCAGATCCATCGATAAGTACCACAGAGTGAAAGCGATCGGCAAAACCAGAAACGGGTACTTGTATAGCCGGGCAATAATGACACCACTGGCAAGCGTACCGAGCTCCATATAAAGCCAATGCCACTTAATGTACCGGTGGTAATCACGGTACTCACTGCCTTCGGGCCAGACACCCAGCCCTTGCTGAAACCCGTAGATGAACAACGGCGTGAGAAACACCGCGAAGGTGGCACATATGCCCGCTGGAATGGCATAACCTTGCTTCTGAAACCGGTTGGCAAGCAGTAACCCGCCTGCCGCATAGAAAAACGAAATACAGACAATGCCCCAGCCACCAAAGGCTTCCCAGCCTAGGCCCATAAACAAGGTCATGGCGCCAATGGCAATGAGCCCGCCAAGGTAGTAGAGCACATGGGTCAGGCTGAAGCTTGGACCCACCTCCGGTCGGGCTTGCAGAAACGCCAGCAACCGCGAGGATTGCTCCTGCGAGAGAATGCCTTCCGCGACGGCCGCGTCCATGGCGCTTTTTGTTATTTTCATTCGGTTATTTCCTTGTTTTGGCTAGACCAGCGAGCCATCTGAACTGGCCTGTCACCTGCCCTATTATTTTCGTCATTCATACTTGACCTCAAGTTAACATGAGGAATTAGCATGGCCGTGCTCAGATCAAACACAGCAACCATGAGGAAGCAGCCATGTGGACCCGTCAACTTCTGAACGTCATCAGATCACGATACCAGCGCGCCAAGTGGTTAAAACACCAGCGGGCCATGCGCCTGGACTTGGCTCATCTGAGCGATCACCTTAAAAAAGACATTGGGCTGAACAACCGTGGCGCAGTGCCTTTACTGACCTGGCTCGATGCGCCAGAAACAACACGGACTGCGCCAACCAGGGAGCACCCACATCCAATTAATCTCCCAAGAACGAACAGCTATTGAGGAACCGTTAACCGGAATGCAGGGCAGGCATCCCGCTCATAAAACGCCGATGTTAATGACTGGTAAACGGTAAGGCTGAGCCAATGGCAATAAACAGCCCGCCACAGACGTGATTAAACCGCTTACCGACCCGGGCCAGCCAGGGCCTAATGGTAAAAGCCAATCGTGCCAGCCCGTACTCGACAAAGAACTCACCCACGGCAAAGGTCAGCGCCATGATCACGAACTGCTGCAACAGGGCCGCATTCGGGTCCAGAAACTGCGGTAGAAATGCACCAAAGAACAACAGCACCTTGGGGTTTGATACAGCGGCCAGCAAGCCTTGCCGGAACAATGTGGTACCCGATACCCATCTCTGTTCCGAAACATTCTCGACCTGCGGCGGAGGTGAGCGCCATACCTGGATGCCCAGCCACACCAGATACGCCGCCCCGACCCATTTCAACACCATCAGCGCATGGGCTGAGGCCTGCAATAATAGGCCGATACCAAACATCGACAAGGCAATGGCGATAATAAAACCAAGCGTGCCACCACTGATGGTAAACAGAGACCGCCGGTGGCCATAAAGCGCGCCATGGGTCAGCGCGAGCAGGCTATTGGGCCCGGGTGTTAACGACAACCCAATGACCGCAACCAGATAAATCAACCAGATGTCCAGCGCCATGGCCCCGCCCTCATGTCCCTTTATCGGGGCACTATGCAGCCCGCTCCGGCCGTTGTCTACTCAGGTTACAGCATTAGGTTCGCCATCATGGCCGTCGGCATCACCCGGGTTGTCGGCCTGTTGCAACAACCCGGCGTACACGGCGTTTTGCGCCAGCAACTGCTCATGGTTACCCTGCTCGACGATGCGCCCCTGGTCGAGCACGAGAATGGTGTCGCTGTGCCGGATCGTACTCAGGCGGTGTGCAATGGCGATCACGGTCCGTTCTTTAAACAGTCGGCTGATCGCCCGTTGAATCAGGTTTTCGGTCACCGAATCGACGGAGCTGGTCGCTTCGTCAAGCATAATCACCTGGCCGCCCTGGGCGACAGCCCGGGCAAAGGAAATCAATTGCGTCTGACCGGCACTGAGGTTGCCGCCATTGCCGTCCAGCTCCATGTCATACCCGCCGGGCAGTGTTTTGATAAAGCCATCGGCATACACATAGCGAGCGGCTTCGTGTATCTGTTCCCGGTCTACCGAGGGTTTACCGAGGCCAATGTTGAAAGCAATGCTTTCGTCGAACAGGTACACATCCTGCTGCATCAGAGAAAACAAAGGCATGGCGTCTTCGATCGATAAAGACGACAGTTCGATGCCGTTGAGCAGAATGCTGCCTTCGTAATCCTGGTAGACTTTTGAGATCAACCGCAGAATCGTCGATTTGCCGGAACCGGTTGTGCCCACCAACGCCAGCTGATGGCCCTTTTCCAGCCGAAAAGAGACGTCTTTCAGCACCCAGGGGGCGTCAACCGCGTAACGGAAAGACACATCCCGAAACTCCAGCGACTCGAAAGTCTGCAACCGATCCCCCAGCGTCTCTTTACTGATGAGGTCACGGCCGTCTTCCTCCAGCGGTTCCTGAAAAAGTTCGTCGATGTGATCGAACGCAGCGAACGAGCGCTGAATAGCGGCGATCTGTCCGGTGAAATCACGCAGCGGTACGAAGACTTTTTCCATGTTGTTAATGAAGGCGATCAGCACACCGAGCGTCACCGCCTCCTGCACCACCTTGCCGGAGCCGTACCAGATGATCAGACCAATGGTGATGGTGGTCACACCGGTAATCACGGAAAACAGCACGGCATCATATTTGTTCGACTTCAACTGGGCCTGTAAAAACGACTCTGTATAGTCGGCATAGCGTCGTTCAACTTCCTCTTCGGCTCCGTACAGCTGCACCGTCTTGACGCCGAGCAGACACTCCTGCAAAAAACCGGTGCCCCTGGCCAGAGCGCTGCGGGTAATCTGATACATGCTGCGCAGTTTGTCGCGAATCAGTTTGGTGATGTAGAGCACCGGCGGAAAAACGGTCAGCACGATCAACGTCAGCTTCCAGTCGATGGCCAGCATCAGAATGATCAAGGCGATGGTATTGATCAGGTCCCGCACCATCGACAAAACACCCATGACAAAGGAATCGGAAATGGCTTCCAAGTCACTGGTCAGGCGCGATAGGGTAACGCCCGCCGGTGTCCGGTCGAAATAGGTTCGGGGCAATTTCAGGATGCGTCGGAACAGCACCATGCGAATATCAAACAGTGTGAACTGCCCGGTTTTTCTCAGGAAAAACGAATAACAGGAATCAGCGATGTAATTGACAGCAACCACGCCAACCATCAGCCCAATCAGCAAGGGCAAGCCTTCGAACTCACCAACGGACAGATAGTCGTCAATAATCTTAATGGTCAGCCAAGGAAACAGCAGGTTGCTCGCGATGGACAATGGCAACATCGCGACGCCGATCAGGCCCCAGGTTTTGTAGGGCTTCGCAAATTGCAGAAAACGGCGAATGTAGCTGATGTCGAGTCCCCTGATCATGCGGTTTCCTCCACATCGTGCTGCTGCAGCTCCCAGGTTTCCCGGTAGTAATCGCTGCTGTCGAGCAATTGCTCATGAGTGCCCCGAGCAATGATTTCTCCGTCGTGCAGCACCAGAATCTTATCCAGATTTTCCAGAGCGCTGATGCGATGCGAGACCACCAGCACCGACTGCTGCCCGATGCGATTGAACAGGCCACCGAGGATTTTGCGCTCCGTCTCGTAATCCACGGCAGAGAGGACATTGTCCATGATGATCAGATCGGCCGGGCTGAGCAGTGCCCGCGCGATACTCAGACGCTGCTTCTGGCCGCCGGAGAGCATAATGCCCTTCTCGCCTACCAGAGTCTGGTCGCCATCCTGAAAGCGCGAGATGTCGTCGCTCAACTGGCTCAACGCCAGAACCTCGTCGATCTGATGTTTGTCGATAGACTGCCCATCGGTTCCGAAGCGGACATTGGCTTCCACCGTATCGGAAAACAAATAGGGCTCCTGGGTGATGGTGCGCACTGTGCCACGCCACTGCCGGCGCGGCAGTCGGGCAATGTCGTCCTCGCCCCAGAAAATATGCCCTTCCGGAACCTCGAGATGGTGGTTAATGCAATTGACCAGTGTCGTTTTCCCGGCCCCGATGCTGCCCAGCACACCCACCTTTTTGCCGGGCCCAATATCGAAGCTGATGTCTTTCAGCGCCAGGGTCTCCTGCCCCGGGTAGGCAAAGTTCAGATGACGCACACTGAGGGTTCGCCCGACCGGCGCCGAGGACGCAGGCTCAAGCAAGGTACGATCCGTCTCGGGTATCTCGGCGTTCATAATGGACTGAACACTTTCGATGCTGACCATCCCCATCTGATAGACCACGGCGATCCGGCCCAGTTGCGCCAGTGGCAACGCCAACAGCGCGGAATACGACAGGAAGGCGGTCATTTCCCCCAGCGTCAGCCCCTGTTGCAGCACCATGTAACCCCCGAACCCGAGAATCACGACCTTCATCAGGTCGTTGGCGTAATCCAGCAACGGCAGAATGAACGTCTGTATCCGGGTCACTCGCATAATGGTATCCAGCAGGCGGCCGTTCACCTGCTCGATTTCAGCCAACACCCAGGGGCCCATCTGCTGGTTCTTGATCAAGTCGATGCCGGAGAGGTAGTTCATCAACTGTTCGGAAAGCCGTTGCAACCGATTCATGCGCTCGGCCTGGTACTTGCGCATTCGCAAAAAGCCCTGGTTGAAGGCAATGAACGCCAGCGCCACCGGAATGACCGAATACAGCATCAGCGAGGGCGAAATGCGCCACATCCAGATCGGCGTCAAGGTCAGCGCGAAGATCACATTCACGGTCTGCAGGAAGCCAATGCCGTAGAACAGCCGGATGCCGTTCATGTCATTGTTGATGATCGAAATCAGCTTGCCGGACTGAAACCGCTGATGATAGGCGTTGGGTAATCGATTCAGCCGAAAAAACAAATCGTTCTTCAACTGCGCTTCGGTAATTCGCCCCGGGTTCAGTGAATACATTCGCGACAGAATGCGCACACCGACCATGATCAGCGAAAACGCAACCACCCACAGTACGTACTCATTCAAATTGCTGCGGGCCGCCTGATCGGCTTTGCCAAGCAGATCGATGGCCTGCTGAATGTAGCGCGGTATCTCAACCTGCAGCCAATTGACCACGAAAATACAAACCACAGCAATCAGATACGACCACTTATTCAGCAAGAAATAGTGAAGAATGAACTGGCGTTTAGTCATCGGCCTTCTCAGGCGTGCTGCAGACGGATGGTTCGGTGCAGTGGGTGGGCGGCTCGATGCCGTACTCGTTTTGACAGGCACGGATAATGGCGTGGCGAACATCGCCCTGCTGTTCGAGGGCGTCGAGCAACCAAACCGGCAGACGAACCGGCCGTGTTTTGATGCCGGGTTTACGGCCACAGCCGGGCCGGGCGCCGCCACGGCTGCAGCAGCCGCCTGGCTTGTTGGTCGAATCTGACAAGAGGAACTCCGGGGGAAATTTTGAAAAGTGTACACTTTTCATTTCAAAAGTACAGCCCGGGCTTCGGCGGCTTGCCCTTCCCTGACGCTTGAGCCAACCCGGTGTTTGGGCTTTACTGTGCGCCGATAACCCTTCAAGCAACAACAGGAGTAACGATGAGCCGCCATTTTGAAACGGCCGAAGGCCTGAGCGAAGCACGCGACCCGGCAACCGAAGGCTTTGTCTTCAACCAGACCATGCTGCGCATTAAGTCACCTCAAGCCTCACTGGACTTCTACACCCGCGTGATGGGCATGACGCTGGTACGCAAACTGCCCTTTCCCGACATGCAATTTACCCTCTACTTCCTGGCTGCCGTAGACCCGGCCGACCTCAAAAACTGGGCAACCGACACCGACACACGCACAGAACAGACGTTCAGCCGCCCAGCCATGCTCGAACTGACTTACAATTGGGGCTCGGAACAGGATGATGCGGTTGCCTACCACAATGGCAACAGCGACCCTCGCGGCTTTGGCCACATCGGCTTTGCTGTGCCCAACCTAAACGATGCCTGCGCCCGCTTTGAAGACTTGGGCGTGCCCTTTGTGAAACGTCCACAAGACGGCAAAATGAACGACCTCGCCTTTATTCAAGACCCGGATGGCTATTGGATCGAGATCTTTGAACCCAGCCGCATCCCGGCTGGCCTGGCGGCACACCTCGGGGAGTAAACAGGCCCGGTAACTTCTTGTTGGTTCGCTCAATAGAGTCCATGTACACTGTCGGACGTTTTTTGACCGATACCGCGACCTTCGGGGCCATGATGTTCAAGAGCGCAATGCCCTTTTTCATCCTCTTCAACCCCGAGGTCCGGCAGAAGCATACGACTACCGGTCAATAGCCAACCTGAAAGCTACGCTGTACATTCGGTTGTGTGGAGGGGCTGCTGACACAACCTGACGTACCAACATCGCGTTTCAAGGTCTCAACGGACAAGAGGGCTTTCCGTGAAAATGCTGTACAAGGCACTTATTTCGCTTTCGTTATTCCTACCCATGCTGGCGTGGTCGACGAACCATCGCGAGGGCATCACGCTGATTCAAGGTACTGAAAGCCGCGTGATGAACCTGGAGGAGCTACACACCCAGGCAAACGTCTCCATTGCTATTTATGAACCTTTCCGGCGCGATCAGATCTCAATCCAGGGCATTCGCCTGGCAGACTTTGTATCGCAGCACTTCGAAGGTACCCCCGACAGTATCGAACTTCAGGCACACGATGGTTACACCGTCGTCATCTCCAACTGGCAAGACCAAAACTGGATTCTCATGACCCACGAGAACGACCGGCCACTGACGTTACGAACCCATGGTCCGGTCAGGTTGGTAGAGGAAGACCTGCGCAATCGCGATCCGAACATACTGCGGGACTTCACCGAATGGGTATGGATGATTCAACAGATCAGGGCGGTAGAGTGAACCTGCCGCAAAACCGGTTATCCTGGTGGTTGTGGCTAGCCACGTTGAGCTTCGGTGTTGTTGCGGCCTGGGTGGTGTACGAAGTACGCTGGTTTTATCCGGACCTGCAACGCCATTTCGGCCCGGTGGGCGACCCACAGGTAGGCCGCCAGATCATCACCCGTTCTCGCGAGTATTTGCAAAACGGGCTCACGATACTGGCCACGGAGCCGCTGGATGAAGCGCAGTTCGAAGACGGCTATTTTCAATTCGAACTGGCCTACAGCTTCCTTAATGTTGGGCTCTATCTGGAGCGTTATGAGTGCACTGAACCGAGTTTGAACCAACTCGGTCAACTGTTAGATCGCCTAACGAGTCCCGCCACGACCGATCTGGCGTCCGTCGTGCGCACCGTCAACCCCGTCATTCAGTGCGCAACGTCCATTGAACAACATCAGTGGGAACTGCGTCAGACACGTGCCCTGCACATGGCCGAACGCCTCGATCGCAGTCAGCGCTGGTTTTTAACCGTTACCGGCATTGCCTACTCCATGGGTGTATTGTTTCTTGTGTTTTATGAACTCCAGAGACGACACACCAATCGTTCTTTGAAATCCCAGGTATCCTGGATGGAAAAAGCGCTGGAAGATGCCCTGACCGGCGCGCAAAACCGGCGCGCCTTCGACCAGGACCTCCAACGCCATTTCAAACGATTCAAGAAAGGCGGTGACAGTTTTTCGTTGCTGATGTGCGACCTGGACTATTTCAAAACCTACAACGACCAATTTGGCCATACTCGCGGCGACGAAGCCTTGCAGCAGGTGGTTGAAGCCATCACCCACACCCTGAGACCCGGGGATCAGGTGTACCGGTACGGCGGTGAAGAGCTGGCCATCCTTTTGCCCAATACGCGTCAGCAAGAAGCGCGCCCAATTGCGGACAGAGCCATTACGGCAGTGCGCCGGCTGGGCATCGGCAATCCCGCCAGCCCATTGAAAACATTGACCCTAAGTGCCGGCCTGGCAACCAGTGGCGACACCGACACAACAGGGGAAGACGTGCTAAACCGGGCAGACAGTCTTCTGTACCAGGTAAAAGTAAGCGGCAAAAACGCTGTCATCGACGAATCACAGAGCGACGTTATTCCGCATGATTCCAACACACCCTAACACGGTGTGATGGAACCAGCCTGCACTTCACACTCAAGCACCCTGGTCAGGTTAAATCTCGTAGCCTATCGATTCAAGACATGAGTCGTGGTTCCTGTGCTGGCCGGTTGAAAGAGGCGTACATTCTTCAGACAAACCACAGGTCACCATGAGTTCGAAGCCGCCTCCCTCCCGGTTACATTCAGCCACCGCAGCTAGCGCGGCAGCGATAGTAGCGGCGGACGAACCACCGACGCTGCGAAACTGATACCTGGACGCCAACCAAAGCAGTAATTTAGGGTAAACCATACCGCTTGTTACCCCACCTTTTATAATGAGGTCACAGGCTTCCTTCTAACTTAGAATTGTCCTCCTTGGACACGTAAACCCAGCCTATTTCAGCTGATTGGCAAACTGGCTGACAACGCTCACAACTTGCTGCGCGCCTTTTTTGATTTCTTTCATAACGCGGCCAGATTCACTGGACAGCTCCAAACTTTGCTGTGCTTTTTCTTTACTCTGTTTGATCGCGTTGACCGAAGACTGTGTCAGGTTCTGATTTCTTTGCACTACTTCCGCAATTTCCTCGGTGGCGTTACTGGTTCTTGAAGCCAATTGGCGAACCTCATCGGCCACTACCGCAAAACCCCGCCCCTGCTCCCCGGCCCGGGCTGCTTCAATGGCCGCATTAAGTGCCAGCAGGTTGGTCTGATCGGCAATGCTGCTTATGCTCTGTACGATACTGGCAATCAGTTGCGATTGTTTGTCCAGGGCCGATATTTCCTCTCCCGCCAGATCCATTTGGGTGGACAATTCGCGAATGACATTAAGGGTTTTTTCAATAACCTGGGCACCCTCATCGGCCATGGCATCGGTTTCTTTTGAGGTGCTGTAAGCAATGTCTGCCGCAGAGGCTACGGCCTTTTCTCTTTCAACTTCGGTTGTGATAACAGTGGCAAACTTAACCACCTTGTAAAGCACGTCATCCTGGCTAAAAATAGGGTTGTACGAGGCCTCTAGCCAGACATCTCTGCCACTCTTGCTGATTCGCCTAAATCGGTCAGAAACGCTTTCACCGTTGGCCAGCCTTTCCCAGAAACGGGCATAAGAGCTGGAAGCCACTTCTTCAGGATCACAAAAAATTCGATGGTGCTTCCCTTTTATTTCATCCATGGAATAACCCATAGCATCCAGAAAAAGGTCATTCGCATGCATCACATGACCATGTGTATCAAACTCGATTAACGCCGTTGAGCGATTCAGTGCTTCAACCAGATCCTGATAGGCTCTGGACGTATCAATGGTGCGAGTGAGAACGGTGCTGTGTAGCGTAAATTCCTCGAGGTTACCTGCTTCATCTACGACTGGCTGAAACACTGACCTCAGCCATTCTTGCTTGCCATGTGCATTCAGAAATTGTATGGCACCAACCCAGTGTTCTCTGTTTTCCAGGGCGCTCTTAAGGCTAGCAAAATGCGGTGTATCTCTCGCATTCTCAGGCACGCATTCCAGGAGCTTTCTGCCCTTTATTTCCTCATCGGAGTACCCTAGCTCATCGGCCGTATTCTTGTTTTGCGCCGTAATGGTGCCTGAGCCGTCTATTATCAGCACCAGCATTTCTGCATCCAGGCTTTTTCTAACCTGCTTCAACTTGAACAGCTTACTTTCTAGTCTGGCTATTTCGGCTTTTGAGCTTCGATTAAAAAACATAAAGATACCATCGTCTGGGTGGGCAATAGCGCTAGCATTGTAACGGCTGCTTAGCAGGTAAACTTTAGGGGATTATAGCCAACAAAATACAAACCGCGATTCGTCCAAAAAAACGACCGGACAGCGCCTCTGAGACACTCACCTGGGTATGAGACCAACCAAACATACCCAGTCGTCTTTTACGCGGCAGCCAGTCGCTGCGTCAGATCACGCCGACTAATTTGGTGGAGATCGAGTGTCGAATCTCGGGCATCAGAGGCAGCCGGGTATCCACGTTAGGACTATCTTTTTGGCTATTAAAAAGCCCCCATTGATAGCCAATAAGTATGAATTTCATCGGGACTCTATCCGGCAGATTGGCGCTTGTTGTGCATGTTCACCAGGGCTCTTTCAACAGCATTGCCCAAGTTTAGTGCTTTGCGACCCATCGCCTCTGGACTTATAACAAAGAGAGTCCGAATATGACGCTGTGCGGCACTACATCGCATAATTGAAGTTGGCCCTTGTGGCCTGAGCGCTACTTTTAGCTCCCATTAACAATGGGGGATTATTGCAAGAGCAGTACGGCGGACCCTACGAAGTCCCGGCGAACCATAGAAGGGCGCCCTAACCGCTAGTCAATCTTGGTCAGTCGTACCTTTTTTGAAGTCCCCGGGACTCTCATTAACACTGACAAGGATAGGCTACGATGCAAAAGGCCCCTGTGAATCACTCTGCCACACCCTCCATCTTCCTTGCGGTTCACACCCGCCGGCTCGCCTTGTTTAAACCCGGCACCAGGTAATATCCAGAGTTCGGGCTAGACACAGGTCTAACTCAGTGGATATTAGAGTCTTCATTTCACACAGCTACCCGTTATTGCGGTATGGATTACGCTGTCTTATTACCGACGCCCCAGGGTTGTTACTGGTAGGAGAGAATGACGCAAGCCGTCAACCGCTGCGACAGTTGCAACGCCTAAAGCCAGATGTTGCGTTAATCGAACAACAAGACAATGAAAAATGCTGGCAAACACTAGACGCCATTAAAGTTCGCGGCCTGGCCGTCCGGGTGATTTTGGTAGCCATTCATCCCAGAGGAGAGGTCATCTACCGCGCCATGACAGTCGGTGCCGCCGGATACATTACCCGCCAGACGCCTGCTGGTCGTATTGCCGAAGCGATTGAAATTGCGGCCTCTGGGGATGTAGCCCTCTCTCCCGATGCGCAATCATCTCTGCAAGCGTTTTTGCAATACCAAAGCAATCACCAGCAAGAACAGTCACCCCATCCATTACCGCGTTTTTCAGAAATAGAACTGGAAGTGCTCTATCTGATCGCTCAGGGGTTGTCTAACAGCGAAACCGGGCGTCTGCTCCACATCAGCTCGTCCACGGTCAAAAACCACCGCCAGAATCTCTTCGCCAAACTGGGCGTGCCTAACGCACCCGCAGCGGTGTATCGCGCCATCCAGAACGGCCTGCTCGAACCCTGACTCTTTTCGGGTACATCACCGCTCCTGAGCCCATGCCTGCCGACTTGTCCAAAAGTCTGGCCGTTCAACCCATGGTCGTCTGCATTGCCCTGGCCTAGCGTTGAGGCTCCTGAGCAGCGAAGGAGGCCGACATGGCTCTTCCAGAAACCAAAACGCCAACGTCCAACAAGCCACCTTTCACCCGAACCAAAGTAATAGGCCTGTTACTCGGACCAACACTGATGCTGGCCATCCTGATGATTCCCCTGAGCCTGACCTGGGAGCAGCAGGCGCTGCTGGCGGTTATTTTTATGACCGTTACCTACTGGATCACCCAGCCCATTCCCATTCCGGTGACCTCCATCCTCGGCCTGACGCTAACCGTCGTGTTCAATGTTGCGCCTGCCCGTACCGTCTTCGGTGCGTTCTCGTCGCCAACCCTGTTTCTGTTGATCGGCGGCTTTATGATTACGCTGTCTATGGTGAAATACGGCCTGGGGCAGCGGGTTGCCCTGGGCGTGCTGTCACTACCGGGTATTGGCCATTCAACCACGCGCATCATCTTTGCGTTCGGCCTGCTTGCGGCCCTGCTGTCCGGTGTCATCGATAACGGCGCGGTGGCCTCTATGCTGGTACCGATCGCCATTGGCCTGGTGCAAGCGCTCTCGCCAGACATTCATGAAAAACGCCCGGACCTGTCCAACCACCACCCCCTCCGTTTCGCCACGGCACTGATGCTGATTACCGCCTACGGCGCCACCGTCGGTGCGCTGATGACGCCCTTTGGTGATGCCACCAATATGGTGGGCCGCGAGTTTATACAAGCCGAATTCGACGTGTTGATTTCAGTAGGCAGCTGGATGGCGCTGGCAGTACCCATCGTCGCGGTTCTGTTTCTGCTGCTGGTCACCATCGTCATCCTGATCAATCGTCCGGAAGTGCGCACGCTGCCCAATGCTCAACAGCATCTGGCCGAACACCGTCGCCAGTTGGGCAGAATGAGCCGCGGCGAAAAGAACACGGCCATCGCCTTCGGTCTGGCGGTCTTCTTGTGGCTGCTGCCAGCACTGATGGCCTTGATCTTTGGTCATGGTTCGGCACCACACCTGTTCCTGGTGCAACGGCTGCCACCACCCGTCGTCGCTATTCTGGTTGCCTGCAGCTTGTTTCTGATGCCAGTCAATCGCACAGAGGGCTTCACGCTGCGCTGGCGTGATGTCCGGCAGATGGATTGGGCCCCGTGTTGCTGGTCGGTTGCGCCCTGGCGCTGGGCAACCTGATGACACTGACCGGCCTGGCTCAGGTTTTCGGTGCGGGCTTGGCCGACCGCATCGGCAATGTCGGCCCGCTGATTGTCAGTTTTCTCGCCTCGGGCACGGCCATTCTGTTCTCCGAGATCAGCACCAACCTGGTGAGCATCACTGTTCTGGTTCCGACTATTCCACCAGTCGCCGAAGCCGGCGGTGGTAACCCGCTGGTCGTAGCGCTGATCGCCACGTTTTCCGCCATTTACGGCTTTATGCTGCCGATATCGACCTCGGCCAACGCCATTGTTTTCGGTTCTGGCCAGGTGCCGGTCTGGCAGATGATCAAGACCGGGTTCTTCGTCGACCTGTCGGGGATCCTGGTCATCGTGACGGGTGTGACCCTGCTACTGCATGTTGTGCAGGTGGTTTCACTCTAACCCCACAGCGAAAGAGGTGACCCATGAGTACGCTCAAGACCCATGCAAACAGTAATACCGATACCGACACTAACACGGACGCTGATACGGACACTGACACCAATAGTGCCAAGGCCACGGCCGACCGGGAAGCGGAAGCTCAGCAAGAGAAATACAAGGAAAAACCGGTGGTCGACCGCGGCCCTCACGCCGTGGCGACCTCGGCCGTAGCCGCCGAAGCCGAACAGGGTGACGGCCCGGCTTCAGCTAGCGCGGCGAGCTCAGCGGTCGGCGATGGCGTCGCCGAAACCAGCGCGGTCTCAGTCAGTGTTTGCTCCGACTACGCCGCTGCCGCATCAGACACCGTCGCTGTCGCCGTTGGCCCTTATGGTGCCGCCGCAGCCGGGCCGGTCGGGGTGGCAGTAGTCGCGCCGGACGGTGCCAGCGCATCGAGCAATGCGGCCAACTCGAGCAGCACCAGCATCAATCACAAGGCTGGACAAGAGGCCACCGGAGAGGTGACCGAGTCCAACCGAAAAGCAACCAAGCGTCCGCATGCCTGAGGTGAAAGCCCTGGGTGAGGACAAACGCAGTCAACTGCTAACCATAGGAGGAAATCATGACACAACAAACCGACACGCAAGGCGCCATCCTGTCTCTGGTTAAAGAGATCAAGACGATGGTTATGGCAGAACGTCGTGAAGCCGAGTTCGATCAGGTACACGACAAGTTGAACGCTCTGACCCGGCAGCATGAAACGATTCGCAATGATTTGCGGGAAATTCTCATGATGCTGGCTCAGAACCAGACTGCCGCTGATTGACTCGACCCCTGGTTCGAGTGCCAAGCCCCCGGGGCTATTGCTCCGGGGGCTTTCTGCCTAATTATTACTGCCGCCCACTTCGGCTACCTAAGCGCATCGAACAGCAGCGGGGTCATCGTCGATACCTCCTGCGCGTACAAATCCTTCTCGCCTCTATGAACCACACCATTCAGGACCAAATCGAACTTTACGCGAACGTACCAGCCATCAACACAGGGGACTGGCTCCAGGCTTTCCGAGTCAAAATGTTGCTGACCTTGCTGCCAGAAGCCAGTTGTATAGTCACTAAGTAACACCACCGGTGCCTGCCCCGGAAATTCATAGGAGAAATTTCTTACGAGTATTGATTCAATGTTTGGGTTACGTCCAGCAGTGGTACCCGTGGCCCGCACAAAAAATTCAAAATTAACTGACTGGGGAGCATGCGAGTTTTTGTATAAAAAAGGGATATGATTTTTTGTTGCTGGAAACCAGGATGGGAACGTAGAGACCACTAGCTCGTTTTCATCATCGAGCGGAAACACATGCGACTCATACTCGTACTTCACAAAACGAGCACAACCCGCAATGGAGGTGAGAACTGCGACTAACACTGCACATTTGAATAGAGCCATAAAACTACCAAGCTTACATTGCATCCTGCCACCTTTAAAAAAACTTGCCGGTTAATCCATTGAACCACTAGTGGCAACTTATGATAATGAAGCCGCTAACAGCGAATTTTGAATCATCTTCATATCAACTTTCGACAGAAAATGACGCCCTGTTGACTTGATACAAGCAATCATTACCCTGCCACTGATAGCCAGAAAAGGCAGGCGCTTCATTGCTTTAGCCCAATTGAATCACGTAAGGGACTTTCGTACGGTACCTTTACACTAAAAGTGGGTTATCGCTTCTCTTCCATCAGACCGACCAGGTTACCACCCGGATCCCGAAGAAAACCCGTCCATAGCTCATGGTCCGGCATATTAGCAGCGAGTTGCGGTGCAAGTGTATCTGCAACAGCCAACATAGACGCCCACCTAACGTACACTGCAGTATCCCATCATGACGCCTTCAGTGACCGACGATACGCGCTTGGTGTTAGCTGAGTTACCCGAAGAAACTCCCGGTTAAAGTTGGACTTGGTCTGAAAACCAGACTCTAAGTAAACCTGGGTGATCGAGTGGGTGGTATTGGCCAGTAATTCCTTGGCCCGCTCAATGCGGTATTCATTTACAACTTGCGAAATGTTTCTGTTATACACCCGGTTTATTGCCACCGATATCTGTCGCGCCGGTATTCCGGACTTGCGAGCCAACCTGTCCAGTGTCAGGTCTGGGTCCAGGAATACCTCTTTCTCAATCATTAACGCCGTCACGGCCTTAATGATCGCTTTGGCCGCATCATCAGAAAGCTCCGAGCTCGGGTTGTCGTCAATAGGGCTGCCCGCTGTTTGCTCAGCCGGCTGTGCCACCTGGCCTCGACGGTCTGACGGTACCCTGCTCATGCCAATTAACAGCACCATCCCGGAGAGCACCGGCAGTAGAATGAAGTGCCCAATGCTGAGAATCGCATCGGCATGCACCCCCTGAAATGTAGCCATATCAACGCTGATGACAATGTCGAGCATTGCGGACAGTAGCAACAGTACGCCGGCGAATCGCTCAGCCACGATCGCGGTACCCGCCTGGGAAAGCCGCACTTGACCGGGCACTTTGTCGGCACTGAAGGACACCCGAATCAGAGCAACCCCATATCCCAAATAGATGAACGCCAAAAGAGGATCCAGCGGTGGGTTCCAAAAAGGATAGGTTAGCGAGCCCAGTATAACGAGCAGTGGCCACAGCGCATGAACCAGGAAGGCTGTCTTGTGATGGTGAGCCCGGGCGAAGCAATACCAGGCAGCGACAGGAACGCAGGATGCGACGGCCGGTTGCAACGCTCTGAATAGAGGGATATCCGTCAACGCTCTGATTCCCACGATGACGGGAACGGCCGCGCACAACCCGATAAACATATAGGTTGCCAGGCCAACAGGCCGTTGCTGTGCAATCAGTACGATAGCCAGAATAACCAGTAACAATGCAACGACAAAGGGGAGTGGCACAAAAATCATAGGAACCTGTAATCAGCAAGTTAATCGCCAGTGTGGCCTCAATCGCTTTCCAGTACGTCCTCGAACCCGATTGAGGACGCCTACGACGCTAGCACAGCCGACGATTGAGGTGTCTGGAATTGATAGGAGGACAACATTATGTACGAGTACCTGGACGGCTGGAAACGGTCCTTTCAATGGTCAGGAAACGCCTCTCGCCAGGCTTTCTGGCAGTTCATGCTGGTTAACTTACTGATCTCGGCGATCCTGGTTGGCATCGATGCCAGCCTTCATGGGTACGGCGCTTTAGAGGGACTCTACAGTGCCCTTGCACTGATCCCGACCCTCTCGGTCAGTGTACGACGACTCCACGACATCGGGCAATCGGGGTGGTGCCTGCTGCTGATTGTGATCCCTGTTATCGGGGTCCTGTGGCTCATCTGGCTACTCGCACAGCCAGGCGAGGATCAGGGCAACATCCATATCAACGCATCGACCGGGGGTCACGAATGAAACGCTCATACTGTATTGGCACGATTGCGAGCCTGTTCTTGGCCGGTGTCGCCATAACCGGTGCATTCGGCAGCGTTCCGGTTCCTGAACCTGACTCACCCGAGCCCGCTTTGAGCGATAGTGTCTTACCCATGGGAATGATTTTTATCGAATCGCCAAAACGAGGCAGGCTGGTGAGGCTAGAGGGGATTGTCGGCAAAGGTGAGCTGGTAGCGAGGCAGAATGACGGATCCTGTGTTTCGGTTGCCATTCGAATCGCCTCGGGGAATGTCAACGGACAGGGGGTCGGCATTTCACGAGCCGAAAGCATCCAACTCATTATCCACTCCAAAGCCATCACCGAGAGTTTATTGGCTGGACAGGAAATATTCAGCAGCCACCATACGGTGGGCTATAGCGATGGAGTGCCGGTGAGCGATATGCAGATAGCCAATGGGCTGAACATCACTGATGAGTTTGTCCTCAACCCCGGCGAATGGTCATGGACCTCCTTATTTGGGCTGGCTAAAACGGAAGTGACCTGTGAGCGACTGTTCTCTACCTGATACCCGGGTTCGGACTGTCGGCGCTTGACGCCCAGGCAATAGCTGAGCGACCAGGCCACCCCGTCCCATTGCCGATGCGACGCCACTTATCGGGGGTGTCACGAACGAGTCTGGCTGAAACCGGTGTTAGCCGTTGCTGAACACCGGTACAGTGAATGCTGGTCAGATCAGACCAGCTCTGCCAGTTGCGCCGGTTCGAATCCGGTCAGTTCATCGCTGGCACCACGTTGCACTTTCTGCGCCCAGTTGGGATCGCCCAACAAGGCCCGCCCGACGGCGATCAGATCAAACTCTTTGCGCTCCAGGCGCTGCACCAATTGATCCAGCTCCGTGCGCTGCGAACTGTGACCGCCAAAGGCAGAGAAGAAATCGCCATCGAGGCCCACCGAACCAACACTGATGGTGGGTTTGCCGGTCAGCTTTTTCGCCCAGCCCGCGAAGTTCAATCCGTTTTCACCATCAACCTCAGGAAATTCGGCTTCCCAGAAACGGCGTTGCGAGCAATGGAAAACATCCACTCCGGCATCGGCCAGAACCCCGAGCCATGCGTCCATTTCCGCTGGTGACTGCGCCAGCCTGGCTTTGTAGTCCTGCTGTTTCCATTGGCTTAACCGCAACAGCACGGGAAAATCCGCACCCACCGCCTGGCGGATCGATTTAATGACTTCAACACCAAAGTTGGCACGTGCCAGCACCGTGTCGCCACCCCAGCGGTCGGTCCGCTGATTGGTACCTGCCCAGAAAAACTGGTCAATCAGATAACCATGAGCGCCGTGCACTTCAACCACATCAAAACCCAGGCGTTTGGCATCTACTGCGGCTTGAGTAAAGGCGTCGATGGTGTCGGCGATATCAGCATCGGTCATGGTTTTACCAACGGGCTTATCCGGAGCGAACAGACCGGACGGGCTTTCCATCTCACCTTCCGCCTTCCAGCCACTGCCGCTGGGCGCCGTGCCGGTATGCCAGATTTGCGGACCCATACGACCGCCAGCCTGATGCACACCATCGATGACCGTTTTCCAACCGGCCAGCGCTTGTTCGCCGTGAAAAAAGGGAATGTTCGGTTCGTTACGAGACACCGGTCGATTGATCACCGTGCCTTCCGACAGGATCAGGCCGACATCCGCTTCGGCACGACGACGATAGTAGTCGGCATTGGCTTGGCCGGGAATGCCTTCGGGCGCCATATTGCGCGTCATAGGGGCCATAACAATGCGATTTTTAAGGGTCAGAGAGCCCAGTTCAACGGGCTGGAAGAGAACGGATGTATCAATAGAATCTGCAGACATCAAAAGAATTTCCTGTTCGGGTGTTTAACGGCGCACATAGTATATTTTTTATACCTAGTGTAAATTAGGCACTTCAATTGCACCAAGTTACCTTGAGGAAACCTTGTGGCCGACAATCCGTGTTTTACCGCCCATTGCCCAAATCGAGTTCTATTTGCCGAAATTGCCGACAAGTGGACGATGATGATTCTGACCGTCCTTGAGCAGCACCCGCGTCGCTTCAACGACATCAAGCGACTATTGGAAGGTATTTCCCAGAAGTCACTGACCCAGACCTTAAGACGCCTGGAGCGCAACGGCATTGTCACCCGCGATGTTATCAGCAGCTCACCGGTAGCGGTACAGTATGAACTAACAGACATCGGCCAAAGCCTGTTGCAGCCCTACAAGGCACTGTATTGCTGGACGAAGGAGAAACTGCCGGAGGTGAATAAGGCGCGCCAGGCATTCGACCAGCGCCAGCCCGCCTGAATCGACACCGGTACAGGGCAAAGGCACCCGCCCCGTCCATTAACGCAAGCTATAAGAAGATGGTTTTTGATAGCCGCCGATTGCAAGTGCCCCATCAGATCCTTAGCGGTTCTTATCGAGTCCAATTTTACTTCTAATGCGCTTTGCCCACCGTGGCCGCTGCATTTTATACCGATACAGACTGTCCGGAACGGTGATGTTCGGGTTGGCTAATACCAGCGCATCGAAAAAAGCCCGCCGATCAAACCCGCGATAGTTCCCGTACATGAGTTGCTTTTGCCCTCCGTCTTTGAGCAGGATCACGTTTGATAAAAACTCGTTCCTAACATCGCTGACTTGCTTCAACTCCGTGATGTCGGCCGTGTTAACCTCCCAGCTCACATCACCAAAGGTCGGGTCGACGTAAGACAGGGTGGTTGGTGTGACCTTTACCTCAACTTGCTTATTTTCAATCCAAAACCACAGTGCTAACCCAAGCAACATAGCTTCAACCACCCAAATAGCGATATCCAGAACGTAAAGCAGTTGATTAAGCGCTTCGGTATCACTCGTGAGCGTCGGGAGATAGGTGTGGGCTGCCCAATAGAGAAAGAGCGCAACGCCCGCATTAACCACAAGCAAAGTGGCTGAAGACCGCTGTTGTCTGGTATACAGAAAGTAAGTTGGCATGGTTTTACCTTCGTAAAATTCAATCTTACGCCCCCCCAGACCCTGATTCTGGCGAATGCTCACCGTGAACCCTATTTCAGAGCCTGACGAATTTCTGTTTTAAATGAACCCTTATTCGCAGCGAGCTGGATCCGCCAATCAGGACCAAACCAAGACACCCACTTTATAGCCCCACGGATATTTCTGCAGGTTCCTCGATAGTAAACAATCGATCAAAAGGAGCCAGCCCGAACCCCGCAGTGAGTTTGTAGCCCCGACGGTGCTCCTTCGGCGCCATCAAACTATCGCGAAGCGCCAATCGTTGCATACGCTCAACGATCTCTTCCAAGTCGTGCATGATGATCTGGGCACTTTCACGGGTCAAATGCCGTCCCAATGTTTCAAACGCATAGTCCGGGCGGTGTTTATGGTCGAACACCCAACCCAGAAACGACTCGTTAACCTCACGGATGACGCGAGCAAGATGCTTGTCCCCGACAAAATCGACAGGGGTCTCCACACGCAACGAAACGTCCCCGCTGACCGGGTTTAGGTCAATCAGCTCCAGTGTTTCCAGCCGTCGCAAATAGTGATACAAACCGGGCTCGGTTAGACCCGAGACTTGTTGCAGTTGCTCGGGCTGGTATCGGCTCACCAGCATCATGAACACACCGAGCAATGACCGGTCTTTTGCCAGAGCCCGTGACTGCTCCGGTTGCAACGGCGTCGATACCGGGATCGCCTGGCTCTCAACCTCGATCAATTCGTGCAAATCCACCCCCACCGCCCGGCAAAGGGCAGAAAGGCGGCTCAGTTTGCAGTCTTTGTCGGCGAAAATCCGCTTAATGGTGACCTCCGAGACCCCCATGCGCTCGGCCACATCGGCATAAGTCATCTCCCGGGTGCGCAGGATGGCTTTCAAGCGAGAAAACAGTTGGTCAGACATAGTGCGATACTCTCTCCCCACGATAGGTATCCAATTACGATACGCACCAACCTTCGAGTATCAAATTACAAAATCCACTTTAAGCTGAGCTATGTTCCCATCGCACAAAGAGGAGCCACACATGAAACGCATCCTGCTCGGTTTATGGTTAACGTCAGTTCTGAGTCAGACATCCCTGGCGACTGATACCCCCACCACACTTTGGACAGTAAACGGTTTCGATCAACCGGAATCTGCCCTGATGGACCCTGAACGGTCCTACGTTTATGTCTCCAATATCAACGGGGACCCAGACGAAAAAAACGGTCAGGGTTATCTGTCTCGCCTGACAACTGACGGCCGCTTGACCGAGCAACGATGGGTAACTGGCTTGAATGCACCCAAAGGCATGGCGATCCATGACGGGTATCTGTACGTGGCAGACATCGACCGTCTTGTGAAAATCGAATTGAACACTGGCCGGTGGGTGCGCGATTTCACTGCGCCGGAGGCATTACTGCTGAACGATGTCGTCGCTAACGGCAACGGAACCCTCTATGTATCGGATATGGTCGGCAACGCCCTATACCGTTTACAAGGGGGTGAATTCGTCGCCTGGATAAGAGACGACCGGCTGATGCACCCGAATGGATTAACGATCCATGACGGCGCTCTGATCGTGGCCGCCTGGGGTACACCGATCAACGCCGATTTCAGTACCGCCCAGCCCGGTAGCCTGCTGAGAATTGACTTGACCACTTACACCATCACCGAAATTGACGGCGGAGAGTCCCTGGGCAATCTAGACGGTCTGGTTAGAGTCGATTCAGGCTATGTCGTCAGCGATTGGATGTCGGGCACGCTCATGCGTATCGGGGACGAGGGACGCCGAACCGTGCTGGCCCATTGGACAATGGGGTTGGCGGATATCGGCGGTGCTGGCTCCACCCTGGTAGTCCCGTTCACAATGGACGGAGAAATCAGGGCGGTTAGCGTGGCGCCCTAGTGCGGAAGTACAGGGGATATCCCAATGACAGCCACGCGGTTCCGACTCTCCGGGCTAAGACACATTTTCAGGCAGTTTTGCGATCACCTTGATTTCAAACTGAAAGCCAAACAACCAAGTAACCCCAATTCCGGTCAGTGTTGGGTAGGGCGCCTCGCCCCAGTTTTCATGCACTACCTTCATCACAGGGCCAAACACCGACTCAGGGTCGACAACAAACAGAGTGGTGTCGATCACATCGTCAAAGGTGCAGCCCGCCGCCCTGAGAATGCTGTTCAGATTATCGAACGCCCGTTGTACCTGTTTTTCCAGGTCGGGTTCCGGTGAGCCATCCTCGCGGCTGCCTACCTGCCCGGACACAAATAAGAGCCCGTTGGAACGGATTGCCGGTGAGTAGCGGTTTTGTTCGTAAAGTGCCTGGCGGCCGGTCGGGAAAACGACGTCACGTTTGTTCATGGGTAACTCCATCATTGCTGGTTAGTGTGGGGCCACTGTAAAGCGGCTTTCCGGGCCGATAAACTGGCCATAACCGTCAACATTGTTTGTATAATCCAAACAATCAAATCGAGCCGGAGTAACCATGGACCGTTTCAACGCCATGCAGGCGTTCGTTCGAGTGGTGGAAACAGGCAGCTTTACCAAGGCCGCTGACACACTCCACATGAACAAAACCAGCGTTACGCAACTGGTTCAGCAGCTGGAGGCACATTTGCGGGTCAAGCTGCTCAATCGCACCACCCGTAAAGTCAATGTAACCGCTGACGGTGCGGCCTATTACGAACGGGCGGTGAAGCTATTGGCCGATATGGACGATGCAGAAACCAGTTTGTCCAGCGTCATGACCACTCCCCGCGGGCGACTGCGCGTGGATGTACCCAGCCCACTGGCTCGTTTTATTCTGATGCCCGCCCTGCCTTCGTTCTACGCACAGTACCCCGACATACAGCTGGACCTGGGTGTCAGCGACCGGGTTGTGGACATCGTTGGAGAGGGCGTGGACTGCGTGGTGCGTGGCGGGGAATTGACTGATCTTTCACTGGTGGCACGCCGTGTAGGGAGTTTGCCGTTCGGCCTGTATGCCTCCCCGGGTATCTGGAGCAATTCGGCACGCCCGCGCACCCGAGCGAGCTGGCAGGGCCGCATCATTGCGTTGTCGGCTTCACCTGGGAACGGATTGGTAAGGCACTGCCCTATGTATTAAAACAGAACGGTCAGTCCATTACGGTGCAAGGCCGGAACCGAATTTCCGTCGACGATGGCAACGCCCATCTGGCTGCAGGCATGGCGGGCCTCGGGGTACTCTCACTTCCGGTCTACATGGCGGATGAGGCAGTAACCAGAAATGAACTGATACCCCTGTTCGAAGACTGGCAGCTTGACCCGATGCCGCTGTACGTCGCCTTTCCACAAAACCGGTATATCAGCGCCACACTGCGCGTGTTCATTGATTGGGTATCTGATTTGATGAACCCAGCAGCGACCAGCAACTGAGACACCCACCCCGCAGTAGTAATACACGGTATCAGTAGTCAGTTTTTAGTCGCCATCAAATGTGAACGGCCGCCTAACGTGGGTGTCTCAAGAGCGCTCCCCATGGGTCGCAAAGGAGCCCATGCGGAGGGTGTCTTTTAGCAGGTATGGGGTTAAGTCCCGCTTTACAATAATTATCTATATTTTCGTTTTGTGCCCGATTATAGTGCGCGCCCGAAAAAACCGACTCTGCGGAGGCCTCTTGAACAGCCTGAAACTGAAAACCCGAATTACTCTGCTGGTTCTGTCTGCAGTGTTTGGTATCGTGATCCTGACGGCATTGTCTGCCCTGTCAATTCAACGTGACCTGCAGCAAGGCCGACAGGAGCTCATCAGGTCAATCATTGAGGCGAACCATAGCATCCTGTCCTATTACCATGCCCAGGAAAGACAAGGTACGTTAAGCCGCGAAGATGCTCAGCAACGTGCCGTTGACACGTTACTGGCCGGCCGATACGGCGGCCGTGATGGTCGTTCCGAATACACCTACGCCTTTACTATGGATGGCGTGGGTGTCGCTCACTTGAACTCAGATCTGATTGGTCAAGAAGTGATTGATGCGATCCAGGATGGGCAGGGTCGGTACACCATAAGGAATATGGTCTCAGCCCTTAAGACTCAGCCTAATGGGGCCTTCGTAGAGACCTCTGTTCCCCGGCCAGGGGAGACTGAGACAGTCCCCAAATTGCAGTATGTCAAACAGTTCACCCCCTGGAATTGGTTCATTGGTACCGGCATCTACATGGATGACCTGGCCACAGAAGTTCGATCGAGCGTTTTGAGAGAAGTGGTCACATCAATTGTTATCCTTCTGACGATAGCCGCGATCGGGATATGGCTGGCTCGTGGAGTACTGCGCCAGGTCGGTGGTGAGCCTGGTGAGGCCATTGAACTGATGAATCGCGCAGCCAACGGCGATCTGCAGGTGAATGTACGAAATGCCCCCAAAGGCAGTATGTTGGCCAGTCTTGGTACCATGGTGAAATCATTGCAAACCATCGTTGCTGAGATCCGCACCGAGTCGCAGCAACTCAATAGCAGCGCTAATGGTATTAACAGCGCTGCGGCGGATGTTGCCAAAGCTTCCAATGAGCAAGCTGAAGCCACTGCTTCCATGGCTGCTGCCGTCGAGGAAATGACGGTCAGTATCAGCCACATCTCGGACAGCGCTAAACAAACCGAACAGGATTCACTCGCCTCTGCCGACCTGGCTGGTCAGGGAGTGGCGAAAGTCAGTGAAGCCAACTCGCAGATTTCCCGGCTTGCCGAGGTGATCACCGATGCCTCATCCAGGGTAAAGGCACTCAACCAACGAGCAGAGCAGATTTCCACCATTGCCTCCTCGATCAAAGAAATTGCGGATCAGACAAACCTGCTTGCGTTAAACGCGGCGATAGAAGCAGCACGTGCCGGTGATCAGGGCCGTGGCTTCGCCGTGGTAGCGTCGGAAGTACGCACTCTGGCTGGGCGTACTCAGACTGCGACCACTGAAATCGATGAGATGATCGCCGGAATTCAGGCCGATACCAAAGAGGTTGTCGTAACGATTGACGCTGCACTGCCTCAGGTGGAATCAGGTTCACAGTCAACCCGGGAAGCGGCTGAGTTGCTTGAGCAATTAAGGCAGGGTGCTGACAGTGCTCTTGAGCGCGTCCGGGAGGTGGCAAACGCCACACGCGAACAGAGTTTGGCGAGTACCGCCATCGCAGAGAAGGTCGAACAGGTATCAATGATGGTCGATGAGACCAGCCAGGCCATGCAGGCAACCTCCGAAAATGCGGAAGACCTGAACCGTATTTCACGGGAATTGAATGAATTGGTAAGCCGGTTCAAGGTTTAAGAGAGCCACCCTGACACCCACGCAGGCTATTCAATGAGAACTATCCGTATCTGGTCTCTGATAGCCGCCTGATGTGGGTGTCTCAAGAGCGCTGTAGTTTGCGCGACACCTTAACTGCAAACCCGGGTGTCGGGCATACAACCGACTTAGGCGGGGCGCCAGCCAGTATTGAATGAACGAGTGGGGAGCCGATAACACCAGCGGGTCCTTTACACTAGGCTGCTTCAAGTCTCGCGTGGCTTGCTCGATCTGGGTGAACACACTGGCCAGACGCTCACAGTACAGCTGGCCTTCGGGTGTTAACTGAACGCCCCGTGGCAGGCGCACAAACAGAGGCACATCGATCTGCCCTCCAGCGCCTTAATTCGATGGCTGATTGTGGCAGACGTGAGGTTCAATTCCCCTGCAGCAGCGGCAAAGCTGCCTGACCCCGCAGCGGACGCAAACGCTCGAAGCGTATTTAACGGAGGAAAGGTGACTGGGTTCATGGATAAATCCTAGTATCCCTATGGGCTACGATAAAGCAGTTTCCATAAATTATTCTAATGGCAGACTGACGGCTATGCCCCTTCAATACACAGGACTCAGACACGATGAATGATCAGCTCTTCCGCCTAACCGCGTTCACAACCGACCCGAATGGCGGCAACCCCGCTGGCGTTTGGATAGGGGAAACGCTACCCGACGCCGCCACCATGCAGCACATTGCCGCCGAGGTCGGCTACTCGGAAACGGCTTTTATCGCGCCGTCCCAGGGGCACAACCGAACGATCCGCTACTTCAGCCCGTTAGCCGAAGTCAGCTTCTGCGGCCACGCAACCATCGCCGGGGCGATCGTGCTCGGCCGTACCACGGGAGTGGGCCACTACACGCTGGATACAACGGTAGGCCCCGTGATGGTTCAGGTGAAATCGGCAGACAACCAGCTACAAGCCGCACTAACTTCCGTTGAAACTGCCCACAAGCTCGCGTCTGCAGAACTGGTAGGCGAGGTACTGGCACTTCTGAACTGGCGTCCCGAAGACCTGGACTCTTCCATCAAACCGGCCGTTGCCTATGGTGGTGCATGGCACCTGGTACTCGCGGTAAAGTCACAGACAAGGCTTAATCAGCTGAGCTATGACTTTGAATCCCTGAAAACACTGATGCTGCGTGAAGGGCTCACTACCTTACAGCTGATCTGCCGCGAGCGTGATGACCTATTTCACTCGCGCAACCCCTTTCCGGTGGGTGGGGTGGTTGAAGATCCGGCCACGGGCGCTGCTGCCGCTGCATTAGGGGGTTACTTGCGCGATGCCGGGTTAATTGACGTGCCAGCACAGTTCCTGATTCGCCAGGGCGAGGCCATGGGCAGGCCGAGTCAGTTGCAGATCTCGGTTCCGGCCGAGGGCGGAATTGTAGTGGCCGGCACAGCCGTCGACATTGGTTGACGGTCTAACAACCGGGGCCCGGATGCCCCGGCAAGCAACCTTGATAGAAATTACCAAGACACCCACCCCACTAGTATTAATACAACCTATCGAAAGCTAGTTCTTGATGGCCTTCCAGGGTGGGTGTCTCAACAGTGCTGACGACAGGATCGGGCTGAAACCGGGCGACCAGTGGTGCCTTTGCGCCAGTCGCTTCCTGCAGGCCCACGACGAGGGCTGTGCGCCGATGGTGAATCTGGAAGCCACTCACCGAAGTGCGTTATCGATCGTACCGCTGGAGGTGCTGAAAGCCAACGCGCCCCAGTGAGCCCCGAGGGGCTGTGACTGCATGGACGCCTGGACACTCACCCCAAACTATTAGTGAAAGCTATCTACTTCCTAACTGTGACACCCACCTTAAGACTTGACCCAGTAGCCTCCATCCTAAGAACCCAGCGTGGGTACCTTGCCTAAAAGGACGTAAGCGGCCAGCCCAAACATGACAGTGGTAACCGGGCCCCATAAAAGTCGTTCACTTCGGGATGGTGTGATCCAGTTTAAAAGCGTACAGAGTGCCTGTACCAACAGTGCCACCCAGCCTACCCATTCCGGCCAGTTCGGCGGCATTGCCGCTGCAGACAGGATGCCCCCAGCCATGCCCGCCAGTAACAGAACAGAAAAACCTGCCACCAGTCGGCCTTTAACCGGCAGTGCACCTTGAACACGCCCCCCTTGCGTCAGCTTGCCCCAGGGTGCACCTGCCATCAGGCATACTTGAAAGACAATGACCACGGCAATGAGTGAACCATACGTCCAGGCAGCCAGCTGAATCATAACGTGTTTCCTGACTGCAATAGGCCAACGATAAACATCAGCGCCGCGAGCAACGCTGAAATGGTTCGCAGTGTGTTAAGCATTGTCCATCGATCCAGGTAGTAATGCCACAACGCCTGTGCGGCCGGATCGGTTTGGGATACTGCCGCCAGCCTATGGTTCAACGGCACATTACCAAGCCCTGTCACCAGGAAGGTTCCGCCCAGGTAGAACAGGGAACCCAACAGCATGTAAGGCGCCGACGATGCTCCCCACCCTGCCACTGCAAGCACAGCGACCAACGCAGAGATCACAGCAGTACCCACGAACGTGCCCAGGAAAACCGGGTTGATAACCACAACGTTAATCGACTGCATTGCTGCGATGCCGTCCGGAACAGGCAGTCTACCCAGTGCTTTCATCACGAAGTTTGAAAAAGCAAAGAAAACGCCTCCCATTAATGCGGACCCCAGCAAGGCTGCAACCACCGCAAAGGTCGTCACGAAGTTCATGGTTCAGCCCTCCATAGGCCGGTTGCTGCAACCGCTTTTGCATAGCCGGCTAATGAATCGGCTCAGCTGAAGCGGCAGACATCTTGTACTTACTTGGCGTCATGCCTGTTCTCTTCTTAAACGCATTGTAAAACGATGAACGGGTATTGTATCCGACGGATAATGCGACTTCCAAAACAGTCTGTTCACTGGTTTTCAGCGCTTCTTTCGCCGCCTCAACACGAGCGTCATTAATGTAACTGTAAAAGGTCGTCTGCATTTCCCGGCTCAACACTTGTGATAGGTAATGACCGGAAATGCCAAGTTCAGACGCGAGCGTTGAGGCATCGATATCGGGGTTCAAATAGGATTTCTCTTCCATCATTTTCCGCTCAACCTTATCCGCAATGCGTTTTAATCGTTCATCATCAATCGAGGAATTAGCGTATTTTTGCTCAGAAACGTCTGCTGACTCGGGGTCTGAACCAGGGTCCAATTCGGGTTCCGATCCGGGCTCTTGGTCCGGGTCCGGTTCAATATGGGCAAAAACAGGTCTTCTGTTCAAAGTCTGCAGGCAAAACATCCAAATAAGCAGAAGGACCATTATTGAAAGCACGGTTTCACTAACAAACGGCATCGATGTGTCGGAAGATGCCCCCAAAACAATGAGTGCATAAAGCCAGGTGACCACCAGCAGAGCGACAAAGCCGACAAGCCAGTCCAGCCGCTTCCCTTCATGGTCCGCAAACTCGGTATTCAACCGTTGATGATACGCCTTGGTATTGATCACGATTCTACCAAGGTAGAGAACGCTCAGGATCGTCCACCCGACCAAAAGAAAGGCAAACCCTGCGGCATTAATGCCCACCCAGACCGAAAGCTGCTCCGGGTCGTTAAAGAACATGTTGTTGAAGTCTTCGCTCGGCATTAGGCCAATGGACAGGCTGAGCAGGCCAGCCAGCCCAACGGGTATCCAATGGAGGGTTCGTTTCTCGGGTTGTGGTTGAGTGCCATAGGCGGTCATAAGCTGCTGATACCAATAGATCATCGGTAGCAGTAGAAAAAAGACGACGGGGATTGAGGCGATATACAGCCTCGTAAATAGGCCTCCCTGTTCCAGCAGGAGTGTGCCGGATACCAGCCAACTCATGATAACAATGACGCCAGCGACGAGCTTACTCGGTTTGTGATAGGCCGGATTCAGATAGAGCAGTGATAGAAACAACACCCCTATACCCACGCTTATCCCGTCGATAAACATCCTTCATTCCCTTGAAATTGATCAAAAACCTGTCCTTCTCACTTGGAAAGGACGAAGACCGCGGCAGAAAAACCATAATAGCACCCTCAACTTTTGACGAAAACTGTAAAAAGTAGATGGGCTTTATGGCCAACGAAACGATCCACGGTAACGACAGATACAGCCGTTTCCCGGCGAAACGTTTTCCGATCGCCTTTATTCCATCGCTGATTACTTCTTAACGTAACCGGAGAAACCACTAATGAAACACCCCTTTAAGCTGTCTATTGCCGTTGCTGTCACCTTATCGACTGCCTTGCTAACCGTGGCCGAGGCTGATGAGTCAACCGTCAACACCAAAGCCTACTTTGGCGGCCAGACGATCAATGCCAGTGCCTGGAGTGCACAGGATGGCCATGGCTCGATCGGCGTGCTGACCGATTTCAAGACCGGCTTTCATGGCATACGCGTTGCCGTCGACCTATTTGGTTCGGGCAGCGAAGACAGTACGACGAGCCAGGTAAAAGGCACCTATTCCGCAGCGGCACAGCTGGGCTTGAGAAAGTACATTGACCTGCAAACGAAGTTCAGTCCCTACATTGGTGGCGGCGTTAACTTTGCGTATGCCGCACAGGTGAACAATGACGGGTCGGGAGACACAGAGGAAGAAGACATGGACACTGGGCTGTGGCTGAACGCCGGTGTCGACTACCTTCTGACCGACCAGTTCACAGCAGGCGTTGACCTTCGCTATGCCACAGCAGAAGTTGAGCTCTACGGCGAATCGGTTGCGCTTGATGCAACAGCGTTCGGTGTTTCCCTGGGGTATCGCTGGTAGGTCACACCATTACTATCCCTGGTATCAATAACAGCCAAATGAGAGTTGAGTGCATCTGTGATGCCTCAACTCTCCTTGGCGAGCAGGATAGGCCTTCGAAATGACTCAAAAACAGTGTCCTTCTCACTTGGAAAAGACGATTACAGGGGCGGAAAGGCCCAAGATGGCTCTATCCACTTGAGTTAAACACTGAGGAAACCAAGAGATGAATACACTTATCAACGAAATGAACACGGCACAGCGTCCGTTAAAACCCCTTGCCGGCGCAGCCTTTATCGGCATGGCGTTATGTTATATCACCCTATTCATCATCTATGGCGCCATATTGAGCACACCGGCAGACGCGATAACCGCCGAAAAGATCGCTTACCTCATTGAAAATAAGGCCTTATTTAACCTTACCTACGTTCTGGGCTATGTTCTTTTTGCGTGTCTGCTGTGTTTCTGCGTGTATGTCATAGGCAGCCTTTACCAGCAGGTGTCTCCGACTGTTATGGCAATGGCCAGGCTGTTTGGCTACTTCTGGGTGGTGGTATTGTTGTGCACGGGCATGATCGGCATCAGCTCTCATGAGCTATTGGCAAACTACAGCCCCTCGAATCCCGCTGCGGCAGAGGTGATCTACTATGCCAGAGCCCTGCTGACGGAAAGCCTGGGCGGCGGCATCGAGTTTATCGGCGGAGTGTGGCTGTTGCTATTGGGCACGATTAGCTGGCGCCACGGCCTGTTCTCAAAGCCCCTATCAGCGTTTACGCTGGTAAAGGGTGCGATCGGCGTAGCCACGCTTTTTTCCGCTGAGCCGGTGTTGAGAGACCTGTTCGGTATTACCGGCATCGTCTGGTTTCTCTGGATAGGCATTGTCATGATCAGGAAGCCTTCCTGATCAAAGCCTGTGTGAGAAGGCACCTAGCATGGGTGTCAGAATAAGCGGTCGCTCAATCGCTCGGCATATCGGCGGCCGCCTTCGGGCAAAACCTCACACGATTTAAGAATAGCCTGGGGGTTAAGCTGGTCAAACGAACCACCAGAGAGCTGACTCTGAGCGACAAAGGAAGGTTGTTTTACCAGAGGAGCCCAAATAGGCCACCCTTCTGAGCGCCAAACGCCAGCGCCAGAAATCCCCGAACAATACAAACACCCCCACGCATGGTTAACGCACACGCGTTGGCTGTTCCAGAGCACGGCATAGCCGATCGATCGCATTGCGAACTTCCGGTAAATGGCGATCTTGCTGATGAGTGACCAGCCATTGATCGTGAGCCAGCTCGGGTATTGGGCTGCTGACCCGGTTCAGTTGGGGCTGAGCATCGCCAATGAACGTTGGTAACAGAGCAATACCCCCGCCTACAAGCGCCAGATCCAGACTGTTGCGCGGGGCAGTAACTTCACAAACCACATCACTGCCGACAGTGCGACCCAACCAATCAGCCGAGGGCGTATCGGCAAGCACCTTGATCCACTGCTCCGGCGCCCCTTCTGCCGCGTAGGGTGCGAACTCGACTCGTGCAAGCTTGCGACAAACAAGCGCGTCTTCCGAGGGCCGGCGATTGCGAAACCCGATGACAACTTCGCGGTGTGAGATATCCAGCACTTTTTCCGCCGATACAAAGCGCAGCCGAATGTCCGGGGGTGAGCCCACCAGCCTGTCGAGGTGCTGAATCAGGGCCAGTGTTGTCCAGGTGCCAGCAGAGACCTTCACCAGCGGCCGAATACCAGGGGCTGGAGCGTCCGTCATACGGACAATGCGCGATTCAACGTCAGCCAGAGCTTCCAGTAGTTTTCGTCCTTCGCCCGTCAGTTCGTACCCGCGGTCATGTCTGACGAACAGCTCCCGTCCCATCCCCTGTTCAAGCTGATGCATTCGGCGGCCGAGTGTAGCCGGGCTGCGTTCCGTGGCTTTGGCTGCGGCAGAAAGCCCTCCTTCCCGGGCAACCGCGAGAAAAAGACGCAAATCATTCCAGTCAACTTCCATTTCATTCATGAAAAGACCTGTTCATTCTGTTTCGTATTATAAAAGATCATTGTCTTGTAATCTCACTCCAAGTCAACACTACAGGCGTTTTCATCACTGGATACCCCGACACGGAGACGCATTTGCTCCCACCACACTCAACAGCTGAGACAGGAGGCTGGCATGCACATCGACAACCAAGAGACAGACCAGGTACCGGAACAACTGCGCTCCAGAGGGTTCGGAGACGTACCCTTTCCTATGTCACGTAAAACGCAGGCCCTGCGCGAAGAAGACAGCTACATGGAAGCGTATGGCAAAGAGTGGGGCCTCCTCTGTGAACTGACCAATGCTCTCTCGAGGGCCTTAAAAGCCTGGTTTCAACCAGCAAGTAGATGGGTAAGCGCCAGCCGAAACAAAGCACAGCCTATGGGCTCACAATCCAACAACCGGGAACAATGAGATGGGCGCCCTAGCCTGTCGGTGCCAAACCAACTTGCGCAGACATTTCGCCCCGAAGCGTGCAGTGCCAGTTCCGAATATGGCGAGTAAATAGCATCAGGGTTATTAACCTACCCCGATACAGCAGTAATCAATCACCTGGAGACACCAGAGGGTCCGCAGATGATGCACACGCTCGCCTCGCTTGTATTGTTTCTTTTTCCACTCGCCTACAGCCCAGGCCCCGGCAACCTGTTCTTTGCCGCCAATGGTGCAAGGTTTGGTTTTTGGTCGACGATGCCGTTGAGTGCTGGGTACCATGTCGCAACCTGGTTGGTCACAGTCGCCATTGGGTTGGGATTCAATACGGCGCTGGAACTTTATCCGAATGTATTTCAGGTACTTAAGCTGGCGGGGTCTATCTACGTGTTCTGGATTGCCTGGCATTTACTCAGGGCCGGAGTTCTCGAGTCTACTGAAACCGCAAAATCAGCAACATGTCGGGATGGTTTCATATTGCTGATTCTTAACCCGAAAGCCTATGTCATTATCTCGCTGATGTTCACCCAATTCCTTGTTGATACCAATGGGTCGTCGCTACCGTTAGTCATCCTTATTGCCACTATTTTTACGGCTAACAATCTTCTCGCATTTTCCCTATGGACGATCGCGGGTGACACCCTGGCGCGACGCTTTCGCTCCGACAGCCAAGCAAAAACATTAAACGCCTTTTTTGGGACTCTACTGGCGGGTGTGGGGCTCTGGATACTTCTTTAAACCAGTGGGAAAAAATTTCCGTGTAGACACTGTTGACATCAAAGGTGTAGATGGCTTCCGCTGAAATCAATGAGCTTGAACAGGCGATGCAAGACATTAACCGCTCGAGCGAAGCGATCGCTGACATTTTGAGTGTCATCGAACACCTCGTCTAAGTGGTAACATTACCACCTATTTTGATGTCCGGTATCATTGAACCACTACCACCTGATACCTAACATAAGAGTTCAGCCGCCGAAGGTGGTCGGCCGGAACGACAGATTAGGCTTCGTTGTCGGGGCACCCACCCTAGTTCATTAACAAAAAAACCCTAGCAAGAAAAATCTTGATAGCCGTCTAATGTGGCTATCTCGACAGTCATTTTATCAATACTCTCAGTATGTCAACCTTCTGGCCCATCATCGTCGCATAAATTATCGGACATGTGAGACGCCACCCGATAAAAACTTTCAAGATCTTCAGCACTCAAGTCGCGCGTCATTTTTTCAATGATGGCTTCATCGACTTCATCGATCTGTCGCATGACCCGGTTTCCTTTCTCGGTAAAAGCCAGCAATTGACTGCGCTTGTCTGTTGGACTCGGGGTTTTCTCAATCAACTTAAGGTCAATCAGCGTATTTAGTAAGCGGGTGACCTGTGCTTTATCACGCTCCAGGAATTGGGCAATGCCCTGTGCCGTGCAGGGTGATCTTTGCTCGATGATTTTCATAACATGGATATGCATGGGCACAATGTCTAAATCGAGCGCTTCAATGTGATGATGCAGCTGGCGCTTTAGGGTATGTGCTATCCGAAAGCTGCTTTCCAAAAGTCTAGTGTCTGGCATGTGACAGAATCCAATAAAATTCGGTTGATTTTGTCAACCAATGAGATATGATTGATATTATCAACTTAATTGCTCGCGAATTCAACTGGAGACCTAGCCGTGACGTTACAAGCATCACTCGAAACAACCAACACGACAGCCAAGAAAACCCCTCTTATCTATAAGATCCTTGTGATCGCGGCCATGATGACTGTGATGGGAGGCACACTTACGGGTGTCATGACCTATGTGAATGTTGGTTACTCCAGTATGTTTTACATGGATTGGCTGACTTCGTTTTTAACCGCCGTTGTTGTGATGATGCCATCGGGTTTTGTATTCATGATGCTCATCAGCAAGATTGTTTCTTGGCTGCTGCCTAAGCAAGGTGAAAAAACACAAAATTTTGTCGTCGGTCTGGTTATGGCGGTCGTGATGGAATCGGTAATGGCGCTTACCACTGCGGCCAATAACATCGGTTTTGCAGACTCTGGCGAATTTCTTTCGGCCTGGCTCGCCGGTTTTGCCGCCGCACTGCCCATTGGCCTGGTACTCGCCGTGGTCATGTCGATGACGATTAAACCAAAACTTGAAAAATTCATGAAGAGCTAAGAAGCCGCCTAACGTGGGTGTCACGGTAGGCGCATCAAGAGCAATAAGCGATCAACACCATCAGGCGAAATACTTCGCCCCGATCAGTTTTAACGACACATCCCACAGTCGCTTGCTGACGTCTGCGTCCAATGCGTGAGGCCGGGGCTGTACTTTAACCGGTTGCTTGCCGCGCATTTCATTAAAGCCGTTGGGTCCTATGTAATCGCCACTGTGAATATCCTCGCCGAGCGCCGCATACAATTGAGGCAGTGCGCCTTCTTCCGGTGAGGACAACAGGAAGCCGGCCACGGGGGTCAGTATGACGATGAGCGGTTTGGGTAAATAACGGCTTAACGCGGTATTGGCAACACCCGGATGCGCTGCAACGGCCAGCGTCGAGTACCCGCGGTCTTTGAGATGTTTATCCAGTTCATAGGTGAACATCAACATGGCCAGCTTTGATTGGCCATAGGCTTCCATCTTGGAATAGCGTTTTTCGAAATGAAGATCGTCGAAATGAATCTTGCCGTTGCGATGGGCAATGGAACTCAGGTTAACAATGCGTGCGTCTCCGGTTTTTTCCAGCAAAGGCAACAGCAGGCTGGTCAACAGGAAGTGCCCAAAGTAGTTGGCCCCCATCTGTAACTCAAAACCGTCAACGGTTTTCTGGTAGGGCGGCACCATGACACCGGCGTTGTTGATCAGCAGGTCGAGCCGATCAAACTGACTCAGAAAGCGGTCAGCAAAAGCCCTTACAGAGGACAGGTCGCTCAAGTCGAGAAGCAGGTAGCTTAAGTTCGCTTCAGGTACGTCATTTTTTAACGAGGCGATGGCCGCTTCGGCTTTGTCTTTGTTGCGACACGCTAAAACCACCGTGGCGCCATTTTTCGCCAGTTCCAGTGCCGTCGAATACCCTAAGCCGACATTGGCGCCGGTCACGATAGCGACTCGGCCTTCTTGCGATGGTACGGAGTTGAGATCAAACATAGTCAGAGGCTCCTGGGGCTTCCTGTGCTGTAATGGATTGCTGCCGTACGTCCCACCAGGGGCGTATCGTCGTCGGTGGCGATATCAAATCGAGTCGTTCGCCAATGCGCGGTACCACAATGGCCTGGTTCTGTTTCTGAGCCTCGGCGACCACGCGCTGCGCCGGTTCATTCCAGGCATGAATCGACAGCGTGAAGGCTCCCCAATGCACGGGCATCATTACCCCGGCCTCAAGATCGCGCGCCGCTTTTACAGTTTCTTCGGGCATCATGTGAATGTCAGCCCAGGCCGGGTTGTACTGCCCGCATTCCAGCAAGGCAAAGTCGACCGCCCCGAGGCGTTGGCGTATTTCTGTAAAGTGAGGGCTATAGCCGGTGTCACCACTGAAAAACAGGCTGAAGTCGTCACTTTTTAAGTGCCAGCCACCCCACAAAGATTGGTTCTGACCGGTAGGGCGACGACCACTGAAATGCTGGGCCGGTGTCAGCGTGATGGCCAGTTCGTTGAGTGATGTAGGCTCCCACCAGTCCAACTCAACAATACGCGAGGGTTCAATGCCCCAGCCACGAAGGTGTGTACCTACCCCAAGGGGGACGTAAAAACGTTCGGTTTTCCCGGCTAGTTGCCGTATAGCGGTCAGATCCAGATGGTCGTAGTGATCGTGTGAAATAAACACGGCATCGATGTGAGGAAGATCGCCCGGTTGAATGGGCAACTGCCCGCTGTACCGTTTAGAGCCTAACCAGGGGTGGGGCGCCGCGACATCGGCAAAGACCGGGTCAAACAGAAAATTGCGCTGATGCCACTGCAACAAAAAAGACGAATGCCCGAACCAGTAAAGCTGAGGACCCTCAACCGGCGCCAACGCTTCTGGTTGAATGGGGATGGCTGCTACCGCCCCTTTGTCGGGCCTACGGTTCGGTGTGCCACGCAAAAACTGCCAGACCGCTTTCCATCCACCGACGTCGGGGTCTTTCGGTGCCGGCGGGCTCAAGTTGACGAACGCTGAACCGTTGTAATACTTGGATTGTTTAAATCGGTGTCGATCGTCGTCACTCGGACGACTGCCGAACTGTGAGCTGAAAAGCATAAAGGTAACTCCCAATAGCAAAATGAGCAGAATCACAGCGCCAATCGACTGCCAGAACCGCGTTAGTGGCTTTACAGCCACTCATGCCTCCGAGTTTGGTTAAGCCCGATCAGTGTTTGAGCAGCAAGATTCTTCACAGGGGCCGTCCAGTTGTGCAATGATTAACCTGATAATAAGAGACACAGTGTCTTTATTCAAGAGACGCTCTGTCTTTTATATCAAAAAATGACTTTCGACCCACAAACCGTATGATAACGACCCTGTGACCGGGACCTTTCAGAACTATGAAAACATGCAGTGGCTGGCAGCGAGCGCGCCAGGATGACCAGATCGAGCAACGTGAAGCACAGATTCTGCAGGCCGCCTCCGACCTGTTTGACTGCTTTCGTTACGATGACATTACGTTGGCGAAAATTGCCAAAGCAGCGGGCTTTACCCGGTCCAACCTATATCGGTATTTTCCAACACGGGAGGATGTGTTTCTGACATTAATGTCGAGAGACATGGATAGCTGGGTAACCCATGTTACCGGGCTGATGGAGCGCTCCGACATCACCCCAGAGACCTTTGTCGATCAATGGATGCCCATTGTGCTTGGCAATCCGAGAATGATGCGTTTCTATGAATTACTGGCTGGCGTGTTTGAGCAAAAAGCCTCGGCAGAGCGCCTGCTTGTGTTCAAACAGCGATTAAACGAGCAATTGTCAGAGATTATCGATCAGCTATTGCAGAAAAATCTGTTTGCATCCGCTGAAGGTGCCAGTCGGTTTTTAGTGACACATCTTGCCTTTGTCAGTGGCTTGTACCCAAAACTGAGTTTGTCGAAGCAGCATCAAGACCTGATGGAGAAATCGGGGCATTCGGAGAGCCCGGATGAGTATCGAATGCTGATGATGGAGGGGGTTCGGGCATTTTATAAAACCTACCAGGGCGACACCCGCAGCTCAATTGTCAGCTAGGGAGCCTCTGAACAACTCCCCCAGGGTTTGTTACAGCATGATCTTTAGACACCCATAACTACACCCGAAGAATCAGGCGGCCCATATAGAGCCATGGAAGACCTAAATTGGCATCCGGCCGAAGTCCGAGTAAACTGAATCGGTCACTCACCAACAAAAGGAGCTCCGCATGCAGTCCGCTGCAGTTATGTGCGTATTAAGTTACGCATACCACCTTGGAGACCCACGCAAAGCGATTCTGGCCGTTTAACGCACAGAATGCGCTGACCTTTCCAACGCCGATCAGTGTTCATCTGTGCTTCGTATTGAATTGCACGCAGGTGAGCTATGTCTTTAATTTCCTTATTCGATGTCTCCTATCAGGCAGGCACCAAATCTCTATTCAGTCAGCTATCCGTTTCCATAGAAACTGGAGACCGTATTGGTCTTGTTGGCCATAATGGCTCCGGCAAATCCACACTGCTGGCCTTGATGGCGGGTGATCTGGAACCAGATGATGGACGGGTCCAGGTTCAGCGCGGGCTGGTCATCGGTCGGGTTGAGCAATTTTTGCCGCCTGAATTGAACCCCATACCACTGCACGATGCGGTCATAGACGTATTGCCGGCAGCCAGGCAGCTTTCCGAAGGTTACCGCGTTGAAAATATTCTGACCGAACTGGGTTTTAACGAGTCGCAATGGGCATTGCCCATGGCGAGTCTCAGTGGTGGGCAGAAAAACCTGGCACTGTTTGCCCGTGCCGTCTTGCTGGAACCGGAACTGCTGTTGCTCGACGAACCCGGTAACCACATGGACAGCACAGCAATGTGGCATCTGAAGCGCTACCTACAGAAACCAGACGTGCCAGGCTTCATCATGATATCGCATGATCGGGACCTGCTCGACAGCGTCACACAGCGGACACTCTGGCTGCGAGATGAGCGTATCTACAGCTTCAACGACAGCTACACCGCTGCCAAAACGCGGCTGGCGGAACAGGATGAAGCCGCCGAGAAAGCCCGTAAGGCAGAGGAGCAGCAGATCGACAAACTCCAGCGCAGTGCAAAACGCCTGGCGCACTGGGGAAAAGTCTATGACAACGAAGATCTGGCCCGAAAAGCCAAAACCATGGAAAAGCGGATTGATCGGCTTGAGTCCGAAAAGACCTTTGTTACCACTGGGTCTGGCCTGTCACTCAACATCGATGCCGAACTGCTGAAAGCACGTCAACTGTTCATACTGGAAAACGAAAAGGTGACAGCTCCGGATGGAGCAGAACTGTTTCATGTCGAGGAGCTACTGTTTCGGCCAGGCGACCGAATTGCGCTGCTGGGCGTCAATGGCGCCGGTAAATCCAGCGCCATTCGCCGCCTGATTGAAACGCATCAACGTCCATCGGATCAACAATCGACGACCCGATTCAACCCCAATGTGCGACTTGGTTATTTCGACCAGGAACTCGAACGGTTCGAATCGGATCAGTCCATTCAGGATTGGGTTCGTGAGCAAACGAGCGCCGGTGACGATGATATTCGTCAGTCGCTCATCCATTGGGGGTTTCCCTACCTGGATCACAGTCGGTCGGTACGGATTCTCAGTGGGGGCGAGAAAGCCCGCCTGCTGCTAATGACCTTTCAACTGGACCAGCCCAACCTGCTGATCATGGATGAACCCACCAACCACATTGACCTGCAGGGAAAAGAAGAACTCGAAGCCAACCTCAGGCAACCCGGGTTGTCGCTGTTGTTTACCTCACACGATCGCCGATTCATTGAGCGGGTGGCGACCCGATTCTGGTGGATTCATCGTGGGCAGTTGATCGAAATTCATGACCTCGGCCAATACGATGACGTCTTTGGCTCACACGATCCTGTTGGGTCACCACAAAACGGCACTGATGCTGATACACCTCGCCATACAAAACCGGATTCGCAAATGGATGATCCGGACCGGTTACTGGAACGGATTATCGAACTGGAACAGAAACTGGCCGATGATCAAGCCCGAAAACCGAAATTTCAGAAACCCGAACGTCAGAAGCAATGGCAGGAAGAGCTGGCCCGGTTAATGGCGAGGCTTGAAGTGTTGGGAGGGTGACTACCACAGCCTGACATTCGATCTGAATCCGGCTTAGTCGGGAGGCAGCCTGGCCTCCCGGCCTGGTCCACTACACAACGGAGATATAGACGGCAATTGCACTAAGTAGTAAAAAAACCATGGCAAATGACGACCTTGGGACCTTATAACACTGCTGCCGGGATACCCACCCCTGAATCATTAATGAAAACCATCAAAAACTCGTTCTTAATAGCCGTACAATTTGGGTGCCTCAACAGTGTCTCACAGTGTTCACCTCACTGCTTTCTATTTGCTGCGGCTGATTCTACTCAGGCAAAGCCTCAAAGGCCTTGCGCTTCGATTCAAACCAGGCGTTCATCTCTGCCGGGTCCTTCATTAAGGCTTGCATTTCCTGCATGGCCTGAAGATGCGCCGGGTCTTGTTGCCGATGCATTTCCATACCGTGCTGCTGGCTTAGCTCGGCCATTTCTTCAAAGGTGTTCGCCTGGAACGCCATATCACAGGCGCCGCCCAGTTCTTTGCAGGTCATCGTTTTCATTGTAATCCTCCGGGGGTCAGTCGCTTGATCCAAGTCTTCCTAACCAGTTTTGGTTGCTCGGTTACTCATTAAGCCAGGCAATGGCTGCACTTTCATCTTCGAAGAATGCAACCTCACCCGACACAAACCAGCTGGCCATTTTTGAGACAGTCTGCTGCCATTCTTTATTGCCATAGATCGCGATTTTCTGAAACTCATTGCCGTGTTTCAAGCCCAGTTTAAAGTCATCCCAAGCGGCTCTGACTTCCCAGCCTTCCAACTCGGTACCGTCGATCAACATGCTCACTTTCGGGTTTTTCACTTCCGCCAGTGCGGAATCAATCATCGGGGTTATGGTTTCATAGTCGGCGTGGGTCAACGTTCCCCGGGCCTTTAACGACAAGAAAAACCGGTCGCTGACCCGCTCAATACCGACTGTTAAACCGTGACGTTTAGCGTTCATCGGTTTCTCCTTGTGGGCAAAAGCGGTGTCTGTCACTCGGTGACCCATGCTTATCTCGAATGAGCCACCCAGTGGACAATTACCCTAGTACCTCAACTAGCATCAGGCAAATACCGAACCAGCGGCAACCCAGGTGAGGGCGGCAACCATTGATAAAGCAACCCATCCGGGGTGACGACCGCGAGTGCCAATCAGCACGGAATGAACAACCCCTGTTATTACAGCCAGACAAGCGGCGATGGCGAGGGTGGTCTGCATAGCTTCCTTTCTGCTTCAGGTAATCCATCATGGTCGCTGTAAAACCGGAATGCCTCGACAAAGCGCTCCGGTCAACCGTTAAGTAGGGTCTTATAGCACGCTACCAGACACCTCACTGAAGTGCTCTCCATCGCCACTGGTTCCATAAGAACGCTACTGTAAACGCCATTGGATTCACCGGTTGTTTAACCTCATGTTCAGAGGCTCCCTAGCTGCGTTGTATCGTTGAAGCCAACAGGCCGGCCCCAACCAGCGCGCCACCCCCGCCTGATTTAGCCGCTTGCGAATACCAGCGCTGCCGGGACACGCACACCAAGTTAATTGGTGAAAAGCGGTCTAACCCGTCGCTTGGTAGTTAACTAACGTGGGTATGTCACCAAGGCCCCTAGATTCCTACCACAATGTCCCATTCTGCCTCCAACTCCGCAGAGGTGGAGCTGGAAGCGACAAATTCGACTTCCACCAACTGCCGCAACTCTGGGCTCCCCACGTTCCGATAGAGCCTGTCTGTAGAATTCTGAGGGTGCCCAGCAATATAAAGCTGAGTGGTCAGGTCCTCGAACGCCTCGCCCTTCACCATGAAGTGAATGTGCGGTGTTCGGCCCGGGTACGGAACCGGCTTGATGGTGCGGAAACGGTAGCGACCGTCGGCGTCGGTCGTTGTTGTGCCGAAGCCCTGGAAATTCGGGTCCTGGATCGCGTTATTGGGATCGCCCTGGTGATGGTAGCGGCCGTTGGCGTCGCATTGCCAGATCTCGACCCGCGCCTGGGGCACGGGTGAACCGCTGTTGTCGAGTATGCGGCCATAGACGTTGCAAATAACGCCCTTCGCCTGCTCACCATCATTAACCACAGTCAGGTCATTGTCGCGGTCGAGCGGCAGCTCATCCGGGTAGAATGGGCCGGCAGATTGGAGCGGAGTGAGAACGAAATGCCCTGCCGCACGCAGCAAGGGTGCCGGCAGCAACAGCGGCCCGGATGCAGCCAGGCCGATCAGGAACCGGCGGCGATGGGTTTCGGTCATGTCGATTCTCCGGACAATTGGGCGACTAGAGAATCAATGTAGCAGGTGCGGCCCTGTGTTGTAGCCCGGGGCTCACTAAACGTTAACTGAGGTGGGTGTCACGTAAACGTTCGCCCTCTAAAGTGGATGTTTCAAAAACGTTAAGCGTGCTTAGGAGCCTGTCGGACTTAGGATGAATCGGCTGCGGAAGCGGGATAGCGGCCCAAATATCCGCAAATTTAGAGCGCATAGGCCCACTATGCACTCGAAATTTGCAAACATTTGGTCTCGCTATACCACTCCCTCGCTTCGATCCCCCTAAGTCCGACAGGCTCCTTGCTTGTGGCATACTGCACACTCCTTATTACCGAAACCGGACACTACCATGGCTAAAAGCGTACTCCGCGCCCTCACTGCCCTTACCCTAGTCACAGCCTTGGTGGGCTGTCAGCCCGATGGCTCCGATACAAACGGTTCCCGTCAAACACTGAACGGCTGTGAAGTCGATGCCTACCAGGCCGACATGCTGGACCAGGTAAACGCCGCTCGTGCCACCCCGCGAACCTGTGGCGATACCGACTTCCCTGCCGCACCTGCCCTGAACTACCAGTGTGACCTGAACACAGCCGCAGAACGACACAGCCAGGACATGGCCACCAACAACTTCCACAGCCACACGGGCTCTGATGGCCTAAAACTTAAAGACCGGGTTAACGCGACTGATTATGACTGGAGCACGATCGGCGAGAACATCGCCGCCGGGCAGCGGACGGTGACAAACGTGATGGAAGCCTGGCTAGAAAGCGAAGGCCACTGCAAAAACATCATGAATGACCAATTCGAACATTTTGGCGTGAGCAGAGCGGACAATGAGGCAGCCGATTTCCAACGGTATTGGACTCAGGTGTTTGGCGCTGAGCGTTGAGGAGTAAACTGAGACACCCATCTCAAAGCTATTAATCAAAGCTATCAGGCGCAAGACTTTGATAGTCCCTAAGCGCGGGTGTCACATGAATCCTACTAATCAGTATCTTTCCCGGCTTACTTCCAACTTCGTACAGCTCGCTCCTAGACTTCTAAGTACTTTGGTTGGATTTTTTCCTGCTACCTACTATGCTGACAGTCCAGATAGGCCTTCTCGAGCTCTTTCATGCGTTTGACCATAGAGGCGTCCATACAACCGAATTTGGCGCGCCATTTGTAGACGCTGGCACTGCTCTTACCATGCTCTCGGCAAAGTTCAGGTACTGGCACACCACTCTCGGCTTGTTTCAGGATGCCCATGATCTGGCTATCCGTAAAACAGGACGTTTTCATGCAGAATCTCCGTCCCCTTTAGGATATTTGACATTCTACATTCGCGCTCCTTTAATTTCAGGCGCGACTACCCCGTCGCCTTTTTCATAAATTTATGAACCATGTCTTCAGCCATCCACCCATGCGCTGCTATCAATGCCAATAGTAGACAGTCTTTCATTTCAAATGCCTTCCCTGAAAGAACGTCGGCATAAGTTCCCACTACAATTAGAGTTCCGATAATTACTGTTGCCCATATACGAGCAGTTGTAACAACAGTTTCGCCCCGATCTTTTAGAAAAAGCCAGTAAGCTAAGTTAAAGGAAACAGTTACTGCAACAGCCCAAAATAACGCTAACGCTTGGGTATTGGCTAACTGAATGACGGAAACGCCTAAATTTAACTCCATGTCGACCACCTTACTCTGTTCTATTTATCTGTATTTGCTGGGCTTCTCCCTCAACCCCTCCGTATATCCAAAGCGGCCTATCCTCTGTTGCCGTTAAATCGTTGACGCTTTCTACTTGATACCAAACGTTAGTACCGGAAAATCCTCCATACGTTTTCTTTCCAATTATTTTGACTGTAGAGTTTTGTCTTGTACTTTCTATCTGCTGTCCAACAAAAAGATTAAACAACCCGTGGGGCGGCGCCTCTCTTACTGGAGACGTGGTGATCACAGTACCTTCCGCTTCAAACGGAATCGCCCCTCTCTCTATACTTTCTGCTTCAGCAGAAAAACTAAGCAAAAGAACTATAGTCATAATAAGTATTTTCATGTCCCTTCCTCGGAGGTAATCAACCTCTTACAGTCTACGACTAAATCATTCTAAAAAATAACATCAATTGCACTATTGGTTATGAGGTCAATTAATCTATCAGCTAAGCGCTCCACTCTTGCACGGGCTTGAATATCTTTTGTATTAAGATACTGTTCGGCTTCATACTTGCGAGCTTCTATCAAGCGCTCCAGCTCTGTATTACTGAGCTCTCCTTTTGCTCTCCTGATGAGCCATCCTTCAATAAGATCGCCAGTCTCTTTCAAAAAATCTTTCGAGTCTGACCTCATATCTTCAACTAAACTTTTGACCTCTTTCTTTAATAGATCTTTAGCGGTATCACCTGTTTCCTGGATGAATTCGTCTAGTTTCGACATACCCCCTCCTAAGTATTAATCATAACCTATACGAGACTTCTCCCCTTCAATGGCCTTATTGTAGTTCCCTTCGACGATTAGTTTAAGGTTACTAGAAAACTCACTAGAAAATAGCTCTTCATCTTCTAACAAGGCGTCACAGTCACCTTCAAATTGTCTCCAAACCAAACTGACAGCCTTCTCGGCAGTTCCATCTTCCAAGTCCGTACTTTTTGCATATTCATGTGCCTCACGAAAACGGGTGCCCCCACTTTCACATGCTTCACTTACTTTACTCTCATCCCAAGCATTGCCAGAACCTACTGTCCAGTTGTCCAGAAATATGATGTGCATTGCTTTTAATGTAGTCAGATTACTTAGCCGGGTCGTGTCAAAGTGTGTAGTGAAAAAGGAGGCACATCCGCCCAACAGAGAAAACGTAAGAAAACAAAAAGTATATCTGACTGCTTTTCTATTCATATGAACAACCTCCTAGTCGATCAAGCATTTATATTTACCGCATTAAAATCAAATTTTCTAATATAAATAATTTTAAATTTTAGTATTCTGAAATTCACAAATATGACGCTGGGGATCACTGAAAATATCAAGTTCTTGATTGGCAAATATGATTTTTTATATCTGCAAATTTGCCCATTAACGCTCCTCTAGAATTTCGGGTTGGTGATACCAATACCTACTTAATCATTCAAGCAATAATTGTACCTAGAAGTTAAGCGATTGATTTTAGGGTGAAAAATAGAGTCAATAAATAGTAGAGTTGGTTAACTGTAAAAATAGTCGACATATTTATTACAAAGGGACTCGCAAGGATTACCCAAATGACATGACCTCTACTTCAAGACGTAGCTGAAACACCCACCTGAAGACTTCCAGCAGGTGTCTCCGCCTGCCATGGCAATGGCTACGCTGTTTGGCTACTTCTGGCTGGCGGTGTTGTTGCGCAGGGGCATGATCGCCATCAGCTCACATAAGCCACTGGCAATCTAAAGCCCCTCGAATCCCGCTACGGCAGAGATGATCTATGCCACACTTTTCTCCACTAAACCTGTGTTGAGAGACCTATTAAGTATTACCGGAATCCTCTGATTTCTCTGGATGGGCATTGTCATGGTCAGGAAGCCTTAATGATCAGAGCCTTTGCGGGAAGCCGCCTAACTTGGGTGTCAGAATAAGCGGGATAAGCGGTCTGATCTCAGTGCGTTCTCACGGGAGCTGGCACACCTGCAGGTGACGTTTGCAAGCACCGAAGTAGCTATGCAGAAATCGGGTTACCTTGTAGGGGCATTATTGCCAGCGCAAGTGGCTGCCACGCGATAGAGCACACACGTTGTCTGGCTGTCAGCGCTAGCGGGACACACACACCAAGTTAATTGGTGAAAAGCCATCTAACCCATTGCTTGATAGTTGTCTAACGTGGGCATGTCGTCACCAGTGCCCCACCTAGCTTCCTACCACAATGTCCCATTCTGCCTCCAACTCTGCAGAGCTGGAGCTGGAGCGACAAAGTCGGCTTCCACCAACTGCCGCAATTCTGGGCTCCCCACGTTCCGATAGAGCGTGTCTTTGGAATTCTGAGGGTGCCCAGCAATATAAAGCTGAGTGGTCAGGTCCTCGAACGCCTCACCCTTCACCATGAAGTGAATGTGCGGTGTTCGGCCCGGGTACGGAACCGGCTTGATGGTGCGGAAACGGTAGCGACCGTTAGCATCGGTCGTTGTTGTGCCGAAGCCCTGGAAGTTCGGGTCCTGGATCGCGTTATTAGGGTCGCCCTGGTGATGGTAGCGGCCGTTGGCGTCGCATTGCCATATCTCGACTCGCGCCCGGGGCACGGGTGAACCGCTGCGGTCGAGTATGCGGCCATAGACGTTGCAAATAACGCCCTTCGCCTGCTCACCATCATTAACCACAGTCAGGTCATTGTCGCGGTCGAGCGGCAGCTCATCCGGGTAGAATGGGCCGGCAGATTGGGGCGGAGTGAGAACGAAATGCCCTGCCGCACGCAGCAAGGGTGCCGGCAGCAACAGTGGCCCGGATGCAGCCAGGCCGATCAGGAACCGGCGGCGATGGGTGTCGGTCATGTCGAATCTCCGGATAGTTGAGCGAATAGAGAATCACTGTAGCAGGTGCGGCCTTGTGTTGTAGCCTGGGGCTCGCTAAACGTTAAGCCTGCCTAGCTTGTGGCATACTGCACACTCCTTGTTACCGAACCCGGACGCTACCATGGCTAAAAGCGCACTCCGCGCCCCCACTGCCCTTCTCCTAATCACAGCCTTGGCGGGCTGTCAGCCTGAAGGCTCCGACACGAACGGTTCCCGTCAAACACTGAACGGCTGCGAAGTCGATGCCTACCAGGCCGACATGCTGGACCAGGTAAACGCCGCTCGTGCCAACCCGCGAACCTGTGGCGATACCGACTTCCCTGCCGCGCCTGCCCTGAACTACCAGTGTGACCTGAACACAGCCGCAGAGCGACACAGCCAAGACATGGCCACCAATAACTTCCACAGCCATACGGGCTCTGATGGCCTAAAACTTAAAGACCGGGTTAACGCGACTGATTATGACTGGAGCACGATCGGCGAGAACATCGCCGCCGGGCAGCGGACGGTGACAGACGTGATGGAAGGCTGGCTAGCAAGCGAAGGCCACTGCAAAAACATCATGAATGACCAATTCGAACATTTTGGCGTGAGTAGGGCGGACAATGAGGCAGCCGATTATCAACGGTATTGGACTCAGGTGTTTGGCGCTGAGCGTTGAGGATTAAACTGAGACACCCTTCTCAAAACCATTAAACAAAGCTATCAGGAAAAAGGCTTTGATAGTCACTAAACGTGGGTGTCTCATGAATCTGCGTTGCTACCCTCAATGAAGGCTGCCCCATTAGTTCATAAAAAGTCAGATTCGATATCCGACGCTCTATTATTATCAAAGTGCATTGCTTGAAGCACGCTAGGCTCTCTAGGCCAAAATGGGATATAGCTACTCTCATCAGACTGATAAAGTTCTTTATCAAATGAGTAACCTTGAATTTGGGTTAAACTGTAAAAATCAACAGGAAAGTCATTGCTATAATCAGAAAACATCCTATATAAATAATCCTTGAGTACGTTATTTGTTCTCAACCCAAAAATTATTTTAATAGGAACAAGCGGCAAGTCTTGTAGTGTATTGGGTTCGGTTTCGCTAATAACTCGATACTCATTTTCATATGCCCAGGCCTTACTCTTTGTGAAATAGTACCTATCTATCAACTTACCTAGATCACTATCTGACCCCTCTATAAAAATTCTATAAAGTAGGTCAATATCTATATGCTCAATATCGTCTGAGTATGAAACACCCTTCATGAACTGATTGTTTCCTAGCCAAGCATATTCAACACAAATTCCTTTATGTGAGTCTGCATAGTGAGACCATAGAAGAGGTTCTCTCCATTTATCAGATAAACAAACAATGCTCTTTGTAGTTTGTCTTTCTTTAACTTCTCTCCATATCCTATTCGCTAAAAGTTTGGCAAACAGCTCCTTTTCATCAATATTCTCATCATCTTCATAAAGATAACCTTGGACGCTATAACTTATCTCACTGAGTAATTCCTTATATTTCTCTCCAAACAAACTATTTCCAAGTTCGATTATTTTTTTTGATTTGGAGAGTGCACCCTTATTAGAAAACTTCGGAGTTACATCGAAAGGGTCGTTTAAACTCATAGGATCTGACATGTATATTTTCCCAGAAGCTAAAGCCACCATTACGTCAATTGTAAGCGGCATATATCTGTAATAGCGAGGCGCATTTTCTACTTTCTCAATGCCATTGACACGTTTCATATTAAGAACCAATACAAGTTAAAATGCTGCGTTAAAATTGCCTAAAACCAAAAGATGCTAGATACACTTATCTAGCATCAATATGGACACCTATCACAATCAATAGCACCAACCTATCGAATTCAAGGTTTCTAAATTCGGCGATTGTGCATGCCCTATTAGCCACATGTGATTTTTCTAGGAGTTCCTTATGCAATGCCTAATTTGTGGAAGAATATTCTGTTTCTCATAGATGCATCTTTTAGAACTTTGTCCCATCCTATAACTTCTATATAGAGATTTAAATTCTCATGCCATTTAAAGTAACCAAGCCTGTCTGGCATAGGCTTAAAGTCCTTTTCTTCTTCAAGCCACGACCTCACTTTTCTCGCTAGATCACAAACAACAAAGCCGTAAAATGGGGTGTTATCAGAGATCAGTATTTCTCTTCCCTCTGGCGTCTTAAAATCACCTGAGCGAAGCCTTCTTACATACCTAATCACTTGTTGAACAGGATCTTCATCTGAGGATGGATTGGCAAAATCATCACGTTGTGGCTTTTTGAACTCAAATATTGTTACAGGATTAGTAGCTTCGTTCTCACCCCGAAAAACCACCCTCCTGTCATAGCCCAAAAGATCAGGCCTATCGTGCAAACCTTTTAAAGGAAGGTCAGAAGATAAGTATTCTGTAAAATTCAACCTTTCGTCAATAAGCCAAAGATTATGCTCTTCGAATGGCGTCGTATCTGTATCTCCTTTTCGAGGAAATATAATGTCGTGCACAACCCCTTCCGATGAGTAGCTGCCATCCTCATTAAGCTCTAAACTTTTCTCAAAAAGATCGATTACGCTGCGTCGCAACGCAATATAATGCGCCAAATCATTTTTCCCAGCTCCCGATATTCTGCTTACGATTCCTGAAGCCTTTTCTCGTAACTCTTCCACCCCGCCCTTTTCCAGTAACTTCCTCACATCAGATCTGACACGAACCTCCTGTTCGTATTTTTCTTTTTGCAGTTTACTCTCAATCTGTTCATCAGTGGCATTGTATGGCATATCGCTTAAATCAATATCGTTCACGATCCCAGCGTGCCAGGGAGCTTTCTCTTTCACATAATCATTTACTTTTTTAACCTTCTTATCAAATCTAGCCTGAACCTCTGAATTAACCGACTCCTTGGCTAAATCTGCTGCTCTTTTCTCAATATCAGACTGTGAAATCCCATAAGTCGAATCATTATCTTTTTGAAACTCAAAACCACCACGCTCCAGGGAGACCAGGTCATCCAGAAATTGTCCAAAAACATAGACTTTTAATGTGAAGTTTTTGTCAACTATCTCATTACCATCCTTAACCTGCTCAAAAAATTCATCAACAAACTCTGGAATGTACTTATGCAGCGAAACGTTAGTAACTTCTCGCCTATGAGCGACGAGACTAATTTTGCTGGTTTGACTTCGAGGAGAATAGAATTTGAAAACTCTAGCAAAGAACTCTTCATCGGCTTTATTGCCACTAAGAAAAAAGCTATCTATTGAGGAATCAAGTTCGACTATTTGCCCATAAGACTCAACGTAGTCGTTAAGGACAATTACCTTTTCCTCGTTCTTTTCTCTCAACACAATACGTGGGGGCTTTATATTTTTGCTGACGAAGAATGGTAGCAATTTCTCTACCATTACCCTTGCAATTGTTGTGAGCCTTTTATCGGGAAAACTGGACCTTTTTAAGTGTACGAGGCTTACGCTGGTTCCTGTTGTATTAGAGCTCGACGGCGTAATTTCCTCATTAATAATAATTTCATTTTCTTTGCCCATCCTGAACGATCTGTTAAAGAATTTCTCGCCTTTATAAAAGGTGCTCTTAACCTCCATATCCTCAAAATATTTTAGACAAGTGAATCGTCCAAAACCTTTTCCACCTTCAGATATCTTATGTGCTGAGTACAAAGTATCGAATGAATCTCTGTTACTGTCATCAAAACCTATACCATTATCGAGAATCTCAAAACCATCAATTTCTGGCAATGGGTCATTAAGGTCCATTTGCTGATGCCTTTGAACAACAATATCAACAAGGCCATCATTAATGTTTTTTGCCTCGATCGCTTGAATAGCGTTCACAACCACCTCTACAACCGGCGTATAGACGCTTGTTCCTGATCGAATGTTTTCGATAGCTCTTTTTATATTAACGTTACTCATGATCGACCTTGCTTAAAGTTTCTGAAATGATCCTAATGCCGCGGTTCAGCGGTAGCCTTGGTAGAGTAAGTAGCGACAAAGTTGTCCGGCGGTGGACCATAAGACCCAAAGCGCAACTTGGACACCCCACTTAGCACAATAGTCATTTATTATCAATAAAAGGAACCTGATAGCCAGCTAGAGCGGGTGTCCATAGAGCATAATCTCCTTTGATAGGCGTTTATAGTCATTGGAGTCTCAAATACTGGTCAACATATACTAGCCGCAAGACCAGATTTAACAAATGCAGAGTTTAGTTTTCTAAATAATTCTGTTTGAATGAAATCGCTAACTTGATACCCGATTCTGAGTGCAGATTCCACTTTACGTTGATCCATATTTCTTTCAGATGAAACCCAGCTACCCTGATAAACCATCGATACTATCTTAGTTACATCGTGACCACAGTTAACTTGCAATTGGTCTCGCGCCTCAGCCCTTAACTCAGAAATCCGACCCATCAGAAAACTAGCGCTTACATGAGACTCCAGATTATTGCTTCTTCTCAAAATCTCATCTATTAGATCTTCTTCGCTAACAGTAATTCCAGTTCGATCTATATCTATAAAACTTCGAAAATTCAGTCCTTCAAACCTCAACCCGAGATCTTCTATATCGTTCAACCATCTTATAATACCAATAAAGTATGCCGCCTCCATAGCATTCTCATACAAATAATTTTTCATGAAATCCACTACTTCTGGAAGTGAATATTCGTTTACGTAATTATCCAATGACCTAGAGCAAAAAAGCATCATCTCGACATCATGATAGTCCGTTAAAAAGACAGAGTTTCTTTCGTAAATATCGTACTCAGCCCCTAGATGTAAAAAATCTGCATCACATATAGCAAACAATCTATTTGGATATTCGAATACCATTTCATTCATAATTTCAACAAGAGAGTTTTTCCCATCAAAAGTTTCCAAACTAATATATTGAGAATTTAGAAGACTTCGAAAAAGCTTTACATCTGTCTTGCCTTCCAAGATAACTATGACTTTGTTTTTATGAAGAGGGTGCCTAAATAAAAGCCTTATTTCATTTTTTTTATCATTTCCATCAAGATAACTTCTCAAAATCAGCCCTCGCCTTCAAGATCTATTGTTAACTCCCAATTACCATCAATTATTTGAGGAGAGTGAGTCGCAATAACAACAGGCATGTCCTGTATCTCAATTATTTCCTTAAGATCTTTTAGAAATTCTTTCTGCCAAGCAACGTGCAATGAAATTTCTGGTTCATCTATCAAAACCAAAATATTTTTTTCTGTTTTGAAGATTAATTCATATAGAAGCACCACTTGGTGCTGTTCGCCAGATGACAATTGAGTAAGCTTTAAGGCCTTTCCATAGTCAGTCGTGAAATGAAATCCTTCTTCCGCACTAATTCTGATCTTTTTAAATGAAAGTCTTTTATTGTTTAAAATTCTGGAAAACAATTCAATTTTTCTATATATGTCATCATAAGATGCAAGCTTTTCTTTAGTATCTTGAACATACAAGGTCAAGACCTTTGTATCTTCACTTTTTATTTCATCCAATACTTGCAGCGCCGGAAGATGTTGCGCAGATGACAGTAAATTAAAAGAAGATAGATCATTTCGCCTAGCCTGTAATTTTTGCAACTCTTCCTTAAGTTCTTCAGCCCCCATAGCAATAAAATTCTCATCGTTTCTTAAAAGTCGCTCTGGAAAGGTAGAATCGAGCTGTTGTGATGTATGAGATGATCTAAATCCAGATTCGCGTATTAAGTCCGACAACTCATCAGCAAACTTTTCAATAGTATCAGTAAAACTTGTTCTCCTTCCCCTTTGATGGTGTACTTTTCTTTGTATCAGCCTTTGGTCCTGTATAAAGTGCGCATTAAGCGAATCACTAAATTTCTGATACCATTCAGGGTAGTTTTTTATCGTGAGTTCATCAGGAAGATAGTCTGAAAAACTGTCAACAACCTCTTCGAAACTGAATACTTCATCTGTACGATGATCGATCCATTCCCGTGGCCCCACCCTTTGAAGAAAGGGAATATGCTCGTCTATGTAGTTTACTGAGTGTTTTTTAATTTTTGAGAATTCGTACTCTTTTTGATACTCATGCGTAAGGTCTACATCACTATGCCCCAATACAATCGTTAATGGTTTTTCTTCCACATCCTTGCGAATACTGAGAGTACCATGTGATGTATGTAGTTCTATAAGTGAGAATTGTAGGTCACACAGAAATGCTAGTTTCTTGTTAAATATTGCATCTATAACCTTCAAGCATATTGTCTTTCCATAGCCATTAGGAGCAGTGATAATAGTAATATTACCATCTTTAAAGCGCACATCATGGTTGAAGTGACCAAACAACCCATTGATAACGAGCTTTTTTAATTTCATGATTTTTCCATTTTCTTTTTCAGTTTGAGTGAAAATACATAATTGAACAATATAGCTTTGCCGTACGATCGAAGAAAATTTCAGTTTTAACAAAGAAGATTAGATTAGCTAAAATCTAATTTTTTACTAATAAACTCGCTACCGCCCGGCCGGTTACATGGCACACCAAGGCAAAATAAGTTGTGAGTTCACCATGGCACTCTGTGACGAAGTTGGCAAGTTTTTATGTTCTAAGAGGCGCGTTTGCGCCCCCCCCCCCCTCACAATTCATCAGGCTGGATTCTGTGGTTTGTTCTACTCCCCAAGGGCCTTCGACAGGCTCAGGCCGAACGGGGGTGCGGTTCCGGGGGTTGGGCCAACTCCTCCAAAGCCACAGAAAGCTGCATAGCAAACCGCGCTGTCGCCACCGGCAACACCCTCCCTTTTAACTGCCCCAACAACAAATGCCCTATCGGCACATCCCGCTCCGGCAATTCCCGAAACACCAGCCCATTATCAGCCGCGGCTTGCAGCCCAATGGGTATCTGAAACCCCACCACCTGTTCATGCCGCACATAGTGGCGGATCAGCTCGAAGGATTCGGTGTCTACCACCGGTGTTACGTTACGCCCCTGGGCTTTGGCAGCTCTGTCCAGCAGGTTACGCACACCGTATTCGGTGGCCGGGAGGATGTGGGGGTGTTCCAGGCAGTCGCGCAGGCGCAGGTCGGGTTTGTTGGCCAGGGGGTGGTCGGCGGCGAACACGGCGCATACCGGTTGGGGAATGCTGTGCATTACATCGAAGTCGACCAGGTGTTCCGGTTCAAACACCAGGGCCAGGTCGCTGCTGAAGCTGGCCAGTTCCCGTTCTACCTGGCTGCGGTCGCGTACCTTTATAGCAAAGGTCACGCCCGGGTAGTCGCGCCGGTAGCGCGCTATTTGGCTGGGCATGAAATACGGCACCAGCGCCTGGGAGCAGGCCAGGGTTACGTGGCCGCGGCGCATGCCGGAAAGGTCGGATACCAGGGATTGCACGCGTTGCAGGTCGGATTTTTGGGTGCGGAAGTGTTGCAGCACCAGTTCACCGGCCGGGTTCAGGCGCACGCCGCGCGTTAAGCGTTCGAACACCGGGGCGCCGAATTCGGCTTCAAAGCGGGCAATGCGGCGGTTCAGCGCGGAGGCGGTGATGTTGGCGTCTTCCGCTGCCTTGCGGATAGAGCCGGCGCGGGCCACCGCGTCTATTAACTGAAAGGTGTATAGATGCCGCATGGGTCTGCCCTGGAATCAAGTGGTGCATTTAATGAACCGGAAGTGTGAATTAATAGCATTTCCCGAACCACCGGTAAAGCGGCAGTATAAAACCATCCTGAGACTGTTCGATTGATGTCCCGCAACCGATGGAGCCAGCCATGACCGACACGAATCGCCGTACCTTCCTGAAAACCACCGCACTGGGCGCCGCCTCGCTGCCGTTTCTGAAAGTGATGCCCGCCCTGGCCGAAGGCCGCGATACGCTGGTGGTGGTATCGGGGCAAACGATCAACAGCCTCGACCTGCACCGGGTGGGCACCAACCGCGCCAGTTATCAGGTGGCCATTAACTGTTACGACCGCCTGGTCAGCTTCGGCACCAAAACCCTGCCCACCGGGGAACTCTCGTACGATTACGAAAACATCGTGCCCGAGCTGGCCGAAAGCTGGAGCCTGTCGGACGATGGCCTGGTCATCACCTTTAAGCTCAAATCCAATGCCACCTTCTGGGATGGCCGCAAGGTCACCGCCGAGGATGTGAAATGGTCGTTCGACCGGGCGGTGTCGGTCGGCGGTTTCCCAACCACGCAAATGCGTGCCGGTGGCTTGAGCAGGCCGGATCAGTTCGCCGCGCTTGATGCCGAAACCTTCACCGTTACCCTCGATTTCCCATCGAAGCTCTCGCTGCCCGATCTGGCCGTGCCGGTGCCCTTCATCATTAATGCCGAAGTGGCCAAAGCCAATGCCACGGCCGATGACCCCTGGGCCATGGAGTACCTGCACCAAACCCCGGCCGGTTCCGGTGCCTTTAAAGTCGCCCGATGGGACCAGGGGCAGCAACTGGTGTATGAACGCAACGACGATTGGGTCGGTGGCCCGGTGCCTGCCGTGCAACGGGTGATTGTGCGCGAAGTGCCCAGCCAGTCGACCCGCCGTGCGCTGATCGAGCGCGGCGATGTGCAGGTCTCGTTCGACATTCCGGACCGGGATGCCGCTGAGCTGGCCGATAAGATGACGGTGCATTCAACGCCCATCGAGAACTGCATTCACTGCGCCTGCTTGAACACCAACTTTGAACCCTTTCAGGATGCAAACGTGCGCAAGGCCATCGCCTGGGCGATTCCCTACGAGGCCATTTTCAACACCGCCGCCTACGGCCGGGGTACGCCCATGTGGGGTGGCCCGGAAACCGTGACCGATACCCAATGGCCGCGCCCTTTCCCGTACAACACCAATCTGGATACCGCGCGGGAGTTTTTGGCGAAATCGAACTATGCGGATGGATTTAGCGTGCCGCTGTCGATCAGTCTGGATCTGGCATCGTGGATGGAACCAACTGCCCTGCTGATACAGGAAAACCTGGAGAAAATCGGCATCAGCTGCACCGTCGAAAAAATACCAGGCGCGAACTGGCGTACCGTGGCACTGGTGGATAAATCGCTCGCCTTCCATCTGGAAAACTTCGGCGGCTGGTTGAACACGCCCGATTACTATTTCTTCTGGGCCTACCAGGAGGGCAAGCTGTTTAACTCTTCAAACTACTACAACGAAGAAGTGGAAGAACTCACCAACCGCACCCTGCACATGCCCATGGACCACCCGGAATACGCGGGCCTTATTCAGCGCATGTTCGAAATCGTGATTGAAGACATTCCGCGCATTCCGTTGTGGCAACCGGCCCTGAACGTGGCATTGAACGGCGCGACGGATTACGAGTTCTGGTTCCACCGCCAGTTGGATGCACGGCCAATCGCTGGGGTTTAAGACTATGAGTGCACCGCTTCGCGCCGTTCTCTGGCGCATTCTGCAAACCGTGCCGGTGGTATTCGGTGTGGTGGTCATCAGTTTCGTGCTGACCCGGGCCTTGCCCGGGGACCCCGCCGTTTATTTCGCCGGCGCCATGGCCGATGCCCAGTCGATCGAGGAAGTGCGCGTTGCACTGGGGCTCGACCAGCCCCTGTGGCGGCAGTTCTTTCTCTACGTGGGGGATTTGCTGCAAGGGGACCTCGGCAATTCTATCTCCACCGGCCAACCGGTATTAACGGACCTGGCCATGCGCTTGCCAGCGTCGCTGGAATTAACCTTAACGGCCTTGTTACTCGCCTGCGCTATTGCCATTCCGCTCGGCGTGCTGGCGGCGGTGCGCCAGGGTTCCTGGGTGGATCATCTGTGTCGGGTATTGGTCACAGCGGGTGTTTCACTGCCTACGTTCTTTACCGGCATTCTGCTGATTTATGTTTTTTATTATCTGCTGGGTATCGCACCTTCGCCGCTCGGCCGGTTGGATTTTATTTATTTTGAACCGCCCCGTGTGACGGGTTTTTACCTGATCGATAGCTTGATTGATGGTGACCCGGAAACCTTTTTTGCAGCATTGCGGCAGCTTATTTTACCGGCCACCACGCTGGCGCTGTTTACACTGGCGCCCATCGCAAGAATGACGCGGGCGTCGATGCTCACGGCTTTGTCGTCTGACTACATTCGCACCGCCCGGGCGGCGGGTTTATCCGGTGCCATGGTGTTGTTCGGCTATGCGTTTCGCAATGCGTTGCTGCCGGTGGTGACCACGCTCGGCATGGTGTTTTCGTTTGTGCTCGGTGCCAATGTGCTGGTGGAAAAAGTCTTCGCCTGGCCGGGCATTGGCTCCTACGCGGTAGAGGCGCTGGTGGTGTCCGATTACGCGGCCATTCAGGGCTTTGTGCTCGCCATGGCCTTGCTGTTTGTGTTTCTGAATCTGGTAATCGATCTGAGCTACACCCTGATCGACCCGCGCATAAGGTTTGCTGCCAAATGACGACTGCCAACCCCATCTCAGTACCCAGCCAGGGCGGCCTGTGGGCGCATTTGATTTATGTGCTGCGGGATAACCCGGTCACGTTGTTGTCGTTCGGGCTGTTCGCGTTTTTTATCGGCTCGGCCTTGTTTGGGCCTTACCTGGTGCCTTACGACCCGCTCGCCACCAATTCAGCCATTGCGCTGCAACCGCCCAACTTCAGCCACTGGTTCGGAACCGACAACCTAGGCCGGGATGTATTCAGCCGGGTGATAGTAGCAACGCGGCTGGACCTGAGCATTTCCATTGCCGCCGTGGCGCTCTCGTTCGTGATCGGCTCGGTGCTCGGTGCCATTGCCGGTTACTGGGGCGGCTGGCTGGATGCCGTGCTGAACCGGGTGTTCGATACCATTATGGCCTTTCCGCTGTTTGTGCTGGCCATGGGCATAGTAGCGGCGCTGGGCAATACCATTGAAAACATCGTCTACGCCACGGCCATTATCAACATTCCGTTTTATGCCCGGCTGGTGCGCGCTGAAGTGAACATTCGGCGTGAATCCGGGTTTGCCTTGGCGGCCCGGCTCTCCGGCAATTCGCACTGGCGGGTGCTGGCGTTTCACATTTTCCCCAACGCCTTGCCACCGATGATGGTGCAGGTGTCACTGAACCTGGGCTGGGCGATTCTGAACGCGGCGGGCCTCTCCTTTATTGGCCTGGGCGTGCGCCCGCCCGAACCCGAGTGGGGCATCATGGTCGCCCAGGGGGCGGACTTTGTGGTCTCCGGCCACTGGTGGGTCGCCTTGTTCCCCGGCCTGTGGCTGATGCTGGCGGTGTTCACCTTCAATTTAATGGGCGACGGCCTGCGCGACATCGTCGACCCACGGCGGAGAACCTGATGATGTTATCAATCAAAGATCTGGCCGTTGGCTTTCGTACCCGGCGCGGTGAAGTGCAGGCGGTGCGCGGCATCAGCCTGGAACTGGCCAAGGGGGAAACCCTGGGCATTGTCGGCGAAAGCGGTTCCGGCAAGTCGGTCACTTCCTTTGCGCTGATGCGCATTCTGGATGCGGGCGGTTCCATTACCGCCGGTGAAGTCACCTACAGCGGTATCGATTTACGCCGCGCCAGCGAAAGGGATTTACGCACCATTCGCGGCCGCGAAATCTCGATGATTTTTCAGAACCCGCGCGCGGCGCTGAACCCGATTCGTAAAGTCGGCCACCAGATAGAAGACGTGCTGCGCCAGCACGCCCGGGCCACGCGCGGCAACGCCCGCGAAAAAGCCATTCAGGCACTGCGCGATGTACGCATTAATGATCCGGAAGCGCGTTACTACGCCTACCCGTTCGAACTCTCGGGTGGCATGTGCCAGCGTATTGTTATCGCCCTGGCACTCGCCTGTGACCCGCGTCTGCTGATTGCCGATGAACCCACCACCGGCCTCGACATCACCACCCAGAAAGCGGTGATGGACCTCAGCCAGGAACTGATTCGGGAGCGCGGCATGGCGTCGATTCTAATCACGCACGATCTTGGCCTCGCCGCACAGTATTGCGACCGCCTGGCGGTGATGAAAGACGGCGAAATCGTCGAAACCGGCCCGGCCGAAGCCGTGTTCGCCAACCCACAACACGATTACACCCGCCGGTTGGTGGAAGCCACGCCAAGGCCGGATGCCAGCGTGCGCAGTCTGCTCCCGGCCGACCGCCGACCACCCGAGTTGGAATACACCCCGAGCGATCAGCCGTTACTGGAAGTGCGCGACCTGCGCAAAACCTTCGCGGGCAAGGCCGGGCCGGTGCACGCGGTGAAAGGCATTTCGTTCACGGTGAACCAGGGCCAGAGCGTTGGGCTGGTGGGCGAAAGCGGCTGCGGCAAATCGACGACGTCGTCGATGCTGGTGCGGCTGCTCGACCCGACCGAGGGGCAGATTCTCTACCAGGGGAATGACCTGGCGCAGATACCCGCCGAACAGTTTGGCAAGCACCCGCTGCGCGGCGATATCCAACTGGTGTTTCAGGACGCGACCGATAGCCTGAACCCCAGGCACAACGCGGGCGATTGCATTGCCGAACCGCTGCGTCGGCTGGCCGGTTTGCGCGGCAAGGCGTTGCGTGAACGCGTTGAGGAACTGGCCGAGTTAACCGGCTTGCCCGCCAACCTGCTCAGCCGGTTTCCGCACCAGCTTTCCGGTGGCCAGAAAGCCCGTGTTGGCATTGCCCGCGCCATCGCACTCGACCCGAAATTCCTGATTCTGGATGAACCGACCGCGGCGCTCGATGTGTCGATTCAGGCGGTCATTCTGAACCTGCTGGCCGACCTGCGTGCGCGCCTGGGCATGAGCTACCTCTTCGTCAGCCACGACCTGAACGTGGTGCGCCTGCTGTGCGATGAAGTGATTGTGATGCAAGACGGCGCCATCGTCGAAGCCGGCCCCGCCGCCCAGGTGATGACGGCACCGGCCCACCCATACACCCGCGCCTTGCTGTCGGCTGCACCCCGACCGCCCGAGCGCGTTTTAGAGACCGAACCCTTAGCCGAGGTGCAAAGCGCCCTATGACTCACACTACTACCCTTCCCCCGTTGGACGACCTACCGTTCACTCTCGCTTCATTGCGCGAGGCGTATGCCTGGGGGACTTACCAACCGGGCCAGATCATCGCCGAGTGTTACCGGCGCCTGCGGGCACTGGACGACCCGGGCATTTTCATTCACTTAATGGACGAAGCCGAAGCGATCAACCTGGCTGAAAGCCTGGGGGCTTACAACCCGGAACAACCGCTCTGGGGCATGCCCTTCGCGGTGAAAGACAACATCGACGTGGCCGGCATGCCCACCACCGCCGCCTGCGCGGCGTTTGAATACGCACCGGCCGAAGATGCCCACGTCGTCGCCTGCCTGCGCGCCGCCGGGGCGATGCCCATTGGCAAAACCAACCTAGACCAGTTCGCCACCGGCCTGGTCGGTGTGCGTTCGCCCTTCCCGCACCCGCGCAATGCCGTAGACCCGGACATCGTGCCCGGTGGGTCATCGTCTGGCTCCGCAGTTGCCGTTGCTCAGGGGTTGGTGCCCTTTTCACTCGGTACCGATACCGCCGGTTCCGGCCGGGTGCCGGCCGCGTTGAATAATCTGGTGGGGTTAAAACCGACACTGGGAGCGATTTCGAACCGGGGTGTGGTGCCCGCCTGTCGCTCGCTGGATTGTGTATCGATTTTCGCACTGAACATCGACGATGCGATGGCGGTATTGAACGTGGCCAACCATTACGATACGGCCGATGCCTACGCCCGGCCGTTAACCCTGCCAACCCACAGCGCACCGCTGCCTAACCCGGTTTTAGGCGTGCCGGATGCCGCCAGCCTGCGTTTCTTCGACGACGCCCTGCAAGCCGAGGCGTTTGCAGCGACGCTGGCGCAACTGGAAACCGAAGGCGCAACGATCGAACGCATCGACTTCACGCCGTTTTATCAGGTGGCCGACTTGCTCTACCACGGCGCCTGGATCGCCGAGCGCACCCTGGTGATTGATGACCTGTTAACACACACACCGGAGGCCGTTCACCCGGTCACCCAGCAGATCATTGAGCCCGGCCAGAAACTGACGGCGATGGATGCGTTCAAGGGTCTGTATCAATTGCAGGCGCTCAGGAAAACCTGTCAGGCCATACTGAAGCGGTTCGACTATCTATGCGTACCGAGCATTCCGACGTTCTACACTACGGCGGACCTCGAAGCCGACCCGATTGGCCCCAACAACCGGCTCGGCACCTACACCAACTTCGTTAACCTGCTCGACCTCTGTGCACTCACCGTGCCCTGCCCACCGCGCAGCGATGGTCGCCCGGGTAGCGTTACCTTTATTGGCACACAAGGCAAAGACACCCAGCTCGCCGCCGAAGGCCAGCGCCTGGAAGCCTGGGCGAAGGTCAGCCCCGGCAATACCGGCTGGCCGTATCAGAGCGGATCTGCTGCACCAGCCACGGCCGCCAGCGACGAACTGGTTCTGGCCGTGTGCGGCGCCCACATGAGTGGCCTGCCGCTGAACCACGAACTCACCTCACGCGGCGGGCGCTTTCTCGAACGCACCGAAACCGCACCGAACTACAAACTGTTCGCGCTGGCCGGTGGCCCGCCTTACCGGCCCGGCATGGTTCGGCAGGAAACCGATGGCGTTGCCGTGGCACTGGAGCTTTGGGCCTTGCCGAAAACGGCGGTGGGGGATTTCATGGCGGGCATTCCGGCGCCGCTGGGTATTGGCACCGTGGTGCTCAGCGATCAACGTCAGGTAAAAGGCTTTATGTGTGAAGCGGCTGGGTTGAGTGGGGCAGAGGATATTTCGGCAATGGGTAGCTGGCGGGTGTTTTTGCAGTCTGCCTGAGTGGGCTAGTCAAAACCACACGCCTGCCGAATCAAGTCGGGGTAACCCTGTTCAAATTCATTAGCGGGAGGCAGGTGGGCTTGCCAGGCTCGCACCAGTAACTGACGAACGTGTGCGGCATCCTGCAGTCGCGTTTCCACGCTGGTGTCTGGCAATACCAGGCTGACGTCAGTCGCGTCAGAGGCATTCATCGATTGGCGGGCCAATTGTTCGAAGCGGTGCAACTGCTGCGTAAAATCGAACGTCTGGGGGGCAACCCGAACCACCCAGGGCGCTACGCCGTAATGGAGGTTGGCGGAACCGTCCGGGAACAGCGTCAGCCGGCATTCGCCGGGCGGCATGAACAGGTCAAACGGCCTACTACCGGCCCCTTCACTGGCGCCCGCTGTTGTGAACAGTGCCAGCCCTGCAACCAGTGGCAAACACCGCCTGCCAATTCTCAGAGCACGGTTCTCTTTACTCTCACGCCTGCCTTGCCTGTCATGTCGCATGGCTAATCTACGCTCCCTGGTAAGGGTATAGGGGCTGGGTCCATGTGCTTGGCCCGCCGAAGGCGGTCATTCACCGCCGCCTTAAAGACCATGTTATACCCTAAAAGGATACTATCTAAATTGATGCTGTCTGAATGACTGCTAACTGCATAGCTAGAACAGCGGCCCATCAACCCGGCAACTGGCGCTGCGTCTCTGTGAAATTCCTCCAACAAACAGCTGGTTCGGACGCTCTGACTCTCTGTAAGCCATGTAATCATCCTCTTAATTCCACCATGCGAAACCATATTCTGTTTTAGTAGACATTACAAAACCGTTTCGGTATACCTGTGCCGAACTCGATTTCGAAGATATTCGAACTCAATAACGACAAAAAACGAAAATCAGGAACCTGCTATGTCTACAACCCTAAGAACGGCCCTGATCGGCATCGTGCTGATTCTGCTCGGTGGCTTTCTCGCCAATCGCATTCAAACCGTCTCTGGAGAGGTGGATGTCAGCACCGTCCGCTTTGCCGGTAACAACGGGTTGATCACCCACGCACGGCTTTACGTGCCGAACGGGGTCACCAATGACAACCCGGCCCCGGGCATCGTGGCCATTCACGGCTACATCAACAGCAATGAAACCCAGTCGGGCTTTGCCATTGAGTTTGCTCGTCGGGGCTATGTGGTGTTGGCACCCGACCAGACCGGTCACGGGTATTCAGACGCACCCGCCTTCGCCAACGGCTTTGGCGGTATGGATGCACTCGCTTACATGCAAACCCTGCCGTTTGTGGATACCGACAACATCGGTCTTGAAGGTCACTCGATGGGCGGCTGGTCGTCACTGGTCGCCGCCTCTGTCATGCCCGATGCCTATAAGTCGATCGTAATTGAAGGGTCGTCGACCGGTACCTTTGGCGCACCTGACGGCACCGCCACCTGGCCCCGCAACCTGGCTGTGGTGTTTTCGGCGTACGATGAGTTTTCGCAATTGATGTGGGGCGTAGAAATTCCGACTGACATCCGCTCGACCGACAAACTGAAGACGCTGTTCAATACCGATGAAACCATTGAACCTGGCAAGCTCTATGGCGATATCGACGCCGGTACCGCCCGCATTCTGTACCAGCCACCGGTCACTCACCCGGGGGATCACCTGTCGACCGAAGCCATTGGCTACGCCATCGACTGGTTCGATCGCACACTGGAAGGCGGGCAACCCATTCCCGCGTCCGACCAAATCTGGATGTGGAAAGAACTGGGTACCTTGCTGGCGCTGATCGGCATGGTCTTGCTGATTCCTGCGATCATCCCTGCGCTTGCCAACACGGCGCCTTTTCAGTCGCTTCAGGGCACCCCTGCCGAACCGAAACCCATTGTCGACGGCGGCTGGTGGATTGGCGCTCTGGTGTTCATGACGCTGCCGGTCGTGACGTTGTTTCCGTTCAAGGGGTTCAGTGAAGCCTGGGGCTGGCAGGCCAGTGCCTGGCTGCCGCAAAACATCACCACTCAGGTGATGGTGTGGGCGCTGGGGGTTGGCATCATTTCCCTGGTTTTGTTCATGGTCTGGCACGCACTGTTGAACCGGCAAACCGGTGCAACGGCACGCCACTATGGCTTGGCCACTGGCCAGGGTTTCTCGTTTTCGGTCGTGATCCGCTCGCTGGGTCTGGCGTTGGCGGTGGTCGGCGTGCTGTATGCGTCACTGATCGCCACGGCCTATGTGTTTGATACCGACTACCGGTTCTGGGTATTCGCCATCAAGCCGCTGAGCGCGTTGCAGCTGCGCATTGCGCTGGTCTATGCCATTCCCTTCTGCCTGTTCTTTACCGTGGTCGGCATTCTGCTGCATGGCCAGTTGCGTAAAGGAGACTGGAGCTTCCGGCGGGAATTGTTCGTTAACTGGGTATTGCTGATGGGCGGATACGCTGTGCTACTGATCGTTCAGTACACGCCGTTATTCCTGGGTGGCAGCATGACCATTGCGTCTGAACCGCTGTGGACCATCATCGCCTTCCAGTTCCTGCCGCTGATGACCATTGCTGCCCTGGTGTTTACCGTGGCCTACCGGACCACCGGGACGGTGTATACCGGTGCGTTCATTAACGGCCTCCTGGTAACCGGAGTCGTGGTCGCCAGCCAGGCGACTCACTACGCGTTCTGAGGGCCAATGGCCTGATTAAGCCGTAACACCTGCCTAACAAACTGCGCCCCCGGAACCGTGCTTCCGGGGGCGTACCTTGCTAACAGCCCGGATGCTCAGCGCGGCATCATTCTGACATCACTCAAACTCGCCAGTGGCATGGGTTTGCCCAGATGAAACCCTTGCGCAAAGTTGATGCCGAGTCGGCAAAGTTCATCCCGAATGTCGGCCGATTCAACGAACTCGGCGATGGTTTTCAGCCCCATTTCCTGCCCAATGTTATTGATGGAAGCCACCATGACGTTGGCCGCTGAGTCGTTGCATATGTCTTTGACAAAAACACCATCAATTTTGATGTAGTCCACCGGCAAGTTCTTCAGATAACCAAATGAAGACACCCCGGAACCAAAGTCGTCCAACGAAAACTCACACCCTATGGCGTTCAATGTCGCCATAAAATGGAGCGCACTGCTCAGGTTGGCGATCGCACTGGTTTCGGTAATTTCAAAACAGACCGATTCCGGTGGCACCTGGTGGTGCTCCATCAACTGCAAGACAAACGTCAGAAACTCAGGGTTGGTTAGTGAATCGGCCGTTAGGTTAATGGAGTAGTGGCCAGGGGACTGGCGTTTCCGGCGATGGTAGTCGCCGATCCAGGCTAGAATATTGGAGACGACCCAGCGGTCGATGGCGGTGGCCACGTTGTAACGCTCCGCCGCTGGCATAAAGGCACCCGGGGGAACGATGGTGCCACGGGTATCCAGCATGCGCACCAGCACTTCGTAGCGAGGAATGGTTTTACCGTCTGCCTTGAGTGGGACAATCGGTTGCACGTACAAACGGAGGCGATCATTATCCAGTGCTGAATGGATCCGGTTTACCCATTGCATTTCATCCTTGCGCTCCAGCAGTTGGCTGTCGTCGGGCTCGAACAGGTGCACCCGGTTGCGCCCCGCTTCCTTGGCGGCATAACAGGCCGCATCGGCTGCACTCAGCAACGGCGCCAGGCTCATGCCATGGTCACTTACGGGTACCAGCCCAATGCTAACGCCCACCGCGAAGGACTGATTGCTCCAGAAAAACCGAAAATCCATCACCAGTTCGCGAATGCTTTCAGCAACGTGCAAGGCCTCTTCCACGTCACACCGGTACAGCAGAATTCCGAATTCATCACCGCCCAGGCGAGCAAGCACATCGACATCCCTGACCCGGCTGCGGAACAGCGCCGCAAGCTGTCGCAGCAGTTCATCCCCGGCGATGTGTCCGCAGGTGTCATTGACGACCTTGAACTGATCCAGATCGAGGTAACACATGACGTGCGAGTGTTCGGTTTCCTGCGCATCGGACAACAAGGTGGCCAGAATGCGTTCAAATTCAGTGCGGTTAATCAACCCGGTCAGGGCATCGTGTGACGCCTGATAACTGAGATCCCGGGCCAGTTGGCGCGGTATGGTGATGTCACTGAAGGTGAGCACAGCGCCAATCAGCCGGCCTTCGGAATCGCGAATCGGGGCGGCGGCATCCTGAACGGAAATGCTCTTGCCATCCCGGCGGTGCAAGGCACGATGAACCGCGCTGGTGTTACCCCTGTTGTTGGCCGAACGTCGCATCAACCGGGATACCGGATTTTCCAGTGGTTCACCGGTTACCTCATTCACCAGTTCATACACGTCGGTCAGGGGTTGGCCGGCGGCGTCCGCCATCGGCCAGCCGGTTAGCTCTTCGGCGACCGGGTTCATATAGGTGATTCGACCGGCTCTGTCGGTGGTGATCACACCATCGGCCACGGCCGCCAGTGTCACCTGGGCCAGATTTTTTTCGGTGTACAACTGGTCTTCCATCCGGCGCCGTTCGGTAATGTCCCGCACGATGCCGGTATAGTGACCGGGCCCTTCGTCGGTACCCAGCGTTACCGTTAGTTCGGCCAAAAAGGTGCTGCCGTCCCAGCGACGACACTGAACTTCCTGCCGGGTCTCTCCACCCGGTAGTGGCAAGAGGGTTTCGGGCCGCCAGTTGTCTTCGACCAGTAGCTGGTGCAGGCGCACTGTCCCGGTTTCTCCCGGCAAGGCAAACAACCGCTGAGAACCCGGATTAAAACTGGTCAACAAGCCGTCGGCCTGAAAGGTAACAATGCCATCTCGAATGTCGCGCACAATTGCCTGGGTTTTCTCCACCGCCAGGCCCAGCGCACGAATCACCCGGTTATACTGACTGGCAATCTGACCCACTTCCGTAAAGGGTTCGACGGGCACTTCACCGTGAAAATCACCGGCGCGGGCATCGCCCTCCATGTGCTCCAGCAATTCAATCAGTTCGGTGCGGGTACCGTGTTCGGAAATATTCAGGCCCAACCGTTCCGCCTCCGGTGTAACCCGCAACGGTATGCGCCGCTTCATCAGCCACAACATCAGGTAGGCAACACCAAAGCTCCAGGCGGCACACACCAGAATGCCTTTCAACTGCACCAGTAATTGGCCAGCGACGCTCAGCCCAGTACCCAGTAGCTCGGGGTCACCAAACAACGCCACCGCCAGCGTGCCCCAGATACCGGCGGCTAGATGCACGGGCACGGCGCCGACGGCATCGTCCAGGCGCCATCGCAGCAGGGCGTATTCAGTCACTTTCATGACTAGCCCACCAACGGCTCCAATCAACACCGCATCAGGCGCAGAAATAGCGTGAGCGCTGGCCGTCACCGCCACCAGTCCGGCCAACAGGCCGTTGATGGGTTGAATGGCATCGGTGAAGCCGCGCAGGCGCCAGTTCAACGCAATAACCACCGCGACTCCGGCCACCCCGCCCAACAAGGTGTTGACCACAATGCCAGGTACTGCCGCGTTCGCGCTGAGCGTGCTGCCACCATTGAAACCAAACCAGCCAAAAAACAACAACAGAGCACCGAGCATGGCCATGGGCAGGTTGGAGCCGGGAATCGTAAGAGACGGGTCATCCTGGTCGAAACGTCCTGAACGCGGGCCAATCAGCATAAGCACCGCCAGTGCAACCCACCCGCCAACGCTGTGCACCACTGTCGCGCCAGCAAAGTCAACAAAGCCGGCCGCGCCCAACCAACCCTGGCCATCGGTAAAACTGCCCGCCCAGACCCAATGCCCGAACACCGGGTATATAAGCCCGGCCACCAAAGCCCCCAGGGTGAGGTAAACGCCAAATCGCAACCGTTCTGCGGTCGCCCCGGAGATGATGGTGACCGAGGTGGCGCAGAACATGGCCTGAAACAGGAAGAAGGCCGACAACCAGGCATCGGTATGCCCAACATCGGGTAAAAAGTGGCTGGAGCCCAGCCAACCGGTCTGGCTGAGCCCAAACATGATGCCAAACCCATACAGCCAGTAGAGCAATACCGACAACGCAAAATCCGCCATGTTTTTTAGCGCGACGTTAATGGCATTCTTGCTGCGGGTAAGGCCGGCCTCCAGGCACAGGAAACCCAGCTGCATGTTGAAGACCAGGGCTGAACACAGCACCAGCCAGAAGACATCGAGAAGAGGTTTTTCCATGAAGCGGCTACCTAACCAGCGGTTGCATCATTAACCCTCAGTAATACAAGGCTCCGGATCAAACCCTGTTCTAGCAAGATTCAAACCATCCGAAAACACCTGCAGTGGTGATCGGCCATGCCCTTTTCGACCCCCGATGCACCAGGGTGTGGCATTCATAGCGCCGCGCACTAAAAAGCAGCCTGTTGATGTCAATCGGGCGCCTTTGGGAGGTATGATGGTGGTGCAACCGGGTTCTGCGCCCGCCCCCCTTTTACTGAAGAGAAAACGGTGACAATGCACAACGTAACAGCGCTCGAACTGGCGACATGGTTGAACGATGCGGCCCAGGACACCCCCGTGCTGCTCGACGTACGAGAGCCCTGGGAATTTGAGACCTGCCGGATAGACGGGTCGGTGGCAATGCCTATGAATTCTGTGCCGGATAAGCTGCCAGAACTGGACACCCAAGCGCCTATCGTTTGCATCTGCCATCATGGCGTGCGCAGCAGGCAAGTCGCGATGTATCTGGAGCAGCAGGGAATCATCAACGTTTACAATCTGACCGGTGGCGTGCATGCCTGGGCTCTGGAAGTCGACACCGCCATGCCGACGTACTGATGGGTTGTAAAAACGGCCTGCCAAACCCATTCAACAGGTAAAGCAGATGAAAACGGCGTGCTGTTCCCCGGGCCTCGCGTGTCTGAGTTTGCCCGGTTCATTCAAGTAACGAGGAGCGTTGCCATGCCAACCAATGATTCGATTCCTACTCAGCAGACCCCACCTGGCACACCAGCCACGGCGGTCGTTGAAGGCGGGCAGCAATCCGGCCCTGCATTGGGTTCAACGCTCAATCATCTGGCGGAGCTGGCAGACTATACGCTGATGGATTCGCTCAATGCCGATCCGGATGCGAAAGCAGACGGAGCCGACCAAGCGCCGCGGCAAGTGTTCTCGGGCCACTATGTGCCCGTGGTGCCAACGCCGATCGAAAACCCCGAGTACGTCGCCCACAGCAAGACGCTGTTCCACGAACTCGGCCTCGCCGACAGCCTGGCTGAATCGCCCGACTTCATGGCCATGTTCTCGGGCAATCTGACCCGGGTTCCGGAGCCACTGCGTAAGGTGGGTTGGGCGACTGGCTATGCGCTGTCGATCTACGGCACCGAATATTACCAGCAGTGCCCTTTTCAGACCGGGAACGGCTATGGCGACGGGCGTGCGGTGTCTGTACTCGAAGCCGTAGCCAACGGCAAACGCTGGGAAATGCAGTTGAAAGGCGGCGGGCGTACACCCTATTGCCGGGGTGCCGATGGTCGGGCGGTGTTGCGCTCCAGCGTTCGGGAATTTCTGGCGCAGGAACACATGCATGCGCTCGGGGTGCCCACGTCACGATCACTCAGTTTGTACGTTTCCAAAACCGAACAGGTCCGCCGGCCCTGGTATTCGGAGGGATCTCGTTCCGAGAACCCGGACATACTGGTGCAGGAACCCGTCGCTATTTCCACACGGGTGGCACCCTCTTTTATTCGGGTCGGCCAGCTCGAATTGTTCGGGCGTCGCGCGCGCAAGAACGAACACCCAAACGCCATGGCAGAACTCGAACAACTGGTGTTGCACCTGATCGATCGGGAATACCCCGGCGAGATCGACCCGGGACTGAGTACCTCCGAAAAAGTCGTGTCACTGGCTCGCTTGTTCCGCGCCCGGCTTACCCGGCTCGTGGCCAACTGGATTAGAGTTGGCTACTGCCAGGGCAACTTCAACAGCGATAACTGCGCCGCCGGCGGCTTCACACTCGACTACGGCCCGTTCGGTTTCTGCGATGCGTTCGACCCAATGTTTCAGCCCTGGACGGGCGGTGGTCAACACTTCTCGTTCCTGAACCAACCCGCCGCCGCAGAACGCAACTTTTACTCGTTTTGCTCAGCCCTGCAGCCACTGCTGGTATCGGACCAGGACAGCCTGAAACAACTGATTGATGTTCACCATGAGTTCCCGGCGGTCATGCAAGCCGAACTTGCAACCATGTGGGCCGCCAAACTGGGGTTACCCGCCTTCGACGAGCCATTGTTCAAAGAACTGATATCGCTGATGGCGCAAACCCCGGTCGATTACACCCTCTTCTTCCGTGAATTGTCGTCACTGCCCGGCGACATCGCTGCTCTGAAAAACAGCTTTTACAACGAAACAGACAGTGCCGGGCCCGCGATGGGATCCCTGTATGCGACCGACCCGGAAGGCATGGACAAGCGCTGGTCACAGTGGCTTGCCCAATGGCAGTCACTCCTCAGCAGCGGGTCTGACCATACGCCGCCCCGTTCCCGTGAAGACATTACGCGGCACATGAAACTCGCCAACCCGAAATACACCCTGCGGGAATGGTTTGTGGTGCCTGCCTATCAGCAAGCGAGGCAAGGCGACTACACGCTGTTGCATGAACTTCAGGAAGTGATGACTCAGCCATACGCCGAACAATCGAGTGCCGTAGAGGAAAAGTACTACCGGCTCAAACCGGAACAGTACTTTGAAGCCGGTGGCTGGTCGCACTACAGCTGTTCATCGTAACGGTTAACCCTAGCTCAGACAGACCGGTAGAGACCTTTAACCGGCTTAGGCTATCCGCTTCAGTTCAGCAATTTCATTCTAGCTCGTTAACCACATGCCCCACTACAATGGGCACCATAGCTTAAGGCAGCTCATGATGCGGATGGGGCAGCGACGATGACCAACCAAGACAACCAGTTCTGCTATACCAAAAGTCGTCAACTGGATCAGGTGACGGTTTTGCAGGCGCAGATGAATGACTTCTCGTATGGCAAGCACGCCCATGAGGAGTATTCATTCGGTGTGACATTGGCCGGACGTCAGGACTTTTTCAGCCAAGGTACCTACCACCGCAGCCTGCCCGGCAACATCATTGTGTTTAACCCCGGGGAGGTACACGACGGCCGCTCAGGTGTGGACGATACCTTGCGTTACCGGATGGTCTACATCCACCCCGATCAGTTGGAGCCGATGCTGACAGCCGCCGGCGTCAGACAGAGCGGTCATTTTCACATTGCCCATACCTTGATCAACGACACCCTACTGCGCCATCGCATCCTTGCGTTGTCGCAGTTGGTGGAGCACCAAACCGGCAACAAGTTACAGCTGGAGTGCGAGCTGTATCAGTTGGCGGCCCGTGTTGCCCAGTGCCACGGCCAGTATTCGCCATACCGGGAAGTGCGCAAGGTAGATCGTTTGCTGATACGGGCGAAAGAGTATATTCACGCCCATCTGCTGGACGACCTGTCACTGGATGTGATCAGCCAGAAAGCAACGCTCTCGAAATACCATTTCCTGCGGATGTTCCGCCAGCAGTATGGCATGACGCCTTACCAGTACATGGTCAACTGCCGACTCAACAAGGCACGCGAGGCATTGGAAGCGGGCAAAGCGGTTGATGATGTGATGTTTGAGTATGGTTTCAGTGACATGAGCCATTTCAACCGGCGTTTTAAACCGATCTACGGTATGACACCACGGCAGTACCAGCAGCACTTTATCGACAAGTAAGTCGTTACCCGCCTTTCACACACTTCATTACTGACTTCCAGGGTTTCACAATGGTTGAAATACTCGCGTACGCGCTCGGCATTATGTACTCCCCCGGCCCGGTCAATATTATCAGCCTGAATGCCGGCCTGCAGGGGCACAACCGCTTACTGTTTTGTGTCGGCGTAGGCTGCGCCATGCTGTCGTTGTTCTTACTGTTTGGTTATACCGGTGCCTGGCTGGTCACCCCTCGTTATCAGGTGCTGGTCAGCCTGGCAGGCTCGGTTTATATCGCTTACCTGGCTTACAAAGTCGCCCGCGCCAGTGTCTCGATAAACACGACGTCACTCGCGCCAGATCAAACGCTGAATTTCAGTTCCGGCCTGTTCATGCAGCTGCTGAATCCCAAATCGTTTGTTGCCATCGTGCCGATCGTTACTGTTCAGTTTCCGGCAGCGGGCATTGAGGGTTGGGCAATCCTGTTCTGGTCTGTGCTACTGGCGACGCTGGCGTTCGGTGCGCCGACCACCTATATGCTGATGGGTAAACGTCTGGGCAAACGCATTCACCGGTCGAGCTATTTGCGTCTACTGAATTTGGCGATGGCATTACTGCTGTTGTATGTCGCGATCGATATTGCCTACCGCCCCATTTACTTACTGTGGGTCTAACCAGACATGCGGGGCCAGAAACAGGGCTAACGGAGCCAATCGCGACTCGTCAGATAACGCTATCGAATGGCCTCGATTGAGGCGCACTGGGGTACCAGCAGCGCCTGCAGTGCCAGCTCACCCCGGTCGCTGAATACGATGGCGCGGGAACCTTTCTCCCGCTTCGCCCAGCCAAGCTCCTGTATTCGGACCAGCAGAGCAGCACCCAAAGCACCCGCTAAATGATGCCTGCGCTCACTCCAATCGAGGCAGGCTCTGCAAAAAGAGCGTTTTGCCGTGGCAACTCGGTCGGTATCAATATCCAGCTGGTGAAACCATACCCGCCCCTGAGCAGTCATGCCCAGCCCTCCCTGGTGTTGTTGAAGCACGCCTATCTGAAGCAACCCTTCATACACCTGAACCCCCAGTTCGCCCGCAAGATGGTCGTAACAAACACGGGCTTTGCGCAGGGCCGGTTCGCGCGGGCTCGTCAGTCTGGGAGGCTCGTCGTTTCGAACAGACAGACCCATCAGTGATTCAAGCAGGTAAGCCACTTTAGACCCGGCGAGCCGAAAATAGCGGTGACGCCCCTGCCGATCTACCTTGAGTAATTCAGCATCCAACAGCTTGCCCAGGTGAAAACTGAGGGTTTGCTTAGTGACACCCGCTATGTCTGCCAGTTCAGTCGCCGTTAGCGCTCGACCCGACATTAACGCAGTGAGAACTTCGGCCCGGGCGTTACCACCAATAAGGGCGGCCACGCGCACAATGTTAGGGCCTTCACTCATGGTTCGACCCAGCTCGAACCATCGGAAATCGACAAGACGCTACCATAGCTGTCACCCTTTGAAGGAGAAAGTACATGAGTATTACCTGCATAATCCGCTATGAAATCGACCCGTTCCAACGCGATGCGTTCAAAGAATACGCTGAAAACTGGGGGCGGACCATCCCCCGGTGCGGCGGTCACCTGGTTGGCTACTTTCTTCCCTATGAGGGCACAAACAACATTGCCTGGGGGCTGATCGCGTTCGACAGCCTGGCGCACTACGAAGCTTACCGGGCCCGGTTGAAAGCGGATGCAGAGGGGCACTCAAACTTCACGCTGGCCCAGAAGCGTCAGTTTATTCTCAAGGAGGAACGCACTTTCGTCGAGACAGTAGACGGCACGTTTGGCATGGCACCTGTCATCGCTGGAGGTGCTGCATGATAGCGGTCATCTTTGAGGTTCTGCCGCATGCGAATCGTAAACAAGACTATCTCGACACCGCCAGTGCATTGCGCCCGCATTTGGAAAGCATGGACGGTTTTCTGTCGATAGAGCGTTTCCAAAGCCTCACGGAGTCAGACAAAATCCTGTCGCTCTCATTCTGGCGGGATGAGGAAGCCGTGAAACAATGGCGGACATTTGAACGCCATAGAGCCGCCCAAAGCGAAGGGCGGCAGCGTATATTTGCCGATTACCGACTGCGCGTTGCAACGGTTATTCGGGATTACGGCATGGAGGACCGAGACGAGGCACCTGAGGATTCACGCTCTTTTATGGATCGATAGCACACAGTGACAAAGACCGGGTAACGAGTGTCTGGTGACCATCATGCTGACGCTGGAAAGTAGTGCTATTGTTTCCCGCGCGTTATGCTGCCAACAAGAATGAATACGGGCTATGACCTGAACAACAGACCAACCACTAGACAGGCTCTGATGAAACGCACGGTACTGATCATTGAAGATACAACCGACATTGCTCAACTGGTGCGTATGCACCTGGAGGATCTCGACTGTACCGTGCTGGTTGAAGACCGGGGTGATACTGGTCTGGCCCGTTTCCGGGAAGGCGGCATCGACCTGGTGATACTGGATCTGATGCTGCCAGGCATGGATGGCCTCTCGGTGTGCCGGGAGATTCGCACTCTGCCGGGGTATACGCCGGTGTTGATGCTGACCGCCCGCACGTCGGAGCTGGACCGGGTACTGGGGCTGGAGATGGGCGCTGATGATTACCTGACCAAGCCGTTCAGTGTGGCCGAGCTGACGGCCCGGGTAAAAGCCCTGTTCCGCCGGGTCGATGCCTTGTCGCAACCGGCTAAAGCGCCAGACACAGACATCGTGGTGCGTGATCAGCTTCGGCTCGACCCCTCCAAACGCCGTGTCTGGATCGCCGATGCCGAGGTGGAACTGACCGCACGGGAATTTGACCTGCTGCTGCATTTCGCCAGCCACCCGGGGCAGGTGTTCAGTCGCCTGCAATTGCTCGATGCCGTGTGGGGTTATAATCACGAAGGCTATGAGCATACGGTTAACACCCACATCAATCGCCTGCGCGGCAAAATAGAAACCGACCTCACCCACCCGCATTACATTGAGACCGTCTGGGGCGTCGGCTACCGGTTCCGCGAATGAATAATCCGTTCAAGTTGCTCCGCAGCCTCTATGCCCGCCTGGCGCTCGGCCTGTTTGTGTTGTTGATTGTGGTCGGCCTGGTGTACACCGCCATCAGCCTGGTGGCGCTGCGCAGTTACCAGGCATCGGTCAATCAGGAGCTGAACCGCAACCTGGCGATGAATCTGGTGGCCGACCAGAACCTGGTCGCTAACGGGGAGCTGAATTTCGATGAACTGGATAACCTGTTCTCGCTGTACATGTCGATCAACCCCAGCATCGAGATCTACCTGATCAACCCGGAAGGCCGCATTCTGTCGTACTCGGCAGACCCCGATAAGATCAAACGCAACAGCGTGTCGATGGCGCCCATCCTGCGCCTACTGTCAAACCCCGATGCCTATCCCCTGCTGGGTGACGACCCGCGCAGCCACGACCGGCAAAAAGTGTTCTCGGTGACGCCGGTTCCCTCGGCCGACAACGTGGAAGGCTACCTCTATGTGGTGTTGCGCGGTGAAGAGTACGATTCCGCCGAACTGATGGCCCGGGAAAGCCAGTTTTTCATCATCAGCGCCTGGGCTGTGGCGGTCAGTCTGGGCATCGGGTTACTGGCCGGGCTGGCGGTGTTTCATGTGCTTACCCGCCGACTGAAGCGTCTGGCGGATCGCGTCGATCACTTCCAGAACCAGCTGGCCTCCGACACCCCCCGATTGCCAACGCCGGCCGGTGATGAAATCGACACCCTGGCGTTAACGTTCGAGCGCATGTCGACGCGCATTACCCTGCAACTGGACCAGTTGCAGGAGAAAGACGCGTTGCGGCGTCAGCTGGTGGCTCAGGTATCGCATGATCTGCGCACACCGCTCGCCAGCTTGCAGGGATATGTCGAAAGCCTGCTGATCAAACGCGACCACCTGAGTGAGGAAGAACAGCGGCGCTTTCTGACCATCGCCCTGAACGAATCCCGCCGGCTCGGCCGTCTGATTGACGAATTGTTTGAACTGGCCGCTCTGGAAGCCCGGGAGAAGCAGCCTGAGCCAGAGCCCTTCTCACTGCCAGAGCTGATTCACGATGTGACTCACAAACACCAGCCAGCCGCCGCCAACCGATCCATTGAGCTGAACATCGAAGGCGATTTGGCGTTGCCCATGGCGTACGCTGATCTGGGCATGACCGAGCGTGTGCTGGACAACCTGATCAGCAACGCCATGGACCACACACCGGACAACGGACGCATCGAACTCACACTGGCACAAGCGGATGAGGCTGTGTCTGTGACGGTACACGACACCGGCCCCGGTATTGCCCCGGAAGATTTGCCGTTCATTTTTGACGCGTTTCACCGCGGCTCATCCGAGCGAAGCTCGGCCCATGCCGGGCTCGGGCTCGCCATTGCCCGGCGCATTATGATGCTGCAGCACGGCAGCATCAGTGCCGGCAACCACCACGACGCAGGCGCAGAGTTCGTGGTGACGTTGCCGCTGGCAGCCACACTCATGGCGCCTTCCAACAACCATAACGGTTCGTGATACTTTTGTTATAAACAACAGACTTCCCTGTGAACCTTTGCCTGCAGACTGTCTTTCGTGAAACAGGACATCCCTTCTTCTGCCCAAGGCCAACGAGGTACACAGTATGAAACAGACACTACTCTATTCAGGCTTACTGATCGCCATGACCTTCTCCGGTATTCAGGTGGCGGCCAGTAACCATTCAGACCATAACAGCCAGTATGCCCCGAACGACCCGTCGCTGGCGGTCGCCACCTTTGCAGGCGGCTGTTTCTGGTGCGTTGAGGCCGGCTTCGAGGCATTGCCCGGTGTCGCTGAAGCGGTCTCCGGCTACACCGGTGGATCGGAAATGAACCCGAGCTACAAAGACGTCTCCGGTGGCCGTACCGGTCACACCGAAGCGGTTCAGGTCTACTACGACCCGGACGTCATCACCTATGAAGGGCTGCTGCAAGGCTTGTGGCGCATGATGGACCCGACCGATGCCAACGGTCAGTTTGTGGACCGGGGTGCCCAGTACCGCCCGGGTATTTTTTACCACACGCCCGAGCAACAGACGCTGGCCCAGGAAGCAAAACAGGCCCTGATTGCGGAAGACCGCTATGAAAAGCCGGTCATTATTGAGATCGAGCCGTTTGAGGTGTTCTACGATGCCGAGGAATACCATCAGGATTACCACACCGAGAACCCGATCCGGTACAAGTTCTATACCCACAATTCCGGTCGGTATCAGTTTATCGATGCCGTCTGGGGTGAGGAACGATACATCGACTATAGCCAGTTCCGGCCCATGGATATGAGTAACACGGACGATATGGGCGAAATGGACAGTATGGACGGCATGGATGACATGGACAACATGGATGGCATGGACAGCATGGATATGAGTGCCGGTCCCGGCTTCAACGCCGCCACCTTCACCAAACCGAGTGAGCAGGTGCTTGAACAACGGCTGTCGGACATCCAGTTCAAAGTCACTCAGGAAGACGGCACCGAACGCGCGTTCAACAACGTCTATTGGGATGAAAAGCGCGAAGGACTCTATGTGGATATCGTCTCGGGTGAGCCGTTGTTTTCATCGCGCGATAAGTACAAATCCGGCACCGGCTGGCCAAGCTTTACTCAACCCATCTCTTCAGACGTGGTGACTGAGCATGAAGACAGAGGGTTGTTTTCAGTGCGTACCGAAATACGCAGCCGCTACGCCGACTCCCACCTCGGCCATGTATTCACCGACGGCCCCCAGCCAACCGGCCTGCGCTATTGCATGAACTCGGCAGCGCTGCGATTCATTCCGAAGTCAGAGATGGAAGCGGAGGGGTATGGTGAGTATGTAGAATTGATCGAGCCGCCCATTTCCTGAGTGCCTGATAAGCCTGGTTAACTGCCAGTGTCGATAGGGTTCTAAAACCGGTCGGCACTGGTACCTTTCTCAGCCTCATTCAAACCCTTTCAGAAACGTTCTCAACAAATCGTCCAGCTGTTCCCGCTGTTCGTCGGTCAACGCGGCAGCGAGTTTCGCTTGTGTCTGCACATGCTCCGTTACCGCCTCATCAATAAGGCGATGCCCTTCCGGTGACAGCGAAATCAGAAAGCCGCGCCCGTCGTCCGGGTTCTTGACCCGGTCGATCAGCCCGGTCTTTTGCAACTGGTCGATGCGATGGGTCATCGTACCCGAGGTGACCATTGTCGATTCCATCAGCTCGCCCGGCGACAGCGCATAGGGCGGCCCTGAGCGGCGAAGGGTGGCCAGAACGTCAAAACTGGCGCCGTTGAGGCCGTACGCCGACCAGGTTTTTTCCATGCCGCGCATCAGGTGCTGCTGCAACCGTTTAATCCGCCCCAGTGTGCCCATGGCTGCGACATCGAGGTCCGGGCGCTCCCGGTGCCATTGCGAGAGAATGTTGTCTACTTGATCCATACCGCCAGTATCGCGCTGATTTATCTTGACGTCAAACTACAAGGCATTTATCTTGATATCAAGACATAATTAGAGGACGACACTCATGACCGCTTTTTCCGGGACCACGGACTCCCTTTTAACTGCTAACAGGCCCCATTCACCAAAGACCTGGCTTGTTCCCCTGTTGAGCCTTGTGGCCGGTGGGTCACTGCTGGGGCTCTCCACCAACCTGGCCAAACTCGCCGGTGAGACGCAGCTATCGTCGCTGGCATTTTTGTTCTGGTCGGTCGCAGGCGCCGCGCTCTTACTGCTGCTGTTTGCGGCAGTGCGGCGGGAAATACCGCCGGTTAACCGCCGCACCGTCGAATATTACGCCGTATCCGCATTTGCCGGTGTGGCGGGCGCCAATCTGCTGTTCTTTTCCGCCATTCCTCATGTAGGAGCCGGCTTTGTCGCCCTGACGATAACGCTGCCGCCGTTGCTGACGTATGTCGGTGCGCTCGTGCTTCGCATGGAACGGTTCCAGACACTTCGGGCCCTGGGTGTAACCACTGCGCTGGCTGGAACCGTCGTTCTGGCGGCGCGCAAACTCTCTGCACCCGATGCGGATCAGTTCTGGATTCTGCTGACGCTGGTTGGTCCAGTGTTACTAGCCATCGGCAACCTGTATCGAACCCTGCGCTGGCCTGCGGGGGTATCTGGCAGTGCGCTGGCGCCGGGCATGTTAATCGCGGCTGCCACCCTGCTGTTTCTGGTGGGGTTTTTACCGGACGTTTCATTAGCCGTGTCTTATGAAAGCAACCTGCCTTTTATCCTGATTGCGATTCAGGCCTTTGTTTTTGCCGGCCAGTTCTGGTTGCTGTTTCTGCTGCAGAAAACCGGGGGCCCGGTGTTGTTGAGCCTGCTTGGCTCCGTTGGTGCCATGGTGGGCGTACCGGTCGCGGTACTCTTGCAGGGTGAGGCGCCGCCTGACGGCTTGCTAGCGGGTATCGTGCTGATTGGTAGCGGTATTACTCTGCTCAACCTAAACAAAATAAAAGCCCGCTAACCCGGTTTCGACAGTAACTCTTCAGCACAGAAATCGAGTTGCCGGGGTAGTCATCAGGTAATTCGGTTATTCCTCGGTCAGGGCCGCGTGCATCCGGTCGCGAATGGGTTTGAACAAATAGGCCATCAGGCTACGCTCGCCTGTTTTAATAAACACCTCCACCGGCATTCCCGGGCGAATGTCGTGTTGTTCCAGCAACGCCATCCCTTCCCGGGTCACCTTCGCTTGCACCCGGTAATAGGGCAGGCCGGATTGGCTGTCCATCAGCCGGTCGGCCGAGACCGTTTCAACCACGGCCGGGATACGGGGTGTGGTGCTGCGATGAAAGGCGGAGAAGATCAGGCTGACTGGCAGGCCGGGTTGAACACTGTCGACCTGGTCGACTGGTAAACGTACCTCTATATTCAGAGGTAGGTTGCTGGGCACGATGTCCAAAACGTGGGTATTGGCGGCAATAAAGCCGCCCTCGGTATGCACTTGCTGGTTCACGACCGTGCCGGAAACCGGGGCTTGCAGCCGGGCGTTTTGCAACTCGTATCGCGCCATATCGATCTGGTGTTCCAGCGTCTGCACAGTTAACTCGACTTCAGCCAGTTCACTGAGCGTTGCCTGACGATAGTCATCTATCTGGGCTTGTTTGCGCAGACGGGCCTCGGCTATCTGACGCTGCAGGCGTGTCTGCAATGCTCTGTCTTCGGCGATGCTGCCCTGAACCTGGGCAAGCAGTCGCTCCATTTCCAGTACCTGGGTTTGGGTCGCAAAGCGGTCATCGCTGAGGCGACGCAGGCTGTCCAGCTGGGCATTGATGGTGCGACGCTGCTCAAGCTTGCTGGCCAGGGCAATGGTCATATCGCGCTGTTGTTGTTGATCACCGGCGATGGCTTCGTCCAGTGCTGCCAGGGTGCTGCGTTGTGCACCAAGTCGCGCCTGCAACACCCGCTGCTGGGCCACGAAAGCGTCCTGCAGGATGGGCGACACAGGCTGCAACCCAGCTTCGGGAAGCGTCGCCAGACCCTCCCGTTCCGCCTGCAACCGCACCCGCCTGGCGAGTGCGGAGGCATGTTGGGCCTGAATGGCTTCTAACCGGGCCAGGCTTTGCACCTCGTTCATCTCAAGCAACACCTCGCCCGCCTTTACCTGCTGGCCTTCGCCGACGTGAATGCGCGATACCTGGCCACCGCTAAGCTGCACCACGGATTTACTGTTGCCTGCGACGACCACGGTGCCCGACACCGGGACACCCTTATCGAGCGGTGCCAGTGCCGCCCAGAGCAGAAAGCCGACCAGACCCACCAGCAGTACCAGCCACCCGGCCAGTAGCATGGGCCGTGCGTCCACCGCTAACCGGACCTCTGGTTCCATGGGTGCACTGTCGGTCGTGGCCAGGGTCATGGCGTGCCACCCTGAGACACATCGCCGGGGGCATTCGGCTCGTCAGCCGGCACCTTGCGCGGCACTGTCGACAGGGGTGACTGACGGACGAGTCGGCCCGTCACGGCTTTAACGGTACCGAAATCCTGCATGCGGCCCTGGCCAACCACCATCAGATGACTGACCAGCGACACCAGCTCGCGCCTGTGGCTAACCACCACAATGGTACAACCGCGTTCGCGCTCGGCTTCGATGGCCTGGCGCAAGGCCCGCGTGCCTTCCTCATCCAGACTGGCATCGGGCTCGTCGAGCACTAACAGAGCCGGCGCGTCATAGAGTGCCCGGGCCAGCCCCAGACGCTGCTTTTGCCCCTGAGACAAACCGCGCCCGCCCTCGCCCAGATGCGTATCGTAACCCTGGCTTAGGCGTAAAATGGTGTCGTGAACTCCCGCCAGGCGAGCGGCCGCAACAACTTTGTCGGCCTCTGCCTCACCAAAGCGTGCGATGTTGTCGCTGACGCTGCCGGCAAACAGTTCCACCGTTTGCGGCAAATAACCAATGGCCGGTCCGACTTCCGACTTGTTCCAGCGATGCAGGTCGGCCCCGTCGAGCCGAACCGAGCCGGACATTGGCGGCCAGACGCCGACCATTAACCGCACCAGAGTGGATTTACCCGAGCCCGAAGGCCCGATCAGCCCCAATACCGACCCCGGTTCAATGCGCGCCGTAACACCGCCGAGAATCACCGAGCGGGTGCCGGGAATGGCCGCGTTGACGCGCTCCAGTGTCAGCACCCCGGTCGGGCGTGGCAGCGACATGGGCGCCACTTGTTCAGAGTTGGTTCGCAACAGGTCATCCAGCCGCTGCCAGGCCTGGCGGGTATCGCCCCACTGACGCCAACCGCCGATCAGCGCTTCGATCGGAGCCAGGGTCCGGCTCATCAGAATCGAAGCCGCGATCATCATGCCGGCGGTGATGCTACCGTCAACCACCAGCAAGGCGGCCAACCCCAGCATCAGGGATTGCAGCGCCAGGCGCACGCCCCGGGTCAGTGAGCTGACGGCCGCACTGCGCGAACTGGCCAGACTCTGCTGGTAGAGAAACCGGTGCTGAATGGCCAGCCAGCGGCGTTGCAAACCTTCGAGCATGCCCATGGCGTCGATCACCTCGGCATTGCGCAAACTGCTGCCGGCCAACCCGCTCGACTGAATCGACAACTCACCCGCCGCCGCCAGCGGCCTGGCTGCCAGGCGTTCATTCAGGAAGGTCAGGCCAATCAGCACCAACGCTCCGCCCAGGGCAAAAACGCCAAGCGTGGTATCGAACAGAAAGATGCACAGCAAATAGATTGGAAACCAGGGTGCATCAAGAAAGGCGAAGAAGGCCGGGCCGGCAATGAATTGACGCAACACCGTCAGGTCACGCATCGCCTGGCCGGCATTAACATCGCCCCGCAGCCGATTGGCGGCAAAGGTGGCACTGTAAATACGCTGGTTCAGGCTCATGTCGAAGCGGTTACTCAAACGAATCATCACCAGGCTGCGCAGCCAGTCTATGGCCGCCATCAATGCGAACAACCCGATCACCAGCAGCGTCAGCATGAACAGGGTGGCTTCGTTGTGCGAGGTCAACACCCGGTCGTAGACCTGCAGCATGTAGATCGCCGGTGCCAGCAACAACAGGTTTATGGCGGCACTGAAGACGCCAACGCTCACCAAGGTGGCGCGTTGACGACGAAGAACGGCCGCAATGTCACCCTGCCAGAGCCCGGTTTTCATGCCTGGCCGGTCCGGCGTCGCCCCAGTAACAGCAGACCGAGTGGCAACAGCAGCCAGGGGCCAAACGCGCCACTGTTGCTGGCACTCACCGGGTTGGCGACCGCGACCGAAACGTGCAGCGGCGTTGCCGACTGCTCATCGCCGATCAGGCCAGTGCAGGTCAGCTCATAGGTATGCTCGCCCGGGTCGGGCTGGAAGCTGTGTGAACCACTGTTAACCTCACTGCCGCTGATGGTGCCCCAACTGGCCTCACAACTGGCGGCGTTTTCGGTTTGCCATTCGATCGTCAGTGTATCGCCCTGGGTCAGGCTACTGGCATCGGCGGTAAAGGAGACGATGTCGAGCGGCCCAGCGGCTTGGGTTGCTCTGACGCGCAGTGTTCTTTCACTTTGGGCGACGCCGTTATCACAAGTCAGCCGGTATTCATGCGTACCCGCATCGTTGACAAAGATCGTCGCTGAACCCTGCTCCAGATCGTTGATGGCCGGTACCCAGTCACCGTTGGCGGTACAGGTAACATCGCTCAGTGTGCCGGACGGGTTGGTGACGTCCCAGTTCAGGGTCACTTCCGTGGTACTGCCCTCCCAGTCCAGTTCGGGGGTTTCCGTCCAGAAGGCTTGGATAACCGGTGCCGCCAGGCTGGTGTCCGGGTCGGCCCTGAAGATCAGATTTCCGCTGCCACCGTTAGATACGCCATATAGATCACCGTCCCAGCCTGCCACCATCTGCCCTGGGGTATACCCGGCAGCATCATCGGACTTAAAGGAATACAGGGTTGTTAAGGATTCGGTGTCTGGTTCATACCGGTAAAGGGTACCCTGATTGTCTGAACCGCCGCGAAGGGTAATGCCATACAGGCTTCTATCCACGCCTAACACCAGCGAACGCGGTATGCTTCCCATCGGAGCAGAGTCATTCGCAAACTGCACCGCCCGAGCCCAGGTCGGGGACTCTAGGGACAAGTCCAACTCATTCAGCATGCCATCCCCAGTGCCGAATGCCGGATTACCCGTGGTGGGGTAATAAAGATGATCGTCCAGGAAAACCAGGCCCTCGAACACAGTAATGGTGAAACCGAAGTCCTCAATCAATTGCGCAGTGCGCAGGACGGTGAACTCGTTATCGCTGGCAAGGTCGATTTTGAAGATCGTTCCAAAATAATAGGTTTTGCTGCCGAAATCATCGCCGGTTCCGCCAGCGCGGGTCATGCCAAAAAGGGTTTGACCATCAGCAGACATATAAAGGCCTTTCGGCTCATACCCATCGGGAACGGCCGACTCGTCGTCTACGTCCTCTTCGGAAACAAATGCTTTAACGACGGTCAGATCGCCCTCGGGCGTCAGGCGAAAAATTTTCGTGCCCGCATGCTCAGCGGCGTCATGTTTTGCCTCGCTGATGAAATAGAGGTTATCGTCTGCATCAAACACCATGTTGCCAACCGGACACACCGGTAAGCCCCGGGGTGTGGTGATGTCTTTTATGCGTTCTTCCGGGTCTGTTGCCCAGGGCGTGTACTGAATAATGGCGCCCCAGTGTGTTTCTGCAATATCACTGGTTTGAGGGTATAAGGTGTAGCTCGGGCATCCATGATGCCGGCCAACATAGAGTTGCCCACGGCTGTTCACGGCCAGCGGTGTTGTGTCTGGTTTGCTATCGATGCTGTTAAAGGAGAAAACGGTTTCTTCGATTTGCAAATTCGAACCGTCTGTATTAGCCGACCATAAACCAATTGCTTGATCAGTACTGACTGTTCCATAGAGACGACCGTCAAACCCATAGATGGGATCGGAAAGATGGCCTTCTTCCAGAGACAGTATCGACTCGATCGTTGGTGCCGCGTATACGTTCAGGCTGGCTAAAGCTGTTAAAAGGCTGATGGCCCACTTTCTATTACACATACAAAACCCTCTTAAAAAGACTGCCTCGAAAGGCAGTCTTTTAGTCCCTGTGTCAAACGATGAAGTTGTCGGCAGTCAAACCTGAGGAAACACCGATAATTTCAACCGTATTCAGATCGATGCCAACGGAGTAATCCAAGTAGGCATTACCATTTAAATAAGTCACCTGAGAGACAGCGTCTGCACTGTCAGTCAAGGAATGACTTATATCGCTAAGGTCAATAACATCCCCACCGGAACCGATCTCGAAACCGTTGTGGACCACATCATCACCACCCCCCAGATTGAGGGTGTCCTGCCCATCGAATACATCGAAGGTTTCATTAGCCGATGTGCCTTCATGAACGATGTCGTTGGCGTTGAGAATAGCCTCCAGCACGCTGGTGCCGCCGGAGCCGCCCATACCGCCCATCAGGTCGTAGATCAGGTCGTGGGTTTCACCGCCGCCGCTTTCGAGAGCGTCGTAGGCACCGTCGGAATCGGTGTCGAGAAAGCCGCTGCTGATGGCCGTATCCAGACCGCTGATGGTGAACAGGTCTAAAGCCAGCGAGCCGGCGCTGTAACCACCGTCACCGAAGGTCAGCGACTCCATCTCGCCAGCCATGACATGCGATGGGCTGGTAAAGCCGGTGTACATAACGGCGGATTCGGTATAGGCATCGCCATTACCGTCTTCCAGCGTGACTTCACCCGCGTCCACAACGAAGCTGACGTTGTCGACCGTGGTTGAGGTATTGCTCATCTGTTCGCCAATCACCTGGGTGAAAAAGAACTCGTCGTTGTAGGTTGTCGAGCCAATGTCCAGATCGCCCGGACTGTTGTGAAAGCCCATGTCCGATGCATGGCCGGAACTGCTGTAGGAATCCTGGAAATACGCCATAAAGGCAGCCAGGCCTTCGTCGCCGTTGTGCGTGAAGTCAGCGAAATTGCTGTCGTAATTAATGGTTAAACTCATGATCCTTCTCCAGTGCATGGTTCGAGTTTATAAAAGAGTCTGCCGACTCGTATCCTGCCGTCCCGGGCTCGGCAGGTGTTTGGCTGGCGGAAGGTTCCACCGGCCAAATTCGTGGTATTCAAAAGGTCCATTGCAAATTGGCGGTCAGCGTTCGCCCGGGGGCGTAGGTTTTAACCACTCCGTCACCCATGGCCTGAATGTATTCGCGGTCGGTCACGTTTTTCAGGTGATAACCCAGGCGCAAACCGTTGTCCCATTCGTGACTGGCGTAATGATCGAGTGCGCAGTATTCCGCCAGGCCGATTTTCTGGCCGAAGTCACTCGTATCCTGATAGGCGTAGTCGCCGGTCTGGCTGGCGCAGGTCAGCACGACACCCAGGTCGGCACGGCGCTGAAAAAGACGCGTTCCCAGGGTGAGCCGACCCGTCCATTCCGGAACCGGTGGTGCATAGAGGTTTCCCGAAGCGGCACAAACGCCATCGGCTGTGTTGCCCTCGTAATGGCCCTGCGCATCCGGGCAGTAGGTCAGCGGGTCTTCGTCGTCGGGGCCGCCCAGGGGCCAGGCCGGAAACATCAGCACGCCCGATTGGTCGTGATAGTCCGGGTCGGCCCCTTGTTCGGTATGGGTGACGTTCAGGCCGCCATAAAAACGCTGATATTTAACGTCGATCTGCAATTCCTGACCCTGGAAGACCCGGTCGTTGATGGCGTTCGCATAGGCCGAGGGAGAACTCAGCGACGGGTGCGACACATCGCCCGGTGTCGAAATGAACATCATCTGGTCGATGTAGTTTTCCGTACGGTTGTAGAACTGGTTCAGCTTAAGATTGAAACGGCTTTCATCGCCGTCGAGGCTGGCATTAAAGCCAGCCTCCCAGCTGTACGTTTTTTCCGGTTCCAGTTGCCAGTTGGGCAGGGTTCTGACCGGCGGGTTGTGAAACGGCACAGCGCTAGAGGTCAGGGTTTCGGTGATCTGGGGTGGGCGCCAGGAAAGCCCGGTGTTGGCAAACACCTGCACCCAGGCGGCATTGGTATCGACCACCGCGTAAGCAGCACCGAGCGAGGGCAACCAGGCGGCATCGTTGCGGTCGACGTCGATTTCCTGGAACCGCCACAGCGGTTTGCCATAGGTGGGGGAATCGGGGCGATCATCGGTCTCGTTAAAGCCAGTTTCACCCCTCAGCCGATAGGTTTCCCAGCGTATCGCCGGGCTGAGCGTCAGCCGCCGATATTCCCAGTCGGCCGCCAGCCAGGTACCTGTGAGCAACCGCTGGCCATGGGGGGTGCCGTCGGCCAGGGCATCGGATTGCTCTGCGGTCAGGTCGTAAGAGTCGACATCGGGGCGATTTTCATCGACAAAGGCTTCAACCCCGTAATCGACATCGAACCAGTGCTCGCCAACTTCCAATACCGAACGGTTCTTCAGCAGCCCACCCAGCGTATCGGTGCGAGTGATCAGGCTGTATTGGTTCAGGTTGGATGAACTGACATTGCGGGTATTGACGTGGTACAGCTTGGCCGCCAGATCGATGGCAGCGCCACCCGGTGCATAGTTGGCGTCAATGGCGTAACTCTGAGTCGTGGTGTGGTTCGTGTTGCTTACCGGGTAGAGCGCTTCATCGTCGGTTGAAACCGGTGTCTGGCACAGCTCGTGTTCGGCCCAGTAATCGTTGATGGGTGGATCGCAATACTGATCGTAGTAGCCGGCCACTTCGAGCTGTGAGGTGTTGATCGTCTGGCTTTCGCCGTACTCCATGTCCGCTCCCAGGGCGGTCAGTTTCAGGCTTAGGGCATCGCCAACGAACCAGTTGCCGCTGGCCAGCCAGGACGCCATGGCCTGGCCGGACGCGTTGACGATGTTCGTCGAGGTGTCCGCGTAAACGTCACCCGACTGGCCCCAGTACACCGCCTGACCGCTTTGCCCCGGACGATAAGCGTCGCTGTCCTTCAGGCTGTAGCCGAGCAGAAGATCGGTATTCGACGTCGGTTGTGTAGCCAGCATCAGGGAACCGGACAGGTTCTGCCCGTTGGCCCACTCACCCAAACCACTGGACGCTCGCAACCGCCCACCAAACCGTGCGCCATCTTGCAGCACGTCAGTCGCTTCCAGCGTGCTGAAGGTGGCGACACCGCCGGTGACACCCGCCCCACCCGCGCCGGCATGAGCGCCTTTTTCAACCTGAACCTCACTCAAAAACTCGGTGTCGAAAAACATTTCACCATTGCGCTGGCCGTGGCCGCTGCGCTGGTAGTTCTGGCGCATGCCATCGATGTTCATGTTGACCCGGCCAAAGTCCTTCAGGCCGCGAATGTTGACCGACACACTGGGGTTCTGCTCGTTGGTGGCGGTCTGCACGCCCGCTGTCGCCTGCAGGATTTCGCTGGCGTGGCGCGCGCCAGTACGATCGATGGCCTCACGATCGACAACCGCGGTGCCCGCCGCTTCGTCATAAATGCGAACCCGGCCGTCCAGCGTGCCCAGAACGGTAAAGGCCGGCATCAGGTGAACGCTGCTCATACCGGCCCACTCTGTCGGGGGCGGTTCGGGCAGAGGCACCAGAATGACCGTGTCGTCCGTGCCTCCGGGCTCAAACGTCAACCCGGTGCCCTCAAGCAACTGCTCAAGCGCCAATGCGGCAGGCAGATCGCCTATGACCGGCGACGACTCACGCCCCTGAGCCAGTGCAGCGCTGTAGCCAATTTGCCAGCCGGTCGTCGTGGCGAAATTGTCCAGACTGGCTGCCAGTGGGCCGGCGGCGAAGTCAAAGGCGAATGTCTCTTCTGGACCGGAAGTGGCGATGTTTTCAGCCCTGGCAAGACCAGGGATCAATGCGCAGAAGCACACCAGCCAGATGGCGGCTTTCGGCCACTGCAGCCGACGAGTTTCAGACGGGAAAGGCTTCGATAAGTGGGAAGTGGACAGCAATTCCTGATACCCTGTATAGATGAGAATGGTTATTATTAATAAAGACGCATGAGGTCACACTTTCCGTACACTTTTTTCCGGTTCCCGGTCATTTCATCGCCACCGGACCCGTACGAGACCGGCCCACGCTCACCGCATCGGCTTTCAATGGAATTAGAACGACATGTCTGACCGCCCCCACACGCAATTCGACGCGGTATTCATCGCCCAACGGTCTGTGCTATTGAATAAGCTGGTTCGTATCGTGAGTAACAAAGCGGTGGCGGAGGAACTGGCGCAGGAGACGTATGTGCGGGTTCGCCAGTCACTGGATCAGGGCACTGAAATCAGCCATCTGCAGGGATTTCTGTTCCAGACCGGGCGTAACCTGGCTCTGGATTATTTGCGCCAGGTCAAACGCCAGGCCCCACCCAAGTTCTCAGGTGATGCACTCGAGCAAGACGATACGAACCCACCGATCAGCCTGGAGCCATCACCGGAAGACAGACTGAGCGACGAACAACGCCTTCACTCGCTGATAACGCTGCTCGAGACCCTGACGCCTCGCCAGCAGCAGGTGTTTACGTTAAATCGCGTCCAGGGTTGGAGCCACGCCCGCATTGCCCGGCAACTGGGCGTATCGGAAAGTACGGTGCAAAAGGAGGTCAAACGGGTGATGACCTATTGCATCAGACAGTTGGCGAGGGGAGAAAATTGACGCTTTTTTCGCGCGGGTTCGTCTTACTCTGTAAGCAACCTTTGTTAATACTCTTGACCGAATGAGACTGGCCGTGACCTCAACCACCAACACTACTCGCCCGTCCCGTGCCGACGTTCTGGATGAGGCTATCGACTGGCTGGCCCTACACCAGGGCGGGCGGCCAAGCCGAGCCCAGCATGCCGCCTTTCTTTTTTGGCTTAATGCCGACACCAGGCATCGTGAAGCCTATGAACGGGCGAAAGGGCTCTGGCTGCAACCTGAGGTCACGCTGGCCGCCAAAGCACTGGGCGACAACATCGGAAAGGTGAGTCAACCCCGCGGCTGGCGGCGCCTAAGCCTGGGCGCTGTCGCCATGGTCATGATAACGCTCGGGCTGATGACACAACTGACTAACCAGGGGTCGATCAGTACCGCTGTGGGTGAACACCAGCACGTCGCCCTGAGTGACGGTTCTGCCATTACGCTGAATACGGATTCCAAACTGGTGACCCGTCTGAACGAGACCCGACGTGAGGTGGAGCTGTTGAAAGGGGAAGCGTTTTTTGATGTGGCAACCGACCCTGACCACCCCTTTTCCGTCGTCAGTGGCGATATCAGAATTCAAGTAATCGGCACTGAGTTTTCAGTGCACCGCCAGGGCAACCAGCTTCGGGTCAGTGTTCGTGAAGGCCTTGTTGAGGTATCCCGGGAAGGTCAGGCAACCGAGCGCCTTAACGCCGGGGACAGGGCGATCGCCTCCAAGGATACAGTGCGGGTCACCCGGGGTGGCGCACTATCCGGCGACTTCGCTTGGCTCGAAAACCGGCTGATTTTTCATGACCAGCCACTCTCGACTGTTGTGGATGAAGTGGCCCGGTATCACCGTGGCCTCATTCTGTTGATGGCTAACGATGACCCGGGCGGTCGTGTCAGCGGTAATTTCTCATCGGACGACCCAATTCATGCTCTGGTGACACTGGCGCGGCTGAATGAGATCGATCTGGTTCGACTGACAGATTATCTGCTGATTCTCCGCCGCCACTAGCGCCTCTCTTACACCAGTTCCCGTTGACACCGGGAGAGTGAGCCGCCACTGCTGCACACCCGTGGTATCTGTCGCGATCACAAACACGAACTCAGTCCAATTCGCGAGCCTGACGATTCTTCCAGTTTAGTTGAGAACCCCGTCGCATCTGACCTCAAATGCCTAACTGATCTCGACCAGAGAACTGGTCGAGATCAGGCCTAGCGTCTACGCTGCTGGAACATCGGTTAAAGCCCTACTTGAGGTAATACCAGACTTGCCAGTCAAACACCAAGGATTGTCAGGTAACCGGTCGCCTAGAGTCGTCGACTTGGAGTACCCATGGAAACACTGTGGAACTATGTTACAGGACCCGATTTTATACCCCACGGCCATTGCTACTTTTGGCGATCGGATTTGCTGGCCTTGCATGCCGGTTCGGATGCCGTCATCGCCCTCGCCTATTTTTCCATACCGCTGGCCCTGGCCAAGCTGTGGTACGACCGGGCGGACCTCGGCTATCGATGGATCATCAAGTTGTTTGCCGCCTTTATCGTAGCCTGTGGTACCACCCACCTGGTGGGTATCTGGAACATCTGGAACGCCGACTACTATTTTCAGGGCATCGTTAAACTGATTACAGCCGGTATTTCTCTGGTAACCGCCATCCTGATCTGGCCACTGCTGCCTAAGGTGCTCGCGATTCCCAGCCCGGCCATGTTGACTGAACGCAATGAAGCCCTTAACGAAGAAATGCTCTAGCGCACCCATGCCGAACAACAATTACGATTGTTGTATGAATCACTTGAGCAGACCGTAGAAGAGCGCACACAGGAACTGCAACAGGCCAAGCGGGCATTGGAGTTGCAAATTCAAACCTCCGAGCAAGTCAAACAGCGCCTGCAAAGCATTTTCGAATCGGCCCCCAACGGGATGATTGTGGTCTCCAGGGACGGCACCATTTTGCAGGCCAACTCCATGGCTCACAGCATTTTTCACTACGACGTTGGCGAGTTGTCAGGCAAACGTGTAGAGCAATTGGTTCCCGCTGACATCCGCACACCCCACCAGGCCAACCGGGAGCAGTACATCAGTTCGCCGACCAAACGCATGATGGGCGATCGACGAGACCTGTCGGGCCTGTGTGCGGATGGCAAAACCGTACCGGTGGAAATTGGCCTTAACCCGGTTACTGGTAGCAGTGATGGCGAAGTCGTCGCGTCCGTTGTCGACGTGAGCGAGCGACGCAACTATGAACGGAAAATAGAACAGCGCAGTGAGGCACTGGAACGCTCTAACCGGGAACTGAAGGAGTTTGCCTTCATAGCCTCCCACGATTTGCGCGAGCCATTGCGCAAGATCATCTCCTTTTCCAAATTACTTCTCAGCAAGGACTACGGCAATTTCACGGGTGAGGGAGAAACCTTTGCCAGCTATGTTGTGGATGCCGCTGAACGGATGCGCGAATTGCTTGATAGCCTGCTTTCATACAGCCGCGTGACGTCTCACGGTGGCCAGTTCGTACTGACCGACCTCAATGAAGTGGTTCGGGAAGTGTTGTCCGACTTGCAGATGACGATTGAAGAAAGCCAGGCCCGAATAGAGGTTAACTCCCTGGATCACCTTACCATGGATCCAAGTCAGATCCGGCAACTGCTGCAGAACATTGTCTCCAATGCGCTTAAGTATCGCCGGCAAGAGCAGCCCCCGATCATCCGAATAGAAGGTGAGGCGATCAATGGTGACCAGTACCGGCTGACGATTGAAGACAACGGCATCGGTTTCGATAACCAGTATAACGAACAGGTCTTTGAAGTATTCAAACGCCTGCATGGCAGAGACAGTTACCCCGGCACAGGGATGGGGCTGGCTATTTGCCGAAAAATTGTAGACCGCCACCAGGGGGTGATACGGGCCGACAGCACACCAGGAAAAGGCACGCGTTTCGTTATTGAATTACCGGTCAATCCGCATATCGAGGCTGCCCATGATTTCTGATACCGAATTCCTGTTGCTGGTTGTTGATGATGACCCTGAGGATTTTTTACTGGTTAAAACTGCGGTTAAGCGAGCGCTGCTCCCCCTTTCGGTGAAGGGCTTGAGCAACGGTGATGCGCTGATGAGCTACCTGGCAGAACGCACCAGAGTTCCCGACCCGTTGGCACCGACCATGGTGATTCTACTCGATCTGAATATGCCCGGAAAAGATGGCCGGTCCTGCTTGCGCGACATAAAAGCGAACCCGTCTCTGGCGGATATTCCTGTCATCATTTTCTCGACCTCCGAGTCACCGGATGACATTCAGAAGAGTTATGAACTGAACGCAAATTCTTACATTTGCAAGCCAGACGATTTATCCAAGCTTGAAAGCATACTGTCTACGCTCTATCGCTATTGGTTTGGTCATTCACTATCGCCTTCGCAGGAACCCGCTCCATGAACAAGCCTATGATCAAGATTCTGGTAGTGGAAGATGACGCTGCAGATTTCATGCTGGTGAAACAGTCGCTGCTGAAAAGTGACCGGAACCAGTACAACGTTCAGCATATATCGGAGTACAACGCCGCCAGCGAGGCACTTTACCAGGATGACTGTGACCTCATTTTACTCGACTATTTTTTGGGCAGTCACTCCGGTCTGGAATTACTCCAGCAAGCTAAAACGCTGCAGTTTAAACGGCCGATCATTGTGATGACCGGGAGTAATTCCCCCGAGCTCGACGATATGCTGATGAAAGAAGGGGCGGCAGATTTCATACCCAAGGACGAGCTGTCTACGGCTTTGCTCGACCGCAGCATTCGCCATGCCATTGAACGCAAGGAAGCCGAGTTCAAAATTGCTGAACTGGTCCGCAAGGACCCTCTGACCGGCCTCGGTAACCGCTATATTTTTGAAGAACACATGGAACTGGCCATAGCCCGGGCGGCGCGCAAAAAACAGCATCTGGCGGTGATATTTCTCGATCTCGACCGGTTTAAGGACATTAACGACAGCCTGGGCCATCACGTTGGTGATCTGTTACTGACTTTGATGGGGGACCGGCTGCGCCGGGCCGTTCGCAAAAGTGACTTTGTGGCCCGCATCGGCGGCGATGAATTTACCGCGCTGATCGACAACATTGAGAACGTCGAAGAGGTTAATCACATTCTGGAAAAAATCTCCCGGGAGATGTGCCGCCCGGCTCCGGTCAGTAACACCACTCTGGACGTTACCGTTAGCATGGGGGTTGCCATTTTTCCCCACCATGGGCAAATGGCCATGGAGTTGATGCAAAAAGCCGATATGGCGTTGTATGAGTCTAAGGCCCAGGGCGCCGGAGGCTACCATATTTTCACCGACCGTTTGCAGGCTCGACTGATTCATGGCCTGGAAACCGAGAAAGAGCTGCGCCATGCCCTGCGGCTTCAGCAGTTCGAACTCTTCTATCAGCCACAGATCGACCTCGACACCGGCGCCATTTGCGGGCTGGAAGCTCTGATTCGCTGGAACCGCTCAGACGGACAAGTCATGTCGCCGATCGAGTTCATTCCCGTGGCGGTTCGCAGTGGCCTGATCGTACCCATCGGCTGCTGGGTGATTGAAGCCGCCTGCAAGCAGTTGCAGCTGTGGCGAGAGGCCGGACTGAACGTGCCTGTCTCGGTGAACGTATCACCGCGCCAATTGAAGTTTCATGGTTTTCTGAAGCAGCTGCTCAACTGCATAAAGCAATACCGGGTTCCACCCGGTATGCTTGAGCTAGAGCTCACCGAAGAAGCCCTGATCGAAAATGGACTGAACCAGGCAGCAATGCTGGGTGTCATTCGCAACACCGGTGTTGGTATTGCCATTGATGATTTTGGCACCGGGTATTCTTCAATGCGGTATTTGCGTGAATTTCCATTAGACCGTATTAAGATTGATAAAAGCTTTGTGTCAGAAGCGGGCATCACTGGCTTGCGTGAACCTGCTATTACCCAATCCATTCTGTCGCTTGCCCAGGGGCTCGGGTTAAGTGTGGTGGCCGAGGGCGTGGAGACGAATGAACAGAAACAACAGCTGCAATCTCAGGGTTGCCGGGTTTGCCAGGGGTACTTGTACTATCGACCGCTTAAACTGGCTGACCTGGAACCAGTCCTTCGACAAGCGGGTGGCATCAGCAGTAACGACAGGCATTCCTGACATGCAGCACTTTCGCCAGGCAACGTGGCAGGGCATAACAAGGGAGGGTCTAAAAAGATGAGTCCAGCCCGGAAGTCATTCATTCCGAGAACCATCCTGTTGCTGTCTGAAGATGAGACCGTTGTGCGCCATGTTGAGTCGGCGCTAGCTGCCTATTGCCTGAACCACCACATTGAATGCCACAAAGATATTCACAGCTTCCACCAGTCGCTGATCGGCTCATCCTTGCAACCCGCCTCGCCTAAACAGGTCGACCTGATCCTGATTGCCTATGTGGATGATCAGGAAAAAACCCACGAAACATTGGCAGACTTGCGGCTCCTGCCACGCTGGAAACTGGTGCCCTCGGTTATTTTTCTGGCCCGGGAAGACCCCGCCTTCAGCCGCATGCTGTATCACCTGGGGGCCAATACGGTGCTTAAGTTTCCCCTCCGGTTCGATGCCTTGCAGCAACTGATCAGCACGATGGATGCGTATTGGTTCAAGACCGTTACCCTTCCTGACAACGATGAAGAATGACCCCCCTACACCGGCAGGGTTAACCGGGTCAGTCCTCCAGTAACAAGCCCGGTAACAAACGAATATCGGTTAGGTGGAAGGTTGGTGGCTCGAGGTCTTCCGGCAGTTCCGGCGACAGCCAGGCCGTATCCCAGCCGAAGCGGCGGGCGCCGATGATGTCGGTCTCGTAGCGGTCGCCGACCATCAGCACCCGGGATTTTTGCGGGGATTGCATTGCCTGCTCCATGGCTTCAAAGATCGCGGCGGCGGGTTTGCTTGCCCCCACTTCTTCGGAGATCGTCAATACGGCTATGTGCTGGGCCAGACCACTGCGCTCCAGCCGCGAGCGTTGCACCCGGGTCAGCCCGTTGGTCAGAATACCGAGTTGGGCGTGAGTTGCCAGCCGGGTAACGACGCTCTCAGCCCCTTCCAGCAAATGCGACCTTTCCGCCAGAAAATCCAGAAAATGATCGGCCCATTCGGCCGGGTCCGCCGTGATGCCCATTTCGTCGAAAAACCGCTGAATACGCGTGACCTTGAGTTCGCCCGGCGCGATGGCACCGCGCTCCAGCTCCTGCCAGAGGTGCTTGTTGATGCCCCGGTACAAGCGCTGGTGGGTGTCGGTGTCTGCCACATTGTGGCTGGTCAGCAAGCGCCCCACCGCATGCTGTTCCGCTTTGCCAAAATCGAACAGGGTGTCGTCGGCATCAAAGACGATCCATTGATAGCGCATAAGTGTTCTCTCGAGTCAGTACTCTAGTCAGTTTGCTCCGCATCCTGGCGTTTTACCACCTTGTGCTGATCTTCACTGATGCCCATTTTCCAATAACTGGACACGTAGAGATGGCTCTTGGCAACTTGCTTGTCCTGTTTGAAAAAAGCCCGCAACGCTCGCATGCTTTGAAATTCGCAGGCGGCCCAGACAGCCGGCTGCCCTGGCAGCCAGTCGAGTTGCTTAACCCGGTTTAGCAGCACCTGGCCGTCCGGGTCGGGCTCGGGGTTAACCACCCAGACCAACTCCAGATTATCCGGTTTGTCCAGATCCTGGATGTCAGCGCGATCGAGCACTTCTATAACGGCATAGCCCCGGGCATCGGCCGGCAGTAGCCCGAGATTAACGCTGATCGCCGGCAGCGCTGTCATGTCGCCGACCAGCAGAAACCAGTCGGCTTGCTCGTTCACCAGTTTCTTAGGGCCCGGGCCTCCAATCAGAATCCGATCGCCCGGCTGGGTGTTCAGTGCCCACTGGGATGCCGGGCCCGCCGTATCGTGGATCACAAAATCGACATCGATTTCAGCCTCGCGGTGGTGGCGAACAGTGTAGGTACGCATCAGCGAGCGGGCTTCGCCCGGGGTCGGGAAAATCAGTTTGATGTAAGCGCTTGCCTGGTCGTCGGGAAACGATGCCATGCCCGCACCACCCAGGGTAACGCGGCGCATATGAGGGGTGACATCGCGGGTAGCCAGTACTTCCAGCTCGCGGGGTTCTGGTTTGGCCATGTCGGTGTCTCCTGTTAAACGGGTTGATAAAGCCTGTCTGATGGGTCGGAGCCTACCACAATTAATGCAAATGATAAAGATTATCATTTAAGTGAATCTCATCGCCAGCCTGTGAAACGCCCGGGTGCGGGTGCTTGCCAGTGGCATTGAACCTGGTAAACCAGTCACGGCCGTCCACGCGGCTTCACTCAGCGGTGTGGACCGCTCAATGGGCACAACATAAAGCCCGGTAACCGGCTATCGACTGACAACGACATTGAGCTCGGCCTGAAAACCGTCTTGCTGCCCCGGCGCGGGAGAACGCAATACCAGGTGCAAACCAGCACCTTCAACAATGGCATCGACAATCGCCAAGCCAATACCCGACCCCGGAGCCTGGGTGTGTGAACGAACAAACCGTTTGCGCAAACCGGCCATTTCGTCAGCCCCCAATGCGTCGCCCCGGTTGGAGACAGTCAGGTTTCCATCTGCCGAAAGCGCTACCTTCACGGGTGACCCCGCTTCACCATGCTTGAGTGCATTGTCGATCAGGTTTCTAACAAGTATGGCAAACGCATCCGGGTTCAACCGCGAATGAACTGGGGCATCAGAGCGCTGAAGCACCAGGCGACCGGGTTCCGCCCGCTCACACTCACTCACAACCGTTTCAAGCACCGGTACCAGGTTGTATGGCGTCTCCGACAGGACACCACCGCCTTCCGCTTTTGCCAGTTCAAGCAGCTTCTGTGACAGCCGCGACAGCCCCTGCAGCGACGCTTCGATCTCAGCCACTTTACGCAAAGAGGGTGTTTCAGACAGATCCGCTTTCAAGCGTTGCACTTTTGCCAGCGCAGTCGCCAGGGGCGTTCGTAACTCATGGGCACTGTTGGCGGTGAAGCTGCGCTCGGCGTCCAGTGCGCGCCGAAGCCGCTCCAGTAACCGGTTGATCGAGACGGCCATGGGTTCCAGTTCTTGCGGCAGTTGATCGACCGGTACGGGAGACAAGTCGGCCGCTCCACGAACTTCCAGTGACTCGCTGAAGTCCACCACCCGGCGCAATGAAAACCGGACCGTCCACAAGACGCCCAGAAGACTGACCGGAATCAGCAGCAACAATGGCAACAAGAGTGCGATGCCGGCTTCAAAGGCTGCCTCTTGCCGGTGCGCCAACGGTTCGGCAATGTCGATGAATATCGTCTGGCTGACGGCAGAGGTGCCGTAAAGTCGGTGGGTAGCGGTGTTATAAAATCCACTTCTCGGGCGATCGTCAAATACCGATAGATCCACATCATGCGACTGAAGCAGAATAGTGCCAGACGCATCCCGTATGAGATAAGTCAGGTATTCGTCGTGGTCCTCTATCGCCGGTGCTGTTTTCTGCACACGATCGGACTCACGACTGAGGATATCGGTCACCGCCAACGGCAGAATTCGTTGCGCCGTTTCCTGCAACGCACTGTCGAATACCTCTTCCATTTCGTGCTGTGCAACCAGGCCTGAAGCCAGCACACCCAGCAACCAAAGCACGGTGACGCCCGCCGTCAGGCCCAGGCTGAGCGTTTTCTGCAGGCTGCGTTTACCCTTCATGGGTTTTCAACCGGTAGCCCATGCCACGAACGGTTGCCACCAGATCCCTTCCCAGTTTCTTGCGCAAACGGCTGATATAAACCTCGATGGTATTGCTCTCAATTTCGGCGCCGAATTCATAGAGCCGGTCTTCGAGCTGCGACCTTGAGAGCAACTTCCCCGGGTGTTGCAGGAACGCGTCGAGCAGTGCCCACTCCCGCGATGTGAGCTCAATGGGCTCGCCATTGCGCACAACGGTGTGATCGCCCAGGTTGACGGTCAGTTCACCAACGGACACCACTGGGTTCGGATTGCCGCGGTATCGACGGGCAACCGCAAACACCCGGGCCGACAACTCCGACAAGTCAAACGGTTTGACCAGGTAATCGTCCGCGCCGCAATTCAGCCCCTCAATGCGATCGGATACCTGGTCGCGCGCCGTCAGAATAATCACCGGGGTTGCATTTCCGCCGTGGCGCAGGGACTTCAGAAAATCAATGCCAAAGCCATCGGGCAACTGAAGGTCCAGAAGAATCAGATCGTACTGCGTGGTTCTCACGCTGGTTTCGGCAAAGGCAAGGCTTTGCACCCAGTCCACTGCATGGCCATCGGCGCTGATCTGCTCCTGGACCGCCTCACCCAGGCCGACAGTGTCTTCCACTAACAACACGCGCATTCGACATCCTTAAACGGGTTATGTGCTTACCATAGTATCGCTGAATCCTGACAACCATCTGAATGCCATAGGTTTGCTGAAAACAGACAAACGCGTCGAGGCATTACCCCTTTCAGGTCCGAGTCAGAAACGCCGGATACAGTGGCGACATTCACCTGAGAGGACAGCAATCATGAAAATACCTTCCCTGGCTCTGAGCCTATCCCTCCTGCTGATCAGCGGGGCAGCACTGGCCGATGACGACTGCAATGACCCTATTTCCAACTGGCAGCCACGAGAGGCATTGCGCCAGCAATTGGAGGACAACGGCTGGATTGTTTATCGCATCAAAATTGACGACGGCTGTTATGAAGTCAAAGCACAGGACAACGAGGGAAATCGCGTGGAAGCCAGCTTCGCCCCCGCGTCGCTTGAATTGATGGAATGGGAGCGAGAAGACGACGACGGCTATGACGACGACGATGACAACAACCGTCAGTATCAGCCGGCCGTCAACCGCCAACCAACTGATGCCGGGCAACCCTCTGCTCCAACGAACGGCATTGTCAACAATCGACCTACGGTCACCGTTGAATAACGGTTTTACGGCGAACACAACCACCGCGGAGATCAGACAATGAAGCACCCCCTGTTAACACTCGTTCTTACTGTGGTGCTGGCATTCCCGGCCCTGGCTTTGGCAAGGGAGGTCACATTAACCACTCAGATGGCCAACTACCGGGGGGACGGTGCTTACCTCGCCCTCTACCTGACGGACTCGAACGGAGTCTACAAGGGCACCCTCTGGATCGCGGGCGGCAAACGCAAATATTACGAGCACCTGCGTGACTGGGCCAGAGGCAGTCGCATGAACCCGGCGGACTACGACGGCCTGACCGGAGCCAGTGTCACCCGCGGCCGTACCCTCAGAATTACACTCGACCTGGACGATTCCCTGTTCGACAGCGGTCACGAAATTCGTATCGATTCCGCGGTGGAGGATCTGCGTGATAACCGGTCGGATGTCGTGGCGCCGCTGACCACGGAAGGCGCGGGCATACCCATCAGCGGACGAGGCTACGTACAGTCGTTCACCTACGAATTCTGAGGCTATACAGGAGCTCTGTTCATGTGGCGCACCGTTCATTCAATCGCTGGATTGTTGGCTGCCGTATTGTTGATCACCGTTGCTACCAGCGGGGCCATACTATCGGTGTCTCCCGCTCTGGATCGTTCAGGTGCGACTATTCCGGCACAGGGTGCCGTTTCCGTCGCCCAGCTCGCTGGCCGAGTGGTGAACCACTATCCGCAGACCGAACAGATAAAACGATTACCGTCGGGTGTGATTGTCGTTTACTACGTCAATGACGGTACCCCGGGAGCAGACCGGGTCGACCCTCTGACAGGTTTGGGAGTCGGGTCCTATCAGCCGTCACCCCTGTTCCGCTGGGTCAAGGATCTGCACCGTGCGTTTTTGCGCGACGATGGCGGACGTTTGCTCGCGGGTCTGACCGCTGCCGTCATGGTATTGATGTGCCTTTCAGGTGCCTTTCTGCTGGCTCGCCGCTCTGGTGGTTGGCGATCACTGTTAAAACCACTGACGGGAACCGGTGATCAGCGGGTGCACTCTGAACTGGCACGATTGGCGATCATCGGATTACTGCTGTCCGCTCTGACCGGCACCTACCTGTCTGCCGTTCGATTCGGTCTGGCACCTGAGCCGATGAGCAATGAACCGGCCTACCCGGCAGAGGTGACTGGCGGCACTCCTGCCACCGTTAGCTCGCTCAAGGCGCTTCGGGAAACCGACCTGAATTCTTTGCATGAACTGGTCTTTCCATACCCGCATGATCCACTGGATGTGTACTCACTGAGCACCCGGCAAGGCTCCGGGTTTGTTGACCCGTCCACCGGCGAACTGCTGGAATTTGAAGCGACAACCTCCCACAGTCGGCTCCATGGCCTGATCCTCAGTCTGCATACCGGCGAGGGTTTGTGGTGGCTTGGGCTGTTAGTCGGCGCGTCATCACTGACCGTACCCGTACTCGGCATCAGTGGAACCTGCATCTGGTGGCACCGCCGGAGTTCGGTAGACCGTTCGCTGAATAACGCCGACATCGCAACCGCCGATACGGTGATTCTGGTCGGTTCAGAACACAACACGACCTATGGTTTTGCCCGAGTCCTTCATGAGCAAATGGTCGCAGCAGGACGACGGGTGCTGACGGCCGACATGAACGATCTGGCTCAAGCCTACCCCAGCGCCTCGATGCTGTTCGTACTGACAGCCACTTACGGCGACGGTGGCCCGCCTGCGTCTGCCGATTCGTTCATGCTGAAACTGAACCACTTTCACATCACCCACGGTCTTTCTTTCGCTGTACTCGGCTTTGGTGACCGGCAATATGCCAACTACTGCCGGTTTGCCGTTGAAGTGGACGAAGCGCTGGGGAGAATTGGGCTCGAACGGCTCGATGAGGCCGCGTTTATTGATCGACAGTCATCCCGGATGTTCAATGACTGGGGACACCGACTGGCAAAACGGATCAATGTGCCGTTGTCACTCGTCCATGACCCTGTCCCTTCAACCCGGTTCAAGCTCGAACTGCTTGACCGGGCTGACTTCGGCGCACAGATCAATGCGCCCACCAGCATCCTGCGGTTCGGGCCAGCCCGGAAAACCGGCATGGCATCCTATCTTCCCTGGCGGGGTGTCAGGCCCCTACCGGAATTTGAAGCCGGTGACCTGATCGGTGTGATCCCGCCGGGTGACGAAACGGCACGATATTATTCACTGGCCTGTTCAAGCACCGACGGTTTACTGGAAATTTGTGTGCGCAAACAGCCTGGTGGTGTCTGCTCCGGGTTTCTGCACAACCTGAAAACGGGAGAGCAAATTCAGGGCTTCATCCAGCCTAACCCGGACTTCAGACCGGCACCCGGTGGGCACCCCATCATCTTAATCGGGGCAGGCGCCGGCATTGGCCCGCTGGCCGGGTTTATAAGGAAGAACAATGCCCGCAACCCCATGTTCCTCTATTGGGGGGGACGAAACCCCCAGTCGGACTTCCTCTATCAGCCTGAACTTGACCGTTATCTCGATGACAGCCGGTTAACTGGCCTGACGACGGCCTTCTCAAGAACTGACAATCGGGCCTATGTTCAGGACAGAATCACCGAAGACGCACCGACCCTTCGCGACATGATTGAGAAGGGTGCGCAGATACTGGTGTGTGGCGAGCGGGAGATGGCTACCGGGGTCAGACAAGTAATTGATGACCTGCTGGTGCCACTCGGCACCAGTGTTGACACCCTAAAACGGGAGGGTCGCTACCTGGAAGATGTCTATTAGCCAGGAACGATTGTCGTTGGACCTGCCATCATGAGCGACTTACCATCAGGCTTTACAAGCCCAATTTTTCCACCAGGTCAGTCAGAGAAGGGACGATAACGTCAGGTGCTTCCCCCCAGGGGTCAAACGGGGCGTCGGTCCTATTAACCCAGGCGGTTCGCCAGCCGGCATGCCGCGCGCCCAGAATATCAAAGGGGTTGCCGGAGATAAGCCAGGTCTGGCTGGCCGTCGCATCCGTTGCTTCGATAAAGTGGTTGTACACTTTAGGGCTGGGTTTGAAAGTGCGCAGTACATCCACACTGACGATGCCGTCGAGGTATTCGATCAGTCCGGCGTGGGTGAGCAAATCCGACGCGATGGCCGCTTCGCCATTGGTGAAGGCAAAGGCCCGGGCGTCATTCAATTGCAGTTGCTGCAACAGGCCTTGCGCATCGGTGAACGCCGGCAGCGTGCGGTAGGCGGTCAGCAACGCGTTCTGTTGGCGCCCGTCCAGCGAGATACCGGCTTCATCCAGGGTGAAGTCGAGTGCCTGGCGGGTGCAGACCGAAAAGGGCTGGTAGTGATCCATCAGCCCGCGCCGAAAGCTGTACTCCAGCTGTTTCTCGCGCCAGCGTTGGCTGATGGCCGCCGCCTGGTGCTCATCGTGCAGCATGTCCGCCAGGGTAATCTGAATGCCCTGGGTGTTGATCAGTGTGCCATAAACATCGAAAGCCAGCGTCACCATCGTAGCTCCGCTCTTTAAGGAATGAGCCGTCAGTCTAGTCGATAATGCCAACAGACTGCCCGCAAGACGTTGCGTTCAGGGCAGCACAGCGCGCCCTACTGCAGGTACGACCGGACCAGGGAGAGTAGCCTGCTCATCTGTTCATCGGTGCCGATGGATATGCGCACAAACTCACTGATTCTGGGTTTATTAAAGTAGCGGATCAGTACGTTATCCTGCCGTAACCGGTTGGCCAGTTCCGCGGCATCCAAACCGGCGGGCGGACGCGCAAAGACAAAATTGGTTTTCGAAGGCAGTACCTCAAAACCCAGTCCAACCAGGGCCCCGGTGACCGCCTCGCGGGTTGCCATAATCTGTTGGCAACAGGCCTCGAAATAACCAGCATCGCGCACGGCAGCACAGCCGACCGCTTCGGCGATGCGGTCAATCGGATAAGGGTTGAATGAGTTCTTCACCCGGTTCAGCGCTTCGATCAGGTGCGCCTGACCGGCCGCAAAGCCAAGCCGCATTCCGGCCAGCGATCGGGATTTGGAGAAGGTCTGTACAACCAGCAAGTTCGGGTAGCGGTTGATCAGTGCCACGGCAGACTCCGCGCCAAAATCCACATAGGCCTCGTCGACCACAACGACCGATCCGGTATTGCGCTGCAGCAGGGCTTCAATCTGATCGAGTGACTGTGCCAGGCCGGTTGGCGCATTTGGGTTGGCGAAAATGATGCCGCCGTTGTCGGTGGTATAGGCATCAAGATCCAGCGAAAAATCCTCTGCGAGTGGGATGGTGTGATACTCCACCCCAAACAACTGGCAATACACCGGATAAAAACTGTAGGTGATGTCCGGGAACAGAATCGGTCGGGCTTGCTTCAGCAGCCCCATAAACGCCATGGCCAGTACATCATCTGAGCCGTTGCCGACAAATACCTGCGCCGGTGCCAGACCCTGGTCTTCGGCAATGGCGTCTTTCAACGACTGGGAGTTCGGGTCCGGATACAGACGCAACCGCTCGGCGGTAGCCGGTTGCTGCAACAGTTCAGCAACGCCCGGCGCTGGGGGGTAGGGACTTTCATTGGTGTTCAGCTTGATCAGGCCGTCTACCCTGGGTTGTTCACCCGGGATGTAGGGGTCCAGAGAGTGAACCAGAGGGCTCCAGTAAGACGACATGCACAACCTCGACTCGATAGTAATTGAGCGACAGCATACCAAAAGCCATCGCACCCAGGACAGCCTGTTCAGCTGGGCTTCAACAGCAACCCTGCCAGATCAGGTGGCTTTAGTCCTGTTTCAACTGGTACATGATGAAGTCGCTGGGGCCTCCGGTGTATCGGTCGTAGAAACCACGCCCCCGCTCATTGAAATGCTGGGTAATCCACCGCAAGGCAGGCCAGCCACGGTCACTGGCAAGGGCTTGCAGCGCTTCGAACAGAGCATCCGCCGCGCCTCTGCCGCGTGCGGCCGGGTCAACAAACATGTCATCCAGAAAACCCACATCACAGCCACCCAGTGGACGCGGGCAGGCACGAACATGAGCCAGACCAACGACGGCACCCGCTTCGTCACACACCACCAGCCCTTCGAGTACATGGTTTGGGTCGAGCAGCCAATCCCATACCCGGTCGGCGGTCGCATCATCCATTGGAACGCTATAGAAGTCGGCGTAGCCGTTAAACAGGGCGCGCCAGTCGGGTTTGTCTTCCAGGGTTACAAAGCGGGTCTGGTGGTGTGGCATGGTCTTTCTCCTAGCTGGGGTGACTGGGAAAGGGGTACGCTCCGGTTCGTCACAGCGATCACCCGGCAAGTCGCCATTGGGGCACGGTTAAGGCCGTTTACTGGCCGCCGCCAGTCGCCAGACACCCGGCCAACAGGGCTTTCATCTTTTCTGTGCCCATGTCATTCATCATTTGAATGTTGTTATCCGGAATGGCGTCGACATCCGGGTAGGCATCGATGGCCGCTTCGAGGGAATCTTCGCGCAGCAGGTGCAGCATGGGATAAGGCGAACGGTTGGTGTAGTTTTCCGGGTCATCGCGCTCGGTACCACCAAACTGGTATTTGGGGTGAAAGCTCGCGATCTGGAAGATGCCTTCCAACTCCAGTTCGATCAGCAGGCCTTCGGCGACTCCTAGGAAATCGTTGTAATCGTAAAAGCTCTCGTAGATCCGCGGGTGAATCAGCAGGGTGGTTTCAATGCGGTCTTCCCCGGCCAGAAACAGCAACTCATCTTGCAACGCTTCGATCAGCGCGGCTTCGGAGGTGGCGTGGGTCACGCTGAACCGCACCCGGTTTTTCACCAGCTCGCGCTTGGCAAAGGGGCAGAGGTTCAGGTCGATCACAACCTGTTCAACCCAGGCGCGGGTCTGGGCAATCACTGTGGCGTCGTCGTGCACGGGCAAACCTTCAAATCGATGAATGTCAGCCGCGCAGTGTATCACCGCTGACTGAAAAGGCTTGACTTCAAACAGCCAGTTGGTATCGTACTAGTACGCTAGTACATACCAGCGACCCACAACACTACTTGCAGCCAATACCGATGACCGACGACCCGTATAAAGCCGAGTTGATACGCCATTTGCTGACCATCGACTCGCCCGATGCTATGGATACCGCCCTGGAGAGCCTGCTGACCCCGGCGGAATACCAGGAAATCAGTAAGCGCCTGCAAATCTTCAAGCTGCTTAACGAGGGCGTGGCCCACCGCAAAATCGCTGAATTGCTGGGTGTGGGCATTGCCACGGTATCGCGGGGCTCGCGGGCCCTGCGCGACACCCACTGACCCTACCCACATCAACGGAACCCACCTTGCCAGGATGCCTTTATGTCTGACATGCCCAAACCCTTTACGCTGCCGCGCAAACCGCACTACGTGAAGCTGGCCGCTGACTGCGATTTTTTTCAGTTGTTCAAAAAGATCGATAAGCAGTTCGATACTTGCTACATGCTGGAGTCGCTCGGTGAAGACAGCCACATTGCCCGGCATTCCATCATCGGGTTTGATCCGGAATATTGCCTGTATGCCAACGGCCAGGAACTGACCATTGAAGACCGCGACGGCCATTCCAATACCTATTCAAGCAGCAACCCGTATGACTTATTGCGCAGCCTGATGCCGCAGAACATCATTTCGCGGAAGTACGCGGGCGGGCTGTCTGGCTACCTGGGCTACGATGCGATGCAGTATTTCGAGCCGACGCTGCAGCTAAAGGCCAATGATGACTTCGACACCTTTCGGTTTGGTTTGTACAAAGATGGCCTGATTCTCGACAAAATGACCGGTGAGGTTACCTACTTTTATTACGACAACAGCCGCTATGATTTTCTGCAGTCGCTCATCGAATCTGACGACGTGCCGAATGGTGAGCTTCGCATAACCGCACTCGGCGATACCATGAGCCAGACAGAACACGCTGTGGCCGTGGCGAAAGTTAAGCAGGACATCATCGACGGCAAGATATTTCAGTGCGAAGTCGGTTTTAAAAAGCGCTTCAAAATTGAAGGCGACACGTTGGCCCTTTACGAAAAAATGCGGGAAATAAATCCGTCGCCGCAGATGTACTATGTGAAATTCGGCGCGCAGAAATTGGTGGGCGCCAGCCCGGAAATGCTGTTTCGTTTGCGCCAGGGCGAGATGGAAACCTTCCCGCTGGCGGGCACCACCAAGCGCGGCGCCAATGCCCAGGAAGATACGCAGTACGCCCGCGCTCTGCTGAACGACCCGAAAGAAATTGCCGAGCACAATATGATTGTCGACCTGCACCGCAACGACATTGGTCGCGTAGCGCAGTTCGGCACGGTAAAAGTGCGCAGCCTGATGGACATTAAACGCTTCAGCCATGTGCAGCATATTTCCAGCGAGATCGTCGGCATTATGGCCGAGGGTGAAGACATGTTCTCAGCCCTGGCCAGCAATTTCCCGGCGGGCACGCTGACCGGGGCACCCAAAATTGAAGCCATGAAAATCATCAATGATCTGGAGACTGATGGGCGTGGTCCCTATGGTGGGGCCGTCGGTCAGTTCTCGTTCAATGGCGATTGCACCTTCGCCATTCCCATCCGTACGGTATTTGTGAACGGCGAGCGCGCCTATGTGCAAACCTGCGGTGGCAATGTCTACGACAGCAACGCCGACGATGAGTATGAGGAAATTCGTCGCAAGTTTGCGGGCACACGCAAGGCGCTGGAGCCTTTTATGGATTCGGAGGCGTCGGCATGAACATCCTGATCATCGACAACTACGATTCGTTCACCTATAACCTCTACCAGTTTATTGGGGAAATTCTGACGTCGGCCAAGAACCGGGGCACGATTGAGCAGTTCGAGATTCTGGTGCGCCGCAACGACCAAATCAGCTTTGACGACATTAATGCAATGGCGCCGGATCGAATCATCATTTCGCCTGGCCCGGGCTCACCGGATGATGAGCGTTACTTTGGTGTCTGTGCCGACGTCATCGAGAAACTGGGTAAAACGACACCCCTGCTCGGGGTGTGCCTGGGCATGCAGGGCATTGTGCATGTATTTGGCGGCCAAGTGGTTAAGGCGCCATTGCCGATGCACGGCAAAATCAGCCCGGTCACACACAACGGCCAGTCGGTGTTTCGCGGCGTGCCGGATCAGCTGGATGTGATGCGTTATCACTCGCTGATCGCCGCGGCTGAAACCTTACCCGAGTGTTTACAGGTTACCGCCTCGGTCGGAGACCTGAGTGCAGAGGATTTTGAAGATCGGGAGCGACTGGCCCGGGGTGGGAATTTCGAATTAATGGGAGTTAAGCATCGCGATTATCCGATTCACGGCATTCAGTTTCATCCGGAGTCGTTTGCGACTGAAGGGGGCAAGGAATTGATTGCGAATTTTCTGTTTATTGAGGACGAACAGGAGTAACACTATTTGCCTGGTACGTTAACCCCCAGGGCGAACGCTCTCCCTGGGCGCGGGAGAGCGTTTGAAGGGCTGGCCGCTAGCCACCGCTGAACGGCGCAACGATGCCAAGCACCACCAACGCTACAATGGCCGGTACTGCCTGCACCCATAAAATCTTGCGGCTGACGGTGGCGGCCCCATAAACCCCTGCAACAATGACGCAACTGAGAAAGAAGATCATGACCGGGACACCGGCCGTGCCAAGTAACAATCCCCAGAGCAAACCCGCAACCAGAAAGCCATTATAAAGGCCCTGGTTAGCGGCCATTACTTTGGTTACTTCGGCTTTTTCGGCGTTCATGCCAAACACCTTGCGGCCAATCGGTGACGTCCATAAAAACATTTCCAGCACCAAAAAACCGAGGTGCAGCAAGGCGACCAGCGCCACCAGCATTTGAGCTAAATACATCACAGAGGTCCTTGTGTGAGGAAGGGTTAGTGCTGTGGCGCAGGGCTTGCAGCGGCCAGACACAGCGCAACGACAGACTCGAAGTCATCGACAATGGCCAATGGATGAAACGCTTCCAGCGGCACATTGCCATGATAACCATAACCGACGGCAATGCCACGCATCCCAAGAGCATGGGCCGGCTTAAGGTCGTTTTCAGAATCCCCGACCATGATGGCTTCGGCCGGTTCAATGCCGAATTCGGCACACACCTGAACCAGGCTTTGCGGGTCGGGCTTGGGCCGCTCGACTTCGTCGCCGCACACTACCCGGTCAAAGAAGGGCGCCAGCCCCAGTTCAGCCAGAAAGGTGCCGGTAAAGTGAGAGCTTTTATTGGTAATGCAAGCCAGCCTGAGCCCCTGGTGTTGCAAGGTTGCCAGGCCCTTGATGACGCCGGGGTAAATATCAGCCTGCATCAGCGTACGCTGATAAGCCTCGCGAAACAGCGCATGTGCCCTGCTGGCATCGTCTTCGTAACCGTGGCTGTAGAGGCCGCGCTCAACCAGTTTTTCCGGCCCATTGCCGACCCAACGGCGCACATCGTCGATGCTGCAGCCGTGACCGGTGAGCGTGGTTAATACCTCATTGAGCGCGGCGTGAATGCCGCGCGCACTGTCGACCAGAGTGCCGTCGAGATCAAAGAGTATGGCCGTTACCGGTGTCACAGACTGAAGCCGTAACGCTCTGCCAGGAAATAGGCAATGGCGCTGTCGGTGTTCTTGCCGATGATGCCGGTCGATACGGCTTTTACTTCATCGAGGGCGTTTTCCATGGCGTAAGCTTCGTCGGCGAGCTTGAACATGCTGACATCGTTGTCTGAATCGCCAAAGCAGACCAGGCGCTTGGCCCCGGTCTGACGCTGCAGAAACTTAACCGCATCGCCCTTGGTGCCGCTGATGTGGTGAATGTCCATCCAGTAATAGCCTTCGCGGTACATATCGGGCCCGGCGTAGACTTGCACATTGGGCATGTCGGCCAGTTCTTCGGCCATGTACAGGACTTTCTGGTTCTCAGTCACGGCGAAGACGTTCAGAATCTGCTCCTGAATCGAGGAAAAATCGGAGTTCAATTGCACGTTGATCGCCTGGCTTTCCATGTATTTGGCCCAGGCTTCTTCACGCTCGGTGCCGATGCGGCGAATCACGGCACCAATGCGGTCTTCGTGGTCCAGGGTATTCAGCCAGGGGTTAATGCCGTGCACTTCGAGGCGACGGCAAACTTCAACCAGCTCCATCGGGTCCATCGGCTGGGCGTTGATGCGCACGTTTTCGTTCAGATCCCAGATCAGCACGCCGTTTTTGTACGCCTGGGGATGGCGGAACCGCACATCAGGCAGGGCTTCGCGACCGCCATGCGGCATACGGCCGGTGGCGACGGTCCAGGCAACGCCCAGCTCATCCAGTTTGTTCAACGCAGTGCGCGTCAGGTCCGTTATGCAATCTTCGCCGTCAATCAGCGTGCCGTCGAGGTCAAATACCAATAATTCTTCCACAGGATCTCCCGGGTGAGTAGCGGTGCATACGCGGCACCGCTTAAATAAAACATCATTATGAAGCCGAAATGCTAACCACTCACGTTTCGGAGTTCGCTAGCAAAGGATTAGCATCGGACGCCAGGCAGGGCTATCGAGGGTGGTCCGCAGCAGGGATGCTGCGGTCCAGGCCCGAATCGTCGGACCGCCATGGACAGGTTTACGCCGACCCTCGATAGCCCTGCCTGGTGGCCGGTGCGGACGACTGACAACGAAGCCAGCCGCGAACTCCGAAACGTGAGTAAAAAACACATTGTTAACGCCATTGCGCCACCAACCGGGTAGCAACCCCAGTCAGGCGCTGCGGGTTTTGGCCAGTTCCTCGCGCATGTCGGCGATACGGGTTTTATAGTCATCGGCATTAAAAATGGCCGACCCGGCAACGAACGCATCGGCGCCAGCCTCAGCGATGGCCCGAATATTATCGACTTTCACGCCGCCGTCGACTTCCAACCGGATATCGCGGCCCGAGGCTTGTATACGGGCGCGGGCGTCGCGCAGTTTATCGAGCGCGGAAGGCAGGAATGACTGACCGCCGAAACCGGGGTTGACCGACATAATCAGCACTTGATCGATCTTGTCCATCACGTAATCCAGATAATGCAGCGGGGTGGCCGGGTTGAAGACCAGGCCGGCCTTGCAGCCGCCGTCGCGAATCAGCTGCAGCGATCGATCGATGTGGTCGCTGGCTTCCGGGTGAAAGGTAATGATGCTGGCGCCAGCCTCAATAAAGTCGCCAATCAGCCGATCTACTGGAGACACCATCAGGTGCACGTCGATGGGCGCGGTCACGCCGTGATTGCGCAATGCCTTGCACACCATGGGGCCGATGGTCAGGTTGGGCACGTAGTGGTTGTCCATCACATCGAAGTGGACCCAGTCGGCACCGGCGTTCAGGACGGCATCCACTTCTTCGCCCAGGCGGGCAAAATCGGCGGACAATATGGAGGGGGCTATGACAAAATCGGACATTTCGGGGCGTCTCACGGCTGGCGGAACGCCCATTCTAGTGACTGCCAGAGGGAGGTCAAACGCCAATGTGTCCGACCAGCGATAAAACCCGGGTCACCAACCGATGACAAAACGCTCCCTGCTGCTAACAGTCAGCCTGTGCGCCCTGCTCGCGGTTAGCGCTTTCAGCCGGGCAGAGGCGCTGGGCCAGGCGCGTGCCAACCACCTGAATGACCTGGCACAAGCCCGGGCCAATGCGCAAAATGGCGAAGAAGTCGTCATTCTTGGCGAAGGCGACAACGCCTTCCTGGGCCTAAGCCTGCAGCAACGCACAGCCACCCCACAGGGCGCGGTGCTGATTCTGCACGACCAGGGCCACAACCCGGATTGGCCAGTGCTGCTGCAACAGGCTCGGACCTATTTGCCCGATGTTGGCTGGAACACCCTGTCGATCGCCCTGCCGCTGGTTGGCGGCTATGCCACCGATGCCGAAACGACGCTCAACCGCATTGCGCTTGCGCTGCAACGCCTGAACCAGGACGGCCAGTTCAATCTGGTGATTCTGGGCTACGGTGAGGGCGCCTATTGGGGGGCCCGCTACCTCTCGGAACGGCTGCAGCCAGACCAGGAGATCGGCTACGGGCTGATGATGGTCAACGCCAAAACCATCGAACCCGACCTGCCCGACCTGATCGGCAGCCTGAACATCGCCATTCTCGATTGGGTATCCGACGACGACCCGGCGGCGTTAAGTGCGGCCGATAACCGCCGCGCGGCCGCCCGACGCAACCAACTCGAACGCTTTACCCAGATCCGCGACCCCGGGCAAGCCTCGTTTTACAACCAGGCTACGCCCAATCGCACCACCCGGCGGCTCTGGGGCTGGCTACGCACCCGAATGGCCGGGCGTGAGGGTGAAGTTCGGACGGTTGAGGAGTAGAGAACACCCTCCCCAGTGGTAGATTTCATCGCTACAAGCGATTCTTGTTGACCAAATGCAACCACCTAACCGAGTGTTGGCTGCCGGGTGGGCCTATCCGGGGTAGTCCGCAGCATGGATGCTGCGGTCTAGGCCCCATGGACGGGTTCACGCCGACCCCGGATAGGCCCGCCCGGTGGCCAACACGGATTTCTGACTCAGTTGCCAAGTAACCAACTATTTTGCCCCCAAAGGGGTCACTCCACCGCACATCTGGGCTATGCTTTTCTGCTGTGGCACTGCCAGTCGTTATCGGGACCTCAGGAGCGCAGTATGACGACCCCCGACCCTTCTGTTCGACATCACTCAGAACACACGGAAAGGGCACTAGCCGCCTGGAGTGTGGATTCCACCAGTGATTTGCTGGTCCGCCTGGCCCGGGAAACCACCGTTGCCGGGCTGATGCATCGCATTCTGAAAGAAGCCCGGTTGCTGACCGGGGCTGAAGGTGGCACTTTTTACCAGCTGGATGAAAGTTCGGATTCTCCTCAGTTAGTCTTTAAGGCCATTCATAATACGGTGCTTGGGCTGGAAAGCCGCGACCCGGGTCAGTTGAGCCAATGGCCAGCCATTCCGCTTTATCATCGCCCGTCGAATGGCTCGGGGAGCGGCCAGCCAAATCATCAGAATGTGGCCTCCTGGGTGGCCCTGACGCGTCAGGCGGTCAATATTGATGACGTCTATCAGACTGGCGATTTTGATTTCAGCGGTACCCGCCATTTTGATGCCGAACACCGCTATCGCTCTCGGTCCATGCTGACCCTGCCGCTGTTAAACCATGAAGACCGGGTGATCGGCGTGCTGCAGCTGATTAATGCACACACTGCGGAAGGCGAGACCCGCCCCTTTACCGATGATGACCAGCGCACCGTTCAGGCCATGGCCAAGTTTGCTGCGCTGTCGCTCGATAACCAGTTACTGGTGCAAAGCCACAAAGACCTGCTCGATGCCTTTATTCAGGCGTTGGCGCGCATTATCGATGTTCGGTCGTCGCATACCTCGGCCCATTGCGAGCGCATTCCGGTGCTGACGGAGATGATGGCGCGCGCCGCCTGCGACGAGACCGACGGTTACTTTGCCGACTTCAATTTGAACGATGATGAATGGTATGAACTGCACGTAGCGGCCTGGCTGCACGATTGCGGCAAGCTGGCCACCTCGGAAACCATTTTGAACAAAGGGCGCAAACTGCAACGCCTGCTCGATGGCTTCGATGCCGTTGCCGCGCGCTTCGCAGCCGCCATGGCTCAGGCAGCGTCGGCGGCTGAAGCCGATGCCTTGCGTGAAGATCTGGATTTTCTGGAGCGGATTAATCGCGGCGGGGAGTTTATGCCCGAGCCGGACAAAGACCGGGTTCGGACCATTGCCAGCCAAACCTGGCGAGATGCCTGGGGCATCACCCAGCCATTACTGAACGACGATGAAGTCACCAACCTGTGCATTACCCGGGGTACCCTGAACGACGACGAGCGCCAGGCGATTAATCGCCACATCGACATAACCATCGATATTCTCGAACAACTGCCCTTTCCACCCAAACTGCGCCGGGTACCCGAATATGCGGGCGGACATCATGAAAGAATGGACGGGCGCGGCTTTCCGCGTGGCCTGACCCGCGAGCAAATGTCGATTCCGGCCCGGATGATGGGCGTGGCCGATGTGTTTGAAGCGCTGACCGCGAAAGAACGCCCCTACAAACCCCCGATGCCACTGAGCCAGGCGTTTTCCATTCTGAAAACCATGCGCGACGACCAGCACATCGACCCGGATGTATTCGAGCTGTTTTTGCGCAGCGGTAAATGGAGAGACTATGCCGAGCGTTTTCTACTGCCCGATCAATTCGATGTAGACGACGTAACACCGTACCTTGCCGACAGCAGCATCAATGCCACCAAACCGGTCAGCAAACCGTAGAACACCGGCGTCCAGGCCCCAGCCAGCAACAGACTGGCCAGCAAGGCACCCACGGCGGCGGCCAGATCCCGCCAAAAGGTAAAACCATTCAGGCTGTGATGGCGGCTGCCATCAGACAATGCCTCGTCCGCCAGCCGCTTGGGCACCAATATCATATAAAGCCCGTGCCCGGTGATGGCGAACACACTGGCCCAGAGCACTTCCGTCAAGGCCATTAACCCGCCGGCGACCAGCATTAGCGCCAGGGAAATACCCAGCCAAAGCCGCTCGGGCACCCAGGGGTTTACCCGAATCGAGACCACCCCCACTAGCAGATTGAACAATCGCTTGGCCAGCAGCAACCAGGCGGTCATCGCCAGTGCGGCGGCCGTCGACCAGCCCGCGACCACCAGCAAGGGCGCCAGTACGACGGTCCAGACCCCGTCAAACAACAAGCACAAGACAAACGTCAGCCGGTGCCAGGCATTGGGCCAGGGAAAACGCGCTCGGGTTGGCGCCTGCGGGTCCGATTGCGCCCGGGGCAACGCCAGCGCCGGCCACAACGCCACCAGGCAGAGCGCGCTGGCCAGCACCAGCACGGCCTCAATGGCAATGTAGTGCACCAGCCAAGGCGCAACCAGCAACACCGACAAGGGCCCGACTTCCTGCAAGCTGGTGTACCAGCCCAAGTTCACCATGCGTCGTTCCGGCTGGTGGGTGGCGTAATGCAGACACCCCAGCCGCATCAGCGCATAAGCCATGCCCCACAGCAACCGAGCAAGCAATAACACCCAGGGGCTGGCCAGCATCAGAAACGCCAGGCTCGCGGCCGTGGCCAGGGCAACGGCTTGCAGCATGGAGGTGCGCGGGCCAAAGCGCTCAAACCAGGGCAGCAGCCAGGGATTGATCAGCAAACGGACAAAGCGATTGGCCGACAGCAAAATACCGACCCAGATCAGCGTCAGCCCGAAGTCTTCAAAGTACAGCGGCAGCAACAGATACAGTACAGAGTCGGACACCAGGGCCAGCGTTAATACACCGCTGGCCAGCACCGTTGGCTGGCTGTGCAGATGAATCAGGCGCAGCACGGACGTTTGGCTTCCGGGGGTTCTACGCTGGCAACATCGTCAACCCGAGCCTGATAATCCGCCTTGTTCTCTGAAAACCGGTGCGTCAGCATCGCAGACTGGTTGCGCAACAGCAGTGTCATCCGGAACAACTCTTCCATCACATCGACAACCCGGTCGCGGTAGGGCGAATCCTTCATCTGGCCATCGGCGTCGAACTCCTGAAAGGCTTTGGGCACCGACGACTGATTGGGGATGGTGAACATCCGCATCCAGCGGCCCAGCACGCGCAGCGCATTGACCACATTAAACGACTGCGACCCGCCGTTAACCTGCATCACCGCCAGCGTCTTGCCCTGGGTTGGCCGAATCGCGCCGTCGCTGAGCGGTATCCAGTCGATCTGATTTTTAAACACCGACGACACAGCACCATGAATTTCCGGCGAGCACCAGACCATGCCCTCGCTCCATTGTGCCAGCTCACGCAGCTCAACGACCTTGGGGTGATCCACCGAGACCCGGTCGCACACCGGCAACCCTTCCGGATCAAACACCCGCACTTCGGCCCCGAACTGCTCCAGCATCTGAGCGGCGTTCAGCGCCAGCTTGCGGCTGTTCGACTCTGGCCGCAGTGAGCCATACAACACCAGAATGCGCGGCGCATGCGTATTGGGTTGCTGATAGCCCTGCTGCAACTCGCTCAGGGTACTCTCAAGACTGTGATCGGGTATCAGTGTCATAATGCCTCCATAATTCCAGATATATCGAAATATAAAACCAAAAAAACTCGCTCAACCGTTAGCAACTGCTCTCGGTACAACACTCTTCCATCAGGTAACCGATGAGGGTGTTCAACCGGTCGTACTGGGCAAAACACCGCAATACCCGCCCTTCCCGAACCTGCTTCACCAGACCAACATGAACCAGACGGCTCAGATGATGTGACAAAGTAGACCCTGGCACATCCAGTTGCTGCTGCAACTCGGCAACCGGCGCCCCACCATGACCGGCGCGTACTAACAGGCGGTACAGGCCCAGACGGGTCGGGTGGCCCAGTTCCGCCAGTTGGGCGGCGGCTTGTTCAAGTGTGAGTGTTGTCATGAGGCTGATTATCCACCCGGGAAGCAGGTCGTCAACATATTTCTAGTAATATCGAAATATTAAATGAGCGCTCTGCTAGCTATGACGCCTTGGTTTAGGGTGTCATGAGTTAGAAATTCGTGCTGATTCAGCCGATTACTATCCCGAGGACTGTCGGGTGCGCCTACTGAGGGCCGTTAGACCGCATGGATGCGGTCTCCGAGCTTACAGGGATGTATTTACAGCGTGTCCTCAGTAGGCGTGCGCGACAGTCCGATTGGCACCATACTAACAGTAACCACCTGAGCGCTTTGTCCGCGAATTTCTAACTCATGACACCCGAAATAACCACCGTAAACAACTAAGCCAGGCTCACATCTCTGTCGTCAGGTCTTTCAGAAACTCGATGAACAACCGGGTCTTGGCGCTTAGCATGCGGCGGCTGGTATAGACTGCCGAGGCTTTGGCCATCAGGTCCAGCTCCATGTTTTGGGCCACCTGCACCAGTTCGCCACGTTCGATGGCGGTGCGGCAATACAGGGAAGGCAGCAGTCCGACGCCAGAGCCGGCGATGACGGTATCGCGCACCATGATCGGATCGGTGGTCTCGATGGAGGCCTGTATTTCGACCTTGTGCTTGTCGTCCTGATAACGCACCGGCAGCGCCGTTTTGTTGTAGCGGCGTTCACAGACGTGTACCTGTTCAACCAGCGCGTCCAGGCCGGGGAAGGTATGGCCGGCCGGGTAAGTGTTCGGGCTGGCCACCCAGATCAGCGGGGTCTCGAACAGGGGCACGGCGATCAGTTCCGAGTCGGGCAAATCACCCACCTGAACCGCAAGATCAATGTGCTCGCCGATCAGGTCCACCGCGGTGGGGGTTACCTGGATGTTAAGCTGAATTTCCGGGTACTGCTGATTGAAACGGTGCAGGTGACCGGCCAATACATCGCGGCTGAACGCCATCGGCAATGAAATGGTCAGCTCACCGCTGGGGGTATGGCTCAGGCCATTCATGTGCGCGTCAGCAGCTTCAACCTGCTCCATAATCAGCTGACAGTGTTTGAAGAATACTTCGCCTTCGCTGGTCATCCGCATCTGGCGGGAATTGCGTTCCAGCAGGCGTACCTGCAGGTCATCTTCCAAGCGCTGTACGAACCGGCTAACGCTCGACTTCGGCATCCGTAACGAACGTGCCGCGGCCGAAATACCTTCTTTTTCAACAACCGCAACGAAAACAGGCAAATCAGATATGTTCCACTTCATGAACGAAACGTCCTAATGTTATAGGTTGTCCCAAATTGTGCACTTAACTAGTCTGGTTGTCACCCCCAAAGCGTAGTTGAATAAAAACGGTGCCTTGTTGCCCAGCGAAAGTGACAACAGGAGGCAACCGATACAACGACTATACTGGCAACGCCGTACCAGAACGAACCATTCAACATTGAGAGAGCGACCCATGAACCGCGAGTATCGAGACATACCGGGCACCTACGTGATGGATGGCCAGCATTGCCGCAAAGGCTACCATCTGAACATGTTCTGCATGTCACTGAACAAAGCCGAGAACCGCGACGAATTCCGCAAAGACGAAGCGGCGTATCTGGAAAAATTCAAGCTGACCGACGAGCAGAAGACCGCCGTCCTGGAACGGGACTGGCTGGGCATGCTGCGTCTGGGTGGCAATATTTATTACACCTTCAAGCTGGCCATTTTCGATGGCCGGTCCATGCAATTTGTTGGCGGCGCCATGTCCGACGTGACGGAAGAAGAGTTTCGTCAGATGATGGTTTCCGGCGGTCGCCCGGTCGAAGGCAACCGCAGCAAGAAAGAACAGGAGCAGTCGAATGGCTAACATTGTAACCGGGATTGGCACCTCGCACGTGCCATCCGTTGGCGCCGTGATCGACAACGGCAAAGAACAGGATCCATACTGGAAGCCGCTGTTCGACGGGTACCAACCCGCCCGCGACTGGATACAGGACAACATGCCCGACGTGGCGATCGTGGTCTACAATGACCACGCTTCCGCCTTCGGCCTGAACCTGATCCCGACCTTTACGCTGGGCGTGGCAGAAGAATTCCCCCCCGCCGATGAAGGCTACGGCCCGCGCAAGGTGCCAACCGCTGTGGGTGACCCGGACCTGGCCTGGCATCTGGCCGAATCGCTGATTCTTGATGAATTCGACATGACCATCGCCAACGAAATGTCCGTCGACCACGGCTGCACCGTGCCGCTGTCGATCATGTTCGACAAACCCGAGCAATGGCCGTGCAAAATCATCCCGCTGTGCGTCAACGTGATTCAATACCCGCCTCCGACTGGTAAACGCTGCTTCGACCTGGGCAAGGCAATTCGCAAAGCGGTTGAAGCCTACGACAAAGACATCAAGGTCGCCATCTTCGGCACCGGAGGCATGTCGCACCAGTTGCAGGGCGAACGCGCTGGCCTGGTCAACGCCGAATTCGACCAGTCGTTCCTCGACCGCCTGACCACAGACCCGGTAGGTCTGACTAAAATCCCACACGTAGAATACATGCGTGAAGCCGGCTCTGAAGGCATCGAACTGGTGATGTGGCTGATCATGCGCGGCGCCATGGGCGACGATGCGTCGGAAACCTACAAGTTCTATCATGTACCCGCGTCCAACACCGGCGCGGGCCTAATCGTGCTGGAAGATGGCAGTCAGAAATAATTGGCAAGGGCTGGTCGCTGAGCGACCAGCTTCGGAGTCAGGGGTTCACTGGTGGCTTGCGCCCGCGCTGGCTACCGGTGATGTCTCTGTGGGGTCGGCGTGAACCCGTCCATGGGGCCTAGGCCGCAACATCCATGTTGCGGACTTCCCCACAGAGACATCACCGGCAACCAGCGCTCGTCCTGTGCAAACTTCGAACCTTGAGTTACTGAGACTACAACACATCCCTGAGACTCTGGGATTACAACAACACTGGAGACGGCCATGATCATCGATTGCCATGGACACTACACCACCGCACCGTCGGAGCTGGGCGATTACCGTGACCAGCAAAAAGCGGAGCTTAAGAACGACCCGATGTTTCAGACGACCAAGGGTATTCTGAACATCACCGACGATCAGATTCGTGACAGCATCAAGAACAACCAGCTGAAACTTCAGCAGGAACGCGGCACTGACCTGACCATTTTCTCACCGCGCGCCAGCTGGATGGGCCATCACGTTGGCAACGAAAGCACCAGCGTCGCCTGGACCGAGCATTGCAACGATCTGATTCGCCGCGTTTGCGACCTGTTCCCGGAAAACTTTGCGCCGGTGGCTCAGTTGCCCCAGAGTGCCAACGTCAAACCGGATGCTGTGGTGCGCGAGCTTGAACGTACCGTTAACGAGATGGGCTTTATCGGCTGCAACCTGAACCCGGACCCGTCCGGCGGTTACTGGAAAGACAAGCCGCTGCACGACAAGTTCTGGTACCCGATTTACGAGAAGATGAGCGAACTGAACATTCCGGCGATGATCCACGTTTCGGGTTCGTGCCACGAATGCTTTCACACCACCAGTTCCTACTACCTCAGCGCCGACACCACCGCCTTTGTGCACCTGATGATGTCGGACCTGTTCAAGGATTTCCCGGACCTGAAGTTTATCATTCCACACGGTGGTGGCGCTGTGCCTTACCACTGGGGTCGTTTCCGCGGTATCGCCCAGGATCAGGGTTTCGATCTGGAAGAGAAAGTACTGAACAACATCTTTTTCGACACCTGCGTCTACCACCAGGAAGGCATCGATCTGCTGCTCGACGTGATTCCGACCAAAAACGTGCTGTTTGCATCGGAAATGATTGGCGCCGTGCGAGGTATCGACCCGCGCACCGGTCACTACTTCGATGACACCAAACGCTACATCGACGGCAACACCAAGTTAAACGCCGCTGAGAAGAAGATGGTCTTTGAAGACAACGCGCGCGCTGTCTTCCCGCGCCTTAAGGCCTGATCCGGTACCGGGCCAGCCGACTTCCTTGTGTTGTGCTTTCTGACCCGCCTCTGGCGGGTCTTTTTTTGCCCGTCGCTTGAACTTGTGCCTTCCTTACCGGAGGATACGGCTTTCATTTCTCAGGATGGGCTTGCCCGTCAGGAACCGCAATGCCCCGCACAGTCATTCGTCTACTCGCCCTGGTCGTGCTGCTGATCGTTATGGCAATTCTGTGGCGCTACCTGGCCAGCACCGACCTGCTGACACCAGAGCAGCTGGAAAACTGGCTTGGCCGGCTGGATGCAGTCCGGTCTTCGCCCTGGGTTGTTCCCGGCACAATAGTGGTCTATGTCGTCGCTCTGTTGCTCGCCTTTCCGTTGACCTTGCTGGTGGTTCTGACTGGCCTGTTGTTCGGCCCCTGGTGGGGGTTGTTGTACGCCACCCTGGGTACACTGAGTTCATCGGGGGTGACCTTCTGGATAGGGCATCTGCTGGGGCGCGAACCACTGGAGCGTTATGGTGGCAAGCATCTGAAGTCACTCTCCGGTTACATGAGCGTGCGCGGTATTCGTGCCATGGTTCTGATCAACTTGCTGCCGCTGGCCCCGTTCACCTTTACCAACCTGATGGCGGGCGCTTTCAACATGCCTTTTGCCCGCTATATGGTCGGTTCGGCCATCGGCATTATTCCCGGGCTGGCTTTCGTGACGGTATTGGGTGGACAGGCGGGTCGCATCCTTCAGGCCGAAGACAACCAGGACTTGATGTGGGCCCTTGGCGTCTCGGTGATCGTCGCTTTACTGTTTGGCACCGTAATGGTGTTGGTACGTCGGTACCGCAATCGAGCCTAACTAAGCTCCTTAGCACGGCGGGCTAACAGTTCGCTGTAAAACCCGTTGATGTGTTCAGCGAAGGCATCGGTATCGTGGTGGCTGGCGAAGGCTACCGCCCGCTCGGCAAACTCGGCGCGGACGTCATCGTGTTCGATCAGGTACTGCACGCGCTCGACCCACAGGTCCACCCGGTCGAAGGTTTTAAAGCCGGTCTGGCCATCCTGGATCACATCATCGGTGCCGCTGGAGCGAACCGCCACCACAGGCAGACCGGCGGCCATTGCTTCCAGTATCACCATACCCTGGGTCTCTGATTTCGAGGCGAACACAAACACATCGGCCAGTTGATAATAGTCGGGAATGGTATCCGGGCTGACGGCGCCTACCAGTGTCACCGATGCCTGTAGCCCCAGTGCTTCAATTTTTTCTTCCAGCACCGGGCGTTCATCGCCCTCGCCCACCATGAGCAAGCGCACGTTCTTATCCGTTTTCTGTTGCAATTGATGCATGGCATCGACCAGAAAGGACACGTTCTTTTCCTTGCCCAGCCGAGACACACTGACCAGCACACGGTCGTTCTTTTCAATCTGAAAGTGCGCTTTGAGTTCGTCGATCCGGTTGTCATTGCGCCGATTGAACCGTTCGAAATCAATACCGGTCGGTTGCACACACACCGGCGATTTTACGCCGATCAGACGCAGATATTCCTCCGTCGATACCGTCGGCACGATCACCCCATCGCAGCGGTTGCAAAAGCGCCGGATCAGTTCATGCGAAATAACATTCCGGAAAATGCGTCCTGGCAACGGCACATAATGCGCGTACATCTCAAGCCGGGTATGGTAGGTGTATACAGACACGACCTTGTTTCGCCGGGCCAACCACAACCCGATGGACCCAAGCCAGAATGGATGATGCAAGTGCACAATGTCTGGTTTATATTCCCGAAACAGCCTGAAGATACTTCGTTGAAAGACGTTGGCGAGCCGGAACTCGCGCTTGCTGCCAAAGGCGGCGAGCGTTCTGACGCGCAGTGTATCTTCCCTCGGCTCGCCCTCCTGATCGTACCGGGGCGCGACCACCTTTACCTCATGCCCCTGCGCTGTCAAACCGCGCAGTAATCGCTCGATGGAAATGGTGACGCCGGAAATAAACGGGAAGAAATTGTTGGTAAAAAACAGAACGCGCTTCGACTGATCACGCCAGGGTGTGTCGTCAATGGCGTACTGGGAATAGAAATCCCGGTCTTCAAACAGGGTTTCGCGCAATTTGAGGCCGATCAGCACCAACAAACTGAGAATGATCAGAAAACGCCCGAAACTGACGTAGAAGAAGGTATAGACCGAAGACCAGAGACTCTCGATGGTGCGATACCAGGAGGTTTCAAAAATATCCAGGTGCCGAACTTCAGCGATAACCTCATCGGCTTCTACCCGGACTCTCAGATAGTGATGAAAGCTGTTTTCGTCATCGATGATCAGACCGCCGCCACCGCCCGTAGTAATGTAGCGCACGCCTGCAATCGTCTGATCGTAGTAAACCGATATCTGCGATGAAAATACGATGTCCACCTGGTGGGTTTCAAACAGGGCTCTCATCTCGGCCCCCACCCGGTCGTTCTGGAAATAGCTGTCTTCCTGAAAAATTGGCGTATTGTGCGCCGGTGGATGAACCGGCGAGCCAATAAACACAAATTGGTGCTCCGCTTCAGACATCGACAATTCATGTTCAAGCCAATCCAGTTGCCAGTTGTAAGCCGTGTTGTCGGTGCTGTCGAGAAAGAGGAACTTCGCATTGGCGGCAGTAAAGGAATAAAAATGCGGGCCATACTGTTCATAGAACCGCAGCCGACCCAGCTCATCGTCTTCATTTCTGCCGTACGTGAGCAACCAGGGCTGATTCAGATTAGAGAAAATGGTGTAGACCGAGCGGTAATTCTCGGCGGCACCGCCACTGACCGCGTTACCGGCAGACACGGTGAACGCCGACTCGCTGGCGTTGATGACCGGTATGATCTGCTCCTGGAAGATACTGACCGAGTTATTGACGTTACCAACGACCGAAAACTCAAAACGCTCGCGACCGTCGAGCCGATCCTGAATGCGCTCGATCTGGCCAGCATGCATTGAACTGACTCGCGGCTCGGAGAAGTTCAGATACAGCTGATAGGCCAACAACGCGGCGATCACACCGATATTGATGTAATACAAAGTACGTTTGGTCGATTTGCGCACGTCTGGCACCTTTTCCCTGTCTGAACAGTGGCCAGTATGGAGGCTGAGTCAGATGCCGTCTACGTTAGCCATTGGTCATCTTCTGTGTGAGTGAGTTGAAAAGAGGGTGCCAGACTGGCCTGCGGGCTGGTACATTGGGACACTGCTCAGCCAATACCCTGGGTTTCAGGCCACCGCTGACAACCCGGCAGGCACCAACCACAATAACAACCTTCCCCCAATAGGCGACCAGGCAGGTGAGATGTTGAGTACTTGGACCTTTATGAAGCGCTTCGCGCGGTCACCGGCGGCCATTGGCAGCATCGTACCCAGTAGCCGGTTTCTGGTGACCCGGATGCTGGAAAGCGTTGACTGGCAAGCCACCGACCATATTGTTGAGCTCGGCGCGGGTACCGGCGTCATCACCGCCGCCATCGATGCTCAGCGCAAACCCGGCTCAACGTTCATCAGCTTTGAGCGCGACGACGACATGCGCCACGAGCTGAACGCGCGCTTTCCGGATGTACACACCCATCACGATGCCTTTTTGCTGCCCGATGTTCTGACGAAACATGATCTGAACAGCGTCGATTGCGTGATATCTGGCCTGCCGTTTGCTAATTTTGACAACCAGCAGCGCCATGCCCTGTTTTCAGACATTCACGCGGCCCTGCGCCCGGGCGGGGTATTCATCGCCTTTCAATATACCCGGTTGTTGCAACCCTACTTTCTGTCGGTCTACGGTCGCTACGAATGCAAGCGCGTGCTGATCAACATACCGCCTGCGCTGGTCTATTTTTGCACCAAGCAGTAGCCGACGCTCTTATCTGCTCGGACCCCACCTGAGATATGCCTCTGGCTTAGCCGGTGCGCCGCCCTGCTTTTTGTTGACCTATGCCTGGCTGCAACAGAGCGTACTAACCATGAAACGCCGCAAAATCGTACACTGACCCCAAATCAAACAGCGGAGAGCCCCATGAAGAATCTGAAAGACACGCGTCGCATCGGCCTTGGCTGCATGAACCTGTCGCACGCCTATGGCCCGCGGCCAGCCGAAGCCGACGCCATTACCTTCCTGAATGAAGCGCTCGACCTCGGCTATGACCACCTCGATTCAGCCGCCCTCTACGGCTTTGGCAACAACGAATCGTTGCTCGGCAAAGCCGTGATGCACCGTCGCGATGAGTTTTACCTGGCCAGCAAATGCGGCATGTTCAAGGACGAAACCGGTCAGCGTTCGATCGATGGCCACCCCGATGTGATCAGACAAACCTGTGAAGACGCCCTGCGCCGCCTGAACACCGAGGTCATCGACCTCTACTACCTGCACCGCTGGGACAAGCGCATCCCCATTGAAGAAAGCGTTGGCGCCATGGCCGACCTGGTGCAACAGGGCAAGGTACGCCACCTGGGCCTGTCGGAAGTCTCCGCCGAGACACTGGGCAAGGCGCACCGCGAACACCGGATCACCGCCTTGCAGACTGAATACTCTCTGTGGAGCCGCAACCCGGAAATCGCTGTGTTGCGCGCCTGTGAAGAACTCGACATTACCTTTGTGGCGTTCAGCCCGCTGGCCCGGGGTTATCTGAGCGGCGAACTGACCGACCCGAACCAGCTACCGGAGAACGACATCCGCCGCAAGATGCCGCGTTTTTCAGAGGAACACTATCCGAAAAACCTGGCGCTGCTGGACCCGGTCAAATCAATCGCGGCTGACCTCGGCATCACCCCGGCTCAACTGACGCTGGCCTGGGTACTCAACCAAACGCCGACCATGGTCGCTATTCCCGGCACCACCCAGCTCGATCATGCCCGGGACAACCTGGCCGCCGCCGACATTAAACTCAGCGACGACGTTCTGGACGAACTCGACCGGGCCATCAACCTCGATACCGTCAGCGGCCCGCGCTACGGTAAGGCGACATTGGCTGAAATCGATACCGAGTTGTTCGACAGCGAAAAGGACTAACACGACAGCATCGGCGTTGCGCGGCTTAGAGCCAGAGCTGGGCAACGCCGATGCCACTGGTGATCAGCAACACCCAACCAAGGCCCTGATAAAACCGCGTGGCCTCGGTTTTCAGCAAGCGAGTATGGAAACGCAGCCCCATCACATGACCAATCGCCGCGGCAGGCAGTAACCACAGCTGATGAATCAGTTGCAGATCGACATCGAACGCGATAAACGCCGTCAGCTTGATGCACACCAGAATAAACCAGAGCACAAAGAGGGTGTCACGCAATTGAAAGCGCGGAATTTTTTGCGACACCACGGCGATGATCAGCGGTGCGCCGACCAGAGAAGTGCCGCTGATATAACCGCCTAATGCCAGAAAGACGCCATCAAGCCATTTACTGTTGCTGCGAAAGGGCATCTGCAAAATGTAGGTAATGGAATACAACCCGACAATGACGAATATAATGCCACTCATCACTGCATCGGGCAGGGTCAGCAAACCGAACACACCAACCAGCTTGGGGATCAGCAAGATCAGAATCACGGTGCGCAAATAGCGCCAGTTGATGCTGCCCTCTGCATGCTCCGTATCCGTTGCCTTGGGTCGATTACGATGGCTCTGCCAGACTGTGATCGACGAAAACACCAGCAGGTGAATCGCAATAATCGGCAGAAACACCACGGGACGGTCACTGATCAGCAACAGAAACGGCAACGCCAGAGCCGCCCCGCCAAACCCCAGACCGGAACGCACAAATCCGCTCCAGACAAAGGTCAGGAAGATACCCGTCAGTTGTAACCAGGAAAGATCAGCCACGGCAGGCTCCGTCGAATGGGGAGCACAGTGTAACCGTCTGCCAAAAAATGTCAGCGGTGGGGTTAATCAAGTTTCGACGAAAGGCTGTCCGACCGAACCGCCTGCAACGCCTCGTTCAGCGTTGAAAAGTACTGACTGACCCCCGATACCGGTTTTACCTTTGCGCGAGCGAGAGTTTTCAGCGGCTGGAATTGCAGGTCGGCGATGAAAATACGGGTGTTGTTTCGGCCACAATTTGCAATCAGTTTTTCCAGGGCGGCCAGTCCACCGGCGTCGAGGATGGGCACGCCATCCATATACAAAATGATGTTTCGCCGCTGTTGACACAGTTGCGCGATATCACCAAACACGCGATCGGCAGCCGCAAAAAACAAGGGACCGTTAATTTTCAATACCGTCCAATCTTCGGGCAAGTCACCTTCGACCTGCTTGCGATTTTGGCTGATGTCGGTAACGCGGGTCATCTCGGCGATTTCTTTCACGAACAATACAGCCGCCAGCAGAATGCCCACGGTAATCGCCATCACCATATCGACCAGCACGGTCAGTGAGAAACAGGTCAGAAACACCCAGATATCGCCACGCGGTGCGGTCTTTAGCAAGTGCACGGCTTTGGGCGCCTCACTCATATTCCAGGCGACCATCAGCAGCAAGGCCGCCATGGCGGGCATGGGTAGCCAGGCGAGCACCGGCGCCAGAGCCACCAGACCCAGCAGGACGACACCCGCGTGCACCATGGCCGAAACCGGACTGACCGCACCGTTTTTAAAGTTTGCGGCCGACCGGGCCAGGGCCGCCGTCGCGGTAATGCCGCCGAAGAAGGGAGTAACAATGTTGCCAATGCCCTGCCCCAGCAATTCACTGTTGGCACTGTGCCGCTTGCCCGACATGCCATCGAGCACCACGGCGCAAAGCAGAGATTCGATGGCACCGAGCATGGCAATCGCAAAAGCAGCGGGCAGCAATTCGATGACCAGCGCCCAGCTCAGCCCTACCGGTAAACCATCGCCGCCGGGGCGCTGCCAGGGCCACTCAAAGGCGGGCAGCACCGGTGGTATGCCCTGCCCCATCGACCCATCGGCCAGGGAATAACTGAACCGGCTGCCTATGGTATCGACTGACCAGCCCTGACTGTTCAGCCACCAGGCGATCAGAGAGCCCACCACCACCGCCGGCAAATGCGCCGGCACCGGCCAGCGCAACCGGGGCCAGAATACCAGCACGGCAAAGGTGGCGACGGCCACACACACACTGGGCCAGGCAAGTTCGGGGAGCGACTGTGCCAGAAGCCAGACCTTGTCGGCGGTGTGTTCCGGCATCGACTCGAGGGGTAAACCGAACGCATCCTTCACTTGCAAGACGGCGATCACAACGGCGATGCCCGCCGTGAACCCTAGGGTCACCGATTCCGGAATGTATTCAATCAGGCGACCCAGACGGAGCAAGGCCAGCCCGACCAGAATCAGCCCGGACATCACAGTGGCCAGTAACAGCCCTCCCAGGCCATAGCGCTGGGCAATGGGGTACAGGATGACAACGAAGGCGGCCGTCGGGCCGGAGATACTGAACCGGGAGCCCCCGGTAAGCGCGATGACAAAGCCAGCGATGATGGCGGTGTAGAGGCCATACTGGGGTGGCACGCCACTGGCAATCGCCAGGGCCATGGCCAGGGGAATGGCAATGATGCCGACAGTAATGCCCGCCAGCAGATCACGCACCAGTTTTCGGGGGTCATAGCCTTCCGCCATGACCTCGCGCAAGGCGTGGGCGGGTCGCAAGGAAAACAGATGAGCGCGATGGGGCATGGCAGGTAACGGCCTCTACATTAGAAACACATTATATAACACGGCCAGGGCGCTTCGATAGTGATGCGGGTCAATCGTCTTCGGTTGAGGCAGCCCGGGCACCGTTGGTCCGATGATCTGCCGACAGTTCGGTGGCCACACTGTCCGGCAGTTTCTGGCGCACGGTAGCGCCCAGCTCTTCGAGTATTTCAACCTGACGCACCAGTGACCCGCGACCATCGCGCAGAGTTTTCCAGGCGGTGTCGTAGGTGTTGCTGGCGGTGTTGATCTGGCTGCCGAGCTTTTCCATGTGCATCGCAAAGGTGCGCAATTTGTCGTACACCTTACCGGCCTGATCGAACAGTTGCTTGGCGTTCACATTCTGGCGTTCGAGCGTCCACAGGTTGGCCACGGTACGCAGCGTGGCCAATAAGGTGGTGGGCGTTACGACAACGATATTCTGTTTGAAGCCATCGTTGAACAACGCCGGGTCGGATTGAAAGGCGGCGACAAAGGCAGGCTCGATGGGCATGAACATCAGCACGAAATCCGGTGAGTTCAAACCGTTAAGATGTGGGTAATTTTTATCACTCAAGCTACGAATGTGCTGGCGCACCGCCGCGACGTGCCGTTTCAGGGCCAGGTCGCGTTCCAGTTCAGTGTCTGCAGCGACGTACTGCTGGTAATCGTTCAGCGAGACTTTGCTGTCGATGATCAGGTGTTTGCCGTCGGGCAGGTTGACCAGAAAATCCGGCCGCTTGTTCTGGCCGTTATCGTCTTTAAAGTTGGCCTCCCGGTCGTATTCACGGCCGCGTTGCAGACCGGCGCTTTCCAGAATTTTCTCGGCCTGCATTTCACCCCAGTTACCTTGCAGCTTTTTATCGCCCTTGAGCGCGCGGGTCAGATCATCGGCTTGCTGGTTCAGTTGGGTATTGAGGTCTTTGAGCTGGGTCAGTTGGCTCATCAGCTCAGTGTGGCCCCGGGTATCCTGAGTGTGAATGTCGTCGATGCGCTTGCGGAACTCCTGCACCTGTTCACGAAACGGGGTCAGCAAGGCGTTGAGGCTGGTCTGATTTTGTTCACTGAAACGCTTGCCCTTGGCTTCAAAAATCTCGTTGGCCAGTTGGCTGAACTCGGCCTTCAGGGCATCGCGGGTATCGGTCAGCAGTGCTACCTGTTCGCGATGGTGTTTTTGCTCGGCCTGTTGCTGGGATTCCAGCCCGGCCAGCCGGGTTTCGCGCTGACGCAGCTGTGCCAACAGGCGATCGTTCTGGGTTTGCACGTCGTCGAGCCGGGTTTCCAGTCGCTGCGACTCAGCGGTTTGCCGTGACAGGTCAAACAGCGTTTGCTGGTGTTTGACCTCGGCGTCTGCCAGTTCAGCCTCCAGCTGACGGCGTGTGCGAACGGCGAAACCGCCCACCACCAGCCCCCCCAGGGTGCACGACAGGGCCAGACTGATCCAGACTTCCGGCAATTGCCACCACAGCATCCGGCTCTCCTTGCTTATTGATCAACGGCAGCGCTGGCTTCCCGGGCCATCGGCATCTCCGGTAAGCCCAACGCGCGCCAACGCTCAAACCAGTGCCCGTGCGGAATGGCTTCGAAGGCGTAATGCCGGTCTTGCCAGTCGAATGCCAGACGGTGGGCATGCAGATACAGACGCTCGGCCTCGCTGCCGCCATAGCGTTTATCGCCGATGATTGGACACGACAGGCTTTTCATTGCCACGCGCAGCTGATGCGTCTTGCCCGTTTGGGGTAGCAAGGTATAGCCACGAATACCGGGGGCCAGGGAGATCGACGTAAAACGCGTAATGGCCGGGTGTTCCCGGGTTCGTGCCAGCATCCACTGACCGCGACGGCTGCGCACCATATCGCCAATGACGGCACCCTGTTTTTTACTGGGTTTGTGATCGCTGACGGCGAGGTACTGCTTTTGAATCTGACGATACTGAAACTGCATGCTCAACGCGCGGTTGGCGGCGGCGTTACGCGCCATCAACACCAGGCCGGTGGTCGGTTTATCGAGCCGGTGTACCGGAAAGACATCGCCACCGAGCTGGGCCCGCGCCCAGCGTAATAGCCCCCAACTGTCTTCGGATTCCTGGACCGTCCAGCCTGCCGGTTTGTCGAGCACGCAGAAGTGCGGATTGCATTCGATGATGGCCGGTGGAATCACGTCCAGACACTCAAATCATCGTCGTTGACCGGCAAGTCATCGTTGTGATGACACTGCAGGCGCAGTTTCATCAGGCGTTCGCCCCAGCGGGTGTTTTCGGCGGCAAGATCCGCTTCGTTCAAACGCCAGTCGCGATGTTCCAGCCGAATGGTAAAGCCGCGTTCGGCTTTTTCCAGGGTCCACAACACCAGAGTGTTTTCCCAGTCCGGGTCACCCAGCACGCACAGCCATTCCAGGGTTTTATCGGGCTCTTCCTCAACCACTTTGAGCGTTACCGGACTGTCCAGATCGTCCGAACTCAGTCGCCAGCAATCGCCGCCGGCAATACTGACGGTGCCATCCCACCAGGCTTGCAGGCCGAGCCGGGTTGTCAGCATTTCCCAGATTCGGCTGGCCGGTGCGTCGATTGTGATCTGATGAAGCAATGTAGCCATAACCACCCTCACCCGGCTTGGGCCGGATCTCGTTTCATTCATTCGTCAGCACTATTCTGACACGATTCGCCTGTTCAAGTCGCCCATCGCGAACTATGGTGGCGGGATGTTCATCGCTAACCCGCCCTTATGAATGCACATGGCTCACCGCTGGCGCTGACGCCGGAAGCTTCACTGAATCGCATGCCGGTCGTCATGACCGAGCAAGATAAACCCCGCCCTGCGCGGTACTGGGTTTCAACGCCGGCGTTGCTGTCGCTGATTCACGAACACACCCCGGGTGACGAACGTTCAGTTCGCCAGTTTCTGACGACCTTCAGCGGTGAAGCCGAGGCCGACCAAGCCATTCTGCGGACCTTTGCCAAGCGCTTGATCCGGGTGATCCAAACTGCCCGCACCGGCCAGGCCTGGGCAGACGGGTCCGACTTTCAACGCCAGTACGCGCAGCACTGGCAAAGCTGCGAAACGCTGGTGCTGGCGGGCGGGTTGACCAGTGGTGAGTTTGGCCAGCATCTGGCGCACCTGCTGGAAGCTGCGCTGGCGCCGCTGAACGTGCTGGTCTCTCCCTGGGCCGGGCAAACCGGTCTGGTTGGGCTGGCACAGCACTATGGTTCCGCCGAGCCACTGGTGGTGATGGATTTTGGCGCAACCGGCATCAAACGTGGGCTGGCCTACCATCATGGCAACCGCATTGTTCCTCTGCCAGAACTAACGGTAGACCACTGGCTGGACGATCAGGGCCTGTTCAGGGCAGATGCCTTCCGGGCGGTGTTGAAAGACACCCGCGAGCACCTCGACGGACGCTTGCCACTGGCCATCAGTCTGGCCTGCTATCTCGACCGCGGCCATCCGCACGATTATCACTCGGGCGTTTACCACCGGCTTATAGACGATTGTGAGCACCTGGCGACCACGCTGCACCAGCAGTGGTTACCCAGCGCCGGTTTCTCAGGCCTGGCCTTACTGGAGCACGACAGCACCGCAGCGGCGCTGGCCTTTCGGTTTTCAAAACCGGCCATGATGGTGACATTGGGCACGGGCCTCGGTGTGGGAGTATGCCCGCGGCACGGCGGTGTGTAGCCCGCAAAGGCTGTGCGCAAGTATGCTGAACGGTGCCATCATTTCCGCAGGCCATGGGCAGTGAAGCAGTATCCGCAAGCCTCTCATCAGGGCTATACTGAAAAAACACTTAACCAAGCCGAGGATAGACTGCATGCTGGTAGTGAGTCTGGTCACCGCGCTGTTGCTGTTGCTGGCGACCTTTTTCGTAGGCTCAACAGGTGGCGATGCAGCCCTTGCAGCCGCTGCCGCCACCGTCTTGGTAGTGAGTGCTTACCATCATAGAAACCTCACTGCTATGCACCTTGCCATGCTCGCAGCGGTTACCGTCGTTCCGGTAACCCAGTGGTTTGAAGTGCTGGTGATTGAACGAGACCGAAGTGAGCAACAACAGGTCGTCCGGGAACAGATTGGCCGTCTGTCCAGCCAACTGGAAACCGCGTTGATCGCCAATCGGGGGTATCTGGATGCACTGAGCTTGCTGGTGTCTACGGAACCCGAAGTCAGCCAGGCACGCTACCGGCAATGGTTACAGCAATTGATCCCGGCGCAGACCTTCAGCTTGCTGAATACCACCATCACCAACCAGTTCGTGATCACCCACGTTCACCCTCCCGAACCTCAGAATCTTGCCTTGCTCGGCACCAATCTGGCGCTGGTGCCCGACCAGGTCGATGATATCCGCGAAGTGATGGAAACCCAGGTGGCCAAGATCGTCGGCCCCTTGACCGTGTTGCAAGGTGACACTGCACTGGTCTACCGCCTGCCAATCTTCGGCCAGCCACACATGATCATTTCAGGCGTGGTCTCACTGGATCAGGTCATCGCACGGGCTGTGTCGGGTGTGGATAACCTGAGATTGGGCTTGTCGGTCAGCCGAGGGGATGAGACAACCCGCTTGTTCAGCCAGGGCACACTCGGCCGCCACCGGGTATCCACCCAGTTTGAGCACGGCGGTCTGTCCTGGTCGGTTCTGGCCGAACCCCAGGCCGGCTGGGCAACCCCCAGCCAAACCCTGTGGATGACCCGCGCCTCGGCCTTTACGGTCTGGCTATTCATCATCTTGCTGCTGGGTTCGCAGTACCGCGTCATGCGTCAGCGTGAACAGGAACGGCTGCAGTTGAAGATTCAGGAGGGGAAGTTGCTGGAAGCACAGCGGCTCGGCCGGCTTGGCTCCTGGACCTCGTTGCCTGGCGATCAGTTTGCTCTCTCGGCCCCGCTGATGGAATTGCTCGGCACCGATCAGTCCAAGCTGAATCGGGAGGCGATGATCAACTACATCTACGAGCCCGATCGGCCCTACTTCACCATGCATACCCAGAGCGTACTGGACGGCAGCCAGCCTTTTGCCCGCTTCGAACACCGCATCATTACGCCGAGCGCCCTGCTCTGGGTTGAACAAACCATTGCCGTAAACGACAACCAGGAACTGACCGGGATGCTGCGCGACATCACCGAGATCAAGTCAACCGAGGCCGAGCTGCAAAAGCTGAACTACTACGATTCACTCACCGGGGCGTCCAACCGGAATTTCTTCGGCAAGCAGGTGCAACAGGGCATTTCGCTGTCGCAACGCAACCAGAACCACCTGGCGCTGGTGTTGTTTGACCTCGACAACTTCAAAACCATCAATACCAACTACGGCCACACCGTCGGCGATGAGGTACTCAAGCAACTGACCGAACGCATCAAATACGGCATTCGCACCAGCGATACCGTTGCCCGCCTGTCTGGCGATACGTTCGCCATTTGCCTGCAGAACCTGAAAGACCCGAGCCATTCCATCTTTGTGGCCGATACCCTGCTGAAATCCATCACCGAGATCATTGAGATCGACGAGGTGCGCATCAGCATCACCGCAACGCTGGGCATCGCCACCAGCCCGACCGACGACACCGACTACGAAGGCCTGGTCAAGAAAGCCGAGATCGCCCTGCGCAAGGCCAAAGAGGTCGACCGCGGCAGCTACCAGTTCTATTCCGACCAGATGAACCTCGAAAACGATCGCCGCCAGGACATACTGCGCCTGTTGCCCTATGCCCTGCAAAACAACGAATTTCATCTGGTGCTGCAACCCCGGGTCGACCGGGTCGATCAGCGCTGGCGCAGCCTGGAAGTCCTGTTGCGCTGGAACAGCCAAGAACTGGGCGTGGTGTCACCGGGCGAATTCATCCCCATCGCCGAAGGCAGCCATTTGATCGTGGAAATCGGCAACTGGGTTATCCGACGTGCCCTGGAAGAGTTCAGCGAGCACCTGGATCAGCTTGACGATGACGTCGTCATGTCAATCAACCTGTCACCCAAGCAGCTGGAAGAACGGAATCTCAGCCTGTTCATCGCCAGTGAGATACACCAGGCCAATGTGCCTGCACACCGCGTTGAATTCGAGATAACCGAGCATTCACTGACCGAAGAATCCGACACAACCCTGACCGCCATGGCCGAGCTGTCCTCCATGGGCATTCGCTTTGCCATGGACGATTTCGGCACCGGGTACTCCAACCTGGGCATGTTGCAAGCGCTGCCGCTGCACGTCCTCAAAATTGATCAGCGCTTTATTCAGCGGCTCGAAGACGGGCCCAGGCATCTGGCCCTGGTAGAGGCCATTATCGATCTGGGCCATACGCTCGATCTGACGGTGGTCGCCGAAGGTGTAGAAACCGAATCCCAGCTCAGACTGCTGGCGGAGTTGGGCTGCGACGAACTGCAAGGCTACTTCTTTTACCGTCCGCAACCTTTCACAGAACTGTTAAAAGAGCGCGTAAGCACCTAGCAGGTCAGCCCTGCGGTGCCGCCTCCCAGATAACCGGACTTACCTGGTTCATGGCACCAGGATGTCTAAACTGCGCTTTTAGCTTCAATCTGATCCCTGATCATCTTGCCCAGCGGCGGCAATACCGACCGCTCTACCTGAGCCGCCGGGTCCCACAGCCCCGCCGTTGTTAGTGACCGGGCGCAATGCAGAAAGACTTCTTCGATGTGCACGCAAATAACACTCATCGGTGTCTGCTTCAGGTGGGCAAAGTGCGCCAGGCTGGCGTCGTCGATGCGAATCTCGGCCTTACCATTGATGCGCAGCGTCTCGTGAATACCTGGCACCAGAAACAGACACCCGACCGAGGGGTTCAGCACAATATTGCGCAGTGAATCGAGCCGGTTGTTACCTTTGGCATCGGGGATCAACAGGGTGGTGTCATCGAGTATTTTGACGAAGCCGGGTTCACCACCGCGCGGCGAACTGTCGAGTTGACCCTCCTCGTTCGACGTCGACATCACCATAAATGGCGACAGTGACAGGAACTGGCGGGAGTGTACTTCAAGGGCGGACAATACTTTCTGACGAACCATGTCATGCGGATGGCCATAATGGTCCCGCAGAGCGGCTTCGGAGGTGAGTTTCATACCAATCCTTTCGGGCAGACAGGCCGGCCAGCAATAACCGACCTGAGAATGGGAATCACCTCAAATAATGCCAGATCGGGTGCCATAAACCCAGCCGCTTTCAAGCCAGCGTGCGCGGATCCACTGATTTTTCAGCCCATGCTTTACGGCGCGACCAGGCTGCTGCCAGAACCGTGGTGGCGGCAAATGCCGCAAACAACGCAGCGACCAGCCCGGCAGGCAATAGCCAGCCAGACACCCACCAGGGCAAAGTGGCACAGAGTAGCCAGAACGAGACCGCCAGCCGTGTAGCGTACTTGCGTTGCTCCAGAATCCGGCCATTGATATACAGCCCGCCGCCCAGTGGAACGAAATGCGCCAGTGCCAAGCCAAACGTCAGGTCATTGGTGAACAGCAGGAACCAGACGGTCCAACCCATCAGCACGATGTGTATCGCGACCACAACGGCACTGACGACAGCCGACGGTGCCTTGTTGAACTTCTGTTGCGTGTCCGGCAGACAACGCGGCAAAGGATGGTTTTCCTTAACGTCCTCCGGTCGCCAGCCGGTAGGCATAAACCAGATACGCAGTTTGTCTTTCCAGCTACGGGCGTGCCAGGCATCCTGAATCAGTTGCCCCCAGACATGCCAGTTGGCGAAAAACGGATTCCAGCTGTGCAGCGGCTTACGCACGCCATACGCACAGGGTTCGTCGGCAAGCTCCGGCTGGTACGTCCGGAACAGGCGGTCCCAGAGAATGAACACACCGCCAAAATTGCGATCGATATAAGGATCGTTAATGGCATGATGCACCCGGTGGTTCATCGGCGTCACAAACACCTTTTCATACCAGCCCAGCGTGCCGATAAAGCGGGTATGCACCCAGTACTGATAAATCAGATTCAGAGAACCGACGGTGACAATCACCTCGGGCGGAAAGCCGACAAACAGCATGGGTAAATAGAAAATCGAGCCGATCACAAAGCCATTGAACGGCTGGCGCAATGCCGTAGAGAGATTGAATTCCTCACTCTGATGATGCACCACGTGAATGCCCCAGAGCACATTGATCTGATGCTGACTGCGGTGGCTCCAGTAATAGCAAAAATCATAGAACACAAAGGCCACTACCCAGAGCAGCGGCGTCATGGTCAACTCGCCGTGGGGCAGCACCGCCCACAGCGTGGCATAGGCCAAGAAGCTTACCAGCCGGGTAGCAAAGCCCATGGTCTGGCTGAGCATACCCGTGCTGAGTGAGGCGATGGCATCATTGGTGCGGTAATAACCGGTTTGCTTGCGCCAGTCGACAACCAGCTCGATCAACAGCAACAGCATAAAGCCGGGAATGGCATAGAGAATCAGATTCACGCAGAACCTCCACTGGCTGACCCGACTGCAGTATAGCCGCCCGGTCGCCGTGTATTATTGTTATTAAAGCGACAGTCTGACCCCGCACGCGGGCCAAAGGCAACCGATGGTCCGCGCCTCCGCTTTAGAAGTGCCTAATACTCAAAACCGAACGCTGACCTTGGCGTTCTGTTCATCAATCCCGTAACGCTTTTTTTCAATCCCGCAACAAAGCCCGCACAATACAGAACTGGGCCAGGTAATAAGTCAGCATCACTGCCCAGGGTTGCCCCGGGAACGGCGACGCGAACAGGCCAATGGCGATCAGAGAGTCTGACAGAATAAACACCGCCGCCCCGAAAAAAGCCGGGTACAACGCAAAACGGCTGTTCAAGGCCGCCACGCCCATGAACAAGATGGCGACCATGTACGCCAGCACCGGCACTGTAAGAGCTTCCAGGTTTGGCCAGCACCAGATCAGCACCGCCATGGCCCACACCAGCAAAAACACCACCCAGGCAAACCGGTCAGGCCGCCAGGCAAAGCGCCGGGCAAACAAAACACCGTACGTCAGCTGCGCCACCAGAAAAGCACCGAGCCCAAACACAAAGAGGTTCAGCTCCAGCAGCACATCACCCAACGAACTGATCAGAATAGCCACTAATAACAATGGCTTCGCTGGCACCGAAGGCGCACGCAACACGGCAACGGCCAGCAACCAGATCGGCGCCGCCTTAATCACCCACTCGAACGCAAAGGGCGAGCCCAGCATGGCAATCAGGTAGATCAGCGCCAGTGCCCAGTAGCTTTGTTTAATCGCAATGCTCATTCTGCTATTCCTTTGGCTTTTTGCCGTAATTGCGTCAACAGCAAGGTCAACGCAACACCCACGATGACACAGACAATGCCCAGCCACTGAGCCCCCGACACCGGCTCACGCAGCACCACAAGTGTCAGCAACGCATTGAACAGCGGCGCCGTGGTCATCATCAGCCCGGCTATGTTGGCGTTACTGGCCCCCACCGCCTTGATCCAGGAAAAGAACGCGACCAGCGACGGAAACACCGCCACATAAGCCACCGTCCACCACAAGTCAGTCGGTGGTATCAGAATCTCGCCGCGCAAAGCCCCACTCAGCCAGAACGGTACGATCATCAAACTGCCCAGACCAATGAAAAAGGTCAGCATGCCCACGCTGTTCACTTCCCAGACCGGCAGCTTCTTCAGCATCACCGAATAGAACGACCAGCTGATCAACCCGATGAAAAAGATACCGTCACCAATCAGCGACTGGCCGCCAATACTGAGCGCCATCTGGCCATCGGTCAGCACCACAAAGGCACCAAAGACTGCCAACGTGGCGGTGAGCCACTGGGCAACGCTCATACGGCCTATGCCCAGCCAGGCACTGAGCATAAAGATCATCACCGGCATCAGCGCCGCCATGGCGCCCACATTCACCGGCTGGGTGTATTTAAGCGCCCAGTACTGAAGCGTGTTGTACAACGTGACACTCAACAACGCCAGTAACAGCAAGGTCTTGAAATGAGTGCGATACCAGGCCCACTGGCGTCGGATGTGCGGAATACCAAAAGGCGCGATCAGCAAAAACGCCAGCCACCAGCGAAACTGGGACAGCGTAAAGGCCGGTAGAGACACCACGGCAATCTTGCCGACGATGGCGTTAGTCGCCCAAAAAAAGTTGGCCATCGCCGAGAAACCAATAGCGATGAGGAGCTGGCGTGAAGTCATTATTATTCGCGTATCGTTGGAATTTATTATGGAGTGGGAGTGTCGGGGTTTTGGAAGTGTGAGGCAAGTTTTAAGGAGCTTCGAGCTTCGAGCTTCGAGCTTCGAGCTTCGAGCTTCGAGCTTCGAGAATACAGTATTGAACCGAAGCCGCATGATGCTAGTGTCAGGTGCCGGTTATGCCTATCCGGGGTAGTCCGCAACATGGATGTTGCGGTCTAGGCCCCATGGAAGGGTTTACGCCGACCCCGGATAGGCATAACCGGTAACTGGCACGGACTCCTTCCACGACACCGAAACCAAACTCCGAATTTTACGCAAAAAAAAGCGACCCGAAGGTCGCTTTTTTGACAAGCCACTAAAGCCTGTTATTTCTTGCCGCGCAGTCGCTTCAGTTCGCGCAGGGTACGCAACTGGGCTGACGCACGCGCCAGATCAGCTGCCACCACGGCGAATTCTTCTTCGGCGATTTTGCTGGCGATAACTTTCTCGGCATCGGCTTTGGCTTTTTCAGCCGCCGCCATGTCAATGTCACCACCACGCAATGCGGTATCGGCCAGAATGGTCACGACGTGCGGCTGGACTTCAAGGAAGCCGCCGGATACGTAGAACACTTCTTCCGACCCGTTCTGCAGAATCAACCGAACCGGTGCCGGGTTCAGCCGTGTCAGCAAAGGCGCGTGGCTGGGCTTAACGCCCAACTCACCCATTTCGCCCTCACAAACGACGGTTTCAACCAGCCCCGAGAAGATGTTTTCTTCCGCGCTGACGATGTCGCAGTGTACTGTCATAGCCATGTTAACCCCCGGCGCGATCAGCCCTTCTTGGAGCGAGCGTTGTAAGCTTCCATCACTTCATCGATGGTGCCTTTCATGTAGAAATCCTGCTCGGGAACGTGATCGTACTCACCGTCCAGAATGCCCTGGAAACCACGGATGGTTTCTTTCAGCGACACATACTTGCCTGGCGCGCCGGTGAAAATCTCGGCCACGTGGAACGGCTGAGACAGGAAACGCTCAATCTTACGGGCGCGGGCTACAATCATTTTGTCTTCATCAGACAATTCGTCCATACCCAGAATCGCAATGATGTCCTTCAGCTCTTTATAGCTCTGCAGAACACCCTGAACGCCACGGGCACAGTCGTAATGCTCGTTACCGATAACCAGCGGGTCGAGCTGACGCGAGGTTGAACCCAGAGGATCAACCGCCGGGTAAATACCCAGTGCGGCAATATCACGGCTCAGTACAACGGTTGCATCCAAGTGAGCAAAGGTTGTGGCCGGTGACGGGTCGGTCAAGTCATCCGCAGGTACGTATACTGCCTGAACCGAGGTAATAGACCCGGTCTTGGTTGACGTAATACGTTCCTGCAGAACACCCATCTCTTCCGCCAGCGTCGGCTGGTAACCTACCGCAGACGGCATACGACCCAGCAGGGCTGATACTTCAGTACCGGCCAGGGTGTAACGATAGATGTTGTCCACGAAGAACAGAACGTCACGGCCTTCGTCACGGAACTTCTCGGCCATGGTCAGACCGGTCAGTGCGACCCGCAGACGGTTACCGGGGGGTTCGTTCATCTGGCCGTAAACCATGGCCACTTTCGATTCGGACAGCTTGTCCAGCTTGATAACACCGGCTTCGGACATTTCGTGATAGAAGTCGTTACCTTCACGAGTCCGCTCGCCCACACCCGCGAACACAGACAAACCACTGTGCTCGGTCGCGATGTTATTAATCAGCTCAAGCATGTTTACGGTCTTGCCTACACCGGCACCACCGAACAAACCAACCTTACCACCCTTGGCGAACGGGCAGATCAGGTCGATTACCTTGATGCCGGTTTCCAGCAGGTCCTGGCTTTGTGCCTGTTCGGCGTAAGTCGGGGCGTCGCGGTGAATGACCATGTGGTCATCGGCACCGATGTCGCCGCGCTCGTCGATAGGCTCGCCCAATACGTTCATGATACGACCCAGGGTCGCAACACCCACCGGTACGGTGATACCCGTGCCGGTGTTTTCCACGCTCAGTCCACGCTTAACGCCTTCGGTGCTGCCCATGGCAATGGCACGTACGATGCCGTCGCCCAACTGCTGCTGCACTTCCAGGGTCAGGTTTACTTCAGCGACTTTCAACGCGTCGTAAACTTTCGGTACGTTGTCACGCGGGAATTCCACGTCGACAACGGCGCCGATAATCTGTGTGATACGTCCGCTACTCATCTTCTGTATCCTCTCAAAACCGTTTTATGAAACCGCTGAGGCGCCACCCACGATCTCGGCGATCTCTTGGGTAATGGCTGCCTGACGCGCCTTGTTGTATTCCATATTGAGACTGTCGATCAGCTCCCCGGCATTATCGGTGGCGTTCTTCATCGCCATCATGCGCGAGGCCTGTTCGCAAGCCAGATTTTCCACCACGCCCTGATACACCACCGATTCGACATAGCGAACCAGCAAATGATCCAGCAGCGCTTCGGCATTTGGCTCGTAAATGTAGTCCCAGGTATGTCGGCGCGACGTCTCGTCTTCAGCGGCCTTCAATGGCAACAGCTGCTCAATTCCGGGCTTTTGCACCATGGTGTTCACAAATTCGTTGTACACCACAAACAAGCGGTCAATCTTGCCGGCATTGAAGTCGTCGAGCATGACTTTCACACCGCCAATCAGGTCACTCACAGCGGGTTTATCGCCCAGCTGCGTCATGGTCGCGACAACGTCGTAACCGCGTGACTTGAAGTAACCCGTACCCTTGCTGCCAATGGCACACACTTGCACCGTAGCGCCCTTCTGTTTCCAGTCGGCAACGTCTTTGGCGACTTGCTTGAACAGGTTGACGTTCAACCCGCCACACAGTCCGCGATCGGTTGAGACTACGATGTAGCCCACCCGTTTGACGTCGCGTTCCATCAGATAAGGATGACGGTATTCGGGGTTGGCGTTCGCCAAATGCCCGATCACCGCCCGGATTTTGTCAGCATAGGGCTTGCTGGCGTCCATCCGGTCCTGAGCTTTACGCTTTTTACTCGCAGCGACCATCTCCATCGCGGAAGTAATCTTCTGCGTGTTTTTAATGCCCGATATTTTCGTGCGAATCTCTTTTCCGGCTGCCATAGCAATGCCTCAGTTCAATCGGCTGTCCGAAGACAGCCGGTGAATTACCAGGTCTGCGTTGCTTTGAATTTTTCCAAAGCGTCCTTCAGCGAACCGGCAATCTCGTCGTTGTAGTTGCCGGTATCGTTGATCTGTTTCATCAGATCCGCGTGTTCGCTGTTCATGTAGGAGTGCAGTGCCGCTTCAAACCGACCGACTTCTTTGATTTCCAAAGCTTTCAGGTGGCCTTCGTTGGCGGCGTAAACTGAGACAGCCATTTCTGCAACCGTCAGCGGTGCATACTGGCCTTGCTTCATCAGCTCGGTAACGCGCTGACCATGCTCCAGCTGAGCCTTGGTCGCTTCGTCAAGATCCGACGCAAACTGGGAGAATGCCGCCAGTTCACGGTACTGTGCCAGAGCGGTACGAATACCACCGGCCAGCTTCTTGATGATCTTGGTCTGGGCCGAGCCACCCACACGCGATACCGAAATACCGGCGTTCATCGCAGGGCGAATACCCGCGTTGAACAGGTCAGTCTCCAGGAAGATCTGACCGTCGGTAATGGAGATCACGTTGGTGGGTACGAACGCAGATACGTCACCACCCTGGGTTTCAATGATGGGCAGTGCGGTCAGAGAACCCGTTTTGCCCTTCACTTCACCCTTGGTGAACTGCTCAACGTATTCAGCGTTCACGCGCGAGGCGCGTTCCAGCAAACGGGAGTGCAAATAGAAAACGTCACCCGGGAAGGCTTCACGGCCCGGCGGACGACGCAGCAGCAGAGAGATCTGACGGTATGCGACGGCCTGTTTGGACAGGTCATCGTAAATGATCAGAGCGTCTTCACCGCGGTCACGGAAGTATTCACCCATGGTGCAACCAGCATACGGCGCCAGGAACTGCATGGACGCAGGTTCTGAGGCCGAGGCGGCAACAATGGTGGTGTATTCCATGGCACCGTGCTCTTCCAGCTTGCGCACCACGTTGGCGATGGTCGATTGCTTCTGACCGATCGCCACGTAGACGCACTTAATGCCGGAGTTTTTCTGAGCCATGATGGCATCGACGGCCAGCGCGGTCTTACCGGTCTGACGGTCACCAATGATCAGCTCACGCTGACCACGGCCAATCGGCACCATGGCGTCAACGGCTTTATAACCGGTCTGAACCGGCTGGTCGACCGACTGACGGGCAATAACGCCCGGCGCGACCTTTTCCAGCGGATCGGTCAGGGTGGTTTTCACCGGGCCCTTGCCGTCGATCGGGTTACCCAGGGCGTCGACGACGCGACCGAGCAATTCCGGACCAATGGGAACTTCCAGGATGCGACCGGTGCACTTACAGGTCTGGCCTTCGGCCAGATCCTTGTAGTCACCCAACACGATCGCACCAACAGAGTCTTGTTCCAGGTTCAGGGCCATACCGAACAGCCCGTTGTGGAACTCAATCATCTCACCAGACATGACATCGGCCAGACCATGAATACGCACGATACCGTCGGATACGCTGACGATGGTGCCTTCGTTCTGGGCCTTGGAGCTGGTATCGAGTTTGCCGATACGCTCCTTGATGATGTCACTGATTTCTGAAGGATTCAGTTGCTGCATTCTTTTTCCCTCACTAGGAATTCATTGCTTCAGCGAGTTTCGCCAACTTGCCGCGGACCGACCCGTCGATGACCGTGTCACCGGACCTGATCACCACACCGCCCAGTAATGACTCGTCGATTTCGACGGTCAACTGCACCTGGCGGCTGAATTTGGCGGTCAGTTTGTCGGCCAGCGTCTTTTGCTGGCTGTCGCTCAAGGAAAATGCACTGGTCACCAGAACATCGGCGGTTTTTTCCTGCTCCGCTTTCAGCACTTCGAACTGTTCGCTGATCTCGGCCAGCAGTGCAAGACGACGATTTTCTGCCAGAACGCTGACCAGGTTAGACCCGCCCTCGTTCAGAGCATCGCCGGCGAGTTGCTGCAAAGTTTTGGCTTTGTCAGCGGCGGACAGCTCAGGGTTGGCAATGAGACGTTCAACCGTCTCATGCTGACTGATAGCGGCCAGTGTCGACAATTGCGTCGACCAGGCGTCCAGTTGCTTACTGTCCAGAGCTGCGTTGAACGCGGCTTTGGCGTAAGGACGGGCCAGCGTACTTAATTCTGCCATGATCCCTCCTTACAGCTCGGCTGCCAGCTTATCCAACAACTCGCTGTGTTTTTTCGCGTCGACTTCGGAGCCCAGAATGCGTTCCGCACCGGCCAGGGTCAGTTCGGAGATCCGGCTGCGCAGTTCTTCCCGCGCGGCGTTCACTTCCTTATCAACCTCGGACTGGGCAGCGGCCACAATGCGCTCACCTTCTACACGAGCTTCAGCTTTCGCTTCATCAACCAACTGCGCGGCGCGCTTGTTGGCTTGCTCGAGGATGGCAGCGGCTTCCTGCTTGGCTTCCTGCAGCTTTTTCGCCACATCGTGCTGTGCCAGTTCAAGATCTTTGGCAGCACGGTCGGCAGAATCGAGCCCTTCGGCAATTTTCTTCTGGCGGGCCTGCATGGCATCCATAATTGGAGGCCATACAAATTTGGCGCAGAACCAGACGAAAATGGCAAAGACGACGATTTGTCCAATAAACGTTGCGTTGAAATTCACGCCTTCACCTCGTTTTGGTTGGTTTAATCAGAGTACCCAAAGGACCGATTGATTAACCAGCCACTACGAAGATCAGGTACATCGCGATACCAACACCGATAATGGGGATCGCATCTACCAGGCCGGCAACGATGAAGAATTTGGTTTGCAGCATGGGGCCCAGTTCAGGCTGACGTGCTGTAGAGTCCAGCAACTTACCACCCAGCAAGCCGATGCCAATAGCAGCACCGATTGCACCAAAACCCATCATGATCGCAGCGGCAACAAATACCAGTTCCATGTTTTTCTCCTAAGTTTTCTATCGTTAAGGTTTAGAGCTTTCAAGTTAAAACGTTTTTTCAAAATCCGGGGCAGCCATCGAGCCTACCCGACGACCCGACTAGTGGTCTTCGTGGGCCTGACTCAGGTACACGATGGTCAACACCATAAAGATGAACGCCTGCAACGGAATGACCATGATGTGGAAAATAGCCCACGCCATTTGCAGTACGCCACCAAACACAGCGAAGAAGATGCCGGCACCAAACATCAGCGCGATCAGAATAAAGATCATTTCCGCTGCGTAGAGGTTACCGAACAGACGAAGACCGAGAGAGAACGGCTTCGCGATCAGTCCAACCAGCTCCAGGAAGAGGTTGAACGGAACAAAGATCCAGTGATTAAACGGTGTGAACGACAACTCCTTGATGAAACCAAATCCCTTCACTTTGAAGGAGTAGTAGATCATCAGGAAGAATACAAACACCGCCGTACCCAAAGTGATGTTAGGGTCGGTCGAGGGAACGATCTTCTGATACTTCACGCCCAGCAGTTCAAGCGTGTAGGGGATCAAGTCGACCGGAATGATGTCCATCAGGTTCGACAGGAACACCCAGACGAAGACGGTCAGCGCGATCGGAGCAATCCAAGGGTTCTTACCGTGGAAGGTATCCCGCACCTGGCTGTCAATGAACTCGACGATGGTTTCAACAAAATTCTGCATGCCTTTGGGCACGCCCTGAGTGGCTTTCATGCCCACTCGCCAGAACGTAAACAGAAAAATCGCACCCAGAAGAACCGACCAGATCATGCTGTCGACATGAAACGCCCAGAACCCCATTTGGTTAAACTCTGCGGAACACGCCCCCAGAACCCACTGAGTGGTTTCCAGCGTCGAGCCGTCGCACATCGTTGCACCCGCTTCCAACTTCCCATAAGTGAGGTTGGTCAGGTGGTGCGAGATGTACTCACCCGCATTGGCATAACTGCCTGCTTCACTTGCCATATGTCACTTTACCCCTATTGGCCGCCCGTTAGAGCGGTTACTTAACCAGAATCGGTGCCAACATTGCTGACAGGGTGTTCAGTACGACCACTACCAGCAACATTGTTGTGGCATTCAGGTCCGGCTGGGTCACCCACACCGGTATCAAACCTGCTGCCAGAATAATCCATTTGCCAAACAGCCCCTGGGACGTCGCGACCACGAAGAGGGCTGTGTAGCGCGAGCCGAAATGCCGCAGGCTGCGCCAGGTAAAATAACTTTGTGCCACCACACAGAGGGCACCGGCCAGCATCACTTCAAACCAGACATCCGGGATCACTACGGCCACTGCCAGGCCGAGGATCAGGGCGGTAACTGCCTGACATGTCACCAGCCGCCAGGCCGAGGGCCGGGGAACCGGTTTGGGCCTTGCTTGTTGAAAAACCACTGTTCTGTCCCGGTTATTGTCGTTTGCCCTGTTAATCATCCCGTTCAGCGGTATTCGTAGGGCTGAACGGTCGGGCGGTTTGGGCGCCTTTCCCAAGGCTTGCCCCGCTTATCATCCGGGTTTGAGCGGTACCGTGCCATTGGAGGCTCGGCAAAACTCGGCAGAGTATATTGGAGTCGGCTAGTCGCATCAACACGCAACACACTCTCTTTCCGACCAAGCCACGTCCGGGCAAATGGCTGTTTTTGAACGCAATTTGACACGACCGAACACTGTCAGGCCCTACTTTACGTGGTTCAGGATACCGTCGAGCTCATCCAGGCTGTTGTATTTGATCACCAGGGAGCCCTTGCCGCGCGCGCCATGCTTGATCGACACGGTTGCGCCCAGGCGCTGCGACAGCATCTCCTCCAGGTTTTGGATGTTGGCGTCGGCTTTGTGCTCCGAACGATCCAGTCCGGTTTTTTTGCCTTCGACCAGGTTGCGCACCAATTGTTCGGTCTGTCGCACCGTCATGCCCTTGGCAACCACCTGGCGCGCCGCTTCTATTTGCTGCTCGCCCTGGACACCCAACAACGCCCGGGCATGGCCCATTTCCAGGTCGCCGTGCTCAAGCATACGGCGTACATCGGCTTCCAGACTGATCAGTCGCAGCAGATTAGTCACTGTCACCCGGTTTTTGCCGACGGCTTCGGCCACACCGGCCTGCGTCAGATCGAATTCCTTCTGCAGGCGCTGCAGTGCCAGCGCTTCTTCCATCGGGTTCAGATTTTCACGCTGAATGTTTTCGATCAGCGCCATGGCGATAGCGTCTTCGTCAGAGACATCGCGAATCACGGCTGGAATCTGATCCAGCCCGGCCATCTGTGAAGCGCGCCAGCGGCGTTCACCGGCAATGAGTTCGAAGGATTCAGGGCCCTGTGGACGCACCACGATGGGCTGCATCACGCCCTGGGCGCGAATGGATGCGGCCAGTTCTTCCAGCGCATCGGCCGACATGTCGCGCCGCGGCTGGTAGGTGCCCCGATGTATCCACTCGACCGGCAGCATGCGCAAGCTGCCATCGTTGACGTGGGAGACCGGCTGATCGGCAATGGCCTCGACTTCCCGTCGGGTAGTGATCAGGGCGTCCAGGCCGCGTCCCAAGCCTCGTTTCTTAGCTGCCATTTACACAGATCCTGTCAAATGTTCGGTATCGGGTGGCTTGACGCCCTCGACCCGGCGAACCAGCTCTCCGGCCAGCGCCAGGTACGCCAGCGCGCCTTTGGAGGAGCGGTCGTACTGCAATACCGGGGTGCCATAGCTGGGCGCTTCCGCCAGCCGCACGTTGCGCGGAATCACCGAGCTGAAAAGTTTGTCGCCAAAGTGGTTTTTTAGCTGATCGGATACATCGTTGGTCAGGCTGTTGCGCGGGTCGTACATGGTGCGCAGCAGGCCGCCGATTTCGAGCTTCGGGTTCACCACTTTCTGAATGCTTTGAATGGTGTCCATCAATGCGGCCAGGCCTTCGAGTGCGTAATACTCGCACTGCATTGGGATCAGTACCTGCTCGGCGGCGGCCAGGGCGTTTACCGTCAGCATGTTGAGCGACGGCGGGCAGTCGATAAAAATATAGTCGTAATGGTGCTTCACTTCGGCCAGGGCATACTGCAGCCGGTGCTCTTTCATTTTCACCGACATCAGTTCCACTTCGGCCGCGGTTAGATCGCCGTTGGCAGGCAGCAGGTCGTACCCGGCTTCGGGTGTGGCGACAATCGCCTCGGCGCAGCCGGCTTTGCCGGTGATCACATCGTAGACGCTGAGGTCGATGTCATTCTTGCTGATGCCACTGCCCATGGTGGCATTGCCCTGGGGGTCCAGATCCACGACCAGCACCTTGCGCTTCATCGCCACCAGAGAGGCGGGCAGATTGGTGGCGGTGGTGGTCTTGCCGACCCCGCCTTTCTGGTTGGTAATGGCAAAAATATGTGTCAAAGCCGAATCCTTATGTCGTTCGGGCCGACAACTGTACCAGATGTCGCGCGTCCGCACTGAGTAAAGCGCTGCCCGGAACGGTAAGCGGTGTGACCCGATCGACCTGGATATCGCCCGGCAAGGCAGCGATCTCATCGGTCGGGTACAGTCCTTTCATGGCCAGAAAATGGCCACCCGGTGCCAGCAGATGCCGGGATTTTGCCACCATATCGGCCAGGGTGGCAAAGGCACGTGACGATATTTGTGAGAAGGTGCGCCCTGGCTGCCAGGCTTCGAGGCGGCTGTGCACCACGGCAACGTTAGAAACACCCAGCTCCAGCTTCACTTGAGTCAGAAAACGAGTCTTCTTGCCATTGCTGTCGAGCAGCGTAACGGGCTTCTCCGGGTCTACCAGCGCCAGAATCATGCCTGGCAGGCCCGGCCCGGTGCCGACATCCAGTAAATCACCCGGGCCAACGAACGGCAGTATCGATAAGCTGTCGAGCAGGTGCCGGGTAATCATTTCCTCGGGCTTGCGCACCGAGGTCAAATTGTAGGCCTTGTTCCACTTGGCCAGCAGCGCATGGTAAGCCAGCAACCGTTGTTGAACAGCCGCCTCAAGCTCAATATTCAGTTCAGCCAGACCGTCGCTTAACAGCGATGCATAGCGCTCACTCATGCGCTGTGCTTCTCAACCTGAGCGGCCTTGCTGGCGGCGGACTGCTTCTTCAGATGAATCAGCAACATTGAGACTGCCGCCGGTGTGACCCCGGAAATACGCGAGGCTTGCGCCAGTGTTTCCGGCCGGGTTTGCTTCAATTTCTGCTTCACTTCATTCGACAGGCCGCCGATGGCGTCGAAATCCAGTTCGGCCGGCAGTTTCATACTCTCGTGGCGGCGCAGGGTGTCGATGTCGTCCTGCTGGCGCTGGATGTAGCCTTCGTACTTGGCACTGATCTCGACCTGTTCGCTCACGGCTGGGTCGAGCGATTCAGTCGGCACCAGTTCGGCGATGTCGGCATAGGTCAGTTGCGGCCGTTTCAGCAGGTCACGCAGCGTCGTCTCGCGTGACAGCGGCTGTGCCAGTTTGTCGTGCAATGCTTGCGCCTCGGCCGACTTCGGCTGTACCCAGGTGCTGTTCAACCGCTGGGTTTCACGGGCAATGGCTTCCTGTTTGGTGCTGAACGCCGCCCAGCGGGCGTCATCGACCAGGCCCAGTGACCGGCCGGTTTCGGTCAACCGCGCATCGGCGTTGTCTTCACGCAGCAGTAAGCGATATTCGGCGCGACTGGTGAACATCCGGTACGGTTCCAGCGTGCCCATGGTGATCAGGTCGTCCACCAGCACACCCAGATAGGCTTCATCGCGGCGCGGCGTCCAGGCGTCTTCACCGGCAGCACGACGGGCCGCGTTGACCCCGGCCAGCAGGCCCTGGGCGGCGGCTTCTTCGTAGCCGGTGGTGCCGTTGATCTGACCGGCGAAGAACAGATTGCCGATGAACTTGGTTTCCAGGCTGTGTTTGAGGTCACGCGGATCGAAGTAATCGTATTCGATGGCGTAACCGGGCCGGGTGATGTGGGCGTTTTCGAAGCCCTTGATGCTTTGAATAAAGTCGATCTGAACGTCGAACGGCAGGCTGGTGGAGATGCCGTTCGGGTACATTTCGTAGGTGGTCAGGCCTTCAGGCTCGACGAACACCTGGTGACTGGTCTTGTCGGCAAAGCGGGTGACCTTGTCTTCAATCGACGGGCAGTAGCGCGGGCCGATGCCTTCGATTTCACCGGCGTACATGGGCGACTGGTGCAGGTTGTCGCGGATGATGTCGTGCGTGCGCTCGGTGGTATGCGCGATCCAGCAGGCCACCTGACGCGGGTGCTCTTCGACACGGCCCATATAGGACATCACCGGCAGCGGCGTGTCGCCCGGCTGTTCGGTCAGTTGGCTGTAATCGAGGCTGCGGCCGTCGATGCGCGCCGGGGTACCGGTTTTCAGCCGGCCCACCCGGAATGGCAGTTCACGCAAACGCTGCGACAGTGCATTGCTGGGCGCATCGCCCATGCGGCCGCCGGAGTAGTTCTGCATGCCAACGTGGATTTTGCCGCCCAGGAAGGTGCCGGCGGTCAGCACCACGGTGGTGGCCATGATGTGAATACCCGTCTGGGTCACAACGCCAGTAACCACGTCGTTTTCCAATAACAGGTCGTCGGCCGACTGTTGAAACAGTTCAAGGTTCGGCTGCAGCTCAACGATTTCCCGAATCGCGGCCCGGTACAACTGGCGGTCGGCCTGAGCGCGGGTGGCGCGTACGGCCGGACCTTTACGGCTGTTCAATACCCGGAACTGGATACCGGCGCGATCAGTCGCACGCGCCATGGCGCCGCCGAGGGCGTCGATTTCCTTGACCAGATGACTCTTGCCAATGCCCCCAATGGCGGGGTTGCAGGACATGACCCCGACGGTATCGGCGTTGTGGGTCAGCAGCAACGTCTGGGCACCGGTGCGGGCAGACGCGAGCGCCGCCTCGGTTCCGGCATGACCGCCACCGATCACTATGACATCGTAACGCTTGGGAAATTGCACTGAACACCTCGGGTTGAACTGAGCCGGGGCCTGGTGATCAAATTTTCACCAAATCCCGGAAAATGGGGCGCAGATTATACGGATTAACAGGGGCGTTTGGCACCCCCTTTTCTTACTGTGGCTCGGGCTTGTTTGGCGGCTTTGGTCCGCGACGGGCACCGGTGGGTGCCTCTGCGGGGGTCGGCGTGAATCCGTCCATGGAGCCTAGACCGCAACATCCATGTTGCGGACTACCCCCGCAGAGGCACCCACCGCCACCCATCGCTCGCTTTCCAGTCAATTCTGAATGCTTTTACAACCGACCATGAACCGCTTTTCGAAATACTTCAGTCAGCACGGCTGCGTTCAACGGTTGTGGGTTGCCACCGGCTGAGGGGTCAACGGCGGCGAGGCGGCCGACCTCGTATGCCTGATCGTCAGGCACGTCGATCTCAGCCAGGGTGTGGGGAATGCCCAGCTCACGCCGGAAATCCAGCACCCACTGCAGCAAGGCGTCGAAGGAAGTGTCTTGCAGGCCTACTGCCTGGGCGACCGGTACCATGCGGTGCTCAATGCTGGCGCGGTTGTGCACCATGATGTAAGGCAGTACCACGGCGTTGGTGAGGCCGTGATGGGTGTTGTACATGGCGCCGACGGCATGGGATATGGCGTGTACGCCACCCAGCCCTTTTTGAAAGGCGATGGCGCCCATGCTGGCCGCAGTGAGCATTTTGGTGCGCGCTTCCAGGTTGTTGCCGTCTTTGTAGGCGACTGGCAGCGACGCCGCGACCAGGCGCATGCCTTCCAGCGCGATACCTTCACAGATCGGGTGAAAGCCCGGGGCGCAGTAGGCTTCGAAGCTGTGGATGAAGGCATCCAGACCGGTTGCGGCGGTGATGTGGGGCGGCAAGGCGGTGGTGACTTTCGGGTCCAGAATGACGGCGACTGGCAGCATCTTCGGGTGAAAGACGATGATTTTGCGGTGTTCGGCTTCGTTGGCGATGACCGAGGCCCGCCCGACTTCCGAGCCGGTACCGGCCGTCGTCGGAATGGCGATGACCGGAGCGATGCCATTGGCGTCGGCGCGGGTCCAGTAATCGCCGATGTCTTCAAAATCCCAGATCGGTCGGGTCTGGCCCGACATAAAGGCAATGGCCTTGCCAACGTCGAGACCGCTGCCGCCACCGAGGGCAACGACGCTGTCGTGCCCGCCCTGACGATAAGCGGTTACGCCCGCTTCAACCATGGGGCCAGTCGGGTTGCCTTCCACGTCGGCAAAGAGTGCCGCGCTGAGACCAGCACTGGTCAGCGCCGCCAGGGTGTCTGTCACCATGGGCAAGCCAGCGAGCCCACGATCGGTGACCAGCAGCGGCGCCTTGAAGCCCAGCTCCTGGCACAGCTCGGGCAGTTCCTTCAAACGGTCCGGGCCAACCAGGATGCGATTGGGCATGCCCCAGTTTGCGATTAACGAGGTGTCGGTGGTCATGGGTCAGCCTCCGCTGGGCAGTCGTAAGTGAAAACTCTTGGGTTGGGTCAGGGCGTCGTAACCGATTTCGGATAGCGAGGCACCCCGGCCAGTGTGTTTGACGCCGGTCCAGGCCAGGGCCGGATCAAGTACATCGCAGCGGTTCATAAACACCGTGCCGGTCTGGATCTCGCGCCCGAGGCGTTCGGCAGCGTCCAGATCCCGCGTCCAGATAGAAGCGGTCAGGCCAAATTCGCTGTCGTTCATCAGTTGAATGGCTTCTTCATCCGACGCCACCGTCATGATGCCGACTACGGGGCCGAAGCTTTCTTCGGTCATCACGCGCATGCTGTGATCGACACCGGTCAGAATCTGCGGTGCCAGGTAAGCGGTGCCGGGTTTATCTTCAGGGAATTCTCCGGGCTGAATCAGCGCTTTGGCGCCGGCCTTGACGGCGTCGGCAATCTGGCCGCGCACGAAATCGGCCGCCGAGGCTTTGACAAGCGGGCCAAGCGTAGTCGACTGTTTCAGCGGATCGCCCAGCACCAGTTTGCGGGTTTCAGCGACCAGCGCATCAATAAAGGGCTGATACACATCCTGATGCACATAGATGCGTTCCACTGAACAGCAACTTTGGCCGCTATTGAAGAATGCGCCGTCGGCCAGGTTGACCGCCGCGTCTGCGATATCGACATCGGCCCGCACGTAAGCCGGGTCTTTTCCGCCCAGTTCCAGCGCGGTACCGGCAAACTGTCCGCTGTCGGCAATCGCCTGTTGAATGCTCTGACCGCCGCGCACTGAACCGGTAAAACTGACAAAGCGAATCGCCGGTTCTTTCAAAATAGCCGCCGAGGTGTCGTGGCTTATCGTGACGGCCTGAAAAACGCCTTTTGGCAATCCAGCCTGTTCCAGAACCCGTTGCAACCGCTCGGCACACAACAGCGTTTGTTGTGCATGCTTAAGCAACACCGCATTGCCTGCCGCCAGCGCCGGCCAAACCGTATTGACCGCCGTCATGTACGGAAAATTCCAGGGCGCAATGGTCAGCACGACGCCAACCGGGTCGCGCCGGATGTAGCGTTTAAAACCGGGTTTGTCGGGCATTTCCAGATCGGCCAGGGCACGCGGTGCAATGTCCAGCATGTAGCGGGCGCGTTCGCTGAAGCCATTCACTTCACCGCCGCCCTGAGCAACAGGGCGACCCATCTGCCAGGCCAGTTCTTCTGCTAACTCGTCGCGCTGCTCATCAAGCAGTTCAACCGCCCGCTCCAATATTTCCAAACGCTGTGCCAGCGGCATGGCTTGCCATTTTTTCTGTGCGGCCGACGCTTGTTTTACAGCTTCACGGGCCTCAGCCTCGGTTAGATAAGGCCGCTCGGCATACTGGGCGGCGTTTACCGGGCTGATGATTTTTGCCATCTCAGTCATTCTTGGCTTCCTGTTAATCGTCTAGATGATTTCAAAGTAGCGCTGCAATTCCCAATCGGTAATCGCCTTTCGGAATTCCCGTTCTTCCCATTCGCGTGTTGCCGCGTAGTGATCAACAAAGGCGTCGCCGAAGAGTTCGCGTGCAGCGTTTGAGGCGCGCAAGCGACCGGCAGCATCCATCAGGGTGGCGGGCAGGGTGCGTTCGGGCGAGAACTCGACATCGTAGGCCGTGCCGGCGATGGGCGCGTCCGGCTCGACCTGGTTTTCGATACCCCACAGGCCTGAAGCCAGTGCCGCCGCCAACGCAATGTATGGGTTAATGTCTGCGGCTGAAATGCGGTATTCGACACGTTGTGATTTGGGTGAGCCGGGGATCGCACGCAAGGCACAGGTACGGTTTTCAATGCCCCAGCTGGCCGCCGTGGGTGCCCAGGCACCCGGAATCAGGCGGGTGTAGCTGTTGACGGTGCAAGCGATCATCGCCAGGAACTCAGGCATTAATGCCTGTTGTCCGCCGATGAAGTGTCGCATGGTCTCAGACATCTTGTGTTCGCCACCGGCTTCATCGTAAAACGCCGAAGTACCGTCTTTTTTGTGCAGCGATACATGCATGTGACCGCTCTGGCCCGGGTAGTCGGCCGACCACTTGGCCATGAAAGTGGCCATCATGCCGTTGCGCTGGGCGTAAACCTTGGTGAAGGTTTTAAACAGCGCGGCTTTGTCGGCGGCGTTCAGGGCGGAATCGACCGCCAGGGCCGCTTCCAGTACACCGGGGCCGGTTTCGGTGTGAAAGCCTTCCATCGGCATGTCCATGGCGTTGCAATAATGCATGAAGTCGTTGTAAAACTCGGCCATCACCGAGCTGCGCAATACCGAATACCCGAAAAAGCCGGGCGTGATGCTGGTCATCTGCTGGTAGTGTTTGTCGCGCACCGACTTGGGGGTTTCTTCAAACAGGAAGAACTCGAATTCGCAAGCGGCAAGTGCGTTGAACCCAAGGCCGTCGGCACGCTCCAGTACACGACGCAGCAAACCGCGCGGGCAAATGGTTTCGGCCGGGCCAGTGAATTCACAGAGGAAAAACAGGGTATTGCCTTCCGACGGGATCTCCCGGCAGCTGTCCGGTACGATGTTGACCCAAGCATCCGGGTAGGCCGTGTGCCAGCCGGTGTAGTCGACGTTGTCGTAGAGTTGGTCGTTACTGTCCCAACCCAGCACCACATCACAAAAGCCGAAGCCGCCTTCCAGTGCCGACAGGAATTTACTGCGGCTCATGTACTTGCCGCGCAGTACTCCATCAATGTCGAATACCCCGACTTTTATCTGGCTGGCATTGCGCTCTTCAATAATGGCTTTGGCGTCTGCTTTGGTTTTTACATCTCTGGGCTGCATCTCAACACTCCTTTTGAACTGGCCTATAGATATACCTCTCCCGCCTGGAAGAGTCATCGGTTTGGCTTAAAAAAATCTGAAAGATGCTGTTCAGCCAAACCGGTCAGGCCGAAACGCACCAAGGTCGACCGCCGGTGGCTCACCGTCGACCAGTTGGCCCACTATCTGTGCACTCCCGGCTGAGAGTGTCCAGCCGAAGGTGCCATGCGCAGTGTTGATGAACAGGTTGTCAGCCGGGCCCTTGCCGATGGCTGGCGGGCCGTCCGGTGTCATCGGCCGGAACCCGGTCCAGGCTTCGGCCGTCTCCAGATCGGCAGCCCCCGGGAAACGCATGGCGGTGGCACGTTTCAGCGTGTCGAGTCGGCGGGCAGGTATGTCGCGGTTAAAGTCAGCCAGTTCGACAAAACCGGTTACCCGCAGCCGGTCGTTCAGCCGGGTGGCCACCACTTTGAATTCATCGTCGATCACCGTCGATTGCGGTGCTTTGTCGGGGTTGGTCAGCGCCGCCGTCAGCGAGTAACCCTTGACCGGGTAAAGCGACAATTTCAGGCCAAACTCCCGGGCAACCTCCGACGACGCCGCACCGGCACAGAGCACAAAAGCATCGGCTTCGAGCTGTTCGACAGCACCCGGTTCATTGGCACGGGTCAGCACCAGGGCTACGGGCTTACCGGCCTCGGTAATGACCTCGGCAACCGACTGGCCGTAATGGAAGGTCACACCCTGCTCAGCGCAAACGTCAGCCAATGCCCGGGTAAACTGGTGGCAGTCACCGGTGCCGTCGTCTTTCAGGCGCAAGGCGCCCAGGATCGGCGGGTTGCGGGCCAGGCCGGGTTCGACCGAATACACCTCATCGGGTTCCAGCATTTGATGTTCTATGCCCAGACGTTGCAACAGCGCCGCGTTGTCGCGCAAACCTTGCTGGCTTTTTGCATGACTGGCCAGTTCCATCAGCCCTCGGTGGCCACCGGAAAAATCGAAGGGGTGTTTCTGTTCGATGTCGATAAAACAGTCGCGACTGTAGGCCGCCAGCTTCAGCATGGCGACTTTGTTCGACTCGAAGAGCCCGGGCTGGCGAGCATAGCGCCAGGTATCCCAGAGAAAGCGCAGCGTCGACAGTGACGGCGGTTGTTTCATTTTCAGCGGGCCGTCAGCCGAGAGCAACCAGGGCAATGCCTTGCCAATCATCGCCGGCGACGCCCAGGGGTAAACGTAGCCATAGCTGCGCTGGCCTGCGTTGGCCTTGCTGGTTTCCATTCCCGCGGATGACTGAGGGTCAATCACGCTGACCGTATGGCCACGCTGGCGCAAGGCCCAGGCGGTCGTCACACCGACCACACCGGCTCCAATAACCGCTATATGCATGCTTCAGGCTCCTGAGTACTGCTGCCAGACTTCGATGGCGGCGGCCAGGTCTTCCAGCGACGCACCGACCGATTTAAACACCGTAATCTCCTCGCCGCTTTCGCGGCCCGGGGTTTTGCCACGCAATAGATCGGCCAGGTCGGCGCAGACATCGTCGAATGTGAAGTCGCTTTCGTCCATAGCCTGCAACAGGTCACCGGCCTCTCCCCGGGCACCCGCGTAGGTATCGACGTACACCTTGCCGCGAGTTATGGCCATGCTGTCGCACTCGCGCATGGTGGGTCGAAAGGCACCGACCAGATCCAGATGCGCACCGGGTTTGAGCCAGTTGCCTTTCACCAGGGCCTCGGTTGACAGCGTGGCACAGCTGACGATGTCGGCCTGGCTCACGCCGTCTGCCAGGTCGGTTACAACACCGGTTTCAAAGCGGTCCTGATACTGCATTGCCAGCGCTGCGGCTTTCTCCGGGTTGCGCCCCCAGACCTGCACTTTCCGAATGGGCCGCACGCTGGCGTGGGCTTCAATCAGCATGGGGGCCAGCTTGCCGGTGCCGAGCACAAGCAGTGTTGCCGCGTCTGGGTGCGCCAGTTCCCGCGCGGCCAGTGCCGACGCAGCGGCGGTTCGACGCCGGGTCAGCTCGCTGCCATCGATGCAAGCCAGGGGCTGACCGGTCTCGCCATTGCTGAGTAAATAAACCCCGGAAATCGCCGGCAAGCCGGCGGCCGCATTTTGCGGGTAGACGTTGACCATTTTCACACCCACGTAACCGTCCTTCTGCCAGGCGGGCATCAGCAGCATGGTGGCCTCACCGTCTTTGCGATGCATCGCGTGATGATGGCGTGGAGGCGCTTCAACACCGTCGACAAAGGCGCTCGCAATACGCTCGATCAGTGCCGGCCAGGCGAGCAACCGAGCCGCCTGTTCGCTGCTAATGACTTCCATTGAATGCCTCCATGTCCAGGATTGACGCTGTTCAGATTAGATTTTCATCATACGAGGCTGACCCTCTGTTGCAAGCACCGTACTTTTTGTTGGGTTATCGCTGTTGCTGACGGGTACCGCCATAGCGAGCGTTTCCCTAACGGCCTGGACAGCGTTTACAACCCGGACACCCGGCCGTTTATGCCGGCCCATATACAGACACCGCTGAACGAAAGCGTCCGGTTTTCAATGAAAAACGGCTATTTGCTGGGCGCACTTGAAGAAAAGGCAGGTGTAAACATCAGTCTAAGTGTTAAGCTGGGCCTGGATGCATTGTTCTGAATACGCCGATGACATCAAAAGGACAGCTTGCCACGACAGGGAATCGAGACACCGAACCGCCTTCCAGAGGCCGGTTGGGTAGCTGGGTCCCGTGGCATTCCCCCCCCTTACAGCGATGCATTAGCATCGCCTCTGTGCTGACGTTTCTGGCGTTCAGCCTGTCAGGCCTGCTGTATACCAGTGCGGTCAGTGCCGAGATCCGATTGTCGCAAATCAACAACCATCTTACGCTGAATGCACTCAACGGTGGGCTGTTGCCCCTCGATACGCCTCCCAGCCTCGATGCCTTGCCGCAGACGTTCGATAGCACCCCGAATTTTGGTTATATCCGGGACGACCAGAAGGCCTGGCTGGCCCTGAGTGTGGTGAACGATACCGAGCAATCCGAGTGGACGCTGGCCATCAACGCCGAGGCTGCCGATTACGTGGATGTCTATTCGGTTTTGGCGGGCCAGGCCATTAACCTGAATGCCCCCCTGTTTATCGCTGGCGACCGCCGCCCCAGCGACCTGCGCCGCTATCCGTTCCCCGGGTACCTGGTGCCAATCGTCATTGCCCCCGGTGACACCCGGGAAATCTACATCGCCGCCTATGGCCGCAGCACCCTCGCGCTCGACGTCAGTCTGAACGATGAAACGGCCCAGATACACTCGGCCACCCGCGAAATGCTGCTCGATGTACTGCTGATCACACTCAGTGGCGCCATGCTGCTGTTCAACCTGGTGATGTGGCAGGTAGACAGAGACCGGTTCCGCTTCAATTACCTGATCTACCTGAGCGGCATGATTCTGTTTTCGGTATACAACTCAGGGGTTGGCTACCTCTACCTCTGGCCCGATTCCGTCTTTTTTCAACAAAATGCGGCGTTTTTCGGGCTGGCGATGTTCTTTTGGGGCGGCTACAGTTTTTGCCAGCATTTCCTTCGAACCCGTACTCACTACCCGCGGTTGCACCATGTGCTGAGCGGGTTGCGCTGGCTGGGTATCGCATCAATCCCCTTTGGCCTGCTGGATATGATCAGCCACGCGGTCACCATAGTGACTCTGGCCAATCTGATCTTTTTTGTAACGGTTATCTATCTCGGCATCAGTGCTACCCACAAGGGTCTGAACTCGGCGCCGCTGTTTCTGATCAGTTGGTCGGGCATGGTGATCTGTGCCGTTATCTACAACCTCTATGTGCAGGGCGTGCTGCCCTCCAACTTCTTTGTACAACGCGCCCTGTTGTTTGGTGTGGCTTATGAGTCGCTGTTGATGTCGGTGGCTCAGGCCAATTATCTGCGCAACGATCATCGCGCGCGCGAGGAGCGTGAAGCCGAAGCCAAAGAAGAAGCCTTGCAGACCCTGGCCCGGCTCGATCAGGCCTTACAGGATGCACGCGACGCCAACCGCAGCAAGGATGAGTTTCTGCGTCTGGTCAGCCACGAGTTGCGCACCCCCATCACCCACGCGCTGGGTGCACTGGCCGAACTGGCCAGCAGCCCGCTGAAAGCTCGGCAGCAGGAATTGCTGTATTTGCTGCAAAACGCGACTCACACCACTCACCACCAGGTGGAAAGTCTGCTTTCCTACGCCGAATTACTGGCCTACCCGGTGGTCAGCCGCCCAGCGGTGGTTGACGTTCGCAGTCGACTTCAGGATTGCCAACACCGGCTGTCAGCGGCTTTCTCGACCCACGGCCGGGCCTGCTCCCTGATCGGGGCCGACACCTTGCCCGGCGCCTTGTCACTCGACTGGCACAACACCCAGCATATTCTGGATCACTTGCTCGACAATGCCCTGCAGCACAGCCAGTCCGGCGATATAGAAATGAGCGCACATTTCGACGCCACTGCCCAGCGGCTAAACCTGACCCTGCGCCAGCCCAACCCCATTGATACCATTCATACGCCACCGGTGACCGACCTGGCCAACCACGAAAGTCCGACCGACAAATCCTCCCTCACGGGCCCAACGCTCAACCTCTATCTCAGCCAGGCCTTTGCCGACATTCTGGGCGCCGAACTGAGCCGCGAGCAACAGGCCGACCACACCCTGACCCGACTAAGCCTGCCTTGCACCAGCGCGCCCGAGCAGGAAGGCGGTACTGCTGAGGCGGCGCCCCTGGCAGGCAGCAAAGTCCTGATCGTCGAAGACAACCTGCTTAACCTGAAATTACTGACCGCCATTCTGAAACGAGAGCGATGTGAACTGGAGGTTGCCTACGACGGACTGGGTGCGGTGGAGCATGCCGCTGCGATTAAGTACGACTACATTTTGATGGATTGTCAGATGCCGAAGATGGATGGCTTCGAAGCCACCCGTCAGATCCGCAAAAGTGATGGCCCCAACGCCAACACCCCCATACTGGCGATCACCGCCAACACCATGGAACGCGATCGCGACGAAGCCTTCTCGGCGGGCATGGATGACCTGATTCCCAAACCCTTCTCCCGCCCGATGCTGGTAGAGCGTCTGCTGCACTGGCAACAGGGCCGCTCAACCTGACTGCCCGCTGAATCCGGCCCGCCATCTTTACGCACAGCGACTGGCCCGTGCCGGCATCGCGAGGTAAGGTTGCTATACAGAGTTTTGACAGACCGCTGACGATGCCTACAAAACCGATGTTCCCAGCCGACAACCCGACGCCCACCTGCCACCTGCGCAGCCTGCTGCTGATCACCACAGCCAGCCTGTTCCTGGCCGGTTGCGCTGGCTACCAGAGCTATGAAGCCGGCTCGTACAGCCAGCCGGTCGCTACCGGTCAATCCACACAATCACCCGGTAACACCGGCACCGCACCTTCCAGCCATTCCGCCGTCGTAAGCCAGTTACAACAGGTTTACCAGCGCTATCAGGGCACGCCCTACCGCTATGGCGGCACCACGCCCGCCGGGTTTGATTGTTCAGGGTTCATCGTAACGGCCTACCGGGAAGGACTGAACCGCATCGTGCCCCGCACCACTGAGTTGATGTTAAGCCAGGGGCAGTTTGTACGGCGCGACCAGTTGCGCGAGGGGGATATCGTTTTCTTCCGCATCGGCGGAAAAGACCAGCATGCGGGTATTTACCTGGGGGATGACCGCTTTATTCATTCGGCCACGTCGGTTGGCGTAACCGAGTCATCACTCGGCAACGCCTATTGGCAACAGCGGTATTCTCAGGCGAGACGTTTTCTTTAGTGGTTTGGTTTCGGAGTTCGACTTTGTTGTGTTGCCAAAAATCCGTGCCAGGCACCGGGTGTGTCTATACGGGGTCGGCGTAAACCCATCCATGGGGCCTAGACCGCATGATATGAATCCCATCCATGGGATTCACCCTTCAGGCTCGCTGCGCTCATGCTAAAACGCTCCCGGCGTTTTAGTCCATGTTGCGGACTACCCCGGATAGACACACCCGGCGCATGGCACTCAGTTGGTTGCGAACTCCAATACCCAAGCAGCTACCTCAGCGGCGGGGCGTACAGTAAGCCGCCTTTGTTCCACAGCTGATTCAGCCCCCGCTCGAAGCCCAGGGTTGAATCCACACCGACATTGCGCTCGAACACCTCGCCATAATTGCCCACCTGACGGATGATCTGATACGCCCAGTCGGCTGACAGGCCCATGGCGCGGCCGGTGTCGGCGTTTACGCCGAGCATGCGCTGGATCACGGGTTTGGGGGATTCCCGCATGGCGTCGACATTGCTCTGGTTAACGCCGTATTCCTCGGCATTGACCATGGCGTAGACCGTCCACTTGACGATGTTGTACCACTGCATGTCGTCCTGCCGAACGGCCGGCCCCAGGGGTTCCTTGGAAATAACCTCAGACAGAATGGTGACGGCCTGAGGGTTTTTGAGCCGGGTGCGCTGGGCATACAGCTGCGACAGATCGGAGGTTAAGACGTTGCACCGGCCGGCCTCGAAGCCGCGCAGCGTCTGGTCGGAAGTGGCGAAGACCACGGGCTGGTAGTTCATGCCGGTTTCCCGGAAGTAATCAGCCACATTCAATTCGCTGGTGGTGCCGCCCTGAATGCAGATCGCCGCGCCATCCAGTTCCGGTAGCCCGCTGATCCCTGAAGACTGGGTCACCATAAAACCCTGGCCATCGTAGAACACAATGCCCGCGAAGATCATGCCGAGGGTGGTGTCCCGGGCGTGGGTCCAGGTGGTGTTGCGCGACAGCATGTCCACTTCGCCGGAACTTAGGGCGTTGAACCGGTCGCTCGGCGGCAGCGGCGTGTAGCGTACTTTGCTGGCATCGCCCAGCACGGCCGCCGCAACAGCCCGGCAGACATCCACATCGAGACCGCTCCAGCGGCCTTCGGCATCGGGGTTCGAGAAGCCGGGAATCCCGGTCGAGACACCGCAATCGAGGTAGTTTTTGCTGCGCACATCACTGAGTGTTGAGGCCTGCGACGCGGTCGCCACCAGTGTCAGCCCCGCCACAACTCCCATCATTAGGCGCCCTGCGGACGCTACTGCCTTGCTACCCATTCTAAACCCCTGCTGTCGCTACCCGTGCCCGGGGGCATCGAGTGTTTGAGCCTGGTTGACACGGCCCTTCGGTTGCCCGGTCACTCTCGCCGGACAGGCACCGGTGCAGGCTGAAGGTAACAGCCTGACCACCGCCTATCATTTACTGGCTGATCGATCCGGTCAAGGAGGGCAGATCGAGACCCAGATCCGGGCTGCGCATCGTGCCAGACCAGTTCATGCCAAGATTAGACGGCCATTCGCCGCTGCGCAGGGCTTCGAGCAAGGAGACACCCAGCCCCCCAAACCCCAGCGACACCTCGGTCGTCTGGCGCTGAGTAACGCCCGCCCCGATGTCCATTTCCGACAGCGACATTCTAGAGAGGCTGCGCCCGTCGGCTTCGATGCCCACATCGAAAGGGCCGGTTGCCAGACCAAACCGGTTTGGGTTGGTGACCACCAGGTCCAGTGCCAGCGTCAGGCTGGTGAAGCCGATGTCTTCGACCCGCCAATCAGCCAAGCTAACCTGAGGCGATTTCGGCACCGGCACGGTAAAGTCGTGCGACCAGTCGAGCTGGCGTGCGCCCAGCACGGGCACCGACAGCGTCGGTTGCAGTTTCAGTTCCAGGTTGGCTTCGCCAGCGGCGTAGGCATCACGCGCACGCTGCAACAGACCGGCGGCGGTGACGGTCCAGTCGAATTCCAGGGTGGTGGATGAGCGAGCCGCCAATCCATTCAGTGTAGGGGTGCCCAAGTCGATCCAGGGTTCGCCGTCGAGCCAGAGCTGGGCGGCAAATTCGGTGATCGGCAGTCGATAGGCGTTGGGGTTAGTCAGTTTGACCTGGCTGGAGCCGTTGACGCCGGTCCAGGTAATGCCGGTCAGCCGGGTGGACTGGTGATCAAAGCTGGGCTGACGATAGGCATCGTCCACCCCAAAACCGGCACAACCGCTGAGTATGAAGGCGGTGGCAACCAGGCCACCCAGACTTAACCATTGCTGACGCATAGTGTCGATTCCATTAACTTGAGAAAGCTCCACTCTACTGGATATGACCTGTAAGGTCGCGCCTCAGACGATCAATTTTCAATAACCCGCAAAACCTCCAGGCACGCACACAACGTGTGGTAATCACACTTGGCACCGGCGGCGCTCTTCTCGTTCGAGACTTTGCGGTTATCCCGGTACAGCACCCGGAACCAGGCACCGAAGTCATGGTCGACAAAGTGATCCCAGCTGTATTGCCACAGCTGCTGGTAACAGTCGCGGTAGCGTTCGTCACCGGTGGCCTGCAATAACAGCGCGGCGGCGGCAAAGCTTTCGGCCTGTACCCAGAAGTATTTGTCGTCATCACACCATTGACCCTGGGAATCAAAGCCATAGACCAAGCCGCCGTATTCGGCATCCCAACTGCTTTGCCAGGCGCGGTCGAACAGGCTTTTTGCACGTTCAATATAGCGCGGTTGCGGGTCGTGGCGGTGCAACATCAGCAGCAGCTTGGTCCACTCGGTCTGATGGCCGGGCTGGAAGCCCCAGGGGCGGTAGAGGTTTTTCGGGTCGTCTTTGTTGTAGTCCCAATCGATGCTGAAGTCGGTTGTGTAGTGTTCCCAGATCAGCCCATCGGTGAGGTCGGCCTGGCGGAAGGCGATGTTGTTGGCGAGGGTTGTGGCGCGTTCGAGAAAGCGTGTGTCCTGGCTGGCTTCATAGGCGGCAATCATGGCTTCGCACAGGTGCATGTTCGAGTTCTGGCCGCGGTAGTCGCTAAGCACGCAGTCGGCACTGAGTTCGTCGGCATAGAGGCCGTGCTCAGCTTGCCAGAAGCGTTGTTCGAGCAAATCGTAGGTGCGATGCAGTGGCTCGGTATTGCCAATGACGCCGGCTTTCAGACAGGCGGAATAGGCGAGCAATACGAAGGCATAACCGTAGGCTTGCTGAGTCAGGTCTTCGGGTTCATGGTCACGCAGGGTCCAGGCGTACAGGCCTTCTTCTTCGCGCCAGTGCACCTGTTCGACATAATCCAGACCACGGCGAGCGCGAATGCGATACTCCTCTAGGTCGAAATGCAGACCCGCCAGGGCGTAGTTCACCACCAGGCGGGTGCTGCTGACCAGCTGGCGAAAGCCGGGGTCAAACACATCGCCGTTGTCATAGTAATTATGAAAGAAACCACCGCTCGGGTCGTCGACTCTCGGGTCGTAAAACGCCAGTATCGACTGACAATGCTGATTCAGAAAATCACGATCATAAAAGTTCACAGAGCGGTCCTCTTTCTCATTTGGTTGCTTTGGCTATGTCGCATCAAAACCGCATCGCATGCCGGTGCTAGTCTCCTGAGCGATTGCTGAACCTTGAAACGGTGAAAATTAACGCTCAATAAAATCCGCTTTCTCAATGATTTGCAACTCACGGACCGGTTTTCTCTGGTCGATATGGTCCAGCAGCAAACTCACCAATTGCCGTCCGACTTTGTGCAGATCCTGATGAAAACCACTCACCGGTGTGCGGAAGTACTCGGGCAGAGGTGAGGTTTCCAGCGTGACCAGATCGCAATCGGTACCGACGACCCGGCCGCTGTCGTGCAAGCCGGCCAGTACGCCCATGGCGGCGATTTCGGTGCCGCAGATGATGCCATCGGGTTGCCAGTCACTGTGTAGCCACTGCCGGGTTTGAGCGCGGTAGTCGGTTGCCTTCGCTTCGATCAGCAATTGCCGGTGTTCATTGAAGTCGAGGCCGGCTTCCAGCAGGGCACGCTGAAAACCGACCTTGCGATGCCAGCCATAGAGGAAATGCTGCGGCGGTGTCAGCATCACCAGTTTGCGGCGACCGCGTTCGAGCAGGTAGCGGGCGGCGCGGTAGCCGAAGTCGATGTTGTCGGTATCGTAATAGGGGTGCTGAATCGACAGTTCAGTACGGCCGAAAGTGACCAGAGGCAGGTTCATCGAGTGCAGGTATTTCACCCGCTCGTCTTCGCTGCGGGTGATGTTCAGAATCACGCCGTCGGCCAGGCCGTGTTCGGCAATGTAGCGTACCGGCTCCAGCGCTTCCTGGTCCGGACGGCCGGGGATGATCGTCAGGTGATAAGGGGTGTCAGCCAGCCCAGCGGTCAGCCCTTCGATCAGCGGCAGCGTGCCCAGGTCGCCAACAATTTCGCCCGGCTTGATCACCGGCATGACCAGGGCGATAACGTGGGTCTTGCCCGTTTTCAGGCCAATACCTGAATGGTTGGGCCGGTAGCCCAGCTCTGCGGCTGCGGCTTTCACCCGTGCGATGGTTTCGGGTTTCACTTCGGCACCGCCCTTTAAGGCGCGAGACACGGTGGACACCGATAAATCGAGGTACCGGGCCAGCGTCTTGAGCGTTGCTCTGGGTTTATCTGGCGTCATGGCGCCCTTCCTCTACTGGAACACCCGTCATTTCAACCGCACCATGGTGCCCATGGTTTCCCGGTAGCTTGCTGCCAGGTGATAAACCGCCAGTTCATCCCGACCCAATGGCTGACCTTGCCAGCGAAGGGTTTTGGTCTCGCCAGGCAGCAGGGTGAAGCTGTTATCACTCCAACGGCCGGTGCCGGGGCTGTCGAGGGTAACATAGTGCGCTGGCACGTCGGTTCTCAAGGTAACCCAGAGACCTTCCGCATCTTTACCGGTCTCAATCGCCAGCATTGCCTGTGGCAAGTCGAGGTGCTTCCACACCGCGAAGTAAGTGGTGGCGTCGCACTCGCCTTTGATAACGGGAATCGCAATTGCGCTGGTTATTTGCTCAAGTTCATAGTCGCCGCGGGCGACGGCAAAGGTTTCGGTGGGGTCTTCGGCGGTTACTTCTGCCAGGCACAGGCTTTCCCCGGCTTCCAGTCGCTGGTTGATCGGCGTTGTTTGCACGACTTTCCCGTCTAGCCCGATGATTTGCCACTGGCCACTCAGCCGGGCTGGTACGGGTAAGTCGTTCACGGCAACCAGTTGCTGCGTCGCACCTTCGCCGATCCAGAACCATTGCACCGGCTGGTAAAACCGCCGGGCGTGGTAGTGCATCTGCTTCCAGCCGCCACCGTATTCCAGGCTGCTCCAGGAGGCCACTGGCCAATTGTCGTTTAGCTGCCAGTAGAGAGTACCCATGCAATGCGGGCGCAAGGTGCGCCAGTATTCGATGGCGGTTTTCATCGCAATGGCCTGTTGCACCTGGCTTAAATACAGGAACTGGTCGAAGCCCATCGGGAAACGAAAATAGCGGGTGAACATCTCGACGATCTTGGCGTTGCCGGCCGGGTTTTTCTGATGCACTTCCATTACCGGGCTGGTGACATTGCGGTCACCGGGTTCGGTAAACGATTCGATAACGCCTTTCGACGGGAATGACTGATAGCCAAATTCGCTGCAGAAACGCGGTTTAATGTCGTAGTAGGCGGAAAAGGATTTGCCCGAATGCCAGACATCCCAGTAATGGATGTCGCCTTTGTTGTCATCGTGCCAGGCGTCGCCAAAATCCAGTTCACCGTTGCAGGGTGAACTGGGCCAGAACACCCGGCTCGGGTCGCCATGTTGCACGGTGTCGTCCAGCACCCGATTCAGTCGGTCGTAATTAACCAGATACTTTTCGCGGTTGTTGCGTGACGTTTCATACCAGTTAATGGCGCCGATCACTTCGTTGTCGCCACACCAGATCGCGATACAGCCGTGACTTTGCAAGCGCCGAATCTGCCAGTCGACTTCGGGCGTAACGTCGTCCAGAAAGGCGGGGGTGCTCGGGTACAACGAGCAGGCGAACATCAGGTCCTGCCACACCAGCAACCCGAGGCGTTCGCAGGTTGCATAAAAAGCATCATGTTCGTACAGGCCGCCGCCCCAGACCCGGATCATGTTGAAATGCGCCGCCGCAGAGGCTTCGAGCAGATGCTGATAGCGCTCGGGTGTGTGTCGTGCTGGGAAGGCATCGGCCGGTATCCAGTTGGCGCCTTTGGCGAAGATTTCGACGCCGTTGACCACGACCACCATGCGGTTACCCGCTTCGTCGGCACTCAGATCCCAGTACAGATCTCGCAGGCCGATGTCGCGTTGCCAAAGCTGGCCGTCCAGTTCGACGGCTAACCGATACAGAGGCTGATCACCATAGCCATTAGGCCACCAGAGCGATGGGTTGGTCACGATCAATTCGGCTACGCCCTGGGTCTGGCCCGGCACCAGGGTTAATTCAACCGGTTCCGCGCCGGGCAGCCCCAGGTGAATACGCTGCTCGGTTTGCGCGGCACCAATCGTATCGACCGTGACCGCCAACCGTGCCTCGCCGGGCTGGTGATGCTGGGTAACCCGAACCGTATCCAGCAATCGATCTGAATGGACCTGAATCAGCGGCGCTGTATAGAGCCCGGTCGACATCAGACAGATGCCCCAGTCCCAGCCGGCATCGCACTGGGTTTTACGCACCGTGTTCATGTGCGGTATCTGATTATTCGATTCGCTGTAGGGTACCGGGAACGGCAGCTGGGCCGCCCGCTCGGCACCGAGCTGGGCCGCATCGTGCAGGGTTATACGCAGACGGTTTTCGCCAACCCGGGCCTGGGGTGAGATGTTCAAATAAAACCGCCGAAACAGGTTCGACAGCGTCGCTACCGGCTCATCGTTCAGCGTAATGGTGGCGTGAGTGTCCAGATACTCCAGCTGCAGCGTGATATCCCGGGCAAGATCAGCCTTGCTCAAGTCGAAGCTGCGTTCCAGCACCCAACGTTGCTGATGCACCCATTGCACCCGGGCCTCGTTATCCCGATAGAACGGGTCAGGCAGGTCACCGGCCTGCAACAGCACATGGTGCACATCGACCGGAATCTTAACGTCGTAGCAATGCCGCGGTGTGTCTTCGCGAAACAGTTGCCACCGATCATCGAGGCTTAGGGTAGTGGTGGGCACTGGCTGTCTCCGGTTGAGCTGAACCCGTCATTCTACCCAGGCGCCAACCAAAATAACAACGTTACGATTTTTAGGCCAGCCTGCGAGCGTAATCCAGGTGATTCTCTATGACTAACCAGATATTCGCCGACATTAACGTCATTTAATCAACCATTCTGACTCACAAAAACGATCATAACGTTGCAACTTTATCAACATTGGAACAGCGAATGATCGTCAGCGACGCGGTTTCACGACGAAACCGATGCACCGTGAAGCAGTACTCACTACCGAAACTGTGATGACCATCATGTAACTGAACCCGGGTGCTTCCCACAACTACCAGCCCCTCTATAGAATCGCCCTTCCTGAAAGGACTGAACCATCAACATGGAGCACACATCGTGTATAAAGTGATTCCCCTGATCGTCCTGTGTCTGGCGTTATTTGGCTGCAACAGCAGCGGTTCCAGTGATTCCGGCTCAGACGCTGCTTTTGAACCAACCACCGTCGAACTTGAACAATTGACACTGCTCGATGTCACTGGCCGGCCTCTGGCGAATGTCTCGTTTTCTATCGATGCCGATACCGCCGAACGGTCCGCCAATACGCTCTCCGGCGGGGTTTACACTACCGACGCCACAGGCTCGGTCGCCATACCGTTTCTGGGCACAGGCAACTATACACTCAGCATCGACATCGAAGGCGATGACACGGCACTCAGCGTTAAAGTCGGCATCAACAACACCAATCCGGTTGCCGTGATTGCGATGCCGGTCTTGCTCGAAGAGGACAACACCCTTACCCCGGTGGGAGACAAAGGGTTCTTTGCGTCGTTCAACGGCATCATTTACGACAGCAAGGGTCCTGTTGAAGGTGCCCAGATAGAACTCTCGGCAGGCGCCGCCACTAACGGGGCCATCGCGACCGCCATCAGCGACGAAAACGGGCATTACAGTCTGATCGTCAACGTCGGCCAGGCCATCGTGCCGTCGCTCGGTAACGTAGTCTGGCGCGTAACGCACGACGACTTTTCACCACTGGTCATCACCAACCTGGATATCCTGGGTACTGGCGCGGTCACCGGCTTCAACCATGTCCTGGTAGAAGGCAGCGCGTCTGCTGAGGTCCTGTATCAGGAAACCTTCAGCCAAACAGGCTCCAATGCCGTCTGCGGCGCCTGGACAAGCGACACTGTTGATGGCGGAGTACTAAATTTGTGGCACAGCCATGCCGCAAACCAGGGCCTTCGCAACCAGGCTCTCGAGGATAACCTGGTCAAACTGGCACCCGATGATCAAAGTGACGGCGCCATTCCAAATCCAGAGACTACCCGGGCGTGCTGGTATGGTCAGCCAGGTGATGCCCCGGCGACCGGGCAAGGCAATTTCATCGGAACCGCTGAAGAAACCGGAGGTGGAGTCACCCTTGATGGCGGCACGTCGGACGAACCCAATGCAGGCGCCATTGTTTCACCGCTGATTGATCTGACCTCAGCCAGCGGCCCATTGTCGGTGACCTTCCGTAACTGGTGGGAGATAGAATCGGTTAACCCCAACAACGAAGGGTTTGATCTGATGTCCGTTCAGATCCGCACCGATGGTGGCGATACCTGGACCACCCTGGCCAGACTCAACCCGCTGTCGGACCCGGTGGGTCAGGCAGACCGAGCACCATTGCCCTACAGTAACCGCGGCTACAACAAAGCCCCAGCGTGGCTGTGGCAAGAGCCTATCGACATCAGCGAATTCGCCGGTGAACAGATACAACTCCGCTTGGCATTCGATACGGTCGATGAACTCTACAACGGCTTTCGTGGCTGGCAGGTGGATGAAGTGCGCATCATCAACCAGGCCGGCAGCTTCCCCCGCTGGGCGGGTAGCGATGACGATTACACGGACGACGAGGGCGACCTTCAACTCAGCGACATCAGCCCGGTTCAAAGCCTGCCTTTGGCAATTGGGGAAGACTACAGCTTTAGTGTTACCGCGGAATTCTCTGGCGATGCAGAGAACGTTCAATTGCAGATGTCCTACATCAGCTTTACAGACTTGATCAATGCCGAGGAGCCGACCCTGCTCGCGGAGTTAGCGCCAGGCATCACTAGCGGCACCCTAACCAGTGCACCAACGTCGGCGGAGGATGACCTGTTCATCATTTTGATCGAGGTTATTGATGACCAGGGAACTGAGCTGGCATCCGAGTCTGTTTCCTACGGTGCTTTCTGACTCCGCTTAGCCTCTTTCCCGGCCTAGCCGGGCAGGGAAAGAGGCACGCGGTCAGTGTTGCCTCAAAGGGGCTCTGACCATACCGCAAATTCATTGCCACTGGGGTCGGTGAAATGAAAGCGCCGGCCACCGGGGAAGTCGAAAATGTCCTGCACGATGGTGCCACCGGCCGCTTTGACCTGCGCCAGTGTGTCCGCCAAAGCAGCGCTGTATAGCACCACCAAAACACTGCCGTTGGCGGTTGTTGACACCTGTTCGGACTTGAAAAAACCACCATCGAGCCCTGCATTTTCAAGGGCGACGTAGTCGGGCCCGTAATCCACAAAGGACCACCCGAACGCCGCTGCGAAAAAGCGCTTCGTGGCTTCGATGTCACGCGAGGGCATTTCGAGGTAATTGATCTTTCCGGTCGCTTTCATAGCGTTCTCCCTAACTGTGCTTGGCATGGTAAAACCAGCACTACGAGACCACTTTTGCAGAGCCCTGTCAACCAGTAGTTTATACAGTGATTTATTCCTCCCTGCCGACGGCGTATCGTGACTTTTGACAGATCTCCCAGCTTTAGAACCGGCTATCCTTGAACCAGGTACCCCTGCAAGGATGACGATGAAAGCGATCACTTACCGAACCTACGGTTCACCCGATGTACTGCAAGTCGAGGAAGTTCCCAACCCAACGCCCAAAGACGATGAAGTCTGTATTAGGGTTCACGCGGCCGAAGCCACCAAGAGTGACTGTGAACTGCGCAGTTTTCGCTTTCCGGTGAACTGGTTCTGGTTGCCGTTGCGGCTGTTTCTGGGTGTTTTCAAACCCCGAAAACCCATCCTCGGCGGTTATTTCGCCGGAGAAGTCGTGTCAGCCGGTGCCAGCGTCACCCGGTTCAAACCCGGCGACCGCCTGTTTGGTTCAACACAGATCCGAATGGGCGCTTATGGTGAGTATCTGTGCCTCCCCGCCCACTACACCCTGGCCCGGGTACCGGACTCAGTGTCATCAGAAGCCGCTGCAGCGGTGCCACTGGGTGGGCTGAACGCCCTGCATTTCATGAACTGTGCCGGTATTGAACCCGGAGACAAGGTGCTGATTAACGGTGCTGGGGGCAGTATTGGCAGCTTTGCCGTGCAAATCGCCAAGTCGATGGGCGCCGAGGTCACCGCCGTTGACGCCGGGTTCAAGGAAGACCGATTGCGACACATCGGCGCCGACCATTTTATTGATTACACCCGCACCGATCCGACTCAACAGGGCCAGACCTACGACGTCGTTCTCAACATGGTGGCGCAAAGCGACTATTCGGCCTGGGTGAATACACTCAACGACGGCGGTCGCTATCTGATCGGCAACCCCCGGCTATCCGACATGCTGCGTGCTGCGATAACCAACCGTTCCACCCGCAAAAAAGTCACCGTAAAACTGGCGGGCGAAACGCAGAAGGAACTGGAGACACTGGCCGAGATGATCAAAGCCGGTGACATCAGCCCTTTGGTGGATAGGGTTTACCCGATGACTGACGCTGGTGAGGCCCACCGCCGGGTTGAAACCGAGCAGCGTGTGGGCTGCGTGGTCATCTCCCTGAGGGATTAAACCCGGCGATGAAGCAGAGCCTCGCCCGCCAACAGCCGCCGAATATTATCGGCTGCACCTTGCATAATGCCGTCGACCGACCGGTCACTTAAGCCAGCAACATGGGGCGAGGTGATCAGATTCAACGCAAAGATCGGGTCCTCCGGGTTAGGCGGTTCCTGCCAGAAAACATCCAGGGCAGCACCCGCCAGGTGTCCGTTTACCAATGCGGCTTGCAGGGCATCACGTTCAACCAGCCCCCCACGACCGACATTGATCAGATAGCTCCCGGGATTCATCTGCTCAAACCGGGCGGCATTGAATAACTGATGCGTCTGGTCGGTATCGGGCAGCGTTAACACAACCAGATCCGACGCTTTCAGCAACGCAGGTAACCTATCCGGTCGCCCCAGCCAGTCCAGCCCAAACTCCGAGGCCAGAGCCGCATCCGGTTCACGCTTTATCGCGATCTGGCGCACGCCAAACCCATTGAGTCGTCGGCTGACCGCTTGCCCGATCGCACCAAACCCAACAATGCCTACCGTAGCACCCATAAGGCTGCGGCCAACCGGCACACCCAATTGTTTTTTCTGGCGCTGCTCCGGGTGCTCCGCCGTACGCCGCATCAGCGACAGCATAAAATAGATCACCATCTCCGCTACCGAATCGGCATTGCCCGATACATCGGTCGGAACATTGGCCACCGCGATGCCTCGGGCTCGCGCCGCTTCCAAATCCACGCCTTCCAGCCCGGCGCCAATCTGTTGAATCAATTGCAACCGGTCTGCGGTTTGCAGCAGCCCCGCATCGATACGACTCATGGTGGGAATCACCACATCGTACCCGGCGAGGTTATTCGGGTTGAGCCCACCGGCGGTAAATGTGACCTCGGGCAGTGCTGTGCGGAAACGATGCAGAATCCCGCCCCAGGCGTCTTCCGGGGCCGCAAAGAGAACGTTCATCGGGAGTCCTGAGTGTGAGTGTTCCCCTATGCTAACGTATTTTTCCAAGGGAAGAGTGGCCGCACTGCAAGTGCCCTATTCTTCTCTCCTTAGGCACTGCGCGCTCCGGTACGAACCAATACCCACCCCCACACAGCCCGATGTGTGTTAAACATCAGCAGGTTACCGCTCACAATCATCACCAGCCCAATCAGTGCACTGGCATGCCACTGGTAGCCTTCGTATATCGTCGACAACACCAGCGCCACCAGGGGAAACAAGACAGTGGCATAGGCCGCTTTACCAGCCCCAATGCGCCCGACCAGCATAAAGTAGGCACCAAACCCCCCGATCGACCCGATAACGGCCAGGTAGACCAGTGCACCCAGATACCTGGGCTCCTCTGGCAGACTGAAACTCGCCCCCTGTGCCACAGCGATCAACCCCATAAACAAGGCCCCGTATAGCATGGCAAAGGCATTGGTCGAGTTGATTTGCAGCCCACGCCGCTGATGCCGAACCGATACCATGTTGCCAAGTGAAAACCCGAAAGTACCCAACAACGAGAGCCCAACCGCACCCAGCAAGGTCCAGGTAGCCTCAACGGCGATCAGATCCTGCCAGAAAATCAACACCATGCCCGGCAGACCTAGCGCCAACGCCCCATAGAACACCCGGGGTACGGGTGTGCGAAAAAACAGATAGCCGTTAACCGCATTAAACAGGGTCGACATCGAAAACAGAATGGCGATCAGCCCGCTGGGCAGGTAGGCCGCAGCGGTGTAGAAGCAATAGAAATTCAACCCGAAAACACAGCCACCCTGCAGCAGGCAATACAGATGGTCACTGGCACCCAGCGCCTGGCGGCGGCGCGACAGCGTAAGCCCGGCCAGCAATACCAGCGCGGCGATTAGAAAGCGGTAGAAGACGGAGACCGGTACGGCCACATCGCCCACCTGCCAGGCGATGGCCAGCCAGGTCGACCCCCAGATCAGAACCGTCGAGATGTACAAAAGGCTATTCATGGTGCGCTGTTCCCACTGTGATACGCGTTAGCCGCAGTATCGCCGAACTCACTATGGCTGGCTTGCAAGCACTTGCGCCACTTTGCCTGTTCTTGCGGTTATGTGAGTCGTCAGATTGAAAATCCTACCGGGCCTGAGTACTGTTAGCCCAGTTCCGAGGAGCCACACCATGTCTGCCGATACACTCACCCATTACCCCAGAATGAAACAGACGCAAGCCCGTCTGGTGAGCAGCACCCGGCTGAAAAACGGCATGGCGCTGGCGCAATCAGGACGACCGAATAGACAACATTCAGTCCAATCATCACACGTTAAGCGTTTACCTGAACGGCGCTGAGAACTCTCTGCGCCGACAGGGGTCCCGCACCGTGGGCAGCCAGAGCAGCAACAGCGTGTGCCTGATGCCCGCCAGCCTGACCACCAACTGGGACGTGCTCGGACCCATCTCACTGCTGCACTTCTATTTCAGCGACGCTCACCTGAGCCAGTTGATCGAACAGGTATGGGATAAGGATGGCCGAAGTGTACAACTCGATGAAATCGACTTCGCCCAGGATAACCTGCTCACCCAGCTGTTTTGCACCACCCTCAGCCAGAGCAACTGGCAAGACCCTCTGGACCAGCTGGCACTGGATTCAGCCACCCAAACGGCGCTGATACACACGCTGCGCCATTACAGCCAACGCCGCCTGCCAACCCTGCGCCCAACCGGCGGCTTGCCGGCCTGGCAGTTGAAACGGGTCGTGGAATACATCGAACAGCACCTGAACCAGGCCGTCACCCTGGCCGATATAGCCGGGGTAACCGGGCTGAGTGACTTTCACTTTGCCCGCATGTTCAAACAGGCCACGGGCTACCCACCCCACCGCTACCTGCTGCACCGACGCCTAAGCCGGGCCCGTGAACTGCTCGCCGGAACACCACTGACGATGACCGAGATTGCGTTGCGTTGTGGATTTGGGTCGAGCAGTCATTTCAGCAACCGCTTTCGTGCAAAGGCAGGTATCAGCCCCACTGAGTTTCGCAGGCAACACAGTAGCCAGCGCGGCCGGTTTCGGTAGGCCCCCTGCCTCAGAGATCTCAGTAAGCCGGACTACCCCTCACTCAGGCAGCTATGACGCGAACTATCGTCGAGGTCCAGCGGCAGTACCAGGGTGCTGAATTGCAGCGTGCCGGCCTGGTTGCACAACTGATCGATCTCGTTTGCATCATCCAGCCAGTCGTCGGCCGGGTACTCGGCGTTCAGCACTGGTTTACCGGCATCGATAAAGGGTTCCAGCAGGCCACATTCATCGTACTCAAAGCACTGCTCATTCACTGCAAAATCGAAATAGTCGACCAGCGCCTCGACGTGATCGAGGTCATTTTTCAGACCAACTGACAGGCCGCGCTTGTGTGCCTCATTGGCGATAAAGCGGTTGTAGGCCAACTGATCATTAGCCGTGAAGTTGAACCCGGGGTCGTTGAGATAACCATCCATATTATCTGGCTCAACGCCATCACAGCCTTTGTCACGGGCCAGATCGAGCCGTTCCTGCATAATGCGGTGCACATTGGATGAGCGGATATCCAGCCAGCGCTCATCGGGCCAGCCATCAAGGGTATTGCCCAGTTCATTGCCGCTGAAGCTGGCTTCGTCATCGCGCCAGTTCTCATAGGAGCCGGCAGAGAAATAGCAAATGACTTTGCGACCATCAGAAACGTTCAGTTTTTGAATGGTTGCTTCAGAGGTATCGAACAGATCGACGTCGTAGATCGCAACGTCATAGCTGTCGTTCAGTGAAGAGCCATCTGGCACCAGCAGTTGCCACTGCCAGGTAACGCCCACTGGCGGTTGGTACCAGTTCTCGCCGGTAACCGGTGCCACATTCACCGGCAACGGACTGTTAAGGTCGGCCACCGACGAAGCGGTTTCCTGGCAACCTGCCAACACCACTATAAACGGAACCACTAACCCTAAAGTTGTTTTCACGAAGCAAGCCTTCCCCTGTTAACCGGTCACTATTGTGCTATCGCCTCTTACGGCAACCAATGCGTTTGTAGCACGCCGGACAAGACATAGCGTCTTATTTGGTCAACCATTGCTACCAAAGACAGCAGCGACACAAGACCGTTTGAATAATGGTGCTACCAAGCCCTGTCGCAAACAGACATAAATTGGGCGTTGCTATGACCGCAGCGTCGACTCAACCGTGTAACGATCTGACCGTCTGCAAAGACCCCAGCGTGCGAGGGCACTTTATGATCAGGATGTTGTCCGGTGTTTGGCCGCTTTTGCTGGGCATTGTGCTCATTATGCTGGGCAATGGCATGCATTTCACCCTGATCGGTCTGCGCGGTGGGATTGAAGGGTTTTCGGCCGCTGAACTGGCTATTGTTACCTCAAGTTATTTCGTGGGGTTTTTGTCCGGTGCCCGCTACAGCCCCAAATTGATACGCCGGGTGGGCCACGTCCGAGTCTTTGCGGCACTGGGCAGCTTCATGTCGGCGGGGCTTATTGCCTTTCCGTTGCTGACCGAGCCCTGGGCCTGGTCACCGCTAAGACTGCTTGTCGGCTTTTGCATGTCGGGCATCTACGTCACTGCCGAGAGCTGGCTGAACGATGCGGCCACCAATGAAACCCGCGGCAAAGTGCTCTCGGCCTACATGATCGCGCAGACACTCGGCATCATTGGCGCCCAGGGGCTACTGACGCTGGGCGATGCAGGCACTTCCGTGTTGTTCATTGGCGCCTCGATTCTGGTTTCCATTTCCTTTGCCCCCATTCTGTTAACCGTAACGCACGTACCAGTGGTCGAAGTGGCACGGCCAATGTCCCTGCGAGACCTTTTCTCCGGCTCGCCACTCGGTACCGTTGGTATCTTTCTGCTGGGCAGCGTCTACGCCACTCAAACGGGCATGGGCGCCGTCTATGGCAGCCAGATCGGGCTGACGCCGACCCAGATCGCCCTGTTCGTGGCGATGCTGTTTGCCGGTGCCCTGCTGCTGCAGTACCCGATTGGCTGGTTGTCAGACAGAATGGACCGACGCAAGCTGATCTTCGGCGCCGCCACGCTCGGCGCTGTGTCCTGCGTTGTCGGCTGGGTCACCGGTGGCAGCCTTTGGCCATTGATGATGGCGGCCTTTTTCGCCGGTGGCGTCACGACGCCACTCTATGCGTTGTTTCTGGCCTATACCAACGATTCATTGTCCGCTGAAGATATGGCGTCGGCCTCTGGCGGGCTGGTGTTCACCTTCGGGCTTGGTGCCATTACCGGCCCACTGGTAACGGGCTGGGCAATGGAGGGGTTGGGGCCCTACGCCTTCTGGCCCGTGCTCGGCGCTACCTTCACCTGTATTACGCTCTATGCGCTCTACCGCATGACCCAGCGCGCGGTGACGCCCGTTGAGGCAACCGAGCACTACCTCGGCGTTGTGCCTACCGCCTCACCCGTAGCGGTAGAGGCCGCCGGGGTTTGGGCGGCTGAACATGCTGAAGCCGAGCGTGAAGCAGAGGATGAGGCAACAACCCCATCCTGACCCTTTCAATCAGACATTATTCCTGCGCCTTCAGGCTGCCACACCCTGTGGCGTACCGCGCAATGTCAGCAACGACAACCCCGCGGCTACCAACGAGCACAGCGCAATGGCCGCCGTCAGCATCAGCGGAGTACCGTCGAACACCAGGCTGACAACGGCGATGGCCAGCGCACCCAGCATCATTTGCAAGGTGCCGCCCAGGGCGGCAGCCGTGCCTGCAATGGGGCCATGCTCTTCCAGCGACAACACCATGGACGTGGGGACAACCAACCCCAGAAAGGCATAGGTAATAATCAGCAAGGTGACCAGTAACGGAAAGCTGTCATTACCCAGGGCAACCAGCCCAAACATCAGGCAGGCTGACAGGGCATACCCGGCCACGGCCCATTTAACCACGGTAATGGAGCCGAAGCGGACGCCGAGGTTGGCAGCCACCTGGCTGGTGGTGAAAAAGCCCAACGCGTTCAACGCAAAGGCGAGGCTGAACTGGAATGGCGTCAGGCCGTAATAGCCGGTGTACAAAAACGAGGCCGTTGCCAAAAAGGCAAAGAAGCTGGCCATACCCATACCGCCGATCAGGGTCAGGCCCATATAGCCCGGGTCACGGAACAACACGCCGAAGGCCTTCATCATGGCGTTGAACCGGAACGGCGCCCGTTCTGCCGGCGCCAGCGTTTCCTTCAACGAAAACACCGTCAACAACAACCCCAGCACCGACGCAACGGCCACGGCCAGAAAGACAGCGCGCCAGCCGAACGGCACGATGATGGCCGTGCCCATCAATGGGGCCAGCATCGGCGAAATGGCGATCACCAGCATGATGGTCGACATCAGCCGCGTCGCTTCGGTACCGGTGTAGCGGTCGCGAATGACCGCTCGCGGAATGGACATCACCGCGGCGGCCCCAACACCCTGCAGAAAACGCAGTGCAATCAGCCACTCGATGGTAGGCGCAAGCGCACAGCCAATCGACGCGACGCCAAAAATGCCCAGGCCAAAATACAGCGGGGGCTTGCGGCCGAACACATCGGAGGCCGGCCCGTAAAACAGCTGACAGATACCAAATGCCATGAAAAAGGACATCAACGTCCACTGAGCAGCCGATACCGAGGCCCCCAGATCTTCACTGATGGCCGGCATGGCCGGCAGATACATATCGATGGCGAAAGGACCAATCCAACTGAGCAGGCCAAGTACAAGGGCCATTTTAATCATCTCGATGTTCACTGAAAATTCCTTGGGTGTTGATAAAAAAACGAGAGGGAACCGAAAGCGGGCTATGGTAACGCTTTCTCAAGGCAGGTCCACGACTGTTCGGCTTTCTTTAAATAGGTGTTGAGTCAGTCTTCCTGAAATCGATGGGGATAAGTGCGCTAAACGCGTCATCTACCCTCCACTCGGACCTCCGCCGATACTTCTTGTGGTGACGCTGCGGTTTTCAGTGCCGCGCCCTGTGACGGCTTTCTCATAAGTCCATGTCGACGGACTGACTGGCTTGATGGCCTTATCCCCGTGCCTTTACTCTGGTCGTTTACAGGTCCAAGGACTTGAACAACCATAGAGGCGGGTTTCAGGATGAATCTTGAACAACTGATCGACCAAATTGCCGATGCTGAGCAACGCAGTGGGCACCAGGTTTCCCTGGAAGACGTATTGTCTCAAATTGGGCGACGTTCTTTCGGGCCCTTACTATTGCTGGTGGGGCTGATTACCATGGCACCGTTGGTCGGCGATATACCGGGTGTGCCGACGCTGATGGCCATCATCGTCGTTCTAACGGCCGTGCAATTGTTGCTGGGACGCGACTATTTCTGGTTTCCCAACTGGTTGCTCAGACGGTCCATATCGAACGAGACGTTAAGCAACGTCACCCGCTGGTGTCGCAAGCCCGCGCGGCTTGTCGACCGCTTGCTGCGCCAGCGACTCGTTTCCTTTGCCAGAGGCCCGGCAAATTATGCCATCGCCTTCGTCTGTCTGATCATTGCCGCGGCCATGCCATTGATGGAGATTGTGCCCTTCAGCGCCAACGGTGCTGGCATAGCCTTAACCTCTTTCGGTCTGGCATTGATCGCCCGGGACGGACTGCTCGCACTGATCGCCTTTGTGACTACTGCGGCGACCATCATGCTGGTGCTCACCAGTCTTCTATAGACCCGACCAGCTTTGTGCACTTGCAAACCGGGCAAGCACACGCCTTGCGACCCTGTCACTTAGCGAGCGGTGGTGTACCCAGGGTGGTGGCATCACCCGGCTCTCGGAAGTCGCGTGTTTCTTATTGCAGAAATCAGGTAGCAGCCATTAGGGGAAACCACCCAAACCAGCCCCTTCACGGTACTCAAACCCGGAAAAATCCGCTGGCGTGCCTGTGCCTGAAAGATCCTGAGCCGCCATACCCACAAAGGCCCCCGTAAAATTATTGCCTGCGCCGGTACCGGCTTCGTCACTGAGCACAGAGTAGTCCAGCTTCAGTGGCAGCCGTTGCCAGTTTTCACCCTGGCTCGCCCAGGAAAAATACAGATGTTCAAAGTCCACCTCGGCCCGTAACCGGACCGGCCCCTGGGCTGGCAGTGGAATACGATGGCCGTTCAGCGGGTAATGTCCATGGCCATTGGCATCGGCCAGGCAACTCATGACATCCAGGCAGCGGCCGAGGGTTTCGTCATGGCTGATAAACAAATAATGATACTTGCGGCTGTTGTAGTAACACACCAACCCAGCCATCTGCTGGAAATGCCTGGGCTGAAAGTCCAGGGTAGTCGAGGCTGTAAACCGCTGGCTTTGCTGACGTCTGGCCACCAGTGAACTGTTGAACAAACTCCCAAGCGATTCCCTTCCGTACAAGCGCAAATAGCCCGGGCGTTCACTCAGACTGAACAGGGTTTCCGGGAAGGGTGTGCGCAACCACTGAAAATCCACCGGCAATTGGCGGGCAGTGAACCGGTAGTCAATGTCGGCTTCCCGGGCCGGCGTAGATGTGTGGTTTCGCGTCTCTGGCCCCGGCACCTGAATCTGGGGCGACAGGCAGTCTGCATCTGGCCATAACCAATCGTCATCCCCCCAGGTCAGCTTCTGAATAGCGGTTTCTCGGCCCAGGGGACTGCGCCCCCGGTTGGCCAGTGGACGGCTGCACAGATGCACCAGATAAGTTTCCCCCTCCGGGGTTTCAACCAGGTCGCCATGGCCGGCTCGCTGCAAGGGGCATTGCGGGTCAAACCGGGCGGTGATCAGGTGCTGCTTCGGATGCAATTCATAGGGGCCGGTTAATTGGCGAGACCGCGCCAGTGTGCAGGCGTGGTCGTATTCAGTCCCCCCTTCAGCCGTCAGCAGGTAATAGTAACCATTGCGTTTGTAGAGGTGCGGCCCTTCCACCATGCCAAGGTCACTGCCGGCAAAGATAGTGTGCACCGGGCCGACCGGGGACAGGTTATCCCGGTCAAGCTCTTGCAGCACTATGCCACCAAAAGAGGGCTTGTCTGGCCGGTAATCCCACAGCATGTTCAGGAACCAGCGGCGACCATCGTCGTCGTGAAACAGCGAAGGGTCGAAGCCACTGCTGTTGATGTAAACCGGCGCCTGCCAGTCGCCATCGATCGTGGTGCAGCGGGTGATGTAATTGTGCGCGTCTTTGGCATCGCCACTGTGGCGTTTAACATCGGTGTAGACCAGATAAAACACGCCCTCGCTGTAGGTCAGGCAAGGTGCCCAGACACCACAGGAATCCGGATTGCCGCGCATATCCAACAGGTCGGGCCGGTTCAGTGGCCGGCTGACCAGCCGCCAGTTAACCAGATCGGTCGAGTGGTGAATCTGCACCCCCGGGTACCACTCAAAGGTGGACGTAGCGATGTAATAATCATCACCGACCCGGCAGATCGACGGGTCTGGATTAAAGCCGGGAAGAATCGGGTTGTTGATGGTTGCACGCATTAAAAAATTACCCTTTAACCGCACCGCCGGTCAGCCCGGCGACAATGTACTTTTGTGCATACAGAAAGAAGGCTACCGCCGGCAAAATGGTGACAGTAATGTAGGCCAGAATACGATTCCATTCAGATCCGTACTGGCCACGAAACTCCATCAGCCCCAGGGGCCAGGGGTAAACGCTTTGATCGTTCAGCATGATCAGCGGGAAAATATAATTGTTCCAGCTACCCACCAGAATGAACACACCCACGGTGGCCAGAATGGGTTTTGACAGTGGCATCACGATGGTCCAGAAAAACCGGCCATAACTGCAGCCATCGACCAGGGCTGCCTCGAACAATTCTTTCGGCAATTGCTCAAAGAAGGTTCGGAACAACAGCACGCTCATGGCCAGGCCAAACGCAACCTGAGGCAGAATGACGCCCGCATAGGTATCGAGCAATCCGATGTCCCGAATTTTGATGAACAGCGGAAGAATCGCAGTAGCGCCGGGAAACATCATGCCCAGAATCACGTACGAATACAGATACTGTTTGCCGGCAAACCGGATGTGCGAGAAGGTGAATGCCAGCATGGAAGCGATGATCAACACCAGGGCAACAGTAAAGCCGGTAATGACAACGGAATTGAGCATCATCTGCCAGGTCATGCTGCTGGTGAGAATGTCCAGGTAAGCGGTGGCATCCCACTGACGGGGCAAGCCCAGCGGGCTAACCCTCAACTCCCCCAGGCTCTTAAACCCGCCGAGTGTCGTCATCCAGAACGGTAATAAAACAAACAGAGCCGCTAGCAGCAATAACCCCCAGCGCGCTACGCTGGCAGACACACTGCGCCGATCAGTCATCTCCGTCATGCGGTATTCCTCGCCATCACAAACCGTTGATAGATAAAGGCAAAGATCGCACACATTACAAAGAGCAATACGGCCACGGCGCTGCCAAAACCGATGCGCGAGCGCACAATGCCGAATTCGTAAAGGTAAGTCACAATGGTATGCGCCGAGCCACTGGGGCCACCTGAGGTGACCAACGGCATCGCCATTTCGAAAAACTGCAACGCGCCAATCACACTGAAGAATATCGACAACCGAATAGCGGGCATGATCAGCGGCAGCTTGATGCGGAAGATGATTTGCAGACGGCTGGCGCCATCGAGCCGGGCGGCTTCTACCAGATCATTTGGCACACTTTGCAGGCCGGCGATGTAGATCATCATGTGGTAGCCAAAATACTTCCAGACCACCACAACCAGAATGGCATTGAAGGCCCAGTCCCGGTCTGCCAGCGGGTAAAAAGACTCCATGCCAAACAGCTGGGTAAAGGCCGCTACCAGGCCAAAATTACCGTCGTAAATAAACCGCCAGATCAGACCAGCAACAACATCGGCCAGAATAAAAGGCAGAAAGTACACCAGCCGGAACAAGGTATTGAGGCTGCCTTTGCTGGCAATGCTCAGCGCCAGCATCATGGCCAGCGGTAATTGAATCAGCAGGGAGATCAGCACAATCTTCGCCGTATTCCACACTGCCTGATGGAAAACCGGGTCCTGCAGAATAAACTGGAAATTGCGCCAGCCAACCCAGCGTCCGCTGTCAGACAGTGCGGTAAAGCCATTCCAGCGGTAGAAACTGTACACACCGGATTCAGCAATCGGCAGGATCACCAGCAGGGTGAATACCATCAGCGCCGGTGGAATAAACAATAACAAAGTGGAGAGCCGCCCGCCGGTGTTATGGCGGTACAGCCACTCTTTCACAGCCGACAACCGGCCGGTACGCTGCGCTTCGAGCGCGATATCAACAGATTTCATGACAGTCTCGAACGGCTTTGATCGAAGAAAGGCTCAATGACTTTGCAGCCAATGAGCCCAGGGAGCGCTTCGGCAGAATTATCGGAAATCCCAGGCCTGCTGTACCCGATCTACCGCATCTTCCGGTGAAATTTCACCGGCAAACAGCTCGGCCGACACATCATTGATCACACCGCCCACATCGGCGCCCAGCGCCTGATCCCAGAACACCTGATGCCAGGATGAGTTGGCAATGTTCTCGGCAATTTGCTTCATGTGCGGGTCTTCAACGGCTTCAGCCGCACCATTGGCCACCGGAATGATGATGCCCGCTGCAGCGAGTTTGCGTTGTTGTTCTGGCGCCAGGAAGAACTCCAGCCAGCGCACGGCGGCATCACTGCCATTGCCCGAGGTAAAGGCCCAGCCATCGACACCGCCCAGCGTCGCGGAAGGGTCACCCAGGCCACCGGCCACCATGGGGAAATTGAAGTAGCCCAGGTTGCCACCAGAGACACCCTCGCCGCTTTCGGATTCGGAGGTTTGCACACCGATATCCCATTCACCCATCAGGTGGATAGCGGCCTGCCCATTCCCGAACACACCGGCGGCCTCGTTATAGGCCATGCCCCGATAACCGGGCTGAAAAGGGTCGAGCTCTGCCAGGCGGCGCAGCTCTTCACCTGCGCGTACGTAATGCTCGTTATCGAAGCTGGCTTCATCGGCCAGAATCGACTGGAACAGATCCTGCCCGCCAATGCGCATGGCCAGGTAGGTCCAGTAAAAATGCAGCGGCCAGCGTTCAGCACCGCCAGCGGCGATGGGGGTGATACCGGCCTCCTTGAGCGTACTGACTGCATCCAGAAAGTCATCCCAGGTTTCAATGCTGTCGGCATTCACACCGGCCTGCTCAAACAGCGACTTGTTGTACCAGAATCCGACCTGAGCCAGCCGATAGGGTGCACCATAGAGCCGGCCGTTAACCTCAAACGCCGACATGGCGCCCGAACCAATATTGGCTCTCAGGCGGTCTGCCTTGTCGGTGATGTCTGCAAGCAGGCCCGCTTCAGCGCGCACCCGGTAATTGCCGCCGCCGAAGCTCCAGTACAGATCGGGTTTGGCGTTCGATTGCAGCAGCGTGGGCAAGCGGGCTTTCATGGCATCGTCGTCCATAAAATCCAGTTGCACGGTGATATTCGGGTTTTGGGCTTCGAAGTCGACACGAATGTCATCCCAAGTATCGCGAATGAACTGATCCTGCTGGTTATGCAGGACAGTCACTGTTTCTTCAGCCACCAGCTGTGTACTGCACACGGCCAGCAAGGTGCCGACGCAGGTGGAAACGACTAGGTGTTTGAGCTTGAGCATGGGGCCTTCCTCTGGTTGTGATGGTTTTTGTTTTCCCCTGAATGAGTCAGGGCGGCCTTTAATTTCACGTCTCAAACTAAATAAACCACAGGAGGTGGGTGCTGTCAAAATATTTTCGAGTGTCGAGTTAAATCAATCACCATTCGGGATATAGGGCCGCCCCCTCGTAACAGAGGGCAGTTGGACGTTAGAAAGACAAACAGCCTGCATTGGAGCGACTCGCCCGTTACAGGCACGAATCCAGATCCAAAATGGAGAGGGTTTTAAGGGGCTGACCGAATGGGCAGAGGGCCTGGCTTCAGCCCCGGAACAAGTTACTGCGGGTGTGACCGAATGGCCTCGCCCGCCAGGCGCAAGGCCTCTACCCGCGATGAACAGACGTGTTGGGGCGGTACCATATCAAACAGCCCCACACCCTCCAGAAACCTCGATGTCTCTTGTGCAGGGCGAACAATAAACACCTCCTTGCCAGCGTCCAGGGCATCCTTGAGCGCGTTTTCAATGGCCAGGGAGACGGTGGCGTCAACCAGTGGCACGTCGCTGATATCCACCACCATGGCGGTACAACTCATGACGGCATTGTGTTCCCGGGCAATGGCCTTGGACACCCCAAAAATCATCGGGCCACTCAGGTACAGCAAGAGCAGTTTGCCCTGCGCTTCATCGAGCAACTGCTTTTCTTCGTTGTTGAGCGCAATGGCGTCGTCAGAATCGGTAATGGTCTTGATGTTTCGGGTTTGTTCGCGGCTGAGCCGCTCAATGGTGATGATATTCGCGATGAAAACCCCCAACCCCACCGCCACGATGAGGTCGAAGAAGACGGTTAAAAACATCACGCCATACATGATAAAGGTGGCGTTTAAGGAAACGCGGTGCGCGCGTTTCACGAAACTCCAATCCAGAATATTGATGCCCACCCGCACGGCAATACCAGCCAATACCGCCAGCGGAATGCTCTCGGTCAGTTTCGCCGCCCATAGAATGACGACCATCAACACGACCGCCCGCACAATGCCCGACAACGCCGACCGCGCCCCGGTTTGAATGTTCACCACCGTGCCCATGGTGGCACCGGCACCGGGCAACCCACCGAACAGGCCCGAGACTAAGTTGCCGATGCCCTGCCCGACCAGTTCTTTATCGGATTTATGCTCCTGGCGGGTAAGGCTGTCGGCGATGACCGCGGTTAAGAGCGCATCAATACAACCCAACGTGCCCAGCACCAGGGCGTCTACGATCATCTCGCTCCATTGGCCCCAACTGAAAGTGGGCACAACCATAGAGGGAAGACCCAGATCGATCTCGCCGATGCGGCGCACCTCAAAAAAACCAAGAATCGTCAGGGAGAACAGTGTGCCTGCGACCAGGGCGATCAGTTGGGCGGGAACGTAGCGGGTCCACTGCTTGGGCGCGAAAAACAGAATGCCAATGGTGAAAGCACCCAATATGAATTCGACCGGCTTGATCGAGGTTAACAGCCCAGGCAAGGCCGCCAGAGTGCCCGTCACACCGCCCGGCGGGCTCGGGTGACCGAGGAAAGGAGCCAGCTGCAGAATGATCAGAATAATACCAATACCGGACATAAAGCCGGAGACCACACTGTAGGGCATTAACGTAATGTATTTGCCGAGCTTGAGTGCCCCCAGCGCGATCTGAAACAACCCGGCCATCATGACCACGGTAAACGCCATGGCTCTGCCGTTTTCCGGGTTATCGGCAATCAGGGTGGTGAGTACGGCCGTCATCACGACCGTCATCGGACCGGTGGGCTCGGAAATCAGAGTGGACGTGCCACCAAACAGGGCCGCAAACAACCCAACCAGCACTGCCCCGTAGAGCCCGGCCTCGGCACCGGCACCGGACGCGACGCCGAACGCCAGCGCCATGGGCAAAGACACCACCGCAGCCGTCAGGCCACCGAAGATGTCACCTTTTAGGTTATCGAACCGAATGTCGTTAAACAGCTGCATAGGTCTAATGGTCAGTGCCTGATGATCCTACCTATACAGTCTAAGGCATGACACTTCAGAACACACCGGGCAGCAGTGCATTCACCTTGTCCCATTCGTTAACAATCCAATGCCATTCTGGACAGTGGCTGCACTACCCCGTAGCGCTAGGGAGACTCTGCATTGAACAACACCTGGCACCCAGGGCAAATCCCGTAACGCTCCGGGCACTTGATACCAAAGCCGTACGCAGGCATGAGCTTGATAGCCTAATCGCAGACCCAAGAATGGTCGGCAAGCCCATGGCAGAATGGTTCAACCGGGATAGCAGAGCTACCCCGGGTTTTACAGCATCTCCTGAACTTACCGGGTTAGCGCCTTGGCAGGTGCGCCTATATCACATCAGTCATTATGAACGGTCTCGAAATCACCTACCGTATCCGGCAGTGACAAAGCACCCGGGGTGGTTTCATCCACAACGATCTCACTAGTGACCGAAAAGGTCACCGGATAGACACCGTCCGTCTCTGATGACTTGCTGATGTAGGCTCTATACAACCCAGGCTCAACCACCCATTGGTTTCTAGCAGGGTCGAAACTGGACAACCATTTTGCGGTAACATCAAAGACCAAAGTCTGGTCCTCGGCCGGGGCCAACAAGGCTGTCTTGGCGAAAGCCTTAAGCTCGGCCGCCGGCTTATCCAGGCGACCGGAAGGAGCCGCTATGTATACTTGAACGATGTCTTTACCGGCAACACCACCAATGTTGGTCACATCAACCGAGAACGAAACCTTGCCCTGAGCCCCTTCAGAATTAAGGGTATTATCTACCAAAAGGGGAGAACCGTACTCGAAGTCTGTATAGGAAAGGCCGAACCCAAACGGGTAGCTCACCGGTTGATCAAAGGTATCGTAGTAACGGTATCCAACGTAGATGCCCTCATTGTAATAATGGGTATCTACCTTTCCATCTGCATCGGTATCCACCCCTGGAAAACTGCTGGCTGAAGGGATGTCTGCGTAAGCAACCGGGATCGATTGTGTGAGCTTTCCGCTAGGGTTAACCTCACCAGACAGAACATCGGCAATCACATTCCCGGCTTCTTGCCCGGGCAAGTAGGCCAACACGATTGCATCAACGTTATCTTGCCAAGATTCCATTTCAATAATGCTTGCCACGTTTAATACAACGATGACTTTTTTACCCTGTGCATGCGCCGCAGTAGCCACATCTTCAATCAGGTTGGATTCATCAGCAGACAGCAGGAAATCCCCTTCCGCATTCGCTCGATCCCTGCCTTGCATTGAGTATCGACCGATGCTGATAACAGCTACGTCATTGCCAGTAACATAGTCTTCAATTTCCAACGGGGTAAGCGGAGGCTCGCTGCACTCTATAATGGTAGACAAGCCATTAAAATCCGTTTCTGACTTATTGGCAGAAAAGTGATCCTGGTAAAGCGCGCTAAGCTCAGAATCTACGGTAAACTGAGCGGCCAGTCCGTCCAGGATATTAACCGTATAGGCTGCGTTAACATCCCCACTGCCATACCCTCCTTTTAGCGTATTAACCTGATTAATTCCAAAAGAAGCGATGCGGGAAGAACGGTCAATTGGCAATACATCCGAATCATTCTTCAGCAGGATAATACCTTCACTGGCCGATGTTCTCGACAACGCGGCATGGGCGACCAGATCAGGGCGACTGGAAAACTCGTAGCCCTGATTAGACGGTGTTTTCAACGACTGCGTCAGCACCCGAACTGCACTGGATTTAATCGTCTCTTCATCCAGCTCACCAGACTCATAAGCATTTTCAAGTTGCTGAAGCGCGTCCACTTCGCCGTACCGATATGCCAGCGCTACCCCGCCTGACTCAATCAGATCATTACCTGAACGAATCATCTCGGGGTAGTTCCCATCTCCGGCCCACCAGTCACTCATAACGAGCCCGTCAAAACCCCACTCATCTCTCAATACTGTTGTATTAAGATCTCTCCATTGACCCGAATAATGGCCATTAACCTGATTCATCGCTGTCATCACTGCCCACGGGTTGGACTCAGCAACTGCGTACTCAAACCCACGCATATATATTTCACGCAACGCTCTTGGTGAAATAATATTGTTCACGAAGTTACGCGAGGTCTCTGCATTATTGGCAACAAAATGCTTAACGGTGGCACCTACACCAACCGACTGAGCACCATTGACGGCAGACGCGGCCATCATCCCAGAAAGCAATGGGTCTTCAGAGTAATACTCAAAGTTCCGCCCATTCAGAGGGTTACGTTGAATGTTAAGGCCGGGGGCCAACCAGAAATCCAGACCATACTCTTTAATCTCAGTACCTATTGCCCTACCGACGGCTGCTTGTATATCAAGGTTCCAGGTTGATGCAAGCAACGTACTGACTGGAAATGCTGTGCCATAGTAGGTATCGCTATCCCCGTCTCGAACAGGGTCTATTCGAACTCCTGCGGCACCATCTGCTAGCTTTACAGCGGCAATATCGAGGCCGGTGCTCTCATTATAGACACCATTGATATACCCGACTGTACCCGGTATGTCGTTTTTGACATTAGTGAGCGCTTCATAATTGGTTCCAAACGAAAAGTCTGGTTGAAGTGCGTAACCTGGCCCAACCAGCATATTCATCTGCTCGTAGGCTGACATGCGAGCGACCAGCGACTCTGCCTTTTCCCTGAATGTCTCACTACCAGCACCCGTAAGGGGGGACGTGTCACCAGACGTTGTTCCTGTTTCACAGCCAACAAGAACGATCACAGATCCGATAGCCGTAGCCATCAACGTAATTTTGTTCATTGACGATTTCCCATATTTATTATTGTAGATGCATGAACGCACCCACATTGTATTCGGGGAACTAAAGCAAACTATCCAATACAGAGCAGATAGTAACCACTTTGGAGCAAGGGTGAGTGCTGGGAGAAGATTTCCGCCAATGATCAACGCTTTTGCCTTCTGAGCAATAGCCAATAGAAGACCAGCAGAGCTTGGAACCGTAGCGGCCACAGACGGTAACAATTGTTACTCTATGATACAGAAAACCGCCTTATCAGCTAACAACTTTATGTTAGAAGTAGATATCAGCAATACCACTATTGGTAAAGGCACAGTCGATGAACAATAAAAGTGTTTCCAATATTATCTATCAAGGCACTTATGAAAAATCCAAGAGCAACAAAAAACTGAAGGCGGTATTTGACACCTGTGACATCACGCCCTATGAAATGGAAAGGCCCTATGGGCGAATAGTTGAAAAGAAGCACAATTACCTGCTAAATCAGCTAAGCCATGACCGGGAGGCTGAGCATCAGGTCATAACCTCGTTGCTTGAGAACACCATACCAACCTATCACTGTCTATTTCCAGAGCTGATCAGCTACTGCGTCAATCAAGAGAGTACAGAACAAGCCATTAGCACCTTCATCCACAACGCCTGCATCATTGGCAACTGCGATTACTTCACCATCAGCCAAAACAGTGATAGAACCAAAATAACCTATTTAACATCAAGTTCCGAGACAGCACATCCCATTAATGCCCTGGGGAATATTGCTTTACTGTCGGATATTATCCACCTCCACTCACCCAAGGCACCATTGGCTGTTAGTTTGACCGCAAAAAATCTGATCAAAAAGCGAAATTTCGATGAAAAGTTTGAGACCAGTTGCGTGCTAGATCAAAATGAAAACTCAATTATCATCAATAACAACGACCTGGAAAAATCTCAAAATTCATTTAACAGAACCCTCCATACATTACAAAAAGAGCAAATTAATAACATTAAAAGAAACCTATTCTCTGCAGGAAAGCTATCCAGCTCTGTCGCCGAAATTATCTTTAATGCCATCTATTCAAAGAGAATATCAGAGCAGAATGATATTTTGAAAATTCTGTGCAATGCGCTGCAAGTAAGTCGCTGGACATTAAACAGAAGGCTGAATTCGGAGAATACAAACTTCAGCTTGCTACTGTCTGAAGTCAAGCTTCAGGTGTCAATAAAGTTATTGACCGAAGAAAGGTTAACGATACAGGAAGTGAGCGATTGGCTGGCTTTTTCTTCGCATTCTGCCTTTTCCCGCTTTTTTAAAGCCAAGACGGGGCGCTCCCCCAGAATCTATCGCGAAGCAATCGACGTTGAACATCGGTAAGCCATTGCACCTATCGTTTACTCGTCGTCGTCTTCAAATGCACGCCTGGCATTTACCCAGGAATCACTCATTACCTGGTAGGCGTCGGTAAAGCCCTTTTTCATTTCATCCCAGGCACCGGCCGAGCTGTTTCTGAAGTTGTCGTACCAGCCAGCCAATTCGCTTCTCTGCTCGCGCAGTCTATTCAGGTTGGCCCTGGCATCCTGGCGAGCTTGCTGGCTCATCGATTCCCAGTTGTTGTCAATTCGGGTTTCGAGTTCATCGATCTTACTATCGAGTCTTTCCAGTGCCTGACCGGCTTTTTCCACGGCCTCGTCACGCTGGTTGGCGGTGTATTGACTCAGCGTGTTGATCAGCTCCCTGGTCTCTTGTTCGACATCCTGTGCGGTAACGACATCATCAGATTTCGCACAGGATGCCAGCCCCAACCCTAAAGTCACTGCGATCAATACGGCTGTAAGAAAAGAAAGTGTATTCATCATGTACCTCCTGCCAATCCTAGGGCGCCTCGAATTCCCGACAAATTAACTGCACCTCCTCTGTAGTTAGAGGCTCCTGGGTAAGGTTGCACCAAAATTCGCCTGTCTCAGTCCCTGAATTATGCTTGCAACCGACACATTGGGCAAAACTCCGATTCTGGTTGGCCTGCTGCATCAACTTTAGCAATTCGGTGAGGTGGTCATGTAAGGCACCCAGGGTTTGTGGCGTCAGTTGCTTAGCAGCAGCCTGCAGCACCGGGGCTGGACGTACCCGGGCCAGAATGTCCCGGCCACGATTGGTGAGACGCAAGTGGGTAACCCTGCGATCTTCTGCGTCAGGCACTTTTGTCAGTAACCCGCGGTTCTCCAGTACTTTCAGCGTTTGCGACACGGTTCCCTTGGTTTGCCCAAGGTATTCGCTCACGCCCATGGGCGTATCAGAATAACGGTTGGCGCGCGCAAGATAGGCCAGCGCTTCCAGTTGCACCGGCTGTAAGCCCTCGGAAGATAACTGCGCCCGCGTGTCGTGGCGAAGCACACCCGAAATTCGTTCTATGAGTTGTTCAAGCAGTTCAGTCGACATCACCAAATAGTATCGACTAAATACTATGTTGACAACTCATTTTCAGGCAGGCACATTAATATCGTATCGACTCGATACCAAACTATGGAGACTTATCATGAAAACCATCCATGCACTGTCATTGTTGCCCTTATTCATCCCCTGCTTCGCCGCCGCTCACGAGGGCCATGAGACTGGCATTCTCACCCCGACCGACCCCGAGGTTGAAGCGGACTTCGACATTGTTCATGCCCGCATCACCAGTAACGGGCAAAGTGCACACTTCCACATGGCGGTATCCGGCGTCTCGGGTGATACCAGGGCAAAGGCCACTGGAAGCCTTGCCGGCAGCGACGTGTATTCCTATGTATGGCCGACCAACCTCAGCCCCTCGGCCGTGGGGTTTGCGGCCGATACCGGTGTCTTGTCACTGGCCGTTACCGCCCACCCGGACTTCGACGACACGCCTCTGTTTGATGAAAATCGCGATGGCCATTTGAACAACGATGGAGATACCTGGCACAGCCACTGGGTCGTGCTGGCGCCGCACCCACAATGCCCAGACGGCGGGTTAGGTGTGGTGGACATTCCCGAGGGTGAAAGCCCACACCTTCCCGCTACCTGGCCGGGTCTTCCCATCTTGATTGACAGCCCAGGGTGGCAACCCATGTTTAACGAGGAGAGCCTGGACATTCATGTGGCGTTCGACAGCAATGTTTCGCTGCAAAATATGCAGTTCGATGCAGTGACCGCCGGTCTGAGAGTGAACCAAAGTGTGCATGAGCCTTTGTTGTGTGTGACCGATGTATTCGATACCGCAGGTTCCCTGGAACTTCCCGGAAGAATCAACCAGTAATCGTTCACCGGGCACCTGAACGGTGCCCTTACCCACAAGGAGAATCCCATGTCTGAAGGCCCCCTTACACGTGCGCCCCAGTTAAGCACACAGACCTGGTATAACACTAACGTTCCTGTCGATTTACTTGAGCTGCGAGGCAAAGTGGTTGTCATCTATGCCTTCCAAATGCTCTGCCCTGCCTGTGTTAGCCACAGTCTTCCCCAGGCTAAGAGTTTGCATCAATACTTCACAGCCGATGACGTTTGTGTACTTGGGTTACACAGCGTATTTGAACACCACGACGTGATGACCAACGAAGCCCTTGCTGCGTTTATCAGTGAATATCGATTGGGTTTCCCTATAGCTGTGGACGCCCCGGGAGAAAACGGCCCTATCCCCCAAACCATGCAACGGTACGAACTGCAGGGAACGCCTTCTGTGTTATTGATCGATCGACAGGGTTATTTGCGTGTGAAGGCACTCGGCCACGTTGCCGACTTGCCACTGGGTCACTGGATAGGAAGGCTATTGTCAACGACCCATGAAGCTCCATCAGAACCGCCTAAGGGCGATGCTCTACAAGCCTGTCTCGTGAATGGCCGGTGCAACTGATGGTGTAGACCCGAACGGGCAAGCTACCGCAGCCACCGTTTGAGTGGTGAACCATGTCAAACTGACGCCCCCAGATCAGTTGCCCTCTACTATGAACAACGTACATTCGGCATTATCGGTACGTTTTGGTTTCACCGGAGCGTATTCTTCAGAATCCACAAATGCCTGCGCGCTGTTCATATCCGGGAATTCGATGATGACAATCCGGGAGGGAGACCAAAGCTCAGTTTCTCTGACATCCATCACGCCGCCTCTTGCCCGATAAACACCACCAAACTTTTCGGCGATCGGCTTAGCCAGCGTCTTGTATTCCTCATAAGCTGTGTGATCTTTTATCTTGGTATCTACGATTAGAAATGCGCTCATCGTGAACACTCCAAAATTGAGTGGATGGTCAGTACCAGTTTCAATTGCAACACCCAACTGAACACTTCGACACCCAGCTCTCGGGCACTGCTATTCAACCGCGCTGATCGCCTGTCGTTGCTGCTCCCTTCCTGCCAATACATCAACAAAAGCGCGGACCTTAGCGGGCCGGTACCGGGCAGCAGGGAAGACGGCGTGAATACCACCCATTGGTAGCTTCCATTGCGGCAACACCTGGATAAGACGCCCGGCGGCCAGATCGTCTGCTACCACATAATCTGGCAGAACGGACAAACCGGCCCCCAGGCAAACGGCTTCGCGCACGGCCAGGGTAGCATCAAGAAAAATCGATGCTTGCATGCTAACGGTTTCATACTCACCCTCGCCCAGCGAAAAAGTCCAACGAAGACTGTCGCGTAAAGCCGTATTGGCGATAAACGGAAATGTGCTTAACGTTTGTGGCCGAGCATGCCTTGCTACCCGGGCTACCATACTCGGCGCGCCGACGAGCAGTTGCTGAAAATCGGCTATTTTCCGCGACTGAAAGCCACTGTCGGCAAGCCACCCCACCCGAATGGCGAGTTCAATATCGCCCGACATGATATCCAGCGTCTGGTCGCTAAAAATCGCATCCACCTTGCAGGCCGCGTAGCGCTGAGTAAAGGCCTCTATGGCCGGTACGACGACACTCACCCCATAGTCAAAGGGTACGGTGAGCCGCAACATTCCCGAGGGCTCAGCCGATGTTTCCGCTAGCTCGTCGAAGGCCTCCTCCGCTTCACGCAGAATGAGCGCGCAGCGCAAGTAGAAGGCCAGGCCAGCCTCAGTCGGTTTTACGCTGCGCGTGGTGCGAACCAGGAGTGACGTTTTGAATTCCTGTTCAAGCCGGGCCACCTGCTGGCTGACTACCGCCTTGGTGATACCCAGGCGATCAGCGGCCGCGGTGAAAGAGCCCGCTTCCACAACAGCGGCGAAATAGGTGAGGCGGCGCAAATTACTGAACGCACCCAGGCCAGGTTCGTTACGATTGTATGTTTTTAGCATACGGAATGTATATCCTGTATGTATTTAATAGTCAAATCTTTACGTCTAATCTGGGCGGCAACTACGGAGGCATGCTCATGAACAAGACACTTCACTACTTATTCGACCCACTGTGCGGGTGGTGCTACGGCATAATGCCGGCTATTTCCCCATTGGCGCAGGGGACAGACGTTACCCTCAACCTACTCCCTACTGGCTTGTTTTCAGACCAGGCGTCACGGCCCATGGATGACGATTTTGCGGCATTCGCCTGGTCTAACGACCAGCGCATTGCGCACCTTACCGGCCAACGCTTCACAGAGACTTACCGGCAATCGGTTCTTGGCGACCGCGAGCGACGGTTTGATAGCGGCCCTGCCACGCGGGCGCTGACCGCCGTGGCATTAACCAAACCACAACGGGAGCATGAAGCACTCAAACACATCCAGCTTGCTCGCTTTGCTGACGGGCAGGATGTCACCTCGCTTTCTGTACTGGCCGACGTGCTCGTGCGGCTCGGTCTCAACGATGCCGCCGCACTGATGATGCACTCTGCCGCCTACGCTCAGGAAGCCAGCCTTACACGCGTAGGCCAGGCGCAGGCACTGTTGCATCAATTCGGTGCCCGAGGTGTACCAACGCTGATTCTCGAATCCGAGTCTGGCCATTCTTTGCTCGATACCTCAGCCGTGTTTTCCAACCCGGGTGCCCTGGCCGAGCAACTGCGAGCAGCCTGAGAACTGTCTACAACAGATGTTCATTAATCATTAATCGATACGGGGAGAAACCCTATGGTTACAAGACGTAATGTCATAAAAGCTGCAGCCACCATCACTGCGGCTGCTACCCTACTTGGCAAAGGTGCCTGGGCGGCAAACAAGGGGCTAAGCTGGCAACACTTTGCAGCGGGCGAACAGGGTTTTTACCGAGCGCCCGTCTTGCTTTCTGGAACACGGGAGGCGGTTCTGATTGACGCCGGCTTTACCCTGTCCGACGGGCAAGCGGTTGCAGACGCCATTCAGCAAAGCGGCAAGCAATTAACAACCATTTACATCAGCCAGAGCGACCCAGACTACTATTTCAGCCTGGCTCCAATTCAAGCAGCTTTCCCTGAAGCGCAAATAATTGCGGCTTCTGCCACCATCGCAGCCATTCAGGGTAATGTGGCAAAAAAACTGGAAACCTGGGGCCCGCAATTAAAAGAAAACGGCCCACAGACTCTGGCCGACATTGTGATGCCAGAGGCGTTCGACGGCCAGACCATTGAGCTGGAAGAGCATGTGATAAACATCGTCGACGTCGAGGGCACTAGCAACCGTCGTTACCTTTGGGTGCCTTCTCTGAATGCCATTGTTGGTGGCGTGATGGTGTTCTCCGGTGTTCACGTGTGGACGGCAGACACTTCCAGCCCCGAAGAACGTGCAGCCTGGGTGCATAGCCTCAATGCCATGCTGGCACGCAATCCGGACGTCGTCGTTCCAGGCCATATGAAAACCAGCGATGCCACAGATGCCTCGGCTATCAGCTACACCAGAGACTACTTGCTGGCCTTTGAGGAAGAACTGGAAACGGCGGTTGACAGTACGGCCCTTATAGCAGCGATGAATGCCCGCTATCCAGAGGCTGGGTTGGGCATTGCCCTGCAAATAGGCGCCAAGGTCGCCACAGGCGAAATGACCTGGGGATAAAACTAACGACTCCTCTGCGGTTTATATTGCTACCTACGAAGGTGCATTGATAAGCCGCATGCGCAGGTAGACACGCCACTCAGGGGTGGAGCGAAACCAATGGTGAAACCACCACCGTATCTCAAAGTGCGCAATATCGGGCTGAAATGCCACCGCGCACCAAACGCGAAATCACCATTACGTTCTTCAAGCAAATGGCAGACATCCCGTACACCTCGCAGATGTACATGGATTACGACCTGACCTACGAAAACTTCCTGCGCTGGAGTGGCAACGCCCGGACAGAACACCCAACCAACCGGCCCTGGGAGGTGTATACCTTTGGTGATCGCAACGGATAAAGCGCAGCCGAGGATGTGCTCGATCAATACCTGCACCGGCAGATCAACGGTTACAGCCAATGGGACTGGAGCTGGATGATCAATGAATACGGGGCGGGCTCCATTCAATGGGCCCTGGGCAACATCACCAAGCGAGCGTACGGTGCACCGATGAACGGCAAGTTCACAGCCATTGATGCCAGCCAATACAACATCACCGCTGGGCCAGCGATACCGCTCGATTCAATCTCGACGCAGGATCAACCATCCGACCGTACGCGACGCAATTCCGCCAATGGCGAAGCTACCCTCCTGAACGTTGAGAATTATGACTGGGAAGACCGAGTGACCAACGTCAATCTGACGGTCGAAGGAGCCTTGCAGCAGTCGATGTGACGTTGGTATCCGGTGTAGATGGATTTGCCTCGGCTTACTGGTGACATGTTTGTATCCGGTGGCGGGAACCTATACCCGCCACTGGCAGACGCCTGTCAATTTGCCGCAAGACTTGCTGAACCCAGTCACGAGCCAGACATCCATCTGACATTAATCAAGATACCAGAGAGCCTCATGCCACACGTTTAATGGAAGGGTTCTCTGCCCCAGGAGCCTGGATAAAGCGTTGAACCTGTTTCATTGGCATATGATCACTGGTATCGCGGCCATACCAGCAATCCACGATATGGCCCTTTTCGTTGATCAGAAAATCTGCAGGTACCAGCTTTACATTCGGGTTCTTGGAGGGGTAGCCGCCCTTTTTCATACCCATGAAGATACGCGGCAATTTAAACAGCAGCGCCTTGAACAAGGCAAACCCGGAGTGCTCAACTCCATAACGGTTGTAAATCTCAAGATCTGGGTCTGCTACCAGCCGGAAAGGCCTTGGGTGACGGGCCACGTAGTTGCGAACCTCATCGTTCGTAGAACTGAAAACCGCGATAACCTCAACATTATCCTTTTGCCATTCTTTGTAACGATGGGTCAATTCATACACCCGAAAGTTACAGAACGGACAGGCAGCGTCCCGAAAGAAGCACAACATCACCTTTTTGCCTTTAAAGGCACTCAATTGAATGGGCTCGCCATAAATATCCTTGGTGGTGAAGTCGATTATGGCTCTGGGGGCTTGCAATCTCATAGCGTATCTCTTGTGCAACGGATTAATGGTTCAACCCCTGGGTACTCCCGAAACCTGATATTGGATGCTGAAAGGGGTTGAAAAAGCACGCTCTACTACGTTGCAAACTGTACAAAGAACGATCGTCTGCAGCGGTAGGCCAATCATTGGTAGGTCTGACTAGGTAGCTTTGGATGCGCTATCAAGCAGGACAGCCGTTCACGGTTCAACACAGCAACTGAACGTTTACTGTACCGAAGAACGTCCGGTTGAGCACCACGACACGGGTCGACTGGATCGCCGCAATGCCTGGGTCGACCGAATCATCCCGGTCCATTACCACCGATTAAAACAATGGTCGCTTAAAGTTGACATAAAAAATGGGTCCGTTTCGAATCATAATTCTAAACATCGCCCTTAGGCGCTCATGCTGCGCACCAGGCGGTTTTGCGACGGGCTTACTGAGTGCTGCCATTACATACTGAAAACCAATATGTGCGTTAAAAATTTGGAATCACGTCACAAATGCACTAGGGTACGCGGCCTCGACGCTGAAGAGGTTTACCGTTTGCGAGCTGCCACGAACTCGAAAATCAGAAGCACACTGCCGATCACTGCCACCGCAGGCGTGATTGCTGGAGCGCTCTGTACTCTGTCTTTGGCACCCTTACGCTCCCTCAGCTTCCAACTGCAATCGGCCACTGGCCACCCCTCTCTCTTTCCGCTCAGCATGCGGCACCCTACCGCCATCACCAACGCGGGTATTCGCGACGGTCGCAGCATCGCCCGATTCCTGGCGCCGCCGGTGAGCGGTTACTGAGCAACAGCGTTACTCAAACGCTGAGTCTAATTTTTCTGCAACACTGGAGTACTCTGTATGCGTAAAACAACCCTGGTAATGGCGGCGAGCGCGCTGTCAATGTCATCTGCGGCATTTGCCGATTGTGGCGAAGTGTCGATTACTGAAATGGGCTGGGCTTCCAACGAGGTCGTTACCGGTGTCGCGACATTCCTGATGGAAAATGGATACGGATGTGACGTCACTGTTGTTCCTTCCGACACAGTCCCCGCCGTAACGTCGGTCGCGGAAAACGGCGAACCCGACATTGTCACCGAGTTGTGGCTGAACTCGACCGGTGAAGTCTACAACCGCCTGGAAGAGGAAGGCCGTATCCAGCGCCTTGGGCGAGTGCTGGAACCCGGCGGCGTGGAAGGCTGGTGGATCCCCACTTATCTGGCCGAAGAACACCCTGAACTGACCACCATTGAGGGGGTCATGAACAACCCGGAACTCGTCGGTGGCATGTTCAATAACTGCCCGGACGGCTGGGGTTGCCGGGTAGTAAGTGACAACCTGGTGCGCGCACTGGACCTGGAAAGCAGTGGTATCGAGGTGTTCAACCACGGTTCTGGGCAAACTCTGGCCTCGTCCATGGCCTCAGCCGTAGAAGACGGTGAACCTTGGTTCGGCTACTACTGGGGCCCAACTGTACCGCTCGGTAAATACGACATGACCCGTGTCGATCTGGGTGAGATTGATGAGGACATTCATGCCCGAAACCAGAACCAGAATGCAGACAACCCGGGCGTATCAGACTTCCCGGCTGCGCCTATCCTGACCGCCATCACGACAGACTTTCAGGAGCGCGAACCTGAGGTGGCCGACATGCTTAGCCACCTGAGCTTCGAGACCAGTGTGATGAGCTCCATCCTCGCCTGGATGGATGAAAACAATGCTTCTGGTGAGGAAGCCACTGTTTATTATCTGCAAAACTACTCAGACGAATGGTCACAGTGGTTGAATGATGAAGCGCGGTCCAATCTGGCTAACCTGATCAACTAACCGTTCGGTTACCCGCCCTATCTGTATGGGGCGACCAGGCGTCGCCCCTTTTCTGATCAATGGCAAGCGGGGCTGACTGAAAACCTATAGCAGGCTAAATGCCTTTTCGGTTTTCAGACAGGTCTGCCTGCCAGACACTTAACGGATCGATCAACACTATGGCAGTATACGACTCTGTATTTTCCAGTTTGGGCCTGAAAGACTGGTGTGACAGCAACGGGCAAGACGGCCCCATGTCCATGGCCGATTTGATGAATCAGAACACGGGCGCAGAAGACGGCGCACCTGTCTCCGCCTGGGACTTTCCATTCCCCTCGATGGACGCACTCAACGACGCTTGTGGATCCTTTCCACAGTCCAGAGATTTGACTAAGGGACTCGAAGAAGGCTTTCTGGGCGCGAAAGATTCTATGAGCATTGTGCTCGACCCGTTGACGCAACCGCTGAGTTGGATGCTCGACGGAACGCTTTACGCGATGCTGTCCACACCCTGGTGGATCGTCATTCCATTACTCTTGTTTGTGGTGAAACTGGTCACTCAGTCCTGGAAACTGGTCGCCTTTGTTGGTGTCTGCCTGGGCGGCCTGGCGTTTATTGATCACTACGAATACGCAATGCAAACCTTGTCGATTATCTTTGTGTGCGCCTTCATTTGCGTGATACTTGGGGTGCCCATTGGCATCGCCATGTCCCGAAGTGACACCATGCAACGCTTAACCGTCCCAGTGCTCGACATGCTGCAGACACTACCGCCCTTTGTGTACCTGATACCGCTGATCTTTCTGTTCAGCGTGACCGAATCCAAGCTCTATGGGATCGCGATTATCTTGTATGCCATCGTCCCGGTCATTCGCTTGACCAACCTCGGCATACGACTGGTCGACAAAGACATCATCGAGGCGGCTAATGCGTTTGGCATGACAGACCGGCAAAAGCTCTACAAAGTGCAAGTTCCACTGGCACTGCCCAACATCATGGCCGGCGTGAACCAAACCATTATGATGAGCCTGGCCATGGTGGTGATCGCCTCACTGGTCAGCGCCCCCGGACTCGGTGTGCTTGTGTTGCGTGGTATTCGTAACCTGGAGCTGGGCGTCGGTCTCGTGGCGGGTCTTGGCATTGTTGTGCTTGCGGTCATTCTCGACCGGGTCACCAAAGCATCGCTGGCACGCATCGACTCATCGAGAAAGGACTGAGGGTAAGGGCATGAGTGATAATCCAATCAGAATTTCGATTCGGGAACTGTACAAAATATTCGGTGACGACCCACAGAAAGCGCTGGAACATGTGAAAGCGGGGATGAGTAAGTCGGAGCTTTTGGAAGAGCACGGTCATGTACTCGGATTGCAAGACATCAACGTCGATATGCGCGAAGGTGAGATAACCGTCATCATGGGACTTTCGGGGTCCGGGAAGTCGACCCTGATCAGGCACCTCAACCGGTTGATTGAGCCTACTGCTGGTCGCATCGATGTCGATGGTGAGGATGTGCTTCATTACAACGACCAGCAACTGCGTGAATTGCGTCGCCAGCACATGACCATGGTCTTCCAGAATTTTGCGCTGTTACCGCACTGGACTGTTCTTGACAACGCCGGCATGGCACTCGCCACCCGCGGCTTCGATCGCGACGATTACGAGGAAGAGGCAACGAAGTGGCTGGCTCGGGTAGGGCTGGAAGGCAATGAAAACCAGTACCCGCATGAGTTATCCGGCGGCATGCAACAGCGCGTGGGTATCGCCCGTGCTCTGACCTCTAATGCACCCATCATGCTGATGGACGAGGCCTTTTCCGCGCTTGACCCGCTGATCCGGACCGACATGCAAGATTTGCTTATTGAGCTGCAGCGCGAATTGAAGAAAACCATCGTGTTCATTACCCACGACCTGGACGAAGCGCTGAAACTTGCTGATCATCTGGTGATTCTGAAAGAAGGCTACGTTGTGCAGCAAGGTGAACCCCAGGAAATTCTGATGCAACCGAACGACCCGTACATTATGGATTTCATCAGCGACATCAACCGGGCTCGCGTGCTTCGTGTTCGTTCGGTCATGGACACCACGCAAACCACGCCCGCTGACTGCGCCGGGGAGGTAGACGCTGACGACAACCTTGAATCGGTCATCGCACGGTCGGAGGGTGACACCTCTTTCACCTATCGGGTTATGCAGGATGGCGAGCCAGTAGGCATGCTCAGCATGAAACGTCTGGTACGCGCCCTGGTTCCTACCGATGCCAGCCAGGAGCGCAGCAACGCTCAGTAACCCCTGCATGTAGGCCTTGCACCCGTGATGACACACGGCCGCTTGCGCCTACCTCTACTGACACCACAACGATGAGTGACCCCGACGGCTTACCCGGCCACCGGATCCGAGCCGGCATCCCCTGGTCTTAACTGCAGCTGCACCCCGAGCAAAAAATTACGCAGCACCTGATCTTTGCATTCCCGGTAATTTGAGCTTTCTGGATTTCGGAAGAAAGCGCTGAGTTCATGCTGACTCAGATCGAGATCGACCAGCTGTAGAATGCCCAAAATGTCATCAGCTTTCAGGTTCAATGCAATTCGGAGCTTTTGGAATATCTTATTATTGTTGATCCGGCTTTCTGGTTCTGGCTGCTGGCCATCACGTTTTCCACGTTTGAAATTGATGAAACCGTTAAGGAATACAGCCAACTCTCTGTCCGTCAGTTTTAGAAACTCATTGTCTTCTTCTTTTTTTAGCCAGCTAACCACCTGATCTTGAGTTACCTCGCAGTCGGCCAGGGCGAAAATACTGACCATCGTTCGATCGTTCAGATCGAAGGTATAACGGATACGTCGCAAAACATCATTATTAGTCACAATACAGTTCCTGGATCCTGGTCACGAAAGCATGAGGTTGCTGATGAGGCTGGCATACTACCATAACCCTGCGTCATAGCCTCTGCTCAAAGCGGTTTTCTGGCACCGGGATCATGCTTGGCGTTCCACTGAGTTATGGCCAATACGACTTTAAAAGATTGAACAGGCCATCATCCAGAACTTCGTAGGTGAAAGTCGTTACTGCCTCAGTGTCCGGAATAGTATCTGCGTTGGTGTCTTCTTTTGCGTGCCTCATTAAGAGATTACCGCTGTCACCATAAGTAAAGGTTACTTCATAAACGCCGTCTACAATGCCACTTCCGTCTGAGTCACGCTCCGTTCGTTCTTCAATCATAAGTCCGTCTTCATCATACCGGTACGAGCTGCTTTCAGTAAGGTATGGACCAGGATCACCAGCTTTACTTTCTTTGTACAGATACGTCAAACGATTGTTTCCGTCGTCATAGGTATACGTGCGTTCTATCTTGAAAACACGACCTCCGGTACCATCAAAGTCCCGTATTTGAACGTGAGATAGCTGATTGTCTCTGGAGTCATAAGTAAAAACGTTCTCGTCACTGTAGTCCACCACGCCATCGACACCAATATCAGCTTCAAAGTACTCCGATAAAAGATTACCTCTATCGTCATAACTATAAACGTAGCTTTCCCTGACGCTTGGTTGCCCGTCAGCATCGTCGTCATAATCTACTGTGTTACTTAGAACCTCGTCATGGTCACTGTACGTAATGGTGGTTGTCTCAATGTTGTCGGGTGATCCGTCGCCATCGAGGTCAATTTCTAATACATCGGATAGTTGGTTGCCGCGTGTGTCATACGTCATACTCCCCGAATAACTCCGATCTGGCCTTCCGTCGGCATCGGAATCAACCACGTTGGCATAGGTTATTACATGGCCCTCAGCATCGTAGGTATACTGATCCGACCGTATTGAATCTGGTATTCCATCAGCGTCGATGTCGGTTTCAGTTAGCTCTGACAGACGATTGCCATTGTTATCATGGCTATAGGTTCTCCTGATCAGGCTCTCCACTAACCCATCAGCATCGTCGTCTTGCTCATGAAGAGTGACTAACTTGTTACCCTGATCATCATAACGGTTTGTAGTGACGCTTATAGAATCCAGAACTCCATCCGCACCGACATCCTCTTCGGAGGTTGAAACGAGTCGTTTGCCAGCCGTGTTATAGGTAGACGTCATACGTTTTGTCAGGTCTGGTGTTCCATTGTCATCAACATCTTTTTGAATAAATGTTGATAACCGGTTTCTGCTTTCGTCGAAAGTGTTGCTGGTTATTTCCTCATCATTTCCGTCATAATCTAAATCTATGGTCTCAGATGTGATATTACCTTGTACGTCATACTCATAGGTATAGCGTTCATTGACGGGAGTATCTACACCATGACTTATAGAGCGTGTTATCTCGACATTGACTGGAACAGCGATACCAAGTGAATCATATAGACTAACAACCACCTCAACCGGCTCCAGTTTATCAAAGCCCGGGACATTGTGCTTTTTAGAAAACTCGTAAAGTGTACCGTAAAAAAACCCGAATGTGCTTTCATCGAAGCTAAGCGAAGTCGACGCTAAGGCGATGTCCCAGTCATGCAGGCTGATACCATTGGAGGGTTCATGGTCATTATCAAGCAAGTACAACAAAGCATAGATATTAGTTGCCTGGTCGAACCCGCTGACATCTTTATGGTTTATGAGCTCGCGACGAATGGCTTTTTCTGAGCTGGGTGGCTCGGCACCCACCAGGTCGAATGGGCTGATATTTTCAGCACCGGGGCCTGTTCCAAGCCGTATACCGCCAATAGAAAAAGTAACGGACTCTCCCTGCAAATAGGTAAATTCACCCCTGGCATTGGTATGCCCTGACCGAGAATCCGTTTCGTAGTACAAACCAGTGACTGCACCGCCAAGAAAGAGCCCTGTGGCAGGTTCGGAGCCACTGCCACCCGCACCGACGTCGTCACATGCGGCCAAGAGTGTACCCAGAGTAGCAATCAATACGTTTACCGGTAAAGCAGAGACCTTCTGATTAGTTCCCTTGTCACTCATCACGATATCCCTAGATATTAACGTTATTCAGCCTTTGGTAACAGGTCAACTACCCATCCTTTAGCGCCGACCGTTATCGTCCAATATAAACATTGATGAGTGTCTGCTGACAAGCCCCTTACCCTGCTGTAACTAGCCCGGCAGGGCTTATACGATGTCCAAATCAGGGTCATACGGAATCTGGTTGCCTGATGGCATAAGCGGGTGATGACGATCAGTTGGTTTGTGGACGCCAGCCGGAGAGACACATACACGAAACAGGACTGAGCTATGGATTGCATAACCGTGATAGCAGACTCGTGGCCTACCCTATTAACACCCAATTATTACAGTGACGTTTCTACGAGGCTAGCGGGACACACATCACAAAAATAAGGTTAGGCTATGAACCGAGTAATTCTGATAGCACACCGGCATGTCGACCCTTTTAGTTCCCTCCTTTTAGCCGGCTAGCCGATACTGCCGCTAAATCTCTACGAACGATGGCTCCAGGCATTCATTCTATATCGTCATGCTCCAGTAGACTGCCAGACCCTAAAGACACGCCCACTCTCGCACCGATATGGTGCGCTGTAAAATCCAGCACTCTGGCCTATGTCACTAAGCCAGAGCATCAGCCTTCCTGGTTAATGGGACGTTTACAGTTTTTAACGAAACAGGTATGTCACACCCCTCGTTAAAAACAACAGTAGTTCTGGAAGCGTAACAATCAATAGTCACGTTCAAACGATTCTACAAACGGTTGTACCCTACAGTTCCACTCGGAAAGTGAACTGAACCTAGAAAACAGGAAGAGAAAGAGAATCTTGTCTTTGCATCCGTTACATAGGTTTGGTTCGTCTCTTGCGGTGCCTAGGCTGATCACTGGTGCACATCAGCCCAACGCTGCGGGAAAGAACCATTAGGTGGCATTCGCTAGAACGGCACCGACTCGCGAAAGCGCCAAACCCTTTGATGCAACATTAGTAGAGAGACATATTCATGGATATTCTTAGCGTTATCGCCCTAATCGCCAAATGTGCAGGGCTCTTAATGGTAGTACTGTTCACGCTCAAACTGACGACCAGAAAGACTCGCATGCATTCAAGCAAGACAGCGCGTCAGCCAATGACCAAAATACCAACACTGAAGCTTACATTCAGATCGGCTCGGAACCTGGAGTTTGAGTGGACCGGTGTTGTAGGAGCCTACCAATATCAGTTATTGGAAAAAACAGACGACTACTCAGGTTTCCAGGCGATTGGTCGGCCCAAAAAGCCCGGTACGCGAGGCCTGACCTGGACGATCCCATTACATAGCCGACTCAATGCGAGGTACATGCTGCGTGCTTTTCATTACGACGGTTCCATTGATTCCAACTCGATTCATGTCGGCGACCAACTCATTACCGTACTGCGTCGACCGGCCCACACGGCGGAAGGCTTGGGCTTCATTGCCCAGCTGAGCCATGGTGGACGCACACTGACCCTGGCTGAAGACGATCACTCGCCCAGCCGCCCAGACACCTACCCGGGCGCAACGCATGTCTTTGAATTCGATAACTTCGGGCAATGGGTAAAACGAGCGTATGTTCCGTGGGTCGCTATCATGGCTCAAGCGAGCCATGCATCCATTGAACCCGAGAAAACGGCCATCGATGCCAGTGTTCCGTCCCTCGACAGAGTAGCCTCCCCTAATCGAAAACACTCCTGGCTGAGCGGTTATGGCTACTCAACACTGTCGTTGTTCAGTTACAACCAGCCATGATAACCGGTCTTCGAGACCAGACGAGACCCAATGCCGTCAACTGTGGCATCATCAGGCGTTAATCGTATTCACACCGAGACAAATATGATTGCTTCGTTTGCCACACTCAGCGCCACCCTGTTGGTTTTGACGCTTCTGCCGTTATGGAAGCAGTCGCACTGGGCTGTGCGGGTAATGGACTTCCCCCGGCTTCAACTCGCGATACTGGCTCTATTGCTGGGGCTAGCAGAACTTTACTGGTTGCCCATTACACCCTTCAGTACAGTGCTTATCGCAAGCTGCCTATTTTGCCTGTTGTGGCAAGCCCGTTGGATTGCACCCTATACGAGAATTTGGACATTTGAAGTCAGAACAGCCTGTGACATTCAGGAAGATCGCTGCTTAAGCATCATTACGTCCAATGTTCTGACTCCCAACAGACAAGCAGACCGCCTTGTACACCTGGTAAAACAACGGAAGCCCGACATTCTGGTAACTCTGGAATCTGATCAATGGTGGCAAGATCAACTCGACGTCCTTGAACCAGAGATGCCTTATACCCTTAAATGTCCCCTCGATAATTTGTACGGAATGCATGTCTATTCCAGACTGCCACTCGAGGATACCGAGATATCTTTTCTGGTAGAAGACAACATTCCATCCATGCATGCGCTGGTTCGGCTTCGTTCGGGAGACGGGATCCGCGTACATTTTTTACACCCGGCTCCCCCCAGCCCCACAGAAAATGAAGAATCTGCAGAACGCGATGCCGAACTGGTGATGGTCGCCCGTAGCGTGGCTGAACGCAGGCAGCCTGTCATTGTCACCGGTGACCTGAATGATGTGGCATGGTCCCGAACAACCCGGCTTTTCAGAAAATTGAGTCATTTGCTGGATCCACGAATCGGCCGTGGCATGTTCAACACCTTCCATGCGAAGTGGCCCATACTTCGCTGGCCACTGGATCACATCTTTCACAGTGAGCATTTCTCAATCGTTCATATTGAACGACTACCGACTATAGGGTCCGATCATTTTCCGCTATACACGCGCCTGCTCTATACACCACAACACAATGGCGATCAGGAAGGCATTGACCCGGACAAAGAAGACAATGATTTCGCGGACGATATTGAAGATGAACAGTCGGTCAGCCAAGAACACGTGCCAACGCCGAGACGCAGCTAACCCTTAGCCTGGCCGATAAGGCACCGGCACATCGCTTGCACCAGGCTCACCCTTTACAGCCATTGAACCATTATCGTGAATGCCACTGTCAACGGTATGGGTGATACCGGCGTGGTAGATGTATAACTTCCCAGGCACCTCTACTGACGGCGCTTCTTTGGGTGGCCACACCAACAGTATACCCATCAAGCAGACAGGCACGCTCATCAGCAACAATAATGAGTACGGAGCATACTTCACACGCAGTCTCCTCATCGAAAAGGTTTAACAGTCAGGGGTTATTCTGCGTTGTACACGACAGGCATTCGACCCACCCACCTCTGCCATTCCCCCGCGTCACACGCCAACCGTGTCATAAAGTGGGCCACATTGATGCGGCTAACCTGGCCGGAGTTGAACACCACCCCCCTAACCGGTGAGGGAAAGCTCTCATAATTGCTTACCTGGTCCTGGTTCACCAGGCCGTCGGGCCTTACCACGGCCCAACGGATATCCTGATGATTCTGACCAATATCCGTTCTCAAAAATTCTGCGGCCAACTCATTATCCCGATGAGGGGGCAACAGCAAGCGAACAATGCCAATCACCAGTCGGTCACCCCTACTGAGCTTCTCGTCCAGATCCCGGTTGCGGTTGCCATTGGTGTTCATCAGTATGAACTTGGTTGGTGGCTGATGCTCAGCCTGCTGACGTCGGGTGCGAATGATCGAGTGCGCCATCCGTTCAACGGATTCACGGCACAATAACCGGGGCGCGCCATACATCCCTTTGAACGTCAGGTTATGCCCCAGGCAGCAAATCACGCCGTCACAGTCTGTAATCAGGTTGTCGAGGTCACTATCCGCCATGTCTAGCACACTGCCGGCAGTTACGCTCAAGTGTGGGTAAAGGCTTACTTCGCTCTGGAGCGCTGCGGGGTTGCGCGCCACAGTGACGACATTGTGGCCCTGTTGCAGCAAGAGCGTGGCGACGTGCCGGCCGGTTGCTCCGGTAGCTCCGGCGATAAAGAATTTCATGGCATCTGCCTCTATTATTCAACTGTCGGAAACGTCACGGTCGGCCAGTAACGTTGACCGGATAACGATTTAGAGCCAGTATATCCATACACAAAGGCAGCCAAATCACCTAAAAAGTACTGCGAGGTATGCTTTAACGCATGGATTGGAGTTCGATACAGTTTGACTGGAACAGAACACGCGCATTCCTGATTGTGGCTGAGGAGGGGTCTCTTTCGGCGGCCGCCCGGTCCTTAAACATGTCTCAACCCACACTCGGCCGTCAAATTGCGGCACTGGAGCAGGAGCTGAATGTCACTCTGTTTGAGCAGGTGGGCAAGCGCCAGGTACTGACGCTAAGCGGTCAGAAATTGGTGGGTTATGTGAAGCAAATGGCGGAAGCCGCGAATCAACTGTCGCTAATGGCGCTCGGGCAACGAACCGATTTGTCGGGGTTGGTCACGGTATCGGTCAGTCAGTTGGATGCTCTTTATAGAATGCCCCCGGTTATCCGAACGATCCGCCAGATTGCACCCGACATCGAACTTCGCATCGACGTATCCAACGATGTAGCCGACCTGAAAAGACGGGAAGCCGACATCGCTGTCCGCAGTTTCAGACCTGAACAGAATGATCTGATTGCCCGGAAAATTGCCGATGAGCCCATAGGGTTATACTGCTCCCCCCAATACGCCGAGAGATTCCCCGGGGTCAGGCATCTTAAAGACCTCCGGCATGCAGACTTTATTGGTTACGATGTCAGCAACAGCGTAAAAGACAATCTTCGTAACCTAGGTGGTAAGCCCGATACCTACCGCTTTCCAGTCATCACCCAATTTCAATTGCTGCACATCGAACTGGCAAAGCTGGACCAGGGCCTTATTTTCTTGCCGACGGATATTGGCAGCCAAATGCCTGAGCTCACTTCTTTATTTCCCAAAGACGAGCCGGTGATGGAGATTCCAGTCTGGTTGGTGTGTCATCGCGAACTGCGTACTAACCCGGCCGTTAACCTGGTATTTGATGCACTGGCCGATGCCTTGTTTTAATCGGTGTCTGCAGTCAGCGACCACATATCACAGCTTTCCTGGTAACCCTTCCTAGTACTTCCGAAGACACCCATCGGAATATCCTAAAGCCATGCTAACAATCAATACTCCCTGAAAGGTTGCTAGAGCGGATGCCCTGCGAATCACCTGTTCTAGTAGCTCGTCCTAGGAAACAATACGCGCCTTACCTTCACCCTTACTCGGAAAATATCTCATTCTGTGACCGTCACTTTCGATAATTTCACAATCGGTTCCCAAATCTTCTTCGGCCAGATGAGCACGCCTGCAGAAGTAGCCGTCCTCCCATGTCCAGTTTCCAGACAGAACAAGGCCATCGACGGTGCCAGTCATCATGCCATCGCTGTGTATTGTAAACCTGAGGCTACCTTGCGAGAGTTCGCGGTCTGCAAACAGCCGGCAAAACATGTCCCGCGTCGTCACACGCTTCCAGGAACTTTCACGGGTTCCAGGCGTGTTGTCCTCCCTATCTTTCTCGTCTTCAGTGTTTTCTTTGATTCCCGTCATCTTACCAACACTCCTGATTGTCATCGATTGTTGAAACACCCACGTCATACCCATTAACACTTGCCATAAAAACCAAGCGTTTATAGCTACTCAATGTTGGTTTCCAGCCAGTGAGTCACTAACAGTCGTCCAGTCTGTAAACAGGTCAACTCAAACGGTTCGTAGGCATATCGAGGGCACGCACTGCGGGGGAAAAACCCTTTCTTTTCAACCATGTTAACTAAGTAAATAAAAATTCAGGCAATCACCGCGTCTAATAGTGCCCCGGTTGAGCCATTTATCGTTCTACTTACAGAACAATTAATTCACTTTTTGCGTCTACAGAAGCTTATCGTTCCATTGGTAATATAAAAATCGTCTCTGCGACGTAATCCAACCAAAACCAACCAGGAGATCGAACAATGACAACATTCCCTTCAAACCAACTCTCGCCAGTGACCCTGGCCCGCATCGGCGGTCTACTCTATCTGGGCATCATCGTTTTCGGACTGTTCAGTGAAGTCGGCGTTCGCACGGCGCTGGCCGTTCCCAACGACCCGGCGGCCACCGCTGAAAACATCCTCAACAATGCGTTGCTGTTCCGCATCGCCTTTGTCGCCGATTTGGGTATGCTGATGTTTGACCTGTCTTTGGCGCTGATTTTCTACAAACTGCTCAAACCCACCAGCCCGACCCTGGCAATGGCCGCTTTGCTGACACGATTGGCCATGGATGCGACCCTGGGTTTGAACATGATGAACCACTTTCTGGCGCTCATGGTGCTGGATGCACCGACCTACATGAGCGTGTTTTCCGTTGACCAGTTGCAAGCGGTGGCACTGTTCGGCCTCCAAGCGCATGCCGTGGGCTATTCCATTGGTCTGATCTTCTTTGCGTTTCACTGCCTGGTACTCGGCTATCTGCTGTACCGTTCGGATCTGTTCCCATCCGTCTTCGGGCCGTTGCTGGCGTTGGCTTTTGGCAGTTACCTGATCGACAGCGCTGCGAAGTTTCTCATCGACGGTTACAGCTCGAACGACTACCCACTCATTATGATTCCGGCACTCATCGCGGAAGTGTCGCTGTGCCTCTGGCTGCTGATCAAAGGGGTTCGACGTCCCGACTCAACCACCGCAACCCCGTTGCCATCATCCAACGCAACCTGAAGGAGGCTCGCCATGCAAGCCATCATTTTCAACAAGAAAGCTCGCTCAGAAAAAGCCACGTTGCAAAGCTGGCCAACCCCGACGACAGGGCCCAACGACGTCCTGGTCCGAGTGAAAGCCAGCACTCTGAATGCCGGCGATCGCGCCAGGATGGACATGGGACTGATCAGTAAGAAGTCGCCGATACCCGGTTCTGAGTTCTCCGGAACCGTGGAAGCCACCGGCGATCGCGTGGCCAAGTTCCGGCTGGGTGATGAGGTGTTCGGCTATGTCAACAACGGTGCTCACGCCGAGTATCTGCGCATCGATCAGAACGCCATGATCCATCACAAGCCGCTCAGCTGGCGCCATGATGACGCTGCTGCGGTGCCTTATGGGGCGATGGCGGCGCAGTTCTTTCTGGAACAGGCCAACCTCGTTAGCGGGCAATCCATACTGATCAATGGTGCCACTGGGGCCGTCGGCCAGTACGCTGTACAGCTGGCGAAGCTGGCCGGTGCCGAGGTGTGGGGCTCCGGCGGTGATTCATCGCATCTGGAAGCCCTGGCGCTGGACGGTGCGATCAACTACCAAAGCCAGTCTGTCTACACAATAAAGACCTCGTTTGATGTGATTTTTGACGTCAAAGGCAACCTGGCATTCCACCGGGTCCGACACATGCTTAACCCAAAAGGTCGGCTGGTTACAACCAACTTTGGGGTAAAGTCGTTGCTGGCGATGATCCGTTCCGCCCTGTTGCCTGGTCCGGCGTTCCGTACCGGCATAGCGAAGTACACGCCTGAACGGCTGGCTCGGTTAACACGTCTAATGGAGAGCGGAACGTTGCATCCGGTTCGTCATCAGGCGTTCCCGATTCAGGCCGTTGAGCAGGCTTACCGTTAGGAAGGCCAGGGCGGCAAACGTGCCTTAACGTTTTGCCCCCAGGTTAACGGGGCCTACTCCGTAACTGACGTAAACACGATGTGGCGACCTACGGCCAGTCTCTTCGGTGTGCCGGAGCACAGCGTGGGAACGACTGGCAACAGCCAATTATTAAGTGCCAAATAGTTGCTCGGAGAGGCTAACGCGGTGGGTCTCCGACCCGAGCATTCAAATTGTTTAACAGGTGATTGGCCAGTTCACGAACAGTGGGTGATTGTCCACGGCGCGTTGGCGTTACCAGGCTCAATTGTGCTTTCCCGGCTACCCACTCAGGCAGGACCCGCACCAGCGATCCATCATTGAGTTCATCCCTGCAGGTATAAGCTGGCAAGCTCACTATACCCAGCCCTTTCGCCGCCGCTTGTTTCAACGTAGTCATGTCATCGCTGCAAAGTTGCGGGCTAAAAGGTATGGTGGTTTTTAACCCATCCGTGTGCTCCAGACTCCAGTGTCCGGTTACCGGCTGCCAGCCAACCTTCAAACTGTGTCTCTTAAGCAAATCATAGGGCGACTTTGGCGTGCCGGTTCGAGTCAGATAATCGGGACTTGCGAACAGGTGCCAGGAGACACTCGCCAGGTGACGCTGAATAAGAGCCGAATCGGGCAGTGCGTCAAGGTGGCCACGGATGGCCATATCTATGCCCGAGGAAACGAGGTCGATCGTCTGGTTGGTTACCTGCTGAACAAGTTCTACCTTTGGGTGTTTTGCCAGGAAGTCTACCACCAGGTCCTGGATCGCAAACTGGGCAACACCTACCGAGCAACTCATGGTAACGCGCCCGCTCAATGACGCCTTCCGGCTTTGAATCGCGGCTTCGGCCGCTTCCATTTCCTCGATCACCGCCCTTGCATGCTGGTAAAAAACCTGACCAGCTTCAGTGACGTTAAACTGCCTCGAGGAGCGTTGTATCAACCGGGTATCAAGCCTTTCTTCCAGCCTGGAGACATGTCGACTCAACCGTGACTTGGGCATATCAAGGGCTCTCGCTGCGGGAGAAAAGCCCTGTTTTTCAACCACGTGAACGAAGTAAAAATAATCATTAAGGTCAATCATGGCATCTAATGGTCTCCCGGTTGAGGCGCTACCTGTTCTGATTATAGAACGAAAGATTCATTTTTTGCACCTGCACGAGCCTATCGTTCCATTGGTAATATACCAATCGTACCTACGACGTAATCCAACCAGAACCAACCAGGAGATCGAGCAATGAACGCAGCTGCCTCTTTAGCCGAAAAATCGGTTGTCAAACGCAGTCCGGCCGCATCTGTCACACGGCCCAAGCGTGGCCACTCACTCAGCATCGGCACGGGGTTTACCGGGGTCTCATTTCGGGAGCGGGATTTCGCTGGTGCAATGGATCCGCTGGTAATGGTGGATCACTACCGCATGAGAGAACCGACCTTTGGTGCCCACCCCCACGCTGGCCTCTCCGCTGTGTCCGTGCTCTTTGAAGACAGCGAGGGCAAATTCCATAACCGGGATTCACTTGGCAACGACTTTGATTTGATGGCTGGCGACCTGTACTGGCTAAAAGCCGGCTCCGGCGCTGTTCACGATGAGGCCCCCAGGGTCGGCGCAAGCATTCACGGCTTACAGGTATTTGTGAACCTTCCCGCGCGGATGAAACGAGATGCGCCCGAATCACTGCATGTTAAAGCACAGGACATACCCGTCCTGGAAAGCAAAGGCAGCCGGGTTCGCGTCATACTCGGAGACAGTAACGGCATTACCGGTCAGGTATCACCAGCGCTGCCCATGACCATTCTCGACGGAAAGATCGCTGCCGGATCAGCCTTTGCCCACGACTTGCAGGCTGGAGAAAACGGATGGGTATATGCAATAGAAGGCGAGGTCGAACTCACTCTTGCGGCTGAACAAGTAAGACTTCAAGCAGGCGAATCCATCGCTATTGAAACAACTTCCGGTTCTGCTGCCCATACGATTGAGATTACCGATGCTACCGACTCAGGCGCACACTTTGCCCTATTTTCCGCCCTACCCGTTAAGGAACCGTTCATCCAGAAGGGCCCCTTCGTGATGAACAATGAGGCTGAAATAGCACAGGTTGAAGCAGACTATGCGGCTGGTAAATTCGGCCACCTCGAATAATCCCACAGATCTTGAGTGATCACTTTAACAGGAGAAGAACATGAAAGTATTAGCATTCGCAGCAAGCAATAGCCGTAAATCGATCAACAAGGATCTAATTCGCTATACCTCTACCCTGTTGCCCGACAGCGACGTCGACATTATCGACATCAGCGACTATGAGATGCCCATCTACAACAGCGACCTCGAGGATGCCCATGGCATACCCGAAGCAGCATCCCGCTTTCTCGATAAAATCGCGGAATCAGATGCGCTGGTGATCTCCTACGCGGAGCACAACGGCAACTATACCGCGGCCTATAAAAACCTGTTTGACTGGGCTTCACGGAAAAACCGGGAAGTCTATCAGGGCAAACCAATCATCATGCTCTCGACATCGCCGGGCGCGAGTGGCGCGAGAAGTGTTTTATCCCTTGCTGTTGAATCCGCACACTTTTTTGCGGGCAAGGTGATGGCCTCTTTGTCAGTCCCTGATTTCTTCAAGAACTTTGACCGGGACGAAGGTGTACTCACCAACCCGGAGATGGTCGCGCAGCTAGAAGACGCATTGTCACCGCTGCAACAGGCCTAAAAAATAACCAACAGGAGATTGCCAAAATGATTCCGCGCAGGTTCCAGTTTCACACATTTTCTTTTTTCATGTCGCTTGCGATGTCAGGCGTGATGTCTCTAGCCATGTTGTCGATAGAGTTAGCCGACGTCATTGATGTGATAAAGCAATGGCCTGGGGCTTGGGGAATATCCATGCTGGTCGCGTTTCCGGTTAGCATGGTGATCGTACCGGTTACGCAAAAACTGGTATCGAGAATAATAATCAGTGAATAGAGGTTCCTTGGACGCCCAACTCTATTTCAATAATCCCAACTGTCATAAATGGGATTTTGAAAGCCGCTGAGTGTAGGAAAATTCGTAGGACCCTAGCTTTTCTAATTTCAAGAATTAGCGAGCTAACTGGACACCCATTACAGTTACAAGCTGTAATGATGGGTGTCTATGTATACTTGAGGTATTTTCGCTAAACATCAATGCCGAGAAAGCTAAGGCTTGGACAGATAGCCAAGTGATTGAGCATTGGCACATGCTGTATTCCGGAAACTTCGTGCCCCGGCAGTACATGGCCGGAAAAGTCCTGTACGAATGTTCTTACTGTGCCTGTCTTATTGGCTCTCTATCTTTAATAAAAACATAGAGTGCTGATATGAAAATAGCTAACAGAATCAAAAAGAACGATATAACCATCAGTGGTAGAAAAAACACAACATCATATGCAACAGGTGTAAATCCAAATGGTAATAGTGCATAAGTAAGCAATAAAATTACACCGACAGACAACGAGGATAATTCAAGAGCTTTCTTTGTTCTGAAAAAGATCGGTTTTGTAACAACGTTCTTGAAGAAATAGCTTACTACTGTGTATGTAAATGCACTGAGCAGAATAGCAAGCACAGAATCCATGTCAAAATAGATATGCAGCCAGTCGATATAAATCAATATAAATATAGAAGTAGCTACTGCATTAATTATAATGATCTTCTTACACGCGAAACTCAACCTACTTGACATACTATTCTCCCAAAATAATTGGAGTTATATTAAGTAAATTCGGAACCAGCTTCGTAGTCAAAATGAATCCCGTGTCATCTGATAATTTCGATTCTCTACATGCCCAATCACTTTTTAGCTTTCTTTAGACTAGCCACTATTCGCGGGTTTGGCCAATACCAGGCTGCACTCGCCCCTGTCTTCCCGGGACTGTCTCACCCCGATAGGGTGGGCACTCATCACATTCAATAGCGTCAAGCTATAAGGTGCATGAGTTAGATGGGTGGTTAATGTACATGTCCTAATAGCCACCCTACTTTTCCTATTGATTTTTAGTATTTTCTGCTTCATTACCGACCCGCGCGGCTTGGCTCGTGCCCATCATACTGAGGTAGTTCTGCATCCAGATCATCCCAACTTGCTCTTGAGGACATAAAATTGTGCGACATTGGCCTCTCCACAATATCCGTATCCAAAATTCCTAGCCGTAAACGCAATAACTCTGGCGATGCGTCATTACTGCTAAAGATGGGCGATGCACAGACTTTGCAAAAATGTCGTTTCTTGCCCGGCGCCATTTCATAATAGCCAATTTTCTCTTGGCCTGTTTTAATGATGAAACCCGCTCTAGCTACAAAACCATTTGTTGCGTATGCGGTGCCACTGCTTTTTCTGCATTTTGAACAATGGCAATGAATGATTGACTCAATGCCACCATTTATTTCTATTGTTACATCACCACACAGACAGCTACCCTGATACATTTAATCTCCTTATGCTAACAGCTTCATTATTGACATTTCCGAAGGTGATCCCGCCAGATAGGATCTAAAATCTACCACGGGCCAACCAGGCCTCCTACCTGAACACTTGACCAGTCAAAGTTTAGCCAGTTTTTTGTACAGCATCCAACTTAAGCAGGCCGTCAGGGTAAGACGCAATGCCACGCTCAAGGAAACCCCAGATCGCTCTGGAGGCGACGCCCTACTATTAATCTGGCCACTTCGGGTGAAGGCTATCGATAACATAAGTGTGGCTGTGCTGACGGCCGGTCGTTAAAGTATGTGGGTGATCACTGGCCAGATCATCGTGCCGATGTGCGTGCACTAGCTTATCATCCGGTGGCCAGAGCCTGATTGCTGCGATCAGCGCAAGAAAGCCTAGGCTGGCAAGGGTTAACAACGCAATCTGGATGCCGGCCACGGACCCCAGCCAGCCTGCAAGAGGGTAGGAAACTAACCAGCCAAGATGGGATAGAGAAAATTGAGCGGCAAACATGGAAGCCCGGTCTTCCCTGTTGGAAGACCGTGTTAGTAGCCTGCCCACAGGCGTTTGTGCTGCGGAGAAGCCAACACCAAGATACGCCCATACCGGCAACAGCCAGGCCAACTGGGTAACCGGTATTGTGAAGGCGAGCCCGGAGACAAGAATGCCTCCCGCCACCAGCATAACCTCCCGATCCCGCCACCGCTTTAGCACCACCGGCAGCAGCAAAGCGGCGACCATCGAGCCGGCACCAAAGGCAGCGAACGCAATGGCTGTATCCTGGTCAGTTAATCCAAATTGCCCCTTTACCAGCACTACGGTGTTAACGATAACCATGGCACCGGCCAAGCTAACAACCAGATTAAGGGCCAGCAACCCGCGCAAACGGGGGGTTGCTGCGAATATTCTGAAGCCGCGCCAGGCCCGTTCGTAGGCCCCCCTCTGTTCCTTTGGTTTTGAGCCCGGCGGCAAGGCAACCGAAACAACCAGTATGGCTGATGCGATAAACCCGATGACCGTACCCGAATATAACCCTTGCCAACTGGTTGCCAGTAACATCAGCGCCGCTAATGCCGGGCTGACCAGATTTTCCAGATCGTACGCCAGGCGCGACAGCGACAAGGCTTTGGTGTAATCGTCTTCATTTGGCAGGGTATCTGGAATAATAGACTGAAAGGTGGGCGTAAACGCTGCTGAGGCCGATTGCAGAACGGCGATCAGCACGTACACCTGCCAGACACTGGTAACGAAAGGCAGCGCCAATGCCGTTCCCGCACGAGCCAGGTCCAAGGACACCAGCATCGTCCGCCTGGGAAGGCGTTCAGCGATGGCCGCCGCCAGTGGCGCAATTAACACATAGGCGATCATTTTGATCGCCATGGCCGTTCCCAGTACCTGCCCCGCGCTGTCTCCTGCCAAATCGAACGCCATAAGGCTCAGCGCCACGGTTGCCAAACCCGTCCCCAGCAGGGCGACAACCTGTGCTAAAAAAAGGGTGCGGTAGATTCTGTGTTTCAGAATATGAAGCATGGTTACCAGAGCCGATCCTACATGTCGGTGGGAAGGCACTGCATGTTGCCTCCCTGTTCAATTAGCAGTAATATTTTTTGCTAATACTGTACGCATAGTAGTATCTATCACACCTTTACTCTACCAGCCGGGCTATCACGCTAACCACCTATGAGATTGGCTTTCGAACACAACCCGTGGATTCCAGTGCTTGTCATGCTGCTTGTGCTGGCTGGCACACCACTGTCTGCCATGGGGGAGCTTCTGTCCCATAGCTTGCCTGAACTTAACCCTCCCCCGGGACTGAGTCATTCCAGCCACAGCCACAGCCAGCACCATGACGAATCTGAATCTCACAATCACCACAACGCTTCCAATCATAGCCATGAGTCTGCAGACCACCTGAGACTTAATTTACTAACAACGACGTCAGCTACGTTCAAGCAATGTGCTTTAGGCGTTGATGACACTCCGCGCACGGCTTGTTATCGGTTTTACCGCCCGCCCAGACCGGTTCTGCCTGGTTAAAAACAACGGCTAACCCGCTTAATCATTCAGCAAAATCGGAGCATTTATGGTATTCCCTTATACCCGTACACGCTGGCGTGCGCGCAACAGTGCCAGTGCGTCTTATCTTGCCTGGCTATTTATAGCGATCTGCTTGCTTTTCCTGAGCACCGACACCTTCGCCCACGCTGTTGCTGAAGGCGACAAGGGCTATATTCAGGAAATCACCGGTATTCATCTGGTCTCGTTTATGTATCTGGGTGCCAAACACATGGTGACTGGCTACGACCACTTATTGTTTTTACTCGGTGTCATCTTCTTCCTCTACCGCATCCAGCATATTGCTGTTTATGTGAGTCTGTTCGCTCTTGGGCACTCAACAACCATGTTGCTCGGCGTGTACTTCAACATAGGCATCAACAGCTACCTTATTGATGCCATTATTGGACTCTCGGTCGTTTATAAAGCACTCGATAACCTGGGTGCTTATCAACGCTGGTTTGGCATTCAACCAAACACCAAGGCAGCGACTTTGATTTTCGGTCTTTTTCATGGTTTCGGCCTGTCCACAAAAATTCTTGAATACGACATTGCAACTGACGGCCTCGTACCGAACTTGCTTGCCTTCAATGTTGGTGTGGAAGTTGGTCAACTCATCGCTCTTACCATGATACTCATTGCCATGAGCTTCTGGCGCAAGACAGATGGTTTTTTCCGGCATGCCTATTCCGCTAACGTTGCCATGATGAGCGCTGGGTTCCTGCTCATTGGTTATCAGCTGACAGGCTATTTTGTCGTTTAACATCGGAGATTTATTATGTACAACACCACTAAACCTTCCAGAAACGACCTCCCCAGCACTGCGCAGCTGATTCGATCTACCATCCTTGCTGCGACAGTTGCCGTGATTCTGCTCATTACGGTCGTGTTGCCTGCCGAATACGCTGTAGACCCAACCGGTGCGGGTCGCGTTCTCGGACTTACCGAAATGGGGGAAATAAAAATGCAACTGGCGGCAGAAGCAGCAGCCGAGGAAGCAGTGCAGCCAATACCCGTTGAATCGGCTAGAGACACTAACTCGGACACAACAGCCGCTCTGCCAGCCGAGACTACCGCCCCCGAATCCGGCATTCAGGCAGACACGGTGGCAGGCACTACAGCATCAGAGACCGGGCCTTCATGGAAAGACGAAGTACGCGTTGTACTAACCCCGGGTGAAGGCACCGAATTCAAACTGACCATGGAGTCGGGGAGTGTGGCCCTCTACTCCTGGGTTTCATTAGGAGGGCCCATAAACTATGACACACATGGTGATGGTAATGGTCAGTCAATCTCCTATGAAAAAGGCCGTGGGGTCCCAAGCGATGAAGGAGAACTGAAAGCTGCCTTCACCGGGAATCACGGCTGGTTCTTCCGCAACCGAAACGACGATGATATTACCTTGGAGTTGCGCACGGGTGGTGACTATGGCGAGTTGAAACGCATGATGTAAATGTGATCAGACGTGCCTCGCGATCGTAATTGATCGAAAAGCCAATCACGCGCAATAATGCCAACTCACACAGCGGGGCTTACAGGCCCCGCCTTATTTGACTTGATCTTATGGCGGGCACACCTGAATAATTCCGAGCATACTTTCGCCAAAGGTCAGATCGCTACTGCACAGGAAGCCCAGAAATAACCAGAGCCCCATCAACCAAAAGCACGGTTCTCGCTTGTAGGTTACCCGTGTCAGGATATGCCCACCGGCCTTGCCTTTCGGCTACCGGATTACCTGGAACTGGCTGACGTTCTCCTGCGCCTAACAATCGCGCTGTTAAAGCGTAATATTCAGAATGGGGCAGACTTCATTCTTCGCTACCCATCGCTAAACTGTTGTTATTTTCCGCGGTCAAATTCATGTCAAACCCTACAACGATAGCTGTGGCAACTAGACGCCGCGATTCTTTGATGGCTGCCTGATCAGGGCGCCCGGTACAGAGTCAACGTGGACACCCATTACAATTCATAGCGCCACACTATGAAAGACAGGATCACAATAGTCGACTTTTGTGTCTATTCTTTCAGTCTTCAGGTATTTCAAGGTCCCTTCGTTAGTGTGCACATACAGTTAACCCTTCCTCGTTACTCGTCTATTCTGGGTGTCTCGCCAACGCTATTGGCAGCCGTCTAAGGTACATGGCCCATTCATCGTGTATGTTCAATAACATTGCTATCGCTCGCCCAGGGAGGCCAACTAAGAATGCAGCCTATGTTGGATCAGGTATTCAAAAACGCCGGCATACAAGTTGGTGATGAGGATGCCCTTGTAAGACTATTTTCCTACCGTTTGTTCAGTGCTCGAGAGCCTGTTTTACAGTCGGGCCAAGCCTGGCGGCAGTTGTACTATATACAGAGCGGCCTCATTCGTTTGTTTTACACCGACGAAGATGGTAACGATTACAATAAAGGGTTTTTCCGCGAAAGGCATTGCCTGTGGCCCGTCGCACCCCGGGACCGAGAGCAAGGCGTGCTGTTCAGCATTGCAACCATCGAGCCCACAGAAGTATTGGTTTGTGATATCGACGCGCTTTACCATCATCTGGAGGCGCAAGGTCTGTGGCAACGCTTTGCGCTGTACTACGCAGAACGGCTGCTAGAGAGCAAATTCCAACGCGAACACGACTTGCTGACCATGAAAGCCCGGGAGAGGTATATAAAACTGAAAGCCGACCTGCCCGACCTGATCGCCCGTATTCCGGACTACCATTTGGCGAGCTATTTGGGAGTGACAAACGTCTCCCTGTCACGTTTGAAGCGTGGTATTAACAAATGATAACGCCATCAACCGGTCACGAAAGTACCCTTGGCGACTGACTCAATGATCGGAGAGCGGCATGACAACAACCTTTCCAGAAAACGCCATGCTGGCCCTGTCGGCATTGTTTTTCGGCATTATGGCCGGTTTCTTCTGGACTTATTCGTTCAACATTAATCTTGCCATGCTAGAAGTTAGCGGCCCGGTCTATGCTCAGGTGCAGAGCCTGTTCAACCAAAATGTCCGGCATGCCACCTTCTTTACCTTCTTCTTTGGCAGCGGGGTGGTGTCCTTCATTGCCTTAATAGTGAACTGGCGGCACCGAACCAGCCTGGCGTTTGCGCTGCTTGGGCTGGCGTTTCTGGTTTATGGGCTAGGGATTATCTTGTTTACCAGGAACGTGAATTTGCCACTGAATTACTATACTGAATCCTGGGAGCTGAGTGCACTGCCTTCAGACTGGGCCAGCATTCGCGAGCAATGGAACCGGGCAAACAATATTCGAGTAGCGATGGCAGGTACCGCTTTTATATTAAGCCTATCGGCTTTAGTGGTTCGCTGCTCGTTTCCAGATAGGACGCAGAGGGCCACGTGAACACCCATCTCAACCAGCAGTACCAGACCATGAAGGACACAATCATGATAGCCGACTATTGTGCAGTCTGTCTTAATTGGTTTGTCATTGATAGACTGCTTTTCTCCATTCGAAGTAGGCGATGCTCACATCATGCAACCCCAGGCTGATCCGTTCATTGCCCCTAGGTGTACAGAATCGATCGAGATTCTGTATCAGGACGAGTCGATCCTGCTGATCAACAAGCCCTCCGGATTGCTCAGCTTATCTGGCAAGCACCCCCTGAATAAAGACTCGGTGCACTTTCGCTTGAGTCAGAAATTTCACGATGCCCGCCTGCTGCACAGACTGGATTTCGGCACGTCGGGAATTATGCTGGTCGCGCTTAACAAACACATTAATGGAATACTCACCCGGCAGTTTCAGGCGAGCACCATTGCAAAGACTTACACAGCCGTGTTGCAGGGACATGTGACGCCCGAACACGGCTCGATCAGCGCGCCAATAGCCAAAGGTGTGTTTCCGTTGCAAGTGATTTGTGGGGAAACGGGCAAGCCAGCGTTGACCGACTACGAAGTGATCAGGCACGTGCAAGTGCCCAATGAAACAGGGCATCCGGTAGCCTGCAGCCGGGTGTTGTTCAAACCGCGAACAGGCCGCACTCACCAATTGCGCATTCACAGCCGAGAACTGGGTCACCCGATACTGGGGTGTGACCTTTATGCCAGTGATGCTGCCTTTTCGCTGGCAAGCCGGCTAATGCTCCATGCAACCTCTCTGGCCTTTGAGCACCCTCTAACCGGCAAGCGTATAACCGCCCGATGCCAATCACCCTTTTGAGAACTGCACAGCATCGCTTGTCATTGAATGGCAAGCGACCTTACCCAGAGGTGTATTCGCTCGATCTCTGCGCCTGCAGTTATGTCCAACCATTACCACATAGCGCTGCATATCAATGCCGAGAAAGCCAATGCTTGGCCGGATACCCAAGTCATTCACCACTGGCATACGCTCTAAGCCGCCTAACGCGAGTGCCTCGATAGCCCACGCTGATAACGCGGAAATCTTCGGCTTCAAGACAACTTGCCTTCACTGGTTGTCTATTGACGCGACCGTCTCCCGAAAATAGTCCATTCGACCAGCGTTGCTGTGAGAAAGAAGCATGTTACGAGTTCGAACCATTTTCTGGCGCACCGCATAATAGAACGTCTGCCTGAATTCAGTCAGCACCCAACCTTCGCCAAGATCATGGCTCTGCATAGTTTCAATGTGTGTACCACGGGGAAAGACCTCGAGCCCAAGACGTTGCAAGACAGACATCAATTCAGTTTTGTCGCGCGCGCATTGCCAACTGACATCGGTCTCGTCCCGATAGTGATCAATGCGGAAATCGATTGTGTCATCAACGCGGGAAAGTAACGCTTCGCCATCTCCGCCTGCAAAGGCCAGCAGGAGGTTTTCGATGGTTTCAATTGAGGACTCTTGCTGCATGATGATGCTCCATTCAAGTGTAGGGAGTGCTCAATGTAAAGCAGATCAAGTATTAGTTAAAATATGTTATAACTCTTCATATGAAATAATTAGACTATGGATAATCCATGCTTGATATGCGCAATATGCGATACTTCGTCGCCACCTACGAAGAAGGCTCAATTACCGCTGCTGCAAAGCGCTGCTTTATCGCTCAACCATCGATCTCTAATGCCATCCTGCAACTTGAGGAGAGTCTGGGCACCCGCCTTTTCATTCGTCATAAAAAGGGCGTACGGGCCACGCAGGAAGGCCATGACCTGTATCCGCTGGTCAGGCGGTTGCTGGCAGAAGCGGACGCGATAGGCGAGCATTTTCGACGTTCGACGACACCGGCTATACGCCTGGGAATGCTACCTACCTTACCCGGGCGGCGCGTAGAACAGATCGTGCACGAGATACGTGGCACCGCACCGGGTGCAGCGATCTATCTGGTCAATTCGCAGGCAGAATGTGATTTGTGTTTTACCATACGGGAGTATGTACCCGTCGATTGGCAGTTCCAGTCGTTATGGCGTGAGGATTACGTATTGGCATTGCCTGAAAGCTCACATCTGGCACTGCATGATGAGCTGACGGCTGATGATCTGTCAGGCATGCCTCTAATTGGCCGGGTGCACTGCGAACTCAAAGACAGAGTGCAGCAACGTCTGGAGCAAGAATACCGGTTGGATGCTGATTTGCGCGCGAGCACTGACAACGATGACTGGGCGCTAACTCTGGTGGCCTGCGGCATGGGGGTTGCCATCGTACCGGAAAGTGTTGCTGCCAGCAGGCAGGATGTCCTGGTACGACGCCCGCCCATACTCGCCGATCTAAATCGAGAAGTTGGTGTTGCCTTCCATCCTACAGCACTCCATCAGCTTGAATTCGTAAAACCACTGGTATCGAAGCTGCTTACTTTGCGTTGGAAGCCAGCTTAGGGGGTTGGTTGATACCCCTATCTCAATTAAAGCTAAATGTCAGCAGTTCGGTATGTGTCGATCGGGACCGACTTGTGCCCAGCCACCCCTCCAATTGCTTAACCGCGTCTGAAACGCTGGCTTTAGGCATCCCCAAGCTGGCTGCCGCTGCGTGAAACTAGCCAGATCTGCCACTCTAATAACAGTCTGCACGCGGGACACCCTATCGATCGACCTTCGACGTGTGTCCCCTCAAACTAACCAAGGGCTACCACGGTTATCACGGGCAGCCACCGGAATGCCATAGACTACAGCTCTACACAGATACCCTTTGTTAGATACGTAACGTGGGTATCCAGCGAAGCCCGTTTGCTCAAGTGACTGTTCTTTTAGTGGGTTTGTCCTTTCAATGGGTTTCTTTGTAGCTGGGACTGCACGCCGGCGCAAAAAAGACGTTCATGTCCACATCAGGGGTTGGGTTACGCCCGAAATACCGTCTATAATTCGAACAGCAATCGATTTTCAATGCTCTGAGTTTCGCGGTATCAGGCCCTACATGAATTCATCGCTCACTTCTTCTGAACACTGGCTGCTGGTCGACGACCATGCCATGTTTGCCGATGCATTGTCTTTGACATTGCAACATCATATGCCAACACTGCAGGTTGATGTTGCCAATACGGCACACAACGCTTTGGCGACACTGAGAGCCGGCCGGCACTACCAGTGCATTTTCATTGATTTGGATCTCCCGGACAGTCCTGGTTTGACATTGCTCGATCAAATACTGAAACGATGGCCCCAATCGATTGTGCTGATCTGCTCAGCCAATCGGCAACCGGCAGTGGTTACCAATGCCCAACAGATGGGTGCCCGAGGCTACATCAGCAAAGACCAATCGCCACTGGATATCCTCTCCTTTGTTCAGCGGATTCGCCAGGGTCAACGCTGGGTCACCAGTGATTCGATAACCCGGGAGTTGGCTGAACAGCCTGAATCACCCTTCCATCTGACCGCACGCCAGCTGGGCATTCTGCAACAGATGCACCGGGGACTGAACACCAGCGAGATCGCCGCCGAGCTTAATCTCAGCCCGAACACCATCAAAACCCACACCCGATTGATGTATGGAAAGCTGAACGCGTCAAACCGGACGGAATGTCTGAACCGCGCGTTAAGCCTGGGATTACTTTGAAGCGGATACCCGTTTGCTGGCCAGCAGGCGACTGAGAGTGCCCTGCAGAACTGAACTGTCGATCGGCTTGTGCAGAACCGGCCAGTGTGCATGACTGAGCCGCTGAATCCCCCCGAGAGACGTATTCCCGGTCAGTACGACACAGCACGTGCCGGGAAAGAACGCCTGTACCGTCTGGATACAGTCCTCCGAACGATGACCATCAGCCAGCATATCATCCGTTAACAGCACATCCGGTGCCGACGTCATTTGCTCAAGCAGCATCGTCAGCTCAGCGTGATCGCTCGCTGCCCAGACGTCGCCGTTCCATTCCACGAGCATCGCCGACAGTGCATCGCGAACCTGTTCATGATCATCGACCACCAAGGCGGTAAAGTGCTCGGGTAACGGGGCGACCGGCTCACCCGGTAAGGTCGATATAGCCGCATCCAAACAGATAGGCAGCGAAAGACTGAACCGTGTGCCCTCGCCCGGTACAGAGATCATATTCAACTCCAGTCTTAACTGCTCACACAGCCGACGAACAATCGACAACCCCAAACCGATTCCCGGTTCACTTTTTCGCGTGTGTGCAGTCCGATAAAACTCTTTAAAAACATCCCTCTGTTCGCTTTCGGCGATCCCGGAGCCGGTGTCTTCGATGCGCAAGGATGCCTGCTCGCCACGAAGTTCGAGGCTGACACTTACCGAGCCCGATTCGGTATATTTGATCGCATTGTCGAGCAGATTCCTCAGTATCTGCAACAACAGTACTGGATCCGTAGAAACTTGAATGGGTGCTGGCGTTATATCCAATGCTAACCCTTTTTCAAGCGCTAGAGGCGTAAATTCGGTCTCAAGAGTGTGCAGAATGTTCCCTAAATAGCAATTCTGAATGGTCACGGTGACGACGTCCGCGTCGATCAGTGACATGTCCAGCAACTTGGTCAGCAGGTCATTAGCCGAGGACACGCTTTCCTTTGCCTTGTCCAGGAGTTCATCGGGTTCAAGCAGTCGACCCTGAAATGCCTGAAGATACAGGTTGGCTGCTTGTAATGGCTGGCGGAGGTCATGACTGGCGGCGGCCAGAAAGCGACTTTTCGCCTGATCGGCCTCGCTGGCCTGCTGTCGAGCCAGCTGATGCTCCAGGCGAAGCCGGATCGAATTCATCTGTCTCTTGTGCGTCATCAGGCTGAACACAGCCAAGGACACCCCGGACATGGCCACCACCGCCAGCAATAGCGGAGTTGAACTTGGCCATAACAGAATAAACAGGCTGCTGAACACAGGGATGATAAACAGCAGAAAGATATCAGGGTAGGTCCCCATGGTGACAGATGGCATGGACGACATGACCATCACAAACAGCAACAACGCGAAGACCTGCGACTGATTGGCACCATCCAGAAACAACCACGGACCCACACTCCACAAGACACCCCAGGTAAGTGCGATCAGCAGGTTTACCCGATGCCAGTAGACGAGCCGGTAAACGTGGTTGTTATCAAAGGCGCGCCCTAATATACGACGCTGTTTGGTCAAAACCAGATAAGAGCCGAGACTAACAATGAAGCAGATAGCTAGCCAGACCATCAGCTCAACCATACCGAGGTTTTGACTCATCAGCACTCCCAGCATAGAAGCGCCGAGCCCACTGACAACCATACGCGGTTGCACTTCGTCTACGAATAACGACTGTCGCTCCCATTGAATGTTGCGGGCATAGGGCGACTCGCGGTTGAATTCATTCAGCGTCATTGCCGGGCCTTTGGTTCCGTTAAACCGTTAATAGGTGAACTGCAGCAGTGTACCTTCGTCCAGGCTGTTGTGGCACCACAGCCGGGCGTTTGGCTGGCCATCGGAGGTAATCACATCCACGCAGTTCTGCGCATTGGTATCGGTGCTCTTTACGAACGATGGGCTGGCATTTTCATAATCGACCGTGACGACGCCGACATAATCATGACTAACCAAACTCACGCGGGGAATATTACCGAAAGCAATGTGGGCTTCCATATCACTGACGGTCATGTCATCTGTCAATCCAGTGAAGGCATTGGTACCGCTTCTGACGATATCATTTGGTGCAGTTGGATCGGTCATGTCATGTTCTATCAATCGGTTATTCACCCCAGAACGGTGAAAGGCAACCACATGAGTGTCAGTAATCGCCGACAAGGCGCGAATCTCATCACTTGCGGATGAATACAGCGTTGAACCGCCGATACCACCCACCATAGGAACGATTGCTGGGTCGTTGTCTTCAATCTCACCATCTATGTCAAAGTCCATGACCAATCGGGTCACCGCCGAGCGCCGGATGATAAAAGGGAACCCGGCTCCGGAATTATTCACATACGCCTGCTTACCGCCGATAAACACAACCACTTCGTCTGCCGACGATGCACCATCATAGACATCCATCGAGTCACATGTCACCACGTGCTTATAGGCCGTTGGTTCGGCGCTTAACGTTAAGCTAACCTCATGGATTTCGCTGGGGTTGCTCTTCAGTGAAAAGGTCAGGGTCGCCGGAATCAGCATCGCGCTTGTTCCCGGTCCGGTCGCGTCCATCATCACACCCGGCGTACAGGTTACGACCAAGATGTCGTTTTCGTAGTTATTGGCAGCCGAATGCTGAAACTTGAACCCGGCGGTACGTACATGCGGTGAAGACAGTTGATCAACCGGCAGGTTCCGATGGGTCACCAGCCCTTTGGACAGTTCCGAACCGGTCAGTGTCGAGTAGTCATCCGCGCCCAGTTTTGCCGTGCGTTTTACGGCAAACATATCAATACCGCCTTTGAAGAACGTCAGGTCTTCGAAAGTATCGTAGTTGGTATCCCAGTTCTCATCCGTATACACGGTCAAAGGTTCAGGGGTGCCTGTGTCACCCACGGGGTTGGTTTCGCCACCACCAGTTTCATCGGTAGTATTCGCCGGCTCGGCTTCATCACTTGAGGATGAATTGCATCCGGTCAGGGCAATGACTGCCACTAAAGGTAACGCCAATAGGATTCGCTTATTCATTGAGACACTCCATTGTGGTGATACAGCAAGCGCGCTGTTTTTAGAGTGTTCAGTATGCGTAGGTCGCGAAACGCAATCTTCACCCGATCGGGTGAAATTCCCGGGTTACCAAGTATCGAGCCACTCACCGAGGGAGAAATGTACTTTTTTCAACCATGTGAACGAAGAAAAAATACTGTTCAGGTCAGTCATTGCATCCAGTGGTGTCCCGGTTGAGGCACTTGTCGGTCTATTGTCAGCACAAAAGGTTCACTTTTTGCGTCTACTGCAGCTTATCGCTCCATTGGTAATATAAAAATCGTACCTGCGACGTAATCCAAGCAAGACCAACCAGGAGATCGAACAATACTATCGAAGACATCCACCGGAATAGCGTATTACCGGGACACCCAACCCAATCCATTAATAAAGGCTATCATAATCTGATTCCTGATAGTCACCTAGTGTGGGAGCCTCAACAATGTGAAAAACAGCCAAACAGCCGATGAATACATCCCTGGACAGCGCCCCCGTACCCTACATGTGTCTGGTACGGGTAAAAAAGCCGAAGTCATACCCCGTCGGGTTAGGCAATGGCATTCGGCTCCCTTAATGTACATGCCCTATCAGCCATTACCACTGCACTCTCACGTCCAAGGCCTCACCAACGGAAGCACTGCACGGTGAAATATTCACGTAATCGCCAACGATACGCAGATATTTTGCGCTTCCATCGTTCGCTATACCAGTCAAATCGAGCGAGGTAGTCATGGCGTACGGTTGGCCCTGCTCAACGTTAAGATCAGCCAGCAGTTCTTGATCGCTGTCACCGTATACGCCGTTGTCGTTTAGGTCTATCCACACTCGCCAGGTAGTCGACCGCTCGGTTGCAACGTTATCACCTTGCACAGTGATCACCGTATTGGCCGGTTCGCTCAGAAAAATCGGCGTTTGGGTGTAATCCCATTCTGTTGACTGATACTCCAGGTCTTCTCCGCCAATACTCACGCTATTCATGACGTTAGCAGCAGTAACCACTTCTCTAATCGCACAGTATTGATCACTTACTGTAATCTGCCGAGCAAAGCTGTCTTGATCGCCGTGAGTATCTGTAACACGGAGGCTAACTTGGTAGTCTCCTCCACCCACATAGACGTGCTCCGGGTTGGCAGCGGTTGATGTTTGACCATCACCGAAATCCCAAAGCCACCCAGTTACGTCACCTGTGCTACGGCTGTCATCACTGAATTCGACACGCAGCTTAAAGGTTTCAGCGTAAAAATGACTTAAAACACCTTCATCAAACAGTTGTATTTTTACGGTTTTAAAAGCGTCAACAACGGGCTTTTCATCTAACCCTGCATCGATAGCCTGTTGCAAAATACATTCAGCGGCATCGGTGAGTGTTGTTGCTGGCGACCAACAGTTTCTCGCAGCATTCACATACAAATTGTAAGCGGTTTCGAGACCCAATTCGTTGGCCAACAAATAGAATGGATACGTCAGCATGCCAATACGCAGATAGAAGTTGTTGCCTGCCTCGTCGTAATCCAACACGCTAGGTATTGCGCCCGCCTCAGTCTGAATCTGGTCGAGCTGACGCGTTAAACCCCCGGCTTCTTCACCGTGTACCCAGTTGTTGGTGTGGCCGGTGAACTCGTACTTGGCCATAACACCCGAAATATCGCCAAAAGCTTCGTGAACCGTACGTGCATCGGTGCTGAGTTCGTTTTCATAGGGATTCAAACTCGAGATACGAGAAAGCACCCCGTGCCCGACTTCGTGAGCAATAGCATCAAGTGGTGACATCGAATACTGGAATAGGTATCCATCGCTGAAATTAGCGTAAGCCCCATCCCAGTAAACGCTGGTATCCGTAAGATTGCCGTAGTGCACACGTAAGCGCAGCTTTTCTTCAAGTGCGGGCTCACCGAGATATTTGAGAAACGTGTCGTAAACAAGCGTACCGTAAAACAGGCTGTCGTTAAGTGTTGAGTACGTCCACACGCCGTACTCATCTTCCACAGCGCGATAGGTGTTTACCGGGTTGGTATCACATAAAAACTGATACGGCGGGTAGGCGCTATCGCTAACGGTGTTTGCCAGGCCGCTGCCAGCATTTGCTTCCCACGCATCATCGCGGGTGTTGTTCATGTCGATGACACTCACAAGGCCATTATCGAATAGACACAACCCGCCGTAATCATCAGTACGCTGCACATACATATTTGGCCGGTCATCGCCGTAATACCAACTCTGAACCTCATTGCCGCCCGGGCCGGCCAATAGGGCATTACCCGTGAAATCGTGAAAGCGCACAAGTGTGCCTTCTTCAGCTAAGCCAACGCTGTTACCCGGGTAAAGCTTTAGCGCGGAGGTGTTAGCCGGCACGCGAGTTCCTGCAGGAATCTCCAGGTCATACACGGCACTAGCCTCGCTTACTAACCAAGGGTCCCCCACCGCCTTACCCTGCTCATCAGCCCAATATACCTCCACAAACTCGGCCCTTGCCGTATCGCTCGGCTTGGCCTCGGCAGCCTCAATTTGAACACGGCCAAACAACTGCCCTGCGGCCCCGTCGGTATCCCGTAAATAAGCCAGAGTTATTGGGTTTGATGGCCTTTGGGTAACGGCATTTGAGCCTGTCGCTGGGCTAGAGACAGTGCCGCCGCTGCATGCTGTGATTAGCAAAGTAAAAAGAGCAGCAGACCAGTTTTTAAACTCAGCAAGCTTGAACCGTATAGAAGGCATAGAGAAATCGACCAATATAGGTGAGATACTTACATTATCTCATTTTATAAATGGAGAAGGCCAACCAGGCCACCCGCCTGAACACTTGATCAGCCAAAATTCACCCAATACTTTATACAGCATTCGACTTCCACCGGCCGTCAGGGTAAGACGCTATGCCACGTTCAAGGAAATCCCAGATCGCCCTGGAGGCGACTCCCTACTATCAATGCACTTCCCGGTGCGTGCGCCGCGCCTTCCTGTGTGGTCGTGATGAGCACTCAGGCAACGGCTACGAACGCCGCCGCTACTGGATTGAGCAACGCATGGTGGAGCTGGCCACCGTGTATGCGCTCGATATCTGCGCCTGTGCTGTCCCCTGCTCCAGCGCATCCATGCACCCGCAGCATTAAACCTTTATAATAGCTTTGTCGATAGTCGACTATTGTGCGTGACCTAGCAGCTCACTAATGTTCCTGTTCCAATAACCAATTCTATTATCAAAAAAAAGGCAGCCTATGAAAGGCTGCCTTCCTGATCATCCAACAGAGTAATCTCGATCTAGCTTGCGAGATTACTCAATGGTATTAACAATAGTTAACGTACCGTCAAATGTTAAGACGTTCCACTGATAACCCACACCTTCCGGGGGAGTCATTTGCGCTATAAGTCCAGTATCATCGTAAAGCGAGACTTCTACATCAGAGTTACTGAAGCGGAAGTTACTGCCTCCAGAATACGAGTAAATGTAATAAGTGTAGGTACCGGTTTTTACATTGGTGATTGTGATCGTTTCAGGCCCGTAAGCTGACGCGTCATCGCGATCTAGCGAGGCTCCATCTACAGATTTTTTCCCGTAGAAAAGATGTTCGGTACTTGCGCCGTTAGGTACCAGCAAATGCGAATCCAAATCCCGAGGTGTTGCCCCCCAGGTCAGTACCAGTCGCATCTGACCTTCCGGCAACGACGGTGCGATAGCAAGGTACTGAGACAGTGTACTCATACCTTCAATGGTAATGTTCTTGTATGCGGTAGAGTACCCAGCCAGCACGACCTCGACGGTATAGTCACCGGCTTCGACGTTTGAAAATTCGTACTCACCCTGGGCATTTGTGCTGCCAGTCTCTGAGATATCACCGGCTTTTACATCGTGGCCAGAGCGCAAATTGATGGCGGTATTTGCCAGGCGATCACCTGTGATGGCATCTGACACATGACCCGTCATGTCGCCGTAGCACTCCAACGTCTGAGTGTTCGTAACTTCCACTGGTTCTGCGGGAGTCTTAACGGTTAACGTATAGTCACCGGAGCCATAATCCGCCGTTAAGAAGATAGTGAGTTCGGTCATGCCTGATGGAACAGTATAATTAATCTTCTTGACATTATCGCCGCTGGTATTATCCACCACGGAGTCATCACCGTTTTTCAAATAGATGTGATTGGTGGTTCCCTGATTAAACTCAAATTGGATATCGATAACCTGACCTTCTACTACGCTCAGTAGGTAATAATCATCAAAGTCAGTCCCGGGTACCCCAACTGCGTTCCCGGATAGGTAGCCAGATACAGTAGAATTAACTGAGATAACCTGAGCTTGGGCACCAGTATCGTTCTGTTCGGTATCATCAACGTCCGTCAACACCACCTCAGGAACGATGGTGGTCGTAACCGTTTCTGTTCTGCAGAAATTTTCTTCAGTGTTAGTATCAGTATTTCCACCCGTTGAAGCACTATCCTCATCATCGGTGGACTCAGGTATACAAGCAGTAAGCAATAATACAGACAGAGATGCAGCCGTTAGCATCTTAAACTTGTCAATTTGCATAGATATTCTCTTCGGTAAAGGCTGGGTAATACTAGGGGACCCTAGCACTGGTCAGGACGTGAGATTCTAAACAATCTGCAAATTAAGGGTATCTATTTTCACGTTTTAGTGTGTGAAGTTTGTAAGGCAAACCTTCCTAATTGACGGATAATTGACACTTTCTATCCAGCTGGTCGCAGGTGACTAATATGGGTGCTCGGGAGCTGATGCCCTGAGCCAGTCCAACAAGGCGATTGCCGCCCAGCTCACCATCTCCCCCTCCAAGGTGCGGGAATACGCCTGCGACCTGCTGCTGCGGTTTGCGTGGGGCAACCGCACCCAGCCCGTGCTCAAGACACGGCGGCTGGGATACATCCTCGACTGACGGGTCGGAAATCGAACCCGGACACTAGCACCTGGTCGTCGCTGTACACGTCAACTGCGACCGGGTTGCCAGCTCCTTCGTCGGTGACATACAAAACTTTGGCCAACCTAGACAGTCATCTTAAGTAATATAGAGAAGCTATTAAGATGGCTCTGTCGATAGTCGGCTGTTGTGCGCGCACTATTAGCCTTGACTCTAAATTGGGTGCCCATTTAGCTCTACGGTGTAGCATTCACTTAAGCTGTTTGGTGAAATATTCGGGCTAGTATTGAAAGTCGAATAAGGACAAGGTCTTTTGCGTTAAGCCTAATAGAATGGTAATGGTGAAAAGTACAATTTGCATAACACGACTATCAATAGGAATGAGCCCAAACAACGAGAACCATTGAAAAAATTCTACACTGCCTCCCGTAGACAAGGTGTAAACTAATAGACAGAGATTGAAGAATGAAAAAAACACCCCAAATCGGCCATTAATATAGCCTAAAGTGATGAAGCAACAGAAAGTTATACCAAAAAATAGTACTACAAGTGCTATTACCTGAGTTGTTATCAGTATTTCGTTTCTATATAGAATAAAGTACGCCAATGCACCGCCCAACCCGATCTTCCAGAAAGTACTTATCAAAAATTGTAGTGAATAAGAGAGTGACGGCTTCCTTAGTCGAAGGAATCTGATCGAGTAATGGGCCCCCATTAGCCAAATGGGTGAAAGGACCGCTATCAATAGAAATGAAACTCTAGGTGGACTAACTTCGCCACCTTGATACAAGTTAGCGAACATTAGGGTTAAGCCGACTATGACAAATGCCAAAACATTAAGCTGAACGGACAGATACGCTGCTCTAGAAATAAAGTGCGGGGGTTCGAAGCTGTGCGGCCCTTTCAATTTCAAGTAGTTATTCATCAAGATTCCAGGCTTTTTGTTCTTAAGTCGTATAGTTCAGTTTTGGTCTTCGACCGATGCACTTAGCCTATTTCATTTGTCGAAGCCTACCGGAATGTCTGTGCAGGCCATCTTCGTCACCCAAGACACCCACTGGCGTGTTGCTGAGACACCCAACCCAATTTAATAGATTCAACCTATGGTACTCTATCATCTGATAGCCGACCAATGTGTGTGCCCCATTCATGCAGTGTAGCGAGTCCAGCCAGATGCGCCTTTTGCATTTTGGCGATTGTGCTGGCCTTTGTTAGGCTTAGTTTGCTGACTGCGCTTGCTTAATTCTTTCCTTTGCAGCTTCAAGCGCACCTTCAGGCCATACATCAACCTGACTATCGTCTTTCATATACTCATCAGTAAATATTTGACTGAACCACACGGGATCATACTCACCTGACTCAGATTTAAAGTGTTCTCTGTTTCGATACCACAAATCAAGTATGGCAGTATCGACACTACTTGATAGGTGAAGTTTTTCTTCAATTACTGCGTGCCATTCCGATGCCTGAGTCCCAAATACTTTTTGGATATTCATGTTCTGAATGGAATCGGATTTCTCTTTGGGCAGAAAGCCTATAACATCTTGGACGTATGCCTCAAAAAACAGATAAATCGGGTTTTCACCATATCTAGGATGATCTTGGATGCTCACCGTTTCTCCTTTTGCACTAACTGCGGCAAAAAGCATGACCGCTAAAAGTATTGTTCGATTCATGTGAAGCCTAACGCAGAGCTTTGCGGCAATTTTGTAGCCGCAAAGCGGTGGAGAAATTGTCCGGTAAGAGCGCCTGGTTATGTGGTTGCGGACTAGGCTGCATTTAGAAACGCCCCTCCGCTCATGCCGGCTATGAGACACGAAGCAAGGAATACGGTCACGCTCATCGCGCCAAAAAGTGCCATTTGCCACTGCCTCATACACAACCAACAGAGCACACCTAACACTGAGACGAAACAGCTGAGGAGGCCGATTAATACAACCGGAACTTCAAGTGCCACCATCGTCCGTACCTCGACAGCTCCAGCTTCGAATAGGTAGAGGTTAAAGAACACCACGCAAAGCAAAACCAGACTTGAGACAACCGTTGCGAGAATAACTATGCGGTTTTTATTCATAGATAATTGGGGTCAGATGAAGATTAATGGGAAAACCTTCATCTGACCCCAGTTACGTTTCATAGAGCGCATCCTCCATGGCCTCATCGCTAAGGGCATATCACTGTTGCATGCAGTGTATACGAAGCATCGTTTCTAATGGATAAGGGTGTCGTCCATTGCCTGCCTTAGGATAGAATAGTTCAACAACTTCAAGGAGTTGAGGCCAAGGCAACAGAGCGTCCATCCGTGATAAAAAGATCTCTTTACGCGTTTTACGACGCTTGTTGGAAAACTCACTATCTGCAAAAGTAATTTGATGGCTCATGATGCGTTCTTTTTGAGTTATCATATGTGGCAGATTATTTCATATTAGGGACTTATTCGCATGTTCCCTAGGTAAAAATCTGCCATAGGTTCAATGGTTTGCAAGGTAAAGAGCTTTCGTCATTGCCGTCCCCATTCCTTTCCACCCATTTCTACCAACCGAGACGCGGCTCGTCGAAAGGAAAAGGCGAGATCATTAGTGGCCGATAATTGTGCCAGTGCCACGCCACTTCGACCCGTCGCCGACCACTCAAATTCTTCACCCTCTTTGGTGCGAATCATGGTCGTCGCAAATGAACTCGAGTTTCCCCCCTTCTCACTGACAAACAACTCTTCATTTCCATCACTGCTTTCAACTTGCGCTTCAAACTCGACCAATAATTCATCGAGCGGGACTTTTGCCGCTAGCACCAAGCGGGTGCGAGATTCATAACACACGTCAATGAGGGTCACGAATCGTCGCGCTTCGTCGAGGTGATTGGCGTCTAATTGCGGCACCCGGTCCATGATGAGGACCTGAAATCGGTCGCAGAGGGAAATATAATCGGCCGCGCCGAGTGGTTGGTAACATAACTCGGAAAAGTCAAACCAGGCGCACCGGTCATTCAATCGGGCGACCTGGACGGTGCGACCGAAGGGTACGTGAATGGCCTCGGCCTCAGTTCCGGATGCAGTGCCACCAAATATTTCTTTCAATTGCACCAGCATGTTGTTATCACTATTATTATCGCCGTGAACATCCTTGTTTGACCAAAAATAGGATTGACCATCAGCTCGAGTTTCGAGTCGATAATCCTTGGCGGAATCCTCCATGGAGATAATGTCGAACGTGTGTTTTAACATGTCTATGAATGGCAAAAAGAGGGATCGGTTAATGCCTCCCTCATACAAGGCATCGGGGGAGCGATTCGAGGTGGCCACCACCACGACATTCCAATCCAATAATAATAAAAAAAGTCGTTTCAAAATCATGGCATCGGCAACGTCTGTTACTTGAAATTCATCGAAACAGAGGAGTTGGGCTTCCTGTGCCAATTGCTGCGCAATGATGGGTATCGCATCATCTCGTGGGTGCTTCTTTTTGTAGACAAAGATTCGATGATGGACGTCTAGCATGAATTCATGAAAGTGGACGCGGCGTTTGTTAATTTTTACGTGTTTGAAGCTGTGGCTGTCATTATTACAGCAAGAATCATCAGGAACATTAACTGACGCGTAAAAGAGATCCATTAGAAAGCTCTTGCCGACCCCGACCGGTCCATGAATGTACATGCCTCGCGGTGGTGGACCAAAAGACCACAAATGGAATTTCTTTCGAAGAAAGGACTGAGCGGATGCCAAGGATCGCGTCAGTAACAGTAACAGCGGACTGCTGCTTGTAGAGCTGCTCTCTGTCGGTCTGTCGGTGCGCACGGGTACTGGTGTGAGCGAGGTAAGAGACTCGTGCAGGGCATCGAGTTTTGCCGCCAGAGCGACTTGCGCGTCATCTCGTCGCACCTCCTCAGCATCCACCTTGCGTTCATACGCCGTTGTCACGGGGCCTGTCGGGAGGGACCGCCGAGCAACGCGATGTTGTGCTGCCATATTCTTCATAACCGTCTTCATCATCAACATGATGAGTTTATCAACATGGTAAGGAAAGTATGATCAAGTCCGCTTCTTCCCGCTTTTTTCGATTGTCTCAGGTCTAGGGACTCAGGCAATCTGGACATCCACATTAACACTTGACCCCAAAATATCCATCCAGTAGTTTATACAGCACAATAAAACGGGCCGTCAGGGTTAGACACTATGCCACGTTCAAGGAAAAGCCAGATCGCCCTGGAGGCGACCCCCTACTACCACTGCACCTCCCGGTGCGTGCGCCGCGCCTTCCTGTGCGGTCGTGATGAGCACTCAGGCAACGACTACGAACACCGCCGCGACTGGATTGAGCAGCGTATGATGGAGCTAGCCAACGTGTATGCGCTCGATATCTGCGCCTATGCTGTGATGTCCAATCACTACCATGTGGTACTGCACATCAACGCCGAGAAGGCCAAGGCCTGGACGGATAGCCAAGTGATTGAGCGCTGGCACACGCTGTATTCCGGAAACTTCCTGACTCAGCAGTATATGGCTGGTAAAGACCTGTACGAAGAACAACTCAAGGCCATAGCGGAACTGGCCGCTGAATGGCGTGAACGACTAATGTCGATCAGCTGGTTCATGCGAGCCCTTAACGAAGACATCGCCCGCCAGGCTAACGCAGAAGACGGCTGCACCGGACATTTCTGGCAATCACGCTTCAAATCCCAAGCCTTGCTCGATGAAGAAGCACTGGCAACCTGCCTGGCCTATGTGGACTTGAACCCCATTCGAGCACAGATGGCAGCCACACCTGAAACATCCGAATTTACCTCAGCCAAAGAACGGATAGCTACTGCCCAGAAAGCCCCGGAGTCACCAGAACCACATCAACCAAAAACACTGTTTCCGTTTGTAGGCTACCCGCGCCAGGACATGCCCGCTGGCCTACCCTTTCGACTGCAAGACTATCTTGAACTGGTAGACTGGACCGGGCGCCAATTACGGGATGACAAGCGTGGCAGTATCGACGACAGCATCCCACCCATTCTAGAACGCCTGAACATTGATGCTGAACATTGGATCTACAATACCCAGCACTTTGAAAGCCAATTCAAAGGTTTGGTAGGCACTGCCATTTCCATCAAAGCTAAATTTCAACAGTTCGGCTATCAGCGAACCCCAGGGCTTGGGCTGGCAGAGTGGCTAACCTAACTATTCAATCTAAAGAAAATACGCCGCACAGGGCAACCTGAGGCACTGCTGTGCGCGGAAACCGGCATCTTGGCCGGTTTTCGTGCTGATGAATTACTTCAACTGATTTCTTTGCCAAGCTCCACAGATAATTTTCTGCGGACGAGGAATTTTTATGCACTCTTTTTACTATGCCTGTCCAATTTGTCCTGATGAATTACTTCAACTGATTTCTTTGCCAAGCTCCACAGATAATTTTCTGCGGACGAGGAATTTTTATGCACTCTTTTTACTATGCCTGTCCAATTTGTCCCAACACCATCAGGCGCATACAAATATAATACGTTGCCCATTAGCTTAAACTCTTCTGACTCTAACTTAAGTACTTCCAATTTCTTTAAATTAGGTTGCTTAGGCTGTGACTTAAGGAAGAAAAAATGCAAGGCCTTACCAACTTCTGTCGGAAATGGATTATCCTGAACTGCAGTCTGAAGCTGTTTGTAACTTAAAAGCATAACCATTGGCTCAAATCCCATTTTACTGGAAATTGATTTTCCAATTTCATCAGCGTCATCGTCGTCTTGTTTTCTAGCGCTTTGGAATACTACATTCCCACTCTGAATATATGTTTTTACATTCTCGTAGCCCAAGGTTTCAAGAATAGAGACAAGTTCCTTCATCGGCAAAATATTCTTTCCACCGACATTAATGCCACGAAAAAGAGCAATGTATGTATTCAACTTGATTCCTTCCTAGGCATAACGCTGAGCTTAGCGGCGACCTTGTAATGGAGGCGAAGCCGCAATGAAAAGGGTGTCCGGCGGCCATCGGCCGCGTACTACAGCGACTGGTTATATGGCATTTAGCAACGGTCGCCGCGCGTGCTTGAAGAAATAGTACGGGAGACCCACCCAAGTGAAAATCACGATACCAATAAACCAAGCGGGCTTGCCCGATATGTCTCGCCGCTTGAGGTCACGAAGAAGCAGTACGACACAGGCGAACGTCATGACAACCGTAAACCAACCCAAATAGGCTATCGCAGCCTCACCGACATAGGGCTCATTTCCAATGAACTGGGGGATAAAGAAAAACTGATAAACCACCAGATAGCCCAACATGATGGCCATACCCAGCCAGATAATTTTTTGTTCGACGGTACTCATGACATATAACGCAATAGCGCACCGGCAAACTTTAGTTTGTCCGAGTGACGCGATTTGTTATGGAGAACTGGAGGCCGACGAAAATATAATCTTTTCAGCCATATAGCGAACAAGAGGAACAAATTCATGCACTAATTCCTCAGATTCTGTTAAGGGTATATGGCAGTCTTCTCTAGTATATCGATCACTAGAATGAACTAGCGAATTACGAATGTGCTTTATTATCTTTGCACAATTAGATAGAGCGTGACCAGCCTTGGCGTTTACCACCAAATTCTCACCGAATATCGACCTTTTATTTGTATAAATATTCCGTTCAACCTCCTCTTCTACCATTTTTATAAAATCGATTAATTCCTCTTCGTTTACATATTTCTGGAGTACGCTTCTAAGCATTTCCGTTTCATCAGATTGGTCTTTATGAGAGCCAATCGTAAAAATGAGCCTGTCTATATTCTTTTGGTTCGGCCTGAACTCCGGATTATTGATCTGCCCTCTAATTTTATTATAGAGGGATTCGTCAGAAACCTTTAAAAAGTTATATTCCAAAACATGATAAAATGCCAAGAATGCTTGACTAGGAAATTGACTGCTTCGTGCAACCTTATAGTAACGAACTAAGTTCTCATCATAAGCAGCCAAAGGAATGTTAAGGTCATCCTCACTTTCTTCTTCGTGAAAATCTACTTGTATTCTTTTCTTCGGCTTCAGTGGCTCCCAACATTCACCTTTCTCGTAGGCGAGCTTGAATAGGCAGCCAGCAATTGCCTTACTTGCTTTATCAAATAGCAAGCTCTTATCTGTATTCGAGGAGACTTCATATCTTATTGATCGAGGTTGCCATAAGAAATCAATAACGTCTTTAAACGCTCTCAATCCACGTCTTTCAAGCCTTCTTTCAACTATTACCTCAAAAAACCTTTGATATTCGTCCGAGTTCAAAAAAGCTAGACTGAATTTTTTTGTAGCCTGATCGATTATTACTTTTCCACTTCTATTTCCAGAAAACTCATAACTCTTAGTATAATTTAGAGCATTCTGATTCAACCTACCAATTGGACGCTCAAAACTCTTTGGGGACCAAAAAATACGCTCTTCATCGTCGTAATGATGGCGTCGGGAACGATAGAATCCCCTAATCGCACTTTGCCAATCATCGTCAATCGTTATTTTTTTTGAAACTCCCTCATACGATAAGTTCAGCTTATTGTTTTTAAACTCAACATCTAACCCAAACTCATTAAGTCTTTCGACGAACCTGTCCATACTCATAAAAATCTATCTCTTCCCCATAACGCCCGCCACAATGGCGAGCAACGTGTTGTGAGTCCAAGGCACGAAGTGCCTGATATTGCTGGCGATTGTTATTACTCATCATTATTCAGAAACTTTGCAAAAAGCTCGCACATTTCTTGGTTTCTCGAAAAATAATATGAGTTCCCTTTCAATTCTCCCGATGTACATTCAACGGCAGTGCCCACATTTATTTCAGAGTTAACATGACATTCGTAATCACTAACTAAGGTGTCGGGTGAAAGCCAGTAATACTCATCTTTATTTGCTACACAAACTCTCTCGGAACCGCTTAACATCCACCATTCGCCTTCTGAAATCTCATCAGCGCTAGTTCGTTGGGAAGCGCATCCAACATATGATGTAAGAACTATTGTTAAAAATATATACTTCATGATGAACCTAGAGTTATAACGTATCCAAGCAGGGGCAGATTTTGCGTTTTGAGCGCAGCGAAGAAAAATATGTCCCACTGCCTTGGTTTGTTAATTACCAATGCCAAGATTATTTTTAACTACGCTGCTAAGTACGCTTGCCCATACCGAGAATGACACATCTCCCACCTTTCCAACTGCGTCCTTGGTTTGAGACCAGATATTTTCGTTCTTAGCATTATCGATAAATTCGTGTCCTGACCAAGTTAGCCGTATCGGAATAGCTTCTGGGCTAGACGAACCCATGCTCGTAGTATCTGCAGCGTGAATTAACCCGGCTTCACTTAAGATGAAGCAATGATATCCAATTTCCTCGTCAGAATAGCCCTCGATCTCCAGGTTGCTTGGGGCATGGCCATGCTCGTGGTCATTCAAAGCGATAAGTATTTTCCGAACGAGATCCATATCACGCTTCATACTCTATCCTCTCGAGGCAATTAACGCCGGCCATAAGCGGCGCCCTGTCAAGGGCGTCCGGTGGAGGGCCCTCGGCCCGGAACAAACTTAATGGCTTGGTTAAGCAATGAACCTTGCCACGATAGATCTACATTCAGACAAGGAGATATCCTTTGCCCATTTGATAGCTTGCTGTATATCAGGCTCATGACGGTCGAGAGCTTCTTGAGACCAGTATTGCCTTGGCGCACCAACCGGCAAATGATCAACTTCTGAGGCTACCCCAGTGAAAGCCAGGAAGTCTTTGTCGTCGTCAGGTAAACCAACCTCAAACCTTAGAGACGATAGCTCAATGGCACCTTCCAAGTAATGAATGGACCCATCAATCATTCCGCTCGCCACTTCTGCGGCGCGCTTACGCTGCTTTTCTACGTATTCTTCGCGGCTCATTTTCATAAGATGCTTAACAGTTTGTTCATCGTCACTTTCGCCGCTGATCCCGCCAAACTTGTCTAAAAACAGACCATGCCAAACCGCTGATACCCCGCAATGAAGCGCTTAAGGCCATCATCCATTTATTAACCCCCCCCATATCAAAACCAGCAAAACCTTCGATTCAGACGACTATCACCGATGTCAGCGTCTCTAGCGACACATATTCCGGACAATTCCCGGGATATGCGTCGATTAAGGAGCATTAAATGCGATGAAGGTCACACCTACAGATTCAGAAAAAAGCCAATTCTGCTTAGGGCTTATCCAGTAAGCATAACGTCACATCAGAGGGAAACTGGCTAAACGGTCAATTCCTACAGGCATGTTTGCCTTGATAAAATGAGGAAAGTGCAGCCATATAGATGCGCTGTAGGCTCGCTACCGCCCGGCCGGTTACAGGGCACACCAAGGCAAAATACGTTGTGTTTTCACCATCTCACTCTGTGACGGGGTTGGCAAGTACTTATTTCCCAAAGGTGTCGGATGTGTCCGCCTTGTGCTTGGGATGGGTTCAATCTTAAGAGGCTAGGCCCCAACCGGGGCCAGATTGCGCGGCAGGTAAGGATGCCTTAGTAGGGCTTGGTGGGGCAAGGATGCCCATGCAGGCCCGGGCGAAAGCCGGTACCGGCTGGGCCTTGGTTTGGCTCAAGGAAGCCCTCACTCAACCAAACTACTCTGCTTCCACTCGGTCCCCTCAATCGCAAACTCCAGCTTATCCCCAGAAGCCAACTTACCCACACCCGCCGGGGTACCGGTCAGCACCACATCACCGGGCTCCAACCGAAAATCTTTCACAATCTCAGCCAGCAAATCCGGAATACTAAACAGCATGTTCTCAACACGCCCATGCTGTTGGGGTTTGCCATTCAGCTCAAGGGTGTAGCCCCAGTCGCTCAGGTTTTCGGGCATTTGGTTTACCGGCAGCCAGGCGCCGAGTGGCAGTGCGCCGTCGAAGGCTTTGGCGCGTTCCCAGGGGTGGCCTTTCTTTTTGAGTTCGTCTTGCTGGGTGCGGTCGGTCAGGTCCAGCGCCAGGGTTACGGCGGTTACCGCGGCCATGGGGTTTTCGGAGTGCTCGGCCGAGAGTTGTGCGCCTATCAGCAGGGCCAGTTCGGTTTCGAAATGCAGGTTGGGCCGCGGCAGGCTGATGCTCTCGCCCAGGGTGACGCATGCGCTGGCGGGTTTTATGAACAGTAAGGGGGATTCAGGGACGGCGTTGCCCAGTTCTTTGGCGTGGTCGGCGTAGTTGCGGCCTACGCACACGGCTTTGCCCATGGGCAGTAGAATCGATTCGCCGGAAACCCATTGGTGTTGATACATAGAGACTGCTCCCGTTCTGCGGTTGCGAATGAAGTTGTCTCTACTTTAGCGGGAAATGGGCCCGGTTACTAACCCGGGCCTGCCCTGCGGCCGAACGGTGCGTCCGGCGCGGGTGCATGGTGCGGCGAGCCGTTTAGCCCTGCTGAGGTTTAGGCGCTAACGGCCAGGGTCTTTGGGTCGAGGCCGCGATGCCTTGCCATACCGGCAAACCCGGTAGATTGAGGACGAATCAGCGAACGGTGGTTTCAATGCCCGCGGCGGCGAACCGGTTGCGAAGCTGCACTTGGGTATCCACTTCAGAATGGGCAATGCCGAGCAGCAGCCACATGGTTCCAGATGAACTCTCTCGGGTGCGAACGACCCGCAGCTCTTCGTTCAGCCACGTCAGTATCACCTGTTTTGCTTCGGTCTTCTGGTCGTCGACAACGTCGCTGAACCAGGTGACCAGCCATTCCAGCGCCATGGCGTGCTGAACCTCCAGGCGGGCACGTTCAATGCTGACGTCGGTTTCAACATCGGCTGACGCGGGGGCGGAGGTTAACCGGGTAATGGGGTAGCCTTCGATCTGCTGGTCGCAGATAAAGGAAGGGGCCGGTGTGCGGGTGGTGTCGGGGAAGACGCAATTGGTCAGTTCCTGTTGCATGCCACGGGACATGCAGGCAGACAGGCCAACTACCAGAATCAAAACCAGGCTGGTTTTTCCCAGAACCCGGGCATTGTTGAAGCGATGGCCTTGAACAGACACGTCGTTGAGTCTCCCTTATTTGAACAATACAGATAACAAAAAACCCGACGCATCGGGTTTATGTCGTACAGCCAGTATGCCAGTTGGGGGGTGAAACGCCAGTCACCTTAATTGCCTGGCGTTCGCGCCGGGCACCGGGTATACCTCTCCGGGGTCGGCGTAGATCCGTCCATGGCGGTCCGACGTCTCGGGCCTAGTTCGCAGCATCCATGCTGCGAACTACCCCGGAGAGGTATACCCGGCACCCGTCGCTTGGCTTGGTGTTAAGCCGGTGTTTCGAATATTTTCTAGAACAGGATGCGCGCGCGCATCGTTCCTTTTACTTCTCTCACTTTGTCGAGCGCTTTCAGAGAGCAATCCTGCGCCACGTCAATGACCACGTAGCCGATCTTATCCCGCGTTTGCAGGTATTGCCCGATGATGTTGATGTCGTTCTCGGAGAAGATCCGGTTAATTTCGGACATTACACCAGGGATGTTCTGGTGGATGTGCAACAGCCGGTGTGCGCTGGGGTGTGCGGGCAGTGCCACTTCCGGGAAGTTGACGGCAGAGGTTGAGGTGCCGTTGTCTGAGTACAGTGCCAGTTTTTCAGCGACTTCGATGCCGATGTTGAACTGGGCTTCCTGGGTAGAACCGCCCACGTGCGGCGTGAGTAAAACGTTGTCGAATTCGCGCAGGGGCGATACAAACTCGTCGTCGTTGCTGCGGGGCTCGACCGGGAAGACGTCGATGGCCGCGCCGAGGAGTTTTTTCTCCCTCAGGGCACCGGCCAGGGCGTCGATGTCGACCACGGTGCCGCGGGCAGCATTGATGAAGACCGAGCCGGGTTTCATGCGGGCGAACTGTTCGGGGCCCATCATCCACTTGGTGGAGGCGGTTTCGGGTACGTGTAGGGTAACGACGTCGCTGGTTTCGAGCAGTTCGTTCATGGAACCGACCTGGTTGGCGTTACCCAGGGGCAGTTTGGTGACGATGTCGTAGAACTGAACGTTCATGCCCAGGCCTTCGGCCAGCACACCCAATTGGGTGCCGATGCTGCCATAGCCGACGATTCCGAGTTTCTTGCCCCGTATTTCGTAGCTGTCGGCCGCGGTTTTCAACCAGCCACCGCGGTGGCAGGCGGCGTTCTTCTCGGGTATACCGCGCAGCAGCAAAATGGCTTCGGCCAGCACCAGTTCGGCCACGGAGCGGGTGTTGGAGAACGGGGCGTTGAACACGGCGACGCCATTTAGGGCGGCGGCGTCGAGGTCTACCTGGTTGGTACCAATGCAGAAGCAGCCGACGGCGACCAGTTTGTCGGCGGCCTCGAAGATTTCGGCGGTGAGCTGGGTGCGGGAGCGAATGCCGATGAAGTGGGCGTCTTTGACCTTTTCGATCAGTTCGGCTTCGGGCAGGGAACCCTTGTGGTATTCGATGTTGGTGTATCCGGCTTTGGTCAGCGTATCCAGGGCGCTTTGGTGCACACCTTCCAGCAACAGGATGCGAATCTTGCTTTTATCCAGCGAATTTTTGCTCATGCTCAGACTCTTGGTACCAATGAAATGGGTGGCGCGCGGATGATACCACAGCGTTTCGGCCTTACGAGGCGCCAATTACGCAATGAACTGTTCTATGTGTGGCAATGGTTGAGATTGTGGCTCCTTGTTGAATTCAACTAGAGCCTAGAGTGCGCGACCAGCACCCTTCATGGTCCTGGAGGGACGCTGCAAGTACTTCCCTGTAAGCTCGACGGCCCTCATCCCTGAGGGCCCACGCCCACCAGGACCATGCAGGGTGCTGGTCGCTTGGGTGTGGTTTCGATTTCATTGTGAACCCGGCGAACTGTGAACTTTTTGACGGTGGCTACTTGGCTGCGAAGGACTGTTGGGTGTGCTCACTAGAGGCCGTTAGACAACAGGGACCAAAACGCCGGGAGCGTTTTGGCATGAGCGTAGCGAGCCCGGAGGGTGAATCCCATGGATGGGATTCATATCTTGTCTCCGAGCCCCCAGGGAGGGGTTCACGGCGTGCCTCTAGTGAGCATACCCGACAGTCCGACCTGGCTACCAGGCAGCGGCAACATGAGGCCGCAGAAGTAAACGCCTGGCAACTAATCTAAGTAACCAACTGGGTGTCCCTGGGGTTGCGGGGAGCATACCGGGCCGGTAACTGGTCGATGTGGTCGAAGGTGCGGGGGTCTTTGTAGGGCAGTTTCATGAAACCGCGCAGGCCGAGGCCCTGGATGTCTTTTACGGCGGCCAGCATTCGGTTTAGGTGGTTGCGGAAGTTTTCTTCCTGGCTGGCGTCGAGCAGGCGGTAGTAGTTGTGGATTTTGAGGTTGCGCGGCAACACTTCGAAGATGATGCAGCCGGTGTGGTGAATGCGGTCGAGGGCTTCGATCTCGTCCATGATGGAAGGGGGCAGGGTCAGGTATTCGTCCGGGTCGCGGCCGTCTTCGAAGTAGGAGTGCATGCGTTCGGTGTCTTCGCCCTGGGGCGCTGGCGTCACCAGGTAGGGGATGCGCAGGCTTTTTGGGGGTATGAAGGCATCGGTTTCACGGCGGCGGTCGAGGTGGAGGGTGTCGCGGGCGTTGTACATCACCGCCTTGAAGGTGCCCTGGCGGTAGACGCCGCGCGCGAGGTTGACCATGTTGTTGACCGACTGGTGGAACGAGCGGCGCAGTTCCGGGTTGTGCAGGCTGAAGGCGGATTCGATGCGAACACCCTCGGCGTGCCATTTCACCGCCAGGCCGCCGACGATGGGGTAACGGCCGAGTCGGCTGACGGCGGCGACGAAGGCTTTTTCGGTTTCGCCCATGCCTTGCAGGTAGTTTTTGTAGTATTTGTCGAGTTGTTCGTCTTCAACATCCATCAGGGTGTCGTCGGGGTTTTCCTGACGCAGGAAGGACTTGCGCGAGCTGTAGACGGCGGTGTCGACTTCGCGGTGGCGCTCGCTAACCCACACCGGAATCATCGGTGCCAGGTCGTCGGCTGGGGCCATGGCGACGATGTGTCGCATGCGGGTCATGTGGCCGAGGAAGTAGTTGCCAGCCAGTTGGCGCTGGCCGGTGTCGTCGTCCATCATCGCCGCCAGCACCCGGGCAAATTCGATCGGCAAGCCGAGCGCCTGGGGTGTGATGACTTTGCGCCCGAAGCGGCAGCCCTGGCCTGAGGCGAGGGCATACAGGGTGGCGGCGGTGCCTTGTTCGTCGAACCGGGGGGATGAGAGGCCGCCGTTCAGTTGTTCGTCGCCAATGAAGTACACATCGCCGAGTTTGGCGTTGGTGTGTTGCAGGTCGGACGACATGAGGTCCATCACGCTGTTGGAGATGAACTGATGGTCGGCATCGAGCTGGGAGAAAACCGATGAGCCCCAGTCGATCAGTTGCACCTGTTCGGTGGCCGGGTCGAAGACGAGGTTGCTGGGTTTGATGTCGCCGTGGACGATGGGTCGCCACTGGCCCTGGGCATCGGTTCGGGTGCGCAGGTAACGCAGCAGGTCGGCTAGCTGGGCGGCGATGTTCAGAATCAGTTGCGGGGGCAGCCGCCCGGCTTTGAGGCCGTAGTCGTCGAGGTCGAGCCCCGGGGCGCGGGTCATCACCAGAATGGCCTGTTTGCCGACGCGCACGAAGTCTTTGACCCGGGGGATTTGCGGGTGGTCGAGCAGGGATTGCAGGTCACTTTCTTCTTCGAGCCGGTCTTGAACGTGCTGGGGCAGGTTGATGCGCGAGAATTTGAACACCAAATCAACCCCGGTGCGGGTTTTGCCACCAAACACGAAGCCGAAGGCGCCCTTCCCGATCAGTTCGATGTCCTGATACCCCAGCCGCTCCAGCTGACGCATGCAGAGCTTGATCCAGGCTTTGAGCTTGGCGGCGTCCTGATGCGAGAGCAAATAGATGCTTTGCTCTTCAGGGATGTAAAAGTGCTTGAGGCTGTGCTCCACCGGCGGGCTCCTGTCAGGTAAACCCAGTTTGGCTAATCATGGCTGGAGTTTCCAGCGCCGTGGTCGTGCCATGAGTCAGTAATTCGCGAGGGTAAGTTGGTTCGGTGGTTGTTTTGACTTTGGTGGCTGTCGGACTATCGGGTACTCCTACTGGAGGCACGCCGTAAATCCTTCCATGGAGGCTCGCTGCCCGCATCCCTGCGGTCAGACGACCTCCAGTAGGAGCACCCGACAGTCCTTCGATCATCTGCGGTTACATTGACGCGAATTTCTGACTCAAGGCACTAATTCTGGTGGCGTACCCGCTCATACACACAAAGATTAACTGCGGATGCAAGATTCAACGATTCTATGGCACCGGAGCCTGGGATGGTGAAAGCCATGGCGTTCAGGTCGGTTAGCGCTTCGCGGGGGACGCCTCGCGCTTCGTTACCGAAGACGTAGCAGTCGGCTGATTTAAAGCTGGGGCTTGTGAGTGGTTCGCCGCTCATATCCAGGCTGGCAATGTTTGAGTAACGCCCGGCCAGACTCTCCAGTGGCACATCCAACTCCATCGGCACATGAAAAATCGCCCCCATGCTGGCGCGCACCACTTTGGGGTTGTAGGGGTCGACGCTGCCGGGGCTGAGCAGGCAGCGGAAACCACCGAACCAGGCCAGGGTACGCAGTATGGTGCCCAGGTTGCCCGGGTCCTGAATTTCGTGGAGGTAGAGGGCGGTGTCGGTTTGGGAGGCGGCAGGCGTAGGCGCAACGGGTACGACGGCGATGATGCCCTGGGGCGTTTTGGTGTCGCTGATCTGCGCCATTTTCTTGCTGCTGATCAGTTGGGTGCGCAGCGGGCTTTGCCAGTTTTCGTACGCTTCCGTGACCAGCAGTTCGGCCTGGCGCAAGGCCGGTTGCTGTTCGGCAGCGCGTTGCAGTTCGAGCACCAGGTGTTCGCCTTCAACCAGGTAGTGACCGAATTGGTTGCGGTATTTTTTCTGGTGCAGTTTTTTGATGTCGTCGAGTTTCACGCCGGCACACCTGTTTCGGCACCCGCATCAGCCAACATGGCCAGTGCGAGGGCTTCGGCGACTTTAATGCCGTCGACCCCGGCCGAAAGAATGCCGCCCGCGTAGCCTGCCCCTTCGCCCGCCGGGTAGAGACCGCGGGTGTTGATGCTTTGCAGGGTGGCGTTGTCGCGCTTGATGCGGATCGGCGATGAGGTGCGGGTTTCGATGCCGGTGAGAATGGCGTCGTCTCGATCAAACCCTCGAATCTGTTTGCCGAAGGCAGGCAGGGCTTCGCGGATCGCGTCGATGGCGTAGGCCGGTAGCGAGGGGGCCAGGTCGCCGAGTTTGATGCCGGGTTGGTAGGAAGGTTCTACCTCGCCCAGGGTATTCGATGGGGTACTGCGAATGAAATCGCCAACCAGTTGGGCCGGGGCGCAATAATCTTTGCCACCCAGTTCGTAGGCTGTGGATTCGAGTTGCTCCTGCAGTTCCACACCGGCGAGCGGGCCACCCGGGAAGTCCTGTTCGGGGCTGATGCCGACGACAATGCCTGAGTTGGCGTTGCGTTCGTTGCGCGAATACTGGCTCATGCCGTTGGTGACCACCCGGCCGGGTTCGGAGGTGGCGGCGACTACAGTGCCGCCCGGGCACATGCAGAAGCTGTAGACGGCGCGACCGTTTTTGGCGTGGTGCACGAGTTTATAGTCGGCGGCACCGAGTTCAGGGTGGCCAGCGTATTTGCCGAGTCGGGCGGTGTCGATCAGCGATTGCGGGTGCTCTATGCGAAAGCCGATGGCGAAAGGTTTGGCTTCGACGTAAACGCCTTGTTTGTGCAGCATGCGGAAAGTATCACGCGCGCTGTGGCCGAGAGCCATGATGACGTAGCGGCTGGCGATGTGTTCGCCGTTTTCCAGGGTGACGCCGGTTGTCCGGCCATTATCCAGCGTCACCTCGGTGACTTTGCTTTCAAACCGAATCTCACCCCCCAGGGCAATGATCTCTTCACGCATTTTGGCAACCACGCCGGTCAGCCGGAAGGTGCCAATGTGGGGTTTGCTGACGAACAGAATTTCTTCCGGCGCGCCGGCCCGCACGAATTCGTGCATGACTTTGCGGCCATAGAATTTCGGGTCTTTAATCTGGCTGTACAATTTGCCATCGGAGAACAGCCCTGCCCCACCCTCGCCAAACTGGACGTTCGATTCCGGCGACAATTCATGCTTGCGCCACAGGGCCCAGGTGTCTTTGGTGCGACGGCGGACGTCTTTACCGCGTTCCAGAACGATGGGTTTGAAACCCATTTGCGCGAGGATCAGGGCGGCGAACAGGCCGCAGGGGCCGAAACCGATGACGACGGGGCGCTCAGTGATACTGTTCGGCGCTCGGGCGACCGGGTAATAGGCGGTATCGGGTGCCGGGCGAACGTGTTGGTCGTCGGTGAAGCGTTCGAGCACTGAGGCTTCGTCGCGCACTTCGAGGTCGACGATGTAGACGAATTTGATTTCCGAGTTCTTCTTGCGCGCATCGTAGCTGCGCTTGAACACGCTGAACGAGAGCAGATCGGCGTCGGTCAGTTTCAGGCGGTCGACTATGGCCGGGCGCATTGCTTCTGGCGGGTGGTCGAGTGGTAAGGCAAGTTCATTCACACGAATCATACGAATTCCTGGTCGGTGACCCCGACATGGTGGAGGTTTGGTGGCTTTGGTCCGCGTTGGCTACCGGTGGTGCTTCTGCGGGGTCGGCGTAGATCCATCCATGGAGCCTAGGCCGAAACATCCATGTTTCGGACTACCCCGCAGAAGCACCACCGGCATCCGACGCTCACACTGTGCAAACGCCGAGACTTAGGTGCCTAATAACGCAGAATTATACGCGTCGGGCTGGGTTGTGTCAGTGCTGTGGTTTTACGCCCTGCCCGGCCACAGCGTACAATGGCGGCTTATTCGATGAATCATCACGGTTAATTGGCTATGGCCCGATCCAAAAGCAGCAGTCGGTGGCTCGAAGAGCATGTAAACGACCCCTTCGTGAAACAGGCGCAGATCGACGGTTACCGCTCGCGTGCGAGCTATAAACTGCTGGAAATCAACACCAAAGACAAACTGATCCACCCGAACATGCTGGTGATGGACCTGGGCTCGGCGCCCGGGGGCTGGTCGCAGGTGTCGGCCAAGCTGGTGGGTCACAAGGGCCGGGTGATCGCGTCGGACATTCTGCCGATGGATTCCATCGCGGGCGTGGAGTTCATTCAGGGTGATTTCACTGAAGAAGCCGTGTTCGATGAGATTATGGCCACGCTGGATGGCACCCTGGCCGATGTGGTCATCTCCGACATGGCACCCAACATCAGCGGTGTGGACGTAGCCGACCAGGCGTCGTCGATGTATCTGGTCGAGCTGGCGCTCGATATGGCGCGGCAGGTACTCAAGCCGAAGGGCAGCTTTGTGGCCAAGGTTTTCCACGGCGAAGGCTACGATGAGTACGTGAAAGACCTGCGAACGTCGTTCGACAAAGTGGTGATTCGCAAACCGGATTCTTCACGGGCCCGATCTCGGGAAGTGTATGTGGTTGGCAAGGGCTTTAAGGGGTAAGTTAGTCACAAGTTCCGGAGTTCGAGGTTGTTTGGTTGCCAATAATCCGTATCAGCCACCGGGCATACCTCTCCGGGGTCGGCGTAAACCCTTCCATGGGGCCTAGATCGCAGCATCCTTGCTGCGAACTTCCCCGGAGAGGTATGCCCGGCACCTGATACTTAACGTGTCGCGAACTCCGAAACTTGAGTTTGAGGTGACAAGCGCCTCCCCAATCAAGCAGCAGACGTAACTTTCTCGCCTAGACTCCTGAATGTCTACCTTAAATATTTTCCTATTCACACGACTACAAATAACCCGACCTTTCCAAAGCGGGGCCTTTTCAATACTCTAGCGACACTCAAAATACTCACGTTGCGGTGTTGGCAACCAGCTAAGTGCCAGGTACCGGGTGTACCTGTCCGGGGAAGTCTGAGGCATGGATGCCGAAGCCTAGCCCCCAGGGACGGGTTTACGGCGACCCCGGACAGGTATACCCGGTGCCTGGCACGAACTCACAGCAACAACCAGAAACGAACCCAAAAGGTGAACCGGTGGCTCAATACGTTTTTACTATGAACCGCGTCGGCAAGGTTGTACCGCCGAAAGAACAGATTTTGAAAGACATCTCTTTGTCTTTTTTCCCGGGGGCGAAGATCGGGGTGCTCGGCCTGAATGGCTCGGGTAAGTCTACCCTGCTGCGTATTATGGCCGGGGTTGATAAGGATTACCTGGGTGAGGCGCGGCCTCAGCCAGACCTGAACATTGGTTATTTACCGCAGGAACCGGAGCTGGACGAGTCGAAGACGGTACGCGAGACCGTTGAAGAGTCGCTGGCGCATTTGAAGGATGCCCAGGTTCAGTTGGAGGCTGTGTATGCCGCCTATGCCGAGCCGGATGCGGACTTTGACAAGCTGGCGGCGGAGCAGCAGAGGCTGGAGAACATTCTGGCGGCGGCCGATGGCCATAACCTGGAAAACCGGCTGGAAATCGCGGCCGATGCGCTGCGTCTGCCGCCCTGGGATGCGCCGGTGAAGAACCTCTCCGGGGGTGAGCGTCGCCGTGTGGCCTTGTGTCGCCTGTTGCTTTCCAGCCCCGACATGCTGCTGCTCGATGAGCCAACCAACCACCTGGATGCCGAGTCGGTAGCCTGGCTGGAGCGCTTTCTGCACGAGTTTACCGGCACCGTGGTGGCCATTACCCACGACCGCTACTTCCTCGACAATGTCGCCGGCTGGATTCTCGAACTGGACCGTGGCCACGGCATTCCGTTCGAAGGCAACTACAGCCAGTGGCTGGAGAACAAGGAAAAGCGGCTGGAGATGGAATCCAAGCAGCAGCAATCTCATGAGAAGGCCGTTAAAGCCGAGCTGGAGTGGGTTCGCCAGAACGCCAAGGGGCGCCAGGCCAAGTCGAAGGCGCGTTTGCGTCAGTTTGAGGAGCTCAGCTCACGTGAGTTCCAGACGCGCAACGAGACCAACGAAATCTACATTCCACCTGGCCCGCGCCTGGGCGATAAGGTGATTGAGGTTGAGGGAGTCTCCAAAACCTACAACGGCAACCTGCTGTATGAAGACCTCAATTTCACCGTGCCACCGGGTGCCATTGTCGGCATTATCGGTGGTAACGGTGCCGGTAAGTCGACCCTGTTCCGGATGATCGCCGGGCAGGAAACGCCGGATTCGGGTGAGATTACCGTTGGCGAAACCGTCGATCTGGCGTTTGTTGGCCAGATGCGCGAGCTGGACGACAGCAAAACGGCCTGGGAAGAAATTTCCGACGGCCAGGATATGATTTCCGTAAACGGCTACGAGATTCCCTCGCGGGCCTACCTCGGCCGCTTCAACTTCAAAGGCAACAGCCAGCAGAAGTATGTGAAGCAGCTGTCGGGCGGTGAGCGTAACCGTTTGTTTTTGGCCAAACTGCTGAAGCAGGGCGGCAACGTGTTGTTGCTTGACGAACCGACCAACGATCTGGACGTTGAAACCCTGCGCGCACTGGAAGAAGCCATTCTGGCCTTCCCGGGTGCGGTAATGGTGATTTCGCACGATCGCTGGTTCCTCGACCGGGTCGCGACCCACATTCTGGCCTTTGAAGGCGATTCCAAAGCGGTGTTCTTTGAAGGCAACTTCACCGAATACGATGCCGATTACCACAAGCGGACCGGTAACCAGGGCCCGAAACGCATCAAATACAAACGCATCAAGTAAGCGTATGTTATAAAAGCCGGGCTCAGTCACGCACCGTGATCTGAGCCTGTCTGTCCCGCCCGCATTACGAGGAAGACCATGAGCTCAAAGACCGGCCCACTGACCGGCCAGAAAACCCCGCTGGCAAAAAAACTCGGCCTTTTGGTCGGCCTTGGCTTCTGTTCCGGTGTGTTACTGGCCATCGCGGTCTGGTTGCTGAGCCTGAACATTCCGATGATCAGCGGCATGATGGGGCTGCTCTGCACCATCGGTAGCCTGGCGTTACTGGTGGCTACGTTTCGGGTGTATGCGGCCATCTCGCTTTCACTGGCGCAGAACGACCAGAAACATCTGCAAAATGCGCTGATTCAGGCCAAAGACATGCTCGACACCAGCAAGCAGCTGCGCGACGACCATGTGCTGCTGCAGAGCGTGTACAACAACCTGACCTTCCCGGTCTGGCTGAAAGACCGCTTTGGGCGTTATCTGGTGGTGAACAACACTCTGACCAACCACTGGTGCGATGGTGTGGATGCCAAAGGAAAAACCGATGCCGATGTGCTGAACGCCCAACTGGCCGACGTCTTTATGGCGTCGGACGAACAGGCGCTGAACACCGGCCGCCACCAGGTGCTGGAACTGAAAATGGACCTGACCGGCCAGCCTTCTCGCTGGTACCGGATTGAGCGCCACCCATTGGTCGGCGAGAACGATGCGATTGTCGGTATTCTGGGCTTTGCCATCGACATTACCGGGTACAAGGTATCGGATGAGCGCTTGCGGGCGGATCAACTGATCGACCCGGTAACCGAATTTGCCAACCAGCAGGGCTTGCGCCATTTTATCGATGAACACGACGAAGAGATCGACGATCTCTGGTGCCTGCATGTCGATATCGATCACTTTAAAGTATTGAACGACAGCATGGGCAACGCTGCGGGTGATCAATTGCTGACGCAGTTGTCACAGCGCCTGAAACACCACAGTGACGAGGAAGACTTCCTGGCCCGCGTCGGTGCCGATGAGTTCGTGCTGTTCTGGTACGGCACCGAGGTGCATTCCGATGATGATCGCGATGAGCGCCTGAAAGACCTGCACCTGCAATTGAATCAGCCGTTTTCCATTGGCGAGAGCAGTTACAGCTTTACTGTCTCGATCGGTGCGGCGCGCGCCCCCGGCCATGGCCTGACGGCGAACGAGCTGCACCAGAACGCGGGCATTGCGCTGTTCAACGCCAAGAAAAAGGGCCGCAACCAGGTGCACTGGTACCACAGCGATTATGAAGACCAGGCTCAGCGCCGGCTGCACAAGGCGCAAATGCTGAAGAACGCGTTGAAACAACAGGACCTGGAAGTTCACCTGCAGCCGCGCATTGATTCGCGCACCGGGGAGATTCTGGCGCTGGAGTGTCTGGCACGCCTGCAGGGTGAAACCGGCGATCTGATTTACCCGGGGCATTTCATCGAGCTGGCCGAGCACAACGGTTCGATTCGGGAACTGGACCGCTGGATGCTGGAACAGGCGCTGTTGCTGATATCCCGCCAATTGAACGAGGGCGCGCACCCGGTGGTGCTGGGTGTGAACCTGAGCGTACAAAGCATTAATGAGGATACGCTGCGCTACCTGACGGCCTGGCATGCTCGCAAGCCGGATGCACTGCGTTATCTGGAAATCGAGATTACCGAACACCACCTTCCGGACCAGAACGATGACTTCCGCCAGCGCCTGGAAGCGCTGGATGCTCTCGGCATTGTGTTGGCACTGGACGACTTTGGTTCCGGCTATGCCAACCTGTCGAAACTGCCGGACTTGCCGTTCCGGATCATCAAGCTCGACCAGAGTTTTATTCGGGACCTGCCCAATTCGGAGAAACAGATGGCGGTGGTTAAGGCGATTGTCGATCTGTGCAATTCGCTGTCGATTACCGTGGTGGCCGAAGGCGTCGAGACCGAGGAAGAACTCAATGCGGTCTCCAAACTGGGCTGCCATTACATTCAGGGCTTCGTCTATTCCAAGCCGCGCGCCCTGGCCGATGCCATCGAATGGTTTGAGCAGCGCCAGATGGCTCGTCAGTAGGCTGTGGCATTGGTCCGCAACGGTTGCCGGGGGTGCCTCTGTGGGGTCGGCGTAGATCCATCCATGGAGCCTAGGCCACATGATATGAATCCCCTCCATGGGATTCACCCTTCGGGCTCGCTTCGCTCATGCTAAAACGCTCCCGGCGTTTTAGTCCATGTTGTGGACTACCCCACAGAGGCACCCCCGACAACCGCCGCTAGTCTCCGTAGCCTGGGTTCGCTGTCACTCAAAACCTTTTCAGCTATTGCGCGGCCGTGACGAATTCATTACCATGCCGCTCCCTGGCTGGGGCTCCCCGGTCAGTTTTGCGGACGTGGTGGAATTGGTAGACACGCCAGATTTAGGTTCTGGTGCCGTAAGGTGTGAGAGTTCGAGTCTCTCCGTCCGCACCATTCGAAGTCAGTTACTCCCTTTCTATTTAATCGCTCAGCGCCTAGCCTGGCTCAGCTGTGCTTTTCGTTTGTCTGTGATATCTGCGGTTCATCGTAAGAGGCCAGTCCCCTGGGCGACAGGAAGCAGAACCAACCACCGCTTCTGACCACTCCATCACTGACTCGGATACTCCCCGTCGCCCACAGAGTGGCCTCCCACAAAACCAACCCTTGCAATCTCCCTAGGCATGAAGGCACAATTCACACTTGTTATTTAATTAACATTTGTTAATCAGGCCGACAATGACCGATATTGAACAGCAACTTCTCGCCGCCATCCGCGCCACCCCTATGGCCACCCAGCAACAACTGGCCGACCAGTTGGGGCTAAGCCGTGAATCGGTGGCCGGGCATATTATGCGGTTGACACGACAGGGGGTGATTCTGGGCAAGGGGTATTTGCTGCCCGATCAGGACCGGATTGTGGTACTTGGGGGCGCCAATGTGGATCTGACCGGCCGCTGCCACTCGGCTTACCGCCCTGGAGATTCCAACCCGGGCAGTCTGTCGCAAAGCGCCGGAGGGGTTGGCCGCAACATTGCCGAGAATCTGGCGCACCTGGGCCACGATGTCACGCTGATCACGCTGCTTGGCAATGACACCAATGGCGATTGGCTGCACCAGCGCATTGCGGCCGCCGGTATTCGCACCGATGGCCTGTTGCGCCACCCCAGCTTGCCAACCAGTACCTACCTGGCGATGAACGATCACCAGGGTCAGCTTATTGGTGCCCTCGCGGATATGGGCATTGCCGAGGCACTGACGCCCGAGATACTGGCGCCGGTGCGCTCGACGCTGGTGGCGGCTGATGCCGTAGTGGTAGAAGCCAATGTACCGGAGGCGACGCTGGCCTGGCTGGCCACCCTGCCGCTGAAAGGCAGGCTCTACGCCGATGCTGTCTCTACGGCCAAGGCGCCTCGCCTGCAGCCCCTATTGCCGCACCTCAAAGTACTTAAGGTTAACCGCTCTGAAGCTTCGGCTTTGCTGGGCGAAGCCAGCTACGAGCCGGAAACACTGGCGCGCCGGTTGCTGGAACGGGGCGTTAACACCGTAGCCCTGAGCCTGGGTCGCGATGGCCTGATGCTTTGTACCGACCAGCAACACCACCGCCAGGGCATTTACCCGACCCACATCGCCAGCGATACCGGTGCCGGCGATGCCCTCGTTGCCGGGCTGATTCACGCCGACCGGGCGCACTGGGAACTGTCACACAAAGCAGCGTTTAGCCTCGGCTGTGCTGGCCTGACGCTGGAATCGAGCGGTGCCAACCACCCGCACCTTACCGAAACAACTGTTAATCAATGGATACTCGACCGATGAATAGCTACCTGGACATCAAACCTGAAGTGGCGGACGCTCTGGCCAATGGCCTGCCCGTTGTTGCACTGGAAAGCACCATAATCTCCCACGGCATGCCTTGGCCGGATAACGCCACGACCGCCAAGGAAGTGGAACAGATTATTCGCGATGCCGGTGCCGTACCAGCCACCATCGCCATCATCAACGGCCGTCTCAAGGCCGGTTTGACCAGTGACGAAATTGATACGCTGGCGAAAGCCGGGCAAAGCGTTGCAAAATGCTCCCGCCGTGATCTGCCTTATGTGGTCGCCCGCGGTGAGCACGGTGCAACGACCGTAGCAGCGACCATGATCATTGCCGATATGGCTGGCATTCGGGTGTTTGCCACCGGCGGCATCGGTGGTGTGCATCGCGGCGCCCAGCAGAGCTTTGACATCTCGGCCGACCTGCAGGAGCTGGCGCATACGTCCGTTGCCGTTGTCTGCGCCGGTGCCAAATCGATTCTCGACCTGGGGCTGACCCGTGAGTACCTGGAAACCCAGGGCGTTCCGGTGCTGGGCTACCAGACCGATTCGCTGCCCGCCTTCTACACCCGCACCAGCGAGCACAGTGTCGATTACCGGCTCGACAGCGACAGCGACATTGCAGCCTTTTTGAACGCCAAATGGGGCATGAAACTGAACGGCGGCGTGGTGATAGCGAACCCGATTCCCGAAGCCTACGCCATGGACCCAGCCAAGATTCAGCAGGCCATTGAACAGGCGCTTGCAGAATCGGTCGAACAGGGCATCAGCGGCAAAGAATCGACGCCCTTCCTGCTGGCTCGTGTAGCCGAACTGACGGGCGGCGACAGCCTGGCCAGCAACATTCAACTGGTGTTCAACAACGCCCGCCTGGCGGCCGGCATTGCGCGTGAGTTAATCGCCTGAGCGATCCCTCTTGCTGAACACCAGGCCTGTTGATGAGCCCCCGCTTTGATCACACGATCAAACCGGGGGCTTTTTTTGTCAATTCCTATCAAACTGCGCCCATATCCCGAATAGCGGTTGCACTAGGCCGCGCGGCTGGCTAGTTTATTGCTACGAACAAAGCCATCATTCATGCGACGCGGTCTTTCACCTCGTCGCTGCTCCAAAGCAGTGCACGGCCCTTTCCGGCGAGCACCCAATGGAGACCAGGGATCGGAATGTGCTGTAGCGGACGGGAAGTCGTTAACTCCAATAAACAGAAAAGGTTAACGTTTCAATGCAGACCCACCCCCTGGTTCGACGGCTCGCCCTAGTGTGCGCCTGTATGCTTCCGGCGACTTTGTTTGCCGAAGACTTTCCACGCATCAACCTCTACACTGAAAATTACGGTACTTTCAATTACAGCCTGACCGGCGCTGCCTACGAACACGATATTGAAGACATTGGCGGCACAGCCACCGAGATTGTCGAGAAGCTATTCAACGAGGCCGGTATCGACTTCAAATTGCGTCTGCGCACCTGGTCGGTTGCCTATGAACGCGCGGTTGAACGCCCCAACTACGGCGTTTTCTCTACCGGGCGCACTGAATCGCGGGAAGACCTGTTCGAATGGGTGGGCCCGGTCGGTCAGTACAGCTGGATTTTACTGGCAAGAGAAGGCAACAACCTGAACATCAATCGCCTGGAAGATATTCGCGGATTGCGCATCGGCGGCTATGAGGGCGATGCAGCGACGACCTTTCTGCAGGAACAGGGCTATGAAGTCTCCACCCTGCCGAACGAGTCACTCAACGCCCAACGCCTGGCCAATGACCTGATTGATGTATGGATCACCTCAGATATCAATGGCTACAAAGTTGCGGAAGAAAGCGGCTACCCGGAAGTCGAGGAAGCCTTTCGCATTCGTACCGTCGATTTATACCTGGCAATGAACCCGGAAACCGACCCACGCGTCATCAATGCCTTGAATTCGGCCTATGATGCACTGATTGCCCGGGGCGAAATCACCTTCGATTGAACGGCTTTCATAAGGGGGAGCGTATGCGTTGTCGTCTGATCCCGCTGGTTCTGATCACTCTGTTGACCGGTTGCAGCGCCTTGCAACCTTCGGGGTCGGCGGTACCGGCGGTTTCCTCACCATCGATTACGCTGCCACTGGTCGCCAGTTGGTACAACGGCAAGGTGTATTATTACGTCACCACCGATGTCTGGCCCAGAACCATGGCCATCGCCAAGGGCGCCAACTTTACGCCCCGCTTTCGCGATGCCATTCCACCCCGACCCAAACCACCCGGGCTGAAGACCATTCTGGAACGGATCTACGCCTTTCCGGACGGTGAGCAAATCAACATCATTCCGTCAGCCCCGGAGCCCATTGGCCCGACCAGCAACAACCGACCCTACAGCCCTGTGTGGCAGATGGTGGAAGTGCGCTGGCTGATGCCAGAACACCAGCAAGAGCTTAAGTCGGAAGCCGAACTGCTCGATGCAGAAGCAGAAGGCTGGGTAGCACTGACGGTGACCGAGGCTATTGTGAACTGCGCGGTGGTCGCCGATGCCGAGGGTAACCGGCTGCCAGGCAGCCAGTTACACGGTTTACCCGCTCAGCCGCGGTAGTAGCGCTGCTCGACAAACGGCATGCGGCTGACGGTCATCGGCAAGCGCTTGCCCCGCACCTCGGCAAACACTTCGGTATCGAGTGCGCTGTAGGCCGTCTCGACGTACCCCATGGCGATCGATGCCTCGGCGCTCGGCCCAAAGGTGCCGCTGGTCACGACGCCAATACGATCGCCTTCGGCACTGAACAGTTCCGTGCCTTCCCGCACCGGTGCCCGGCCCGTTCCGACCAGCCCTACCCGCTTGCGCTGCCAGTCTTTGTTCGCGATCTGCGCCAGAATCACCTCAGCCCCCAGAAAGCCGCCCGGGCGCTCGCCATCGGCACGGCGCGGCTTGCTGATTGCCCAGATCAGGCTGCCTTCGAGCGGTGTGGTGGTGGCATCAATATCGTGCCCATACAAGCAGAGACCACTTTCCAGACGCAGTGAATCCCGCGCGCCCAGGCCGATCAGTTCGACTTCAGGCTCGGCCAGAATGCGCCGGACCAGACGGTCGGCATCGGCCGCCGGAATGGAGATTTCATAGCCGTCTTCACCGGTATAGCCACTGCGCGAGACATAGCACTCCACGCCATCGAGCGTCAGCTGCCAGTTATCCATAAACACCATTCTGGCGACGGCCGGTTCATACCGCGCCAGCACCTCTACCGCTTTCGGCCCCTGCAAAGCGACCAGCGCCCGGTCGTCGAGCCGCTCCAGCGTGACACCGTTGCCCAGCTGGGCCTCCAGGTGAGCAATATCGGCTTCCTTGCAGGCCGCATTCACGACCAGGTACAGACAATCTTCATAGCGGGTGACCATCAGGTCATCCAGAATACCGCCGGTCTCGCTGGTAAAAATGGCATACCGCTGCTTGCCCACAGGCAAATCGACAATGTCGACCGGCACCAGTTTCTCAAGCTCGGCCGCTGCCTGTTCACCATGCAATTTCAACTGACCCATGTGCGAGACATCAAACAACCCGGCAGCAGACCGGGTATGCAGGTGCTCCTGCTTCACCCCAAGCGGGTACTGCACAGGCATGGAATACCCGGCAAACGGCACCATACGGGCACCCATTTCAATATGCAGGTCAGTCAGCGGGGTGGTGTTCAGGGAGTCTGTATTGTCAGTCATTAGTCACCTGTTAGCGTGTAAGCAGACCCGAAGTCTACTCTGAAAAAATGGCGTGACCGGCATAATGCAACAACAAAACCTTGTTTCCAATAAGAAACATGAGGGAATGGTTCAGTTTCGTGCCACGGTTCGGAGTTCGGGTTTGCTTTTGTGCCAGGAGTCCGTGGCAGGCACCGGGTATACCTATCTGGGGTCGGCGTAAACCCATCCATGGGGCCTAGACTTCGGCATCCATGCCTCAGACTTCCCCAGATAGGTATACCCGGTACCCGCCACTCATCTTGGTGCGCGAACTCTTAAACATTTGCTCAACACGTCGAGTCTTGCCCAGTAAGCCTTGAATTCCTTAACCAGACCAGCTTTGGACGGTGGGTATAGGGTTGGCGGGGCGTCGGTCCCCATGGATGGGGACCGCCGAGCTTACACGGACGTACTTGCAGCGACCCGCCAAGCCTATACCCACTGGCCAAAGCGACTTCTGCCACAGGCTTCAATTTAACCACTCTTAAAGCAACCACCAAACCAAACCCGCTAGGCCGTCACCCACAACACCTCGGCATCCTGCTCGCTGGTTGAGACCAGGGCATGCCCCATGGTGCAGTCGTAATAGGCTGAATCGCCTTCGCTGAGGGTGACGGGTTCGTAGAATTCGGTGTAGAACAGGAGGGTGCCTGAGAGGACATAAAGGAATTCTTCGCCTTCGTGGCGGATCCAGTCACTGAACTCGTCGAACGTGCGGGTGTGGACCCGGGTGCGGAACGGCACCATCTTTTTCTGGGTCAGTTGGGTGGCCAACAGTTCGTGTTCGTAGGTGGGCGTTGGGTGGGGTTTGCCCTCGCCTTTGCGGGTGATGTCGCGGCGGCCACCGGCGCTGGCGCCAGTGCGGGGCTGGGCGAACAGTTGGGGGATATCGATGCCCAGGCCGTGAACCAGCTTGTTGACGGCGCTGAACGTCGGTGAAATTTGCTCGTTTTCGATTTTCGACAATGTCGAGCGGGCCAGCCCGGTGCGCTTGCTGGCTTCTTCGAGCGTCAGGTTCTGGCTCAGACGAATGGCGCGTACGCGCTGGCCCAGTTGCAGCGGCTCGAGCGTGGCTTCGGTCGCGCTCTTGCGGGCGACGCGCATGGCCTTGGATTCACCTTCATAGGCGGTACCCTGCTTGAGGAAAAGAGGTTCGTCTGGCATGCGTATCGCGGCTCGCTGGGTGTGGGTGATCACGGGTAATGGCGTCGAGTATCGCACAGGCTTACCGGGCAGGGAACGGCCATTCCCTGATGACCGCCCCTTGTTTCCTATAAGAAATATTTGTTGTTTTCGTGAAAGGCCATTGCTACCCTTTGTGCGTATAGTAACGGCAACCCAGACTACGGTACCCGGGTTCCCAACCAGAACCGGCGCCCGCGCCGGTTTCGTGTTTCTGGGCGTGCCAAACCTGACTTTCAGATCAACTTTTAAGGACACTCCGATGACCGCCATCCCAACCGAACTGCGATACGCGAAAAGCCACGAGTGGGTGCGCGACAACGGCGATGGCACCCTGACCGTGGGCATCACCGACCATGCTCAAACACAGCTCGGTGACGTAGTGTTTGTAGAGTTGCCCGAAGTAGGCCAGGAACTGAGCGCCGGAGGCGAAGTCGCGGTGATTGAATCGGTCAAAGCCGCAAGCGACATCTACAGCCCGGTATCGGGCACTATCACCAGCGTGAACGACCAGTTGGAAGACGCACCCGAGACCATCAACGAAGACTGCTACGAAGCTGGCTGGATTTTCACGCTGACCCCCAGTGATGACACCGAACTGGATGCCCTGCTGACTGCGGATCAATACCAGGCAAGTACGACAGCTTCCGAGGCTTAATCCAGTTTAGTTCGGTTGGGTGCCGTTAGCCCGTTTCAGGTACCGGGTATACCGCTCCAGGGTCGGCGTAAACCCGTCCATGGGGCCTAGACCGCAGCATCCCTGCTGCGGACTACCCTGGATCGGTATACCCGGCACCTGACACTTAGTTCGCTGCCAATTTCAATAACCGTGTTAACAAAACCTTTTGCCAAACAACTTTTGAGGCTCCGCCATGAACGCCAAGTTGCCGCTCACTCAAAAACCCCTCGCCCAACTGGTGGGCGCCAGCTTTACCCAGCGCCATATCGGGCCGGATGCGGCTGAACAGGCTGCCATGCTGACTACTCTGGGGCTGGCCAACGTCAGTGACCTGATCGATCAAACGGTGCCGGGTGCCATTCGCCTGCAACGGCCCCTGGCCGTTGAACCGGGCTTGAGTGAAGTTGAGGCGCTGGCTGAACTGAAGCGGATCGCCAGTCAGAACCAGGTGTTTCGCTCTTACATTGGCCAGGGGTATTACGACACCCAGTTGCCGGCGGTGATTGTGCGTAACGTGCTGGAAAACCCGGCCTGGTACACCGCCTATACGCCTTACCAGCCAGAGATCTCGCAAGGCCGGTTGGAGTCGCTGCTTAACTTTCAGCAAATCATAATGGATTTAACCGGGCTGGATCTGGCCAATGCCTCCCTGCTCGATGAAGCCACGGCCGCTGCCGAAGCGATGACCCTGTGCCAGCGCGCCAACCGTCGTTGCAAGAGCAATGTCTTTTTTGTTGCCGATGATGTGCACCCGCAAACCTTGGCCGTATTGGCAACCCGGGCCGAGCACTTTGGGTTCGAGCTGGTGGTGGCGCCAGCTGAGCAAATTAGCGAACACGCCCCCTTTGGCGCTCTGTTCCAATACCCCGGTACCGATGGCCGGATTGCTGATTTGGGTACCTTGATTTCGAACGCCAAGGCCCAGGGCGCCATGGTTGCCGTTGCCAGCGATTTGCTGGCGCTGATGGTGTTGAAATCGCCGGGTGAACTGGGCGCAGACATTGTGTTGGGGTCAGCCCAGCGCTTTGGTGTGCCGATGGGCTATGGCGGCCCACATGCGGCGTTCTTTGCCGCCCGTGAAGACCTGAAACGCCAGGTGCCGGGCCGGATCATTGGGGTGTCGGTCGACAGCCGCGGCAACACCGCCCTGCGCATGGCCATGCAAACGCGCGAACAGCACATTCGCCGTGAAAAGGCGACGTCTAACATCTGTACGGCTCAGGCGCTGCTGGCCAATCTGGCGGCGTTTTATGCCGTTTATCATGGCCCCGAGGGTCTGAAGACCATCGCTGAGCGAGTGCATCGTCTGACCGGCATTCTGGCGCTGGGACTGCAGAAGCATGGCATTGAAGTGCCCACGTCTTTCTTCGATACGCTGACGCTCAGCGGTTTCGATGCCAGCGTGCATGAGCGTGCCCGCAGCAAGTCGCTCAACCTGCGTGACTTCAGCGATGGCCGCATCGGCATCAGCCTGGATGAAACCACGACCGAGGCCGATTTGCTCGACTTGTTCTCGGTGTTCCTCGGCGACGACCACGGTCTGAACATTGCGGAACTCGACGCCCAATTGCTCGCTGAAACCAAGCTGGGCATCAACCCGGCCCAGCGCCGCACCGATGCGGTACTGACCCACCCGGTATTCAACCGCTACCACAGCGAAACCGAGATGCTGCGCTACATTCGCTCGCTGGAAAACAAGGATTACTCGCTGGTGCATGGCATGATCCCGCTCGGCTCCTGCACCATGAAGCTGAACGCCACTGCTGAGATGATTCCGGTGACCTGGCCGGAGTTTGCCAAACTGCACCCCTTCGCACCGGTCGAGCAGGCCCAGGGCTATGCCCGCCTATTGGCCGATCTGGAGCGGGATTTGGCGGAGATCACCGGTTATGACGCCATTTCGCTGCAACCGAACTCCGGTGCCCAGGGTGAATACGCGGGCTTGCTGGCGATTCGTCGCTATCAGCAGGCCAATGGCGAGGGCCAGCGCACGGTCTGTCTGATTCCCGCGTCAGCGCACGGCACCAACCCGGCGTCGGCCGCGATGATGAGCATGGATGTGGTGATCGTGAACTGCGACGATGAGGGCAATGTCGATCTTGATGACCTCCGTGCCAAGGCGGAAGCGGCCGGTGACCGTCTCTCGGCCTGCATGATCACCTACCCGTCAACGCACGGGGTGTATGAGGAAGGCGTGCGCGAGCTGTGCGATATCGTTCACCAGTTCGGTGGCCAGGTGTATCTCGATGGCGCTAACCTGAACGCTCAGGTCGGCCTGACCCAGCCCGGCTTCATCGGCTCGGACGTCTCGCACCTGAACCTGCACAAGACGTTTGCCATCCCGCACGGCGGCGGTGGCCCGGGCATGGGGCCGATTGGCGTGAAAGCGCATCTGGCGCCCTATCTGCCGGGCCATTGCACGACGGAAGGCACAGGCGCGGTCTCCGCTGCGCCCTATGGTTCGGCTGGCATTCTGCCGATCACCTGGATGTACAACCGCATGCTGGGTCGCGATGGCCTGCGCGAGTCGTCAGAGATTGCCATACTGAACGCCAATTACATTGCCAAGCGCTTGGAAGACGATTACTCGGTGCTGTATCGGGGTCGTAACGGTCGTGTCGCTCACGAGTGCATTCTGGATATTCGGCCGTTAAAAGCCGAGACCGGTATCACCGAGGAAGACATCGCCAAACGTCTGATGGATTATGGTTTCCACGCCCCGACCATGAGTTTCCCGGTGCCGGGTACGCTGATGATCGAGCCGACCGAGTCGGAATCCCAGGCGGAGCTGGATCGCTTCATCGAAGCCATGCAAGGCATTCGGGCGGAAATCGAAGCGGTTAAGAGCGGCCAGTACAGCGAAGACCACAGCCCGCTGCGCCTGGCGCCTCACACCCAGCAAGACCTGGTCGGCGACTGGGACAGACCCTACAGCCGGGAGCAGGCGGTGTTCCCGACCGCGGCCACCCGCGCGGCCAAGTTCTGGCCGGCGGTCAACCGGGTCGACAACGTACATGGCGACCGCAACTTCATGTGCAGTTGCCCGGGAACCGACAGCTATCGAGTCTCGTAACGCGCATAGAAGGGCATAACCGGGCGGCTGCAGCCCGGTTCGATCGGTGCTACATTAGCCAACACACTGTCTGCTGTAGTGTTGTGTCTATTCCCATGTCTGAACACTGGTCTACCCCCTGCAATGGGCCTTTGAAGCCCAACCCCGACTCTTCAGGTTTGTTTCTGGCCGTCTCACGCGCTGCCGGGTATTTAAACCATGATCGGGGTTGGCGACACGGGATTGAGAGTTTTCTGGCCGCGCTGGGAAGGGCAACATCGTCAAACCGGGCCTGGATGTTCGAGGTGGTGGATCAGGGGCCTGACCACTACACCACCAAGTTCGTTTATGAGTGGGCGTCATCGCCCGAATACTCTGAAATCAACAAACCGCGATACGATCATCACCGGGTGAACATCAACACCGATGACCGGCGCGCCTTTTATGAATCACGCCTGAACGGTGACGTCCTCAGGCATCACCGCAACTCAGTGGGCGCCTTTTTACGCCTCGAGTTTGAACTCCAGAACATTCAGTCGATGCTCACCATCCCGATCATGGTCGATGGCACTTGGTGGGGCATTCTGGGGTTTGATGATTGCGACGCTCCGCGTGATTACTCCGACAGCATGGTGGCCGCCCTGGAAATTGCTGCAACACTGATTACCAATGGCATCTTACGTGACCGTCTGGAATGGGAAGTTAATCACGACCACCTGACCGGCCTGCACAACCGCCGGGCTCTGATTCAACGCATTGAGCGTTCACTGCTAACCTCACCCGACCTCGGTTCACTGATTATTATTGATCTCGACGACTTCAAACACATCAATGACACCCTCGGTCATCAGGCCGGGGATGCCGCTTTGAAGGCCGTGGCCAACTTGCTGAGCTCAGCGTTGCCCAAAGGAGCAACGCTTTCCCGCTTTGGGGGTGAGGAGTTTGCGCTATGGCTACCGGCAGACGGCAACGCCGCCTGTGCGCTGGCTGAAAACATGCGCGAGAAACTCGAGCACCTCGACATTCACTGGCAGAACTCAGACATGGCCATTCGTGCCAGCTTCGGAGTGGCGCAAATGCGCCCTTGCCCGCACCCTGAGCCAACGCAGGTTCTGTTCGACAAGGTTTTCGCCCGGGCCGACCGGGCGCTGTTCGAGGCCAAAACCGGCGGACGAAATCAGGTGGTTTATACCGACTGACGGCTGATCACGCCGACTTCAACTTGAACTGCCCAGCCAATTCCTGCAGCTCCACACTCAGGCGACTGAGCTCCTGATTCGATTGCAGCGTTTCTTCACTGGCGGTTGCTGTCTGATCGGCCGACTCTGAGATGCTGAGAATATTACGGCTGATGTCTTCCGCGACGGCACTCTGCTGGGTTACTGCGGCTGCAATTTGCTGGTTCATGTCCTGAATTTGGGTAACGGCTTCGGTGATCGACTTGAACGCTTCCCGGGCCTGAGTAGCCGGCCCTTTGGTCGCATCGGCCCGCTCGGAGCTGAGTTTCATTTTTTCGGCCGTGCTTTGGGCTTTCTTCTGCAACTTGGTGATCAGCGCTTCGATTTTTTCGGTCGATTCCTGAGTGCGTTTCGACAGGCCGCGCACTTCATCGGCCACCACAGCGAAGCCGCGCCCTGCGTCACCCGCACGTGCTGCTTCAATCGCTGCGTTCAAGGCCAGCAGGTTGGTTTGCTCGGCGATACCGGCAATGACATCGAGCACGGTGCCAATCTTATCGCTGTCTTCCTTCAGTTCCACAATCGTCTGAGTGGCTTCTTCCACTTCGTCGGCCAGCTCTTCAGTCTGTTTGATGTTATTGCGCACCAGACCACCGCCTTCACGGGTGAGCCGTTCGCACTCCTGCGCTGAACTCGACGCTTCTTCAGCATTTTGCGCAACTTCCCGCACTGTTGCCGTCATCTCATTCATGGCCGTCGCAACCTGGTCGGTTTCATTCTTTTGTTCCGTAATAACCCGGGTACTCTCCTGAGCAACAGACGACATTTGCTCGCTGGCTGACGCCAGTTGCGTAATGCCGTTACCCAGCCGGCCGATCAAGTCTTGCAAGCTGTGAATCATGGTGTTGGTGGTCTTCATCAACACGCCCATTTCATCGGTGCGCCGAGTCACCAGTTCCTGGTCGAGATCGCCCTCGGCCAGGTTCGACATTACGTCAACCAGCCGCGACAACGGCTGACTGATCATAGCGGTAATGACGACCGCGATGAGTATACCCAGCGCCAGCGCCAGAGCAGTGACAAGCACAATGGTTTGAATGGATTGGGTGACCGTTCCATCAACTTCGCTGTCTTTGCTCATGATATAGTCATCGATGATCGCCTGCATGGCCAGGGCGCTGCTAACCAGCGAGTCGTTATACTCCCCCATCTGTGCTTCACTTACGCCAGCCTCAAAACCACTGACCAGCAAGGTAAAGTTGTTTGCGTACTGGTCCAGCTCTTCCAGCACATTTTGCATCACCGGAGCAGTGCGCGGATCAACCGCTGTTTCCATCAGTGAGTTCGCGTCGGTTCGCAACCCGGCGAGCTGGGCTTCTACCTCTTCACGGTACCGTGCTTCCTGGGTCAGCTCGTAATCTTTCCCCGCGATGCGGGTGTTAGCGATACGTTCGCCCATAGCATCAAACAATCTGAGACGCTGATACTCTTCAGTCACGAGATTGAGATTCTGATAGCCGGTTAAAGCAATGCCGGCGGTCAAAAAAAGAACCAGACCGAAACCACCAAACAATTTAATTCGGGTAGACAGGTTGTAAAAAGGTTGAGTAATGCGATCGAACATAGCCATCATCCTTCGGTCTATTTGTCTGACAAAAAGTCTTATGACAGTAAAACGTAGCAGATGGCATAGCTTAAGGTAGGGTTGATGCCGACATTCTCATTCAAATAATTTGAATCGAAGAAACATAAACCACTTTTCCATGGTGGGTGAAGGAGTCGGGCAGTGTGATGTCTGCTTAGGAAGATCCTCCCATTAGGTCGGCCATAGGAAACGGTCGATCAAACCAAAAGCCCTGACCATAGTTGCATCCCAATCGCAATAGAGCCTCAACTTGCTCAGGTTGCTCAATACCTTCAGCGATCACTGACAGGGACAAGGAACGGGCAATGGACATGATTCCCTCAATCATCTGATAGCCGGAGTCGGTCAGTATCTCGTCGACAAATACCTTATCGATCTTGATACCGGTCACCGGCAGATTTTTCAGATAGCCGAGCGATGAATAGCCAGTCCCAAAATCATCGATGTCGATTTTGACGCCTCGCTCTTTGAACTGACGCAAATGACTGAGAACGTCGCCACCCGGCTTGACCAGACTGCCTTCCGTAATTTCAAGCACCAGATTGGCCGGTGACAGTTGCCACAGGTCGAGGCTCTGGTTAACCAGCGATAGCAGTGATACATCTGAGAAATGATCGGCAGTGATGTTGACCGCGATTGGCAACACCGATTTGCCCTCCTGATTCCGCTGCGCCAGGTGATGCACGACCTGATTGATCATGAAGCGGTCAAGTTCTTTACCCAGCCCGATAGCCTCGGCGATGGGAATAAATTCGGCGGGTGAAACGAAGCTGCTGTCCGACCGAGGCCATCGAACCAGGGCTTCAAAGCCAACCCGCTGGCCTGTTTTCAGCGCCACCTTGGGTTGCAGGTAGACCTCCAACTGGTCGTTTTGCAAGGCTGACCGCAATGCCTGTTCGATGTCCATGCTTCTGGTCAGGCGGGCGTGATTATCCGGGTTGTAGAAACCGATGTTGATGTCGGTACCAGCCTCCATCATTGCTGCTTCGGACCACTGAATCAGTTCGGATATTTTGTCGGTGTCCTGCGGACAGAGGCAGATGCCTGCCCGGCCTGAAAGGCGCACGGTTTCGGAGTGCATGGCGTACGGTTCCTCCATCAACGCCACAATACTGCGCACGATCCGTGTCACTTCCTCATGATCTGACCCCGGTACAACAGCAATCAGATGGCTACCACTCATTCGCGCGCAAAGACTGTCCACAGGCAGTGCCGACTCGAGACGGCGCGCTAACCAGGTCAGTATCCGGTCACCTTCTTCATAACCGTAACGCTGATTAACAATGCCAAAACGGGAATAGGAAATAGCCGCGACCGCACAGGTCGAATGGGCATTGATCCAGGCAGGGAACTGCTTGATCAGGGCTTCTTTGGTCAGGAAGCCCGTGAGTGCATCATGTGTCTCCAGGTACTCGGCTTCCTGGCGGGCTTCGTGAACCTCATCCATCAACTTATGCCGGGCACTGAGGTCATGACAGATGCCAATAAACGTACGGGCTCCTTCGACCATGGCCTCACCAACCGATAGATGCATCGGAAAGGTGGTTCCGTCTTTCCTAAGACCCGAGACCTCACGACCTACGCCGATGATCCGTGCAGGGCCACCTTCCAGATAATGTCTGATGTACTGGTCGTGCCTGTGCCCGTATTCGGCCGGCATCAACACAGAGACATTGCGCCCAACCACCTCGGCAGAAGACCAGCCAAACAAGGATTGGGCCGCGGCATTAAACGCCTGAATCAACCCGCCTTCATCAATTGTCACGATGCCATCAGCTGCGGCATCGAACAATGCGTTTTGCACCAGTTGGAGCCGGTACAAATCCTGTTCGATCTTCTGCTGCGCTCTCAGGTCACGGCAAAAGGCGAGATACCAGGTTCCGTCGGTCAAAGCTGCTTCAGCGACGGTCAAGTGGATCGGGAATTCCTGTGCTTCGGAGTCTACCGCTGTCACAATTCGGCTCTGCCCAATGATGCCGGGCCGGCCCGTCGTCTGGTACCGGGTCAGGAATCCATCGTGCAGATCGGCCATCGCGTGAGGCATCAGGTGCCTGACGTTAGTGCCGTTTAAATAACCCGGCGAGTAGAGAAACAACCGCTCGGCGGACTGGCTGGCACGAATGATGTTGCCCTGAGTGTCTGAAATAATAACGGCGTCAGGTGAAGCCGCCATTATCGACTCGAACAAGGTGTTAGCCTGGTCGATTCGTATCATGCATACTCAAATTTCATGTGTCGGTGGCTATCGTTTAAACCGGTTGACCAGCTCATCCAGGTCCTGGGCGACTCTGTGAACCTGACCGATTCGCTCAGCCGCGTGCGTTGATAAATCGGTATTGCTCGATGCCAGGTTTGAAATGGTTACAATTTGCTGATTGATTTGTTCCGACACCTGCGCCTGCTCCTCAACCGCTGCCGCCATTTCCTGAGACATACTGGCAATGCCGTCGACTGAGGCGGCAATACCATCGAGTTTATCGGATGAAATCGCGACCTGTTTCAACCCCTCTTCGGCATCTTTCTGTCCCTCACTCGCCACGGTAATCGCCTGCTTGGCGCGGTTTTTCAGTTCGGCAATGATTGAATGAATTTCCTGTGTCGACCCCTGGGTGCGTTGCGCCAGTTGACGCACCTCATCGGCCACCACCGCAAAGCCCCGGCCGGACTCGCCAGCCCGTGCTGCTTCGATGGCGGCGTTCAATGCCAACAGGTTAGTCTGCTCTGCAATTTGTTCAATGATCTGGGCCGCACCCATGATGGTTTCCGTTTGTTTCGACAAATCGCCAACCGCTTTGCTGATGCCATCCACCTTGGTTTTTAATTGTTCAATCACCTGGTGGGTTTTGCGGGAAACCGAAGCGCCCTCTGTGGCCAGTCCGCTGGCTTCCTCGGCTTTGTGGGCGGTTTGCTGAACGTGATTGGACACTTCGTTGATGGTGGCGGTCATCTGATTCATCGCCGCCGCCACCTGATCGGATTCGTCCTGTTGCTTGCGCATCTCAGACTGCGCTTCCGTGGCCATGCTCAGTGCATCGGAGGCATCGCGGCTGGCCCGTACCGACGCATCCTGAATGCGGGTCAGCACGGTATCCAGATGCGCTTGCTCGCTCATAATGGCGACTTTCAATCGACCCAGATCGCGGGCATCGTCGGTGTAGCTCCTGACCGCCAGATCGTGTTTAAACGACTTGCCCAGCAGCTTATTAAGCCCTGCCATCAGCGAACGGCGAGACAGCAGCCACCAGCAAGACAAGGCAATGAGCGAGAGCAGCACGACGCCGTACGCCAAAGCAAGCTGATTGGATGCAAAGAGTGCCAGCGACACCAAGGCCACAACGGCAGTTGCCATGGTTTGCCGGGGTGGCAACGCAGGGCCGGTTTTAAAACCCGACTTCTTGATGTTGCGATAGAGCTTTTCGGCGCGTTCAACATCGCTGCGCTTGGGGACACGACGAACCGATTCATAGCCGATGACGGTGCCGTTATCGGTCACCGGGGTAACATAAGCATTCACCCAATAATAATCACCGTTTTTGCAGCGGTTCTTAACCAGACCCATCCAGGGCTGGTTGGCCTTCAGATGCGACCACATGACTTCATAGGCTTCTGACGGCATGTCCGGATGACGGATGATGTTATGGGGCTGACCGATAAGCTCTTCCCGAGTAAAGCCGCTGACGCGTTCAAAGGCATCGTTGCAGTGTTTGATTCGGCCTTTCAAATCAGTGGACGAAATCAGCTTTTCGTCTGTTGAAAACGAAATTTCCTTATCGGTAACCGGTTGATTATTTCTCACTACTTCCTCCAATGCCTGCTAACAGGCAATCACTCCTGCCATATCCGGGTATCAGCCAACTGGTTTCCGTGAACGGAACTCAGCAAACCCTCGCATTCAGTCGGAAACGTATCCGGGTGAAACACGTTGGGCACTCTGATTCCAATTACCACTGTAGCGCATACTATCGGCTTGGTTATCAGCCTCTTTAGTACAGTTTTTTAACTGAGTCGGCAGAGTCATAAATCGTCAGGATAGGGAGAGACAGCCGATCTCATTATCGAGATGCGCGATGCTGGTAGGTATAGACCAGCGTTTGGCATTGAGCAAAAACCAACCTGAAATAGGTTCGAGTGACTTAACACTAGCAGACGTTTACGGTTTTTTTAAGGAGTTGGCGGATGGACCACGAAAACAAAAAAAAACGGGTTACCGGGCGAGTGGCTCGCACCGGTAACCCGAACAGACATCAGGCCGTGGCAGAATTGCGCGGGCGTGCAGGTCTTGGCTTGCGACGTACGGTGGGCTTGTTGGCCGGGGTGTCTGAACGGCGATCGTTGCGATCACCGGTCGAACGGCCCTGGCTGTTGCCATTACGTGCCGACTGCGGGCGGTTTGGCCGTGAACTGCTGGCCGGGCGCTTGCTGCTGGCACGACCTTCCGGTACCCGCTGATCCGGCTCGAAACCTTCAATTTCAGTACGTTCGATGCGCTGACTGGTCAGCTTCTCGATACCGGCCAGAAAATCGGCTTCATCGGCGCTAACCAGTGAAATCGCTTTGCCCGAGGCGCCAGCACGACCGGTACGGCCAATGCGGTGTACGTAATCTTCAGCGATGTTCGGCAGATCGAAATTCACCACTTGTGGCAGCTGGTCAATGTCCAGACCCCGGGCGGCAATGTCGGTTGCAACCAGAATGCTGACTTTTCCGGCCTTGAAGTTGGCCAGTGCCTTGGTCCGGGCACCCTGGCTTTTATTGCCGTGAATGGCCGCGGCCCGAATGTCGTTTTTCTCCAGAAATTCGGTCAGCTTGTTGGCGCCGTGCTTGGTGCGGGTGAACACCAGCGCCTGTTTCCAGCCGCCGTCGTGAATCAGCTTGGCCAGCAGCGCAGGCTTGCGCTTTTTATCAACCGGATGCACTTCCTGGGTCACCGTGGCCGCCGTGGTGTTGCGCGGCGTTACCGAGATTTCGACCGGGTCGTTCACCAGGCCTTTGGCCAGGGTGCGAATTTCCGGTGAGAAAGTTGCCGAGAATAAGAGGTTCTGGCGTTCTTTGGGCAGTACGGCCAGAATTTTCTTGATGTCGTTAATGAAGCCCATGTCGAGCATGCGGTCGGCTTCGTCGAGCACCAGGACTTCGAGTTGTTTGAAGTTAACCGCACGCTGGTTGAACAGGTCGAGCAGACGACCCGGTGTGGCCACCAGAATGTCGGCGCCTTTGCGCAGAGCCATCATTTGCGGGTTAATCTTCACACCGCCGAAAACAACGGTGGAGCTCAGGTTCAGGTGGCGGCCGTAAGTCACGACGCTTTCCTGAATCTGGGCAGCCAGCTCCCGGGTTGGGGTCAGAATCAAGGCGCGGGTGCTGTTGCTGCGGGCACGTTCGCCGTCAGCAAGGCGTTGCAACAGGGGCAGGGTAAAACCTGCGGTTTTGCCGGTGCCGGTCTGGGCAGCGGCCATCACATCACGGCCGGACAGTACGGCGGGAATCGCCTGGGCCTGAATGGGTGACGGTGTATCATAGCCTTGGTCGGCCACGGCTTTTTGCAGTGGCAATGACAGGCCGAGAGAGGCAAAGCTCATAGTTCGGAGGTTCTCTATTTAAAAGACAAAGATGGGTGACCCATCCTTTTAACAGGCAGGTCGCGGCGCCCGTTTTTGAGCGGCGGTGCAGCTTACAGGAAGGGGCTGCAGAACGCCATGTTTGGAGAGGGAATAGACGGTGGCGCCATGGGTTAGAAATTCGGTGACTAACTTTCGACTGCACCACCCTTAGCTCTGGTGCCAAGCGGACCACCAGGTACGCCTGCTGAAGGTACGCCGTAAACCCATCCATGGGGGCTCGCAGACAACATCCATGCTGTCTCACGACCTTCAGCAGGCGTACCTGGCGGTCCTTGGGTAGCCAGTGGTTGAATTACCTCGAATTTCTAACCCATGACGGTTGAATCCGAGGTTACACATTAGCACCTACTCTGTTTCGGGGATTATCACGATTATTCAGTCGATCACTCTTCGCACGCAAAGCTAGCAGCCGAAGCTTCATCACCTCCTGTGTATCTGGCTACTTGTGGGTAGGGGCAAAGTTTACGCTCTACCTGACCCAGTTGCGCCATGGCATCGTCATTACCGGGCATTACGCCTGCAACCACGGCTTCAGGCGCCTTACCCTGTTCGACCCAGTCGACCAGTGCGGTGAAGAAGTCGAAATCATCCACCGTAGGGCCGCCGGCGCCGTGTGGCATGCCGGGTACGCGGTAGTACCGGGCGAAGACTTCGGCCTCGTCGTTGTTGTTGGCGTCGAGTTTCCGGTACCAGTTGGTGGTGTCGTTGACGGAGAACACCGGGTCGCTCACGCCGTGGAAAATCAGCATTTTGCCGCCCTGGTCGTTAAAGTCGGCCAGGGTTGGGTTTTCCGAGTCGGGTGGGGTCATGTAGTCCATCGCCGATTCGGGGTAGCGGTCGGTGGTTGCGTAGATTTTAGGGGCGTCGCTGTCGAAGTCAAAACCAAGCAGGTACTGTTCGAGCGCCTGGGGGGTACCGGCCACTTCGGTAGGCGGCGTGGTAAACAGCTGCGCCAGTGAGGCGGAACCCATTACGCCGATCAGGGGCTGGTTGTTCCAGGGTGGAATCGGGGTTTCCAGTTTCCAGAAACGCCAGTCGCCGGAGCCGATGCCGATGTCCCAGGGCCAGTCACTGTACAGCGGCACACCCTGGGAGTTGACCGGGCCGTTGTGAATCGCGGTGAGGGCGGCTACCTGGGCTTTGCTCAGGCAATGGCCGGTTATGGCGGCATCACACTGCAGGGCTTCTATGTCGAAGGCTGACTGGCAAGCATCGGTATCGGCGATGTAGCCGTCTTCGAGCCCGTCCAGTGAATCGCAGGCCTGGGCGATGCCGTCAGCCACGGCTTTTAATTGCTCACGGCTGAAGGCGGTTCTTACGTCGCCATTAATGGCTTTGAAAGCCTGAATATCCCAGGCGTGTTGCACCGCGGCCCGGGGCAGGTTGAAGCCGGGGTAGCCAACCAGCAAGCCATCGAAGGCTTCGGGCATGCGCGAGGCGGCGACCATGGCATGACGCCCGCCGTTGGACCCGCCAACACCATAGGTGTAATCGATGCCGTCGTCGTAATAGGTTTCTACCAGGGTGGTTGCCAACGGGTGCAGTTTGCTGACGGCGGTGTAGCCGTAATCGCGCCGGGCTTCGGGGTCGAAACCAAAACGGGCGCCACCGGCTAGGCCGGCTTCAGGGTTGGCATCACCGGCATGGCCGGCGTCACTGGACACCACGGCATAGCCGCGGTTCAGGGCGGTGTCGGATTCATCGCCGCCTTTCAGTTCGCCCACCGCTGGGACGACCGAGCCATCGTTGCCACCATTGAACTGGTGGACAAAGCGCTGGTTCCAGTCGTTGGGCAAGCGCAGTTCAAAGCTGATCTGGTAGTCTTTGCCATCGGCCCCGGTACGAGCGTGGGCAGCCCCCAGAATGCGGCAGTGGTCGACGGCAAAGTCTTCACCAGCGGCGACGGTTTCGATTTGGCTGATCGACAAGTCGGCGCGTTCCAGAACGCCAATACTGTCATTCGTGCAAGCCAGGCCTGCGGCGAAAGCGGGTGCGGTGCCAGCGGCAAGCAGGCTGGCGACCAGGGTGCGTTTTACGTTCATAGAAATCTCCTTATTGTTTTTATAGAGACGACAATGCTGAGCATTTAGACGTTGAAAGCTTGCAGCACCTCCTGAGGAATGGGTTGGGATTTGATCTTGTCAGGGTCTTCCGGGTCTTTACCAACCCAAACGCGGGTTTCGAACCCTTCGACCGCCAGGGCATCGCCTTTCAGAATGCGGTGATGCACGTCGAAACTGCTGCGCCGAAATTCGGTGATGGTCGATTCGATCACCACCTCTTCGCCAAAGTGCGACGGAATGTAGAATTTCGAACGCGTATCGACCATGGGAATACCGACCATATTAAACTGCTTCAACATGTCGAATTTCGGGAAGCCCGCCTTGGCAAAGAGCTTGCCGGTACAGGCATCGAAATAGGCAAAATAACGCGGGTAAAACACGATGCCGGCCGGGTCGCAATCACCCCATTCGATGGTTTGTGTGTGTCGGTTAATGAGCATGGAGTGATCCTTAGTCGGTGAGTTTGATAACAGCGTCGGATGGCGTTGACTGATACATATCATCCACCACGGCAGCGCGGTTTTCCAACACGGCGCGCTGGTTGATCGAGCCTTTGTCGGTAATTTCATGAGCATCGAGACGCGGCATTTCAGTGAGCAGCACCAGCCGTTCAACGCGGTTTGAACTGCCTGTGCTGCTGGCTTTCAGGTCACGCAGCAATTGCTTGAATCGTTCTGTCACGGCCGGATGTTTCACGACGTCTTCGATGTCGGCCTCTGCACCCAACCCCGCCAGCAAACGACACTGCTCCCGCTCGGGAAACACCAGCGCGGACACAAAGGCCCGGTCAAGCCCGGCGATCACAACGTCCTGTACCACAGGCGCACCGGCGTCGATGATTCGGGCGCGTAGCGGCCCGACACTGACCCAGGTACCGGTATCGAGTTTGAAATCTTCCGAGATGCGGCCATCGAATTTCATGCCGCGTTGCGGGTTCTCCGGGTCGATGAATTTGGCGGCATCGCCCAGGCAATAGAAGCCTTCGTCATCAAAGACTTTGGCGGTCACCTCCGGCTGACGCCAGTAACCCGGCATCACATTCGGGCCTTTAACCCGGCACTCCAGCTTGCCGCCGTTCGGCACCAGCTTCACTGACACGCCCAGTGCCGGCAACCCGATCACGCCCGACTGTGATTCCTCCAGCGAGGCAAACATTGCCGACGGCGCCGTCTCGGTCGCCCCCAGGCCGGTCAGCATGCCAACTTTTGCGCCAATGGATTTAACAGCCAGGTTATCCAGCTTGTCCCACACATGCTGAGCAAGGCCGGCACCGGCAAAAAACATCAGCTTCAGATCACCGAAGAAGCGATCGCGCAGGGCATCGTCCTGCTCAAGTCGATCGGCCAGCAGTTCAAACCCCTTGGGCACGTTGAAATAAACCGTTGGCGAAATGTCCTGAAGGTTACGAATGGTGCGCTCGAACAAAGCCGGCGTCGGCTTGCCATCATCAATGTACAGGGTGCCACCGTTGTACAACACAATGCCGACATTGTGATTACCACCAAAGGTGTGATTCCAGGGTAACCAGTCGAGCAAAACCGGTGGCTCTTTTTTCAGAAACGGCATGACACCCGCCAGCATTTCCTGGTTTGATGCCAGCATCCGGTTGGTGTTGATCACACCCTTGGGCATACCGGTAGAACCCGACGTAAACAGGAACTTGGCAATGGTATCGGGTGAAAGCAGCGCGTGCGCCTTGTCGACAGCATCAGTAACAGGTGTCGCCAACAAGCTTTCAAACGCAAGCGCGTCACCGCTATAACCCGTGGAATCAATGGCAATGACTTCAGCGTCATCAGCGGCAATTGCACTCAGCGCATCGCCATAATCAGCCGCTTTGTCGACCAGGTAAGCACCCGGTGTCAGCAGGTCACAAATGTATTTGGCTTTGCCGAAATCCTTACTAACCAGACAATAAGCCGGTGATAGAGGCGCATAGGGAATACCCACATACATGGCCGCCAGTGCCAATAATAAATGCTCGGTGCTATTGCCACTCAAGATCGCCAGCGGCCGCTCAGATGTCAGCCCCTTATCCAACAGCGCCTGCGCCAGTGACCGGACCCGTTTCAGCGTTTCACCATAACTGACCGGCACCCACTCGCCTTCTTTATTGCGCTCAGCCACAAACACCCGGTCTGGCGCCACACTGGCCCAGTGATCTAGCCGCTCGATCAGCGTATCGGGATAGGCCGGCAGTTGCTCTTCGGTTTCCAGTAACTGAGTGCCATCGGAACGCTTCGTCAACCGGGCTGTCGCCCGACCAATCTCAATATCGCGGTAATCGGTTGCCATGTCCTCACCTTCTTGTTTTAAGTCACCCGGCTCTTTATGTTTTTGAGCCATCGTGGTTACTGTGGTTAACGTTGAACTTTACTCGGGGCAGTCGTTCGGGTTGCAGGTCCGCTTCACTCCGTACCGCTTGCAGGCACATCCCTGTGCCACCAAACGGCACGCGGGCGTCCTGCCCGCTACTGCGTGAAACGCCCCTGCAACCCTGTATCAATTGCCAACCTAAAATTTTCTAAACTGTCGTAGAAACGATTCGATCTTTCGGATGAAATATTGCCACCAATCCAAGTGACAGCTGCCGGGTTGGTCTATCCGGGGTAGTCCGCAACATGGATGTTGCGGTCTAGGCTCCATGGACGGATTCACGCCGACCCCGGATAGACCAACCCGGTAGTTGGCACGAACTCCTGGCTACAAGGCCGAACCCAGCAGAGGTCTACCCGGTTGCTGTAATAAACTCATGGCAAAAAGCTCACCCGAACTGATACTTAAGAAGCCCCCGATCCGCATTTTGAACCCGGTCCAGGTGTACTCGAATTTCTGGTAAATGGTGCGCGCAGTAGAACGCCAGTAATGCCTGAATGTTGTTTCGTTCTTTGGCTGTTACGCCGTCGTTTTCGGCGGCTAGGACTGACAAAGCCAGTTGCCAGCCGAGAGCCAGAATGCCGGTGGCTTCCAGCAGTGCTACTGAGGCTGCGTGCAGTTGGGTGGCATTGTTGGCCTGGTGTTCCAGCAGGTCGCGAACCGTGTTGCGCAGGGCATCGATTTTTCTTGTCAGCAGTGCCCAGTCTGATGAGCACTGCGGGTGTTCACTGAGCGGCTGCAGGTTGGTTTTCATTCGGTTCAGCCAATCGTAGAATATTTCGCCATGGTCGCGTTGGATTTTTCTGAACAGAAAATCCTGCGCCTGAATGCCGGTAGTGCCCTCATAAATGGTGCTGATGCGCAGGTCGCGATAGAACTGGGCAACGCCGGTTTCTTCGATAAAGCCCATGCCGCCGAAGATTTGAATCGCATCGCCGGTCAGGCGGTTGGCCATTTCCGTGACGTGTGCTTTGAAGATGGGCGTCAGTAAATCGAGTTCCTGTTGCGCTTGTTGCGACTCGGGGTGCGTTTTCTCGCGGGCGCAATCGACCTGATGGCCCAGGTGCAGGCCTAGCATACGGGCTGCAAATAGTCGGCTGCGCATGCCGAGCAGCAGTCGTTGAATGTCGGGGTGCTCGACCAGAGCGACCGGGCCTTTGCCGGTTTCGACATGGTGGCCTTGTTTTCGCTCCTGCGCCCAGGCCAGTGCAGCCTGGTAGGCGCGTTCGCCGACGGCTACGCCTTGCAAGCCAACGCTTAAGCGGGCCTCGTTCATCATTACAAACATGACCGCCAATCCACGGTTCGGTTCGCCAACCAGCTGACCCCAGGCGCCCTGGTTGCCACCCAATTGCAGTGAACAGGTCGGGCTGCCGTGCAGACCCAGTTTGTGTTCGATGCCGGTGCAAACTATCTCGTTTGGCTGGAGCTGGCCGCTCTGATCTTCGATGTGACTCGGCACGGCAAACAGGGAAATGCCTTTGCTGCCGGCTGGTGCATCCGGCAGTCGTGCCAGCACCAGGTGAAGGGTGCGTTCAGTAAAATCGTGCGCGCCGTAAGTAATGTAGAGTTTGTCGCCGGTTAGCCGATAGCCGCCCTGCTCATCCGGGGTCGCCCGGGTTTTCATCAGCCCCAGGTCCGAACCGGCCGCCGGTTCGGTCAGCGCCATGGTCGCGGTCCAGTCGCCGCTGACCAGACGTTCGCCGTACTGTTCGATCAGGTTGGTATCACCACTGGCCAGCAGCGCTTCGACCGCCCCTTCGGTCAGCGGTTGAATCAGGCTGAACGCCAGGTTGGCGCCCTGCCAGCCTTCGGTCACAGCCATCGCCAACACCTTCGGCAGCGCCTGGCCGCCGAGTGCTTCCGGCAGGCACAAACCGGTCCAGCCGGCTTCACGGAATTGTGCGTAGGCGTCCGCCCAGCCATCCGGTGTCGTTACCTTCCCCTGATCGAGCCGGCAGCCTTGCTGATCGCCGGTCGCATTCAGCGGTGCCAGTACTTGCTCGGCAAAGCGGGCTGCTTCGTCGATGACGGCGCTCATCAGTTCGTCGTCGAGTGCTTCACAGGCGGGCAAGCTGTTCAGCCGCTCGCGACCGATCAGATGCTGCAGCCCGAAACGGATGTCTTCAACCGGAACGCGATAGGCCGTCATGACATTACCTCGCCGCCATGCGCAGGGCGCCATCGAGGCGAATGACTTCGCCGTTGAGCATGGGGTTTTCCAGAATGTGGGCGGCGAGGGCGGCAAATTCGTCAGGTTCCCCCAGGCGGGCCGGGAAGGGTACGGAATCCCCCAGTGATTGCTGCACCTCCTCGGGCAACACCGACATCATCGGCGTTTTGAACAATCCGGGGGCGATGGTCATCACCCGAATGCCAAACGCCGAGAGCTCCCGTGCCAGTGGCAATGTCATGCTGACGATGCCGCCTTTGGAGGCTGAGTAAGCCGCCTGGCCAATCTGGCCATCGTAGGCGGCAACCGAGGCGGTATTGATGATAACGCCCTGCTCCAGCCCGTCGTTCGGCGGGGTGTGCTGCATTGCCTCGGCCGCGAGCCGAATCACGTTAAAAGTTCCGATCAGGTTGACCTGAATGGCGCGCGAGAAGGTGTCCAGGCGATGCACGCCTTTGCGGCCGAGCACCCGTTCAGCACCGGGAATACCGGCGCAATTGATCAGGGCGTTTAACGGCCCCCAGCGTTCCTGCAGCGCTGCCAGAGTGGCGCTGACGTTGGCTTCATCGGTGATGTCGGTATGGGCAAATACGGCATTGTCGCCGAGCTCTTTAGCAAGTCGGCGTCCGGCTTCATCGTTAACATCAGCCAGGGTGACCCGGGCACCTGCGGCGACCAGATGGCGCGCCACGGCTTCGCCGAGGCCGGAACTGGCGCCGGTAACCAGGGCGTTGAGTTCAGACAATTTCATGATGCCCCCTACCCTACGTTTTCCAGCAGCACACTGATGCCCTGCCCACCGCCGGCGCAGGCCGAGGAAATACCGAACTGCTCGCCGGTTTCTTTCAACTGACGGGCCACGGTGTGGGTAAGCCGCACACCCGTCACGCCCAGTGGGTGACCAATGGCGATGGCGCCACCGTTCACGTTCACTTTGTCGCGATCGAGGCCGAGCTCGCGTTCAACGGCAATGTACTGGGCGCCGAAGGCTTCGTTGATTTCGATGCGACCGATATCGCCCAGCTTCATCTTCTGGCTGGCGAGCACGCTGCTGATCGCCGGCGCTGGGCCAATGCCCATGATTTCCGGTGGCACACCGACCACAGAACCGCCAACAATTCTGGCCAGAGGTTTCAGGCCGTGGGCGCGAACGTAGTCACCGGAAGCGACCAGTACCGCCGCCGCGCCGTCGACAATGGCCGAGGAATTACCGCCCGTCTGCACACCGCCAAAGGCCGGGCGCAGTTTGCTTAAAATTTCCAGCGGGCTGGGGCGAACGTGGCCATCGCGGTCAAAACTGGCTGCCCGGTCGGAGAGTTTGAAGCCCCGTGTTTTATAGCCTTCGAGTGGGAATTCAGTGCTGCTGACGGATACCACTTCGTCGTCGTAAAAGCCTCTGTCCCAGGCATCGATGGCCGTGGCAAAACTGCGGGCGGCGTAGTCGTCGACTTCGGCGCGGCTGATGTCGTAGCGTTTGGCCAGTTCTTCTGCGGTGTGGCCCATGGCCATGTCCGGTGCGGTGTCGATCATCGCTTCCCAGAGAAAGTCACCGAATTCGACCTGGCCGAGTTTGAAGCCCGCCCGCTGGGTATAGGAGGCCACCGGGTTCCGCGACATCGATTCGGCACCGGCGCACAATACCAGTTTCGCCTTGCCGAGCTTGATCTGGTCAGCCGCAGTCAGAATGGCCTCGAAACCCGTGGCGCACAGCCGGTGCACCAGCAGTGATGGTGCGGTTTGTTTGACGCCGGAATACAAGCCGATGTGACGCGGCAACATAAAGGCATCGAAACTCGCCTGGGCAACGCTGCCGGCAATGACGGCATCAACATCACTGGCCGGAATACCGCTGTGTTCAAAGGTGGCGCGGGCGGCGTAGATGCCCAGATCGATCGGTGAGATTTCACGCATCACGCCGCAGTAATCGGCGAAGGGCGTGCGCCGACCGTCGACCAGATAGATATCATCGTACTCGGATAAGAGCGCATCGCGCTCGGACGCCTGGTAAGTGTTGCTCATGATCATTTCTTCCTGTTCAGAAATTGGCCGATGCGGGCCTGAACTTCGGGGCTGGTCTGGGTCATGCCGGCGACCAGCGATTCGGTAAACAAGCCGTCGTCCATCGACATGCTGTCGATGCGGCTCATGGCACTGACCATAGCCCAGTTCGACAATGGCGAATTCTGCGCAATGCTGGCCGCCAGTTCGTGCGCTTTGGCTTCGCCCTCGCCCTCGGCCACGCGGTAGTGCGCCAGACCGACCCGTTCGCCTTCATCGGCACTCAAGGTTCGGCCGGTGAGCATCATTTCCGTCATCCGGCCCGCACCGATCACCCCGGCGACCCGCACCGAGGCACCACCGCCGACGAAGATGCCGTGGCGGCCTTCCGGCAAGCGGAAAAAGGCGGAGTCTTCAGCAATGCGTACGTGGGCGGTCGCGGCCAGTTCGAGCCCGCCGCCAATCACGGCGCCTTTTAACACCGCCACAATGGGAATGCCGGCATTGGTCATCTTGCCGAATACCCGGTGCCACATCTGGGAGTGGCGTACCACCTCAAACGGCTCCCGGGCCTGATGTTCAGCCAGGTCGAGACCGGCGCAAAAGTTGTCGCCAGAACCGGTGAGCACCACTACGCGAATGGCGTCGTCCAGCGGGTTGAACAGTGCTTCCAATTCAAGCAGCAGGGCATCGTTAATGGCATTGTGTTTGGCAGGGCGATTCAGACGAACGTGGGCAATGCCGTCGTTGATGTCCATCGTTACCAGTGCAGTATCGGTCATTGCGGTTCCCATCCTGATCGGGTTGGTGGCTACCGGTTGGTTAAGGTTGATACCCGGAGGCCACCGATGAATTCATTGAGGCAAAGACTACCGATTAATTGTTGTGCTTGTAAACAATTTATTTTTAATCATATTTCGCGATAAGCAACAACCGCCTTGGAACAAATCGCTCTATAAAGGGCTCTAACCTAGGTTTATTCGGGCCCACACTGCTACTCAGAGTGAATAAGGCCTTCCAAGATTTACGCTATTTATGTTGATAAGCACAACAATATATGACATAAACAACACAGACTTTACTCGGTGCCTGACGGCGCCGATGGAACACCGGCACGACCCACAAATACAACAAGATACAAAAGAGGTTACCAAGATGCGTACTACCGGATTTCTTGCCACCCTGACCCTCAGCGCCGCGGCGCTGGCGTTTGCCACTCAGGCCACTCACGCCGAAAACCTGCGCCTGGCTCCGGGCACGCCACCGGCTCACCCGGGCCACACCCCCTTGTTTACCAGCTTCCAGGACCAACTGGCTGAAAAAACCGGCAACCGAATGACCGGCAACATTCTGGGCACCGAAGTGGCCAACCTGGGCAACATGCGCAATGCCGTAACCAGTGGCCTGGCCGATGCCGGCATGTTCCTGCCCGCTTACTTCCCGTCAGACTTGCCGGAAATCAATCTGGTCGGTGACCTGTCTTTCCAGGGCACCAACTCCCAGGCGATGGGCGCCGCCATGACCGACTACATCGTCAATTGCGCCGACTGCCAGGAAAACCTGAAAAGCCTGGGCATTGTGTACACCAGCAGCCACGCTTCCGACCTCTACCAGTTGCTGACCACCGAACCGGTCAGCGACCTCGACGACATGCGCGGCCTGCGCTTGCGTGCAGGTAACCCGCAGTATGCTCGCTGGGCCAGCGCCATGGGTGCTTCGCCTTCCAACACCTCGGTTGGTGAAACGTTCGAAGCCATTTCCCAGGGCATTCTCGATGGCACCATCGCGTCGTCGGCCGATTTGATTTCGTTCCGGCTCGACGATGTGATCACCCACATCACCACCATTCGCCTGGGCACTTACCATTCCACCATTTCTCATGCCTTCGGTCGCAACAGCTGGGCCCGCCTGAGCGAGGCGGACCGCAAAATGCTGGCCGAGTCATCCAGTCTGTCGAGCGCACTGGCAACGCAGCGCTGGGCGCATGAAATGCCTGCAGAAGCCGAAGCACTGGCGCGCAGTGAAGGCATCGAGTTTGTTGAACCCAGCCAGGAGCTGCTGGATGCAACCGCCACCTTTGTGGTCGACGACATGGCTCAGGTGATCGCCGATGCCGAATCCCGCTATAACCTGAACAACGTGCCAGCCAAGCTGGAACAATTCACCACCCTGGTCGATAAATGGACGGCCATTGCCAACGAACTCGACAACGACCCGGAAGCCATCGCCGAGCGAGTGAATGAAGAAGTTTGGGCCAAGGTCGACTTCTCCACTTATGGTGTTCAATAAGGTTCCCCTGTTCTAACCTTGTCTTAAGCAGTTGGCGGCGCACCCTCAGGTCGTCGCCTTTTTTTTCACTTTCTATCAGGACGTGAGTGACTTACACGATGTCGATCACCGGATTAAATCGCCTGGCCGATCAGTTGTCCCGGGCGTTGGCGTTACTGGGCACCCTCGGCATTGCTGCCATGCTGATCCATGTTACGGCGGATGTGGTATTGCGCAGCACCTTGTCGTATTCCATTCCTGCCACGCTGGAAATTGTCACCCGCTATTACATGATCACGCTCGCCCTACTGCCGCTGGCCTGGGTGGAACATCAGCGCAATATGATCGCGGTTGAAGCCGTCAGCGATATGCTGGGTGACCGCTTCAAAGCCTGGACGGATGTGCTGGTCGCGGTTATTTCATTGCTCATTTATTGTATTTTCATGGTGGCGACCTGGACCAAGGCCGTCGAACAATTTGAACGCGGTGCCTATATTATGTCGCTCGATTTCCCGATGCCGGTCTGGCCAACCTATTTCGTTATTCCCACATCATTCGCCCTAGCCTGTCTGGTCTGTCTGATTCGACTGGTGACGACGCTCTCGGCCAACTCATCCCCCAACGCTCCGGAGTAAGGACTCACCATGTCGGTTGAAATCGGTTTTTACGGTCTGGTTGCTCTGTTGGTGTTGCTGGCCTTGCGGGTGCCGGTGGCACTGGCGTTAATGGCGGTCTCGCTTGGCGGTGTGACCTGGATGATTAACTGGGATGTGGCCATCGGCATGCTCGCCGGCACACCCTATGATTTTGTGGCCAAGTGGACGCTGAGCGCCGTGCCCATGTTTTTGCTGATGGGCTTCGTCAGTTACCACGCGGGCCTGACTGCCGGGCTGTTCAATGCGGCCAAGGTGGTGTTTCGCTGGCTACCGGGAGGCCTGGCGATTTCCAGTATTTTTGCCAGCTCGGGGTTTGCAGCGGTATCCGGTTCGAGCCTGGCCTGCGCAGCGGCCATGGGCCGTATTGCGATTCCGGAGATGGTCAACAGCGGCTACAAGCCGAGCTTTGCCTGCGGCACCATCGCCGCCGGTGGCACCATTGGCGCGCTGATTCCGCCCAGCATTCTGATGATCGTCTACGGCGTGTTTGCGCAGGTATCCATTACTCAGGTTTTTCTCGGTGGCATCACCATCGGCCTGCTGACTGCTCTCAGTTACACCATTGTTATTTTGCTGGTCAGCTGGCGCCGGCCCGACATCGTGCCGCGCAAGGCTGAGGGTGCTTACGATTACAGCCCGGCCCAGGCCATTCGCGAGATATGGCCGGTGTTGTTGCTGGGGTTGATGGTCTTCGGCGGCCTGTTCAGTGGCTTTTTCACGGCGACTGAGGCCGGTGCCATCGGCGCGGCTGGCGCGATCATTATTTCTGCGGTATTGGGCAAGCTAAGCTGGGGGCTGATTCGGACGTCATTACTGGAAACTCTGTCGACCACGGCGTCGTTACTGATCATTGGGGTGGGCGCCAGTATGTTTACGGTCTTCCTCAGTCTGAGTGGTTTAGCAGGGTTCATTTCCCAGGCGGTCTCGGGCTGGGACCCGACCTATCTGCAACTGATGCTGGTGGTGGTGCTGATCTATCTGTTCCTCGGACTTTTTATGGAACCCTTCGGCGCCATGCTGGTCACGCTGCCGATTCTGATGCCGATTTTCGAGCAATACGACATCAGCCTGATCTGGTTTGGCGTGTTGCTGGTAAAACTGCTGGAGATCGGGATGATCACGCCGCCGGTAGGCATGAACATCTTTGTGATACGAGGTGTAGCCAGCCAATACGCAAGCCTGGTCGATATTTTCAAGGGCGTCAGTACCTTTTTGGTGGCCGACCTGGTGGTGGTAGCACTGGTTATTTTTTTCCCGGCGATTGTGTTAGTGCTGACGGGCAGTTGAGGCTAGTGCCAAGAGCTTGCACCGGACGCTGGTTTTGCCCTTTCTGGGTCTACTACGGTGCAAATCGCTCGTGCTGGCCACCGGGTATCCCGATCCGGGGTCGGCGTTAACCCATCCATGGGGCCTAGACCACAACATCCATGTTGTGGACTTCCCCGGATCGGGATACCCGGCAGCCAGCACTTAGTATTGCGTGCTCGGTGGAGTGCGCAATATGAACTGTGAAACGTGAAATGGTAATATGGATGCTTTGTTCCCTGGCGGGAACGAATTTACCCCCGACGCTGGCATACCAACAGGAGCCCCGATGACCCAGGACACCCAAAAAATAGATGCCACACTGCTCAACAGCCTGGTGGGTTACCGGTTACGCCGGGCGCAGCTTGCCTATTTCGAGAATTTCACGGCAACCTGCACCGAACAGGGCGTTACACCGGGTCTGTTTGGTATTTTGTGTGTGGTTCGGGATAACCCGGGGCTGACGCAAACCGCCGTGGCCAATGCCATTGATACCGATCGTTCGGCCATGGTGTCGGCGGTCGATAAATTGGAAAAGCAGGGGTTGATCGAACGCCGCNCCACCCCGAGGGCTGAACACCGCCCTACCACCCGGTCAGCCCATACACGACCGCACCTACCAGCGTAGCCAGCCCCACATGGCCACTGAACCGCAACGCGGCCAGCACCGACACACTCCCCGCGAGCATACGCAGCGTTGATCCGAAGGGTTGTTCAGGCTGCCAGAGCCCGACCAGCGACAGCACGATCAGGGCGGTAATTGCGGTCACTCCCAGGGCGCTGAGCATCAGCCTCAATCGCGATGGGTGTTGAGACAGGCCAGACCCAGTAACCAGTGGCAGAAAGCGCATCAGAAAGGTACCCGCTCCGGCCAGCAGAATCAGCGTCATAAAATTCAAGACTGCGCCTCCCGATTCAGCCCAACCCAGGGGCGGATCAGCGCACCGCCGACCATACCGATAATCATCGCCACATGTCCGGGCAACCAGAGCAGTGACAAGCCGGTTAACACGGCACTGATGGCGATCACCGGCCAAAGGGCACGCTGAAAGGCCTGCCCGAGCAAGGCAATGAACAGGGCTGGCAGCACAAAGCTGAGCGCCTGACCTATTACGCCCTCATCGCCCTCCAGTCCCGCGCCCAGCATAACGCCGAGCACGGTACCTAAAACCCAGGAGCCATAAGCACCCAGCCCCACGCCCACGCACCAGACCGGCGGCAGTTTGCGCCGCGTGGCTTCAGACATCGCCGTGGCGAAGGCTTCATCGGTCAGGCCAAATGCCAGCAACGGCGACCATCGCCCCGGTTTGCAAGCCAGCTGCGCCACCAGGGCCGGGCCATAGAAGACATGCCGCACATTCAACAGCAGAACGGCTGTCAGTGCCGTCAGCCCGCCGGTGCCAGCCGCGAGCAGGCTGACCAGAATGAACTGGGCGGCACCGGCAAACACGATGATCGAAATGGCCATGGCCTGCCAGGGCGCGAGGTTCGCCTGCAACGCGACCACGCCAAAGGAGAACGCCATGGGCACGTAACCGATGGCCAGCGAAGCGCTGGCACGCAGGCCAGCCAGGAAGTGCGACAGTTGTGAGGCTGAATGGTCAGACACGGTCGTTTCCGGGGGTAAAGTCAGATCGCTTTGTATCGAAGGTATCGCCGACACTCAAGCATAAAGTGACGGTGGGCTGTAACTGACAGCTTCCGGAAGAAGTTCACACGGGTGACTATCAGCCAGTGTACAGCCCGCCTGCGCTCCGCTAATCTGTACGGCAATTCCCTTCCCAAACCGTGTCAAAAAGGATTTAACATGATCGCACTGGTCATCGGCCTGGTTATATTTCTCGGCATGCATTCCACCCACATTTTGGCTCCGCGATGGCGCGAATCGATGATTCGCCAGATGGGTCTGATGCCCTGGAAAGGCTTGTACAGTTTGCTCTCGTTGCTGGGCTTTGGCCTGATCATCTGGGGCTATGGCATGGCCCGGCTCGAACCAGTCTGGGTCTGGTTCGCCCCCGGCTGGACGCGCCACCTCTCGGCACTGCTGATGATACCCGCCTTTGTTTTTCTTGCCGCCGCCTATGTGCCGGGCAATCGCATCAAAGCCCGGTTTGGCCACCCCATGATACTGGCGGTAAAAACCTGGGCCATTGCCCATTTAATCGCCAACGGTACGCTGGCTGACATTCTGCTGTTCGGCAGCTTCCTGGCCTGGGGCGTGGTGTATTTCATTCATGCCCGCCGTAAAGATCGGGCAAACAATACCCAATACCCGGTCAAAAGCGCCAAATGCGACGTTTTCGCCGTAGCCGGGGGCCTCATCGCCTATGTTCTGTTCGCCTTCTGGGCTCACCAATGGCTAATCGGCGTTCCGCCCTTCGGTTGAGTTTTCTACAGCGCCAGTTTCGGAGTTCGATTTGATTCTGCGGTATTGGCCCGCACCGGATACCGGGTATACCTCTGTGGGGTCGGCGTAAATCCGTCCATGGAGCCTAGGCCGCAGCATCCCTGCTGCGGACTACCCCACAGAGGTATACCCGGCACCCGGTGCTAGTCTCCTCGGCGAACACCGAAACTTGAGTTCTACAAGCCCCAGCTTCTCAGCAGACCCCCAGACAAACTGGTAAACTAACCGTCTAATTCTTTAAAGCTCACATTCAAAGGCAGGCACCATACTAAGTGGCGGTGACCGGGCTGACCTTTCCGGGGAAGTCCGCAGCAAGGATGCTGCGGTCTAGGCCCCAGGGATGGGTTTATGCCGACCCCGGAAAGGTTAGCCCGGTTGCCGACACGAACGATTGCCTCCGTAGCGAGCGACACCCTCAGGACATAGCCGATGATGCAATCTGACGATCTCCACCTTCACCTGCGTAATTTGGTGGTGGGCGACTACCCCCAACTCCAGAAACTGATGGACCGGGTATACGACGATATTGGCGGTGCCTGGCCGGAAGACACGATTAACCGGCTGATAACGGATTTTCCGGACGGCCAGATCGCCATTGATGACGATGGTGAACTGGTCGGCGTGGCGTTGAGTGTGCTGGTGGACTACACCACCTTCTCCAACCCGCACAAATACGACGACCTGATCGGCCAGCGCGAGATCATTCTGAACAACACCAGCGGCGATGCCATGTACGGGCTCGATGTACTGATCGACCCGGATTACCGGGGGCACCGCCTGGGCCGTCGGCTTTACGACTCGCGCAAGGAGTTGTGCCGGCAATTGAACCTGCGTGCCATTTTGGCCGGTGGGCGCATTCCCAATTACCACGAACATGCCGACGAGCTGAAGCCGACGGAATACATTGAACAGGTCGCCCGCAAGGAAATACACGACCCGATTCTGTCGTTCCAGCTGGCCAACGATTTTCAGGTAAAACGCCTGATGCGGCGTTATTTGCCGGAAGACGAGAAATCCCTGGGCTTCGCTACCCTGCTGGAGTGGAACAACATTCTCTATGAGCCGGCCGACCGGGTGCTCGATAACACCCGAAATCATGCCCGGGTTGGCGCCGTTCAGTGGCAAATGCGGGAGTTTGCGTCCGTTGAAGACGTATTGCAGCAAGTTGAATACTTCGTGGATGCGCTGTCGGGCTACCAGAGTGATTTTGCCGTCTTCCCAGAATTGTTTAACGCCCCGCTGATGGGCCTGACGGATCAGACCGATCAGGTCGAGGCGATTCGCTTTCTGGGTACCTTTACGGAACGCTTCAAGACCGAAATGAGCCGGATGGCGGTCAGCTACAACATCAACATCATCGGTGGCTCCATGATTGAGGCCGATGAAGATGGCTACCTGTACAACATTGCCTACCTGTTCCGGCGCGATGGTACCCAGGAGCGACAGGCCAAGCTGCACATTACGCCTCAGGAACGGCGCGACTGGATCATTGAAGGTGGCAATGAACTGGCGGTGTTCGACACCGATGCCGGGCGCATTGGCATGCAGGTCTGTTACGACGTTGAGTTCCCGGAGCTGAGCCGGCTGCTGGCCGATGATGATATGGACATCCTGTTCGTGCCGTTCTGGACCGATACCAAAAACGGTTACCTGCGCGTGCGCCATTGCGCCCAGGCCCGGGCGATTGAAAACGAGTGCTATGTGGTCTTGTGCGGCAGCGTGGGCAACTTGCCATCGATCGAGAACCTCGACATTCAGTACGCCCAGAGCGCGGTCTTCAGCCCGTCGGATTTCGCCTTCCCGCACGATGCGGTGCTGAACGAAACCACGCCCAACACCGAGATGATTTTCTTCTCGGATCTCGATTTCAACAAACTGAAGCTGGTGCGCAGTGAAGGCTCGGTTACTAACCTGAAAGACCGGCGCAAAGACCTGTTCAGCTTGACGCGGCGGAATCCAACTTAAACCTCAAGATTCGGAGTTCGAATTGGTTACATAGCATGGAACCCGCGACGGCCACCTGGGATGCTCCTGCGGGGGCGCCGTGAATACTTCCATGTAGGCTTAACTTCGGGATATGAATCCCTTCCATGGGATTCACCCTTCGGGCTCGCTGCGCTCATGCTAAAACGCTCCTGGCGTTTTAGTCCATGCCTCAGATACCCCCGCAGGAGCATCCCAGGCAGCCGTCGCTAGCCTGGAGCGCGAACTCCGAATCTTGAGTTAGACAAAGTCGACTCTTGCATTAAACGCCACAACAACCCGGTCTTTGCTGCCGAAATAAGGCAGGGCAGAGTGCTTTAAATAAGATGGAAAAATCACCACCTGCCCGGCGACAGGCTGAATGTCGTAAATACCCTGCCCGTTCAGATAGAGACTGCCCGCATCCAGAAAATGATCGGCATTGACCCTTGGGTCGTAAAATCGGTTTACGCCGCTGCGCCGGTCGAAGTCGGTATCGCCCGCATCGAGGTAGTAGATACCGCACCAGGAGCAGTTGGGGTGGGAGTGGGCATCGTGGTAGCCGCCCGTCTGGGTAAGGTGGTACCAGCTTTCGGTGATGGTGGCTTCGGCGCTGGCATCCTCAGGCCAGTGGCCTTCGTTTACATAGGCGGCGATGTCCAGAACCAGTGACGATAACGCCTGGTTGAGTACCTGCACGTCGAGGTCGTCGCTATCGAGAAAGTCCAGCTCGCTCTCGAATAGGTGTTGCTTGGCGCCTACCGCGACCTCACTGGCGACGGCCGTTTTGTGCTGGGCGTGATGGCGGTAGATGTGTGAAATCAGATGGCTGGCAATCAGTGAATGCTCGGCCAGGGTTGCGATGAACAGTTCGCTGCCCCATAGAGGAATCGGTTCGATCGTCGCGGCATCATCTGAACTGGCAACGGTAGTGGTACTTGGTTGGGAGTCTTGGCTCATGACAAACAGGCCCGATAGTAACGTCTGGTTGGCACCAGTGTACGGCCAGGGCCCCGGCCAGACAAACGTTGCAGGCTGTTGCGTTGCGGGAACGAAGCGGTCGACCCTGATCGGCCCGCCCGTGTTACTCTGAACCTATTGTAAAACCCCAATCCGGAGATTTGAATGAACGCTGTTACCCAGTTGCTCCAGTCCCACCGCTCTATTCGCGCCTTTACCGACAAACCAGTTCCGCAGGAACTGGTTGAAGATCTGATCCGTTGTGGCCAGGGTGCTGCGACCTCGAGTTTTATTCAGACGACGACGGTCATTCAGGTCACCGACCCGGAAAAGCGCGCCAAGCTGGCTGAATTGGGTAATAACCAGAAATACATTAACGAAGCGCCGGTCTTTTTCGTGTTCTGTGCTGATATGAACCGCCACAAGCAAGCTTGCGAAATGCACGATGCTCCCATGCTGAGCGGTTTTACAGAGCAATTCCTAACCGCGTCGGTCGATGCCGCTCTGTTTGCCCAGAATCTGGTCGTCGCAGCCGAATCCCAGGATCTCGGCATCTGCTACATCGGCGCGTTGCGCAATAACCCGGAAGGCGTCAGTGAAGTCCTCGGCCTGCCCGATCTGGTCTACCCGGTGTTCGGCCTCTGCATCGGCTACCCGGACCAGAACCCGGAGGTCAAACCCCGGCTGCCGGTCTCGGTTGTGCTGAAGCAGAATGGTTATGAGCCAGACGATGTGGCCACGGTAAAAGACTACGACGAACACGTCCGCCATTATTACGCGACCCGCAGTGGCAATCCGAAGAGCCAGAGCTGGAGCGAACAGATCTCAGGCATGCTACAAAAAGAAGCGCGACCACACATGTTGCCGTTCTTGCAGAAACGTGGGTTTTTGTTGAAGTAAGATGCTTAACCAACCTTGGCCCGGCTTGCTGTCGGGTTTGGGGCTGCTAGTGCCATGAATCAGAAATTCTCGGGATAATAGGCGACGGTAACAACGCTTACTTTTGTGCCAATCGGACTGCCGGGTACGTCTACTGGGGGCACGCTGTAAATACATCCCTGTAAGCTCGCAGCCCGCGTCCATGCGGTCTGACGACCCCCAGTAGACGCACCCGACAGTCCTTAGATCATCCGTGGTTGAACTAGCTAGAATGTCTGATTCATGGCACTAGCGATCAGACTCCGAGCCTTACCTACACGTATCTACACCATCCACAACACCATTTCTTGCGGCTGCTCCAAAAGCGCTTTCCAGTCATTGCAGAAACGAGCAATGGTACCGCCGTCCAACACACGGTGATCACCAGACCAACTAACCTGGATAATGTCCCGAATTTCGAGTTCATCATCGTTGTTGGGTCTTGGCAGGCGTTGCAGGCGACCGATACCCACAATCGCCACTTCGGGCGCATTGACGATGGGTGTGGTGACGGTACCGCCAATGGAACCGATGTTGGAAACGGTGATGGTGCCGCCTTTCAAATCATCCGGGCTCAATCGACCCGATCGACCAGCCTCGGTCAGGCGTTTTATTTCATCGGCCAGTTCCAGCAGGCTCAGGTTTTGAACGCCTTTGATGTTTGGCACCAGCAGGCCCATGGGTGAGTCTACCGCCATGCCGATGTTGTGATCGGCAAACTGGTGAATCTCATCGCCAGCATCGCTCATGTGACTGTTTACGATTGGGTGGCGCTTCAGTGCAACCGAGAGGCTTTTGATGAACAGGCTCATTACGGTGAGCTTAACGCCCTGGCTTTCCAGTCGCTGGTTCAGCGAACGGCGCAGCCGGGTCAGTTCGGTGACGTCGATTTCTTCGGAATAGGTGAAGTGCGGAATGGTCTGGGCCGAGTGCGTCATCTGCCGGGCCATGGCCGCGCGCATGCCCTTGACCGGGATGACTTCGACGTCGCCCTTGCCTGCCGGTCTCGCTTTGGGTTTGGCTGAGTCCGCCGGTTTGGCTTTGGGTGCCGGTTCGCCTTCCAGTTCGCCCAGAAAACGCAGCATGTCCTCTTTCAAAACCCGGCCATTCTTGCCGGATGCCGGTACATTGCCCAGTTCAATATCATGCTCCCGGGCGATGCGCCGTACCGCAGGAGTTGCCAGTACCTTGCGCCGGTTTTCATCGGTGCTGCTGATGCTCTGGCGTGTTTGCGTCACCGCTTCCGGTGCCTTGGGTTGGGCGACCGCCGGGGCGGTGGGTGCATGACCTTCGTAGTCGCTCAGTGCAAGCCGGAACAGGGGTGAGTGCACTTTGGCGATCTCGCCTTGTTCGACGTAGCGTTTTACGACGCGGCCTGCGTGTTTGGCAGGAATCTGCACCAGGGCTTTGTCGGTTTGCACATCGGCTACCGGCTGATCTTCGGTGACGATATCGCCCTCTTCGACCAGCCATTCAACCAGTTCGCATTCGACAATTCCTTCGCCGATATCCGGCAGAATGAAATCTTCTTCGTAATCGTTTTGCGTTACGGGTTGAGCTGTCGGTTGTTCGGCCCCGGGGGTTTCCGGCTTTGCCTTTTCATCCATCTTATTCGTTGAAACGGACGCTTCGTCTGCGATCTCGAGCGCGAACAAGGGCGCATGTACTTTCGCTATCTCGCCCTGCTCAACGTACCGTTTCAACACCCGGCCCGCGTGCTTGGCGGGAATTTGCACCAGTGCCTTGTCGGTTTGAACGTCGGCCACCGGCTGGTCTTCGACCACGGTGTCGCCTTCTTCAACCAGCCACTCCACCAGTTCACACTCAACAATGCCTTCGCCGATGTCCGGCAGGATAAAATCTTCTTTCATGGTCCTGCTCCTTAATAATTCATCGTGGCGACAATGGCTTCGAAGACCTTGGTCTCGTCCGGCATGTATTCAGCCTCGTGAGACAAGGGATACGGCACATCGAGCCCGCAGACACGACTCACCGGAGCTTCGAGAGACAAGAACGCCTGTTCCTGAACGGTGGCGGCGATCTCGGCACCAAAGCCATTGGTCAGCGGGGCTTCGTGGGTAACAACGAGACGGCCGGTTTTTTTCACCGAGGCGACCACGGCGTCTACATCCCAGGGCAGAATACTGCGCAGATCGATGACTTCGCAGTCGATGCCTTCTTTCTCGGCTCGCTCGGCAGCCTTGCTGGCCACTTCCATCTGGGCGCCCCAGGCGAGCAGCGTGCAATCCTGCCCTTCGCGAACCGTTTCAGCGACGCCAATGGGCAGCTCGTAATCCTCTTCGGGAACATCACCCACCGCCGCGCGATACAAGCGCTTCGGTTCAAAGAAGATCACCGGATTGTCGTCACGAATCGACGCCAGCAACAACCCTTTGGCCTGATGCGGGTTGCGCGGCACGACGATTTTCAAGCCGGGGGTATGCGCAAAATAGGCTTCCGGGCTTTGCGAGTGATAGTGCCCACCACGAATTCCACCGCCATAAGGCGTGCGTATAGTCAGCCCACCGACGTTAAATTCATTACCGCTGCGGTAACGGAACTTGGCAGTTTCGTTAACGATCTGGTCAAATGCCGGAAAAATATAATCTCCGAACTGAATTTCAGCGATGGCCTTGTGCCCCTGCGAGGCCAGGCCATTGGCGAACCCAATAATCCCCTGCTCGGTCAGCGGCGTATTGAAACAGCGCGCCCGGCCGAACTTTTCCTGCAAGTGACTGGTCGCCCGAAACACCCCGCCGAAATGACCGACGTCTTCGCCAAAGCAGACGACCTTGTCGTCTTTTTCCATGGCGGTGATCAGGGCGTTGTTGATCGCCTGCAACAGATTCATCTGACTCATGCGTCCAACCTCCCTGATGTTTTTGGATACTGATCCGGGTATTTGCGCATGTGCGCTTTCAGCTGTTTCAGTTGCTGACGCAAATGCGGTGTGGGTTCGTCGTAAACGTCGGTAATCAGATGATCGATCGTCGGCACCGGCCGCTTCTCGGCGGCTTTCATCGCAGCCAGAATGTTGGACCGGTGTTCGGCGTAGAGGGTTTTCTCCTGCTCATCGCTCCACCAGCCCTTGTTCGTTAGCCAGTGTTTGTAACGCAGAATCGGGTCTTTTTTGGCCCACTGGGCTTCTTCGTCTTTGGAGCGATAACCGGTCGGGTCATCGGACGTGGAATGCGCGCCGAGCCGGTAGGACATGGCTTCGATCAACACCGGTGCATTGTGCTCCAAGGCATAGGCCCGCGCTGCAACCGTCGCCGCATACACAGCCAGCAAGTCGTTACCATCAACACGCAACGTGGCAATGCCATACCCAATACCGCGCGATGCGACGCCATCGCCACTGAACTGTTCGGCCGAGGGCGTTGAAATTGCATAACCGTTATTTCGACACAAGAAGATCGTCGGGCATTTCAGCACGGCCGCCATATTCAGGCCGGCATGAAAGTCACCCTCACTGGCCGCACCTTCACCAAAATAACAGATGGTGCAGGCATCAATACCGTCGAGCTTCTGGCCATAGGCATAACCGGCGGCTTGCGGAATCTGGGTACCGAGGGGCGAGGAAATGGTGTTGTAATTCAGCGCTTTGCTGCCGTAGTGAATCGGCATCTGGCGGCCCTTGCCAAGATCGCGCTCGTTGGAAAAGCACTGGTCCATAAACTGGTCGACACTGAACCCCCGGTGACGCAGAGCGCCCTGCTCCCGATACTGGGCAAAGATCATATCCTGAGGCTTCAGCGCACCCGCACTACCGACACTCGCGGCTTCTTCACCCAGCGAGGCCAGATAAAACGGAATACGACCCTGGCGCTGCGCCCCAACCATGCGTTCATCCAACACCCGAATGAACACCAGGTCGTCATACAGCTTCAACGCCATCTCTTTATCAAATTCAGGCTCCTGCGCCCCCTTATACAAGGTGCCGTCCTGCTTCAATACTTTAAAGGTGGGGATATCGAGGGCATCGCCCAGCACAAAGCCTGGCTTATGGATGCTTTTACTCATAGGACCCATTCCTGTTCTTATAGTTTGTTAACATTCAGACCGCCTTTTGGGCGCTCCCGCTCAATGTTCTATTTTTGCCAGGGGATCACCCCGGTTCTGGTTAGCTTAGGGGCTAATCGTTTGGTTGACAGCCACGTCTGTATTGATGGCATGAGTTACCCTGTTGGGCTGGGTTTACGGTTGTGGCTTTGGGCCGCGATGGGCGCCGGGTACAGCCTTGGCGGGTCGCTGTAAATACATCCATGTAAGCTCGACGGTCACCATCCATGGTGACCGACGCCCCGCCAAGGCTGCACCCGACACCCATCGCTGGTCTTGGGTGGTTAAGCCAAAAAAACCATCGAAAGATGAACCCAGTCTATCCATATCTTTTAGTCATTATTATTTGGCCGGATCGAAACCACATTGGCAGCTTCAGGGGTGTTGGGTATGCCTTTTTCGGACCGTTAGATCACATGGATGTGATCTTCGAGCCCCCATGGAGGGGTTTACGGCGTGTCCGCAAAAGGCATACCCAACACCCCGCCCAAACCTCCCAGGCCGCTCAACAACGTGCCACGGACCTCAACCCATAGCCTGGTTAACCTTGGAAGGCACGGGCTTGCCTAGCCTTTCAAACAACCACCGACCTGTAGCCGCCAGTTCCTCAAGATCGACGCCGGTATCGAAGCCCTCGTTTTCCAGAAGGTAGACCACCTCCTCGGTGGCGACATTGCCGCTGGCCCCGGGCGCATAGGGGCAGCCGCCGGCACCGCCGACGCTGCTGTCGAAGGTGCGGATGCCGAGGTCGAGGCCAGCCATGATGTTGGCGGCGGCCATGCCGTAGGTGTCGTGACAGTGGAGCGCCAGTTGATCGGCGTCGTGTTCGGCCAGCAGCGCGGTGAGGACGGCTTTGATTTGGCGTGGCGTGCCGCGACCGATGGTGTCACCCAGGCTGACTTCGTAGCAGCCCAAATCGAACAGGGCGCGGACAACGGGCAGCACCTGCGCCGGGGTGATTTCGCCTTCGTACGGGCAGGCGACCAGGCAGCTGACGTAGCCGCGTACGCGGACGTCGGCGGCCAGTGCCTGTTCTGCTACCGGCTTGAAGCGGGCCAGGCTCTCTTTGATGGAGCAGTTGATGTTTTTCTGACTGAAGGTCTCGCTGGCGGCCCCGAAAATGGCGATGTCTTTCGCGCCGCAGACCCGGGCGGCTTCCCAGCCTTTCAGGTTGGGTACCAGCACCGGGTAGCGTTCGACATTGTTCAGGTCGAGCCCGGCCAGAACCTGATCGGTTCCGCCCATTTGCGGGACCCATTTGGGCGAAACAAAGCTGCCTGCCTCGACCGTCGTTAAGCCCGCCTCGACCAACCGCCGAATCAGCTCCAGCCGGTCAGCGACCGACAGGGGCGTCGATTCATTTTGCAGGCCGTCACGCGGCCCGACTTCAACGAGATTTACCGCGGGTCGGCTCATGCGGCGGCCTCCTCTTCAGGGTCCACTACAAACAGCACCTGGCCATCGTCGACCCGATCGCCGACCACGAGTGAGCATTGCACGAGAGTGCCGTCTACAGGGGCAGTCAGGGTGGTTTCCATTTTCATGGCTTCCATCGACAGGATCTTGTCGCCGCGTTTTACCCGGGCACCTGCCTTCTGGTGTAAGGCGGTCACCGTGCCGGGCATTAATGCTTTAACCTGTCCATCGCCGCCCTGGCCATCCTCATGAGCGGCCTCAGCCTGCCACCAAACCTGGTGCCAGCGACTGTGGCCGTCGTCTACTTCAATGCCGGTAGCATCGGGCCAGGCGTCCAACTGACAACGGCGCTGACCTTCTCTGCCTTGCAGGCGGAAATGCGCACCACCCAGAAGCTCGACAGTAACATCACTCAGGGTCAGCGTTTCAGAGGCGCAATGCGCTTGCCAGACGCCCTGGTGCTCGGTGACCGCGCATTGCTCAGTTTCGCTGCGGTTGTACAACCAGCGCCGTTGCTGAAACCGGCGCCAGCCGGAAAGCCGCTGCCAGGGGTCGGTGTGTGTGGCATCTCGCTGGTTCTGCACCACGCTGGCGGCCAGGGCCGACCAGCAAGCAGGTTGGTCTGGCTGGCGTTGCCAAAGGTCTCGGTGAGCTTCGATCCAGTGGGTGTGGATGTTGAAATCGGCGACATCGGTGGCAGCGCAGAGGCGGCGCAGGAAGTTCAAATTCGTCGTAAGGCCGACCAGTCGGGTTTCAGCCAGCGCTCGGTTCAGGCGGGCCAGGGCTTCGTCCCGGTTGGCGCCGTGCACGATCAGTTTGGCAAGCATCGGGTCGTAGAAGGGTGACACCTCGCTGCCACTTTCGATGCCGGTATCAACGCGTACACCCGGGCCCTGAGGCCAGACGACGTGGCTGAGGGTTCCGGTGGTCGGGCGGAAGTCCTGATCCGGGTCTTCGGCATAGAGACGCACTTCAAAGGCGTGGCCCTTTGGAGTCGCAGGGCGCTCTTCCGGTAAAGACTCGCCTTCGGCAATGCGCAACTGAAGCGCGACCAGGTCGAGCCCGGTAACGCATTCGGTGACCGGGTGTTCGACTTGCAGGCGGGTGTTCATTTCCAGAAAGAAGAAGTCACCACTGGCGTCGACGATGTATTCGACCGTGCCGGCGCCAACATAGCCGATGCTCGATGCAGCCACTTCGGCTGCCTGCCACATGGCCTTGCGGGTGTCGTCATTGAGCGCGGGAGCCGGGGCTTCTTCGACCACTTTCTGGTGGCGCCGTTGCAGTGAACAATCGCGTTCAAACAATGACCAGACGTTGCCGTGCGTATCGGACATGATCTGCACTTCAACATGGCGCGGGCTAACCAGGTAGCGTTCCAGCAACAAGCGGTCGTCGCCGAACGCGTTGCGCGCTTCGCGGCGGGCGCTTTCCAGGGCATCGGCAACCAGCTCGAGTTTTTCAACCACACGCATGCCCTTACCACCGCCCCCGGCCGAGGCCTTTACCAGCAACGGGAAGCCGATGCGTTCGGCTTCTTCCAACAGGCGGGCATCGCTTTGGTCAGCGCCGTGGTAACCGGGAATCATCGGCACGCCTCGCGGTTCCAGCGTTTGCTTGGCGGCGGCCTTCGAGGCCATGGCACGCATCGCAGCAGGCGGTGGCCCGACCCAGGCGATGCCGGCTTCAGTCACGGCCTCGGCGAAGTCGGCGTCTTCCGACAAGAAACCATAGCCCGGGTGTACGGCATCGGCACCGGTGTCGCGTACGGCTGCCAGCAGGGCATCGCGATTCAAATAACTCTGGCTTGCTGTGGTGCCACCCAGGCAAATGGCGTGATCGGCTTCACGCACATGCAGGGCGTTTCGATCGGCGTCGGAATAGACCGCAACGGTTTCAATACCAAGGGCGCGAGCGCTGCGCTGAATGCGCCGGGCAATTTCGCCGCGGTTGGCGATGAGTAAACGGTGTATGCGTTTCATGAGGGTTCAATCCAGTTCGGGTTGCGCTTGTCGAGAAAGGCGGTCAGCCCTTCCTGGCCTTCGGCACCGACGCGTTGACGGCCGATGCGTTCGGCAAGCTCATCCATAAGTTCATCGTCGACCGGGCGCTGAGCAACGTCTTTGACCAGGGCTTTGGCCATGGCCTGGGCCTCGGGGCCACCGGCGGTCAGGTCGCTGAGCAGTCGCGACAGTTCAGCCGCCAGATCTTCTTCATCGACCACTTCGTGCACTAGGCCCATAGCGCAGGCCTGCTGGGCCGTAAAACGCTCCCCAGTCTGAAAATAGCGACGCGCCTGCCGTGCACCTATAGCGCCTACCACAAAGGGTGAAATCGTTGCCGGGGTTAACCCAAGCCGAACTTCGCTCAGTGCAAAAAACGCATTCTTGGTGGCCAGCACAATGTCACAACAAGCCAGCAAGCCAACGCCACCACCCATGGCCGCCCCCTGGGTAACCCCCACCAGCGGTTTGCGACAGGCATCGAGTTTCTGCATCAACGTCGCCAGTTTTCGCGCGTCGTCCCGGTTCTCGTTTTCGGTGCGGTCTTTCATCGCTCGCATCCAGTTCAGATCGGCACCGGCACTGAAATGTTTGCCTTTGGCTTGCAACACCAGAACTCTAACGGCGGGGTTAGCATCAAGTTCGTCGATCTGATGCGTCAGCTCAGCAATCAGTTCCGCACCAAAGGCATTGCGAACCTCCGGTCGATTCAGTGTCAGATAAGCGACTACGCCTTCGTGTCGAACAGTTAGTGCCTGCATAACAACTCCTGTCTCAAACAGTCTCTATTCGGAGGCCCACTGGACTGTATTGCCTTGGGTCCGTACCAGCCAGCGGATATACCGATCCGGGGCCGGGCGGGGTGCCGCCCACTCAACCCGTCCATGGGGCCTAGACCGCAGCATCCATGTTGCGGACTTCCCCGGATCGGTACATCCGCCGCCTGGCACTCACTTGGCTGCCGATTCCAAATTTAGGTCAATTACATTCTGAACACGCCATAGCGTGTTGGTTCAGTTGGTGCGTTACGACTGGCTGAGAGTGCCAATGCGAGCACGGCACGGGTGTCGGCCGGATCGATGATGCCGTCGTCCCATAACCGGCCCGTTGCGTAATAGGGATCGCCCTGAGTTTCGTACTGAGCCTGAATCGGTGCTTTGAAATCGGCCAACTCCGCATCGCTCATCGGCTCGCCGGCCGCTGCTTTCTGGTCGGCTTTTACGGTGGCCAAAACGTTCGCCGCCTGCTCACCCCCCATCACCGAGATACGCGCATTGGGCCAGGTCCACAGAAACCTTGGATCATAAGCGCGGCCGCACATGCCGTAATTACCGGCGCCAAAGCTGCCGCCGGTGATGATGGTGTACTTGGGCACTTTCGCGCAGGCCACGGCGGTGACGAGTTTGGCGCCGTCTTTGGCGATACCGCCATTTTCGTATTTCTTGCCGACCATAAAACCGCTGATGTTTTGCAAGAAAACCAGTGGGATGTCGCGCTGATTGCACAGTTCGATAAAGTGCGCGCCCTTTAACGCCGATTCTGAAAACAGAATGCCGTTGTTGGCGAGAATACCGACCGGCTGGCCTTCGATATGAGCGAAACCGCAGACCAAAGTGGCGCCATACAGGGCTTTGAATTCATCCAGCCTGGAGCCATCGACAATGCGCGCAATCAGTTCACGGGCATCGATGGGGGTGCGGGTATCGTCTGGGATCAGACCGTAGATTTCTTCGGCCGGGTAGGCCGGTGGCTCGGCGGGTTGCAGACCCCGCTCTGGTTTGGCGGGCCAGTTAAAATGACGAACGGCCTGGCGCGCCTGCACCAGTGCATGATCATCGTTGTCGGCCAGGTAGTCGGCGACGCCACTGGTGCGTGCGTGTACATCACCGCCACCCAGATCTTCGGCCGAGACTTCTTCGCCGGTGGCGGCTTTTACCAGCGGTGGGCCGCCGAGAAAAATGGTGCCTTGGTTGCGCACGATAATGCTTTGATCACACATCGCGGGAACATAGGCACCACCTGCGGTGCAGGAGCCCATCACAACGGCAAGTTGTGGAATCCCCTGAGCCGACAGGTTGGCCTGATTAAAAAAGATGCGGCCAAAATGTTCGCGATCGGGGAAGACTTCGTCTTGCAGTGGCAAATAGGCACCGCCGCTATCGACAAGATAAATACAGGGCAAACGGTTTTCGGCAGCGATAGCCTGAGCCCGCAAATGTTTTTTCACCGTCATCGGGTAATAGGTACCGCCCTTAACCGTTGCGTCGTTCGCGACAATCAGGCAATCAATACCTTCGACCCGGCCAATGCCAGCAATTACCCCGGCGCTGGGCACAGCGTTGTCGTAAAGGCCCCAGGCGGCCAATGGCGCTATTTCCAGAAAGGGTGACCCGGCATCCAGCAACCGTTCGATGCGCTCACGCGGCAGGCGTTTTCCTCTGGCCAGGTGTTTTGCGCGTGGTCCTTCGCCGCCACCCAGTTCAACCTGATGCAAGCGCTGTTGCAATTGATCTCGCAGCTCGCGGTTCGCTTTATCCTGTCGCTGAAACTGTTCGCCGCGCACGTCGATGCGCGATTGAATCCGGCTCATGCGCCACGCTCCTCAATGGATCGAACGATAAGTAAATTCTGAATGTCGCTGGTGCCTTCGTAGATCTTGGTGACCCGCACATCCCGGGCAATCTGCTCCAGCGGGAAATCACTCAGGTAACCATAGCCGCCCAGTGTCTGCAGTGCATCGGAACAGACTTTTTCGGCCATTTCACTGGCAAACACCTTGGCCATCGCCGCTTCCCGCAAACAGGGCAGACCGGCGTCTTTCAGCCGCGCCGCATGCCACACCAGTTGCCGGGCAGCTTCAATTTGCGTCGCCATGTTCGCCAGCCGAAAACTTACGGCCTGATACGTCATTAAAGGCTCGCCAAAACTGGTGCGTTCAAGTGCGTAAGCACAGGCCACTTCATGCGCCGCCTGCGCCATACCCACACACTGCGCGGCAATACCAATGCGACCACCTTCAAGATTACCAAGCGCAATCGAATACCCCTGGCCTTCCTTGCCCAGCAAAGCATCAGCAGGCAAAGCCAGATCGTTAAAAGTCAGCTGCGCAGTATCTGAAGCCCGCTGACCCATTTTCTCTTCAACCCGGCTCACTTCGTAGCCGGACAGATGCGTTGGCACGAGAAAAGCGCTGATGCCTTTCTTACCCGCCGCCGGGTCCGTCACCGCAAACACAATGGCAAGATCAGCAATCGCACCATTGGTAATAAACTGCTTGGTGCCATTGAGCACCCAGCCGTTGTCAGTTTTAGTCGCCCGGGTTTTCAACGCCGATGCATCCGATCCGGCCTGCGGCTCGGTAAGACAAAACGCACCCAGCTTTTCACCGCTGGCCAGCGGCACCAACCATTCCTGTTGCTGTTCCGCAGACCCAAACCCAAGCAGGGGTCCACACACCACAGAATTCATCACAGAGGTAATGGTCGACAAAGCGCCATCACCCCGGGCAATTTCTTCAACTACCAGCGCCAACGTCAGATACCCGGCCTCAACACCGCCAAGTTCTTCCGGCACGGTCAACCCATAAAACCCCTGCTGACCCATGACCCGAATCACATCAACCGGGTGCTCACCACTGCGATCCCACTCAGCCGAATGCGGTTTCAATTGCTCGCGCGCAAAGGCACGCGCCGCATCACGCATCATGATCTGAATATCACTTAACCCAAAATCGGACTGTACTGTCATGAAAAAGTGCCTGTCGTTTGAATCCAGTTTGCTTCGGTGCCGGGAGTTGATTTCCCAGGCTTCCCGGTTGAACCCTAAGCAATGCCAGGAGTCCGTGCTGGCCACTGGGTACACCTCTCCAGGGTCGGCGTGAACCCATCCATGGGGCCTAGACCGCAACATCCTTGTTACGGACTACCCTGGAGAGGTGCACCCAGCAGCCAGCACTTGCTAGGTGGTTTAACTCAATTCCTGTACTACAAACGCTTCTATTTTTTAGACGGTTAATGCAACCACCGTAGACCAGCTCTGGGGGTCGGGTGCGGTGCCGGCGGGCGTCGAGAGCCATGGATGGCTCTCGCCGAGCCTACATGGATGTATTTACAGCGTCCCGCCAGAACCGTACCCGGCCTCCAGAGCGACTTCTGCCACAAAGCTGCCGAAGCCGTCATTCAACCTCAGAGTTAACTTCACCGGGTTTCGTTGAACAGTTCGCGGCCGATGAGCATGCGGCGAATTTCGCTGGTGCCTGCGCCGATTTCGTAGAGTTTGGCGTCGCGCAGCAGGCGGCCGGTTGGGTATTCGTTGATGTAGCCGTTGCCGCCGAGTACCTGAATGGCATCGAGCGCCGCCTGTGTAGCGTTTTCGGCAGCGTAGAGGATGGCCCCGGCGGCGTCTTTGCGGGCGGTTTCTCCGCGGTCGCAGGCCGCACCGACCGCATAGACGTAGGCGCGGCAGGCGTTCAGGCGGGTGTACATGTCGGCGACTTTGCCTTGCACCAGCTGAAATTCACCGATGGGCTGGCCGAACTGTTCGCGCTCGTGCACGTAGGGCAGTACCACATCGAGACAGGCTTGCATGATGCCGACCGGGCCTGCAGCGAGTACCGCGCGTTCGTAGTCGAGGCCGCTCATCAGGATTTTTACGCCATCGCCTTCTTGGCCCATGACATTGTCGACCGGCACTTTACAGTCGACGAACACCAGTTCGCAGGTGTTGCTACCGCGCATGCCGAGTTTGTCGAGTTTCTGGGCGGTGCTGAAACCGGGGAAGTCTTTTTCGATCAGGAAGGCCGTGATGCCGCGTTTGCCGCCAGCCGGGTCGGTTTTGGCGTAAACCACCAGAACATCGGCGTCCGGGCCGTTGGTGATCCACATCTTGTTGCCGTTGAGCAGGTAGTGGTCGCCCTTGTGTTCGGCTTTCAGTTTCATGCTCACCACGTCGGAACCGGCGCCGGGTTCGCTCATGGCCAGGGCGCCGACGTGCTCGCCGCTGATCAGTTTGGGCAAGTATTTGGCTTTCTGGTCGGCGCTGCCATTGCGGCGAATCTGGTTAACGCAGAGGTTCGAGTGGGCGCCGTAGCTCAGGCCCACCGAGGCGGATGCCCGGCTGATTTCTTCCATGGCAACCATGTGGGCCAGGTAGCCCATGCCGGTGCCGCCCAGCTCTTCGTCGACGGTGATGCCGAGCAGGCCCAGATCGCCGAATTTCTGCCACAGGTCGGCCGGGAAGAGGTTGTCGTGGTCGATCTCGGCGGCGCGCGGGGCGATTTCTTTCTGCGCGAAATCACGGACGGTGTCGCGCAGCATGTCGAGGGTCTCGCCCAGGCCGAAGTTCAATGCGGGATAGGTGTTCATTGCGAATCTGCCGTCCTGTTGGATTTGTTGTAATGGGATCAGTCGATGCAGGCTAATTAACGTTGACGTTAACGTCAACTTAGACCGGCAGTACCGGTAGTCAAGAGAAGTTGACGCTTCCCCGAAAGCGCCATGGCAGGCTGGGTCTGTAAAAGATGGGTCAGGCGGGCTGCGCAGCGCTATGGCAATGGGGTATGGTAGCGCCAACACGAATAACCACAGGTTAACCCATGAAACACCTTCTGATTCTGCTCGCCGCTGTCACGCTGGCAGCTTGCTCTTCGAACCCGACCAAAGCCCCTTATGCCGGGGAGAACGAAGGCCTGGTGATTTTCGCTGCCGATATCGAAGTCCGTGGCGATACCGAGCTGGAGTACGATTTCATGTTCACCGTTGAAGAGGTTACCACCGGTGAACAGCACCGTTTACGCATGCCAGTCGTGGAAAACCAGCCTTATGCCGTGATGGGCCGGCTGGCGCCGGGTGAGTACCGGTTTGTGAAACGCGAAGACGTTCGGCGCGATGCCCGGGGCATTCGCCTGTTCGAGATTGAGGGTGAGTTCAGTGTTGAAGCCGGGCATGTGACGCTGCCCAAGCACGTTATGGTTGAGAAGAAGTTGTTCACTCGCAAAGTAGACATTACCGACCTCGACAGCGATGCAGCCGAAGTGCTGTTTCTGAGCGATATTCTGACCGACGAGACGTACGAGGGCTGGTCACTGTTGCGCCCGGCGGAATAACCGCTGCTCCCATCCGGGCCTCAAACCCGATACTGATCCCCTGCGCGCCGGTCGATCAGCATACCCCGGCGCTGGCATTCGCTGATCAGCAAGTCCACATCCCCCGGGTTTAAAAAACCCGCAAACGCCTGCTGGTCATCCCGGTAGGCGAGTGCCAGCTGCGGTGGCCCAAGCGGATGAGTGGGCAGTGAAATCACCAGCCGGGTATAGCGCCTCGGCCCCTCCCAGTGGCGCTGCCGACGGTAAACGCCCTGTTCAAGCCGGATCTGATCTTCCTCGAACCAGAGTACTTCCTGCTGCTGGCAACGCCAGGCGGTGACGATCAGGCCAGCCGCTACGGCCAGCCATTCCAGCCCGGCAAACGGCAGCACCACCCAGGCACCTATCCAGACCATGCCGGCGACGATGATCGTCGACACCAGCAACAGGGCGCCCAGTACTTTCATCGTACCCTGCCAGCTCATGGATCGGTTGGGCTGCAGGACCAGAAAAGGCCCTTTGTCTGACGCATTTACGGTGACCAATCGTTTTACGACTCCTCTTTAACTCGCCTAAATCAAGTTTCGGAGTTTGCTCGGGAGACTAGCACCGGGTGCCGGGTATGCCTCTGTGGGGTAGTCCGCAGCAGGGATGCTGCGGCCTAGGCTCCATGGAAGGATTTACGCCGACCCCACAGAGGCATACCCGGCATCCGGTGCGGGCCAACGCCTTTGAGGTGAACCGAACTCAGAAACCTGAGATCCAACTGTCACTGCACTTCAAGATCGGCCAGGCACAAATCGGTTTGCTGGCCGCTGTTGTCAGAATCGGCCATTAAGCCGATGGCGTCAAAGTGCTCGGGCCGGTCACCGAAGGCCACTTCCCAGTCATCGAGGATTCTCCGTTCGATGTGTTGCCAGTCGCCCGGGTCACCATTGCTGACCACCCACATGTGAAACTGCCCGGTAAAGGGGTTGGGCCAGTGAGTATCGACGTCCAATTCACGGGCGTGCACATAGGCCAGCACCCGGGAGCGCCAGAAAAACAGCGGATGCTCCACCGCCACATAGATGCGGCCAGCAAAATCATCGCCGGGCTTTTGCTGCCGCGTAACCCCAGAGATGTCCTGTGCAGGACGCCAGCGCCAACGGATCCGGGTGCTGCTATCCAGTTCAACTGCCTGCTCCCATATTCGCGCCGAGGCCGTACTGTCAGACCTCATTCTCAGGCAGGCCTCGTCGGCAAGCCATTCAAACCGCGACTCACCTTCGAAGCTGTGCTCCGTCCAGGTGTCTATTGCGTCCAGCGGCAAAGGCTCGGCCATGACAGGCGCGAAGTAAAGAGCCAGCAAAAATGTGATGCCGTGCCTTGGCACAGCGCTCAGGGGGCGTATCATTGAAACGTTACTCCATATCATTCGCCGGTTTCACACGTCACCACAGGGCCATCATGTTGTCGCACCTTACCCGCCGTTTGTCGCATCACACACGGATTGCCACCTTCACTGTTGCTGCGGCCTTTTTATTGGTCGCCTGCCAGACCGAAGAAGACGCCAGCGTGGCCGAGATCGCCAATCGCCCAGCCGAACCTGTGGTGGCTGAAAACGCAGCCGACTCACCTGGCCTGTCACTGTCTGAAGAAGAACAAACCCTTGAGCCGCCCGAAGGCTCGGAAGTCGCCCCGATGTCAGTGGCCCCGGATGACGACCTGGCGTTTCAGGAACTGAGCTGGGACGATCTGCTCCCCGCCGATTTCGATTTCAACACCCTGCGTGAAAAGATCGATCTCGACAGTTACGAAATTTACGACCTGACGGATGAAGACCCGGAGGCCCAGCGCCTGTATTCCGATCTGCAATCGGTCATGGCCGATGTCCCCATGGTCGAGGCACTCGACGGTATTGAAGCACGCATTCCGGGCTTTCTGGTCCCGCTCGAAATGGCCGCCGATGAAGTCCGTGAATTCTTCCTGGTGCCCTACTACGGCGCCTGCATTCATACGCCGCCACCGCCGGCCAATCAGATCGTTCACGTGGTGCTCGATGAACCCGTGGCGTTCGACAACCTATTCGAACCTTACTGGGCCAAAGGCACCATCGACGTCATAAAAACCGATACTGACATTGGAACCGCCGGCTATCGGTTAAATGTCGCCTCAATCTCGCCCTACGAGTGAGCCCTACCCGGCTCACCCAGCTTCAACTCATGACCCAGTGCGAGCGCCTCGGCGAAGGCATCGTCGTGAGTCACTATGACCAGAGTTCCACCATAATCCAGCAGCGCCTGCTCCAACAGAGCTTTTGAATCGAGGTCCAGGTGATTGTCCGGTTCATCCAGCAGCAGGATGTCAACCGGCGTCTGGTGGCTCAATATCGACAGCAACGCAACCTTTAACCGTTCACCACCACTGAGCGATGCGACGGGCTGCAACGCCTGGTCGCCGCGCAAGCGCACGCTGGCCAATTGGGTACGTAACTCGGATGCGGGGCGTTCGGGCTGGTCGCGTTGCAGGTTTTCAAGCGCCGACGCAGACGGATCCAGCCCGGAGAAATGCTGATCGAGGTATCGGACCGAACCGCGGACCTCTCGCTCGCCAGCCAGTGGCTCAATCCACTCCGCAAGGCATTTCAGCAACAGCGACTTGCCGCAGCCATTCGCGCCCGTCACCCGCCAGCGGTCACCACCGTGTACCGTCCAGGAGAGCGCCGGCTGCCTCACAAACGGCAAACGCAGATTCGCCAGGTGAACCTGCACGGCGCCGGTTACTTTCGGCTGGGTAATCGTCAGCCGCTGGGTTCGCAATTGCTCAAGCTCGGCCTGAGCCGTCTGGCGGTCCTCGTTCAGGGCGTCGCGACGCTGGGTTTGCTGCTGGCTCAGACGCGCCTGCGTCTGTTCCGAACGGTTTTTACGCAGCCCCAGTAACAGCTTGCCCTGAGAGTGAGAACGACGTTCCTGCATGCCTTGCTGACGTCGGCTGGCCGCTTTCTCGAGCGTAGCCTGCTGTTGTTGCTGCAGCCTTCGTTGCTGGCCGGTCAGGTGATCCAACCGTTGCTCTTGCGCCGCAAGCTGTGCGTCGCGTTGCGCCTGGTACAAGTCGAACCCGCCGCCATACTCCACCAGTTGACCATTGCGCAGTTCCAGAATTCGGTCAACCCCGCGCAACAGGGTTCGGTCGTGGCTGACCACCAGTGCACCGCCCGGGTGCCGCGCCAGGGCCTGTTGCAGCCAGTGCCGCCCGGCACTGTCCAGATGGTTGCTGGGCTCATCCAGCAGCAGGTAATGGCCGGTCTGCATCAGCGCCCGACACAGGGCCAGACGGGTACGCTGGCCACCGCTCAGCGCCTCAACCGGCAGCCCCAGGTCTGGCTCAAGCCCGGCGTCTGTCAGTTGTTTGGCCCATTCGGCAGGCCGGTGCCAGTGGTCGGCCACGCGTTCCAGATCACTGGGCTCGGCATCGCCTTGTTCCAGCCGGCTAAAGGCGTCAAACAGGGAGGCGACACCCAGTGCGTCGGCCACCCGAGGCCCGGTCAGCGGGTCCAGCTGGGTTTGGTAGTAAAACGGGACCGACCAGGTCACCTGGCCATGAGTTGGCAAATACCGCCCGGCCAGAACCTCCAGCAAGGCCGATTTGCCATGCCCGTTAGGCCCTACCAAGGCGGTAACGCCCGCTGGTAACGACGAGCTTAACCCGGACCACAAAGGCTCATGGCTCCATTGCAGCGTCAGTTGATTAAAAAAACAGATTGGATCGGACACAGAAACCCTCCCGAGGGCACGGGACCGGTGACATGCAATGCGGACTCACCGCCAGGGAAAGGAAATACAGCGCCTAAACACGCCAGCTACTTCAGAACGTCACCTGTCCATCAATTCAACGTAGGCCATACCGATCAATCAGCTCAGTCACTCAGCTCATCGACAGGCTGGCTGCAACTCGACTATCGAGTACATCCGTTGGAGACAGGTTCACTTCATTGGCTTAAGGCTCGCTTTATAGAATGGAAAGACACGCGCCGCACGACTCTGCTGCACGGCGCCTTGGCAAGTTACTCGAGGTTCGGTGTTTTTTCAACCCTGGCGGGTCAGTTCCAGCGGGGTGACGCCCGGCAGTGACCAGACAAAATCCGGCCCCATCAACTGCGAGGGTGTTGTGCTGCCTGCCCCGGTAACCGCTTGTTCCAGCACCGCTGTTACGATCGCCAGCGGTGCGGTGATGGTCAGGTCATAGCCATTGGGCGTTTTAAACCGGCCGACCACTGTGTTGCCCGTTGCATTGCGCGCTTCACCCCAGAGGTAGGTCCGGCTTCTGGCACGTTGGTCGGCGGTTGGGCCAGGTACGTTCTTTTCGATGCGACGTTTCATGAACGACTGCACCCAGGGCTGACCCATCAACCAGCGCAATGATTGCAACCGCTTCATCCGCTTCACCGTTCGATCAGCCACCGGGACATACACCACAACGTTTTCCACACCGGTGCTGTGATAAGCCGTGCTGACATCGCCCCAGGGAATGCTGACGGCCGTGCGTTCGCCCTGGCCCATATCGAGCCGGCGTGTTTTCAGTGGGGTTTCCACAATGCGCCCGTTGTGGCGAATCCGGCTAAGGCCTGCCATGCCTTCCACCGAGGTTTTGGCGGTACCCGGGCTCATCGGGCCACCGGCCTTGAAGGCCAGATCGAGTTCGGTCATGTCAGGCAGAGCTTGCTTGAGCTGGGCGGCCAGGCAATCGGTCGGTACCACATCAAATCCCACACCCGGGCAGACAAGAATGCCGGCCTCCCGGGCGCGTTCATTCATGCGCGCGCTGTGGGCGTGCTCAAACACGTCCATCTCACCGGTAATGTCGAAGTAGTGCGCCTTGCTCGCCAGACACCCTTCCAGCATGGGTGCACTGGTCGCGGAAAACGGGCCGGCACAATGCAGCACCAGAGTCATGTCTTCCAGCTCGCGTTTCACAGCGGTCGAATCGGACAAGTCAAATACCCGAAACCCCAACTTGAGTTCGTGGGCCAGGGTGCGCAACTTGTCTTCATTGCGACCGGCCAGCATGGGTTTCAAACCACGGGCAACGGCTTCACGGGCAATCAATTCACCGCTGTAGCCGTAGGCACCGTAAATCATCCAGTTCTTTTCCATGCTTACTCCCTCCAGAGCCTGATAAGTGTCTGCCATCCCACAGCCTAGCCCATCGGGCTGCAGGATGTTGGTTTGGTAGACCAAAGCCTTGGGGTTGGTGAATTGAATTCAAGAATGGCGAAAAGCAGCCGGGAATTAGCAGCGCAGTAACGCTGAGGAGCTTCTCTAGACGGAAATATCAAAATGCAGGACATCTTCCCGCTGGCCCAGCTTCGAATACAAGGCAATGGCGGCGGCATCTTCAATACCGGTGTCGGCCTGAACAAAGACCACATAAGCGCCCCGGTCGGCCGCGATACGCCGCAAGGTATTGATCAGGGAGGTCGCTACTCCTTTGCGCCGGTATTCAGCCAATACCGCCAAGTCGTATAAATAGATTTCACTGCGCGCCTGCTCAAACTTGGGCAATTCGTAAGCCGCCAGGCCACCGACAACCGTGCCGTTTGGTTCCACCGCCACCAGTGCAATAAACGCCTCATTGCCCAGCAGCTTTTGCTGATACTCCGGAGCCGGTGGCTTCCCGGTGTAGGTCGGCAAGTCATCAAAGGCCTTACCAAACACCTGCATCAAGGTGTTCAGCAGTGGCAGGTCGGCGGGGGTTAACTGCTGTATAGTCGCTTTCATGAAGGCACCCACTCCCAGTAAGCGGATCTTAAAACTGGTAGGCCGGTTACCCGCGCAAACCGAGCTTAGCGGGTATCAGGAATCAAGCGTTTGCCCAGACTCACCGCCGGATCAACACCATAGCCCAGCGCCTGGTAAAACGCGATAACATCCTCATTGGAGGAGCGGACTTGCAAATTGACCTTAGGGCACCCTCTGTCTTTGAGCAACGTTTCCACCTGCTGCATCAAGTGCCGGCCATAGCCGTAGCCCTGATAGCCCGGTTGGACCGCCAAGTAATTAACCCAGCCGCGATGCCCCTCATAACCGGCCATTGCCGTGGCGACCAGAGCGCCCTCTACTTCGCCGACCAGAAACAGTTCCGGGTTAACCTTTAACTTTCGGTCGATGTCTTTGTGCGGGTCGTTATGAGGCTTGGTCAGCCCGGTGGTATTCCACAGCTCAACCACCGCAGTGCGGTCTGATTCCTGGTAAGGTCTTATGTGACACGGGGGAGCATTCAACGGTGTTCCTCTCCTATTGTGTTATTGGCTGGCCATGTCCAGTGCCTGCAGCAACTGGTCCATCTCCGTCTGGCTGGTGTAGTGGACGAACGACAACCGCAGCACGCCGGTCGTCGGGTCAATGCCCATGGCCTCCAACAACCGCACGGCATAAAAGTGCGCCGCCCCGCATTGAATGCCCTGATCGACCAGCGATTGCGCCAACACCTGAGGGCTGTGTTGTTGGTGAAGCAACGATACCGTCGCTGCGCGCTGACGGGCATCGGCAGGGCCGACAAGACGCAATGTTGGATGGTCGTTTATAAACCCCAGCAGCTGAGCCAGCAAGGGTTGTTCGGCGGCATAAAATAACGATTGCAGCTGATGCGCTTTGGCGGACGGTTTGGTCGTTGCGGTAAAATGATGCGCATGGAGTGTATCAAAATAATCCAGCACCCCCTGTGCCGCCGCTACCTGAGCGTGGTCCGGCCCGGCCGGTACAAACCATTTGTGTGGGTAGGCTTCGTTAAAATAGTGCGCCTGGTTGCCTAGCGTGTCGGCAAGCGCCTGGCGAACCACCATCACACCCTGATGCGGGCCATAGGTTTTGTAGAGTGAGAACAGGTAAATGTCCGCGCCCAGTTCATCAACATCCGGCAAACCATGACCGGCATAGGACACACCATCTACGATGGTGATGACACCCGCCTGTTTCGCCTTCGCACAGATGTCAGCAACCGGGTTAATGTGCGCCACGATATTGGAACAATGCGGAAAGGCCATCAGTTTGGTTTTATCGGTAATCAGTGACTCGAGATCACCGATATCCAATTCACCGGTCTCTGGCTTAACCTGCCACTCCCGGATGACAACCCCGCTGCGCTCAAGTCGGCGCCATACGCCACTGTTGGCCTCATGATCCTGATTGGTCACTATCACTTCATCGCCCGGTTTCAACCAGCGCGCAAACGCCTGAGCCAACACATAGGTATTTTGCGACGTGGACGGACCAAAATGCACTTCATCGGCCGTTACGTTCAGGTAGTCGGCAAAGCGCTGATGGGACTGATCCATCAGCGCACCGGCTTGCTGTGCCACCGGGTGTAAATGATATGGCTGAACTTTGTTCTGGTGATAGTACGCGGTCAACCGGTCGATGACTTGCTGACAGGCGTAGGAGCCGCCAGCGTTGTCGAAAAAGGGCTGGTCAGCGAGAGAGGGTTCGCTGAATGCCGGAAATTGCGCGCGTACAAAATCGAGATCCAGTCCCGCCATTGATTCACCTGCATAGCCGATTAAAGACATCCTATGAACTCCACTATAAGTCGGGACACCTGTGAGAATCCAGCACGATGAAAAAACCGGGTGGCAGGATAGGAAGGACCACTTTTCGTTCGCTTCTTACGGCCGTGCTGGTGCTCTGTTTGATCGAGGTTCTCAGGCTACCCCAATGGCGCTTGAGGTTCGGACTTCGCGATCGAAATGGCCGAAATAACCCTCGCTTACGCGTTCGTCAAACCCGACAAGCTGTGCACAACTTCAGCGCGCAACCAACGACTCGCCGGGTCAGAGTCACGCGAACGATGCCAGTAAAGATACACCGACAGCTGCAGTCCCGGCAGTGGAAAAGGCGTGATGGAAAAGGGCTGAATTTGCAGCGCTTGTTGCAGAAACAGGCGCGGTACCGTAAGCAGACAGTCGGTAGTGGCCACCACCTGGCAGGCCGTCCACAGGCTTTGGCACCGAACGGCTGGCACACGCCGATGGCCGTGCCGGTGCAGCCAGTCGTCTTCCAGGCCGGGACCATCGGTGCGCCGTGAAACCAGTACGTGACTACTGGCAAGGTACCTCTCAACAGAGATATCTGACATCAGCGCCGGATGACCGGGCCGGCCCATGACCACATAATCGGACGCCAATAGGGCTTGTTGCACAATCTGATCGCTCACGTGCACCGAGGCATCAATCGCCAGATCCAGATTAGCATTCACCAGCTCTTCAACCAGAGCAGACCGCGAAACCGCCTGCCCGGCCATACGCACCGAGGGCGCCTGCTCAGCCACACGAGCCATGAGTGCAGGCAGCATCACGTTTTCGAAAGCGTTGTTCAAACCAATCACAAATGACTGCTCACTGGTTTGCGGCTCAAACCGGTCCAACCCGGTCAGGGCTTTGTGCAACTGGCGCCAGGGACCGGCGATCTCGGCCAGCAAACGCTGAGTTTGCGCGGTAGGCACCAGCGTTCGACCCCGACGTTCGAACACCGGGTCATCGAAATGTTGACGAAGCCGCTTCAGGGCATGGCTGACCGCCGGCTGCGACACGTGCAATCGCTCGGCAGCCTTAGTCGTGGAGCGGCATTCGTCGAGCACACGCATGACGACCAGAAGATTCAGATCCAGCTTATCGAGATTCATGTTTAGTATTCATCTATCTAATAATGCTTGATTAATAGAATTCATTCTTTTTATACGTTGCCATTGGCTAGACTGCAACGAGACTTTTTGCCCCTGTTGAGATCGCCCATGGTGTACGACCTGTCCGAACACGCCGAAGACTTTCTTGCGCGCGTAGCCACATGCGTTGAAAAAGACATCATTCCGCTTGAAGGCGCCTTTTCTGAAGCAATGAAAAACCCGGGCCGGGGATGGGAGCTGATGCCCGAGATCGAGGCCTTGAAAACCCGCAATCGCGAGGCCGGTGTGTGGAACCTCTTTTTACCGCCAGACACTCAACACTTACCCGAGGTCCGGGGCGTGCCAACCCGGGGGTTCAGTAACTACGAATACGCCTTTATGGCCGAAGCCATGGGCCGCTGCCTGCTGGCGCCCGAGGTGTTCAATTGCAACGCGCCGGATACCGGCAATATGGAAGTACTGCTGCACTACGGCAGTGCCGCCCAGCAACAGCAATGGCTAACGCCCCTGCTCAGGGGCGAGATTCGGTCCGCGTTCTGTATGACCGAGCCAGAGGTAGCGTCGTCAGATGCCACCAACATGGAAGCGACTGCTGTGGTCGAGGGCGACGAAGTCGTGCTCAACGGCACCAAATGGTGGAGTACCGGGGCCGGCCACCCGAATTGCGAGGTGCTGATTTTTATGGGCCGCAGCAGCACGACGGCACCGCGCCACCAGCAGCATTCAATGGTACTGGTGCCTCGCCATGCCCCTGGTGTCACGGTCGAGCGGTTGTTGAGCGTGTTTGGTAACGAGCACAAGCCTTACGGCCATGGCGTGGTGCGGTTCGATAACGTCCGCTTGCCAGCGTCGGCTCTGATTGCCGGAGCGGGCCGTGGTTTTGAAATTGCCCAGGGTCGGCTCGGGCCCGGGCGTATTCACCACGCCATGCGCGCCATTGGCGCGGCGGAACGCCTGCTACAACTGATGATCGAGCGCGGTCTGTCACGCACCGCCTTTGGCAAGCCGCTGGTCGACCTCGGCGGTAACCGGGAGCGAATTGCCAATCACCGCATCGCCATTAACCAGGCGCGCCTGCTGTGCCTGCATACGGCCAAGCTGATTGATCGCGAAGGTGTGCGCAGTGCCTTGTCGGAAGTTGCACAAATAAAGGTGGTTGCCGCTAACCTGATGCAACAGGTTGCCGATGATGCCATTCAGATGCACGGTGGCGCGGGGGTTGACGATGCCCTGCCACTGGCCGAATTCTGGGCGGGTGGTCGGGTGCTGCGCCTCGCCGACGGGCCGGATGAAGTGCACCGCGCCACCATCGCCAAACTCGAACTGAAACGTTACGGAGACAAGCACTGATGCCGACGTCCAAAACGCCCGATACCGTAGTCATTACCGGTGGCGCCAACGGCCTGGGGTTCGCGCTGGCCAAAGTTCACGTCGCCCGGGGTGACCGCGTTGTTCTGGTGGACCGGGATGCCGAACAGGGCAAGGCCAGTGCCGACGCTCTGGCTGGTAACGTTCACTTTTTTGCCTGTGACCTGACTCAGGTAGCAGAGTGTGAAACCCTGGCAAGCCACATTAAGTCGGTCACCGCTTCAGTTTCCCGTCTTTACAACAACGCCGGTATTGCCGGCAGCATCGGCACCCTGAAGCAACAGACCGATGCCAACTGGGAGGCCGTTTTCGGTATTAATGTCTTCGCACCGGCCCGGCTCACCCGGTTGCTGCTGCCGCTCCTGGCGGCAGCTCGGCGCGCGCGGGTTGTGAATGTTGCTTCAATGGCCGGTTTGTTATCGGCCAGCCACATGTCAGCCTACAGTGCGAGCAAAGCGGCGCTGGTGTCGCTATCGGAAACGTTGCATAAAGAATTGCAACCCGGCGGCATCGGCGTAACGGTCGCCTGCCCGGCCTTCTTTAAAACCCGGCTGACCGACAGCATTCCCCCGCAGGAAAGCAAAGCCAGGGCATCGGTTGAAAAACTGATGGCCAACGGAAAGCTCAGTGCTGACCAGGTGGCGCAGAGCATCGTCGGTGCAGCGGATCGTGGTCAGTTTATGGTCTTGCCTCATGCACGCGAACGCTGGCTTTGGTATCTGAAACGGCTCTCCTACCGCGCCTTGCATGCGGTGATGATGAGCCAGCAACCGGCACCGGCCAAAGCCCGCCCCGATACAGGAGCCCCGCAATGAGCCTGACGGACCCCACCATTGCCATGCGCCAGGGCGAGACGCTGGATGTTGCGGCGCTGGACCGGGAACTGAAAACGCATCTGCCTGACCTCACCGGCACACCCGAGGTAACCCAGTTTCCCGGGGGCGCCTCAAACCTTACCTATCGACTGGCGTATCCGGACCAGGTGTTGATTCTGCGCCGGCCACCGCACGGCCCTTTGCCAAAAGGCGCGCACAATATGGTGCGCGAAGCCGAGCTGATGCAGGCACTGCACCCGCACTACCCGAAAGCCCCGTCCGTACGCCTCATTGTGACCGACTCGCCTTTACTCGGTTGCGATTATTATGTGATGCGAGCCATTCCCGGTTTGATATTGCGGCGAACACCGCCCACCGACCTCTCGGCTGACCAGTGCCGCCGCCTCTGCCAGGTGTTCATTAACGGCCTCGCCGAGTTGCACCGCATTGATGTCAGCGAGACCGGGTTGTCGGCGCTCGGCAAAGGCGAGGGGTACATTAAACGCCAGGTAACCAGCTGGACCGAACGACTGGCCCGCGCCCACACCCCCGATGTGCCTGCCTTCGACGATGTCGGTTTATGGCTTGCACAGCATCAGCCCAAAGAACAACCCGCCTGCCTGATTCACAACGACTACCGGTTCGACAACCTGGTACTCGACCCCAGTGATTTCCAGGTGCGCGGCGTACTCGACTGGGAGCTGGCTACCCTCGGCGACCCGCTGATGGATCTCGGCACCGCCCTGGCCTATTGGGTTGAAGCCGGTGACCACCCCGCCATGCTGGCCATTCGCCCCCAGCCCACTCATTTGCCCGGCATGTTGACGCGCGAAGAACTGGTCGCTGCATACTTTGACGCACGCGGGCTGACGCCTGTCGATTTTCGGTTTTACTCCGTCTTCGGCCTGTTTCGTCTGGCCGGCATACTGCAGCAGATTTACGCGCGGTTTTATCACGGCCAAACCCAGGACAAACGCTTTGCCGGTTTCGGCACCGTGGTCGCCCACCTGCACCAACGCTGCCATGAGCTGACTGACTAATGGCCACTGTTTATCTAGTAAGACACGGCCAGGCTTCGCGCGATGTGCTCGACTACGATTCACTCAGCAGCCTGGGCCGATTGCAGATTCAGCACCTGGCCAACTTCTACCGGCCCTACTGGCAACCGGCGTTGCGCCACAGCGGCACCCTGGTGCGTCAGCGCCAGAGCGAGTTGGCTTTTGGCGAACAGATCGTTGCCCAGGAGGCCGCGACCGCCGATGCCCGCTGGAACGAATTCGACTTTCTCGACATCGTTCGCCAGCATCGCCCCGACTGGCAGGACCCGGCCCAAATGCAACGAGACCTTGGCCGCGAAGACCATCCCGGACGAGCGTTTTTATCGGTGTTTCGCGGCGCCCTCGAACGCTGGGTCGATGCCGGCACCGACGCCCCCTACACCGAAAGCTGGGCCGACTTTAACAGCCGAACCGCCGCTGGGCTGTCGACACTGGATGACGATAAAACACATTGGGTATTTACCTCGGGCGGCGTGATATCTGCGCTGGTTTGCCAGGCACTGAAACTGGATGCCGCGGCAGCCATGCGCATTAACCTGGGGTTGCACAATGCCTCTGTTACCACGCTGGTATCGCACCGGGGCCAATGGCGCTTGCAGGGCATGAACCAAACCCAGCACTTTGTCGACCAACCCGACTGGCTGACGTTTCATTAATGGCCATCAAACCGACACACGCTCACAGAAAACGGAGTGACCATGACCAACCCTTTTGATTTAACCGGAAAAATAGCCCTGATCACCGGCGCCAGCAAAGGCATCGGTGCCGCCATTGCCCATGCACTGGCCGACCAGGGTGCCTATGTCATTGTCACCAGCCGCAAGGCCGAAGCCTGCGCCGAAGTGGTTGACGCAATAAAAGCCAAAGGCGGAAACGGTGAAGCTGCGGCGTGCCACATCGGCGACTTGCACGCCATGGAAATGACGGTTCAAACCCTGCTGGAGCGGCACGGGAAAATAGACATTCTGGTGAACAACGCCGCCGCCAACCCCTACTTCGGGCCCATCGACCAAACGCCGCTCGATGCCTTCAATAAAACCCTGGAAGTCAACATTCGCGGTTATTTTTACATGACCAACCTGGTCGGCCAGTCTATGAAGAAAACCGGTGGCAGCATCATCAACATTGCCTCTGTGAACGGTGTGATCCCGGGTGATTTTCAAGGCGTGTATTCAATCACCAAATCGGCCGTTATCGCCATGACCAAAGCCCACGCCAAAGAGTGGGCCCGCCACAACATTCGCGTTAACTGCTTACTGCCCGGCCTGACCAAAACCAAGTTCGCCAGCGCCATTACCGACAACCCGGACATGATGAAACAGGTGATGCCACACATCCCGATGCGCCGCGCCGCCGAGCCGGACGAAATGACCGGCCAGGTGGTGTATTGGGCCAGCGATGCCAGCAGCTACACCACCGGCAGTGTCGTCAATGTGGATGGCGGGTATTTGCTGGTGTGACTACAGAAACACCCGGGCAGTGATTTCCCAGGTATTTTTAACAGGCGTTATTGCCCTATGAAGAAAACCGACTTTACTATGGAGACAAACGCCCGAGGGACACCCAATGCTCATGTCAGCCGCCAAATCCACACTGGTCCTGGTCGATTTTCAGGGCAGACTCTTGCCTGCGATCAGCGATGGTGAAGCGGTCGTCGGGCGAGCCCTTACCCTGGCTACCATCGCCGGGTTACTGGATGTGCCCGTCATCGGGACCGAGCAAACGCCCGACAAGCTCGGCCCCAATGACAATCGAATCTATCGGCTCTGCCAACAAACGCTGCACAAGCATACCTTCGACGCCTGCGACGGCGGCCTGCTGAATGCGTTGGAAGATCACCGGACTCACGTCATCATCGGTGGCTGCGAGGCCCATATTTGCGTATTGCAAACGGCCATGGGGTTGCTGGATGCGGGCTACCGGGTTTGGGTGGTGGCCGATGCCGTCGGCTCGCGCCTGCCTGCCAACAAGGACTTGGCTTTACGGCGGTTACGCCAGCAGGGGGCGGATATTGTGTCGACCGAAATGGTCGCCTTCGAATGGCTCGGTGAGTCAGAACACCCTCAATTCCGGAACGCTCTGGCGCACATAAAGTAACGCCAACCGGTATAGACTGCACGACGGATCGTTACCGGATGGTCAATGCATGCTTGCCCTACTGACTCAATGGATGCCCGACTCGCTGAGCGCCCTGGCATTCTGGAGCCTGGTGTTTGTCAGCTATCTCACCTCGGCGATTACCGCCGCTCTGGGCATTGGCGGTGGGGTCACCCTGCTCGCCATCATGGCTAACCTGCTGCCCACCAGCGCCGTCATTCCAATTCATGGGGTGGTGCAGTTTGGGTCCAACATCGGGCGTTTGACGACACTGTTTCGCTTCGTCGACTGGCACCTGGTGCTGTGGTTCTCCATCGGCAGCCTGATTGGCTCGGTCGTGGGCGCTGCCGCGTCAACCCAAATGCCCGCAGCGGGCCTGCAAATCGCCATGGGCATGTTCATACTCTACACCGCCTGGCTACCGGCCATTAAATTACCCTCCGGCAAGAAGTTCATGTCGATGCTTGGCGCTCTCACCTCATTCATCAGCATGATCGTCGGCGGTGTTGCCCCACTCGTCTTCGCCGCCATAAAACCACTCTTTGCAGAAAGGACTGCCCTGGTCGGCACCCTGGCGGCCATGATCAGTGGCCAACAATTACTAAAGGTCTTGTTCTTCGGTTTTTTCGGCTTTGTGTTTACTGAGTGGTATTTGATGATCGCCCTGATGCTGGTCACCGGTTACCTCGGCACTCTGACCGGGCGAATTTTTCTGGAACGCTTTACCGCCGAGCAAGTGCAGCCGATTCTAAAAGTCGTACTGACCCTGATGGCCGCACGACTTCTGTACCTGGGTATCTTTGGTTAACGCGAGAAGACATCCGGGTTATAGAGGTTATGGCGCCCGATCCTCTGAACATCACGTTCGCCGCACAGCGCCAAAGTGACATCCAGTTCGTTCTTCAGTATTCGCAGAACATCACTTACACCGGCTTCGCCGGCCGCGCCAAGGCCGTATAAAAACGGTCGGCCAATGTAGGTGGATTTGGCCCCGAGACACAGCGCTTTCAGCATCGCTTGCCCGGTGTGGATACCACCATCTATATGTACTTCGATGTCATCACCGACCGCATCCAGAATCGCTGGCAGCATTTCAATGGTGGAGGGTGCACCATCAAGCTGGCGCCCACCGTGATTCGACACGACAATAGCGTCGGCACCGGTTTTTACCGCCAGTTTGGCGTCTTCAGGGTCCATAATGCCTTTCAGAATAATAGGCCCGCCCCAGCGCTCCTTGATCCAGGCGATGTCATCCCACGACAGTTTCGGGTCCAGCTGTTTGGCCGACCATTCCGACAATGACGTCATGTTCTCGATGCCTTTAACATGCCCAATCACATTGCCAAACCCACGCCGCTTCGTGCCCAGCATACGCATCGCCCAGCCGGGCCTTGCCATAATCTGCAACAGGCTGTTCACACTAAACGACGGCGGCGCACTGAGGCCATTGCGCACATCTTTATGGCGCTGACCCAGAATCTGCAGGTCCAGCGTCACGACCAGGGCGCTGCATCCGGCCGCTTTGGCACGGTCAATCAACCGGCCAATAAAATCCCGGTCACGCATGACATACAGCTGAAACCAGAACGGCTTGGCGGTATGTGCAGCCACATCCTCAATCGAACAAATGCTCATCGTCGACAACGTAAACGGCACACCGGCTTTCTCCGCCGCCCGGGCCGCATGAATCTCGCCATCAGCCCATTGCAAACCGGTTAACCCCGTCGGCGCCAACGCCAATGGCATCGACACCGCTTGGCCAACCATGGTGGTTTCGAGATTACGATCACTCATATCAACGGCAACGCGCTGACGAAATTTCAGCTTGTCAAAATCTGACGCATTCGCCCGGTAAGTCGATTCAGACCAGGATCCGGAATCGGCATAGTCATAAAACATACGAGGTACCCGACGACGGGCCAGACGCTGATAATCGAGAACATCACAGGGCTTTGCCATTAAACCACTTCCTTAGCAGACGCTTCACTTGCTTCCAGGGTAATCTCCGGATGCGGACTCTCAGTCGGTGTCGCCCGCTGCGCAAGAAAAGCACCCGCTATAACCACCAGAGCACCCATCAATTGCACGGCAGACAACGCCTCACCCAACAACAACCAGGCCAGCACGATGGCCGTTACCACTTCCAAATAGGCCACGCCACCTGCTACCGGCGCCGACAACCGCCGAATGGCCGCAACGCCGGTTACATACGCCAATGCCGTCGCAATCAACCCCAACCACACCACCGAGACCATCGCCGAGGTTTGCATACCAGCAATGGTGATGTCGCCCGCCAGAATCGACCAGGGCAATGCCCAGGGCTGGGCAATCAGTGACAGGGACAAAAAGGCCACAACGCCACCGATGGAAATGAGGGCGAGCGGTTCGACATCGTCCTGTGCCGCGTCAGACAGTAAGAAGAAGGAAGCCTGGCCGACGGCAGCACCCGCGGCGAGCAATAAACCGAGTGGATCGAGTACCAGACCCTCCCAAACTTCCAGCAAACCCGCCAGGCCGAGCACGGCCAGCGCAACGCCCAGAATCGCTGACCCGGCTACAGGCTGGCGGCGCACCAGGCTTACCCAGAGCAGCACAAGAACCGGTCCGAGGAACTCAATCAGCAAAGCGATGGCAACGGGAATACGGGAGACGGCGCCAAAATAAAGCGCCTGAACACCGGCAATGGGGAACACGCCATAAGCGAGCAGCAAACGCCACTGGGTGCGCAACAAACGCCGATAATGCCACGCGACCGGCAACAGAATCAGCACCATACCCAACAGCCGCAGCCAGGTCACGTGCAGCGGTGACATACCTGCCACCATCAGCGGTTTGGCAAAGGCGCCCGCCCCACCAAAAGCCAGTGCAGACAGCAGGGCAAAGCCCAGCCCGGTTAATTTCTGGCGGGCAGCGCCCGGCGCAGTTATGGCAGTGGACATGGTTCAGATTCGGGTTACAAAATGAACCCGGAGTCTACTCCGGCAGACGCCTGAATGCATCTGCACGGAGCGTTGCAAACGCCGTTATCGCCAGGCGCCCAAAATCAGCCCCATCAGCGTGAAGACAACCGTCCAGTAGCCACCATGAATCAGAATATAGCGCCAACTGCGTTGCTCAAACAGCCCGGTTACGCCAAAGGCAAACAGCAACCAGCCGAAGCCGGTTAAGAAGCCATAAAGGGCACCCGTGCCAGCGTTAATCTCGGGCGTATTCAGAAACATGGCCAGGCAATAGGCCATGATCAGCAAAAAAATAAACGACAGCCCAAAGATTTTGGGCATGTTGGCCGATTTTATTTTTTCTTCGTCCAGTCCGGCTTCACGCATCCAGACAGTGGCAAACAACAGGGGGGAATACCAGAGAGCGCCGACCGCGAAGCCGATGAGTGATGCCAGCAGAATTGCCCAGATGTTCAAGGTTGCTACGTCCATTCCGTTGTCTCCATTCTATTTTTTGTCGCAAGCCAACATCCGGGAGGCCCCTGGCTTGTTCATCGAGTATAGAACGAGCGCGTCAGACCGGGAATAAAAACGGCAGCAATTCCAGGGCACCTCCAAGAGGCAGCTAACGTTGAACATAGCGGCCGTTGCGCAGAAACGCCTTCGTACACGTCTTATTAGGCCACCTGACGCAGCTCACCCCTAGCCTGACGAATAATACTGACGCTCGATTTCAAAAAGAGCCCGGCCATCAGCGCTGCCACCACCAGATCCGGCCAGGGGCTGGCAGTGAACGCCACCAATACCGCAGCGGCGATCACCGCCACATTGCCAATCGCATCATTGCGGCTGCACAACCAGACGGACCGAACGTTGGCATCGCCATCCCGGTACCGCAACAGAATCAGAACGCTGGCCAGATTGGCCGCCAGGGCCATCACACCGATAGCGCCCATGATGCCAGCGCTGGGAACGCCCAGAATCCAAACCTGCCAGATCGTTGAGCCCAGCACCCAAACCCCCATCAGGGCCAGGCTAATGCCCTTTAACAAGGCTGCACTGGCCCGGGTTTGCAGTGACCGTCCAATCACCCACAGGCTCAGTCCATAGGTCAGTGCATCGCCCAGAAAATCCAACGCATCGGCTTTCAGCGCCTGCGAACCCGCCCAGGCGCCACCGAGAATTTCGACCACAAACATGGCCGCGTTGATGACAATAACGGCCACCAAGGCTTGCCGGTACCCTCGGGTAGTGCCATCAAAGTCATTGGTTCCACAACACTGCTGACCCATGGTGATTCCTCGCAATTGTTCAACACAGAGCCCAGTCTATTAGCTACAATCATTGTAGGTTCAAGCACTTTTTTGGGGGTGTCCAAACATGCAACATTACAGCATCGGCCAGTTGGCCAAACGACTGAACTGCGCCGTTCAGACGCTGCGGTATTACGAAAGTATAGGTCTGGTCGCGCCGCCACACCGAACCGAAGGCAACCAGCGACGCTACAGCGATGCTCACCTGAACCAGCTGCGCTTCATTCGCCATGCACGGGAACTCGGCTTCTCACTCGAGGCCATCAAATCCCTGCTGCGCCTGTCGCGCCACGCCGACGAGCCCTGCCATGAGGCCAACGCCATTGCCGAAGAGCAACTGACAGCCGTGCGTTCGAGGATTGCCCGGCTGCAGGCACTGGAGGAGGAATTATCCCGGATGGTGGGGGTTTGTGAAGGTAATACGGTGGCGCATTGCCGGGTCATTGAAGTGCTGGAAAACCATGCGTTGTGCTTGCACGACCACGACGATATGACCCCTGAAAAGCCTCTGGCGAACCACTCATAAATTGGGCGCCTAGCCCTGCTTTCTGGCCAGCGCCGCCCGACAATCCCGCTCCGCCTGTTCCAGCTCCTGCAAGGTTTTCTCGAGATCCTCCTTTTGTTGCAGCAGCGTCTCCCGATGTTCGGTCAGGGTTTTCAGATACTGCTCCAACTGCGGAACTTCATCTTCGGGGGTTTCATAGGCGGTGACCAGCTGCTGAATTTCATCCAGGCTGAAGCCCAGGCGTTTGCCACGCAATATAAGCACCAGACGAGCGCGGTCGCGCTTGTGATAGATGCGGCGCTGGCCATCGCGCTCGGGGGTTAGCAGGCCTCTGTCTTCGTAAAATCGGATAGTGCGAGTGGTCACGTCAAATTCACCGGCCAGGTCGCGGATGCTGAAGGTTTGCAATTCGGGTGTCGCTTTATTCATGAGATCAGGGTCTTCAGGTAATAAATCACAGGTCACCACTACAATACGGATACCACAAAAAATGGGGTCTGATCATCTAGTTTTGATTGGCAACCAATTAAGTGCGGGTACCGGGTGTGCTTATCCGGGGAAGTCTGAGGCATGGATGCCGAAGCCTAGGCCCCATGGACGGGTTGAGTGGGCGGCACCCCGCCCGACCCCGGAGAAGCATGCCCGGTATCCAGCACGGGCTCATGCCACAACGCCTAGCCCAGACTGTTTGCCAGAGTTTACGCACGCCTGATCACACATGGCTCGCTACAAGTTGACGTTAACGTAAACGAAAACTAGCCTCGGGATCAATAAAAATTACAGCTCATCCACAGGATCCCTCTATGACGACGACCGCGTTCAGTACGGACTCACTTCACACTATCGGTGTTCTGGGGGCCGGTACCATGGGCCATGGCATCGCCCAGGTGTTTGCCCAGAGTGGCTATACCGTTCATCTCGTCGATAACCAGCAAGCCCAACTTGAGACCGCTTTAAAAGCCGTCGACCGCAGCCTGGGCAAGTTCGTAGAGAAGGGGAAACTGACCGCCGACCAGCATTCAGCCAGCCTGGGCCGATTGCATACCCATACCGACATTGAGGTGTTTGCCGGTTGCGACCTGGTGGTCGAGGCCATTACCGAGAACGAAACGGTGAAAATCGACCTGTTTCGCAAGCTCGATGCCCTCTGCCCGGCCGAAACGCTGTTTGCCTCCAACACCAGCGCCATCTCTCTCACGCGCATGGCGGCCGCCACCTCACGGCCCGATCGTTTTATGGGTATGCACTTCATGAACCCGGTACCGCTGATGCAACTGGTGGAACTGATCCGGGCGCTGCAAACCTCAGATGCAACCTTCAATGCCATCAAATCGCTCAGCGAACGACTGGGTAAAACCCCCATCGAAGTGCGCGACGCGCCGGGCTTTGTGTCGAACCGCATTTTAATGCCGATGATCAACGAAGCCATTTTCACCTTATACGAAGGCGTCGCCGAGGCCGAGGCCATCGATTCGGTGATGACACTGGGCATGAACCACCCGATGGGCCCACTGACACTCGCCGACATGATCGGGCTCGATACCTGCCTGTTCATCATGAACGTCTTGCACGACGGTTTTAAAGACCCGAAATACCGGCCCTGCCCGCTGCTGGTTCAAATGGTCGATGCCGGCTATACCGGCCGCAAGAGTGGCCGCGGGTTCTACAGCTACGACTGACGTTGCCGCTTTCACCCAAGTTTCGGAGTTCGGTTCACTTCAGTGGCCTTGGCCCGCACCGGGTGCCGGGTAGGCCTCTGTGGGGTCGGCGTATACCCATCCATGGGGCCTACCCGGCACCCGGTGCTAGTCTACCGAGCGAACTCCGAAACTTGGGTGATAGCCTAAAAAGACACCTGCTGGGAAAACGCCTTATGAGTCACGAAAACACTGCACCATTGCGCATCATCACCGCCGCCAGCCTGTTCGATGGCCACGACGCCGCCATCAACGTAATGCGCCGTTTGATTCAGGATCGCGGCTGCGAGGTGATTCATCTCGGTCACAACCGCAGTGTTGATGACCTGATCAAAGCCGCCTTGCAGGAAGAGGCCGATGGCATTGCAATCAGCTCTTATCAGGGCGGGCATATGGAGTATTTTCGGTATCTGGTCGATCGGCTCAAAGCCAGCGGTGCAGGATACATGGCTATTATTGGTGGTGGTGGTGGGACCATTACGCCTGAAGAAATCGCTGAACTCGAAGACTACGGCGTTACCCGGATTTATCACCCGAACGACGGCATGAAACTTGGTTTGCCGGGCATGATCGACGATGCCGTGGCGCGGATTCAGGCCGCACGCGATGCCCGGCCCAACACATTACCGAAAGACGCCCACCCCGATCTGATTCAGGCGCGGGCGCTGTCGGACATCGAAGCCCGGCGCAAGACGCCGGACACTAAAAACACAGGCGCACCGACACTGGGCCTTACCGGCACCGGCGGCGCCGGAAAATCGAGCCTGACCGATGAACTGGTGCTGCGTTTTGCCACCGAATTCCCCGACAAACGCTTTGCCGTTCTGGCGATCGACCCGACCCGGCGACGCACCGGCGGTGCCTTGCTCGGCGACCGCATTCGCATCAACAGTCTGCGTTTACCCAACGTCTATTTTCGCAGCATGGCAACGCGGCGCCAGCACCTGTCGACCAGTGAAGTGTTGCAGGACGCCATTGCCGAATTGAGTCAGCAGGGCTTTGACCTGGTGTTTGTCGAAACCGCCGGTATCGGTCAGTCCGACAGCGCCATTGTCGATCTGGTCGACCTGCCCGGCTACGTGATGACACCCGATTACGGCGCCGCCAGTCAGCTGGAAAAAATCGATATGCTCGACCTGGCCGACTGGATCGTGATCAACAAATTCGATGGCAAAGGCGCGGCCGATGCACTGCGTGATGTGCGCAAGCAATGGCGTCGCAACCGCATCGATTTTGAATCCAGTGATCGTGAACTGCCCGTGTTCGCGAGCATCGCCAGCCACTTTTCCGACCCCGGCGTGAACCGGGTGTTCAATCATCTGTGCCGTCGCCTCAGCGAGACAACCGGCACGGAATGGCAGGCCGAATTGCCCGAGGGTGACCCGGAAGCCCATGTCCTGATTCCCGGTGCGCAGCAACGTTACCTCGCGGAAATTGCCGAACAGGGGCGAGCACTGCGTGAGCAACTGCAGAACCAGGCCGACTGCGCACGCACGGTTCAGCACCTGTATGAAAGCCTGCGCCTGCTCGGCCTTGATGAGATTACCCCGCTGACGGAAGTAACCAGCGAAGGTCTCGACCCCGCGCAGCAAGCACTGGCCGAACGGCACAATTCAGCACTGCAACAACTGCTGCCGGAATGCCGCCGGGCGCTGCTCGACTGGGATGCGTTGATGGATTCGGTACGCGCCGATACCTTTGAGTATCAGGTACGCGGCAAAGCCATTACCGGCGACAATTATCGCGACACCCTGAGTGGCAACCGAATACCAAAAGTCAGCGCCAACACCAGCCAGGACTGGGGCGAGCGCCTCTGGTTCAGCGGCCAGGAAAACCTGCCCGGCCACTTCCCCTACACCGCCGGGGTTTACCCCTACCGGCGCAGCGGCGAAGACCCGACACGGATGTTCGCCGGTGAAGGCCCGCCGGAACGCACCAATCGTCGCTTCCACTATTTGTCGCTTGGCCAGCCCGCCGCACGCCTGTCGACCGCGTTCGACTCGGTCACCCTTTACGGTGAAGACCCGGCCGAGCGACCGGATATTTACGGCAAGGTCGGCAACAGCGGGGTTTCGATCGCCACGCTGGACGATATGAAAAAACTCTACTCGGGATTTGACTTATGCGCCCCGACAACCTCGGTCTCGATGACCATCAATGGCCCGGCGCCGATCATACTGGCGATGTTTCTGAACACCGCCATTGATCAGCAAGTTGAAAAACACCTGCGCAACAACGGCGAATGGGAACAGGCAAAAGAGCGCATCAAAAACATTCTCGGCGATGCCCCAGTCAGCTACCAGGGGGAACTGCCGGAAGGCCATTCCGGTTTAGGTCTGGGGTTGCTCGGCGTCACCGGCGACCAACTGGTCGATGCCGAAACCTACCAGCGCATTGCCGCCAAAACCCTAACCCAGGTACGCGGCACGGTGCAGGCGGATATTTTAAAAGAAGACCAGGCACAAAATACCTGCATCTTTTCAACGGAATTCGCCCTGCATTTAATGGGCGATGTTCAGGCCTGGTTTATCGAACGGGACGTGCGCAATTTCTACAGCGTCAGTGTCAGCGGCTATCACATTGCCGAAGCCGGGGCGAACCCGATCACTCAGCTCGCCTTTACCCTGGCCAATGGCTTTACCCTGGTCGAATATTACCGCGCGCGCGGCATGGACATTAACGCCTTCGCACCTAACCTGAGTTTCTTTTTCAGCAACGGCATGGACCCGGAATACGCCGTCATCGGCCGGGTCGCACGACGCATCTGGGCACGGGCCATGAAGCACCGCTATGGCGCCGATGCCCGCTCGCAAATGCTGAAATACCACATTCAAACCTCAGGCCGTTCACTGCACGCCCAGGAAATTCAGTTCAATGACATTCGCACCACCCTGCAGGCACTCTATGCCTTGTTCGACAACTGCAACAGCCTGCACACCAACGCGTTCGACGAGGCCATCACCACCCCAACGGAAGACAGCGTGCGCCGCGCGGTGGCGATTCAGCTCATCATCAATAAGGAACTCGGCCTGAACCAGAATGAAAACCCGATGCAGGGCGCCTTTACCCTGGAGTACCTGACCGACCTGGTCGAGGCGGCCGTCTACGAGGAATTCGAGCGGCTGAGTGAACGCGGCGGCGTACTCGGCGCCATGGATACAATGTACCAGCGCAGCAAGATTCAGGATGAATCGATGCTGTATGAACACAAAAAGCACAGCGGTGAACTGCCGATCATTGGCGTGAACACCTTCTTGTCGAAAAAAGACAAAGAGGCAGAAGCCCCCATTGAGCTAATGCGTTCAACCGATACGGAAAAACAGCAACAGATCGAACAGGTCGCCCGCTTCCAGCACCAGCACAAAGCCCAGGTAGTCGACGCACTCGCCACCCTGGCCGACGACGCCCGGGCTCGGCGCAATTTGTTTGCGACGCTGATGGACACGGTAAAAGTCGCCAGCCTCGGGCAGATTAGCCACGCGCTGTATCAGGTGGGCGGGGAATATCGTAGAAATATGTAGTAACAGATCGAGCCCCCTGCGAGTAACTACTCAAGTTTCGGCTTTTGCCACAGAGACTAGCAGCGGGTGCCGGGTATGCCCCTGTGGGGTAGTCCGCAACATGGATGTTGCGGCCTAGGCTCCATGGATGGATTGAGTGGGCGGCACCCCGCCCGACCCCACAGGGGCATACCCGGTAACCGATGCGGACCCCTGACGCCAAAGCAAACCCAAACGCCGAAACTCGTGACGCTACCCCCGATTCAACCCGCGCTCTGCCGAGTAAACCACTACCCGGTTGCGACCCTCCTCCTTGGCCTGGTACAAGGCATCGTCGGCGAATTCCGTCAGTTCTTTCAGGCTATGGTTCTCTGATGGTTTCAGTGTGCATACTCCGGCGCTGATGGTGACTACTTGGGCGACGTTGGAATACTCGTGCTGCAACGCCAGCGCCTCTATTCTGCGCCGACAGGTTTCGGCAACCTCGGCCGGGTTTTCGGTATCGGGCAAGATCAGTGCGAACTCCTCGCCACCGTACCGGGCCACCAGATCCAGCGGCCGGGTTGCCACCTGGCGCAGGGCTTTGGCCACTTGCTCCAGCGCTGTATCCCCCTCGGGATGGCCGTACTCATCGTTGTAGGGCTTGAAATTATCGATATCGAGCATGACCAGTGACAAGGCACTGTGTTGTCGAGCCGCCAGCGCCCATTGCTGCTCCAGATGCTGGTCGAAGTGCCGGCGATTGGCAAGCCCGGTCAGACTGTCGGTCAGCGAAATGCGTTCCAGCTCGGATTTAGCTGCGTTCAGATCCCGGGTCTGGCGCTGGGTTACGAACACATAAATCACCAGTAACACCACCACCACCGTGCCCGAGCCAAACACCAGCCAGGGTACATAGCTGCGTCGCTCGGAATACAGTGACGCGGCAGGAGTCACCTCGAAATGCCATTGCCGGCCCGCCACATCGGGCAGATCGTGAACCACGGTTCGGGACGTCAGCCAGCGCTCGGACGGATGTGGCTGCGTGTTGAACAAAACGTCTTGCGCGCCCCGGGTTCGATCAACCACCTGCAACTGCATCTGCTGATTGAGGCGGTTACCGACCGACTGATTGACCAGTTCGCCAACCCGAAAAACCCCATTCACAAACACCACGCGCGGCTCGTCACCGATGGCCTCACGCTCGTTTACCGGCGGCAAAAATTGCGGAGTAAACACCAGAAACCCGCGCTGATTGTCAGGCTCCTGCACCAGGGTAATACCCGCAGTCGCCACCATTTTGCCACTTTCCATCGACTGCAGCAGCGCCGCCAGACGGCGGGGCTCACTGGCCAGATCAAAGCCGAGAGCCGCCTGGTTCGATTCGATCGGCTCGATCATCTGCACCGGCACATATTGTGGCCGCATTAACACCGGCACCACCTCGCCACTGGCATTGCGTTCGGTAACCCGGTAGCCCGGGTACCAGTCATTCATGCGGGATTCGAAAGCGGCTAGCGTCTCGGGGGTCACAATCTGCGCCCAGGCAAAGGCCTGAATGGCCGGCGACCGGGCCAGAACGTCTTCTGTCAGCTGATCAAAGCGGTCTGGCGTCATGGTCTCGACCAGCGACACCGAAGCATTGAGCGCAAACAGAATTTCCAGATTCAGCACCACCTCTCGCTCGAACGACAACGCCTGTTGCGCCACTTCCGCTGCAAAGGATTGATGAATCGCGTTGGTCTCAGCCTGGTACAAAAACCGGGCCAGTGCCGTAAACAAAGTAATGCTCAGGGCCGCCAGAATCAGTGTCACGATTCGGATGACCGGTGATGCTTTGGCGGTGGATGCCACTTCTGTGAAGGGCCGTACTGGCTGCACAGGCAATCCTCGGCGTGGGTATAGTAATGACACTAGCCAAATTCAGGGCCAGCGCCATCAATTCAGGGGTAAAGTGTCATGACATTCGGTTCAGAGGCCTTATCTGTCGGATGCTGCAACGCCAGCACCGCGTCGTTCAATGCCACCAGGGCGGCCTGGTCGGGCGCCGTCGTTTCTGCACTGGCAGCGAACAGATAAGCCTCTACCTGCGTCAGTGTGGCTTGCTCTGGCTCTTCGAGCCGGGTGCGCAATTGTCCCGGCGTTCGCTCCGGCTGTCTTCTGAGCCAGCGCAGCAATGCGGTATGGTAGGCACCCACGTCGCCATCGCGGGCCGCTCTGGTCATCTCATCCCGGGCTGGGGCCGGCGGTGTGGTTACGTCGCGCCCGCTACTGAGCGTGGTCTGCTGCAGCCGACGTTTCAAGTAACGATGGCTGGCCCAAAACACCAGGGCCGTGGCCAGCCAGCCTATGCCCAGGCTGGCACTGACCCAGGGCCAGACGCCGCTCAGACGATCTGCTGCAGGCTCCGCATCCTGAGCTTCCGCCGATTCGCCCGAACCGGACCCGGGTTGCCGCGCGGGGTCGGCCAGCCGGTCCATAGCTTCACTGCTGATCCCCTCTATACGAACGGTGCGCGCCGGCAGTTCAGCGTACTGCAGTTCATCGGTATTGGTGTTCCACCAGGGCACGCGCACGGCCGGCAAGTCGTAGCGGCCGGGTTGTGCAAACACCAAGGCCGCCTGATCGGTTCGCTGCTGCTGACCGCCAGGCTGGCTGAACTCGGGGCTGTTCCGGTAGAGCCGAAAATCGTCTTCCGCCAACGTCGCCAGTGGGTCGGGCAACTGGGTAGCAGGCTGGCCTTCAATGCGAGTACGGATCTGCCAGTCGAGATGCTCACCCACCTCGGCTTGCACACTGGCACCCAGGTTATCGCTCAGGGTGACCGCCTCGGCGGGCAGCCAGACGGCATCGGCCGGGTAGGAGGCCGGTATGGGCTTAACCTCAACATCAAAGCCCGGGTGAATGCGGTGCATGCGCAATTGCTGGCCGTAGTTGCTGCTTTCGTACTGCCCGACAAAGCGAATTTCGGGAATGGACAGCGTACCGTCCCGCTCCGGCGTCAGGCGGTAAACCAATTGGTAGCGCCGATAGGGCTGGCCGCCGTGGCGCGTCTGGGTATTGTCTTCGTTCAGTTTCTCGGCATCGAAGGCGCTGAGATCCAATTGGTCGAAATTGCCCTGTAAGCGCACCTGGTAATCAAGATTGATGGTCAGGGTGGTGCTCTGCCCTATGTAGAGACGCTCATCGTCGATCACGGCCGACAGGATTACGGCTTCCTCAGGCAAGCCTTCCTGACGATCGGCCGGGTCCATCACGGTCACCATGATCGGGCTCGACTGGTCGCCGCCCAACGTGAAATTGGGAATCGCCAAGGTGCCGATTTCGCGCGGTTGCAACTGCAGCCGCCATTCCCGCCAGCGCTCCTGGCCCTGGGCGGTCGAGTACCGGCTCTGAGTGGTTTGCGATTGGCCGACCACCTCAAACAGAGTGGTCAGCGCCGTCAGGTCCAGTGGCTCATTAGCGGCGGGGAAATCGGCGCGAATGGTCAGCGTCAGCAGTTCATCCTGATACAACCGCGTGCGATCCACATCGGCCGTCACCGCCGCCATAGCGACGGCGCTGACCAGCCACAGAGCCACCAGCAAACCGGCGGCCAAGCAGCGACGGCCGGCTCTCCGGGCATAGGCCGACAACGACATCAGGCAGTCGCGCGCGGTGTTCACCATAACGAATCAGGCTCCTCGTCCGTTGGGGCTTGTTGAAACTGGTACTGGAATTTTCGCTGCAACACCTGGCCCTGAACGGCGGGTACCCGGTTGAGCAATTGCTCCACGGCCTGGTCACGGCGCCGGGTTTCCAGGTCGGCTTCCGGTTCTGCCTGGCGAGCCTCTTCTGGCTCGCCAGGCTCTTCATCGCTACCGGCGTCACTTTGATCCTGCCCGGTAGTCTCCTCTTCCTGCGGTTGAGGCTCATCCTGGTTGCGCGGCTGCTGCGGTGACTGTTGAGCGGGGTCTTGCGACTCGCCCGATGGTGAGTCTGAATCGCCGTTCTGTTGGTCTTCGCTCTGCGAGTCCTGTTGTTGCTGATCCTGCTGCTGTTGTTGTTGCTGTTGCTGTTGCTCCAGTGCTTCGGCCACCCGGTCTCTGTTGTGGCGAGCGGCGGCCAGATCGGCTCTGGCCAGGGCTTTATCGTAGGCATCAATGGCCTCCTGCAAGCGCCCCTGATGCGCCAGGGCATTGCCCCGGTTGTAGTGAGCCGAGGCGGTATCCTGCTGTTGCCAGAGTTCTTCGGCCTGTTCGTAATCGCCCTGTTCAAACGCCAGTTGTGCGGCCAGGTCGGGGCGTTCGGTCAGCGCCATACTTCGGTCTGCCTCGCCCTCCTGATACGCCTGAAAAGCGCGCTGTTCCCGGTTTTTTAGCAGCGGGTCGGCCCAACCGGCGGCCTCGGCGGGCATGGGCTGCCACAGCAGGCCCAGCGGCAACGCGTATACCAGGCCACGCCGGTACCAGGGCAACAACAGGAACAGCACCGGCAATAACAACCAAAACCCCCATTCTCGCACCTGGCGTTCACTGGAGGCCTCACCCTGTTCGATACTGAGATCAAGATTGGCCACCGGCTGCTCCATAGGTAACAGCGTCGCGTTCAACTGTCCGGCGACGTCCCTAAACCCGGCGCGGTCCAGCGTCGGCATCACCATGCGACTGCCATCCTGCAGATAGCCACTGCCATCCGGCAAGGGAATGGGGCCGCCCGACTCGGTGCCCATCGGCATCAGCCAGAGGCGTTCCACCGGAGGGCGGGCCGCCAGAAGCGCCTCAATTCGTCCGGGGCTGGCATCATCGGTAATCCAAAGCAGTTGGCTGCGACCCTGAAACGATTCAAGTCGCTCACTCACCTGCTCAAACGCCAACTCCGGCCGGTTGCCGAACTGCGGCATGATGTAGGGCGACATCTGCTCCAGCTGCAACGCCAGGGTTTCGATATCCCGGGTAAGCGGCACCAGCCAGTGCGCCGAGCCCGAATACACTAATACGGCCGTGCGTTCAAACACGCCCGACGAGGCCCAATCTTGCACCAGGCGCTCGGCCCTGACGGCGCGGGACGGTGGCGTATCCTCCACCGTCATCGACAGGGTGGCATCGAGCACCACAATCAGGTTGCCTGCCGTGAGCGTCGTGCCGCCGGTCAGTGGTCTCGCCGGCCCTGCTGCGGCGACAATCACCAGAACACCGGCCAGCAGCAAGGCACCTTGCGACAGAGACTGCCGCCGGGCACCGCCCTGGTAATTCAGGCGACGCAGCAGACGTTCATCCATCAGCCGGTGCCAGGCACCCTGTCGCTGCTGTCGCCGCCAGCGCCAAATAGCCCAGGCCAGCCAGGGCAGTAACGCCAGCAATATCAATGGACGCGTCCAGATCATGACGGTGCCCTCCGGCGCCGGCGCGGCAGCCGGGCATGCTGACCGGTGACGATCACCAGCACGGCCGCCAGGGCCGGTACCCAGAACCATTCGGCGGCCAGTCGTTGCGCCTGCCCGGTCCGGGGGCTGGGCTCCAGAGCGTCGATTCGGTCGTACACCCGAGCCAGCTCGTCGGTGTTTTCGGCGGCAAAGAGTTCGCCACCGGTCTCCCGGGCAACGCGACCCAGGGTCTCCACATCGACCCCGGCGCCGCGCATGATGCCGAAGAAATCGCCACTGCGCTGTTGCCCGAAGGCAATGGTGTGCACCCGAATGCCACTGTCGCGCGCGGCCCCAGCGGCGGCCATGGGCTCGAGTTCACCGGCGTTATTCTCGCCATCTGACAGCAGCAGGATCACCGGGTCGGTGACCGGCTGATCGCGCAGCTGCTTAACCGCCAGGCCCAGGGCATCACCAATGGCGGTGCTGTCGCCCGCCATGCCAGGCAGAATGTCAAACAACAGGTCGCGCACGGCTTCGACATCCGGTGTCAACGGAGCCTGGGTATCGGCAAATTCACCAAACACCACCAGGCCAAGCGCATCGCCCTGGCGTTCGCGGACAAAATCGCCGACCACCTGCTGTACCGCCTGGAACCGGCGCACCCGCCGGCCATCCCATTCCATATCCGGTTCTTCCATGCTGCGCGAAACGTCCACCACCAGCATGATGGCCCGGGCCGGTTGTTCGGGTTCAACCCAGGGGCCCAGCGTCTGGGGGCGTGCGAGGGCCAGCAACAACAAGGCCCAGGCCAGCCACAGCCAGCGGCTGTGCACGGCCGAAGGCCCGCCACTCGAGGTTCCGCCCGCCGACCAGCGCGCCAGCACCGGGTGATCGAGCCGGTCACCCGCGTCCACCGCTTTTACCCAACGTGCGATCATCCAGGGCACCGGCATCAGCGCGAGCATCCACCACCAGGCCAGCGTCATCGGCACCACCGTTTGATCAGGGTGCGCGGTTCACGCCAGTCGATCTCGACCCGGGCATCGGGGCGATAGTGAGCATTTACCCAGGCGGGCACCTCGGCTCGGTTCAGGGTGCTGCGCACGAGTTGGGCAAAGGCAGGGGCCGACTCGGTCTTGAGCGCGGGTGTGCGTTGCGCAGCCGCGTTGCGCAGCAGTATGTGTAACTGCTGCAACTGGCGCTCGGCATCCGGCTCCTGTTGCAGGGTTTTCAGTGCCAGCAGGCAGCGACGCCGCATTCGGCCCCGACGCCACAGCCAGACGCCGGCAACCACCGCGGCCAGCACCAGAATGAGGCTCAGCCAATACACCGGTGCCGGAGGCCAGAACCCCGGGGCGGCAGGCGCGGTATTGCCTTCAAGTTCGGCCAGCAAGGATGCCAGCGCCGGGTCAGCCGCATTCAACTGTGGATTGGCCAACGGTTCACCTCCCCCCAGTCGAAATCGTGAACGAAATGGCTGATCAGCCTGGCCTGGTGTGCCGGCGCCCAGCGTTGCCAGGCCCGTTGACGGTGTTCAAAGGCCCGGTGGTGGGCACTGCGCACCGAGGCCGAGCCGGTATCGAGCTGGACGCTTTTATCGCGCGCGCGGCCCTGCAAGACCCCGACGTCGGGCAAGTCGGATTCGAGCCGGTCGATCGGTTGTAGGATCAGAGTGCGGTTTATGCGCGCTTGCGGCAGGCAGGTAGCCAGGGCATCGGGCTGCCAGTGCGACAGGTCGGAAACCAGCCACAGGGTCGGGTTCTGGTACAGCAGCGACGCAATGTCGCTCGGTGTCGGTGGTACGGTGCCCTCGCGATACTGTCCGGCCAGTTGGGCATGGGCGTCGACCAGGCGCTGGCAGAACTGAGCAACATCGCTGGAGCGGCGCAGTATCATCGGGCGGGCATCGCCGACGCCGGTAATCACGGCCCGCGTCGGGTGGCGCAGCGCCAGCAGGCGCCAAGCGAGAAAGGCGGCCCAGTGACAGGCCAGTACGGATTTCAGGGCTCGCTCGCTGCCAAAATACAAACTGTCGGACAGGTCGACCCAGATCAGTTGCGCGGCCTGCCGGTCTTCTTCCATCACTTGAACATAGGGCGCCTGCTTGCGAGCGGTGACGTGCCAGTCGATGCGGCGTACGTCGTCACCGGGCTGATAGAGGCGCATCTCAACAAACTCTCGACCCTGCCCTCGGTATGGAGAACGTTGCTCGCCCGCACCCAGTCCCAGGGCCCGGCGCACCGGCACCCGGCCGAGATCCGCTGCGACAAAGCGCAGGGCCAGCAGCTCGTCTCGTTCTACTTCGGTACCCTCAACAACAAAGGGTGTCGCCATGCCCGCTGTGCTCATATCACCCGACGGCCACCCGCTCCAGCAAATGGTTGACCACACTGACACCACTCCAGCCCTGGGCCTGGCCAGACAGCGACAACACCAGCCGATGCGCCAGTACACGAACGGCAACCTGTTGCACGTGTTCGGGGGTGACGAAATCCTGCCCCTCTAGCCAGGCCAGCGCCCGGGCACAGCGGTCGAGTGCGATGGTGCCCCGCGGCGAGGCTCCGAACTCAATCACCCCGGCCAGTTCGGCACTGTAGCGTTCGGGGGAGCGCGTAGCATCGACCAAATGCACCAGGTAATCGGTCACGGCATCGGCCATATACACATCGTTCAGCGCCCGGCGAGCGGCAAGCACGTCATCGGGCGAGACCTGGGGCAGCGCCCGGGTTTGGAGGGCTTCCTCTTCCCGCGCCAGCTTTAAGATGGCGTGTTCAATGCCGACATCGGGATAATCGAGCGACACTTTCAACAGAAACCGGTCGAGCTGGGCTTCGGGCAGGGGGTAAGTGCCCTCGTGCTCCACCGGGTTTTGCGTGGCCATCACCAGAAACGGCGAGGCCAGCGGGTAGGTGGTGCCGGCAACCGAGACCTGGCGCTCTGACATGGCCTCCAACAAGGCCGACTGCACCTTGGCCGGTGCCCGGTTGATTTCATCGGCCAGCACCAGATTGGCAAACACCGGACCGGGCTGAAATTCAAAACGATGCTCATCGGCCCGGTAAATCTCGGCCCCGGTAATATCAGAAGGCATCAGATCGGGCGTGAACTGCACCCGGCTAAAGGCGCCGTGCACCCCTTCCGCCAGGGCTTTAATGGCGGTGGTCTTGGCCAGGCCCGGTGCGCCTTCCACCAGCAAATGCCCGTCTGCGAGCAGCGCCAACAGCAGCGATTCGACCAGTTCCGGCTGCCCCAGAATCCGGTGTTGGAGGGCGTCTTTCAATTCGAGCAGAGGGTGTTGCGTTGCCATTGGCGAGCCTGTTTCATTCATGGAGTTGAATCGATCAGTGAACGCCGGTCCCGCAGACCGACCCGTCGATTCTAGAGCGCTGTCAGGCCGGGTCAACGGCACCGGCAAAAGGAGGCGGAGGGTTTACACTGGCTTGACCATGCTGGTTGGGCGCGTGGCCATGCCGGGGGGTAGCCTGCACTAACCCCGCACCCAATTGAAAAATGGCCAAATCGAAATGGCGACCACTACTGCCAGCCCAATCCACACCAGAATCAGAGTTGCAGGCTCCTCGCGCCACCGATCTTTCCAACTTGAGGCCCGCCCCTCTTCACGGGCTCGCTGTATGGCTTCCCGTTGCTCGGTCTGACGCTGCTGCTGATAACGATCAATACACTCGCGTGCGGCGACATAATCATCATCCTGAACCAGCCAGATGGCCGCCACCGAAATATGCCAGCGACCTGCGCTGGTTTCATAAAACTCAAAGCCCTCAGTCGACAACAGCGCTCGAACCTCATCGGCCTCTTGCTCACTGACGCCATTTAACCGGAATACCAAAACGGCCACGCCGCTCTCCTTTAAATTTCAAATGCGATACCTAGCCTATTGGCGTAAGCAACCCGCCGACCAAACCGCTGAAGCTTGCGGCTCTAAGCGGTTTGGTCGTATGGTTGCTATCCCAATCTTAGACGGCACACCCGATCATGAATTTTGGCCCGTCCGACCTGGTTACCAACAGCGTAACCTTCACCCTGAGTAATGGCGAGCCTGCCGAACAGCTGTGCTTGCGCGGTGGCTCTGTATTGGTGATCAGCGCGAGGGCGCTGGCCTTGTACAAAGATGAAGCCGCCGTCGGCGACCCGCTTGGCAATGGCCTGATAGCGCTGACCGATCTGTCCAAAACCTCACCGCTGACCCATCGCGACGGCCATTTTATGACCGAACACCGGGCCGGGTACATTGGTTTGCACGGGGAAAGGATGTTGTTGATTACGCCCGTTGCCATTCAACTGTTCGATGAACGCCGCGATGCGCTGCAGAATCGCAACGAGCGGGCCCGGTTGCCGCTGGAATAACGGATTGTGTTAAACTGCCCACAACCTCATTTTCCGACTCAAGGACACTCCCATGCCTTCCTTTGATATCGTCTCTGAAATTGATGAAGTGGCGCTGCGTCATGCCGTTGATAACGCTAACCGGGAACTGGCAACCCGCTTTGACTTTCGTGGTGTTGAAGCCAGCATCGAGCAAAAAGGCTTGGTGGTGACGCTGAAAACCGAGTCCGACTTTCAGGTGCGCCAGCTGGAAGAGCTGTTCTCCAAAGCCTGCGTCAAGCAGGGCATCAGCGCCGCCGGGGCCGATAAGGAAGACACGCCGGTGCACAGCGGTAAGACCTTCTCCTGGAACATGGAGTTCAAACAAGGCATCGACCAGCCGACGGCAAAGAAGATCATCAAGCTGATCAAAGACAGCAAGCTGAAAGTTCAGGCATCGATTCAAGGCGAACAGGTGCGGGTCAACGGCAAAAAGCGCGACGACCTGCAGGCGGTCATGGCTCTGCTGAAGCAGTCTGATATCGAGATTTCACTGCAGTACAACAACTTTCGCGACTGAGCGAAACCCAGAAATGCCGGGCTGACCTGACGTCCGCCCGGCAAATATCTTGCTAGTGACTCATATCGCCATGGTCCATCTCCATGGCGTCCCCATCCTGATGCGGCCCCTGCTCCCCGGGGCCTTCAATCGTGAGTTCAACCTCAATCCCACCGGCCCGTTCGAACTCCAGCCTCACGGTTTCACGCTCGCCTTCCACCAGCCGACGCTGCAAACCGACAAACATCAGATGATAGCTACCCGGACGCAGTACAAGCTTTCCCCCCTCAGGCACGACGACACCGTCTGGCAGATGCTGCATGCGCATCATGCCATCGGCCATGCTCGATTCGTGTATCTGCACTTCGGTGGCAAAATCGGCCGCCGCGCCAATCAGGCGGTCGGGCTGGTCGCCTGCATTGTTAATGCTCATAAAGCCCCCGCCAACGGGCGCCCCCGGTGCCGTTGCCCGCGCCCAGGGGTGATCGATCGACAGGGAGCCCAGGGTGTAGTCGTGGGCTTGTGCCACGACAGAAAACAAGAGTGTGGCCAGCGCCACGGTCAGTTTGAGGTTACGCATCGTTGAATTCCTTACTGCATCGACGGAATGACGCAAGGAGGCCTATTCCGTCGTTAGATTGTAGGTTTTATCAGTGATAGGCCGCGCGATGAGGCAACAGCCGATGGTTATAACTTACAGGTGGGCAGTCAGGGGTGGTGCGCGGCTGACATAGGCTTGAAATGCGGTTGTACGGGGGGTGACAAGGCGGTCTTGCCGGGTGACTGTTGCCACGCCTGACAAGGTTGCAAATGACCAGACTTCGGGCAAACCCAGCGCCTGGTTTACGCAGGGGCAGTGTTGCGACGACGAGCTGGTTTCAACCGGGGCCGTCTCGGCAGTTTCCAGCGTATCGATCTGTACCCAGGTAACGCCCAGCCCGGTGCACAGGCGCAGCCAACCCTCAGCGGTTTGAACGCTGCTGGCGTTAACAATGGGTATGGCGGTGAAGCACAGCCAGGTGATGACCTGGAGTGCCCAGCCCGCCCGGAGCTGCCTTCGGGTCACAGCGTCATGTCTCGCTATTTGGGTTGGTTACGATGACGCACGCGGCCGGGTGCGTCAATCAGCAAACCGGTGGCGCAACATCATCGATGTCGAGCAAATCGAAATAACTCTGCCCGAGTGCGATGTAGCGAAAGGCGCGTTTGTCGAGGTACTGGTTGATGAAGCTGTTTTGCTCGAGTGCCCGCAGGTAATCGTTATAGCTGGTGTAACTGGAGGCCACCAGGTCGGTGCCGGTCAATATTCTGCTGGCATATTTATTCAGAAATTCTACATAGGGCTCGCGCCGGTCGGCATCGCGAAAATAGCCGTCGTACAGGACGTTCCAGGAGATGTCGAACCAGAGGTTGGGGTAAGCATCCATCAGCCGGCTCATTTGGGCGACGTGTTCTTGCGGGTCGAGTTCCATTTGCTCGCGCGAGGTACCCAGATGCATCCACACGATGGTGTTGTCCGGGTACTGCTCCAGTACCGCTTCCATCAGGTGCACATAGCCGTAATCGTCTTCGTCGTTGCCCATGTCGGAATGCAGAGCCAGCGGCATATTGCGCTCGGCCAGTCGTTCCATAAAGGGCGCCCAATTGGCAATGTCGTCCAGCGTGGCCGCTTCATGGCCATAGGAGAACAACGCCTGCTTGACCAGATTCGCCTCGCCCATCCACTGAAACAACCCCGGAAATTCCCGGTCCAGTATCGCCATGCGGTCGACGATGCCCTCAGGGTTTTGCAGATCGGGGAACGTCATTGAGGCGCGCAGTTCCACCCCGGTTCTGGGGTAGGCATTCATGTTCACACCGTTGACGAAATCGTTTTTCATCGTCGGAGCAATCACTGCATTGCCGCTACAGTCGCCGCCGTTGAGACAAGCCCAGTCTTGAATGCGGGTCTGCCCGATGCCGTAAACATTGGCGTATTGGATGCCAGCACGTTGCAGGTATTCGACCATGACCTGATGATCAATATGCGGGCCGCTGAAGGGTTGAAAATGCAGGTGGCTATCCACCACCAGCCGGTGCCCCTGCACACTGCGGTCATAGCACATCTCGGCCAGCGCCGAACCGCTGACCACCAGAGACAACACAGCGCCCAATAGTGCTGCTTTCCTGCCACCCTGCTTCATTCCACACCCTCTTTTATTCCGTCATTCTTATTCATTCTGTCAGCCGGCCAGGCAAACACCTGCACCATGCAGTACGCCCAGAATGCCAGGCTCAGATGAAACACATCCATACGCACGGGCAGCCCCAGCAGGGGCTCGGTACCGCCGCCGATCACTAACCCATTGACCACGAACACCACGGCAGCAAGCAATAACCAGCTCGCCTGTACGTTCTGCCTCCGGCGCCACAAGGCCACGGCAATAACAACCGCGACCAGCGTCATGGCCAGACCAATAACCAGTTGAAACAATGATAATCGGGCCAGCCAGTAGCCGAGGATAAACACCAGCGCCGCATCGGCCAAATGCGCAAGCCACAATTTACGGTGCAGACGCAGCCAGCCAATCCAGTCGAGCAATGCCATGGTCAACAGGTAGAGACCGGCAACACCAAAAGCCCGGGAAGCCAAAGTGTGCAGGTCATCGAGCCGGGTCTGCCACTGAAAACCGAACTTGACCGCGCCAATGGCGGAAGCCAACCCCAGCAATGCAAAACAAACGGCGGCCAGAAAGGCGGCCGACCGGCGGCTTTGCATTAACCGCTGACTGGCCCACCAGGCACTGGCCGTCAAAACGACTTCGGCCACCCACCAATGCGTCATGCGCGACCTTACGCTTCGGCCGACAGGGCTTGCAGGCGATTCTCCAGCGCAGCCATACCCGCAGGAACGTCAACTGGATGGCCCAGGGCGTTAAAGGTGGAACCGAACGCATGCAGGGTGCGAAACAGGTTGTGAACCCGGCACTGCTCGCCCATCTGGCCGATTCGCACGATCGGCGGGCCAAAAGAACCGGCGATCTCGACCCTAAAATGGCGGGAAATATGTGCACACACGGCTTTCGAATCGAGCCCTTCGGGCAAGGCGATACCGACCACTGAATTCAATCGGGCTTCGGCAGGCACATAGAGCGACAGCCCCAGCGCTTCAATGCCGCCCTGGAGCGCCAGGCTGCTCTTGCGATGACGCTGAAAACGACGCTCCAGCGTTTCCTCGCACACCAGGCGCATGGCTTCGTGCAGGGCGAGCAGGCCCGAGACCGGTGCCGTGTAATGATAGGAGGCTTCATGCCAGAAACGGGTGGCAAGGAGCGCATCGAGCGTCCAGTGCGGCATCGGCACCGGCCGTTGCAGAATGCGCTGCCAGGCCAGTTCGGAGAACGCGACCAGCGAAACACCGGGTATTGAGCTCAGGCCTTTCTGGCCACCGGTGATCACCACATCGATGCCCCAGTCGTCCATGTTCAATTCCATGGTGCTGAGCGTGCAGACGGCATCGACAATGAGACGGCAATTGTAACGCTGAGCCAAAGCGCCGATAGCGGCCAGGTCTTTATTGTGGGTGGTGTTGGAGGTTTCGCCCTGAACTATGGTCATCACCTCAGGCTGAAATGTCTGCAGAATGTCCTCAATGCGACGTGCGTCGGCGCTGCTGCCTTCGTCAACCAGCAATCGTTCAACCTCGCCACCTGCACGAACGGCCATTTCAGACAGGCGCTGTGAGAAAAAGCCGTTGCAGACGCACAACACCCGGGTACCAGGCCACACCAGGTTGGTGACGGCCATCTCCATCGCCGCCGAGCCGGGGCCGGCCACGCCCATCAGCCAGGGCGATTCGGTCTGAAAAATATAGCGCCCCATGCGCTTCACCTGATCGATGATGCGCGCCATGGTCTCGCCCAGGTGATTGATCACAATGCCATTTGCCGCCGCCACCGGGCCGGGAATGGGCACCGGTCCGGCCCCCATCATCAACAGGGGTTCTTCGGGCAAAATTTGGTTGAGGCCATCAATGTGGGGAGCTTGAATCATCCTGGGCGCGTCCGGCTGGGTGGAAAATCAGTAATCGAAACAGTGCCCATATCATGATGTGCGACGCCCGGCAGCGCAACCTTCTCCCACGCGAGGATATGCCCCGGAGCCGTCTTTCAAGGACAGAGCTCGTTCACTCGCCACCAGCAGCGCCTTGCGCTTGGCCAGCGTTTCGCTGGGCTTCTCACCGAATTGACTTGCATACAGTGCAGGCAGACGCCCCAGATGGTTCAGGCCATGCTCCAGCGCATGCCAGGAAATACTGGGCGAATCGCCTTCACACGCCAGCAAGGCCATGCGCAGTCGGAGCAGCTTGCAGCGCTGGTAATAACGGTACGGCGTCATGCCGATGTAACGTTTCATCTGGTAGTAAAGGGTGCGCTCGCTGCTGTGCACAATTCTGGTCAGGTCCTCCAGGTTGAACTCCCAGCCTGGGTTGTTGGCTATGAATTGAACCGCCTGCTCAATTTTTGGATCAATAATTCGCCGTCGGGGCAGGTTGATCTGGAAGGTCGGTTCACTCAGACACGCTGTCAGTTGTGTCAGCATATGCCGGGTCTCACGGACGGCGCTTTCATAGTCCGGGAAATAACGGCTCCTCAGGTTATAGTCCTCCAGCAGCGAGCGAACTTGCTGCCGTTGACGATCGGACTCCAAAAAGCTCCGGTCACTTGAGAACCTGGCTGCGTCTGATTCTGGAAACTGAACAATCGTCAATACCGAATGGCCGTCGGTAACCAGGTTAAAGGGTTCATCGGCACGCACAAGGAATACATCATTCTTAAATTGTATCCGCCCCGTGCATACCCAGATCAGCACCGGCTGACCAGCGTTCCGTCCAGCCACCCCCGTAGGTCCGTCCACAACGATCTGACCCAGATTGCCACTGGCGGTATAAAGGACGGACATCCCGGGGAAACTTTTCACGCTGGGTGGGAATGAAAACTCAATATCGGGGAGGCCGAGCAGTACCTTAACACTCCCCAGCCACTGCCCGGGACTTGACCGGGTAAAGCGCAAATAGGAAGCCAATCCAGATCCGTAATACATCATCAGACTCTTGTTATGGTGTCATTCGAGGGGGTCTTATATGAGAATATACTAAAACCGGATCACCCGATTCGTACGGCGGACCACTGCAGCGACAATCTGCAACGCTATTGATCCATATCAAGGGCGTGAAACAATTGCTCGCTCCAACGCTGGGGTTTTGCGAAAAGGAACCCCTGGCCATGTTTGCAATCCAACTGGCACAAAATCAGTCGCTGCGGTTCGTTTTCCACACCTTCCGCAACCACTTCGAGGTTCAGGGCATGGGCCATGGCCAGAATGGCCCTGACCAGAGTAATGTCAGCTTGTTGCTGGTTAAGCCTGGCCACAAAGCTCCGGTCAATCTTGAGAACATTGACCGGTAGCGACTGCAGATACGCCAGTGAAGAATATCCGGTACCGAAATCGTCAATCGCTATTCGAATGCCCTGTTCCTGCAATGACGCCAGCTTTAAGCCCAACTGATCATTAAAATGAACCAGTGATGTTTCGGTGATCTCAAGTTCCAGTTCCCAGTTAAGCTGATCGGTAGAACGGCGCATTCGGGTTATTTCCGACACGAAACCGTCGTCCAGCATATGCCGGGCAGAAACGTTAATGGCCAGACGTATACCCATGGGTAGTCTGAAGGTGCTCTCCTTCAAGTGAACTTGAATATTTTGCAAAACAACGGTCGTCAACTCGGCTATCCAGCCTCGTTTTTCGGCAATCGGAATAAAGTCGCTGGGTGGTACCGGACCGAGAACGGGGTGATGCCAGCGCACCAGTGCTTCCAGCCCTGTTACTTCACCACTTTCAAGCATGTAATGTGGCTGATAAACCACACTGAATTCATGCTGGGACTCGACGATTGAGCGAGACAGATACTGCCCAATGGTTTCTTCATACAGTAGCGTTCGGTTGATGTCCGGATTGAAAACCTGGTACCGAAACCGGCCCAGTCGCTTCGCGGAGTACATGGCCTGATCCGCTTTTTCAAGCAGCGATCTGTCTTCGTCTGCATGCAAAGGAAACAAACTGGCACCGATCGACAAGCTCATATAATGTGGCTCATCATTAACAACAAAGGGTTCTTTGAAGACGTTCAGTATTCTCTCGCAAAACGCTTCTGTTCCGGCCATGCTGTCAACCTCGATGATGGCCGCGAATTCATCTCCCGAGAGACGCGCAAGTACATCCCCTTTGCGCAAGACCGAATGCAGCCGCTGTGCCACCTGCACCAATAACTCGTCACCTTTCGCATGACCATGAAGATCGTTCACTTCCTTGAAGAAATCGAGGTCCAGGTACAGCACTGAGAAGTGTGCGGGGGAGTGATCCTGCTGTCCGGTTCTCGATTCCAGGAATGCCTGGAACAAATGGCGGTTGGGCAGTCGGGTCAGTACATCGTAGTAGGCGAGGCTGGCCAGCTTTTCATCCATCCCCGCAAGATCACCCACGTCCATGAAGGTGCCGACATAGCACTGCGACTCATTCACTTCGACGCCGTATATCGTCAGCCATTGTGGATATATCTCACCATTGGAACGCTGGTTCCAGATCAACCCTTCCCATCTATTTTCTGTTGACAACTGTCGCCACATGCTGCGGTAAAAATCATGTCCGTGATAGCCCGAGCTGAGAACCGAGGGCTTTTCACCAACCACGGTGTCGGCGTCGTATCCGGTCACCTGTTGAAAAGCCCGGTTGACGTAGACAATCCGGGGTTCCTGAGTCGCGAGCATCATGGCTCGGGGGTGGCCGTCGACAAGTGCCTTGAATTCCCTGTCCAGAATACCTGTGTCCATAAGTCAGAATGATTCAATGTGTCGGTGTGTATGAACAGGCTAGTGAAGTTTCAGGACCAGCCTATCCAGATAATGCAAATTAATGCATCAATACATTGAAGAAGGTGACTTCTGGTTTTCGCAAGCAAGCTTTGTCGCTGGTGATTTCCTGAAAACTCCGAACCCGAATAGAAAATTTGCAGAATCTGGATGGCTGCATTTGGGTTGGCCACTCATAGTGGCTGACACCTAGAAAATCGAGACAGCAGAATGCGTAAAACAGGACCAGTTACCGGACATCAGCGGTTATACGCGGCCAGCGAACATCTGATTACTACAACAGAACTCGACAGCACCATTACTGCGGTTAATGACAGTTTTGTGGCCATTTCCGGCTACACGAAAGATGAGCTTATTGGCCAGCCACACAACCTGATACGACATCCTGATATGCCAGAAGGTGCGTTTGCAAATTTGTGGGAATCCATCCGGGCCGGCAATTCCTGGAAAGGGCTGGTTAAAAACCGGTGCAAGAATGGCGATCATTACTGGGTGGACGCCTTCGTAACTCCCATCACCAAAAACGGAAAAACCGTTGAGTACCAGTCAGTTCGGGTACTGCCAACTCCGGAACAGATTGCACGTGCCGAGAAGGTGTACGAGGCCTGGCGTACGGGCAAACTGCCTTCACGATATCAGGCTCTGGCTTTACCCTTGCACCTCAAAATAACAGCCGCCTATTTGGCCCTCACCGGACTGCTGCTGATCAGCGGTCTCTTTCAGGGGCTATGGACACTGGCATACGGTTTCACTGGCATGTCTTTGTTGTTTGCAGCGACGCTGCTTGCTGTCTGGCCTCAGGTAAAACTGGCCCGTGAAGCCCGAGTGGGAACTCATCCGGTTATGCCCTATCTCTACACCGGCAAGCGAGGCGACGCTGCCTGGCTGGAATACGACCGTATGAAGCGAGATTCGACCATGAGAGCCATCGCCGCACGGATGTACGCCAACGTGGGTATCATGGGCTCGTCCAAGGAAAAAACGCTCGACTGCATCCGGTTTTCCATGAATCACATCCAGGCGCAACGCAGTGACATAGTGTCGATACAGCAGGCCTTCGATGAGCTCGAATCCAGTGTTCAGCGAGTCAGCGAACTGACGGACATCACCCACTCCGCTACACAGTCCGCTCGCGAATCGTCGCGGCTTAGCAATGAAAAGATGCAACAGATGACCGATGCCATTACAGCACTGACATCGCAGTTGGAGCAGGCATCCACGGGTATCGAGGAACTGGCTCGGCGCAGTCTGGATATTAATCAGGTACTGAACGTCATTACCGACATCGCCGAACAAACGAACCTGCTCGCCTTGAACGCTGCCATTGAAGCGGCCCGTGCAGGCGAAGCCGGTCGCGGTTTTGCCGTTGTCGCTGATGAAGTGCGCGGCCTCGCCCGGCGCACCCGGACCTCTACCGATGAAATTAGCAGCATCATCAATGGTCTGCGTCAGGTTACCGGGTCGGTTGTGGGAACCATTCACCAGGGTCATAAAGCCTCAACGCTCGCAACCACCATGACCCGGGAAGCACAATCGAGCCTGAATGATATATTGGGGCATATTGAACTGATCGAACAACACGCTCAGGAAGTGGCCAGCGCCACCGAAGAACAATCTGTCTTAAGTGTCCAGGTTCAGCAGCAAAGCAACAACCTCGGTATGCTGGGAGATCAGTCTGTCACCAGCAGTGAGCATGCATGCAATGAATCCGAAAACCTGGCTCACGCCGTCGACCGGGCACAACTACTGGCCAGCCACTTTCTGGCCATGCTGACCCGGGGTCTCAAAGAGTCATCGGAACAAGCTCGCTGACGCCCGTGCATAAGCGCTATTAATCCCACAACGTTGAACGACCCGCCCGGCACAACAGCGTTTTAGCACGGTAGCCGTCATCAAATGCCCGCACCAGAGCCTTCCAACAAAACTTTACATCCATTTTCATCCTGGCGACCACATAACAGCGGCAGATCACTACACTAATTAGCTGACTGTATTTTTTTATGGGTTCAAGCATTGAGCCCGGATTCATTCACTTATGACCAGAGGAAGGATGATCAGGATCTGTTGCGAATGAAAGAACACACTCCCGCCCCCGCTAAAAGGGCTGCCTCACCCTTGCTGGGCCTCATTGCCAGCGTGGTGTTTGTGACGCTCTTGTTGGCAATTTTGCTGTATTTCGACGTTCACCATTACATTATCGATTTGTTGCACTGGGTGGATGCCCAGGGCATCTGGGGGCCAGTGCTGCTGATACTAATCATGGCGCTGGTGGTGGTGCTTGTGTTGCCCGGTATATTGCTGACCACCGGGGCTGGCTTTGTGTTCGGTGTCGTTGAAGGGTCGATCTACATTGTTCTCGGCACCACGCTGGGCGCGTTCGTTGCCTTTATGATTGCCCGCTATTTGTTTGGCCCCTACGCTGTCGATTTTGTGCGCCGTCGTAACCGGTTGCGGCTGATCAATGAAGAGATGAGCGCCAACGGCTGGAAAATTGTCTTGCTGACCCGGTTGATTCCGTTTTTTCCCGGCAAGCTGTCCAACTACTTTTTTGGACTGACCCGGTTTTCCTGGAAGGGGTACCTGGCCGGCTCGCTGATCGGTTTTATTCCGTTCTCCGTGCATAACGTCTACCTCGGCTCGATCGCTGCCGATGTCACTACGCTTGGCTTGCGCAATACAGAGCGCACCGGGTTTGAATGGATCCTCTACGGCGGCGGTTTTGTCATGACCGTGATCATCGTGTTCTATCTGAACCGTCTGGCACGGCGGGCCCTGAGCCAATACACCGAACCTGCTGACAACGAGGAGTCTGTACCATGAAGTGGACCAAGTGGCTGCCCTGGCGTTTTGCCATTTCCTACATTGCCAAAAAGCAGGGCATACTCGATCCCATTCCGATCATGGCGAGGGTGCAAGCTCTGGCCCAGCCCTCCGAGGTGGCCGAACCGATTGAACTGATTCGCTCAGGCGTTGTGTTTCACGCGCGCGGGCTGATCAACAGTCGCGTGATCCAGCACAACCTCGACTGGGTGTGGCCGGTCTGGATCGAACGGCAGTTCGATCCGAAAGACCCGTCTTTCATTCCGCGGGCCTTTGCCATTACCCACATCAACATCAGTAATCGCAACTGGACGGCTGTGGGCTACCCCGATTGCCCGGACTTGCCCATTGTCGACCCGAACGGCCTGCTGACCCCCCTGTTTAATGGCTGGTCACTGGATGCCTGGCTGATCACGGAAGACGGTCGCCGTTTGCTGCCGTCCAAACTGAAACAGGTTGATCAGCGCCAGCACCTGGACGATGGCCCACTGATCCGGACTGTGGCAACCGATGAAGGACTGGAGCTGCGCACCAAAGTCTGGGTTGAACGCGTCGACGGTAAAATGCTGTGTCGGCTGCACATCAGCGGCGACAGTGACCAGGCCGGGCACCTGGTGCTGGCATTGCGCCCCTACAACCCCGAAGGCATCTCCTTTATTCACGATGTGGCACTGAATGACAGCCGCGATGGCTGGCGCATTAACAACGACAGCACGGTTCAATTCTCAGCATCGGCAGACCGCCACCACCTTTCCCATTACCGCGAAGGCGACGTGAACATTCATCTGCACGATCGTGAAGACCAGCACAGCGGCCAATGTGACGTGGGCATGGCCACCGCCGCGGCTCTGTTCAATCTGGAGCCGGGTGTGACCAAAGAGCTGACTGCCAGTATTGAGCTCAACGCCAAGCCGAGCACCCCGTTAATTGACGATGCCTGGACGGCCGTCAACAACCAGAGATGCACCCTCACCTGCCCGGACCCGCACTGGCAATTCCTGTTCGATGCCGCCACAACCTCACTGGTATTGCACTCACCGGACGATGTATTCCCGGGCCCCTACACTTACAAACGGTTCTGGTTTCGTGATGCCGCCTACATTATCGATGCCCTGCTCAGTATCGGCTTGACGCATCGCGCGGAGCGGGCACTGGATCGCTTTATCGATCGACAAACCGCAGCTGGCTACTTTCGTTCCCAGGAAGGTGAGTGGGATTCGAACGGTCAGGTGCTGTGGATACTGGAGCGGTTTTTTAAGTTCACTCACCGGCGCCCGGACAAGTGGCTGAACATCATCAAGCGCGGTGCCGACTGGATCATCAAAAAACGGGTGTCAACGGAACTCGATGCCCCTCATGCCGGCCTGATGCCAGCCGGTTTCAGCGCCGAACACCTGGGGCCGAACGACTATTACTACTGGGATGATTTCTGGAGCGTCGCCGGTCTCAGGTCCGCCAGCCGGATGCTGGCCGCGACCGACCCGGAACTGAGCCAGCGCTATGTCGACGCAGCACGTGATTTTGAACAATCGATCGAACGCAGCCTGGCTACCCAGGCCGACAAATTGCGCCGGCCAGCCATGCCAGCCTCTCCCTACCGGCGGCTAGACTCCGGTGCCATCGGTTCTGTGGTATGCGGGTACCCGTTACAACTCTGGGCAGCGGACGACCCGCGCATGAGTGATCTGGTCGAGTTTCTGCTGGAGCGGTGCTTCCTGAAAGGTGCCTTCTATCAGGACATGATTCACTCGGGCCTCAACGCCTACCTCACCCTGCACGTGGCTCAGGTCATGATGCGTGCAGACGACCCGCGCTACCTCGACCTAATTGACGCCGTGGCCGACATCGCCTCGCCGACCGGGCAGTGGCCCGAGGCCATTCACCCGCTCACCGGTGCCGGATGCATGGGCGATGGCCACCATGTCTGGGCGTCTTCGGAATGGGTATTGATGATGCGCTACTGTTTCTTGCGCGAAGAAGGCGATCATCTGGTCCTGTGTCAGGGCATTCCCGAGCGCTGGCTCGAGGCTGAGGGCCCCATTTCATTCGGGGCCGCCCCGACCGAGTTCGGTGAAGTGACAGTGACGGTTAAAGCCACCAGCGCTACCGAAACTGAAGTCCGATGGGACGCCGACTGGCATGGCCCGGCGCCCGCACTGGCTATTCGTCTGCCCGGCCATCAGCCGGTCTGGATTGACGCGGGGCAATCGCAAAACCAGGCTGTGCTAAGCCGGTGAAGGGTCAGTCGTATTGTTGCAGGTCGTTGCCGCGGATCATCGCCTGCAACTCATTCACGTACTCTTGCCCCCGTTCGGAATAACGAATCAGGGTCGGTGCCAGCGCCAGGCCGCTGATATCATTACCTTCGTTGCGCAGCGACGCTCGCCGGCTTCTCAGATCGGCATAGGCTGGGTGAGTGTTGATGTTGTTCATGTATCGGCGAACCGATTCCCGAACCGACTTGAACGCGGCCACTTCGTGGCTGGCACCGGTGTTTCGTGCCTCGGGCACCAGCCCGCAACCGGCCACAAAGCACCACTGGCCGAAATAGTTGTTGCCCAGCCGGGCGAAGCGCGAGGTGCCCCAGGCACTCTCGTTAGCCGCCTGAGCCAGCGCAATGGAAGGCGGTACCACGTCTAGCCGTTTGATCAGTTGCGCCCGGTCTGTGCTCTCGGACGGGTCAAACGCCTCCAGTTCATAACGCTCTGCCAGCTGCAGCAGCCAGCGGCGCTCAGCCCATCCCGGCGAGCCATTCTCATGTATAGCCAGCAACCGCTCACGGCTGCTCAGTATGGCGGCGTTCTCCTGCTCGACCAGGGGCACCATATACTCAAAAAATGCCGCTTTTCGGGCATCACCGGCGGCATAATCGTCGAAATTCGGGGCAGCTGATGGCCCCAGAGGCAACCAGAACCCTAACAAGGGGGCCAGAACAAACAAGACGGCAATGACGGCTAAAGGCCCTATTTTGTTCATGCAAACTCCTGATAAGTCGACTATTCACTCCCACAGTCTACGTTAATAACCAGCGAGCAGGTTGATATAGCACTATTTCAGTCAACACCGGGAGTCGAATCTGGTATTTTGCTGCCTGCCCAAATGCAATCACACTGAATAACGAGACCCCCCATGGCAACACAGGGAAGCCGTTCGCAACGCCTGTTGGCACTGATCGACCAGGAATTCAAATCCGCTGTCGGCCCGATTGGCGAGATACTTATAGAAGATACCCGGCAAATATGGCGTCGCAAGGGCTGGAAAGGCCCGTCAGCGCTGCGCCACTACATCAGTGAGCTGGCATCGAACATCGAGAGCGAACGGGATAAACAGGCTTTTCTGGAAGCCACCAGCAAGGTGGTTTACAGCATGACATCCGGTACCGGGCAACCCCCGGCTCGCCGCTAATCGCATAGCCACAGACAAGGTATAAAAGGAGTTACCGCTCATGTTCGGAAAACGGTTTTCGATCAGCACCCAGTTCGTGCTGCTGTTGTTGTGTGTTCTGGCCTTAAACGCAGGCGCCTTCTTTCTATTGCTCAAGAATGTCTACATGCAAGAGCTTCGAGCCCAGGCGCAAACCGTTGTCGCCAACGTCGATGCCTTTGGCAGCTGGGTGGCAAAAACCGGGCGGGTCTGGGTGCGCGACGGGCAAGACAGTTTTCTCGGGGAAATGGACGTTCATCCGGTCGATAACCCGAGCCAGACGGTCACTTTTTATTCGAAGAACCCGGCACTGGCCCAGCGTGAATTTTCAGAAACGGTGGCGGCCTCGGAATCGCCCGCCAAGTTCCGTATGACCTCGCAAAACGTGATGAACCCGGCCAATACGCCGGATGCCTTCGAATCACGGGCGCTGAACAACATCCAGTCGTTTAATTTGCCTGAATTCTTCGAGACCGTTGGCGGCGAGTACCGCTATGCCAAACCCGTGTTTCACACGGAGGCTTGCATCGTGTGCCACGGCGACGCAGCAAGTGCGCCACGCGACGTGCTGACCCGGTATGGCTCTGAAAATGGCTTTGGTTTTGGAGCAGGCGACCTGGCCGGCATCATCAGTGTGACCATTCCGCAACGCAACTTGCTGGCAGGCACGGTGTCGCTGTTCGGCATTGTGGAAATTCTGGCCATTGCCCTGTCGATTCTGGCGATACTGTGGTTCGTGCGACGCACCATTATTCAGCCCGTGGGCGTGCTGACACAGATGGCCGACAACATTTCCAAGGGGCAGGAGACCGAACTCGATGTCAGCTCAATACCGCTGAACAGCCGCAATGAAATCGACCAGTTAAAGCTGGCGACCTCGCGCATGAAAACCAGTTTTAATCTGTCGATTCGCAAGGTTAAAGAAGCGCGCGCCGCCGCCCAACAAGCGATTAAAGTCGCTAAAACCTTGAAAGCACAACAGGCACAGCAAGGACAAAAACCAGAGAAGGATTAGTCTCGCTGCATGACCGCCACAAACATGGTATCGGCGTCGTCGTCCGGGGCGCCGACCATGCTCTGGCTGAGCAAGGTAAACTCAGGGTATTCAGACAGAAACTGACTCACCCGGTCTTCGTTTTCTCCGACCAGCCAGCTGCAGGTCGCATACACCAGATAACCGCCCACTTTAACCGAGGCAGACGCCTGCGCCAGCAACTGATCCTGAATCGGCTGCAGGGTGTGAAGCGATGCTTCGGTCAACCGCCAACGGCTGTCCGGATTACGTCGCCAGGTGCCGGCACCCGAGCAGGGGGCATCAATCACCACCCGATCGAAGACCCCGGCCTTCAGGTCAGCGACGCTATCCGGCCGGGTCGCATCCAGCGCCTGTGTCCGCAGATTGGTAAAACCCTGCCGCGCTGCGCGGCGTTCGGTCTCTTGCAGGGCATGGGCTCGAATGTCCGTTGCCAGCACCTCACCGGCTGGCCCTACCCAACTTGCCAGCGCCACCGCCTTGCCACCACCGCCCGCACAGACATCCCAGACCCGGTGGCCGGGTTCGGCCGCGACGGCGTCGACAATGCGCTGACTGGCGCGGTCCTGAATTTCCACCCAACCGGCATCCCAGGCCTTGGTTTTGGTGACTGGAGAGTCGGGCGCCAGCGCCAGAACATCGCCCGCCTGGTCCAGCACGGTGAGGCCCGCTGCGTGCAATGACCGGGCGGCCTGCGCACCCTTGCCAGGCAAGGCGCGCAACCAGATCGGTGGGCGGGTCATTTGCATCGCGAGCCAATGCCCGGCCAGGGAGTCCGACCAGTGGCTTGCCGCCGTTCGCTGATCCAGCCAGGGCTGCCAACCAGGTAGCCACCCCTGACGGGCGGCTTGCAGACCAGGGTCGTCGCGCTGACGGTCCAGCCAGGCGCGTCGCTGTGCAACGTCCGTCAACTCATTGGGCGCCTGCTCGTCCAGACCGTCCAGCAGCACCAGCCAGCCCCAGAGCTCAACCGCAGGAATGGCCTTAAAGGCTAGCCACAGAGTGTCGGCCGTCCACACTGGCTGCCTGTTATTGCTGGACTCTGGCGGTGAATAACCCTGCTGCAGCATGACCGGCACCGCTGCCAGACGGCACAGCTGAAATAACCGGTCGCTGTAGAACCGCCGGTCTTTGCCACCATAGGCTTTGCGCTCCCGAAACCGGGCGGCCAGCCAGCGATCCATCTGCGGCCACTCAGGTTCGGCCTGCAGCGCCCGCGTCAGGTCGCACAGGTGCGGCCAGCGATAGCCAGGCCACTGTGGCCGCGTTGGGGTGTCGGTGTGCGCCATGGCGTGTGGTCCTGTTGTCATTGCAAGGCAAGCGAGGCGCGCAGTATAAAGCAGCCGTAAGGTGGAATCACGGACCGCTGCCTGGCCTGACACCCTGCGGCTCAAGGACGCTAGACTGACTCACTCCATAAAGTGCTGAATACACCGACTCTTCGTTGTTGGGTGTTTCGGTTTGTCCGGAGAAGCCACTCTGGCATGATCCCACTCGGTAATTTGCCTGAGGATACCTGTACATGACCCACCCCCTGGCTGTAATAACCGGCGCCACCAGCGGCATTGGCGCTGCCTACGCCGACCGATTGGCCGCTGAAGGCTACAACCTGCTGCTGACCGGTCGGCGCGAAGACGAACTGGCTGCGGAGTGCGACCGGCTGCGCCAGCGCTACCCGGTCGAGGTTGAGTATCGGCTCGTGGATCTGGCCGAGGCCGATCAGCGCGAGGCCCTGGTTCAGGAAGTGACCCTGTTGCCGCGGCTGGATGCTTTGATCAACAATGCCGGCTATGCCGAAGATGGTCGCTTCGGCGATTTAAACTGGTCCCGTCACCAGGCACTGCTTGATGTACATGTCACCAGTACCCTGCAGCTGACTCATGCCGCCTTGCCCAACCTGATCCGGGCTCGAGGGCTGCTGATCAACCTGGCGTCGGTGGCCAGTTGGCTGCCCACACCGCAAAGCGCCCTTTATGGCCCCACCAAATCGTTCGTTAGGGCGTTTACCGAAACGCTGGCGCTGAGCTATCGGCGCGACGGGCTGCGTGCACTGGCCGTTTGCCCCGGTTTCACCGTCACCAATTTTCACGCCCGCCTGGGGCTCGACCCGGAGAGTTTCTATAAACGCCGCGGTATCACCCGTGCCTGGTCGGCCAAGGCTGTGGTCGAGCGTTCGTTTAACGACCTGGCCCGGGGCCGGGTGTTGTCGATTCAGGGCTGGAACTACCGGCTGATTCTTGCCGTTCTGCGCCACCTGCCGGTGCGCTGGCTGCACGCGGCACTGGCCCGCTCCGACCGGGCCCGCTAACAGTCGCTGACATCCGGTAACCAGAGGACGACCAAATTCGACTTTAAGCCTGGCTTCTCGGGCCGATAAGCTATTCCGGTAAAGGGTCTGCACCCGCTCAGACGTAAAGTTTCCCGGCATCTGGCGCAAGCGGCCTGTAATCTGCTATAAGTTGTGTGTTAATAAAGTGATGTGGTTCACATTATGTCTATAGCTCGGGATCGTCGGATTTGAGCCAATACAGTCAGCGCCTGTCCGATACAACGCTTCGCATGCCGGTTGCCTTGCTGCAAGTCGGGATGTTTGTGTGCCGGTTAGACAGACCCTGGCTGGGCACGCCCTTCCTGATGCAAGGCTTTCTGATTGAAAACCGGGACATGCTGCACCAGGTGCAAAGCTTGTGCAGCCAGGTGTGTGTCGACACCCGCAAGAGCCTTGTCAAGTTCAAGGCGCGGCCCGGCAAAACCCAGGCACCCCCGACCTTACCGGCCTCTTTTGACCGGGACATGGCACAAATGGGGTTGCGCAGCGTGCTGCCCACCTACACCCGCACGCTGAAACACGTTAAAGAGGCGATGCGTGGGCTGAGCAAGGGCCACCCGCTGAACCCGGACACCCTGGGCAAGCACGTCGATGAGTGCATTACGGCCCTAATCGACAACATTCCAGCCATAACCTGGCTGTCACGCGTGAAAAGCCACGACGACTACACTTACGAGCATGCCTTGCACGTGAGCCTGCTGTGTATGGTCTTTGGCATTCACTGCGGCTGGCCCCGGGACGAAGTGCGGACAGTCGGACTGGCCGGTTTGTTGTTCGACCTGGGCAAGCTGCGCATACCGAAATCGCTGCTGACCAAGCCCGGCCCACTGACCGAAACCGAATGGCAACTGTTTAACGAACATCCGAAATGGACGCGCTATCTTCTGGAAAAATCGGGCTTCGGTCACGATGTTATCGCCGCTTGCTACTACCACCACGAACGGCCCGATGGCCAGGGTTACCCGGTGCACAAGCTGGCCGGCCAGGTACCCTTGAGCGCCCGGCTGATTCACATTCTCGACGCCTTTGACGCCATGATCAGTTACCGGCCCTACGCACAGCAACGCACGGTTTACGATGCCATTCGGGTGCTCTACAAAGGCCGAGCCACGGAATTCGATTCTGCCCTGGTCGATCAGTTCATCGAATTAATGGGGGTTTACCCCATCGGCACCCTGGTCGAGTTGAGCAGCGGTGAAGTTGCCGTGGTGATTGGCCAGAATCACGATGCCAGGCTGTTGCCCAAGATTGCCGTGGTTCGCGACCGCAACAAACAACCGGTCAGCGAACGCGTTGTTAACCTGAAACACCTGACCGGAAATGACGGCCTGCCCCAATTTCGGGTTAAAACCATGCTGCACGATGGCAGCTACGGCATTTTCATGCAGGACTATACCCGCCAACTGGTGCTGGGAAACCAGGCTGCACGCTAACGACCCATCGACACCACCTACCCCGACCTTGTACCCCGCCGTACAATGGCCGACACTCTCTAACCCCCCGACAATGACTGGATACGCATGACCTGGGACTGGCTGCTGACACTGGGCCTCTGGCTCTACATTGCACTGTTGATCGCCCTGAGTTTTCGCATTCTGATGCGCCGACGCAGTGTGGGTGTGACCCTGGCCTGGCTGCTGCTGATTTACATCGTGCCACTGGTCGGCTTTGGCTTGTATTTGCTGTTTGGCGAGCGCTATCTCGGCCGGTTGCGGGCCAAGCGCGCCATGGTACAAAACCGGTTTTACAACCAGTGGCTGCATCAGGTCGGCGAACGCGACGCACTGAACACCCTGATCGATACACCGCTGCGACCGGTCATGGAACTGACCCTCGGCAGCCTCAAGCTACCGGCCTTGCGCGGCCACAACTGGCAATTGCTGAGTGAGCCGGACAGTGTCTTCGACGCGCTGCTGGACGACCTGAACCGCGCTGAAAACTGGATCTTCATGGAGTTCTATATTCTGGAGCCCGAAGGCCGGGTAGAGGAAATTCTCACCGCCCTTACCGATGCCCGCGCGCGCGGTGTTGCCGTCTATTTGTTGCTCGACAGCGTGGGTTGCAACCGTTTTTTGAAAAGTGCCCGGCACCGCCAACTGGTTAAAGCCGGTGTCGAGGTTCTGGACGTATTGCACGCCAACGTGCTGCGCATGTTCCTGCAACGCATCGACCTTCGTCAGCACCGAAAGCTGGTCAGCATCGACAATCGAATCGCCTACAACGGGTCAATGAACCTGGCTGACCCGGACTGGTTCAAGAAGCACAGCGGCTTTGGTCCCTGGGTCGATGTGATGGTGAGAGTCGAAGGCCCGATGGCGTCAATCATTCAAGGCACCATGATCTTCGACTGGGAAATGGAAACCGGCCACCGCCTGGACACCGCCCTAAGCTGGCCCGAAGCGGCCAGCGACGGCCCGGCGCTGATGCAATTTCTGCCAACCGGCCCGGCCTTCGATGAAGACATTCTGCTGCAGGTTTTGCTGACCGCGGTGCACAACGCCCAGCGCCGAGTGATCATCACCACGCCCTATTTCGTGCCGGACGAATCGTTATTGCAAGCGCTCAAGTCCGTCGCCAAGCGTGGCCTGGAGGTCACTCTGCTGGTACCGCGACGCATCGACAGCCGCCTGGCCAAGTATGCCGGCCGGTCGTTTTACGATGAACTGCTCAGCCACGGCATTGAAATACTGCGTTTTGAAGGTGGCCTGCTGCACACCAAAAGCGTGATCATCGACGACCATCTGGTGCTGGTCGGCTCGGTCAACCTCGACATGCGGTCACTCTGGTTGAACTTCGAGGCCACCCTGGTGGTGGATGACCCGGCCTTTTGCAATGCCATGGTTGCCGTGGTGGCCGAGTATAAAAAGAACAGTCACCGGCTCGACCTGAAGCAGTGGCGCAAGCGCCGTTATCATAAGCGCGTCGTGGAAAACCTGGCACAGCTGGCCAGCCCGTTGTTGTGAGCGGCAGAAAACCGGGTTGGCTGTAGCAGATCTGGAACCGGGCCATCAGCCAACAGGCTTGGAATACACCCCAATCAGCATCAATACCGCCACCACACCCGTGGCCGGAATCAGCACCAGTACAAATTTTAGCGGGTGAAACAACCCCGAGGCGCCGGCCATCAGCCCAATACCGCCCCCGCCACCAATCAGCCAGTTGCCCGGCATATTAACGAGAACCGCCAGTGCGATGTAAGGGTGGCTGGCGAGTTTGTCGCTGGCAAAGCGCAGCATGCGATCGCCCGGGCGGTCACTGGTCGCTGCAGCCACCCGGACTTCAAAACGCTGTTGCAAGCGTTGCACCTGCGGCCACTCGCGCAGCCAGTAGCCGATGCTGAAGGCCAGCAGCAAGCCCAATGGCGTTGCTGCCCAAATGGCCAGAATACCGATGGGGCCGAAGGCCGCCATAATCAGCCAGCCCAACTCTACCGCAGGCAGGAAGGGCACTGAGAGGGCGATGGCGTAGATCAGGGCCGTGCCGAGCACGATCCAGACATGAGGTTGATCCTGTGCTTCCAGCCAGCGCATCACCAGGCCTTGTCCGTCGGTAAAAAACACCAGCCAGATCATGGCGGCAATGGCGACCCAGGCCAGGATGCGCCGAATCATCGAACGGGGGCGCGTGACAAAACAGGGGAGGCCGCGGGCTTTTCAGCACTGGTGCCAGGGTTAAGCAGGAACCGTTTACGCTCGTCAGCACGCGCCAGCCCCAGCGCCTGCATCAGGCGCCGGTTGAGCGCCTGGGGCGACTCCGACAGTTCGCTGAGGGTAGCGCCCAGACTGACCCGAAGCCGTTCGCTGGCGCTGCCCATTTCGAAGTTGCGCCGGGTCACGACTTCCTGCAATTGGAGCATCAACGCTTCCACCGACTCGGCCGACGTGGCCCGGTCACTGACCACCATAAACTGATCCCCCCCCACCCGGGCCATAAAATCCGACTCCGGCAAATGCGTGCGCAGACGCTGCGCCAGCTTACGCACCAGCACGTCGGCCATTTCCTGGCCTTTGCGATGGTTTACCTCGCGAAAATCATCGATATCGAGGATCACCACCGAAAACGGCTGGGCCTGGTTGTACAGGGTAGCCATGCGTTCCAGACTGGCGTTGCGGTTAGGCAGGCCAGTCAGCTGATCGATCAGGGCCAGTCGTTCTAACTGGTCGCGCTGACGCAACAACCGGGTGATGAATGAGCGGCAGACCACTGACATCGCCATCAGACAGACCATCAGGTCGAGCCATTTGTAACCGGCATAATCGTCTGACGACATGGTAAACCAGGGTGAGGTGCCCCGGGGCAACAAAAACACCAGCGTCGTCAACACAACGGTCAGTGTTAACAGCGATAGCTGCCACTGGCGCTGCTCGGGCGGCAGCACCATGAAGATCAGCGGAGGGACCAGCAGAAAATAGTATTCGGCGGACTGTTCCGGCGTGAAACCGTAGAGGTTCATGACCGAAATGCAGAACAGCAGCACGATGATCATCCAGATCGAAGCCAAAAGAGGTCGGCTCAGGTAATACGCCAGGATGGCCAGGGCATGCAGGCCACCACACAGCACCAGAAACAACCCGAGTACACTCGGCGGTGCTGTCACTTCCAGCACCAGCGTATAGAGGCCGTAGGCAAAAAGGCCGAGCCAGAGGCAATGGCGCAGTGACTGGCTGCGTAATTCAGCATCACTGGGCACTGCACTCGTCCAATATTTAACCGACACTGTTGTGAACCTGAGGTAGTGGATGTCGCCTGTCGTCGCTGCCTTTTCCCTGTGCAGGCGGGCTAAGTGGGTATTTGGGTGCACCAGAAGAGGCCTGGCGCACTCTGGATTGCACGCGAACAGATCGGGCATTGGGCGCTGTCGGTTGACGGCGCCCAATGCCCATCACGATCTACTGCAACATGCACCGGGTTACTGATGCACGTGACCGTGTTCGAGTTCTTCAGCAGTGGCTTCGCGGATGTCCGCAACTTCACCTTTGAAGCTCAGCGATTTGCCGGCCAGCGGGTGGTTGCCATCGACGGTCACGGTATCGCCTTCAATAGCGGTAACGGTAACCTGCAGCGGTCCGCCCTGAGTCTGGGCCGTAAATACCATGCCTTCTTCCACTTTTTCGACACCCTGGAACGATTCCATGGGCACCGACTGGACCAGACCGTCCTGGACTTCGCCATAGGCTTCTTCCGGCGTTACCTGGACATCGAAGGCATCGCCCTGAGCCAGGCCGTCGAGGGCTTTTTCAAGACCGGGGATGATGTTCTGGTTGCCGTGCAGGTACACCAGAGGATCGCGCCCTTCGGAGGAATCTACGACAACGCCGTCTTCATCCTTCACTTCATAATGGATGGATACAACGCGTTGAGCAGCAATGTTCATAAGAGGCTCCTGTTTGGAGGTGGCTGCGTACTGCAGCCTGAGAATGTAAGACCTGTGCGTGAGTGCACACGTCCTTGCCCTGGTTAGTCTCACTTGGGTCCGGGCACGGATCCGAAGCTCAGGCCGGCAAGAATACCAGTGCCGGGCGCCGCATGAAAGGCAACCGGGACGCTAAAGCGTTACCAAGCGTAGTGCCAAACCCCGGTTAAAATCGGACAAAAGCTCGACAAAGGGTGGTCAAACACCGATAAAACGAACCAGAGCGTCGGTGGCCAGATCCAGGTTTTCAGCCAGGCTGACCCCGCTGACTTTGCGCGGCTTCAGGCTGTGATCACCGTCCGGGCACCAGACCAGCGCTACCGAATCCGGCAGGGTGTAGCCGGCCACCTGTTCACGGTTACCCAGCGCATCACGCTCACCCTGGCAGATCAGCACCGGGCACCGGACATCGGGCAGGTGCTCAAGCCGGGTTTTCTCCGGTTTACCCGGCGGGTGAAACGGATAGCCCAGTACGCAAACGCCAGCGACTTCCCGCTCTGTCGCCACCAGCGTGGCCATGCGACCACCCATGGATTTGCCACCGATGTACACCGGTCTGTCGCCCAACTCATCCAGAATCTGATTGAAATGCGCTACCAGCCGGGGGGCTCTGTCGGGCGGGCGTTTCTTGCCCGTCGTCCGCCGCTCTGCCATATAGGGAAATTCAAACCGGATAACCCGGATGCCACGCTTGCTCAGCCGGCGGGTCATCTCATTCATAAAATCTGAGTCCATCGGTGCACCCGCACCGTGTGCCAGTACCAGCACCGGGCCGTTCTCGGGACCCTCTGCAATCATGGGGAGCTCCTCTTTCTTTGTGAACAACAGAAGAATGGTACCCCAGAAGGATGACCCTGTTCGTCTTCGGCCTGTAAACCGACCGGACCATGGCTATGCTTCACCCCTGAAAACACTATACTGACAGCCCTGATAGTCGCTTCGGACCTGATCGTTTATGCGCACCTACACCGCTTTGATTGCAAGCCTGGCACTGTTGGCCGGCTGCAGCTCCGTCCCGCTCAGTAAAGTCGACACCGAGGAACTGGAAGTCACGGTGGACTATCGCCAATTGCCTGACCGGGTCGAACTGGAAACCCAGTGGCGCACCGGCTTTTGGAACCGGCGCGTGGATGCCACCGCCAACCCGCCGGAGCTGCTAACCCGCGGCGGTGAAATTCTGGTGCTCAATCGCGGGGCGGATGACGGTGAATACTCACTGTCTCTCGACCCCGAGACCGGCCCCTACCGTCTAACGATTCCAGACCTGGCCGAACTGAGGTTACCGGTGGGAGAAACCGTGTCGCTGGCAGGCGCCAGCAGCATCGCCGGTGATCGCTTCGACCGTGAAGACGAGCTGGTGTTGTCGGTGCGCGGTGCGACCGATCGGCCAAGAGGCTGGTCGTTCACCGCCTGGTGCGGCAACGAGAGCTGGACCATCAATCGCTCACTACCCCGCGATGAAACCGAACTCGAACTCGACCTGGGCCGGTTGATGCAGCAGATCAACAACGCCGCCGAAGCCGATCTGAACGGGCAGATACGAGTGAGGGTCAGTTTGTGGGAAGCGTTCGACATGGACTGGCAGCCGCCATTCAAACCCGGTGTCGCCCGGGCCGAAGACCGCGTCGAGTTTGAAGTCAACACCGCCAGCTTCCGCTTCCAGGCAACAGTACGCATTCAGCTGGCGCAAAACGCCTTTTTCAGCTTGCAAAATCAGGCCTGGCCCGTGAGATATTGTTCATGACACCAGCGGACTGTGCGCAGCCAGCCAGGTGCTGAATTCCGGCAACGGCATTGGCCGGGCAATCAGGTACCCCTGAACCCGGTCACACTCGAGGTCTCGGCACAGCGTTAAGGTCGTCTCAAGCTCGACGCCTTCAGCGACCACAATGGCACCCATGCTACGCGCCAGCCTGACGATGGCCGCAACGATATCCCGATCCACCACCGACGTTTCCAGCTTACTGATGAAATCACGATCTATCTTAATTTCATCGGGCCGAATGCGGCTCAGATACGCCAGAGAACTGTAGCCCGTGCCAAAGTCGTCGATGCTGATCTGACACCCCAGCTGGCGCAACTGATCCAGCATGGCCATGCAGGCATCCGGGTTTTCCATCAGCACTGATTCGGTCACCTCTACCTTGAGCCGGGTCGCATCGACTCCGGTTGCCGCTATTCGCATGACCAGATCCTGGTCGTCGACACGGGTAACCAGATCCAGTACCGATAAATTCACCGATATGGATACCGCCTCGTCCGGGTGTGCCGACAACCAGCGAGCCGCTACCCGCAGTACCTCCCGGGTTAGGCTGGATATTCCATAGGTTTGCTCAGCCAGCGGAATAAACTCGCCCGGCGACACGTTCCCGAGCGTCGGGTGCTGCCAGCGCAACAACAATTCACCCCCAACGACCACGCCGCTGCCAAGATCGATAATGGGCTGCACATGACAGCGCATCTGGTCGCGTTGAATGGCCTGCGGCAATGCCCGGTTGAGTTCATTCTGACGAATAAAAAAGTCGTTTTGCTGGTCGGAATAATAATGGATATAGCGGTTTTCACGCTCTGCGGTAATCAGCGCAACATTGAGCTTGCGCAACAGCTCATCCAACGATTCGGTCATGTCGGTCACCGCATAGGCGGCCATTCGGGAACACACCTCAAACCGGTGGTCATCCTCTTCCAGAACCAGAGTCCGCATGGGGGCCATGGTGGCATCGAGATCGGTCAGATCGGCAGCATCAAAAACCGTCATGAAACTGCTGCGTGACCAAAGCACCATGGCCGCTCTCGGTTGCCGGCTGCCAGTGGCGTCGGCGTCGTACCCGGCCAAGGGCATAACCCCCTGCTGGCGGAGCAGAAACTGGTTCCAGCGCTCGGTCGCCTGCATCCACAGCCGATGGGCCACCGTTGGCCCAAGCAGGCGAATCATACTGCGAATGCCATCAATTTCGATCAGCACTACAACCGGTTCTGACATTTGTGCGCTGAGCCTTGTCCAGTTCGGGCTCAAGACCTTACTGAAATACGCCCTGCTGGGTAATCCGGTTTCCGGATCCTGCAGCAGCAATTGCTTTTGTCGGACCTCCAAATATCGCATGCGCGAGGTCACAGCAAACGACATCAGCAACAGTTCGAGGACGGTGGATGCGAAAAACGCATTCAGGGTAAACCAGGATACCGGTAACTGACCGGCGTAGGTGGCCGTGCCTATGGCGCCGCCCAGGATTTGAACCCCAATGGACCCCAGCAAGAAAGCCGCCGGGGCGTACCCGCGCCGAATCTGTTGCACACTGATGTACAGCACAGGCCCAAAGGTCACCAGTTGCATCAGCACCAGCGGAATAAACAAATAAACGTCGGCCACCACCAGGCTGAGCAGCGCAAACGCCAGGTTCACCCCCTGCAGCACACGCACCAGGGGCAAGCGGAACAGCAACCCCTGATCGGCGCCCTTGCCCAGAAACGGAATGGCAAAGGAGAAAATCAGGAAAATCAGCAGGTAGTTCATGGCCATGATGTGGGTCGACAAGAATTGGACGACCGATAAGGGCATAAACAGATGACCGAAACCGGTCAGCGCCGAGAAATAAAACACAATGAGAACGTGGAACACCATGAACCAGCGGTAGGCGGCGTCGGCTCGCCCGTAAAGCAGCACGGCATTGAACGCGAACATGGCAAGCGTCAGCACCAGCATCACCCAGTCCGTCGCAATACGGTTCTGGTTTAAATACTCCTGTTCCACCTCTGGCGAGACCAGTAGCGCAGGGGCGAGGGGCGTCGAACTGAACAAACGCAACACCAGGTGGTATTCGCCTGGGCCCGGTACCTGAATGCGGTCCTGGTAGCGGGCGGCGGGTCGCTTCTGCGCCAGTCCAGGCTGGTTCATGCCCAGCGGGTGGGTGCTTATCAGCCGGCCCCACTCATCCAGCAAGTACAGGGTGAACTCGGCTAAAATGACGTTTTCATTGGTCAGGATGAAGGTCTGGGGGACGCCAGGTTCGCCCTGAAGCTCCAGATCGTACCTCAACCACAGCGCCTCGCGACTGAGTACGGGCGGATTGGACCGGGCACTGAGAAACAGAGCTGCTTGAACATCCTCCAGTTGTTTCTCCGGCGCGGCCAATATCGTCGCCTGCGGTTGAGAAAGCCACTGATGATCGGGCCAAGGGTTCGTCGCCGACGCCTGGCTGACAAACGCCAGCACAGCAGTGAGAGCCCACCATCGACTGACTGTGTGGCATCGACTAAACCAGCGCCACCCGCCGTAAACCTTCCCTGCTGTCTTCCCTGTATCGGGTTGGATCATCGCTGTCACGGTCGATACATACCTCACGCCCTGGGACATTCCTGCGAACTTGAATGGCCATACCCTTAACTGACCAGAACCTGACTCCAAAGTCTAGTTGGTATCTACGACAATGCAGGGTAAACCGGACCGAATTTCGCCAATTTCCCGTCAACCTGTACCCAGCGTTTATCAAAACAGAACAGCGAACGCCTTAAGTCGATGCGATAATTGTCGATAATGATTATTACTGACATCCTTCTCAGGGCAACACTATGGCAAGGTGTGTCCCTGGCACCATTCTCCGTGCTCAACCGTTCAAGGATCCGATGCTATGTCCTGGCTTAAAAACCTGTCGATCGCCAACAAGGTGCGACTCCCCCTATTGCTTATGCTGATCGTCACCCTGGTCAGCACCGTCAGTGGCGTACGCAGCCTAATGACGGTTACCTCCAGTTCCGATGTACTGATTCAGCGATACCAGCCTGCCCTGCTGACCTTGGCCGAGATGGATACCTCTCTGCACCAGGCCCTTTTGGCACAGCGCGCTTATATCCAGGCGGCGTCCTGGGGCGCAGTTCGAGACGAGCTCGATGGCTACCTGGCCACCTTCACGACTGAATCCGACAAGGCATTGCAACTGGCCAGTGCCACGGCCGCAACGCTGGCGACCGACAACAGCGAAGCCTTGATGGCGCAGTTCACCACGGCAATTGAGGCCTGGCAGACTCTGAATACCGAGATTACCGAGTTTGCTGACGGCGGCGCCGCATCGGTTGCCCTTCAGATTGGCGAGCTGGAAGGAGCGCCGTTATTCAGTGAAGCCCTGGGCATCAAGAATACACTGTCCGAACACATCAATGCCGACTCTACAGCCCGGGTTGAAGCGGCCGAGTCAATCAGCGACCAGGCCATCATTCAGGCGTGGGTGCAATTGGCGGTTAGCCTGGCGCTGCTTGTTGCCATCGCGCTCTGGCTGCCATTGTCGTTATCGCGGCCGATCGCCCGCCTGCGCGATCGCTTGAACGACCTGGCCTCCGGCGAAGGTGACCTGACCGCACGCCTGGCGTCCGACCGGGCCGATGAAGTGGGCCAGCTCGCGCACCATTTCAACCGGCTGATGGAAAAGCTGCATCAGTCGATGTCACACATCACCCGGGTTAACGAAGAATTGCGCGACAGCAGCCACATCCTGAACCAGGCCAGCAGCGGCAACATGTCGCTGGCACAGCAACAGGAAGCAGCGCTGGAGCAAGTGGTCACTGCGGTCGAAGAATTGCACGGGTCTGCGCGCGAAGTGGCCAGCAATGCCGAACGCGGTTCCAGCACCGCCAACGAGGCACTCGAGAACGTACGCACCGGCACCCAGCGTGCGGCGGAAGCCAACAACAAGGTGACCGAGCTAAAAGCCCAGCTGGACAGCGCCACCCAGGCCTCTCAGGTACTGGCCGAAGAAGCCACCAGCATTACCAGCGTGCTGGACGTGATTCGCAACATTGCCGAACAGACCAATTTGCTGGCGCTGAACGCGGCCATTGAAGCCGCCCGGGCCGGTGAGCAGGGCCGGGGATTTGCCGTCGTCGCCGATGAAGTGCGCAGTTTGGCGCAAAAGACACAGCAGTCCACCGCCGATATTCAGCAGCGCATTGAACGCTTGCAACAGGGTGTGGATAAAACGGTGAACGCCATGCAGACTGCCTCCAGTATGGTTCAGGAAACCGCAGGCAATGTTGGTGATACCCAGAGCTCCTTCATCGCCATCGAATCCCTGATGCAGGATATCAACGACATCAGTGCCCAGATTGCGACGGCCACAGAAGAACAGAGCCAGGTGGTGTCCGGCATCACCGAACATCTGGTCTCGATCAGTGACTACTCCAAGGAAAATACCCGACATTCGCAGGAGATCGATCAGGCAACCGACCAACTGGTGGAACAATCGAGTCAGGTACAGACGGTGTTGTCGGGGTACCGGCTGAGCTGATGCTCAGCCATCCGGCCACCCTGGTGGCCGGGGTAGACTTTCAGTCGTCCGACTGCGGGTTAAGCGGCGCGGCCAGATTCAGCGTCCAGTAGACACCGCCCGTATCGGATGTTGCCTGGCCCATGCCCAGAGACGTGTAGTCGGCCTCCATGATATTGCGACAATGCCCCGGGCTGGCCAGCCATTGCTGAACCACATCGGCGTCGTCAGTTGCGGTCATGGCCACGTTTTCACCCAGCGTGGTCGCGTCATAGCCCTGCTGCTGCAAGCGCCGGTAGGCATCTTGTCCATCACTGCTGAGATGACTGAGCATGCCATGTTGCGCCATGTCGTTGCTGTGCTGTTGGGCGGCGCCTGCCAGCGTGCACTGATAGCTCAGTGGTTCGGCTGCGGCCTGCAATACCCGGCCGCAATAGCGCGCTTCACTGCGTGCCTGGTTTATTTGCTCCAGCCAGGCCTGCTCGGTTGCTCCCAGGCAATGATCGAGTGTCCACTGCGAGGTGGCGCCAATGGACCCTGCGGTTTGAAACTGCCATTGCGCTCCGCCGTAGAGGTCACCCTCGGCCGACATCAGTCGTGGATTCAACCTCACCTGGTAACGTTGATTCGGAATCAGGTTGGACGTCGGGATCAGGCGAAGGCTCTGGGTGTCGGCGACATAGACGGTTCTGGCGGGAACACGCCGGTCATTCAGCCACAGTTCAACACTGTTGTCGGTGATCGATTCAATGAGCAGCGGGGTATCGAAGGTGATGCGGATGTCCCGCGTCAGTGCCTGGTTTTCGGCACCATCAATCGGGCTATGATCGATAACAGAAAACGCACTGGCACTGCGCGCCTGGAGCGGCGTGCCGGATAATACGTTGTTCGTTGCGAGCGGCTCGTCGACGGCTGTATTGCAGGCAGCCAGTGTTGTTGCCACCAATACACCCAGACTGACCCGGCGCCACGCCTGTTTTTCTCTCACCGTATCCATACTCATTGCCGTTTTTAGCAGTGTACCTGCGCATATGCAGGCGCCAAGACTTTTCCTGATCTTTCCATAAAACAAAGACAAAAAATGCCAACCGGGTCCGCAAAACAGGCTTAGGTGGACCAACAAAGATGCCAAGCCACGCTTCACGACAGCACAGGATACTGAGAGAATAGTGCTTTCACCGGCCCACCGAGCGTTCGCATGACCCTAACCAGTGCCCTGACCTTCTTTTTCGCCATCTTTATTTTCGGCATCACGCCGGGCCCGGGCATCTTCGCCATTATGGCCCGCGCGTTAAGTCAGGGGGCCAGAGCGTGCACGGCACTGGCCTTTGGCATGGTCATCAGCGACGTGATCTATCTGGTACTGGCGTGTTTCAGTCTGTCGGCCATTGCCGAAAACTACGGCACGCTGTTTACGCTCATTCGGTATGCCGGTGCGGCTTATCTGATTTACCTTGGCTGGAAACTCTGGACGACGCCAGCCCCGACTGAAGCGAGCGATATTCCGGTAAAGCGTTCGGGTATCGGGGCCAGTCTGCTGCAGGGCATCGCCATCTCAGCCTCCAACCCCAAGGTCATTCTGTTCTACATTGCCTTTTTGCCGACCTTTATGGACCTGACCCGGCTCAGCCATACCGACATAGTGCTGGCCGCCGCTCTCACCGTTGTGGCACTGATGGCCGGTTTGATGCTGGTTGCCTGGGGCGCGTCGAAAGCCCGCAAGCTGGCCCGGTCCAGCCGGGCCATGCAACGGCTGAACCGGGCTGCTGGCACCATCATGATCAGTGCCGGCACCCTGCTGGCCGTCAAAAGCTGACGGCGTTGACTTACTGACCCGCCTGGGCAGCAAACCAGACGTCACTGATTTCATGGCCATTGACGTCACCGCGCTGACGATCTCCCACCCAGGTGTATAGTGGCTGGTTTTCATACGCCCACTGGTAACTGCCATCTGTCCGTTCAATCACCGTGAACGCGCCCCAGGTTTCAGCATTTTTTGACGCGGTGAACGGCGGCCAGCTTTCCGCACAGCCGTCGTAGCAGTTTGATACCGAAGCGGTGTCGCGGGTAAAGGTGTAGAGCGTCATCCCTTGCGTTGTAGCAAACACTTCGCCAATGGCAGTATCCACTGTCGAAACTACGCCGCTTGCCGGTGACTCATCATTGCTGCCATAAGAGCTTGCATAGGAGTCCGTCGCGCAACCGGTTAATACCAGTGCAGATGCCAGAGCGAAGGTGCTGAATGTTGGTAATTTCATGGTGTGTTCCCTTTGAGTCATGATCAAGAATGTGTCGTCCAAGTGCATTGAACGGTGAAGATAGGGTCCATTGGACGTCCTACTTACCCCTCAGACGACTTGATCAGCTCAAATGGATGCAGGCACCCAACATTTTTTTTGCAGCCAGGTTACGCAGCGACTACACCGTTATTGTCAGACTCGGTATTCAGGTGACGCTCGTCATACAACTGCTTGAAAGACACCGACACCAGAACAACGCCCAGCACCGTGTTCACACTGACAATGAGCGGCTGAAGCCACCAGTAAACGACGGTTGGCAAACTCATTTGAATCAAAATATCCAGCATTCCAAATGCCAGCAGGGGCGCCACTGTCACAGCCACCATTCGCCAGCCGTTACCTTTGGTTAATGCCATTGAACCGGACAAAGTGACCGAAGGCTGCTGGCTGATGGCCGCCGACGGCAAAATCAGTGTCATTCGGGCCCACAAATACAACATAGGCAGCGTCATTAACCAGATAAGCGGCAGCGCCAGCAACGGCTGTTCAACGCCAAAAGACTCGATATTCCAGTTTGAGAAAACGGCGGCAAGAATACCAACAAGGACCAGAGCATACAGGACGGAAGGTACTATCATGACCAGGGTCAGCTTAAGCAACCCCCAGGCATAGCGCGTTTCAGCTTTCCCCCAACGAAGCGGCATCTGCCGATCAGGAGATTGCAGAAATTGACGGTGAACACTGACGGCAACGACGACGCCCGCCAACAGAGCAACACCAACCACAACCCAATATTGCCAACTCAGAACAGGAAGGTATTCAGTGGTGGGCTTGGTGAATTGCAGCAGCCCATACTGCACCACCAGAAAGGGCAGTGCCAGGATCAGCAAAGCCCGGGCGTGGCTGACGCTGTAACGGAGGCTATCGGTGATTAACGCAAAGACGGGTAAACGGCGGGCAGGTACAGATGACATGATTGTCTTCCTTGTTGGCAATGAGTTGAATGACCCGGAGCGGTCCTCGCCCCGGGCGGTGAGCATAGTAATTCCCGTTACCACGACTCACCACGGTTTCTCATCCGTTATGTGATTAACTTAACACCAGCGAAACCAGATAGCCGGTATAGCCTGCATACACCAGCAATAGCATGCCGCCTTCTACCCGGTTTATGCGCCCCTGTCGGCCGCGCAGGCCAATACCCATGATCAGCAGCACTACCGTCAGCGCCGCCATCACTACCCAGTCGCGATACAGTACTTCCGGGTCGACCGAAAGCGGGTGAATGCCGGCTGCAATGCCGACGACTGCCAGCGTGTTGAACAGACCGGAACCCAATACATTGCCCAGAGCCAGCTCATGTTCGTTCTTTTTGATCGCCACCAATGAGGACGCCAGCTCCGGTAGCGAAGTACCAATGGCGACCACGGTCAAACCAATGATCAAGTCACTGACGCCAAAGCTCTGGGCGATAATGACTGCGCCCCAGACCAGCAGGCGCGAGCTGATCACCAGCAACACAAGTCCAACAATCAGCCAGGTGATGGCTCTGGACAAGCTCATCGGATGTGAGTCGATCTCTTTCAGGTATTCCGCTTCGAGTGTGTCAGCCGGTTTCTGCCGCCCCTGCAGAATCGACCAGCCCATGATGCCGAAAAACACCAGCAACAGAATATAGGCATCCAGCCGGCTCAGTTCACCGTCCAGTAGCTGGTAACCCCCCAGAAGCGTCACGCCGAGCAATAATGGCAGCTCTTTGGTTAGAATTCGCGATTGCACCCGAATCGGCGCTATGACCGCGACCAGGCCTATAACCAGACCAATGTTGGTGATGTTCGACCCATAGGCGTTACCCAGTGCCAGGCCGGGGTTTCCTTGCAACGAAGCGATGGCTGAGACCACCATTTCCGGTGCCGAAGTGCCAAAACCAATAATCACCATGCCGATCAGCAATGGTGACATACCCGCGTATTTGGCGGTAACCGAGGCGCCCTCAACAAACTTGTCGGCACTCCAGACCAGTAAGGCCAGTCCGGCGATAACAGCCAACCAGGCTAACAACATAGAGCTCACTCCAGGTAGAAAATAATGGCGCCAGTATAGCGGGGCGCGTCTTAAATGTCGGGGGTATTTTCCAGGGCGGTGTTCAACCAAAAAAGGCCCCGAAGGGCCCTTTTTCACCGAGCTGTCCGGATTCAGAGCTTGCGCATGGTCAGAACAACCTCGCCCACCCGAATGCCGAATTTGCTCATCTGCGTTACATTAATCAGCGTCTTGTCATTTACCTGGTACAACCAATCATCCATGGTGACGTTAATGGTATTGCCATTCGCCATCGGCACCGCCAACACGTATTTCATGTTCACTGCATTGCCGGCAAAGCGCATCTCAGCCGGCTTGACCACATCCCCTGCCGTGCCGCGATAATGCTGCTCTCCAACACGTTCAAAATTCCAGACCCGGGTCTGGCGTTCGCCATCGCTCCAGATGAACACCTCATCGAGCACGCCGCCGTTTTCATCCCAGCGGGCATCGATGGTTGCGTTAAAATAGCGGCTAACCTCGCCATTGCGCCCCCTTACCACGCCTTCCGCAACGAGGGGGCCGTTAAAATACTCGATCGGGTCGAACACCAGATCGGCGTCTTCATAGGTTGCGACGGTCACACTAGCGCACCCTGTCAGCAGCGCGACAAGCGCTGTGCTTGCGATGAGTTTCCACACAAAAGAGCTCCGTTGATGGGTTGCTCAGTTGTACGTACACCAACGCACGACGGATGGACCGCGGTGTTCATCTCTTGGGTCTTTTACTGTGTTTCGTCCCTCAGCCCCCTACAACCACTCCAGAAAAGGCTCGACCGTTGCCCGGTCGAAGGTTCGCTCCTGGCCATTACGTACGAAGCGGATACGCAGTCGCTGTGGGTCCTGCTGCACCACCCGTCCGACGCCCCACTGCTGATGCCGCACGCGCCGGGCATCGGGAGGGGCGTCATCGTCGGCAGTACCGGCAACCGCATCAATCGGTCGCGGTGCGGCTTCCCAGTGAACGCGAAGGGAAGAGCCGACGGCGTTCAGATACCGACTGACCATGTGCGTGTCCATCGCATCGTTCAGGGTCAGGTCGGTACTGCCGTCATTCAGGGCGTGCGCCAGGTCCGTCGACCCCAGCCAGCGCAGTTCGTTAACGAAAGGGCTGTCCGGGTGTTCGCTGCGGTCGGCCGGGGTTAGCAGTACCAGATGTTCACGAGCCCGCGTCATCGCCACATAAAGCAAGCGCCGCTCGCTGTCTTCCGAGGTCGGCCGGGTCAGGTCGCCTTCGGGATGGTAAGGATAAAACCGGGCATTAACCTCGGGCAAAATCACGATCGGCCATTCGCGCCCCTTGGCTTTGTGAATGGAGGTTATGTGCACGCCCCGCTGCGACTGGCCAGAAGCATTCTGCCCGCTCTGGTGTTGCTGCCATTGGCGCAAACGCGGCGAGGCCTCAGCAGCGGGCCAATCCTGGGCCGCAACAAACTGAGCGAAGGCTTTAACGGTTGCGACCTGATCATCCACCTGCTGGGCAGAAAACGCCGACTCTTTCAGCGCCGCGTAGTACTCCGTTCCGCGAATCCAACCGCTGAGCAGTTCGGAGGCACTGACTTTCGCCTCCTCCGCCTTTTGCAACAGCCGCGCCCGCTCCATCAACTGATCAGCCTGGTACCCCGACAGCGACTCGGGAATGGCATTGCGCAGATGCCGGGCGACATCCACCGCCACCGGAGCCAACCGTTTGACCAGATCATCAATGATCGCCTTGCGGATTTTCAGATAAGGCTGGGTCAGCAGCGTTTGCCACGCCTGGCGTCGCCGGTCCGGGTCATAGCGGCTGAAATCGCCACTGGCCAGATCAAACAGCACCCAGAAGGGGCGCAATTCGAACCGCTCCAGCACCGTCTGGTGGTGATCCAGATGGTAGGGGACATCAGCCGCCATCAGCAGCAACTCAAGCCGGGCACTGTTCGCCCACAGGCGGTTCAACACCGCGACCTCGCTCAGCGGACGCTGCTGGCGAATCTGCTGAATCAACCCCAGCGCCGTGCTGGCGCCGTCGTCACTGCGCACCTGCTCCACCCGAGTGGGCGGCGTGATGGCATGGGAGTAACACAGGGTCCGGCTGTCCGGATGCGAATGCCCGGCGCCGATCAGATGGTTGGCCAGGAGGCTCAGGTGGTGGCCATACCGAAAGGTCCAGCTCAGTTCGTAGTCGTGCACCGCATCGAATTGCTCGGTAAAACCTTCGGTCAACAGCGTCGGTTCCGAACCACGAAACTCATAGATGGTCTGGTCCGGATCACCCACCACCATCACCTGGCCGCGCCCGCCGTGCACGATCTCGAGTAACCGCTGCTGAATGGGGTTAATGTCCTGGTACTCATCCACCAGAATTTCCTGCATATGACCACCAAAGCGCTCGGCCAACTCAGGCCGGCTGTTCAGGCAACGCACCGGGTCGTACAGCAGGTCACTGAAAGTGACCCGTCGCTCTGACTGACGCCACTGCTCAAAGCGCTCAAAGGCTTCGATGAAAATCCGGCACTGGGCAGGCAGGTGGCTTTGCTCAAACACCACCTCGGGCGGGTTCAAACTGCTTTTGACCAGTTCAAAATAGGAAAGCGCCGGTTCGACCCACTTCTTCTTGCGGGTCAGAATGTCTTCGGCCTGATCATCATCGGCCAACTCCCGCAGAATGCGCCAGACCAGCGGCTCAACCTGGGCATCGGACAACAGCGTCCGGTCAAACGGCGGCAAGTCGCCATCCTGAACCAGGCGCTGATAAATGCGATAGCCAAGCGAATGAAAGGTTCTCACTTCCGGCAAACGCGTTCCCGCCGGGTTCTGCTCAGTCAGACGCCGGGCGAAATCCCGCTGCGCGGTCTTGTTGTACATCAGCACCAACAACCGCCGTGGCGACAAACCCTCGCGAATGCGGCGGCTGACATAAGCCGTCAGCGTCGCCGTCTTGCCCGACCCGGCCACCGCCACAATGCGCGCATGTCCACCCGGGTGGGCGATGATGCGTTGTTGCTCGTCTGTGAAATCGGTGTTGGAAAAGCGCATGCGTGGTCAGAGTCTAAGACGGCGGACAAGGCTAGCAAAGTCATGCCGGCTTGTCTGCGATTTAGCTGCCCGTGATCAAACTCAAGTTTCGGCGTGTGCACATTGCAAGCGTTGGGTGCCGGTGCGGACCACAGCCACACTTGAAATTTAACTATTGGCATTGCCGGTCGATAACCTGAACAATGCTTGCCCCGTCAGCCCACTTGCAAGGCCACCGGGGCCTGACTAATCTGATTGAATGCGGACTGCATCCGCGCAGTAAGGCATAGGAGCCCGTCGAATGTCGATGTCGAACGAAATGTGGGTTGTAGTTCAGCTTGATACCGAGCCGCTGGCCTTCCCGGCCACCCTGATCAAAGAAGTGGTTCCGTGGCAGCCTTTGCATCCTGTTCCCAGTGATGCCCTTGGCGTGATGGGACTGGTCAGCCTGCGCGGCGAAACCCTGGCCGTTATCGATGTACACCAGATGACGGGCTACGGCCAAATCACCGAGCCCAGCTTTCTGCTCGTGCTCGACCTGTCGGAGACCCGGGTTGGCATGGCCGTTACCAAGGTTGAGGGGGTGCAATACTTTGCCATGGACGACGCCGACACCAACATGGCTGGCGGTTACATTCAGGGCACCATCGAAAAAGACAACCGCCTGTATCAGCTGATCAGCCCCGCAGCGCTCGAACAGGTAATAGCCCAGCACACCGATGTCAAATCCCTGATCGACGAACTCTAATGTCGCGGTCCGGCCCCTCCACGGGGCTAGGACCGCACCATCCGACCTCGCCGCCGTCATCCGAACCCCGTAAACTACACGCATGGACATCACCAACGCTGCCCTGCTGCTGGGCCTGTTCTTTCTGGGCAGTTACATTCAAACCGTCACCGGCTTTGCCTTCGGCCTGATCGTTATGGGCCTGAGCTCGGTTCTTGGCCTGGCCGACCTCGCCTTTCTGGCATTCGCCACCAGCACCCTGAGCCTGGCCAACACCGGCATCGCCCTGCGCGGCCACACCCAGCATGTGCACCGCCCCGCGGTCATCGCCATGCTGGCAACGGCTGTCCCGTTAACTGGCCTGGGCTTGTGGCTGCTCACCCACTTCAGTCAAAGCAGCCTCAGCCTGCTGCAACTGCTGCTCGGCATTACCCTGGTCATCAGTTGCCTGCTGATGATGCTCAAACCCAAACCCCGGGCCGATGTAAACGGTCACTTCGCCTTTGCCACAGCGGGCGCCATCGCCGGCTTGCTCGGCGGTCTGTTCGCCACCTACGGCCCGCCGCTGGCGTTTCTGATGTACCGCCAGCCACTGCCACTGCTCAGCATTCGCCTAACCCTGCTGATGACTTTTTTTGCCACCTCAGTCATTCGCATCGCTCTGGCGTTACCCTTTCTGCAAAACGCCATGAACGTTCTGCTGATCTGTGCACTGGGCCTGCCACTGGTCATTCTGGGCACGCTCATTGGCAAACGCTTCGGGCCTCCCCTCCCGGAACTCTGGATGCGTCGTCTGGCGTTTGCCCTGCTGATGGGCTCAGGCCTGAGCCTGGTAGCCTCTGGGTTGATGGCTTAGCGCTCCAACGAAAACACCGATACAGATCATTACGAATCAACCACTGGCATCCTGATCGCGGCTGATTATACTGTATATCCATACAGCTTATCGAGCACCTTCATCATGTCTTTGCTGAACGATCTGACCCGGAGCGGTCGGCTTTGGTCCGCCAGCGACTGGCGCATGGCCCGCATTCATGCCGCCCCCAGCGGCTACGCGGCGCTGGATGCCGAGCTGCCCGGCGGTGGCTGGCCGCTCGGGGCCGTCACCGAAATTCTCTACGCCCGGCCTGGTCAGGGCGAACTGAGACTGCTGCTGCCTTACCTGGCCACACTCAGCCAGACGGGCCAGCTCTGGCAAGCCTGGTTCAACCCGCCCAACCGGCCCCATGCCCCGGGGCTGGCCTACTGGGGGCTCGATTTATCCCGGCTGTTGCTGTGCCAGGCCCCGCGTCAGGACGACCTGCTGTGGAGCCTTGAGCGCTGCCTGACCACCGGTGGCTGCCAGGCTGTGGTGGCCTGGGTCGACCGGCTCGACAACGCCCACATGCGCCGCCTGCAACTGGCCGCCGAGAGCAACCGGATGCCGGTGTTTCTGCTGCGCCCCGAACGCTGGCGCGATCGTGCGTCCATCGCAGCCCTGCGACTTCAGGTGTGCGCCGAGCAGGCTGACCGGGTGCAGCTGCACATTCTCAAACGACGCGCTGGCTGGCCGCTGCGCAATCTGGCAGTGACCGTGCCGCTGCAGCCCGACAGAGTCCAACACCATGGCTGACACCCGACTCTGGTTGTACATCGACTTTCCCAGGCTGGCTCTACAAGCCCGGTTTGGCACCCTGGAGAGCGCCACGCCGCAATTGCTGCTCAACGCCCGGTCCGGCATTGAGCAATGCAATGGTGCAGCGACAGCCCTGGGTGTGCGGCCCGGCATGAACACCGCCACCGCCTACTGTTTGCTGAGCGACGTCGAAACTGCCCTGTACGATGCGCTAGCCGAACAGGAACAACTGCAACGTCTGGCGCTGTTGCTGTATCAGGCCTGCGCCGATATCCGACTGTGCCCGCCCTCGGGTCTCAGTCTCGAAATCGGCTCCATGTTGCGCCTGTATCAGGGGCTGGATGCCCTGGTCGGCACGCTGCGAGAACGGCTGGAACGCAGTGGCTTCCACTACCGCTGGGCCTGTGGGCACACGGCCCTGGCGGCTCAGGTGTTAGCCATTAACGATCAGCCACTCATTAGCAGCGATCGCCAACGACAGATCAGCGCACTCGACCCCATTGCCATTGACCGGCTAGGCCTCGACGCTAAAGACGCCGCCCGGCTGAAATCCATGGGCCTGCACTGCTATGCCGATGTTCGCCGGCTGCCCCGGGCCGAACTCGGCTATCGCTTTGGCCCCAACCTGTTGCAGCGGCTCTCAGCTCTGGAAACCCCCGACACCCTGGGCCACCGCTTCGAGATCCCCCCGCATTTCGACGAACGCCTGGAACTGAGCCACGAGGCCGAGCACAGCGCCAGCCTGCTGTTCCCGGTCAAGCGCCTGCTGACCAACCTGGAAGACTACCTCAAAGCGCGCCAATGTCTGGCCGACAGCCTCTACTTGCGCCTCAGTCACCGTAACCAGCCGCCTACCCGCTTACGCATTCAGGCGGTACAGGGCTCCCGCAGCGCCCAAGAGTGGCTCAGCCTGATCAACCTGCAGCTCGACCGGCTGGTCTTACCGGAACCCGTGCTCTCCCTACACCTGAGAGCGCGGCGCTTTCGCACCGACCCCATGCCCAGCGGCGACCTGCTTGGTACTGCCTACCCACAAGCCGATGCCGACCGCCTGCTGTCGCTACTGGTGTCACGGCTTGGTCACCACCAGGTACACACACTAACAACCACCGCCGACCCCAGGCCGGAACACGCCACTCGGCTAACCCCGGCGGTTGATCGCGCTGGACGCCCGGAACCATCGCGCCCCCGGTTCCAGCCACTGCTGGTGCCAGAGACAGAGCACAGGGTCGCGCCTCAGCAGTACCAGTTACTCAGCGGGCCCGAGCGCATTGTCATGGGCCGCTGGGCGCAACCGGCCCCTTACCGGCGTGACTACTTTCGAGCCTGGCATCCACAGCACCAACACGCCGTCTGGCTCGCCCGTCACGACGATGGCCACTGGAGCCTGGCTGGCTTTTTCGGATAACCCATGACCGACTCACTGCCCTACGCCGAATTGCATTGTCTGAGCAATCACAGTTTTCTGCGCGGTGCCTCTCACCCGCAGGAACTGGTACTGCGCGCGGTCGAACTGGGTTACCAGGCGCTGGCCATTACCGATGAGTGCTCGGTCGCCGGCGTGGTCAAAGCCTGGCGCGTCGTCAGAGACCAGAAGCTACCGATCAAACTGATCATCGGTGCCGAATTTCGCCTCGACGGACAGGTAGTCATCCTGCTCGCCCCCACCGAAGCCGCCTACAGCCAGCTGTGCCACTTGATCACTCGGGCCCGGCGGCGGTGCGACAAGGGAGAGTACCGGTTAACCCGCCAGGATTTCACACTGAATCTCAGTGATTGCCTGTGCCTCTGGTCACCGCGGGGGCGCAGTGATGATGACGAACAGCTGGCCTATTACGCCGACTGTTTTAAAAACCGCTGCTGGGTACTGGTGGAAAACCTGCTGACCGAAAACAGTTTCGAGCTTGCCACTCGAGCGCAACACCTGACCAGGCAACACAACCTGCCCGCTGTCTGCGCCAACAACGTGCACATGCACACCCCCGAACGCAAAGATTTGCAGGACGCCCTGACCGCCATCCGTTTCAACACCACCCTGACCGAGGCCTTGCCCTACCTGTTTCCCAATGCAGAAAACCACCTGCGCTCGGCCAATAAGTTGCACAGCCTCTACGGCGCCGAGCTGATGCAGGAAACCCTGAGGATCGCCGACCGTTGCGACTTTACACTCGATGCCCTGCGCTACCGTTACCCGAAAGACATCCTTCCCGGCCAGTACACTGCCGAAGAGTATTTGCGGTTGCTGGTCCGTCAGGGTGTTGCCCGGCGCTTTCCCGAGGGCAGCACACCCGAGATCGATGCCACGATTGAGCGCGAACTGGCGATGATTCGCGAGAAAGAGTACGAGCACTATTTTCTGACCGTTTACGACATAGTGCGCTTTGCCCGGTCGCAAAACATTCTGTGTCAGGGGCGCGGCTCAGCAGCGAACTCGGTCGTCTGCTATTGCCTGGGCATTACCGAAGTGAACCCCAAACAGGCCTCCTTGTTATTCGACCGGTTCATATCCAAAGGGCGCGACGACCCCCCGGACATTGATGTCGATTTTGAACATCAGCGGCGCGAAGAAGTCATCCAGTACATCTATCAGAAATACGGACGCAAGCGCGCTGCACTCGCCGCCACCGTTATCAGCTACCGGCGCAAAAGTGCGTTGCGCGACATTGGCCGGGCGATGGGGTTAAACATCAGCCAGCTGGATCAGAAAATCGCCAACTATGGCTGGCGTTATCGCAGTAAAAACTGGATTGAAGAAATCATTTCGGACGGCATGGGGTTATCCGAACACCAGATCGGTGTGTTCAAACATCTGCTGGAAAGCATATTGGGGTTTCCCCGTCACCTGTCACAACACGTCGGTGGTTTTATCATTACCGAAGGGGTCGTAGCCGATCTGGTTCCGATTGAAAACGCGGCCATGCCGGACCGCACCGTGATTCAGTGGGACAAAGACGACCTGGAAACCGTCGGTCTGATGAAGGTGGATATTCTCGCACTCGGCATGCTCAGTGCCGTACGCCGTACTCTGGACCTGATTCGTCAGCACCATGGCGAGAACCTCAAGTTGCAGCACATTCCGCGAGACGATGCGGCGACCTTTGCCATGATTCAGCAGGCCGACACCGTCGGCGTGTTCCAGATCGAATCGCGCGCCCAGATGAACATGCTGCCCAGGCTCAAGCCCAATTGTTACTACGACCTGGTGGTCCAGGTAGCCATCGTACGCCCGGGGCCCATTCATGGCGATATGGTGCACCCCTATCTAAAAAGACGCATTGGCAAAGAGGCCGTGCATTATCCGAATGAAGCGCTACGTCCGGTACTGGAGCGCACTCTGGGCGTGCCCATCTTTCAGGAGCAGATCATTGCATTGGCTATGGTCGCTGCCGGTTTCAGTTCCGACGAAGCAAACGATTTAAGACGGTCAATGGCCAGTTGGAAACAAAGCGGACACATTAATAAACTGCGTTCCAAACTGACCGAGCGCATGCACGAAAACGGTTACCCCGATGAATTTATTCAACGCATTAATCGTCAGATTGAAGGCTTTGGTGAATACGGCTTTCCCGAGTCCCATGCGGCCGGGTTTGCGCTTATTGCCTACTTCTCGTCCTGGCTCAAATGCCACTACCCGGCAGAATTTTGCTGTGCTCTCCTGAACAGTCTGCCCATGGGATTTTATACAGCCTCACAGCTTGTGCAGGACCTTCAGCGCCATGGCAAGACGGTTCTGCCGATTGACATTAATCACAGTGACTGGGAAAACCAATTGGAATGGCACAACAATGACACCGCCATTCGATTGGGGTTCTGCCGCATAAAAGGCTTCACTCAAAGCAGTGCCAGCAACCTGATCAGGCATAGACCCAAACACGGTTTCAGGCGCATCAAGGAACTGGAGCAACTGCCCGGCATCAGCACAACCGATCTCGACTTGCTGGCATCAGCAGGCGCCTTCGCCGACCTCAGTCAGAATCGCTACCAGGCACGCTGGGAAAGCTCGGCATTACGGCTGCAAACACCACTGCTAGCCGATGCGTTCGAACCAGCAGCCGATCAACAAAGCCAGTTGCCAGCGCCCAACGAACTCGACAACCTGATTGAGGATTACCACAGCCAGGGACTGACCCTGGGGCGACATCTGATCACCCTATTACGGGAAGACGACGCCATACCTCAGACCATACCCGCCAGTGATTTGCTGCCCATGATGCAGGCCGAACAACGCCGAATTGCGGGGCTATCGAATCGACTGGGGCTAAACCAGCCAGACCGGGTGCGCTTGCCCATCCGCGTGCTGGGACTGGTGGTTAACCGGCAACGTCCCAAAACCAAAGCCGGGGTGACCTTCGTGACGCTTGAAGACGACACCGGAAACATCAACGTTATTATCTGGTTGCAGCAGGCCCAGCAATGCATCAAAGCACTGACCACCGAGCAGTTGGTGTTGGTAACCGGCTTGATTGAAAAAGCCTGGGATAACGATGTGGTTCATGTCATCGCGCAGCGGATAGATGGGCTAGGGGAAGCCAGCAAGGAGGTAAGCATTCGGTCGCGGGATTTTCATTGATGATGAATAACAGCCATAAAAAATCGAGGCGTCAAACCGCCTGTACTATTTCTGTACTTGGGCTGTAAGGGAGTTGTATTCGGCGGTTGGGATGACCTACTCGGGGTGCCGAGCGGTGCTCGTCATCGCTGCGCGAC
>NZ_RCIP01000004.1 GCF_004000275.1 Saccharospirillum alexandrii
TCGGCCGGGGACCAGTGGTGCCGGTCGCTGTGTTTCAGGAAGACCTGGCCGAAGGGGCTGTAGTCCAGGCGCAAAGCGCCTCTGCCATCGCCATCCCGCACTTGAACGGTACTGCCCTGGTGATTGCCGTAGAGGAACAGGTGGCGGGGGTCGGTACCGCGCATGCCGCCGGCTTTGAGCTCCCAGCGATAGGGCTCGGCCAGGTGCTGATGCAGGATCTGGCTGTAGGGCAGACCTTCTTCTTCCATCGGTAACCCGGTCAATGAACGGTAGTCCGCCCAGTCGGATTCACCGTCGGCTGCGTCGCTACGCTGGCGCCACTGGCCTTGCTCCTGGCGGTCCAGGTAGTGGCTTTGCAGCACCAGGGGTTCGGTTTCATGGGGGTATTTGTCCCACCAGGGGTGCACATCACGTCGGCCATGGCGCCAACCGCCCCAGCCGCCCCGACCGTTATTGCCGTTGTGGCTAATGCCCTGCTCACCCTGATTATCCGTTTCCTCCGGGCGCCAGCCGTCGCCCTGACGGGTTAGTACCCGCCGGTCCCGGCTGTCGTAGGCGTAGTCTACCCAGTGGCCATTGGGGTTGTTAACGGCCACCATGCGGCCCAGCGCATCGTGTTCGAAGGTTTGGGTCTGGCTGCGGCTGCTCAGTTCGGTTGGGTAGCCGTTGCGGTCGTATTCATACTGGTAGTCGCTGTCCCAGCGGTCATCGTGGCCCCAGCTGTGGTCGCTGTGGTTACTGCCCCAACCCCAGCCCTGGCGACCATCGCGCCAGTCTTCGTTATTGCTGCAGCGGTACCAGTCGAACCAGTTACGGCACCCAAAGCCCACCATCCGTTGGGATTCGAAGGAAAGCAGTTGGTTGGCAGGGTCATACTGGTAGTTGTACCGGTGGTGGCGGGTTGTTTTCTGCACCAGGTTGGCGCGGTCGTCCCAGCGGTAGCCTATGTCATCCCAACCCGGGTAATCGGCGTCGACCAGACGGTTCAGGCTGTCATAGGCAAAGCGGGCGCGCTGGCCATTGCGTTCAGATTCAATCAAATTGCCCGCCATGTCGTACCGGTACTCAAAGGTCTCCACGGCGGTCCATTGTGTGTGGTGATCGCCGTGACGGCGCCAGGACCAATGTTTGCTGTCCGACCAGGGGCCATTGCGACGACTGCGCCATTCATTTTCGCGGTCTTCATCATCGCGCCAGCCACCCTGACTGTTGGATTGGTTGCCATCCCAGGGGTGCTGGTTCCAGTGGCCTTTGTCCCACAACCAACCTTTGCCGTTCCCCCAGGGGTTGGTCCAATCTTTCCAGTGATGCCCCCAACCCAAGCCCTGCTGTTCAACCACAATGGCGTTAATGCGGCCCAGTTCGTCGTAACTCACCCGGCGCCGGCTGTTGTTCGGGTAATCCATCTGCACGACCCGGCCAAACGCATCCCGCTCCAGTTCAAACACAAGGGGGTCACCGTCTGCGGTAACTCGCTCGATCCGTATGATCCGGCCTTGTTCGTCACGCTCGTAGTGAACCTTGGTATCTTGGGCGACCTGCTGCGATAGGGGCTTACCGTTGGCGTCGTAGGCAAGCTCGAACTGCTGGTTCAACGTCTGATTGTTAACCTGCGTTTTCCGGCCGGCCGCATCGTATGCATAGCTCTCAGTCAGTGCCGGGTTGGCAATGCTGGCCAGGCGTCGAGCACCATCGTAGGACAAACGGTCCGTTTGCGGTTGTCCGCCGGCGTCGGTATATCGCCGCTCGGTCACCATGCCCCGGCCGTTGTAGCCGTAATGGATGTCTGTGCCAGCTTCCGGTTGGCTAACCTGGGTCACACGGCCGGCCTGGCTGTATTGGTAGCGCCATTGGTGCCCAAGTTCGTTGGTGGTGCCGGTCATGCGGCCCAGCGCGTCGTACTCGTAATGCTGGGTAGCGCCCGGTGCGCTCTCGACGGCGAGTGTTGTTTGTACCAGGCGGTTATCGGCACGCCAGTCGTAACGGCTGGTAATGGCGCCTTGCGGGCCGGGGCGGGCAACGGCGGTCAGGTTGCCAAAGCTGTTGTAATACTGCTCTGTGGTTCGGCCCGCCGGGTCGGTAACCGACGTCAGCTGAGCACGGTGGTTGTAAGTCTGCTCCACCCGGTTTCCAAGCGCATCGGTACTCTGGATAGCACGCCCCAGCCGGTCGTAAGTGGTGTAGGTGGTGTTGCCCAGGGCATCGGTAACGGCTTCGAGGTCGCCGAAGGCATTGTACCGGTAGCCGGTGGTGGCGCCATTGCGATCGGTGATCGCGGTTGGCCGACCGGCCAGGTCCCGCTCGGTGACGATGGCGTTGCCGTAGGCATCAAGCTGCTGAATGATGCGCCCCTCGCTATCCAGCACGAAAGATTGCCGGTTGCCGAGCGGGTCGGTGCTGCCTATGGGGCGGCCAAGGTCATCGTAGTGCGATTGGGTGCCCTGCCCACCGGCGTAGGCCAGGCCTTGCGCAACGGCGATGGGGTCGAATGCCCAGGTAAGGTTATTATCGGCGTTGTAGCGGTATTCCCAGCGATACCCATCACGATCGGTATAGGCCGTGATGTTGTCGTTGGCGTCGTGCTCCCACTGCTCGCTCAAGTTCTCGGGGTAATAGGTTACCGTCTTACGACCGGCCGCATCGTATTGGTGGGTAACCGACATCAGGCCGGCCTGGCTGATGGTCACCGGTTGGCCGAGGCCATTGTAGTCATACTGATCGACCACGCTGGCCGGGTAATGCGGTGCCTGGCGCGTCAATACGCGGCCTTTGGCATCTCGGGTGTACCGGGTGACGCGGTCGGGCTCGCCGTCGCCGGGTGCGGCCCGTGTGGTTTCACTGACCAGTTGGCCGGCGGCGTTGTAGTCGTTGATGATTTGGCTGCCATCCGGGTTGCGGGTTACGGTCAGCAAGCCTTGCTGGTTGAACTCAAAGTGCCACTGTTGATGTTCGGCGTCGGTAAAGGCGACCAGGCGGCCCATCAGGTCGTAGACTCTTTCGCTGGTGCGGGTGCGGGCGCTGCGCACTTGGGTGAAGCTCGGGTCGGTTTCTGTTTGGGTGACGACCAGGCGGTTGGCTTGCTGGTCGTACTCCCAGAGGGTGACTTTGCCAGCGGCGTCTATGGTTTTGGTCTTGCGGCCCAGGGCGTCGTATTCGTGGTCGACTACGCCGCCTTCGGCGTCGATGGCTTGTATCAATTCGCCAAAGTCGTTGTACCGGTACTGGCGCTCACCGCCGGTAATGTCCTGCTCTATCACAACCTTGCCACGCCAGTCGTACTGCCGCGCCAGACGGGTCTGGCCCGGGTTGTTGGGCATGTAAGTGAGCTCGGTTAAGCCCCGGCCATTGAGCTGGAGACTCTGGATATGGCCTTCGCCATCGGTCACGGCGGTTACCCGGCCCAGGGCATCCCGCTGGTAATCCCGGGTAATGGCGTTGCGCGTGGCATCCTGAACCTGGTCGAGGTCTCCACGGGCGTCGTAATAGTAGGTTTCGACATTGCCCAGCGGATTGATCTGGCTCTCTACCTGGCCGTCGGCGTAATACCAATACTCAACCAGGCCACCGGCGTTGTCGTCTTCGGTTTTGATGCGGCCAGCGAGGTCGTAGGTGAGGGTACGAACCACCTCGGTGCCTTCGATGCCGGAACGTTCCAGGCGGTTGCGGTCATCGTATTCGTAGAACCAGACAACATCGCCCGGGTGCTCGGCCCGTTCCAGGTTGCCTTCGGCGTCGTATTGGTAGTGGTAGCTGTATTCAATGTGGTCATTCGCATCTTGCGGGTTCGGCATGACGATGGTTTTGGTTTCTACCTGGCGCCGGGGCGTGTACTGATAGTGAGTTTCCACGCCGGAGAAATCACGGTGGTAGGTGACCTGGTTGTTGCCATCGTAGCGGTACAGGGCTTCACGCCCGTCCGGATCGATGATGCGTACCGGGTGGTCGAGGTCGCGCGCGGTGGCCGCGTCATAATAAAAATACTGAGTAGTGCGCCAGTCGGCCTCGGGGGTGTTAATGCCGCCTTCGGTGAGCGATTGTACCCGGCCAACGGCGTCGTGCGTCATTAAGCGGAAGGCATCGTCGTCATCACCGATGACGGTTCCGAAATAGTCGATGCGTTCGGCAAAGCCGTTGTCGTCGTAGGCCCAGCGGGTGATGTTGCCGTCCTGATCGATACGTTCATGCAACAAGCCATTCAGCCATTTTTCGTTGATGATCGTGCCGTCCGGGAATTCGATTCGATCGATCTGGCCATTGGCATCGCGACGGTAATGTGTTGTGTTACCAGCCGGGTCAGTTTCCGAAAGAATGCGACCGGCCTGGTCGCGCGTATAGTGTGTGGTCCGGCCCTCACCATCGGTTACCGATTGCACCTGGCCACGCGCATTGTGAGTAAAACTGGTGACTTCACTGAGTTCGTTGTACCGGTAGCTCAGGTTGCCCTCGGCATCGTAATCGAATTGCTCCGAACCAAATTCACCGGACGCGCCATAGACTTTCTCGGTGAATTTGTAATCGTCGTTATAGCGGTTGGTGACTGTTAGTCCGTTGCGATTGGTCAGTACTGATACTTGATTGTCGCGGTCGTATTGATAGCTCCAGTGGTAACCGTCTTCATCGAACTGATGCGTGATCACGGTTTCCTGGCTTTGTTGGGCGAACTGATAGTGCGCCTCGTTGCCTTCGCCGTCGAATTTGGCAGTAATGACCAGAGGGTTGGCGGCGTAATCATATTCGTAGCGGTTTACTGAACCATCGAACCCGGTTACGCGAGTGAGCCGTTGTTGTGAATCGTAGCCATAAGTCAGAGTTCGGTTTTCCGGGTCGGTGATGGTTTCTAGTTGTCCATCACTGTTGTATTGCAGCGACCACCGACGACCATATTGGTCTGCCAGTGCCCGCGCCTGGTTACCGCTGCGCTCAATGGTGAGATGGTTGCCCTGGGTATCCTCTACCCGGATCAGCAGACCTTCATTGTTGAAGAAGTAGCGTCGGTTGTCTGGTGTTTCCACACGATAGCCACCGTCAATGCGGTGCAACCGATTCAGATGCCCACCAATAGGCGTGATGCCACCGGACTCAGGGTCGTTGAATGAGACCCGGCTGCCACTAGGGGCCACCCATTTAATGACATCGACACCAAGAATGGCTTCTGCGGGGTTAGCCGGGTCTACAACAAACTGATTGGCTGCCTTGCGAACATCCGACCGGGCTTTCAAGCTTTGGAGCTCAACCAGCTTCTGACGTGCAGCGACCAGAATATCGGAAGCTTGTTCAGGGTTTTGGATGATCTGCGCTCGTTCCGCGCTCAGCTCGGCAAGAATCACATCCAGCTTGGCATCGACTAACGAATGGGTGTAACCAGCGCTACCTTTATAGTCTTCAAAGATTCCAATGATGGAATCGACTTCCTCCAGGGCCGCTTGCAGCCCGCCAACCGCCACCGTTTGCAATACAATGTCATCATTCAGCGCAGGTGGTTCGACCCCGAGAATAATGCGGCTATCGAAGCTCAGGTGCCAACCCGCTCCCAGCGACCAGGCGCTTTGCTGGCTGATGCGGTGACTTCGCTTCAGACTCAACAAGGGAAGGGCGCCATCATCCGCGTTAGTGACCTTATTGCCTGTTGGTAGTTCTACGGGGTCATCACTGCAGGCACCGCAGGCTTTGCCTTGTTCGATGTTCCTGGCTTTGTCTTTTATCTGATCGAGCAGGGATTCGGTTATTTCTTCACCATTAGCGGTGGCTGCAGCGATGGCGGTTTGAACAACTTCAGTAGCTTGCGGTGACAGAACCCCAAATTCTTGCTCTAACTCATCTACCGTTTCCTCTGCTCTGCAGGTGGAGTCGCATGAGTCATCGTCTTCATCGGGGTCCGGGTCCGGACAAACCCGATTTGGGCAGCCTGGGTCATCGGGCGTATCTGGATTTCTCGGCTGAATCTGTGGAGGTGATACAAATTCAACTTCCGCAGAATCACTATTGTTACGAGAGATGTAGTTGTTAAAACTTCTAATAGTTTTGCTCGAGCTTGCTAATCGGGCATGCTCAGAAAGTAGGTATTCTTCGAACTTTTCTAAGTCTTCGCTGCTTATTTTCTCAGCTGTAAAACTCTCTAGGTAATAATGGAGTAACTTAAGATGATTTAGGACTCGACCATCCCCTAGTGACCATTGGTAATTACTGCTCTGTAAACTCTGGCCAATAGCGTAAAGTTCAGAGTACTCATCTACAATACCTGATGAATCATTAACTCTATAAAGGCTTTCTACTCGACTAAAGTGATCATCGTAATTGGAGAGTAACTCATCAACACTGATATCAGACGAATTGTTAGGTGCGCAGGCTACTAAGATCGTCAAAGTAGATGCAATTAGAAGTTTACCAACCCTTCGAATAAATCGAACTTCTGACAACAAAGATCCGCACACCCAGAATCCCATCATATCGTTTCCCTTGTCCTTATTCCGCAAACAGCTGGCTCGTGTTTACTTTAGTTAAATTATTGGCTAACTCAGCTAGTCGCTAGTTTCATATAAAGTCAATCAGTGAATGGTTCTTAAATACCATCACCGCAATTATCATTCGGTACTGTGCCCGCATCCTGATTGATGGAAACTGTACTGGTGGAGCTCGCTAGGTAACTCCAACCGGTGAAGGGCCCCACTTCCTGAGTTCCCGGATCATAAGTGGATACATAAACTTCTGCGGTATCTGAGAAGCTATACCCTTCTTCTATCGTCACGTCTGCAGGTGTGATCGTATAGGTGCATCTTCCCGGGATCGTTAACCGGGTTGTGTCTTTTATAAGAATGTTGGTAAACCACTCACCTTCGGAGTCGGAGAAATAGAATTGCAGTTCTCCGGCCCGGCTGTCGGTGATATCTGCATCTATCTGAACGCCGTCACTAAACACCGTGACGTCGTGGATGATGGGTTCCTTTAATGCAGAGTACGCATTCGACATACCTAGAGTGTAATCATCGGGATGTACGATTCGGGTGTTGGACGACGGGACGTTGCCGCCTTCTTCTGTTACGGAAAATATTTGGGTGTTTGAGGCACCTAGCTTATCCACCACTTCCACTTTGTAGCCGTGCATCGCAAACAACTTTTCTCCGGCACTCCCGGTTGAAGGCATGTAAAAAAAGCCGCGCATGTAGTATTCACCATTACGTTCAAACAGCCTGTTATAAGCCTGCAAGGTGTAGTTGGTACCATCAGGAAAGGTTACACGAGCGAAGTCGATATCATCGATGCCATTCTCGTCGTCTACGTGAAAAAAAGCCTTCATCGTCATATCACTTTCAGCTTCATGATCGCTATAGGTGTGCACAAGGGTTTGCACATCCAGAACCCTGGGGGCTTCATTTGAGCCACCACCACTTGGACCACAGCCTTGCAATATAATGAGCGAGAAAAGTGCTAAGCCTTGGGCAATCCATCTATCGATATTCATTAACCGAAACTCCTTACGGTTTACTGACATACTTCAAGGCAGAGTATGTAACTATTATCAACAGGGCAAACAAGACTGCTTATTTAATTATGGGTATTATTATTTGGCATTCTCAAGAATGACAATAAATTGTCACCAACATCTCCCTGGATAATCGAGCATTAATGGGTATTTATTGATCATTAGCAGTATTTAACGACTTTTCGCCAATATTCGACAAAACAGTAATTACTTGATGCGCTAAAGGCTTCTTACATAAGAAATCATGTAGTTTTGTAAAAACAAAAAACGACGATTATTTGACGATACACTGCCCATCGCAAATTCAGGTTTTTGCATGGCTTGAAAATCGTAGGACATGTTCACTTGGACACCCAGCGGCCCCGCTATCGACGGGTTCCTCCAGCTACGAATCGGCATGTAGAGCAAAATTCGGCGTTGCAGGCCATCAAACCAGGTAAGGTTTTGCCACCCGGCCCGACTATTCACCCAAACACCCGACGCAAAGAGCTGACCATGTTCGTTAAAGCCATCAATAGTCTGCTTGTCTTACTGATGTTTCTCACCCTGGTACCGGCCCAAGCTGAACCCCTGAATGGATTTGATGTCTCCGGCGCCTCGGTACCCGTTGGAAAGATTCGTCAGGGGGGGACCGCCGCGCGATGGTATTCCCGCGATCGATAACCCAAGGTTCGATGAAGCTGATGAGGCCAACTGGCTGGAGCCTACCAGCCGGGTACTGGGGTTAAGCATCAATGGCGAGGCGCGGGCTTACCCGGTGGCCATTCTGAACTGGCACGAGATCGTCAACGATGTGGTGGCCGGGCAGCCGGTAGTGGTCACGTTTTGTCCGCTGTGCAACACCGGCATGGTGTTCGATGCCGAGGTAGATGGCCAGGCGCTTTCCTTCGGTGTTTCCGGTTTGCTGTATGAGAGTGATGTACTGTTGTATGACCGCGAAACCGAAAGTCTCTGGTCGCAAATTCTCTCGACCGCCGTCTCCGGGCAGGCGATGGGGCAACAACTGACAGTGTTGCCGGTAAAGCACACCACCTGGCAAGCCTGGCGGGAAGAACACCCCGGCACTCTGGTACTCAGCCGGGATACCGGCTTCCGCCGTGACTATTTGCGCGACCCCTATGCAGGCTATGAGCAATCACCCACAACGCTGTTCCCGGTCTCCAACCAGGCGCCCGGGCCCTGGCATGCAAAGGAATGGGTGATGGGCGTCAGTTTTAATGGCGAGCACAAGGCTTACCCTTACGAGGAATTGTCGCAAGCCGGGAACGACCGCTTTGACGACGTAGTGGGGGGCCAACCCTTTACCGTCATCTGGGACGAAGCCCATCGCAGCGCCAGTATTGAGTGGCAAGGCGAACCCTTACCCAGCCTGATGGCATTCTGGTTCGCCTGGTATACCTTTCACCCCGGTACGGAGGTCTTTACCGCGCCCTAATGCACCTGGCGGAATCGAGCACGCTGTTCATGAACCTGTTTAAGGCCGCGACTCATCTTAAACGCCGGGCAGACCGTACCCCTGTCATCACTTCGTTCGGGAGTCCGTTATGTCGTTGCCACTCTGGTGCCTGTTCATTGCAGCCTTGCTGGTCATTCTTTCAAAAGCACCGGCCATGCGGGCGATGGCTCGAATGCAGGGCGGTTACGATAACCAGCACCCGCGGGCGCAGCAGGCATCATTGACCGGTGCCGGTGCACGGGGGTTGGCGGCGCACCAGAACACCATAGAGGCGTTTCCGATGTTTGCGGCCGGGGTGATTGTGGCAGAGGTGTTTGCTGCCGGGTCGACGATTGCCGGAGTGCTTGCGGTGCTGTTTATTGTCACGCGCATCGCCTACATCGGGCTCTATCTGGCCAACGTTGCTACGGTACGCAGTCTGGTTTGGGCAGCCGGTTATCTTGCCAGCCTTGGTTTGATGCTGGCCCCCCTCTATGGAAGCTAACCGCTTCCCGACTCAACTACAGCAATAATTGCCAGTAACCCACATCAATCCAGCGGTCGAACTTGAACCCGACCGCTTCGAAATGCGCTACTTTCCTAAAACCAAATGTCTCATGCAGAGCAATGCTGGCCTCGTTAGGCAACGCAATACCGCCCATGGCGCTGTGGATGCCTTGCTCCCTGAGCGCTGGCAGCAGGTCACTATAAAGCTGGGACCCGACGCCTTTGCCCTGATGCGCCGGGCTGACGTAAGCGGTCACTTCCACCGAATACCGATAAGCATGACGCGGCCGCCAGGCGGTTGCATAGGCGTAACCGGCCAGCTCACCCTGGTGCTCGGCCACTCGCCAGAATAACCCGGCGTCATTAACGGATTGCATTCTTTGCTGAATGTCCTGGGCGGAAACCTCGGCTTCTTCAAAGGTGATGATGGTGTCTCGAATATAGGGGTTGTAGAGCTGAGCGATGGCAAGGGCGTCTTCGGGTTGGGCGGGTCGTATCAGGATGTCGTTTGGCATAGGGCATTCGCTGCTGAATCATTAAGCCCATTTAATCAGGGATTCGGTATCACGCCAACGATGCGCTAAACTGCGCGCTCATTTTCTGCGGGCCTCTACGTCGATGTCGATCTTATCTCAGCTGGAAACACGCAGCGGTGGCCAGTGCGAGCTGTGCAAAGCCAGCGATGCGCTCTCGGTTTACAACGTACCACCCAACACACTGGAAAGTCTGGATACCACCCTGTTGGTATGCGCCACGTGCCGGAACCAGATTGAACACCCGGAGCAGATGGACGCCAATCACTGGCGCTGCCTGAACGACAGCATGTGGAGCCAGGAGGCATCGGTACAAGTCATGGCATGGCGACTGCTGCACCGGCTGATCGCCGAGGGCTGGCCAAAAGATTTACTTGATATGCTGTATCTGGACGACGATACCCTCGCCTGGGCACAAGCCACCGGAGACCACCTCAGTGACGACGACAAAGTCATTCACCGGGACAGCAATGGCGTGGTACTCACTGCGGGCGATACGGTCACCCTGATCAAAGACCTAACCGTAAAAGGCGCAAACTTCACCGCCAAGCGCGGCACGGCCGTTCGAGGTATCTCACTGGTAGCAGACAATGCAGAGCACATCGAAGGCCGAGTCAACGGCCAACAAATCGTCATTCTGACGCAGTTTGTTAAGAAGTCCTGAACTTAAGGTCATAGTGTGCCCGGTGATCATTACGGCCACGGAGACTCCTAGCTCCTAGCTCGTAGCTCGTAGCTCGTAGCTCGTAGCTCGTAGCTCGCAGCTCGCAGCTCGCAGCTTATTTTTATTCCGTCAACGACTGCTGCAACAACAACCCAAACCCCAACTTACTCAAATACTGAGCTTCCTGCTCAAGGTCCGCCTGGGTGAGACCGTGGTTATCCCACCAGTCGCTGCGGGCGGAAAGCAGTATCTGTTCACCGTCGATGCGCAGCTTAACGCCGTCGGAGGTACTGCCGGTTCGAGCGCGGTGCAGCACAGTCGCAATCCTGAAAATGACCAGCAGAATCGGCATCAGGATCTGGTCGTCTTCGCCCAATTCAGTGAGTTTGTTGAGATCGGGTTTTTTACGGTGGTGGCGCACCAGAAAAGTGAGCCGTTGCTGTTCTTCGTGGCTGAAGCCAGCCAGGTCGCAGTTGGCGACAATGTAACCACTGTGTTTGTGAAACTGGTTGTGCGAAATATCGAGGCCGACTTCCGCTACCTGAGCCGCCCAGCGCAAGTAATTCGACCAGGGCTCTGGCTGATCAAGCCCTAAAGCCACCAGGTTGTCGTTGAAAAAACGCAACGCCGTATCGGCCACCCGCTTGGCCTGTTCGGTGTCGGTATGAAAGCGCTGAGCCAGGTGTTGCACGCCCCGGCTGCGCACGTCTTCATGGTCGTAGCGGCCAATCAGGTCGTAAAGCAGGCCTTCGCGCAGTGCCCAGGGCGAGGCTTCCATGGTTTCCAACCCCAAGCCTTCGAACACAGCGCGCAACACAATCAACCCACCCAGAAACACCGGTTTGCGATCGGACGTGAGACCATTGGGGTTAAAGTCGTCAACGTTTTTGCTCTGGCCAGCCTGATCACACAGGTCGTTCAAGAGCGATCGGGTAATGACTGGGTTTCCGGTCATGGCTTCGGCCACTTTAGAGATGGACTTGATACTGCCCGAACAGCCAATGGCCCGTTGCCAGCCAATGCGTTCAAAACCATCGTGTACCGGTTCAATTTTCTGCAAACAGAAGGTGATCGCTTTTTTAACCGACTTCTTGCTGAGTTGCCCGTCGTCAAAAAAGTCCCGCATGATGGCCACACAACCCATGCCCAGACTGTCGAGCAGTAGCGGCTGAAACTGTTCACCGACAATCACCTCGGTACTGCCACCGCCAATGTCGACCACTAAACGACGGTCCAGCTCATCGTCGAGCCCCTGGGCGACGCCCTGGTAAATCAAACGGGCTTCTTCCGCCCCGGACACTACATCAATAGAGTGCCCGAGCGCGGTTTCGGCCCTGGCCAGAAAGGGCCCGGCGTTGGCCGCTTTACGCAGCGTTCGAGTGCCTACTGCGCGAACGGCATGAGGGGGCAGGTGACTGATGCGCTGACCAAAACGGGCCAGGCATTCCAGCGCGCGGCGTTGCGACAGGTCATCCAGTTTGCCGTCGGCACTCAAGCCAAAGCCCAGCCGCACCGGTTCCTTGATGCGGTCGAGTACCTTCAGCTCTCCCTTTTCAAGGCGCGCAACAATCATGTGGAAGGAGTTGGAGCCCAAATCGATGGCCGCCATTTCTTCCACCCGGTTCCGCCAGAAATCTGAGAGCTTGAGCATATCGATGCAACCTGAGTAAATTCTTGCCACAATGCTGACCAAAGAAACCCTCGGGAGCAAGCATTATGGCCATTCACAGTTTTCGCGGGCACACCCCGCACTTTGGGCAACGCGTGTTTATCGACGTTCGGGCCATGGTTCTGGGTGATGTTGAACTCGGTGATGACGTCTCGGTATGGCCCGGTGCCGTGGTGCGCGGCGACATGCACCGAATCCGTATTGGTGCGCGCACCTCGGTTCAGGATGGTGCGGTACTGCACATTACCCACGCCAGCGATTTCAACCCGGATGGCTGGCCACTGAGCATCGGCAACGATGTCACCATTGGCCACCAAGCGTGCTTGCACGGCTGCACCATTGGCAATGAGGTATTAATCGGCATCGGCGCAACGGTACTGGATGGTGCCGTGGTTGAAGACCAGGTGGTGATTGGAGCCGGTACGCTGGTACCGCCCGGCAAAACGCTGGCCTCGGGCTATGTGTATATGGGATCACCGGCGCGTCAGGTACGGCCATTGACCGACAAAGAGCAACGCTTCTTTAAATACAGCGCGGCCAATTACACCAAACTGAAAGACGACTACCTGGCGGACGGCCTGGGTGACGACAGCGCCTGATTGCTGGACGTTAAGTCATAAGACTTATGAATTCTTTAGACCTTGAAAGTTTAGGGTTGAGCGAGTGTCACCGTTCGAGTAATCTTGCACCTAATGAAACGCAACGTTTCATTAGCAAACCCTTAATTCGAATCTGCCCACGCGGCAACAACCTACGGAGGCACGCCATGAAGACCATTCTAACTATGCGCCAACTGTGCACCTCCCGTACTGTGACCCCTGCGGTCACCGGTAATGTGCTGTTGCACCCACGATTCGACTAAGGACACAAGCCTTGCGAGCCGTGGATGAAACCTGCGGCTCGTTGTATAACAAGGATTGTGTTTTTAATAACCCCTCCTAACACCAACATCCCGCACTTTCTGCCACAGCTCCCAGTGCTTGAATCTCAACAATGCGATTAAGAAAAACTGGAGAGTGACCATGATCACCAAACTGATGAACCGTATTAACCAGCGCCGTGAGTTGAACCGCTGGTTGCAGGAAAAACGCGCCGAGCGCTATATTGCCGAACACCTGAACAGCCACTTGCAGAAAGACATAGGGCTGGGCCAGCAGTCGTCCGAAGCACCGCTGACCTGGAGGGAACCCAAGCAGGCTATCCGTCAGGAAAAGCAACAGCAGAAGCCGGAGCAACAGGCGCGAAGTCCAGGGGGGCAGAAAGCCGGGCCTCCTAGCGCCTAAGGTGGGGAGCGCTGATCAAGTCAGGCAGGCGGCCTGACACAGCGCTCTCCGGCAGTATCCCGGCAGCCATTGAGGCTGCCGGGTTTTGCATCCCCGGGATGCACCACTTTGTTCACCAACGCCGCTGCAGTACACTCCCACGCCTCACCCAATACGAGCACCACCACCATGGCACTCAAAGCCACCGTGCTGAAAGCGCGGCTGAATATTTCCGATATGGACCGGGGCTATTACCAGGAACACGCCTTCAGCCTGGCGCAACACCCGTCCGAAACCCCGAACCGCATTATGGTGCGACTGCTGGCATTCATGCTCAACGCCTCTGAGACGCTGACGTTCTCCAAAGGTCTGAGCGATGAAGGCGAACCAGAACTGGCGGAGCGCGATTTAACCGGCGACATTACCCTCTGGGTAGCCTTTGGTCAGCCAGATGAAAAATGGCTGCGCAAAGCCAGCGCCCAGGCCAAAGCCGTGAGGCTCTACACCTACGGCGGCCGCACCGTGCCTCTCTGGCTCGCCCAGAACAAAGCCGCCCTGGCGCGCCTGCCCGAGCTAGAAATCTGGGAATTCTCAGAAGAAGACCTGGATGCCCTGACCGGCTGGTTCGAGCGCTCGATGACGTTCCAGTGCAGCATCACCGAAGGCGTGCTCTACCTGAACAATGACGATGAGTCCCTAACGATTACACCGATTCGAATAAAAGATCGGAGTTGAGGGCAGCTTCGAGCTTCGAGCTTCGAGCTTCGAGCTTCGAGCTTCGAGCTTCGAGCTTCGAGCTTCGAGCTTACAGAAGATTGCAGCATATCGTTGCTTTGAGTTAAACGTTTGCACCAGATCAAGTGACAGCTGCCGGGTAGGCCTTTCCGGGGTAGACCGCAACAGGGACTAAAACGCCGGGAGCGTTTTAGCATGAGCGCAGCGAGCCCGAAGGGTGAATCCCATGGAGGGGATTCATATCATGCGGTCTAGTCTCCATGGATGGATTCACGACGACCCCGGAAAGGCCTACCCGGTAGCTGGCACGAACTCCTGGCAACATAGCAACCCCTACCGAAATAACCACGGGTTATCCAATACCACTTGGGCTCACTGGTCACAAAGCGTACAATGCGCGCCCATTTGCCCCAGGCTACCCGAGGTAGCCGACCAAGAGACCTGATTGTGAGCCAAACCGATTTTTCTTCCCTGCCGTTAAACCCTGATCTGCTGAGCACTCTGGCATCGCTCGACTACAACCAGATGACGCCGATTCAAGCCAGCAGCCTGCCCGATATTCTGGCCGGGAAAGATGTGATCGGGCAGGGTAAAACCGGGTCTGGCAAGACGGCGGCGTTTGGTTTGGGCGTGCTGAACAAGCTGGATGTTAAACGTTTTCGCATTCAGACACTGGTGCTGTGCCCGACCCGGGAACTGGCCGATCAGGTGGCGAAAGAATTGCGCACCCTGGCGCGAGGCATTCATAACATCAAAATACTCACGCTCTGTGGCGGCATGCCTTTTGGCCCGCAAATCGGGTCGCTTGAACACGGGGCTCACATCGTTGTCGGAACACCCGGCCGCATTGAAGAGCATGTCCGCAAGGGTACGCTGGTGCTTGAAAACGTGAATACCCTGGTGCTCGATGAAGCCGACCGGATGCTCGACATGGGGTTTCAGCCGGTGCTGGAGTCGATTCTGGAGTCGGTTCCGACACAGCGGCAAACGCTGTTGTTCAGCGCGACTTTTCCCGATCAGATCAAGCAGCTGGCGGATCACATCATGGTCGAGCCGGTCATGGTGAAAGTCGAAGCCCGGCACGACAGTTCCAGCATTACCCAGAGCCTGTTCCGGGTCGGCAATGATGACGACCGGCTCGACGCTCTGCTGCGTCTGCTGGCGCATCACCAGCCGACCAGTGCGGTGGTGTTCTGTAATACCCGGGCGGAAACCCTGGACGTTGCCGATGCCTTAAGTGCCGCTGGCCACAGCGCCATCGCCCTGAATGGGGATTTGGATCAGCGCCAGCGCGATGAATCGCTGGTGACCTTTGCCAACAAGAGTGTCTCGGTATTGGTGGCAACCGATGTTGCCGCGCGCGGGCTCGATATCGATGCGCTCGATGCGGTGATCAACTTTCGCATGGCGCTGGACCCGGAAGTGCACGTGCACCGAATTGGCCGTACCGGTCGTGCGGGCAGCCAGGGCATTGCTTGCACTCTGTTCAGCGACCGGGAAGGCCACCGGCTGGCGGCACTCGAAGGATACCTGAATACCACGCTCGAACCCGAAGCGCTGCCGCCTGCCGTACACGCCCATTTTCGACCACAGCCGGCACCAATGATTACGCTGCAGATCGACGGCGGCAAAAAGCAGAAGGTCCGCCCCGGTGACGTGCTGGGTGCGCTGACCGGCGAGCAAGGCATTGATGGCGCCGAGGTTGGGAAAATTTCCGTTTACGACCAAAGCACCTACGTCGCCGTGGCACGCGGTGCCAAAAAACGCGCGCTAGACAAGCTGGGCCGGGGGCGAATCAAGGGCCGGTCGTTTCGGGTACGGGTAATTAAAGCGGGTTAACCTTCACCGTTAACCCGGCTATAATATTAGAAATACCTAATTTAAGGGTTGCAGACCATGTTCTCGAAGCGTTACCAGCCCCTCATTCAGGCCTTTTTGATGTCGGTGCTTATGGTCACCATTATGACGGCGGTGATTACGGCCTTGAACACCGGCATCGGCAATGGCTTTCTGGGCCGTTGGGCACAGGCTTATGTGGTCGCCTGGCCCATCGCCTTTTGCATCATTCTGATTGCCGGAAAGCGCGTTATGCGGTTGTCAGTCGCACTGTGTCAGCGCGACTGAGTCTGAGTGGCTTACCGGAGGAAACCCGTCAGGGGTTGACTACCCGAACCCGGCGAATGGTGTCCCGTGCTACTGGCATCACCATGGTGCCACCAAAGACCGATTGCTTGAACTGCAGTTCGTCGTTGTTCAGGCTTTCGATTTCACCGCGAAACTCCCGCCCATCGGCCAGGTTTATGATGATATCCGAATTCATCCAGTCGGCGAGGTCGGAGACCGGCACTTCAATGACCCGGGGTGCCCGCTCGGTTTGTGCGGGTTCGGGGGCGGGTCGTTCCGGTTCAGCCTGAGGGGCCTCCGGCTGTGATTGGGCGTTGTCTGGCTCGGGCACGCGCTGCGGCAGGGCCAGCGTTAACTGCAGCGGGCTGGGTTGACCGTCGTTAACGACAATTTGCGGTGCAATCAGGTCCAGAATCGCCTGAGGATCGGAGACCATCATCATTTGCATGGCGTTCAGCCGGGCAAAACTTTCTACTCGCAGGCTCTCGGGTTGTTCAATGTAGCTCGCGTACGCTTCGACTACGTTATCCGCCAACACCACACCCTGTTCCTGCCACAACTGTTCCCAGGCATTGACGTGCCGGGTCTTGTAGGTGTCAACGTCTAGGCCTGTCTCGCGAGCACAAAACGACATGACCTCGGGCACGTAGCCCAAATCGTCAACCCGTATTTGCACCTGATTCAGGGTCGCCCCCATCAGCGCGGCCGGCCCTTGAGCGTCAGCCAGTGCGACGTCGAGGCGGGTGCTCATCCGGTACATGGATTCTGTGGTGAATTCGCCTTCGACCTGCAGGTTATCGCGTTCGGGATTGAGGCGGTACTCCAGCGTCATATCGGAGCGGGTCTGGCGATAGCCCATGGTGTCGAGGTCGGTGAAATTGAAATAGGTGCGTTCATCGCCGCAGCCGGCGGCCAGCATATGTTGCTGGGCATTGTTATCGACCAGCGGCCGCATTGAATCCAGATCCAATTCAATGCCGCTGAGTCTGAGCGCCAGCCGTTGAGGTATTTCTTCGTTGCTCAGCGTCTGGCCCAGTTGCACCAGTTCGAGCAAATTCGCCGTTTCCAGCGAGGCGCGTTCGATGCGCACATCGCCGCCCTGGCCGTGTGCCGAAAACGCCAGATTGTGAACCCGAATTTCACCCGTTGGTATGACCCAGATCTGGCCATAGGTAAGGCGGCCAACACCCTCGGCCATTAGGGCCGCTTCATCAAGCTGGCTTTGAACGGTGCGGGTAACGTGCCAGTGCGCAGCGCCATAGCCGCCGACCACGATGATCAGCAGCAGAAGTAGAATCCTTTTCATGATTTTCCTTATTGAGTTGAAAGATCAATGTCCTTTTACGGGTTCTTGCGCCGAATAGTCCAGGCACATGCTCGCCCTGCTACGGGCAGCATAAAGCGGTCGCGTTCAGTATTCAAAGGGTAGATGCGCGGCACTTCTTGACAAGGGCTACGGCCACTGCGCTGCGAAGTGCGTAGGACTGGGCCGGCACTCCGGTGCCGCCCACTTGGGCAAAACGTTTTAGCTCGCGCAGAGCTCTGGGGGAGTTATTCAGAGGCTCCCTAGAGATACGGATCGATACGACCGGCATAAAGGGTATAACCGGAACTGCCCAGCTCTGATTGCTGGGCTTCAATCATCAGGGTACCGCTGACGTAGACCGGTTCATCCATAGGCCCCATCTCGTAACCGCCCTGGGTTTGCACGAAAACGATCTGGTTCGAAGGCGGTGGCGGGGTGTGAATGCAGGCACCGTAATAAGGCACCAGCAAAAAACTGTAGACGGAGTCACCGTCCATTTCCAGAGGCACCACAAACCCGGCCAGCTTGATATTCGCGCCACCCAGGGCGTCGACCACCGGGGCGTTGGCAAGCACCTGAGTCATGTCGGAATAGAGCCGCTGCGCCTCGGGGTCATCGTCGCTGAGACTGCTCAGGTCGTATTGGCTGAAATCGATCTGCTCGCGCAGGGTTTTGTAGCTGAAATTAGCGGGCATCAGGTCGTCCCACTGGATTTCAGTGGCCTCACGCGCCTGTACCGTCACCGCGACGCTGGCCAGCAACAGCGTGCTGAACGCCAGACAAAGCGTGTTTTTCCATACTGTACTGTTCATCGTTACATCCGAAACGCGTGAGTTAGGTGGTGGCGGTCAGGCCATCCGACAGCGATTGCCGGTAGGCTTTCCAGCCCGGTAACAGACCGACCAGAAACGCCAGACCCACAAAGCCAGCCAATACCAACAACAAGGTGGGCGAAGGCAGCGCCAGGGTCAATTGTATGCCGTAGGTGCCCTGAACCCAAATACTGGCGAGTGCTATCACGCCCCAGTGCAGCAACAGGCCGGCCAGCAACCCGGCAACACCATAGAGGCCGGATTCGAGCATCAGCAGGCCCAGTATATGGCCGGGCCGGGCGCCCAGTGCTCGCAGTATGGCCATTTCCCGGCGGCGTTCGTTCAGCCCAGCCAATATCACTGTCACCATACCCAGCAAGCCAGTCACTACCACCATGAACGACACCGCAATCAATGCGTTCTCGGCGATGCCGATCAACTGCCACAGCTCCTGCAAGGTCGCGCCGGGAATGATCGCTGACAGTGGCTCTGCGCGATACTGGTTGATCAGCCGCTGAAAGGAGAATGTCTGTACCCGCGATTTCATGCCCACCAGCACAGCGGTGACGCTGTCGGGAGTCAGATCCATCTCGCGTGCTTCGTCGGCTGAAATTTCAAAGCCCGGCAACTTAACACCTTGCTGCCAGTCGACGTGCATGGCGGTTATGCCTTCCAGCGGTACGTGCAGACTGCGGTCTACCGGGGTACCGGTAGCCTCAAGAATGCCAACCACGGTGAAGGGTTTGTCATCGTGGTTTTCGAAACTGGTGGTGCCCAGGCCATGCGCGACCACCAGGTCATCGCCGAGCTGGTAGTCCAGAACCTCCGCCACTTCAGCACCGAGCACGACGTCATAGACATCGTCGAACGGCTGGCCACTCCGAAAGCTCAGCGCCTGATTGCGGCCATACTGATAGTGATCGAAATAGTCGGTGGTGGTGCCGATCACGCGATAACCCCGGTGCGAATCACCTAGAGACAGCGGTACGGTCCAGTCCACGGCCGAATTGCGGCGCAGATCAGAGTAGCTTTCCCAGCTGATGTTGTTGGTCGCGTTGCCGATGCGGAACACCGAATAAAGCAGCAGATTCAGTGACCCGGTACGACCGCCGACAATCAGATCGGTGCCCGACAGGGTGTTGGAGAAACTGGCGCGGGTGTCTTCACGCACCCGGTCGACGGTCAGCAACAACGACAAACTGAGCGCTACCATGCCCAGCGTCAACAGCGCAGTGGTGCGGCGATTCCAGAGGCTGGCCAGGGCGAGGCGAATCCAGTTCATGACATGGCCTCGCTTTGGCTGCCGGCGTAGGGAGCCAGCTCCAGCTCCTGATCGAACCAGCGTGCCAGATGGCGGTCGTGACTGACAAACACCAGTGCGCTACCCAATGCCTGGCACTGGCCGGTCAGTACGTCCATAAAGTTATCCACATTGTCCTGATCGAGCGCTGAGGTCGGTTCATCGGCAATGACCAGTTCGGGCAAGCCCATCAACGCCCGGGCCGCCGCGACTCGCTGCTGCTGGCCGACGCTGAGGGCGGAAACGCGCTGGTGCCAGAGGGTATCGGGAATGTTCAGCCGGGTCAGACGATCTGCCGCGGCATCGATCAGACTGCTCGCTTCCGACATCGCCTTGTCGTGCCGGCGACGCGACAGCCGGCAAGGCAGCATGACGTTATCGATCACCGACAGATAGGGTAATAAATTGAACTGCTGGAAGATGTAACCGATGTGGTCTGCCCGGAAGCGGTCGCGCACCTTGCCAGGCTGCTGCGACAAGGGTTGGTCCAGCACCTGAATCAGCCCTTGCGTTGGCACCAGCACCCCGGCCAGCAGGTTCAGCAACGTGCTCTTACCGCTGCCGCTCGGGCCTTGCACGAACAGACTCGACGCGGCGGGCAACTGCAACCGGTCGATAGTCAGGGTGTCGTATTGCTGGCCAGGCCAGCGAAATACCAGGGACTCAATGCTCAGAGCGTCCGCCATGGGGGCCTCTATTGGTTAAACGGAGAGCGGATCGTCGGAGCCCCCCCCGCGGGCACCCCGGGATCACACGGCGCAGATCAGTTCAGGGTAAGACGGGGGCTGGCGGGCGTCAGCTGAGCACCACCTTGCCAGTCGTCACCGATGTACTGTACCTGCAAGTCGGTCAGATTGGGAAAATGTTCGAATGCCGATACGGTGACCGTGCTTAATGCATCGAGATTTTCGCAGCGATAGGTCCACTCGACAAGCACGTCGGAGTGAGTGCTTTCTTCGTGGTCATGATCATGGTCGTCATGATGGTCGTCTTCATGGGCATGGTCATCATGATGTTCTTCTTCATGCCCGTGGTCATCATGATGCTCGTCGGCATGCTCATCATGATGGTCCTCTTCGTGCTCATCGTGATGGTCATCTTCATGATCATCGTGAGCCTTAATAGCCGACCAGGTGTCGGCATCAACAGCCTGCTCGGTCAGTGTGCACCGAGCCGCTGCCGGCAAATCGAGCACGGCATCGGCCCGCGCCAGAATCGCCAACGCTGAAGCAACCTGGTCACGCTGGGCGTCAGTGGCAGGTGCCTGCTCAAAGCCAACCAGGTTATAAGCGGGCGTATCGAGACTGACGGCCAGGGTCTGATTCTCGGCAGCCAAGGTTAACTGTGCCGCACCATGTTCGTGGGCACCGTGCTGGCGTTCGGTTTCGGCCTGCGCACTGGTGGCCAGTGCGACCAGGCTCAGGGCAAACAGGGCAGGTGTCGATTTGAGGGTCATGTCGTGTTCTTCCTTAACAGGGTTCGGGTTCGCAGGAATCGGCGTTGACTTAGAGATGTTACAACGTATCAATTGAAAATGCCAAGCTCGAATCTGTTCGAACCGGCATCGGGCCCGATATACTAACGGCCCAGCCTGACCCGGTACGCCTGTGCTACTCGCTTACGTCAATGCCCTGATTCCCGTGTTGTTCTGCGCTGCCCTGGGCTACGGACTGGCGTGCAAAACCAGCCTGCTCAACTCGCCTTCGCTGGCCACCCTGGTCACTCACATCGGCCTGCCAACCTTGATCCTTAGCGCCTTGCTGAGCATGGACGCCGACTTGCTGAGCCTCTCTGGCACGCTCTGGGCCATTATTGGCGTTCTGGTGATCAGTGCGCTTTTGGGTGCCGTTCTGTTGCACTTCAGTGGCCTGGCGATACGCGGTTACTTGCCGATGCTGGTCAACCCCAACACTGGCAACCTGGGCATTCCTCTGGTGTTTGCCCTGCTGGGGCCGGATGCCCTGATCCACGCCGTTCTGATTTCAACGGTGGTGCAGATCAGCCATTTCACCCTGGGCGTGGGCCTGCTGTCGGGCAGCTTCAGTCTGAAGTCGATTCTGCGCAACGGCTCGATTCTGGCCCTGATCGTAGGGGTGATTTGGCGCCTGACCGACGCACCCCGGCCCGAGGCCGTGCTGTCGACCTTGTCGTTACTGTCTGGAATGACGCTGCCGATCATGCTGCTGCTTCTGGGCAAATCACTGGCGGGCATCGATGTACGCCAGCTCGACCGATTGGGCCGCATTATCGGCTTATCGTTCGCCCGGGTCGCCATTGGCCTGACCGCCGCCCTGCTGGTCTGTCTTGCTCTGCCGTTATCACCACTGGTTCAACAAACCCTGCTACTGCAGGCTAGCATGCCGGTGGCGGTGATCAGCTACCTGCTCGCCAGCCACTATAACGGCCCGAAAGCCGATATTGCCGCGGTGATTCTGGTGAGTTTGCCGATATCGCTGCTGGCCGTGCTAGGCATACAGCTGCTGTCCTGAGTTGGACAGTCAGGTTTCACGAGAGCTAGGTGTGAGCGTCGGATGCCGGTTGTGCCTCTGCAGGGGAGTCCGCAGCAAGGATGCTGCGGCCTAGGCTCCATGGACGGATTCACGCCGACCCTGCGGAGGCACCACCGGTAGCCGTCGCGGACCAAGGCCACTTAATACACTTCGCGAAACCTGACTGTCCAACTCAGGACCCGCCTCACTCAAACGGATAGCGCAGGCCCCACTGCTCCCGCATGCGGTCCATTAAGGCCATGATCGCTACGGTCTCCTGCAGAGGAATCACCGGGCTTTCCAGCTCGCCGGCGCGCAGACAGCGCACCACTTCCGCTACCTGGTAAACGAAGCCGTTTTCAAACTGATCGAGCTGCACCGCGGCAATGTCGTCTACTTCGTTGGTGCCGCCATGATGGTGAATGGCGAAAGCACTGCCAGTCTGAAAATCCGGGTATTCGATGTAACCGGTGCTGCCGTAGAGCATGGCCTCCTGCTTCATTTTCAGGTTGAAGCTGGTGGCGATGGAGGCCGTCATGCCGCTGGCGAAGCGAAACTGATAGGTGGCGCGTTCGTCGACGCCGGTGTCGCTGAATTGGCACAGTGACTGAACCTCAATGGGCAAGTCGCCGGCCAGATAACAGACCAAACTTATCGGGTAGATACCCATATCGAGCGTGACGCCACCGGCCAGCGCCGGGTCGACCAGACGCGGGCGGTATTTATCGGGGGCGAAGCCGCCGAAGGTGAGGTTCATGTGCCGGACTTCGCCAATCGCCTGGCTCTGCAACCGCTGTTTGAGTTCGATCATCGTGGGCAAAAACCGGGTCCAGATGGCTTCCATCAGAAACAGCCCTTTCTCATCGGCGAGCTCAGCCAATTTTCGGGCTTGGTCGGCATTAACGGTAAAGGGCTTTTCGATCAGCACCGACTTGCCATGGCTCAGCGCCAGCACGGCGTTGTCATAATGGAAGTTGTGGGTGGTGGCGATGTAAACCACGTCGATGTCTGGTCGTTCGACCAGGCTCTGGTAGCTGTCGTCGGCCATGATGCCAACCGCGCTGGCGAAGGTTTCGGCCTTGCCCGGGGTGTTGGAGGCCACCGAGACCAACTCGCTGTCCGGGTCTTGCGCGACCGCATCGGCGAGTTTGTGGGCGATGTTGCCGGCGCCAAGGATGCCCCAGCGAATACGTGAAGGTGCCATCTGTTTTCTCCCTGTTGCTCTCGCGATTGTGTCCGTTTGGGCGTGAATTCAGTGTCTTCAGGGCGTAAACTGCGGGCAAATTATGACCTTTGGCCCTGAAACCGGCGTTGTTTTGTGAAAGGCTAACCGCATTTACAAGACAATACAGCTTGAGGCCACACGGAGGTCCGTCATGGCTCGATCAATACATACATCATTCAGGATAGATTCTATGTCACCGTTTGTGCGCATTCTCGCCGCCATCATTGGGCTCGCCCTGCTGGTGTTCTTTTTCTGGATCGGGCTCTTTCTGGTGCTGGCGCTGGCCGCCGTGGGCATTGGTCTGGCCATCATTAACGCTGTAAAAATGAAGATTACCGGACGGCCTTTGTTCGCATCACGCTTCAAAAAGGCCTATGAAGAAGCCCAGCGGCGCCAGGAGCAAGCCACCGGACGCCGCCCGGGCAACAATGGGCACCGGGTCATCGAGGGTGAAGTCGTCGATGAAGACGACCAAAACAAATCTGACCGGCCGAACTGATCAGTCAAGCTCGGCCGCTTCTTCGATTTTGGCCTTCGGAATCAGCCGGGCGAACGCCAGCCCCAGCTCAAACAAGAGCCACATGGGCACCGCCAGGATGGTCTGCGAAATGACATCCGGCGGTGTCAGCAGCATGCCAATCACAAAACAGCCCGCGAAGATGTAGGGTCGCTTGGACGACAACGCATCGACCGAGACGATGCCCGCCCGCACCAGCAAGAAGGTCGCAATCGGTATTTCAAAGGCGATTCCAAAGGCGAAGAACAACTTCAGACAGAAGTCGAGCACGTTACCGATATCCGGCATCAGGTTGATGTTTTCCGGCCCAACCGAGGTGAAAAACCCGAATACCAGCGGCAGCACCACGAAATACACAAAGCTGACCCCGGCATAGAACAGCAGCACACTGGAGATAAACAGCGGAATCGCCACCCGGCGTTCATGCTTGTACAGAGCGGGCGCTATGAAGCCCCATATCTGGTGCAGCAAATAGGGCACCGAGATAAACACGGCCAGCACGATGGTCAGTTTCAGTGGCACGAAAAACGGCGAGGTCACACCGGTGGCGATCAGTTGACCACCTACGGGCAACAACACTTCCAGCGGTTTGACCAGAATCATGTAGAGGTCGCCAGCCAGGAAATACAGACCAATAAAGACGACAAACACAACAGCGATGGAGCGCATCATGCGGTCGCGCAGTTCTTTCAGGTGCGCGACCAGCGGCATGGTGGAATCTTCAGGGTTTTCGGACTTCATCGTCGGGCCTGGTGTCAGAGTGGTTGGGGGCGTCTGAGGTGCTGGAGGTTTCCTGGGTCCCGGCATCATCCTGGACACGAGCTCTGGCGGCTGCGTCATTACTCACCTTGCGTCTCAGTGCCGCTTCGGCCTGAATATCACCTTCCAGTTCAGCCTGGGCAGTCTCATCGAGCGCAGACTTCGGGGCAATGGATGGCACTTCGGCATCTTCGCTTTCATGCCGCGCCTCGGCGGACCCGGTTTCATCGTTATTCTTGAAGGTCTGGCCCTTGGTTTCGGCCATGATCTTCTTGTTCAGTTCATCCAGCCGCACTTCCTGTTCAAGCTGGTTTTGCAGCCCGGTCATAAAGCGCCGCGCCTTGCCGACGGTCCGCCCCAGGGTGCGGGCTACACCCGGTAAACGCTCGGGCCCGATGACCACCATGCCAATGACGGCCAGCAGCATCAATTCGGTAAAACCGATGTCGAACATAATGAGCTCTCAACAGATCAGTGGCGGCCGCCCAGCCGGCAGCCTGGCCATAAACGGATGCGCGACCCGGTTCAGTGGGCGCTGGTATCGGTTTTCTTGGTGGTTTCCTGCTCGGTTTCAGCAAACTGGGCGTCTTTCTTTTCCAGCGCAGCCTTTTTCTCTTCTTCAGATTTCTTCTCGGAGGCAGCGGTTTCCTCATCGTTCTCGTTCACCGCTTTCTTAAAGCTCTTGATAGCACTGCCCATGTCACCACCCAGGCCCTTGAGCCGTTTGGTGCCGAAAATCAGCAGTACGATGGCCAGTACAATCAACAGTTGCCAGATAGAAATGCCGCCAAAACCCATGTTGCTACCCTCTTAGGATGGTGTTGTCAGTTTTCGCCTGTCGAAAACCAACCGGTGTTTATTCAGATGCCTGTAAGAACCTTAAGGCATCCAAAAACAGATACTCTATTTGCGCCCAGATCAGGGGGTCAGGTCAAGTGCTCAATCGGCTGAACGTGATGCCTTTTCCTCGAGACCCGACAAACCAAAGCGACGCGCCAGCTCGTCGGTGACCTGCTGCGGCGACAAATCCAGTGCCGCCAGCATCACCAGAGTGTGGAACCAGAGGTCCGCCGTCTCAGAGATGACTTTGTCGGTCTGGGAGGGATCGGCCGCTGCGTTTTTTGCCGCCAGTATGGTCTCGACCGACTCTTCCCCGACCTTTTCCAGTATCTTGTCGAGCCCCTTGGCATACAGGGAAGCGACATAGGAATCATCGGCACTGGCACCCTTGCGGGCCTCCAGAGTGTCGGCCAATTGCTGTAGAACGTCCATCATATGACACAACCTTTAACGTTTTGTTGCAGCGATTATTTAATCAGTGGCTATTGTCCGCGGCGGCTCCGGTGGTGCCTCTGAGGGGTCGGCGTGAACCCGTCCATGGAGCCTAGACCGCAACATCCATGTTGCGGACTCCCCCTCAGAGGCACCACCGGCACCCGCCGCTCGCAATGTGCAAATTCCGAACCTGAAAATTAACTACGGCCACAGTAATAAAACAGCCCCAACCGCCAACCCAACCCACTGGCCGGTCGACAGGCTCTGCAGCCAAAGCGCAGGCTGGGGAATCAGGATAACTCCGGCCAATAATAAAGCAGCGCCCAGGCGCCTCACAAAACGGCGCTGACCCTGTTTGCGCTCTTTGCGCCCGGCTTCCAACTGAGCATTGATGCGTTGCTCCACACCCCCGATCTTGCGCAGATTCATCAGGGTGTCGTGCACCAGGTCCGGCATTTGCGGTGCTTTTGCCAGCCAGCTCGGGCCGTGCTGCTGCAGTGTTTTAATAAAGCGTTTGGGACCAACCTGTTCACGCACCCAATTTTCCAGGAACGGCTTGGCGGTGGCCCAAAGGTCCAGCTGGGGATAAAGCTGCCGGCCCAGGCCTTCGATGTTCAGCAGGGTTTTTTGCAGCAGCACCAGTTGCGGCTGCACGGTCATGTCGAAGCGCTGCGCTGTCTGGAACAAGCGCACCAGCAGAAGCCCGAAGGAGATCTCGGCCAGCGGCTTTTCGAAAATGGGCTCGCAGACGCTTCGAATCGCCGATTCGAACTCGTTGACCCGGGTATGGGCCGGTACCCAGCCGGATTCGACGTGCAATTCGGCCACGCGATAATAGTCGCGGTTAAAAAAGGCCAGCAGGTTCTGGGCGAGGTAACTTTGATCTTCCCGCGACAGCGAGCCGACGATGCCGCAGTCGATGCCGATGTATTGCGGTGATTCCGGGTGCTCGCGGCTGACAAAGATGTTGCCGGGGTGCATGTCGGCGTGGAAGAACGAATCCCGGAACACCTGGGTGAAGAAGATTTCGACGCCGCGCTCGGCCAGCACCTTCATGTTGATGCCAGCGGCATTGAGCGCCTCGGTATCCGAGACCGGAATCCCGCTGATCCGCTCCATGACCAGCACGTTCTTGCGGGTGTAATCCCAATGCACCCAGGGAATGTACAATGAGTCCGAGCCTTCAAAATTGCGGCGCAGGGCGGCCATGTTGGCGGCTTCGCGCAGCAGATCGAGTTCATCGAGAATGGTGCGGCGGAAGTCTTCAACCACTTCCACCGGACGCAGGCGGCGACCATCAGGAATGGTCATCACCAGACGGGCCATCAGGTCCAGCAGGCGCAAGTCCTTGCTGATGACGTTGCGGATACCCGGGCGAATCACCTTGATCACGACCGATTTGCCATTCGGCAGCGTGGCCGCGTGCACCTGGGCGATGGAAGCGGAGGCCATCGGTGCTTCCGAGAACTCGGCAAAGAGGGTGTCTACGCTCTCGCCCAGGGCGTCTTCGATCAGGCGCTTGGCGTGGCTGCCGGGAAATGAAGGTACCCTGTCTTGCAGGTAGGCGAGTTCAGTGGCCATATCGGCGGGCAGGAGATCGCGCCGCGTCGACAATATCTGACCGAACTTGACGAACACCGGCCCCAGATTTTCCAGTGCCAGACGCAAACGACGGCCTTCACTGCCTTTGGCGGGTATGATCCATCGCGGCGGGAAGAAATACTGGCCAAAGCGCAGCAGCCAGGGCACTTGCTGGTGCTGCAGTAGGGTATCGAGGCGGTAGCGGCTGAGAATCCAGGCGATGCGTATCAGTCGAATCAGCGTCACGATGTGCCCCGGTTGTTGTCCTGAGCATCCATTTGCTGGCGCAGGCGGGCAATGCGTGCCCCCAGGCGATCAACGCCCAGCCGGGTCTGGTGCACGGCCTGGGCATGCTCGCGCCATAAGGACGATGGCACCAGCCACTGGCTTTCCTCTCGTAAAAAGTTACGAGCCGTACGATCCAATGACCGCGCCTGGGCTTTGGCCATGCCGCCAATAAATCGCAAGCCATCGGCCAATGCGTGGGCCGGCAAGTCGCCAAGCCGGTCTCCCAGCGCCATTTCCCAGTCGATATCGAGCGTCGACATCACTTCCTGCAGGGTGAAAAAAGTGCGGGTATCACCCTGAATGTCAATCTGATGCACCATCATCGCCTGCGCCCGGTCTTCGGCGCGCAACACGCTGAACAGGTCGCGGGCTTTTCCACTGACGCGGGCGTCGGCATTGTCGGGTGCATCTGTTGCCAGCGTGATTTGTGCCGTCTCCGGTTCGCTGCCAGCGTCGATAAACAGCACCAGGGTGATATCCGGCTCGCGCATGGCCAGCACAATGCTGTGTCCGGCCAACCGGGCCAGTTTGCGCTGTGCCTGGGCATCGTAATACAGGGCATCGTTCATCAGCCGCTGCAGCGGCCAGAGCCACAGACTCATGCCTTAACACTCCGGTGCAGTGCAACAATGCCGCCGGTCAGGTTGTGATAACGCACCTGCACCAGCCCAGCGTCTTCCATCATCGATTTCAGCGTGTCCTGATCCGGGTGCATGCGAATCGACTCGGCGAGGTACTGGTAACTGTCCGGATCGCCCGTAACGGCACGGCCGATCAGCGGCAGCGCTTTGAATGAGTAGACGTCGTAGGCTTTGCTGAGCACATCGTTTCTTGGCTTGGAAAACTCCAGCACCAGCAACCGGCCGCCCGGTTTCAGCACCCGGTTAAACTCGGCCAGCGCCTTCTCTTTATGGGTCACATTGCGCAAGCCAAATGCCATGGTAATGACATCGAAATGGTTATCCGGAAAAGGCAGGTACTCGGCATTGGCCTGCACGGTCTCCAGGTTCCCCGCAATGCCACGGTCCGCCAGGCGGTCGCGACCCACTTTCAGCATGGAGTCGTTAATATCGGCCAGCACCACCAGGCCATCGGGCCCCACTTTGCGGGCAAAATCGTAACTCAAGTCACCGGTTCCACCGGCAATATCCAATACCCGATTCCCACGGCGAACCCCGGAAAGTTCAATGGTGTACTTCTTCCACAAGCGATGCACACCAAACGACATCAAATCGTTCATCAGGTCGTATTTCGCCGCAACGGAATGAAACACGTCGGCCACCCGCTTTTGCTTTTCGCCGGTGGCGACCGTCTGATAACCAAAATGCGTGGTGTCTTCGGGCGTGCCGTTGCCGGGTGAGGCTGTGTCTTTCTCTGACATGGAATCTCCGCGGGCCGGTCTGATTAATTGATGGTAACCAGACCACCTTAAAATGGGCTCGTTCCTGATAACTCGAGTTTGAAAGTGAGCACTGAACTGAGTGTCAGGTGTCCGGTGTGCCTATCCGGGGAAGTCCGCAACATGGATGTTGCGGTCTAGGCCCCATGGATGGGTTCACGCCGACCCCGGATAGGCATACCGGGCGCCTGGCACGCACTTCCGCACCGCAGCGAACCGAGCTTTCAAACTCGAGTTATTAGGAACGCAACTAAATAAGACAGTGCCGCTATTGTAGCGAGTTAGACCGGCCGGGGCGACTGGTGTTCCTGTCATAGTTCCTGTTAGCGGGCGACCTTTGCTAGACTCGGCCTCCCTTATCGATGTTCCCGGAGCCCGACTGTGCGTCAATTCCCCCATACCCGCCTGCGCCGCCTGCGTGCGCACGACTTCTCGCGCCGCCTGGTGCGTGAACACCGCCTCAGTGTCGATGACCTGATCTACCCGGTGTTTGTGCTTGAAGGTGAGCAGCAGCGCGAGGCCGTGCCTTCCATGCCCGGTGTGGAGCGCTTGTCGGTCGATCTGTTGGTGGAAGCGGCGGCCGACTGGGTGGCGCTGGGTATTCCCATGTTGGCGCTGTTTCCGGTTGTGCCTGCCGACAAGAAAACGCTGCTGGCTGAAGAAGCCTTTAATGCCGACGGCCTGGCGCAACGAGCCACTCGAGCGCTCAAGGCTGCCTATCCGGAACTCGGCATCATGTGTGACGTGGCGCTAGACCCGTTCACTACCCACGGGCAAGACGGCATCATTGATGACAGTGGCTACGTATTGAACGATGTCACAGTGGAAACGTTGGTCCGACAGGCCGTTTCACAGGCGGAAGCCGGCGCCGATGTCGTGGCCCCCAGCGATATGATGGACGGGCGCATCGGGGCTATTCGCCATGCGCTGGAGACGGCCGGGCAGGTTAATACGCAGATCATGGCTTACTCTGCTAAATATGCATCCAGTTATTACGGCCCATTCCGCGATGCGGTCGGCTCGGCGGGCAACCTGGGCAAGAGCAATAAGGCCAGTTACCAGATGGACCCGGGCAACAGCGATGAAGCCTTGCACGAGGTGGCGCTGGATCTTCAGGAAGGCGCGGATATGGTCATGGTCAAACCCGGTATGCCCTACCTCGACATCGTGCATCGGGTGAAAACCGAGCTGCAAGTGCCTACCTTCGCCTACCAGGTCAGTGGTGAGTACGCCATGCATCAGGCCGCCGCACAAAATGGCTGGCTTGACCTGGATGCCGTGATGATGGAAAGCCTGGTGGCCTTTAAACGGGCCGGGGCCGATGGCATTCTGACCTACTTTGCCGTTGCGGCGGCCCAAAAACTGGCCAAAAACAGCGGATAACGTCGATTAGACCTTAAAATCAGTGATTGGGCCTTGAAATGTGAGCAGGCCGCAGTCATTTTGTGCGGGAACGGACGGTACCAGCCACCTTTGGCTACAGTCCAATAGACAGCGGCCGGATTCCTGAGTTAGGCTGCCTGTCGATTTGCGAGTTTCGCATTTACCCTATTCCTAAATCAGCCAAGAGAACGGTACAGAACCTAATGAGCGAACACATTAAAAACGTCTCTGATGACAGCTTCGAAACCGACGTACTGGGCAACGACAAGCCCGTACTGGTCGACTACTGGGCCGAATGGTGTGGCCCCTGCAAAATGATTGCTCCGGTTCTGGAAGAAGTGGCCACTGAGTACGCCGATAACATGGTCGTGGCCAAGCTGAACATTGATGAAAACCCGAATACGCCGCCAAAGTACGGCATTCGTGGCATCCCGACGCTGATGATGTTCCGCGGCGGTGAAGTAGTGGCGACCAAGGTCGGCGCCCTGTCCAAGACCCAGTTGATCGAATTTATCCAGGGCAACCTGTGATAGCGTGTTCGGGTCGGTTACTCCGGCCCTGAATACAACCGGGGTGGGCTGAAACTTTTCTGGACACCCCTGCCGACTCGGCCTATAGTGCCTTAAACCTGTTTTATCTACGCTTCCAACCACGTCTCCGGGCGGCCTGCCCGATCATCTTCCCTAGACTAATAAAACCGCAAACCCTATGAACCTGAGTGACTTAAAAACCAAACCAGTGCCCGAGCTCTTGGAAATTGCCAAGGGAATGGGACTCGATAACCTGAACCGGTCTCGTAAACAAGATCTGATTTTCACCGTTCTCAAACGTCACGCTAAAAGCGGCGAAGACATCTGGGGCGATGGTGTGTTGGAGATATTACAGGACGGATTCGGCTTCCTGCGTTCGGCCACGGCATCCTACCTGGCCGGCCCGGATGACATCTATGTCTCCCCCAGCCAGATTCGACGTTTCAATCTGCGCACCGGCGACACCGTCTCGGGTAAAATCCGGCCACCGAAAGAGGGCGAGCGTTATTTTGCCCTGCTCAAAGTCGACAAGATCAACTATGAGCCGCTGGAAAGCACCCGCAACAAGATTTTGTTCGAAAACCTGACCCCGCTGTTCCCGGAAGAGCGCCTGATTCTCGAATCCGGCAATGGCTCGACTGAAGATTTGGCGAACCGCATTCTCGATCTGGTGTCGCCCATCGGGAAAGGTCAGCGTGGCTTGATTGTATCGCCACCGAAGGCCGGTAAAACCCTGATGCTGCAGCACGTGGCCCAGGCGATTACCCGCAACAACCCGGAAACGCACCTGATTGTTCTGCTGATTGATGAACGTCCGGAAGAAGTGACCGACATGCAGCGCTCAGTGCGCGGTGAAGTGATCGCGTCGACCTTCGACGAGCCACCGGCCCGTCACGTTCAGGTTGCGGAAATGGTGATCGAGAAGGCCAAGCGCCTGGTCGAGCACAAGCAGGATGTTGTCATCCTGCTCGACTCCATTACCCGACTGGCGCGCGCCTACAACACCATCGTACCAAGCTCCGGCAAGGTACTGACCGGTGGTGTCGACGCCCACGCCCTGGAACGCCCGAAGCGTTTCTTCGGTGCCGCGCGTAACGTCGAGGAAGGCGGTTCACTGACCATCATGGCCACGGCCCTGGTCGATACCGGCTCGAAGATGGACGAAGTGATCTACGAAGAGTTCAAGGGCACCGGCAACATGGAAGTGCACCTGGACCGCAAGATCGCGGAAAAACGCATCTTCCCGGCGATCAACGTGCGCCGTTCAGGCACCCGTCGCGAAGAGTTGCTGACCAGCCCGGAAGAGCTGCAGCGCATGTGGATTCTGCGCAAGCTGCTGGCCGAGATGGAAGACGTCGCCGCGATCGACTTCCTGACCAGCAAACTGAAGCAGACCAAGACCAACGACGAGTTCTTCAAATCCATGAAGGGCTGATCGACTGAGTCTCAAAAAGCCGGAGCCGACATCGCCTCCGGCTTTTTTGTGTCTATAGCCTGCCGGGCCAGCCGGCTGATAGGAAACCTATGCCTGAATTACCTGAGGTCGAAACCACCCGGCGCGGTATCGAACCGCACATTCTGAACCGTCGCATCAGCCGGGTAACGGTGCGTGACGCCCGGCTGCGCTGGCCAGTGCCCCCGGAATTGCCGTTGCAGGTTCAGGGCCAGCGTATTCTGGCGACGCATCGCCGCTCCAAATACCTGCTGATCGAGCTGGAGCGGGGCATGTTGATTGTGCATCTGGGCATGTCGGGCAGTGTGCGGGTGTTGCTTGATGACCCGACGCCGGGCAAACACGATCACATCGACCTTGAGCTCGATAATGGCGTGCGACTGCGTTACAACGATCCGCGTCGCTTTGGCGCCTGGCTTTATACTGAGGCGCCGATCGACGAGCATGAGCTGATTGCGCACCTGGGCCCCGAGCCTCTGACCGATGCCTTTACCGCCGACTATCTGTTCAAAAAAAGCCGCAAACGCACGACACGGATCAAAACCTTTATCATGGATGCGCGTATTGTGGTGGGCGTAGGGAACATTTACGCCAATGAGGCGCTGTTTCTAAGCGGCATTTATCCGCACAAACCAACTGGGCGTGTCACCCGTAAAGAGTGTGAGCAGCTGGTCAGTAACATCAAACAGGTGCTGGCGCTGGCAATCAGCCAGGGCGGTACTACGCTGCGCGACTTTGTCGGCGGCGATGGCAAACCGGGTTATTTTGCCCAGTCGCTCAACGTCTATGGACGCACCGGACTGCCTTGCCACCGTTGCGAAACGCTTGTTCGCGAACTGCGCACCAGCAACCGGGGTACCTTTTTCTGCCCGCAGTGCCAGACCCGCTAAGCAAGCGGTAACGAGCCTTTTTTCAGGAGAACAGGATGAAACTTGAAGACATTCGACGCGATTATCTGCGCGGCGGACTGAACCGGGAAGATCTCGACGCCAACCCCCTGGCGCAGTTCGAGCACTGGATGAGCCAGGCTGTCGAAGCCGACCTGAATTCAGACCCGACCGCCATGGTGTTGGCCACCGTAGATGCCAGTGGTCAGCCGAGTCAGCGTGTCGTTCTGTTAAAAGGGTTAACCGAAGAGGGCTTCGTCTTTTACACCAATTACGACAGCCACAAAGGCCGCGACCTGGCTGCGAACCCCAAGGCCAGCCTGCACTTCCCATGGTTACCGCTCGAACGCCAGGTGATTGTGTATGGGGAAGCCGAAAAACTCAGCGAATCGGACTCTGAAGCTTATTTCCACTCCCGCCCCCGGGCCAGCCAGATCGGCGCCTGGACCAGCCACCAGAGCCAGAGCATCGCATCCCGTGAAGCACTCGATAACGCCTATCAGGAAATGACCAACCGTTTTGGGCAGGACGAGATACCGCTTCCCTCCTTTTGGGGTGGCTACCGGGTCGTGCCGCAACGTATTGAGTTCTGGCAGGGCCGAAGCGGAAGGCTGCATGATCGCTTTATGTATCGGCGCGAAGGTCATGTCTGGACCGTGCAGCGTTTGCAGCCCTGAGGCTTTGAGCGATGACCCTGGGGTCGGTAACACTTTCGTACAACCTGCCTTCCACAGGGTAACACTCTGCTTAACCGGATCTCACCGTGCGCCTGGCCACAATTCCAGTTAGCATCCGGGGAACAACTATCCAATTTGAAGAATCTGTATGCTGACCTATGCCGCCTACCTCGAAGTCGATGACCTGATCGACCTGCAACACCCCAAATCCGACCCTGAAGAACACGATGAAATGTTGTTCATCATCATTCACCAAACCTACGAGCTCTGGTTCAAACAAGTCCGACATGAACTTGGGTTCTTAACGGAAAGGCTGGATGAAGGTGCTTTGCCACGGGCCAGTCATACGTTGAAGCGTATTCTGAAAATTTTCAAAACGCTGGTGTCTCAAATCGACATTCTGGAAACCATGACACCGCTTGAGTTTGAAAGTTTTCGCAGCCGGCTCGACACCGCCAGCGGCTTTCAAAGCTATCAGTTTCGGGCGATCGAATTTGCACTGGGCTACAAACGACCGCAGCCACTGACCTTTCAACCGGAAGGCAGTGTCGGCAGAGCGATGCTGGAAGACGCCTACCACAATCGGTCCCTGTGGCAAGTGTTTATGCAATTACTGGCGCGCCGGGGTTATACAATTCCCGAGGCGGTCACCCAACCGGAACCGACGGCTGCAACCGCGGCCAATGCCCAGGTACAGGAAGCGTTGCTGACGATTTACCAAACGGACCACGAACTGGCATCACTGTGCGAGCTGCTGGTGGACCTCGATGAAGGGTTACAGGAGTGGCGCTACCGGCACGTCAAGATGGTCCAGCGCACCATCGGCGCCAAAATGGGCAGCGGCGGCTCAAGCGGTGCCGAGTATCTGATGAACACTCTGTTCAAGCCGGTCTTCCCGGATCTGTGGGAGATCCGTGCCCGGATCGGGGCACCCGCGTAAGGGTTGCTACGTCAGGGCAACGCCTTATAAAGCTCGGTCAGAAAGTCATTCAATGCGGCGGACCCGTCAGGTGTCATTAGCCAGGCGAGTGCCGCCAGGTTCAGTATAACGGTTACCCAGAACACGCGGCGGAAAGCCGCTTTTTGCGTCTTGTGGCGGAACCGGTGCTGGGCGATGCGTGCACCCGGCCAGCCACCGAACAACGCCAACAGGTGCAGACTGTTTTCGGCGATGCGCCAGCGGCCCGTCTGTGCGGCCTCTTTGTCCAGCGCGTAGGCGGCATAGCACAGCAGACTCATGACCAGATAGACCGAGACCAGGGTTCTGGGCACCATGTCATTCGAATAGGCGATGGCAAGCGCAACCATGAAGGCTGCAGCGCCATAAACGGTTAGGGGCGTGGTGCGCCGATGTGTTGACGTATCCGTCATGGCTCTCTCATTCCGGTCAGTTTTTTGGCAGTTTTGTTCGTCAAAATTCAGATTCACTGTAAAGGTTGGGGTTTGTGAGAAGCCACCTTAGAGGTTAATTGCCCAAGTATACCGGGTTTGTGACCGGCTGGTGCACCGGACGAACTGTCCACTGTATCGACAGTGACACTTGGCGTAAGTGAATTTCGATATTCCCTGGGCTATTCTGTCCGGCCAAGTGTCACTAAGAGGAAGCCGGTGCACCTGCCGACTCTCATTGTTATCACTCTGATCTTGAATGCCCTGCTCGGCTTGCTGATGGTGGTCATTTACGATCTGAGTAAGCGCAAACCGTGCTTTCTGTACTGGGCGCTGTCGTGCCTGGTGTTCTCGCTCGGTATTGCGCTGGCCAGTGCCCGAGTGAGCATCAACTTGCCGGTCGTGACTTATGGGCTGGCCAATCTGATGTTACTGGCAGCCCCTATCCTCGCCATTCTGGGCATTCGGGACTTCATTGGGGCGGATGCTCCACTGCAAATGACCCGAACAAGATCCCTGGTTCTCTTTCTGCTAGCCAGTCTGCTGCTGGGCGCAAGCTACCCGGACAAAGCCGTGTTCAGCGCGATGACATCGCTGCTGATGGCAGGGTGTTTTGCCATTGGCGCCTTGTGGATTCGCCAGCTTCCCGTGCGCAACACCACGCCGCGCCTCTTATTGCTTACCCTCTACGTTGCTCATACCGTCGTGATGCTGATGCTGGCTGGTTTATCGCTGAGCGCTGCTCCGGAAGCAGGCAGCGGCAATCGCGGCTGGGTGTATGAGCTGGTGCTCGCCAGCCACATTCTGTTGACCACCGGCACCGCCATGCTGTTCCCATTACTCGTTTACGTTGCAACCGAGCAACGACTGAAGCGACTGGCCAACCAGGATGAACTGACCGAGCTGTTCAATCGACGTGCGTTTTTCAACCTCTCCGATGGCTTGTTCAACGACTCGGTGCGTGTTGGCACGGACTTTAGTGTGTTGATGGTTGATCTCGATTATTTCAAAAAGGTGAACGATCAGTGGGGCCATGCGGTTGGCGACCAATGCCTGCAACTGGCCGCCCGAACCCTGCAAACGCAACTGCGCGAACAAGACATACTCGCCCGCCTGGGCGGTGAGGAGTTTGCCGTCACACTGCCCGGCATCGATGCACAGGAAGCCGAAGACATCGCCCAGCGCCTGTGCCGGTGCCTGGCCCACAAGCCGCTAATGGTCAATGGCCAGGCCATTCAGATCACCGCCAGTGTAGGCGGTATACAACGGCACAATGGCCACACCAATGTTCAGGGCATGCTGGTACAGGCCGATCACGCCCTGTACAGCGCCAAATCGAAAGGGCGCAACAAGGTGATCTTTCACCACCCGGTTCAGGCGTCCGGCCCCACCCAAGGGGCACCGGCTTAACAGTCGACCACGCGCAAACCCGACGTCAACGCTGTCACGCTTTGCCGACGGAATGTGGCAGGCCAGTTGCCGCGCCATGAGTGTTAGGGCAGGTGGACAACGCTCAGTCGAGCGATCGCTGATCAACTGCATTTGTGATCCATGTCTTAGTGCCCGATGACTACTGGGAATGGCTTCGTCACAGGGCATTTTTTCCCAAACACTTTGGGTATACTCCAAAATTCGACTCACACTCAAGGATTGTTGAGATGAAAGGATCTGTTGTGTCGCGCTGGTCCGGCGCGGCGTTGTTGTGGTTGCTGGCGCTGGCGTTTTCCCAGCCTGCACTGGCTGAGTTTTATGTTTCGTCGGTGTTTGAATCCCAGTATGAGGGTGCGCCGGCGTTAACGCTGAGATTCACCGATGCGCTCGATCCGCAGACAGACCTGGAGGCGTTCGTCACTGTACAGCCGGCCCCGGTCGACGGCAGTTACTGGATCAGCAATGACGGCGGCGTCAGCTGGACGTTGCCCTTTGTTGAACCCAGCACTACCTATCAGATCCGCATTACCGGCAAACCGCGTTCGGTTAGCGATCAGCGCCTGACCACGGAGACAGTGATCGCCGATGCGGCCGTCAACCGTCAGTCAGACCAGTGGCGGATCACCACCCGGCCCATGGTCGCCTCCGCCAGCTTTGCCAGCCAGGGTGAGTTTCTGGTTGGGGATATTCAGAACGGCCTGCCAGTCACGGTAGTTAACCAAAGCGAAGTCGAACTGGACGTATTCCGCGTTCGCGACGACCGGCTCGAAGCCTTTCTGGCCTATACATTTTATTCCGGTCGCACCTATTACTCGACGCTCAATGAGCTCGATGCCTACGCCGACCTGGCGCACACCGGTCGCTACCCGGTAGACCCGCGCAGCAACACCCGCACCAGCGTTAACCTGAACCTCGACCCGGTGCTCGACGAGCATGACAGTGGCTTCTTTGTGGCGGTGTTGCGCCAGCCCGGCGACTACGATTACCAGTTTGATACCCGCTTTTTCACGCTGTCGGACATCGGCCTGCATACCCGTGTTTATGGCCGTGAAATTCAGGTGCAACTGAACGCCATAAGCAACGGTACGCCGTTGGAAGACGTTGAGCTCACCTATTACTGGCACGAGCAGAACCGATCCGGCTACACCCAGGTGGCCCGCACCGATGAACTGGGCCAGCACCGCCTGGAAACCAATGACCGGCCCCGACTGATCGTTGCCCGCCAGGGCAACCAGACCAGTTATGTTCGCCTCGATCGAGCGGCGCTGGATTTATCAGCCTACAGCAACGTCACTGAGCGCCACCGCGAACAGCAAAGCTTTCTCTACGGCCCGCGGGATCTGTACCGGCCCGGTGAAACGGTGAACATCAACATGCTGCGTCGCGACTACGACGGCCAGCCCATCGCCAACCCGTCACTGGAGGCGCATCTCTACGACGCCCGAGGCCGTAAGATCGAAGAGACGGTCTGGCGCGCTGGTCCCTCTGGTCTGTATCAACACAGCGTAACGCTCCCGGACGATGCCGCCACCGGCACCTGGCAGTGGATCGTCGAGCCCGATCGTGCCGTGCAGCGCGAAATTTACAGCTTTCAGGTCGAAACTTTTCTGCCGGAACGAATGACCCTGTCGTTCTTCCCGGGCAGTACCGAACGCATGCCGCGCCTGAACGAATTGCCAGCGGGCATTCCCGTTCAAGGTGACTATCTCTACGGCGCGCCAGCGGCGGGCAATGAAGTAGACGCCCTGGCTACGGTGCGCCCAACCACCCGAGTGTTTGAAGACTGGCCAAATCTCACCGTCGGCGATGCCCGCCAGAGCCTGGACAACGATACCCTAAGCCTGACGGCCATCACCCTGGACGAAACCGGTGCCGGGCTGCTGACCCTGCCCGATGCCTGGAGCAACATTGACGTACCCCTGGCGTTCAATATCGCCGGTAGCCTGTATGAAAGCGGCGGCCGACCCGTCACCCGCAACCAGCAACTGATTCTGATGCCGCCGTTGGAGACTCTGGTGGGCATTGAACCGCTGTTCCGGGACCGCCCCGCCGCAAACGCCGATGTCAGCGTTAAAGTCTTTGCGCTGTCGAAAGACGGCGACGCCATCGATGGCGAAGTGAAAGTTCAGCTGTTTCGCGATCATCGCGAATATTACTGGTGGTTCGACGACGATAGTGGCTGGAGCTGGCGTTACGATGCCAACCGATACGTCACCGAGTCGCGCACCATTGCCGTCACAGAAGAGGGGGCCGAGGTGCAGTTGCCGGTGCAGTGGGGCGACTATGAGTTGCACGTGACCCATGCCGATGGCGCTCGTTCAGTGCACTACTTCCGCACCCAATACAGCGGCTACAGCGATGCCGACTCCTCCGTCGTACGGCCCGATCAAATTCCGTTGACGCTGGATCAGGACGCCTATGAGCCAGGCGAAACCGCCACATTGCGCTTAGTCGCACCGGCGGCTGGTCGTGCGTTGATTAACGTCGAAAGCCAGGCGGGCGTCCTGTATTCAACGCATCAGGACATCGAGGCGGGTGAATCCGAAATCACACTGCCGACTGAGACCCACTGGAACCGGCACGACCTCTATGTCTCGGTGATGGTCCTGACCCCGGCTGATCAAGTGACGGAAGTCGCCCCGAAACGCACGCTGGGGCTGGTCCATCTGCCGATGCAGCGTCCGGATCGTGAATTTGAGATTGAGGTCAGCGCACCGGACCGGGTTGAGCCAAACCGGCCGATTACCGCTCGATTGAGCATTGAGAATGCTGAAGCTTATTCGGACCAGCGGCTCTACGCGACCGTCGCCCTGGTCGATATGGGCGTGCTCAACATCACCCGGTTTGAACGCCCGCAGCCGGAACAGTTTTTCTTCTCACCGCGCCGGTTCGAGGCCCAGTATCAGGATGTGTACCACCGCATCATCAACAACCTCGGGCTCGACATGGTGCGCCAACGCTTCGGCGGGGGGTTTGCCGAGAGTGACGATGCGCTGTCGCGCGGTGGTGAAGAACCGAAAAGCGATGTGCGCATTCTGTCTTACTTGTCGGAACCCATTGAATTCGTCGATGGCGAAGCTGAGGTCAGTTTCGACTTGCCGGACTTCAATGGCCGGGTGAAGTGGATGGTCGTCGCCTGGGGCGAACGCAGTTTCGGCAGCACCGAGGCTGAGACCGAGGTCGCTGACCGGCTGGTGGTCGAAGCCGCATTGCCACGTTTTATGGCCTTTGGCGATCAGAGCACGCTGGCCCTGGATGTGCACAATCTTTCCGGTGCCGACCAAACGCTGGCGCTGAACGTTGCCATCGGCGGCGCTATCAGCGCCACCGAGCCTGGTGACAGCCTGACGTTAAAAGACGGCGAAAAAACCACGCTGCGTATTCCACTGGAAGCCGGGTACGAGACCGGCACCGGCGACATAGCCGTGCGCCTCAGTAACGGCGACGACCTCGACATCAACCGCCGCTGGTCACTCGGCGTACGCAGCGCCCATCCCTGGCAGACCCGCTACGAGCGTACACGCATTGAGCCTAATACCCTGTGGCAGCCGGCACCACGCACTGATGACCTGATTGCCTCGACCGTTCAGGCCCAGTTGACGCTGTCGAACCGGCCCGCCATCGATTTCGCCGAACACCTGCGCTCGTTATTGCATTACCCCTATGGCTGCCTGGAGCAAACCATCAGCTCAACCTACCCCTGGCTGCTGATCGACCCGCAACTGGCGCAAGACCTGGGGCTGATTCAGGCGCTGGAGAGTCGGTTCGAAGAACCCTATACCGAGGCCTTCCGCCGCACCCAGATTGAAACCGGCCTTGCCCGCACCCTGGCAAAGCAGAAAGATTCTGGCCTCTTTGGCTACTGGGACTCGGGTTCCGTTGAATCCCACTGGGGTACCGTTTATGCAGCAGACCTGCTGATCGATGCCCGCCGTTTGGGTATACCGGTTGATAACAGCCGACTCGAACGCACCCTGACCACGCTGCAGGGGCTGTTGCGTGGTTCGCTGGGGGTGACCGGCTGGAGCGATGACCCGGCCTATCAGCAGTTCGCCGTCCGCGCCTATGCGGCCGAGGTGCTGGCGAAAGCCGGGCAGGGCTCGCTGAGTGACGTGCGCCGGCTCTATGACCAGGCACTGGAGCGCGACTATGACCAGTCCGGCCTGGGCTGGATGCAACTGGCCGTCGCCCTGCAAACCGAAGGCGATACCCAGCGCGCCGCGGTCGCAGCGGAAAAAGGCATTACCGTCGAACGCAGCCGCCATCGTTATTACAGCGACTACGGCAGCCCGCTGCGCGACGCCGCCCTGACTCTGGCACTGGCCCTTGAGCACGGCTTCGACGCCGGTGATTTGTGGCAACAGGTGCCCGACCTGCTGCAAGAAAAGCAGTGGTTCAGCACCCAGGAGCGCATTGCCCTGGCCAAGCTGGCGTTGCAGTTCTCGGCCAGCCCGGAACCCTGGCAAGCCACCCTGAAGCTCGATGCGCTGGATCAGCGGCTCGACCGGAAAGGGGCCTTCAACACCCTGATCGATGCCGACCAATTAGCCAGCCTGCGCGGCATTGAAGCCAGCGACGAGGCGATCTTCGCCAATCTGGTCTACAACGGTGCACCGCTCGAAGCGCCTGAACCCTATGCGCAAACATTGCGAGTAGAGCGCGACACCTATGATATTCAGGGTGAACCGCTCGACATCACCGAGCCACTGACCACGGGCGACCTGGTGATCGTACGGCTATCGGTGAGCAGCGAGGCCCGGGTGCCGGAAGCCTTGCTGGTCGATCTGCTGCCGGCGGGGCTGGAGATTGAAAACCAGAACCTGGCCAACGCCAGCGTCAATCTCGATGATATTCGCATCGAAGGGGATTCGGTCGGTGAGTATTTCCGCAACCGCATCGCCTATGAAGAGGTTCGTGATGACCGCTATGTCGCGGCGCTCGATGTGAACGAATGGCAGGGCCAGGTGCTGTATTACCTGGCGCGGGCGGTCACACCGGGTGAATACGCCATTCCAGGCGCCTATGTCGAAGACATGTACCGGCCGGATATCCAGAGCCTGGGTCGCTCGCCCGGCCGTCTGGTGGTTCTGCCCCGCTGATGCTCGGGTTGGCCCGGCTCCGGCGACGCCGTTGGGTTATCGCACTGGCGATACCCGGCGTGCTTGTCGGGCTGACCCTGCTCATCTTACTGGTGATTGACCGTCTGGCCCCGGTGGACCTGACCCCCCGGCCCGGCAGCCAGGTGGTCACAACGGAGCATGACCAGTTGTTGCGCGCCTTTGCCGATGCGGAGGGCGTCTGGCGTTACCCGGTCACACTGGCCGAGGTATCGCCTTATTACCTGGAAGCCCTGATCGGCTACGAAGACCGATTCTTTTACCATCACCCCGGCGTTAACCCGTTCGCGCTGATTCGCGCTGTGGGCCAGGCGCTCTGGCATGGCGAGGTGGTTTCCGGCGGCTCAACGCTGACCATGCAGGTCGCCCGGCTGCGCTACCCGGAACCCCGAACGCTGACCGGCAAGCTCAAGGAAATGGTGCGCGCGCTGCAGCTTGACTGGCATTACAGCAAGGCCGAGATCCTCACCTATTACCTGAACCACGCGCCCTTCGGCGGCACACTTGAAGGCGTGCAAGCGGCCTCCCTGTCTTACCTTGGGTATCCGGCGCAGGATCTAACCCGAGCCCAGGCGGCGCTGCTCGCCGTACTGCCACAGGCACCCAGCCGATACCGGCCCGACCGACACCCGGAACGTGCGGAGGCGGCCCGAAACAAACTGATGCAGCGCCTGGCGGATCAGGATATCTGGTCGCCCGAGGCCGTGGCCGATGCTCGGGAAGAGCGTGTCATTGCCGTGCCGATTCAGCGTTATCAGACCGCGCCTTTACTGGCGCGCCGGCTGGTCGAGACTGCCACAACGAACACCGTGCCAAAACTGACTCACCGCACCGCCTTGAACCTCGACTGGCAACGCCAGGTCGAAGCACTGGTGCCGGCCTATGTGCAGGCGATTGATCGCCACGTCTCGGCTGCGGTGATGATTATGGACAACCGCACCGGCCTGGTTCGAACCTACGTCGGCTCGGCGGATTTTACCGACCCGGCCCGGGCCGCCCACGTCGATATGGTATCGGCGATTCGCTCACCCGGCTCGACACTGAAACCCTTTATTTACGGGCAGGCGTTGGACCTTGGGCTGGTGCACAGCGCCAGCCTGTTGCTCGATGTGCCGCTGCGCTTTGGTGATTACCGGCCAGTGAACTTTACCGGTGGTTTCAGCGGCCCGGTGTCGCTGGCCAGTGCTCTGCAACAGAGCCTGAACCTGCCCGCGGTGCAGGTGCTGGAGCAGATTGGCCCGGCGCGGTTTTATCTGGCCTTGCAGCAAGCCGGTGGCGAGCTCCAGTTGCCAGCCAACGCGCGCCCCAGTCTCGCCGTTGCGCTGGGCGGCGTCGGCACCTCACTGGAGAGTCTGGTGCGGTTGTATTCTGCGCTGGGCCGAGAGGGCCAGACGATCATGCCGCGTCTGAGCCCGGATGATCCTCGCGTTCAGAGCCCGCTGATGTCTGCCGGTGCGGCCTGGATCATCCGTCGCACCCTGCTGGATGCCGACAATGCCTTGCCCGGGCTTGCCGTTAAAACTGGCACCAGCTATGGCAATCGGGACAGCTGGGCGCTGGCGGTCAGCCAGCATCACACCCTGGGCGTCTGGGTGGGGCAACCGGATGGCTCGGCGCTGCCCAGCCACTTTGGTCGCCAGACCGCCGTGCCGCTACTGGCCCGGGTCGCGGCCATGATCGGCGACAGCCCGGCGTTGCCCGCCAAACCCGCCAGCGTGACCCGCGAAACCGTTTGTTGGCCCAGCGGTCGACCTGAAAACGAGGCGTTGTGTGACCAGCCCCAGGAAGCCTGGGTGCTGGACGGCACCTTTCCCAGCACCTGGATGCACAGCCGCGATGCCGGCCTGAACTTCAACCGGCCCGTCACCCCCCTGAACCTCAACCCCGAATCCGGCTTGCAGGTGCCACTGGGCTGCGACCTGCCAGCCGCTCGAACGCACGTCGCACTGTGGCCAGCGCCCGTGCAAGGCTGGCTACGGCCCGACTGGCGCAGCCGCGAACGCCTGCCCGGTTTCGACCCGCGCTGCCCGCCGCAATTGGTCCCGGTGGCCCAGCAACCACTGGCGCTGAAAGGCGCATCCGATGGCTCCCGCCTGATGGTCGAACCAGGCCAGGATATCGATCTGTCACTCTGGGCCGAGGGCGGCCAACCCCCGTTTCACTGGTACCTGAACGGCGAACAACTTACCACTGAGGAGCCCGAGTTGGATCTGGCCCTGGTACCGCTACACCGCTATCAGATCGTGCTGGTTGACCAAAGCGGCCAGAGCGACCGGATTCAGATACAGACTCGGGTGCGGTAGGGAGCCCGGGGGCTCCTGAGTTAGCCCACGACCACTTTACGGTCGGAAGTACGCCTCGCAATGTGACCAATAGCTCGGGCATTCGGTAGTTGGCCGAGAAAGGCTTCCGCCTGATCCGGGTCGAGAGCGACCAGCAAGCCGCCTGAAGTCTGCGGATCAATCAGCAACGCAATATCAGCTTCACTAACAGACTCAAGCCCACTGCATTCCAGCGTGTAGGGCAATAATTGAGGGTGCAAACTGGAGCGAAAGCCGTGCTCCAACAGGTCGCGAGCACCGGGCAGGGCGGGAAGGGCGTTCAAGTTAAGGTGAGCTTCAAAGTCGTCGCCCGTAACCATCTCCAGCAAATGGCCCAGCAGACCAAAACCGGTGACGTCAGTAACGGCGTGCGGTTCCAGTCTTTGCAGTGCTTCCCAGGCGGCTTTCTGGCTGACCAGCATGCTCTCCCAGGCCGCAGCAACGGCTCTAGCTGGGGCCTGGGCGGCGGCATCCGACGCCCAGATCACGCCAGTACCGAGCGGCTTGGTCAGAATCAGTACATCGCCGGGTTGCGCCCCGGTTTTGCGCCAGAGGCACGCCGGGTCGACTTCGCCGTTGGCGACGACCGCAACGTGGGTTTCCGCACCTTCGGTGCTGTGGCCACCGGCCAGGGCTACCTGCTGGTCATTCAATGACTGATGAATGCCGCGCATCAGCCTCTGGAAATCCGCCTTGTGCAAACGGGGGTGGGCGTGAGCCAGGTTGATCCAGACCTGGGCCGAGACCGGCTGCGCGCCCATGGCGTACAAATCGCTCAGGGCGTGATTCACACAGACCTGGCCGAAGCGATAGAGGTCATCACTGAAGCTGCGAAAACCATCGAGGCTTTGCACCTGGGTCAGGCCCGGTGTCGGTTGCCACAGGCTGGCGTCTTCGGCGGCTTCCAGGGCCGGGGTCAGCCCGGGTTTGTTCAAGCGCGGCAAAGCGCTAAGCGTATCGTGCAAAATTGCCGGGCCCAGTTTGCTGCCGCAACCGGCGCAGTGCATCTCGCCCTCTGTTTCGTTGGGCATAGGCGCCATCATCTTCGGCGTACCCAACGCCTGGAACTTATCCATAAAGGCACGGTCTATCCGGTCTTTCCAGCGCCAGACCCAGGCACCGCTGGCGACGAACAGGCCCCGGTGACCAACCGCCTGGCGGTCACCCAGCGACAACAGAGACAGAAACCGTCGTTGCAGCCGCGCCGGTTGCATAGGCTGGCTGGCGAACGCAAGTTTCAGGTTTTGATACAGAATCGGCGCCTGGCGCACGGCATAGACACCGGCCTTTGGCCGGGGGTCGAACACCATGTCGGCGACATCGCCGGCGGCAAATACGTCCGGGTGTGAGGTGCTTTGCAAGTAGCGATTAACGGCGATAAAGCCGGCTGAGGTCACGTCCAGACCGCTCCGGCTGAGAAACTCCGGACCGGCCGCCCGGGTGCACCAGACCGTCTGGTCGAGCGACAAGGCGTTGCCATTGGCCGCCACCAGACCGTTTTTCTTCACCGCGCTGACGTTAAAGTTGGAGTGGCAGACGACGCCGTGCCGCTGCAATGCCCGCTCAGCCGCAAGGACTGAACGGCGCGGGTAGCCGCTCAGTATGTGATCGCCGGGGTAAACCAGATGCAGCTGAACGCGACGATCCGCGCCCAGGCGGTATGCCATGGCCAGCACCAGTTCAACCCCACCGGCACCGGCGCCGACGACGCCCCAGTGCTGAGTTTCGGTACTGCGTTCCAGGTCATGGCGGTCGAGCAGTTGCTGCCATTTGGCATAGAACCGGCTGACGGGCTTCACCCCGACCGCAAAGCTACGCGCGCCGGGCAAACTCAAATCGGGCGTTGAGCCGGTGTCGAATGAGACCTTATCGTAAGACACTGTCGGCTGTTGCTCTACAGACAGGGTTTTGGCTGAAGGGTTAACACCGGTCACCCGGCCCTGAATAAAGCGAATACCGGCCCAGCGGCACAACCGGTTTAAGTCGATGTGGACCTCATCTGGCCGGTAATGCCCGGCGACTAGACCTGGCAACATGCCGGAGTATGGCGTCAGCGTCGATTCCGACACCAGCGTCACCCGAACCCCCGGTATCGGCTTCATCGCCAGAGTGCAAATCATCAGAGCATGGGTGTGGCCGCCACCGACCAGTACCAGATCGCGTTCAAACATGGCGCTGGTGTTCCAGCCAGTCGAGCACGGCACGGGCATCACCACGGAACACAACCTGGTCAGCCCGGCCGCTCAATTGATACTGATACATGGGGTCGTAATAATCCGTCAGCAGGGTTTCAATTATGCGGTTAAAACCACCGGGGTCGCGTTGCCGGGCCATGGCATCCACCGCCTCTGGCACCGCCTGTTGCAGTTGCTCATGGCGCAGACCGCCCAGGCGTTTACGGATGCGACGCAGGTTCTGGCTCACGTAGTCACCGAGCAGGGGCCAGGGGTTGTCCGGCGCTTGCTGGCTGAAATGCTGCAGCGCGTGGTTCACATAGTCATCTAACAACCGGTCAACACGCTCCTGCATCGGCGCTTCCAGAGCGATGACCGGAGATTCCTGCATGCGCTGGTGCAACTCGGGGATCAGATGAATGCGACCGATCAGATGCGCTTCGTCTTCTACCAACACAGGCGCATCGCCATGGACATCCAGACGCGCCCAATCCAGCGAAATCTGATTTTCCCAGTCAATCTGCGCCGGCTGAGGCACGAAGGTCGCACCAAAAGCGCTGCCGCGATGCCCGGCACGGCCTTCCAGATCCAGACTGACCGGCCAGTCATGAATTACCTCGGTTTTTCCACTGCCAGTCGGCCCCGCCAGTACTTGCAAACTCCGGGTTGCCAGACGTTCTTCAAACGCATCAATGAGAACGCGGCGCAGCGCCTTGTACCCACCGCGCACCAGCGGGTAGTGAATGCCCGCTTCGCGCAGCCAGGCCTGTGTGGTGTTGGAACGCAAACCACCCCTAAAACAATAGAGATAACCATTCGGATGCTGCCGGGCAAACGTCGCCCAGGCATCAAGACGCTCGGCACGAATGTCGGGCGTCGCCAATTCCAGACCCAGTTCAATGGCCGCGTCCTGCCCCGCCTCTTTATACCGGGTACCAATGGCAGCCCGCTGATCATCATCCAGAATCGGCACATTAACTGCGCCAGGAATGGCACCATGTTCAAATTCAACAGGGGCGCGCACATCCATAAACGGTGTCTGGTCGAGCAGCAGATCCAGGCTGGCGTCAATGTCGTCGCGGTGGGGGTCGCGCACGGCGGACCTCTAGGCAAGAATGGCAGGACGCGATTATGCGGTTCGGTATGCTCTCAGGCAACCTGTGGTTCGGTTGTCTACTGCGGCTGGAGTCGGCTCGGCAGTATTTTGTGCCAGTGGTTCGTGTCGACCACCGGGTAGTCCTGTTTGGGGAAGTCCGTAGCATGGACTAAAACGCCGGGAGCGTTTTAGCATGAGCGCAGCGAGCCCGAAGGGTGAATCCCATGGAGGGGATTCATATCCTACGGTCTAGGCCCCATGGAAGGGTTCACGCCGACCCCAAACAGGACTACCCGGTTGCCTGCACGAACTCATGGCAATGGAGCGAGAGCAACTGTCAACCTCGGGGTGAGAGAACAGGTGTTGGTTTTATTTATAAATCAAGGTGTTAGCGTGTTGTAAGTGGCCTTGAAATGCTTGCGGCTTTGGCTAATGATGCGTGCTTCCCGTTTCGCTTCACCGAGTCATCGTCTTATGATCAGCATCGAACATCGTATTGCCCAGGAACTTCAGGTCGCCGACGCCCAGGTTAAGGCGGCTGTGGCCCTTTTGGATGAAGGCGCTACTGTGCCTTTTATCAGTCGTTACCGTAAAGAAGTGACCGGTGGACTGGACGACACCCAACTGCGAAATCTTGAAGACCGGTTGCGCTACCTGCGCGAACTGGAAGACCGGCGTGCGGCGATTCTGTCCAGCATCGAAGAGCAGGGCAAGCTGACCGATAGCCTGAGTCGCGATATTAAAGCCGCCGCGACCAAGACAGAGCTTGAAGACCTGTATCTACCGTACAAACAGAAGCGCCGTACCAAAGGTCAGATTGCTATTGAAGCCGGGCTGGAGCCTCTGGCTGATGCTTTGTTCAATGACCCGACCTTAGACCCCGCCAGCGAGGCAGAATCTTGCTTGAATGCCGATGCGGGCTTTGCCGACACCAAAGCCGTGCTCGATGGGGCGCGCTATATTCTGATGGAGCGTTTCGCCGAAGACGCCGGGCTGATCGGCAAATTGCGTGAATACCTCTGGCAGCATGGCGAGATGCAGGCGCGGGTGATCGACGGCAAGCAGAGCGAAGCCGCCAAATTTCAGGATTACTTCGAGCACAACGAAGCCATCAAAAAGGTGCCCAGCCATCGGGCCCTGGCCATGTTTCGGGGTCGCAACGAAGGCTTTTTACAGCTCTCACTGGTGTTGGCGGGCGAAGAGCCGCGCAGCACCAGCCAGGGAGAAATCATTGTCGCCGAGCATTTCAACATCACAGACAATGGCCGCGCCGCCGATGCCTGGCTGGGCGAGGTGGTGCGCTGGACCTGGCGGGTGAAGTTGCTGACCCACATAGAAACCGACCTGTTTAACCGGGTGCGTGAATCAGCCGAAAAAGCCGCGATTGATGTGTTCGCCAAGAACCTGAAAGACCTGCTGCTTGCCGCACCGGCTGGCCCCAAAGCGACCATTGGCCTGGACCCGGGCTTGCGTACCGGGGTGAAAGTCGCGGTGGTTGATGCCACTGGTAAGGTGCTCGATCACGGCGCTATGTTCCCGACACCGCCGCAGAACAAGATCCGCGAAGCCGAGCAAATGCTGGTGTCGCTGTGCAAAAAACACAACGTTGAGCTGATCGCCATCGGAAACGGCACCGCCAGCCGTGAGACCGAACGCTTCGTGAAAGCTGTGCTGAAATCGCACCCGGACATCAACGCCCAGGCGTTGTTAGTGAATGAATCCGGTGCTTCCATTTACTCGGCCTCTGAATTTGCCGCGCGTGAATTTCCGGACCTGGACGTGACCATTCGCGGCGCGATCTCCATTGCCCGGCGCCTGCAGGACCCGCTGGCAGAACTGGTGAAAATTGAACCCAAGTCAATCGGTGTCGGCCAGTACCAGCACGACGTTTCCCAACTGGCGCTCGCACGTCAGTTGGATGCCGTCGTGGAAGACTGCGTGAACGGCGTGGGTGTCGATCTCAATACCGCATCAGCCCCCTTGCTGAGCCGGGTATCGGGTCTGAACAGCACCATTGCCAATAACATCGTCGCGCATCGTGATGCCGCAGGCGCGTTTAAGAATCGCAAACAGCTGAAAGACGTCAGTCGATTGGGCCCGAAAGCGTTCGAGCAGGCGGCGGGGTTTTTGAAAGTCATGAACGGCGACAACCCGCTCGACGGCTCAGCGGTGCACCCGGAATCCTACTCAGTGGTGGAGCGCATCGTCGCCGATACCGGCCGCGATGTAAGCGCTCTGATCGGCGACAGCCGTTTCATCCGATCACTCAAGGCCGAGCAGTACGTTGACGATACCTTTGGTTTGCCAACCATCACCGACATTCTGCAGGAACTGGAAAAACCTGGCCGCGATCCACGCCCTGAGTTCGAGACCGCCGAATTCCAGGATGGCGTTGAAACCATCAAGGACCTGCGCCAGAACATGGTGCTGGAAGGCGTGGTGACCAACGTGACTCACTTCGGTGCCTTTGTTGACGTCGGCGTGCATCAGGATGGCCTGGTCCACATCTCGGCGATGAGCCATCAGTTTATCGACGACCCGTCGAAGCTGGTTAAGGCGGGTGACATTGTTAAGGTCAAAGTCATGGACGTCGATGTGGCCCGCAACCGGATCGCCTTGTCCATGCGGCTGGACGATGAAGCCCAACCGGCAGACCGTGACCAGAACACCGGCAGCAACAACCGCCGCAACTCGGCGCCGCGTCGGGATAGAAACCCGGGCTCAGCAGCGCCGGCCGGTCAAACGGCCATGGCGTCGCTGCTGCAGGAAGCGATGAAGAAAAAAGGCGGTCGATTGTAATCGACGTCGTGGCAGGGCCTGCTAAAGTGTTGCTTGAACTTTATCAGCCTGCCCCAACTCAGGGTGCCTTGGGTGCTTGCGCCACCGTGACTGTTTTTTGAGGATGTTTCTTTGCCAACGCTGACTCGCCTGGGCCATCTGGCCGATCTGAACCCCGACTGGTTGCGCTTTAATCGCGGTATCGAACGGGAAACCCTGCGCGTTGACGGTGAAGGCCACCTGGCTCAAACACCGCACCCGAAAGGTCTGGGGTCTGCATTGACGCACCCGTCAATCACCACCGATTACTCCGAATCACTGCTCGAGTTTATTACCTCGGTTCATAATCGGCCCGAAGCCGCGCTGGATGAACTGGCGCGTTTGCACCGGTTCACCTACACGCAATTACCGAACGAGCAGCTCTGGCCGTCGAGCATGCCCTCAGCGTTGCCGGCTGAAACCGAGATCCCCATTGCCCAGTATGGCAGCAGCCACGTTGGCCGGTTAAAAACCGTCTATCGTCATGGCCTGTGGCACCGCTATGGCCGGGTGATGCAGACCATCGCCGGTGTGCATTACAACTGGTCGATGCCCACAGAATTCTGGCAGGACTGGGCGCAACGGTCTGGCTGGGAAGGCGACCTGCAACGGTTTATCAACGAAGAATACTTTGGCCTGATTCGTGGTTTTCGGCGCCATTCCTGGTTGCTGCTCTATCTGTTCGGTGCTTCACCGGCCATCGACCGCAGCTTTGGTCACAAGGGGCATACCGAATTGCTACCGTTGGGCGACGACACCCTGTACTCCCCATATGCCACGACGCTGCGTATGAGTGATATGGGCTACTCCAACAATGCCCAAAGCAGTTTGTATGTGTGCTTCAACAGCTTGCAAACCTATTCCGAAACCCTCACCGACGCTATTCACACGCCCTATCCGGCCTATCAGGCATTGGGTACCAAGGTTGGGGAGGATTACCGGCAAATCAGCGCCAATGTACTGCAAATTGAAAACGAATATTACAGCGACCTGCGCCCCAAACGGGTGGCGAACAGCGGTGAAAAACCCATTCGCGCACTGAACGAGCGGGGCGTGGAATACATTGAAGTGCGGTGCCTGGATATCGACCCCTTCACCCCCCTGGGTGTCGATACCGACCGCATGGTGTTTGTCGACCTGTTCCTGTTCTGGTGTCTGGTCCAGGATAACGGCCTGGTTCCCAAGGAAGAGTGCTTCAAGCTGCGCGAGAACAACCTCAATGTGGCGGCCTTTGGTCGCGACCCAGAGTTGAAGCTGAACATTCAGGGCAAATCCGTACGCCTAAAGGACCAGGGACACAACGTATTGCGCTCCTTGTCTGAGCTTGCGGTGGAAATGGATGCCCTGCTCGGCGGTGATCGGTATCAGCAAGCCGTGGCGAAGCAACTGGCTAAAATAGACGATGTATCACTGACGCCCTCAGCCCGGTTCCTGGAACAGATCAAACAACAGGGGTCCTTCCGCCAGACCGCACTGGCCCTGGCAGAACAACATCGCCAGCGCCTCGCCCCTGAGGCCCTGACGGCAGACGATCAGCAAGCCCTTACCAGCGCAGCGCAGCGCAGCCTGGACGAACAAAGCCAGATAGAAGCCACGGATCAGGGCAGTTTCGACGACTTCCTAACATCGTATTTGCGGCAGTAGTTCAAGCTTTTAGTGTTAACCAATCGACCTGAATAGTGTGACATGGTTCTCATAATCAATCTTTATTGCTGAAAGTGTGAACCAACTTCCGGTTAAGATAGCGGATCATCGTATGATGTTCGGATCGATCACAGGGAGACAGGGTCTTTGGAAACCATGCACTGGACGCTGGAAACACTGAACAAGGCCTACCAACAAGGCTACATGACGGGCCTGACGGGCCAGGGGGCAGATTCATCCCCCTATGAGAATGATGTTCTGATCGCAGCCTGGGAAGCCGGCTGGGATGATGGGTTTCAGCGCCATAAAGGCGTAAAGCCCAGTGCCGATGCCAGCTTTCTGTCGTCCAACAAACGCGCCTGACCGACCTTCGACGATCTAGCCTGTGCCTGCACGGCACCGCGAAATACCCGCCTTTTCCCCAATCGTCCCCGTTAGCCCTGAATGACAAATGCTGTAAACAAGACCCGGTCAACCTGTGGGGCGCCGGTTTCCTGTTCCATATATCCCTGAATCTGCTCCAGCAGTTGGGTTTGCAGCTCCGAACGGCCCGTGGTTGAGGTCAGTGTCTCCCGGTCCTGAGCGCTGATCAGCATAATGATTTCATGACGAATTGCATCGGAGTGAGTACTTACCTCCAGCGCGGCCTTGCCGTCGGGTACCAGTAAACTGATACTGGCCTGCAGATAACGCAACCGCGACCCTTCCCCGTAATTAATGGTAAAGCTCGGCTCCAGCTCAACGTAGGTCGGTCCCGTGGCAACGGCATCTTCCGCGCCGGCCGGCAAGGACAAGCAAAAACACAGCATGCCCGCCAACGACAGCAGGTGGAACGGTTTAACAATGTGGCTCAATGGCAACAAACAGCACCCCTTCCGAAATCAGACAACCGGTCAGTCTGGACCAACAGCAACTCAGTATAGCCACCCCAGTCGACATAATGCCATTTGTGCACTGGAACAGACTGATGCAGCCCGTGTCTTAACGATCTAATACAGTCACTATCGACCGCACAGCCGGAACATTAAGGCCAGAATAAAACACGGAGCCTTCTCGGCCTGACACTCAAGAAACCGCCGTGTTGACAGACGTGCACTGCCTACCCCGAGTGGGTATTGTCTGGGAGCTTTACTCAGGCTGTTGTTGTCCCGAATCCACCGCTGGCCTATAGTTTGTGGTCTGACATAAGTGGCCAGATGTTGGGAGCCCCGGCGCCCGGCATTCGTTTATCAGAGCCAATTGATGAGCTGTTGCCGCTAAACACCTTACGGTTGAATGGAGTTACCCATGCTCGAGAATTGCAAAACAGCCCGGGAGCGGTGGGGGGGAACCCACCAGATGATCGACCGCTGGCTCGGCCAGCGCCAGGAAACTCTGGTTCGCTATTTCGACATTTCCTCGGATACCGCAGCCGATCAGCAAAGCACCCTGTTACAGTCATTCTGTGAATCGCTGATGGATTACGTCTCGGCCGGTCACTTCGAGATCTACGAGCAACTGGTGCGTGAAGCCAGGGAATTCGACGACGGCGGCATTGAACTGGCCCGCAAGCTCTACCCCCGGGTAGAGGCGACGACTCAGGTCATTGTCGATTTCAACGATAAATACGACACCCACGATCACACCAATCAGCATGTCAGTGACCTGCCGGCCGACCTGTCCAAGCTGGGTGAAGCCATGACCGAGCGCTTCGAAATGGAAGATCAGATGATCGAGCGGCTGCACAATATTCACAAAGAGCAGGTCGCCTGAGTGATTGCCGCACGACCCAATCGCCACTGAGCCGGGCGACCGCCATGGCTGAGTCTGCCCCGCGAACCCAACACTGGCACCGCCCCTTGCGGGCGTTGTCATCCGCCTCAGCTCGAAAGCTGACAATTACGGCACTGTTGGCACTGGCGCTGGGCGGCTGTTTTCCGCAAAACCCCGACGATCAATTTGAACTGGCGACCCGGGGTGCCTATCACGGTACCCTGACACCCAATGCCAATGGCGCGGTCATCGGTTCCATTCATCACGGTGGCAGCTTCTGGTCGTTGCACCCGCCCGCTCGCCAGTTCAACTGGAACCACGATCCGGACGGGTACACCGAAGTGCTGTACACCGATGTCTCCGCCGATGGCCAGCGTGCCCTGACTGCCGACTACAACAACCTGGCCCTGTGGAATACCCGCACTGGCGAGCCGGTGTGGTATTGGACCGCACCGGCGCGCATCCAGGCGGTCGACCTGTCGGCCGACGGCAGCCTCGCACTGCTGGGGCTGAGTAACAATCAGGCCGTGTTGTTTGATGCCGTCAACGGTGGCGTGTTGCGCAACTTCGATCACGAAGGGCCGGTCATCAGTGTCTCGTTATCCGATGATGCCCGCTTCGCGTTGACCGGTTCGGAAGACCTGACCGCACGATTGTGGAGCGTGACCGACGACCAGCGCTTGCAAACCTTCACCCTGCCCAATCAGGTCAAACTGGTCAAACTGACCGGCGATGCCAGGCTGGCATTGCTGGCCCCGGCCGATGAACCCGCCCAACTCTGGAACCTGACAACCGGTGAACAGATCAGTGAACTGGCCACCGGCGACGTTCGCATTTACAGCGCTCGCTTTGAGTCGGCCGGTCGGTTATTGATCGGCACCACCCAGCGTCGCATACTGCAGTTTAGTATCGAATCCGGTGAGCGAACGGGTTTGTGGCAAATCGGCAGCTTCTGGGGTAGCACCTACCAAAGTGCCACGGTACTTGATATGAGATGGCGTAATGAACGACTATGGGCACTGGGATCAGACGGCTACCTCTACGCATTCTGAGCCCAGCCGGTTGCATGGCGATGGCCTGCTACTGAATTCAAACCCCGAACAACACCGGGTGAGTTGTTAGCTTTTCTCCCGAAATCAATGACTTGAACCTCATTGATATGGCCGCGGCCACTCAAACACCAGAGCATGGTTTAATCAGCAGTAGGGTAGCGTAACAGGATGTCGTTTTATCCCTCGGATGAAAACAAAAATACAGCGCGGGTTATTTCAGCCCCTCAGCCCACTCGCCTGCTAATCGCCAATGCCAAAGGCGGCAGTGGCAAAACCACGATTGCGACCAATCTGTCGAGCCTTTTTGCCAACCGTAACGAAACCGCCGTGCTGATCGATTACGACCCACAAGGCTCCGCTACGCAATGGCTGCAATCACGCCAGCCCGACCGGGCCCGCATTCACGGTGTGGCGGCCTACCGCAACGCCAATGCTCAGGTCACGCGCTCATTTCATTTGCGCAACATCCCGCCAGATACGTCCAAGGTCATCATCGACACACCCTCAGGCCTGACCGGGTCGCTGCTCAATGAGCTGGTGCGTGAGTGCGACATCATTATTATTCCGGTCACACCGTCGCCGATAGACATTCGGGCAACAACGCTGTTCATCAAAGACCTGTTGTTGTGTCCGGTCTTTCGTACTTCGCCCAAGCGGGTTGCCGTTGTCGCCAACCGGGCGCGCAAGAACACCCTGGTGTATTCAAAGCTGGAACTGTTTCTGCGCAGCCTGAAAATACCCTTCATCACCACCTTCCGCGACACCCAGTTTTATGTGCGCGCATCCGAGTATGGGCTGGGCCTATTCGACCTGGACAACGCCCAGAATAATGACTTGCTCGACTGGCAGGCTTTGATCGACTGGATCGACAGCTAAACCGGTTTGCCACCCAATCGCTGCCCGCAACCAGCCGGTTAAACCCCGAATCCTTCGTTATCTTCCTTTTTATCGTGTTTTTTTCGCGAAAACCCGATATTTAACGCCTTCAACGCTTGAATTTTCAATCGCGGCTGACAATAGTACAGTGCAGAAATTAATGACGGATACGCGCCTGCTTCAGGTGTTCGTTTCCAGTCAACATTGAAGTGTATTGTCGGTTTTTAATAACGACCTCACTTCTGCCAGAAATCGGGAACACTGAGAACAACTGAGGGGATAGACTCATGGCCGCCGCCAAGAAAAAAGCGACACCAAAGACACGCACCGCCAAAAAAACTGCCGCACGCAAAACATCCGCGCGTAAAACTCCGGCGACGCGCAAGACCGCTGCAAAACGCACGGCCTCGTCTGCCGCAATGACCTCACCGGTTGATGTCCTGAAGACAGAGATCGGCAAACTCCAGGTTGAACTCGAAAAGATGCGCGACAAAACGGTCGCAGACAGCGCTAAAACCCGTGACCAGCTCAAGAAGAAATTCGACGCCGCACGCAAGAAAGTTGCCGCCGCTCAGGCCAAACAGCAAGCCGCGGCTCTGCGCGCCAGAAGCAGTGCTACCCAAACAGCGAAAAACCAGTTGGCCAAGGCCAAGGCAACCTACCAGGCCGCCAAATCAGCCGCTGACGAACTGAAACAGGAATTCGACGCTGCCAAGGATGCCTATGTAGCAGCCGCCAACGAGAAGAAAGCCGCGGATGCTCTGAACAAAGCGCTGGATAAAGTCCGCAAGGCAGAAGAAAAGAAAGCGGCGATCGCTGCCAAAAAAGCCGCCGACAAGGCTGCCAAAGCCGCTAAAGCCAAGGCCAAAAAAGCCAAAGCCAAACCCAAGAAAGCGGCAGCCAAGAAGACGACAGCCAAGAAAACTGTGGCCAGTGCAGCCCCCAAAAAGACAGCGGTAAAAAAAGCCACGGCCAAGAAGGCGACCACTCGTAAAGCCGCCCCTAAAAAGGCCGCACCGAAGAAAACCGTCGCCAAGAAAGCTCCGGCGAAAAAAGCAGCACCCAAGAAAGCCGCCGCCAAAAAGGCCGCCACCCCAAAAACGACCGTAAAGACAGCGGCACCGAAAAAAGCGACAGCCAAAAAGGCCGCTACCAAGAAGCCAGCGGCCGCCAAGAAAGCCCCGGCGAAAAAAGCCGCTTCGAAAAAACCAGCCCCGGTTAAAGCGCCTGCACCCAAGGCACCGGCAGCACCGCAAGCGGCACCCTCAGCTGCGCCGTCTGCGCCCAGTGCACCGGCCGTAAGCAGCCCGGCCAACAGTGCACCGGCACCGGAAAAACCGGAAGCACCCAAGCAGCCGCTGGTGAATACCGTGCCGTCTGATGAAGGCCGTAGCCTGTTCGATCCGAAGAAAGACGCCTGATGCGAAGCCGGGCACAGAGAGAACACCTTCGTTGTTCACTCTGTGCCCGGTCATCCCGCATGCCTGGCCGGGTTACACCTTCTGCCCACTAATCTGCAATCTACCCAGCAACGTCTCCACCGCCTCGACGGACAAATCACAGTGTTCACTCATCTGAGTAGCAATACGGCTGTGATCCGCTTGATCTGACGGTTCACTACCCAGACATCTTGCCAGCAGCGACAAGTCCCATCGCTCCAATGTCAGCTCCCAATCCAGCAACCGGGCCCGTTTCGGGTCAGACCGTTCCATAGCCAGTCGATAACGACGCACCCGATGCAATACCTGACGCGGACGACCCGCCCGAACGGCTTGCCAGCAGCTGACGTTAAACGCCAACTGATTGTTAACGGCGTATGCAGCCGCCAGTGCATCGTTAATGTGCAAGTGAGCATTCTGTTGCAGTGACAAAAGCGAGGCTTGCTCAACGGCATAGCAGCGCACTGCAAAGGACCAGAGGTCGGCCGATCGATCGTTGTCGGACTCAGTGTTGTCGGGTGTTTGATTCATGATGATGAATATCTGGAACGGCATCGGTAATCAGAGACAGTATCACAGCGCATTGGTAAACTGCGCGCCATGATTACCTTATCCAACGTTCAACTGCAGCGCGGTGGCAAGCCGTTGCTGGAAAACGCCTCCGCCACCCTATACCCCGGCGAACGCATTGCCGTGATCGGTGCCAATGGCAGCGGCAAGTCCACCCTGTTCCAGGTGCTTCAAGGCGACCAGAGCCTCGATGGCGGCACCGCCCGGGTACCTGCCAACTGGCGTGTCGCGCACATGGCTCAGGAAGTCGATGCCGTCGATCGCCAGGCGCTCGATTTTGTGCTGGATGGCGATGGCCACCTGCGTGAACTGGAAGCAGAACTGGCGTCTGCCCAGGCCGCTGGCGATGACGACCGCGTTGCCCATGCGCTCGGCGCGCTCGACACCTACAAGGCCTTCGAAAAACAGTCGCAAGCCGAACAATTGCTGATGGGGCTGGGCTTTGTCGTCACCGACTTCACCCGGCCTGTCTCCGCTTTCTCGGGCGGCTGGCGGGTCCGACTAAACCTCGCCCGGGCGCTGATGTCACCGGCCGATCTGTTGCTGCTCGACGAACCCACCAACCACCTCGACCTGCACACCTGTTACTGGCTCGAACGCTGGCTGCAACGTTACCCGGGAACGCTACTGCTGATTTCCCACGACCGGGACTTCATGGACGGCGTGGCTACCCAGGTGCTCAGCCTTGAACAACAGCAGCTGACACTCTATCGCGGCAACTACAGTCAGTTCGAACGCCAACGCAGTGAACGGCTGCGGTTGCAACAGGCCCAGTATGAGAAACAGCAGGCTCGGGTTGTGGAAATTCAATCCTTTGTCGATCGGTTTAAAGCCAAGGCTACCAAAGCCAAACAGGCGCAGAGCCGGGTAAAAATGCTGGAAAAAATGACGCTCACGGCACCAGCGCATGTCGACAATGGCTACGACCTGTCCATCCCCTGCTACGACAAAGTCTCCGACCCGCTACTCAGCCTCAGCGAGGTCAGCCTCGGCTATGGCGACCGCACCGTGATCAGCAACGTTGAACTGACCCTGCACCCGGGCATGCGCGTCGGTCTGCTTGGGTTGAACGGCGCCGGCAAGTCTACGCTGGTCAAGGCGCTGGCAGGCACTTTGCAGCCGCAGAGCGGAGAGATGGTGCGCGGCCAGCATTTGCGCATTGGGTATTTTGCCCAGCATCAGTTGGAGTCGCTCGACAGCCAGGCCAGCCCCATGGAGCATTTGCGCCGGCTCGATCCGACGGTGCGCGAGCAGACCTTCCGAAATTTTATCGGCCGCTTTGGTTTCGCTGGCGAGCGCGCCGATGAACCGGTCGGCCAGTTTTCCGGTGGTGAAAAAGCCCGGGTTGCCCTGGCACTGATCGCCTGGCAGAAACCGAACGTACTGTTGCTCGACGAACCGACCAACCACCTCGATCTGGAAGTGCGGGATTCGCTGAACTTTGCACTGCAGCAATACGATGGTGCGGTGGTGCTGGTATCGCACGATCGCTATTTGCTGAACAACACGGCCGATACGTTCTGGTGGGTCAATGGTGGCCAGGTTACGGAGTACAGCGGTGATCTTGAGGACTACTTCCAGACCCTGCTGAAACAACCCGATAAACTTCAAGGGCACTCAACCACCAGCGATAAAGAATCATCAGCGGCCGACAAAAAGGCCCAGCGCCAGCAAAAAGCCGCCGAGCGGGAACGCCTCAAACCGCTGTTGCGACAGTTGAAAAAGGTTGAAGGCGATCTCGAAATCGCCCAGGCCAACCTGGCAGAGCTTGAAGCCCGGCTCGCCGACACCACCTTGTATCAGGAAGACCAGAAAGCCAACTTGCAGACAACCCTTCAGGCACAGGCCGATGGCCGCCAGAAGGTTGATGACCTGGAACAGCAATGGTTAACCCTGTCGGAACAAATAGAGGCGGCTGAACTGTCCACATAATCTGTGGGTAAGTCTCTGGACAAGCCTTGGGCAGATGCCGCCAGGCCCCAGCCAATGGCCATTTGCAGCTCAGGGTGAAAAATGAATCAACGCCTTAAACGCTATTAAAATCAAGGCATTAGGGTTTGAAAACCGGTCAGAATGCCAGGGCTGCCCGTGCAGCTTTGCAGAGTGGCCAATTGTGAATAAAACTGAGTATCGACCGGGGTTAGAATCCGAATTCAGCGCTACCCGATGCTTTTTCAAGACCCGGACAAGCCGTGTAATCCGGACACACCTTTTAGGAGAACACCATGAAAAAAGATGAAGAACGCAGTTTCGACCCGGTCGCCGACCGACTGATCAAATCCCGCAAGGTGGTTATTTGCGAGGAGATCAACCAGTCCATGGCCAAGCGGGTTATTGGTCAGCTACTGGCCATGGCCGATGAGTCCGACGAGGACATCCATTTGTTCATCAACAGCCAGGGTGGCCACGTTGAAGCCGGCGATACCATTCACGACATGATTCAGTACGTCGATGCCCGGGTCAAAGTGATCGGCACCGGCTACGTCGCCAGCGCTGGCACGCACATCTTTCTGGCGGCCGATAAAGAAGACCGCTATTGCCTGCCCAACACCCGCTTCCTGATTCATCAGCCGTCAGGCGGAGTAGGTGGCCAGGCCAGCGACATTGCGATCCAGGCCGAGCAGATCATCCGCATGCGTGAGCGTCTGGCGCAAATCATCGCCAACGCCACCGGCCAACCCATTGAACGCGTGCGCTCCGACATCGAGCGCGATCGCTGGCTGACCACGTCTGAAGCCATCGAGTACGGCATTGTCAGCCAAGTCGTTCGCTCGTCGAAAGAAATTAGCTGACACTTTCTTGCAGGCACAAAAAAGCCCGGCCAGAGCCGGGCTTTTTTTGTTCAGTCTCGCCAGTCCAGTCTTACTTGATCTTGGCTTCTTTGAACATGACGTGCTTGCGAACCACCGGGTCAAACTTTTTGAATTCCAGTTTGTCGGGTGTATTACGCTTGTTCTTGTCTGTGGTGTAGAAGTAGCCAGTGCCAGCGCTGGATACCAACTTGATCTTGTCACGCATGCTTCGGCTCCTTAAATCTTGTCGCCACGGGCACGAACGTCAGCCAGTACGGCCTCGATGCCCTTCTTGTCGATGATGCGCATGCCCTTTGATGAGACACGCAGTTTGACAAAACGCTTTTCACCCTCAACCCAAAAACGGTGAGTGTGCAGGTTCGGCAGGAACCGACGCTTGGTTTTGACGTGTGAGTGGGAAACATTGTTCCCGGTTACAGGACGCTTACCTGTAACTTGGCAAACTCTGGACATTATAAATCGCCTCCGATTCTTCGGTGCCACCGAGGTTAAACAAAAACCGGTCGACCCCCCGAAATGTATTGGTTCGGTCGCCCTGAAGCCTGCCTTACTGCAGACTCCTAACCCCCGATCCGCACTTTTGATCCGGGGCCCGGATAAAATGAGGCGCGATTTATACCAGAACACGCCATCAAGCTCAAGAGAAAGCGGCGAATAATTGAGCGAAATGCCTATTAACTCCAGTTTCGGAGTTCGCCACCAACTGAGTGTCAGGTGCCGGGTATGCCTATCTGGGGAAGTCTGAGGCATGGATGCCGAAGTCTAGACCCCATGGATGGGTCCACGCCGGTCGAGTGTCGCACCACCCAGATAAGCATACCCGGTGCCGGACACGGACTCCTGGCACCGACACAAACCCAACCTCCGAAATTTGAGTTAACCTTATATCCAGCCCCGTTCGGCAAAACTGACCACCACCCCGGCACCCACCACCATATGATCCAGTACCCGAACATCAATGGCGCGCAGTGATTCCACCAGCCGGTCGGTGATCTGCCGGTCAGCCTGGCTGGGTTCGGCCACACCACTGGGGTGGTTATGCGCCAGTATCACCGCCGCTGCATTATGCTTCAGGGCCGTGCGCACCACCTCACGCGGATACACCGCCGCGCCGTCGATGGTGCCCGTGAACAGGGGTTCATACTGCAGCACCCGGTGCTGATTATCGAGCCAGATGCAGGCGAACACCTCGTGGGGCAGGCCGCGCATCTGTGCCAGCAGATATTGGCGGGTGTCTGCCGGCGAGGTGAGTGAGGGCGAGGCTTTCAGGTCATCCAGTAAATAACGCCGGCTCATTTCGAGCACCGCCTGCAGTTGCACGAACTTGGCCGAGCCCAGCCCCTTGCCCTGGCAAAAGCGGGCCTGATCTGCGGCCAGCAGGGTGCCCAGGCTGCCGTAGTCGGTCAGTAGCTGGCGGGCCAGATCCACCGCGCTGACACCGGGTAAACCGGTACGCAGGAAGATAGCCAGTAGTTCTGCATCGGTCAGGGCGCTGGCCCCGCGTTGCAGCAGTTTTTCCCGTGGCCGGTCTGAAGCCGGCCAGTCCTTGATTGACATGGTTGCGTCCTTTTTCGGGCAGACACCCTTGTCTGCCGGTCTCGAAGCGGAAGTGCCAACCGGGTTGTCACCCGCCCCGCTGTGATGAACACCAATCCCTTATGGTATTCTTGCCCTCTATTTTGAGTGGCAGAGCACGAGCATGCAAACCCCGAACCTGGAGACGCTGGCTGGCAAGCGCATCATTGTCGGCATTACCGGCGGCATCGCCGCCTACAAGGCGGCTGAACTGGTGCGCGAGCTGGTTCGGGCTGAGGCCGAGGTGCGGGTGGTGATGACCGATGCGGCCCGGGAATTCATAACGCCGCTCACGCTACAGGCACTCAGCGGCAACCCGGTGCATCATTCACTACTCGATGAAGCCGCTGAAATGGGCATGGGCCATATTGAACTGGCACGCTGGGCCGATCTGTTGCTTGTTGCGCCAGCCACCGCCGATTTCATTGCGCATCTGGCGGCGGGCTCGGGCCACGACCTGCTCAGTACCCTCTGGCTGGCGACCACGGCGCAGCGTGCGCTGGCGCCGGCCATGAACGAGAAAATGTGGCTCAATGCCGCCACCCAGGCCAATGTGGCCCGATTGCAACAGCTGTACCCGACGCTCGCCTGGTTCGGGCCCGATGCCGGTCAGCAGGCCTGTGGCGATGTCGGCCCGGGCCGCATGCTCGAACCCCAGAATCTGGCCGAACTCGCCGGCGGGTTGTTTCATCGGGGCAGCCTGACCGGTAAGCGGGTGGTGATTACCGCCGGCCCTACCCGCGAAGCACTGGACCCGGTGCGCTATCTGAGCAATCACAGCAGCGGCAAGATGGGCTTCGCCCTGGCGCAAGCGGCGGCCGAGGCCGGTGCCCGGGTGACCCTGATTGCCGGGCCCGTGCACCTGCCGACACCGGACCGGGTCAGCCGAATTGATGTTATCAGCGCGCAACAGATGTATGAGGCCGCACTCGGTGAACTGGGCGATGTTGATCTGTTTATCGGCACGGCGGCTGTCGCTGATTACCGCCCTGCGGAAACGGCCACCCAGAAAATGAAAAAGACCCCGGGCTCAGAACACCTGACGCTGCACCTGGTTCAGAACCCGGACATCATCGCCACCGTGGCCAGCCACGCCAAGCGGCCTGTCTGTGTAGTCGCCTTCGCGGCGGAGACTCAGGATGTGGAAGCCTACGCCCGGGCCAAGCTCGCCCGCAAACAGGTCGACTGGGTGGTGGCCAACGACGTGTCCCGCACCGACATCGCCTTCGGCAGCGACCAGAACGAAATACTGCTGGTTGGCGCTGATCGTCAGGATGCCTTTGGGCCGGCCTCGAAAAGCGCGGTGGCACGCTTTATCATCGCAACCATTAGCTGACACCACCCGACCTCTAAACCCAAACACCGGACCCTCGACTCTCCATGAAGAAACCGCTGAAGATCAAGAAACTCGATGCCCGCCTGGGCGACACCCTGCCATTGCCGCACTACGGCACCGAAGGCTCGGCCGGGCTCGACCTGCGCGCCTGTCTGGATGAGGCATTGACGCTCCAGCCCGGCCAAACCGAACTGATCGGTACCGGGCTTGCCATCTACGTAGAAGACCCGGCCTACGCCGCCATGATCCTGCCTCGCTCGGGCCTCGGTCACAAACATGGCATCGTGCTGGGCAATCTGGTGGGCCTGATCGACAGCGACTATCAGGGCGAGCTGATGGTGTCGTGCTGGAACCGGGGCAGCACCGAGTTCACCATCGAGCCTGGCGAACGCATCGCCCAACTGGTGCTGGTACCGGTCGTACAGGCCGATTTTCAGTGGGTTGACAGTTTCGAGGAAACCGACCGGGGCGCCGGTGGTTTCGGTCACACCGGTCGACATTAGTCGGAATTGTTCAACAAGGCTTAACCTGTCACTGAGCTTGGGCTAAAGTAGTTGAATGAAGTGAGCAATCACTGCACCCGCCAGTGCGACGGGGTGGCCGGTTGCTCAGCAGCACGATGTATTCAACCACCCTCTTTTAAGGAATTGTCTGTGGCGTTACTCGGCAACAAGAAGAACAAACCCAAGGCCAGTGAGAAGTCGACTCCGAGCACCACAGGCAATGCGGCCAATCGCAGTGTGTTCACCTATCTGATGGTGCCAATGCTGGCTATTGCCCTGTCGATCGGGGCCTCGGCCTGGTGGGTTATTAACCAGGCCATCGGCCCGGTTAACGAAACTCACCAGCAGCAGTTGATCAGCCAGGTTGGTGAGCAGTACGAAGCCTACTTCAACAATGTTCTGAACCAGCACCGCACACTGATGCAGCGCCTGGCCAGTGGCGATCAGCTGATCGATCTGCTGCAAAACGCCAGCCGGGCTGAACTCGATAGCGCCGAAGCACGTCTGGTCAACAACTTGCCGTACGGTCTTGCGGTGCATCTGTTTCCGCTTGGCGAGGCATCCCAGCAACCCAATGCCATGCCACCGCTGGCGTTCGCGGGCATGGACATGATCAGACGCACCGAGCAGGGCCAGAGCCTGCCATGGGAGGCCCACCAGCTCGACGGTGAACCCTACCTGCACTCGGTCATCGCGGTACGCAACGCAACGGGCACCCTAATCGGCACACTCAGCGTCAGCCAGGACATGGCCTATCTGGAGCAATCCCTGAACGGCATCGACAGCACTCAGGGCAACGTCGTGGTGGTGCAACAGTTTCAGGGCAGTAGTCAGCAGACGCTGCTGACGTACGGCGTAAAAACCTCGAACCCGGTGCGCACCCTGCGTTCGGATAACCCGAACTGGACACTGACCTTCCAGCCCTCGGACGAGCTGGCGCAATCGACGGTCTTTGCTGCCACCAACCTCTGGGCCACCTTTGGGTTGATTTTCATCATCGCGCTCGTCTCGATGCTGATCGCCGCCAGCCGGTTGCAGGCCGCCATGCGGCACGATGCGAATCTGTTTGCCCGGTTTATTCAGCGGGTGCTGAGCAATCAGTCGGTCGACAATCAACCCTATCGGCTGGGCTTGTTCAACTCGCTGGCCAAAAGCGTTAACCGCTTGCGCATGGGCAAGGGTACGCGCCCCAGCGCACCGGCCATGGTCTCCCAGGGCGGCCAGCCCTATGCCCAGACTCCGCCACCGTTGCCCGTGGCCGAAGAAGCCGATGACGACTTCGACGTCAGCATGCTGGAAAGCGACGACGACCTGCTGGGTATGGACTCTCCGGCACCGATGCAAATGGGCCACAGCTCGCCGGTGTCTGCCGACATTTTCCGGGCTTATGACATTCGCGGCATTATGGGCGAAACCCTCGACAGCGACATCGCCCGCAAAATCGGCCTGGCCATTGGCAGCGAAGCGCTGGACCGCGGCGAACAAACCGTGGTGGTGGCGCGCGACGGTCGCCTGTCGAGCCCGGAGCTGAGCAAAGCCCTGATCGCCGGGCTGACTGCCAGCGGACGCGATGTCATCGATATCGGCGTGGTACCCACGCCACTGGCCTATTACGCCACCCACACGCTGGGCACGCCCTCTTGCGTGATGGTGACCGGCAGCCATAACCCCAGCAACTATAACGGTTTCAAGATCGTACTGGCGGGCAACACCCTGTCGACCGACGACATTCTGAATCTGCACCGGCGCATCGAAGAAGAACGCTTCCACAGCGGTAACGGCAGCAGCACCAGCAGCGAGATCACACCCAGCTACATCAATCGGGTAACCGAAGATGTGAAGGTTTCACGACCGTTGAAGGTGGTTATCGACTGCGGCAACGGGGTGGCTGGCAACATCGCGCCCAAACTGATCAAATCACTCGGTTGCCACGTTCTGCCCCTGTATTGCGACGTCGATGGCAACTTCCCGAACCACCACCCGGACCCGAGCGATCCGAAAAACCTGCAGGATCTGGCACGCACGGTCATCGAAACACGCGCCGACATCGGCCTGGCCTTCGATGGTGATGGCGACCGCATCGGGCTGGTGACCAACTCGGGCAAGATCATTCCGGCCGACCGATTGCTGATGTTGCTGGCCAAGGACATCATTACCCGCAACCCGGGCGCGACCGTTATCTATGACGTCAAATGCAGCCGCCGCTTGCAGGGGTTGATTGTCGGCTACGGCGGCAAGCCACTGATGTGGAAGACCGGACACTCGCACATCAAACGCAAGATGAAAGAAGTGAATGCGCTGCTTGCTGGTGAAATGAGCGGTCACATCTTCTACAAGGAACGCTGGTACGGATTTGACGATGCCCTCTACACGGCTTGCCGCCTGCTGGAGATTATCTCTGCCCGCAGCGACAGCCTCGATGCATTGTTTGGCAGTTTCCCGGAAGACATCAACACCCCGGAAATGAACATCTCCGCACCCGACGACCGCAAATTTCGCATCGTCGAGCAGCTGCAGCGCAATGCCGCCTTTCCCGGCGGACGCATTACCGACATCGATGGTTTGCGCGTCGATTTCCCGGATGGCTGGGGCCTGGTTCGTGCCTCCAATACCTCGCCCAAACTGGTGTGCCGGTTCGAAGCCGACACCGACCAGGCGATATCTCGCATTCAGGATGCCTTCCGCTCGCAGCTGCAAGCCGTTGACAGCCAGTTACAGATTCCCTTTTAATGCGGCGTTTTCTGGAAAGCACCGGGCACCTCGGGTAGCCCGGCGTTAACCTTGCGGGCCCGGCTGGCGGCTATTGCCACGCCGGGCACAGTCCATCCCGGACAGGTTTCATTTTCCGGTCTTCACCGCGCAGACAGTCATCAGTAGGTCATATCATGCCGCTCGATCGTAAAACCGCCCTGAACTTTGTGAACGTCCTGCACGAAGCCCTGCCGTACCTGCAGAAGTTTCAGGGCGCCACCGTCGTCATCAAATACGGCGGCAACGCCATGGTTGACGACGTACTCAAAGCCAGCTTTGCCCGCGACATCGTGTTGCTCAAAACCGTGGGCATTAACCCGGTGGTGGTGCACGGCGGCGGCCCGCAAATTGGCGAGTTGCTGACCAAGCTGAATATCGAGAGCACATTCGTCAACGGCATGCGCGTCACCACCAGCGAAACCATGGACGTGGTTGAAATGGTGCTCGGCGGCCTGGTCAACAAAGACATCGTCAACCTGATCAACCAGGCTGGCGGCAAGGCCTTTGGCATTACCGGCAAGGACGGACACACCATTCAGGCCCGCAAGCTCAAGGTCACGCGCAAGACGCCGGACCTGGATACGTCGGAGATCATCGACATCGGCCACGTCGGGGAGGTGGATAAAGTCGATACCCGCCTGATCGAACTGATGACCGAAGGCGGCTACATTCCCGTCGTCGCCCCCATTGGCGTTGGTAAAGACGGGGCGTCCTACAACATCAATGCCGACCTCGTCGCCGGCAAGCTGGCCGAAGTGCTCGGCGCCGAAAAACTGATACTGCTGACGAACATCAGTGGCCTGCAGAACAAGGAAGGCCAGGTTTTGACCGGCCTGAGCACCGAGCAGGTAGATGCGTTGATTGCGGATGGCACCATCTACGGCGGCATGTTGCCGAAGATTCAGTGCGCCCTCGAGGCGATTCACAACGGCGTGACCAGCGCACACATCATCGACGGCCGGGTAGCGCACGCAACGTTGCTGGAAATCTTTTCGAACGAGGGCGTCGGCACGCTGATCACCAACAACGCCGACATTCTCGACCAGACGCAGATGGAACCCTCATGACCGAAAGTAACACCCAGGAAGGCTTGTCGCGTCGCGATCAGATTCTTCAGGCGCTGGCCCACATGCTGGAAAGCAGCCCGGGCAAAACCATCACCACCGCGCGCCTGGCCAAGGCCGTCGGTGTGTCGGAAGCGGCGCTGTATCGCCACTTTCCAAGCAAAGCAAAGATGTTCGAAGGGCTGATCGAGTTCATCGAAGAGACGCTGTTTTCCCGCGTTAGCCGAATACTGCAGGAAGAAAGCCGGGCCGTGGCCCAATGCGAAGCCGTACTGACGCTGCTGCTGCATTTCGCCGAACGCAACCCGGGCATGTGCCGCATTCTGATCGGCGATGCCCTGGCGGGTGAAGTGGAGCGACTGCGCTCCCGCGTCGCCCAGGTATTCGACCGGCTGGAAACCCAGATCAAACAGATACTGCGTGAAGCCGAACTGCGCGAAGGCCTGCGCACCGAAATGACCGCCACCCAGACCGCCAACCTGCTTCTGAGCGTTGCCGAAGGGCGCATCAATCAGTTCGTACGCAGCGAGTTCAAACGAATTCCCACTCAGGACTGGGACGCCCAATGGCGAGTACTGACCCAGGCAATTTTCAAATAGACCAGATCGTGTCAGGTGCCACCGGCACCTGACACTTCTCGTGCGCTCACGTCACACTGTTAGCGGCTCGTTTTTTAAAACCGAACCCGTAACCCGGTTCCAAACCGCGTCGCATTCCCCTCGCTTTCTTCCGGCAGAAACACCTCGGCAAAGTTGTAGGCACTCACCTGGTTCGAGAACCGGATTTCATGCATACCGGCAAACATCAGCTGCGTTTCGTCAATGGTTTCAGCATCGTTTTCCTGAGCGGAATACCCACCCGTTAAACGCAGCCGATTCTGCCAGCGGGTGATGTCCAGCGGCAGTTCAGCGAAACCGACAAAACTGGTGCCGTTGAGATCCTGATCCCCGTTACCGGCAAATTGCAACAAGCCACCCACGGTGATTTCGTTCAAATAGTACTCACCCACCAGGCGAAACAACTGTGTGTTGGTATTTGCACCGTTGACTTCAAACGCACCGGACACACTGAACGCCTGCTGGGCCATGGTTGCCGCCAGTGAGATACCCGTCTCACCATTGGGGTTCTGGGCGGGCAGCACCGCACCATCGAAACTCAGGCCATTGCCCAGGTCGTTTGAGGTAAAGTTAATGCCCGTGTTGTAGCCTTCGAACTTGGCACCGGTGGGTAAGTTACCGGTTGCTAGCATGCCATCGCCCAATATAAGCGAAAAATTGATGGGGTCTTCATCCATCAGGTTCAGATAAGACTGGGTCTTGGTCAGCGGTGTCGGTCCGCCAAAGAGACGCACCGTGCCGAATTCGCCCTCCAGCCCCACGTGGCCGCGCAGGGCCTGAGGTGCACCAGCCTCAACAATATCGGCATAAAGCCGGGCATCGAAGACCGCCGTGATCGACGGATCTATTTCGGAGTTACCCCGAAACCCAAAGTGGGACAAGCCACCATCAATGCCCAGACTGGTGCCGTCATCGTTGTTATTCACATAGGTATTGGCATTCGCCGAACCGTAAATCGTGGTCGCGGCCTGGGTAGCAGATGCCACACCCAACGCCAGAACCGGGATTGTCCACAACGTTTTCATAAAGACTCCTTATCGGTTGATTGCCAGGCTCTGGATTACCCGGATGAAAGTCGCCACGTTAGCGAGTGCCGACTGACGGGTAGCCTGAGAGTCGAGTCTGGGTTGCCTGTTGAGCATACGCGCTCAGAGTGACCGATTCTGAGAGGCAGGTCAAAGCAGCGAAATCTGCTGATTTAGCTATACTGTCATCACGCTTCCGACCTTGAACTGCTGCTATGGATAACTGGATCAGTCACTATCAACAACTTCCTCATGCCGACCAGCGCGCGCAGTTCCTCAGTACCCTGGTGCATCACTACACCGAAGTGTTCGACGCTACCCAGAGTGGCTTCCTGCTGCTGGATGGCCAGTTACGGATTCTGTCGCATAACCAACTGGCGGAAACCCTCTTCGGCTTTGTGCCCAGGCCCGGCGACCCAATGCCCCAGCCCGGCGATTTGTTTGAAGTCGGCAGCGATGCCGACCCGTCCGGGCACGACTGCATACTGACACGGGCGCTGCAGGAAGACCGGCCGCTGTCGAGCATTCAGACAGTACGTCGCGACGGCCAACGCCACTGGCTGCGCCTGACCGCCATTCCCGTCACTCTGATGGCCGATGCACAGGTGCTGGTCGTCATTCAGGACGTCAGCGCTGAACAACGATTACAGCAGGATGTGCTGCAACAGCAACAAGCGCTGGAGCAGGCCCGTACGCGGGATTCGCTAACCGGCCTGTTCAACCGGCGCTACATTCTCGATGAGCTCGGCCAGTTGAATGCCCTCGCCAAGCGCTACCGCTCCCGCTTCTGCATCGCGCTGATCGACCTCGATCACTTCAAAGGCGTTAACGACACCTACGGTCATGCCGTGGCCGACACCGTGCTGCGCACCCTGGGCGAGCTGATTCAGGACGAACTGCGTGACGCCGACATCAGTGCCCGTTACGGCGAGGAAGAGTTCATGGTGCTCATGCCCGAAACCGGCATCGACGCTGGCATCAGCACGCTCGACCGCCTGCGCCGGCGTTTCAGTGAAACCCGGGTGCCGGGCATCAAACGCTCTCTGACGCTGAGTGCTGGGGTGATTGAATGGCAGCCGGGGTTGTCGCTGGAACAGCTCGTGTTCAAGACCGACCAGCGCCTGGCCATGGCCAAATACGCTGGCCGCAACCAGGTGTGTGGGGATCTTTAGATCGCCGAGTCTGTGGTCAGTGCCTTGAACTCCGCATTGCGCCGCAGGCTCTTGAACGAATCGTCGGTCTTCGCTTCGTCGCGATACGACGGTGTCAGGTTAATCGCCTTTTCCAGAAACTCCATCGCCACCGTCGGCTCATCGCTCTGGGCGTATGCACAGGCCATTTGGTAGTAGGCGTGGGCGTGGTCCGGATCGATGTCGAGGGCTTGCTGGCTTAGGTTGATCGCCCATTTGGTTTCATCGATTTCCAATGCCGCGTCGGCCTTATAGGTCAGGGCCTCGGTGTCGAACGGACGCAGTGTCAGAATCTGATCGTAGATCTGGATCTTGCTGTGCGGGTTGGTTTCCTGGCTGGCGCGCAGCCACAACGAATGAATTTCGTTGGTTTTTTCGATCTCCTCGCGGTTTTCCTCGATCACCTGCGACTTCTGCTTCAGATTACGCTCCAGTGCTTTCAGCCGCTTCTCGTAGGAGGCCACCAACTTGGAGACTTCGCGGTCGGCGTAGGTATGGGCCTTTTCCTTGATGTCGCGGATGTTGGCGTAGCCGACCACAACCAGCAGTGAGGTAACCCCGGCGATCAGGTAAAAGAAGTAGGTGACGGTATCGATGGAGTAGGTGACCGACTGGGTAGCCAGCTCCAACTGCTTGGCGTTCAGCTTGTCGGAGTACTCGACCCGGAAGTTGGCCATATCGAGCCGCAGCTGACGGACTTCGTCCAGCAGATAGCGTTCGATAAAGGGGTTGTACATCGCTTCGTCGAGGTCTTCGATGGCTTCGACGACGTCGTCTTCAGAGTAGGTATCGGCTGCCGAAGGCAGCCGGTCAGCGGGTTCACCCCAGGCTGGCAGGGCCAGCACTGAGATGATGAGCAGGGAAACTAGCCCGGTCAGGCTACGCATTGGCTTTTGTCCTGTTTGGTCGGTTCGATCAGCGTTTCGTGAAGCAGCTTCAGCGCTGCCTCATACTGATCGTCCTCGACTACAAGACGAATGTCCACCTGTCGCATGCCCTGATGTATGGCCAGCACACTGATATTGTCGTCTGCCAGCGACTGACTGATGCGTGCCAGAATGCCCGGCACGTTCATGTCACTGCCAATAACCGAGACCATGGAGATCTTGCGGCTGGAAATGTCGGCCCCGGGATAGTACCGCTCCAGGCGCGACTTGATGCGCTTGATCACCTTCAGGCCAGTATCGAGATACATGGTGACGGTATTGGCGTTGTGTTCTTTGGCCAGCATCGGTACTTCGAAATCCTGCACCAGCTTCTGAATCTCGAGAAACTGATTCGGTTCGCCAACCATGTCCTGATCGAACACATCCAGTGCAAAAATGTGCGGCTTGCCAGCCACAATTTCGACGCACGGCTTTTCACTGCGGTAATCGTTGGTGATCAGCGTACCGTCGTGATCCGGCTCAAAGGTGTTTTTGACCCGCAAGGCAATGCCTTTCTGGCGCAGACCCTTGGCCGCTTTCGGGTGAATCGCTTCCATCCCGATCAGCGACAGCTGGTCAGCCACGTCGTAGTTGGTACGACCGATGGGCATAACCTTATCAGCACCGACGACTTTCGGGTCGGCCGTCGACAGATGGTATTCCTTGTGGATCACGGCTTCGCGGGCGTCGGTCAGTTCGGCGACCTTGCTGAAGGTAATCTCGCTGTAGCCCCGGTCAAAGGTCTTCATCAGGCCTTCCTTGCACTGGGTGTAGCCAGTCACGATCGGCATTTCCTGGCTCAGGTCAAAGCGGCTGAAGGTCTTATGGATTTTCTCATCCATCATCAGGTTGTCCGGCTCTCGCCAGCCCGTCAGATCGACAAAGCGGGCATTGATGCCTTCGGCCTGCAGCAACAAGGCGGTGTTAAAGGCGCTGTGCGCCTCACCGACACCGGCCAGCATTTCGCGCACGGTGGCCAGGTGCTCTTCGATCTGGAAATGACCGAATGAACACACCCTCTGCAAATCGAGCAAACAGCTGCGAATGCCTTCCATGCGCTCGGTGATGAACTGGTCGGCCTGTTTGCGTGAGTGCGGCATTTCAAACATGCGGGCATTCACTTCACGCATGGCCTTGGCCGCATCGGTCAGGCGTTCGCTCCACTCCCAGTCGGAGTCATCGTTCGCGAACAGGGCGTAAACACCGGGTTCCTTGCTCTTTTTATGCTCCAGCAGCAGATTGGTGATGCCGCCATAGGCAGATACCACAAAGATGCGCTGATAAAGCGTTTCCGGGTCGCGGTGAATTTGTACAATATTATCGCGCACTGCGACGTAGTCGTTCATCGATGTCCCACCGATTTTCTCGACAGTATGCTGTGCCATTAACCTAAAACCTCCTGAGCTCTCACCAGACCGGTCTGCATGCGGCGTGTCCTGCCGCGGCTGGTCTGGCTGACTCTGATTACACTGTATTGATTGCGCGCCGACAGCAGCGCTCTAATAAAACTGACCTAGATCGAACCTAAAACCGACTTCGGGCACTGATTGCTGACACCCAGTGCTCGAAAACGGTCTTGGAAGCCTGCTCGTTGGCAGGCTTCTCGATTATTGCGCCTCAGTCAGTAACGGCGTCCGCTTCCAGCGGGTAGGCACCGTCCGGGCCGTGCGTTTCCTTGCCATTCAACGGCGGGTTGAAGGCACAGGCCAGTTGCAGTTCTTTTTTGGCCTTCAGGATGTGATCGTCATGCTTGTCAAGAATGTAGATCGTTCCTGGCTTGATGTCATGTTCGATGCCGGTGGCCTTGTCGAGAATCGACCCTTCACCGGAAATGCAGTACACCGACTCCAGGTGATTCTTGTAGTGAATCGGGGTTTCGGTGTTGGCATAAATGGTGGTGATGTGGAATGAGAAGCCCATGCCGTCATCTTTCAGCGACATGCGCACGCTTTCCCAGGTATCGCTGGCGACACGGCGGTCGGATTTTCGGCATTCTTCCAGAGTACGTACAATCATCTAAAATTCTCCTTTGGGCCTGCCCGTGAGGCAGGCGAGTGTTTCCGCAACAAATGAGTGGGTAGCGCTGGCTTAGCTGGCTTTCGCGCGAGCTTCCGGCAATACCTTGGCAAAAGCCGACTCGAGAATGTCGATACCCTTGTTCAGATCGTCCAGCGGTATGGTCAGCGGGCACAGGCATTTAACGACTTCATCCCATGGACCACTGGTTTCAACGATCAGGCCCTTGGCGAAGGCCTCTTTGCAGATCGCACCGGCAATATCACCATCGGCGACCGCGATACCGCGCATCATGCCACGGCCTTTCAGGTGCATTTCAGATTCACCGAAGCGTTTAATGATGTCAGTAAAGCGTTTCTCAAGGATGTCGGCGCGCTTGGCGATTTCGCCTTCGAAGGCGTTGTCTTTCCAGTACTCTTCCAGTGCGACCCGGGCGGTTACAAAGGCCAGGTTGTTGCCGCGGAAGGTACCGTTGTGCTCACCGGGTTCCCACTGGTCCAGTTCCGGACGCATCAGGGTCACCGCAAACGGCAGACCATAGCCTGATAGTGACTTGGACAGAGTAACGATGTCTGGCTTCACGCCCGCCGGTTCAAAGCTGAAGAAGGTGCCGGTGCGGCCACAACCGGCCTGAATGTCATCAATAATAAACAGCATGTCGTGCTTGCGGCACAGGCTTTCCAGCTCCTGCAGCCAGTCCATGCGAGCGGCGTTCAGGCCACCTTCGCCCTGAACGGTTTCGACAATGACGGCAGCCGGTACTTCAACGCCGCTGCCCGGGTCGGTCAGCATCTGGTCGAGCAATTTCAGGCCCATGAAATCATCACCTTCATGGCCGTAGTTGTCATAAGGGATGCGCGTTACATCGCCCAGCGATACACCGGCACCGCCACGCTGACCCTTGTTACCCGTTACCGCCTGGGCACCCAGGGTGCAGCCGTGATAGCCGTTGGTGAACGAGACAATACCGGCACGGCCTTTGGCCTTACGGGCAATTTTCAACGCCACTTCAACCGCGTTGGTCCCGGTTGGGCCGGTAAACTGAACCTTATAGTTCATGCCACGCGGTTCCATGATGATGTCCTTGAATGCCTGCAGAAAGCGCTCTTTGGCATCGGTGTACATGTCGAGCCCGTGGGTGACGCCGTCGCTGGCAATGTAGTCGATCAGCGGTTTTTTCAGCAGATCGTTGTTGTGGCCGTAGTTCAAGGTACCGGCACCGGCCAGAAAATCGATGTAGGACTGGCCGTCGCGGTTGGTCAGGCGGGCATTCTTGGCCGTGGTGAACACGGTGGGGAATGACCGGCAATACGAACGAACTTGTGATTCAACCTGGTTAAAAATATCCATGTTGTGTCTCCAATGCTGTGAATTCAAAAAAGGGTTAGTTGACTAAACGTTTCAATAAAGCTCTCAAAGCTGCACCAGGCCACGTGTCTCAGCGACGGATGGGCCCAATGCGATACAGCTCTTCGGATTCGTGCTTGCCACCAAAATGCTGGTCTTTGTCGAACAGGACACTGACACCCAGCTCGGCTTCCCACTCCCGGGCCAGCGCTTTAAACAACCGCTGAGAGGGTTCGTTGTCCGGGGTGATGGTGGTTTCGAGCCAGCTGACGGTGTGCATTGTGTCGCGCGCCATCAGGTGCTGGATCATTTTCTTGGCCAGACCCTTGCCGCGTGCTGCCTCACCGACCACAACCTGCCACAAAAAGTAGGTATCCGGGTTGCCCGGCTTTATATAGCCGGAAACAAACCCTACCAGTTCCCCGTCCAGCTCCGCTGCCACGGCGGTTTCGCCGAAATGCGTGGTCTGCAACAGGTTGCAGTACAGCGAATTGGTGTCCAGCGGCGGGCTTTGCTCTACCAGCCGGTGAACGGCCAGACCTTCGTCGGACCGGGGTGTTCTCAATGTGATGCTCATCGTCAGTTGTTCACCTCGTTTGGCGACCCTGGATCGGGCCGGGCTGAACGTTAATTATGTATCTAATCTTTAGTATGCGAATCATTTTAACACAGTTACTGCCCTAAAGATCAAGCATGATGGCAACATCGTTTTGTGAAACCTTTCGCTTTCTAAAATTTAACTTGTGATGGAATGGGTAAAAAGGCTAATCTATATAGCGTCTCGAAATTGTTTCATTAGAGGACGAACCTTTTATCATGCGATATAATCTGGCCCTGATGGGCGACCAAACACCGTGGGTAAAGGACCAGACAATGAAACGAGTGGATGAAGTACTGGTGTCATTGCGCCGAATTATTCGCGCTACAGACATTCATTCGAAGCAGTTAAGCAAGCACAGCGGGCTGACCTCTCCCCAGTTACTGATACTGATGGCCATCAGCAAACTCGGCGACGTCACCATAGGAACCGTCGCCAAGGACGTGAACCTCAGCCAGGCCACCGTAACGACCATTCTGGATCGACTGGAAAAGCGGAATCTGGTGCGGCGGGTACGCAGTGAAGTCGATCGACGCCGGGTACACGCGCAACTGACCGAGGAAGGCAATAAAGTCGTGGAAGACGCCCCCAGTCCGTTGCAGGAGAGCTTCGTCGAGAAGTTCGATCAGTTGCCGGAGTGGGAACAAACCATGCTGCTGTCGAGTGTTCAAAAGCTGGCTGAGCTGATGCAGGCGTCTAATATTGACGCGTCGCCTGTGCTGTATGTCGGCGATGTTACCCATCACCTGACGGGCACTCAGGGGCGTTAAGCCCCTGCTGTTTCGTTAGACGGGCTCGCTGTTGGCGCTGAAGTACTCCTCCCGGAGCAACCCGTACAGTACCCCGGTTTCACCGTAGTACCGGTCCGTTTCTTCGGTAAAACGCAGCCCGATGCGCTCCATCACCCGATGAGAGCGATAATTATCCGTCGCTGCGATCGCCCACACCGCTGTCAGATCCAGGTGCTCGAACCCATACGACATCACCTTGCTGGCCGCTTCGGTTGCCACACCCTTGCCCCAATCCGGCTCCGCCAGGTGCCAGCCAATTTCGATATGTTCCGAAAAAGTGTCGTCGCCAAAGGGCAGCGCCTTGAGCAGGATGATGCCTGCGAGCCGACCGCTGTCTTTCCAGCGGATGGTAAAGGTACCTGAGCCCGGAGTATGAGCCTCCCAGCGTTCAGCACGATCGACGTAAAGTCGGGTCATCAGGCTCAGGTCTGGTGGGTCGGTCCAGCCCAGGGGCAGGCGCACGGCCTCTGACTGATACATCGCCTGATGTTCCAGCAAGTCGGTTTCAGGGTTGTAGCGGTTCAACCAAAAGCGTTCGGTCTCCAGTTTCATGACCAGGGCTCCCTTGCTGCACAAGACGGCATCGTGCCACTGCGGTGACGCTGCGTTCCATCCTGTGCATTTTTGTAAGATGGGCTACCAATTGCGCAGCGCTGAACTACTTTCAACGGTGAGGCTTCGGAACTGAACCGGGCTTCACCTGTGATGGGGGGTTACCCCTGTATGAGGGCGGTTGGGCTGGCTACTGCCGGGCTTAACGCCGGTGGTACCCACCGCCCCACTTTTTCAGTACGACACCCACCATGCCTTCAACTGCCAAGGCCAGGCATAAACCGATGCGTGCCTGCTTACTGCGGGCGAACGGTTAACTGCGTGCTGCTCAGACGCACCTGCAATCGCACGCTGTCGTTGGCGGGCACCGGCAAACTGATGCCTGCCTGATCGTTGCGATTCTGATCCCAGTGAGACAAATCCAGCACGGCTTCGACGTCATGGCTGTTGCGGTTGGTCAGCACCAGTTCCCATTGCTGCCCGCTTAACGATTCGGTGCCCAGCGTCACCATGTCAGATGACCCTAGCGACAGGGTCGTCCGATTTTCCTGTTCCGGCTGGTAATGCGTTTCAAGCAAGGCAACCTGTTGGTCCCAGACGGCAATCTGCAGAGGGCCGGCAATGGCGGGCAGGGCGTCGTCAGCGCTGACGGTCATGTGCCACTGGCCCGGCATACTGCCTTGCTGGCGAGTTGACCAGTTAAACCGATACTGATGATCAACACTGGCCAACGCCACTTCTTCAACCGGAATCCAGGCATGGCTGTTGGCCGGCATCCGGATGGGCTCGTCCGAGCTCAGGGTGGCCTGACCACTGCTGTCACCGGCCTTTGGACGGCTTACATCGGCCGACTCTAAGTCTGCCATGGCATTTCTTGCCATCATCGTGACCGGTTGCTGGCTGCTCTGGGCATAGCTGTACCCCGGTGCATTCAGGTCGTAATCGGCGTCATTGTGAAGCACCAGTTGCTGCAACAGCACCGGGTTGTCAGCGCGATGATCGAGGCTGTAACGAACCTCAGCCGACACTCGGTTATCAAACCAGGCATAGGCCAGGTCATTGGTGCGATCGTCTGGCTGATGCACCCGCAACGACAAGCTCTCTTCCTGATTCTGGCCAACAATCCAGCTTAGCCGATCCCAGGCGGTCTTTGGCAAAGAGCGGCGCACACCGGCCTGCGATAGGATCAGCACGTCATCCGTTACGCTGACAACGGTCCAGGAGCCGGGCCAGTCGCCAACCTGAACCAGCGAGCCTTCGTTGACCCACGAAACGGCATCGGTCGACTGCCAGGATACCTGCAGATCAGGATCGGTCGCCGACCACCAGAACGTTCCGGCGGATAACTGATCTACCGGCAGCGGCAGCGGTGTTTCGGCCTGTCGCAGGGTGGCCGAACGGGCTACCCAGCTGCCATTTCCGGTCAAATAGAGCCAGTCAGCGGCAACGGGCTCCTGGGCTGCCGCAAACGGGGTGACACAGATCAGGGCGGCACTGAGCAGCCCTGGTCGAAAAATGCTTAACGGATTCATGTTGAATCTCCCTGCAATCCGGCGTTGCCGACATGGTTCACGGGCGCCGGGTTGATCACGGACACCTCATCCGGTTCAGTGTAAAGCGCACCTTCGGGATTGTCTTCTCCCTTACAGTGATCATACGCCCGGGCCAAACGCCTGGGTGGTGCATCAACCAATACCTGACAGCGCGATGCCGTTGTGTTTTCCTAAGCGGGTCCATTCAAACGAGCACCTGGCACGCCGTGACCGACAGTCCGCTTTTCCACTACTCCCAGTTGCTGATCAGCCATCTGCCCGAGGGCCCAGAGCTCGGTGTTCACGCCCTGTTTCTGGCCGTCATGGCGCTGGCCTTTTTGTTTCACCGGGTGCACTGGTTTTTACTGGTGATATTAGGCTGGGTTCTGTTCGCTGTGCATCCTGCATCGGCCAGCACCCCGGACCCTGTCTGGAGTATGGCGATTTTGTGGCTGGGCTGGCTGAGCGCCCAGTGGCGGTCTGACCATGCCTTGCGCCGCCCGACGATCTGGCTGCCGGGGCTGGTGCTCATCGCCGTCGCCGGAGCCCCGGGCCTGCCGCTGCCTTCAGCCCTGCTGGCGCCCGACCTCCCCGGGCTGAGCCCACTGCCCGGTGTTGGTTTACCCGCACTTACACTGTGCCTGGCGTTTCTGGCGCTGCTGTCGATTTTGTTCCGATATTTTCTGGCACCGGGGGCCAGTTGGCCCTGGCAACTGGGGGGCTGGGTGCTCACACTATGGTTGAGCCTGCAGCCAGAGGGTTCGCCCCTGGTGTGGGCCGGCTGGGCAGCGGTCATTGCGGCCTTACTGATGACCGATGCCTACTCGGTCGCTTATCGCGATGCGCTGACCGGCATTCCCAACCGCCGGGCCCTGACTCAGATGCAGCGCACCCTGGGCCGGCACTACGCCATAGCAATGGGAGATGTCGACCATTTCAAGTCATTTAACGACACCTGGGGCCACGAGACAGGCGATCAGGTACTGAAGCTGGTGGCGCGGGTACTGTCGCAGCACCGCTTGCCGGTCAAAGTGTTCCGCTATGGCGGGGAAGAATTCACCCTGGTGTTCAGAGGCATGACCGCAGACCAGGCCACTCCGATACTCGACACTCTGCGCGAACGAGTGGCGGCCTACCCACTGACCGTGCGCAAACCCGGCCGGCCAGCCTCGGTACGCAAGGGCAAGCGACAGCGTGGCCAATCCAACCCGGCCAAACAGGTCAGTATCACCCTGTCGTTCGGCGTTACCGACGCCACCAAAGCAGACGCCTCACCCGACGCCGCACTGCAGCGGGCGGACAAAGCGCTCTACAAAGCCAAACAGGCGGGGCGTAATTGCGTCAGGGCGGGTTAGTGTCTTAAGCCATTATTGTTTGGACGGATAGGGCACGTACCCATCATCACCAGGAACCGGATCAAACTGATGGTTCTGCCAGCGCTGCCGGGCGTCGTCGATCAGCGCCGTGTTTGTTGCCACAAAATTCCAGTCCATCCGTCGCGGACCCAGGGGTTCGCCACCGAACACCACAAAGTGCGCGCCGGCTTCCCAGGTGATCGTCAGCGATTCACCGGTTACCAGTAACTGGTATTTATCGATCGGTTGCTGCTGGGCGCTGAGTTCACCGTTCAGTAAATAAAGCCCCCATTGCCAGGTTTCCGAGGGCTTTTGCAGTGTGATCTGGCCTGCCTGCTGACAGCGACTGTCGAGCAGCGCCAGGGGTGAATCAACCTCCGCCGGTGCTCGCCGTGTTTGCCATTCACCGGCCACCAGCACCCAGTCGGCGCCGGCTTCCTGCCAGTGGGGCAAGTCTTTGCCTGCAACATGTTCGAAGCGGGGCGTGCCGGTTTCGGTGGCTTCAGGCTGGGCGACCCAGAACTGCAGACCCTCTATCGGGCTGTCGATTTGCCGTTCAGATTCCGGGCTGCGTTCTGAGTGCGCGATGCCATGGCCTGCGGTCATCCAGTTCAAATCCCCCGGGGCGATGACCTGATCACTGCCGAGAGAATCCTTGTGCACCATCTTGCCGGCAAACAGCCAGGTAACCGTCGCCAGACCGATGTGCGGATGAGGGGGGACATCGACGCCCTGGCCTTTGGGCAAAGTGTGCGGGCCCATGTGATCCAAAAACACAAAGGGGCCGCAGTGGCGCGCGGCCGACTGGGGCAATACCCGGCGAATGGGCAGTCCCATCAGGTCCTGCTCGCGCGGGCGCAATAGGGTTGGTTCAGTGGGGGTTGTCATGAAGCCTCGTCAATACATAGGCTTGCAGGGCGATGGCGTCGTTTTCTTCGAGCTTTTGCCATTGCAAACCAATGGTGCTGGTGCCTTTGTCGCCGTCGAGCACGAAAGAGCGGACGATGCCTTGCAAGCGCATCACTTTCTCCACCGAGCCCAAATTAAGCTTGGTGATCAGGGTGATCACTTCACCCGGATCGATCGCCTGAACCCGGGCCCGCAGTCGCCCGCCATCAGTACTGAGATCAATGATCTCTGAATTATTGCGCTCACCCTGGTACACCAGGGTCGCATGCACGCTAACCTTGGCGCGCACAGCCTTGCGCACTTCGCCAAGGAACAACTGGTTGGGCATCGCCAGGTGCAAATGCGGGAAGGGCGACACCGACACATGAATGACGTGGGTGCGAAACGCGCAGGCGCCGTTGATCTTGTTGGCGAATAAACGGACGTTCAGATTGGTGTCGAGTTTGACGGAAATCGGATGACCGTGTGCCAGCGGTGTGGTCACAATGACGGATTTACCGGGCCGGTAGCCGACCAGAATGCTTCGGTCGCGCTCGGTAGTATAGCCGTCGATCTCCAGCTGCAGTGGTTGGCCGGGTAACAGCTGCAATGATTCGAAAGTCGCGGTCTTGGTTTCGGGTTTGTCTGCCATGAGGGCTCAGAGTCCATGTGCCTTGGCACAGAATAGACACTATTGGCGCCAACCTCTATACCCATGCGTCGCCGGAGGCGCATTCGCGCCCCCTCTTTATAGGTGCTTGAAAAAAGCGGCCTGCCTTTTTCAAGAACACGAGAATCAAAAAATGTGATTTTTGCTTCTCTCCCAAAACCGATAACCAGGCGGTCATCGGTTTTGCCGTAACATTCCTGTTACGGAAAGTTAGTGGCTTCGGCGCAGCATCAGGACAAATGCCGCCAGGGCAATGGCCAACAACACAGCACTGCCATACGTCAGGCCTTCGACCATGGTTAGGCCGAGAATGAAATTCGGCGAATAGCCACACATGGCCCAGACTTCAAACACGTTCGGAAACCAGACATCCAGGGGCAGCCAACTGGGGAAACCCGCATCGAAGTTGCACACCCCTTCGTAAGTACCACGCTCAACCTGCATCGTGCGATAACTGCGCTCCATCAGGCCAGCGACGCAGACGATAACCCCCAGCTGGGCAATCAGCCGGCCCCAATACAACCGGTACAACACCAGGCCAACACTGCCAGCAATAATGCCGCCAAGCGTCCACACCCGGGCATGAATGCACAGGACGCAGGGCGGTTCATCGAGCACATGCTGGTAAAACAGCGCAACGCCTTCCAGTCCCAGACCTACCAGCACAATGGCCAGCCAGTACCAGGGGGTCAGCAGCAGGCGGTGCAATCGATTCAACATCGTAAATCCTTAGTCATTAAAATCGGAATGGCCCGTTAGATACTCCGGCCATTCTAACGGCAATTCAGGCGATATCGGGAGTCTCGATGGTCACGGTTTACCGGTCCATGACAGTTCCACCAGCACAGGGTAATGATCGCTGGGGTAAATGCCTTGATAGGCATCATCAAATCGTTGCAACCGGTCGACTGGGCTCAAGGCGGGGTTGATCAAAATGTGGTCGATCGCCGGAATCAGATGCCAGCCCCGGTTATGATGAAAGGTGCTTCCCGCCGGTCGCAACAACTCAAGCCCCTGCTTTTTCAGAAACCCCATGGGCGGCCAGAACGACGGCGCATTGAAATCGCCCAGCAACACTGTGGGCACGCCGGCATCGAGCCAGGGCTCTATGCGTTCGGCGACCAGCCTCGCCGACAGCCGCCGGTTACGACCGCTGCCATAATCAAAGTGATTGTTGACCACCACCAGTCGCTCGCCAGTGTCGCGATGTGACAGGTCCACCCAGGTAGTAAAAGCCGGGTAGGAGTCGTTAAAGGTACGGCTGTAGATCTCGTCGGGCGTTTCGGAGTAGAAAAACCAGCCCTGGTCACGCAGTTCAAACGAGTCGGTGCGAAACAGGATCGGCTGGGTGATGGGGAACTCGGCGGCATCGCCGTAGGCACCGACACTGTAGTCCGGGTAGTGCTCCAAAACCCAATCGAGCTGACTGTTCTCAGTGTTGAAGTGCCCGCCAACAAAGGTCTCCATCTCCTGAAAAGCGATGATGTCAGCCTGCATGTCACCAATAACCTGACGCACGGCATCGCGCCGCTCTTCCCAGACAATGTCGTCCTGGTTCGGTGTGGTGTAGTGGATGTTAAAGGAAGCAATCCGAACGGTTTCAGCCGGTGCCGCCAACGCCCAGCTCAGCAGCAGACCCAAAGCCAGAATGAACTTAACAGCCCGGCGGTAGTGCTCAACCTGAAACATCCGGATAACACGCCCCCCTTATCGGTACAGAGTCTTCATGAATTCAGGCACGGCCAGCGCACCCCGGTGAATATCCGCGTTGTAATACCGGGTCTCAAAGGCCTTGTCCCGGGCTGCCTGCTCCCGAAAGTCGGTCACCGTCAGGCCCTTGCTGGCCAGGGTACAGCTCCACCAACCCGACGGATAAATCGGCTGGGGAAAGGGCAGGGTATGGTGCGATTCAAACCCGGCTGCGCGCATCTCGCCAATCATTTCGGCGATCAGATTATCGGTATGAAACAGCGGGCTTTCACTTTGCTGCACCAACAGACCATCGTCACCCAGAGCGCGCAGGCAATGACCAAAGAATTCCCGGTTGAACAAACCAGCCGCCGGTCCAACCGGGTCGGTTGAATCAACAATAATCAGATCCAGCTCGCCCGGCTGGCAGTTCTTGATCCAGGCAATACCATCTTCAAACAATAGGCTGGCCCGTGGGTCGCCGTTGGCTTCACACAACTCGGGGAAATGAATTTCCGACAACCGGGTCACCCGCTCGTCAATTTCCACCTGCCAGACTTGCTCCAGCCCGGGGTGACGCAAGACTTCGCGCAAGGTACCGCAATCGCCACCGCCAATCACCAGTACCTTTTTCGGGTCTGGATGCGTAAACAACGCCGGGTGCGTCATCATCTCGTGATACAGGAAGTTATCCTTGTCGGTCACCATATAACAGCCATCAAGCACCATCAGCTTACCCCAATGCCGGGTCTGATAAATCTCAATGTGCTGAAAAGCACTTTGCTCTTCATGTAATTTGGCAGTCACTTCCAATGAGAAGGCCGAGCCTTCCGGTGACCAGACTTCGGTGAACCAGCTTTCGTTTTCGGGCATTACTGACATGAGTGTTCCTGATAACAATGGCCAACCCTGAGGTTGGTGAGAATAGAAGAAACTTCCCGGCTTTGCCGGGCAAATTGCGTTCGAGTGGGCTGCAGCGCATTGAACCCGCGCCGGCTACCAGGGGTGCTCATGAGGGGGCGTCGTGAATACATCCATGTAGACTTAACTTCGGGATATGAATCCCATCCATGGGATTCACCCTTCGGGTTCGCTGCGCTCATGCTAAAACGCTCCCGGCGTTTTAGTCCATGCCTCAGATACCCCCTCATGAGCACCCCTGGCAACCGTCGCTAGCCTACGAAAAACCCTGGATTCAGAGTTGGCGACCGATTAAGTGTCAGGTGCCGGGTATACCTATCCGGGGAAGTCTGAAGCATGGATGCCGAAGCCTAGGCCCCATGGATGGGTCCACGCCGAGCGATGTGTCGCACCACCCTGATAGGCTTACCCGGTGCCTGACACGGATTCCTGGCACCAAAGCCAACCCGACCTCCAAACTTGCATTATTAGCTTTGTACTCGCTCAATTCGACCTACCGGCTTGAGGCTGTGCAGGCGGCGAATGACCCGGGCCAGATGCTGGCGGCTGGCAACTGATACGGTCAGGTTCAAACGGCTGATCGTCGCATCGCGCTCCTGCATTTCAATGCTCTCGATGTTGGCATCGGCCTGGGAGACCGCGTTGGCAACACTGGCCAGCACGCCCCGGGCGTTGCGCATCTCGACCCGCAGGTCGACCACAAACTCGCCTTCCATCGACTTTTCCCAGCGCAGGTGCACGCAGCGATCGGGGTCTTTGCGCATGTCGACAATGTTGCGACAGCTGTCGACGTGAATCACCATGCCCTTGCCTTTGCTGATGACCCCAACAATGGGGTCACCGGGGATCGGCCGGCAGCACTTGCCGTAGCTGATCAACAAGCCCTCGGTCCCCTTCACGGTCATCGCCTTGTCATGACTGTCGCTGCCTTCAAGCGGGGCTTCACGGCTTAACATGCGGCGCGCCACCACATAGGCGACGCGGTTGCCCAAGCCAATGTCTTCAAGCAGGCTGTCCATCTTCTCCAGGCTGTATTCATGCAACAGCGTGGCCTGGGTCTCCTCGGACAAGGCCTCCAGCTCGGTATCGAAATTCTTCAGGGCGTTGTTCAGCAGCTTGCGGCCCAGCGCAATCGAATCGGCTTGCTTCAGATTCTTCAGGAAATGGCGGATGTTCGAGCGCGCCTTGGCGGTAATCACAAAATTCACCCAGGCCGGGTTGGGCCGGGCACCGGGGGCCGTGATGACCTTAATGGTATCGCCGCTTTCCAACGGCTGGCTCAGCGGTGCGATCTGGCGGTTGATCAGGCAGCCGACACAGCTGTTGCCAATGTCGGTGTGCACCGCATAGGCAAAATCGACCGCTGTGGCGCCCTTGGGCATTTCCAGAATCTTGCCTTTGGGGGTAAAGACGTAGATTTCGTCCGGAAACAGGTCGATTTTGACGTTTTCAATGAACTCGACCGGGTTACCGGCCCGCTCCTGCATTTCCAGCAACCCTTTGACCCAGCGGCGCGCACGGGCATGGGTCGGGCTCGATTCAGACGAATCGTCGTTTTTATACAGCCAGTGCGCGGCGATGCCGTGGTTGGCCATGTCTTCCATTTCCTGGGTACGGATCTGGATCTCAATCGGCACCCCGTTCATACCGATCAGCGTGGTATGCAGACTCTGGTAGCCGTTCGCCTTGGGAATGGCGATGTAATCCTTAAAGCGGTTCGGCACCGGTTTATAGAAATTGTGCACAATGCCCAGCACCCGGTAACAGGCATCGACCGAGTCGGTAATGATACGAAACCCGTAAACGTCGAGAATTTCTTGCAGCGTCTTGCGCTGATCGCGCATCTTGCTGTAGATCGAGAACAGATGCTTTTCCCGGCCAACCACCTGCACGGACAGCGCTTCGTGATCGATGCGCTCTTGCAGTGCCTGCCGGATCTGCACCAGCAATTCCTTGCGGTGCCCGCGGCTCTGCCGGATCGCCTTGGCTATGCGCTTGGAGCGCAACGGATACAGGGATTCAAAGGCCAGGTTTTCCAGCTCGATACGCAGGTCGTTGATGCCCAGGCGCAGTGCGATGGGGGCATAGATATCGAGCGTTTCGCGCGCCTTGCGGCGTTTTTTCTCGGGCGGCATGGCGCCCAGAGTGCGCATGTTGTGCAGCCGGTCGGCCAGTTTGACCAGAATGACGCGGATGTCCTTCGACATCGCCAATACCATTTTCTGGAAGTTCTCGGCCTGCTCTTCTTTTTTGGTCTCGAATTCAAGATGCGTCAGCTTGGAGACCCCATCGACCAGTTCAGCCACCCCCGGACCAAACTGCTCACTCAGGGCTTCCTTTGAGACCGCCGTGTCTTCAATCACATCGTGCAGCATGGCGGCCATCAGGCTTTGGTGGTCCATGTGCATTTCAGACAGGATGTTCGCTACCGCCAGCGGGTGGGTTATGTAGCGCTCACCACTGCGCCGCATCTGCCCCTCGTGGGCTTGCTCGGCGTAATAATAAGCGCGTTTCACCCGGCGCACCTTTTCCGGTGCCAGGTAAGATTCGAGCCGCTTGGTCAGCGCGTCGACGGTGGGCAAGGCAGGATCGTCCAATAACAGTGATAGAGGCACGGTTTTAAAGGCCTCCGCTGGTTCGAGTGTAATGAAAGCACAAAACACAGCAATAAAAAAACCGGGTCAGAGCCCGGTTTTTTTGCTATCGACCCTGAAGGCCGACTGTATTGAGTGTCTTAATCACTCTTCGAGTTCGTCGAGAATCGACGGCGTGATCTTTTTGCCAGCGATTTCACGCAGCGCGATCACCGTCGGTTTGTCATTCTCGATCGGTACCAGGGGCTCAGCGCCATCGTTGGCAATTTGGCGGGCACGCTTGCTGGCGACCATGATCAGTTCAAAACGATTTGCCACATTTTCCAGGCAATCTTCAACAGTGACTCGAGCCATCAAGGTCTCCTACGGGTGATATAGCCATTACGGACGCGGGATTGTACGCGGATTGAGCAAAAGCTCAAGGGGCAGTTGACCCAGCGCCAGATCAGGGATCACTGTCGTTGACGGTTCCGGCGCAACCCTTATAATAAACCTAACTGATAATTAATGTCATTAGCGTTTATAAAAAGGATCTATCATGCGTTTATCACCGGGAACCTTGCTCGCACCACTCAGTCTGGCGGCCCTCTTCACCCTTACACCGGTTCAGGCCGACACCGTCGTCAGCCACGCTCAGGGCGAAACCACTCTTTCACAACCACTCGACACCGTGCTGACCTTTGACATCGCCAGCCTCGATACCCTGGATGCGTTGGGCGTCGAAGTCGCCGGCATGCCGCAAGCCTCACTACCGCCTCGCCTGAGCCACTACCGGGACGACGCCTACACCAACATCGGCTCCCTGTTTGAACCGGATTTTGAAACCGTCGCCTCACTGCAACCGGATCTGATCATTGTGGCCAATCGGTCGTCTACGGCCTATGACGACCTCAGCAAACTGGCCCCCACCATCGATATGACCGTATGGGGCGAAGGCTTTCTCGAGCAATTCAACACCACAACCCGCAACCTGGCCGCCATTTTCAACAAAACCGACGAGGTGGAACAACGCCTTGGCGCTCTGGATACCCGAATTGAACACGCCCGATCGCTGGCCGCCGACGCCGGCGACAGCCTGATCGTCATGACCAGCGGAGGCAAACTGACCGCTTACGGCCCGGGTTCACGGTTTGGCTGGATCCACGACGACCTGGGGTTGAACTCAGCAGTGACCGACCTGGAAGAAGCCACCCACGGCGACCCGATCTCTTTCGAATACCTGCTCGAAACCGACCCCGAGGTGATCTTCGTAATCGACCGGGACGGCGCCATCGACCCGGCCAACCAGGCCGCCCGCGCCACGCTTGATAACGACCTGGTCAAGCGCATCCGGGCTTACCAGAACGACCGCATCGTCTATCTGGACTCGGTGAACTGGTACATCGTGATGTCGGGCCTGCCCGCTGTCGAGCAGATGGTTGAAGAAGTGATCGCCGGCTTGTCGAACTGACATCGAACGCTCCCCATGTCCACAGCTTCTCAGGAGTCTCCGGCACCTCGTATTGCACCGCCTTTGGCGGTGTTGTTATTACTGGCGCTGATGCTGGCCAGCCTGCTGGTGGGCGTGGCTGACTTGTCCTGGGCGGCGCTGTCGGATCAGGACTGGCTGATTCTGCTGGTCAGTCGCCTGCCGCGCACCCTGGCGCTGGTGCTGTGCGGTACGTCGCTGGCGGTGTCAGGCCTGATCATGCAAATGCTGGTGCGCAACCGCTTTGTCGAGCCCGGCACCACCGGCACCCTGGAAGCGGCCACCCTGGGCCTATTGCTGATGGCCTTGTTCGCGCCGGGCCTGGGCGTTTTCACCAAAATGCTGGTCGCTGCTTTGTGCGCGCTCGGTGGCAGCCTGCTGTTTATGGCGCTGTTGCGGGCCATTCCGCTGCGATCGATGGTGATGGTGCCGTTGGTGGGCATTATGTTCGGCGGCGTTATCGGTTCGATGACGCTGTTCATCGCCTATCGCTTTAACCTGATGCAATCGCTGGCAAACTGGAGCAATGGCGATTTCTCCGCCGTGCTGCGCGGGCGCTACGAACTGCTGTGGCTGACGGCAGCCCTGACTGCCATCGCCTATGCGGCCGCCAACCGCTTCACCCTGATTGGCCTTGGCCGCAACCTGGCCATGAACCTGGGGCTGGGTTACCGCAGTGTCATGCTGCTGGGCCTGGTCATCGTTTCATTGATCTCCGCCGTTACCGTCGTCACCGCCGGTGTTATTCCGTTTCTCGGGCTGATCGTGCCCAATGTTGTCAGCCTGATGATGGGCGACAACCTGCGTCGCAGCCTTCCCTGGGTGGCCTGGCTGGGCGCGGTGCTGGTGCTGGTCTGCGACCTGCTCGGCCGTCTGTTGCGCTACCCCTATGAGATTCCTATCGGCACGGTCATGGGCGTGCTGGGCAGTGCGCTCTTTATCTATTTGCTGCTAAAACGGACCCGGCCAGCCTATGTCTGAACTGAACACGTCTGGAATGGACGCCGCAGCCTCGCCTTTTTGGCCACGGGTGACCCCAGGGCAACGCCTGGTGCTGGCCGTGCTGTTTGTTGCCATAGCCATGCTCGGTTTCATGACCCTGAACGTTCGGGCAGGCTGGGCTTTTACACTGCCGTTTCGGGCCGAGAAAGTGGCAGCGATGGCGCTGGTCGGCTTCGCCATTGCGCTGTCGACCGTACTGTTTCAGACACTGACTCACAACCGCATCCTCACCCCGGGCATCATGGGTTTTGATGCGCTCTATATGCTGCTGCAATCGATATTGCTGCTGACCCTGGGCCGGTTGTTCTATAGCCAGCTGAACCCGCACATCAAATGGCTGTGCGAGGTTATGCTGATGACAGGGGCCCTCTGCGGGCTCTATTACTGGCTGTTTCTGCGCCAGAAGCGGGATCTGCATGTGCTGATTCTGGTGGGCATTATATTCGGCACCCTGTTTCGCAGCGTGAACAGCCTGATCACCCGCATGATGGACCCGGCTGATTTCGACGTACTGCAGGATGTAATGTTCGCCAGCTTCAACCGCATAGACTCGCCCTTGCTCGGCATCGCTGCATTTTTGGTCGCGGTGATCTCGGCCTGGGTTTGGCGACAGCGTTTTCAACTCGATGTCTTGCTGCTGGGCGACGCTCCGGCCATCAATCTCGGGCTGAACCAGAAACGGCTGACCCTGCAGTTACTGGTCGCCATCGCCGTGCTGGTCTCAGTATCGACCGCCCTGGTCGGGCCGGTGACTTTCTTCGGTTTGCTGGTGGCCAACCTGGCGTACGCCATCGCCGGCAGTCATCAGCACCGGTTCATTCTTCCCATGGCAACCCTGCTGGCGGTTGCGACGCTGATCGGTGGCCAAGCTGTGCTCGAACACCTGCTTCACTTTGGCACCAGCCTGAGCATCGTGGTCGAGTTTGTCGGCGGGCTGTTTTTTCTATGGCTGGTGATCCAACAGGGGCGACGATGATTCAGGTAACTTCGGTAACCAAACACTATGGCGACACACCGGTACTCAGATCGGTGAGTCTGACCCTGCCTAACGAAGGGGTGACCGCTCTGATCGGGCCAAACGGTGCCGGAAAATCAACGCTACTGGGCATCATGAGCCGACTGCAAAAACCCGATTCGGGTCAGGTGCTGATCGATAATCTGGATGTCCACAGCACCGACAACGCACTGCTCGCCCGCAAACTGGCGATTTTGCGCCAGGACAACCCGATCAGCCTGCGCCTCACCGTCTTCGAACTGGTCGCCTTCGGCCGCTACCCTTACAGCCAGGGCCGACTGACCGATGAAGACACCAACCAGATCAACCAGGCTCTCGGCTACCTGAACCTGCACAGTTTGCAGCATCGCTTTCTGGATGAGCTCTCGGGGGGACAGCGTCAGCGGGCCTGCATCGCCATGGTATTGTGTCAGAACACCGATTACTTACTGCTCGATGAGCCGCTGAACAACCTCGACATGAAGCACGCTGTCGACATCATGAAACTGCTGCGCCGGGCGGCCGACGAACTCGGCAAACACATCGTACTGGTGTTGCACGACATCAACTTCGCTTCCTGCTACGCCGATACGATCGTCGCCATGGACCAGGGCAGCATCGCCCACCAGGGCACCCCGGATGAACTGATGACACCCGCCATCATGCGTGACCTGTACGGCATCGAGATGAGCATTCAGCGCATTCAGAACAAGCCGGTTGGGTTTTATCACCTGTGACCGCTTGTTAATCAGCTCAGGGATTGAGCAATTCGATAAACAGGTCGCCGTGGGTCTGCTGCTGTTTTGACAGCGTCATCCGGTTGGCGATGAAGATGGCGCAGAGCTCATCCAGCGACTTATAAAAGTCGTCATTGACCACGACAAAGTCGTACTCGTGGTAATGCGACATCTCACTGGTGGCGTCTTTCATGCGCCGGGCAATGACGTCGGCGCTGTCCTGGGCGCGTTTTTCCAGACGTTCCTGAAGGGCGTCGCGCGAGGGCGGCAGAATAAAAATCCCCTTGGTGTCGGGCATCTGCCGGCGAATTTGCTGGGCGCCCTGCCAGTCGATTTCCAGTATCACATCGTGGCCCAGATCCAGCTGGCTCTGCACCCAGACCTGGCTGGTGCCGTAGTAGTTGTCGAACACCTGGGCGTGCTCCAGGAATTCACTGCGGTTTACGCTCGCCAGAAAGGTCTCCGTCGACACGAAATGGTAATGCTGGCCGTCTTCCTCGCCCGGTCGCATCGGCCGTGTGGTGTGCGAGATGGACAGGTACACAAAGGGCAACCGCTTGATCAGTGCATTCACCAGGCTGCTCTTGCCTGCACCCGATGGCGCCGAAATCATATACAAGGTGCCGGGTGCCACCGTACGTTTGCCGGTGCCAGAGGTTGGGGAAAGTGAGGTCATTGGGTGCGTCTGCCTTATCGAAGCCGGGAGTGGGAATAAGGAGACCTATTATAGGGGGTTTTCAGCCAGTCAGCATGGTTGATTCCGTAGCCACTGATCCTGAGAGGCTCTGATACTCACTTACACAGGATTTACCACTGACTGAAAGCCGGACCGGCCAAGGCCTGCAGCGGGAGTCACCCGCTTGTGATGAGACTGCTGTCTGGCATCGATATAGCCCGGCAGTCAGGCCTGCCATACACTGTCGACATCCCAGCTATAGAGGTTATACCAGCAACTCATGAGCCTGCTGATCGCGTTTGCCGTGCTGTCCATTGCCGTCTCCTTTATCTGTTCGATTCTGGAAGCGGCGCTGCTGTCGATCACCCCGAGCTACATCGCACACCAGAAGGGCGAACGCCCCGAGCTTCACCAGAAGCTGCGTCAGCTGAAAGAGCACATCGACCAGCCACTGGCCGCCATTCTGACCCTGAATACCGTTGCACATACCGTCGGCGCCACCGGCGTCGGCGCCCAGGTGGCTGTGGTCTTTGGCGACGGTTACCTTGCCGTCGCCTCCGCGATCATGACCCTGCTGATTCTGCTGTTGTCTGAAATCATTCCAAAAACCGTAGGTGCCCGTTACTGGCCGGCGCTGGCGCCTTACTTGCCGTTTACCCTGCGAATGCTGATTCTGGTATTCAAACCCTTTATCTGGCTTTCAGACCAGGTGATGAAACTGTTCGGCACCGGCCAGTTCGAAAGCAACGTCCGCCAGGAAATCAAGGCACTGGCGGCCCTCGGCCGTGAACACAAAGCCCTGGATGCCGACGAGCAACGGGTGATATCAAACATTCTGGATCTGCACGACATGAAAGTACGGCAGATACTGACCCCCCGGTCAGTCTGCGTGACCGTGCGACCGGACGAGACCGTCGAAACCTTCGCCGAACGGGTGAAAACCGGCCAGTTTTCCCGCTACCCGGTGCTCGACAAAGCCGAAGAGCCACTGGGCATCGTCTTCCGCCACGACGTACTCGATTTGAACGGCAAGACCACCGTCGCCGACGTGATGAAACCCATCAGCGTGGTGTCCGATCAGCTATCGGCCGAAAAACTCATGGCCCGGCTGATGGAAGAGCGTCAGCACATGTGCCTGGTATACGACGAATACGGCACCTGGCTGGGCCTGGTGACGCTGGAAGACATTCTCGAAACCATCATCGGCCAGTCGATCATCGACGAAACCGACAACATCCCCGACATGCGCCGCCTGGCCCGGCGCCGCTGGAAGCACCGGCTGAAAGACCTGTCGGAGAGCTGACCTTGGCTGGATCAGTCGTTCCTTGACTGGTCCACCACAATTATCTCATCGAGCTCAAACCCATCGGATTCGACTCGCGCTTTGAACTGATCCATTGCCCGGTCACTGATGTTGGGCGTTCTGGACAGCAGCCATAAGTAGTCGCGGTTGTGCCCGGTTATATAAGCCCGGGAGTAGTTATCTTTGTCCAGATCAAACACCACATAGGAGCTGTAGAAAGGCCCGAAGAAGGATACTTTCAAGTGGCCCACGTCGCTGTCACCTACAAACACCGCCCGGCCTTCGGCCTCCTGCCATTCACCCTTGGCTTCGTTGTAGCCACGATTGAGAACGCGGATGCTGCCGTCATCATTCAGGCTGTACTCGGCGGTTACCTGGCTCAGGCCTCGCTCAAACCGGTGGTCCAGCCGGGCGATTTCGTACCAGGTGCCTAGAAAACGCTCCTGTTCAAACCCGGTGACCGGTTCGATGCCTTTAGGGAGGCCGGTGCAGCCTGTTAGTAACAGCAGTAGCGTTATAAGCAGTATTAATGGCTTCATGAGGTTGCGTCCTTGGATTTCATTAACATAAATTGAGTGTCCTACGAGCTACTTCGATGAGCTGGACAGACCTTTACTAACGGCTTTCAAATCAAACAGGTTCCATAGCATGGCAGATTCAGGGTTCTCCGCACTGATGCAACGTATTCTCGCCTGCCAGACCTGCGCGAAAAACTTGCCCCAGGCCCCCAAGCCCATCCTCCAGGCCGACCCCTGTGCCACCATTCTGATCGCCGGCCAGGCGCCCGGACGTCGCGCTCACGACAGCGGCGTGCCCTTTGATGATGCCAGTGGCGACCGGTTACGCCGTTGGCTGGGCGTAGATCGGGCTACGTTTTACAACCCTGCCCACTTTGCCATTGTACCCATGGGGTTTTGCTACCCCGGTAAGGCAAGCGGCGGTGATGCGCCACCTCGGCCGGAATGCGCGGAACAATGGCATGCGTCACTGTTAGAAGCCCTGCCCAACATCCAACTGACCCTGGTGCTTGGCCGCTATGCGCTGGCGTATCACTTGCCACAGTATCAGCGCAGCACGGTTACGGAGGCGGTTCGACAATGGGAGGATGTCTGGCCCCTTTACCTGCCACTGCCGCACCCCAGCCCGAGAAATCAGGCCTGGTTCAAACATAATCCGTGGTTTGAGGAGCAGGTTCTGCCCACACTGCAGGCGCAGATACAACGCTTGGTGTCGATCTGATACGGCGGCTTTTGCATCAGTCGGGTGTGGTTAGCGATAGCTGGCCAGAATCCGGTCAACTGCCTGACTGAATTCCAACGAGTCGAGCACGGTGTCAATGCGCGTCAGCATCTCGATTGCGTCAGGGTGGCCTGAGTGAATACCAACGTGAAATGGAATACTGGCATTAGGTATGAAACGGACCGGTTCAAACGCAATATGATCTTGATAGCCCAACTCTTTGGCGATGTGTACCGCCTGTTCAGCTGGCATGACCATAAAATCACCCGCTTGGCGTCGCACCAGCATGTGCATCATGGTATCGGTATGGCCCAACAAAAGGGTGTCCAGGGTCGCCGGAATATTATCCCGTTCCCACTCAGCACCCTGCTGTCCGATAAACGTGAGCCCTTGTAAGTCTTCAAAACTGCGAGCTTGCTCGATGCGTTGGCGCTGCGGGTGATCACGGCGGTAGATCAGGAAGCCAAAGTCCATATGAAACAGGGGGGTATTGCTGAACAGCGCATACGTCTTACGATCACTGGAAGGGTAGGTCACAAACCCGTCGATTTGGCCCGTTTCTACCGCGCGTTGCATCCGCACCCAGGGCCCTGCGGTCATCGTCACCGAGTCGTCTGGTAAGCGGTCGAACAGTTCAGCCGTCAAGTCGGGAATGATGCCTTGTGCCTTGCCCGGCCCTCCGTCACTGACCGGTGCCTCATCTTCCGCAAACCCCATCACCCAGTCCTGCGCCGTTGCCTGCAAGCCTGTTAGCCCCAGGCACAGTACAAAACAGGGCCAAACCAACGCTTTGCGACAACGATCGATCCGTCGTAGCACCGGCACTTCGGGGGCCTTGGTTGAACTGGGCTCTGGGCGTTTCATTCGATATTTTGCACCTGCTCGCGCATTTGTTCGATCAACACTTTCAGGTCCACTGAGGCTTGTGTCACCCGGCTGTTGGTGGCTTTGGAGCCCAACGTGTTGGCTTCGCGGTTGAACTCCTGCATCAGAAAATCGAGCCGCCGCCCAATAGACCCTTTCTGGCTGAGAATGTGCCGAACTTCTCGGGTATGAGTCACGAGGCGATCCAGTTCTTCTGCTACGTCGGCTTTCTGGGCGAGAATCACGACCTCCTGCTCCAGCCGGTCCGGCTCGAGGTCAACTTGCAACTGAACCGCTTTGGCTCTCAGGGAATCCCGGAAACTGGCCACCCAGCCCGGCATTTCCTCGCGCAGCACCTCGACAATGGCGTCGATCTCATCGAGCCGGTCACTGATCATCTTGCCCAGCTCCTGGCCTTCACGGCGCCGGTGAGCCATAAAATCGGTGAGGGCGGCGTCAAACAGAGAACGCATACTGCTGAACACGGCCTCCATATCCACCGCTTCCTCGGCGAGAATGCCGGGGTACTGCAACAGCGCGAGCGCATCCGGCATCGGACTGTCGGCAACGTTATCGCGTACTTTGTGAAGCGCTGCGTTCAGGGCTTGCAATCGTTCGACGTTGACGTCCAGCCCGGCACTGGCCTGGTTCGGATAAAACCGTAACTGAACGTCGACCTTGCCGCGTTTGACCTGCTTTTTCAGCGCCTCACGCAGAGGCATTTCCACCGGCTTCAGGGTGTCTGGCTGGCGAAAGGTCGGTTCAAGGTAGCGGTGATTCACCGAACGAATTTCGACCGACAGGGTACCGAAGGCGGTGTCTTCTTCGCGCCGGGCGAAGGCGGTCATGCTGTCGGTCATGGCTCAGGCCTCCGGGTTCAGCGCCGCACGCTGCAGGTCGCAGAGTTCGGCAACGCCTTTGCGGGCCAGGGCCAGCATGGCGTTCAGTTCGTCGGGTTGGAACGGCTCGCCTTCGGCGGTGCCCTGTATTTCGATGAAGCCACCGTCGCCGGTCATGATGACGTTCAAATCGGTATCGCAGGTGCTGTCTTCAGCGTAGTCCAGATCCAGCACCGGGGTGTTCTGCCAGATGCCGACCGAAACGGCGGCGATGGGGTGACGGATCGGGTTGGTCTTGATCATGCCGTTGGCCAGCATGTGATTGACGGCATCGGTCAGGGCCACAAAGGCACCGGTAATGGCGGCCGTGCGGGTGCCGCCATCGGCCTGAATCACATCGCAGTCAAGAGTGATGCTGTGTTCGCCAAGTGCCGTCATATCGACCGCAGCGCGCAACGACCGACCGATTAACCGGCCGATTTCCACGGTGCGGCCGCCCTGCTTGCCACGCGCGGCTTCGCGCTGGTTCCGGGAGCCGGTGGCGCGCGGCAGCATGCCGTATTCGGCGGTTACCCAACCCTGGCCCTTGCCCTTCAGAAAACGCGGCACGCTGGTGTCAACGCTGGCGGTCACGATGACCTGGGTATCCCCAAAACTGACCAGTACCGAGCCTTCGGCATGCTTGGTGAAACCGCGTTGAATGCTGACGGGGCGAAGTTGATCCGGTGTACGACCGCTTGGGCGCATAGGGTAAAGCCTTTCACTGATTGATGAACCCGACAGTATAGAGGTCGGGCTCGCCTGTGCACACCGTGCATCAGGAACAGCTTTCGGGCGCGTCCAGTCGGGTGAAACGGTAACTGTAAGCCGGCTGGGCGTCGCTGTTGTCACGTTGCACCCAGGGCAGGGGCTCTCCGGCATCCCAGTCGAAGGTTTCAGGCCATTGATCCTCCACTTGAACGAACCGGCTGTCGAGGGACGGACTGGTCACGGTCAGGGTCGGCCGGGGCTGGTTGTCCGGCAGAATCAGGGTAATTGGCACCGGTTTCAGGTTAACGGTTAGCAGGGTCAGCACGCCGGGGGTTGCGGGGTCGCAATGGGCATAGGCCTGAATCACCGCGCCACTGCCGCGTACCTCAAACCAGCGCGGGCCCATCAGCCGGTTCCACAGCACCTGGGCCCAGTAATCCGGGTTGGGGCTGTAGCGGGTGCGGTGGGCGAGCAGGGCGTAGTCGCCGCCAACCAGCGACTGCCGAATCACGGTGTCCTGCCCGGTTTGAGCGGCCGTACCCAGCAAGGTCAGCCACCACAGGCTGGAGCCAAAGCGATTGGTCAGCTGATCAACACCACCGCACTGGGCCGGGCCGGTCTCGCCAAGCCAGAGTTCGGAGTCGGGCGAGTAACGATCGACCCAGCCGCGAACGCGCTGCGCCTGACGGCGGAATTCGTCCACCGCTTCAATGTCGACCAGCGATTCCCACTCGGCCCCTTCGGTGCGGACACGACAGCGAGACGACTGGGTCGGGTAGTAATGCCAGCTGAAGATGGCCGGGTTGGCGCCGTTTTCCAGGAAGGTGCGGGAACTGCCCACCAGCGGTCGCAAGGGTTCACCGATGCCGGGCCAGAAGGCATTGGCGGGCCCGGCCAACGGAATTTTGCCGGTCAGCGCGCGGGCTCTGGCGAATTCTTCAGTGTACTGATCGAACCCGTATTGATGCCTCAGGCCAAACATCAGCCAGTGGGCTCCGGGTTCGTTGCCGAACTCGAGTACGCCGTTGTAGTCCTGCGGCAGCCAGCCGAGCAGACGCTGTAATTGACCCGGTTGCCAGTCGCCGCCGTCACGCACCCGGGGGCCCGTGCTGGTGGTGATCATAGGCCGGGCGCCTGCGGCCCGGGTGAAGGTCAGAAACCCGGTCAGGTCGCCGCGGTCCAGCCACGGCTGGGCGGCGGCCGGGTCATCCGGAGCCTGCCACCAGAGTTTGTCGGCTTCGGTGCCGCCAAGCCGGATCCAGGCGGGCGCCAGAATTCGGGTCCAGCGCTGCAGGTCGGCATCGCTCAGGTCGAGCGGGCGGGGCGGCCCATCGAGGTCGGTCCACCAGTCGCCGCCGGTCAGCATGGCGGCATCGATGGCAACACCCACGAAATCCGCACTTGTTTCACCGCGCTCGAACCCCACACTCAGGTAAATAGTGGTCGGGGTTCTGACAGGAGCCCATACTAAACCGATCAGGATCAGTACCAGTGCAGCGGTGAGCCATCGTGGGTGACGCCATAGGGCGCGGAGCAATGCAGTCATGCGCCGGTTATACGACATTTCTGTGACCGTTTGACGACACCGCCATGACCGCCTGGCACCGTACTGACCCTTCAAGACTCAACAAAAGGACACCACCATGACCAACCCATTGCTTGAACCGCATGAACTGCCGCCCTTTGAGCAATTCAAGGCAGACCAGATCGTCCCGGCCATGACCGAGATCATCGACAGCAGCAAGGCACGCATCAATGAACTGGTGGAAACGGTTGCCGAGCCGACCTGGGAGTCCCTGATTGAGCCCATCAGCGAACTGGATGAACGGCTCGACAATGCCTGGGCGGTATTTGGCCACCTGACTGGCGTTAAGGATTCGCCCGAACTGCGTGATGCCTACAGCCAGGCTCTGGCGTTGCTGACCGATTACCAGAGCTGGCTCGGCCAGCACGATGGCCTGTTCAAAGCTTATCAACAAATCGCAGGACGGGATGACTTCAACACGCTGTCCACCGCCCAGAAGGCAGCGATCGAGCAAGCCCTGCGCGATTTCCGGCTGTCCGGCATCGACCTGAACGAGAACGACAAAAAAGCCTTCGCAACGCTGCAGTCGGAACTGGCCCAATTGCAGCAGCGCTTCAGTGAGCACGTACTGGATGCCACACAGGCCTGGTCGCTGCACATTACTGATGAAGCCCGTTTGTCCGGCTTGCCCGCCTCAGCCCGGGCCACCCTGGCACAGTATGCCCGCCAGAAAGACAAGGACGGCTGGCTGGTCACCCTGGAAATGCCCTCGGTCATTCCCGTGCTGACCTACGCCGACGACCGTGAGCTGCGCCGCGAGACCTACATGGCCCATGTTACTCGCGCATCAGATGTTGGCCCATTCGGCGGTGTTTACGACAATGGCCCGGAAATGACCGACATTCTGACCAAACGCCAGGCCGCTGCCGAGCTGTTGGGGTATGCCAACCACGCCGAAGTCTCGCTGGCGACCAAGATGGCCGACTCTCCGGCGGCCGTGCTCGACTTCCTAAACCAGCTGGCCGCCAAAGCGGTGCCCCAGGCCAAACACGAATACGAAGAGCTGGTCGTCTTCGCCCGGGATGAGCTGGGCATGACCGATGAGCTGGAGCCCTGGGACATCAGCTACGCCAGTGAAAAGCTGAAGGAGCAGCGCTATGCCGTCTCGCAGGAAGAGCTGAAACCGTATTTCCCGGCACCGCGTGTGATCGAAGGCCTGTTCGAAACCGCACACCGTCTGTTCGACATTTCGTTCGAGCAAGTCTCCGACTTTGAGACGTACCACCCGGATGTGCAGCTCTACAATGTGCTGGAGAATGGTGACGTCGTAGCCCGCTTCTACATGGATCTCTATGCCCGCGAAGGCAAGCGCGGCGGCGCCTGGATGGACGAATGCCGCAAGCGGGTACGCATCGGCACTAAGCTGCAAAAACCCGTTGCCTATCTGACCTGCAACTTCACGCCCCCGGTCGATGGCAAACCCTCGCTGCTGACGCACGACGAAGTAACCACCCTGTTCCACGAATTTGGCCACAGTTTGCATCACATGCTAACGCGGGTGGACGTCGGCGATGTCAGTGGCATCAGCGGGGTCGCCTGGGATGCCGTCGAGCTGCCCAGTCAATTCATGGAAAACTGGTGCTGGGAGCCCGAGGCACTGGCTTTTATTTCGGGTCATGTGGAGACGGGTGAACCCCTGCCGGCCGATCTGCTGGAAAAAATGCTGGCCGCCAAGAACTTCCAGTCAGCCATGGGCACGGCGCGCCAGCTGCAGTTCTCCCTGTTCGACATGAAGCTGCACAACAAAACCGAGGCGTTTATGGTGAACGATGTGCAAGCGGTACTGGATCAGGTTCGGGAAGAGGTGTCGGTCATTAAAACCGTGCCGGAGAATCGCTTCCAGCACAGCTTTGGTCATATTTTCGCCGGTGGCTATTCGGCCGGCTACTACAGCTACAAGTGGGCCGAAGTGCTGAGCGCCGATGCCTACAGCCGCTTTGAGGAGGAGGGCATCTTCAATGCAGAAACCGGCAAGGCCTTTCGAGACGTGATTCTGGCCAATGGCGGCAGTGTGCCAGCTGGCGATCTGTTCAAACAGTTCCGCGGGCGGGAACCGCAAGTGGATGCGTTGCTGCGCCATAGCGGCATAGCGGCATAGCCGCCTGATTCAGTGGTTCAGCGCCGAACCCTGCCCAGTAGCAGGGTTCGGCGAGTTTACCCTTCAGACGCTCTTTTCTTCAGCGCTATGGCTGAAAAATGCACGCCTTTCCAGCCATGCTGCATAAACTGACGAATGTTGGCGTGATCCTGCCCGTCGGGATTGCCCAGCACATCTTTGCGATAATAATCACCAAACAGCGCCAGGGTGGTCGCTTCCGGCAAGTTCATCGCATGGGCAAAGGCCAGCAGGCGGCATGATCCCTGGTTAGTACCGGCGGCGTTGCGCTGCTCGCCCACCGAAAACGCCACCGGCGTGAATTCGAACTCCCGATCGATCACGGCAATGGCCTGGTCAAAGTCGATCGTCTCTGGCCGGGTGTATAGCTGGTCTGCAAAGTCGTTTAATGTCATGGCAGGCAAGATCCTCGGAGAACAGGCAACAGGCTATCACAGCCATCGGGGCCAACCGAACCGCCGGGGTCGACCGTTACGAAAAAAGACTGTCCCTTTTGTCTTTATTGTCCTATAATTCCTAATCAATGTTTACTTCTCAAACCAGGAGCCTCAATGTCACTTGAAAATCGACCGCTCCTGCTGGTCATTGAAGATGAGCCAGCCATATCACAGCTCATTTGCCATGCCCTGAACAAACAGGGTTTCGAGACACGGGTAGCCAACTCAGGTGAAATCGGGCTCGACATCCATCACGATCATCAGCCAGATCTGGTATTACTCGATGTAAACCTGCCGGGGATTGACGGGTTTGACGTATGCGCGGCCATCCGGGAAGCGCGGTCCGACCGCATCACCCCCATCATCATGCTAACCGGCGCAGATGATGTCGACTCGATCAGTCAAGCGTTCGAGCTGGGCGCCACGGACTTTTTAACCAAACCCATCAATTTCCCGCTCCTGGTACAGCGTGTTCGTTACGCCCTGCGCAATCGTGACAACGAGCGTAAGCTGAGAAAATCCCTACATTTCCAAAGTCGTGCCAGCCAGTTTGCTCGGATGGGGTATCTCGGCTATCACTTTGGTACCCGAACTTTCCGGCTAAACGCCCTGTCCAAATCACTCCTGCATCTGGAAGACGGTGAGTATGCACAGGATGAAATTCTGGACCTGCTTCACCCTGAAGACCGCATACGAATAGAAGCGGTGTTGTCGGAAAAAAGAGAGGCAGACCTGGAGCTGCGCATAAATCTGCCCGAGGCAGGGCAGCGCATTATTCGCTTCAGTTGCAGTATGGAAGACGCCAGCGGCCTGGTCATGCACGGGGCTTTTCAGGACATTACCGAGCACCGAAGCACGGATGATCTGCTGACTTATCTGCGCTTGCACGATGACATGACCGGGCTGCCAAACGAGCGAATGTTGCTGCAACAGATTGGTGACCACCTTCAGCCCATGAAAGCCAACGGCCCGCTTTCCATCCTGGCCCTGGTCGGCCTGACAGGCTATGGCAGACAGGTTTCCGTCTTTGGTCAGAAAAGGGTCAACGAACTGATCAAACACATCGCCAGTGACTTCAAGCGCTACCTTCGTCCACTCCAGGGGCAGGTAGAGATTTTCTACATTAACGAGGGTCGGTTTTCGGTACTGGGACGTTTTAAATCTGAACAGGCGATGGAGACACATCTCAATGCACTGGTGCAACTCAGCGAAACAGAGCGGCACATCGACAACGAAATTCTGACGCCAAACAGCTTATGCAGCGCCATGACCCTAACCAAGGCTGACTTGGGTGCCGACTATTATTACCAGCGCTCACGCCTGGGATTGCATCAGGCGGAGTCAAATCCAGGCAAAGGGGTGTATTGGCTTGAAGACTCTGCACCAGAGGACATTCGCCGTGAGATGCACCTGGAAAGCGAGGTCAAACGCGCTTTGCAAGTCGGCCAATTTGATCTGTACCTGCAACCCCAGCTGTCGATAGACGGGCGTGAAACCGTTTGCGGGTTCGAAGCACTGGTGCGTTGGATTGATGACAATGGACAGATTAGCCATCACTCACCGGCTGAATTTCTACCCGCCATTGAACGGATGGGGCTCATGGTAGAGCTTGGCAAGCTGATCATTGAACTGGCCTTCAAAAAAGCCAGGGCTCTTAAAGAGGCCGGGTTAACCGTGCGGCTCGGGATCAATCTGGCCGCTCAGCAGTTTGCGGACGATCAACTGGTACCCTTTATTTTGTCCACGCTGAACAACTCTGGCCTGAATGCTGAAGATTTTGAGTTTGAAATTACGGAAGGCACCGCCATGGCCGACCCACACGCCACACTGTTAAAGCTGAAAGCGTTGCGACAGGCAGGCTTTCACCTGGCCATAGATGATTTTGGCATCGGTTATTCCTCCATGGAGTATCTGCTGCAGTTCCCACTGACAACCCTGAAAATTGATCGCGCGTTCATCGTCGATATCACCCTCAACCCCAAGGTCAGAGCCATTATTCAGGCCATGGTCACCCTGGCCCGAGGGTTGAATTTAACCACCGTTGCCGAAGGAATCGAGTCTGTGCGCCAGCGCGATTACCTGGATGCCCTCGGAATCGATTTACAACAAGGCTTTTACTACGCCAAAGCGCTTCCATTAGACGAGGCCATCGCCTTTGCTCAGTCTCGCAAAAGCAGGACGGGATCCATATGACGGCCTTAAACGAAGAGCTGCTCACACTGCTTAACCGGTCTGTCCCATTTAACCAGTGGGCGGTAGAGGCGACTGAGTTTTGGCGTCGCGTCACCCGAAGCCAGACCTGTTCCTGGCTACCGTTGAATGACTGGGCAGACCATTGTGACAGCCCGACACCGCAGACCCGATATCAGTTACCCGATCCAGCCAAACAGACGCTACCGCTCATCATTGATCAGTCTGTGACAGCCTGGCCACTGATGGAAGCCGGATGGCTACTGTGTGAGGGAGCCTCAGATCAACCTGAAGGCACTCTGTTGGCACACTGGGACGGTCTTCGACATCAGTGGTTATTGAGAGGGCGCCTGGCCCTTGCCGAGCAACGTGCGTCCTTTGGCAGCTGGATGCTTTCTGCAGTAAGCCATGACTTGCGAGCGCCCCTGAATTCGATCATGAATTTTCTGGAGCTGGCCGAGCAACCGGATTCTGACTGGCACTCGCGACTGACCACGGTGCGTCATGATGCAAGCCAACTGAACCGATTGATCAGTCAGATTCTGGATTTTTCCCGACTGCAGGCCAATCGACTGGTGTTGGTGCCCAAGACGACCGATCTGCTTGACTGGGTCGGCGACTTGGTCGAGTTTTGGCGAGGTAAACTGTATTCCAAGCAATTGTCTTTCCGGTTGTATCTGGCCGAAGCCTTGCCAGCGTGCATAGAGTTGGATTCGGAACGGTTGTCTCAAATTGTTCACAACCTGATGAGTAATGCGTTCAAATATACCGAGACTGGAGGGATAGAGCTGGCGGTGATGCCAGGCACACACCCCCATGAACTGATCATCGAGGTAAGCGACAGTGGATCGGGTATTGAAGCATCACAACTACCGCTGTTGTTTGACCCTTACACCCAGTCACGCCATCACGATCAATTCAAAGACGGTGGTGTTGGCCTGGGGCTGAACATTGTCAAACAATTATCCGATCTGATGGATGGCCATATTGCGGTGAGCAGTGAACCTGGCCAGGGATCGGTTTTCCAGCTCCGAGTCCCTTATCAACCCGTGCCAGAGCCAGAGCGGAAAAGCGACAACAAGGTGATGCACCAGCAATGGGTACTGGTGATCGATGATGATCAGCGTCGTACCAGCAGCCTGGTGAACATCCTGGTGAATCTGGGCGCTTCGGTTACCCGGGTACACACCGGTCCTGAAGCTCTGTTCCAGTTGCGGCAACGGGAAGTCGCGCCAGACTGGGTGCTGATTTCTGCAGGTTTGACGGGTGTTGGTGCCGAGCAAACACTGGAGCAAATTGTGGCGCAACTGGCATGGTCTGGCCAAACCGCTTCCGACTCCATTCTTTGGCTGAGCGACCAAAGCCACCAGGCTGATTCAACGTATCGATCCCTGGCGATGCCTGCGTCTGCACAAGAGGTTTATCAGGCACTCACCTTTTCCGCTCCGGTCGACGCAGTACCGGGACTGTCGAACGCCCCCACCATCCTTGTGGTTGACGATACGGACCTGAATCTCCAGATGACACAGATCCAGCTGGAAAAGCTCGGTGTCAAGGTGTTGACCGCTGAATCGGGTGAACTGGCTCTGGCAGCAATAAAGCGATGCGCCGTCGACCTGGTGTTTATGGACATTATGATGCCCGACATGGATGGTTACGAAACCACCCAACACATTCGTGCGTACGAGAAAGACCAGGGCCTCAGTCCGGTTCCCATTATCGCGCTGACAGCCAATGCCCTGTTTAACGACCCGGCCAAGTGCCGTGACGCCAGCATGGATGACTATTTGTCCAAGCCTTACCGGCCAGACCAGCTGAAGTCTGTGGTAAAGCGCCACATCCCGACGTTTCGTGAACCCGGCCTACCCCAGTCTGTCGAGGCACAACCGTCAGCGGTGATCAATATACCGGCGCCAACAGCGAGCGATAACCTCGTCAACTGGAAACAGGCGTTACTCATGGTCGGAGGTGACGAACCCATCCTGCTTACCATTTTGAAACCCTTTGTGGAGGACCTGCCAGCAACCTATTCGACGCTGGAAAAGGCCTATGAACTAGGGGACTGGCACACTCTGCAACGCCAGGCGCACAGCCTAAAGGGTATGTTGCGGACGTTCGGTGCCGGCTCTCTGGGAGACGCGGCGTACCAGTTGGAGAGAGCTGCCGGGAATTCAGACACTGAATCTGCACGCCAGGCCTGGGGCGCGTTCAACACCCTTTACCCCGACACGTTGAAACAGCTTAGTAAGTACCTGGGGGGTCATGCCAAATGACAACCAAGGGTCAATTGCAAGGCCGCCCCGTTCAACCGCCGGCGCACATTGCGCTTCAGCCGATTTGTGACCGGGACTTCCGACACCGTACGGATGCGCTGTTGTACCGGCACTCTGCCACCGCTCAACAAGCCGTGATCATTGACCCGACTCATGCAACCGCCAGCGCGGTCTTGCTGGCAATCTACGAGATTGGGATTACACAATTGGTGGGTGACCGGGACTTGCTGATAAAGGCACCGCTGACCTGGCTAACGGATTCAGATTTACTGCCGACGGCAGATGCACAGTTAGTCCTGGAGATAAACGCATCCGACCAGCCGGAACCCGGGCTACTGAACCAACTGGCTCAGGCCGGGTACCGGCTTTGCCTGTCGTGCGAAGACTGGCCTTTGAATGACGATATCAGTGTCTTTGAAGCCGTCAAGATACCTGCTGCAATCGTCGAGCACGAAGAAACGCGACTGTCGGTCCTGAAAAAACGCCTCCCAAACCTTACCTTTATTGCTCATCGGGTCGCCGATCTCGATCAGTTTGATCGCTGCCGAAACGCCGGCTTTGATCGGTTTCAGGGTTTTTTCTACTCAGCGCCAACCACCCTGAATAAAAAGAGCCAACAGGGCAATGCCAACCGGCAAATCCTGTTGCGCATTTTGCAAGAGTTACACCAAGCAGAGCCCGACGTTCAAAAAGTATCGTCTTTGCTAACGCAACTGCCGCAAGCCACCCTCTTGCTCCTAAAACGAGCCAATTCGGCCGGTTTAGCCCGGGTTCGTCAGATCAGGAATGTGTCTGAAGCACTGATGCGATTGGGTCTCGCGGACATCAAGACCCTAATGGCCAGCTTACTGATTACCGACATGGGCGGCTGCAGTGGATTGCTACTGCCCGATATCCTCACTCGCGCCGCTTTTTGCAGGGCGGTAAGCCAGTCTGATTCAACACTCGACGTTGAAACTGCGTTCAGTGTGGGGTTGCTGTCTCACCTGCCCGACATGCTCGGTATGTCAACGAATGACATGTTGCAGCAACTGAGCGTCAGCGACGAGATTGACCTGGCCCTGCGGCATCGCCAGGGGGCTTACGGCAGACTGCTGCGACTGGCAGAAGCCTACGAAGCGGCTGAGTTGTCACCCCAGAACCGGGACATGATCGCCCGACTGAACCATCTGTATTTACATGCGCGCGCCTGGACACAGGCCTTGCTGAACGTGCTTTAGGCACACCTGTTGCTCAATAGGAGCTCACTTCAATGAAGAAACTGATCGGGTTTATATCCACTGCCATACTGACGCTTTCAAGCTCGTTGACCTTTGCTGAGGCTTTGCCAGCGCCATCCGGCCCCGTCATACTGACGGTCAGTGGAAACATCGAGCACACCAACAATGGTGACGTTGCCGAATTTGACCGAGCCATGCTGATGGCTCTGGAGCAGGGTACCATCCTCACCAGAAACCCATGGGCCGATGGGCTTAATCGCTATCAGGGCCCACTCGGAGCCGCGTTAATGGAGGCTCTGGGTGCCAAGGGAGACACACTGCTGCTTACCGCGCTTAACGACTACAGCTCAGAAATGCCGACGTCCGATTTATCTCAGTTTGGCGTGGTATTCGCCATGAGCATGAACGATCAACAACTGCGCATTCGGGATCGCGGCCCCTTATTTGTCATCTACCCCTTTACTGACGAACCGGAACTTAACAGCGAGCTGTACCACAACCGCTCGGTCTGGCAGGTAAACCGGATCGACGTGCGCTAACCATGACCCTGCCTGCTGACAACACACCGCACCTGGTGCGCCCCCGCTACTGGGGGCTAGCGCTGCTACTGGCAACGTGCCTGGCATTGCTGTTGTCGGCAGGTTACCTGTATTGGCAAGCGTCTCAACGCCAACAAGTACTGGTCAGTACCGTACGCGAAAACCTTCTGTGGGCCAGTATGCAACTGGAACGGGAAACCAAGCGATGGAGTTTGTTTCTCGCCGAAGCCACCATCGAATCGGCTTACGATCTTGATGAACTTGAATTACGTTTTGAAATTTTATACAGCCGTTTCATCACACTGGATAACGGCGAGTTAAAGCAACTGATAGAACAGGATACAAGGCAGACCCAGCTTTTAGCGGAATTTGGTGCAGAGCTGATGGCGCTGGAACAGGACGTCTACGCCTACTTTTCACAACCGACGGAAGATTTTTCCCGTTTTTCCGAGCAAACGGACAAACTGACGGCTCTGTCGAATGACTTTATTAACCAGGTAATAACGGTTCGCTCCGAAAATTCCACGACCAGCCGCAATGAGTTACTCGACACCATGTTTTGGTTGTCCGTGTCTGTCCTTCTTTTGATTTCAGCGACCATGCTGTTGATTTTTTTGCTGGTACGCAGCCTGATCAAGGAGCAACGCCAGGTAACCGCCCTGTCACAAATGGCACAACAACTCAGAGAGACGGCCGAGCAAGCCAAGGCGGCCAGCAAGGCAAAATCCGCTTTTGTTGCAATGATGAGTCATGAAATACGAACGCCACTGAATGGCATTTTGGGTATGTTGAATATCCTGACGGAAGAACCCCTTGGGAACAGAGCGCTTGGCTATGCGACCGCCGCTCGTGAATCAGCCGACCACTTGCAGGTCATCGTCAGTGACATTCTGGACATGAGCAGCATTGAAACGGACAAGCTCACGATCTCATCAGAGCCCATGTCGCTGACCACCTTACTCGAGGATCTCAATACCGTTGCGCGAGCTGCCATTAAGGAAAAACCGATCGACTTCCACCTGTCAATGGAACCCGGTCTTCCTGACTGGATTGAAAGTGATCGGGTTCGACTTCGGCAGGTCATTATGAATCTGCTCAGCAACGCCTTTAAGTTTACGGACCGTGGCGAGGTTCGGTTGTCGGCCTACTGGCGATCAATGCCCTCTAGCGACAACCAGGGATACCTGCGAATAGACGTTAAAGACAGCGGCATTGGCATTGAGCCCCACCAGCAATCCCTGCTGTTTCAGGGGTTTACTCAATTGGATAGCGCAATAAACCGTCGCTTTGGTGGCACCGGCCTTGGACTCAGTATTTGCAAGGAGCTGGTGACTCGAATGGGGGGAACGATAGGTCTGTCGAGTGAACCGGGTGAAGGGTCACTGTTCTGGTTCGACATACCGGTTAGGTGTCTGCAACCCACGGAGGAATCTCAGCCCCGTTACATCGCTTACTACGGGTTTGAAGACCGTGACCGGGAACAAATCATTCTGGCTGCCCAACACCAGAGACTGGCTACCCGTGAAGTTCAACCAGGCGAACCCATGCCTGAGGGGTGCGTCGCTGTTGTTATTCGTTGGCAGCCACCGTACGACCAGCACCTTAATGCGATGGCCTTATGGCAGCAGTCTTTGGCCATCAAACCGAATTTTATTGCCGCGGTGTCAGCGGACCAGACGACGTCGGCCTATGCCTTCATCAAGGCCGGTGGCCAATCGTTGCTGGTATCCCCGCTGGTGGCTTCTCAATTGTCGGAGCGCCTGGCCCAGTTTGACTCAGCGTAAAACCACAACGCCTGGTACCCATCAGCCAACATTGGTTGTCTGGCCAAATGAAAGCCGTGCCTGGGGCAATATGGACTTCAACCACACCTCAACCCACAGAGACCCGGCCGGCGTCTTAAACGGAATAACCAGAGTCGAATTCAGAGGCATGCCTTTAAAACTCTGGCTCAATTCGATCGTAGGCTGACTCATCTCAAAGTCATACCCCTGCTGCCATAACCGCTTTCTGGCGCCGCCTGACACCATATTGGCAAGCTCGCCCGTCATATCCAGACACGCATCACTGGGGAAGGTCATCGGTTCCCGAAGCAGTTTCTCACCGATATTACAGGCTGTACTGGCGTCCAGCGCGAGCACGAAAGCTCCCCGGAAACTGTCACCCTGCAACGGCATCACTGCAACAATATCACCCGGCGTATTCGCCTCGTGTTTTAAAAATACCGGTTGCCGCTGACAGTTCATCTCCGCCATCGTGAGCAAGATGTCAGTCACTGTTTCCATGAAAGGGTTGATGATGTCCGCTTTCATACATCCTCCGGAGTGCCTGTTGAACCGCTATTGCTGATCACGGATCTATCGACTCACTGATCGGGATTTACCCAGTTTTTAACAGTCCCGCAATACAGGCCAGCAAATCGTCGTTATTGAACGGTTTAGCGATCACTGCCGTGGCGCCATTGCGGCGGGCTTCTTCAAGTGCCGCCTCCGGTGCCGCAGAAATGACCACGACCGGCACATTCGCGCGATCTGTCTGGCTGCGCAGGAAATCAAACACGTGTTCAGACCGTATGCCCGGCATCATCAGGTCGAGCGTGATCAATGATGGTTTCGAGCGTTCCAGCATTGCCCCGGCAATAAAGCTGTTCTCAGCTTCCACAACCTTGTAGTTGGCTTGGCTGAGAACACGCCGCAATGCCCGCCGTACCGGGGCTTCATCGTCAATTACCAAGATTGTTGGTTCAGTGCTTTCATCAAAACCAACCGGAATCCCGTGATCTTTTGCGAATGCAATGAAATCGGACTCGATAACACGATAATCACCTCGGCCCGGTAGCTGATGGCCTTTGAGTTTTCCACTGGCGATCCAGCGACTAACCGTACGTTGGTGAACATCGCATAGCCGAGCTATCTCACCCGGAGACAGTGTCTTGATCATTCCAATAAACCTTTACTTTGAATTAGGGCCACTATACCATCCCAGCAAGACAAAAGCGACATTAAAGACATTTGATACATCGCCAGTATCTGTCTGGTTGGAACCAAGGGGTACCGTTATGACAACATTCACGGCCGAAGCGAAAACAGCCCATTTTACACCAACCATTGTATGTGTTGATGATGAAGAGAAGGTGCTCAGCGTACTCAGGCGCGTATTAACCCCGTTGAACGCCCGAATCAAGGCGTTCAGCGAGGCGGCGCGAGCGCTGGAGTATGTCAGGGCCAATACGGTAAGCGTCGTCATCAGCGACATGAGAATGCCATCCATGTCCGGTGCGGAATTTCTTGCAGAGACTTTTCGCCTGCAGCCGAACGCCTATCGAATGCTGATTACCGGTTTCTCCGACCTGCCCTCTACGGTATCGGCCGTGAACGACGGCAGAATTCAACGGTACCTCTCCAAGCCATGGAACAATGATGCGCTGCTGGCAGCCGTCAAAGAAGGCCTGAGCTATCACGAGTTGATCGAGGCCAACTATCGGCTACAAAGTGACATCAAGCAAAAAAATATAACGCTCGAACAGGAGGTGTCGCTTCGCACCAAGCAGTTGCGCAAAGCCTTGAGAACGCTGCAGGCAGAGCATCACCGCAGTGAAGAAGCGTTTAAAGGGACCATCAATGTGCTGACCAATGCGGTCAGTGTCAATCCGATTGCCGATGGCCACTTCCACCAGAATGTGTCTGAATTGGCTGCGACACTCGCCTTGAAGATGGAGCTGCCGGACGATCATGTCGAGCGCATACGACTCGCGGGCCAATTGATTAATCTGGGTTTGCTCGGTGTCGACCCGGAAATATTGAAAAAAAGCCACGCTCGCCTGACCGTTCAGGAGCAGAATGAACTTAAAAAGCACCCTCAGATTGCTGAGCTCATTCTGTCACCGGCCAGACACTTCGATGAACTGGCGCAGATTCTCGGCAGCCAGAATGAAGCCTTCAACGGTGCGGGCTACCCTCATGGCCTGGTTGGCGATGTCATTCCCCTGGGCTCCCGAATCGTCACCGTCGCCCGGGACTTTTGGCGTTTCGCAGGACAGAGTGGCGATGACTTCAGTCTCGCCTACAAAAAAGCCGTTCACCAGTTGAAACAAGGCATGGGCATTCACTATGACCCGGACATTGTGGCGTGTTTATGTGAGCTGGACCTTGAAGAAATCAAACGGTTTGACGAACGTGAGCATGCGCTGACACCCAATGACCTTGAGCCTGGAATGGTGTTGCTCGATGACCTGTACAACGCAGCCGGTTTACTGTTGCTGGCCAAGGACTACGTCCTGACCGATGAGGCCATTTCCAAACTGAGAGACTATCAGGAGGTGGATGGCGATGTACTGTTCATTCGTGCCGAAACAACGCCAGAATGTGGTGCTACTCTGAACAACACCGAGCAATAGCAATCCAGCGGAGGCTAAATGGTATCCAAACCACTGACAGTTGCGGTTGTCGATGACGAGCGCAATCTGAGAACCCTGCTTCGTGCAATGCTGACTCAAGCGGGTTTTGACGTAATTGAATACGCTGATGCCGAGACCGCCTATCAGGGGTTTATCAACAGCAAGCCCCACCTACTGCTGACCGATGTATGGATGCCCGGAGAATCTGGCCATGACCTCTGCCGGAGAATACGGCGGGATCTGGAGGACATCATTACGCCTATCATAATAATGACGGGCAACGATGATTTGAGCTCCATCGACGAAGCCTTTGAGAGTGGCGCAACCGACTTCTTTCCCAAGCCCATTAATTACCCACTGCTGGTACAACGAATTCGCTACGCACTGAGAAATTCTGAAGCCTGGCACATGCAGACGTCCTACCAGAGTCAGATGTTGCAGTCTGAAAAAATGGCCTCATTGGGACAACTTGCAGCGGGCGTGGCCCACGAAATCAACAATCCGATTGGCTACGTACTCAGCAATGTTCAAGTGCTGGGGAGCTACACTGAAAGCCTGCTTCAGTACATCGCCCAACTTGAAAGCAATGCACAAAGCGGCGCTTCATCCGAGGATCGTCAGGCGGCTCTCACCCTGATGGATGCATACGACCAGGTGAAGGCCATTAAAGCCGATCTTCCGGAGATGCTGGCAGATATCGAAGAGGGTCTGGGTCGTATCAGTGAGATCGTAAAAAGCCTCAAGATTTACGCTCATCCCGAGCAAGAAAAGCTGACACCCACCAACTTGATTGAACTGGTCCAGTCCGTTAAGAAGATGATCGTCGGTGACCTCAAATACCGGGCCGACGTGAAAACAGAGTTCCCGGAGGCTGCGGTTTGGGTTATGGCCAATCCCTCCAAGCTTTATCAGGTATTAATGAACCTCCTCATCAATGCGGTCCAGGCCATTGAACATGATCATGGACAGGTTTGCATCAAACTCAAAGCGCAGGGAGATCGGGCTCTGATTGAGGTGACCGACAACGGCAAGGGTATGGCTGAGGAGGAATTATCACGAATTTTCGACCCTTTTTATACAACCAAGGACATTGGCGAGGGCACCGGCCTTGGACTGTCTGTCAGCAAAGCCATCGTTGAAAAGCATGAGGGCCGTCTCAGCGTCGTCAGTGAGGTGAACAAAGGCACCACCTTCACCCTGTCACTGAGACAAATGCCAACTCCGTAAGAACGCCGCCTGTCGCGTGCGGCGCACGATCAGAGTGTCACCTCCCGTCCCAGCAGCCAGTCTTTCCAGCGCCCCAGGCGCTCCCGGCCGTGTTCAACGGCCATCAGCATGGCGGGTACGTAAAACAGGATCAGCAGGGTGGCGAACATCAGGCCAAAGGCGATGCCGGCGGCCATCGGGATCAGGAACTGGGCGTCGAAGGACGTTTCGAACAACAAAAAGCCCAGGCCCCCGACCGTGGTCAGCGTGGTAATGATGACTGCACGCAGCCGGCGCACGCTGGCTTCGATGATGGCCTGCTCCATGCGCATGCCATCGTCACGCAACTGGCGATACACCGTGACCAGCACAATGGCGTTGTTGATCACAATGCCCGACAACCCGAACAAACCGTAAATGCTCAGTACACTCAACTCCAGCCCCATGATCCAGTGTCCGGCAATGGCACCGGTCAGCCCAAAGGGAATGGTCGACATCACGGCCAGTGGCCAGCTCCAGCTTTCGAATACCCAAGCCAGGGCAATAAAAATGAGCATTAGCCCAAGTACCGCGCCAATCTGAACATCACGGAAGAAGTCGTTTTGCGATTCCTGATCGCCTTCCACGCGCAGGCTGACATCGCCGAACCGGTCCGCCAGCTCTGCCCGCACCTCGGTGTCGATCAGCCGGTTCACCTCGGTCAGGTTCACGTCCGAACTGTTGCGTTTGGCCGAGACCTGAACCGACAGTTCACCATCCACCCGGTTCAATTGCTGAATGGCCCGCTCAGACGCGGGGTCTGCCAGGGCGGACAAAGGCCGCTGGGTGCCGTCCGGCAGGGGCACGGGAAGCTGGGCCAGTCGGGGCCAGTTATCGACTTCGGATTCCCGCAAACGCAGCTGCACCGGGCGTTCCTCGCCTTCGATTTGCAGGGTCTGCACCGGGTAGCCATTGGTCCAGTCGCGCAGGGTGCTCGCCAGTTGCTGTGGTGTCAGCCCTTGTGCCAAAGCCTCGGCCGTCAGGTTCAGGTTCAGTTGTTCAGCGCCCAGTGGCAGGTTGTCTTCAATGTCGATCAGGCCCGGTATTTGCGCCAGACGCTGCCGGGTCCAGTTGGCGGCCTGTTGCAGGCGCACCAGCTCTTCTCCGACCAGCCGAACCCGCACGCCATCGGTCGAGGGGCCCTGCTGGCTTTCAATGAAGCTGACCGAGACCAGCCCGGCCGGCTCTTCTACCCGCTCCCGCCACTGACGGGTGATCTCGCTGTTGGACACCGGGCGCTCGGTGCTGTCATCCAATTGCACGAACAGCGCGCCGTCTTCGCGGGATTCACGGTGCGTTTCCATGACGATGGTTTCAACCAGATTCACGCCGAACGATTGCTCGATGTCGAGCAGTGCGGACTCCATATCCATCAGGAAGGTGCGGGTCACCGCCGGGTCAGTCCCTTCGGCAAAATCGACGTTCATTTGCAACGCGGGCTGCTGAATCGCCGGGAAAAACACGAACTGAACGCGGCCACTGGTCACCAGCGATACCGCCAGCACCAGTGCCACGACGGACAAGGCAAAGGTGGTTCCGCGATACGCGACGGCCAGGGTAACCGCGCGCCGGAAGGGTCCCTGACGAAACCGCTCGAACCCCCTCTCAAAGCCGGCACGCAGCCGACCCGGGGGCTTCAATTTGCCCTTGCCGACACTGTGGGCCAGGTGGCCAGGCAGAATCAGAAAGCACTCTACCAGTGAGGCGGCAATGGCCATGATCACCACCAGCGGCACGCTTTTGGTGAACACCCCGGCCTGGCCGCCGACCAGCAACAGGGGCAGGAAGGCGGCGATGGTGGTCACCGAGGAAGCCACCACCGCTGGCAGCATTTGCTGTGCCGCTCGCAAGGAGGCCTGGCGCGGCTCCTCCCCCTGTTCCATTCGGCTGTAGGCATTTTCACCGACCACGATGGCATCGTCGACGATCACCCCCAAAGCCACCAGAAACCCGAACAAACTGATCAGATTGATGGAGTTGCCACTCAATTCCAGAAAAATGAAGGTCCCGAGAAAGGAGATCGGAATACCGGCAGCGACCCACCAGGCCAGCTTCGGCCTTAAAAACAGGAACAACACCGCCAATACGATCAACAGGCCGCCGACGCCGTTATCCACAATGATGCCGATGCGGGCCTGCACAAACTCGTAGGTTTCGTTGTAGACGTGCAGCTCCATGCCTGCCGGCAACGTCGGTTCAAACTCGGCCACCCACTCGTTCAGGATCTCGGCCATGCGCAGCGTATCTTCCCCCCGGGTGCGGCTGAGCGCGAGTTTCACGGCCGGTTGACCCTGGTAGGACACCCGGGTCTGATCCGGGTCGCGGTCTTCGCTCAGGGTCATGCGCTGGTCGATACTCAGGATGGCATCGCCCTGGGTGAGGGTCTGGCGCCCCAGAGTCGCCGGGTCGCTGGCTTCGGCTGGCACCCGCAGCTGCGACTGCAACCGCCCTTCGCCGGTAATACCGGCTGGCACGTTAAGGTTTCGGGCGGCCAGCTGTTGCCCGAGCTCTGACAGCGAGGCTTCGCCCGACAAATATTCCGCCACTGTCATGCGCAGGTTCAGCTCACGGTCTGGCAGGCCATTTAAATCCACCTTGGCAATACCCGCCGCCTGCAGGCTGGTTTCAGCGGCTTCGGCCCAGTATTGCAACTCGTTCAGGGTGACATCGCCGTGCAGCAGTACCTCGGCGACGGGCTCATAGAACACCTGGCGGGTGACTTCGGGCTCGTCGGCACCCTCAGGCAGCGAGACCGTATCCAGCGCTTTCTCAACCTCGGCTACCGCCTGTTCAATGTCACTGACCGCTTCCTTGAAGGTGATGGTCATGAATGACCCGCCTTCGATGGTCGTGGTGGTCAGCCGGTCGACGTCGGTCAGTTGCAGAATGGCCTGTTCGAGCGGAATGGTGACACCGTCCTGAACGTCTTCAGCACTGGCGCCGGGCCATTCGGTGTTTACCGTGGCAATCTTGAGTTCAAAGTCGGGTAGAAACTGGGTATTGAGCCGATCGAGCGCGATCAAACCCAGAAAAATCACCACGAACATCAGCGCATTGGGGGCGACTCTGTGGTGAGCAAAGGCTCGCAGCAAACCGCTCATTGGTCAGCCACCTTAACCGCCAAGCCGTCGGCTGCCTGCTGTAAACGGGTGCCCAGCAGTCGGTCATCGGGGTTCAGATCCGCCTCGATCAGCCGCCAGACCCGGCCCTGATCAAACTGCTCACCCAACACCCGGATCTGAACACGTTCCAGCCGGTTGTCGACCACGCGGTAGACCGACTCGTTGGCGTAGACACTGGCATCGGGAACCCGGTGTGCCTGGATGGCTGGCAAGTTGAGTCGCAGTGAGTAGGTCCGGTTCAGGGTCGCTTGGGGTGGTTCGTTTTCGGCTTCAAAATACAGACGCACGCTGCCCCGGTCGGCGACCGGATCCCGCTGTCTCAGTTCGACCGGAATAGAACCCGCGTCGGTTTCTACCACCGCCGTCAGCGACGACAGGGCATCACCCTCCGGCAAGGCCGAGGCAGCCACCCAGGCAACCCATTCGGTATCCTGGTCGTTGACCAGCGTTAACAAGGTGCTGCCGGTGCCTGCCTCGGTGCCAGGGCGAACCTCCAGGCTGGCGATGCGGCCCGCAAAGGGGGCGGTTATGGTTGCTTCATTCAGGTTGTCTCGGGCCTGCTCCAGTTGGCTGTCGAGCTGATCCCGCTGTGCGGCCAGTTGTTGTTCAACGTCATCGTAGCGGGCTATAGCCAGCTCTCGCTGCTGCAACGCCAGTCGCTGGTTTTGCAGGGTACGCTCAGCGGCTTCCAGATCGGCTGCCGAACTCAGGTTCTGGCGTGCCAGGTTCTGCAGCCGATCGACACTGCGCTGGGCAATGGCAACCAGATTCTGTTCGATCACCAGCGCCGCCTGGTCACTCTGATACTGGCTTTGCTCCAGTCGGCTGCGCGATGCAAGCTCCGAACGCTGGGCTTCAAGCTGGGTGACCTGGCGTTGCAGGGCATCGGCGTCCAGCTGCAACAACACAGCCCCAGCCTCAACCGACTGACCGACGGCGACCTCAACGGACTCAACGTCTGCGGCTACCGGACTGGTCAGCACCACCGATTGTCGACTCTGATAACGGGGATACAACATCAGCTGCGGCGACCAGCGTCCGGTGTCCGGCCTAACCGTAGCCACCGTTGGTGCATCGACCAGCGGTTGTGGCTCGGCCTCAGTGCTGTTATCGGCCGATGGTTCCGGCGAGTTATTCATCCACCACGCCCCGGCCACACCGGCGCCCAGAACGACCAGTGGCAAGCTCCATCGTACCCAGCGGCTGCTCATAGGTTTCGACACTCTTTAGACAGGAATTAGCCAGAGGTACGGCGGCCTGCCGCCATTGGTTCATACTGACATGACTGGCCAGCCATTCGTCAGTCGCGCATCGAGCCGGCTCAGCCGACCGCGTCAGAAGCGCAACCCTTGTTGAGCGTACAGGTTTTTTCAGTGCCGGTTGCCAGTACCCGGCCCGGCCGTGTCAGGCCAGTTCTGCCCGCAGTTGCTCCAATACCGGCACGGTGTCCGGGCGGACCCCGCGCCACAATTCAAAACTGACGGCGGCCTGGCCGACCAGCATGCCGAGGCCATCGGCGCACTGTCCCGCGCCCTGCTCACGTGCCCAGCGGTTGAAGGCCGTCTCATCCTTGCTGTAAATCATGTCGTAGCAGTGGGTATCGGGCGTAAAGAGACCGTCCGGCAGGGGCGGTAAATTGCCGGACAAGCCTGCCGAGGTGCCGTTGATCACCAGATCGAAGCGGCCGCTGAGTTCATCGAACGCGCTGGGGGAGATTTCCGGAAAATCGTCCGTCAGCTCTTCGGCCTTGGCCAGGGTACGGTTGGCCAGCACCAGGTTGGCCGGGTTACGCGACAATAGGGTTTCAAGCACGCCCCGCACCGCACCACCAGCCCCCAGAATCAGGACGTTGCGATCGGTAATGCGCCAGTTCAGTAGGGTTTCAAGATCGAAGACCAGGCCTTCGCCATCGGTGGTATCGCCCAGAATACGACCGTCGGCCTGTTTGACCAGGGTATTGACGGCTCGGGCTCGCTTGGCCCGTTCAGTCAGATCATCGGCGAAATCATGGGCATCCTGCTTGAACGGCGCGGTAATGTTAAAACCGCGATAGCCATCTCGAAACATCTGCCAGACCCGGGTTTCAAAACTCGTGACCGGCAACTCAATGGCTTCGTATTCCAGCGCTTCCCCGGTTTGACGGGCAAAAGCGGTGTGAATAACCGGAGACAGGCTGTGCTTGATCGGATGGCCCAATACCGCATAACGGTCCATAGATGATCCTTAGTAATGGGTGAAGTTGAAAAGTCTGGCAAACGCTGGCCGCGCAGATTGAAACGATAAATCCGGGAAAAAACAAGCCGAGCGTTAGTCCAAGCTCCCCATTGCGGCAGCTCATGGCTGCCGTTTTGAAAACCAGGGTCACGTATGAAAAACCATAGTCAGCACGAAGCGGATTGTCTATGGCTAAAACCAGAGTTCTCCGATCAACTGACCCAGTTGCACGCCCGCCCATAGCCAGAACCCCACCGATGCCAGCCACAGCCCGGCAATAAGGATGATGCGCCGGGTACCGGTTGATCGTTTATCGGCCGCTTTACCAGCGCGCAGAGGGGTATCGGATTCGGTAGGTTTCATCAGGTGGCCAGTGACGGGGTTGCAGAGACCCGAAGCCTGACCTGTCCGACTGGGGTGCGTCAATACCGCAGGTGCCTGAATGTGCACCCGGCCAGGTTCAGGAGTGATACAAAACTTAGTCAGGACCGTAAACAAGCTCCGAAACGCAGACGGGTTACCGTGACGGTGACATTGACACTCCGGTGTCTGCTTTTGCACCCATTAACCGCTGAATTCAAGAGTGACTTTATGAGCGATCTGATCCGGCTGATGTACATCAGCCGAGCCACCTTCAAACCCACGCCCGCCGTTCAGGGTATCGAACCGAACGTCGCGCGGATACTGCAGTCGTCCAGAATCAACAACGCGAAAGTCGATGTAGGCGGCGTCCTGTTCTACGGCGACGGACATTTCTTTCAATGCCTGGAGGGCGACAAGGCTGCGGTGCACACGCTGCTCGAGCGGTTGCATCGTGATGACCGCCATACCGACGTGAAAATCGTCTCGGAAAAGCCAGTTCAGGTTCGTCGATTTGACGACTGGTCGATGAAATACACCGCCATTAACGACTCAATCAATTCATTACTGGCCAAATTCGGTTTCAAGACCTTCAATCCCTATCAGTTCGACACCCAGCACTTCGACGCACTGATCGACGCACTGGAGAGAATGAACCAGCCGGATGAGATCATCGATGGCAACGACCCGAAAAAAGCCTCGCGGAAAGGCCCGACCCGAGCCGACAACGAGCGCTCCGGCCTGGTTACCATGGGCATTATTGCGTTGATTCTGATTGTCGGTGGGGTGCTGCTGACCCAATTGCTGTAAACGGTCGGGTCAGCATCACCGGGACCTGGCGTGTATTGCGCCCGTTCAGAGCAGGTGCCCGGGTTGACCACTGTTCCCTGCTTGGGTCGCTACCGGCGTACTGGTACACTGCGCCGGCTCGTCTTCGCCCCCCGACAGGACACCCGGCCCCATGGCACAGCTCAACCCCAGACAAGAAGAGTCTGTTAAATACATCAGTGGTCCGATGCTGGTCCTGGCCGGGGCGGGCAGTGGCAAAACCTCGGTTATTACCCGGAAAATCGCCTATCTGGTCAATGAATGTGGCTACAAAGCGCACACCATTGCCGCCGTGACCTTTACCAACAAAGCCGCACGTGAAATGAAAGAGCGAGTGGGCAAGCTGATCAAAGGCAAGGCTGCGCGTGGGTTGATCGTGTCAACCTTCCACAACCTGGGGCTGAACATCCTGCGCAAGGAAGCCAGCCACATTAATCTCAAAAGCGGCTTTACCCTGTTTGATGATCACGACTCCAAAGCGCTGATCAAAGACATTCTGTTGCGAGAAGTGCCCAACGCCGTTGATGAAATCGACCACTTTCGCAACCTGATCAGCCGCTGGAAGAACGACCTGACCGAACCGGCGGACTTGCGCGGCAAGATGGACGAAGCCCGCGACGCCCTGGCCGTCGAAATCTATGAACAGTACAACCGAATGCTCAACGCCTACAACGCCGTCGATTTTGACGATCTGATCCGGCTACCAGCACTCCTGTTCATGAGAAACCCCGAGGTACTGGCCAAATGGCAGCGCAAGATTCGCTACCTACTGGTCGATGAATACCAGGACACCAACTCCTCCCAGTACCTGCTGGTGAAACTGCTGGTGGGCGACCAGCCCCGCTTTACCGTGGTCGGCGATGACGATCAGTCGATCTACAGCTGGCGCGGTGCCCGCCCGGAAAACCTCGTGCAGCTGCAGAGCGACTATCCGCATTTGAAAATCGTCAAACTCGAACAGAATTACCGCTCGACTGGCCTGATTCTGAAGGCGGCCAACACCGTTATCGACAACAACCCGCACGTGTTCAAGAAAACGCTGTGGAGCGAAATGGGCTTTGGCGATCCGATTCGCATCATCCGTACACCAAACGACGAAGCCGAAGCCGAGCGCATCGCCAACGAAATCTTGCACCAGCACTTAATCCGGCGCGGCGAGTACCGCGATTTTGCCGTGCTCTATCGCGGCAATCACCAGGCACGCATTCTGGAAATCAAACTGCAGCAGAACCGCATTCCGTACAAGATCAACGGCGGCACCTCCTTTTTTGCCAAGGCCGAAATCAAAGACATCATGAGTTACCTGCGCCTGCTGGTGAACCCGGATGACGATGCCGCCTTCTTGCGCATCATCAACACGCCGCGCCGCGAAATTGGGCCGGCGACGCTGGAGAAACTCACCGAATACGCCAGTCATCGCAAAGTCAGTTTGAGTGCCGCCTGCCAGGAACTGGGCTTGCAACAACTGCTGCCAGCCAAGGCGGCCGAGCGGTTGCATCGGTTTTCTGACTGGCTCGGTCGCATCATTCACAAACTGCACACCGAGACCGACCCGGTGATGGTGATTCGTGAGGTGGTGACCGACATCAACTACGAAGCCTGGCTGCGCCAGGACAGTGTCTCCGACCTGCAGGCCGAAAAACGGCTGGCCAACGTGTACATTCTGATCGACAGCCTGAAATCGATGCTCGAACGCGGCGATGAAGACGAAGAGTCTGATCTTCAAATTCAGGATGCCATCGGCAAGCTGGTACTGCGCGACATCCTCGACCGCCAGGAGCAGGAAGACGAAACCGATGCGGTGCAGTTGATGACATTGCACGCCTCCAAAGGTCTCGAATTTCCGCACGTGTTCATCATGGGGCTGGAAGAAGAGCTGCTGCCGCACCGCAACAGCATCGAAAACGGCGATATCGAAGAAGAACGCCGCCTGATGTATGTTGGTATTACCCGCGCCCAGCGAACCCTGGCACTCACCTTTGCCGCCCGGCGCAAGCAGTTTGGCGAGATCATCGACTGCACGCCCAGCCGCTTTCTGGATGAGCTGCCCGCCGATGACGTCAGTTGGGAAGGGCGCGATGCCGGCAGCACCGCCGATAAAGTGAACAGTAAAGAGACCTTTGCCAACCTCCGTGCCATGCTGAACAATTGAACGAAATCGGGTAGGCTCTGGTACTCAATAGGCCAAAACAGACAACAATATCGTGCCGACGTCGAGCAACCCGCCCATTACCTCCGCCAAACTGCTGCTGGACAGCGAGTATCGCCTGATCGCCATCGGTGATGAACAGGGTTTGCTAACGCCACCACCGGCCAACGGTCAGCCGCTGTCTGACTACTGGGTCAATTTTGAACCCTGGCTGGCCTTATACCGGGCCGTTGACCCGGAACGCAATAATTTCCAGACTTGCATCCCCGGTACTATGGCTAGCCTGACGCCCCTGGGTGAGCATCAGCTAATGCATGTCTGGAAACACCTCGATGTACTGCAAAGCAGCCTGTCGCTGCTGCAGTTCAACGCACTGGTGTTCGATGCAAATCAGACCCTGGTCTATGCCAACACCGCCGCCCGGAGCTTTCTCGCTTCGCTTGGCCTTCGCGACTGGGAAACCCTGCTGCCGGAACGCTGGCACCGGCATTTCACAAACTGGCTGCAGCAGGATGTCGCCATCAACCTGGAACGGGAAATAGAAGGCATGTGCCTGCGCTGGGAGATCACCAGCGACCCGAACCAGCAGTTTGTGGTGATGGTGTGTCACCCGATGGAAGAGCACGAAAACTACCGTCGCATTCTGGAATACTCGGTAGACGGCATTTACCAGACGGATGCCCAGGGCGCCTTAATCTACGCCAACCATTCCCTGGCCCGGTTGTTTCTTTACGACTCACCTGCCGACATGAAAGACCAGGTTCGGCAAGCGGCCCGTGACATCTACGCGCACTCCGGGGACAGAACACAGTTTCTCGACGCCCTGGCTCAATACAATGAAGTGTCGGGGTTCGAATGCCAGATGAAACGCAAGGATGGCGATCGAATCTGGGTGCGGCAAAACGCGCGCCGGGTGGTCAATGAACAGGGTGAACTGGTGCATATCATCGGTACCATTGCCGACATTTCCGAGTTAAAACGCTCGGAAGAGGCACGCCGAAATGCCGAAAGCGACTACGAAGACCTGTTCAATACCGCCCAGGCAGGCCTGTACCAGTCGACCATTAGTGGCACCTTTATTCGGGTGAATCATTTGTTCGCCCGCACGCTGGGGTGCGCCTCGCGCGAAGAATGCCTCGCCTATTACGACGACATCACCCAGAAACTGTATGACAGCCCCCGCCAGCGGCTGCGTTTGCTGTCGATGCTGCAGCGTGACCGAACCGTGGTGAATCAACGTGCGCGCATGGTGCGACGTGATGGCAAGCCCATATGGGTACTGATGAACGCCCAGTATGTGACCGAACGCCACACTGGCCGCGAAATTATTCAAGGGTCGATCATCGATATTACCGAGCAGGTTGATGCCGAAAATGAAATTCGCTACCTGGCCGAACACGACACCCTGACCCACTTGCCCAACCGCAGCCAGTTTCAACAGCAATTGCAGCAAGCCTACGACCACTGGCAGTTGCACCCGCATCATGAATTCACGGTGATCTTTCTCGACCTAGATCTTTTCAAAGACATCAACGATACCCTCGGCCATCTGGTGGGTGATGCCTTGCTGGTCGAGCTCGCTCAACGGTTGCAGCAACCGTTGAATGCGCCGTGTAAAACCTTCCGGCTGGGCGGGGATGAATTCGCCCTGCTGGTCGACGGTGCTCTTTCAGAAACCGAACTGGATATTCTGTGCGTGCAGATTGGTGATCGCGTCAGTCGGGAATTCCGCTACCAGGAATCAACGCTCAAAGTCACCGCCAGTATGGGGGTGGTGCTGTGCCATCAACTGGATGCCGACCGATCGCACGCCGTCATTGAAGATGTCATGAGTGCAGCAGACCTTGCTCTGTACCGGTGCAAGCGCACCGGGCGCGCCGGCTATCGTCTCTATGAACATAAGATGCGGGTCGATCTGCAATCTGAAAAATCCATGGAACACGAGTTGGCACTGGCGCTGCGAGCGAACAAGTTGTTGCTGCATTTTCAGCCGGTTTTTGATGCACAGAGCCGTCGTATCATTGGTGCGGAAGCGCTGATTCGCTGGCCGACCGATGCGGGCTTCATCAGCCCGGCGCAGTTTATTCCGCTGGCAGAACGATCCGGCCTGATTGCCGATATCGATGTGTGGGTGCTTGAACACATTCTCGATTATTGCGACAAGCTCAGGGAAAACCACTCTGACCTGGTGCTGAGCTTTAACCTCTCCGCCCACCACTTCAACAACCATACCTTCACCGATAGTATTCAGCCGTTGCTGCCCCGGATTAAACGAGTCGGCCCGCAATTGGCGCTGGAATTGACCGAACGCGTTATGTTCGAACGCACAGAAGGTGTCATCACTTCGCTGCAATCGTTGCGGCATTTCGGCGTGCATATTTCACTGGATGATTTCGGTACGGGCTTTTCGTCACTGAGTTATCTGACGCAATTTCCGATCGATAAAATCAAGATCGACCAGAGCTTTATTAAAACCATGCACAGCAACACCACGGCACGCGCCGTGGTTCAGGCAGCCGCACAAATCGGCAAGACGTTGCAATTGGTCGTTAATGCGGAAGGGGTGGAAACCGAGGAACAATTAACGGTGGTACAACAACTGGGCATTGACGAGGTGCAAGGTTTTCTGCTCGCCAGACCCATGCCCTTTGATGCGTTTATAACGTTGCTGGACGACCAGGAAGCCTGACACTAGCCTAATGCCAGCCAAACCCCAACCACCAGCATTAATGTACCGGCAATCCGGTTAATCAGCCGCACGTTCTGACCACGCGATAGCACCACACTCAGCGATTTTCCGCCGCCAGCATACATCATCAGCGCTACCCATTCGATCAGCAACATGATGGCAACCAGCGCCGCCAATTGCGGGGCCAACGGTTTACTGTCGTCCAGGAAGGGTGGCAACAACACCATGGTAAAGGCCCAGCCTTTGGGATTGGCAACCGCGGTAACAAACCCCTGAATCGCCAGTTGCACTCTGCCGGCACCAGCATGTGCGGAATCGCCGGTTTCCGGTATGGCCAGCTTGCCGCGCGACTGCCACATTTGCAGACCAAGCCACATTAAATAGAGACCACCGGCCCACTTGAAGATGGTAAACACCAGAGGCGCGCTGAGCATAATGGCGGCCACACCGATCACGGCCAACACACTGACCAGACCAACGCCAATCAACTCTCCGATCATCATCCACAGAGTGCGCTTTATGCCAATGGTGATGCCGAGACTCATCGACAGCGTCATACACATACCCGGCGTCAGTGACACCAGCGCGAAGGTGGGAATAAAAGCAGCCAGCAAAGCGGTATTGATCATGATGCGGGTGACTCCTCAGACAACCCAGGTTTTGAACTGATCCAGAAAACGAGCCCGGTGGCGATGGTTGCCAGCAGACCACAGCCAATAAAGACGCCATCGTAACCGCCCCACTGAGCGATCACACCCCCCAGGCCGGCCCCGGCAAGGCTGCCAATTTTGATCGAGGTAGTATACAGCGTGGATGCCATACCGAGACGGTCTTTCATCAGCGTCTGAAAGATACTGATGCCAATACCAGCCGCCAGGCCAACCAGTCCCGCGTTAAACACCTGCATGGCGAGCAACAGGCTAAAGCTGTCGAACCACCAGACGCCCGTATAAAAAACCATACCACTCACGGCGGCGACTTTAAGCGGTGCAAACAAATGCCAGCGCCAGGCCTGGGCACCGCCGAAAATCATAATCGGAATTTCCAACCCGGCGGCCATACCCATCAGCAGGCCAGGGGCGATGGTCATTAGTTCCAGTACGTCCCGCACATAGAGGGGCATATAAACAATGTACATGGAGTTGGCGGCAAAAATGGCGATGGTCACCATCATCAGCCCCAGCACACGCGGGTCGGTCACCGACACCTTGCTGGTCGAACCAGACAGGCGGGTGTCTTTCATGCCAGGCAGCATTAGCAGCGTCAGAAAAAAGATCGCGGCGGTGATCATCATCAGAGTCCGAAAACCAAGCCAGTCAAACAGGAAGTAGGCCAGTGGCGGCCCGGCAATCCAGCTCATTGAAATCGTCGCCCGCAACACCGATTGAAACAGCGCGGCCTGCTGATCGTTGACCTGCTCTCGCGCCAGTGCAAACAGTTGCGGCTGAGCCGTTGACGACAACCCAAACCAGACCATCCCGACGACCAGCAACAGCGGATACCATTCAACCACACCCAAGCCCACAGAGCCGAACATCGACACAATGACAGAGACGTAGAGAATCTTCATCCTGCTCATCCCGGCATCGGAGCGTTTGGCCAGCCACTGACTGACACCAATACCGGCCAGCGTATTGGCCACAAAAAACACCCCGATCCACAGCGGCTCAATCCCCAGATTAATCGCCAGATGCGTACTCAAAACAGGAAACACAGACGCACCGGCCGTACCCAGCAACATACTCAGGGCCAGCAGCCGCAACACCATAGGTTGTAACCAAAACGCTCTATTCAATTTCACTCTCAATGTTTGGTGGTTTCTTTTGGTAGTTGCCTGAATTCGTGACAGGCACCGGGTGTCCCTATTTAGGGTCGCTGTGAACCCATCCATGGGCGCTAGACCGCAACGTCCCTGTTGCGGACTCCCCTAAATAGGGACACCCGGCACCTGTCACTTGTTAAGCTGGTTACACTTACTACGACAACCAATACTTAAATTCGTATACGACAAAAAACGGGCCTGGCACATAACCAGACCCGTTTTTCACCTCACAAACCAAGCGACTATTACTGCCCGAATCGCTCAGACCCCGCTGGCTTGTTGTCCAGCACCGCATCGATCCGCTCCATCACCGCATCGTCCAGCTTGTCAGTAACATCCATCGCTTTCAGGTTATCTTCCAACTGGCTCAAACGGGACGCGCCTAGAATAACCGTGCTGACGTTCGGGTTTTTCAGACACCAGGCCAGCGACAGATGCGTCAGGCTCAGGCCAAGCTCATCAGCAATCGGCTTCAGTTGACGCACTTTTTCCAGCCGTGCCTTGCCTTCATCGCTGAGCAAGTTGTCTTTCAGCCACTCGTAACCCGGGAGGTTCATTCGGCTGTCATCGGGAATGCCATCCAGGTATTTACCGGTCAGAATGCCCGAAGCCAAGGGCGACCAGATGGTGGTACCCAAGCCGTATTGCTCATAAATAGGCCGGTACTCGCCTTCTACCTTGTCGCGGTTGAACATGTTGTACTGCGGCTGTTCCATCGTTGGCGGCGTCAGGTGTTCCTGGCGGGCAATGGCATGGGCTTCGGTAAGCTGCTGCGCATTCCACTCTGACGTACCCCAATAAACGATTTTACCCTGCATCACCAACTGATGCATGGCACGCACCGTTTCTTCGATGGGGGTATCAACATCGGGGCGGTGGCAGAAAAACAAATCGAGGTAGTCGACTTTCAGACGACGCAGCGCTGCATCGCAGGCATCTCGTACGTGCTTGGCCGACAGACCCAACTGCGTTGGCTTGTCGCCGCCCCAGAATACTTTGGATGACACCGCAAAGGTATCACGCGGCAAGCCCAATGCATCGATGGCATCACCCATGATTTTTTCCGATTCGCCGGCTTCATAGCCTTCGGCGTTATCGAAAAAATTCACGCCGCTGTCGTAAGCGGTTTTCAGTAAGGTTTTGGCATCGTTCAAATCAACCTGCTTGCCAAAGGTAACCCAGGACCCTAACGACAGGGCTGAGACTTTCAGGCCGGAACGGCCAAGACGACGATATTCCATGATGACTCCTTTACGACTCGAGGTCGTTTAAATAATTGATCAGGCTTTTTTGCTATAAAAAGTGATGCTCAAATAAGACGTTCGCTCCAACACTTAGGGCTGTGGGAGAGTTTCATGGAGCAGCGGGCAGGACGCCCGCGTCCCTGTCAGCGACACAGGGAAGTGTCTCTGACAGGGGCGGAATGAAGCTCACCCTCAGCCCGAACGACTGGCAGAAAAAGCAAACGCCGAACGTCGGGCCAGTGGCACCAAACAAAACCCTACCAGGGCAGCAAATGGGTGCCTTTGTCAGTGAAACCATCCCAGAACGTTTCCAGCCTGGCGCGATCGGCGGCCGACAACCGTTGACCGGTGGCGCCGAAGTTGGCGTCCAGTTGCGTCTGGGAACGAATGCCCGGGATCACGCTGGAGACTTCATCGTAGCTGAGCAAATAGGCCAGGGATTGTTGCGCCAGGTTGCGATCAACGGTGGGTAGCCAGGCCAGTTGCTCAACCAGCGCAGCGCGTTGTTCAACATCGGCCTGGCTCCAGCGTTTGCGTACACCGTCGAAAACGGTTTGGGCGTTGTATTTGCCACCGAGCCAGCCGCTGTCGAGTGGCACCTTGGTGATGACACCGACGTCGTTGGCGCGAACCTGATCAAAGGCCAGGCGAACATCCTGGTGCAGTACGTTGAACAGCAATTCCAGCACCTGGGCATCGGTGGTTTCGAGCGTTTCGCGCACTTCAAAGGCGTAGTCGGTGCTCGCGCCATAAAAGCGGACCTTGCCTTCGGTTTGCGCTTTTTTCATCGCCTGCCAAATCGGATGCTGCCCGTTCAACACTTCCAGTGGCGGGCTGTGCACCAACACCACGTCCAGATAATCCGTTTTCAATCGCTCCAGCGAACCGTGCAGACTCTCCTGAAAGGCTTCGGCACTGTAATCGGTGCCGCCTTCCGGCTTGTGACCGAATTTACTGACCAGCACTACGTCCTGGCGCACGCCGCGCAGCGTTTCGCCCAACAACCGTTCACTGTTGGTTTTCGCATAATTCGGCGCGGTATCGAAGAGGTTACAGCCCCGGTCGAGTGCTTCGGCCACCAACTGATGAGCCGTGGTGTCATCCATACCGCCCCACTGATCGTTATTGCCCAGTTGCCAGGCGCCAAACCCAATGTCGGATACCTTCAGTTCGGTTTTTCCCAGTCGACGATAATGCATCAGATCTCTCCCCGAATGTGCTGACGCACCCGGTCGTGATAAAAGTGCGACAGCTGGGTGTGCAATTCGTTGTCGAGCGACGGCAACGCAGAAACCGCCGCATTGTCGGCAATCTGCTCGGGTCGGCTGGCACCGGTTATGACACTGCTAACACCTTGCTGATCTAACAGCCAGCGCAATGACATCTGCGCCAGCGTCATGCCATCCGGTACCAGGCTTTTCAGTTCATGAGCCAGTGCAACGCCGGTTTTATAAGGCAGACCAGCAAAGGTTTCACCCACAAAAAAAGCATCGCCATTCTGATTGAAGTTTCGATGATCTTCTTTGGCAAATTCATGATCGGCCGTCATTTTCCCGGAGAGCAACCCACTCGCCAGCCCAAGCCTCACAATCACACCCACCTCTTTCTGATGCGCCAGCGGCAGAATGGATTCGGCCATATCCTGCCGCAATAAATTCACGATCAATTGCAGCGAGGCGACGTCCGTATTTTCGAGGCAATACCGCGCATCGTCACAGGTTTCAACACTGGCGCCAAACTGGCGTATCAGGCCAGCCTGTTTAAATTCGGCCAGCCATTCGAAGACGTCACCGCGTTTGATCTCGTTGATCGGAATGCAGTGCAACTGCACCATATCAAGCTGCTCGACCTGCAGCCGCTCACGCGATGCTTCGATGGCAGCCTTCAGCCGATCCCGGCTGTAGCCATCCGGATACAACTCTGGTGTTCGGCCTGCCTTGGTGACAATGATCCGGTCAGTTTCAGGATGCGCTTTGTTGAACTCGCCAATAATGCGTTCACTGTCGCCTCCGCCATACACATCCGCGGTATCCCAAAAAGTGACGCCGTTGTCGCTGGCGGCTTGTAAAACCGACTCGGCCTGACCGGCCTGCAGGGCTCCCCAGTCACCACCCAACTGCCAACAGCCCAGGCCGATTTCAGAGACGGAATACCCGGTTTTACCGAGGGGTCTGTGTTGAACAATCTGGCTCATAAGAAACTCCTGGTCTGCTACAAAAAAAGGAATCAGTAAAGGCCGAGGTCACCGCAATATTCAGTGCTGGCTGCCGGGTAGGCCTCTCAGGGGTAGTCCGCAGCATGGATGCTGCGGTCTAGGCTCCAGGGAAGGATCTACGCCGACCCCTGAGAGGCCTACCCGGTTGCCAGCACAGGCTCTTGGCACGATGGAAAGCCCAAACTCCGGCCGTATGTTTGATAGCAGATGCAGTATAGTTGCTATCATTCCGATAATAATCCTGCAAAAATTAACCTTATTCGTTAATAGGACTAACCAATGGACCGTTTTGCGGAGATTGAGGCCTTTCTTGCGGTTTGTGACGCCGGGAGCTTCACCCGGGCGGCGGAGAAACTGTCGATATCGCGCGGGCGCATCAGTCAGCGGGTGGCCGAGCTAGAGGCCCGGCTGGGCATAACCCTGCTGCATCGGACTACCCGGAGTGTGTCGCTAACACCGGAAGGCGAGCATTTTCGCCTGCGCACCCAGTCGAGCCTGAACCAGATTGATGCGGCCGAGCACAGCCTGAAAATGATGGCCGACCGGTTATCCGGGCCGGTACGCATCAACTCGGTGGGGGGTATTTTGGGCGAGCACTACCTGGCGCGCATGCTGACCGAAGTGGCCGCCCAGCATCCGCAATTGCAGTTTCAAATCGACTTCAGCAGCGCCCGGGTCGACCCGAACCAGGACCCGGTGGATCTGGTACTTCGCGGGGGTGATGACCCGGGCAGCGGGGTGGCCGCTGAACGGGTTGGCCGACTGCGCCTGATGCTCTGTGCCAGCCCCCGCTACCTGAACCAGCACGGGTTTCCGCGACATCCCAGTGAACTGGGCGACTTCAATTGCATTACCGGCACGCCCAAATCCTGGCAATTCCGGCGAGGCAATGACCACCATGTGCATTACCCACAGGGCAGCTGGCATGCACCCAGCAGCCAAGCTCAGTTACTGGCCGCCGAGCAGGGGCTGGGCATTGCCCGGCTATCGAACCTGGTGCTGCGCGAACCCTTGCAGCAGGGTAGGTTGGTGCAGGTTCTGCCCGACTGGGAGATTGAAAACACCTCACTCTGGCTGGTTTGGGCGCAGAGAAGTGAACTGCCAAAACGTGTCGCAGTGGTACGGGACCATCTGATTCGTCGTTTTCATAGCTTTGATATTGGGAGTCTCTGACTTGCTGAGTAGGCAAGCAGCGGGTGCCTGGGGTGTCTCTGTGGGGGAGTCCGCAGCAGGGATGCTGCGGCCTAGGCTCCATGGAGGGATTTACGCCGACCCCACAGAGGCACCCCAGGCACCTGCTGCGAACCATTACCGCTTGGCTGACCCTAACTCCCAAGCTTGCATTAGATATAATGACCCGGTTCTCATCTGACAACGCCGCCACTGGCCGCATGGCAAGGCTGTGATACACTGATCAGGATAAAAATGAGGAGTTAACCCATGCACCTGCCGCTTCGTCTCAGCTTGCCAATGGCCACTCTGGCTGCCCTGGTTATTCACCCAACGGCCTGGGCCGACCCTGGTGCACTGGATCGGTTCGATTGCCACAACGACGCCGTCACCGGCGAATACCATTGCCATGGCGATGAAGCGCTGGCCGATCTGGGTGGCTTTGCCATTGGCGCCGGTGTGCGTTCCTCGGTCTGGATCTACCCGGACGAAAGCGAATACGACGCCTTTGTCGGCCCCTCCCTCGATATCGAAGCCGGTATTGGCGCCTTTGCCTTGCAGGGCAGCTATCACTACAAGCAAATCGTTACCAGTGATTCCGATGTCTACCTGATCGGCTGGGATATCGGCGCCAAACTGGGCCGCGGTGTGGCCCGCTATGGCACCAAATACTATGGCAGCCTGGGTTATTACAGCGAGTCCGTTGAGCAGGATGGTTTCGAAGACACCCAAATCAGTGGCTTCTATGTTGGCGGTGGCGGTGGCTACAACTGGGACGAGCTGGGTCTGGATATTCAGGCCGACTGGCATTTCGGCGACAACTACGAAGAATTCTTCAACGGCAACGTCGACGTGCAAACCATCTCAATTCGCACGGTTCTCAGTTACCGCTTCTGACCAGAAGCCCCAGTCACTCGGAATACAGACGTTCAGTCAGACAAGACGTCGGAGCCAGGCTTCGACGTCAGATTTCTCAGCCAATAGCCCCGGCCCGTTCGCCACCTGAACAACGCCACCTTACCCAGCTCTTCCAACACCGTTACTCCAACCACGGCCCACAGCGGCCAGCCCAGCCAGAGCGCGACCAGCGCGGAAACCGGTACGGCCAGCAGCCAGAGTGAAATAGCTTCGGTGAGCAGCACAAACCGATTATCGCCACCCGCCCGCAGAATACCGATGACCGCCAGCATATTGTGAGTGCGCACTGGCAAGCCGATGCAGTACACCAGCCAGACACCGGCCAGCAAATCCCGAACCGGCGCTTCCACAAAGGCGAAAGCGCTAACCACCAGCGGTGTCATTGACGCCAGGACAACCGCGAGCAAGGCGGACGCCAGGGTGATTTTATTCAGAAAAAAATAGCACAGCGCCCTGGCCTCATCGTATTCGTGTCGGCCCAGGTGCTGACCAATCAAAATCGACGCGGCTATGCCAAAGCCGATGAACAGATCGACGATTACGTTCTCCAGCGGCGACATCAGACTCATCGCCGCCAAAGGCGCAGCCCCCATGTAGGCATAGACCAGAAAGAAGGCAAAAATACCGGCACTCCAGAGGCCCTCGTTCAGCATCAGCACCCGGCCATAGCGCCAGACTTCCCAGAACCGATCCGCCGACCACACCCAAACCACCTGCAAATGGCGTCGCAACAGAAAGAGCAGCAACGCCAGCTCCAACACCCTTGAAGCGACCGATGCGAAGGCAACACCGGCCAAGCCAATATTGAGCAACGGGAAAGGCCCAAACAACACCAGATAATTCAGCAATGTATTGGTCAGCAGCGCCAGGCCGCTGGCCGCCATAGGCCACAGGGTGTCACCGGTGGCGCGTTGCACACTCGCCAGCAGGAAACTGAAGCCGGAGAGGACGGCAAAGGGAAAGGTCCAGAACCAGTAATTGGCGGCCATGCCGGCCACTGCGTCATCTGGCGATAACAAGCCGGCCATTGGCTGAGTCAAAAACAACGCCATCACCGTCAGCGGCAACATCGCCAGCCCGCACCAGGCAAGGCCTGTCCACAGATACCCCAACACGGCGATGCGATCCGACGCGCCCCAATACTGCGCCACCAGCATCGAAACACCGCCGCTCAAACCAATGGCGATCAGCAGCGCAACGAAGTAAACCTTACTGATCAACCCAACGGCAGCAACGGCGACTGAACCGAGGGAACTGACCATATAGATATCGACCACGCTCAGCGATGAAGTCAGCAGGGCTTGCAGGCTGATGGGTAAAGCCAGACTCACAATGCGACGATAGGACAGCGCCAGCATCTTAAAACTCCCTTAAGGCTAGCAGCAACGGCTACGCCGCCCTCTCTCTAACACTCTCCGCCAAGGGTGGAGAGAGGACTGTTCAGTCCAGTGGTTACTATTGCAGACAACAATGCTTGTATTTCTTACCGCTGCCACAGGGGCAGGGGTCGTTACGGCCAACCGATTGTCGGGGTTCGGCCGCCGACTGAGCAACGGCCCCAACCGAGATCGACAAGCGCGAAAACAGATCGGCTGCTTTGGGAAACTGGCCCAATATCTGGTCGGCCAGTTGCTCCGGCCGAAGCGGTGACGAGCGCCGCGCGATGAATTCCCGCGCCTTGTCGGGTGAGGCAAAAAAGCTGAGGGCAAAATACAGACTGTCGAGTTCCGAACGCAGTTCTGCCGGCACCAGCGTCAGCCACAGCGGCCGGGCATGGGTAAAGCCAGCCTCAAAGCCCAGGCTCCAGTCGTTCATACGATGGCCGGGTTTGATCTGATTAACCGCATCCATACCGGCCGTATCCGGTATCGGGTATTCCTGTTTTTCACAGGCCTGTTCAATATGGCGCTGCAACGACAGCACGGCGTTAAGGGCATTCGAAGCGGGTTCAATGTGGCCAAACAGGGGCAATACATCACCCAGCCAGTCACTGGCTGATACCGGTACCGGCGCCTGACTGATGGCAAAGAAAAACCCGTTCAAGCCGTCGAGACTCGGTGGTACCGGGCCCTCGGCGTTTTCAGTTGGCAGGTTGTCAGTGACCCACTGACGGGCATCCTGATAACTCAGGCTTTTAACATTCAGTGACTCAGTCATGCTTCGCCTGTTGTGAGAAAGTGGCCTGTTGAGCGTCGCTGGCGTCGGTCTGGTAGTTGGCTTTCCACTGATCGTAGGGCATGCCGTAAACCACCTCACGGGCGCTGTCTTTAGTCATGTCGACGCCTTGTTCGCTGGCCGCTTCCTGGTACCAGCGCGACAGGCAATTGCGACAAAAACCCGCCAGATTCATCAGATCGATGTTCTGTACATCGGTGCGTTCCTGCAAATGCTGCACTAATCGGCGGAACGCCGCTGCTTCAAGTTCAGTCTTGGTTGGGTCTTGCATTGAGAATACTCCTGAACAGCCGACGACTAACCGCCGGCTTTTTTAACCGTATAGCCTTGCTGGCTTAACTCGGCCACCAGCAGATCACGCTGGTCACCCTGTATCTCGATCACGCCGTCTTTGACGGTGCCGCCCGTGCCGCACTTGGCTTTCAGTTTTTTAGCCAGGGCTTTCAGGTCTTTCTCAGACAGCGGAATGCCGCGAATCAGCGTCACGCCCTTGCCTTTGCGGCCCTTGGTCTCGCGGCTGATGCGAACAATGCCATCACCCTCGGGAATCGCCTCCTGAGACGTGCACTGGCATTGCGAGCGGGGTTGCTGGCAATCCGGACAGGTGCGGCCCGATTCAGTGCTGTATACCAGAGCCATGGTCGCCTCTTAAAACCGGTTAATGGGGCCTGCAGTTTATCACAGCCGCCCAATGAATCTCAGGCCGTGCTGGCGTTCTCGCTGGCAATCTGGCGCAGTGCCTGAACAAACACCTCTGCCGGCTGACCACCGGTGATGGCGTATTTGCCGTTGACAATGAAGGTCGGCACCGAGCTTACGCCCATCTGCTGATAATGCCCTTCTTCGGCCCGAACCGCCTGCTCATAGCGGTCTGAGGCGAGCACCGCTGCTGCGCTGTCCCGGTCGAGTCCGGCTTTTTCGACGGCCTGCAGCAACACCTCAGTGTCGTTCACATTGGTCCGATCGGTGAAATAGGCTTCAAACAGCGCCAGTTTCAGTGCCGTTTGCTGTTCAGTGTCTTTTGCCCAGTGCAGCAGACGGTGGCAATTGAAGGTGTTCTGGGTGCGCATGTCGTCGGTGAAATTAAAGGTAAAACCAACCTGGCTGCCCGCCTCGGTGATGCGCTTGCGGTTCTCTTCGCTCTGCTCAAAACTCATCCCGTATTTTGCCATGATGTGCTCTCGCCAGTTTTCGCCTTCGGCCGGTGCATCGGGCCGCAGTTCAAAGGCATGCCAGGCGAGGTCGGCTTCGATCTCACCGTCCAGTGACGCCAGCGCCTGTTCCAGATTTTTATAGCCGATGACGCACCAGGGACAGGCCACATCAGAGACGACATCAATACTCAGATTTTTCATGGTTACCTCTTCACTTCGCGGTTCATGGCCGCAACTCTGTGGCCTTTTTGGATCAGGCCCACTGTTCGATCAGGGTTTTTGCCAGGCGGTGGCCGCTGCGCCAGGCGCCTTCAAGTCGGTCTCCCTGGGTCCAGTCACCGGCCAGACCAATGGCCAGGTTGGTGTCAAAGGCAGCATCCAGACGCGTTTCGGTACCGGAACGGGCATACAACCAGCGGTGCTTGAAGCGATCCGACACCGCTGGCAGTTCCGGTTGGCCCAGACGACGCAATGCCGCCAGACACTGTTGTTCCAGCAAGCTGTCCGAGGCATCCAGATGATTGGCCGACCACTGGGCGGTAAAGTGCGCAACCCAGGTTTCCGGCTCGGCCGCACGCCCGGGTTTGCTGCTGTCACGGGCCAGCCAGTTCACAACACCGGTTTTTACAAAGGCCGCATCCGCCTCAATACCGGTGGGCTCACTGAAGGTGATGGCCAGCGCCCAGCAGGGCAACATGGCGGTTGTACCGCGCAACGGCACTTCCAGATTTGAGCCCGGCGGCAATAACGCCAGTGACTGGGCCAATGGCGCCGTCAGCAAGACGGCGTCGAACTGGCCATACTGCTCGCCCTGGTCATCCCACAGACGCCACTGTTTACCAACGCGTTCCAGCCGGTCGACCCGGGTTTGAACAAACAGATCGAGCCCCTCGCTCAGGCCTTGCACCATGGCGTTCATGGTTGGCGTACCGACGTATCGCGTCTGCTCATCCGGAGACGACTGAACACCGTCGCCGTTGAGCACCACTGGCGCTACGGGCCATGGCGCGACCCAGCCCTCAGCCACCCAGCGATCAACCTCCTGCTGGAAGGCCGGATCTCGCACCGTAAAATATTGGGCACCATGGTCCGCCTGCCAGCCGTCGCGGCGGCGTGTCGCCAGGCGGCCACCACGGCCACGGCTTTTCTCGAAAACCTGACACCGGTGACCGGCCTGTTCGAGTTCACGCGCCAACGTCATGCCCGACAACCCGGCACCCACGACTGCAAACACTGCCATGATGAGACTCCTGACTTAATCGCTGTTGATATGAAAATACGCTGTGACGATTACCGTCAAACCATCAGGGTTTTCCGGCTTACTTTCTAATTACTTACTATGGGGTTCACTCGGGCCATCCGCAAACCGGTTAACAAAAGAAAATGGTCGAATACTCATCTTGCTGCTCCCGAGCGCAGACACTTGACCAAATGCGTTACACTGTAACCTACAGGGCAACACCGTTGCCGGATCACCTTTTAATTGGACCCTTTGACCCAACCTTTACGCCTACTTAGCCAAGTACCGCCGGGTCATGACCACAGACCGCTACCGAGTATCAGAGACCGCCATGAGCATCGAACAACGCGCCACTGTCACTATTCCCCTGGGTGAAGCCTCGGTGCCCACCCGTTTTGTCAGCTTTAATGACCTCAGTGACAACAAGGAACATCTGGCCATTCTATATGGCACGCCCGAACAGGATGATACCCCACTGGTGCGCTTGCACAGCGAATGCCTGACCGGTGATGTGTTTGGATCGCAGCGTTGCGATTGTGGCGAACAGCTGCACGAGGCCCAGCGTCTGCTGGCCGATCAGGGCGGCGTGTTACTGTACTTGAGACAAGAGGGCCGCGGCATCGGCCTTTACAATAAGCTGGATGCCTATGCCCTTCAGGACAAAGGCATCGATACCTATACCGCTAACGAAATGCTCGGCTTCGCCCACGACATGCGTGATTTCAAACCCGCGGCGGAAATGCTGCTGGCGCTGGGCATTAAACGCATTCGCCTGTTGTCGAATAACCCGCACAAGGCCAGCCAGTTGCAGGACTTTGGCATTGAAGTCGTCGACCGTCAGGATACCGGTGTCTACGTCAACCAGCACAATGCCGCCTACCTGAAAGCCAAGGTCGACCAGCAAGCCCACACCATTTTGCTCGACCAGGCCCGCAAACCGGCATCGGGTGAGCGGTAACAGCCTGTGCATAACCCGGGTATAACCGTTGCATGAGCTGGGTATTGGCTGGGGAGAAAATATCAGGCTTTTGCTGTTTATCCGGTGAATTAAGGCTGAAATGGCCCTAAGCCTGGGGATATCTCTGTGCGTTACCTTTGTGTATAAAAAACCCGGCCGGTACGGGTAGTGTGATCACTGAACCTTATTCATGACGCAACCGTAGTCATTAATCGACACACTTACCCGGTAACCGCCCGTGCCACGTACCCCCGCCAAACACAATCTTCCCGAAAAACACTGTGCTCTGTGCCAGCGCCCCTTTAGCTGGCGTAAAAAATGGGCCGATTGTTGGGATTCCGTCAAATATTGCAGCGAACGTTGCCGAAGATCCCGGAAAAGTAACGCCAATACGGCTGGATAACCACGAATACTGGACGTCATACCGGCTGCGTGACACTCTGGCGGGGTTAATAACGGCTCAGGAAACCGGTTATGCAATATCTCGAAGAATGGTTAACGGCAAGCGATGGTCACGCCATTCCAGTCAAGGTCTGGCGTCCGCGGACACCCACAGCAACGCTGGTCATCGCTCATGGTATGGCGGAACACGCCAGCCGTTACGCGCCCCTGGCCGACTGGCTGAATAACCGGGATATCGCGGTTGTCGCGATAGAGCATCGCGGCCACAGCGACGACTGCCCCGAAGCCGATCTCGGCCACTATGCCGATCAGGATGGCTGGAACAAGGTGATTACCGACCTCGACCAGGTCGTCGACTACGCCCGTTCACTGGAACCCGATGCCCCTCTGACCCTATTTGGCCACAGCATGGGGTCTTTTATTGCCCAGGCTTATGTTCAGCGCTTTGGTGACAAACTGCAGGGGCTTATCCTCTGCGCCACCAACCGCATCAACCGGCCGCAATTGATGGTCTCCAAACTGATGGTCGATACGATCAAAGCCGCAAAAGGCCCGCGTCACCTGAGCCCACTGGTCACTAAAATGACCTTCGGCGCTTTCAACAAGGCCTTCAAACCCAACCGCACGACCCATGACTGGCTGAGCCGGGATACCGACCAGGTCGACGCCTATCTGGAAGATGCCTACTGCGGCTTCGACTGCACGGTTCAGCTGTGGAGCGATTTTATCGGCGGTTTGCTCACCATCGACCCGCGCCAGTGGCCAAAAAACCTGCCAGTCCATGTCATGTCTGGCACCGATGACCCTGTCGGTGAATTCGGCAAGGGCATTGGCAAACACATCGAGGCAATCAAAGCAGCCAGGGTTACTTTAGCCAGCACCCGCTTGTTCGAAGGCGCCCGCCATGAACTGGTGAATGAAACCAATGCGCTGGAGGTGTGGGAGCATCTGGCGGGGTGTGTGACGACTCGCTGATGATGGGGAGGTTAACTAGTTGTGGATATTGCCAACTCAAGTTTCAGAGTTCAGTTTTCTAGTGTGCTTTTCGTCCGCGACGGCTACCGGTGGTTCCTCTGTGGGGTCGGCGTAAATCCTTCCATGGAGCCTAGACCGCAGCATCCCTGCTGCGGACTTCCCCACAGAGGAACCACCGGCATCCATCGCTAGTATTGTGCGAACTCTGAAACTTGAGTAATCGTCAATTGGCGCTATTTGCCAATGCAAAAACTCGAAAAAATCCGCCCTAGCAGGTCATCAGAGGTAAATTCTCCGGTAATCTCGTTTAAGGCGTTCTGCGCCAAACGCAGGTCTTCAGCTAACAATTCCCCCGCGGCTGCGCCCAATAACTGGGCTTCACCCGACTGCAAAAATGCCTGAGCCTGATGTAAGGCTTCCAAATGCCGACGCCGAGCGATAAAGCCACCTTCGCGGGCACTTTCATAACCCATCAGTTGTTTCAGGTGTAAACGTAGAGCGTCGAGACCGATCTGGTCCCGTGCGGATAGCCGGATCACTGGCTGTGACTGCTCTGTGGATAAACCTGGGGACTCTTCTGTAATATCGATCTTGTTGCGCACTACCGTTATCGCCGCGTTGGCGGGCAGGCGATGCACAAAATCGGGCCACAACTGAGTCGGATCGGTCGCCTCGGTTTCACTCGCATCCACCATGAGCAGGACTCTGTCGGCCTGTTCAATCTCTTGCCAGGCGCGTTCAACTCCGATGCGTTCGACGGCATCTGGCGTATCCCGCAGACCAGCGGTATCAATGATGTGTAACGGCATGCCGTCTATGTGGATATGTTCGCGCAATACATCGCGGGTGGTGCCGGCGATGTCAGTCACAATAGCACGCTCGTTACCTGCCAGGGCATTGAGCAGACTGCTTTTGCCCGCGTTTGGCCGGCCGGCAATCACCACCGTCATGCCATCACGCATCAGGCTACCTTGGTTGGCCGCTTCGGTGACTCGGTCGAGCTGGCCAATAATGGCTGCCAAATCCGACTGAACCTTGCCATCGGACAGAAAATCGATTTCTTCCTCGGGAAAGTCGATCGACGCTTCAACGTAAATACGCAGACGGATCAGTTGTTCAACCAGGCTATGAATTTCTTTGGAGAAGGCGCCTTGCAGGGACCGCACGGCAGAGCGGGCGGCTTCGCTGGAGGAAGCGTCAATCAGGTCGGCAATGGCCTCGGCCTGGGCCAGGTCCAGCTTGTCGTTCAGAAAGGCGCGTTCGGAGAATTCGCCGGGTCGCGCCAGGCGGGCGCCGAGCTCCATAACCCGCTGCAACAGCAAGTCCAGAATGACTGGCCCGCCATGGCCCTGAAGCTCGAGTACGTCTTCACCGGTAAAGGAGTTGGGATTGGCAAAAAACAGAGCAATGCCTTCGTCCAGTGGTTGCTGGTCGGCATCGAGAAAGGGGCCGTAATGGGCGTTGCGAACCTGAGGAGTGTAACCGAGTACGGCATGAGCGATATCGACTGCGCCCGTTCCGGAAACCCGGATGATGCCAACGCCACCTCGTCCGGGTGGCGTTGCCAGGGCACAGATCGTATCGCGGTCGGACATCAGCTGCCCGATTTGGCCTTGTCGGCTTTCTCGAACTGACGGTTAACGATGTACTGCTGCACAATGGTGGTCACGTTGTTGACGAACCAGTACAACGTCAGACCGGCCGGGAACCAGAGGAACATAAAGGTGAAGATCACTGGCATGAACTTCATCATCCGCGCCTGCATTGGGTCCATGCTCGGTTGCTGCTGCATCTGCATTTGCACGAACATGGAGGCGCCCATCAGCAGCGGCAGCACGAAGTAGGGGTCTTTGATCGAGAGGTCTTCAATCCAGAAGATAAACGGCGACTGACGCAGCTCGACGGCTTCCATCAGCACCCAGTACAAGGCGATGAAGATAGGCATCTGCACCAGGATCGGCAAACAGCCGCCCATGGGGTTCAGCTTCTCTTTCTTGTACATCTTCATCATTTCCTGACCCAGACGCTGGCGATCGTCGCCGAACTGCTCGCGCAGCTGCGTCATCTTCGGCGCAAACTTGCGCATCTTGGCCATGGAACGGTAGCTTGAAGCGGTCAGCGGGTAGAGAACCATCTTGACCGTCAGCGTCATTAGTACAATCGCCCAGCCCCAGTTGCCCACCAGGCCGTGCATGAATTGCAACAGTTTGAACAATGGCTGGGCCGCCCACCACAACCAGCCGTAATCGACCGTCAATTCCAGGTGCTCGGCGATGGTTGCCAGGTCATCCTGATCTTTCGGGCCGACGTACAGTTGGGTTGATGTAGTGGCGGTATCGCCCGGTGCTACTGTTAACGCCGGTGACTGAAACCCTGCGTAATATAAGCCGTTTGCGAGCTGGCGAGCGTAGTAGCTGTGCGACTGATCGGCCGCGGGTACCCAGGCCGACAAGAAGTAATGCTGCAGAATGGCAATCCAGCCGCCAGTCTGGGTGATTCGGAAGGTTTCATCTTCCATGTCGCCAAAGGAGATTTTGCGATAACGGTCGTCCGGTGTGGTGATCGCCGCGCCGAGGTAAGACGCCATGCCAATCTGGCCACCGGCGCTTGGATCATCAGAGCGGTCACGCTTGAGCTGGGCGAACAGGTTGGTGGTGATGGCCTGTTCCGAACCGTTCTGAATCTCGTAACGAATGTCGATCAGGTAGCTGCCACGCGTCAACGTGAAAATCTTGTTAACGGTAACGCCCGTGTCGGTGGTGTGCGCCAGCGTCACTTCAAGCTGCTCGGTACCGTCGTCCAGTAGGTATTCGTTCTGGTCTGCCTGGTAGCGCGCACGTTGCTCACTGTCGATGCCATCAGGCCCGACCAGACCACTCATGGCCGTGTAAGTGCGCTGACGATTTTCGAGAATGCTGAAAGGGACATTCGGCGTATCGGCGCGGGCCGGGTATTCCGGCAGGGCCGCATTGATGACGTCTCCGCCATTCAAGTCAATCGTCAGATCTAGCACGTCGGACTGCAGTCTGACCACATCGCCACCGCCGGCAGCTGGCGCAGCCGCACTGACCCCGCTTGCGGCTTCAGGCACTTCACTGTCTGGCGCAGCAGCACTGGCGGTATCAGAGGGAACCTCGGACTGAGGGACTTCCAGAGGGGCCATTTCTGACGAACTGGCGGTTTGCTCTTGCTGCGGCGCACCGGAATAGTCAGACGACCACTGCAGGACCAAGATGTAAGAGACCACGGCCAAACCCGCGATCAGGACAATACGGCGCACATCCATAATCAATTTCCAGTCAGATCATTAACCCTGAACCGATTCCTGACTGTCAAAAACACGCTATATCCAACGCACCAGGGGTCGGATGAAGATGGGAGCAGTCTGTGGTGGCCCGGTTCAGGCTGAGGAAGCTACACGGCAGACGACATCCGCCCGCTTCCTGTGTAAAAAGCGCCGAAATGGTACCTGCACAGGGTGTTTATTGCCAGCCAAATACCGGCCGCAGGGCAAAAACGGTCATCCCGCTTCAGGCTGACTCTGCCGCGGCCTTATGCCAGCGACGTGTCAGCCGTCTGAGCTGTTTATCAATCAGCTCGTGCAACTGCTCATGCGTCAACAAGCCCAGTTCCTTTCGACCCATCAGGATGATGTCGAGCGGTGGCCAGTCGGCGTAATGCAATCGAAAAACTTCGCGGGCACATCGCTTGATACGGTTTCGGGCTACCGCCGTGCGGATGTTCTTTTTGGCGAGAATAAAACCAAGGCGAGCCGACCCCGATTGTGCAGGGCGGGACAAAAGCAGTAATTCGGGGCAAGCCGATTTGACGGCTACCTGATCGAAAACGGCACGGAAATCCCCGGGTGTCAGCAAACGATGACTGCGAGGATGTCCGTAGCCCGGTGCAGAGTCAGTACCGGGTTCCTGGGCGCTTTCCGGAGAAATACCGGTTAGACCGTCAGGGCAGCACGACCACGAGCACGGCGACGTGCCAGAACCTTGCGGCCATTGGCTGTGGCCATACGGGCACGAAAACCGTGGGTACGCTTGCGCTTCAGGACGCTGGGTTGAAAAGTACGTTTCATGGTTGTTCTCACACCGAGTCGGGGGAAGCAGTGCTTCCGGTTAGGCATTGGGTCCGGTTTCCCGTTTTGGGAAGCGATCGAACCCCTAAATTTGGACGGCGGATTCTAATCACTTTGGCGGTCTAATTCAATGACGATTTTTTAATCAGTGGGTATTCAGTTTTTCAGCGCGTCATCCTGATTCACTGCTGTCAAATCGGTCCGCCGTTTTTCAATGTGATCACTTAAAGAATATATATAGGTATGTAGTGTTTTAGGTTTAGTTCTTTGTTGTTACTTACTAGGGCAGACATTTTCTGTTTAAAAACCTAAAAAATCTATATAAAACAATAAGTTACAGACGTTAAAAGTCTGGGCTTCCCTGGGTATGGCCTGGGTATGAGCGGTCAACAAGGTGTGTGTAACATAGCTAGTTATCCACAATGATTTATTCACAAAACCGTCCCTGTGGTTACGCACAGCCTTGTGCGCCCGGTTATTCACAGACTTTTCCTGCCAGGGTTTATTGTCGAAAAACGCTCTGTAAGGCCCGGATAAAGCGGGATTAGGGCGGTTTGAGCGACGGTGAAAAGAAGAATCGATGGTGCTGTTTTTGACGAGACTGCGACTGGCGTGTGACGTGTGGGCAAGTTAGAATGCGGCTTCTATTTTGATCGTCTTCCGGAGAGTTTGTGCCCGATTCAGCCTGGCAACAGTGTCTTGACCTGCTGCGCGGAGAGGTTCCCTCGCATCAGTTCAATACCTGGATTCGCCCCCTGAGCCATCGACACGATGGTGAGGCGCTGGTGTTGCTGGCACCCAACCGTTTTGTGGGTAACTGGGTTCGGGACAAATATTTGCATCGCATTCAGGAACTGATGAATCAGTTTGGTGCGACCGGGGCGGAAGTACTGGTAGAAGTCAGTGCCCGGTCCGGTCGTCCGGCACGGCCGGCGCGGCGTTCACCGGAACCCCAAAAACCGGCCCCTACCGGTAACGACAAGCGCGGGCAGACCGGTACTCTGGTGGATCCGGAATCCGCACAAACTGATAACCTGCCGCCACCGACCGAGCCTGCTTCTGTTGTGGCTGAACGGCTGAACAATGACCCGATGCCCGTGCAAACGACGGGCTCCCAACGTGGTAAGGGGAAATTTCAAAGTTACCTGAACCCCGGTTTCAGCTTTGCTTCCTTTGTGGAGGGCAAGTCAAACCAGCTCGCCCTGGCAGCGAGTCAGCAGGTGGCTGATAACGCCGGTGGTGCCTACAACCCACTGTTTATATACGGGGGTGTTGGTCTGGGTAAAACCCACCTGATGCAGGCGATTGGTAATCATATTGTCGATCAAAACCCTGGCGCCAAAGTGGTTTACTTGCACTCGGAACGGTTTGTGGCGGATATGGTCAAGGCGTTGCAGCTCAATGCTATGGCCGAGTTCAAGCGGTTTTACCGAAGTCTCGATGCTCTGTTGATTGACGACATACAGTTTTTCGCCAAAAAAGACCGCTCCCAGGAAGAGTTCTTTCATACCTTTAATGCCTTGCTGGAGGGCAACCAGCAGGTGATTCTTACCTGCGATCGTTACCCCAAGGAAATTGAAGGTCTGGAAGATCGCCTTAAAAGCCGTTTTGGCTGGGGCCTGACCGTGGCAGTGGAACCGCCGGATCTGGAAACCCGGGTGGCGATTCTGATGAAGAAGGCGGAAAAGCAGCGAGTTAAGCTGCCGGCCGATGCGGCATTCTTTATTGCTCAGCGAATCCGTTCGAACGTACGGGAACTCGAGGGTGCGCTGAAACGGGTAGTGGCGAATTCGCAATTTACCGGAGCGGCGATCAATACTGCCTTTGTTAAAGAGTCGTTGAAAGACCTCTTGGCGCTGCAAGACAAACAAGTCAGTATTGATAATATTCAGCGAACGGTGGCTGAGTATTACAAGATTAAGATATCGGATCTGCACAGCAAGCGACGCAGTCGCAGCATTGCACGTCCGCGTCAGGTGGCGATGGCCCTGGCCAAAGAACTGACCCAGCACAGCTTGCCGGAAATTGGCGAAGCCTTTGGCGGCCGCGACCATACAACGGTGTTACACGCCTGTCGCAAGGTCAGGGAATTGCGCGAAACCACCCTGGACATCAACGAAGATTACAACAACCTGTTACGAACGCTGACCACCTGATTAATGGATGGAAACGGACTCATGATTCAATTCTCATTGCCACGAGACACCCTGTTAAAGCCGCTGCAACTGGTGGGGGGTGTTGTTGAAAAACGTCAGACATTGCCAGTACTGTCTAACGTGCTGCTGGAGATCGAAGGCAACCAGCTGTCACTCACCGGTACTGACCTCGAAGTCGAGATTCAGGGCCGGGTTGAACTGTCGGAGCCCTCGACCGAGGGTGCTGTCACGGTCCCAGCGCGCAAGCTGCTCGATATCGTCAAGTCACTGCCGGACGACAGTCTGATCAGTCTGGTTCAAAACGACGACCGTGTGGTGGTGACCAGCGGTCGCAGCCGCTTCACGCTGTCCACCTTGCCGGCATCCGATTTCCCGAATGTCGAGGAAGATGAAAACACCCTGAATTTCAACATGCCGCAGAAAACGTTAAAAAAGCTGGTGGACGCTACCTCCTTTGCCATGGCGCAACAGGATGTGCGTTATTATTTGAACGGTATGTTGCTTGAATTGTCACAGAACAGGGTGCGTACGGTAGCGACCGACGGCCATCGTCTGGCTATGAGCAGCCAAAGTGTCGAGGCACTGGGTGTTGAGGAACGGCGCCAGGTTATTGTGCCGCGCAAGGGCATCCTTGAATTGAACCGGCTGATGAGCGACTCGGATGACTCGGTTGAGATCTCGCTGGGCACCAACCATCTGCGCGCTAAAACAGCGGCCTTTACCTTCAGTTCCAAGCTGGTTGACGGCAAGTTTCCGGACTATGAGCGAGTAGTGCCTCGTGGTGGTGATAAGGAAGTGGTGGGCGATCGGCAGTCGTTGCGTTCCATTTTCAGTCGTGCAGCCATTCTCTCCAACGAAAAATACCGAGGCGTCCGTCTCTTGCTCAGTGAGAATAATCTCCAGGTCAGGGCCAATAACCCGGAGCAGGAAGAAGCCGAGGTTAATCAGGAAATCGATTACCAGGGCCCGGAACTCGAAGTCGGCTTCAATGTAACCTACTTGCTTGATGTCATGAACGTGACCCAGGGTGAGCAGGTCAAGTTGGTGCTCTCAGACGCCAACAGCAGCGCCCTGCTGAGCGATTTCGATGATGACTCTTCGGTGTATGTTGTGATGCCGATGCGCTTGTAACCGGGCATAGGGTCTTTAGCCCGACATGTCCATCCGACGACTGACCATTCAGGGTGTCCGCAACCTGGCGGAGGCCCGTTTCGACCCCGGCCCGGGTGTTAATGTGCTGGCCGGGGATAACGGCGCTGGCAAGTCGTCGGTACTCGAAGCCATTCATCTGCTGGCGTTGGCCCGCTCCTTCAAAGTGTCCCGTACCCGTACCCTGATTCGCCAAGGCGTCGACGACGCGACGGTGTTCGCAGAGTTCGCCAACAAGACCCGTGTCGGTGTGCAACGCTCTCGCACCGGGCATCACAGCATTCGGATAAACGGTGAATCGGTCACCGCAGTGTCTGAACTGGCGCAACGGCTTCCCCTGCAGCTGATTCACAGCGACAGCTTTCTGTTACTGGAAGGCTCGCCGGGGCATCGTCGACAGTTTCTGGACTGGGGTGTCTTCCATCAGGAAGACACGTTTCACAGCCAGTGGCAAAACGCGCAAAAAAGCCTTAAAAACCGCAACTCCCTGCTTCGATCTGGTAGAATAGAGCGTTCGCAGCTGGCCATTTGGCAGCGTGAATTTATCACCGCTGCCGAGCAGCTGGATGAATTGAGAAAGCAGTATCTGGAGGGCTTCGTGCCCCGGTTTCACCAGGTGCTAGCGGCGCTGATCGATCTGCCCGATGTTCGGATTCATTATTACCGGGGCTGGGACAAAGCCCGGCCATTGGCTGATGTGCTCGAGCAACAATGGGAGCGTGATCTTAAGTTGGGGTATACCCAGAGTGGCCCACAACGCGCTGATATGCGCATCAAGGTGGGGAACCAGTCTGCCAGCGATGTGCTGTCGCGTGGCCAGCAAAAGCTGGTGGTGTGTGCACTCAAGGTCGCTCAGAGTCTGCATTTGCAAGACGTTCACCACCGCCCAACAACCTTTCTGGTAGATGATCTGCCAGCGGAGTTGGATCGGCACCATATTCAGAAGTTAGGCGCCCTGATGGAAGGACTGACCGGTCAGGTCTTTATGACCAGTGTCGACCCGTCACTCCTCAAGGATTTTTGGCAAGCGCCGGATCAGGTCCGAGTGTTCCATGTGGAACAGGGCCAGGTACGTCCGGCGAACGATTTGGAGCTACCAGATGAGTAACAGTTACGATTCCTCCAGTATTAAAGTACTTAAGGGACTGGATGCTGTGCGCAAGCGTCCCGGTATGTACATTGGGGATACGGACGATGGCACCGGTTTGCACCACATGGTGTTTGAGGTGGTGGATAACTCCATCGACGAAGCCCTGGCAGGGCACTGCAAAGACATCAAGGTAGTGATTCATCCGGATGAATCGGTCACCGTCAGTGACGATGGTCGGGGCATTCCAACCGACATGCACGAAGAAGGGCAGTCGGCAGCAGAAGTGATCATGACGGTTCTCCACGCTGGCGGAAAGTTCGACGACAACAGCTACAAGGTATCGGGCGGCTTGCACGGTGTGGGTGTTTCAGTCGTCAACGCCCTGTCCTCTGAAGTGATTCTTACCATTCGTCGTGACGGTAAGGTGCATGAGCAGCGCTACGTACATGGGGTACCACAGGAACCGCTGAGGATTGTAGGCGAGGCTGATTACACTGGGACGACCATTCACTTTAAACCGTCCGCCGAGACCTTCACGTCCATTGAGTATTCGTTTGATATTCTGGCCAAACGCTTGCGAGAGCTGAGTTTTCTGAACTCAGGGGTTGCGATTCATCTGAAAGACGAACGCAGCGGCAAGGAAGAGTACTTCAAGTACGAGGGCGGCTTGAAGGCCTTTGTCGACTACCTGAACAAGAACAAGCAGACACTGAACCAGGTGTTTCATTTCTCGTATCAGCGGGAAGAAGACGGCATCGGCGTGGAAGTGGCCATGCAGTGGAACGACACCTATCAGGAAAACATTCTGTGCTACACCAATAACATTCCCCAACGGGATGGTGGCAGTCACCTCGCTGGCTTCCGTGCTGCCCTGACGCGCACGCTGAATACCTATATCCAGAATGAAAACCTGCAAAAGAAACACAAGGTGCAGACCACCGGCGATGATGCACGCGAAGGTCTGACCGCTATCATCTCGGTGAAAGTACCGGATCCGAAATTCAGCTCCCAGACCAAAGACAAGCTGGTTTCCAGCGAGGTCAAACCGGCGGTTGAACAGGAAATGGGCAAACAATTCGGTGATTTCCTGCTGGAAAACCCGAATGAAGCCAAAATTCTGGTCGGTAAGATGATCGACGCGGCCCGGGCCCGTGAAGCAGCCCGCAAAGCCCGTGACATGACCCGACGCAAGGGCGCGTTGGATATCGCGGGTCTGCCCGGCAAACTGGCCGACTGCCAGGAGAAAGATCCGGCACTGTCTGAACTGTATTTGGTGGAGGGTGATTCAGCCGGTGGCTCTGCCAAGCAGGGCCGCGACCGTCGTACCCAGGCCATTCTGCCGTTGAAAGGCAAGATCCTGAACGTCGAGAAGGCCCGCTTTGACAAGATGTTGCAGTCAGCCGAGGTCGGCACGCTGATCACAGCCCTGGGTTGCGGTATCGGCCGTGAAGAGTTCAATCTGGCCAAACTGCGTTATCACCAGATCATCATCATGACGGATGCCGACGTCGACGGCTCGCACATTCGTACCTTGTTGCTGACCTTCTTTTTCCGGCAAATGCCGGAGCTGATTGAGAATGGCCACATCTATATCGCACAGCCGCCCCTGTTCAAGCTGAAGAAGGGCAAGCAGGAGCAGTACATCAAGGATGAAAAAACCCTTGAGCAGTACCTGATTTCCCAGGCGCTCGATGGCACGGAGTTGTTCGTGAATGACACCGCCCCGCCGATCCGTGATGCCCAGCTCGAGAACCTGGTTAACCAGTATAAAGAAGTGATGAGCCGGATTGATCGCATGAGCCGGGTTTATCCAAAAGCGGTGCTGCAAGAACTGATCTATATGCCAGATCTGACACCGGAGATGTTGTCAAACCAGGAAGAAGTCGCCGACTGGGTGGATCACCTGAGCGATCGTCTGATGGACACCAACGCTGGCAGCACGACGTATCAGATGTCGATCACCGAAGATCAGGAACGCCACATCTTTGTGCCCAAGGTGCAGGCGATTGCTCATGGCCTGGGAACCGACTACCAGTTCTCTCATACCTTCTTTGAAAGCAAGGAGTATCAGGCCATTGTTGCGTTGCGTAACGTGCTGGATGGCCTGATTGAAGAGGGCGCCTATCTCAAACGTGGTGAGAAGTCCCAGCCCATTGCCGAGTTCGAGGAAGTCATCGAATGGATGATGGGTGAGGCTAAGCGCGGCTACAACATTCAGCGCTATAAAGGGCTGGGTGAAATGAACCCGGACCAGTTGTGGGAAACCACCATGGATCCGGAGCAGCGCCGTATGCTGCAGGTGACGATTGAAGACGCCATCGGCGCCGACCAGATCTTCAGCACCCTGATGGGTGATGATGTAGAGCCACGACGTGCCTTTATCGAGACAAATGCACTGCTGGTGAGCAACCTGGATTACTAGGTGGTTTCTTTTACCATGCTGCCTCGAGTTCGTGCTGGCAACCGCTAGGTCTATCCGGGGTCGGGCGGAATGCCGCCCACTCAATCCATCCCTGGAGCCTAGACCGCATGATATGAATCCCGTCCATGGGATTCACCCTTCGGGTTCGCTGCGCTCATGCTAAAACGCTCCTGGCGTTTTAGTCCCTGTTGCGGACTACCCCGGATAGACCTACCGGCCGCCAGCACTTAGCTGGATATCGCGGTTAGACCTAAAGAATAGTAATTCGATATTTGACTAAAGGGCCTACTAAGGCCCTTTTTTTTATGGATATAAAGTCTTTTTACCCATAGAAGTGGTGCTCGCGCCTGGTGCTGCGCACCTATTGCTAGACAATAGAAGGTATTGTTGTCTTGCTCATTGGCTAGAATTTCGTTCTAGGGCTCTTTCAATAGCTCTAACGTTTAGTCTGCAGCACTAGAGCCTCTGAACAACTCCCCTAAGGCTCTGCGCGAGCTAAAACGTTTTGGCCAAGTGGGCGGCACCGGAGTGCCGGCCCAGTCCTACGCACTTCGCAGCTCAATGGCGGTAGCCCTTGTCAAGAAGTGCAACGCCGGGGCAGGACGTTTTAGTCGCGCCCTACGGGTGGTGCGGCATTCCGACTTTCCGAGGAACGCTGCTACTTCGTTGGACTCATTTGAAAGGTCTAGACATTCCTGCATAAGTCCAAGTCCGCCTCGCGGCAACGTCCCTCGGATAAGCCAGAGCCTCAGGGGAGTTGTTCAGAGGCTCCCTAGCTATTAAGTTCCACGTGGAACATGGTTCAAATTAAGTGATCTCTAATCAGGGTCACCCTGGTGAGTGCTCAGACAGTCCGGCCAGTATCGGTCCTTTGGAAAGCGTCCCCGATAGTCTGCCAATAATCCCTCTGCCTTTAACAACTCATATTGCGTCATTGATCCAGGATGCTCAGTAATCTTCCGTTGGCTATTGATGATCCTGAACCATGGCAGGCCAGATTCTCTCGGCAGTGATCTAAGCCAGGCTTGTATTTGCCGAACATGAACGCCGCACAGGCTTGCCAGGCGGCCATAGCTGGTGAAATAGCCGGGAGGAATGGAACTGAGGGTCTGGTAAAACGCGGCTTTGGCCGATGTGTGAATGTCATCCTGATGGTTACCTGACATGCCTTCCTACCTGAAACAGAATTGGTTAGTCAGTTTAGCCGCTGCGGTGAGTTCGGTGAATGGGTGATATCAAGGTTGGTGGGAAAGAGAAGAGGGGGATTAACAATTTGATCTGTTGTGAATGTAAGGGTTTGTTCCACGTGGAACAACCCTTACGAGCGACAACCATCGTTATCAGCTTTGGAGTTTGTCCAAGGCGTTAATGACGTGCTCTGAAGAACTGACTTCGAACTGTCCTGGTTCCTCCACTGCTATCCATTCAACGACGCCATTCTTAGCAATCAGGGCGAAGCGGCGAGAGCGCACGCCCATACCACGAGCAGTCGCATCCATTTCCAGACCCAGGGCTTCTACAAAATCGGCGTTGCCGTCGGCGATCATGTCCAGGGCGTCTGCATTCTGCTGTTTGCCCCAGGCAGCCATGACGAAGGCGTCGTTGACACTGAGGCACACGACGCGGTCAACTCCTTTTGCTTTGAGGGTGTCGGCGTTTACCACGAAGCCGGGCAGGTGTGACTGGCTGCAGGTGGGGGTGAAGGCACCTGGGACAGCAAACAGTACGACCGTCTGGTCGGCAAAAAGATCGTCGGATGACACGCTGACGGGGCCGCCTTCGCCCATGCGGTGTAGCAGGACATTGGGCAGGGTTTCTCCAACTTGAATGGTCATAATCTCAGGCTTCTCCATGGGTTCCAGTCTGTTCAGTGATGGTGTTTGATGGCCATGATATACGAAACCGGGCTGGCGGTGGACTTGATGCGGCTTAATTGAGACATTGACTGGGACGGGGTCGCAAACCGATCAACCACAGACTTCAGGAGCATATCGGCCATGGTATCCGACGGCATTGATGCGAACAGCGCAGGAAAATATACCCTGGCGAGGATTCAACCTGCCGACAACGCCGCCATGGCGATTGTAATTCGACAGGGGCTGACTGAATTTGGCGCCAACCGCCCGGGTTTTGCCTGGCAAGACCCGGAACTCGACGATCTGAGTCGTGCCTATATCAGCGACACTACGGCATATTGGGTTATCAGAAGCAGGGAAGGGGTTGTGGGTGGTTGTGGTATAGGACGTCTGCACGGGGTGGCGCATTGTTGTGAGTTGCAAAAAATGTACGTGCTTGCCGAACATCGCGGTGCGAGACTGGGCGCACGACTGATGGAAGTGGCCCTGGACTTTGCTGCGCGTCATTATCAGTGGTGCTATCTTGAGACCTTGAACGGGATGGCTCAGGCAGCCGCGCTGTATCGACAATCGGGTTTTATTCGCCTGCCTCAACCCATTGGCCAAACCGGTCACAATGCGTGCGATCACTGGTATATTAAGGAGCTCAACAATAATAAGATAAACGGATAACCTTGGGGCTGTGGTCCATGTGCACTGTTTTGGAAAATGAACAGTGACCTGACCCGGCTTTTCAAATGGATTACCTCCCGGGTGAGGTGAACGACTCCCTCACTGACTGCCGTGCGACTGTGCCTGCCAAAGCCCGGAGCTGACAAATGGATGTTAAGCTGTGCTGTTAAGAACACGCCGGAATGCGCTACTGAGCCATTTACAACGCATGGCCGGAATCAGGCACCTGTCAGGGCTATTCAGCCTGCTTTCTCCTCTACTGGTTGTGTTGCTTGGATGCCTGGCGATGCCTGCGATACGGGCTGAACCCATAGCACCGCTTATCGAACTGACGCAATCGAATGTCGAAAATCTGGGCCCCCAGGTCTTGCTGCTGGCTGACGACAGCGGGCAATTATCGCCGTTTGATATTCTGCAACCGGAGTATGCCGACGCCTGGACCGAGCACAGGGCTCGCAGCATCAGTCGCGGCTACGATGATACCCCCTTCTGGATACAGTTCAGATTGGATGCGTCCCAGTCAATTCACAAAGAATGGCACCTGGTTTTGTCCAATGCCTTGCTGGACTACGTGGATGTGTATCAGGTGTTTGGTAGTAGTGGGCCCCGACTGATCTACCGCTCCGGGTTGCAACGTCCGAGCCAGAGCCGAATTGAAGATCACCGGTTCTTCATTATTCCGGTTGAGGTTTATGGTCCCACTACCTATTTGATGCGCATTGAAACCTCACCTTCGGCCCTGGTGCCGCTGCATGCCTATCCCAGTGATGACTTTTGGTCGCCCTTGCTCAAAGCTGACATTGGCAACTGGTTGTTTTACGGGGTGTTGCTTGCGATGGTGCTGTACAACGGGTTTCTGTACACCACGGTGCGGGATGTCAGCTACCTGTTCTATGTCCTGTTTATTTCCGGTTTTGGGGTGCTGCAACTGTCGCTCGACGGGTATATGGCACAGTATCTGTGGCCACCAGATCTGATCTATCACTATGAATACAATTTCTGGATAACCCTGGCGACGGTTACCTTTGCGAGTTTGTTCGTCATCCACTTTCTGAATTTGCGCAAAACCTCACGTGCCCACCTGTGGGCGCTCTATGGCATGATCGCCCTGCAGTGTGTTGCGGCCGTAATGCTGGTCACGATTGATCTAGACTGGTTTGCCCGATTGTATACGCCTACCATCATCGTCTTTATGGTTCTGGCGATATCCGCCGGTATTCGGGCATGGCGCGTGGGCTTTATCGCCGCCAAGTTTTTTGTACTGGCCTGGGTTGTGTTCGCGCTGGGCAACTCGGTCTTTCTGCTGGGTCGCTTGCTGGGCATTGAAGCGCCGCTGCCGCCTAACCTGGCGTCGAAGATGGGGTCTTTTGCGGAAGCCATGTTGCTGAGTTTTGCCCTGGCTTACCGGATTCGCCTGCTGAGGGATGAACAGGATCGCCAGCGTATGCGAGTGGAAGCCCAGAGCCAGTTCCTGGCTCAGATCAGCCACGAAATACGAACGCCGCTGAACGGCGTGCTGGGAATGACGGAAGTTCTATCCCGGACTCGTCTGGATGACGAGCAGCGTGGCTATGTCGATACCATTCAGGGCTCGGGCAGTTCTTTACTGGCACTGATCAACGACATTCTGGATTACTCCAAGATCGAGGCGGGGAAAATGGCGTTTCGCCGCGAACCGGTCGATGTACACCAGCTGGTGCAACAGCAGGTGAAACTGTTCCTGTCTCAGGCCGAGCATAAATCACTGGCGCTGACTGGTGACATAGACCCAACAGTACCGGCCTGGGTAATGCTGGATGCGCAGCATGTGCGTCAGGTACTCTCTAACCTGGTGAGCAATGCCATCAAGTACACAGATTTGGGCTCGGTCAAGCTAACGCTCAGCGTTGACCCCAAAGCACCCCGGCTGCTGGAGTTCAGGGTTGAAGACACGGGGATTGGCATTTCCGAAGTTGACCAGAAAAACCTGTTCAATCTGTACTCCGATGTCGATCCGGGACGCCAGCGCAAAGCCGGTGGAACGGGGCTGGGTCTGGCTATCAGTCGTGAACTGGTGGCGTTAATGGGGGGAGCATTAACGGTCAGCAGTGTGCCAAACCAGGGTTCCTGCTTTACCGTGAAGTTGCCGTTTCTGCAGGCTCGTCAGCGTCGCGAAGAAACCCGCCTAACGGCCGATGAACGGCCCCGGAATGGGCTGCGCGTACTGGTGGCGGAAGACAATATGGTCAATCAGCGGGTTATTGAAGGACTGCTGGAGAAACTGGGCCATCAGGTTGTGCTGGCCAGTCACGGTGGGGAAGCGGTTGAGGCCCGGCAGTCTGAGGATTTTGAGTGTGACGTTCTGCTCATGGATTGCGAAATGCCTCATATGGATGGCTATGCCGCAACAGAGGCTATCCGCACGTATGAGAAGCGCCATAATTTGCTTCGGCTACCCATAGTGGCATTGACTGCTCACGCTCTGGAGGACGTTCGCCGTCGCTGCATCGAGTCGGGTATGGATGACTTTCTGACCAAACCCATCAATACCCGCCACCTCGAACGGATATTGGCTCAATACGCATGCGACCGGTGAACGCCCTTGAGCGGGTGCGGATTGTCTCTATTATCAGCCATCAGCCGGTGTCGTTCTATTCCGGCCTGCGTCTTTGCTGGCGTACAGCGCTTCATCGGCGCGATGCAGCCATTGATCGGCTGACTCACCGTTGCGGTAGGCGGATACGCCAGCGGAAAACGTAATCTGCACCGGTTTACCCTGAAAATTGAACGGGCACTGGCTGATGTGCAGCCGCATTTTTTCCACGGCCTGCATGCCTGCATCGATGGGGGTCTGGGGCAGCAGCAACACGAATTCCTCACCGCCAAACCGAGCCAGGTAGTCTGACTGCCGTAACTGGCTGCGCATTTCTTTGGCGAGCACCTTGAGCACTTTGTCACCCGCCAAATGGCCGTACTGATCATTGATGGTTTTGAACAGATCAATGTCGATCAGGGCGACACAGCAGGGTTGCTGGTATCGCTCGCTGCGGGCTATTTCCTCGGCGAGGCGGGCATCAAAGCCTTGCCGGTTGGGTAATTGAGTCAGTGGATCTCGCAGTGACAATTCGCGTTCCTGGTTCACCTGTTCGATCAGCTTGTGGTTATCGGCCTGCAATGACGTCAGTTGCTCGGTCAGTTCTGCCTGGCGCTGATGCATGGCTGACAGGCTGGTTTTTACCTGGTTCTGAAACTCGCCTAAAACGCCCAGCAAATCGTCCATGGAGTGCGTCATGGCCAGCCGCAAAGCCTGCATATCGGTGGCCGTTTCCAGTTCGGAGCGCACTCGCTCAAGCTGGTGGTCAACATTGGCGTTCAGACTCTCATTGAGAGTCTGCAGATCGGAAACGGCTGCCTGGTCTTCACCAATCAGTTGGTTGATGGCAACCAATTTGGCATTCAGTTCATTGAGGTAATACTCGAACTTACCCTTTTCCTGGTTAAGTCGAGTCTGGATCAACATAATGGTCTCAGCCGCCAGACCATCCAGTGTCGACCAGTCTGGTATTGGTTCCAGTCGGGCGGCCAAAGCACGCAGAGCACCGTCTTCATCGCCCAAAATGGCCAGGGTGCGCAACAGGGTGATAAAGCGTGAACAGAGTTTTTGCCGCAGCCGAACCAGGGTGCTGTTGTCGGCGTCCGGATCTGCGGCCACTGAGACCAGAGGTTGTATTTGATGCGCCAGAGACAAGGCATCCTGGACGTAGGGGCTGCGTTCGCTGAGATGGCGTATTAAAGAGCTGGGTAGGCGATCGTCGTCAGTATCGACCAACAACTGATAGAGTGAATAGAGCTGGTTGACACCTTCTTCGGTGCGGCTCTCGATCAGGTCAAAGCGTTTGTCGGTGGCGTCCAGGGCTTTGCCAAAAGCGTCGGCATCCAGATCGTTGCGTTGACGCAAAGTCAATTTAAGCTGATCCAGCGTTTCATCGAGCTCGCGGTCAATGCCCCGAACCATAATGGATAGGTCCAGTACACCACGCCGCAACAAGTCCTGTATTTCGCTCATTCGTCCCACATACCCATGCCGATGCCTTGCTAAAAATTACCCAAGCTGATGCGAGTATAGCAGCGCTTTGGCGCCGCGCCGATCTGACTCGCCGCTTTTATCGAGCCAGTTCCGGCAATTCTATTTCAAGCGCTACCGGCAGATGATCGGACAGCGGGAAGTCCAGTACGCCCATGCGCACGATGCGCAGATGACGACTGACCAGAATATGGTCGAGACAGCGGTGGGGCTGCCAACTGGGAAACGTCGCCCGGGCATGCGCCGACTTGAGTCCGCATTCGCGCAGCGGAGAGTCGTTAAGCAGTCGCAGGCTGTGGGTGTTCATATCACCCATCACAATCACATGATGGTATTGCTGAATCAGATTGCGAATAAAGCGCAGTTGCTGGTCCTGAGCTTTTTTGCTTAACGCCAGGTGCAGCATCACGATAACAACCGGGTGTTCGTCGGCAAGCTGAACCACGATGGCACCCCGGCCCGGCAAACCGGGCAGGGCGTGGGTGTCGATTCGGTGAGGTTCAAAGCGGGAAATCAACCCATTGCTGTGTTGCGCAAAGCGTCCCAGATTGCGGTTCAATTGCTGGTGCCAGTATGGCTGACCGGATTTCTTTGCCAGGTATTCCACCTGGTTGACAAAGCCGGTGCGAAAACTGCCGCCATCGACTTCCTGCAAAGAGACCACATCAAAGTGGCGTATCAGATCACTGATCCGATCCAGATTGTGCTGGCGTGACCGGCTAGGCCAAACGTGCTGCCAGGATTTAAAAAAATAATCGGGAAAGTGTCGGGTGTTGATGCCAACCTGAATGTTGAAACTCAGTAGCGTCAGATGGTCCGGGTCGGCCTTGCGATAGAACTCCCTGGGGTCACTGAGGTGAACCGGGAATTCGTAATCAAGGTGGCTCGGTTTCATTGACGGGCTCCTGTAGATGGTGGCCCGACGGCAGACAAGAATAAAACAGAAGGGCCGGCTGGCTACTCAGTGTAGCGCAACCGGCAAGACGTTGTTATCGGGCCTTTGGTTCCGGTGACCCTTTACAGCTGGTCTTCGTTGCGAATCAGCCATTCAGCGACGGTAAACATCCGCTCGTTGCCGCCGGCCATTTGTCCGGAGATCAGGTATTTACCGTTAACAACCAGGCTGGGTGTGCCCTGAATCTGGCTCATCCGGGTGATTTTCTGTGCCAGGGAAATGCGGGTGTTGACGGCAAAGGAGTTGGCCATGTCCATGTATTCACTTTCACTGACGTCGAAACGTTCAAAAATTTCAGCGAAGTCTTCATCGGATGACAGGCGGTTCCGGTTTATATGGATTTCGTTGTAAATCGACGGGTGGCTCTGCGCGATCACGTCCAGGAACTGACCGGCATAAAACGCTTTGGCTTCCGGAATCTGGCGGTCGTTGAACAGCACAGGCACGGGGGTAAAGCGAATGTCGTCGGGCTTGCCCTGTTTCCAGGAAGTCACAAAGGGTTCCAGGTTAAAGCAGTGAATGCAGCTGTAGCTGAAGATCTCCATGATCTCACCCGCTTCTTCACCCCGGTAGCTGGTCGGCAGTTTTTCCGGCAATACCTGATAATGGGTGCCTGCCTGAAATTCTTCTGCAGTAGCGGAACCGCCAGCCAGCACCATCAGCGCCAGCGCGGACAACATCACACGTTTAAACATAGGTTGGATCTCCACAAGAGGACCAGGATAGGGGAATGGCCGTCACTTTGCCTGAAAGCCACCCACAAAAAAAGCGAAGGCCTTGAACCGGTCCTTCGCTTTTCATTGTCTTTACCTCGGGTTAACCGGGCCTGAACGGCCGGTTTAACCCGGGTTTTGGATCATCAGTGCAGCCCGTTGATATAACTGGCCAGCGCTTCAATTTCAAAATCTTTCAGGCGAAAAGCGGTCGAGCGCATGACACGGGATTCGCCATCGTTGGTGCGGGCCTCGTCGCTGGGTTCAGAGGCGCGATAGCCACGCTGAAACTTGTATAACTGGCTTTCGATGTAGGCGGCATGCTGGCCAGACAACATCGGGTATCCGGCAGGGGCGTTACCTGCACCCGTCGGAGAGTGACAGCCGGCACAGGAGGGTACGCCGGTTTCCGGGTTGCCACCGCGATACAGCTGTTCACCCAGAGCGACCAGATCCGGATCGGCATTGCCGACGGTCTTATTCTGGCTGGCGTAGAAGGCAGCGATGTCGGCCAGCTGGTCTTCATTGAACCCATCGAGCTGTCCGGACATTTGCGTGATCACACGATCGCCATTCTGGACGTCGATCAACTGCTTGAGCAGATAGGCTTCACCCTGGCCTGCCAGTTTTGGGAAAGAGGCGGCAGCGCTGTTGCCGTCGGCACCGTGGCAAGCGGCACAGGATTCTGTGTATTGTTCGCCGTCTTCAGCATTGCCCTCGGCCATTGCAAAGCCTGAAATGCCGGCCAGCATGGCAAGGCCTACGATCAGTTTTTTCATGTCGCGTCCCGCACGTCAAAGGTGGAAAAGGTCGGTCATCAGAACGGATGTGCACGGATCCGGATTCTGACCACACCGGTAATATGACCGGGCATTATATAGACCCGGGAGGGTGTTGAGAAGAAACCCCGCACCCTGAGTGGGTATTAATTGAACATGGAGCGACCAACGGCTCAGCGTCCGGACCGGTTTTCAGGTACACTGCCGGTTTTTAACCCCCGTTGAGAGATTCCCCAATGTCGGTTTTGCGATTTGATTCCGCCCGATTCCTGACCAGTGCCCAGCATCTGCAGCAAAGCCCACCGGATAGCGGTGCTGAAGTGGCCTTTGCGGGTCGCTCGAATGCGGGTAAAAGCAGTGCAATGAACGCGCTGACGCGCAATTCCAAACTGGCCCGAACCTCAAAAACGCCGGGCCGCACCCAGCTGATTAACTACTTCTCATTGTCGACCGAGAACTGCCGCCTGGTCGATTTACCGGGGTACGGCTACGCCAAGGTCAACCGGGACATGAAGGAGGACTGGGAAAAGAACATCGGCGAATACCTGGCAGATCGGCACAGTCTCAAAGGCATCGTGCTGGTGATGGATGTGCGCCACCCGATGACCGAGTTCGATGAGATGATGGTGCGCTGGGCGATCCAGACACAGATGCCGCTGCGTGCCTTGCTGACCAAGAGTGACAAACTGAAAAAGGGCCCGGCCAAGACCACCCTGATGAAAGTGCGCAGCCAGTTACAGTCGCAAGCCAATTGGCTCTCAGCGCAACTGTTCAGCTCGCTGAAAAAAGACGGGGTTGCCGAATTGGAGAGCTGGTTACGGGAGCAGATGGAGCCTGAGCCCGCACCGGAAGCGGCTGAGGAAAACCCCAATTCGCAAGTTTAGTACCCAACGGCTTAATCAGCAGATGTAAGAGCCCGTTACCAGAACGCGTTTTTTGCTATCGATCAGACTGAACTGATCAAGGGTACAGATCAGCGTCAGTTTGGCGGGTTGCGGCACCGGCCGTTTGAATTCCATGGTCAGGCTGCGGACCGAGCGGCGCCAGTGAGTTCCCAGGGTTGCCAGCAGCAGGTTGGCGGTGCACAAACCCTGCACAAAAGACCCTGAGTGCCCCAGCAACCGAGCCCCGATGCTTGAGATATGAAGCGGGTTCAAATCGCCGGACAGTTTCCCGTACTGACTGCCCAGACGCCGACCGATGGACACCGGAATCTGATCGGCGACCGGGTTATCGATGGCAATGTCGTTGCGTTGCGCCTGGGGCACTTTTGTGTGTTCGGATGACAGTTGTGCGACGAAATCTTCCGGCAAGCCTCCGACGTACAGTTCGTCTTCAAGTTGCATGATTTCCCGACCCCGAACATCGCGCACTTCAGACCGGAAAATCAGTGCTACAGATCGGCTTTTTAACGGCCTGGCTCCCATATAGCGTACGTTAGTGGTGTAGTGAGCATTCACTTCAAATCCGTCGGGCGAGGTTAGCAGCAGGTGGCTGCGCAGGTGCATGATGCGGCTGAACTTGATTCCCAGGTCTTCCAGTACCTGCATCAACGCCCAAACGCCGGCCGGCGCACTGTAAGTGAACGCCTGCGGCGCCGTAGTCTGGTAGTTGAACACCTTGTGCCAGCGCGCGGTGGTTTTTTCAGTCAGATACCAGTTCGTTTTCAACGGTGCGAGCTGGGCGCCGAGGTTCAAGGACTCATCGGCTTTCAGGCTCTGGAACACCTTCATGTAGAACCGGGTAGCGTAACCCAGTGATGAAGACGACGTGGGTGTCTGGAACCAGCGGGTTTTTAATTTATCGGACATGGTGTCACCATCCATGGTTCGGCGAACGGGGTTCCGTAAGGCGACGGGTAATCGGCCCTAGCGAGCCACCCATGCACACGCACAGGTGACAGCCGCTTAGTTTAGCACAGGAACCTCATTGGCTGCCGAGGTGTTTTGACCGAGCGGTCGACAATGACGCTGCTGCGTCACTTCCGTATAATCGCGATTTTAAGAGGCAGTTGACTATGACGGTTCGATTCATCGCCGGTGCGGTGTGCCCCAAATGCGGCACCATGGATACCCTGAAAGCGGGTTACGAGCATGAGGGTGCCATCATGGTGCGCGAGTGTGTCGACTGCGGCTATATCGATCGCATCAGCCAGACCCATCAGAGCGTTAATGAAATAAAGACCCGGGTCACGCCGCCACCGCCCAAACCGGAGGTTGAAGCAACCCCGGTTAAAATTCTTGATCCAACCTCACCCGCTAAGGATGACTTCCAGTGACGCAAAACGCCCCGGCTGTAACCGTTGGCATCATTATGGGTTCCCAGTCCGACTGGGCCACCATGAGCCACACTGCCGACACCCTGACTCAGTTGGGGATCGCCCACGAATGCAAAGTGGTGTCGGCGCATCGTACGCCTGACTTGCTGTTTGATTATGCGGAATCGGCGTTCGACCGTGGTCTGAAAGTCATTATTGCGGGCGCCGGTGGTGCCGCTCATTTGCCCGGCATGTGTGCCGCCAAGACCCACTTGCCGGTGCTGGGTGTTCCGGTTCAGAGCAGCATGCTCAGTGGTGTCGATTCGCTGCTCAGCATTGTGCAAATGCCGGCCGGTATTCCCACCGGTACGCTAGCCATTGGCAAGGCCGGTGCCATCAATGCGGCGTTGCTGGCAGCCAGTATTCTCGCCAATGAGAACGCAAGCGTGCGTGCCGCCCTGCTGAAATTTAGAAGCGACCAGACCGACCGGGTGCTGGCCAATCCGGTTCCGGGAGACTGACGCATGCGCATTGGAGTCATAGGCGGCGGCCAACTGGGCCGCATGATGGCGTTGGCAGCCGTGCCGCTGGGCATTCGCATGGCTTTTCTCGACCCGGCCAAAGGCGCCTGTGCCGCTGACCTGGGGCCCCTGGTCGAAGGCGCTTACGACGATCACTACGCCATTCGCGAACTCTTGAAAATGTCGGATCGGGTTACCTTCGAATTTGAAAGCGTGCCGCCCGAAACCGTTGCTTTTATTGCTGACCAGGTACCGGTGTATCCCTCCGCCCGGGCGCTGGAAACTGCCCGTGATCGCTGGCTGGAAAAGAACCTGTTTCAGCGCCTGGATATCCCAACTGCGCCCATAGCCGACATCACCGACCAGGCAGATCTCGACCGCGCTCTGGAACGGCTTGGCCTGCCTGCCATTCTCAAAACCCGAACGCTCGGCTACGACGGCAAAGGCCAGAAAGTGTTGCGCACGCAAGCGGATGCCGAAGATGCCTTTGCCGAACTCGGCTCGGTGCCGCTGATCTACGAGGGCTTTGTCGATTTTGACTATGAGGTATCCTGCATCGGCGTGCGGTCGGCATCGGGCGAGCTCGCCTTTTACCCGCTGGTGCGCAACGAACATCGCCAGGGCATGCTGTACCGGTCGCAACCGGTGGCCGAGCATCCGTTGCAAAGCCAGGCGGAAACCGCTGTCGGCCAGGTGATGGCCGCGCTCGACTACGTTGGCGTGCTGGCCTTTGAATTTTTTGTGGTCGGTGATCGCGTGCTGGCCAACGAGATTGCGCCCCGGGTTCATAATTCCGGCCACTGGACCATAGAAGGCAGCACCTGCAGCCAGTTTGAAAACCATATTCGAGCCGTCGCTGATCTGCCGCTGGGCCGGTGCCGGGCTTCTCAGCCAGTAGCAATGTATAACCTGATCGGAGCGCTTCCGGATCGCGCTGCCATTCTGGCGATACCCGGTGCCCACTGGCACGATTACGGCAAAGACCCGCGCCCGGGTCGCAAGATCGGCCATATCACCATCACCGCGCCCAGCGAGGCGCAGTTGCACGAACGCTGCCTGCAGGTGGAAGCCTTATTGGTCAACGACCTGGGTTAGCGACTCCACGACAAACGCACACCGTGGCGGGACGCCAGGCAGGGGTAGGGTGGTTGCTGTGGCCTGTTCTTGCCCGTGGCACCGGTGGTGTCAAAAGACGTTGGCTGCTTTTCGATGATTTCCATAACGGCAGCATCCAGCTCGTTGGCGTAAGCATCGCCGATCAGGGTGTGTACCAGCAGATTCGACAGGGACGTATCCCAGCTGAGCGCGGCACACTGGGTGTGAAGCCGGCGCCGGTCGTGCCATTCCTCGAGCAGGCGGTGACCAAAGTACACCTTGTCGAGAATGCCCAGAATACCAAAGGCCAGACGCCCCGATTCCAGGCTGGAAAAGAATTCGGCCACCAGATCGTACAGGGGGTCGAAATCGCCGGCGTTTTTATCATTGGCGGTGACGTTCCTGGCTTCTTCCAGCAGGATGGGCAACAAGCGGCAATACTGGATCAGCATGGCGGTCAGTCGCTGTTCGGGCGTTCCGTGTTCCACTACCAGCAATGCCGGGTGTTTGCGATGAAAAACAGCGATAAAACGCTGCAGACTTTGCTCTCCTTCCGTGGCGGCCAGTGCTTTATCCAGGGCATTATCAATGCAAGGTGTAGACATGACAGCGGGCCTTGTCGGGTGAATCAGCGAGCGTGCAGGTCTCGGGTGTCGACCGTCAATCCCTACAATGATCGCGTACCGGTAGATATCCGGGTGTGCTTACGCGGCGGATAACCTGTGTGTGTGGCATGCACAAATGTCGTTGTCAGTGTAGCCCAGCCTGTTCACTTTGCCGCAATTGGAGTTGTTGGCAACGTACCCTGAGGGTCAAACTCTGTTTCAGGGTGTCTGCGTCATTGGGCGTACCGAATGCCAGTAAACAGTCAGCATCCAGAGTGAGCGACCTATAAATAGTAGGCTGAACCCCAGCCAGAGGGCCTGCTGGGTTGACGGCAACCACTGGCTTGCCAGAACAAAACTGAAAAATCCGAACACGACGCCGTTGCGCATCTGGGCGGTGAGGCGGGCGCCAATGAACACACCATCGAGCCAGTAGGCCGTTCCGGCCAAAAGAGGCATGGCAACAACCCATGGCAGGTAGGCGCTGGCTTGCTGTTGCAGGTCTGGTTGGCTGGTCAGAATGCCGAGCAGATTATTGCCCAATAGGGCAAACACCAGCGTCAGCGCGGAAGCCAGGCCGAAAGCGCACCAGCCAGTGGTCCACAGTACTTCGCGCAGCGCTTGCGGATCGCGTTGACCGATGGCCAGCCCGACCTGGGCTTCGGCAGCGGCAGCGCTGGCATCCATACTGTTGGAAATCAGCGTCAGAAACGCCAGCAGAATGGCGTTACTGGCCAGTACGGTATCACCGAGGGCCGCACTCAGCCGGTTGAACCAGGCGAAACCCATCAGTAACAAAAAGGTACGAATGAACAAACTGAGGCTGACGCTGAAAATGCCCGCATAGGCCGCCAGAGCCTTCAGCCGGCTGGCATCCAGACCAGGCGCCAGGTGCTTCAGAGTGCGCCTCAGGGTCAGCAGTACCAGAGCAAGGGCCAGGTACTCGCTAATGACGGTGCCCAGAGCAATGCCATCAGTCGTCATGCCAACGCCGTAAACCAGAAAAACGTTTAGCACCAGATTCACCAGTTGCGCCACCGACACGGTTACCAGAGCGATGCGGGTATTTTGCATGCCCACAAAGAAACCCAGCAGCATGGAGGTAAAGACCTGAGCGGGCACGCCCCAGATGCGAATGCTCAGATACAGGCGCGCCTCGGCGGTAGCAGCCTCCGAAGCCTGCATGAACCCCAGCCCCAGTTGAATCAGCATCGATTGTGCGGCCAGCACCGTCGCCGATAGCAGGGCGGCCACCAGGCAATACTGGGCAAGCTGGGTGCGAATCAGTCTGGCATCATCGGCACCCTTGGCCTGGGAGGTAAAGCCAGACAACCCCATCGACAGAAAGTTGAAACCGAGGAACACAAAGGCGATCAGGCTGGCACCCAGCGCGACGCCAGCCAGATAAACGCTGTCGTCGAGATGACCAAGTACGGCGGTATCAACCAGCCCCAGTAATGGCAGGGACAGATTGGCCAGCATCACCGGCCACATCAGTGCCCAGGTGTGACGCCAGGCTTTATTGGGTACGCGGATCAAATCAGGCCCACTCCCGGGTAAATTTTTGAAGCACCATAATTCCTCTAAGGTGTTGTTTTTACAAATAATTTCGTCTTTTCTGACTGATATTTGAACAACCCTTGGAACGCTTGATGCTTGGGTTTTAAAAATATCCGTGTTTATACTAACTCGACTCAATCTGAATCGGGTGATCCGGGAAGCAAGAAAGACTCAATTCGGCACAGACCAGCCTTAGGCCGCTGCTTTAGCCCTTCACTCAGTAAGTTGCTAATCAGACGCCAGCAAGCGCAGTAAAATAGGTGATCCGGCCCGACCCTGGAATCCCAATACAATAACAAGTGCAGAGGTGAAGGATGCAGATGAAGCTGCAAAGGGTATTTATTGCCCTGACGGCGCTGTTGATAAGCTCAGTCGCGCGTGCCGACTGGACGCTCAATATGCCCCGGGGTGTGACAGACATCAGCCAGGAAGTTTACGGGCTCCATATGCTGACGTTGTGGGTGTGTGTGGTCATCGGCGTGCTGGTGTTTGGTGTCATGTTCTATTCCATGTTCAAGCACCGCAAATCCAAGGGTGCGGTATCGTCTAATTTTCATGAAAGCACCAAGGTCGAACTCGCCTGGACGCTGATTCCAGCGGCGGTCATTTTCGCCATTGGTGTGAAAGCGACGTACACCCTGGCCGACATGTATAACTTCGAAGACTCGGAAGTGACGCTCGAAGTGGTCGGTTATCAGTGGCGCTGGCGCTATCGCTACATCGACGAAAATGCCGAACAGGAAGTCAGCTTCTTCTCCAGCATGTCCACCCCGCGTGACGAGATCAACAACCGGCTCGAAAAAAACGAGAATTACCTGCTGGAAGTGGATGAGCCCGTGGTGTTGCCAACCGGCACCAAGGTTCGGTTCCTGCTTTCCTCTGCTGACGTGATCCACTCATGGTGGGTACCGGCGCTGGCCGTTAAGAAAGACGCCATTCCCGGCATCGTCAACGAAGCCTGGACCATCATCAACGAAGAAGGCACCTACCGTGGTCAGTGCACTGAATTGTGTGGCAAGGATCATGGTTTTATGCCTGTCGTTGTCGAAGCCGTGTCACCGGAAGAATTTGAACAATGGCTGGCCGATAAAGAGCAGGAAGCCATCGCACTGGCGGAATTGAACGACCGTGAATGGACCTTCGATGAACTGATGGAGCGGGGTGAAGAGGTATACAGCTCTGCCTGTGCCTCTTGTCACCAGCCCAACGGTGCCGGAGTGCCGGGTGCGTTTCCGGCGCTGGCCAACAGCCCGATTGCACTGGGGCCTGCCGAAGGGCATTTGGATGTGGTGGTTAACGGTGTGCGTGGCACCGCCATGGCGGCTTATGGCAATCAGTTGAGCGATGCCGATATGGCTGCCGTGATTACCTACGAGCGTAATGCCTGGGGTAACGACGTGGGTGACATGGTTACCCCTGTTGATGTTTACAACTTTAAAGCTGGCGAATAAGGAGGCATGACATGACGACTGCAACCCATGATCATGACCATGATCACGAACACCACGGGCCGGCTAAAGGCCTGACTCGCTGGCTCTATACGACCAACCATAAAGACATCGGTACCATGTACCTGTGGTTCAGTTTCGCGATGTTCCTGTTGGGCGGCACCTTCGCCATGGTGATTCGCGCCGAACTGTTCCAGCCCGGTCTGCAACTGGTGCAGCCGGAATTCTTCAACCAGATGACCACCATGCACGGTCTGATCATGGTGTTTGGCGCCGTCATGCCGGCGTTTGTTGGCCTGGCCAACTGGATGATTCCGATGATGGTCGGCGCGCCGGATATGGCGTTGCCGCGGATGAACAACCTGAGTTTCTGGATCTTACCCTTCGCGTTCGCGATGCTGACCAGCACCCTGTTCATGGAAGGCGGTGGCCCCAACTTCGGCTGGACGTTCTATGCGCCGCTGTCGACCACCTATGCACCACCGAGCGTGACCTTCTTCATCTTTGCCGTGCATATCATGGGCGCCAGTTCCATCATGGGGGCCATTAACATTGTCGCCACCATTCTGAACATGCGCGCTCCCGGCATGACGCTGATGAAAATGCCGTTGTTCGTCTGGACCTGGCTGATCACCGCCTATCTGCTGATTGCCGTCATGCCGGTTCTGGCCGGTGTGGTCACCATGATGTTAATGGACATTCACTTTGGAACCGCCTTCTTTAACGCGGCCGGTGGTGGGTCGCCCGTTCTGTTCCAGCATATTTTCTGGTTCTTCGGGCACCCTGAAGTCTACATCATGATTCTTCCGGCCTTCGGGATTGTCTCGGCGATCATTCCGGCCTTTGCCCGCAAGCGCTTGTTCGGTTACAGCTCCATGGTGTACGCGACGGCCTCCATTGCGTTTCTGAGCTTTATTGTCTGGGCGCACCACATGTTTACCGTTGGCATCCCCTTCCTGGGTGAGGCTTTCTTTATGTGGGCCACCATGCTGATCGCGGTACCGACCGGGGTGAAGGTATTCAACTGGGTGACCACCATGTTCCGGGGCTCGATGACGTTCGAAACCCCGATGCTGTTCGCCATTTGCTTTGTGGTGCTGTTTACCATCGGTGGTTTCTCCGGCCTGATGCTGGCGGTCGCACCGGCTGACTTCCAGTATCACGATACCTATTTCGTGGTGGCTCACTTCCATTACGTGCTGGTGCCGGGTGCCGTGTTCTCTATCATGGCAGGCGTGTACTACTGGCTGCCCAAGTGGAGCGGCAAGATGTACAACGAAACTCTGGGCAAGGTGCATTTCTGGCTGAGCTTTATTGGGGTTAACGTCTTGTTCTTCCCACAGCACTTCCTGGGCTTGGCCGGCATGCCACGTCGTATTCCGGATTACGCGCTGCAGTTTGCCGACTTCAACATGGTGTCGAGCATCGGTGGCTTCCTGTTTGGTGCCAGCCAGTTGCTGTTCCTCTACATCGTGGTACACACCATTGTGGCGGGCAAGCCAGCACCGGCAAAACCCTGGGAGGGGGCTGAAGGTCTGGAATGGACGGTCGACTCACCGGCCCCGTATCACACCTTTTCAACACCGCCCAAAATTGACTGAAGCGGGTTAAACACCGGGAGAGCCAGTATGAGTGATGCCGACAACGCACGCCCCAGCCACACCCGCATCATCGTCAAAATGGTGTCGGTCGTGTTTGGTATGCTGGCCTTCGTTTTTGTTGGCCTGGTGCCCATGTACAACCTCATATGCGAGTGGACCGGTATTACCGGTCGCACCAATGAGGCGTCACTGGTGCAGGACTACGTGGTCGATGAAAACCGCAGCATCAAGGTGCAGTTTCTGGCGAACAACAATGCCGACATGCCCTGGCAGTTTCGCCCGATGGTGAAGACCATCACCGCCAAACCCGGTGAAGTGGTTGAAGTCAGTTACTTTGCCAAGAATGCAACGCGACGCGACATGACCGCGCAGGCGATACCAAGCTTGTCACCCTTTGAAGTGACGCCCTATTTTCACAAGACGGAATGCTTCTGCTTTAACCAGCAGCCGCTGACCGCCGGTGAAGATGTGGAGATGGCGCTGGTGTTCCAGATCGATCCGGATTTGCCGGCCTGGGTACAGACCATCAGCCTGAGCTACACCCTGTACGACGTCAGTAGCGAACAGCAATCGGCAGCCGTTACCTTTCAATAAGGCCGCCCACCCAAATAACCGGGAGCGTCAGCCGCCGTCGTGGCGGAGCTGACCAACCCCACAAGAACAAGAACAGGATGGAGAGTGCGATGTCCAGCAATGCCGCGACAAGCAGTACAACCCATGAGCACTACTATGTGCCCGCACAAAGCCGTTTACCGGTGTGGATGGCCTTTGGCATGTTCCTCACCGTTTTCGGTGCCGGGAAGATGATGAACGACATGTCGTCCGGTGCCGAGAGCTCCAGTTCACACTGGTGGTTCTTCGCCGGTGCACTGGTGTTCGCCGTGGTGATGTACAACTGGTTCAGTAAGGTCATCCGTGAAAACCATGCCGGCCTGAACAGTGCCCAGCTGAAAAAGTCCTATGTCTGGGGCATGGGTTGGTTCATTTTCTCGGAGGTGATGTTTTTCGCCGCCTTTTTCGGGGCCCTGTTCTACGTGCGCAATTTTGTAGGCCCCTGGCTTGGCGGTGAGGGCGACAAGGGTGTCACCAACTATCTGTACCCGGGCTTTGAGTTCAGCTGGCCAATGCTCAGCAACCCGGACAATGGCCTGTTTCAGGCACCGGAAGCGGTCATTCATGCCTTTGGCCTGCCCCTGATCAACACCATCATCCTGATTGCTTCAAGTATCACGCTGACGGTTGCGCATCACGCGTTGCGTGCCGGACACCGCAAACAACTGAATATCTGGCTCGGTATTACCGTCGCGCTGGGGATCATTTTTCTGTTCTTCCAGGCGGAAGAATACATTGAGGCCTATCAGCACCTGGGCTTAACGCTGGAGAGCGGCATCTACGGGTCAACCTTCTTTATGCTGACCGGTTTCCACGGCGCTCACGTGACCATTGGTACCTTCATGTTGGCGGTGCAGCTGGTACGGTCTATTCGGGGCCACTTTAAAGCAGAAGATCATTTCGGGTTTGAAGCATCAGCCTGGTACTGGCACTTTGTCGACGTGGTCTGGCTGTGTCTGTTTGTACTGGTCTACTGGATCTAACGGCAGGCCCGGTTTTCTGACGGAGCCTGTTCCGGGCTCCGTCGATTCACTGCCTCAGTAACGTCCACTCCAGGGTGCACCCTGAGACAGCTCGCCAGTCATATAGCCATACACCAGCACGATCACAATCATGACGGCCAGACTTACTCTAACGGTCAGCAGTTTGACCATTCGTTTTGACTCCGGCTCGTCTTTGAACAAGGCCACCAGGGCACCGCTCAGTGACAGCAGCATGGCAATGATCAGCACCACCATGATGACTTTTAGCAACATATTTCTGGCTCCTGATAGATCGGGTTGGTTTGGCTACGGAATTGACGGCACGTTATGACATTCAAGCCCGGTGTGGCGCTTACGGTTTTTGTGGCGGTTTTTTTGCCGCTGTTCATTGCGCTGGGGCACTGGCAGCTTAACAGAGCTGAGCAGAAAACCCAGCTGGAAGCGCAGCTGCAGTCGCGCACCGTCATCAAACCGCTGACGGAAGACACACGTCCCGTTGATTACCAGCACTATCGACTGCGCGGTGAACTGGACATCGACAAAGCCTGGTTATTGGATAATCGCACCTGGGAAGGCCAGGTAGGGTACGAAGTCTGGGTGCCATTGGATGCCGGCAACCGCTGGTATCTGGCATCGCTCGGCTGGGTACCGGGGTCGGCTGACCGGCGACGGTTACCCGATCTGACACTGCCCCCGGGTACCCGAGATTGGGTCGGGCAATGGCGACCACTGAGTGACAGCATCGTTCTGGCGGAGACGCCGTTGACGGATGAGTGGCCTCAGGTCATTCAGGCCATAACGCCCCAGGCAATGGCGGAAAAAATGCAACGCCAGCCGCCGGCGGGTTTATTACAATTGACCGCAGGTCAGCCGGGTGTTGGCCAGATCAACTGGACTCCCTCGGTGATGTCGGCTGACATGCACATTGGCTATGCCCTGCAGTGGTTTGCCATGGCCATTGCGCTGGCGGGCATGTATGGCTTCGCCGGGCTTCACTTTGGCAAGCGGCACCGGCAACAACACACAGACAGTTCGAGCTCTGTCGAGCAGAACTCTAACCCCAAGTGACTCCGGCGTTCTGGTATTCAGGGTCGCCGTGCGGAGAAAATGATGACTCAATCCACTCAGATGGCACCGCGCAGCAACGGTTTTAACAAGCTGCAAATGCTGGTGATATTGCTGACACCCTTGTTGGTGATGGCGTCGTCGACGCTGCTGTATTTTTCCGGCTGGCTGACCCCGGATGAACGGGTCAACAAAGGTATTTTGCTGACCCCGGTGCTGCAACTGGAAGACCTGGGCCTGGAGTTGGAGTCGGTCAATCCCGATCGCCAGTGGCTGATGGTGCAGACCTCGGCTAACTGTCAGACTGACTGCGAACAGCAAGTGTATCTGCAGCGCCAAACGCATGTGGCACTGGGCAAGAATGAGCCGCGCATGAAGCGATTGTTGTTGTCCCGCACCGCCGGGCTGGAGGGGTTGACTGAACAGTATCCGGGCCTCGAGCTGCATCCTTTTACCGAGGTGTCAGACGCATTTCGTGAGCAGGTTCCGGCGCAATTCAGCGACCAGAACTATGTGTTCATTGTTGATCCGCTGGGCAACATCCCGTTGTATTTCACGCCCGGAAACACGTTCAACGATCAGCTCGATGATTTGAAAAAACTGTTGAAGCTGTCGACGATTGGTTAGTCATTGAGGCCCGGGGCGGGGTGAGGCCCTAACGTAATCGAACAAGAAAAATGAGGAATGGATGGTGTCTAGTTACGGTGTGAAACCTGGCTTCAAGCTGGCGGCCTTTGCCACCCTGTTTGCCATCTCAGTAGTGGTTCTGGGCTCTTTTACACGGCTGGTTGATGCGGGCCTGGGCTGCCCGGACTGGCCCACCTGCTATGGCCACATTTGGGCGCCACAAACCGATGAACAGATCAACCGGGCCAATGAAGCGTTTCCGGAAATACCGGTCGATCTGGAAAAAACCTGGCCGGAAATGGTGCATCGTTATCTGGCCTCTTTGCTTGGCTTGCTGATTCTGATTCTGGCGGCGGTGTCGTTCCGTTACCGTCACCGGCCGGAACAGCCCTTCAAGTTGCCATTATTGCTGCTGTTTATGGTCATTCTGCAAGGGGCCTTTGGCGCCTGGACGGTAACACTGAAACTCTGGCCCCAGGTGGTTACCGCACACCTGCTAGGCGGCTTTGCCACCTTTACGCTACTCTGGTTGCTGACCCTGCGCTTGCGGGGAGCGCCCACCGGGTTGCGATTTTCAAGCGCACCGCGTCAGCTACCCAGGGTGTTGGCGGCGCTTACCCTGGCGGTTGTCATCGGGCAGGTATTTCTGGGTGGCTGGACGACGTCCAACTATGCCGCGCTTGCCTGTCCGGATCTGTTTACCTGTCAGACCCAATGGTGGCCGGAAGCCGATTATATTGCCGGGTTTGATCTGGCCCATCCCATTGGGCCCAACTACCTGGGCGGGCATCTGGATGTACCGGCACGCACGGCCATTCATATGGCCCACCGAATCGGGGCTATTATTACCACGGTGATGTGCCTGTGGCTGATCTGGCGACTGGTTGCCATTCGCTTTGCCGGCCTCGCCAGTGCACTCTTGCTGATTCTGGTGGCGCAAGTCACACTGGGCCTGAGCAACATCTATTTTGGTTTGCCGCTGACGGTGGCGGTGTTACACAATCTGGGCGGAGCGCTGCTGCTAGCAACCGTAGCGACCGTCAATTTCACTTTGTACCGAGAGGCCAAGCATGTCTAAAACAATAACGGCCCCTGTCAGCCCCCGTGCCTGGCATGACTATTACGAGATGACCAAGCCCAAGGTCGTCATGCTGATGCTGATTACCGCCTGGGTAGGGATGGCACTGGCCCCGCAGCAGGGCGCTGCCGGGCTGGTCAACTGGGTGTTCGGCACGCTGGGCATCGCTGCCCTGGCGGCCGCGGGTGCGGCGTTTAACCACCTGGTTGATCACAAGATCGATCAACTGATGGCCCGTACTCACCGGCGCCCGGTCGCTACCGGCCGTGTCAGCCAGCGTAACGGGCTGATCTTTGCGTTTGGTCTGACGCTGACCGGCTTTGCCGTGCTGATGGTGTTTGTGAACGCCTTAACGGCCTGGCTTACCCTGGCGTCAATGGTGGGCTATGCGGTGATTTATACCGGCTTTTTGAAGCGGGCCACGCCACAGAATATCGTCATTGGCGGGCTGGCTGGTGCCATGCCACCTCTGCTGGGCTGGACCGCCATTTCCGGCAGCATTGGCGCCCTGCCGTTGTTGCTGGTACTGATCATCTTCGCCTGGACACCGCCGCACTTCTGGGCCCTGGCGATACATCGCATCAAGGATTACCAGAACGCCGACATCCCGATGATGCCGGTCACCCACGGCATTCAATACACCAAGATCCACGTTTGGCTTTACAGCTGGCTGCTGCTGGCGATCAGCCTGCTGCCCTTCGCCACCCTGAACATGGGGCCGGTCTATGCGGTGTGTGCGCTGGCACTGGGGTTGCGCTACTTACAGTGGAACTGGTGGTTGTTGATGGATCGTAAAGTCGATGCTGCCTGGGGCTCGTTCAAGTTCTCGATCACCTATTTGCTGTTATTATTTGTGGCCCTGCTACTGGACCATTCGATCAGGACCTTTCTATGACCTCCGAGACCCTGCCAGCACCGCCCAATCGTCGAATTCTCTGGACGACTCTGGCCTTGTTTGGCCTGGTGGCTGTGGTGTTTGCCGGGTCTATTTATAGAACGGTTAACGCCTCGCCCGATCTGAAAGCCGAGCTTGAGCAACGTGACACCCTCTATTTTGACACGGTGCGAGAGGTACCGGTGGTTGAGCTGGTATCGCACGAGGGAGAAGTCTTCTCAACGGCCGATCTCAATGGTCAGTGGCATGTGATCAATTTCGGTTACACCTTCTGCCCCGATATCTGCCCGACCAACATGACGGACATGGCCCAGGCCTACCGGACACTCACCGAGCAAGGGCTTTCCGAACAGGTGCGGATGTGGATGGTCACCGTTGACCCGGCGCGCGATACACCGGAAGTGCTGTCTGAGTATGTGCCTTTCTTTCACCCAGAGTTCACCGGCCTTACCGGTGATGTCGCCGACCTGCAAACCCTGGCGCAACAGCTGAATACCCTGTTCTATCCCGAGGGCGAAGGCGAGGTGTACACCGTTGCCCACAGCGACAACATCGCCATCATTAACCCCGAGGGGGAGTACCGGGCGCTGCTGCGGCCGCCACATACCCCGAGCCAGATTGCTGAAGTGATGGCCTTGCTGGTCGAATACGACTAGTCCAGTCAGTCCCTCTAGTCCATCCGCTCCCGAACCCGGTCCATGGCCACACAGAGTTCCGTTGCCCCGCTAACCAGGGCGGGAACGGGTCGGTGCATGGTGTCCGGGTCGGTTTCCAGCAATGCCCCGTTGGCAACCGCCTGTAACTGAGGCCACTGGTGCCAGCTGGTGTCATCACCCGAGGTAACGATCACCTCCGGGTTCTTGTCGATTACCGCCTCCAGGCTGACCTGGGGTGACAGCATCGGCAGATCAGCGAAGACGTTTACCCCACCGCACATCTCGATGATCTGGCTGATGAAGGTTGCTCCGTTCAACGTAATCAGTGGGTCGTGCCAGACCTGGTAAAACACCTGAAGCGGAGCTTTTTCGCCATACGTCCGGGTCAGGCGTTCAATGTCCGCACTGAACCGGTCAGCCACCCGGTTAGCACTCGTTTCCCGGCCGGTCAGCTGACCAAACTGACGCAAGGTACGATCAATATCGACGAAGGTTTGCGGGTCCGAGATGAAGACCGGGTATCCCAGAGACCGCAACCGGCGGATCTGGTCGCGATTGCCACCGCTGGTAAAGGCGATCAGCAAGTCGGGCTCGAGCGCCACGATGGCCTCGGTATTGAGGGCGTTGTAGTCGCCCACCCGGGGTAGTTCCTGCGCTGCAGACGGGTAATCCGCGTAGGCAACGGTGGCCAGAATCAGATCACCGGCATCGATATTGAACAGCAACTCAGTCGCATGGGGAACCAGGCTGACGATGCGCTGGGCAGGCCGGTCGAGTAGCAGGGTGTCGCCGACATCGTCGACGAGTTGGATATCGGCCCATACCCAGGGGGTGAACACCAGCGCCATAACGCCGGTTAAAAACGGTTTCATCAAAGAATGCTCCCTAACGCGAGGATGATGGACACACCGGTCAATTGACTGGACCGGCGTCTCCTGGCCTGGACGGGCATTCGGGCTTCGACGATACCCAACCGGGCGGTTTTTAAGCCACTGGCTGATTCGCCTTACCGTTGCGCGACAGCTCCGGATTCTCACCGGATTCCCCCGTATTAGTCATCGCCGTGTAGGTTTCGCCCAGCAGGCCAAACCTGGCGATGCCCAAGTGCAGCGATAGTAGGGGAAGCGGCTATGCTTCACAATGGCGGTAACCTTGGTGTGCTGTGCAGCCTGAATTGGCTGTGTCATTATTAGCCGCCGGTCAGTGACCGATGCCGGTGGAAGCCTAAAGGCCTGTTTTCCCGGTTGGCCCTTATTACAAGAAACCCGCGAAGAGGATGCTGAATGTTGCCGCTATACCCGGAGATTCGACCCTATAACCAAAGCCATCTGGCGGTAAGCGGTGGTCATCAGCTCTATTTTGAAGAGTCGGGAACGGCCGATGGCCTGCCGGTGGTGGTGATCCATGGTGGCCCGGGAGCCGGATGTTCCGAGCAGATGCGGCGCTTCTTCGACCCCGAACACTACCGCATCATACTCTACGACCAGCGCGGTGCCGGTCGGTCCGAGCCCCATGCTGAAACCGACAACAACACCTCAGAAGCTCTGGTCGACGACCTTGAACAGTTGCGTCAGCATCTGAGCATTGATCGATGGGTGCTGTTCGGTGGCAGTTGGGGCAGCACCCTGGCGTTACTCTACGCAGAGGCCTACCCAGGGCGGGTGTCTGCCATGATATTGCGTGGCATCTTTCTCGGCCGGCAGCAGGATCTCGACTGGCTGTATCGCAGTGGGGCCGGCCGGTACTTTCCGGAAGAGTGGGAGCGCTTTCTGGAACCGGTTGAAGGGACCACCGGAACCGACCTGGTCGAAGACTATTATCAGTTGTTGCATGGCAGCAATGATCTGGCGCGGGTTGGGGCTGCCAAGGCCTGGGCTCGCTGGGAGGCCGTTAATGCCTCGCTGCGACCCAGCACCCAGTCACTCGACTACTTCACCCAGACGCATGTAGCGTTAAGTCTGGCGCGCATTTCGGCGCACTTCTTTCGCGAAAAGTGTTTTTTGGCCGACAACCAGATTCTGGAAGCGGCCGGAGCGCTGGCGGGCATACCCGGAACCATTGTTCATGGCCGCTACGACATGATCTGCCCGCCCGAGCAAGCCTGGGCCTTGTCGAAACACTGGCCGGATGCCGAGCTCGACTTTATTCGTGAAGGCGGTCATTCCGCCTTCGATCCGGCCAACGTCGATGCGCTGGTGCGTGCCACGCAAAAATGGAGTCGCTACCTGCTTCATGACCCCGGGCGGGCAGAATAGGCTCATTGGGGTCGTTTTTTTGACAAACTCGACTATGGTATCAACGCACCTTTACTGACCTTCCCGCCAACTGGACGTTATTGCATGAAAGCCCTGATTCAGCGTGTCACCCAGGCACAGGTTACTGTCGACAATGCCACCATCGGTGCCATTGATCAGGGCTTGCTTGTACTGGTGGGCATCGATCCGGATGATGACGCGCCGAACATCCACAAAATGGCCCATCGATTGCTTCATTATCGTGTGTTTGCCGATGCCGACGGGCGCATGAACCTGAACGTCCAGCAGGTCAGTGGTGGCGTATTGCTGGTGCCGCAATTCACGCTCTCGGCCGATACCCGCAAGGGTCTGCGGCCCAGCTTTACGTCGGCCGCCACCCCGGAACACGGAGTCACGGTGTTTTCGTCCCTGGTTGAAGCAGTGAAACAGCGCCACCCCAGGGTCGAGACCGGCCAGTTTGGCGCCAACATGCAAGTGAGCCTGACGAACGACGGGCCGGTTACTTTCTTGCTGGAACACTGAATGCCAACAGGCTGAACGCGTGACGAGTCATCCTTTAGTGGGAGGCGCAAACGACACCCCTGCAATCGCTTGTTGGCACTGAGGCCTTTACAATGACCGACCTTCAACAAAAAAAACATGACCGCTTTGATGACTGAGATTGCCCCGTGACCACGGACCAGCCCGACACATTTGATGTCTGCCTCGAGCAGGCTTGGCGAATAATGCTTTCGGATGCAGATTCGGCACTGGCACTTTTGGTACAGGCCAGAGCGATGGTTGGTCAAGATACATTAAGGGCTTGCCAACTGTCGTTTCATGAAGGCTGGGGTTACAACTTCAGCGGAGACTACCTGCAAGCGCTTAAACGGTTTTCCGACGCGTCAACGCTGGCTGAACAACTTAAGGACCCCGAGGAATTCTGGCGCATTCATAACGGCAAGGGAATGGCCTATCAGGGTATGGGGCAGTATGGCGAAGCGCTATACCATTATCGCCAGTCGCTGGTAATCTCCCAGTCGGTTGGCAACATGAACGGCATCTATGCCTCCCTGCTGAATTTAGCGCTACTAAACTACGAAATCGACGATCTGAGCAGTGTAGAAGAGCTGCTTAATCAAATGTTGGGGCTCGACAACTCTGAAGTCAATGCCGAGAATCTCGGTGAAGCCGCCCTGTTACAAGCCCACCTGCACAGCCGGCACAGCCGCTTTCAGGATGCGCTGCTCGGTTGCCGTGCCGCACTTGAATACGCCCGCCAGCTGAATTTCGGCCATCTGGAAATTCAGGCGCTGATCGCCGTTGCCCGCTGCCAGCGCCTGCAGAACCGCCTGGTCGAGGCTGAAACCACCTTGCTGGTGACCATCGATCACCCCGAGTTCGATAAAGAAGGGGTCACCGGGCTCTACGCTTACATCGAGCTGGCCAAGGTGCTCGCCTCCACCGGACAATTTTCCCGGGCGGTGCATACGCTGCGCCAGGGGCTGCGCCGAGAGGGCTTGCCCGAATTCAGCCTGATTCAGCAACGTGCGCTGGAAACCCTGGCGGTGTGTCTGGATCGGGCCAAAAAATACCGGGCCGCGCACATAGTTCTGCGCCTGGCGCTGGATCTTGAACGCAAGCTGCAACAACGGGACGTGCGTCGCCAGATCGAGTTGCGGCAATACGAAGCCAAGATGGAAGACGAACGTCTGGCCCGGCAGATCGCGCAGCACGAGAACCGGCAGCTCAAGGCCGCCCAATCCCGGCTGCAGCTGATCAATGAGCTGGCTCGCCAGCTGGCCTCGTCGCTGCGCATGGACGATATCGGCCAAAAGCTGTACGACATTGTTCGCCAGCGGCTCGATGTGCACTTTGTCTCGCTGGCGCTGAACCGCCCGGACGTTGAAGCCATTGAATACGTGATGGTCATTGACGACGGCGTCCGGCTGCCTGGGTTTTCTATCCCCTACTCATTCGATCAAAGCCGGGCAGTGCAGGCGATTCGTTCCGGCGAACCGCTGATGATCAGCGGAGAAAAACACTCGCTCAGCTCGTTCAGGCTGGGTGATAACCGCAAGTTGCCGTTGTCTCAGCTGTTCGTGCCATTGATTCATAACCAGGCCGTCATCGGCATGGTGTCGCTGCAAAGTTCCGTGGCTGAACGCTTTGGCTCCGATGAGTTGGAGTTATTGAGCTCGCTGGCACCCTTCATTGCCATTACGCTGAGCAATGCATTGAGTCACCAGCAACTGTACGAAGTGAATACCGCCCTGTCGCACGAGAAAACCCAGATAGAAGCGGCCCAGCAACGCATCGAGTACATGGCGAATCACGACACCCTGACGCGCCTGCCCAACCGGCGACTGCTGGTCAACTTTGTGGATGAGCGGATCGCGATGGCCAATGAATCCGGCCGGGCTTTCTATCTGGTGTACATCGACCTCGATGGATTCAAACCGGTGAACGACCGCCATGGTCACCGCGTAGGCGACTCCGTCTTGATGGCGCTTGCAAGCCGGCTTTCCGATGCCCTGCGCAAGACCGATTTCGCCGCCCGCGTCGGCGGCGACGAGTTTGTGATCATTGTGGATGATTTCGACAACGAACCGGCCATTCACGCCTTTATCAGCCGAATGCTCTCGGTCATAGAAAAACCGGTGGTTTCCAATAACGAGCAGGTCGCGGTGTCGGCCAGCATTGGCGTGGCACGGTACGGATCACACGGGCGGGATCTGGATACGCTGATGCACCATGCCGACCAGGCCATGTATGGCATCAAGCGCTCCGGAAAGGGCGGTATTGCCTACGCCGAGCAACACCCGCGCACGCTGTTTTAACCGGCCCGATTCAGGCGCCGGAAAAACTCAGAATCTTGATGGCCAGGCTGGCAAACACCAGCAGACTGACCAGCCAGCTCCAGAACACCAGAGTTTCCCATAGGTGCCGGGCCCGTTGCCGCAGACCTTTGGGCGGGTCTTTTTCCGGCCGGGTCAGCGCCAGCAGCGCACCCAGTAACACCAGCCCCAGGCCAGCGACAAAGCCGGTAAAGAGTTCGTCTCCGTTGAGTTCAGGGTGTGCCACCGCCCAGCCGATCATGGCCGGGAACACCAGGGCACCCAGTGTCATTAACGGCCATGCCAGCCGACGCATCGGGTAGAGCCGTACCAGGGTTGCGTGTTGCAGGGTCATCAGTTTCATTGGGGAATGGCGTGCACCAGCGGTTGAATGGACTAACAGTTCGATTTGGGCCCATCCTGCCCGTTATTGGGGGCGGGTGTCCAGAAAGTCGCGCATCCAGCGTGCAATTCGTTCGCCCTGGTGGTCAACCGCCAGACTTTCGACAACCGCCTGCATCTGCTCGGCGGTAATATCGCCTTCACGGTAGCCCAGCAACGCCTGCTGATAGTCTTTGGTGAATTCTGGGTGCCCCTGAAAACACAGCACCCTACCCGGAATGTGATAGGCCGCGTAGCGACAGAAATCGTTGGTGAGCAGGGTTTCAGCACCCGGCGGCAAGGCCAGCACCTGATCGCGATGGCTGATCAGTAACGATACCGGTTCAGGCTGATCGACAAAGGCGGGCAGGTCGGCCCGGGCCTGGTCATCAAAATCGTAGGTCATCACCCCGAGTCCCCAGCCTCGGTCGGCTCGCCCGGCGGCCCCGCCCAGGGCATGCGCCAGCAACTGATGGCCAAAACAAATGCCGATGATGGGCTTTTCAGCCTCATAGACGTCTTTGCAGAAGGCACGCAACCGGACAATCCAGTCGTCGTCGGCAAAGGCATCGTGCTGGCTGCCAGTGATCAGGTAGGCATCGAAGTCGCCGATCGATTCCGGGTACTTTCCGTCAATGACCGGGAAAACCTCGATATTCCCGCTGAAATCGACGCTGTTTAACAGGGTCGTGAACATCCGCCCATAGCTGTGATAGCTCGGTTTCAGTGCAGGTCGCAGCACATCGGTTTCCAGGATGGCCAGTTTCAGAGGAGCTGTCATAGGGGTCGGAATTTCCGCATCAGAAGTCGCAAGGCAGGGTACAGACGGCCGCAGCAGGGCCAAACCCGGTGTTGGGCCATTATGGTTATGGCGACGCGGATTTCAAGCGGCTCCGGATGGAGCCGCCTGTTAGAACGAATCCGATTTAGTCGGCAACGATGGCCTCTAGGCTGATTTCAACCCGGCGATTGGACGCCCGGCCCGTGGCAGTGCTGTTGTCGGCAATAGGGCGCAGTTCCCCGTAGCCTTCAGCGGCAACGCGTTCAAACGCTATGCCCTTGCTCAGCAACACTTCGGCAACACTGGCGGCACGACGTTCAGACAGCAGTTGGTTGTAGCTTTCAGCGCCAGTGCTGTCAGTGTGCCCCTCAATGGTGACCAGGGTGTTTTCATATTCCTGAACGACCCGGGCAACCGAGTTCAGCGTGTCCATAAAGTCGGGACGCAGCTCGGAGCTGTTAGTATCGAAGGTGATGTTGCCGGGCATGATCAGGTTGATTTCGCCTTCTTCGGTGCGCTCGACCTGCACACCGCTGTTGACCAGTTCTTCACGCAGTTCCGCTTCCTGCCGGTCCATATACAGGCCCACGCCGCCACCGGCGACGCCGCCAATGCCGGCACCGATTAAGGCACGTTTGGCGCGTTCTTCCTTCGGCGCGGTGGCGGCACCGAGAACGGCGCCAATCAGGCCACCCGCGATAGCGCCCTTGGACGCGCCGCTGACCTGTGATTCGCCCGTGTACGCATCAAGCGTAGTACAACCGGTTAACACCGCGCCAGACAGAGCCAGTGGCAGCGCCAGTTTATGCCAGGTATTCATCATTGATTCTCCGTTTCATACATCAGGGTCGGCCAGCATGGGCTGCCCGAAAAATACAGGGTAAAAGGCTAATATGAATCATCGTTTAAATCGATGACTGATCAGATCCAGCGGTAAGGCGGACGACTGTTTTGCCTCCTCCATCACAATATAACTCTTGGACTCCCGCACGTGCGGCAGTGCCAGCAACAGATCACCCAGGTACTTACGGTAGCTGGGCAAGTCCGTCAGCCGTATTTTAACCAGATAATCCGACTGACCCGACACCAGGTGGCATTCTTGTACGTAACTGAGGCCATCGACCGCTTTGCGAAACTCATCAAACGCCTCGGCCGACTGATTCGACAGGGTGATCTCGATAAACACCAGCAAGCCCAGCCCCAATGCCTCGGGCGACAGTATCGCCTGGTAACCCTGAATCAGACCTGACTGTTCGAGCCGTTTTACCCGGTCCATGCAAGGCGTCGTTGACAATCCGACCGTTTGAGCCAGATCGACGTAGGAGATGCGAGCGTTATCTTGCAGGGTTCGAAGGATCTTCAGATCAATTCGATCCAGCTTACGGCTCTTGCCGGAATCAGCAGAGGTAGGGTGGGTGGTGTCGGACATCGATATTCCCCGGAAAGTTCCTTCAGCATACCTGACCCCCCGACGTTGAAGCAATCCGCATACCCACGACCGTCACGGGTGGAGTTGACGCCAACCCGGCGACTTCGTACTATTGCGCAGCTCGTATAACCACGCCGGACATTCCCGCAAATGCCCCGTGAAATCAATGGTTTGCGACGCCGACCTTTATCGGAGAGTAGCTCAGCTTGGTAGAGCACTACGTTCGGGACGTAGGGGTCGCAGGTTCGAATCCTGTCTCTCCGACCAATCAAAATCAGTGTTAAATCCAACCCGCCGACACGAGTCGGGCGACCCGTGGGTCGCAGCAGGATGGCCTGCCCGTTCAATCCCGTCTCTCCGACCAATCAAAATCAGTGTTAAATCCAACCCGCCGACACGAGTCGGGCGACCCGTGGGTCGCAGCAGGATGGCCTGCCCGTTCAATCCCGTCTCTCCGACCAATCAAAATCAGTGTTAAATCCAACCCGCCGACACGAGTCGGGCGACCCGTGGGTCGCAGCAGGATGGCCTTCCCGTTCAATCCCGTCTCTCCGACCAACCTTCCTCTTTCGTTAATATCCCCAGGGCATGAGCCAGCGCGACAGCCGGTGTTGGCGTTAGGCTGGTCGCTATCCCATGACGATTATTTAACTGCCAGCGCCGCCCGATCCTGGCGTGGCGACAGACCGAACTTCCGGGCGTATTCACGTGAGAACTGAGCAGAGCTTTCGTAGCCCATGCGAAAGGCGATCTCCGACACCTTGGTGGACGTTCTGTGCAGCGCGTCGCGGGCGTTCAGCAAGCGAAGGTCCTTCTGGTATTGCAGTGGCGATGTGCCCGTGACGGCCTTGAAATGCTCAAAGAAGGTGGAGTTGCTCATGCCGACGCGATCCGCGAGTTCTCTCACAACCAACCTTCGCGACAGATCGGACTGGATTTCGCGCGTTGCCTGAAAGATGCGGCTGGCGGTTGTTTCCTGCCACAGTAGTTTTTGCAACACGTCGGCATGGGGACCCAGAAGCAGCCTTGCATGGATTTCCTGCCGGGTGATCGGGGCCAGCAGCTGGCGCGTCTCGTCGCCCGCGCATTGGTCGAGATAACGGGTCAGCGTTTCCTCCATCACTGGATCGGTCGGGCATAGCCTGATCGAGAAGGGATCGTGGTTGCGCACTCCCTGCGCGAGCGGTACGGCGTTGGCAAGGCCGCGCAGCAGGTCGGGGTCGAGCGGAAAGACCAGCGCCATATAAGGCGTATCGTGCGTAGCGTTGGTGATCCTCGAAACAATCGGCAGTGCGTGGCTGACGATCAACGATTGTCCGGAATTCACCGTCAGGCTGTGTGCGCCTGCATTGACCTGTTTGGCACCCTGCAGGACAAGGCATAGCAGCGGATGGTAAACCGCAGCCTGCAAGGGGCTGGGCGCCTCGAACCGCAGGAAATGCATCCCGCTCTCAGCATGGGCCAGCCCTCCCTGTGCCACTCCGGCGCGATCCATCAGCGCCGTAGTGCTGGCCAGTAACTCTGTCATGCCGTTCTCCTTTCATGAATTTCGCAGCAAGGCTGACGCCACTGTTTGGACGATTTACTCTAAAGGCCGGAGGAATAGGCATGTTTTTCGGAAAAACGATAAAGAATAGTCAATTTCCCCGGAGTATCGTATCTCTATCTTCCAACAAGGATAAGTCACATGGCAAAGATTTTCATCACCGGAATCGCGGGGGGTATTGGTCTGCCCACTGCGAGAGCGCTCATGGCGCAGGGGCATCAGTTGGCGGGCAGTGTCCGTAACCGCAATGGCCGTAACGCTCATACGGTCTCCAAACTGGAAGCTGAAGGCGTACAGATTGTCGAAATGGATGTAACCGACACCGCGAGCACTGAGCTAGGCGTGGCTGGGGCCATTTCCGCGCTTGGCGGACTTGACGTGCTGTTCAACAATGCCGGTATTGGGTCGTATGGCATCCAGGAGCTGATGTCGCCCGAGGACATGACTCGCGTGTTCAATGTGAACGTAACAGGCGTGCAACGTGTTATGCGCGCCGCTCTACCATATCTCAGGGCCCAGGGGCACGGCACGATCTTTTATACGTCTAGTTTGATCGGGCGCATTGCAACACCGTTCTACGGGACCTATTGTGCGTCGAAATGGGCGCTTGAGGCGGTGGTCGAATGCTATCGCACGGAGTTGTCCGGTTTCGGCATCGAATCCTGCATCATCGAACCGGGCGCTATGCCCACCACGTTTTTCGACGGGATGGTCACGCCAGTGGATCCGGAGCGCGAGGCGCAGTATGGGCATTTCGCAGCCGTTCCCGCACTGTCTGCGCAGAGTCTCGCTCAGATGCTGGAGGCAACGCCTTTACAGCGGCCCGAGCGCGTCGCGGAGGCTGTTACTGACCTATTGGCGCTGCCCTTTGGCCAGAAACCGTTTCGTACGGTAGTCGATTATACCGGCGTCGGCTCCGAGATTGAGCGTTACAACACCGCGCTGCGTGACGTCACCCACACCGTCATGACCCATTTCGGCATCGCTGACATGCTGCGTCTCAACGCCTGAAGGAGGCTACACATGCCCACTATTCTCATCACTGGTGCGTCCTCCGGCATTGGCAAGGCTACCGCGATGCGCTTTCAAGCCGAGGGCTGGAACGTTATTGCCACCATGCGCAACCCGACCGACTCTGATCTTGCCAGTCACGACCGTATGCTGGTGACCCGCCTTGACGTGACGGACTCGGTGTCGATCACGGCGGCGGTGAACGAAGGCGTCGACTGCTTCGGCGCCGTTGATGTGCTTCTGAACAACGCCGGGTATGGCGCCTACGGCCCGCTTGAAGCCTTCTCGACTGACCGCATTCGTCGCCAGTTTGATACCAACGTCATCGGACTGCTGGAGGTGACCAAAGCCGTGCTGCCAACGATGCGAACGCGCCGCAGCGGTACCGTTGTCAACATCTCATCCATCGGCGGGCAGATCACCTTTCCGCTCGGTACCTTGTATCATGGCACCAAGTTCGCCGTCGAAGGTCTCTCCGAAGCGCTGCATTACGAGCTGGAGCCTTTGGGTATCCGTGTGCGCATCGTCGAGCCGGGCATGATCAAGACAAACTTCGGCGGGCGTTCCTTCGATTTCGCCATGGATGATCGCCTGACCGACTACGCCCCCACCGCCGCAGCAATGGGGCGCCTCTTCGGCCAATTATCGTCCAACCCGTCGCCGCCCGAGGTCGTGGCTGAGGTCATATGGCAGGCCGCGAACGATCCCGGCGATCAGTTGCGGTTCCGAGCCGGGTCGGATGCCATCGACTTGCTGGACCGGCGCAAAGCGCAGGATGACGCCAGCTTCATCGGTAACATCAAGGCGCTGATGAAAGAATGACCCCCTAACCACGGACGCGGCACCCCGGCTGGTTCGGCGTGACGCCTCGCGCAAGACAAGCCGACCAAGCGCCGCATCAGTAGAGTTAACGCCTGATCACGAGCAAAGTGAACGCTCTGGCTTAATCCAGATCCCAGGCCGGTGCAAAACTCGGGTTGGCCAGTCTCAAGCCGTAACCCAGGCGGTCGATGCGCGCTGACTCCGATACCGTCAATTCCAGGTCCATGGCGGCCAGGTTACTGTGCAGATGTTCGTGCCGGGTCGATGACGGTATGGTGATGATGCCTCGTTGCTTGATCCAGGCCAAAGCCACCTGAGCGGGTTTCACCCCTTTGTTCTCGGCAATGGCATTCAAGACTGGATCGTCATTGACCCGGCCAACCGCCAACGGCATGTAGCCGGTCACCAGAATGTCGTGTTTCTGGCAATGCTCGACCAGCTTGCGATTGGGCAGGTAAGGGTGAATTTCCACCTGGTTGGTCAGCAAGCTGTTGGGCCCAAGAATGGAAAGGGCTTCATCAATCTGTGCGATGGTGAAGTTGGAGACCCCAATATGTCGAGTCAGGCCCGCTTCCTGCGCGGCTTTCAATTCACCCAGGTACTCGGCCATGGGGATACCCCCCTCCGGCGCCGGCCAGTGCACCAGTAGCAGGTCCACCTGGTTCATGTTCAGGCGGGACAGGCTTTGCTCGACACTGCGCCGGAAATGTTCGCGGCTGAGCTGGTCGACCCACACCTTGGTGGTCACAAACACCTCCTCCCGGCTGACTGGGCTGTCGGCAATGGCTTTGCCAACGGCCGCTTCGTTGTCGTACATCTGGGCGGTGTCGATGGTGCGGTAGCCCAGCGCCAGTGCTGTGGTGACCGCCTGGTAAGCGACGTCGTCTTTCAGTCTGTAGGTGCCCAGACCGGGGTTGTTCAGCATGGCTTCCGACATTTCAGGCTCTCCGGCGTTAGAATAACAACCAATAAATAATTCGGTAGATGATAGGGTGGGGGTGGTTTGCTGTGCTTAAAGGGTCGACAGCCGCAGACACCGCTTATGGTCTGTCCATAATAAGAAAACAACGTCATACGGGTGGTTATGAAGAAGCTGGGAATACTGATCGCAACACTTAGCCTGCTGGGTTGTAACACGAGCAGCGAGTCTGAGGTGGAAAGCGCTGAAGCGGGACTGGCGCTAACTGACGTGACACTGGAAGGCAAGGTGGGGACCGGTCGCTGGTACACCCGGGCCCAGGTTGAACGGGGCCGGGAGACCTTTGAGCGGTATTGTGCGGCTTGCCATGGTGCTAATGCCGAAGCGACCCCGAACTGGCGCACGCTCGATGCCAATGGCAACTATCCACCGCCGCCACTGAATGGCACCGCGCACGCCTGGCATCACCCGCTGGCGGTGTTGTCGATGGTGATCGAGGAAGGAGGCGAACCGCTTGGTGGCGTTATGCCCGCCTGGGGCGATACGCTGAGTGAAGCCGAGATTGTTGACGTGATTGCCAGCTTTCAGAGTTACTGGCCGGATGAGATTTATCAGCTCTGGCTGGAACGCGAACGCGCCAGTCGCGGGCTGACTCCTTAAGCGGCGCTAAAAAACCACACTGATCCGTATGGCTAACGGGATGCCCCGGTAAAAGTGCGTGATGTCGTTGCTGAACCCTTCGCCGCTGTAGTCTTCCGAGAAGCGAATGGTTGGCAGGGCAATAAACTCCGTCATGATCGGCCCCGAATGGGATTGCAGCGACAACGGCGTACTGATGCTGAAAAAGGCAAGGCTGTCGCTTTCAATGCGGTCGCGGCCATCGATCAGTGGGTTGGCGTAGTCCCACAGCAGCCAGCCTGAACCAAAACCGCCACCGGCCTGAAACGACAGGTGTTTGAACAGGGGCCAGCGTTTGCCCGCAGTTAGCTGCCAGCCAATGATGCCTGGGTCTTCCAGCGTACTCCCCCGATCGTGATCAAATTCTGCGTCGAGGTAATAGGCAGACAGCGTGATCTCCATTCCCTCATCAAAACCGGCAGCGCCAATTTCATAGCCCTGGCGACTGTGATAGGTGGACTGTTGGCCGATTTCCGGGAAATAACGACCAACCCAGAACCGGCCCGAATCAAATTCCGGTTCGTTCCAGCCCGTATGACCATCGAGTGACCGTTCCGATGGGTAACCACCGGTATTGAGGATCAGGGAAGCTTCCGTGTCTGCATACCAGCTTGTGGATGATTGTGACTGGTGAGTTATGTCGCGGTCGTCGGGGTTTTCCGACTGTGCCAGTTGCCCCGCTTCACTGATACTGGCCGAGCGGATGCGCTCTGGCTGAGAAGAACAGGCGGTCAACAGAGTGCCGAGCAACACCAGGCTGAAACGAGAATAACCGGACCCACGGTAGACAGACGCCATAACGATTTCCCTGAACGGTGGTAATTGAGATCCATGCACTGGGGGGAACTATACAACAGAGAGTTATTGCTCGGTTAGTGGCCCCGCTTTATCTAGAAAGTGTAAAGAGGTAAAGTTTTGGTTCGTTCCAAGAGGGAGCGGCAGGCGAGAACGCCTGCACAGCGAAAATAACCGATAACGAACAAGGAAACGTTATGACGAGCCAGTCCCTGACCGACACTCCGGTCACTTCCCGATCTTCTCTCAAGCCCATTCCCGTTGCCTTCAATGGCCGTGGCGGCGAATATTTCGGCATCTGGATTGTTAACATCGCGCTGACGGTGCTGACACTGGGTATTTACTCCGCCTGGGCCAAGGTCCGTAACAAGCGGTACTTTTATGGCAATACCGAGGTTGCCGGTGCTTCCTTTGAGTACCTGGCCACCGGCGGCCAAATTCTGAAAGGGCGCCTGATCGCTGTGGCGGTCTTTGTGGTCTTTTCATTGCTGTCGAGCTTCATTTCCCCTGAAGTGTACGGCCTTTTCATGCTGGCTTTCATGGCGGCGATGCCCTGGCTGATTAACGCCGGCCTGCGATTCAATGCCCGATATTCCGCCTACCGTGGCGTGCGTTTCCGCTTCACCGGCACCTACTGGGCTGCCTGCAAGGCGTTTTTTCTGTACCCACTGCTGGGCATGATCACGCTTGGCATCATGATGCCGCATGCCATGCATTATGCCGCCCGGTATGTGGTCACCAACCACGCCTATGGCAACAAAGCCTTCAAGTTTGATGCGACGGTCAAACAATATCAGTCGGTTGTGCTGGGCTTGGTGATCGGCATTATCGCGTCCATTGCATTAATCGCCATCGGTTTCAGCCAGGCGTCCATTGCTATGATTGCGGTGGGTTACCTGGCCATTTACGGTTTGTCTCTGGCGTTCAAACCCTTGCTGTTCAATGTCTACTGGCAGGGCGTGAATCTGCAGAAAAATCGTTTTGAGGCCAATATGCCGGTGGGTCGTTTTATCTGGGTATTTATCAGCAATTCGATTGTGGTGGCGCTCACTTTGGGTCTGGCTTTTCCCTGGGCTCAGGTTCGGCTGGCGCACCTGAACGCGAACTCTCTTACCTTCCTGCATGCCGGTAACCTCGGTAGCATCGCAGCCAGCCAGGCAAAAGAAATGTCTGCTGTCGGGGAAGAGCTGGGCGAAGTCTACGACGTGGATGTCGGCTTTGGCATCTAACGGACCTGTTGCAGGTCGCCGATGGCGGCCTTCAACACCAGGCAGACTCTCACTATGACTCAAACCTTCAGCGCTCACTTTTACCCCGAGGGTTTTGCCGATAGCCAAACCGTTACGGTATTGCTGGATGCCAGTGGCTGGCTGAGTTTTCAGGCGTTCGACAAAAAGTACCGCTGCCCGTTCAACCAGGTTACGGTCAGCGACCGGCTGGGCCGGTCCCCGAGGTTTCTGACATTGCCCGAACTGGGCAGGCTGGAAACCCGCGACAACGACTTTGTTGATAGGGCATTGCGCCACTTTGGTCACCAGGGAAAACGTACCCTCTGGCTACCAAAGCTGGAGCGGGCGCCCTTGTGGATTCTGGGTCTGTTGATTGTGGTTGTTGTGACCGGCTGGGCTACCTACCGGCATGGCATTCCGGCTATGGCCCGTGTAACGGCACCTCTGGTGCCGGACAAAATACGGGAGTTGGCGGGTAAAGAGGCGCTGGACTGGATGGAGCGCGGCTGGCTAACCCCCTCCCAATTGAGTGAAGAGCGCCAGCAGGCACTTCGCGGGGCGTTCGATCGCCATTTTGGGGACCAACTGACCGGTCTGAACGTCCGTGTGTTGTTCTATAACAGTGATGCCTTTGGTGCCAATGCCTTTGCCCTGCCAGACGGAACCCTGGTCTTCACCGATCAGTTCGTGGCGCTGGTCAATGAAGCCGAATTCCTGGCGGTCGCCGCGCACGAGGTCGGCCATGTCCGCCACGATCATGGTATTCGGGGCATCATCAGTTCCTCTGCCCTGGTCGCCGCCACCTTGCTGATTACCGGCGACAGCGAGGCTCTCTCTGAAATCATCGTCACTGCCCCCTACGCCCTGGCGCAGCTCTCCTATTCGCGTGATATGGAACGGGAGGCCGATACAGCAGCAATGGAACTGATGCAGGCCGCCGGTCTCGACCGACAGGCTTTCGCCTCGGCCCTGCGGAAGATGGTGGACAGTCACGGTGTCAGCGAAGACGGAGCCAGCAGGGCCTGGGAGGAATACCTCTCCAGCCACCCCGCGACCGACGAGCGAATCAAGCGCTTTGAGTAGAGTTTTAGCCTGCCTGAAACCCAGGGTCCGGAGTTTGGGTTACCTGGGTGATTATCGCCCGCGTCGGCTACCGGTGATGCCTCTGCGGGGTCGGCGTAAATCCGTCCTGGCGGTCCGACGTCTCGGGCCTAGACCGCAGGATATGAATCCCTTCCCTGGGATTCACCCTTCGGGCTCGCTGCGCTCATGCTAAAACGCTCCTGGCGTTTTAGTCCCTGCTGCGGACTCCCCCGCAGAGACATCACCGGCATCCGTCGCTCGAAGTGTGCGCACTTCAGAACTCGACATGGACTCTCGCCAGAATCAGCGATCCGAGAAGAAGCCCGCAGCGCTAACAATCAGATGAATGGGAAGCTCTAGCCTACCCGCTCATCGCTGTGTTTTATTTCTTGTCGAGCGCCGCATCCAGCTTAAGTGTGCGCAACCTCAGTGCATTACCAATCACCGAGACCGATGACAAGCTCATGGCGGCTGCGGCGATCATCGGCGACAACAAGGCGCCGAAGATCGGGTAAAACAGACCAGCCGCAACGGGTACGCCCAGGGTGTTGTAAACGAACGCGAAGAAGAGGTTCTGTTTGATGTTACGCAATGTGCCATGGGCCAGTGCGCGCGCGCGGACGATGCCGTTCAGGTCACCTTTTACCAGGGTGATGCCTGCGCTTTCCATTGCTACATCGGCACCGGTGCCCATGGCGATGCCGACATCGGCAGCGGCCAGGGCGGGTGCATCGTTCACACCATCGCCGGCCATGGCCACGGTTGCGCCCTGCTTGCGCAGTTCTTCAACCAGTTTTTGTTTGCCTTCGGGCGAGACGCCGGCGCGTACCTCATCGATGCCCAGTTCACCGGCGACTGCCTGAGCGGTGGTTTCGTTGTCGCCGGTGGCCATGACCACGCGCATGCCTTGTGCCTGCAGGGCGCGAATGGCGTTGGCGGTGGTTTTCTTGATCGGGTCCTGCACTGCGATCAGGCCGGCCAGTTTGCCGTCGACGCCCAGATACATGACCGTTTTGGCGGCTTTGCGCATTGTGTCGGCTTGTTCTTCAACGTCGGTTAAATCTATACCTTTGTCGTCGAACAGGGCGGCATTGCCCATTAACAGGTCATGCCCGTCAACCCGGCCGATAATGCCCTGGCCGGTCACCGAATCGAAGGTTTCAGGCTCTTGCAGTTTGGCTTCACGCTGCTTGGCTTCGGCTACTATGGCCTCGGCCAGCGGGTGTTCGGAGCTGCGTTCCAGGCTGCCGATCCAGCCTAGCAGGGCGGTTTCATCCTGATCGTTCAGGGCGACCAGGTCGGTGACCTTGGGTTTGCCTTCGGTCAGGGTGCCGGTTTTGTCGACGATTAAGGTGTCTACTTTGGCAAATCGTTCCAGCGCTTCGGCGTCTTTGATCAGCACGCCCGACTGAGCACCATGGCCGGTGGCGGTCATGATCGACATCGGCGTGGCCAGCCCCAGGGCGCAGGGGCAGGCGATGATCAGAACGGACACCGCCGCAACAATGGCGTAGGCCATGGCCGGTTCTGGCCCAACCAGCGACCAGATAACGAAGGCGACCATGGCGACCAGCACGACAGTGGGCACGAAATAGCTGGCCACCCGGTCGGCCAGGCCCTGAATGGGTGCGCGCGAGCGCTGGGCCTGGGCGACCATGGCGACGATTTGCGACAGCACGGTTTCGGAGCCGACCCGTTCGGCGGTCATGACCAGGGTGCCAGTCTTGTTGAGGGTGCCACCGGTCAGTTGGTCGCCTTTGGTTTTTTCCACCGGTACCGGTTCGCCGCTGATCAGGGATTCATCCACGGAAGACTGGCCTTCGGCGACCACGCCATCGACCGGGATACCGCTGCCAGGCTTGACCCGCAAGCGGTCACCGCTTTGTACCTGGTCGAGCTGAATTTCCTCGTCATCGCCGTTGTCGTTAATGCGCACGGCGGTTTTGGGGGCGAGATCGAGCAGGGCGCGAATGGCCGAGCCGGTGCGTTCGCGGGCTTTCAGTTCCAGTACCTGGCCGAGAAAGACCAGGGCCACGATGACCGCAGCGGCTTCAAAGTAGACCGGAACGTGGCCTGATTCCATGCGGAAGGCATCGGGGAACACCCCGGGCACCAGCGTCGCGACAACGCTATAAGCGAAAGCAGCCCCTACGCCGAGACTGATCAGCGTCCACATATTGGGGCTGCGGTTAATGATGGAGTTCCAGCCGCGCACGAAAAATGGCTGGGCGGCCCAGAGTACGACCGGGGCGGCCAGTATCAGTTCCAGCCAGATGGCGGGGCCTTCGCCCAGCCAACGGCGAAATGGCAAACCGATCATCGGGCCCATGGTAATCAGCAGTAACGGCACCGCTGCGACGACGCTGATCCAGAAGCGCCGGGTGAAGTCGATCAGCTCCGGGCTGGGGCCGGTGTCTTCCAGCGAAGGCGTCATCGGTTCCAGGGCCATCCCACATTTGGGGCAGGTGCCGGGGCCTTCCTGCACGATTTCCGGGTCCATCGGGCAGGTGTATTTTGTGCCTTCGGGCATGGGTTCGGGCGCTTCACTCGGGTCGAGGTAGCGCTCCGGGTCTTCTTCGAATTTGTGCTGGCAACGTTCCGAGCAAAAATAGTGGGCCTTGCCCTCATGCCGGGCCATGCCTTTGGGGCGGTCGCGCTGCACGGTCATGCCGCAGACCGGGTCTTTGGCGGTCTCGAAGGCGTCGGGGTCGTTATCAAATTTGGTTTTGCAGCCGGCGCCACAGAAATAGAAGTCGTGCCCGTCGTGCTCGCTGTGATGCTTGGCGGTATCGGGCGATACGGTCATACCGCAGACCGGATCGCGCCGTTCGGCCGTGTTGGTTTGAGATTGGCTCATGGTCTCTCCTTCAAGATGCGATAGGCACCAGAATGTATGAGACACAGGCTAGACCTTCCAGTCGTTGGAAGGTCAAGTAATGATTTGAGTTCTGAAGTTACAATTACCTGCAGTGCCTGAACCCGCGCCGGATGGCAGAGGTACTCCTGCAGGGTCGCCGTAAATACACCGAAACGTCGGACCGCCCTGTAGGCTTAACTTCGGGATATGAATCCCATCCATGGGATCCACCCCCCAGGCTCGCTTCGCTCATGCTAAAACGCTTCCGGCGTTTTAGTCCATGCCTCAGATAACTCCGCAATTTGGGAGTTAAAACCTTGATCAGTTCGTATTGACCTTAAACAGCCGGAACGGGCCCCGGTGCTTTACGCCGATGACTGGCAAACGCCAGGTTACGAGCCAGTCGCAACAAATGGCGGTCGCTGCCGGGTGGGCCGATCAGAGAAAAGCCGACCGGGCCGCGTCCATCGCGAAGCCAGGGTAACGACAACTGAGGCAAGCCGGCCACACCCGCTAAGGCCGTCAGGCACAGGGTCTGGCCGCGAATGCGGTCGACTTCGTCGGCGGGGGCTGAGAGGGGCAGTGCCGCTGCTGGCACGGTGGGCATGCACCAGACGGTGTCGTCACCGATCAGGTCCCGTACGCGCTGGCGCAGGCCATTCAGGTTTGTCTGGGCAGCTCGGGCTTCTTCTGCCGTTATGTTTGATGCGGCTTCAAAGCGTTCGGCGACGCCTGGGCCAAACACGGGTTTGTTCGTGGTTATCCATTCACCATGTGTCTGCCAGGCTTGATAGGCCTGTACCACTTGAAAAACTCGACGGTAACTTTCCAGTGAACCGACTGATACGGAGCGAGACACCGGTAGGCCCAGTGACCGTATCGCACGGCGCGCCTGTTGCGCGATCTCCATACCGACCAAGTCCATTCCGTCGCTGAGCAGGGCCACCTGGTTTGGAATCGGTGCGTTGGTCTGCGGCAGCAGGGCATCGCCTACGGCCATTAGAATATCCGCGCGCTGTGCCAGCCAGCCTACGGTATCAAACTGCGGCGCCAGGCTGCCTACTCCGGTTCGGCTAACTGCGCCGTGACTGGGGCGCAAGCCGTACAGGCCACAGTAACTGGCCGGAATGCGGATTGAGCCGCCGGTGTCGGTGCCTATGGCAAAATCGACCAGACCCTGAGCGACAGCTGAGGCCGAACCACTCGACGATCCGCCCGGGGTGGCATCTGGCACGGCTGGGTTTGGGGCGACACCATAGTGATGGTTGTTGCCTGCCAGGCTGTAGGTCAGTTCATCGGTTTGGGTCTTGCCAGTCAGTTCGGCGCCCTGCGCCAGGCACTGGCTAATGCAGTCGGCGTGTTGGTCGGCAGCGGAGTGAGTGCTTGCCCACTGGGGGTGACCCATTCCCATGGTGGTGCCGGCCACGTCCATCACATCTTTAACCGCGAAACGCAGACCGGTTAAAGGCCCCGGGTGAGTGGGTGCCGCATGAACCGGATCATCAGTAATAATAGCGCTACAACGTTGCATGGCATGTTCCTCTAAACGGGTCAGGACTCGTCATAACGTGGCCACCAGTCCATCGGCTCTGGGGTCTGCCGCCCCTTCAATCACGCCATCGGGTCGGTGCACCAGGGCGCCGGCGTGACCCAGGGTGTCGCTGAAGGCTTCATCAAGTATTTCGACGTCGTGTCCGGCGTTGCGCAATTGGTCGACCAGCGACGGGTCGAAGCGGTTTTCCAGTTTCAGCCGGGTGTCGGTGTCGCCCCAGGTCCGCCCTAACAGCCAGCGCGGTGCGGTCACGGCCTGCTGTAAAGGTTGGCCGAACATCGCATAGCGGCTGAATACGGCCGCCTGGGTCTGCGGCTGGCCTTCACCGCCCATGGTGCCGTACACCATGGTGCGGCCATCATCGAACTCGGCCAGGGCCGGGTTCAGGGTATGGAAGGGGCGGCGGCCCGGGCTGAGTGCGTTGCGCGAGGCCGGGTCGAGCGAAAAGCTGGTGCCCCGGTTTTGCCAGGTAACGCCCGTGCCTGGTACCACCACGCCTGATCCGAATTCCCAGTAGACGCTCTGAATAAAACTGACCGCGTTGCCGGCTTTGTCGATGCAGCCCAGCCAGACGGTGTCGCCAGGCTTGGTTGGGTTGGGCCAGGGGCGTGCGTGGGTCATCGACAGGGTTTTGACCTGTTCGTTCAACGCCTCGGGTGTGAGCCAGCGTGCCGGTGAATCCGTCAGCCAATCGGGGTCGATGCACTCCAGGTCGCGCACCGTAAATGCGGCCTTGGTGGCCTCAATCAGGCCATGCAGGTGGTCAAAGCCTTCGCCTTCGGCGATGTTCAGCCTGTCGAACAGACCCAGAATAATCAGCGACGCCAGCCCTTGTGTCGGTGGCGGCAGGTTGTACACCGTGCTGCCTTTCAGCCGGGTATGCAGCGGCTCGACCAGGCGTGCCCGAAACGCCTCAAGGTCCGCACGGCGAACCGGACTGCCGAGCGCTTCCAGGCCCTGCGACAGGGTTTGGGCGAGGTCACCGCGATAAAAGTCGTCCAGCCCGGCACGGCTTAGTTGGGCGAGTGTGTCTGCCAGGTCGGGCTGCAACAGGATGTCGCCTTCGGAAGGTGGCTGGCCGTTGTTGAGAAACACCTCGGCAAAACCGGGCTGCTGAGCCAGTTGATCCAATTTGGCGCGCGTCAGCGCAGCCTGGCTCTGGCTGACCACGATGCCTTCTCGCGCCTGCTGTTCGGCAGGGGCGAGTAAGCGAGAGACCGGGGTATTGCCACCCAGCTGGTGCGCAACTTTTAACGCCTGTTGCCAGCCGCCGATGGTGCCAGCGACGGTCAGCGCCGCGCGCGGGCCCCGGCTCGGGATGGTGGATTCGTCAGCACCGGTGTAAAACTCAATATCGGCCGCTTGCCCGGCCGGACCGCAGGCATCGATTGCGATTGGCGTGCCATTGGCCGGTTTGATCAGCCAGAAGCCATCACCGCCCAGTGCATTCATGTGCGGGTACACCACAGCGATGGAGGCCGCGGCGGCCACCATGGCTTCCACCGCGTTGCCGCCTTCTTGCAGCACATCCCGCCCGGCCTGGGCGGCGCTGTGGTGGGGCGCAACGCAGGCGCCGGCGAGTGTGCGTTTGGTGTGGATCATTACGGCTGGCTCCTTGCCCGGTGAATCATTGCTGAGCGCTCTGAGCGCGGAAGGCCCAGCCGGTCATGCGTTTTTCGATGACCACGAACAGGGCGTACATCAGCACCCCTTCAATGGCCAGTGCCAGCAAGCCGGCGAACACCAGCGGCACTTCGAAGTTGGCCTGAGCCATCAGCATCATGTGGCCAAGCCCGGAATTGGCGGCCACGGTTTCAGACACCACCGACCCGACAAAGGCCAGGGTGATGGCAACTTTCAGCGAGCCAAAGAAATGCGGCATGGCGCCGGGTAAGCCGACTTTCAGCAGACGGTCAAGCTTGCTGGCACCCAGGGCGCGCAATATGTCGTCCATTTCCGGTTCGGTAGTGGCCAGACCGGTAGCGACGTTGACCACAATCGGGAAAAACGAAATGAGAAAGGCGGTGATGATCGCCGGTACCGAGCCGATGCCAAACCAGAGCACCAGAATCGGCACCAGGGCAACTTTGGGAATCGAGTTAAAGCCGACCATCAGCGGGTACAATCCGCGATAAAGTCGGCGCGAACCGCCGACCGCGACGCCCAGTATTAATCCGAACACCACGGCGAAGCCAAACCCGGCCATGGTGGTCCACAGGGTTTGAATGGAATTAATCATCAGGGCGCGCTGAAATTCGACCGCTGCCTGGGCAATTGCCGAGGGCGGTGGCAGAAAATACACGGGCAGGGAAAAGAGGTGGCAGACTGCTTCCCAGACCACGAAAAAGCCGATGATGATCCAGAACGACATCGCTTCTTCGCGTCGAAACCAGCCGAGCCAGTGTCGCAATCGTGACGGGCGCGGTGCGGCGGTTGCCGGCGTTGACAGGGTGCTTGTGGTCATGATGTGGCTCCCAGCACGGGTTTCGAAGCAGCCTGGGCCCGGGTGCCGCGAATGTGTTCCCGCAGGTCGTGCACATGGCTGACAAAACCGGGTTCAAAGCGAATGTCGAGGTCGCGCGGCTGGTCAAAGGTGATGTTCTGGCGCACCAGCATGCGTCCCGGCCGGGCACTCATCACATAGACGGTGTCGGAGAGGTACACCGCTTCGGTCAGATCGTGGGTGACCATCAATACCGTAAACGTTCGATGCTGGCGCAGTGTCTGCAGCACCAGCCAGAGTTCTTCCTTGGTAAAGGCATCGAGTGCGCCGAAAGGTTCATCGAGCAGCAACAAAGGCGGTTCGTGAATCATGGCACGGCACAACGAAGCCCGCTGGCGCATACCGCCAGACAACTCCCAGGGGTACTTGCTGCCCATCCCCTCAAGGCCAACAGCGGTCAGCAGGTCTTCAGCCTGGCGCCGGTACTGGGCCTTGCGGTGGCGAAAATCCGACTTGGTGGCGGGGGCGACTTCCAGCGGCAGCAGGATATTATCGAGCGTGGTGCGCCAGGGCAGCATGATGGCATTCTGAAACGCCATGCCGACCTGGCTGCGCGGCCCGGTGACCGGTTCGTTGTCGATCAGAATCTGGCCTTCCTGGGGCGTTAGCAAGCCGGAAAGCAACTTCATGAAGGTCGACTTGCCACAGCCGCTTGGGCCGACAATGGCGGCGAATTCGCCACTGTCGATGTGCAGGTCGATGCCATCCAGCACCAGCTGTTCCGGGGCCATGCCACCGTAGCCGAGGCGTAAGCCTTCTATATCAATCACACTCATACTGCGGGCCTGTCTTGAATGGAATCAGGGCGCTGACGCGCCCGTTTGAAAGGGGATGAAAGATTACTGCAGCATCCGCTCTTCAGCGCTGGGCAAATAGGCATCGGTGAAAATGTCGTCGACTTCGGGTTTGTTGTTGAAACTGTAGGCGATGCCGATCTGGTCGATGGCTTCGCGCATCCGCTCGGGGTCAATGTCGCCCATGCCATTGGCAATAACGGCATCGGTGAGGATGTTGTCGTCGATCGACATGATCAGCCGTTCCAGTTCAACCTCTTTGCGGGCAATGCTGTTGTGGGCCATTACGTATTCAACGGCCGCTTCCGGGTCGGCGATGGTGTCGCGCCAGCCGCGAATGGTGGCGCGCAGGAAGGCGGTGACCGCTTCCGGGTTTTCTTCAGCAAAGGTCGGGTTAACGATGATGGCGTTGCCGTAGAGTTTCAGGCCGTAATCGCTCATCAGCATGACGCTGATGTCATCGGCGTCGACGCCCTTGGATTTGAGGTTAATGTAAGAGGAAAACGAGAAGCCGGTAATGGCGTCAACATCGCCCTGGGCCAGCATGGGTTCACGCACCGGGAAGCCGACGTTTTCGATGGTGACCTGGCTGGCATCGAGGTTGTTGGCTTCAACAAAGGCAGGCCACTGGGCGAAGGCGCCGTCGGTGGCCGGTGCGCCCAGGGTTTTGCCTTCAAGGTCGGCCGGTTCCATCACGCCCAGGCTCTTGCGCCCGACAATGGCAAACGGCGGGGCATCGTACACCATCATGATCGCCTGAACCGGTACGTCAGAGTCCTGATCGCGGAACTTAATCAGCGAATTGATGTCGGCAAAACCCAATTGGTAGGTGCCCGACCCAACCCGGGGGATGGCTTCCAGCGAGCCGCTACCGGTATCAATACTGACGTTCAGACCTTCTTCCTCATAGTAGCCACGGTCCATGGCCATCAGGTAGGGCGCTGCAGGGCCTTCGAATTTCCAGTCCAGTGCAAACTTGATATCGGTCGCAGAAGCGGCCGTGGCGCTAAGCAGTGCAACGACGCTGGCAACCAGAGATGCTTTGTTCATGGTGTTCCCCTGTGTGTGGCTTTAGGATTGGCCGGAGCCGGTACAGGGATATTGCAAAGGGCAGGCCAGTTGGCCGAACAATCATTCAAATCGGCGTAAGGCTGAAACAATCGTTTCAAAAGCCGGGTATCATGGGGCTTTACCGGCGTGGCCTTGTCACAGTTACCTTCACTGCGCACCAAGTCGATCACCCTGCACCAGAGCGTGCACCGTTTTGGCGCGGTGCCTGCTGTTCTGTTGCATTAACAAAGGTTCTCCGGGAATAACCACCCGGTGCACCCACGAACCAGGCATTTCAGGCTAGACTGTTTCAGTAAGGCTCAATCAGCCCGTTTCTTTCACATGATTTCTGTTGGGTGGTATGGCATCAGAACATAATTCAGATCAGGCAGGTCGGTCGCCACTGGTCAGACAGCTTCATCATGAACGTCTCAACCAGATGTTCTGGGCCTTGCAGATATTCCTGCTGGTTGCGACCGTACAGAGTATGGCACTCGGCCGTGTTTCCTCTGCACTGGCCATGGCGGTCGCAGCGGGACTCTTGTTCCTTAGCCTTTGGCTGGTACGCCAGCAACATTATCAATTGGCCGCCACCTGGATGCTCGGGCTGATGACCGGCCTGTGTTACTACTTTCTATGGAGCAGCGACGGCCTGCGCGATGAAGCCGTGCTGGGTTACCCCGGCATTCTGGTCGTTGCGAGCATCATTGGTAACCGGCGTATTTTTATTGGTTTGCTGGCGGTTATGATTGGTAGTTTGCTGGTACTTGGTGGCGTCAATTCGATGGGGCTGCATCAGACCCGACCGGTCGAGAACAACATCAACGTGGCTATTTTGCTGGTGTTGATCCTGTTGACGACAGCCTACTGTATTCGCCTGCTGGTCAACGACATTCGCCATCTGGTGACAGAGCTGAACGAAGAAAACCAGCGACGCCGTGAATCCCAGGCCCAGGTCGAGGCGCTTGTGAATCACGACAGTCTGACCGGTTTGCCCAATCGTATGCTCGCCGCCGAGCAGTTTGAACTGATGTTGCGTCACAGTGAGCGTGAAGGTCAGTCGGTGGCGCTGTTATTTATCGATCTGGATAACTTTAAACCCATCAATGATTCACTCGGCCACGGCGCCGGCGATGAATACCTGATTCAGATTGCCCAGCGCCTGGTGGATGAAGTGCGTACATCGGATGCGGTCTCACGCTTTGGTGGCGACGAGTTCGTGGTGCTGATGCCCGACCTGCCACCGGGAGAGTCCATCATCTCCCGGGCGGATGAACTGCTGCAAACACTGCGCGAACCCATGATGCTGCAAGGTCACGAGCTGACCACCACGGCCTCGATTGGCATTGCCATCGCGCCGGCCGATGGCACCGACTTCGCCACCCTGCTGAGCAAGGCCGACATGGCCATGTATGAATCCAAGCGTGCCGGTCGCGATGGCATTCGCTATTACAACACCAGCATGAACAACGACGCCCAGGCTCAGGTCAAGCTCATTTCCGATCTTCGCAAGGCATTGCAAAGCAACGAGCTTTCGCTGCACTATCAACCCAAAGTTGATCTGAAAACGGGCAAGCTGTGCGGTTGTGAGGCCCTGTTGCGCTGGCAACACCCGACGCGCGGAAACATCCCCCCCATTGAGTTTATCAGCCTGGCTGAACGGTCGGGTCTGATCATTGAGATCGGCATGTGGGTGATGCAACAGGCCACCGGGGCGCTGAGCCGGTTTGATGCGGTAGGGCTGCCGGGGCTGACCATGGCGGTTAATGTATCGTCGCTGCAATTCAAGCGCGGCAACCTTGATCGGGTGGTTGAACAGGCCTTAACGGAATCCGGCATCGAGCCTCACCGGCTTGAAATTGAAATCACCGAATCGATGCTGATGGAACCCGGGGAAGACATTGACCATACCTTTCACCGGTTGCAGGCGCTCGGTGTAACTTTCTCGATCGACGATTTCGGGACCGGTTATTCCAACCTGGGTTATCTGAACAAAATGAAGATCGGCACACTGAAAATCGACCGGTCCTTTGTGTCGCAGTTGCAGCTGAGCCCGCAAGACACCGCCATCGTCACCGCCATTATTCAAATGGCCAACAGCCTCAATCTGACCACCGTAGCCGAAGGCGCTGAAACCCAGGCCGAGGCCGATTTACTGGCGAGGCTAGGTTGCACTCAGGGGCAGGGGTATTTCTGGGCCCGGCCAATGCCGGAAGCCGATTTTATTAAGTTTGCGCTGTCGCGCGGGTAAGGCACACGAGCCATTGCCGTTATTTGGATCCGAGTGTCGTGGCTTCAAGCCTCGGAGTTCAGGTTGCTTCAGTGGCTATCGTTCGCAGCGGCCACCGGTTATGCCTCTGCAGGGTCGGCGTAAATCCGTCCATGGAGCCTAGACCGCAGCATCCATGCTGCGGACTCCCCTGCAGAGGCATAACCGGCACCCACCGCTCGTATTGTGCGAACTCCGAAACTTGAGATTTGAACTAGGTGGCTACGAACACTGGAAACTGTTGAGTGTTCGCCACACTGATTCAGCTATTGCTCTGTATTCAGTAGAGTAAGGTTGAAAGATCTGTCTTCGTCTGTGTTGCTCCATACTGGTCTGGAGGGAGGGCGCCTGATACAAGTCTTCCCTTCTATTTAATATAGTGGTTTCAAAAGTAGCCCATGGGTCATCTGACCAAAATACTGAAGATCCGTCACCACCTTCACGGTGACAGCTGCTACATGCATCATCTAAAACAGGTTGTACGATCTCGTCATAAAAAGCAGCATTGGCTATGCATTGCCCCAACGTAAGGTCGCGCTCAAAGGTCACGGTTTTCCACTCGCCGCCCTTTAATGCCGTCAGTTCAAACTTCTGCTCGCCCCCTGTCTCGATCATGACCGGCAGAGACTGGTCGAGGTAGTCTGCACACTGAGTAAAGGCCGGGAATACAATGCAAGAATCACCGGTATCCCATTCTTCGATCAATTCATCGTTCAACACCAGTTGTACGGTGGCTTCCGTCGGTATGCGTATATCCAGCACGGCCTGAGTCGGCCCCGGGTTAGCCTGGGTGTAGCTGAGCGATCGCACCGCCAGTGCCAGCTCAACGGTGCCGCTGTCATCAGTATCGACGGGGTCGAATGTATCGCCGGTGTCGTCGCTGGCGGTCTCCGGCTGGCAACCGGCGACCAGTAAGGCGAGCAACGCAGTGCACGGGGCCAGCCTGAACGGGGCCAGGCGGGAGCGGTTTACAGGGGTTGTCATGACATCATTCGGCTTGGGAGGAATAGCTTAGAATGGCATGGTGCCGGCTTTACATCTGCGACCGGCTCCACACTTCGCGGTTTTCCCCCACGGGTTTGGGGCCGTGTTTGAAATACTCTGTTAACATTTCAGTGCGTCACTGAGTAGCGCGAACGCGCGTACACAGACTCACCTGGCACCATAATGATAAAAAGCCCGGAGAAACCGATGGCCGCAACCCCCCAGGCGCATCACATTGCCATCGTCGATGACGACCCGGACATTCTGCAGGTACTGACCGACACCCTGACGCTGGAGGGCTACCGGGTTTCGCCCGTCCAAACCGGCCAGGCGTTGCTGGGCCTGCAAGTGCAGGACCCGGCTGATCTGATATTGCTCGACTTGAAGCTGGAACACGAAAGCGGCTTGCGCGTGGCGCAGGATATCCGCCGCGATTCGGCCGTACCCATCATGATGCTTACCGGCAAGGGCGATGAGACCGATCGCATTCTCGGCCTCGAAGTCGCCGCCGACGACTTTATGATGAAGCCGTTCAATCTGCGCGAAATTGTCGCCCGGGTGCGGGCCCTGTTGCGGCGCAGTACCCAACTGAGCCAGACCCCCAAATCGCTGGCGCAACGGGTATCCGACGGCCTGGTGTTCGATGGCTGGTGCCTCGACCTGACGCGGCGGACGCTGCTGAACCCGGCGGGTGAGATGGTCGACCTGACCTACGGCGAGTTCAATTTATTGAATGTGCTGCTATCGTCGGCAAACCGCGTGCTCAGTCGTGATTATTTGCTGGAAAAAACCCACGGCACTCAAACCGAATCCTTCGATCGCACCATTGATGTTCTGATACTGCGCCTGCGCCGCAAGCTGGAACCCAACCCCAAAGCGCCGCACTACATCAAAACCGAGCGCGGCATCGGCTACCGTTTTGAGGCAACGGTCAAACGGCTATGAACCCGCTGCGCTGGACGTTACACGCGAAAGCCCTGGCTGCCTTTGTGGTGGGTCTGGTGCTGCTGCTGACGCTGGTCAGCTTTTCCTGGCGCGGCCTTAGCCAGACCCGGGATGCGGTGAATGAATTCGAAGGGTTGCTGATTCCGGAAATACGCACTGCTCTGAGCCTGTCCGATGAAGCGGCCCAGATTGTGGCGCTGGCGCCTTACCTGGCATCGGCCGGGCGTCCGTTTCAACTGCAAGCCGAGCGGCAGCGGCTCGAAAGCCGCTACCAGCGGGTGTTTGCTTTGTCGCAACGGTTGCAAAACCCGGACGTTCGCGCCCGAATCCAGGCCATTCTCGCCAACATCAAAGCCGATCTCGACGCGCTGACCGAGCGGGTATACGACGAACTCTTTATTCGCGAAGACGTGCTCTCGGCTCAGTTCCAGGTGGATCAGCAGGCGCGCGACAGCACTGAGGCCGGTCATGCGGTCACCATAGAACCCTGGCTGCCGTTGCAATTGTTCTACCGGGCGATAACCGACCCGGCCGACTATAACCGCCAGACCCGGGAGCGGCTGCGACCCCTGGTGCTGGCCGTGGCCGAGCCCGAGGCCTATCTCGATTGGCTGGAACTGGCCACCGCTGAATACCAGACGTTGCAGGGCATCCAGCAACACAAAGCATTCTTGCTGGCCCGGCTGCGTGCCCACTCCGAGCGCCTCACTGAGCAGACCAACAACTTCGCTGCCGACATTCAGCAGGTTGTGGTGCGCCAGCAAACGGCCGTGACCGACCGGGTAAATGCTTCCCGGGTACTCACCCTGGGCTTGTCGCTGGTGGTGATGCTGGCGCTGCTGGTGTATTACCTGAACAATCGCCGGCTGATTCGGGACCTGGCCACTGTCACCGACGACATGATGCAATTGTCGCGGCGCGAGGAGTCGCCGGCGCAAATTCCCATTCATCGGCAGGATGAAATTGGCGACCTGGTGCACGCCTACGATGTGTTCCGTGAGCATGCCCTGCAAGCTGAACGCACCAGCGCCGAGCTGGACACCCAGAAAACGCTGCTGGAAACCATCCACAACCAGATTCAGGACGGGCTCAGTGTGTTTTCCCGCGATGACCGGCTGGTGATCTGGAACCGGCGATACCTGGACATTTTCGGTTTTAGCGACGGCGACCTTCAGCCCGGCATGACGCTGGACGAGGTGCAGGCACTGATGGCGCGCAAGGCGCATCGCAACCTCAGCGTGCAGCAGGAAGCCGTCGACATGCCAACCATGAACGTGCAGCGCCACCAGAGCCAGCAGAACTTTGAACGCCATTACGACGATGGCCAGATCATCGAGTTTCGCAGCCAGCCCATGCCCAATGGTGGCTTTGTCACCCTGTACCGGGACCTGACCGAGCGGCGCATGGCCGAACAGCAATTGCAGCAGGCGCAAAAAATGGACGTACTGGGCCACCTGACCGGTGGCGTCGCGCACGATTTCAATAACCTGCTGGCAGCGCTGTCGGGCAATTTGCAGCTGTTGGAGCAAAGTGGTTCGGTCAGCGATGCAGGCACACCCTATTTGCATCGCGCGCTGGATGTCAGCGAACGCGGTGCCCAGCTGGTGCAGCGTTTACTCGCCTTCAGCCGCAAGCAACGGCTGACGCCAGAGGTAGTCGAGCCGGACCGGCTGATCGACGGGCTGACAGAACTGCTGGAGTATTCAGTCTCCGGCCCGGTCACGCTCACGCTCGACCTGGCTGCCCCGGGCCGGAGCCTGTACATCGACCCATCGCAACTGGAAAACGCCCTGTTGAATCTGGTGTTGAACAGCGTATCGGCCATTCCCGGCAAGGGCGCTGTTACGGTTCGTACCCGCTACCTTGAACAACAGGATCGGCTGGAGCTGACGGTGACCGATACCGGCCAGGGCATTCCGGTGGCGTTGCAGAAACGCGTGCTGGAACCCTTCTTCAGCACCAAACCGGTGGGTCAGGGAAGCGGCCTCGGGTTGTCGACTGTGTATGGGTTTGTGCAACAGAGCGGCGGGCAGTTCACTCTGCAATCCTGGCCGGGGCAAGGCACCACGGTGTGTATGAGCTGGCCGGTGACCACCCAGTTGAACACGCCTGGCGCCAGCGTCGTCGAACACTCCCTTACCTTCGATGCCAGTCGGACGCTGGTGCTGGTTGAAGACGATGTTGCCGTTCGCCTGGCGCTGGCCGACGTCTTGCGACAGCGCGGTTACCCGGTAATGGCGTTTGAGCATGGCGAACAGTTCATCGACTGGGCGCATCACAGCGACGAACCTGCCGGGCTGGTCCTCTCCGATGTGAACCTGGGCGGCTTGTTGAACGGCCTTGATGTGGTGACCATGGTGCGCAAATACTGGCCCGACGTGCCCTGCCTGCTGATGTCCGGCCTGCCGCGCGAGCGGCTGGAAGACGACCTGGGGTTTGCCATCGAGCATCCTTTGTTGCAAAAGCCCCTCTCTCAAAGGCATATTGACGCCTTGTTTCCGCCCTTGTCGGCAACTGGCCAGCGGCCAGAGCCGATACAGAGCCGGAAGGACTGACACCCGGGAAACGCATGGATGATGCACGCCCGGATCTGAAGGAGTAGCACCATGGTGGGCGTACCCAGGGCAGGAGGTCGTATCGCAATTGCACTGTTAGTGGCTGTTGGGCTGGTTTTGCTGGCAGTGGGTATTTTCCACAGCGTTAAGCCCTTGCCGCCCGGCCTCAACGTTGACGGCCCGCTGCGGTCGGTCAGCGATGTGCGGTTTTTATCCGATACGTCTTACATTGGCACCGACGATCAGCGTCATCTCGAACAAAGCATTTTCGATGAAGTCTTTGCGATGATCGAGGCGGCCGAACGTTTCGTGTTGATCGACATGTTTCTGTTCAATGATTTTCAGGGTGAGGTGCGGGAAGAACACCGCGCGTTGTCGGCCGAACTGACCGAGCGCCTGATCGCCCAGAAGCAGCGCTTCCCCGAGCTTGAAGCGCACCTGATAACCGACCCGATCAACACCGTTTATGGCGGTCAGCGTGCCCGGCACCTTGAGCGGCTGGAACAAGCGGGCATCACCGTTACCCTGACCCGGCTGGAGGCCCTGCGCGACAGCAACCCGGCCTATTCTGCCATCTGGCGTACTTTCTTATCGCACTTCGGAACCAGCACCGGAGACAGGCTGGCAAGCCCGCTGGGCGATGGCCGGATATCGCTGCGAAGCTTTCTGATATTGCCGAATTTCAAGGCCAATCACCGCAAGGTTATTATCGCCGATCAGGGCCGGGGTGACGACTTCGCAGCGCTGGTGACTTCGGCCAACCCACACGACGGCAGCAGCGCCCATGGCAACGTTGCCCTGCGTTTTTCCGGACCCGCCGTGCAGGATCTGCTGACAAGTGAACAGGCCGTTCTGGCGTTTTCCGGTGGTCCGGCGGCTCAGTCGACGGTATCAACCGGGGCTCCGAACGACACCACTGATGCCGGGTTAAGAGTGGTCACCGAATTGGCCATCAAACAGGCTTTGCTGGAAAGCATCAATGGCGTAAACGCCGGCGACCAGCTCGACATCGCCGTGTTCTACCTGTCAGACCGCGACATCGTTAGAGCCCTGCTGGCCGCACACGAACGCCAGGCCCAATTGCGCATCCTGCTCGACGCCAACAAAGACGCCTTCGGCCGCGAAAAGAACGGCATCCCCAACCGCCAGACCGCGCTAGAATTGCACCGGGCCGGCATACCCGTGCGCTGGTGCGAAACCCGGGGCGAACAGTGCCATTCCAAATTCCTGCTGGCCCGGCGCGCCAATGGCGAGGCTACGTTGATTGTCGGCTCCGCCAACTTCACTCGCCGCAACCTCAATAATCTCAACCTGGAAACGAACGTGGTATTAACCGGCAAAACGGCCGAGTTAACGGCGCTGACCGACGCCGCGGACTGGTTTGAATTGCGCTGGAGCAACACCGACGATAAACGCTTCAGTGTCGATTACGAAACCTACGCCGACAACCGGGTCTGGCCACAGGTGCTGTACCGGTTTATGGAAGCGACGGGCATTAGCACCTTTTGATGCTGTGTTTCGTTGCTGAGGGAGACCAACGCTGGCACGCAGATTTGAGCGCCGGCATTTGTCGAACCGGGAAAACTCAGCTAAACCTATTGAATGCCCGAACAACAATAGGAATCGCCATGCCCTTCTCCGACGACCACCTCGCCGAGCTGAATTTGCTCACCCAGTTTCGGGCCTCTTCATTGCAGGAAGGCATCAAAGTGCACAGTCAGGAGGCTGACCCGGCACTGGTGGCTGCCGCCGAACGCCTGCATGGCAAAGGGCTGATCACCCAGAAAGACGGCGGCTACCTGACCGACCTCGGGGTTGAGACGGTCGACCATACCCGCAAGCTGCTGGGCATCTTATCCAGCCAGTAGAGCGTCGGCCCGGATGACTCCGGGCCGTTCAGGTTAACCGGTGATCGCGCGCAGGCTGCCCAGAGTGGCATGGCAGGCCTGAGCCGCTTCCTGGCCTTTCTTCACAAAGTGCTCGCGAAAATAGCGCTGGTGTTCCTCGTGCTCGTGAAAATGATGCGGGGTCAGCACCACGCTGAACACAGGCACCTCGGTATCCAGCTGCACCCGCATCAGGCCGTCGATGACTGCCTGGGCGACGAAGTCGTGCCGGTAGATACCACCATCGACCACCAGGCCGCAGGCGACAATGGCATCGAAACGCCCGCTGTTGGCCAGGTGTTTGGCGTGCAGTGGAATTTCGTAGGCGCCGGGCACGCGCAGGTGTTCGACCTCGGCCGTGCTATCGAGAAGTTTCAGTTCAGATTCGAAGGCGGTGCAGGCCTGTCCGACAATGTCGGCATGCCAGGAGGCCGCAATAACGGCAACGCGGGTAGTACGATTGGGGATAGACTGATTCATGGGTTTCCCTCACGATTAGGGTGATTGCCAGAATCAGGGCGCGCGAGTACGCAACGACTGCCACGCAGAGGCGGCAGCGATTGGGTGGTTCGCGATCTCTCTCATCCGGACTCTAACCGTCGGCTCTGGCATCGCACCAGATCTGCTGACCTCGCTGTGAATACCCGGTGTTAACCGGGTCACCGCGAGCGCTCGCGGGCTCCTGACCGGCATTCGCTGCCTGTCAGATACCGCCGGTGGGGAATTTCACCCCGCCCTGAGAACGCTGCTGGCGCAAGTGCGCCAGACGGGCAGCAGTATACTGAAAAATCGCCTGAACGCACGGCCACCAGAGCGCTGGGAGCCAGCGTTGCTGAAATGGGCTCGCTACGGTGTTTTCTTGTACAGGCCTGCGGTCAGCATGAACTGCATGGCGTCTTCAAATGGCCAGTCGACAGTCACCAGGTCCGATTTGCGCACCAGAACGGTGACCCCGGCAATCTGATAGCTGATCTGCATCAGAACCGGCACCCATTCATCGGTTTCATGACGCGCGTCCAGCGCCTGGCCAACCGGCCCGGGAATATCACTGGCGGTAACAAAGCCGACCACGTAGGTGTCGTTGGCTTGTTTGACCAAAACGGTTTGCCGCTCTTTGGTTTGTTCCGGGTCTGTGCTGATCAGCGAGGCCATGTCTTTAATAGCGCCGTACACCGTCTTCAACAGCGGAAACCGCAGAATCTGATTTTCCAGCTGCTGGAACAGCCAGGCGATGGGGCTCACGCTGAACGCCAGGCCGATGACCAGCAACAGCAGCAGAATCAGGACAACACCGCTGCCCGTCCAGGGCTGGTCGATGCCGACCAGGCGAAGCAGCAGAAGGCCAAGGTTGTTCAGCCCATCCCCGATCGACCAGAACAACCATAACGACAGGGCCAGTGGCAGCACCCGCAGAATGCCCCGGGTAATGGTTTTTCGCATGTCGTGCTCCTTGGGTCCGGTTGAGTGTGCTTTTTGAAGAAAGCCTGAACGCCACTTTATCAGGTTGTGGAAAGCGGGCGCCTGATTTTGCAATAAACCCCGGGGCTGGTCATCGGGCGGCGACATTCAATGACCTTTGCCAGGCTGCTATACTGCGCGCGCCTGTTGATCCCGCCGGACGCCCATGACTCCCAGCCTGAAGACCCAAGTGCGCAGCCTGTTAAACCTGCTGGCGACCCTCGCCATCGGTGCCACGGGTGCTCTGGTATTCAGCCTGCTGTCGTGGCCGTTGCCCTGGATGCTCGGTAGCCTAACATCAACGCCGCTCGCCAGCCTGCTTGGCTTTACCCCTCATATTCCGATGCGGCTGTTCACCGCCATGCTACTGATACTGGGCATCTATGCCGGTGCCGCTCTCGACCCGAGCCTGGTGTTTACCGTCTGGCACTGGCCCCTGTCGCTGTTCGGCATGGTGTTATTGGTCATAGCAACAACGGCGGTCAACCACTGGTACTTCCGGCGTTTTGCCGGTTTCGATAGCACCACGGCGCTGTATGCCTCGGTGCCTGGGGCTCAGTCGCTGGTGCTGATCATGGGCGCGCGCGGCGGCGCCGATGAAAAGCAGATGCTGATCCCGCAAATAACCCGGGTGCTGGCCGTCATCTATTTTGTGCCGCTTATTCTGGTCAGCCTCGGTGACCTGACCGGGCTCGATATCAACCGCATTCGCTCGGTGCCTGCCGAAGCCTGGGCACTGCCCGATTGGCAGTCGGTTGTGTGGGCTCTGGGTGCCATCGCCCTGGGTTTGTGGATAGCCAGGCGGTTACGCTGGCCACAACCGCTGATGCTGGGGCCGTTAACCGGGGTGGCGGTGTTGCAAATTACCGGCCTGACCGACCTGAGCATTCCCGGCCAGGCACTGGTGCCGGTGCAGTTTGTGCTCGGTACCTATCTGGGCACCAAGTTCGCCAAAATTCGCTGGCGTACGGCCGTCATTCTTTCGGGTCACAGCCTGGTTGCCCTGTTGCTGACGGTGACTCTGGTCGCTCTGATGACCGCGTTTCTGACCCTGCTGACCGACATTCCGGCGGCCGCTATTTTTCTCGCTTTTGCCCCCGGCGGCCTGCCCGAAATGGTGCTGATTGCCGCAACCTTAAATGCCGACCCGGCCTTTGTGGTGGTGCACCACGTGGTGCGGTTTTTGATTATTGCGATTGCCTTGCCCTGGGTCTATCGCCTGTCCAGAAACCGGTAGCCGATGCCGGGTTCGGTTTCCAGGTATTCCGGGTTGGCTGCATTGTCGCCGAGCTTGATGCGCAGCTGGCGAATCACGTTGCGCAGGTACTGGGAATCGTCTTTGTGGCTGCGACCCCAGATCTTTTCCAGCAGACTGGTCTGGGTGACCAGCCTGCCGGGGGACTGTACCAGGTGCTGCATCACCGCCCATTCCTTGCGGGTGAGGCTGATGGTCTGGCCATCAAGCGTCAGTTCGTGGCGGTCTGGGTTAATGCTCAGCCGGGCATCGGTATAGATCGCGTCTGCCGGGTCTTCCCGGATGCCGGTGCGCGAGGCGAGAATACGCCGCACCCGGGCCAGCAGTTCATTCACGCTGAAGGGTTTTACCACGTAGTCTTCAGCACCCATATCGAGTGCCGCGACTTTCTCCATCTCCGATGAACGAACCGACAAGACCAGCACCGGTTGCTGGCTTTGCGCCATCAGCTGGCGCAGCACCTCTTTGCCATCCAGATCAGGCAGGCCGAGGTCCAGAATCACCAGGTCGGGCTGGGCCAGCACGGCCTGGGCAATACCCTGGGTGCCGGTCTCCGCTTCAATCACGTCGTACCCCTGAGACGCCAGGCTGATGCGCAAGAAGCGGCGGATCTGGGCTTCATCGTCAATGATCAGAATTCGGTTCATCGCTGGGTTATTCCTGGTCGGGTCGGGTGGCGGCATCTGCGCCGGGCGGGGCTACGGGCAGCGTCAGTCGCAGGCATAGAGTAAAACCGTCGGGGGGCTCTACAAAGGCTGCTTCACCACCGTGTACCCGCATCATGCCCCGGCAAATGGTCAGCCCAAGGCCCGAGCCGGTTGAATAGCGGTCGCCCCGGCTGAATGAATAGAACTGGCCGAATACGGCCTCCCATTGCTCGCGCGGCAGGCCGGGGCCCTGGTCGAGCACATCCATCCAGACGGTGCTGGCATCGGCGCCGGCGTGAACGTCAACGCACCCCCCTGAACCGACAGCTTTCAGGGCGTTGTCGAGCGCGTTAAACAACGCCTGTTCAACCAGGGCGGCATGCACCCAGACAGAAGGCAGTTCACCGCTCGGGTGAAAGCTGACACCGGGCGAGGGCCGGGCGGCGGCCAGGCGGCGGTAAACCACATGGTAGAGTTCGTCGATCGAGATCCACTGACGGTTCAGGGTCAGCTCGCCCTGACCCAGGCGGGTCATGTCGAGCAGGTTCTGAATGTACTGTTCCAGACGTTCGCTTTCGAGAATGATGGAGTTCAGCAGTTCCAGGCGGTCGTCTTCGTTCAGGTCGGCGTGCAGGTCGCGCAACGAGGTGGCCGCGCCCATCATCGTTACCAGTGGGGTTTTCAAATCGTGGGAAACCGATGACAGTAACGCATTGCGTAACGATTCTTCATCGGCCCGGCGTTCAGCGGCCTTGCGCTCTTGCCTGGCTTCGCGGCGCTCCTGATGGGCCAGCCATTGTTCGCCCAGTGCCCGCACCATTGATTGCCAGCCCTTTGGCAGGTTTAGCGTAAGGGTCGGGTCGCTGCTCAACCCGCGCGCGCCGGTTAACGGATCGGTCTGGCCTTCATTTAGGGTTAAAGCTCCGGCATCGCCGAATACCTGCAGTGAAAAGGTCGCCAGGTGGTCGGCATCGGCCCTGGCCGGGTCGTCCTGCAGGTGTTTGGTCAGTGCCAGTTGAGCGCTGACGAAGCGCTGCTGAAACGATAGCTGGTCGACCTGGTGGCGCAACCGGTAAGCCAAGCCGCCGGTCATCAAGGCGAAAACCACGTACAGGGCGGCGGCGACTATTTCTTCAGGCTCGTGCATTGCCAGGCTGAACACCGGCTGGGTAAAGGCGTAGTTAAACAGCAACAACCCCAGCCCGGCGCTGGTCAGCACGCCGCGCCAGTCGGTCAGCAGGGCACTGAGCACCACCGCCATCAAATACAGCAACAGCAAGGTGGTATGCGCTAGCCAGGGCAGCGGCAGCAACCCCAGGCCGGTAATCGCCAGCGGGATCATTCCATTGCACAGCGGCCACAGCCAGGCCTGTTTCATCGAACCCCTCCGGTTTCCCATTACCAGCGCCAGAAGGCCGGTGTGAACAGAATCAGCAGGGCCATATATTCAAGCCTGCCCAGCAGCATGGCAAGGCAGAGAATGACTTTGGCGGTATCGGGCAGGGTGGAAAAGTTGCCGGCTGGTCCAATCACCTCGCCAAAACCCGGGCCGACGTTCATCAGTGCCGTGAGCGCGGCAGACCCGGCGGTCACAGCATCCAGGCCAGTCAGCGTCAGTGCGATGGAGAACAGCAACAGGCTGACCAGCATCACAAACAGATACGCCAGCGAAGCCACCAGCACACCTTCGCCGACCGGGCGATGGTTATAGGTGCGCTGAAAATGACCGGAAGGATGCAGCGATTTGAACAAATGCTCGCGCAATAACAAGCCGAGCAACTGAAACCGGAACAGCTTGGTGCCACCGGAGGTAGAACCCGAACAGGCGCCACTGAACATCAGAAACACAAACAGCATCAGCGAGAAACTGCCCCAGAGGGTGTAGTCTTCGGTGGCGTAACCGGTGGTGGTGACGACGGAGGTAATGTTGAAAACCGCGTGGGTCAGGGCGTGAAAAAACGACTCGCTCGACCCGGTTAACAATCGATGCACCGTCATTGCCAGGGCGGCTGCGGCCACCAGTTTGAACAGCAGCTGCACCTGGGCATCGCGCGCTATGTGCCAGGCGCGGTCATGCAGCGATTGCACATAGAGCAGAAAGGGCAAGCCGCCCAGCAACATGAAACTGCTGCCCGCCCATATCAGGGCATTGCTATCAAACTGGCCGAACGATGAATCCGAGGTTGAATAGCCTCCGGTCGCCAGGCTGGTCAGCGCATGGTTTAGCGCGTTGAAGCCGGTCATGCCCAATGCCCAGTAGACTGCGACAGCCAGAGCGGTGAGCAGTATGTAAACCACCCCAATTTGCGTGGCCACGGTCCGCACCCGGGTATTCTGAATGTTGGACCATTCCGAACTCTCGGTTTTAAACAGGCGCATACCGCCGACTTTCAAGAACGGCAACACTGCCACGGCCATCAGAATGATGCCGATGCCACCGACCCACTGCATCAGCGAACGCCATAAAATTAGGGTGCGCGGGCCATCATCGAGCCCGATCAAAATGGTTGAGCCAGTTGTGGTTACCCCGGAGACACTCTCGAACAAGGCATCAATAAAACTCAACTCAGGCCAACCGAGGTACAACGGCAAAGCGCCGGTCAGACACAGCAGGCCCCAGTTAACCGCCGTCACCAGAAACATCGGTTTTGCTTTCATGCGAATCGAAGGCCCGCGCGAAAGCAACATGCAGGCCACGGCAACCGCCAGACAGACCAGCGCACTGAGCACCATGGCACGCACTTCCTGAGCGGTGGACCAGTCGGCCAGCAGCACCGTCACCCCCATCAGGCAGCCCCAGATCAGCATGATAAAGGTGGCAATTTTCAGGGCGGGTTTTACAGCGGTCACGGTGCTTGTCCACAACGATTACTACATCGTTAATGGTAAGGATCACGCTATAACAAAGCTGTAATGCTCCCTGGCGCCGCGTAAGAAAAACATAAGGTTTGCATAAAGTCGCAGGCAGTCGGGTCGATACAAGGTGTTCAGGAATATAAGCCGCGGAGGGAAGATGGCACAGATTACCGGGGTGACTCTGCCCGTAACAACGGCAGACTGGGGCAGTCCGGCATCCGGTGTCCGCCCGGAACCGGCGTTGCAGCATGAACCGGAGAGTAAAAACCGCATAACGCTCGCCAGCGGCGATCCCTCGCGATCAAACGAAGACACCACGCCGCTGGTGATGGCCCGGCCAGCGCCCGTCGCGGCGACTTTGGATATCAGCCCGGCGTCCTCATCGTCCGGTTGGGACCAGTCGCTGGGTCAGGCCCTGAGCGACATCGATGACCCTGAAAGCTGGTCGATGCTGGCACATGGCCCCGGCTTGCTGGCAGGCCATGAAAGCACGACGCAGCATGCCGAATCCCGGTTGCAATCCGGTCAGGCCATTGACCGTTTCCAGCTCCAAGAACCGCCTAACCCGCTCGGTAAAATGAGGTTTTCAGCCACTCTAGAAAGCGGCGCCAAAGTCACTTTTGAGGTAACCGCGAACCAGGGCCATGGCCAAAGCAGGGGTAGCTCCCTGGCGTATCGGTCCATCGATGTCAGTTACGCTTCGGATAGCGAACTGACCGAAGCGGAACAGGAAGCACTGACGCAGTTCAGCCAAGGGCTTGGCCAATTTGCCCGCGATTTTGCCCGTAACCGGTCGCCGGATGTTGCCTTATTGAACCTGACCGATTCACCCCTGCTAACCAGCATTAAACTGAGCATGCAAATCGGCAAAGACTCAATGGCGCTGTCGTATCAAACCGATGCCGATAACCGTCAGTTGGATCTGAGGTGGAATGGACGGTCCTTGTCGATGTCGGTCGACAGCGATGGGTTTGCAGGCAATGCCTCGGCCGAGGCGTTAAATGATGTTCGTCGAACCATTACCGAGTCGCTCAGTAAAGCCAAAGCCAGCGAAGATGACCAGAGCGTTCTGCTACAGGCATTGTCGTTGTTTGGCGGATTGCCCGATGCATCTGATGCGGTGCCGTCTGTCCCCGAGGGCGGAGAAGCCCTGCTGACCGGCTTGCCGGATTACACCATCCGCTTCAACGGTGTTGCAGAAGCCCCCGAGGGATTGAAATACAACGAACACTTTCAGAAATACAGCGGCGTGCGATCCTTCGAATTGAGCCAGTCCACGAAAGTCACTGAAAAAGACGGGCGCCTGTTGATCGATCAAACCCAGTTAATGGCGCTCGATGCCGCCTATTTTACCGCCTTGCCACACCTTGAACGACCGGATTTCAACTACGAAAACTTCAACTGGACGGTCATCAAAGAGCACCACGAAATCACGACCCAGCAAGTCTGGGAAGACAACAAACTGGCATCCGCTCAGATGTGGCGGTCTTCCCAGAGTTCGCAGATCACAGAAACCTGGAGTGAAGGCGAGCAGATCGACCGGGCAGCAAACCGCATCGACCGGCAACAGCTGGATGACCTTGCCGACTGGGTCGATGCCCGGCGCAAGGGTGATCAGGGCTCAAAGGGTGAGCCCGATCCGTCAGTGTTTAACGTTACACACCAGTGGCTTCATTGACCGTCTTTTGCGACCGGCGCCGTTCACTCAGCACGTGGTGACGCAGCCAGAAAGTAGTGGCCAGACCCAGCAGCCCTAGGCCAAAGGCAAACCAGAACGCCAGATGAATGCCAGCGGCGATGGCGGCGGCTGAATCCGGGTTATCAAACAGAGCGGCGCGGCCGCTGAGCACGGTGATCAGTAGCGCCGTGCCAATGGATGCGCCGACCATGCGCAGGGTGTTGTTCATGGCTGCGGCGTGCGCGATCAGCGGAACCGGCAATGAATTTATGCCGGCGGTGATCAGGGGCATCATCAACAGGGTAGCGCCCAACATTTGCAGTACCGAGGCAGTAACCAGCCAAAGGGTGTGGCCGTTATCCGGCATGGTGGCGAGAATGAACATGCCGATCGAGAGCGAGATGAAACCGGTAATGGCCAGAATCTGAATGCCGAACCGGTCGAACAAGCGGCCGGCCAGCGGTGAAATAATGCCCATCAGTACGGCACCCGGAAGCAGAATCAGGCCGGCGTCGAGCGCGGTCATGCCGCGCACATTTTGTACGTAGAGCGGAATCATGGTCTGGGTGCCAATCAGCAAGGTGAACACCAGTACCGACAAAAAGGTGGTGACAGTAAAGGTGTGGGAGGTAAACACCTTGAAGTCGAGCAACGGTTGCTCAAGACCCTGTTGCCGGTGAATAAACGCCACCAGCGATACCACGCCCACCAGCAAGCTGAGTAATACACTGGCGCTGTCCCAACCGGCCGACCCGGCCATGCTAAAACCGAACAACAATCCACCCCAGCCAAGACTCGACAGCACGACCGACAGCGAATCGATGCGGCTGGCGCGCTGGCGGGTGACGTTTTTCATAAACAGCAGCGCTGCCAGAATCACCAGCAAGGCAATGGGCAGCAGCAGTACAAACAGGTAACGCCAGGAAAACTGATCCACCACCCAGCCTGACAATGCCGGGCCAAGGGCCGGGGCGAATGCGATGACCAGGCCTACCAGTCCCATCGCTGCACCGCGTTTCTCGATCGGGAACATGATCATGATCAGCGTCTGAATCATCGGCATGATGATGCCCGCGGCCGCGCCCTGAATGATGCGCGCAATCAGCAACATGGTGAATGTCTGAGCGACTGCACCGATCAGGGTGCCCAGGGTGAACAGCAGCAAGGCGGCAATGAACAGGGTGCGACTTGAGTACTTGTCCATCAGAGCGGCGGTAACCGGAATCAGCAGACCGCTGGCGAGCATAAAGGCGGTGGTCACCCACTGCGCCAGGCTGGGGTCGGCGGCAAAGTCCTTCATGATCGGCGGAATGGCGACCAGCATCAGCGTCTGGTTAAGCACCGAGACGAAGGCGCCAGCGATCAGTATGACGACAATCAGCGTCCGGTTGTAGGCGGGTATATCATCGCTGTTTGCTTGTGTTGTGTGTGCGGTCATCGGGTGTCCATATTGTTAACGGTTGCAGCCAGGGTTTCAGGCTACTCAGGCTGTTTCGTTTGCGGCACTCAGTTTGCTGGCCAGCCGGTCGATCACTGACAGGCAGGTGTCGATATCGGCCGGGTCAATGCCCTCGAAGATCTCTTCGCGAACGCTTTCCACCACGGCTTTAATGCGTTCCAGAGAGGGTTTGGCACGCGGGGTCAGATGAATCGATTTACAGCGTTTGTCGCCGTTCTGTGACCGCCGCTCGACCAGACGTTCGTTTTCCAGCCAATCCAGGCTGCGCACCAGCGTCGGCCCCTGAACGCCCAGTAATTCAGCCAGTTCTTTCTGATGCATCGCATGCTCGGCTTTGTGCAGGGCCAGCAACAGGCGCCAGCGCGATTCGGTCAGGCCGTGTGGTGACAGACGACGGTCTACTTCAGCCCGCCACAGCCGGGCTGTTTGCCCCAGGCGATACCCCAGTCTTTCGCGGTTGTGTTTGAGATCGGTCATCAGCGACAACGGTTTCAACATGAGGGGCCATCATACGCCCATTTAGATAGATAGCTACCTATCTATTACAGCAAAGTGTTACCACGCCGCGCTTCTCACCCGGTGTTACACCCCGTTGGACTCTTTTATTTCAATTGTTTCAGCCCGCACCGCCTGCCTGAAATATTTCATTAGTCTGGCTCCGTAGAGTGACTCGTTAAGGCGGCCAACCCCTGGCTGGCCTGAGCAACGATCGCAACGGATCACTCAATTAAAAACAACAAGAGGCAGGACAACATGAAGGCATCACTCAAAACACTGACCCTGGCCATGGGCCTGAGCGTCGCGTCCGGCGCGGCCATGGCCGACGACATCCTGATCGGCCTGATCACCAAGACCAACACCAACCCCTTCTTCGTTAAAATGAAGGAAGGCGCCGAGGCACAGGCTGCACAGCATGGCAACGTTGAACTGCGCTCCTTCGCTGGCCGGTTCGATGGCGATAACGACTCTCAGGTGCAGGCCATTGAGAACCTGATCTCGGCCGGTGCCAAGGGCATTCTGATTACTCCGAATGATTCAGAAGCCATCGTACCGGCGGTACAGCAAGCCCGTGACGCCGGTATCGTGGTCATCGCGCTGGATACGCCGCTGTCGCCTGCCAACTCAGCCGACGCAACCTTTGCGACTGACAACTTCAAGGCCGGCGAACTGATTGGCCAGTGGGCCCGTGCGCAGGCCGGTGATTCGGACGACGCCAAAATCGCCCTGTTGGATTTGAATTCCTCTGAAATCTCCGTCGATGTTGCGCGCAACCAGGGCTTTTTGCAGGGCTTCGGCATCGATCTGAACGACCCGCAAGACATCGGCGATGAAGACGACGACCGCATTGTTGGCAACGACGTCACCCAGGGTTCCGAGGAAGGCGGCCGCCGAGCGATGGAAAACCTGCTGCAACGCGACCCGAGTTTGAACCTGGTGTACACCATCAACGAACCGGCGGCGGCCGGTGCCTATGAAGCGCTGAAAGCCGTCGGCCTTGCCGATCAGGTGAAGATCGTATCGGTCGATGGCGGTTGCCCGGGTGTCGAAAACGTCGCAGCCGGTGTGATCGGCGCTACCTCCATGCAGTTTCCGCTGAAAATGGCCTCCCTGGGTGTGGATGCGATTGTCACCTACGCCGAAAGCGGCGTGAAACCGGGCGCGACGCCGGGGCTCGATTTCTTCAACACCGGTGTGACCCTGGTGACCGATCAGCCGGTTGACGGCATCGATTCCATCTCGTCCGAAGACGCACTGACCCAGTGCTGGGGCTGATGCCGGCCGGCGCAGCATTCATGAAATAAACCGCGCAGACCGCGTCGTCGCACCCCGATGGCGCGGTCGCCGGGAGGCGTTATGACTGAACACACCAACCAAGGCTCCCAGCCACCCAGCTCTCAGGCCGACCACGAACGGGTTACCGAATCGGTGGGTGGCTCCATTGCGATGCGCAGCGACGAAGTGCTCGACTGGCCGCGGCGCATCCACCGCTTCTTCCACGCCAACCCCACGGCGGCGCCGGCCATTGTGCTGATCGCCGCGGTACTGGCGTTTTCCCTGATCGCCGGGGAGCGTTTTCTGACGCCCTTTAACCTCTCGCTGGTGCTGCAACAGGTCACCATCATCGGTGCGCTGGGCGTGGCCCAAACCCTGATCATCATGACCATGGGCATCGACCTGAGTGTGGGCGCCATCATGGTGTTGTCGAGTGTGGTCATGGGCCGGCTGGCGGTCGATTTCGGCTTGCCGCCGTCGATGGCGCTGGTGCTCGGCCTGGTGTGCGGTGCCGCGTGCGGGGCCATCAACGGCACGCTGGTGACGCGCATTAAACTGCCGCCCTTTATTGTGACGCTGGGCACCTGGAACATCTTTTTCTCGCTGAATCTCTGGTATTCCAATAGCCAGACCATTCGCTCGCAAGACATCGAATCCATTGCGCCCCTACTGCAGTGGGCCGGTAACTCTTTCACCCTGTTTGGTGCGCGCATCACCTTCGGCTCGCTGATGATGATCGCCCTGGTCGGGCTGGTCTGGTATGCCCTGAACTGGACGGCCTGGGGGCGGCACGTCTACGCCACCGGCGACGACAAAGACGCCGCTGAACTGGCGGGCATTCGCACCCAGCGCGTGCTGATGTCGGTCTACATCGTCGCTGGAGTGATCTGTGGTCTGGCCGCCTGGCTGATGATCGGTCGCATCGGGTCGGTCAGCCCGCAGGTGGGTACCATGTCGAACCTCGACAGCATTACTGCGGTGGTGATTGGTGGCACCTCCCTGTTTGGCGGGCGCGGTTCCATCGTCGGCACGCTGATTGGCGCTTTGGTGGTGGGCATATTTCGCAATGGCCTGGCGCTGGCCGGGGTCGATGTGCTCTGGCAGGAATTCACCGTCGGCCTGCTGATTCTGGTGGCCGTGGGCATCGATCAATGGATACGGAGGGCTTCCGCATGAGTCAGCAAACCCCGGTTTTACAGGCCAAGGGCCTGATCAAACGCTTCGGTCGGGTGACTGCGCTCGATGGCGCCGACTTCGAACTCTACCCCGGCGAAGTGCTGGCGGTGATCGGCGATAACGGCGCCGGCAAGTCATCGCTGATCAAGGCGCTCTCCGGCGCTCTGGTGCCGGATGCCGGTGAAATCCGCATGAACGGCGAGCTCGTTCAGTTCAAAAACCCGATGCACGCGCGCAGCCTGGGGATTGAAACGGTTTATCAGACGCTGGCGGTCTCCCCCGCGCTGGGCATTGCCGACAACCTTTTTCTCGGTCGCGAACTGCGCAAGCCGGGCATACTGGGGTCGGTGTTTCGCATGCTCGATAAAGCCGAGATGCGCCGCCAGGCCACAGAACAGTTGAGCCAACTGGGCCTGCTGACCATTCAAAACATCAACCAGGCTGTGGAGACACTTTCGGGCGGTCAGCGTCAGGGCGTGGCGGTAGCGCGATCGGCCGCCTTTGGCAGCCAGGTGGTGATTCTCGATGAGCCGACGGCGGCGCTGGGCGTGAAGGAATCGCGACGGGTGCTGAACCTGATTCGCGATGTGCGCGATCGGGGTTTGCCTGTGGTGCTGATCAGCCATAACATGCCGCATGTGTTTGAAGTGGCCGACCGCATTCACATTCACCGTCTGGGCAAACGCGCCGCCGTGATCACACCGGATAGCCACAGCATGGCCGATGCCGTGGGCATCATGACCGGTGCCGTAGAAGTCGATGCCGCCTGAGGGCGGCTTACCCACCCGCCATGAGGAGTAAGAAATGAAACGCACGCTGGTTACGGTGCTGTGCCTCACGAGCTTCTGGCTGGCGGGTGCCTCGGCGGTTCGGGCCGATACCTTGCGGGTGGGCGTCAGCCTGGCGGATTTGGGTAACCCCTTTTTCTACGCCCTGGCGCAGCACCTGCAAGATGCCGCGAACGAACAATCGTCGCAACCGGTCGAGATGACGGTGGTCTCCAGCGCTTATGATCTGCAGCGTCAGCAGGCGCAGATTCAGCGGTTTATTGATGACCGGGTCGATATTATTTTGCTGTCAGCGGCCGATTCCATGGGCATCGAGCCGGCTATTCACCAGGCTCGCCAGGCAGGCATTACCGTAACGGCTGTCGACATCGATGCTCAGGGCGCGGACCTGAGTGTCACCACCGATAACGTTCAGGCGGGCATGGTGGCGTGCCGGTATCTGGCCGAGCGCATGGGCAACAAGGGTGATCTGGGTATCATCAACGGCGCCAGTGTTTCGTCGGTCACCGATCGGGTGGCCGGGTGCCGGGCCGTCCTGCAGGATTACCCCGAGATCCGCCTGGTCAGCGACCGGTTCAATGCCGGTGGCACCTTCGGTGGCGGGCTGGAAGCCATGACGTTTTTGTTGAGCCAGCACCCGGGCATCAACGGCGTTTTCGCCATTAACGACCCCAGCGCCCTGGGCGCTGCCGAAGCGGCCACGTTGGCGGGGCGAAACGGTATTCTGATCACCTCGGTCGATGGCTCCAGCGAAGTACTGGCAGCCCTGGCCGGCAACCACCCGAACCTGATTGGCACGGCGGCACAGTCTCCCGAAGAGATGGCGCGAAGGGCAATGGAAGTGAGCCTGGCGCACCGGGAAAACCGGTTGCAAAGCCCGCGCAGTATCCGGATTCCAACGCATTTGATCAGTCGGGAAACCCTGTCGGAAATACCCTGACTCCGTCCTCCCAAAGAACGGCATTCCAGAGGAATTAATCGGTTTACAGTATTCGAACATGAACAGCGATTCATGTTTTCTGTTCTGGGCAGTCTCTTAATAACTCCCCCTGGGGGAGTTGTTCAGAGGCTCCCTGTTGTATCGAACAGCACCACGAAACGAATACAAACCGATGGGAATCCTCAGCATGAAAACAACAATGAAAGGTCTGAGCCTGATGGCCGCCAGTGGGTTACTGGTGGCATTGGGAGGTTGTAACGACGACAGCAAAAACCCACCCGATACAACGAATCCGCCAGCGCTGAATGCGCTGCCGGCGGCGATCAGCGGTACCGTCATACAGCGCAGTTACGACGGTGTCAGCAATGACTTGCTAACCGCAGGCCTCGGTGCCGATGGTTTGGGAAGCGTGACCGCTCCGGCTATTGCCGATGCCTTGAACCCGACGGTCGATGAGCTGCGCAAGCGCGCCATTCATGGCAACTACCGGGCCCTGGTGCCAACCGGTGCCGGCAGCGGCTATGGTGAATTCTTCGGGCCAACAGTGGGAACCACCAGCTCAACGGGCATGATCGCCGGTGAAGAATGGCTGGCCCAGGCAGATCTGGAAAGCGGCACCCGGGTAACAGTAATGGTACAGGTGCCAGAGAGCTTTGACGCCGACAATGCCTGCATGGTAACCGCGCCCAGCTCCGGTTCGCGTGGCATCTATGGTGCCATCGGCACGGCCGGTGAATGGGGCCTGAAGCGCGGCTGCGCCGTGGTTTATACCGATAAAGGCACCGGCACCGGTGCGCATAACCTGACTGAAAACCGAACCCAGAACCTTGAAGGCCAACTGGTTTCCGCGGGCGACGCCGCTGCGTTGTTCCAGGCCGACTTGACCGACCAGGAACGCACTGATTTTCTGGCCGACACACCAGACCGCTTTGCGTTCAAGCACGCCCACTCAGAGCAAAACCCCGAAGCCAGTTGGGGCGCCAGTGTTCTGGAGTCTGTGCGGTTCGGTTTCTACGTCATCAATGAATTGCACGGCAGCGAGAACGACAGAGATCAGAAACTCGTTACCCTGAAGCCCGCTAATACACTGGTCATTGCCTCCAGTGTGTCCAACGGCGGCGGTGCTTCTGTACTGGCAGCCGAGCAGGATACCGAAGGGCTGATCGATGGCGTGGCAGTGTCCGAGCCCAATGTGAACCCCGAAGCTTCCGGCAGTTTCAGTATTCAACAGGGCAGCGCGGCCGCCATTACCGAACACAGCCGCAGCCTGCTCGATTACACCACGGCACTGGCGGTGTATCAGGGTTGCGCCAACCTGGCCCCCAGCATTCGCGACAGTGCGCCCCTGAATGCTTTTTTCAACGACTTCGACATTAACGAAAATACCTGTTCAGCCCTGGCCGCCAAGGGTCTGGTTTCCGGTGCCGATGTGGACGCCCGGGCCGAGCATGCGCTGTCGATCCTGAACGATGAATTTGCCTTTCAGGCCGAACAGAACCTGGTGCAGCCGGGTAACTACGGCATCAATGTACCGCAAGGTATTGCTGTGACGTACGCCAATGCCTACGGCCAGTTCAGCGTGGCAGATAACCTCTGTGGTTTCAGTTTCGGCGCAACCAGCGCAAACGAGTCGGGTGTGTTGAGTGAAGCACATGAGCGGGTCCTCTTTGCCAGCAGCAACGGCATTCCACCGACCGGCGGTGTCAATGTTATCTACAACGATGCCGCTGGCGTTCCCACCCTGATGAGCGCCGCGACGTCGCCCAGCAGCAGCTTGCAGGACTACGCACTCGACGGCTTCCTGTGCCTGCGCGGGCTTGCAACCGGGGTTGATCCGGAGACTGGCGATGAGTTGACGGGCGAGGCGTTGGCGCAATCGGAGCGGGTTCAGGCGGGTATTGAAGCGATACGGGCAAGCGGTAATCTGCAGGGTAAGCCAGCGGTATTTGTCACCCCGCGCAACGATCAGATACTGCCGATCAACCACACCTCACGGCCCTACTACGCGCTGAACCAGACAATAGAAGGCGATGCCAGCCAGTTGCATTACTATGAGGTACTAAACGCCCAGCATCTGGACATTTTGAACGACTTTGCGGGCTTTAATGAGCGCTACATTCCGATGCATCATTATTTGTTCGAAGCGCTGGATCTGATGTACGCCCATCTCGATGAAGGCACAGCGTTGCCGCCGAGCCAGGTGGTTAGAACCACACCCCGTGGCGCCGGTGCCCCCGCGATTACAGCGGCAAACCTGCCGGATATCGCAGCCGAGCCGGCAGTTGCAGACCGCATCGAATTCGACGCTTCGGTGCTGTCCATTCCGGACTGAGTCGCGCTAGCGCTGCCCCGCCATTCCGTCATGACGGAGGGTTGGGCAGCCTTCAGCTCTGCCGCCGCTGTTCCCAGGCAAGCTTGATGGTTTCGAGCTGCTCGTTGTCCTGCAGCAGGGAGAAGAAAGACTGTTTGGGCATCTCCAGTTCGCCGAGATGCGCCCGGTCCCAGTCGACCCAGGTCAGGCCTTTGCTGATCTGGTGCGCATGGTGTACGCCTTCTTCGAAGCTGTAGCTGGTCATGCCATCCTCAGTAAGCTGAGTAATACCCCGCACTTCCAGCCGGCCCAGCGTTAACTGGTTGCCCGACTCCATGACCACAACAAAATCACCGGCGCGCATTTGCAGCAGCGACCACAGTAGCGTCGGTACGCCACTGAGCGAGCTGGCGGTTTCGGTCCAGCGTTTGTCACGCGCGTAGGCAAGATTGCCCCGCACCTGCACCAGGGTTTTGAACTGACGTTCCCAGCCGGGTTTGTCTTTCAGATACTTTTCCAGGGAGCCGATTTCGGCCCAACCGAGGGCGACGCATTGGCGGCGCTTGAGCTCGTCGTAACTGCAATGCACGCTAGAGGTGATTAACCACCAGAGATTCATAGGCGTGATCCTAGGGTTATTTTTTATTGTTCCCAGGCAAAAACAGCATAAATGCCTGCATGGAGGAAACCATGCACCTAACTGCGATTTGATGCAATAACAACCTGTAAAGAGCCTGCCCATTGGTCGCAGACAGACACAAAAACGCCCGGCTAACCGGGCGTTAAGTCAAAGCCTTGGCGCAGACATCGCCTTAGGCGGTGGTCATGTCTTTCAGCTTTTTCAGCGGACGCACTTTTACGGCGGTGCTGGCTGGCTTGGCAGCGATCATGATTTCTTCGCCGGTGAACGGGTTCACACCCGGGCGTGCCTTGCGGGCCGGTTTTTTGACTGACTGAATTTTCATCAGGCCGGGCAATACGAATTCGCCGCACGCGCGTTTTTTCAGGTGACGTTCCATCAGATCCGACAGTTCGTCGAGCACAGCCTGGACGTCTTTTTTGGTCAGCTCTGTGTTTTCGGCAATCTCGGTGACGATTTGAGTCTTGGTGTAGCGTTCTTTGATGGCAGTGGCTTTTTTAACCATGAATGCATCCTGATTGGTTATCGGTAAAGGTGATGAATGACGCTGGGTCATTGAAGCTGAGGCTCACCGAGCCCTTGGCTGGAGCAAGACTTTAGCGCATTGCAGGAGCATTGAATACGCCGAACCTGGCTGTTTTTACCGGTTTTTTGCCTGTTAATCGCCTTTGAGGTGAAAAACGGCAGAGAATTGTGAAGCGGGTTGGGATGGGCGGCCAGCCCGGTCGCGATGTGATCAGTCCAACCCGGCTTACGTGAAGCCGGTTGCGACCGGTGATCGGGACCGGGCTAGCCATAGCTCGACTGTCGGTGAGCGACGCCCAGTTGTCGAGGGTTTTTTGGCACAAAACGCTGCTACTTTAGTCGGATTGTTGACTGACAAGGCTTCCTGCGGGAACGTCGGGTTACATACGTGGACTGATTTCCAGAGCAATCACTGCTATTGTTGTAACCGTTTTCAGGTAACGTTTAACCGGAAAGCAGGGAAATCTGTACGGCCCGAACACGGTGTTTGGCAAGTGAACCGGGTCGGGCTGGAATGGAGCAATACTTGTTCGATGGAGAATCCGAACACTATGTGCGCAGTGTTAACCCGTGCGTTTTCCGTTGGGAACGGTGACGAGACTGGCTGTTCATGAAAGAGCCGTCACGCCCCATTTCACAGGATGCAGAGCCCTTGTGGGAACATCAGGCGAGGATACACCCGGCCGAATTGCTGGTCGGGCATTTTGTGGCGCGCATGGATCGCGACTGGAGTGAATCGCCCTTTCTGATGCAGGGCGTGATGATTGAAACCCCCGAGAACAAAGCCTGGTTCGAACGCCATTGCGCCTGGGTGGTGGTCGACCTGAACCGCAGCCTGCGCAAGGTGCTTGCGCCCCGGCGTCCGCCGTCGATCAGCCCGGGCAAACCGCTGACGGCGTCGCTGAATGTCTCGGCCGCCGCCAGCAACGCCAAACACCCCATCAACCGGTTGCGTCATACCCGGGTCACCCAGCCGGCCATGAAAGCAGCCCTGCGTGGCTACGTCGGGCTCGATCAGCAAGCGCGCCGCTTAATTCACACGATTACCCGGGGCGGGCCGCTCGATCTGACGGGCGCGAAAAATGCTGTCTCGGCCCTGGCCACCACGCTGGATAAAAACCTCTCGGCGCTGGTTTGGCTAACGCGCATCAAACAGCAAGACAACTACACCGCCCAGCATTGCATCAACGTCGCTATTTTATCGATGGGCCTGGCCCGCGCGCTGGAATGGGACGACAAAGACGTCGAACACGCAGGCCTTGCCGGCTTGCTGCACGACCTGGGAAAAATGCGGCTCGATCACGATATTCTGAACAAGCCCGGGCGACTCACGCCGGAGGAGTTCGACCATCTGAAACGGCATTCGCAACTGGGCTACGACCTGCTTACAACCGACAAAGACGTACCCGCCGACGTGGCAGTCGCCGTGCTCGATCACCATGAACGGCCGGATGGCCGCGGCTACCCGAACGGTAAAAAAGCCGGCGAATACAGTGCCATGGCCGCCCTGGTTGCGGTGGTCGACGCCTACGATGCCATCACCTCGCACCGTGTTTACGATGCCGCCCGCTCCCACCACGAAGCCCTGAGCATTCTCTGGCAGCAACGCGAAACCCAGTTCGAAGGCACGGTGGTAGAAGCCTTTATTCAATTCATGGGCTGGGTCACCCCGGGCACCCTGGTGCGCATGACCGACGACTCCATTGCCGTGGTACTTCAGGCCCGCATGGGCCAGCGCCTGCTGCCCGTGGTGCAGATCCTGCTTCCCAACGACACCGGCTACCTACTTGGGCCACGCATCGATCTGGCCAAACTGACCCCCGAAGAAGACCAGGTGCCGCTGCGCATCTCCAAGGTGTTGCCGGATGGTGCCGAAGGTGTCGACTTGCAGAGTCTGTCGCTCAGTATGTTGTAGTAGTTATTGGATTTTGAAGGGCGTTATGGATTAGCGGCGGTTGGCAGGGATGCTCATGCGGGGGTATCTGAGGCATGGATGCCGAAGTTAAGCCTACACGGATGTATTCACGGCGCCCCCGCAGGAGTATCCCTGCCATCCTCCGCGGGTTCTCACGACACAGCCAAATTAGCCACCAATCCTGACGTGGCTAGTGGATAATTTTGTCTTCAACGTACGGCTGCCAATGCACCGATTCCAGTCGCCTCCCACGTAAAATCACCCAGCCCAGAAACCGCCGGTCTCCCACCGTACTGAATTCAAACTGATACATGCGCTGAAAGGCGATGATGCTCTCGGTCGATCGGGCGAGGCGCATGCGGCGCAGGTAAATGCTGTCGTCGAGCATTTGTACGCCTTCTTTTTTGGCCGCGCGGCGGGCATGGTGCAGGGCAATCTGACGCAGGCCGAGGTGGTGCCAGATCCAGGCGCCGGCGATGATCACAAACAACAGGATCAGTAGGGATTTGCCGTCCACAGGGGTCTCTTCACATGAGGGTGTGCGCGCCAGTATACGGCATCGGCAACGGGGTTGCTCAACTGCGGTTTAGCCGTTCAGGTGGCGGTAGCGACGCTCGGGCCTGCCCACGGTGCCGTAATTCACCTCGGCACTGAGTTCGCCGGTGCTGACCATGAATTCCAGGTAACGCCGGGCTGTGGTGCGCGATGCCCCAATGCGCTGGCCGACGGCGTCGGCACTCCAGTCGCCGGTTTCCACCACGTGGCGAATCTTGTCGAGGGTTAGCGCATCGATGCCTTTGGGTAACCGCACCGGTTCATCGACCGGGGTTTCCGCGTGGCCTCTGGGCAAGAGTAAATCGACTTCCTTTTGCGCCACATTGTGCAGGCTATCGAGTGTATCCAGGTGGGCGCGAAAATGATTCAGGGCCTCTTCGAGACGTTCGTACACCAGGGGCTTCAGAATGTAGTCGAACACACCGCCGTGCAGTGCGCTGCGCACTGTGTTTACCTCGCGCGCGGCGGTGATCAGAATAATATCGGTGTGGCTGTTGCCGGCGCGCAGTTCGCGCAGCAGCTCCAGGCCATTGCCGTCCGGGAAGTGAACATCGAGCAAGACGAGGTCGGGCGTGAGCACATCGATCTGGTCGCGGGCATCCGCCAGGGTGTGCGCAATGCCGACCAGTTCAATCGCGTCCATGCGTTCGATAAAGCGGCGCTGAATCTCCGCCACCTGACGGTCGTCTTCGGCAATTAGCAGTCTGAGTGTTCTCATTGCGCGGCCCCCATCGGGTTAAGGGGTTGCTTGGGCAAATACAGTGTAAACCGGCTGCCACCGGCGGCCAGGTTTTCGACCGTGACTGACCCGCCCCAGCGTTCAACAAACTGGCGGACCAGGTACAGGCCAAAGCCATGGCCGCTGTCGGTCTTGCTGGTGACGCCTTTTTCAAACATCCGCGCTTCCTCTTCCGCACTGATGCCCGGGCCCTGGTCTTCCACTTCAAAAATCAGGTCCAGCCCGAGATCCGTCATGCTCAGTTGCACCTGGCCGCCTTCACCGCGGTGACGGCGCGTGGCTTCGAGCGCGTTATCGATCAGGTTGCCGAGCACGCTGACCAACTGATCTCTTGGCAATTGAACGGGCACGTCGGCCATGTGGCTGTCCGGGTCGATCACCAGGGTCTGGCCCATTTCCCGGGCGCGGTTGTATTTGCCGAGAATGCAGCCGGCCAATACCGGGTCGGGCACGGCATCGAGCAGCAGGTGAATCAGTGTTTGGTGATCGTGCACTTCACTGCCGATTAACGCCATGGCTTCCTCGGTGGCGCCTATCTGAATCAGCCCGGCAATGGTGTGCAGCTTGTTCGAATATTCGTGCGTCTGGCTGCGCAACGTATCGGCGTATTGCTGAATGCGGGTGAGCTGGCGGCTGATCTGATCGAGCTCGTCGCGCAGCCGGAAGCTCGACACAACACCGATGATGTTGGCACCCTGTTTCACCGGCAGCCGGTTGACGATCATGTGCCGGCCCTGCAGCCAGATTTCCTGGTCGAACTCCGGCTCGCCCCGTTCCAGTGCGGCCATTAAACCGCTGTCGGGCAGTACTTCGGCTATGGGCCGACCGGCCAGGGGTTTATCCGATTCCAGCCCCAGGCTATCGACCGCGGTGCGGTTAATGGTGGTGATAATGCCTTCCCGGTTCACCGCGATAATGCCCTCGCGCACCGACTGAAGCGTCGCGTCCCGTTCTTCGAACAGCCGGGCTATCTGCTCCGGTTCCAGGCCAAAGATCGCGCGTTTGAACCGCCCGGCAATGATAATGGCAACCGCCACACTGCCCACCAGCATGACCGCCATGACCAGGTACAAGACCAGATTGTAACGGGCAATGGTGGAGCGCACCTGGTCCAGCGAATAACCGACCGAGACAATGCCGATGATCTCCTCGCCGACCATATCGTAAATGGGTGCTTTGCCGCGCATCGATAGCCCCAGGCTGCCAAGCGCCTTGTTGACGTAGCCCTGGCCGTCTATTAACGCAATGGAGCCGTCGTCACCATCGTCGTCCGCCATGGAATGGCCCAGCCGTTCCGGGTTCGGGTGTGCCAGCCGAATGCTGTTGTGATCCCCGATCACGATGAACAGGGCATCGTTGGTGTTGGCCAGTTTCTGACTGAGCTGGTTCAGCGACTCGACATCGCGCGCTTGCACGCCGCGAATGATATCCGGTGTGGCGGCAATGGTTTTGGCCACGTTCAGGGCGCGCTGACCGATCTGTTCATCCAGCGAGGCGCTCAGGTAGTACCAGGCAAAGCCGCCGATGATGCCGGTTTGAATGGCACTGACCAGACCCAGCACCAGAATCATTCGGGTCTTGAGTTTCAGTCGTTTAAACACGAGAAGGGGTTCTGCCTGCGTTTCTGCTGTGATTGCGCACAGTCGCTTCCGGTGCAGCCGGAAACGGTGTTTTTTTATAGTCCCGCTAGCCTAACCGAGCTGACGTCTGATTTCGCGTGATCTTTATGAACAAAACGCCCTTTAAGTGCGTTAAAGGCATTACGCCCACAATCTGGTCAACAAACAACCACAGGCCTAGCCTCTGCATCGAACCTGAACAACACGCTCTGTGTGTTCGGGAATCACAGTAGAAATACAACAACAAAAGCAGAGGAAGACCATCATGAAATTCAAGCAATCCTTGTCTTTGCTGGCCGCTGCGGCGTTCAGCGTATCCGCTATGGCCTGGGAACCCAGTGGCCGAGTTGAATGTATCGCCCCGGCTGATCCGGGCGGCGGCTGGGACTTCACCTGTCGCAGTGTGGGTAACGTGCTGGAAGAGCTGGGTATGGTGACGGGTTCGGTACAGACCACCAACATGGCCGGTGCTGGTGGTGGCGTTGCCTTCGCTCATACCATCAGTAAGCGTAACAGCGACGACAAACTCCTGGTCGCCGCTTCGACCGCAACCACCACCCGACTGGCGCAACAGCAATTTCCGGGCATGAACGCCGGCATGGTGAAATGGGTCGGCGCCCTGGGTGCGGATTACGGCATCATCGCCGTCAGTCAGGATTCCGACTATGAAAACCTGAACGACCTGATGGACGCGGTTAAAGCCGACCCACGCAGCGTCAAGTTTGCCGGTGGCAGTGCCAACGGCGGCTGGGACCACTTGAAAGTGCTGATTGCCGCCAAAGCAGCCGGTGCCGGTTCCTTGCCGAGCATTCCCTACCTGTCGTACAACAACGGCGGCGAAGCCATGACTCAGGTCATCGGTGGCCATGTGGATGCCTTTACCGGCGACATCTCTGAAGCCACGGGCTTTATCGACTCGGGTGACCTGCGCGTACTGGCCGTGTTGGCAGAAGACCGCCTGCCGGGCAAGTTCAGCGAGATCCCTACAGCGCGTGAGCAGGGCATTGATGCACTGGGCCCGAACTGGCGCGGTTTCTACATGCCGGCTGATGCCGACGACGAAGCCAAGGAATACTGGGTAAACGCCATCGACGAGCTTTATGCCAGCGATGAGTGGAAAGCGGTCATGACCCGCAATGGCCTGATCCCGTTCCACCCGCCTGCAGATGAGTTCGAAGCCTTTGTTACCCAGCAAGTGGCCGACATTGAAACCCTGTCTCGTGAAATAGGGCTGCTGAGATGACCTCGTTTGGAGACCGCTTTCTGGGTCTCGCCCTGTTCGTCCTGGCCGTCTCGTACGGCTGGGTCGCACAGCAGTGGCCGCCGCCGTTTGGCGGCCACGAGGCCGTCGGCCCCGAGACCTTCCCGACTATTCTGGCCTTCATACTGGCCGGTTCGAGCCTGTACCTGATGTTCAAGCCCGACCCCGATGCACACTGGCCCATGGGCCGCACCGCCGCCGAACTGGTGGGCGCCATGGTCATACTGGTGTTGTACGCCTTCGTGCTCGAAACACTGGGTTTTGTGATTGCCACAACCCTGGCCGTGGGCACCCTGTGCTGGCGCATGGGCGCGAAGCCGAGAGCGGCGTTCCTGGTTGGTGTGATCAGCGCGGTATCGGTGTTCCTGTTGTTCAACAACCTACTCGAATTGAGCCTGCCTGGTGGCTTGCTGGAGTTTGACTGATGGAAACCCTGCAATTCTTGATGGAAGGCTTCGCCGTTGCGCTGACACCCACCAACCTGATGTTGGCCTTGTGTGGCGCATTCCTGGGCACCCTGATCGGCGCGCTGCCGGGCCTGGGCCCAGCCAATGGCGTTGCCATTCTTATTCCGCTGGCATTCACCCTGGGGTTACCACCAGAGTCCGCCATGATTCTGCTCACCTCGGTATACGCTGGCGCCATGTACGGCGGCCGTATTTCATCGATTCTGCTCAACATCCCCGGCGACGAACCGGCGATGATGACCTGCCTCGACGGCTACCCCATGGCCAAAAACGGCAAGGCCGCTGAAGCACTGGCCGTTTCCGCCATTGCCTCCTTTATTGGTGGTTTAATTGGTACCTTGGGTCTGATCCTGCTGGCCCCGGTACTGGCCCGATTTGCCCTGACCTTCGGCCCAGCGGAATACTTCGCCCTGTTCGTGCTGGCCTTTGCCACCCTGGGCGGCATTACCGGTAAGAATCCGATGAAAACCGTGGTGGCCGCCACGCTCGGCATCATGATCTCGACCGTGGGCATCGACATTTCCACCGGCACCCAGCGCTACACCTTTGGCGTGCTGGAACTGTACGAGGGCATCGACTTCATTCTGGCCATTGTGGGCCTGTTTGCCATCTCCGAGTTACTGCTGTTCATTGAAGAACGTGCCGGCAAAGGCCGGGCGCTGATTCAGGTGGGCAAGCTGAAACTGAGTATGAAAGACATCTACAGCATTCTGCCGACAACCTTTCGCGGTGGTATTCTGGGCTTTGTGGCGGGCGTGTTGCCCGGTGCCGGTGCCTCCCTGGGCAGCTTCATCAGCTACACCCTCGAAAAGAAAGTGCTCGGCAAGAAGGGCCGCTTTGGCGAAGGCGACATGCGCGGCGTAGCCGCACCGGAAGCCGGCAACAACGGCGCTTCCTCCGGTGCGCTGGTGCCCATGCTGACCCTGGGCGTACCGGGCAGCGGCACCACGGCCGTACTGCTGGCGATGCTGATTTCCCTCAACATCACCCCCGGCCCGCTGATGTTCACCCAGAACGCCGACATCGTGTGGGGCGTGATTGCCGCCCTGCTGATTGGCAACCTGCTGCTGCTGGTGCTGAACATTCCGATGATTGGAGTGTTCGTGAAGGTACTTTCGGTACCGCCGATGTACCTGCTACCCATGGTGACGATGATTGCCTTTGTAGGCATCTACTCGATCAGTCACAGCACCTTCGACCTGTATTTTATGGTCGCCTTCGGGGTAGCGGGGTACATATTGCGCAAGCTCGAGATGCCGCTGGTGCCGATTATTCTGGGTATGTTGCTCGGCCCCGAAATGGAGAAAAACCTCGGCCACGCCATGATCATCTCCGATGGCGACTGGGGCATTCTCTGGGGTACACCGCTGGCGGTAGGCTTGTGGCTGGTAGCTGGGCTGGGGCTGATATTGCCTTACCTGATTGGCCCCATCCTGCGCCACCGCATGCGCAACGCCATTAAAGAAGACGCCGTAAGCGACTAAACACGATTCAGACGTGCTGGTAGCAAACCTTTTGGGCCGTTGGAGCAATCCGCGGCCCTTTTTTTGTTTTTAGACGACAGTAGAGCCTGAAAAACAGCGTCAAAAACCCGGACGGAGGCCCGATACAAAATATTACCACCTGACAGAATATTTCCCTTGTCAATGATAATCCTTCGCATTAGTATTCTGTTAACGATACACAACAGGCACAGAGCAAACCGATATGTACGTATGCTTATGCAAAGGCGTGACCGACAGAGACATCGAAGAACAAGCGATTCAGGGCGCTGACTACAGCGACGTGCGTCGTGAGTTGGGTGTAGCGACCGACTGCGGTGCCTGCGGCCAGCTGTGCAAATCCCTGTTGCGTCAATTCGAAGCAGACGCCGTCGCCAACGTAGAGTTCAGCGCAGCCTAGGCAGGCTGCGTTACCGCCTTTCTGTTAAAACCCTTCCCTCGCGTTACAAAATTACGAAAAATACCACTGAGAAGAAGTGCAGTACGCTGCCGGCCAGCACGAACAGATGCCAGATAGCGTGGTTGAACGGCCAACTCTTACGCATGTAAAACACCACACCCAGGGTGTAAGACAAACCGCCCGCTACCAGTAGCCATAACCCGGTGGTCGGCAAGGCGTCCAGCAGCGGCTTCATCGCCAGCACCACCGACCAGCCCATTACCAGGTACAACGCCACCATCAGCCCGTGAAAACGGCGCAGCTGAGTCAGATGCACCACCGTGCCAAACAGTGTTAACCCCCAAACAATGCCAAACAACGTCCAGCCCCAGGGCCCGCGCAGGGTAACCAGGGTGAACGGCGTATAGGTGCCGGCAATGAGGTACAGAATGGCGATGTGATCGAGCCGCTGCATGATGCTGCGAATGCGCGGGCTCTGAATGGCGTGGTACAGCGTAGAGGCGCTGTACAGCATGATCAGCGTGGCGCCGAATATGGCCGTGCTGACGATGTGCCAGGCATCACCGTGCAGGGCCGACAACACCACCATGACCACCAGGCCGGCGATAGAGAGCATGGCACCGAGGCCGTGGGTGAGGCTGTTGGCCCATTCTTCAAGTTTGGTATAGCGGGGTAGTTCCATCGAACTGGACACGTTTGGTTTCCTGAGAAAAGCAATGCAATGAGTATAGGTGTTATGGCAAAGATGATGCGGCCGAACCGTGACTCTGCAATGACAAAGCCAGCATTAAGGCGGGCGGGGCAACAATACCGCTCTGGGGCGAGCACCTGTGTCGGCCCATCATAAACCGGGCCGGTGCCGAAAGGTGGGAAAAGGGTTTATAAACTGGCCCCGGGCTGCAACAATAGCCAAAATGTAATAAAACAACATAATCCCTCCCGGCCCGTTTTCCCCAAAACCCGGGAGCCCAACCCCCGAGATCGCAGCACTATGAAGCCCATTCTCTGTTTTGGCGAATTACTGATCGACTTTCTGAACTTCAACACCGCACACGAAGGCGGCTTCGCCCTGCCAGAGTTTCGCCAATACCCCGGCGGCGCTCCGGCCAACGTAGCCGCCGCCGTAGGTCGATTGGGTGCCGCCGCCCGCTTTGTGGGCCAGGTAGGCGACGACCGCTTTGGCCAGTTCCTGACGAACGCCATGAAACAACTGAACGTAGACATGAGCTACCTGGGCGTACACCCAACCGCTCACACCCCCCTGGCTTATGTATTCCTGGATGACAGCGGCGAGCGCAGCTTCGAATTCCTGCGTCACAACTCCGCCGACGTAGTGATGACCCCATCCGACCTGCCCAATGCGGCATTCGATGGCGCAGGCACCTTTCACTTCTGCTCCAACACCCTAACCGACGAATACATCGCCGAAACCACCCAGGCCGCCATTACCAAAGCCCGCGCCCAAAACGCCGTGATCAGCTTCGACGTAAACCTGCGCCACAACCTCTGGCCCAACCGCCAGGTAGACCCCGCCATGATCCAGCGCTTCCTGCGCATGGCCGACATCATCAAAGTATCCCGCGAAGAGGCCGACTGGATTGAAGCCAATGGCTTTGCCGTAAGCGACTGGCTGACCACAGCCCAAGCCGTATTCATTACCGACGGCGCCGAAGCCATTGAGATTCAAACCCCCAAAGGCCAATACCGGGTGAGCCCGCCTAAGGTGAAAGCGGTGGATACGACTGCGGGTGGCGATGCCTTTACCGGTGGCTTACTGCTGGCGCTGAATGGACGTGACCTGGAAGCGTTTAAAGAGAGTGACTGGGAAGCGGCGACAAGCTTTGCAGCCGCGTGTGGCGCAGTAGCCGTAAGCCGGCCCGGGGCATTACCGGCATTACCAGAGTGGACCGATGTAAAAGAAGCCTGGCCATTTGGTGAAGTCCCGATATAAACGCTCACCTCCCAACTCTCCCAGTAAGAGGCCAGTCCCCTGGGCGACAGGAAGCAAAACAGAGCTGAGATCATTCCTCCGTTCCCCTCCCAAAGCCCATTAAGGAGCCTCCGGGGAGAGGGGGCGCAAACGACACCTCTGGAAACATAAATACTTGCCAAGTTCGCACCAGAGTGCCATGGTAAACAAACAACTTATTTTTGCCTTGGTGTGCCCTGTAACCGGCCGGGCGGTAGCGAATTTAATCGACGTCCACTGGGCTCACCATACCTCTCTCATGCAAGCCCACAACGTGGGTATAGATCTGAGTCGTCTCCAGAGACGAGTGCCCCAGAATTTCCTGCATATTCCGTAAATCGGTGCCCTGGCAATGACCCTTTTTACTTCGTCTTGTGATAAAACCGTAGGAAGTTTTCTGGGCTTATTGGCCTGCTGAAAGTCCAGCTCGCCGATTTCCTGTTTTAAAAATTCCCTGAAGAGAAAAACCAGGGCGTTCAAGGCCGTGCGTTGTGTATTGATCGCGGTAAAGCGCTCTATCGCCAGATGGCTTAAGAAAGGCTCTATATCACTGGGTTGCATTTCAATGGGGCTGGTATACCCGTGAAATTTGATGAACCGTTTTATCCACAGGCAATAGGTTTTCTCCGTTCTGTAGGCCAAACCGCGAGAGCGTATGAACACAGTCACCCTGTCCATGAAGCGAGTTGATGTTGAACAAACAGGTTTGGGGACATCCATGGCTAGTTTCCTTGTCACTAGATAGCTGTATAAACATACAGTTACCAGCCATCGATGTTTGAGCATTTGATCACATAACAAGCCTAAGTCGCGACGCTGATATCTGGATATGCCGGGGATATGCGTCGCGTGAGACGCTGATATCGGAAATAGTCGTCTGAAGCGACGGTTTTGTCAGATTTGATATGCGCTTTGAAACGAGTTGAATTATCACGCCTAGCCCGTTGTTGCTGGGTCTTAGCGGTATGGTGTGGTAGGTTTCAAACTTAATTTACCGAAATCAGCGTCGGAAACGACGATGAATAAACTGTTAGGCTTAATAAGCATGGAGAAACATTGAGTACCGCGAGGTTATTGGTCGACAGAAGAGAGCGCAGGCTGCTATTGGTTGCCGCAGGGGCTTTTCTTCTGTTGTGTTTAATCGAGGCAAGACTTCCTCTGCCAGAGTATTTATCGGGAACGATTCTTGAACCAATTCTCGTAAGCGACGCTGCTCGAAGTATAAGTGCCGGGGTTCTGGTCAGCCTTGTGGCGGCGTATATATTCTATCTTCTGATTGACTATTTTCCTCGGTCAGCCAAGGAAGCAAAGTCGATTTTTGTTCTGAATTCGTTGCTTGCAGCAGTGCTTGATTCTTATGATCGATGTCGTGTTTTCGGGCACGAAACAGCGCTACCTCATGTTCAGAGGCATGTTCTAGAGGATGATTGGCTGGAGCAGACGATTGTCGACATAAAGGATCGGAACGCAAAATTTCTTCCGCTAAAGTTGGCCATGCAGACTGCACACACACGCTTGGATGACTTTAGAAATGCATTGGTTTTGGCTGTCAACCTATCCCCAGAGCGTGCGCTTCAGTGGTTGGTCATCATCGATAAGATAAGGCTCTTTGCCGAGAGCTACGGGGAACAGCCAGAGGTGCCGGAGGATAAGATACATCTGGCTGACAGTGAGTCAGACGAAAACCCCCTCCGATTGTATAAAGGAGATCTGGGGTTTCGCTTTCTGGAAGTTGTTGAGGAATCGCAAAGATGGCTGCAACAGAATGGCCCTAAAGCCTAACAAGTGCAGGCACGGCGACGCCCATTACATTGCGCCTTCGGCTCCATTCCATGGGCGCGCATGCTGCAAGCGTTAACTTTCTTTATAGAAAATGGAGTCGAAGTGTATACCGGCTTTGAAATCTGCAAGACTCTAAAATCGTCTGAAAAGTGCATACTCTTACGTGAATACAAGTCTGGGGTATTTCATACTCATTTTCACAAGCACATTCCTAGCAACAGGTTAAGTGTGGATGGCGCATTTGAATTCTTAAAAACGTTAATTGTCAAGTATTCTTCATTGGGAGACTCCGAGATACTGAGGTGTTATCTAAATAAACGAAAAGGCTCTCCCGAGAGCATTCAACTCCTTACAAGTGCTGTTGAATACCCAGAACCAGGGGTCATTCGAAAGTACTTTAGTCATGGTGACTTGAGTTCTTGGTATGATGAAGTAATAGATAAGTCCAAGTTCCGCACCGGCCATGAAAGTTAACAAAAAATGAACTTCGTGCGTAAACACCGCTACGCACTGGACTCAATCACGCTGGCGAGTAATTTCACCGGTTATTTTGGGCGTTAACTGCACTATGAAGATCGAAACTCACGGCCTAAATTGTCAGATTGAATTCGCAGCTCCAGATAGAGAGGGTTGGCAACGTGCAAAAGTGAAAATCGCGGTTCCGAATTTCAATGGAAGTTTTGCGTGTGAGCTTCAATCTGAAGAAATTGAATACCTCCGGCAGCAGTTACTACAACTGGAAAGCCAGTTGGGCAAAGAAGCATCTATTGAATGGCAGAATTTAGAAGACAATATTTTTCTTAGCCTAAAACTCGATAGGCAGGGAAATGTCGAAGGTGTATATAAGTTTAGTGCCAATGTTATTTCTATTGGTCCAACTCTGTCTGGCGAGTTTAATGCGGATCAGTCATATTTAATAAAATGGGCTAACCAGTTAAAAGGGGTTGCGAGTGTCGGCTGTTAACAAGCCGCTCAAATTCGTTCCGGCCACAAAAAGCGTGGCCTCCACCGGACTCGCTAACGCTCGCCGTTTAGCGGGGCGTTAAGCATCAGAAAGTATGAGCTACGATATCGAATTACCGAACCCGTTTTGGTTTGGATTTAAAATCAATGAAAGCGAAGATCGTTTGCCTTCAATTGGCTGCGAGGTAGAACTGAAACTTGAAATTCCCAGAGGGGTATTTTCTTACACCGCTAAGGAAATCTGGTTTGAGTGCGCGGTTTTTGATGAGTTTTTGGTGCAATTAAAAGGATTGAAAGCCGGCCAAATCAGTAAAGCTCAGTTCTACGATATGGATCGAGAAATAGTGCTTTCATTTACTAAAGATGAAGTTGAGTTGTCAGTTCATCGAATACACAGCGAAATTGGCTCGGGTTATATGGAGTTCAAGCGGGATTTTGATCTTGATATGGTTAACCAGCACATTGAGCATTTAGAAGGTTTTGCAAAGTGGTGGTAGCAATGCTTAACAAGTCAAAGCACGCGGACTTGGCAAAGCTGTCACCTTTTTTGTTCCAAAAAAGCCGCCAACTTCACCAATCCGGTGTTTGAGACGTTAGATGTCCAGGAATTAGTCTGCTATGAACAAATATCAAAAGGCAATGTTTAACGCATATTGGTTCCCGGTAACTTTGTTTTATGTTTTTCCAAATGTTGTGCTCATGTTTTTAGCTTGGCCTCTTAAAGTGTCAGAAGTAGTTCAATATTTTATACCATTTTTAGTCGTATTTTTTCTAACCGGTTTTCTATTGGCTCCTTTTATTGGGCCTAAGGTGGTTAGCCACAAGGGCTGGTCATTCTTTATGGCTTTTATATGTATGTTTACTGCATTATTGGCTTATATTTTTGGGATGTCCGCGCCCAATTTTGAGCATCTTGAGTTTGGATTAATTATTGTACTATTTTTGGCAATACTTGGTATTTTTCCAACTTTGTTGGGAGGCATGTTTTATATTGGGGCTTGTGAGCGTGTATCGAAGGTCACCTAACAATGCAAATCAAGGCGACGGCTTTTACGTTTCGGCAACGCCTACACTACAAAGCCGCGCTTGTTTGCGGCGTTATGCATGAGGGATCATGGAAATACCAGAAAGTATGAAAGACGAATTGGCGGCATGGAATAGTGGGAAAGGAATTGACCTTGAGTCATGGGTAGGCTGTGAAGGCAACTTTAAGCTCGCTGTAGGTTACGCATCCATATTTTGGCCAAACTTTGTCGAGTTCGAGGGCTACATATTCACGGAGGGGTTCTCCAAAGACTCTGTCCGAGGATTCGAGTCGCAGAAAGGTAGCACGCCAAAGTCCGTAGAGTGGGTGATCAACCATCTGCATATAGCAGATATACAGCACTACGGCTGCAGCGACATTGCGAAGGACAAGCTGCTCGTCATCGGCAAGACTCTCAAGGAAATCTATGAGCTGAAACTCAGAGCGCTCTTTCCTGAAAAGCCGTGCATAGTGGAGTTCTACGTACCAGACGATGAAGATGACCTGATGGACTATCAGGTATCTTTCTGGCAGGCCAAGCACGAGGCAGATAATGCATAACAATCGCAGGCACTGGGACAAAATTTCCGCTGCGCTCCAAATTTGCCCGTGCTGCGGGCGTTAAGAGTCTATGAGATTCGTAGTCCGTACATTTGATAACCCAGCTCGGATAGCAATTCGAGAAGAGTATATGCAAGCGCATCTCGATTATTTAGCCGAGAATGATCAGGAGATCCTGGTGGCTGGATCACTTCGAGAATCTCCTTCCAATAGCCCAATTGGCGCACTCTGGATTATTGAAGCAGAGTCGGAAGGTCGCGCTACGCAGTTAGTAGAGAGAGACCCCTTCTTTAGAAAAGGACTCAGAAATAATTATGAGCTATTGTACTGGTCAAAAGCATTTCCGCATTTGGTCACTGTGTAGCTCTTAACAAGCAAAGGCACTGCGACTCGTTTCACTCGCACGTGCTGTGATCGTTAAATCAAAAGAGGGAAGCAATGAGCCGTTTATTAATAATTTTGTGTGGGATAATTCCCTGCTTTTCAGATGCAGACTACTTTAGAGTATTGGTCGGCTACGAATGTGATCAAACGTCCAATGAATTATCGGTAACCTATCGTGGAGCTTACAATGAGGCAGGTGATTTATTGATTGAAAGCAAGACTTCTACGCAGTGGACTCCTTGGTCACTTATAGAAACGATGGAGAATGAAGATAGGATCGGCACGTTAAAGACAATTGAAGCATCTTGTGCTCTTTTAGGAAAACGCTATAAAATACTTATAGGCCCTATTCCAGGAAACATGAATATACAAGGTAGATGTGGTGCGGTAATGACTGCATGGGCAGAAATCCGACAAGGAAGCACTGTTTTGGTTCCTAGACGTGAACTTGAATCAGATTGTCATGACTTTGACACGCCAGTTACAACTGACATAATTTTAGATGCAAAAACAGATAGAATTGAGTTTAAAACTATCAGTAAAAATGAATTTTACATGTAAAAGTTGTTTGTTGGTTACCAGGTCAGATTTAACAAACCATTGTAATTGACTCGGGAAAAGCCTCTCGCAATTAAATAGGGGCGTTATGCATAAAGGTAAACCGTGAGCATTCTCGAAGAAGCCTGGGAACAGAGAGAGCAAAAAATATATAAATCCCTTATAGGAAATATGGGAGAAGGAATATATACGCTCTCTTTCGATCTCTTTAAAAATCAATTTGGACGTGAGTCAGTAGACCCAACTTGGCTCCATTACGGCGTTTTCAAATGTCCGCCATCGAACGAAAGAAATACATGGGTGTACATATCATCGGGTATGTCTAATCCCTGGTACGCTGAAGATAAAGAAGAGTACTCTGGTTTAGGAACTGAGCTTATTCTTGAAACCGAAACAGACGTTTCCTGGGGAATACCGCTTGTTCAGTCACTTGTTGCATTCAACATATTGGTTTCCGTGGGCCATTTTGGGGAAAAACCATTACTTGAGCACTGGGCACGTATTCCCCAGCCAATTGAGCCGAACATTAGCAATTTGGTCTTAGGCATTCCCAAACATTTTCCCGAGAGTATAGAGCTTGTTTCGGGTAAAGTTGATCTGCTTCAAATTATCGGTATTACGAAGGAAGAGTTTATCTTCGCTCAAGAAAAAGGATCACCTGCTATCTGTGAGCTCCTAATAGAACGCGCTATATATCCAATTACCAATCCAAATAGGCGCAGCACAATAAATGCATAACAAGCGCTTCCAGCCTGACGCCAAAACCTCCGCGTTTTTGTGTTACTCGCTGCGCTCAAACATTAACACAAAAACACTACGGCTTCGGCGCAGCTGAAGCGGGCGTTATAAAGCTAGAGACATGTATGGATGAAGTAGAAATTAGGCTTACAAAAGACGAAGCCTTGGTGCTATTCGAATTCTTATCCAGATTCTCAAATGAGGATAAATTGAGCATTCAAGATCAGGCGGAAGCAAGAGCATTATGGAATCTTACTTGCGTATTTGAGAAAACATTGGCGGAACCATTTTCTGTTGATTGGAATGAGATAGTTGAAAGGGCACGAGACCGACTCAGAGATGAATCGTAGATGCTTTATAATAATCACAGGCACTGCGACTCGTTGCACTCGCGCGTGCTGTAAGCGTTCTATTTAAAGGGAATGTATGTATCAACTCAAAGGTGAAATTCCATCCGTTAAGGATTATATTGAAATTAGACTCGCAGCTGGGCTTTCTAGAAAATCTGAAGAAGCAGCAGAAATTGCTTTACCAAATTCAATATATGGTGTGACTGTCTATCACGGAAATGAAAAAGTTGGGATCGCTCGTATCATTGGGGATGGCGGCTGTTTCTTCGAAGTTACCGATATGGCTGTACTGCCAGAGCACCAAAGTAAAGGTGTTGGAAGAATCATTATGAGCATCTCGTAGCATGGCTGAAAGAAAATGCCCCTAAAACTGCTTATGTAAGTTTGATGGCAGATCATGGCACTCCTGAGTTTTATGCCAAATTTGGATTTCAGAAAGCTGAAATGCCAAAATCTTCAGGCATGTCCATGCGCATCTTATAAATAGAACAAGTGCGGGCACTGGACTCGTTCCTCGCCCGTGCCACAAACGTTATCTGTGAGTACATGATTTCAACCCGTGACGCGACAAGCTCCGACGTCGAAGCAATGATCCGGCTGGACACGATTGTGTCCGACGATGGTGAACGACAGGAACATATCCAGTCGTGGGTGGCCGCTGGGAATGCGGTGGTAGCCGAAGTCGATGGAGTCGTAGTGGGTTACGCAGTTATTGAATACACATTCTTTGGCCAGGGATTTATCACGATGTTGCAGGTCGCTGAGGCACATCGCCGCCAAGGTGTCGCAAGGCAGCTGCTGACGTACTTGGAAAACGCGTGCCGCACTGACAAGTTGTTCACCTCCACCAATAATTCCAACGAGCCAATGCAAAAACTTTTAGATTCTGTTGGGTATTCGCCAAGTGGAACAGTCTACAACCTGGATGAGGGAGACCCGGAGCTGTTCTATTTCAAGCGAATCGCGAATGACAGATAACAAGGCCAAGCACTGCGACAGCTTTTCCGTTGCGGCTTCGCCTCCACTACAAAGCTGCGCGTGTTGGCGGCGTTAAGGGTCTTACGGAGGCTTCATGGATTTAAAGGATTTTGTTAAAGAATCGTTGGTTCAGATTTCAAACGGGATTTCTGAGGCAAATGAAGAGCTTGCTGATTGTGGTGCTCTTATTAACCCTCTACATATAACAACGCACACTGATGGTTCCCAGTCCTATGGAAGAACGGGGCAGCCTAGAAACATCCATACTGACAGTAGAGTTGTAGAGAAAGTGGAGTTTGATGTCGCTGTATTAGCTGAGAAGGGCGAAGCCGCTAATGCAAGACTAAAATTGTCGGTAGCTTCGATTGGTTTCGGAGGGGGTGCTGGAACTGAAACAACGGACCGATCAGAATCTCGCATTAAATTTACCATACCTGTAGTTTTTCCTGGTGTGGAAAGCAACACTTAACAAATCCGTGTTGTGGATTAGTTTCTGCTCCGCGCCAACTAACCACAAACGGAAACGTTAGGTGAAATATTGAACTTGTATCTTATGGAAAATTTATGCATCCATTATTAATCCCTAGTATTTTGCTGATTGCAGGGCTCTATTTCTTAACCAGGAATATCAAATTTTTACGAGACAGTGCTGAGCTAGAGAGCTATTTGGCAACAAGCCCAAAAGGTAAACTTTGGGTAGGCAAGTACGGCCTCGAAAAAACAACAGAGCTAGCTAAGAAATACTTCCTGCCACTTGGTATAATTATCGCTCTTGCTATGGTTGGGAGCAGCTCTTGGAGCCTGTATCACATAATTCCGAATTATCTATGAACCACAATCACCTAACAAGGCCAGGCACAGCGACGGCTTTTTCGTTGCGGCTTCGCCTCCACTACAAAGCCGCGCGTGCTGAGCGGCGTTAGATTTCTCCATGAAAAAACACACCTTGCCCAATGAAAATCAGAGAAAAGCATTGTGCGAACTTATGCACCACGCTTTTGTCGAGCTGCGATACCTGGATGGCGAGCAAGCCCACGATCTTGCGTATGCCTTTCACAACTTGCCTGTCGAAATCTATGGCTGGGGTAGCTGGAACCCAAAGGACACGCGTGGCCGCTTGAAGTACTATCAGAGCAAACACGCCAAGAATCTCGGAACGAACTACGTCAAGTTGTTCAACAAGATATGCCCAGAAATCTAACCATGGGTTGCAGCCGACCCGCAAGAGCGGCGAGGGTTCCGTGTTTCTTTCGAGCATCAATGGGGCCGCTTTTGCGGTCGGCTGAACCCAATCGTTAAGATTCTATGAAATGTACTAATTGTAATCACAAGCTTAAACGAAAGGTTAGGTTTTGGATTAACCCAGCAGATGCTGTTGGTGGGTCCATAGTATTTGGGATTATCTTTTTGATATTCTTCTTGATCGTAAGCTTTGTTATTGAAAATACTAGGGTTTCACTTGTGCCTGCATTTAATGCGGCTGAAATAGGGGCTAGCAACTGGTACAGTTTTGTTGGCGAAGCTCTTGATGCAGTGCTTAGTGTTGGACTATTTCTTTATCTCATGTTTTGGGGCGGAGCTAAGTTTTCGAAGTATTTCTCATATCTGTTTGAGTTCAAGTTTAGTATTCATAAAAATTGCAGTGCTTGTGGGTTAAAAACCGTTGTCGTCGATTTTCCCGCGCACCCTGAATCTTAACAAGCTGTGGCTGGTACAGGCCCGCTTAAAATAGTCCGCTGTCGCGGGCGGGCCTTCGACTCGCTTTCGCTCGCGCCAGCACAAAGACGTTAAAAGTATGAAGAACGAATACGCACAATACATGATTTCATGGATAGAAAAGATTGAGGCACAATTTCAATCCCCTATTTCTGACTCCTATGAAGCTCTGAAGGCTTATTGGTCTGAGTCTGGAGTAGACTTCAACGAAGATGAAATGAAAGAGAAGTTGTGGGCATGGGTAGATGGTAATGGTGGCCCAAGAATAACCAGTGACAAAGAAATGGCCGTAGCACGCATGGTTTTATGTCTCGCCTACAAAGATAAAGTGACTATGGATGAGCTCAAAGATATAGGTTTCTTCGAAGATCTCTTAGAGCAGTATGGGTATTCTAGGACAGAGATAAATCGCACCTATGAGCAGCAAAACTTTTAACAAGGCCAGGCACAATCGCCCACTTCGTGGGCTGGACCTTCGCACTGCGTGCTCCGGCCTGTGCTGGCGGCGTTATAGGGCGCTACCAGTTTTAAAGTGAATTGCGGCTTTAATCAGCAACGCTCTGCCACTAGCGGGCAGTCCAGCATCAAGGAATGTGCTGTATTCAAATTCGCAGTTCCGTTCTTGGTGCCACTGCAGAAATTACAGTAATCGGCATGCTCACCGCTCTATTATGGTGTGCCAATAAGATGGTATGAATTACGGTCTAGCTGATATGCTTGGCCAATTACTAAGCAGCAATGGCTCCGCTGGCGCTGCGCAACGTGGTGGCAAAGAGTTTGAATTGTCGCCTCTATAACAAGGTGCTGTAGTCGCTGCGCTGGGACCTCCGTTTCGCTGCGCTGCACTTCGGCCCCTAAGCACGGCGTTATGTTTTTAAGAGAGTGTAATGAAATTAGCTATTTACCAAATTGATGCGTTTGCGGAAAAGCAGTTCGAAGGGAACCCAGCAGCGGTTGTCCCATTAGAAGAATGGCTGCCCGACCCTGTAATGCAGGCAATAGCGGAAGAAAACAATCTTCCTGAAACGGCCTTTTTTGTTCCATCGAAGGGTGGCTATCATATTCGCTGGTTTACTCCAAACAAGGAAGTAAAATTATGCGGCCACGCTACGCTGGCGAGTGCTTACGTCTTATTCAATATTCTGGCCTGCAAAGATGAGGTGCTGTCGTTTGAGTCGTTGTCTGGGAAATTACTTGTTTCCAAAGCTGACAATTTACTAACCCTAGATTTTCCGGCTCAGTCCCCCACTGTATGCAACACACCAACTTCACTTATAGCAGGGCTAGGGCTCACACCTTCGGAATGCTTAAAGCATGATGATTATGTTGCTGTGTTCGAAAGAGAAAAAGATGTTTTGAGTATTACACCGAATCATGAGGACCTAAAGCAGCTTGATCTTCGTGGTGTCATTGCAACCGCTCCATCGTCAAAGTTTGATTTCATTGTTCGCTTTTTTGCGCCAAAATTTGGCATCCCTGAAGATTCAGTAACAGGTTCTGCATATACACAGCTTATGCCGTACTGGTCTGAAAAATTGAACAAGTCAAAACTGCATGCAAAGCAAGTATCAGAGCGTGGCGGGAAGCTTACTTGTGAGATTAAAGGTACTAGGGTATTAATATCAGGCAGCGCCGTTACTTATATGGAAGGGAGCATTGAAATCAAAACATAACAAGGCCAAGCACAATCGTGCAATGCAGAACACGCATTGCACTGGACAGCCTACGCTGCGCTTCGGCTGCCTGTGTTGGCGGCGTTATATTTTCAACTCGGATTAATTTTCAACAATGACAGATATTACAAACATTATTATCCTTACTTCTATTGATGACGGAGCATGGATGAAGAGCGATCATGGTAATGTTGATGTCGTGCATGAGTATCTTCGTAAAAACTATCAAGGCAGCTCGCTCGCGAAAGTCGATGGACACGGAGGCGGAAGAAAACGAATGTCTTGTGATATATTTATGGCAGCCATAGATTATCTAAATAAAGAAGAGTTATTAGAGCAATTTCATGCCATAGAGTGGCAGCGGCCAGAACAAGTTCAGCTTCTATTAAAAGGCTCTAAAGATAATGTGTTTCAAGTGTATTGCCCAAAAATATAACAAGGTGGTCAAATACGTTCCGCTGCGCTCCACCGGACTTACTACACTGCGTTTCGTAAGCCGTTTACCACGGCGTTATATGTACTTTGCTCAGACTTTGGTATGAGGGATTTGAAAAAACACGAATAATGTGGATTTGAGCGAAAAAGCGATTGGACGGCGATTTTATTCCCTGCTACGCTTCGAAGCGCTCCTGCGACGCTCGCATAACATGCGTTGATGCGGACGGCGCCTGAGACTTCGAAGTAAAGCGAAAATCTTAAGACCTACCTATTGCCTTCGTAGCGATAATTCACGTTCTAAATGGATATTGCAGAGGCCTCAGCTACGTGCCACAAACCACATATAACAACCCGATGATACGTCACCTAAAAGTTGTCATAGTGCTCGCTGCGCAAGCACTCCGCCAACTTTCTTAACGGAGACGTATATCTCATTCGTTATGTTTCAGGAGCACCATGGTGAGCAGTGAACTAATCAACGGGATGAAGAGCTATCTCCTTCAAAAAATCAAGGATGATCCCGAATTCGTAAAGGATCTGGGCAATTTTATAGTTGGTATGGCATCTGTTCCCCAAAACATTCGAGACTTTTCAGAAAAGTCTGCTGCCATAGGTTGGTTTATTACATCTGAGTCGTACATGGCAAATATGAAGAAGGCTTTTGATGAGGGCCAAGAGAAACTAGATAGCTATATGATTGCGGAGATTGACCATAATTACAGCAAAATCAAAGAGTCGCTTCTTCAAAAGCATGAAAACAGAAAGCACATTTTGTCTGTAGCATTTGACTTGTATGAGCAACAAAATTGGATCTCATGTATACCTTTATTCTTATCGCAAACTGAAGGCATTTTTTCTGAGAATGTTGGTTCCCTTCTATTCAGTGAGCATGATTTAAGAAAGCAGAAGCTTCAAGAGAGGTTTAAAGATAAAGCAGGCGAGTATATGCCGTATCTTTATACTCCTTTTGAATCAAAAACACAGTTTTCCGCCGGCATCTCATCCGCAAGCGACAATAAAAAGAAGAACGGTCCAAATCGTAACGGAATATTGCACGGCTCTAGGAAGCATCTTGATTATGGAACAAAAATCAATGGCTATAAATGCATATCGCTTCTGTCTTATGTTTCTATGGTATTCAATGATCTTGAAGAAAAAACATAACAATCGCAGGCACGCGGAACAATTTTCCGCTGCGCTACAAATTGTCCGGTGCTGCGGGCGTTATGTTTCACATGAATAGAATCCTGATCACGATAATAGGCTTACTGGTATCTTTCTCTTGCTCTGCACTTAGTATTCATTGCGGGCCAATAGATGAGAGCTTTAAACGCCACGCATCTGAAGTAGATATTGAGTACATTAGAGATGTAGATACTTGGGCCATTCTTATCAGAGCACCCCTAGTCATTGAGGAAATGCCTTTTAGTTTGGTAAGCATTTCTAAAGGCAAAGATGGCAATGTGTTTAATGCGCACCTTCGTACATACGAAAACAAAGGTAAAATGGAAGCTCATTTTTACGCTAACGAAGAGACATTAAAGGGCATGCGTCTCTGGGTTTTCTATGGGGGTCAATGCCAAAAAGGGTTTAATTTACCACTAAAACATAACAAGGCGCTGTAGTCGCTGCGCTGGGACCTCCGTTCCGCTGCGCTTCACTACGGCCCCTAAGCACGGCGTTAATTTTCTACAAGGAGTAGTTGCTTGAAACTTGGATATGTTGGAATTGCACTAGGGTCTTTTGCTTTATTACTCGCATTAGTCAACTTTTGGGCAGGTCCATTTTCTCCCCAACCAACTCTTGAGACTCTAGTTGCAGAAAAAGCTGCATCTATTAGAACTGCTGCTTTAGATGCGTTAGCAGGTAAAGAGGTTATTTCAGAAACATACACTACCCAATGGACTGTAGATAAAGTCATCGATGTAATTATTCCTCTGCTCGGTGGCTTAGCTGTAATTCTTGCAGTGATCTCTTACATTAAAAAGGAGCCAACTCGGGTTGCTGGAGGTGCTGTAGCTCTTGGTGTAAGTGCGATAGCCTTTCAGTTTATAGCAATGTATGTAATGGCAATTTTGTTTGTCTTTTTAGTTATTTCAGTAATCGGCACATTAGGTGGCGGTTAAAATTAACAAGGCGCGGCTGGAATAAGCCCGCCAAAAACCGCTACGCGGCGGGCTTGGGACTCGTGACCTCGCCCCAGCGCTTAACGTTAACTGCCACGGAGGACATCAGTGAAATTTGAAGTATCGAGCAGTCTTAAAATCAGTCCCGAAGATGTCGATGGGCTTCTTACCATGAAGGGTGTGAATAGGGAATTGAGTCCTCTCATCCGCATGACGGCACCCTCAGAATGGTCAAGTAAGCCGATCTTTGAATGGCCTACGGGCAAGGTGCTCTTCTCAAGTTGGATACTCCTTTTTGGTATCCTTCCCACTGATCGACACACGTTCTTTTTTCAATCCATTGATCGCCAACGGGGTTTTGCGGAGTCGTCGAGCTCTTTAACTAATAAGCTGTGGCAACATCGGCGGGACATCAATAGAAACGGGGCATCATGCCAGATCACCGATACAGTCGAGTTCCAGTGTAGGTTGCCAGTGCTGGCATATGTTCTGGCGCCTGTTTACCGGTTCATCTTCAAGCACCGCCATCGGGTGCTAAGGTCTTATTTTGGTGACAGCGCCAGTTAACCAGTCAATTAAGTTCGTTCCGGCCTGCGGCCTCCACCGGACGCCCCTGTCGGGCCGACGCTTATTTTCGCGTTAAATGTCTGCTAATTAGGCCCAGAGAGGGGTAGGTTCATGAAATGGTTATTGATTTATGCAGCTGTTCTCTGGGGGCTTTGGCAGGTGATCGACCTCAAGTCAGACTCCATATTCTCCGGTTTTCTCGCTCCATTTCTTTTTGGTTTCGTTCTACTGGCCTTCGTAATTTGGCTCTCAACAAAAACCAATGGGCGTTCCTCTTCAACAGGGGGGGATGGATCGTCAGACGGATTTTTTGGGGGCGGAGACTCCGGTGGCGGTGATGGTGGTTGCTGACCATTTAACAAGGCGCATCAATTCGCGGCCGGTGGCCGCCGGACGCCCATTCCATTGCGGCTGCGCCTCCATTCCAAGGGCGCCGTTGTGCGCTGGCGTTAGCACCACAGGAAGTTTCGTATGAGAGATTTAGGCCTAATGGGAGAAAGTACATTTAGCTTGTGGTGTGCTGATGTAGGTTTAATCCCAAACGGTTCTCAGGTTGATAAAACAGGATGGGACTTCTTTGTGGAATTTCCTTTTGATACAGGACTTTCTCCACATGAAATTCATAAGTCAGCATTTGAATGCAAGGTTCAAGTCAAAGCAACGGATAAGAAAGATCGGAAGCTTCCAATTACGCTCTCAAACCTAAGACGATTAATTACAGCTCAAATGCCAGCATTCTTCGTTTTTATTGAATTTGATGGAAAAGATACTGCTCAAAGAGCTTTTGTGCTTCATGTAGATAATGAGCTTATATCAAAGGTTTTGAAGAGGCTTCATGAGATAGAGCAGAGTGAAAATGATAATAACTTCAATAAGCGTAAAATGACTATCAACTATGATGATAGCAATCTATTAAACGAGCCGAATGGCAGTAGCTTGAAGGAGTGTGTATTAAATCATATAGGCGACGATGTTTCTGAGTATATTGCAAATAAGAAGTCTCATTTGGAATCCACGGGTTACGAGGATGGATTTGCTCAGATAACATTTACTACCGAGGGTGAAGACAACTTAAAATCTTTAATAGACGTATCCCTTGGTATTGAAGAAGAAGTCGAAATAGCAAAGTTTAAAGGCGTTGATACGCGATTTGGTATATTGAGCAATAATCCATCATTAAGTTCTGATGGTGGGAAGTTAGCAATGCCTAATTTAGCCCCTACTTCTGAAGGTAAAATTAGGTTTAAGGAAGACCGACTATCTTCGGGACTTGTATTTGAATGTAAATTCTACAATTCACCATTCAATATTATGGTTCCAGATGAACTAAAAAAAATGAGGGTTGAAGGAGAGTTTTTTGATCTAAAGTTCACCCCCTTTACTGGAGAAGCAAACTACTCATTCTCCTTTGGTGAAGGAGTACGTCTTGAAGTTAAGAAATTTAGGGACGCTATTAAGTTGCTAAACTTACTAAGTACATCTGGAAAAAGGTCATTGCTGAGCTGATGGTCGAAGGTTTTCCAAAATTAGAATTCACTGTCGGTTGTAATGAGCAAGAGTTTGAGTTCTCCAAAGAGCTAAAATCACTGGATAGCGCAGTAAAAATTATTGCAGATTTTGACTTTATGGACTTTGTTGATATTTCATTTGAGGAAGTCTCAAGATATGGAGCCCAGATAAGCCAGATGGAAGGAGTTCTAAATTCATCTGCAAATTTGTTCAAAGTGGAGTTTGGAGTAGATGGTGAAGGTTATGATCCTAATAAAGAAACAGCCTGTTTATTCCTAGTTACTACTCCAATTGGAAGCCATGTTTTCGGAGTTATTATCGTACTCACTGGCAATGTTGTAGAGATCGATAACGCTAGATTCAGGTTACTAACCAAGGATGTGGCTATCGAGCAAAGAATTGTTTCTGAGAAGGACGAATCTATTCCAAACAAAGATTTGGTATCAGCCATTGAAACCATTGAAAAGCGCTATGATGAAAAATATTCGGTTGTCACAATGTTCGATAAAAAGTGCTAACAAGGCGCTGCTGTCGGACAAATTTTCCGCTGCGCTCCAAATTTGCCACAGAGCGCGGCGTTAGTAGCAAAGGAAAGCTATGAATTTGAAACAACTTCCAATTATTACGATGGTACTAGCGTTAGCGACAATAACGACTTCATTGGCTGTAAATTATTCAATTTCGGGAACGTTAATAGGGAAGATAAGAGTAATTGATCTGGAACCATATGGTGGCTTTACAATTGAGCACATTATGAATTTTGAATTGTGGCGACTCCTTGTGTCACAGCTCATTCATACTAAGCAGATTCATATGTTTTATAATGTACTGTCCTTATTCGCATTGGGCTTCCTTCTTGAGCGTAAATTGGGCAGCATTAACTTTTTTCTAATTTGGTTTTTAGCTGGCAGTGTTGGAACCTTTGTAAGTACATTTACCGTTCCAGCTCCGTGGAACTTGGGAACAGGTGGTTCACAAGCAATCCTCGCTTTAGCAGCATCAGGCTTAATACTGCACAAGCTTGAAAATTATAAGAGGCACATTTTAGCAATGGTCTTGATACTAACTATAGTGCCAGCATTTTTACTTGATCTAATTTATGCAAGTAATCATTTGCCTAAACTAGGGCATATAGCAAGCTTTGTACTTGGTTTAATTTTAGGGTTTGTTTTGTTGCGCAGAGGCAGTGTCACAGCTAGCTACTAACAAACAATTGTTGTTCAAGCCCACTTAAAACCGCTGTCGCGGTGGGCTTTGGACTCGTAAACTCGCCACAAAATATGGGCGTTATGTTTGAAGGGATTGTCTAGTTAATCATGGAATTTTTACTGCAAGAAAAGCTCATGGTCCCTTTCTTGGCGACATTGGGTGCTTCCCTATCAGTGATCGCCATACAGGCGTTAGTGAGGTTTGAAAAAGAACAGAAGCAGAGGTTGTTTACTGCGAATTACATGCTAGATGTCGCCTACAGAATTCTTTATTCAACCATCATCGTAAAGAAGCACACCATCATCCCTCACATTCAAGCAACTAAACGAATAATGGGTGGTGATTCGGAGCTACTGCAAACGACGCTATTAGCCGATGAATTCGATATACTCAAGGCAAAGTCGATGCAATTTAATAACTTACCCTCCGACTATAAGTTGCTCTTAGGTTACGACGATATCGAGATTATCCAGGCTTTTGACATGCTGATCTACTTGCATGAGGAAGACACCAACAGATCGCATCTAATCGATTTCGTAAAAGAGAATCTAAAAAGCAGAGATGGGTTCTTGGCCAAGGATGAGGGCGCCCAAGCCGACATATTGAATACCTACTGGGACATTTTGTCGAGCTTGGATCACGAAGCTGCGCGCCTCATGGTTTTCGTCAGAGATATGCTTCTACCAAGACTCGAAAGGTACATTTCGGGCAAGCAGTTTATGCTTTTCAAAACATCTGATGCAAAGAGACTAAGAAACAGAATCAATGCGGTCATTGAGGAGTACGCTGATCTTTTTCCTGATTCTGCCTATATGGAAGAGGTCAGGGATGGTGGGATACAGGGTGCATTGTAGCTGCAAACATAACCAGGGGCTGCAGCGGACCATTTTTCTGGCGCGTTGCGCCTCCAAATCGGCCGCTGAGCCCAGGCGTTATGAGTAGCTATGAACTTTGATATCTGCTTCAACTTTGATTTCAGGGATTTGAGCAATGAGGATATCATTGAGATCTTTGATGAAATTGAAGATATAAATTCGGTCGATGATCAGGGTGATACGCTATTACTTTGGGCGTGCAAAGAGTATAACGTCCAGTTGATTGATTACGCTCTAAGTCGTGGCGGTGATACTAACTACCTAAATGGATGTGGAGAAACTCCAGTTCAAGAGGTTATAAATATTGCAGAAGACAGAGAAGAAATTGCTTTAGCTATCTTACAAAAACTCATTGATGCTGGAGCGAATTTGGAAGTTAGAGGGTTTATGGAAAAAACGGCTTTTCTGAAGGCATGTAGCCGCAACTCCAAAAAAGTAATTGAGTTGCTAGTGAAAAATGGCGCTGATGTAAAAGCTATAGTTGAAGAAGACGGAAAACTGCTAGATGGTTGCTTTTATGCAGACATCTTTGGTGAAACACCTGAAATCAGAAAATACATTGGTCGGCTAGTGAACTCATAACAAGAAATTGTTGTGCAAGCCCGCTCAAAAACTGCTTACGCGGCGGGCTTCGGACTCGTGACCTCGCCGCAAAATAAAAACGTTAAGAGCCTATGAGATTCGTAGTCCGTACATTCGATAACCCAGCTCGGATAGCAATTCGAGAAGAGTATATGCAAGCGCATCTCGATTATTTAGCCGAGAATGATCAGGAGATCCTGGTGGCTGGATCGCTTCGAGAATCTCCTTCCAATAGCCCAACTGGCGCACTCTGGATTATTGAAGCAGAGTCGGAAAGTCGCGCTATGCAGTTAGTAGAGAGAGACCCTTTCTTTAGAAAAGGACTCAGAAATAATTATGAGCTATTGTACTGGTCAAAAGCATTTCCGCATTTGGTCATTGTATAGCTCTTAACAAGCACAGGCACTGCGACTCGTTTNTTGTATAGCTCTTAACAAGCACAGGCACTGCGACTCGTTTCACTCGCACGTGCTGTGATCGTTATAACAAGGAGGTCTGAGCCCCATGGATATTACCAACGAATACCAAATCACCTCTGACATTTGCACATCGGGACAGCCCACAGAAAATCAGATGAAGCAAATCGCATCTCAAGGGTATGAGTGCGTGTTCAACCTAGCCATGCCGGATCATGAACAATCGATAGATAGAGAAGGAAGTATCGTCAGTTCCCTCGGCATGACATACGTTCATTTGCCCGTACCCTTTGAGGCTCCCACGAAAGAGCACCTAGAGGAGTTTTCAGCGTTTATGGACGCTGTACGCGGCAAAAAAGTCTGGGTTCACTGCATTGTGAATGCGAGGGTCTCTGCGTTTCTATTTTGTTATCTTCAAGCAAGTCGTGGCATGCTTCCAGCAGATGCCGCCACGCCAGTCCTCAGGGCTTGGCTGCCCAAAATGAATGATACTTGGAAGGCGTTTCTCGATTATGCGCCGGCTCAGTTATAACAATGCCAGGCACGGCAACGGCTACTACATTGCGGCTTCGCCTCTATTTCGTAGCCGCGCGTGCTGAGCGGCGTTATACCTCATGGAGTGTTTCTTGATATGAATTCAAAGATGATAAAAGCTATTTTAATTTTTCTTTTTATAGATATTGGGCATACGTTCTTATCATGGAAGTCTTAATCATATTTCAGCTTAGAAAATAACATAATCTCAATAATAATCGTTATTTTTTGGGTTTTATTATCCGTGTGGTTAGTTGATTTCTTTCGTACGCATTTAGTTGATAATAGCAATGAAATAAAAGAAATAGGTGTTTGGGGGGATTTGTGTCGAGCTATTGTAATACGTTATTCAGCTATGGTGGTTGCTGTGTTGTTATTTACAATTTTTGTAATGGGCGCAGGTGCTTCAGCTAATCCGTCAGAGCAACTAACTATTATAATGGCGCCTTTGTTTTATATATTTTCAGTTTTTACTGCTTGGTTATTTTTCTCTAAAAATAGAATAGGGCAAGCAAAATGGCTTATGTATGCTCTTAGTTTTAATAAGGTATAACAAAGCCATCAAATGCGTTCCGGCCACAAAAAGCGTGGCCTCCACCGGATTGCCTACGCGTAGCTTCGGCATCCGTTTATGGCGGCGTAATGCATGAAGAACGAACCCTTTAACATTTCCATACTGAGAGAGAATATGAGGGTTTTTCTAAGGAGCATTCTAATCGTAGGAGCGTAGGAATACTTATGAGCCATCATAATTTAGCGTTCGCTCAGGATACCCGTGTAACGCAAGAGAGTTTGTCTCAACTCATAAATGAGGCTAGGAACAATTATCAGGTTCCGGCTATTGCACTAACCGTAATGAACTCAGACAAGATATTGCTTCAAGAGATTCAAGGTGAAAGAGTAGTAGATATAGACGAGCCAACCACACTTGATGACTATTTTCACATAGGTTCATGCTCAAAATCTGTGCTTGCAGTAATCGCAGAAAAAATTATAGAAGAAAGAAAGATAACGTGGCAAACAAAATTCTTTGATGTCTATCCAGAGTTAAAAATCAAAACAAGAAACGAGTATCTGAATATTACGCTTGAGCATTTATTTTTATGTGAGGCGGGAATACAAGCATATACATCAGGGGAGGAAGAGTTTCCTGAAATAGAGGCATCCTTATCTAATCAACGATTGGAATTTATAAAATACCTTATTCAGCAACCGCCCGCTTCCAAGCAAAAAAAGGATAAGTTTCAGCATCTCTATTCAAATGCCAGTTATACAATGGCTTCAGCAATGCTTGAAAGGGTGGCTGGGTACAACTACGAGAATCTTGTAAAAATAACACTTAATGATGATCTGGGCATTTCAGTTCATATTGGCTGGCCAAATCGCTTCAATCGACATCAACCTTGGGGGCACCTTATCACCAAGAAAAAGGTTGACGTATTCCCACCTGAACACGAGTACAAACTACCTTATCTGCTTACACCTGCTGGAGATTTAAGTTTGACGCCACGGGGTTATGCCAAATATACACAGCTTCATTTGAAAGGATTAAGTGGAGAAAATAACTACATCTCCAGTGAAGGATATAAATATATTCATTTTGCCCATAAAGGATTTTCTCTTGGTGTGGCAAATGGTTCGTTAGGCGGTAAAGGGTTTTCCGCATTTGATGGTTCCGCAGGTACATTCTTCTGCCGCTCAATCATTGTTCCAGAATCAGATATAGGCATTACAATTATGATGAACGCTGGTTCAGGTAGTGGCACAATGAAAGCGGTGGATTGGCTGACCATGCAGATTGTCAAAAATCACTTTAACTGGTGGTGGAAGTTTTGGCTATAAAGATGCATAACAAAGCGCTTTCAGTCGGACGCTCCGCTCGTTCCTCACTCCGCGTCGCTGAAGCGAGACGTTATATGTCATGAGTATCGTCGAACAAAGAATTATCTGGCTGGGCATGGCCATCATGTTGGCCTATCTGGTGGTTTATCAGTTTTTCTTCATCCCGCAGTTCAGTGGCAGTGAGCCCTATGTCGGCGAGGCTGCGATAGCATACTTGGGTTGGTTTACGGTGGGCACGACGTTCGCCTGTGTAGTCCTGCTTCTTCGTGATCTCAAGCGGCGAGACATATCGGGCAAACCCGGTTGGTTTATTGGTATCGTGATTTTCACTTGGGTGGGTCTCCCGTACTATTTCTTCAAGCACGCACGGCGACCGTTGCCAAATGCCATTATTAATCAACCTCAAGGTTTAATTTCAGTACTTCTAGATCACACAGCAAGTATTTCTGAGCGTGATGACGCAGCAATGGATTTAGAGGAGTACAAAACACCTGAGTCTGAGGCGGCGTTAATCACTACCTTGTTAGAGGGTGGTGCTGGCCCAGTTGTGCTAGAAAGCTGTATCGAATCTCTCTCAAAGATTATGCCTGGTGATGTTGCACTTGAGTATAATTGGGAGGTAGAAGTCGAGTACTTCATATCAAATCACAAAGAACAGCTAACGAGCAGGTTAAAGTGTCTGTAACTAGTCTGCTTTTAACAAGTAAAGTCACACGACCAAATACTCGCGCGCTCGCATTTGGCGTGTGCTTTAGGCGTTAACTGTCCAAGTTCCCCAAGAAAAGTAGACACCTAATTCCCACTTAACGGAGGGTGTCATTATGACCAAGAAAACAAAGAACAAGTACAATCACTACACTGAGGATTTCCGGCGAGAGGCTGTACGGCGCTCCGACGATCCCAATACCAGTGCCGCCGAGGTAGCGAAAGAACTCGGTATTCACCCCGGTCAGATATACAACTGGCGCAGACAGTATAAGCGGCTGTCAGACAAGCAATTCAATAGCGTCCAAGGGGTGGATTACTCTATGCAAGAGAGCGAAGAAGTCCGAAAGCTAAAACGGCAAGTGGCTGATTTGAAAGAGGAGAACGAGTTCCTAAAAAAGGCGACTGTAGATTCAATCTGTCAACGCAACACTTTTGATATGACTCGTTCTGGCGTTTTTTTTGCGCTGTCCGCACTGTAACCGATGTCTCACAATCCAAACTTTCAAGCGGCCTCACCCAGCATCAAGCGGTGACTGGGCGTTGGTAGTCGCAAAATGGTTTAGTGGTTTAATTAGGTGCATCCACTGTAGGGTTCGAGTTGATACCCAAAACTTATAACAAGGCCATTAAGCTTGTTCCGGGCCTTTAGCCCTCCACCGGACGCCCTTGTCAGGGTCCGCTTGTGGCTGGCGTTAGCTGGGGTTGCCATTCCTGAAAAGTGATACTATAGTGGCACTTTCAGTCCAATTCCGGGTAAACCCATGAAAGTTGAGCTTGTTACGAACCTCAAACGCCAGGCCACAAAGATTCTGGCAGACCTGCATTTGTCCAAAGAGCCGGTACTGATCACAGAGCATGGTCAGCCATCCGCATACCTTGTTGATGTGCAGGACTACGAGTTTATGCAGCGTCGACTCGAGCTGCTTGAGGGGCTCTCACGGGGAGAGCGTGCTGTACTTGAGGGAAGAACCTATAGCCAGAGTGAGGCCAGGGAGAAAATGAGTAAATGGCTGGAGTAATCTGGACGGAGCCCGCCCTTCAAGAGCTGGATGACATCGCCCAGTACATCGCTCTGGATAAACCTGGCGCCGCAAGTCACCTGATTCAGGATGTTTTCGATAAGATCAAGCGCTTGGAAGATTTTCCCCAATCCGGACGGATTCCTCCAGAGCTCCTTAACTCTGTATACAGGGAGGTGGTGGTTCCACCGTGTCGCATTTTTTATCGTGAGGATGAAAAGCGGGTTCTTGTCCTCTACGTCATGCGAGAAGAGCGGCAGCTTCGTGCGTACATGCTTGGTGGCAGCTAACCAGGCGCGCCATACGGATACCTTTGTCTTCGCTACGCTAAAGTCACCGGTGCGCTTCTCGTTAAGTGCATGAGAAAGAATAGTGCCGTTTCTAAAAAAGCTGTTCGCGAAAAAGGAAGAGCCTGAATGCACAGTCACCATTGAGGGTGCTGGCTCTTTGGACTGGGCTGCCGAGTCGGAGTGCTGGGTTGGTGCACACAGAGGAACAACGATACGTGTTGCGTACGATGGCCTTCAGGCAAAGGATGTTGTTTTCCAAGATCCGAACTTCATCCTGATTCAATTTTTGGGACCTGTGGACCACGAACCTTTCTGGTTCGCTGAAATACATGGAAGCCAAATTTACGTTGGCTGTGATACATGAACACTTAATAAGGCGTATCAATTCGCGGCCTGTAGCCGTTGGACGCCGTTTATATTGCGGCTGCGCCTCCATAACAAGGTCGCTGGTGCCTTTAAGCGTTATGAGGCGGTTTGTGAACGTGTAGTGATGAAAGTTACACTGTTTTTTGCAGCATTGTATCTATCTGCTTCGGCTGTCGAAATATGAAGTTACTTCAATGTCAGCAGCTTTTCTATCTAAATAATCGCCGTTGGTAATTCTAATTTGGCCAATCACAGGCTTGTTGTACTTGTCTGCTTACCCTGTATTTAAAAGGCCTTATTCTTATGAGGTAGTGCCGGTATGTGCAGGAGTATTGTCCATAGTTGTTGCTGCTACTTTGAGTTTATATCAGTCTAAACAAGAGCCAAAAAATTGATAGCAAGGCATTGTTGCATTGTATACGCGTCGCGGGCCGCCTATTGTGACACCTACATTAGGCAGCTATCAATAGTCGGTTATTAATCCATTTCATTAATGATGGTAAGGCGGGTGTCACGGAAGCGGTGTATAGACCTAAGGCTTCTTAGTCGCGCCGTCTTAGGCTATCACTCACCGGTTGGCGGCTCGATTGACGATAAGTGGGTCGATGGAGCCCAGTCTGTGAGTGTCTTTATTCGGATAGTCGAACTGTTTCAACACATAGCGCATGGCGTTCAATCGTGCCCGCTTTTTACAGTCTGATTTGATCACAATCCAGGGGGCTTCAGCAGTGTCTGTTTGAGTGAACATGGCTACTTTGGCATTTGTGTACTCATCCCACATGTCGAGCGAGGCTCGGTCTATCGGGCTGAGCTTCCACTGTTTGAGTGGGTGTGACTCGCGTTCAATAAAACGGCGGCGCTGTTCCTCTTGGGTTACCGAGAACCAGAACTTGATCAGGTGAATGCCAGAGCGAACCAGGTTTCTCTCGAATACTGGTGTCTGATGCATGAATTCGTGGTAATCCTCCTCGCCACAAAATCCCATAACGCGCTCCACACCAGCGCGGTTATACCAAGAGCGGTCGAACAGGACGATTTCACCCGAGGTGGGGAGGTGGTTCACATAACGTTGGAAGTACCACTGGCCTTGTTCGGCAATGGTTGGTTTTTCCAGGGCGATCACCCGAGCCCCCCGTGGATTCAGGTGTTCCATAAAGCGTTTGATGGTGCCGCCCTTGCCAGCGGCGTCGCGCCCTTCAAACAGAATAACTACGCGAGACCCGGTTTCCTTAACCCAGTGCTGCAGCTTAAGTAGCTCGACTTGCAGGTTGTATTTCTGTTTTTCGTACGATTTTCGGCGCAGTCGGTTGCGATATGGGTATGAGCTTTCCTGCCAGTCGGGCAGTAGTTCGTTGTCGGATTCGGTACCCAGGTGATCTGTTCGCTCGAATTCCTCGCGCAGCAGAGTGCGCCTCAACAGGGCAACATCATCGGGCGAAGCACCGGCGAGTATTGCGCCGAGTTGGTTAGAAACGGCCTCGATCTCACCTTGGTCAACCTGATGATTCCCTTTGGCGGATATCTCCTTCAGTACGACTTCCAGAGCCGCTTGAGCCCCTTGGGTGCTCTCTCTGGCCTTATATTCCGCTATAGCAGCGGGAGCCAGGTCTTTCGCCGTATCACCTGTTTCAATCGATCTGCGATTTTCAAGGCTCTTTCTGTTCTGGTGTTCGTTGGTTATCGGTGATCGTTTTAACATCGAGGAGTCCTTGAGCAACGTTTCAATGAGGATACAGCAGCGGTGATCCGGTCCAGGCCTTTAAGTTTAGCCTTTACTATGGATTCAGCCACACGGAATGGCTGTTGGGGCGAAGCGCAGGTGAATGATGGCAGGGCTGGTCTGGTCGTCATTGGGTTTATGTGAATACGCAGCTCGGTGGGATTTGAAACCACTTTGATTTCGGGGCAATAGCAACAACCATAATAGTAAGCTATTAAAAAATAGATGCCGATTAGTGTGGTTAATGGTGTGGGGGCGCTTTCCTGGTAACGCGCGTTAAGGAACTTGGCGTTTTTCGGCCTTGCGTGTAGGCAATACTGTTAACGAATTTCCCCGTTTAACGATTCGCGCATCAGGGGTTAAGGCGCTATTCTGAGGCGGTTGGCACTGCAATTGGCTTCACGGATATGCGCTGAAGCCAACGTTCTTCATTCTGAGGTTGCCCCCAATGCCCAAGATGATTCTTGTGAATTGCCGGGTTGCTGATATCAACCGGTCGATGGGGTTCTATGGCGCCCCCGGGGTTTTAGAAGCAACCCGGAGTTTACCGACGAAACAGCGGCATGCATGGTGTGGAGTGAGGCCATCTAGGTGATGCTGTTCACTCACGCGAAGTGGCGAACGTTTAGTTTACCCAGCGGCCTATACCGCCTGGTACCATGAGCGAAGTGATGCGGGCAATACCCTGCGATGACCGTGAGCGATCGACACAGGGCCGACTTCGCTAACGGCGTGTCGGGCATTGAGCGATAATTCGGAGGGACCATGCTGGAGGTAATAGACGCGGGGGTGAGTGCTTGGCTATGGCCCGGCGGCTCGACGGTACTGGTGGTCCTGCTGACCTACGGTGCGTACCGCATAGCGCTGGGGCTGGTCCGTCAGCTGTCGGAAGCGGGCTCAGTGCTGCGGTTGTTTCTCGACCCATCGACTCGGGCTATCGGTGCCGTGGTGTGTCTGTTGGCCCTCTCTATCTCTCTGAATACCTTGCCATCGGACTTACCGTTGCTATCCTCATTACAGCAACTGACTACGTTATCATTGATTCTCGCTCTGACGTGGGCCGCCGTCAGACTAACGTCGGCAATTGGCGAGGTTATTGTTGCGCTGAATCCAGTGCTGGAAGGGCAATGGAGGCGGGCACGGAAGGTAGAGACGCAAACCCGCTTTTTGGTCCGGGGTTTGAATATACTGATCGTGATCATTGGCGCGGGCGCGGCACTGATGACGTTTGAGTCGGTACAACACATGGGCGCGAGTCTGCTGGCATCTGCAGGTGTTGGGGGATTGGTGCTGGGTTTTGCCGCGCGGCCGGTGTTGAGTAATTTGTTGGCGGGTATGCAGATTGCTCTGACTCAGCCATTTCGAATCGATGACGTTCTGTATGTCCAGGGTGAATGGTGTTGGGTTGAAGAAGTCACGGCAACCTATGTGGTGCTTCGTGTCTGGGACTTACGGCGCTTGGTGATTCCGCTTCAATGGTTCATTGAAAACTCGTTTCAGAACTGGTCTCGCAACAACGCAGACTTGTTGGGTACGGTCTTTATTTGGGTAGATTACACCATGCCCGTTGAACCTCTTCGCCAGGAGTTTACCCGGTTGCTTGCACAGTCAGATCGCTGGGATGGCCAGGTTGCGACGGTACAAGTAACCGATTCCAACGATCAGGCCATGCAAGTTCGCTTCTTGATGAGTGCCTCGGATTCCAGTCGGAACTGGGATCTGAGGTGTGCGATTCGCGAAGGCCTGGTAACCTTTATTCAGGAGCACCATCCCGACCAATTGCCTCGCCTGCGTGCGCGCCTCGTCGAGTAGAGTTGGCCCGGGCTGAATAACCAGGCCGGGCAGCGGTGCCAAAACCTCCGTTTGGCCCAGTATTAGATGACCGTGATGGCTAGCGTTAGGCTGTGCGCAGAGGAGGACTTTTATGAGTTTCTATGAAGACAAAGAGACTGTAGATAAGTACATCGAGATGTGTAAAGACTACGATGGTAGTAACATCTACGAACTGTTAATAAAGACCCTCAAGGAAGGACAGTCCGTTCTTGAACTCGGTACTGGTCCGGGTTTCGATATTCCATTCTTAAAAAAGCACTATCAAGTTACGGGCTCAGATTTCTCTGACGAGTTTTTAGGGCGCTGCAAAGAAAAATACCCTGATATTAATTTTATAAAAATAGATGCAAGAAACATTGGTATCAATGAAAAATTTGACTGTATTTATTCAAACAAGGTACTGCATCATTTAACCAAGGATGAACTTTCATCATCACTATCAGCACAAGCAAGTCTATTATCGTCTGATGGAATAATTGCACATTCGTTCTGGATGGGCGAAGAAGATCAGGTTATGGGGGGCTTGCTATTTACCTATTACCGTAAAGAAGTCCTTTTGGGCATTATTTCGGAAAATTTTGAAGTAGTAACAACGTTGAGTTACCAGGAGTTTGAAAAAGATGACTCCTTATTCGTGATTGCGACGTTAAGGGCAAAAACATAGAAAATGAACGCATCTGGCTCGCGTATCTTGGTTAAACAGCCCGATGATCGACCCGTAAAACGCAGACAGATATCTGTTGAGTTGGTTGGCCGGTAACTCACTCAGAGTAAGTTCATACTTGTTTGACGTTAGCACCTTTACTGGGGGGCTTATGGGCATCGAACACAAGGTCGAATCCTGGGATGGCAAGTCAGCTGCCGACATCAGGGCGATCTATGACGCACACAGCGCAGACATTCACTTTGCTGACACTCTCATTGTTCTGGCGTTTACCGACGCGTGTGAGAAGGGAGCCACATGGTTGTTGAAGGCCTGGCTTGAAGCCGGGCATGCGTTGAATCCAGATCAGATATCAACGGTATATGCGTCACTCCATCAATTGAGCCACTGGGAGGCCAAGTTACATGTGCTGCAATGCCTTCCCTTTTTGTCTATCAATGATGCACAGAAGGCTTCTGTATATGATTTTTTGAGACTCACGCTTACTGATCACAATAAATTTGTGAGAGCTTGGTCTTACAACGGGTTTTATGAACTCAGCAGACAGCATTCGGAATATCTGCACGAAACCCGGCAATATTTCGACATGGCGATGCGTGATGAAGCGCCGTCCGTAAAGGCACGGATTCGGAACATCGTAAAGAAAGGGTTTTAAGTCGCACCGGAGATTGCCGAACGCGCCAAGTGCGCAGGCTTAGCCCAAAAATTGGCCTATCGCAGTTAGGCGGGTCGGGAAAGTGAGGCAAAGTCGGCTTTGGTGACAATCAGCTCACCTGCCGACGTCTGGTATTGCAAAGGGAGCCGACGTGAATTCGGGTTGACCACCTGATCGTCTTCGCCAGCGGAGCTGAAAATCATGGATGGCCAACCCAGTGGAGCACTGCTTTACCTGGCGGCGAGCTCTTCGAACAGGGTTTCGAACGAGATATGCCTTTCGATATCAACCGATCGATTGATGAGCCTGGCAACGTCTCTAGCCGATATCAACCCTCGAATCTCATGGGTCAGCCTGTCTATTACCAGGCAGTGTTGCTGATGATTGTGTTTCTGGGTTTCCAGCACATCTTCAACAGTTGCCCGAGCGAGTTCATGATAGTCAAAATACTTTAGGGACGCTCTTCGGTGCATGAAATCCGTTACTAACAGCTCGTCACGAGACGTGTGCTTGCTGACTTTCTTGAGAATATTCTCTTCCGACAGGTCGTAAAGGCTCACGATGCCGATGAACCTCTGGTCTTTGTCGAGCACCAGCTTCATTTTTACGTGAGAACGTTTCATTAAGTTCTCCAGCTCCAGCGCTTTGACACCGGCATCAATCACGTGTGGCTGATGCTGACGGAAATCTGTCAGGATATTGAGTGCGGGCGTTCTTCCGGTGATAGAGCGCTGCTCTTCCGGCCACACCAATCTGTCGATGGACTCGGTGTTATACAATGCAAGGGATCTCATTGACCATTCCTTCAATTCGATAGTAATACCTTGTGCGGCTCAACGGTGTGTGAGCTGCGCCTTAGCGTTGGCCTGGGCAATGTGCGCGGGCCCTGAACAGGTCGTTACGATCGGAAGGGAGGTGCTCGAATACGGGAAGGGCCACTGTGGCGGAAGCCACGGAAGGGGACGTTAGAGGAGGCCACCGCAAGCAAAGGTGGATCAATTTCCTCAATCAGGTATGCAGAGCGAAAGCCGTCGTCCGGTGCATCCGAATCGGCGGCAACAAGCTCCTGGACAGTGTCGGACGCATTGCACAGTTGTGCCAGGGTGCCCAACTCGGTGTTGGCAAGCACATTCCCCAGACCACCAAGAAGCAGTGCAATGGCAAAGACTGTAAGTGGCAGGAATCGTTTCACACGCATAACCTTAACCCGGAATGCGTACTAATATAGGTTTGATTTCGCGTAATACAATGCCAGTGGGTGATCTTCCCGCAAGCGCAGTCGCTGCCGCTAGAGACAAGCGCGATGCAAGAATTAATGAAAGAGCCAGAGCAGCGGCAGACTTGGTTCCAGGACAAGCGAAAGCTGTTTGAGAGCTTGCCCGGTAACTGGCCAGGGTTCGGCGGTACGACGTTCAGCTGGCCGGCGATCTAACCCGGATTCAGGGCGCGAGTGCATACGTTAATGTGTCTTTTATTATCCATAAAGGGCTGTGGCCCGGTCGCTTTCGGGGGTGTGATGGACTGCGAGCTCCCACTCTACAAAGCGGTTGCCGACAATGGGGCGAGCTGTTGGTTTCGCCACAGGTAGGTTGTCAGGCCTGGTGTGTTCAGAGCTTTCTGCAGAATGAAGTACGCATCCAGGTCGAACGAGTCTGGGCGGCTCTGATGTTCAAGGTGCGTCAGCTCAGGAATGTCGGGCGCGGTCCCCAGGTACGCCCAATTCGAAACCAGGTGCCAGTCGGAGCGGGTTGGCTGCTTTAGATCGGGTTCCTCGAGGACGATGGGGCCAGGCCACCGCCAGGCCTTTAGTTGACGGCTCGCTAACGCTCGGTAGAGGCGGTGGTTGTGGTGTGCCAGTGGCTCTTCTCCACAGCAAGCCCCCCGGCAGCGTCCTAGTTGGTGGCCAAAACACCGGCCACTGCCTCGTTCTATACCCAAAACGCGCTCACACAGGGTGAACTGCTGAATCATCGTTCTCAGGTGTTTGCTCGCGGACGCTTTGCTGCTGAACAGGCCATAGAGCTTGGGCTCGCCCTGTTCGGTACTCACTGCCTGAACGACGAGCTGAACTCGCTCGCTGCCCGGTTCGATGATTGGGCTAAGCGTCCAGAGCTGGCGAGTTTTTCGCTGGCGCCGGTTGTAGAGCGGCAGCAGTGTCTTGATCTGCTGGTTTTCCAGCAGCAACGCGCCGATTTCTCCGGCCGTCAGTGTCCAGTCAATATGCGCTGTTTGATTAACGAGCCGGGCCTCCTTGGCATCGGTATGGCGAGCCCGATAGTGGCTTTGCACCCGCTGAGCGATGTGGATGCTCTTGCCCACATAGAGCAGAGCGCCCTGCCTGTTGTAAAAGCGATAAACGCCTGAGCTAGAGGGCAAGTTCAGGTCAGACAGATTCAGCAAAGCGGGTGTCCGTGTTCAGAGTGAATTAATGAGGGTACGCACTATACTGGCAATTTGGTCACAATCACCGGTCAGCGAGCGGGATATGCCATCGCCCGTTACAGGTGCAGTGGATCAAGGCGTGCCAGCCTGGATGGTGTTGTTCATATCATCTGAATGGGTGATAAGCGCAGTGAGAGTGAGGTAGTTGTCCCGGTGGTTCACCCGGCCGCTGGTGCTCACGGAGTCGACAGAAACCGGTCAACGGACCAACTGAACAAGGAGTTTTGATGATGAATATGGGTGCTTTCTCAATTAGCCTGACGGTAAAAGACATTAACGCCTCGCGTGATTTCTACGAAAAGCTGGGTTTTACGCAGTTTGGCGGAGATATCGAGCACAACTATCTGATCATGAAAAGCGGTGAGTGTCTGGTGGGTTTGTTCCAGGGGATGTTTGACAAAAACATTCTGACGTTCAACCCAAAATGGGACAGTAACGCCGAGGCCGTCGAAGGTGCGCCGGATGTGCGTGATATTCAACGTGCGTTGAAAGCGAAGGGTATCGTGTTGATGGAAGAAGCGGATGAGTCCACAACGGGACCAGCGCACATAACACTGGAAGACCCGGATGGGAATCCGATACTGATTGACCAACATGTGTGATCAGAGGATGCGAGGGCGTGCTTAACCAGTCGGTATGAAGGGAGCAGACTGATCAATGCCCGAATGCACCCTGGTACCTTTAATGTATGGTGGTTGGTGAGAGGGCCGCTGCCCTGGCTGACGCGACGATAGACCCCGCCCGGTTTGTTGCCGCCCGTCCGGGTGATGGGTTTGACGTGCCCGTGAATCAGGCACGGGATAGGGCTTGGCGGGCAACCAATTGATGCCGTCCGGTCATCTCAACACGCACCGTCACCAGCTATTGCGCTCCAGTTCGGCTAAGCCAGCGGCCCGGCTGATAATGGGTTGATAGCCCAGCTGTTCTTTTGCCTTGGTGATATCGAGAGTGACTTCGACGGCAGAGGTGGCCAGGGATTGACGCGTTACCGGGCCACGCAGAGCGCCACCACTGATCCGGTTAGCCACATCGCCGCCCCAGGCCAGTGTTTTCAGCAGCCACAAGGGCACGGACTTATCCGGTGCTGAAACGCCCTGGGTGGCGAGCAGTGACGTGGCAAACTGTCGAAACTCAATGGGTTCATCGTCGGCAATGAAGTAGATGTCACCGTTTTTGCCGTGCTCGAGCGCCAGGCTGATGCCGGTACAAAGGTTGAGAATATGCGTGGTCGAGGTTAAGTAGGTGCCACCATTGATCCAGGCCAGCTGCCCTGATTTTGCGGCGTGGACCAGGTGCGGTAGCGCGGTCGTGTCATCGCGCCCCCATACAAACCTGGGCCGCACAATGACGACGTGGAAATCATCGTCAGCACAGTTGCGGGCAACCTGTTCTGCGGCCGCCTTGCTGCGGCTGTACTCGCCGATGGCGCGTTGTGGGATCGGGTGGTCTTCAGCCACTTGCTGTAACGGACTGCCATTTAACAGCACGGATTCAGTGCTGAGGTAGAGCGCTTTTTTTATGCCCGCCTGGCGCGCACTGTTCAAAACATTGAACGTGCCCTCTGCATTGGTTCGATACTGCGAAACCGACCGATTGTCGTGATCGGTATCAGCGGCGGCATGGATAACCACCTGACAGCCGACCATACCATCGGCCAGATTCGTGTCGAGCAGATCCGCCCGAAAGGCTCGGGCACCCAGTGCCTCGACACACGCTGCCGCGTCGTTGCTACGAGCCAGCGCAACGACGCTGTGACCTTGTTCGGTAAGAAAACGAATCAGATTGCGGCCGATGTAACCACTGCCACCCGTTAAGAAAAAATGTGTTGTCGTCAATGATCGATCCTCGAGCAATGGTTATGAGCGATTTATCGGCGGCTTGCCTGGCTGGGTGTCAACAAGCCAGGCAATGTCGTCGAGAATGGCGCGCCGGTCGTCTTCCGGCCAGTGCAGGTAATCGAGCGACTCCAGCAGCTTTAGGCCTTCCAGTGCCAAATACGCCAGGCGAGCGCCGCGCGGGTTACTGGCGGTGTCGAGAACGGAGGTCAGCGTCTGTTGTTGGTTGGCTTGAATGATGCCGCGCAAGGTCTGATCTTGGGCCAAAGCGGCGCACAGTTGCAACGCGACGGCGCTGAACTCCTCAGGAAAGGGCTGGCTGGCGGCGTCAATCCGCCCACGAATGGTTGGGCTATCTGCGGCTCCCAATGCGTCAATGCGGCTTTGATTGAACGCATTATCACGCAGGGTCGCACGACGCACGACGGCGGCAATCAATGCCTGCTTGGTTTTGTAGTCGTAGATCACCGAGGCTTTACTGACACCAGCCTGCGAAGCTACTGCGTCTAGGGTGAGACGGGTGGCGCCATCCCGGGCGACTACCGCTTCGGCGGCATCCAGAATGGTCTCCTGGTCGATACTCCGTGTCCGTGCCATCAAGTACGCTCCTATTAATAACCAACTGGATGGATATTAATAGGAGCGAGGTATCTCTGTAAAGAGGATGATTGCTGATACGTCGGTTTCGGGTGGGAGTCTTCGGTCGCTGGTTGATGCGGTACTGTCGAGACGCTCAGCAATGGGTATGACTGTCCAATACACGCATTGGACAGGGCACACTAAGCGGAAGTATCGGTGTTTATGACGCTTTTGCTATCAACGCCTCTGAATTAGGGCAAATACGCTCGCAGTCAGCCGTATTGGCATTGGCCCTTAACGCAAGCCAGCATTGGCTGGTGTTGTGACACTGGTCGCACTGCTTTCCCATCACCCTAAGTTCATTGTCTGAAAAGGCGGCTTTGTGGCCTCCCAGTTTCTCTTTCATTCGGGGGAACAGCACATGAGACGGGCGAAAGCCAACCCACTCGGGTCGTTTGAACGATTCCGCCACCAGCGACTCGAAAGTCTCATCCAGGGGGGTATCGAGATCGTTGATAAGTGCCTGATAGTGAGTGTTAGCCTCAATTCTCATCTGAGTAACGGTCCGGCTCATGTTGGCACGGTAGAAGCGACCGATGAGGCGGTCGAGCCAGGTGGGTTTTGTGGTCAAGTGCTGAGTTGTTGCGGGCATGTCGGCAGCCTCCAAGTAAGGGTGCCGACAGTATTGATTCCCTCAAGGCGGGGCGTGTTGACTCAGATCAACCCGGAACTATCACGGGAACTGCGCCTTTTGAAACTGACCGTCCCGCCAGCAAGACGACCTAGTGTGGTCTGTGCGACGTGAAAGCCACCGCCGCGCCTGTAGGCTGGAGCAACACCTAATGCCTTACGTTACGGCGCAGCCTGTGATGCCGGCGGTTGAATACCAGCCCAAGTCGTCTGATGGAAATGACGTGTTGTTGTCGAACAGGTGATGCCTGAATGTCTCTAAATATCGAGGTCACGCCACTGATCGTTTTTCCTGCCTTTAATCTGCGTTAACGAAACGTATTCCAGTTCGTCATACTCCATCGGCAGAATCAGACGGCTGGCGTTCAAGTCATAAACGCCCCAACGCCCGCCTTGGCTCACAAAGACAATGGAGGGCGTAATGATCTCAACGGCCTGATAGTCAATGGGTAAGAGCGTCTCGTTGCGCCGGTTAATCACCCCCCAACGCTGACCTTGTTGTACCTTTATGGTGTTGTCGAAATCGGGTCTTACGTCATCGTAGATGGGGTCAGCAATAATGTTGCGTTCGTTGTCCAGTATGCCCAACTTACCCAGGCCATCCGGTTTCGGACCCGTTGGGTTTTGGTGGCCAAGCTCAACAAATTCCCGGCCTTCCAGGTCGGTAAAATAGTAAAAAGATTTCGTTTGCGTCGACCGATCTTCTGAGAAGACGTACGTCTTAGTTCTGAAATACCCACGTCTGTCGTACTCGATGTCACTGTATTTTGGATCGACGATGTAGTCTCCAGAGGTATTGATCAGGCCTTTAAAGCGGCTGTTGTGCGGGCCTGCAACAGCAAGTACGTTGTCGACGTCCTCGTAGTAGGTGAACGGTTCAACAGTCCCGAAGACATAGTCGGTTAGAAGGGTCCCTTCGCGGTCCATCAGCGCAGACTGACGACGCATTTGGTTGCTTTCAGGCGACAGCACAACCGATACGCCGTGCTTGAAGTGTGTTGGAATTCGGTAGTCTCTGAAGGGAATGACGGAGACGCCATCCCGGTTAAAGAAAGCCGATTGCCCTTCGGCATTGTCGACTCTCATTAAGCCTTCGGAAGCTTCGAAAATGGTGTCGTATATCGGTGGTATCACAATATCCGCATTGGTATTGATAAGACCGTCTCTACCGTCTTTCGTCACAATAGCAACGCCCTCTTTGAACGGGCCTATAGAGTCATAGGTTGCATTCTCCAGCCACCCTTTGGTCGCTGAATACAGGCTTCTTCTCGACCCCAGTTTTTCTCCATAGTAGTAGTAATCGATGAGGTATAGCGCTTGCTCATCAAGGTATGTCAGGTTGAAATATTCCGGCTCTATCACCAGCTTGCCGGTCGTGTCGATGAGGCCCTCCCGGTGTTTGTAGTAAATCTGCTGGCTTTCGCTCCCGGACGGGGTGCGGGTGTAAGGAACCTGCCGTTCGACGATGGCTAACTGATCTGCGCCAAACTCTTCAATGTCGTTGTACAGCGTATCGGCGACCAATTCGCCACGGGTATTGATGAGGCCCACCATGCGGTCGCTGTTTTCTACTTTTGCCAACCCGTACTCATCAAAGCTGTGAATACGCCTGAACCCCCGTTCATTCAGTTTGTTGCCATCCAGGTCGGTTAAGAAATAGGCATCATCTGCTTTGGCGACCAGGCCCCAGGGGTAAGTACGGCTTATTTGGTCGTAGCTGTAGTAGACATCAGGTTTGCTGGCAATGATCTTGTAGCGTTTCAAAAGGTCGTTAACCGATTGCGGGTCGATGTCTCTCGCGAAGTGGGAGATGGCACCCAAAGTCAGAAAGAGTAGCGTGAATACCAGTATTTTTTTCATAAGCTCTATATCGGGTCTGTATTTGAGTGAATGGCGTTACGCCGGGTCGTGATCAGCTCGTGACCATTGAAATGGTGTAGTTGTCCTTGGAACCGCTCACAATACAGGGGAGCAGTGTGCCTGGTGTAAAATGGCCGAGCTCTTCCCGGTTGAACTGGCACACCAAACTGGCCTTTTGAGCGTTGAACGAGCCACCGTACAGTTCACCCACTAACTCGAATGATTGAGGCGATACGTCAAACCGGGGCGTTATCTCCAACAGTTTGAACAGGGTGTCCGACTGGGTTATGTGAGTGTGCTGTTGATCAAGAGAGCCCAATACGTCGATGTAAGCGTTGCTCTTGTTGGCAGGGTCGTAAAACACGATCAGTTCGGTTCCCGGCTCAAGCGGGGCTGTCAGTACCCGGTTGTCAATTCGAAATACCTGGCGGTGGCCCGAGTAAGTTAGCTCTACCGACGTGTAATCGACTCCGTGTGTTGAGTTCACAACCTTGCCGGTCGTTCTTTCTGGCGGGCGGCGAAACCGTCGCTGGCTGAGCGTTTCCCGGACGTTGCCGGGGATTTTAGCGAGCATGGGTAAGATGACAACGAAGGTAAGTGCCATCATGCCAATCAGACCACCCAAGGCGGTACCGGCATTGCTTGAAAGGTAGCTGATGAAACCAAGGTCCAGTATGGCGCTTGGTGAGGTTTGAATAAACATGAAATATAACAACGCCAGCGCCAGGACCAGTGACATCATAAAACCGGCTACAATCAACATTCTGCGCTCCCTTACTCAATGAAATTGACGAAAGCGACATCCGGCTTTCTTGCGTTGTACTTGATTTCAATGATCTCTCCGGGGGCCACATCGTGGATGAAGTTCGGCGGGAGGTTTTTGAATTCTTTAACGGTATCCAGGTAGGCGATGCTGGCATTGTGTAGCGGCTGGTGTTCGCCACCGAGGAAGGTGCCATTCGCTCTGATCGACAGTACTTTGCCTTTGGTGACCGCGTTGCAATGGGCTTTTCGGTATTCCTTTGCTAGCAGTTGCCAGGCCAGGTGAATGCTGAACAGGCCACCGATTAACCAGGCAGGTGAATCAACAATGGCCATGACGATTGAAAGCACCGACATCCCTAGTACGATATAACCGTAGGTTTTCATAGCTGTCCTTAAGCGTATTGAAACCGTGGGAATATACAGAAAGTTACAATCAATATGCAGGGGGTGACGCAAAAGTAGCTGCTATTGGCAACTAAAAGTGGCTTATGGCTGGTGTAATGTCAGGTTTGATGAACCCGGGGCCGAGAGTGTTCTCGCAACCAGGACTCCCCTTCTATTTTTCACTGTGCGGCTACAGGCAGCAGAGACACCTGGTGCACACAGCCCGGTCGCGTACACTGCTATCTGCGCGAAAGCGGTGGTGGGCGCTGGTGCTGCGGGCGTGAGATCACGCCAGCACCGCTCCTTATGTACCTGCCTTAAAGTATAGCGTTGCTGGTCTTGTGCTCTAATTTGCATTGGTTCCGTCTGCGTTTTTGACGTACTCTTGGGTCGGTGCCTGGTTCAACGCGAATGAACGATACAGCATCACAACAGACGTGACATTCTACCCGCAGGGGTATCAGCGCAAAAGGAACCACAATTGGAAACGAAATACTCTGAACATCCAGCCATGTTCAAGAATAATCCGCTCGGGTTCATTCTTGCGGTCTTGTTGATTCCACTCGCAATAGGCATTCTGATTCTTCTTATTTGGTATTTGAAGTGTAAGTCCACCACCCTCGAGTTCACGGGTAACGACCTTATTCTTGAGAAGGGATTGTTAAGTAAAGATCGCACTGAATTGAATGTTAGAAGTATTCGGACTGTGAAGGTCTATCAGACATTTCTCAACCGAATATTCGGGGTTGGGAAGATTTCCGTGTTTACTGCGGGCGACGATGCGGAAATTGAAGCAGCCGGGGTACCACGACCTCATGATCTGAGAGATATGATCAAAGCTCACCTGGCTGAATAACCATGGCCGGCGACACTGGAAAGAAAGACGAGCGGGAGGCCAGAACGATCGCGATAGCACTCATTGTTCTCGTGGCTCTGCTCTTTATTGGCGGTTTCTTTGCATTACCCATGCTGGCTGAGTTCAATCAGGTTTACCTGGTACCGGGTGTGGGTATAAAAGATGCGGCGGTCATTGCGTTTACCCTGACTGTCTTGGTTCTCATCGTTTTTGCGGTTGCTGCCGGTGATGGACTACTCGGTGAAATCCAATTCTTACTTATTGGGTTTTTTGCCTTTTTCGTTGTCCTCTGGTTGCTGATCTCTTGGGTGTTCTGACGCAGGGCTCGTGATACGCCCAGACTGGGAGGCATCAGCCCATGGTTTTTGACGGCTTTGACGCGTGCAGACGTTGGCGGCTACCCTTGCGACTATGCATACCAAGAGAAACGACACCAGATACGCAAATGCCTTGTATTGTGAGGCCGAAGGCCTGGAGCTGCTGCGGGAAGCAGTCACATTGGCCGGGGTCACAGAGTTAAAGGTACCCGAGGTATTTTCGGTAAGTGACGGTCAGCTTCAGATGACTGAAGTTGATGCATCATCTCCCTCTGACACTCTTTTTCGGGCACTGGGGAAAGGGCTTGCCCTTATTCATCGACTGCCACAAAGCCACGTCGGTTTTCACCGTGATAATTATATTGGTTTGAACCCCCAGAAGAATTGCGAAAGTGACAACTGGGGTGAGTTCTTTCTGGAATACAGGCTTGGCTATCAGGTAGGGATGATCAGTGATGCTCGGCTAAGGGAGCAATTCAGTGAGGTACTTCACCTAAAGGGCGACATTCTGGCCGCGTGGTTGAATGAGCATGCGGGTGCACCCGCGTTGCTTCATGGCGACCTATGGTCCGGCAATGTGATATTTGATCGGGTGTCGAGCTGGCTGATTGACCCGGCTGTCTATTACGGTGACTCGGAAGCGGACCTGGCCATGACCGAAATGTTCGGTGGCTTTGGAAAGCCCTTCTATCAAGCCTATGAGGCGGTGCGGCCTCTCAGCGGCCTCTATGGTCGCAAGCGAGAGATCTACAACCTTTATCACTTTCTGAATCATTACAATCTGTTTGGTGGAGCGTATTTGGCATCCTGTCAGAAGGTGTTCAATAGCATCAATAACCTCTAGCCCTACGCCTGGGCACTAGAACAGCGGCGCCCGACTATCGCTTACGTGCGCCGCTTCCGGCCTGGTTATGCTTCGGGTTATTGCCTGGTGAGCCCAATGCCTGAATAGTTCAGGCCGGCTTGAATGGCGTCGTCAATCAGCCGGTGTGGCCCCGGTGCCCTGGCGCGCATCAGGACGTTATCGGGCGTTGAACCCAGATCGCCCAGTAGGACCAAGCCCAGACCTGGGTTGGTGGCGATCACCGCCCCGATAGCGTTAATTGGTAAGCTGCGGTTCCATAAGAGTCCGCAGGCGGCGTTTCCGCTCACCTGCCACATTTCAGCTTACGGTGCTTTCGGCGGTGGGGCCTTGTCCTGCCGCCAGGGGGTGCCATTGCAGGTTGGGTAGCTGCTGCAACTTGGCAGGCAACCGCGGCAGGGGAGCCGGTTCGGAGTAGCGGGTGGTGTCGCGTGGGGTTGTGACATGGGCTTATGCTCTGTTCGTTATTGTGGATGTTGATACGGGTCACCCCTGCTTTTGGACGACCTCACCCCTGGCCATATTGATACCCCGCGTGCGAGGGGTGTTATTGGGCAAGGCGTTCAGGTGACCTGCATCGGCATCTGTTGCCTTGCCATATCGCCGGTTCCGGTCACGCCCGGTGAGTCAGTCTGCTGCGGTGGCCTGACCGCAAGGGCCGGTTGGTCAATTGCCTGAACCACGGCTTTCTTGGATAATCGTCGCTCTGTAGTGCGTTATTGGATAGGTTGTCTCATGGATTCGAAGGTTGGCCACACACGCCTTTCTGGTGGCTTCACGCTGGTTGAGCTGGTTTTGGTAATAGTCATTCTAGGCGTGCTGGCAGCCGTTGCTCTCCCTCGCTTTGTGGCGCTTTCATCGGAAGCCCGTGTTGCGACCATCAATGCGGTCGCAGGCGCGATGAAGAGCACCGTTGGTATTGTCAGAAGCAAAGCTTATGTCAGCGGTCTCTCGCCTGCTGCCAGCAACCCAGGCGGCAGTAATCAGCTGGATTACGTGATAGAGACCGAAGTTGGGCGGTCGGAGGTAGACTGGCGTAACCTTTGCCCCGAAAGCCAGGCCGAGGTGGCCGACGCGCTCACCATGCTGGATTACATTTCTCTGCAAGCCAGCAGCAGCGGCAGTCTCAGGACGTTTGTTGATAACCGGTTTACCCGGGTAGGGTTTACCCTCCCGTCAGATCCCGGGCCGGGCTGTTACGTTGAATACGATTCGTTTGGCTTCCCCGACTGTACTGTCACCACCGTTACTGCCGGCTGTTGAGCGTCGGCTGATCAGGCCGGCACTGCCGCCCGATGTGAGAGCAGGCGCTACTCCGACACCTGAACTTCCCGGGTATGGGCATCCACAATGGCCTGGTACTTTTCGCTTTGAAGGAGGGTGGTGTGGACCTCATTGAAGCGGTCTACAAAGGTTTCATCGACCGAGGCTTTGGAAAAAATGATATACGCAGGGTCGGACGACAATTCGATGCCGGTGCTGACAATTCTGTCCCGAAACCCCAACTGGCTGATTTCCATTAAACCGGTCAGGTAGCTGGCCGCAACGGCGTCAATGCGATCGCGATCGAGCATTTGCCACAGCAGAGGGCGGTTTGGCACCAGCGTCAGCCTGCCTTCCAGGCTACCGTTTGCCAGTGCTTGCTGGTACTCGGGGCCATAATTCACGCCAATTTGTCCACCGAGTGTGATATCGCTATCGAGCAGGTCGGAAAACTGCTGCCAGGCAACCGCACCGGGGCTGTCTGCACGCACAAAGATGACGTTCGGTGAGGTGTCTCCCTGGTTGGCATAGTGGGCGTAGGCACGGCGTTCCGGGGTATCAAAGGCACCACTGACGATATCGACCCGTCCTGTTTGTAGCGCCGACAAGGCACGCGCCCAGGGCATATCAACAAACCGGACGTCGCAGCCCAGGTCGCTCAGCACGGTACGTACGATATCGGCGGATATGCCGCTGACACCGCCCGGTGCGTCAGCGGAGGCGTAGGTGTAGGGAGGGTCTTCGGTCCAGCGGAAGGTTTTCACACAGTCTTCAGCCAGCGCGGGCGACGCCAGCGCACTGCTTAGAATGACACAGCCGACCAGACACCGGCCGCAGTGGGATGCCGTGCTACTCAGCGTCATCAGCAGGTGTTTTATCATTCGGGTATCCTTGTTCGTAATAGCGTTCAACGTGTCATCGGGCTGCGTTGGCCTTATGAGTCTAGTCGCTCTTTTTTAAAGGTGGCGGCAAAGGTGACCGGGCAGGCTGTGCTATCCTTCCGGTCGATTCAGGCCATGTGCCTGGATACTGTGGATAACCCCGAAGCAGCACACTGCTGTTGAGTGATAATGCCCAAATGACCATACCCGTTGAAGACATCACCGATCCAACCGTCACTTGCTCAACCTGCCAGGCCTGCTGTTGCCGCCTGGAAGTGATGATTATTACCGATACCGGTGTTCCGGCCCGGCACATCGCCGTTGACGAGTGGGGTGGAGAAACCATGTTGCGTTTGGATGATGGCTGGTGTTCAGCGCTGAACCGTGAAACCTTCATGTGCACCATTTACGAGAACCGCCCGTTGATCTGCCGGGAGTTCGAAATGGGGTCTTACGAATGCCGGGTGGAGCGGGCCGCGGGCTTGTGAGCTGGTGTTGCTGGCACCGTGGTTGTTACTGCAGGGCGCGGGTTATAACGGCTTGTGGTAATAACTCAGCACTTTCTCCGTTTCCTCGGTCTGGTCAACATCCCGCCATGGAAACCGCGCCTTAACGCCGGGTAATGGCCGGTAGCCATAGCGTTGCCAGGTGCTTTCAAGCGAGCGATAACCTCTGGGCTTCAGTGGGTGGTTATCAGGCCGGTCGACAGCGCAGAAGACACTCAGGTTCAAACCCAGGCGACGTGCCTGGGCTTCGCGTTCGGTAAAGAAAAACCGGTAAAGGCCCTGGCCGCGGTAGTCTGCTAACAGCACCGATTCAGCGCAGTAGAACATTTGATTCACTTCGAAACCGGCTGCCTGCAAGGGCTGTTTGAACGCGGGTTCTTCATCGCGCATCGCCAAGCCCGTGGCAGCTCCGACGACCTGCTCGCCGTCGAGTGCCAGCACGCAAATGGCGCTGTCGCTTTCGACGTAGGTTTGCAGGTAGTGGCGTTCGTAGTCGAGCGAGCCCTCGTACAGGTAGGGAAAATCCCGAAACACCTCGATGCGCAGTCGGGCGACGTCGCCGAGCCAGGGTTCCAGTTCAGCACCATAGAGGGTTTGAGTGCGCAGTTTAGTCATGTGAAGGCCCTACCCAGCTTCGCCACTCCTTACGAATGGCGCCAAACAGTCGCCGAAATGGGCCGGCGGCTTCATGGGCCTGCTCAGCTAACCGGGCTTCTACCCGGCGCCGAAAGCCCCGGTACCAGCGCCAGAAAAAGAAACCTACTATCGTCAGGCCAGTAAAGAAAACAATGCGAACCCAGTTGATGGGCCGGTACCCTGGTTCCACCATTTTCATGTCGACCAGATTGGGAAACAGCGACAGCAACTGGATGCGCCAGCCGTAGTAAGTCACCTGTACAAAGGGCTTGTCACCGGAAGACAATATGCTTTGCGTTCTGGCCGTCATATCGGCGCTGTCGAACTTGAAATAGGGAGGCCAGTGCCAGCCCGTATCTTCATTGCGGTATACCCGAACCTTGTCTTCCGCCGTAATGGCGTTGATAAAGCGAATATCCCGGGTGTAGGTGGGGGCCACTCGTTCTACGTTGGCTCCTTCATGATCCAGGTAGCGCCCCTTGCGGGTGTCCATCCGTTTGACGTCGGTGCCGGTGAGCTGCACGACGGCTTCACTGGGCAGGTAGTAATCGAGAAAAGCCGCCAGGCCGATAACCACCAGCGTGCAAAAAATCCATTTGATGCTTGTCAGAAAGACCTTCATTGAATCATCTCCAGGGGCCGCTGTCGGGTCGTTGATCACCATATCGGGTGATGTATCGGCCTGCGTAGCTCTGCTTGGCCGGTGGCCAGTGCTCAAATTGTTGCCAGAATACAGCGCGGTTCCACCGGTACAGGTAGCGAAAGTGTTCGGCGCGGTAGTTGGCCAGCAAGTGGTGAATCAGAGGGGCCATGTCACCCCCTTTGGGTTCGACCAGATAGAAGAACGCGTCACCCGTTGCCAGTGAATCCAGATCGCTGCTGCCCTGTTCGAAATGCCGAATTGCTGACAGCAGGGTTTTGGCGATGTCTGGCAAGGTATCCCAGTACCGATGAATCAACTGAGTCTGGTCGCTAGCGGTCAGGGCGGAAAAGTCTCCATCCTGGTGGTCGCTGGCGTACTGGTCGAGCAGGAAGCCGCGCAGTATTTCCTGCAGTGATTCGAGGTTCGATATTGTTTGTACCAGCCGGCGATCGGTCAGGTACCGGTAGACCTGCTCGCTGTCCTGAATGCGGTGATGCTGAATCTGAGGGTTACCTCTGCCAAGGGGCTCCACCTGGGGGTCGACCGACAGAATCACAATTCGCCGGCCATGGTCGAACCGGTACAAGCCACCGAGATGACGCGTAAAATAGTGGCGGATCTGATAGGTCTCATCGATGGGTGCCACCGGGTGGCGGCGGATATCACCTGTTTTTTCAGCCAACTGTATAAGGTTGTTCAGGCGTGCGTCATCGAGCCAATGTTCAGGCTGTTGCATCAGTCCGTCGATGGTCTCATGTAGGCGACCCGCAGCGTCAAGCAAGCCATCGGGTGTCTTTAATGAGATGGACACCGTTCTCATGTCGAGCAGTTCGTCTACCGATTCCAGCCGATAAATGGAGTTCTGAATTTCTCCATAAACGGAGTCTCTTGCCATAAGGGTGAACAGTTGGCTGCGGTTCACCTCCATAAAGCTTTTCAGGACATCCGCCGTCCAGGAAAACATGGGGTCGTGCAGCGTTAAATTCTGTTGTTCGGGTATCAGCAGAATAAAACGCCGGTTAATGCCATGAGGGTTCAGGTAGTAAGGGTCCTGAAGTTCGTCTGCGATTTCAGGGGAGAACCCGGTCATGTCGATGTGAAAGCGCCTCAGCTCGGTTCTGCACCCGCACAGTTGCTCCATCGCCCGGTTGTACCGTTCCTTTAGGGTGTCGCTGCTGACCAGAAACCATTCGTTCTTGCAGAATGTCCAGTTGAACACAGGCTCGGACGGGAGTGGCTTTTGGGTGTCCATCGGCTGCATTTACTCGCCCTGCCGCAACCGGCGTTCCGCTTCCAACTGCCATTTGATCTGGCGCACACGCTCGGTGATCTCGGCTTCATCGGACGCACCGGCATAGCGGAACTCGCTGTCGGCATAGCGGTTGATTTCCTGAATCACCATCTCGGGGGTTATCGGCGTCATCAGTTCGCTGAGCATGGATAATTTAGTGTCGTAGTCGCGATGTAAGAACTGATCCGGGTGTTCCATCCAGTCGTCCGGCAGTTCGAAATCCATGGCTCTCAATTTTACCGCATCGGTAATATTCTTGATGGCCCGCCCGGTAAACCGTTCGTCGACTTCCTGAATCGCTTTTAGGTAGCCACCCAGAGACGCGATAGTCACGTGGCTGGCCGGGCCAGTAAGCATTCGATCGAAGACATCGGCCAGCGCGGGTGCGGTCGGGCGGTTGTGCGCTTCGAACGAGCGCTGTACGGCGCCTTGTATCGCCTGATTCGCGTACAGCTCATGATCACCCAGCGGAATATCATGGTTCTTGCCCAGCAGCAGATTCAGAATGTCGATGTAATCTTCGCGCGATTGGGGCCCGTCGATCAGGAAGCGGGCACCGGCCCGCTGGCGCAGCGCATCATCGACCTGTTCCGGGTAGTTGGAGAACATGCCAAAGGTGCAGTTACCGCGAACCACGGTGCTGGCACCGGCGAAGCTTTCCATCAGTACGGCGGTGATTTCCTGCTGCCCGGCCGACGACTGGCGGTCACCCCGCTTACCGGCCACCTGATCAATATCGTCGATGGTGCCGAAGCCAATGATGTTGGGGTCGGTGACGTTGCGGATAAACTGTTTCGCGTTCTGGCCGGATTTACCCTGAAAGCTGTCCACATTGTCGGTCGATAAGTTTTCATAGCGAAAGGTGTAGCCCGCAACCTCGCAATAGTCGTTCAACAGACCGGCGAGCATCTGAATCAGCGTCGTTTTGCCCGTGCCAGGCTTGCCGTCGCCCATAAAAGTAAAGATGAAGCCGCCTAAATCAACAAAGGGGTTCTTCTTTTGGGTGAAATCGTAGGCCATCAGCATCTTAGCCAGCTTCAGTGCCTGGTACTTGGCAATGTGGTTGCCGATAACCTCTTCCGGTTTCTTGAAACTCATGACCAACTGGGTGGCGCGGCCGCGCTGGGAGACTTCGAAACCATCGACGGTGAAGGTATCGGCCTCAACCCGGTAGGTTGCGGATAGAAAGGGCTCCAGTCCTGGCATGCCGTGACGACGAATGTGCAGCGCATCGATCAGGCGGGTTGCGTAGTCGCGTACCACCTTTACCAGGGCTTCATCGCTGTCTGCATGGTCATCAATAAAGCGGTCGAGTTCCCATAAGGCGCCATTCAGGGCATCGATGGGGTTGTCCAGTACGATCTCTTCCGGGTCGGGAAGCGTGATCGACAGGTTATCGGCCTCGGTCAGGTAGTCGCTGAGTACGTACTGCAGGTAGCTGGCAAAGGTGAACAGCCCGACCAAGCCGGAAGCGTTAAGCAGTTCGCCAAACTCCTTTCGTTGCAGATCGCCCAGGTGGCCCTGAGTGTTTTCCCGTTTAAGGCTGTTCAGCGGGGTCTGGTCCCCGAAGGTATCGATCAGGGTATTGGCAACCGCCAGGCCGCGACGCAGCACCCGAATAATATGGCTTTGCACTTCAGTGGGTAAGGGGTCGTCCGGAGTGACGCTGGCAATGGTGTTGGCCAATCCGGCCTGAGAAGACGCCGCCGATTGCGTAACGGGTGACATGCCCGGAATGGTGTTGCGAAAGCGCCGCCGAGAGAAGCCACCACGGCTGGTCTGGGGTTCGTCGTCTGCCGACGCAAACTGCGGCCGATGGCTGAGGGCGCTCAGCGTATGAAACGCCGCTTCATAGTGACCACGAATATCTTCTTCCTTCAATTGCATGGCTTGTTGGGGTTGCGTCATCGTTCTTCCCTATTGAATTCGGTGCAGCAGTGAGCCTTCCGGTCCCACCACGTATTTGGTCATGGCATTCAGGCGTTCGTCGTTCATTGAACGCATGCTTTGGTATGGCCCTATGGGCATGATCATGTAGCGATCGATTGCAGAGGCACCGGCGGAGACCAGGTCGGGCCGGTAGGCATCGATGTGGTAGGTTTCTCGCCGACCGCTGCGAAACAGTCCGCGCGATACCTGGCGGCTGTCTTTTGAAACCAGAGTTTCCACCGTCCATTCAAATACCCAGTCCTGACCCGGGCGGCCCGCTTGCTCGGCCAGAACCTGGTGGATGGCATCGGAATGGCTGGTGAATTCGTGCAGGTACAGGGGGCCTGCATGAATACGCCGAAGCGTGAGGGGGTGGATATCGGGAAAGTCTTCGTCCAGACCGTGCGCAATGGTCAGCAAGGTCAGGGACGACAAAGACTGGTTCAGCAATGCCTCCCGGTAGGCGTGCCAGCGCTTCTCATCTTCGTGGAGCGGGACAGCGCCGCTTTCCTCGATCAGGCTGAAATAGAGGTTGGGCAGGTTTCGCTCGGAGTCGAATACCGCCCAGTGCAGCAGATATCGTCTGGGAACCGTTTGGGTTTTCGACACCAGGGTTAATTGCGGCGTATTGCGTGGCAGAAAGCAGGGCTTCAGTGTGAGCGCCTCGCGGTACAACCGCTGAGACAGCCGGAACTGCAGCTCGCGCGGTAGTGAACGCTGATTCAGGCAATGATCCAGAATCTTTTCTTCCAGTTCCGCAACGGTATCGCTGTTTGCCAGGCTTGCCTGGGCTACGTCAAAGTCGCCCGCCAATTCCAGCCATTGCTGGCTGACGGGCAAGCCATTGTACACACTGAATTCCGAGGGCCAGTAATGCTCGGGTACGCGCCCTGTCATCGCATTGCGCAACCTGAAGCATTCCAGACTATGGGCCAACTGACGCAGATACGACTGTACGATGCCAGTGGCATTGTGAGCCCCCGGTGCACCGGGAGCCTCAGTGGCCATCAGTTCGATCAGGGCCTGGGTAACAGCACCCACCGTGGCGAAATAGTGCCGGGCCAGGCGGGGTTCAAACCCCTGTGCACTCGCTTGCATGAATCAATCCCTTGCAATGGATCAGTCTGCGCTGGCCGTGTAGTTGGCACGATCGTGCCGTTCCATAACCGCTGCAAACCGACGCGCAAAGCGCTCGTCCGCTTTTGCTTTCTGTTCCTGCACCATCTGACTAAAGGCCATGTTGCCTTCGTGGGCTTCGAGCATTTCAGCAATGCGCTGGTTGGTGGCAGCTCCAATATGAGCCATGGTGGTTTGTGCCTCGTTATCGACGGCCGAGCCGATATCGTTGATGCGGTGGGCCACATCCTGTTGCTGGGCTGTTTTAAGGGATTTGTTCAGCGCATCGTAGAGCAATACGCGCTGCTCGGTATCCGTTTGCAGCTTGTCGACCAGTACCATTTGTGTGGCCACCTGGTTCTGCAGGGAATCGACAAAGGTCTGGCCCATCTTGATGTACTTTTCCAGGGTTTGGCTCAGCGCCAGTTTCACCTGTTCTTGTTGCACCAGTTCGTTGTGGGTCTCGTTGATGTTCTGTAACTCGCTTTCCAGCTCCGTTCGCTTGGCGGCATCGGCTTCCATGGAAATCTTGTTTTCCAGACGGATGATTTCCGGGTCCATCTGTTGCAGCTGGTTCCTGATCTGTTCCAGCTCGGAAACCACATCGCCCCGTTGCGCCAGAACCACGCTCAGGTTGTCGGAGACTTTCACCTGCTGGGTTTCCAGCTCTTTCAATTGTTCCTGCAGCAAACCGATAATGACGTTGGATTTGCCAATCAGGTCTGCCAGCTTGCTGTCGATGTTGGTATTGCGAATACGACTGGCACGCATGGATTCAGACTTGTGGGAAGACAGAAAGCCAATCAGCTTTTCGCCCATGGTTTTTGAACGCATGGTATCGAACTGTTTACCAAAGCCGGCGGTGACTTCATCCAGTTCGACAATAAGCTCGGCGATATTGCCGTTCATGGCTTCCTGTTGCAGCTGAACATCTTCCAGCTCCGCATTTTCGATATCAAGGCCTACCCCCAGTTCACCGACTTTACTCTCACCCGATTGCAGCACAGAGGTGACTTTTTTCTGCCGTTGGCGGTTTTGTTCGATCTGAGACTTGACCGTCTCCATGGCACTATCGATATTACTCATAGCGTTCTCCTTTTTGAGTCCGTTTCGCAGGGGTTAGGCAAGGGAAAGCGAGGCGTTGGCCAGCCTTCTAAAAGCGCAATTAGGGTGTGGTGTAAACGAGGTGTGTCGATACAGCTGATATCCTTATTCGCTGGGAACGTGGTCGACTGTTCCCAGACAGAGTTCCGGCAGATTGTCCAATCCATGAACGCAAGCGTGTGAAAGCCCGACCATCATGTCGGGATAGGGGCAGAAGATAAGGGAAAAACTCACTTCATGGGAACAGGGAACCGATGCCAATGCCATGTTTTGTGACGGACTTCTCCTTTAGTGCTTTCTGACCGCCAGGTAAGATCAGACACGAGGGGTCATCACGACCCCAGGCGTCCGTTTCTGTCAAGAATTCAGCGCTTCTATGACCCGATCTTTGACGGGGCTGTCCGGATACAACTCGAGATAGTACTCATAGTAGGGAGCAGCCTCTGAGTCTCTGTCCAACTGCGCCAGGGTGTCGGCGATGTTCAGATACACCGGAATCCGGTCGGCATCCAGTTCGATGGTTTTCTCCAGCCAGTACAGGGCTTCGTCATATTGTTCGGCGCGATAAAGAATGAACCCGTAGTCGTTGACCAAACCCGGGTTGGTGGGGTTATAGGCCAGGGCGGACTTTAATGCGGCAAGGGCGTTCTCGTAGTCTTTGTCCCGATACAGGGCGAGGCCTCTGGCGTGGAATTCATTGGCCTTCAGTTTGCGCTCGGTCAGTGAAAGTTGACTGACCGCGTCATCGAGCACTTGCTCGGCTCCGCTGGGCTCGGTACTGGTCAGGTCCGCCAGTCGCTGTTTTAGCGTGGTGTTTTCTTTTTGCAGTTCCAGCAATTGAGCCCGTAAACGCTCCTCTTCGGAGAGCGACGCATCGGAAAGATTAACCGGGGCCAGTTCGAACAAAAATTCACCGCCTTCGTTGCCTACCAGGTTGCCAAAAGCCGGTGTCTGGTTGGAATTTTCTGCGACAGCGGGTGAGACGTAAGCACCCAGTTCGGAAGCTGTGATGATGTTGTTGTTATCGAGGTCGGCTTCTCCATCCAAACCACGTAATAACGTCCAGGTGAAGATGGAGTGGCCTTCCGGGCCACCATCCGCGACTTCCTGATCCGCGCCGCCAGCGGTGAGGATCTGCCGGGCCTGGCGCGAGGCGATCTCATCCAGGTAGTTCGAACGCACCTGTCGGCCGCCGCTGCGGGTTAGCGCGATGCCGCTGTAACAGGAATCCATGATGAAATAGACATGCTTGGCCGGAATCATGTCCGAGAAGTCTTGCAGGTGCGTCATCGAGATAGACCGGCTGTGGTAGCGGTCCAGTTCGGCGTCGTGAGGAATGATATAGCCCAGATTGCGCCCGGATGGCAGTACTCTGGTCATGCCATGGCCAGCGTAAAACACGAAAACGCGGTCATTGGGTTTCACGCGGTTCGGGTCGGAGAGAATGTTGGCCAGATGCTCTGTGATGTTCTCGCGATTGGCCTCTTCGTCGTACAGGGTGAAGACATTGTCTTCCTTGAATCCGAATGTGTTGACGAGGGTGTGTTCAATGCTCTGGGCATCGTTCACGGCATAGTTGAGCCTGGGCCAGTACTGGTAGTCGTTTACACCGATCACCAGTGCCCAGCTTTCCCGGTACAATTGGCTTTCCACCGAGGTGGACTCTGTCTGTTCGCTGGCGGTTGCTACGGGTTCGTCATCAAACGAGCCGCCATCGAGTGTTACCACGCTATACCCAGCGTTGTTCAGCTCTTCCAGTAGCAGCGGCAAAGCCTGGACGGTCTGGCGATGGATGTCATGAAACAGCAGGATGCCACCCTGTTGCTCTTCGAGATCCGCCATCACCCGGTCGACGATCGACTGTGGAATAGGGTCGGCCCAGTCTTTTGAATCCAGATTCCACATGATGGTCTGCATACCGGCTTCTTGTGAGAGTTGCACCAGCTGTTCATTTTTGGCGCCGTAGGGCGGTCGGAAATACTGAGCATCCCGACCGGAAACCGCATTGAGCAGGCGATTGGTATTGCCCAGCTCGATGGCTTGTTCGTCTTCGCTGAGGTTGGTCAGAACCGAATGTGAGAAGCTGTGATTGGCCAGCACATGCCCTTCACTGAGGGCGCGCTGTAACTGATCGGATTTGCCAGTCAAGGTGACGGACTCCCCGTTAATGGCTCCAATATTCTGACCAACGGCGAAAAAGTATCCTTTAACGTCATGTTCTTTCAGTACGTCCAGAATGGCGCCGGTATTGCGGTGGTGTGGGCCGTCGTCGAAGGTCAGTACCACGGTCTTCTCAGGGATGTCATACCCCCATACCAAACTGGACCCCTGGGTGTTCTCGGCTCCACGGACCGCCGGTTCGTTAAGGGCGGGTTGGGTTTGGTTAAACTCTCGGTAGATCTCGTTGCGGTCGTAGCGGTTGTTCAGAAAATCGAGGTAGTCCTGCCAGGGCTCGAGCTCTAGGCCACGTGTGCCGAGGGCATTGTAGAGTTCACGTATGTCTTCCTCGTAGGTGTCCTGTATGACCAGCATCTGTTGTTCCAGTTGCCGCAATTGGCTCAGCTCAGTCTGGTTCAGGTAAGGCTGCTCGGTGTGTTGGCTAAGCAGGTTATCGACGAGATCGATGAAGGTGAGGGCATCGGCCGCACGCACGGCATCGCTGTACAGGTAATCGAACAAGTCTCTGATGTGTTGGGCGCGCTGCGTGGCTGGCATCTCACTCAGGTTCGCTTCGATCTCCTCTAGCGCATGCTGTTTCTCGTAATAGAAATTGCGGGCAATAAAGGTATCTCGCTGCCGGGAGACGGCATTGTCGGATTCGCCGGAGATAAGAAAGAGGATCTTCCGGTTCAGCTCAACGAGTTGGGAGAGGTCCTCAACCCCGTCGGCCTGGGCCGTGGCACCCATGCCAATTAAGGTCATCAACAAGCCAGATAACAGTGAAGTAAGCGCCCGTCGAAACGTCAGCCGATGGCTATACGAGTGGGTCATGAATAATCCTTTAAGTCAGGTTGGATAAACGCATACCGTCCTTTGTCCGGTAATTTGCCAGGTCAGGTGTTTGGCGGCCTCGCCCTCGCCAGTATACACGTCGATGTGATTCCGTTTCACCAGAGCGCCGACATCGCGGGCAACAAATTGATGTTCTGGCAACGAAGATTCCATGTTCTCGATGACCACTCTTGACCCGGTGGTGACTACCATCGGATCCGTCGCTACCGTGCCGATGTTGAGCGTCTGGCCCAGCGCATCCAGCGGTTGAGCGCTGCGATGCCACTGATTGCCGTAGTACCCGAGGTACCAGCCAAAGCGAGTTTTACCCCAGCCTTCCACTTTGACGGCTGCGAGAAACGCTTCGCTGAAGACTTGGTCGCCCTGATCATTAATAGAAATGGTTGTGTCGGCTGCACCGGCGTAATCTGTTTCAACTGGGGTGTAATAACCCGTCACATACCAATTTGGCTGACACCGTTGTGGTAGATGGGCGCATGCCTGAGTGCTCAGTAACAGAGCTAAAGCAACCATTATTTTTAATACAGAGGCATTCACAATATGTATTTACCCGTAACGTCGTTCAAATTTCCCAAGGCCATGAATACGTATTAAATAAAGCCAACTTTGGATGCAATTGTCGGTTTTTAGTGTCATGGCGGTTGTAGTGGAGTGGCTCTTACCCCCAATATGATGATACATGCTCTATTGTAAGGGTCCATTATGCGAGTCTTCGCGAACCCGGTCGGTGCCGGAACACTCTGGTTCGACAACCTGACCACCGCCGAAGGCACCCCCGTTGCCTATGACCCACAAGCACGTGCTTTTTTGCCGACCCCGCCGTTTTGTGCGAACCGGGAGAAAATCGGCTGTAACTGGATAGCCCCGAAACAGGGAGCGTTTTGTCGATCCTGCGCCATGACCGCGCTGGCACCCGATCCGACGCTCCCCAATGCCATTCCCAACTGGGCGCAAACCGAGGCGGCCAAGCGCTGGGCGTTGGATAACCTGGGCCGCTGGCACTGGTTCCGCCCGGAAGATCCGGGTGCGCCGCCGGTGTTTCACTTACTCGCGGAAGGGCCAACGCCGGTGCCGATGGGCCATGCGGAAGGCGTGGTAACCATCAGTGTCGCTGAGGTCGACCCCATACTGGTCACCTCCCGCCGTGAAGCCTTGCAGGAGCCGTATCGAACCATGATCGGCCACATGCGCCACGAGATCGCTCATATGCTCTGGTGGCGCCTGAGCCTGCGGGAAGATTTTCTGGATGCGTTTCGCGCCATGTTCGGCGATGAACGCATCGACTACCAGGCAGCGTTGCAATACCACTATGAAAATGGCCCGCCGGCCGAGTGGCGGCAACATTACCTGACCAGCTATGCGTCATCCCACCCGCATGAAGATTTCGCGGAAACCGCGTCACATCTGTTGCACCTGACCGACATCGCCGACAGCTTTGTGGCGACCGGCCTGTCGTCGCCACAGATACCGGATTCGGGCTGGGACCCTTATTCGGAACCCGACGCAGAGCGGCTGATTCGCGTCGCAGCGTCGCTTACCGTGGGCGTGAACCATATTAACCGGTCCATGGGGCTGTCGGATCTGTATCCCTTCGTGCTCTCGGAGCACGCGCGTTATAAACTGGCGTTTGTGCACGATTGGCTGCGGCGGGGAGCGCTGGGGCTCTGAGGGGGAAAGAGACCGTGAATCCAGACATCAAAGCCAAATTTGACAGCTACCCAAGCCCGGCCAGGCAGCAGCTTGAACGTGTGCGTGATCTCATTCTGGCACAGGCAGCCGAGCACGAGCTGGGTGAGGTTGCAGAATCCCTAAAGTGGGGTGAAGCAAGCTTTCAGGTAAAGGGCGGCACCCCGATTCGAATGGACTGGAAGCCTGAAGACCCAGACGTGATCAAACTGTTCTTTCACTGCCAGACCCGCATGATCGAAACGCTCAGAGAGCGGTATCGGGGGGAGTTCCGCTTTGAAGGTAAACGGGCAGTTGTGATACCCGTCGGTGCAGATATCAGACAACTGCCGTTAGCGCATTGCATCGAGGTTGCTTTGAAGTATCACAGCCTCAAGCATCTGCCATTGCTCGGCGTTTGCTGAGCCAGTCACTCTGTAAATTGAACGCCCGCGTCAGGCTGTTTCTGTTTGCGCGGCAGCCTGTTCGTCCGCCAGTTTCTGGTCCTGCTGTTCGATCTTGATATAGGCCGGGCGCGATATAATGCTGTCTATATAGGCATCAACCACCGGATTGGTGTCTACCATGCCGAACTGACGGCACCATTTCAGCGTCATCCCCCAGAAAAAGTCGACAGCGTAGGGTTTATCACCCAGCAAGTAAGGGGCTTTGGCAATCTGATCGAACAGGGTGCTTTGCATCTGATCGAAGCTTCGATACGGCATGATGGACGGATCACCCGGTTCGCGTTTTAGGGCACGGTCGACAACGGCGGGTTCAAAACTGCTGCCCTGATACGCCATCCAGCGCAGATAGGCACCGCGTTTCGGGTCATTCAGGCCGGGGGCCAGACCCTTTTCAGGAAACAGGTCAGCCAGGTAGAGGTAGCAGGCAACCTGCTCGGTAATCACCATGCCGTTATGAACCAGCGTCGGGAACTTGCCCAGCGGGTTGATGGCCAGAAACTCCGGCTCGTGGTTCTCGCCTTTCTTTAGGTTCAGAATTTTCATCTCGTAGGGAACGCCCAGCTCTTCCAGCAGGTACCAGATGCCGGTGCCGCGTGTTTGGGGCGCATGGTATAGAAGGATAGTGTCTTTGCTCATGGTCGGTCTCCTTGGGTGGTCTTGGGTGTCAGTGGTACTGCCCGAGTCATGGTAGTGACTAAACCTGACACCTTGTGTCAGGTATAAACGCTATACTGAAAAAAGTTTCCGACACTGCCCGAGAGAACTTACGCCATGAGAGCTGGCCGGCTATTGAAGCTGCTGATGACATTGCAAACCCACGACAAAGTGACCGCAACGGAGCTGGCGCAGGTCTGTGAGACTTCGGTGCGTACCGTTTACCGGGATATCGATGCGCTTAGTGAAATGGGGGTGCCGGTGTACAGCGAGCAGGGGGTTCAGGGTGGTTACCGGTTACTGAACGGCTACCGCACACGCCTGAATGGCCTCTCGACCGAAGAGGCGGAAACGCTTTTTCTGGCCGGCTTGACAGGCCCGGCCCAGAAGATGGGCCTGCAGTCGACCCTGGCTGATGCCCAACTGAAACTGATGACGGCGCTGCCCGAGGGCATGAGACGGGAAGCAAGCCGACTGCAAAGCCGCTTTTTGCTGGATGCACCCAACTGGTTTTCTGATGATGAAAAAGCCGAGCACTTGCCGCAGCTGATGACCGCAGTGCTTGAGCAGCGGCTGGTAAGCATGTCGTACCAGAGCTGGAAGGGCGTGCGTCAGCGTGAGGCTCAGCCGCTGGGCGTCGTGTTAAAGGGTGGGCAGTGGTATCTGGTGGCACAGGTGGGGGCGGACATCCGTACCTATCGTGTCTCCCGAATCGAATCACTGGAGCTGACGGACGCGGTGTTTGAACGACCGGCCAACTTCAATTTGACTGAATTCTGGCAAGCCAGCCTGCGACGAATGGAGGCCCTGCAGTTTCCCGTGATGGCTGACATTCGGTTGTCGGCCACCGGGGTGAAAATCATGGACTTTCTCTGCACCAGCTATGTGATCGACCATACGACGGTCGAACCGGCCGGTGCGACAGGCTGGCATCGAGCTACCATGCCCGTGGGCAACCCGTCTCATGGCTGTGGCGAGTTGTTGCGGTTTGGTGCTGAGCTGGAGGTCATTGGCCCGCCGCAACTGCGCCTGGCGATGGAAGAGCTGGTCTCGCACCTGGCCCAACGCTACCGTTCATCCGGGTTTGCTGCCGGGGGCGAGCCGCTTGCTGAGTAATTCAATGACCGTCACGCCGGCAAAGCCGGTGAGAGCGCCGGTCAGAAAAGCACCCGCTTCGGTACTGACGACCGCGACCGGTAAGCCTAGGTAGCCCACACCCAGCACGCCCGCCACGTAGGCGATGATTGCGACCGCCAACCCTTCGGCGATGCGAGCGAGCCCGGTGCCGCCTGAGGCGTTTCGGCTAAACCGTCTGGAAAACCCGCCCACGGCGCCACCGATCAATGCGGCCAGCACCGGCGTGGTGGGAAACCGTTGCGGTATGGTAATGCTGTCTGAATGGGCGCCTGCGGTTACCCGAACCGTCACGTCTTCAAGCCCGCTTGAGCGGAGCATGAACCCGGTATCGCCGTCCCGAAAAGTGAGCTCCGAAGGCTCGGGAATCGCGCCACCGGCGGTCACTTCAACCGTTGCTCTCAGGTTGTTCAGGACATTGGCTTCGGTGCCATCGGGCTGCAAGCGGACGACTCGTACCAGGGTTTCACCCAGGCCCAACCCCACCATGGAATCATTCACCGGACGCAGGGCGATTCTCGGCATGGCTTCTATCGGGTAGTCGATGTCGGTAATCGCCGAGCGCAGCTCCAGCACCGGTTGCTCAGTGGTAGGCAGGAACAGAAACTCAAGATGCTTTTCGTTGGCGATGCCGGTCTGCTCCAGAGTGACGGCTTCAAAGGGATCGGCATTCAGGCCGCGAAAGCCGAATTGCACGGTAACCGGTTGTTGCAGGGTGGCGCCCGCAGGCAGATTGTCGCCGCGTAATCCCAGCGACAGGCGCATCCGGTATCGACCCAGGGTGTTGTCCCATACCGCGGGTACCGGGCTGGCTTCCAGCGTGGGCTGAAACCAGCCTTCAGATTCGGCTGAATCGGCGTCGTTGAAACGGGTAACGGCCACGCCACCGGGCAAGTCTATGGGTTCGCTGGAAAGGCGAACCGTGACCGTACCCGCTGGCCGCACAATCAACTGGGATACGGAGCGGGTAGTAGTCAGAGTGGGCAATGTCGGCTGCGCGTATCGCTCGGGAGACTGGGTGTCGCGACTAATCGTGCGTCCCTGGAAGTCGGTAATCTCTACCTGGCGGCCGCCGAAATCGCGTCGTTCAAGTAATTGCTGAAGCTGGGTGGAGACGGCTGGGGCACTGAGGGTCAAAGCCTGACTACTGAGCTCCCGGGTTTCCTCTGCAAGCACGGTTACTGACAGCGTTGCGGCCGTGATGGCCCAGCCAATACCCCGCACCAAACACCAAGTAGTCATCTGCACGATACGCCCTCCCTGTAAGCGACTGAGGGCAGTATAGCCGGGCTTTTCGATGCTGCCTGTTAACAACACCGGGCGAGGGTCACTAAACGGTAACAACAACGCCATAGGGTGATGCAAACGCCTGCGGAGACCGTCATGACTGACCTATTGAGCGAAAACGCACATTCCCGTCATCATCACCCCCGTCCCCCCAGCGTTCGCCGCTCATCGTTGAAACGACCGGCCGGTTATGTGAGATCGGAATACGGCATTCTGTTGCGCAAGAACTGGCTGGATGCGACGTTTCATTTTTGCTCGACAGGGGCTTACGATCATTTCCTGGCCGACTTTTTACGGCAACAGCAGCGGCCATTTGCATTGCTGGATATTGGCGCGAACCAGGGGTTGTATTCGATCCTGGCTGGCTTGAATCCGAACTGCCAGCAGGTGCTGGCCTTCGAACCGGTCTCAAGCACCTTCTCGCTGCTGACGGCGAACATTGCCATCAACGGCGTTGATGATGTCGTTAAGCCCGTGAAAGCGGCTGTGTCGTTGTCGACCGGTAAGGCTACCATTGCAAAGAAACCCGGCCACAGTGGTGCCGCGTCATTGCGTACATTACCGGGCTGGTTTCGACTGACCGAAACCATCGCCACACTGGGGCCTGAGGCGCTGCGGGAATTGCTGCCCACTCATGTTGACCTGATCATTAAAGTGGATGTGGAGGGGCATGAACACACGGTGTTCAAGGCCTTGAGTCAGGCAGGCATTCTGGCGCATGCGGCCGCTGTGTTTTACGAAGTGAATCCGGAGTGGAGCCAGGAATCGGCGCTGAAAACTCTGCTGCAGGCGCATGGGTTTACCGGCTTCACTCGCACGTCGTCGCGGCGGTGTCACGATGTGTTGGCCACTCGCTAGCATCACTCGCCGTCCAGCATCGGGTCAGGTGTTGTCCGTCCGGTCACCGTTGGATCGCTGGGTGAGCGGCAGGTGGTAATCCGTTTTTACTTCCGGGTACCGGTAACTCAATACTTTGCTGGTTTTTAAGCCCAGATTCACCATCGCATCGGCGAAACTTACGGCGATGCGCACGCCGTCGAGAACCGGAACGCCCAAATCCGATTCCAGTCGTTTAACCCATTGACCCATGCCGGCACACCCGAGTACCAGAGCCTCGCCACGCATCTTGTCGAGCACGGTACGAGCGGCGTTGAGCACGCGTTGGTAGCTGTCGGGATCATGCTCCAACGCGAGCACTGGTATGTTGGACGCAAAAATACCGGCACAGCGGGAAGCAACCCCATAGTGGTTGAGGTTTCGTGTCAGGATCGGTACGGATCGCTCGAGCGTGGTCATGACGCAGAATGACTGGCACAGTAACGTGGCGGAATGCATGGCCATTTCGCCAATGCCGAGCACGGGAGCCGAAGTAAGCTCGCGCGCGCCATCAAGGCCGGTATCGTCGAAGCAGGCGATCACATAGGCGGCCGGTGGTGTCGGCAGCGCTTCCAGCTGACGCACCTTATTTGACACCCAGTACGCAGCAGCCACCCCGTCGCTGTACCCTTCGATACTGAGTGGCGCTTCTTCGCAGCGATGAAACGTCAATGGATGGTGCAACCCAGTCAGCGCATTGCACTCGCGTTCCAGTTGCCCGGTCATGGGTACCGAGGCATTGGGGTTGATGATGGCGATCACGCCTCACTCTCCCTAACCGATTTGCGACGGAACACCCGCAGGGCAAGTAACGTCAACGCGATGACCGACAGGGAAATCGCCGTCGTAAGCGTACCCAGTGCATACAGAACCGGACTGGTGACGTTTGTCGTCATCGCGAACAATTCCAGTGGCAGAGTATTGAAACTGCCCGAGGTCATCAGCGTGCGTGCGAATTCGTCATAGCTGAGCGTGAACCCGAACAGGCCGATGCCCATCAGGCTGGGTGCCAGCAAAGGCAGCAGTATGTAGCGAAAGGTTTGCCAGTGAGAAGCACCCAGGTCGACCGAGGCCATTTCATAACTCGGATTGAAGCGATTGAACACCGCGAACATGATCAGCAAGCCGAAGGGCAGGGTCCAGGTCAGGTGGGAGCCGAAGCCGGAACTGTACCAGGTCGACTCCAGGTTCAGTCGGTCGAACATCAACCCGATGCCGAGGCTGATCAGGATGGAGGGGATAATCAGACTGGTCAGCGTGAGATAGAATATGACCGACTGGCCTTTGAAGCGTTTCCGAAAGGCGAGGCCCGCGAGCAGTGAAAACACCACAGTGCAGATCATGACAGCCAGGCCAAGCAGTAATGAGCGGCGCAACGACGTCCCGAAATTACCCACGGCCTGAGCTTCGAACAGTTGCCCGAACCAGTGAAAAGAAGCGCCACGCATCGGAAAGGTGAGGCCGCCGCCAGGGCCCTGAAACGAGAGCAGAGCGATGGTGATTGTCGGGCCATATAAAAACAGTACGAACAGGGCAAAAAAGGCGGCCAGGGGGTAAAAGCTGCCAGGACGTTTATTCATGGTTACAGCTCCTTGCGAATGTCGACCAGCCGGAACAGGATCACCAGCATGATCATCACGGTGGCGAGCAAGACAATGGCACTCGCGGCAGCGGCGGGGTATTGCAACAGGGAGATTTCGTTGTAGATCATCATGCCGACGTTGGCCTTGATGCCACCGCCCATGATCTTGACCGTGACAAAATCACCCATGACCAGGGTGAACACGAAAATGCTGCCGACAATAATGCCGGAGCGGGACAACGGCACAATGATGTCCCGGATGATCTGAAAACCGGAGGCACCGGCATCCACGGCGGCTTCAACCAGGTTGCGATCAATGCGCATCATGCTGTTGAAGATAGGAACGACCATAAACAGCGTGTAGAGGTGCACATACGCCAGCACGACGGCGAAATCACTGTAGAGCAGAAAGCTCAACGGCTGCTCGGTCAGTCCGCTTGCCTGAAGCGTGGAGTTAACCAGACCGTTACGACCCAGCAGCGGTATCCAGGAAATCATGCGGATGATGTTCGAGGTAAAAAACGGCACGGTGCAGATGACAAAGCACAGTGTCTGTGTTCGGGTTGAACGCAGGTGAAAGGCCAGAAAATAGGCGACGGTAAAGCCGATCGACAGGGTGAAAAACCAGGTCAGGGCGGCGTATTTGAAGGTGTTCAGGTACGCCTGCAAGGTAACCGGCGAACTCAGCAGGTACTGGTAATTGTCGAGCATGAAATCCGGTATCAGTGAGTAGGAATTGTAATCCCAGAAACTGACAATCCCGATCACGGCGATGGGAAACACCAGAAAAGCCAGCAACACCAGCGTTAACGGCAGCGCTTGCCAGTAGCTGTGTAGGTTGTGTGCCATAGACATGCGCGCCATGGAAACTCCTTGAACGGCCGGTGCCCGTTGTCACAGGAACCGGCACAGGTGAAGGTCAGGAAACGATGAATTCGTTCCACTTGCGGACCATGTACTGGTTTTCATCCATCACTGAATTCCAACACGCAACACTGCCCATGCGTTCTTCGAAGGAACCACCGTCGCGCACGGCACCTGCCCGTTCCATCACATCGCCACTCGGGCTCAGAATGTCGCCCTGGGCTTCACGGCCCTGCATCCAGTAACCCCATTCGTCCTCGCTCATGTAGGCGCGCGAGGTTTCCGGTGCGGCGCTGTAGTACCCCTGGCGGTTCAGGTAAGCACCGACCCAGCCGGAGAGGTACCAGTCGATGTACTCGTAAGCGGCATCCAGTTCCAGGCCGGACAAATGCGATGCCAGACCCAAGCCACCGCCCCAGGCCCGGTAACCTTCCTGCAACGGCTGATAGACACAGGGGACGCCCTGGCTGCGTACGGCGGCAACCGCCGGCGACCACATGCTCTGGATCATGACTTCACCCGAGGCCATCAGATTCACCGACTCATCGAAGGTCTTCCAGAACGCACGGAACTGACCATCGCGTTTGGCGGCCTTTAAGATCTCAATGGTCTGATCGATTTCACCGCGGGTCATGTTGCCCTTGTCGGCATAGGTGATCTCTCCCATGGCCTCGCAGATCATTGCCGCATCCATAATGCCGATCGAAGGAATGTTGATGATCGAGGTCTGGCCTCTGAAGGCGGGGTCCATGATGTCGGCCCAGCTGGTGATGGGGCGGCCCACGAGATCCGGGCGAATGCCGAGAGTGTCGGCGTTGTAAATCGTCGGGATCAGCGTCATCCAGTCGGTTGGCTGGTCGGCGAAGGTAGTGGCGTTGCGGTCCGGAACAAACCCGACGGTGTGCGGGGCCGTGCCCTGAGCTATGTCGGCATCCTCAGTCAGTTTGCCGTTGATGAACAGCGACGAGATCTTGTCGTAATTTCTGAGGCGGCGCACATCCAGCGGCTGCATGGCACCCGACGGAAATACTTTCTTGCAGATCCAGTATTCAATATCGGCAATGTCGTAGGAATTGGGCTGGGTGACGGCACGCTGGGTCACGCTGTCGGAATCCAGCGAGGTTAACTGCAGGTTAAAACCCAGGTCTTCCTTGCACTTGTCGGCAATGGCATTGAGGTTGGACACCCCGGTGCCGAACTGGCGCAGTGTGACGTTCTTGATGTTCTGCGCCCAGATCATCGGGAAGCCGGTAATGGCACCACTACTGACGGCGGCCACACCAACGCCGGCAGCGCCCTTGAGCAGTTTGCGGCGGTTCAGGCCTTTACTTTTGACCGTGGTGTCTTCTGTATTGTCGGGTGTATCGTTGTCATTCATTGTCATTTCCTCAGCGGGTTGTTGCGCGGGTGTCGAACAGATTGATGGCACTCTTTTCCCAGTGCAGCGCAACGCGCTGACCGTGACACACCAGAGCGTCATCCATTCGGTTTTCTGGGAGGTAACACATCACCGTCTGGCCATCGTCCAGTCGGGTTTCCACGTAGAAAAACTGTGCCTGGAATTCCACATCGACAATGGTCGCTTCAAGGCGGGTGATCGTATTGGGCGGCGTAACATCCAGTGGTTCGATCGTCAGCTGGTCGGCGCGAATCGAAAAAGACGGATGCAAATCGGTTGGCAGTAGAGTGCTGTTGGGCTGCAAGACATTGTGCCCGCCGATGAAGTTAGCCACGAACTCGGTGCGCGGGGCTTCAAAGATGTCGCGCGGGTGGCCACTTTGTTCAATGCGCCCATCCGACATCACGATGGCGAGGTCGGCCAGAGCGAACGCTTCCTCCTGGGAGTGCGTGACATGGATAAACGTCAGGCCGAGTTGTCGCTGCAAACTTTTTAATTCCTTGCGCATGCGCACGCGCAGGAACGGGTCGAGTGCCGACAGCGGCTCATCCAGCAAGACAACCTCCGGCCGGCAAATCAGTGCCCGGGCCAGGGCTATGCGCTGTTGTTGCCCGCCCGAGAGTTGGCCGGGCAATTTGTCGGCAAAGCCACTCATCGTGACCAGGTCCAGCATGTCATCAGCCGCGCGGTAGCGTTCGGCCTTTCCCTGACCCGCGATCTTCAGGCCATAGGCAACGTTGTCACGGCACGACAGGTGCGGGAACAACGCGTAGTTCTGAAACATCATGGCGGTGCCGCGCTGGCGCGGCGACAGCAAGGTGACGTTGCGGTTGTCCAGCAGGATGTCGCCGTCAGACACCGCTTCGTGCCCGGCAATCATGCGCAAGGTTGTGCTTTTGCCGCACCCGCTCGGGCCCAGCAGGCAGCAGTAACTGCCGCCGGGTACCTTCAGGTTAATGCCATCGACTGCCCGGTGACCGTCATAGAGCTTGGTGGTTTGTATCAGTTCAACCGAACCTGCCATACTGCATTCCCATAAATTGTTAGCAATTAATGGCAGGCAAGTTGCAAGGTGAATGCCAGATAAGCTCACCGCCTGCTAAGCGTCTGACTTCCTTTAATTTTTATTATAAAGCTGATTATTCAGGCAGGTTTTGAGTGAAAGCGCCGATGAGAAGCCTATTCTTACAGTGCTTTATTTTGGGGTCGGGTCTGGGGTGATTGCACAGATTCAGTGCCAAAAAGTAGATTAAATTGTTAACAATGTTGGAGCCACTATGAAACCCGCGAGTAAAGCGTCTGAGATAGAACGCATCGCCGACACCATTGCCCGGGCCGTGGCCGAACAGCGGCTGCCGCCGGGTACCAGACTGGTAGAAGCGCAATTGGTAGACAGCCTGAAGGCCAACCGCAATCATGTGCGATCGGCTCTGCAGCGTTTGGCATTGCGCCGTATCGTCAGCATTCAGCCCAACCGGGGTGCGAGCATTGCGCAACCCTCTGTCGAAGAAGCCCGGGCCGTCTTTACCGCGCGATCGGTCATTGAACGTGGTGTTATAGAAATACTGGTCAGTGGCGTACGCAAGCTTGATATCTCACTGCTAAAAAAACAGCGCGACAAAGAACAGGCTGCGATTCGCAATGGGCCGCGAGAGGTTATTATTCGTGAGTCTGGCCAGTTCCATTTGTTGCTTGCGAGGCTGGCCGGTAACGCCGTTCTGGAAGAAATGCTGAATGACCTGATAACCCGCAGCTCACTGATCATTTCGCTGTACCAGCAACACAACAACCCTCAATGTGGCTGTGACGAGCACGGCAACATCATTCAGGCCATTGAAGCGCAGGATCCGGTTAAGGCCGTGCAGTGCATGAGTCACCACCTGCATGACATCGAGATGCACCTGAACCTGGCGTTCTGGGAAACCCGAACCGTAGACTTTGGTTCGGTATTCTCAGAGGAAGCTGAATCCCGGTTGTTATAAGCTCGAGAGGGTTCCGGCGCGATCTGGAAAACAATCCAGATGTTCTGCCAGAAAATCCATCAGCAATCGTATTCGCCGGTTGTGCTTTACGTCCCGGTGACAGCACAAATAGAGCGGCAGCTTTGGAAGCGTTATTTCTACCTCGACTGACACCAGCCCCAACGATGCAGCCAGTTGCTGATGCGTGCCGACAATACCACCGCCGTGGCGCGCCATTTCCAGGTGCAGCGCCATGTTGTCGGTGCGGAAGTAGAAGTCTTCATTGCGGACCGGCCAACCCAGCTCAGCAGCGCCGTTCTCAAATTGTTTATCGCGGTCATACCCCAGTAACCGGTGTTGGAACAATGCTTCGGCGGTGGTTGGATTCCCATGTTTGGCGAAATAACGGGCGCTGGCATAGAAGCCCAGTGGAATATCAAACAGGTGGCGGGCGATCAGGTCGGGTTGTTGCGGTGGAAACATGCGGATGGCGACGTCGGCATCGCGCTTGTCTAGGCTAGTGGCTTTGTTGGTGACTTCCACTTCGACCGAGAGTGCCGGGTTGGCATCCATGAAATCCGGAAGAATTCTGGGCAGGTAGTGAAGAGCGATCGGTTCGTTGGCCGACAAACGAACCCGCCCGGTCACGGCCTGGTCCTGCCCGGCGGCCAGGCGTTCGAGCCGTTGGGCCGAGGTGCGCATCTGTTCGGCCTCCTCAATCAGGCTTTGGCCGAAGCGGGTTGGAGACAGCCCCTGGGTGCTGCGGTCGAACAGAGTCTGGCCGAGCTGTTTTTCCAGCGTGTGCAGGTGCCGCGACAGGGTGGGCTGAGAAACACCCAGTGTGTCAGCGGCCCGGTTCAGGCTGCCTGCCTGAGCAATATGGAGAAAGTACTGCCAGTGTTGCCAGTCGAGGTTATTCATATGTGCATTGCCATGGTCAATTATTGTCGATTCTATATATCTATATGAATAATAGAATGGCGGTATCGACACTAACAGGCAAGGAGAATTACTATGAAAACCGCACTGATCATTGGCATTACCGGCAATTTCGGCGCACAGATGGCGCTCGCTCTGCGTGAACAGGGCTGGGGTATCCGGGCGTTGATGCGCGACCCGGCCAAGGCACCCGACTGGCTACAACCGGACTGTGTTATCAGCGGTAGCGCTCAGGATGCGTCGGCCGTATTACAAGCCGCACGAGGGGCCGACTTGCTGGTCTATGCTGCCAATCCGCAGTACCACCGCTGGCATCAGCAAGCGCTGGCCATGCTGGAACCGACTGTGAGAGCGGCCGAGCAGCTGAAGCTTCAGCTCGTATTCCCGGGTAATGTGTATGGGTATGCGCCGCAGGCTGAACCGGTTGATGAACAGGTTTGCATGAACCCACCGACCGACAAAGGTCTCATTCGCCAGCAGATGGAGCAGCGGCTGCACCGGGCCAGCGAGCAGGGCGCTCGGGTATTGATCGTGCGCGCAGGTGATTTCATCGGCCCGAACACAACCATGACCTGGCTGGACCTGATGGCTTCGGTTAAAGGAAACCGGGTCAGGCTGAAACTGCCACACGACGACCAGCATGTGCATTACTACAGTTACCTGCCTGATCTGTGTGCGAATACGGCGCAACTGCTGAACGAGCCGTTGCTCGACTGGGAGGTGTTTCACGACCCCGGTTTGGCATTGAGCAAAGCCGATTGGCAGAACGCTTTTCAGACGATGGGGGTCAGCGCCAGGATATCAGCCTTTCCCTGGTGGGGGCTGAGATTGGCCGCATTAGTCAGCCCATTGATGAAAGAAGTGATGAAAATGCGTTATCTGTGGCGGCAACCGGTGATCATGAATGGTGAAAAAATGATTCAGCAACTGGGCGACAGGCGGCAGGCAACCCCATTGCCGGTAATTGTTCGAGACACGCTGTTTAAACCGTGATGTCTATTCTATTGATCCTGTTCCGGATCCAGGAATTCATCCAAAACAGATGTATCGAATGAGTAGGTTATTTTGGCGTCAGGATAGTGTTCACTCATAATATCCCGGAATTTTCCGGGCGGTGTGACTATCGTCTTAGTGATGGCGTTGCCGCTCACGTCTTCAATGGTGACATCGTATTTTTGCAAGCCTGCTTCTGTTTTTGGCTTACTGATAACATCTATGATGGTGTAGTGGGCCATCGGATCGACCTCCGAATACATGTCTGGCGAACACAAGGTAGTGCATTCAGCCGGATTTTTCACTTAAAGGACCGGGATCGCCCTTTAAAGAAACGTTAAGGAAGGGTGAGGTTACGTATTCTGGCGCGATCATTCACGGGAATAGTGGCACCATTGATGTACTCGTAAAATACGTCGTAACTGCCGTTTAAAGCGAACAGAGTTGTTGGCGAGAGGAAGCTTCTCCCGAGGAAAACCTCATTGCCCATGCCTGTTGTTTGCATCACGAATAGCGCATGTTCATTCAGGGTTGCCGGAAAAGGAAAGCCGTTCAGGGTAAACGAAGGGTTAATTTGAGTGGCTTCCAGGTTTACGGTCAATGCTGTGGTATCGCTTACCACCACGCCACTGAGGATGGTAGCGTGTTTGTTGCCTGGAACCTGATTACCGGTTACGTGTTCGTAAACCACAGTGTAGGTGTCTGGAATCACGCGGACCGTGCCACTGCCGTCGTTGCTGTTGCCCAGCAGTATTCGTTCACCGCCACCCTGTGGCTGCAGGTAGAACAGAGCGTCGTCGTATTCACTAACTGGAAACGGCGCGCCATTGAGGGTAAAGGTAAATTGCGCCTGGAACGCCGTGGCGTTGATATCCAGCGCCTGGTCTTCCAGCAAAGAGAACCCAGCCTCGATCTCGTTGCCCCGGTTAACAGGAACCTGTGCTCCTCCATAAACATGGCTGTACTGTGTTCGGTAGTTACCTGCGACCACCTCGGTCTGATAGCTAACACTGTACGTTTTGCCCAGTTGCGCTTCGTTGCCGTTGCTATCGGCCAGAGAGATTATTCCGTGTTCATATTGTGACGCCGGGAATGAGCCGCCGTTCAGAGAGAAGGCGCCGCTGATGGTCATGGCCGGAACGTTGATGTATACGGTTTTGCTGTTTGGGTCGCCGTCTGTGTCACAGCCTGCCAGCGCAGCCATTGAAGCAAGACCCAGGAATGACTTCGATAGGTACATCAGGATTTCCTTCTCCAGAGCCTAAGCAGGACAGTCCTAATATAGCGCTATCGGAGCCGCTGGTACCATTCTTTACGTCACCACCACTGGTGCCCTGAAAACGTCGGCCTGTTCAAGTCCGATTTACCGTTGAGGCGTTTCCTGTGCATAAGGCCAGGCGGCGAAAGTCGCCACATACAGTGCTTCTACCTGATCCCGGGCCCACTGCGTGCGTCGCAAGAATTTCAGGCTGGATTTCACCGAAGGGTCGCTTTTGAAGCAATTGATATTGACCCGTTGGCTCAGCCCTTCCCATCCGTAATGCTCCTGGAGTCGAACCACAACGGTTTCCAGCGTGATGCCGTGAAGCGGGTTATTGGCTTGTTTCTCGGGCATGCGTGGGCCTTGTTGTCGGGCAGTCTCGACTGCGATCAATGCAGGTTAGCCTGCCTGTTAGGCTGCGGCAATAGAGGCATTGTGCCGGGTTCTGTGTTCGGGTTATCGCCCCTTCTGGCCGCGACGCGGGGTATTCGGTGCAGCGGCAGAGCGACTGACGAACCCGTACACCGAATACGTATGGTAATATTCTCGTTCCTTTAAACCCGCAATACAGTGAGAGCACAACCATGGCCCAAGCCGCAGCACGTCATATTCTGGTTGCCGATGAAGCAACCTGTAACGACCTGAAATCAAAAATTGCCGCCGGTGAAGATTTCGCCGCCCTGGCACAGCAACATTCCAGTTGCCCCTCCGGCCGTAATGGCGGCGATCTCGGTACCTTTGGCCCCGGTCAGATGGTCCCCGAGTTTGACCGCGTCGTGTTCAGTGCCCCGGTCAACGAAGTCCAGGGCCCGGTTAAAACACAGTTCGGCTACCACTTACTGGAAGTCACTCAGCGTACTGACTGATCGCCGACTTTGTCAGAAAAGCCGCCCTTGGAGGCGGCTTTTTTGTGCCCGATTGACTGGGGGAATGCCATTGAAGCGGGGCGGAGCGTTCGAAAAGGGCGTTTTCTCGATGTTGAGACAGGGCGCGAATCGATTGGTGTATGATACTTATGTCCTAAATGTCTTATTTGTCTTTACCAGCTTCCTGGATTCGATTATTCTGTGACCATGTCCACATTCACTGAGATGGGGTTACACAATGCGATTTTGGCCAGGTAGCAAAAAAGACGATAAAGTCGGGCAGTACAGCGAATCCGATGCCTTTATTGAGTCCTTAAGACAGGTGGGGGCTGTCATCGAATTCGAACCCGATGGCACGATTGTCGGTGCCAATGAGCCATTCCTGGCGTTAGTGGGGTATAGGCATCAGGATCTGGTGGGGCACCACCACCGAATACTCTGCTTGCCGGAGGAAACGTCCAAGCCCGGTTTCCAGTCGCTTTGGCGAAACCTTGCGTCCGGGCAGGCGCATAACGGCACTGTTCAACTGCTGAATAAAGAAGGCACGCCGGTATGGGTGCAAGCGCATTACATTCCTGTTCTGCGTGATGGTGGTGTCTACCGAATTGTAAAACTGGCTCATGACATGACGGAGATGATCAATCAGCGTAACAAGCAGCAGGCGGTGCTGGACTCTTTGGACCGCTCAATGGCAGTGATTGAGTTTTCACCGGACGGCACAATTCTTGATGCGAACACCAATTTTCTGGAAGCCGTTGGCTATACACTCAAAGACATCGTTGGAAAGCACCACCGGATTTTCTGCAAGGACGATTTTTATCGGGACAACCCGAATTTCTGGCATGATTTGGCGACGGGAAAGCTCAACATGGGCAAGTTTGAGCGCGTTAAGCGAAACGGCGATGCTTGCTGGCTAGAAGCCAGTTACAACCCGATTTTCTCAAGCGAAGGAAAAGTCCTCAAAGTAGTCAAGTTTGCCGCTGATATCACTGAGCGTGTCTTCCATGACATGGCTATTCAGGAAGCGTCGGAAGTAGCAAGCTCAACATCGGAAGAGACCCTGAATATTGCAGGGAATGGAGCCGATATGTTGAAGAAAAACGTTGAGATATCTGAGTCTATTGTGGGCGACATCGGTCATTCGACGGATCTTATTCAGCAGCTTAATGAAAAATCCACTGAAATCGCCTCCATCGTCACCACGATTTCCACCATTGCAGACCAGACCAATTTGCTGGCGCTCAACGCCGCAATCGAAGCAGCACGCGCGGGTGAAAACGGTCGTGGTTTCGCTGTTGTCGCTGATGAAGTGCGCCAGCTTGCGTCACGAACCAGTGAGTCAACGCTGGTGATTCGAGACATTGTAGCGGCCAACCAAAAGTTGACGAACGAAGCGAGCTCGAGCATGCAAAGTGTGCAAACTCAGGCTCAGTCGAGTAGAGAGCTGATCGTACAGGCGTCGGCGGTGATAGAAGAAATTCGGGCGGGTGCAGAAAATGTATGCCACACAGTTGCGCGTCTGGTAGGTTCTACCTAACGCCAGCGAAGGGGTTTGACCGTTTACTCAGTTAAGGGCAGGCGTGTTAATCGAATCCGATAAGTCCGCCTGATCTGCACCAACGTCGACGATTGGGCAGCAACCGACGCATTGGGCGCAGCAGTCGTTCGGCCAGGTGCGCACCCGCTGGGAAACACTGAACTTAGTGGAGAAAACGCCATGACAGAACAGGAAGCCCGGCACTGGGCCGAAGCCACACGTGCTGCCTGCAAGGAGGCAGCGCAGAAGGCATTTGAGGAGGCCTCGATGGTGGGCTTGTGTCATGAGGGGGCGATCGAAGCGGCACTGAGTGCCATTGAGATGGTTGACGTGAACGAGGTAAAAGCCGAGCCATAGTCCGGCCTGGTAACCCTGCATGGGCGCCTATTGATTGATGTTCAATAGACGCCCGCTGGTGTCATGAACCAGGCAAGTTAGTACAGGTAAACCACGCCCCGGTTGTTCCTGGAATTATCGGCTTGTTCTTCGGCGCTGGCTTGAGTGCCCGTGGCATTGCCGCCTTCGGTTCTTGCAGCAATGGCCAGCGTCTCTCCATCGCCGCTTAGGGTGACGGCATTGCCAAAACTGTCGCCACTGTCTGTGTTCGTGGCTTTCAGGTAAGCGTGCTGAGTCCAGGCCTGGCCTGTGCGACGAAACACATAGGCGGCGCCAGCCGGGTTGGTGTTATCGAATTCATTGCCTTTGATGCCAACTGCAGTACTGGCTTCATTCACTGCACCAACCACTAGCACATCGCCAGTATGGCTTAAACTCACGGCGCTTCCGAAGCTGTCGCCTGCATCGGTGTTGCTGGCTTTGAGGTAAGCCTGCTGTGCCCAGTCAGCGTCGGTACGGGTAAACACATAGACGGCGCCAGCACTGGGTGCTTCATTGTTCGACTGGTCGCCATCAATGCCGGTGACTGCACTGTCTTCCCGTATGGTACCCACCGCCAGTGTGTCCCCGTCACCGCTGATGCTGATGGAATCGCCAAAGAGATCCTGCTCTTCTGTATTGCTGGCTTTAATAAAGGCCTGCTGCGTCCAGTTGGCGCCGTCATGCACAAACACATAGGCGGCACCGGATTTGTTTGCACCGCCAACGAGCGGATCACCGTTTACACCGGTCTCGCCGCTGTCTTCAAGTTGTGCAGCCACGGCCAGGGTAGTGCCTTCGCTATCGAGGCTGATGGCCCTCCCGAAAAATTCATCTCCAGTGGCGTCGCTGGCTTTGATGTAATCTTGCTGCTGCCAGGTGTCGCCATCGCGGTTGAATACGTAAACGGCACCAGCGTTATTGACCTCGTTGTTTTGCTCACCGTTGATAATCCCGTCGTTGCTCTGTTCACCGGGCGCCCCTATGGCCAATACCGTCCCGGCATCGTTCAGTTCGACGGATTCGCCAAACTTGTCATTGGAGTCCGAGTTGTTGGCTTTGATGTAGGTTGGATTAGACCAGACGCCATCGGCACGAGTGAACACATAGGCAGCGCCAGCATTCGCTGCGTCATTGTTGGTTTCGTCGCCGCCTATTCCATCGGCATCACTGTCTTCATTTTTAGCGCCGACAGCGAGCGTATTGCCGTCTGCGCTCAAGCTTAATGCTGCTCCGAAGGTGTCATTGTTACCAGGATTGCTGGCCTGTAACCGCTGTTGCTCTGTCCATTGGCCGGGGCCGGTTTTCGTGAAGACGTAAACGGTGCCCACTTTATCCCCGCTGCCATCGATGAATGCCCTTGCATTGGCTGCCCCCACTGCCATAGTACTGCCATCGGCACTCAGGCTCACGGCGTCGCCAAAATTGGAGCCTTGGTGTACATCGCTTGGTTTCATATAGCCGATCAGATCGTTCAGACCGTCATCGATGGTCAGGGTGCTGGCGTCAACGCAGCCCACCTCATTGCAGCTTTGTAGAATGTACTCGGCGTCAAACCGTGAGAAGGTGGGTATTTCCAGTGCCAGGGTTTCAGTACCCTGAGCAATGGGGTCACCCAGGGGGCTGAACCCGGATTGGCCGTCGGGGTTTTCCAGCAGTATGTAGTGTGTGGCGCCTTCAACATCGGTCCAGTCGATGCGCAGGGTTTTTATGGCGTCAAAGCTCAGGCTGACCTCGGCTGCAGCGGGAGCGGTCGGATCCGTGCTCGGATCAGTGTTTGGGTCCGTGCCCGGATTGGGGTCGGCGTTGCCGTTCTGGGCGTTGTTTTCGGAACTGCTGGAGTTACAGCCGCCAAGCAGCGCCAGTAAGGCGAAACTCAATATGGGTGCGATTGATCGCATGGGCATAAACATTGTGGGGTTTCCTTTTTCATTCATATTACGGCCCGCCAATGAGCCAGTGAGTCTGTGACGATAGGCGGCACTGTTTTGGATGCATCCAGACAATTTTTTTATTGGGCGACTGAAAAATGCACTTGAGAACGGGTCGCTGGTTTCGGTCGCACCAAATCAATGCATAACGTTTGACACTAAAGGCTATTGCCGATGGTGTGTACCCTACAGTTGTCGGGGGTCTCACGAGCAACTGCCGGAGCCGGTCCAAATTTACGGTCTAGTGCATGACTCGCTGAGTGCCTTGGCAAAAACCAACACACCTTAAGGGCACGGACTCCGCGATAATATTTCTCTACTTATTCATGTAAAAACGTGCTTTGCTGCACTCTACATACTGAGTGCAACACACAGGCCGAAGGCCTCGTTTAGGCCGAGTCAATATGGCCAGCTTATGGTGGACTCGTTTGAGCCAGCGTTTGAGAACGCATGGTTTTGTCGAATTTTACAGAAAATGGCATAGCCAGTTCGACGTTCGATTGCCAGAACACCCCGAGGAGCAGCCTGCATGACGTTGACGATCACTACCCTTGGCGAGCTAACTCTGTGGAGCGAAGGCCGGGCGCTCAAGTTACCCGCCTCAAAACGTACGCGTGCCTTGTTGGCGTATCTCGCCATTACCAATCGGCCGCACCGGCGTGACCGTCTATGTGAAGTATTCTGGGATTTGCCAGATGACCCAAGGGCAACGCTTCGCTGGTCATTGAGCAAACTCCGGCCCCTGATTAATCGGGGCGCAACCGAACGTTTGCATGCAGACAGAGAGCGTGTGTCACTGGCCATGTCCGATGTTGAGCTGGATATTCATCGTCTTGCCAGCGCTATCGAAGCACCCGACGTAGCATCCGACGAGCTGGAATCCATGCATCGGCAGCTAGCCGAGCCTTTTCTGAATGGCATCGATTTGCCCGGCCAACCCTTGTTTCAGAACTGGTTGACGTCAGAACGCCAGGATATTCAGCGCCTGCAGGGCAAGGTATTGGCGCAGCTGGCCTCACACCCCAGTATTCCACACGAAATCCAGCTGACTCATGCCCGGGCATGGGGGGAGCTAGAGCCGTATAGTCCGACAGCGGCCAACCGGGTGCTAACCCTGTTTGGCTTGTTGGGGCGCCCGATGGAAGTCGCCCGTCTGACGGACACACTCAAGACCCGGTTTCGCAATGCAGGCATTCAATGGACCGCCGAAGCAGCCCAATCGAGGCGATTGGAAACGGAATCGATCAGTCTGGAACTGACTCGTCGTGAGATGCTGTCCCGTCAAAATGTTGCCTTTTGCAGGGCGGTTGATGGCGTTCGGATAGCCCATGCTTCTGTGGGTAAAGGAACCCCCATCATTAAAGCGGCAAATTGGCTAAGCCACCTTGAGTACGACTGGGATGCACCAATTTGGAGCCCGCTTTTTCGCGAACTGGCCATGCATCACCAATTCATTCGCTACGATGAACGCGGCAACGGCTTGTCAGACTGGGAAGTCGATAATCTGTCGTTCGAGGCATTTGTTTCTGACCTGGAATCAGTCGTCGAAGCCAATAGCGTCGACAAATTTGCACTGCTGGGTATTTCCCAGGGAGCGGCCGTTTCAATCGATTACGCGGTGAAACACCCGGACCGCGTTACCCACCTGATTCTGTTTGGTGGCTACCCGGCTGGCTGGCGAATCAATGCCACCGAAAGTGAGGTGCAGGAACGGGAAGCTGTGATGACACTGACGAAAACCGGCTGGGGCAGAGATAACCCGGCTTATCGGCAGATATTCTCCTCGACCTTTATGCCCAGTGCCAGTGCAAAGGAACTGACCTGGTTCAATGAATTTCAGCGGCTGACGACATCGCCTGAGAATGCCGTGCGCTTCCTGTCTGTTTTTGGTGATATCGATGTGCGCGACCAACTGGCCAGGGTGACCGTTCCCACCCTGGTGATTCACTCATTGGGCGATCGCCGGATACCCGTCTCAGTCGGGCGTGATATCGCGGCCGCTATCCCCAATGCCGAATTTGTGGGTTTGGAAAGTGATGGCCACCTATTACTGGGAAGAGAGGCGGCGTCCAAGGCGTTTGTGAGTGCGGTTAGAGGCTTCATTCAAAGGCACTGAAGCGCCCTTCATGGATTGGTCAACAGCCAAACGCAAAAAGCGGGGCAACGCCCCGCTCTGAATCTCTTCAATTGAGTCTGGTTTACTAGTTGTGGCGCAACAACCGAACACTGCCCAGCATCAGAGTGAGCAAACCAAACCAGAGCCCCAGGCTGCCGCCGCTGCTGCCGCCGCCGGTTGAGCCGGAAGAGGCTGAGGCATTGACCCGTTCAAAGGCACCGATGTCGCAACCTTTGCCGTTTTGCTGGCGTTCAACACCGCGCTGGTCTGTCGGCAAACAGGTATCCGGGTTACCCGTATTGTCACCCTGGCTTCCGGCAACGAGTGCGTGCGTCAGGGTTGGTCCGCCGTTGCCGGCCAGGGGAGCCAACAAGTCGGTTAACACGAGGGGCGCATTGATCAGCTGGTCAGTACCGTGGGTTGCGCAACCCGTGCCATTGCCGATGACGTTGTAGCCAAGTGAGCGAGCCCCCGGGTTCAATTCGCAATCCGGCCCTTCAATGGCCGTATTACCGGCAATGATGCTGTTGCCATACGCAAACAGACTGTCTGTAGCGCCCTGAAAAACACCACCGCCTAAATTAGAGGCAAAATTGTCGGCCATCGTGACGTGGTTCAGATTGGCGATGGCTCCACTGTCCAGATACAGTGCACCGCCATCGCCACCTTCGACCCGGTTGCCACTTAGGGTGGTGTTGAGCAGTACCATGGCATTGTTCTCAGCGAAGAGGCCGCCACCACTAAACAGTGCGCTGTTGTCGCGGATAATCGAGTGTTTCGCCCGAAGCTGCGCACCGTCCAGAAACAGTCCGCCGCCAGAACCCGCTGGGGCAGAGTTATCAGCAATGTTTGCGTTCATCAGCGTCAACGCGGCCTCGTAAAGATACGCGCCACCGCCATCGCTCGAGGTAGACGTATTTCCAAGGACCGATGTGTTGGTAAGCGTTGCACTGCCGGAGTACTCAAGGTAGAACCCCCCACCAACAAACGTACTGGTGTTGTTGTCGATTTGACTGTCAACCGCGTTCAACACGCCTTCATAGATATAGAGACCGCCACCGTCTGACGAGGACGAGTTGTCAGACACGGTGGATCCAAACAGGCCGAGCGATGAACTGTCGAGGTATAAACCACCGCCGTCGTCTACGGCTTCGTTCGACGTTAAACGAGTATTGACCAACGTTACCTGAGTGGAATAGTCGGTATAGATGGCGCCACCATCGTCACCGGCGAAGTTTTCAAACAAGTCGCTGTCTTCAATAATCAACAATTCGTAGTCATTCATGCTGATCGCACCACCATCACTGCCCGCTTCGTTGTTGGACAGGAGGGTACCACTCAGTTCGACAGTGCCCTCGCTGTCTGAAGCTATCGCGCCACCATCTGTTGTTGCAGCATTGTTGGTTAGGGTTGACTCGTTGACGACCAGGTAGCCCTCATCGCTGTATACCGCGCCACCATCGCCTGTTGCTATGTTTCCGGAAAAGGTGCTTCGGTAAACGCGAACCGAGCTATCTATTCCGGCTATCGCTCCACCATCGGTACCCGAGTTATTGCTGAAGGTACTGTCGTAGATGGTTAGGAAGGCTTCTAGTGCGTTGATGGCTCCTCCTTTCAAATCGCTGGCGTGGCCGCTGAATTGACTGTCGCGGATGGTTACACTGGAATCCGGCATGATGGCCATACCAGCGCCAGCGAGCGGGCTGCCGCCATTGGCGATACGTACGTTTTGCAGTTCAAAATCAACGGCATCAACCTCCGTACCGACGGAAAGCACTTGGACTGAGTTACCACCATCGATAATGGTATCGGTCTTGTTGACCCCTTGTAGGATCAGGTTTTGGGTAATGGCGAGTGTATCGTTCAGAGCAAAGATGCCTGCGGGCAGCGTCACAATGTCGGTAGCGCTAACCTCACCGGCCGGACATTCGCCGGTGCTGTCACCGGAGGGGGCGTTGGTGTTTGCCGCGATGATGGCTTCCTGCAGGGAGCAGAAGCCGTCGTTGGCCGTTGTGTTGTTCGTGGTCGAAACGGTCAGCGTAGCGGCCTGAGCCGAGACCGCTGCCGAGGCGATCAGCAGGGTGTAAGGCAGTAATTTCATGTTGTCCTATTCCTTTAAGCGAATGTATGTAAACGGATATAACCTGGGCCTCGCGCCGGGTATAGCGCGTCAGCAATACTTGGCTCGTTAAGACAATTCAGTCTGACGAGCTCCCGCTGTTTTGCTCCTTTTGAGGCGCTAGCCGGAAGCATTGGTTCATAGACGACGGTCAACGACCGTTTGGATGCAATGGTGCGGCATTTTATGGGTCTACCGTTTGAAGAAGCGTTTGAACTTGCTGAGTAGAGGAGCTATTGACAGGAATCTGGCCTTGGGTAGTATTTAAAGCATGACTAATTGGATGCACGCACATCGATTTACTGACCTCCGAGTCCTGAAACAGGGCACGGCGGTCTGACTTTTCCTGTCTGAAAAGCCAACTCCGGGCCCTGGGCTCGGAGGAAGATTCCACAATCCCCCTTGGAATATCGCAGTCATGTCAATGCCGTGACTGCTGGCTTTTTGGAGAACCATCATGTCTAAACACCTCACCGCCGACCAATTGGTCGACGCGCTTACGTTGCGCGATCTCAGCAACCCGAACCAGGGTGCTCATGCCATGCAACTGCTGCTGGATGACATTCAGCATGCCATCGAATCCCTTTACGACTGTGAGCTGCAACGCTTGTCGGGCCACCCTCTGGTTCGTGTGCAGGACAATTACGACGCCCTTGGTTACCCTGAAGACGGCCCGGCACGGGAAAGCCGGTACAGTCGTTACCTGTCCAAGCGCTGGATGCTTCGAACTCAAACGTCCTGTCTGGTTCCAGAATGGCTGAGCAGTTGGCGTGATAAAACACCCCGGAAATTGGGGTTGCTGTGTTCCGGTCGGGTGTATCGTCGCGACAGTATTGATCGGCTTCACGTGGGTGAACCGCACCAGGTGGATGTTTGGGTACTGCTGCCTGTCAGCGACGTTACCCATCCGAAAACGATGTTACGGGAGGCCATCGATGCGGTGATGACCACCGTCTTGCCAGATCACCCACTGCACCTGGAGGCATCATCGCATCCTTATACCAGGGACGGTCTGCAAGTGGAGGCGCTTTCAGAGCGCAACCAATTGGTAGAAGTTGGGGAGTGTGGTCGCATAGACCCGGCGCTGCTGGCCCGTCATGGCTGGGACCCGGAAAAAGTCACGGGCGTTGCAATGGGCCTGGGCCTGGAACGGCTACTGATGTTGCGCAAGCACCTGCCAGACATCCGCTTACTGCATAATTCGGATCACCGAATAGTGGCGCAGATGCAAGACCTTGAACGATGGCGGCCGGTTTCCTACCAACCTGCGGTGGTGCGCGACCTGTCCATAGCTGCTGAATCGGATATGGACAGCGAGGTGTTGGGCGACCGTGTTCGTGAAGCCATACCGGAAAAGCTTGACTGGTTGGAGGCCATCGAAATAGTCAGTGAAACCGCTGGTGATGACTTGCCTGCAGTGGCCGTTGACCGGCTGGGTCTGAAACCCGGACAAAAAAATGTGCTATTGCGGCTGACCATGCGCCACCCAACGAGGAGCATTGGCCGTGATGAAGCCAATACTTTGCGTAACCGTGTGTACCAGGTCTTGCACCAGGGAAGTGTGACGGTTCTGGCTCAATAGTGGGCATATGGGTTAACGATGCGGCCAGTATGTGAACCACCGGTGCCGACGTTAACCCCTGCAAAAGGATTGGCGGGTTGCTCACGCTCCTTTTGAATCAAGCAACACACTACTGTCTCCAGAACGGTTTGCTGGTTTCCCGAATGACATCAGCCCTTTTCAAACCTACATCTTTCAGAATGTAATCTGGCAAGCGAGCTAATTGTGCTCGGGTCTTGTAGTTGCGGTACCAGTGCCTCGTGGTGTTACCAATGTAGGTCATTGTCATGCGCGTGCTACGAGCCAGCAAAGTGCAAAGGATGCTAAACAGAGGCTGGCGACTTTGATTGAACGTATCGACACGGGTACTCACAAGAGCTCTCCTTAAGTGACTATCGAAAACGGGTAGTTCCGATTAACACCATGTTAAGCGCACCACCTGAACCGGTACAGATACAGGAAGCAGTAACATTGACCATAACAGATGGTGGCGATAAGCTACTGTTCTGGTTCGTTGTGAGCGATCTGTACTGGTCTCCAGAGCCTCCAACAACGGTAATGTTCTGGTCGATGCTCGGCAGAGGGTGCTGATGGAAACCAATCTCTATGCTCAACTTGCCGACTCTCTGGTTGAGCAGATCCGCCAGGGTGTGTTTCGACCGTCGGAAAAAATGCCTTCTGTGCGGTTGCTGGCGCGGCGTGAATCGGTGAGTATTTCCACCGTCTCGGCGGCATACGAACTGCTGGAACGCAGAGGGTGGGTCGAGGCTCGTGAACGCTCAGGCTATTTTGTGCAAAGCAGACGTGAAGAAACTCTGTCGGCGCCGAAACAGGCACGTACCCGACCCCGGCCATTGCCGACCACGCTGTCCCAGCTGGTTATGGAGGTACAGCGCGGCTCCATTACCGAGGGCGCTAATTTTTCCCGGGCGATCCCCTCGTCAGACTTCCCAATCATCCGTCAGGTACAGCGCACCTATACGCGATTGTCACGAACCCAGCCCTTTCTCGGTATTGGTTACGATACCCCGGAAGGCCTGCTGGCGCTGAGGCAGCAAATTGCCCGGCGCGCTGTGGACGCCGGTGTGTTCGCACCGCCGGAAAGCATCATCGTTACGACCGGCTGTCAGAATGCGATGGCGCATTGCTTGCGGGTGGTCACCCAGCCAGGAGACATAGTAGCGGTGGAGTCTCCCTGCTACTACGGCCAGTTGCAGATGATAGAAGCTCAGGGTCTGCAAACCGTGGAAATTCCAGCCCACCCTGAAACCGGCCTGAGCCTGGAAGCGTTACAACTGGCTTTGGATAAATGGCCGATCAAGGCCATCATGACAGTGCCAACCTTCTCTAACCCGCTGGGCTGCAATATGCCAGACGAGAACAAACGGGCACTGGTCGACCTGCTCGACCGTTATGACATCCCGTTGATCGAAGACGACATCTACGGTGATTTGCACTATGCCGAACAGCGACCAAAGGCGGTAAAGGCGTTCGACAAGAACGGCCGGGTCTTGTTGTGTTCTTCTCTGTCAAAAACCATCGACCCGCAATTCGGAATCGGCTGGATCATTCCGGGGCGTTACTTCGAGGAAGTCGTACACAGCAAGTTCGTCACCTCGCACGCCATGGCATCGTTGCCACAAATGGTGGCGGCGGAAATACTGGCGCAAGGGGCCTACGAGCGACACCTGCGCCTGGCCCGTGTGACCTACCGGCAACGCTACCAGTTCATTGTTGAGCGAATTACCGAGTACTTCCCACCTGAGACACGGGTGTCTCGCCCCGAAGGGGGATTGGTGGTCTGGCTGCAATTTCCACCGCAGGTGGATACGACGAAGCTGTACCATCGCGGGCTTGCCGAACACATTCGCATTGCACCGGGCGAGCTGTTTTCAGTGACGGGAAAGTACCGTAATTGCATGCGCTTGAATTATGCGGTTGCCTGGTCGCCCGAAAAAGAGGAGGCACTGCGCAAGCTGGGGAGTTGGGTAAAAGAGGCGATGGATGAGGCGTGAGAGGCCTCTGCTGATGAACTGATGACTCAAGCTTCCCGGGTAGCTGCTATGGCATCGGGGTCGTTTTTTGGCAGGCGCAGGTTTTTGGCGAACAGGTCTTTGTAGAGGCCACTTACGGCTTGAACAAAATAATCGACATTTTGTTGTGACCAGGCTCCGATCAGCCCCCCTTGCAGCGTGGCTAGAACCTGGCACGAGCGCTTATAGGCCTGGGGTTTGGGCAGGCCATCGCGTGTGAAAACCTCCGTCAGCCAGCTCAAGTTGAGTGCGTAAAAGGCGTCGACAGTGGCGTTGATGTCCGCCGTCAGGGTTGCTCTTTCAACACTCAGCATGGCGCACAAACACACCTGTTTGGAGTGCATCATTTCGGTGTAAAACATCAGTATGTACTGCCGCAGCAGTTCCGCCGTGGTGAGTTTTGACTTGGCCGGGCCGGGTAGGGCATGTTCAAAACGCCGGTTGTACCGCTCCGCCACAGCAGTTCCAAGATCCGACTTGCTCGGAAAGTGGTAGTGCACGCTGGCGCTCTTGATGTTCAGGTCTTTCGCCAGGTCGCGGAAACTGAACGACCCGAACCCACCCTGACGAATGTAGTGTTCCGCGCGGTCTTGTAATTGTTCGCGGGTGTTACTCATGGTTATGGCCTTACTTGTGGGTTCCGGGTAACGACTGCTGCCCTCAGGCTCTTTTCTTGATCTTTGGGTTGGGTAGGTCGGTGATTGTACCGGCACCGAGTTCCGCGGCAAGCCCTACGGTCTCGTGCAAGGTCGGGTGGGCGTGAATGGTCAGGGCGATGTCTTCGATGTCGGCTCCGAATTCGAGGGCCAGGCTGAGTTCTCCCAGCAACTCTCCGGCATTGATGCCTACCAGGCCGGCCCCTAACAAGGTGCCTTTGTCTTTGTGGAAGATCAGTTTAGTTCTGCCTTCGCTTCGATCGGCACCGATGGCGCGCCCGCTGGCTGTCCAGGGGTAGGTTGCGGTCTCAACATTCAGGCCCCGGGCTTTGGCTTCTTTCTCGGTCAGGCCGGTCCAGGCGATCTCGGGGTTGGTGTAGGCGATGGACGGAATGGCGCGTGGCTCGAACACTGCCTTGTGACCGGCGATGACTTCGGCCGCTACATGGCCTTCATGCGAGGCTTTGTGTGCGAGCATCGGGTTGCCAATGATGTCGCCGATGGCAAAAATGTGCGGAACCGAGGTTCGCAACTGGTTGTCTACGTCGATAAAGCCGCGTTCATCCACACGAATGCCCGCATGCTCAGCGCCAATTCGGTTCCCGTTCGGGCGTCGCCCGACAGCTACCAGAATGGCATCGTAGGCTTCCTGGCGAGTGTCACCCTGTGCATCCTCAAAGGTGACGTGGAGGTCATCTTGCTTAGCAACTATCGTTGTAACCCGGGTGTTCAGGTGGATATTGAACCGGTCTTTGTTGAACCGCTGGTAGACTTTGACCAGGTCACTGTCGGCAGCGGGTATCAGCTGCCCGGCATATTCTACAACGGTGACGTCACTGCCCAGTGCCTGATAAACCGTGGCCATTTCCAGTCCGATGATACCGCCGCCAATCACCAGAAAACGCTTGGGGATAAAGGGTAGCTCCAGGGCTTTGGTACTGTCCCAAATGCGGTCATCGTCGTCGGGTACAAAGGGGAGTCGCACGGGTTCCGAGCCAGCGGCGATGACGCACTGTTCGAACTCGATCAGACTGTCTGCCCCGTTACCGGTCACCTCCAACCGGTGGGCGTCTTTGAAGCTGCCAGCGCCTTGGACCACCTTGACCTGGCGGCCTTTAGCCATGCCGCCAACGCCACCGACCAGTTTATCGACCGACCTTTGTTTGAAGGCGCGAATCGCATCGATATCGACCCTGGGTTCGCCAAACTGAACACCGATGTGTTCGGCCTCCCGGGCTTCCGTTAACACGTCAGCGACATGCAACAGCGCCTTCGATGGTATGCAGCCAACGTTCAAGCAAACACCCCCAAGCGTCGGGTAACGCTCAACCAGGGTCACCTCCTTACCCAAATCAGCCAGACGGAAAGCGGCCGAATAACCACCGGGGCCTGAGCCTAGAACCAGAACCTGAGTTTTCAGTGTTACTGCCATGTTATGCCTCCGCATCAAATATACCTATCAGTAGATAGGTTAGAGCATAGCCTGTCATGCAGTGGGTGTAAATTGATCGACCTAGGGTGACGAGCTTTCGTTTTACAGTTCACCGCTCGTTGACCGGTCAGTTCTTACACTTACTAATTTGTACGTACTTGCGAAAAGTGGGTGAGCCCTAATAAACTGACACCAAACCATTCAGGCCCAGTGCCGGAGTATTCTTGCCATATGGCTTCCCATTAGTGTGGGAGGTTAAATGAGGTCTCCATAAGCTTATGCGAATAGATGTAGTGTCTGACATAGCCTGCCCCTGGTGCGCCATTGGCGTGAATGCGCTGGAGCGTGCGCTGGAACAGCTGGGCGACTCCGCCGATATTGAGGTCCACTTCCAGCCGTTTGAACTGAACCCTGATATGCCTCCTGAGGGGGTCGGGCTTACCGACTACCTCATCAGCCGGGTCGGCATGTCGCCAGATCAGGTTGAAGCGTCCCACGTCACTCTGCGAGAGCGTGGAAATGCCGTAGGGTTCAGCTTTGGTGAACGTTCAATGATATGGAACACCTTTGATGCCCATCGGCTGCTTTACTGGGCAGACGTGGAAGGGCCCGCCGGGGCCCAGCGCCGATTGAAGCTGGCACTGTTGCAGGCGTATCACGGAGAAGGCCGGAACCCCGGCGCTGAGGATGTGTTGCTGGAATGCGTCGCCAAGGCGGGGTTGGACGAGGCGCGGGCGCGTGAGGTTCTTGAGCAAGAGTTGTTTACCCAGGCCGTGCGGGATGCTGAAGATAACTGGATGCAAAAGGGCGTTAGAGCGGTGCCGACAATGATCATCAATCAGACACAGGCGCTGCAAGGTGTGCAGCCCGTGGCAATGCTGGAAAACTTGCTGAGAACCGAGCTGGCCGCTCAGGGGTAAGGCAAGTTCAGGGCTGCTCAGGACCGGACCTGTCAACGAGCGTTGGTGTTGCGCAGCCTATGCGGTATTCAAAGAGGGTGACGTCAGGGTATTGTGTCCGGTGACCACAGGACTGACCACCGGGTGACAAACCATGGAAGCGCTTCCGTACTTGCGAGAAATTGTGCTGAAACGAGATCAGATAGACGATTTCGGCAGATACCCCTTTTCGATCCCCGCTGTGAGAGAGCTGGACGCTCTCGAGTTTGCCCCTGACGTAACGTTCTTTGTTGGCGAGAACGGCAGTGGCAAGTCTACACTGATGGAAGCCATTGCCGTTGCGCTAGGCTTTAATGCCGAAGGCGGCACGAAAAACTTCAACTTCGACACCCGCGCATCGCATTCCTCGCTGCACCAGTACCTGAGAACCGTCAAATCCTATCAGCGGCCCAGAGATGGCTTCTTCCTAAGGGCAGAAAGCTATTTCAACCTCGCCACCAACATCGAAGAACTGGACCAGAACGACCCCGACAGTCTTTGGCCACCGCCGCCGCCTGTGATCGACTATTATGGCGGCGTATCGCTCCACGAGCAGTCACACGGTGAATCCTTTCTCGCCCTAATGCTGCACCGCTTCGGCGGTAAGGGGCTCTACCTGCTCGATGAACCGGAAGCGGCCCTGTCACCGACCCGACAGCTGGCAGTATTAAGCCGTATGCACCAATTGGTCGGGGATTCCTCTCAGTTCATCATTGCAACCCACTCGCCCATACTGCTCGCCTACCCGGGTGCCTGGATATACCAGATTGACAATACCGGTATCAGCCGCGTGAATTATGAGGATACCGAGCACTACGCGGTTACCAGAGCGTTTTTGAATAACCCGGAAAGATTGTTGGAAGAGATTTTTCAGGAATGAGAGATTCAGTTACATAACCGAAAGGATAATAACCGAGAGTTCTTTCCACTTTTGTCATTCTTGCCCATCATGAAATTTGTGTACTCACGTAATCCACCAATGCTTCATATTAGAGTATTAGATTTTCCAGTTTGTACAGAAATCCGACACTTCATTGACTGAAAAAATTCGTTGGTCTCGGTGACATTCACGAGTTACCTATTGATATATTTTGAAACATTAGTTAACGGAATTCATTCGGTTATCGACTAATAATCAGCCTGGGGTCCGAGTGTGCTGTCCGTGACTCATTCTGTACAGTCGATACTAAGGAAGACATGGAATGAATACGATGAAATCATTGATAGTGATATCTATGGGCATACTGCTCGTCGCTTGCGGAGGGGGTGGCGATGGTGATGGTGATAGTAGCAGTTCCGGGTATTCTGGAAAGACGTCAGCGGCAACGGTTGATGACTCGAACAATACCGCTGTCGCCAAGGGGGTGCATGTCGCCTCCAAACAGGCCGTCAGTACTGAAGAGGGCGGTGGTGCTTTGCGCTCGTTGTTTGTGCCTGACTCTCCCCGCGACATACTGATTGAGCAAAGCCTTAGTGATTCGCAATCGCTGCTTGCCCGAAACACGACGAGTGGCGATTATTCTCAATTTTGTAATGGGGGTGGTTCGGCATCCTATACCCTAACGACTTCGCAGAATGGTGAGTCGGGTGAGTTTACCTATAACTATAATAACTGTACCTATACGTATGGAGAGTATTCCATAACCTACGATGGCAGCATGTACTACGAGTATGATAACAATGGTAATTACTGGCTGTGGGAATATGACCTTACCGTCTCTACGAATTACATGGGAAGTTATACGTTAACGTCCTCATACGAATGTTCCGGTGACCTGGGGTTGGGCAGCTGTACTGTGTCTGAGAACTTCAGTGATGATGGTGTTTCCTATCGGGTAACCGATGTGTCATTCAGCAGCTCAGGCAGTGATTTTGATTTTACAGCGAAGATATACCACGAAGACTACGGATACGTTGAGATCGTAGCGACTGACTTGGTGTTGTGTGACAACGGCGGCTTTTCAAGCGGTAGCATCGTTGTGACCGACTCGTCATCTACCGATGTACTAACGTTAACCTATTCCGGCTGTGATGCCCCGGTGGTAGTAACCTACAATGGGACAACGTTTAACGTGAATCAATAGCGGCAGCGGCTATATGATGTGTTCATAACTATTAAAAAAAGCCCGCGCTACGCGGGCTTTTTTTGTGTTAAACAGGCACACTCAAAACAAACTGCTCTGCCCACCCTTCATCAGCGCTTCAATATCCGCCGGGTCTTTGACCACATCCTGGGTCAGCACTTCACAGCCGTCTTTAGTCACTACCACGTCGTCTTCAATGCGCACACCAATGCCGCGCCAGCGTTCTTCAACGTTGGTGTTGTGCGGTGAGATGTATAGCCCGGGTTCGATGGTCATCACCATGCCGGGTTCCATGACGCGCCATTCGCCACCGACTTTGTAGTCGCCCACATCGTGCACATCCATGCCCAGCCAGTGGCCGGTCTTGTGCATGAAGAAGGGGGCATAGGCGTTGCTGCTGATCAGGTCGTCGACATTGCCGTCGAGCAAGCCCAATTCGACCAGACCCTCAACCAGAACACGCACCGTGGCTTCGTGTGGGGCGATCCAGGGTTGGCCGGGGCGCACGGCTTCGATGCTGGCGTACTGGGCTTTCAGCACCAGGTCGTAAATGGCCCGCTGTTCGGTGCTGAAGTGGCCGTTGGCAGGGAAGGTGCGGGTGATGTCGGAGGCGTAATATTCCAGCTCGCAGCCAGCGTCGATCAGCACCAGGTCGCCGTCCTGAATTTTGGCGGTGTTTTCAATGTAGTGCAGGATGCAGGCGTTGTCGCCGCTGCCAACAATGGCCGGGTAGGCAGGCCAGGGGCTGCCGGCCATCATGCATTCGTGCTCGATTTCGGCTTGGAGCTGGTATTCCATCATGCCGGGTTTGCAGGCTTTCATGGCGCGGGTGTGAGCCCGGGCGCTGATTTTAGCCGCTTCGCGCATGATGGCGATTTCCTGTTTCGATTTGAACAGGCGCAGGTCGTGCAGCAAGTGCGACATGTCTGAGAAGTCTTCCGGCGGTTGGGCACCGGTACGAACCTTGGCGCGAATCTGGTTGACCCAGGTCATCAGCTGGTGGTCGAAGTCGCCATCGACTCCCATTTGCGAATAGACGCGGCTGCGGCCTTCCATCAGGCCTGGCAGAATGTCGTCGATGTCGTCGATGGGAAAGGCATCGTCGGCCTGGAATTGTTCCACTGCACCATCGGGGCCGGCGCGGTAGCCGTCCCAGATCTCCCGGGCCGGGTCTTTATCGCGCACAAACAGCACGTATTCGCCCTGTTCGCGACCGGGCATCAGCACCAGTACGGCGTCTGGTTCACGAAAGCCAGTGAGGTACATGAAGTCGCTGTTCTGGCGAAAGCGGTGGTGGACGTCATTGTTGCGAATGGTTTCCGTAGCGGACGGCAAAATGGCAATGCTGTTGTCGGCCATCTGTTCCATCAAACGCTTGCGCCGTTCGGCAAATTCCGCCGGGCTGATGTGTTTCATGCGGTCGTCCTCAGGGTCTGTCTTTCCAATAGAGTTAGCGTATTTTTTCGGCAAGCGTGCCCGGGTCAGTGAACGACCGGGGGTTCGTCGTCGCTGGCGGCGTTGGCGTTGTATTCCAGAAACAGGGTGAGTACGCCCAGACGAACGTGTTCGCTGATTGCCAGGAAGTCGGCCTCGGCTTGGTCGCCTTCGTCATATTCGGTATCGACCTGGGCAATCGCCGACAAGTCTTCCAATACCTCTTCTACGGCTTCGGGCAGGGCTTGGCCTTCCGCCACAACGCCCACCGAGCCAAAGGCACCCAGGAAGCTACCGCTCCAGTCGCTGAGCGCATCGAGGCGTTCATCGAGCGGAGCTTCGTCGGTAGGCAGTAGCAGGGTAAAGCCAAGGCCCGTGTCTTCGAGTGACTGCAGAGTCCACACATAGAGGCCTTTCAAAATAATGTGGTGGCCTTCGGTGACGGTTTCCGTCGGGGCCAGTAGCTCCAGCGCCCAGTGCACCCAATCTTCGCTGCTCATGCGGTGGCCGGCGGCCAGAATGCCCGCCAGAGAGGCATGCAGCGAGGTTGGGGTTTGGCCGGTACCCAGGCGTCGAAACAGCTCGGCGAGGTCTTCGTAGGCCATTTCAGGGGCTTCAGGGCGGGCTTCGGGGTGTTTTGCTGACGAGTCGGACATGAAGTCTCCAATCGGAGGGCCAGGAGGGGGTGGCCCAGAGAATGCGCGGGTCCGGGTCCAGTCCGGACATACTTTTTACCTGGTACATTTTACCTAAAAAACATGCTATCACAGCCCAGGCTGTGACCGCAGTCGTTGACCGTTACCAAGCCGCGTTTATATAGTAGGCCCCCGTAAACAATGCTGGCCTGCCTATGTCTGAACCAACCCTGAAGAGTCTGGAACACAAACTGGACGCCTTGCTCGACCAGTTTCAGCGCCTGGAGCAGGAAAATCAGCTGCTAAAAGCCGAACGGTCGGCCTGGCAAGCCGAGCGCGCCAAACTGATCAAACAGAACGAGCTGGCCCGAGACCGGGTCGAAGCGATGATAGTGCGCTTGCGGGCCATGGAGCAATCGGAATGAGCAATGTACAGACCCTGACCGTCACCATTCTAGACCGCGAATACCGCGTCGCCTGCCCGGAAGGCCAGGAGCCCAAGCTGGAAGAAGCCGCGCGGGCGCTGGACCGCAAAATGAAAGAAATTCGCGTGACCGGCAAAGTGTTCGGCATTGAGCGCATCGCGGTGATGGCGGCATTGAACCTGACCCGGGAGTTGCTCGATACCACCCCGGTGGCCGCTCACGATCAGGACACCCTGGCACGGCTTGAGCAGAAAATCAGCCAGGTATTGCCCGAGCAGATCAGCATTGCGATGGATCTGGATGAGGATGATTGAGGGTAACTTCATCATGCGAAAAATTTTCGATCAGCGTTGTGGGGCCCGGGAGCGCGTCCCAGGCGAGCCGGGCGTTTCAAAGTGATCGGGAAGTGAATAAATCGTATCTGTCAAGACTGTCATTCGCCGCATTTTCATTATAATCCGAGTCATCCCTGGGCTATGCGCCAGCTATGCAAAGTCCTCGAGCCGATAATTTTTACCCAGGTGTTTCTTAGCTGGTAATGTGAGCATGTCCGCTTGTCGGAAAGCCTAATTTATCACGAGGGACGCCGCCTTGAACTCTACGGTTCAAGGTCTCTCATGGCAGCGGTAGTCTGGGGATACCCGTTTTTTGGAGTCTGTTTCGGATGACTCAGCCCGACCCTGAAATAGCTCATCAGAAGCGTGCTTTGCGCAAAGAACTGCGCACTCGCCGGCGCGCCCTGTCACCAATCGAACAGCACCTGGCTGCTGTAGGCCTGGTCCGTCAGGTTCGCCACCACCCCGATTACCCCCGCGCTCGCCGCATTGCCCTGTACTGGGCGAACGATGGTGAAATCAATCTCGACCCGCTCACCCTGCAGTTGAAGGCCGATGGAAAGTCTCTGTTTCTACCGGTGCTTAATCCTCTCGACCCGGTACGTCCGCACCTCTGGTTTTGCCATTGGCACCCGGGCGAGCCGATGCGTCCCAACCGGTTCGGTATTCCGGAACCGGCCAAACCGGAACGCATTCCCACCTGGACGCTCGATTGGGTGCTGATGCCGTTGGTGGGGTTTGATGCCGCCGGGGGCCGGCTGGGCATGGGCGGTGGCTTTTACGACAGAACCTTCGCACAGGAAGGACGCTGGCCACAGCAACCGCAACGCCTGGGCGTAGCGCATGAGTGCCAGTGTGTAGAGGCGATTCCCCAGGAAGGGTGGGACCTGCCCCTGGCGGCGGTGATCACCGACCAAGGGATCTACAGGTAGCCTGGGCCGTGTAGCATCTGGCCTGAAGCCAGAGCGATTATTGGCGGTTGAGCTCGGTTCCTAACAGGATACCGGACGCCTTGGCATTCACATCATTGATGCGTTCGCGATTGTCTCCCTTCGACATGCCGCTCAGGGTCAGTCCTAACCCGAGGATCAGCGCCAGCATGACCAGAATATCCGGTTTACTGCGTTTCATAGTGGCTTTCTTTTTTTTCGTTGATGTTGGTTAGCCGGTTTTTACCGGTCTGTTTTCACCGGCCTCGACACCGGTGGTACTGCGTTCTACTGTGATACAGCGCGAATTCTGACGCGCTGTCAGAATCGTGGCGAAGTATCTGTCAACTAATGTGACAAATCTGTGATAAAAATCAAAGTATTTTATTCTTAAAATGCACAAACGGACAAAAAGATGGCAAATTGGCTGCTAAAGACCGAACCGGATGTCTTTTCCATCGACGATCTGGCCGCTGCTGGCAAGCAGGGTGAACCCTGGAACGGCATTCGCAATTACCAGGCCCGGAACTTTTTGCGGGACATGACACCGGGTGACCGGGTACTGATCTACCATTCATCCTGTGCCGAGCCCGGCATTGTCGGCGAGGGCGAGGTGATCAGTGCACCCGCCCCCGATCCGGATGCCCTGAACCCGGAGTCACCCTATTACGACCCGAAAAGCTCGGCCGACAACAACCGCTGGTCGGTGGTGCAGGTTCGCTATGTCAGGCACTGGCCCGGGGTGCTCAGCCTGAAATCCCTGAAAGCCATGCCGGAGCTTGAAAATATGGCCCTGCTGCGCCAGGCCCGGTTGTCGGTAAGCCCGGTAACGGATGCAGAATGGCAGCATCTTGAACAGCGATAACCCCGGTGTGACCAGGCGCACCGAATGCAGCCGCGGGGTATGGTTTACTGTGGCAACACACAGCGGGGCAAACTAAGCAGGTATGGATAAGTTAAAGCCCGTCAACTACTCCAGCCTCGCGGTCGCCGAACTGATCGACCAGACGACCTGGGCGAATGATTTTACCTGGGAAGAAATCAAAATCCTCGGTGCCTACTTCACCGCTTACGAAGTCGATAAAGGCACCGTTATTTTCTACGAGGGTGCCCGGGCCGATTATATGGGGTTGATCGTAAAAGGCCGGGTGCGCATCAGTAAAACCGGCGCTGATCATTCCGTGATTCCGCTGGTGGTGCTCTCGGAATCCCAGACCTTCGGCGAGCAATCGCTGATCGACGGCGAACCGCGCTCCGGCCTGGCCGAGGCCATGGAACCCACCACCTTTGTGATCACCAAGCGCCACCAGCTGTTCACCATGGCCAAAGAAGAGCCAGACCTGGCGTTTCGGGTGCTGTGGAAAGTCTCTCACCTGCTGAGCCAGCGACTGCGTCACACCAGTTTCAAGCTGGTGGATGCTCCCGGCAGCAAAGTTTAGTTGTATCTACAACCAACGATACGCGAGCATCCCCAGATATTCATGCAGCGCCAGGCTGCTCTGGTGCAGCGCCAGGCTGGACGGTAGCCAGCCCATACCCGGGGCGCTGAAGTACTGGGTCATGGCCGTGGGGGCGGCCGTTACGGTCAGGCCGCTTTGTTCAAACACCTGAACCGAGCGGGGCATGTGAAAGCCCTCGGTGACCAGCAGAATATGGTCAATGCCCGCCTCTTCCAGCAACGCAGCACTGAAGTCCGCATTTTCCCGCGTGGTGCGGCTTTGTTCCTCCCGCCAGCGGGCGTCGACCTGAAAGCTGAAGTCCAGCTCGTTGGCCATGGCGGCGGCTAAGGTCGTTGCATCGTCCCCGAATACCGACCCGCCGGATACCAGAATGGGAAGCCCCGTTTCCCGATGCAAAAAAGCACCGTAACGCAGACGTAGCAAGGTGTGATCCTGACTGACCGGAAAGCCAAATTCGCGCGCGGAATCATCAATACCACCGGCCAGAATGACGATGGCCTCAGCCTCTGTGGATTCACGCTGCGCTTGGCTCAACACGGGGTGGTGCGCTTCCAGCGAGCGCATCAGTGTTGTGCTGACCGTGGGTGACGACAATAGCCACAGGCTGGCCAGGGAGATTACCGCCAGGGTGCGGGCCAGCACAGGGCGCCTGCGCCAGAGCAGAATGGCCAGCAGAGCCACCAGTATCGAGATCATCGGTGGCAGAGCCAGGGTTTTTAGAAAATAGCGCAGAATCATTCGTCGTCCCTGATAGAAAACTGTGTGATTGCGAGGCTAACAACGACTGCGCCTGCTGGACGGCATGGCGTCGCGTTGCCACTTTAGCGACATTGCTGCGATAACAGAAGCTTCGGTCTGGAGGAGACTTTGTCCCCACACAGCATATCCGTTGGCAGTCGGTAGTGGCCCGGTGCCAGTCAATACCAATGTAATGTCTGCACTCGGTTACCTTTGTCACGATTCAGCGGGAGTCTTGCGTGATAACATCGCTGGCCTTTATCTGTTCGATGAGCACGCTTTCCCATGACCCGCACCAACCATGCCCTGACCAGCGCTGTCTTACCCACCTTCTACCGGCTGTGGATACCTTCCATGTTGGGCCTGTTGGCGCTATCGACTGCCAATATTGTTGACGGTCTTTTTATCGGCAACTACGTTGGCGCCACCGCATTGGCCGCGGTTAATCTCATCATACCCTTCTTCGGCATTCTGTTCGGCCTCGTCTTCATGCTCGCCATGGGCGGCGCTGTGCGTGCCGGCAAGTACATCGGCGAAGGCGACTATGCCGCGGCCAGCGGTATTTTTTCCAAAACGCTGATGGCCGTCGTCGCTCTGGCAGCGACAGTGACCGCGTTAGCGCTGGTGTTTGAAACGACGTTGCTGCGTGGCTTGGGCGCCACCGACGAAGTTCTGCCACTGATGCAAACCTATTTTCGCATCACCATGGGCTTTGTTTGGGCGCAACTGTTAACCGTCACCCTTTACTTTTTTGTCCGCCTCGACGGCTACCCGGCTCTGGCTGCCGTTGCGCTCGCCATCGGCTCTGCCATCAACATCGGTTTGGACTATCTGTTCATTGCCTACTTGAACCAGGGTATTGCTGGCGCGGCCTGGGCTACCGGTATTTCGCAAACCATACCCTTATTGGTGTTGTGCAGTTATTTCCTGTTTCGCAAACGACACCTGTACTTCAAATGGCAACAAAAAGGCTGGCAAGAGCTGTTTCAGTCTGCTTTCAACGGTTTGTCGGAGTTTGTGAACGAAGTATCGGGCTCCATCATTGCGCTGGTGCTCAACTGGCTGTTCGTATTGCGCTACGGTATCGAAGGCGTCGCGGCGTTCACCGTCCTGAACTATCTGCTGGTGATCGGCATGATGATGGTGTTTTCCATTGGCGATGCCGGTGGCGTATTCGTAAGCCAGAACTTCGGAGCCCGCTCACTGGAGCGAATTCGACGCTTTCTGTTAGTAAGTGCGGCGAATGCCATGCTGATTGCCTTGATTTTTGTCGGTTTGCTGGTCGGTTTTACCGAACAACTGGTGACGGTGTTTTTGCAGGAAGATGAATCCAGCGTCATCGCACTGGCTGTCGAATTAGTGAGCTGGATTTGGCCGGTGTTTCTGGTGAACGGTTTGACGATGATCGTCACCTCTTATCTCACCGCACTGCATTTGCCGGTGGCGTCAGCACTGATTGCCATGAGCAGAGGCCTGATTTTGCCAGCAGTGCTATTGGTCAGCTTCTTCGTGCTGCTGCCAGAACAGCCGTTTATCGTTGCCATCCCCTTGGCCGAATGGCTGACCTTCGGTTTGGCGTTATTCTTCTTATGGCGGTACTTTCCGAATACGACGTTGTTTGAGCGCACTGGCCAATCAGATATCACCCGTGCCACTTAACCTTTTATGAGCGCGGATGTTTGCGCCCGCAGCGCTTGATTCTGTGCGGGCGCGATTTTTTGAGAAAGATCCTACGGGTCTGGTCATTACCCTAATGTTGTTACTCTGTTGATTGTCCAGCCGGAGTTCGTTCTTGCTGATGGGTCTTTGGGCGCATCGCTCACGCTCGGCGTGAGGGGCTCATTGGGCTCGAAAATGAGCCGGGTTTTGATCAGCGCCGGGTGTTCATCCTCGCGGTGGCTGACAAACAGCAATGTGGTCGGGCCAGTATCCAGGATGCGCTCCATGGCGGCCAGCACCCGAAAGCGATTAACGTCGTCCAGGCCCTGGGTCGGCTCGTCGAGAATCAGTAAAGGTGGCTGTTTGATCAATGCCCGGGCGATCAGCACGAGGCGTTGCTCGCCGGTCGAGAGGCTGCGAAAGGCATCGCCAGCGCGGTGATCCAGCCCCAGCAGTTCAAGCCACTGGTGGGCCAGGTGGGCTTCTTCGGCACCGGTGTTGGTGTAGACCCCGATCGAATCGGTCAGGCCGGAGACCACGGCCGTAATCACATTGCCCGCAACGCGGTAATCCCGGTGCAAGGCGCCGGATACCAGCCCCAGGTGTTTTTTGATGTCCCAGATGGTTTCACCGCGGCCACGGCGATAGCCGAAAACGGTCAGGTGGTTGGCGTAACACTGCGGGTGGTCGCCACTGACCAGGCTCAGCAGCGTCGACTTGCCACAGCCATTGGGACCGATGATCTGGGTGTGCTCGCCCGGCATCAGTTGCCAGTTCAGGCCCTCGAACTGAACGCCGGTGGCGTATTCCACCTTGCCGTTCTGTAAATCGACCAGCGGCTGATCGGCGGGCCAGTCGGGCAGTTGAAAGTCTGACTGACGCGGTGGCAGGGTAAGCACATCGGCGCGGGTGAAGGCGAGGGCGGCCTGCCAGTCCGGGTGGGCCTGAACCTCATCGGCAACACCGTTCAGCACCAGCCTACCGCGATCCAGCAAGGCCAGATGGCTGGCCCAAGCGGGAATGTCCTGGCGCTGGTTGATCAGCAGCATCAACCACTGGCCCTGTTCGGCGAGCAGTCCGAGTGCCCGTTCAAGATCGTGTCTCGCCTTCGGGTCGAGCCCTTCATAGGGTTCATCGAGCAGCAGTAAATCCGGCTGCTCCAGCACAGCCCGGGCCAGCATGACTTTGCGACCTTCACCGGAACTGAGCAAGCGGTAACCGCGATCCAGCAAACCGCTCATGCCCAGGCTGTTCACCAGTTCATCGTGTCGGGCCGACCAGGGGGCGATTTCCTCCATCAGAGCACGCACCGGGGTACCGGGATCAATGTGATCGGTCAGGTCGTTCTCATCCCGGTAAAGCTCTCGTTCGTACAACGCCTGCTGGTTTTCCAGCGATAGCCAATGCACTCGCTTCGGCCGATCTATTAACGTTCCTGCCGCTGGCTGCAGGTCATCACACAGCAATCGCGCCAGCGTACTCTTGCCGCTGCCATTGCCACCCAGCACTACCCAGCGCTCGCCGGGTTCCAGCCTCCAGTCGGTCAGGTGCAAGGCAGGCCCTTTGGCCGCCGTGACGGTGAGGTGTTCAAACTGCATGCCGATACCCGCATTATTGTGAAGGGGGATTACGCTAGGCGCAGCCAGTGCTGTGATCAAGGTCATCTTTGCCAAGAGGGTGTTGCAGATTGTGATTCAATGGCGACGTACGGGTGCTCCGTTCACGCTCAAGCGACGTACGTGATGGAGGTGGAGAGAAAGCATTGTGCGGGATACTGCGTTCGGGCTGCTTTGCCGCCCGGGTCAATTGCGCTTTGAATCACCCCTGTGGTGCAATGCCCTGTCGATTCACCCTATTCTCAACGGCACTCAGGGTGCCGAACAGAAACCAACACCTAGCTGGAGAGTCTTGATGTCTGCTCGTTTGGACGAAAAACTGGATTTGATCTACCGGGATGTACTGCACCGCAACCCGGGCGAAGAAGAGTTTCATCAAGCGGTTCAGGAGGTTCTGGAAACGCTGGGGCCGGTGATGAGCAAGTACCCGGAGTTTGTCGACCGTAAGGTCATTCAGCGCATCTGTGAGCCGGAACGGCAGATCATTTTTCGAGTGCCCTGGCAGGACGATAACGGCGAATTTCACATTAACCGGGCGTTTCGGGTGGAGTTCAACTCGGCGCTGGGGCCTTACAAGGGCGGCATGCGGTTTCACCCCTCGGTGTACCTCGGCATCATCAAGTTTCTGGGGTTCGAGCAGATCTTTAAGAATGCACTGTCCAATATGCCCATCGGCGGTGGTAAAGGCGGCAGCGATTTTGACCCTAAAGGCAAGTCGGACGATGAAGTCATGCGCTTTTGCCAGAGTCTGATGACCGAGTTGTACCGCCATCTGGGTGAAAATACCGATGTGCCCGCCGGTGATATCGGCGTTGGCAAACGCGAAATCGGCTACCTGTTCGGCCAGTACAAACGCATTACCAACCGCTATGAATCCGGCGTGCTGACCGGAAAAGGGCTCGATTGGGGCGGCATTCTGGCGCGCAATGAAGCGACCGGGTATGGCCTGGTTTACTTCGTCGATGAAATGCTGAAGGCCAAAAAAGACAGTCTGGATGGCAAGACTGTCGTGGTCTCCGGTTCGGGCAACGTGGCCATTTACGCCATCGAAAAAGCCACGCAGCTGGGTGCCAAAGTGATTGCTTGTTCCGATTCCAGTGGCGTTGTCGTCGACGAAGAAGGCATTGACCTCGATCTGGTTAAGCAGTTGAAGGAAGTGGAGCGTCGCCGTCTGAGTGCCTATACCGAAACCCGCACCAGCGCCAAATACAGTGAGAACGGGGATATCTGGAGCGTTGCGTGCGACGTTGCCTTGCCCTGTGCGACCCAGAATGAGTTGAACGGGAAAGATGCCAAGACACTGGTCGAAAACGGCGTGGTGGTCGTCGCCGAAGGCGCGAATATGCCTACCACACCGGAAGCGGCGCGCATCTTTGCAGAGGCAGGCATTGCCTTTGGACCCGGCAAGGCGGCCAATGCGGGTGGGGTTGCCACCAGCGCGCTGGAAATGCAGCAGAACGCGAGCCGCGACTGCTGGACCTTCGAGCACACGGAGTCCCGCTTGCACCAGATCATGGTCGATATTCACAAGTCGGCCTATGAGACCGCCGATGAGTTTGGCTCGCCCGGTAACTACGTGGCCGGCGCCAACATCGCCGGCTTCCTGAAAGTCGCCCGTGCCATGGATGCGATGGGTCTGGTTTAACCCGTCATGTCGGCCACCAGCACAGGCAGCGTTGAGTGACGACATCCGACACCAGGCGCAGCGGCGATGCGCCTGCGTCTATGACCTTAACGCAGCGCGCGACGGCTTCATCCCGGCCCGCCTCGCTGTCTTCCGGGTGGGCCAGGCCGGGGAGTTCTGTTAGCAGATCCAGTTGAACCCGCTGGTCTGACCCGTGCGGGAAAAGCGCGACGTAGCCCGTCTGGTTTTCCACCAGATCCATAAAGAAGTGCGAGCCATAAGACAGCTCGGGCACCAGTCCACGCCCAAGGTCGGCCACCTCGACCAGAACCGTCACCCGGTGGATATCCGAGAACCGCACGGGCACGCCCAGTTCCGGGCTGCTGGCCCCCCAGCGGCCGGGGCCGATCAGCAGCACCCGGTCGTCGGGTTCAAGGTGCCGGTTCCAGTCTCCGATCAGTCGGGCAACCGACTGCTTTTGCGATTGAGAGAGCGGTGCGTAGGCTTCTGCGTCTACCCAGAGAACGCGGTTGAAGGTCCAGTCCATGGTGCCGCCCATAACCTGCCCTTGGGTCTGAAATAGCACCCGTTCATCCGGAACTGACTGGGGGAACTCTACCGCGCGCTCTGCCCCCAGAGTCCCGAGTGGGCGGCACTGCACCAGGTTGATATGGGGCGTACCCTGATCGTCGAGCCTCAGCGTGAATTCGGTATCCACCGGTTGGCCATAAGCCTGTTCCAGCCGCTGCAGACAGCGTTGCAGTTGGGTAACGAAGGCTGTCTGGTTCAGCAAGGCCTGAAACGTCAGTCGCCAGATCGGGCTGGTCAGGTTCAGTTCCCGGGCGCGTTGGCTGGCATCCCGGTCGACTTCAGCCAGGTGATCAAACGGCAGGTCGGTCGCCTCCGCCGCAAGGCGTTGCAATGGCACGGTGGTCAGTCCAGTGCCGGTGATATCCAGTACATCCACCTGATGTTGTGAATGCCGGTAGCGTTCTTCCTGGTTCCGGTAAGGCTGCTTGCTCGGTTGATCCAGGGCGATCATGGCGGCGTGATCACCGCTGATGCGATCCACCGCCCGGGTGCCCAACCCCATCACCAGGCGAACCATGCCGGCGCCCGGGTCCATACTTTCATCCCAGACGTAGGCGTTACGGGATACCGCGACTCCGGCAGCATCGGGCAGGTAATAGGATGCGTGGTAGCAGCCATTGACGCGTTGAATCAACAAGGCCATGGATTCTTCCTGGCCGAGCAGCCCCCGTTGTTCCCGGTAGTGCAGGGCGTCATGATTGAAAGCTGACGCATAGACGGTGAGAATTGCCTGTTCGAGCGCCGCCAGCCGTTCGTCCGGGCTGCCCTGGTTAACCAGAAACACGCTCTCGTATTTGCCAGCAAAGGCGTTGCCAAAACCGTCTTCCAGCACGCTGCTGGAGCGAACCATGATCGGGTATTGACCATAGTAGTCGAGCAGGCGTTCCAGCCCCTGGCGAATTTCCGTCGGGAAAGTGCCCTTTAGTATGGCGTTACGCAAGGCCGGTGCGTCACGGTAGACACCCGTGGCGGTTCGCTTCTGCATGATGTGCCGCCAGCAGTCGTTGTGCACCAGAAACGAGTAAAACGCATCGGCGCCCAGGTGCCAGGAATCGTGTGGGTCGAGGCTGTTTGCGGTTAACTCGGGCTCATCGCGAGCCAGAATCGCCCGGGCGAGCACCATGCCCACGGCCTTGCCGCCAATATAACCGCTGCCGATCAACCGCTGACGAAGGCCGACCAGATCGGCCAGAGACAGGTAGGCTCGCGCCAGCGACAGCATGCGTGGCTGGCGCGCGATCAGCACGGTCAGAATCCGCTCTTTGAGGGCGTCGTCTTCGCCCGCTTCGGCCAGGCGTTGCTCGGCCTGAACAAAGAGTGTGTCCCAGTAATCGAGTGTAAGGCGGTGGCTGTCGGCAGTGTTTTGTTGAGCGATGGCTGCTTGCAAGGCGGTGGCCGTGGCGCTGTCTCGCACCGGTTCGAAGCGATCGTCTTGGTGCCAGAGGTGTGGCAGAAACAGGGTCGGGCGGTGACGTTTCCAGACTTTTACCGGCTGAAGTTGGCGGGATGACTCGTGATGATGGATATCGACCAGTACCTGGGTTGTCTGGCGAATGCGCGCCACCGTGGCACGCGAGTGGCGCCGGGAATTCAGGGCGAAATAGGCGACGGTGTCCAGTTCATAAAGGTAGGGGCACACCACTTGAAAAAAATGGCCGACCATGGTGTCGGTGGCCCAGGCATCGAGCAGTTCCGAGAGACTGTCGAACACGTAAAAGGCGCCGGGGCCGTAATCGGTAATCAACTGCCAGACACGCTGGGTGAACGACTCGAAGCCGCCTTTCGCCTCGACCGACACCACCCGGACACCAGGCCCGGCTTCAAGCAGTGGCGCCTGTTGCCCAAAACGCACGTAGATGAGGTCACGGTGTTGTGTGACCGCGGCTTTGGCAAAAAGTGTGGTCAAGCGCCGGTAGTCATCGAGGTCGCTGACTCGCCAGACGACGTTGTCGCCAATGCGCAGGTCATCGAGCAGACGGTCGAGCGGGTGTAGGCCGGTGGAAACCCTGGGGTGGTTCGTCATTCAATCGCCTTCTTCCGGAGCAAACAGCTCCAGCCCATCGTACGGATGCGCGTTCAATGCCGCCAGGCGACTGGCCAGATCGCCACTGTGTATCTCCAGCTTGTGCCCGTCCGGGTCCAGAAAATAGAGCGACTCGCCTTCGCTTTTGTTGTCTTTCCAGACCGTGGCTTTGTGCTGGCAAATGGCGTCAGCACGCGTTTCAAACGCCTTGGGGTCAACTGAGAAGGCCAGGTGCGTATAGTCAGGGCGTGGGCCGGGCTGGGTTTGGGTGTCGAGCGACAGGCAGATCCAGTCGTTACCCGCTTCAAGGTAAGCGCCTCTGGTCCACTTCGCGACCGGTTTTAACCCCACGACCGTTACGTAAAAATCGAATGACCGTTCAAGGTCGCTGACGGCCAGAGTTACGTGGTTAATGCCGGTGATCATGCAGGGCTCCTGTGGCTAAAAGGAAGAAGGCTCAGGGTAACTGAAAAATGAATCGAAGGTGTTTCAGAGGCTGCTTTATAAATATCTGTCATGGGTGTCGAATTCAAGAGCGGTTGTTCGACTATTCAGGGCAGCGACAAAAGTAAGCTATGGTTCTGCGTGCCTGTTAGTAACTCACACGACGGAGAGCATCAGATGGTCAGCGGTCCCGAAAAGGTAGCAATGGAAAACATCAACAGCCCCGGTCACGTTGTGCGGGTGGATAAACGCAAATATGAGGCGATGAAGACAGCGCTGCTGGCGGTGATGCCAAACACTGAACCTGGGTTGACCGTTGCCGAGCTCAAGGAACAACTGTTGCCGCTGCTACCCGAAGACCTGTTCCCGGGTGGCGACAAAGCGGGTTGGTGGCTGAAGGGCGTGCAGCTGGACCTTGAAGCCAAGGCCATTATCGTTCGGGAGCATACGAAACCGCTCAGGCTGCATTTAAATGACGAGTCTTAGGTCGTTTATCCGAGGGTCTGCTTGCCCGTTCTGGAACAGAGTTGCTATTGTCGTGAAGCAAGCCGACTACATTCTCGGCCATTAACTCAGAGTAAATCAGGCCATGACACATCCAAACCAACCTCTGTTCTGGCGAGATTCGCGCATGCCCCACGTGGAATTGCGCAAAGTCGATGATGGCCGCAAGGTGTGTTACGCGCCGCACAGTCATACCCACTGGTCTCTGGGTGCCATCACCGCGGGTGAGAGCACGTTTCACTACCGCGATGATCGTTACCACATCCATGCCGGGAATCTGGTGCTGATGAACCCGGAGTGGGTGCACGCCTGCAATCCCATCGAAGATCGGCCCTGGGCCTACCTGATGCTGTATGTCGATGCCGACTGGCTTACACATTTGCGATACGCAGCAGGGTTGCTCGAAATGCCATGTTGGCAAGACATTCGCACCCCGGTTATCGTGGACGCCGTCTGGTATGAAGGCTATTGCCGCATGGCCAATTGCTTGCTGGACCCGGAGCGAACCCTGCTGGATAAACAGACGGAAGTGGTCGAGTACCTCTCTGCACTGATGCACGAGCTTGCCGGCCAGTCAGCCCGACCCCTATCAAAAACACCTGTCATCCTGCGGGAATTGGCCACCTATCTGGACGGTCACGCGGTGGAAGAGATTTCGCTCGATGACCTGTGTGACCGATCAGGCTACAGCCCTGGCCATCTCATTCGTGCCTTCAAACAGCATTTTGGGCTAACGCCCCATGCGTATCTGATCAATCGTCGGATCCAACTGGGCCAACGCGAACTGAAAGATGGAACACCCATCGCCGAGGCAGCGCTGAATGCCGGTTTTAACGATCAGCCGCACTTCCAGCGCACCTTCAAACGTCTTGTAGCCGCCACCCCGAAACAGTATCGCCAGTCATCACTCAACCAGCAGGTAGACGCAGCTGGCAGCGAGTAATACCGCCAGAGTTCGGTTGATCGCGATCAGCACTCCCGGGCGATGAACGTAACGGCGCAGAAACGCCCCAGCGTAAACCCAGCTCCCCAGCGACAACCAGCAGATCGGAAGATATAGCAGGGCGAACAGAATGATCTGCTGCAGATTATCCCCGCTGGTGTAAGCCCCGATACCCGAAGCCGAAGCCAGCCAGGCCTTGGGGTTCAGCCACTGCATCAGCGCGCCTGTCATAAAGCCGGGCGCTTCACTATTACCCCCTTCCGGCAACCGACCATCGTCCCGAAACAGCCGAATACTCAAATAGAGCAGAAAAGCGATACCGGCCCAGCGCAGCGCTTCCTGCAACCCCGGAACGACCGCCAGCATAGAATAGAGCCCCAGCCCGACGGCGATAAACAGGGCAATAAACCCCAGACTGGCACCGGTGACGAACACCAGCCCCCGTCTGAGCGGGTAGCGGGTGCCGCTGGTGAGACACACTAGATTTACCGGCCCCGGTGAAATTGAGGCGGCCAGCGCAAACGCTGACATTGGCAGAATCGTGGAAAGGCTCATTGCTGTTCTCCTGGTTGGCAATGGCTGCAGTCTGCTATGGCGGTGGGTCAGGGTATTGCACAAAATTGAGGTGAGTATTCATTGGCAGTAATCCCCGGACTCAGTAAAGAACTGATGTTGATTCTGTTAGGCGTCAAATATCAGCGACCGGTGAACCGCCACGCCTGCCATGGTGCCCGATGCGATGGCGAAGGTGCCGTTTTGCATGGGGTTGGATAGATCGCCCGCTACGTAAATGCCTTTAACTGAACTTTCTTTCATCCCATCCACTTTAACGATAGGCCCCAGGGGTGTTTCCTCTATCTCCAGTTTCAGTCGTTCGATCAACGGCGAGGTCAGAGTAATTCTCGGGCCTACATACAAGCCTTGAATGAGGGCTGTACGGCCATTCGCCAACCGCACTCCTTCCACTTCCACACCGTCGCCCAGAACCTCGACAACCGGTGAGTGTTCGAGGGTAACGCCGCGTGTCAGCAGGTGCTTAAGCGTTTCGCCTTCTGGCTTGAACTGACCCTGAGTAAAGAGCGTGGTTGCGCCCCAGTCGGGAATCATGGCGGCCTGGTGAAATGACATCTCGCTGGTGGCCAGTACGCCGAGGGCACGATCGCTGAGTTCGTAGCCGTGGCAGTAGGGGCAATGAATCACGGTTTTGCCCCAGCGTTCCTGAACCCCGGGGATGTCGGGCAGTTTATCGGTGATGCCCATGGCGAGAATTACGCGCTTCGCCGCTAGGCTGTGGCCACCCTCAGTCGTTGCCTTGAAGCCATCGCCGGTTGCTTCTACTGCGTTCGCGCTGTCTTCCATTAATTCAAAGGTTGGATAAGCGCGTAACTGGGCCATCGCCGTAGCGCGAATCTCGGCGGGTGTTTTGCCATCGAGGCAAAAGATACCGTGGGAGGCGTCCGCATAGCGGTTGCGCGGTGAGTTGGCGTCAATCACAAGCACCGTTTTGCGTGCGCGCACCAGTTGCATGGCGGCAGCCAAACCCGCGAAACTTCCCCCGATTATGACCACATCAACGTTCATAGCGATTCCTCATCTACATCATGTAACTCATATTGTTACATCATGGAATGCGCAAGCGCAATACATGTAACATAAAAAGTTCCATGATAGGATAGTGGTTCGTTGAATAGGTGTATTATGAGAAAAGACAGCCGATTATCCCGGGTATTGCACGTGCTGGTGCATCTGGATGCCTTTGATTCCCCCGTTACTTCAGATGTGCTGGCCGAGATGCTCAGTACTAACCCGGTGGTGGTACGCCGCACCATGGCGTTGTTGCGCGACCAGGGTTATGTGCAGTCCGTTAAGGGGCACAGTGGTGGCTGGTCGTTAGCGAAGCCCCTCAGTGAACTCACCTTGTTGGATATTCACAGAGCGCTGGGCGACAATTCGATATTCACCATTGGCCTAACCGACGAACACACTCAGTGCCCAATAGAGCATGCGGTAAATGTCGCATTGAAGGATGTTATGAATGAGGCTGAAATGCTGATGCTCCAGCGTTTTGGCGAGATAACCCTGGATATTCTGGGGGCGCAGTTCAGGCAGTAATGGTGGCGGGATACCATTATCGCTCCGTGTGATAAGCAACCAGCAGTGTACATGAGTAGGCCTGATAGGAATGTGTTGGTGTATCGCAGATCGAGATAGTATGAGGGGGTGCTATGAATGAGGATAATCAGGAGCTGATCATGCTCTACGAATTTACGGGCACGAGGATAGCAGAGTTCAAATCACAGCAATGGGCGATCACAAATTATGGAGCGGTGATCTATGCCACTATTGTGTCCTCAAAAACACTGATTAAAAACATTTCAGTCTTGGAGACTGTGCTGTTAAACATCTTGACTCTGGTCGTCATGGTCATCGGTATTTGGCTCATTAACGGGTTCTCCGAGTCAATCAATGAACGCCAGAAATGCCTCGCCGAGCTTCGTAAAAAATTTGGTGAAGAGTTTATCTTTGTATGGAGTGGCGGGCATTCTGGTGTTGCAGAGGGGAAAGTAAAGCCAAAAACGGTTCTGAAAACGTTTCACCGACTTATTTTAGTGTTCGGGTTTATCGTGACCACGTTGCTGCTATGGCGAATCTAACGTGTCGTGGCTAATACGGTTAATGGCTGATTCCTATGGCAGTTATTGTTTGCCGCGCCTGTCATAGTCTGTGGCTTCAAGTGACCTGTTCTGCGAGGTGCGCGTCATAGTCTTGCTGCAGTTGTTGCCATCCGATTCAAGCGCATGCTTATTTACGGAAATAGCCAATGGAGTATAGTAAAGTCAAAGATTGGAGGTGCCTGTAGTCGAATTAAGGCTGAGGTGAGTCACCAAGGGACTGGAAAAGGGCTGCGGTTGAAATGTGTTTTCAACCGAGGAGCGCGGTGTGGAAATGAGCCGAGACGTAATACAGTGCCAAACCGTAACGATGAAAGTGGGAGAGCAATCATGTCAGCCAACAAACAGGCGGGTGCCTGCCTTTGCGGCAAGGTTCGAATCAATGCAACGCCCGATAAACTGCACCTGGTGGCTTGTCACTGTACCCAATGTCAGAACTGGGGCGGCGGACCCTTCTTATCGGTGGATTGCGGCGGCTCCGTGATCATTGAGGGTGAGGAATCTGTGGCCGTTTATGCGTCATCTCAGTGGGCTGAGCGGGGGTTCTGTCGTGAGTGCGGTACGCATTTGTTTTACCGCCTGAAAGGACAGGGTGATTACGCCATTCCGCTGGGGTTGTTTTCGGCTGAGGCCAACTGGGCCTTCAAACGACAGCTTTTTATTGATCAGAAGCCCGAGTGCTACTCGTTTGCTGAGCAGACCGAAAACCTGACCCGGGATGAAGCTTTTGAGCGTTATGCGTAGGGAGCCTCTGACCAACTCCGCCGAGAAACAGGAGCAAGTCGACGAGTGACCGGGGCCGCAAATCGGTGAAAAAATCAGGAAGGCCAGGTTACAACCTGCTAGAGTCACGTATACACATCAATATTAAGGGGTCTTCATGACGTTCAGAAGAGCATCTCGCCTGGTTACCGTTGTTTCTGTGATCACTACGCTGGTGGTGGGCAGTTTGGGGTCACAGTTGGCCGTGGCCGACATTGTGGGTACTGAAGCCCTGTTGCAGGAACAAAGCGGCACCGTTACCCGTGATGAACTGCAGTCCCTCATCGCCCGTGGGGATGTGCAGCAGAAGCTGATTGACTACGGCATTTCGCCCGAACAGGCTTCGGAGCGTGTTGCCGCACTGACCGAGGCTGAATTGCTGCAACTGTCCCAACACATTGATGATGAACCTGCTGGCGGGTCTGTCACGCTGATCCTGCTGATTATCATACTGATTATTCTACTGCGCTAAGACGTGTCATTGCGGCAAGCAGGCTGGTCGCTGGTAATAGCGGCCAGCTTTTTAACCGGGTGCGCCACCGGCACGCTGCAGTATGAGCAGTTATCAGCCGAGCCTGCTGTTACCGGCCTGACCGATCAGGTGCTTCTGCACGAAATCCCCTTCTTCCCTCAGGAAGCTTACCAATGCGGACCGGCCAGCCTGGCGATGTTGATGAGCCATCAGGGTAAATCGGTACAGCCCAGTGAGCTGGTGGATCAGGTTTTTATTGAATCCCGTCAGGGCAGTTTGAAGGCCGAAATGCAGGCGGCGACCCGTCGTCAGGGGTTACTCCCCTATGTGCACGATACCCGCTTTTCTACGTTGCTTGAGCAACTGGACGCAGGGCACCCCGTCCTCGTGTTTCAGAACCTCGGATTTGGTTTTTATCCGGTCTGGCATTATGCCGTTGTCATTGGCTATGACCTTAACGAAGAAACCATGGTTTTGCATTCCGGTACTACAGCTGGGTTGGAGCGCGATTTCAAACGCTTCGAACTGGAATGGCGTGGTGGCGACTACTGGGCGATGACCATGCACCGGCCGGGTAAGTTTCCGCGCAATGCAGAACCGACCCCTTATCTGGAAGCCACCGCCGGGCTGGAGCAGGCCGGGCAGTTTGAGGCGGCCGCACTGGCATACCAGGCGGCTAGCGAGCGTTGGCCAGATCAATTGATCGCCTGGATGGGCCTGGGCAATGTTCGTTATCGTCAGCAGAAGTTTGAAGACGCTCAGCACGCTTACCAGCAAGCGCTCACGCTTAATGTCGATAGCGCGGCTGCGCACCACAATCTGGCCTGGGCGCTGATGCGTCAGCAGGATTTTGACGCGGCCTATGAGCCCGCCCGCACCGCCAACCGTCTGGCCGATGAACAGGGCGACCGCTACCGAAGTGCCTTACATGCCTGGCTGGAGAACCAGAAGTAAGCGTTTGTTAGGTTATTCGCTGTAAGGTCTGCGTCCAGCGCAGGCTAACCAGGCAATCGACAGCGGCCTCATGTTCAGCGGTGCACGAAATTGTCCGTCACCGTCCCAGGCGGCCGGCGTTCTGAATTGCAAACCGGATTGACCGTATTGGAAATTCGCCATCTGGTCGGCCAGAAACCGGGCTTTTTCTTTGAGACCATACTCCGCCAGCATGGCAACAAATACCCAGGCAGAGCCGACCAGCACCTCATTGACTTGCAGTTCCTCGCCTCCATCCCCGCCATAGCGATGTTGTCCGGGCTCAGCGACCAGCAGAGGGCCGAATCTGCCATGGTGGAATGCCTCAACGTTGTTTTCCCAAACGGTTTCCAGATGTCGCCGGATATTGGCGACCGGTAACAGGTCACCCAGCCCGGCGAGTCGGGCATAGAACACACCGATCAGCGCATCACATTGGGTTGCGTTACTGTATTTTCCTTCACTGTTGGTGCGATAGAAACGGCCTGCCCAGAGTTGTTCGAACCCGGCCTGGGCTTTGCCCAGTAAGGCGGAATAGGTGGCCGCTTTGTCCGGCGCTCCCTGGCTTTCCCAGAGCCTGGCCATTGTCGCCCAGGCGGCGATGACCCAGGAACTGGTGTAGGCCGAAAGGCCTCGCATATCGAGATTGTCCCAGGTGCTGTCGCCAAATTCCTGATGCACGGGTAGTGCGATATCAGGGTCGAGCTGTTTTTTGATGAAGTCGGCGAGTCCATCGAGCGTTTGGAGGTCGGTAGGCTCAATGGTTTTACCCACTAGTTGGCGATGCAGATAGTAACTGACGATAAAGGATGGGTTGTGGTCTTTCCAGACATTGGGGTCATCGCGCATCACATAGCCATTGAGTGCAACCCAGGGGTCTTCAGCTGGCGAACCCAGATCATGCGGTAGTTTGCCGGCAACCAGCATGGGTGCGATTGCGCCGGTGCGGTAGATTGGGCGATGTTGGTTCTGTTGCAATGTGGCGGTGTCCAGGTAGTCATCGAAGATGGATTGAGCAAGGTCTGGCCACAGTTTACTCAGTGCAGGGAAGGCGTAGACATAGAGGTCGAGCGTGTTGTAATAAAAATAGCCTGAATCGAAGCCTTCCAGCCAACCAAAATGGCTGTGATTGCGAAACGGTTGTTGCCCGGCCGTGAGAGGCCTGACCGGCTCATGAACCCAGGCGGCTGCACCGGCAGCAATCGACCAGTTTTCGTTCAGGATGGCGCCGGCTGTCCGGTTGGTCCATTCGTTTTTGGTTGACTGAATGTCAGCCAGCGTCTCGCGTTGCCAATCGTCAATTGAGCGAAGCCAGGCAGGCAAGTGCGTAAACGCCTCCTCGGCAATGGCTGCGCTCTGATGGCCGTCACGTCCAAATGCATCCGTGTAGGCGCGCCACCAGCGACGGCCCTGGCCAAACCGGACTTCGGGCCAATCGAAGGATAGGGCGAACGTCACACTTCCGGGTGCCGTGAACTCAGCGGACAGGGCACTGAGCAGGGGTTCGTGCCAGTGGGCCGTCCATTGAGTGGTGTCGTCATTAAAATACCCCGCTTCCAACCACTGATGTTCAAGCCATGCCAGTGTGTAGGGCTGCTCGGCGTAGGGCGTTCCGGTTTCGTTCTGGTTGGCTTTAACCGTCAGGTGAACGCTGAGTCGTCCGGTATCGGACTGCGCACTCAACCCCACTTCGCCACTGGCCATGGTCGAGTCGATGGCCTGGCGTCGATGGACAACGTGACAGCGCTGCGGGTCATGGTGCACCAGCTCGTTGATTTGTCCGGCATGGGTCTGATTGGGCCAGTGCTGGCCACTGCGCTGTGCAGTGGTTAACGGCATGACCGACCAGCCCATCAGATTGGGCCAGAATAACGCCACCGAAATAGACTCGACTTCCGTTTTCCAGTGTGTCAGGTCAACGCGCATCAGTGTTACGGGCAAGGCGCTGCCACTGCTGTCATCCGGTAACTGGGGTGACATCACTGTTACCCGAATGTCGGCGGGCAAGTGCTCAGAGTGCCAGTGCTCAAAGCTCATTGGGAATAACGCCTGATACCGGCGCTGGGTTTCGTCCAGTTCCTGCTCACCCGGGCCAACTCGCAGCTTGCGCAGATGCGAACGCCCGTTTTCAATCCAGCGCACAGCCAGGAACGCCGGATCCAGCGCCTCATGCAAATGAGCGCCTGGCTCCAGTTGCCATCGGTCAAAATGCCCGTTGAGACTGCGACTGAACATGGGGTTGCCAAGCCCGCCCATCAGGGGACCATTCAGAATGCCATCGTCATGGCTCCTCGGTTTGGCTTTTACCGGTTGAGTAAAAACCTGACCTGGCTGGATACAAAATCCGAAATCACTGGTTCTGCTGGCCAGTGAGGTTAGAGTTTCACCGAGCTGGTTATCGTTTTGGGTGGGTTTAGACACGGTTAGGCTCGTTATCAACGGTAGATAGCACCTAAAGTATATCAATAGTGAATGAATATGAAGGGTGACGACTTAAAAGAACAGAGTCGTGTTCTTAAAGGCGAGTGTTCAGGGCCGGATGATACCTTCGGATTGGTTATGGGTGGTTCAGATGTTAGCGAACAGCACGAGGCAGGCTCGCATTGCGGGCAGTGTCGCGCTACTGCTCAGTGTTTTTTCGCACCAGCACGGCCGCCCGAAAACGTTGCTTGCCATAGCGGGTCATGGCATCCATGGCTTCCAGTGGCACCGGCATGAACTGGTTATCGGTGGCGGACTGGTCTTCGTCTTCGTCGATTTCCGGATCGTTCAGGTAGGCGTGGTGGTCATCTTCACCGACCCACCAGACCCAGTGCGGCGCCTTATTGCGGTTGAGCCGCCAGGTGCTGATCAGTACCAGTATTTGCCAGCCTGCCTGGCGCAGTTCGGCAATTTCACTGGCCATCAATACACGCTGGTGCAGGCCGACACCCCGTGCCTGGGCTTCCTCCATGAATTGGTTGTGTACCTCGATCATAACCTGGCGCTTGTGTTCGACGCGTACGCTGTCCACAAAGGGTGGTTCAAGATGGCTGGCCCAGACTTCGGCTTCAAACCCACGCCGGTGCGCTGAGAGCGCCAGACCCAGTGGCGAGGTGCCGCCGAGGCCGGTGGTCATGTACACGGTCGTCGCTTCGCGCCAGAGCTGGATTTCCTGGGCCCGGGTCATCGGTTGCGCCGGGTCGAGGTGATTCAGCGCCATCATCAGCGCCGCCGGGCCGCAGGTAAAAGGGGTCGACTGAGGGTAGTAAGGCCGTAATGGGTGCTGTGGCAGCTGGCTGTGCAGGCGTTTTTCCAGAACGAAGGCATCACCGCCGTCGACGTAGTAGCCGATGCGTTTATGCAGGATCTTGTAGCCTTGGGCCTTGTACAAGGCCAGTGCTGCGTCGTTGCCGTCACGAACCTCCAGGCGAACGAAGCGGCACTGGGTATCGATAGCTTCTGTTTCCAGCGCCTGCAGCAGCCGTTTGCCCAGCCCCATGCCGCGCGCCTCGGGCGAGACGGCCAGAGAATAGATGCGCGCCAGCACCGTGCCACGCCGGTGCAGCAGCAGGCCGTAACCCAGCAAATTGCCGGTGTCACTTTCGGCAACTAGAAACCTGTCCTGCGGCTGGCGCAGAAAGCGCTGGAAGCTGCGGCGGCTGATCTGGTCGTAATCGAAGCATTGGTTTTCGAGCGAAACAAGGGCACCGAGATCGGCTGGGCGGGCAAGCCGAATTTGCATAAAGGCAGTTCCTGGCGGTTGGATGAATGAACCTGTATAGACTAGGTTAAAAAAGCGGTCAGCAGAGGGTGGATTTCCATAAATATCGCATCCGGCCATCTTGCGTTTTCAACCGTGTAGCGCACACTTTCAACGCCTGCGGAATCGGTGTGATGGTCACCCGGTTTAGCCCGCAGCCTGGAATGCAAAAAGGACCCTAGTGACTACGTTAAAACTGGTTATCGACCGTGATTCGGACTGGAAAGCCTACTACCCTTCAGACGACGTCACTTCGGCGCAGCGTTACATCGATGAATCACCGCTGACGCCACACCGCATCATCAACCTGTGTCGCAACTATCAGTACCAGAGCCGGGGCTATTATGTTTCGCTGCTGGCCGAAGCGCGTGGCCACAAGGTGATTCCGTCGGTCAAAACGCTGACCGACCTGGCGCAGCCGGCCGTTTACGGTGTGCTGGATCACAGCATTCAAAAGCCGTTGAATACCCTGGCCGGTGAAGAGACCCGCTGGCGCTGGAACATCTATTTCGGGCAGTGTGAGTTCCCGGGCCTTGCAGAGGCTTCGCGGCAATTGTTCGAACGGTTTCCGGTACCCATTTTGAGCGTGACGGTACACAAGAAAACCAACTGGCAACTGGCGTCGATCAAGGCATTGGGTCTGCACTCGCTGTCCGAGCCGGAAGAGGGTGTGTTTGCCGAAAGTTTGGAGCGGTTTTCCAGGAAAGTCTGGCGCGCACCTCGCGCCCAGCGTCGCTACCGCTACGACCTGGCGATTCTGATCAACGACAAGGAAACCACGCCGCCTAGCGACAAGGGTGCTCTGAAAAAGTTTGAACGGGCCGCGCACCGCCAGGGCATGGACGTCGATTTTATTCAGCCGTCGGATTACTACCGTCTGGCCGAATACGACGCCCTGTTCATTCGTGAAACCACCAATGTGAACCACCATACCTATCGCTTTTCGCGCAAGGCGGCCCACGAAGGCATGGTGGTGATGGACGATCCGGACAGCATCTTACGCTGTACCAACAAGATCTACCTGGCCGACCTGATCCGCACCCGGCATTTGCCAGCACCGAACAGCCGGGCCATTACGTCCACGCAACACAGCGTGCTGGCGGATCTGGAGGCCTCACTGGGCTTTCCGATGGTGATCAAGATTCCGGATGGGTCCTTCTCGAAAGGCGTGGTCAAGGTGACGGATCTGGCGAGCCTGAAGAAGACAGTCGATGAGCTGCTCAAGCAAAGCGCCATCATTCTGGCCCAGGCTTACGTGCCGACCGATTACGACTGGCGCATTGGCGTGCTCAACGGTCGGGCCATCTACGCCTGCCGCTACTTCATGGCCAAGGGGCACTGGCAGATCTACAACCATTCGGCCAAGCCCAGCCAGCAAAGCGGTGGCTTTGAAACCGTGCCAACGCACGAAGCGCCGCGTGTGGTGTTGAAGGCAGCGCTGGATGTTGCCAGTGCCTTTGGCGATGGCTTGTATGGCGTCGACCTGAAGCAACGTGGCGACGACGTTTACATCATTGAAGTAAACGACAATCCCTCGATCGACAGCGGTGTGGAGGACGCCTGGTCCGGAGACGGGTTGTACGACACGATTATGAGCGAGTTCCGTCAGCGTCTAGATCGCCGTTAACGGGGCCCGGTTTAACGGCTAAATAGCGCTGTAGCATTTGTTGCAATTGCTGGTAGCGAAACGGCTTGGTGATAAAATCCGACATGCCTGCTTCCAGGCAGCTGTGATGGCTTTCTGTGGTGGCATTGGCGGTGAGTGCAACAATGGGGGGCGGGTCGCCCCGGGCGATCAGTTGCCGGGTGGCGTCAAGCCCGTCGAGGCCCGGCATTTGCACGTCCATCAAGATCAGGTCAAAGCGCTCCCGGGCACAGCGCTCCAACACCTGATGGCCGTCGCTGACCAGCGTCACGGTCGCGCCGGCCTTCTCCAGCATGCGCCGGGCAATGGTCTGGTTGACCGGGTTGTCTTCTGCCACAAGCACCGAACCAGTCACTGCCGGGTGCGGGCATTCAGACTCTGGTTTGGGGTTTAAACGAGCCGCGGGCGGGTCAATTTTGGGCAGCGTCAGCACCAGGCGGAATTCACTGCCACGTCCAAACTGGCTGTCGAGTTCAATGCGTCCGCCCAGCAGTTGGGCCAGTTGTTGGCTGATCGCCAGCCCGAGCCCGGTACCGCCATAGCGGCGGCTGGTCGAGGCATCGGCCTGATGAAACGGCTGAAATAACAGCAATTGTTTCGACCGGGAGATACCAATGCCAGTATCCCTCACGCGCAGGCAAACCGCATAATCGACGTCATTATCCGTCAGGTCCATACTGACTTCCACCGTGCCGTGCCCGGTGAATTTAATGGCATTGCCGACCAGGTTCAGCAGTATCTGGCGGATCTTGGCATCGTCGGAATTGACCCAGGCCGACGCCTGAGGCGGTGGTACGAAATTCAGAGCAATGCCCTTGGCGCGCGCCTGGGCATAAAACACCCGGGTAGACGACTCAATCAGTTCGATCAGATCGAACGGCTGGTTGTCGGGGTGCTGGTGCCCGGAATCGAGCCGGCTGTAATCGAGCACATCGTTAATTTGGGATAACAGTGCCTCTGACGACTGCTCCAGCGTACCGATCAGTGACTTGTGTTCTTCCGGGTCGGGCGATTCGGAGAGTAATTGAATGGTGCCGATAATGCCGTTAAGCGGGGTGCGAATTTCGTGGCTCATATTGGCCAGAAAGTGAGACTGAACGCGGTTTGCCTTTTCGGCCGCCAAACGCAAATTGCGGTTGCGGTTGAAGGCCCACAGTAAGACGACCAGCAAGCCAGCCCCGAGAGCACCCAGTGTGAGCAGTACCGTGCGGATTTGCTGGTAAGCCTGTTGCACTCGTTCTCCGCGGGCATCGGCCTGGGACATGGCGTTTTCAGTCAGCCGGGAAATGCGGTACCGGAAAGACTCTATCCAGGTTTGGAGTACCGGCAGCAACCGGCGTGCATAGTCAGTCGACATCTCATAGATCAGGGCTTCGTCGGCACGCAAGCGGTTGAGAATGCTGTTGACCTGGTTGTAAACCTGAGTGTCGTAGGTGCGTGCGAAATCACCGGTTTCGCCTTGGGTCAGTAACGCTGCGCGACTCCATAAAATTTCAGCCGAAATCGAGGCTTCTTCCTGGTACTGGCCGGAGGGGTTTTCCAGGTAAAGCGCCAGCGAGCCGCGCAGCCGCTCCATTTCCAACTGCAACTGGGTGATGTGCCAGACACGGTCGTCGCGCAGTTGGTCGCGATACACACTGATCTCGCCCGAGACACGCACGATCAGCATGCCGAGCCAGATCAGCATGACCACGAACGACACCACCCAGGCGGTGATGAACCCAATGCGGTTTAACATGCCTCAGTCCAGCACGCTTAGCGCTTGCAATTGCCAGACCGACCAGGCACGGACATCGCGCGTTAGCAGATCGGGGTGTTCACTCCAGGGAAAGACGATCCAGAAGGGGCCTTTATCCTTAATGCGCATCAGTTCGCCGTTCATGTGTACAGCCAGAAAGGCGTGTGCCGCCAGTACCTGATCAACCGGCAGGTTGATGGAGTAATTGTTCAGCCCCCGGGCATTCACCCAGCCCTGCTCGATCCCCGCTTCAGCCAGTACTGCGGCCAGCGGCGCTCCGCGAAAGGTCAGGCTGCCATCCGTCCAGGGGGTTTCGGTAACCACTTCCTGATCCGACAGCGCCAGAATGTCTTCCTGGTTGAAGCTGAATTCGCCGTGAGGACCGGTGATTAGCAAGGGCTCTGCCCAGGCAGGTATGACCAGGGCAATCAGAACCGACACCCGCCAGAAAACCCGGCGAACCGGCGCTAGCAAGCTGCGGTAGCTGGCCATAGCGGCGGGTGCGTGACGAAATAGGTAGGGAGCTGATTGCATGGAAACGACTTCTACGAAGGGAGTTGCAAGAGCATAGAAAACCGGGAAGGAGGTGTCGATAGGTAAAGTGTGAACGAGCCGACTTTGCTGCGCCTTAGGTGAGGATCAGCCCGCGAAATCGCCTATTGTACCCGTGACAGCACAGACCGGATGTCAGATCATGGTGCAATCACCGTTCAAGTTCGGCCACAGACATACCGGGGAATGCTATGAGTTACTCGATACTGGAGAAAACCTTTCATCGCCTGGCCCAACTGGGCCATGCCGAAGCCATGTTGAGCTGGGACCAGCATGTGATGATGCCACCCAAGGGCAACGCGGCCCGCAGTAAGGCCATGGCTGAACTGACCGTGCTGCGAACCGAGATCCTGCAGGACGAACGCCTTTCCGACCGCTTTGATGAGGCGGAACAGGAAGCCGACCTCACCGACTGGCAGCAGGCCAACCTGCGTGAAATGAAACGCAGCTGGCAACAGACCCGTGCCATTCCCAAAGAGCTGGTCGAAGCCCAGTCACTGGCCAGCAGTGAGTGCGAACATGCCTGGCGCACCCTGAGGCCCAACAACGATTGGGCTGGCTTTGAGCCGCTGCTACAACGGGTGTTCGATCTGGCCGGTGAAGCCGCCGCTGCCTATCAGGATGCATTGGGCGCTGACCGGGGCTACGCAAATGCCTACGACGCCCTGATGGATCAGTATGATCCCGGCACAACCATGAGCCGCATCGATCCGGTATTCGACCGGTTGAAGGCCGAACTGCCAGGAACGCTGCAACAGATTCTGGAACGCCAGTCGCAGCGGTCCACCCCGATTAAACCGGGGCGGCCCATCGCCATACCGCAACAGGACGCCCTGGCACGAGCCCTGATGTCGACCCTGGGCTTCGATTTCGACGCCGGTCGTCTCGACCAGACGGCCCACCCGTTTAGCGGTGGTGTACCAGCGGACAGCCGCATCACCACCCGATACGATGAACACAACGTCATCGAAGGCCTGATGGGCGTGATCCACGAAACCGGCCATTCCCGGTATGAAACCGGCTTACCACACGCCTGGACGAGCCAACCGGTCGGGCAGGCCATGGGCATGGGCGTGCACGAAAGCCAGAGCCTGTTTTTTGAAATGCAACTGGGCCGCTCCCGCCCCTTTATCGATGCCATCGCTCCGATGGTGCGCCAGCATCTGGGTGACGACCCGGCTTTCACAGCCGACAACCTGCACGCCCTCTACACCCGGGTAGAGCCAGGCCTGATTCGGGTCAATGCCGACGAAGTGACGTACCCGTCACACGTCATCCTGCGCTACGAACTGGAGCGCGACATCATCCTCGGCAAGGCCAGCGTCAAAGACATTCCCGAGCGCTGGAACCAGGCCATGTCCGATCTGCTGGGGCTCGATACCCGAGGCGACTACCGCAACGGTCCGATGCAGGACATCCACTGGCCCATGGGCGCCATCGGCTACTTCCCGTCCTACACTCTGGGTGCCCTGAACGCCGCCCAACTGCATGCTGCTTTGTTACGGGACATTCCCGACGCTGCCGAACGCATAGCCCAGCTGGACCTGGCGCCGATCTTCGACTGGCTGTCGCGAAACATCTGGCAACAGGGTCGCTTTAACAATTACGACGACCTGATGACCCAGGCCACTGGCGAAGTGCTGAACCCGGATTACTTCCTGGACCATCTGCAGTCGCGGTACCTGTCGGCTTAACGTTGGGTTGTTTTTGTGGCAGGGGTTCGTGCTGGATACCGGGTATACCTATCTGGGGTCGGCGTGAATCCATCCATGGAGCCTAGGCCGCAGCATCCCTGCTGCGGACTTCCCCAGATAGGTATACCCAGTACCCAGCACTTAGTTGGGTGCTGCTGCTTCCTCCCACAAAACCAGATGTTAATACTCATTCATGGAACATCCTGGTAGGGAGGCTTGGTAGAGTAAACGTGTTGGATATCTAATGCGCTTTGGGGAAGTTGCTCTAGATTAAGCGTAGGCCATATACCAAGTGTAGGCTGCCGGGTAGACCGTTGCGGGGAAGTCCGTAGCATGGATGCTACGGACTAGGCCCCATGGATGGGTTCACGCCGACCCCGCAACGGTCTACCCGGTGGCCTGCACGCACTAGGCCACCGAAATAAAAATAACCACCGTATAGGAAGTTTAAGCAACCACGGAATCCGTCAGTCGTCCAACATCTGCAGAATACGAGCTTTGAGCATCTCAATGGCAACGCGGTTTTTGCCGCCGCGAGGCACGATGATGTCGGCGAATTGCTTGGTGGGTTCGATGAATTCCAGAAACATTGGGCGGACGGTGCGCTTGTATTGCTCGATGATCGATTCGACCGTGCGTCCACGTTCGGCGATGTCACGTTGCAGGCGACGCAGCAGGCAGATATCGAGCGGGGTGTCCATGAACACCTTGGCGTCGAGGCGCTTGCGAATGGCTTTGTCGTGCAGCAGCAGAATGCCTTCAATGATAACAATGCGGGCGGGCTTGAGCGGGAACGTCTGGTCGGAGCGATTGTGAATGGTGTAATCGTAGATCGGGATCTCGACGTCCTTTCCCGAATGCAGCGCATCCATGTGTTGGATCAGCAAGTCGTGATCGAAGGCATTGGGGTGGTCGTAATTGATTTCCGTGCGTTCTTCGATGGTCAGGTTGCCCTGCTCGCGGTAATAGCTGTCTTCCTTGATGATCGCCAGTGCCGAGTCGCCCAGCTCCTGTTTCAATTCCTGATAGATCGTGCCTGCAAGCAGGCTCTTGCCGGAGGCAGAGGCACCGGCGATGCCGATGAAAATGGGGGTGACAGACATGAAAGGCTTCCAGCAAATGACTAAAGAATGGCTGGGTAAGCATTGTAGCAAGGCACTGCAGACTTGTCTTTGATCAAATGTTCAGGAAAAACAGGCACCGGGCGACTTGTAATAAAATTACAGACCCCGTGATTCTCGACCCTGCAGGGTCTACAATGGCGATCCCATTTTCAACGACGTCCCCTAAGGAACTGCCATGTCTGTGATCAAAATGTCTGACCTCGATCTGGCCGGTAAGCGCGTACTGATCCGCCAGGACCTGAACGTGCCGCTGGATGACCAGGGCAAGGTCACCTCGGATAACCGCATTACCGCCTCGCTGCCGACCATTAAAGCAGCCCTCGAGCAGGGCGCCAAGGTCATGATCATGTCGCACCTGGGCCGTCCGGAAGAGGGCGAATTCGACGAAAAAGCCTCACTGGCCCCGGTTGCTGCCTACATGAGCCAACTGCTCGGGCAGGACATTCCGCTGATTCGCGACTGGGTTGAGGGTGTCGACACCGATGCCTCGGTCGTCATGTTGGAGAACGTTCGCTTCAACAAAGGCGAAAAGAAAAACGACGACGCCCTGTCGAAGAAAATGGCCGCCCTGTGCGACGTTTATGTCATGGACGCCTTCGGCACCGCCCACCGCGCCCAGGCGTCTACCCATGGTGTCGCCAAGTACGCTCCGGTCGCCTGCGCCGGCCCGCTGCTCGCTGGCGAACTGGAAGCCCTTGCCAAAGCCATGGATAACCCGGCACGGCCGATGGTTGCCATCGTCGGCGGCGCCAAGGTATCGACCAAGCTGACCGTGCTGGAGAGCCTGTCGAAAGTCTGTGATCAGCTGATCGTCGGTGGTGGCATCTCCAACACCTTTGTCGCCGCGCGCGGCTACAATGTCGGTAACTCCCTGCACGAGAAAGACCTGATTCCACAGGCGAAAAAACTGATGGAAGAACTCGACATCCCTGAACCGATCGACGTACGCGTCGGCAAAGAGTTCAGCCCCAAGGCCGAAGCCGTGGTCAAGCCGGTCGATCAGGTGCAGGACGACGAAGAAATCATGGACCTCGGCCCGGAAACGGCCAAGCGCTTTGCCGAAGTGATCAAGAACGCCAAAACCATTCTGTGGAATGGCCCCTGTGGCGTGTTTGAATTTGATAACTTCGCCCACGGTACCCGTGACGTTGCTGAAGCCATTGCCGATTCTGGCGCGTTTTCAGTGCTGGGTGGTGGCGATGTGATCGCGGCAGTGCAAAAATTCGGTATGGAAGACCGCTTCTCCTACATTTCTACTGGCGGTGGTGCCTTCCTGGAATTTGTGGAAGGCAAAGTACTGCCTGCCGTTGAAATTCTGGAACAACGCGCCAAAGACTGAAGAAATATAGAACTCAGGTTTAAGTGAGGGTTAACCAAAACACTGAGTGGTGGCTGCCGGGTGAGTCTATCCGGGGGAGTTCGCAGCATGGATGCTGCGATCTAGGCCCCATGGACGGGTCTACGCCGACCCCGGATAGACTCACCCGGTGGCCAACACGGACTCGTGGCGTTAAAGGGTGACCAACCCAGGGTGTCATGAGCCGAGCGCACAACAATAAGCGGTAGCCACTGGAAGGGGTGCCGTTCATCGACAGCAGAGGATACGACTCATGTCTCAAAAAGTACTCGACGTAGTAAAACCCGGTGTTGTGACCGGCGACGACGTTCAGAAAATTTTTGCCATCGCCAAGGCCGAGAAGTTCGCACTGCCGGCGGTGAATTGCATAGACACCAATACCGTTAACGCCGTGCTGGAAACCGCCGCTCGCGTCAAATCGCCGGTGATCATTCAGTTCTCGAACGGCGGCGCCGGCTTCTTTGCCGGTAAAGGGTTGAAACTGGACGGCCAGGGTACCCAGGTGCTCGGTGGTATCGCCGGTGCCAAATACGTGCATGCTGTTGCTGAAACCTACGGTGTTCCGGTGATTCTGCATACCGACCACGCTGCCCGCAAACTGCTGCCCTGGATCGATGGCATGCTCGATGAAGGCGAAAAGTTCTTCGCCGAAACCGGCAAGCCACTGTTCTCCTCCCACATGATCGACCTGTCAGAAGACTCGCTGGAAGAAAACATCGCCACCTGCTCCGAATACCTCGCCCGCATGGCCAAAATGGGCATGACGCTTGAGATCGAACTGGGTGTGACCGGCGGTGAAGAAGACGGTGTCGACAACAGCCATCTCGATGCCTCCAACCTCTACACCAAGCCAGAAGACGTTGCCTACGCCTACGAAAAACTGAACGCCATCAGCCCGCGCTTCACCATTGCCGCCTCATTCGGCAACGTGCATGGCGTATACAAGCCCGGCAACGTCAAGCTGACACCGACCATTCTGCGTGATTCCCAGGCGCATTGTTCCGAGAAATTCGGACTGGAAAAGAACGCTCTGGATTTCGTCTTCCACGGTGGTTCCGGCTCGACCGAAGCCGAGATCGAAGAATCGATCAGCTACGGCGTCATCAAAATGAACATCGACACCGACACCCAATGGGCCAACTGGAACGGTATTCGTGAGTATTACCAGGCGCACGAAGGCTACCTGCAAAGCCAGATCGGTAACCCTGAGGGTGAAGACAGCCCGAACAAGAAATACTATGACCCGCGTGTCTGGCTGCGCAAAGCCCAGGAAAGCATGAGTGCCCGCCTGGAAAAAACCTTTGCCGACCTGAACGCGGTCGACCGCAACTGATCGACCGAATTCGCCCCGGCACGCCGGGGCGTATGCCTGACACTCAGCCGTTAAGCGCGGCTGTCTGTCGATGCAAGGCCCGGTACTGCTCAAGCTTGCCCTGGTAATAGGTCGCCCGAGACGCATCCGACAGATGCGTCTGCACAATGGGCGGTGCCGGGCACAGCGCGCGAATGTTCTCCGGGCTGTCACCCTCAACCGCCAACTGCGCCAACCGGGCAGCGCCCAGGCCGGGCCCAACTTCACCCCCTTCGCGAAAATGCAGCGGCCGCTGCAACACATCCGCAATCAGCTGGCGCCATAACGCCGAACGTGCACCGCCACCGATCAACGAAATATCATCCAGTGGCGTGCCGGCGGCTGTCAGTGCCTGTTCGCCATCGGCCATGCTGAACGCAACGCCTTCGAGAATCGCGCGGGTCATATCCACCCGGCGCGAGCGGGTGTTGAGTCCGAAAAACTGGGCGCTGAGCAGCGGGTTATTATGGGGTGTGCGTTCGCCACTGAGGTACGGCAGAAACAACACACTGGTTTCGGTGTGAGGGCTGGCTTCAACCTCTTCGAGCAGCTTGGGGACCGTTGTGTTGCTGATGTTGGCGAACCAGTCGAGGCAACTGGCGGCACTGAGCATGACCGACATCTGGTGCCAGCGGCCGGGCAGGCAATGGCAAAAGGCATGCACGGTTTGCTCGGGCGCTGCGCAATGCTGCTCGCTGACGACAAAATAAACCCCGGACGTGCCCAGTGAAATAAACCCCTGGCCGGGCTCGGTAACGCCAACGCCCACCGCACCGGCGGCGTTGTCACCGGCCCCACCGGCGACCGGAACCGGGTTCAGGCCCAGAGCCTTAGCGGCTGCTTCGGTCAATTGGCCACTGGGCTGGCTGCCCTCAATCAGATCGGGCATGTGCTGCCTACCGAGGCCGCTGATCGCCAGCAGGTCATCGTCCCAGTCGCGTTTGGCCGGGTCGAGCCAGAGCGTGCCGGCAGCGTCCGACATCTCAGAAACACAGCGGCCCGTGAGCAGCAGGCGCAGATAATCTTTTGGCAGCAGCACCTTATGAATGCGGGCAAAGGCATCCGGCTCGTGGTGCTTAACCCACAGCACCTTGGGCGCTGTAAAGCCAGGCATGGCAACATTGCCGCTGCGCTCGCGAAAATCTGGCAGGGCTGCTTCAAGCTCGGCACACTCGGCGGCACTGCGGCCATCGTTCCACAGAATGCAGGGTCGGATGACCTGATGATCGGCATCGATCAACACCGCCCCGTGCATGTGCCCCGACAAACCAATGCCCTTGATCTGTTTCAGATCCTGACGGCCTCCGAGCGTCGCCAATACCGATTGAATAGCCTGCCACCACTGCTGTGTGTCTTGCTCACTCCACAACGGCTGAGGTGAATCTGTCGTCAGGCTCGCGCTGGCGGTATCAACTACGTGTCCGGCTGTGTCGATCAATACCGCTTTCAACCCGGAGGTGCCGAGGTCGAGTCCCAGATACATAGGGTGCTCCTGTAATTATTTTATTAGTCAAAATATAATGCCGGGGTGGCCGGTTAGCGTCAAATGTTCATTGCGGTGGAGTGGTCAGGTACATTTTTCCGACCGGATGCCAATTTTACTTTTTATGGATAATCGCGACAGGCTAGCGCCGGGTGGCAGGGTTGTTCCTGCGGGGGTATCTGAGGCATGGACTAAAACGCCTGGAGCGTTTTAGCATGAGCGTAGCGAGCCCGAAGGGTGAATTCCAGGGATGGGATTCATATCCCGAAGTTAAGCCAACATGGAAGTTTTCACGGCGCCCCCGCGGGAACAACCCTGCCATCCGGCGCGGGTTTTAGGCGATAAAGCCTCATAAGACTCCGAAGCTTGGGTTACAGCCAACTGGCTTCCAGGCGCAGGCTCTGGCCTTCGAGGTTGGCTTCCATCCAGTCCTCCAGATGGCGGGCTTCGGTTTCTACCTGGCCCCGGTCGATGCCCAGAATCACCAGGGTGGCTTCACCGCGATCGACTTCGGACCAGGGGGCCAGCGTCAGGGCTACATTGACCTGGTCGCGACAATAACGTTTTAGGGGGCCGAAAGCGCGCGACAGGTCGGCGGTGTTATTCACACCGGGGACATAACGCTCAATTTCGATCAGCCGAATGTGCAACGTCATGGTTCAGGTTCCTCCTGGTTAATCGGTTTGGAAAGGGGGTGCCGGCCTCAGTGATTTGCTACTGTGACGTGTCAAACGCTGTACACGCCGCGCTACAGGTCACCCCGTGTCGGGGGCTACAAAACTGCGACAGAGTGTTGATACCTGCAGTGAATGTTCTAATCTGACGGTATCATCGTTATTTCACACCGCCCACGAACGCATTTGTTCCCGTAAAGGATTGTCCATGTTTGAAAACCTGAAAGCCATTGGCGTTACCGACACCGACCGAATCGAAAAATACACCCTGCGCACCGAAGGTCGGTTCGATATCTTGAAGATTTATTACAAGCGTGACAAAGGCGAGATGTTCGCGCGCAGTGAAAAATTCAAATACCCGCGCCAGATGAAGCGCGTCAAAGTCGACAGTGGCACGCAAAAATACGCCGACACCACCGAGATTGCCCCGACACTGCGGTACGTGGTCGAGGAACTCGATGTTATCGCCAAGCGGGAAGTCAAAGAAGTGGATCTGAAGAAAAAGATCCTCAACGACCTGCATCACCTGGAAAAAGTGGTGCAAAGCAAGATCGAAGAGATCGAGGCCGATCTGAAAAAGCTGTAAGGGCTCAGGCTCCCGAGGGAGCCGTTTTTACACCTCGAAGCGTTTGACCAGCCGATTCAGGTTATCAGCCAGACTGGCCAGGTCCCGGCTCGACTGGCGGGTCTGGTCAGCACCGGTTGCGGTGTTGGCTGCCAGGTCGCGCAGGTTGACCAGGTTTTTGTCGACTTCCTTGGCCACCTGAGCTTGCTGCTCGGCGGCACTGGCCGATGAGGTGTTTCGGTCGTTGATGGTGTTGACCAAATCGGCAATGGCCACCAGTGCCTCGCCCGCCTCGTGGCCGGCATCCAGCGTGTGCTGCGCATCAGTATCACTGTCGCGCAACGTGCCCGCCGCCTGCTCTGAACTGGTTTCCACCGCTTGAATAATGGCCTCAATCTCGCGTGTTGAGTCGGCCGTACGGCTGGCCAGGGCGCGCACTTCATCAGCCACCACGGCAAAGCCGCGGCCTGCCTCACCGGCTCTGGCTGCTTCAATGGCCGCGTTCAGGGCCAGCAGGTTGGTCTGTTCGGCAATGGCACGAATCACGTCCAGTACCGACCCGACATCGGCCACGCGTTGCGCCAGCGTGGTCATATTGCCACTGGCGCCCTGAATCCGGCTGGCTAACTGCTCTATGGCTTGCACCGTCGATTGCACTTTCTCTCGACCAAACTGAGTGCGTTCATTGGCCTGTTGGGATTCACCGGCGGTGCCCACGGCGTTGCTGGCCACCTCTTCAATGGCGGCGGTCAGTTCGTTAACGGCCGTAGCGGCCTGCTCCAACTGATCGTTTTGTTGCTGCAATTCCTGCAGCGACTGCTCGGTGACGGCATCGAGTGTGCTTGAGGCATGGCCAAGCCGGTCGGCCGATTCAGCGATCTGGCTCAGGGTATCGCGCAGGCTATGTTGCATGGTTCTCAGCGCCTGCAATAGCAGGGAAATTTCATCTTTACCTTCTATGTTGATATCGGTTGTTAGCATACCGGCGGCGATGTCGTTGGCGACATGAATGGCCTGCTGCAACGGCCGGGAAATGCTTCTGACCAGCGACCAGGCGATCAGCGCGAGCAATACAGCAACCGCACTGATCGCCGTAATGGTTACCAGGCGCGATGCCTGGTAAGCCTGACCGGCTTCCAGTTCAGCCGTGGCGATACGCTCTTGCTGATAGTTAATCAGCGCTTGCAGATGGTCGAAGGCTTGCTCAGCCAATGGAAGCATGGTTTCAGTCCGCAGACGCAGTGCATCGGCACCACGCCAGTTGGATGCCAGTTGAATGCCGTCGTTCAACGCTTGCAAAAACTGGGTCTCGGCGGCCACGAAGGCATCGAAAATCTGCTGATTCTCATCCGCCGTGATGTTCTGCTGATACGCGGCTTTGGCCGAGTTCAGCGCGGCAACCGACTCATCGATGGTCTGCTGCAAGGCTTCCCGTTCCGAAGCGGAACTTGAAAAAATCATTGCTGTGGCCGGTACCTGAATATCACTGAAGTACTTGAACAGCGTGTTGGCCGCGATCAGGTTGGGTAGTCGATCCTGGGCAATAACGGAAACCTGGGCATTACTTGCATCGAGCCGGTTAAGGCTGAGCGAACCCAATACGACGAAAACCAGCACGATACCGATAAAGGTAGCGGTTAGCCGCTGACGAATGGTGAAGCGTTTTAACACAGGGCAATTCCTCGGCATTCTGATGGATTGTTGTTTTGGCCCGGGAAGATCTGCCTATTTGTCAATTCTGTTTGCTACTCAAGTCTCGGAGTTGGCAACCAAGTGACTGACACGGACTCCTGGCGGCAATACACAACAGGACTCCGAAACTCACGTTATAAGTGTAGTATCGGCGGGTTTCGTCAGCCATTGAGTTTTTAGTGTGGCTTGATGGTAGACTGCCGCCGCCCCGGCGGTCGCCGTGGCGGTTGTTCAGTTTGCCTGCCTGCGAGGAAACGCCCTGGTGTTGTCTCTATTGTTGTTTTCGTTACAGATTACCGGCCCGATTGCCCTGGTGGTGGTGTTGGGGGCGGCTTTTAAACGCTGGGAATGGATTAACGATGCCTTTGTGCAGAGTGGCTCCAAACTGGTGTTTAACGTGGCACTGCCCAGTTTACTGTTCCTGAACATCGTCGGTTCCAGGCCGGAGACCATTCCCGGTGGGGGTATTATTCTGGTGGCGGCGTTGTTTACGCTGGGCTGGTTTGTTGTTTTGTCAGTACTGGCACCCTGGCTGGTGCCACACAAAGACGAACGCGGTGTCTTTGTTCAGGGCAGCTTTCGCGGCAACATGGGCATTATCGGCCTGGCCTTTGCGCTGAACGCTTTTGGCCAGGAAGCCGCCGTGCTGGCGTCAGTCTATCTCGCCTTCATTACCTTGCTCTATAACGTGCTGTCGGTGATTACACTGAGCCGCTGGTCGCCGCGTCAGGTCGTGGGCCACCCGCTGGTGTCTGCTGCCAAAGACATTGTTCGCAATCCGCTGATCATCGCCATCGCGCTGGCCGGTGCCATTGTGGTTCTGGACATTCCGGTTCCGGACTGGGTGCTCGATACCGGCGACTATTTTGCCCGCATGACCCTGCCGTTGGCGCTGATCTGCGTAGGCGCCAGTTTAAGCTGGGCCGGGTTTGTTGAGGCCGGGCGGGTAACCACCCTCACCTCCGTGTTCAAACTGGCCCTGATACCGCTCAGTGGTGTGCTGATTGCCTATGCTCTGGGCTACCGGGATGTTGAACTGGGGGTGTTCTATCTGATGGCCAGCACGCCCACCGCTGCCGCCAGCTACGTGATGGTGCGTGCAATGGGCGGCAATGCCAACCTGGCGGCCTCCATCATTGCTACGACGACCGTGGTTAGCCTGGTGACGACCAGCCTCGGGTTGGTCGTCTTGCGCGCTCTGGGCTGGGTTTAATTGGCCTGGCTTTGCACGCGTTCCAGTGACGCTTGCAGCCGGTTGACAACCTCAACCGGGGTGTCCTTGTTCATCGCCAGGTACATGTCGACCGTGCGAATCACCCAGGCCGGTTCGATGGCAGGGTAGCCGGCTTCTTCGGCCAGGTCGTTGGCATTGACGTCGGAGGCAATCCACACATCAATCTGGCCCTGAGCCAGCCGCTGAGCATTCAGACTGTCGTTGGGCAGGGTGGAGACCTCAATGCCCTGGTCCTGCAGGAACAAAGTGGTGGCCGAGTTGGCATAACCACCCACTCTCAGCGTGCGCAGATCATCAATATCGTTCACCTCGATATCACTGCCTTCATACCGAAAGATCGTCCAGTTGTACTGGGCGATGGGGCCTACCCACTGAAAAATGTCTTCACGCTGTGGTGTTCTGGCCGTGGAAAAAATTCCATAGTACGGGCGTTCCAGAGTGCGGCCGTAGCCGACGCCCCAGTTGCGCAATCGCATGCGGTAGTCGTATCCGGCATCGGCCAGTAACGCCTTGACCACCTCGGTTGAGGTGCCGCCAATATCATCTCGCCTGTGTTCGTAGTCGCGACCACTGAGGCTGTAGTTATAGTTGCCGTAGTTCTCGGTGTAGATGTACAACTGGGTATCATCGTCTTCAGCGACGGCTGGCAAACCGATCAAGCAGAGCAAAGACAACAACAAAGATTTAGCCAGGGTAATGCTGTTTTTCATGGCAGTGACTCTCAGGTGATTCCAGTCAGAAAGCTGGACGTTTTTGGGTCAGGCTATCCGTCGATTGGTCATCATGAGCGGTTCCCTGGCTCAGACTCTGCTTGGTCAAGACAGTTCCGTACAGCAAACCGTGTGCGCACAGGCGAGCGGCGGCTTGGGCGCTGCGGGAGGGTAAAAACCGTGCTTTTTTAAACACCGGGGTGGAGCAAGCGACAGGCGAGCCAGGACTGACTCGCCTGTTGTAAACATCAACCCGTTACGCTGACACCGGGTTTGTTACTTTTTTTAATGACCGAGAATCTGGCTGAGGAACAGCTTGGTCCGGTCGTTCTGCGGGTTGTTGAAGAACTCGTGAGGTTCGTTTTCTTCAACAATCTGGCCGGCGTCCATAAAGATCACGCGGTCGGCGACCTGCTTGGCGAAGCCCATCTCGTGGGTTACGCACAACATAGTCATGCCTTCTTCGGCCAACTCGATCATTACGTCCAGCACTTCCTTGATCATCTCCGGGTCGAGCGCCGAAGTGGGTTCGTCGAACAACATCACTTTCGGGTTCATGCACAGTGAGCGCGCAATCGCTACACGCTGCTGCTGACCACCGGATAGCTGCCCCGGGAATTTGTTGGCCTGCTCGGCAATTTTAACCCGCTCAAGAAACTTCATTGCCGTCGCTTCAGCTTCCCGCTTGGGTTGCTTGAGCACGAACATGGGAGCCAGCGTCAGGTTATCGAGCACGGTCAGGTGTGGGAACAGGTTAAAATGCTGGAACACCATGCACACATCCTTGCGGATGACTTCGATGTTCTTGACGTTGTCACCCAGCTCAATGCCGTTGACGGTGATGTCGCCTTCCTGGTGTTCTTCCAGGCGATTCAGACAACGAATCAGCGTTGACTTACCGGAACCGGAAGGCCCGCAGATAACGATGCGCTCGCCCTGTTTTACGTCCAGATCGATGTCGGTTAGTACGTGAAAGTCACCGTACCATTTGTTCATTTTCTTGACCTGAATAACAGATTCACGGTCGGCCAGTCGGCTTTGTTCAGTCATAGTCTGGACTCCTAGTGTGAGGTGCTCTTCTTCAGGTCATTGTCGAGGTACGCGCTGTATCGCGACATAAAGAAGCAGAAGCAGAAGTAAATAAGGGCAATGAATACATAGGCCTCAATAAATTGCTGGCGCCACATGGGGTCGTTGACGGCTGCGCGGGTTGCTGCCAGTAGATCAAACAGGCCGATAATGACCACCAAAGAGGTATCCTTGAACAGCGAAATAAAGGTACTCATGGTTGGCGGGATCACCAGACGCAACGCCTGCGGCAAAATGATCTTGAACGTTTTTTGCCAGTAATTCAGGCCCAGAGAATCAGCGGCTTCATACTGACCTTTGGGAATGGCCTGCATGCCTCCCCGAAAGACCTCGGCAAGATAGGCAGCCTGGAAAATAATGATGCCGATCTGTGCCCGAAGCAGCACGTCAATGCTCACACCCTCTGGCAAGAACAGGGGAAACATGACCGATGCCATGAACAGCACAGAAATCAGAGGCACGCCGCGGAACACTTCGATGACCACGATGCACACTACCTTAATCAGTGGCATCTCGGAGCGACGTCCCAGGGCCAGCAACAAGGCCAGTGGCGCAGCGAAGGCGATACCAACGACTGCCAGAACCAGTGTCAGGGTCAAACCACCCCATTGGGCAGTACGCACCGGTGACAGACCCAGTACCCCGCCCCGCAGGACAAAATAGACTGCGATGAACCCGACAATCCAGGCAACAGCCAACCAGGGTGACCAGAAGCGGCGGTTCATGCTCAGCAACATACCCGATGTCAGCATGACCATCGCCAACAATGGGCGCCAGTGCTGGTCGGCCGGGAAGGTGCCGAACAACAGGAAACGCCACATGTCGTGAACGTAGGCCCAGCAGGCTCCCGTAGCGGCTTCACAGGCCTCTTTGGCTGCACCAAAGCTGGCATTGAGGACTGCCCACGAAACAATAACGTCGAGTACGTTCCAGATAATGTAGACGCACAGCAGAGTAATGACCGTATTGATCGGTGACGAGAAAAGATTGTCTCTCATCCAGCGCAGACTGCGGTTCAGAACGGGTCCGCTGATGGGCCGGGCTCGGTTGGTATTCTCGGTCATATCAACGCTCCACCAGCGACATGCGCTTGTTGTACCAGTTCATAAAGAAGGAGACCAGCAAGCTGATGCTGAGGTAGACCGTCATGAAAATGGCGACCCCCTCAACGGCCTGACCCGTCTGGTTCATGGTGGTGTTCGAGACGGACACCAGATCAGGGTAGCCAATGGCAACGGCCAACGAACTGTTCTTGGTCAGGTTCAGGTATTGGTTGGTCAGTGGCGGAATGATGACGCGCAGTGCCTGCGGCAGCACGATCAATCGCATGATCCAGGTAGAGCGTAACCCCAGAGAGGTGGCTGCTTCCGTCTGGCCATGGGGAACCGACTGGATACCGCTTCGAACCACTTCCGCAATGTAGGTTGTGGTGTAGAGCGTCAGACCCAGTAGCAAGGCGGTAAACTCAGGGCTCATGCGTGCGCCACCCTGGAAGTTGAACCCTTGAATCGCAGGGACATTCATCTCGGTGGGAGCGCCGAATACCAACCAAACCAGGAAGGGAACCGCGACAACGATGCCCAGACCGACACTCAGGTGCGGGAATATGTGGCCAGTCGCTTCCAGGCGTTTCAAGCTCCATTTGCGCAAGATGATCGCGCCGATGATGCCGACGATGAATCCAGCACCCACCCAGGTCCAGGCCGGGTGGTCGGCCATCACGGGAATATAAAGCCCCCGGTTAGACAGATAGACCCCTTCGATCGGGCTAAGTGCCGAACGGATGTTGGGCAGACCGCGGTTAATGATGGCGTACCAGAAAATTAACTGCAGCAATACTGGAATGTTCCGGAAGGTTTCAATGTAGGTAACGCCGATGAAACGCAGCAGCCAGTTTTTTGAAACCGTGGCAATACCGATAAGCGTCCCGAGAATGGTCGCGAGAATGATACCGATGCTGGCCACTTTAAGTGTATTGGTAATGCCGACCAGTAAGGCTCGGCCGTAGTTACTTTCAGGCGAGTAGGCGATGACACTTTCGCTGATACCAAAGGCGGCTTCTCGTTCCAGAAAACCGAAGCCGGTGGCGATGTTTTGGCTCTCGAGGTTGGCCATGGTGTTGCCGACCAAATACCAGCCGAGCAGAAAAACTCCACCAAAAACCAGAATCTGATAGACGACAGAGCGAAATGTCTTGTCATACAAAAGAGTCAGAATCGGGTTAACGTCGTTACTTTTTGAGTGTTTGGGGCTCATACCCGACGTCTCCAAAGGGAATGCAAATCAGAATAATGCAATGAGCTTATAGAAAGCGGCCCTGTAGGACAGGGCCGCGGCGTTAAACAGAGATCAGCAATATTGCATTGCCAGGCTCATGATTAACGAACGGGTTGGGCATACATCAGGCCACCGTCGGTCCACAGAGCGTTAATACCACGCTCCAGGCCCAGCAGTTCGGTTACGTTGGTCTCGTAAGACTCACCGTAGTTACCGACCTGAGAAATGATGTTGTACGCCCAGTCTTCGTCGATGCCCAATGCTTCACCCAGGCCCGGAGTTGTACCCAGCAGACGCTGGACGCCAGGGTTTGAGCTGTTGTCACGCATGTCATCCACGTTCTCAGAAGTGATGCCATATTCCTCAGCTTCGATCATGGCGTTCAGTGTCCAGCGGACAATGTCCATGAACTCGTCGTCACCATGGCGAACAGCTGGGCCCAGTGGCTCTTTAGAGATGATTTCTGGCAGGATCATGTAGTCAGCCGGGTTTTCGGCAGAGACGTTACGGGCAGAGGCCAGACCTGAAGCATCTGTGGTGTATACGTCGCAACGGCCGGCGAAGAAGGCGGCGGTGACTTCAGAGGTGTTTTCGATAACAACCGGCTCGAATTCCATGCCCTGGGCACGGAAATAGTCAGCCAGGTTCAGTTCAGTGGTGGTGCCTGGCTCTACGCAGATGGCCGCACCGCTGAGTTCTTTGGCGCTGGAAACACCCAGATCTTTACGAACCATGAAACCCTGGCCGTCGTAGTAGTTGACGCCAGCGAAGTTCAGGCCCAGAGCCGTATCACGGGTCAGAGTCCAGGTAGTGTTACGAGACAGGATGTCGACTTCGCCAGACTGCAGGGCAGTAAAACGCTGGTTGGCGGTCAGAGCAGTAAAACGAACGGCTTCTGAGTCACCCAGCATGGCTGCGGCTACCGCGCGGCACAGGTCGACGTCAAGTCCGGCCCACTCACCGCCAGTGGCGTTTGAGAAGCCAGCCAGAGAGGTGTTAACACCGCACTGAATGTAGCCTTTGTCCATGACTGCATCAACGGTTTCACCGGCTTGAACGCCAGCGGCCAGGACAGACAGTGACAACGCCGCTACGGCGCTAGTGCTGGTCAGTTTCTTAAGCATTTTACTCTCCATTATTTCATTGCTTTTATTATCGGCTTTGGCAGACCTGTCGGTGTGCCAAAGCACTGATGACCACTCAGACCGGGGTCTGCGCGGATTCTCGTCTTCGGCTCGTGACCGAAAACAAACATGATGCACACGCCGAAACGTCTGCAGTCTGTAAGGAGGATCGAGCGGCAACTTAAGTCGCCTTACTTTATGTTGTTATGGTTCGATGCAGTGAACGAATTGCAAGGATAAGGCCAATTTGTACCGATACACTCTAATTCATTGATATTAAAGGCTTTATTGGTCAGTTGACAGGCTTTTAAGAGAGGCCGTGGCTATAACCAGAGGAATAGTCGCCCGCCCGGGGGCGGGCTCTATTCTGCACTGCGTCAAGGCAGTGCGTGGGTTCGCTGTGAGAAAGTGCACTGAGGCAGTGCTTTACATAGGTTTATTGGATGTCAGAGGAGTGTCAGTAGGGTGTATGGCGCTGGCTATAACCATTGGAATAACTATAACCAAAGGAATAACCGGGTTTTGTTTTGAGCGCTGGGTCACAAATACCCAGTCGCCGGGGTGTTGCGTCGGTTCAGATTACGATTCGAGTTCGCGTTGCCGCTTCAGCCGCTTGCTTAACGCAGGCTGCGAAATGCCCAGAATCCGGGCTGCGATAGACTGATTATGGTCTGCCCGGTGCATGGCCTCCGCAATGAGCAGGTCATCGATTTCGGCCAGCGTGGGCAAGCGGTTGTCGGGTGCGAAGTGAACCAGGGTGTTGTCCTGGCTGCTGGTGTCAGCTCCTTGCGCATGACTGAACAGGTGCAGGTCCTGTCGTGTCATGGCGCCGCCGTGGTGTCGGCTTACCGAGTCGAAGGCAATGGCCCGCAGTTCACGTACGTTACCCGGGAATTCATAGGCTTGCAGTGCGGCCCAGAGATCCGGGCTGAACTCGGGCAGGGGCTTGCCCATATCGTCGGCGGCTTGTTCAGCGAAAAAGGTAAACAGCAGGCGAATGTCTTCGCGGCGCGCGCGCAGAGGCGGGATTAACACCTGGTGGGTGCAGAGTCGGTAATAGAGGTCGCGCCGGAAGGCTCCGTCGCGCTGGCGCTCTGCCAGATCCTGATGGGTAGCAACGAAAATGCGTGCCTGCAGGCGCTTCGGGCGATCTGAACCCATGGGGTAGAACTCGCCTTCCTGCAGCAACCGCAGCAATTTCACCTGACTGCTGGGGCTAAGGTCGCCAATTTCATCGAGAAACAGGGTACCACCCGAGGCTTCCTCGACCAGACCACGCCGCTCCTGGTCGGCACCGGTGAAGGCGCCCTTGCGGTGGCCGAACAGGGTGTCGTTGAAGATGTGGTCATCGAGCCCGGCCACGTTAACGGTGACCAGCTTGCCCTGGCGGCCGCTTAGGGTGTGAACCGCCCGGGCGATCAGTTCTTTTCCGGTGCCACTTTCGCCGCAAATCATCACAGGTTGCGAGCTTTTCGCGACTGACTCCAGATATTGAAACACCGAGGCCATGCTGCGGCTTTGCGTTAGGATGTTGGCAAAGGCCTCGGGTGAATCCAGCCGCCGGCTCAGTACCCGGTGGCGCAGCTCCTGGTTTTCCCGTTTGATCTCCTGCAGTTGAATGGCGCGTTTGATGCCTTCGAGCAGGCGCGCCTACTCGGTGGTCTTCACGTAAAAATCAAAGGCACCCAGGCGCAGGCATTCCACCGCCGTCTCGACCTGGTTCAAACCACTGATGACCACCACGGCAACATCGGGGAAGGCCTCGGCCATCTCGATCAGCAAGTCTTTGCCGGATTTATGGGGCATGTTCAGATCAAGCAGGACCACGCCAATGGCGTGATGTTCCAGGTAGCTCATCGCCTCGCGACTGTCCTGGCAGTAGTGCAGGTTGGTGATGCCGCCCTTACGTTCGAGCATCAGGCCCAGGCTGCGGTGGTAGGAGGGTTCATCGTCGATCAGTAACACACCGAACTCAGGGTAGAGGCTGCGTTTCTTGTTTTTATTGTCTGTCATTGAGGTTCGACCATCTTCCACGGAAAGGTGACGTCTACCCGGGTGCCTTCACCGGGGCGTGAATGAAACTTCATGGTGCCATCGTAAGCCTTAATGATACCGGCCGAGACCGACAAGCCAAGCCCGGTGCCGCCCTGCTCGCGTTTGGTGGTAAAAAACGGGTCGGTCAGGTTGGGCATTGCATCCGGTTCAATGCCACAGCCTTCGTCGTGCACGGAAAGCACAATGCGCTGGCGGATGTGGTCGATGCGGGTCTCGACCTTCACGCCGTGCTGGTCGTCTGGCAGTGACTGGCAGGCGTTGATGATCAGGTTGATCACCACCTGCTCGATGCGCTGCGGGTGGCCCAGCATCGAGGGCAGATAGGGGTCGAGAATCAGGCTGAACCGGTTGGTGTAGCCACGAATGGTGACATCGAGCAGGCGCACAGCGGTGGAGACCACATCGTTCAGGTTCATCGGTTCGATGGCATCGGTCGCTTCCTGGCGGGCGAAATCGCGCAGGTCGTTGACGATGCGTTTGATGCGCTGGGCGCCTTCATTCATCTCGTTGATGATGTAGGGGATTTCATGGCGGATGCGACGGTAATCGAGCCCGGCAATATCGAAGCCGTCGTGCTGTTCATAGAGCCCGTCCAGATGTGGCAAGGCGTCTTCCCAGGCGTCTTTCAGCATCGGCAGATTGAGCAGGATCAGCCCGCTCGGATTGTTGATTTCATGGGCAACACCCGACACCAGGGTGCCGAGTGAACTCATCTTGTCGGCTTGAATCAACTGCTGCTGCTGTTTCTTGACCTCTTGTGTGCGGCGTTCAACCTGCCGCTGCAGCGTGCGAATCCAGAGGGTCACCAGAACCAGGCCCAGTAACAGGACCGCGCTGCTGATGGCGGCGATAATGCCCAGCAAACGCCAGTTGGTCGTGCCCTGGCGTTCCAGCGAGCCCAGCCACTTGTCGTAGATGTCTTGCTGGCGGCCGGTGTTGCGCAGAATGGCGAGCCCTTCGGAGAACAGCGTCAGAATCTCTTCGTTGCCTTTGCTCACCGCATAACCATAAGGCTGAGGGCGCAGCGGTCGCCAAACGACGCCGATGTTGGACAGTTTGTTCTCGCGGCTGTAATAGAGGCTGGGCAGGGTGGCGCCCAGGGCGTAGTCGTAGTTACCGGCGGCCAGTTGGCGTAGCGCATCGGAGTGGGCCCGCACGGTGGCGATGGTGACACCAAAATCATTTTCACGCAGAAAATCGTGAACGATGCCCTCATGCTGAACCACGACCGACTTGCCTTTCAGGTCGTCATAGCTGGCGGGTTCCGGGTCGCCCTTGCGCGCAAAAAACGAATAGTTGACCATGACCGACGGGGCACTGAACGAAAACTCCTTTTCGCGCTCTTCAGAGGCCACCATGCCCTGAAGCACATCCATTTCGCCATTTTCCAGCTTTTCCCGCATGATCGACCAACTGTCGAGGGTGATTTCCACATCAATCCCCATCACTTCAGCGATCGCCCGGGTCATGTCGACGTTGTAGCCGGCGATGTTGCCATCCTGGTCTATGAATTCGTAGGGTGGGTAACTGTCGTCACCGCCAACGCGAATAACCTGATTGGCCGGCTCTGCGTAGGCCATAGGTAAACAGCCCAGCACGAATAGAGCCAGGAAGGTGAGGTAACTCATGCGGGCAGTTTTCGGATGTGGCATGCAGCGTCCGATGTGTCAGGTCCCGTATTCCGGGCCCAGTTCCTCGTGAAAGCGCTCTACCTGTTGGGCGACGTCTTCGTGCATACCGCGGTAGCGGGCAATGTGGAACAGGGCGTCGCCTTCGTAGACCAGGGCCAACTGGGTCAGGCCGACCAGTACGCCAGCGCGGGAAGCTCTGACTTCTGAGGCTTCCATGGTGCTGGGGTTCATGATGCGCGCCAGAACCTGCTCTTTCTGAATATAAGTGCCGGGTTTGACCAGGCACTGGAACACGCCCGAATCGCTGGCGCGCTCCCAGTAGGAGTTGTCGGCAATCGCTTGTTCCTTGCGGATTTTGGGGGTGCCGTTGAGCATACCCAGGTGCATCATGACGTTAATAATGCCCTGGGTGCCGGCCTTGATGCTGATTTCGTCGAGACGCAGCGCTTCGCCTGCCTCGTACACGATGACCGGAATGTTGTTCTGCCCGGCCGACTCCCGCAGCGACCCCTCGCGCAATTCACTGTTCAGTACCAGCGGCACGCCGAACGCCCGTGCCATGCCTTCGACGACCTCGTTATCGAGCTCTGCCCGTATTTGTGGCACGTTGAACCGGTGAATAGCGCCGGTGTGCAGATCGATACCGTAGTCGGAACGCAGCACCACTTCCTGCATCAGCACTTCGGCCACGCGTGCCGCCAGAGACCCCTTGGCCGAGCCTGGAAACACCCGATTCAGATCCCGCCGATCGGGCAGGTAGCGCGAGCCCATCCCGAACCCGTGAACGTTCACCACTGGAACGACGATTACCGTACCCTGTAATCCGCCGAGTTTGCGGCTGCGCATAAAGCGGCGAATGATCTCCAGGCCATTGAGCTCATCGCCATGCATGGCCGCTGTGATGAAAATGGTCGGACCCGGTTTGCGGCTGCGCCGTACAAAACAGTGCATGATGGCGTCGGAATTGCCCGGCGCGCCCGGCAGTGACAAGGGAACGTTGTGCCACTTTCCGGACGTCAGCCTGGTGGGGTTGATCTGCGTCACGGTCAGCCTTCCACTCGCTTGGGTTTTTCACTCATCTCTTTCGCAAGATGATCGATGACCATGCCGGCAACGTCTTTGCCAGTTGCCATTTCAATGCCTTCCAGACCAGGAGAGGAGTTGACTTCCATCACCACCGGGCCGTGATTGGACCGCAGAATATCGACCCCGGCCACCTGCAGCCCCATGATTTTAGCGGCACGCACCGCCGTCTTGCGTTCTTCCGGGGTGATTTTTACCACCGCGGCTGAACCACCCCGGTGCAGATTGGAGCGAAATTCGCCTGGCGCCGCCTGGCGTTTGATGGCCGCGACGACTTTATCGCCAATCACGAAGCAGCGAATGTCGGCACCACCGGCTTCTTTGATGTATTCCTGAACCAGGATGTTGGTATCGAGGCCCAGAAACGCCTCGATGACCGACTCCGCAGCCTGGCGGGTCTCGCACAACACAACGCCGATGCCCTGGGTCCCCTCCAGTAGTTTGACCACCAGGGGTGCACCGCCGACCATTTGGATCAGATCGGGCACTTCATCGGGGCTGTGAGCGAAGCCGGTAATCGGTAAGCCAATGCCCTTGCGCGCCAGCATTTGCATGGAGCGCAGTTTGTCGCGCGAGCGGGAGATCGACAGTGACGAATTCAGCGTATGAGTGCCCATCATCTCGAACTGGCGGACCACGGCCGTGCCATAGAAGGTAATGGAGGAGCCGATGCGCGGAATAATGGCATCCATGTCTTCCAGTGGCTCGCCCATGTAATGAATGGATGGGCGATGCGCCACGATGCTCATGTAGCAGCGCAGGGTATCGACAATGCGAATCTCATGGCCCCGTTTCTCGGCCGCCTCGACCAATCGCTGGGATGAGTAATTCGAAGGCTCGCGTGAAAGCACCGCCAGTTTCATGGATAACTCCCAAAGTTGTACCGGTAATGTCTGGTGTTGCGCAGGGGATATGGCAAATCAGAGTGTAGCAGGAACGGCGCTGTGTCCGGTTCCCGACAAGGTGTGCATCATCCCCTTAAATGCCGGTGTTGCCAAGTGAGGTCGTCTTAAACCGGTTTTAAAACCAGTTTAGCGCTTTTACAGGATTCGTGCGTGCGTTAGCGGGGCCGGAAGGCCGCTTTTTTGCTAGAGTTAACGACAATTACCCAGAGACTGAGCTGCTGCACTGGCTGAGTTCTTCAGCCGGTACATCCACATAAAGGGAAGCATTACCCATGGCCACCCGCGAAGATACCTTGCTTGAACATGTCGACTACTGGCTCAGTGAGCTGGCTGAAGATCGTGAGCCCGTAGCAGACTGGCTGGAGGGGTTGTCGGAGGCCGATATTGCCTTTGCGCTTGAGTGTTTGCCGTTCGAGCAACGCCTGACCATCTGGCAAACCGTGGCACCGGAATTGCGGGGGGCAGTACTGGTCGAGCTGCACGACGAGCATCGCCGCTCGTTGCTCAAAGCGGCCCCGCCGGAGGCTTTACTGCAATGGCTGGGCAAGACCGATCCGGAAGACTTGCTGGAGCTGATGGATGACCTCCCGGGGCAACTGGGCCGCAAAGTCCTGCACCGGATGGACAGCGAAGACCGCGAGCAATTAAAGAATGCCTTAACCTACGATGACGACCAGGTGGGCCGCTGGCTCAGTTTTAAAGTCATTACGGCCGAAGCATCAACACCGGGCCGGTTGTTTCGCAAGGCGTTGCGGGAAACCGGTATTCCGGAAATGACCGACGTGATTGTTCTGCTCGATGAAGACGGACGCTTTCAGGGGTGCTTGTCGCTCGATGCGGCCATGCAAACCCCCAGCACAGCACCACTGAGTGATTACGCCGATGACGAACTGACCCCGCTAAACCCAGCTTCTTCCCTGCACGAAGCGGCGCAGCGGTTGCGCGCTGCCGACCGGGCCATGTTGCCGGTTGTGGATGAGACCGGTGCGGTGATGGGTCGATTCACTTCGCGAGATGCGCTCGATGTGATGCTGGAAGAAAAAGAACGCCAGATGATGCAGTTGAGCAGTGGTCTGGATGAGGAAGATTTGTTCTCGCCGGTGCGTCGTTCGGTGCCCAAACGCGGGCTGTGGCTGGGCATTAACCTGATCACCGCGTTACTGGCTGCCTGGGTAATCGGCCTGTTCGAACTGGCATTGTCGCAATGGGTGGCACTGGCGGTGATGATGCCGGTTGTCGCCAGCATGGGTGGCATTGCTGGCAGCCAAACCCTGGGGCTTGCCATTCGCGGTTTGGCGACGGGTCAGTTGGGGGCCGCGAACGTGCGCAACCTGATTCGCAAGGAGCTGATCCTCGGCACCATCAACGCCTTTTTCTGGGCCATTGCGATCGGCTTAATAGCCGCCTGGTGGTTCGACAGCTGGATGCTGATGTGGATCATTGCCTTTGCCATTCTGGTGAACATCATCGCTGCGTCCCTGGCGGGAGTGATCGTACCCTGGGTATTGTCGCGCATGAAAATCGACCCGGCCATTGCTGGCTCAGTGGTGCTGACCACGGTAACCGACGTCGTCGGCTTCTTCGCGTTTCTGGGGACAGCGACCATTGCGTTGAGTTTGGCTGGTTAACCCGTTTCGCGAACTTGCAGGTGGGTTGGTAATACCCGGCTTTCATAGCGCTCCGGGTTTAAAACCATCATGGCGGCCAGGCGGCCTTTTTCGATGCTGGGCTGGTACACAGTGGTGATGGTGGGGTGCATCTGGCGGGCTTCGGGTATGTCGTCGAAGCCGACGATGCGTACATCGTCGGGCACGCTTAAGCCCATGTCACGGGCGACGCTTAACGCCGCCAGTGCGAGCTGATCCGACATGCACAGCATGGCGGTGGGGCGAGGGTTCATCGTTAAGGCTTCCCGGGCGGCTTTAACACCATCAGCCCAGGTGCTTTCATGGGTGTTCCAGACGCGGTCGTCCCCAAGTGTATAGTGGTGAGCCAGCGCGGAGTCCCGATAGGCTTCGAGGCGCTGACGGGAAATCGACATTTTCGCATCGAACAATTCATGGCTGTCGATGCGTCCGACATCATCCGAACTGGTGAGCCGTAATCCGATGACAACCACGTCGCCCTTTGTCTGGCTGAACACATGGTCAGCGGCTTGCCTGGCCCCGCCGTAGTTGTCGACGTTTAACGACAAATGATTTTCCAGCGTGAAATCAACGGTGACAACCGGTTTGTGTTGCCGCACCAGTCGGTCCAGTACGCTGAGATCGCGTGGTGGGCCATACACGATGTAGCGGTCCGGAATCGATTCCATGGATTGTTCGTGATAGAACTCATCGCGTCCGGGCATTAGCAATAGGTTGGCTCTGGCGTCGTCTAGTACTTCGGAGACGCCTTGCAAGAATTCAGTCGCACAGCTGTCGCGAAAGTTGTAAGACAACCGTTCGGCCAGCATGACACCCACAATACCGGTAGCACCGGTACGCAAACTGCGGGCAGCCGCGTTTGGCCCGTGATAACCCAGTCGCTTGCACTCGAGCAGGATGTGATCACGCAGGCTTGCGGATAATTGGTCGGGTCGGTTGAAGGCATTGGAGATAGTAGCCGTGGAAACATTCAGCTCCCGGGCAACCGCCTTTAATGTCATCCGTCGCGACGCACTGGTGGAAGGTGCGGGCTTACTCACTCTGGTTATTACCTGCCGTTTTTATTGTTGGTTGTGACCGTAAGCTTGGGTCTTTTGTGTCAATCGAGTGCTGCTATCGCGCGTCGTGGTGGTTCATTTTGGGCTGGGGAGTGTAACGACCCGCCCGTTTAAAGGCCAGCCATCAACTGGGATGCTGAATTTCAGTTCCGATGATGACTGGCCGGCTTATTGCTCCCGGGGAACAGGCGGCCTGTTAATGCACCCAGGCGGCAACACTGTAGGCGGCAATGGTATCACTGCCCGTCTGTGTAAACCCCGGTACCTCAATGGCCTGGCCTTCTACCTTGGCCGGCAAGGCGTTGGCGGTCATGTTGATGGCCACGGTGATGGTTTCCTGTGCATTGGTGCGCCGGAATAACAGCAACGCCGGGTCACTTTCCAGCCATTCGAAGTCACCGTTTTGCAAAGCCGGGTGTTCCTTGCGCCACGCGAATAAGCGACGCGTGAAATTCAGCGTCGACTCATCCACTTTGGTTTGTTCGGACACCGCCAACTGACGATGAATCGGTTCTACCGGCAACCAGCTGTGCCCACCACTGGTGAAGCCACCCATGGCTTCGTTGATCCACGGCATGGGGGTACGACAGCCATCACGTCCTTTGAATTCCGGCCAGAATTCGATGCCGAACGGGTCTTGCAGTTGTTCAAAGCCAACGTCCGCTTCTGGTAAACCCAGTTCTTCGCCCTGATACAAACAGGGACTGCCGCGCAGGGTTGCCAGTAAGCTCAACGCGGTTCTAACAAAACCCTCCGGGTCTTTGGCATCCTGCCCCCAGCGCGTTGCACTGCGCACCACGTCGTGGTTGCTCAGGGCAAAGCAGGGCCAGCCATCACCAAGGTTGTCTTCTACCTTTTGAATGGTCTTACGAATGTAATCGGGGTCGTGAGCATCATTGAGCAGCTCAAAGGTGTACGCCATGTGCAGTTTGTCACCGCCCGAGGTGTACTGCGCCATGTATTTCATGCCCTGGGGCGCACCGATTTCACCGACGGTGGTAGTGCCGGGGTAGTCGTTCATCACGCTGCGCAGGCGTTGCAAAAAGGCCAGGTTGTCATCGCGACACATCTGGTTGATATGGTATTGACGACAAAACGGATTTTTCGGATCGACACCGACAAACACCTTTTCCGGGCTGTCGGCCAGGCCATTGTCGGTGAGTGATTCGTCGTGAAAATACATGTTCACGACATCCAGACGGAAACCGTCGACACCCAGGTCGAGCCAGAACCGGGCCGTATCCAGAATGGCATCCTGCACGTCCCGGTTATGGAAGTTCAGGTCTGGCTGGCTATCGAGAAAGTTATGCATGAAATACTGGCCACGGCGCGTATCCCATTGCCAGGCTGAGCCACCAAACAGCGATAACCAGTTGTTGGGTGGTGTGCCGTCGGCTTTGGCATCGGCCCAGACATACCAGTCGGCTTTGTCGTTGGTGCGGTCTTCCCGGCTGTCCTGAAACCATTCATGCTGGTCTGAGGTGTGGCTGTAGACCTGATCGATCAGCACTTTTAATCCGCGTTGATGCGCTTCATCGATCAGGTGCTTGAAGTCGTGTAATGAACCGAACATGGGGTCGACGTTGCGATAGTCCGACACATCGTAGCCAAAGTCCTTCATCGGTGAGGTGAAGAAGGGTGACAGCCAGATCGCATCGACATTCAACTGCGCGATGTAATCGAGTTTGGAAATGATACCGGGAATATCCCCGATACCATCGCCGTTGCTGTCGAAATAGCTGCGCGGATAAATCTGGTAAATCACACCACCGCGCCACCAGTTCAGTTCATTATTCGACAAGATTTTACTCCTTTATTTGACCGAGCCGGCCAACAGGCCGCGGACAAAGTAACGTTGCATTGAAACGAAAACGACCAGCGGAACCAGCATGGTAATAAAGGCACCACTGGTCAGAATTTCCCAGTTGTCACCGCGTGAACCCAACAGTTCAACCAACTGAGCTGTCATCACGGTTTTGCCTTCACCCTGCCCAAGGAATACCAGGGCAACCAGGAGGTCGTTCCAGACCCAGAGGAACTGGAAAATGGCAAAAGAAGCCAGCGCCGGAATCGACAGCGGCAGCACAATGGTGCGGAACACTTCAAAGTGACTGGCACCGTCCATTCGGGCCGATTCCATCACTTCTTTGGGCAAGCCGGCCATGTAATTGCGCAATAAGTAAACCGCCAGCGGCAAACCGAACCCCGTATGCGCCAGCCAGACCCCACCGTAGGATTTAGCCTCCCAGCCGAAGATGCCCGACAGGCCGGTGTACATTCTGAGTACCGGGATCAGCGATATTTGCAACGGCACAACCAACAGACCCACGATGCCGGCCAGAATCCACAACCGACCGGGGAAGTTCATCCAGGCCAGGGCGTAGGCCGCGAAAGCAGCGATCAAAATCGGGATGAACGTCGCGGGCAGGGTGACCGTCAGGGTGTTGATAAAGGCGCGGCCAACCCCTTCAGAGGAAAGCACTTCTTCGTAGTTGTTGAGCGTGAAGGTTGGCGGTACTTGTGAGACGTAAAACACCCGTTCGCCTCGGGTTAGCTCGAACGGTTCGTCGGACTCCCAGCGGAACTGGCCGTCTTCCGTCAACGTCATGCGGGTGCCGTTATCCAAGGTAACCACGTCACCGGCCTGGTTGGCTGTCAGGTCGGTTGGCCTCTGACCCCAGGTGTCCAGCGTGCGCGCACCTTCTTCAAACAAGCGGTCTTCGATGACGAAGACATCGCCGGATTGCGTTTGTGCTTCAGCCGTTGGTGTACGGAAAACCTCATTGCGTTCGGCCGGAGCCAGCGCCGTCCACCAACCCGAGGTGGTCAGCGAGTCTTTGTCGCGCACCGAGCTGATCAGCAGACCCAAGGTCGGTAGCGTCCACAACAGAACGAGCAGAAAAACAGTAGCGTGTTTGGCAAGGGTGGCCAAAGGCAGTTTGTTTGCTGATTGCATCTTGGCCTCCTTATTGGTTTTCCATGCGGGCACGGCGGATGTTGTAGATCATCACCGGGGTTACCGCGAGCATTATGACAATAGCGACCGCACTGCCGCGTCCGATATCACCGGAACGGAACAGCTGGTCGTACATGAAGTTGGCCAACACCTGCGTTTCCCATTGGCCGTTGGTCATGGCAAACACGATGTCGAAGATCTTGAGGACAAGAATAGTGATGGTGGTCCAGACGACGACGATGGTGCCGAAGATCTGAGGGATCACGATCTTGAAGAAAATTTGAAAGTTATTGGCGCCTTCCATGATGGCAGCTTCCAGGGTGTCTTCGGGAACGCCGCGAATGGCCGCACCCAGTATCACCATGGCAAAGCCCGTCTGAATCCAGATCAGAATCACCATCAGCAAGATGTTGTTCCAGGGTTCCAGAGAAATCCACGCCTGGGGTTCGCCACCCAATGCCATCACGACGGCGTTTAACAGACCGATTTCTTCACCGGAGCCTTTGTAGTCGTAAATAAACTTCCAGATAACCGAGGCGCCCACGAACGAAATGGCCATCGGTAGAAATACCAGGGTGCGGGCAATTTGGCCCCACCACAGGCGGTCAGTCATGTAGGCAATCACCAGTCCAAAGGCGGTGGACATGGTCGGTACGATGATCAACCAGAGAATATTGTTGCGAATCGCGATTTGGAAACCCTCGTTCCCAAAAGCCCAGGCGTAATTCGCCAGGCCAACAAAGCCGTCGGCATTGCGATCTTGCAAAGAATAAATCAAAGAAGCGAAAACGGGGTAAACGAGATAGACAACCAGAACCAGAACGGCTGGGCCAACAAATATCCAGGGGCGAATGCCTTCACGTAGATTGTCGCGCCGCTGACGATCCCTATCGGATGTCAGGGATTCACTGGATAAAAAACGATCCAGTATAAAGTTTGAACCAACAAAGAAGAGTGCGCTTAGGCCGATTGCCAGAGCAATGACAAACGAGGCCGTTATGATTTGCGAAATCACGGGGGGATACTCCTGACCTAGACCGGTAATGAACTCGCCCCGGGTCCGGGGCGAGTTGTCCTTAGTGCAGTTCCCGATTACTTATCGGGCAGCATCCCAGGCGTCCTGAATGGAATCAGCAACGTCTTCAGCAGAGTCACCGCCGACGAAGTCGACCATGCCAGTCCAGAAGGCGCCTGCGCCGATCGCACCCGGCATCAGGTCAGAGCCGTCGAAACGGAAGGTGGTGGCGTTCTGCAGAATCTCGCCCTGACGACGCAAGGTGTCGTTGGCGTACAGATCGTTGTTGACGTTGTTGTGTGGTGTCAGGAAGCCACCGTTGGCCATCCAGATTTCGTGGGCCAGTGGCGTAGTCAGGTACTCAAGCAGAGCTTGAGCGGCTTCGTTCTCACGCGGCATGGTGACGATGGTGCCTGCACCGAGTACCGGAGCACCCAGATCTTTCTCTGCGAAAGCCGGGAAGTAGAAGAAGTCGATGTCTTCACCGATGACTGTACCTTCGGGGAAGAAGGCTGGAATGAAGCTCGCCTGACGGTGCATGAAGCAGCCGGGAGGAATGCTGAACAGACCGTTCGGGCTGTCGCGGAAGTCGGTTGTACCAACGGAGGCAACGCCACCCTGAACGTAATCCGGGTTCTTGGCGAAATCACCAAACAATTCGATCGCTTCAACAACACGTGGGTCGTTGAAGGGGACGCTGTTGTCGACCCAACCGTCGTAGACTGATGGCTCGTGCAAACGCAGCATCATATCTTCTACCCAGTCTGTCGCGGGCCAGCCAGTTGCTGCACCCGAACCCAGACCGATACACCAGGGGCTGACGCCGTCGTCAACCATTTGGTCGGACAGGGCGATCAACTCTTCCATGGTTTCCGGAACGTCGTAGCCGTAATCGGCGAAGTTATCCGGAGAGTACCAGACCAGGCTTTTCAGGTCGACGCGGAAGAACACGCCGTAAAAGTCGTCCTGACCGTTTTCGTTGGGGTAGGTACTCAGGTCAACCCAGGATTGGCCGGCCGCGTAATTGTCCAGGACGTTCTGGCGCGTTGCATCATCCAGTGGCTGCAACAGGCCACGGCTGGCCATGTCTTTAGCCAAACCCGGCTGCGGAAAAATCGCCAGGTTAGGGGCCGAGCCGGCTTGCAGGTCAATGACGATCTGCTGTTCGAAGCTGTCGGAGCCGGTGTAACGAACATCCGCACCGGTGGCTGCTTCAAAGTGGCTGACGATGCCTTCAAAAATGGCATTTTCCGGCGCAAGCCAGGGGCCTGCGACGGTCACGGTCTGACCGGACAGGTCCATATCTTCAAACGGGGCCAGGCTGTCCCAGTTGTAGTCGCCGCTGCCCTTGGTCGGGTTTACTTCAGCGGCAACACCGGCAGACATGGCAGCGGATACTGCGATGACGAGTGATTTTTTTACTAAGGAGGTTTTCATTATTTTGCCCTTTCGTGCTGTTTTATTATTGGTTTGGTTCGTACGTTTGCTGACTCAACAGCGCCAGCGGTTACTAAATGGTGCCAGTAGGTGCTGGGTTGAACGTTATAATCGGTCAATGCCAACCGAAACCGGCATTGGGCTTATTAAGCACCCTGTTAGCTTAATCGTTTAAGACACGTTGTCATCTGCTTTTTTAGAACAATTTCTTCTGACCAGCAGACTTAACTACTTCTTAACGTCTTAATCGATACAGCGTAGACGTGCTTTGGAGCATTTCCAGTCTAGACAACGGGAAATTAACACCGCCTGAACCGGACTGTCTTGACCCGTATCAGCTCTAACAGCCTGTTACCGGAATAAGGACGCTCCGGCAAATTTGATGACTGTTAAGTCATTGATTTTGTGAGAGAAGCGACAATCGCAATTTTGAGTCTCGTGTGTTGAAAAAGGCGGGAAGCCTTTTTCAACAACCTACTAAAGCACAAACAGCTCGGCCCCGGTGTGATCGGTAATGCGAGCCCTGCGGGCCAGGCAGTCGAGGGTCAGCGTTAGCCGCGCGTCGCTGTTCGCCCAGCTCAGGGTTAGCTGGTTGTCAGCAAGGTCCAGCGTAAAGGTGCCATCGAAAGCTGAATGCTCGTTCCGCAGGCGAATCAGACCAATAAGTTGCTGCACCACGGGTCGTTCCAGCGCGTCGTCGATGTCGGCAGAGCGGTAATACGCCCGGTTGATGTCACGGCCAACGCCGGTTTTTGTCAGCAGGCCCATGTCATTGCCGCCAGCCAGCAGGCCGGTGTAGTACACCTGGGGAACACCGGGCGCGAAAAACTGAAGGGCCCGGGCGATGAGGTATTCGTTATCGCGTTCACCCAGGGCCGCATAATAGGTGCAGTTGACCTGGTACAGATCGAGGTTCGATGCGGCGGCGCCGGTGGCTAACCGGCTCTGGTCGTTTGAACGCTGGTGAATGGTTTCAACCAGCTGATCGATCGCCTCGGGTGCCAGCAAGCCAGGCTTGTCGCCGTCGGCCCCGACATCCAGCACGCCGATGCCATCGTGGGTATCCAGCACGGTAATGCAGTTGCGTGGCGATTGTTCCAGCCAGTTGACCAGAGGGCGAGCGTCGCCGGTAAACAGCAGATGGAGAATTAGGGGCGGCAGTGCGAAGTCGTAGACGCGACCGACCCGGTTGGCAATGTCGATCTGGGTCTGGTAATGACTGTGAATCTCAACCAGGGTTTCAATGCCCCGCGCAGCGGCGTTGTCGGACAATTGCTGAATAAAGGCATAGGTTTCCGGCAGCATAAAGCAGCGGGTGCCCGGGCGTTTGATCGCGTAGCCAGCGGCATCGAGCCGAATCATCGACACGCCGGATTGTTCAAAGCGGTCGAGAATGCTGTTTAGATACGCCTTGCCGACCTCGGTTTCAACGTTGATGTCCAGTTGCTGCGGGGTGAAAGTAGTCCACATCAGATGGTTGGTACCGCCCAGGGTATAGGGCGTCCAGGGCAGGCTGGGCCGCGGCCGGTAGATTGCGGTGATCTCCTCTTCGCGGGCACCGTCGGGGAAGACGCTCTGGTAAGTCAGAAACAGCGGGAACCAGGGGCTGTCGCTGCCCCGGGCAACAACATCGGCAAACTGCGGCGAACGGCTGGAGACGTGATTGACAATCAGGTCGGCCATGACGTCGGTGCTGTTACTCAGCTCAAGCACATCGCCCCAGTCACCCAGGCGCGGGTCGACGGTCAGATGATCATCCGGATCGAAGCCGGCATCGGAACCGTCGATGGGGGTATAGAACGGTAACAGGTGCACTCCACCAAACACGCCCTCCAGCGAGGTGGTCAGCAAGCGGTGCAGGGCCTGAACGCCGCTGCCGCCAAAGCGGTCAACGTAGGTAATTAACTGAACCTGATTTTTCATGCTCGGTCTCTGTAGGGCGTTAACAGGAGGTGGACGATAATCGTCTTAAACGATTAAGTAAAGCATTAAACCTCAGACTAAACCGGTATTGGTGACTGAACGGACAAACTGACCAACCCGGTCTAAAGTTCTAACACCTATAGCAGTCATACTGCAGTCAAAGTTGCTGAGGTGGTTCAATGTTGACGTGGTTCTTGCCCAATACTGAGGGTGATCAGGTTCGGGAGAAAGCAGTTGTGGTGTTTTGCCTGCTGGCGTTGCTGGTGGGCGCTTACTCTCTGGTTAAATGGCGTGCCTTTGATGTAGGCGAGTTGCAGTTGACGGCCCTGATATTGATGGCGCTGGTGTTGCCGGTGCCGTTTCTGGTGCGCCAGGGGTATTCAGTGGTGCTCGGCGGCAATCTTGCCATTTTGGGCATGGCGGTTCATGCGCTGTATTCAGCCTATATGTTCGGTGGCATCGATTCGCAGTATCTGTTGTGGATGGTCACCTTGATCGTGTTGGCTTATATGATGACCAATCCGTTGTGGGGCTCGGTTTGGTCGGCTGCGATGCTGTTGGTCGCGATCGTGTTTGTGCGTCTCAAGCTGACCGGGCATACCTTTCCCGAGCCACCTTTGACGGGCTCTGATCTCAATCGGGATATCGTCGTTGGATATCTGTTACCGGTAGTAATGATTTGGGTTGGGCAATCTTATATGCAGCGCATCACGTTGAGCGCTGTAGCGGAAGCTCGCTCGGCCGAGGCGGCAGTCAGCAAACAGAAGGCCAGCCTTGAGCAAGCCAGTGACCAGATGAATACCGTGATGACACAAACACGGGATGTATCCGGGCGGCTGGTCAGGGCGACCGCTTCGCTGGGCGAGGTAGAGGCTCAGATAGGTGCGCAGTCCGGAGAGTTGAACGATGCTGCCGGTCGCCAGCATGAGTTTGCGGCCAGTCTGGCTGCGAGCCTGGAGCGGGTGCAGGATGCAGTTTCGGTGAGCGAGGAGGCATTGAGTCAGGTTGGGCAGTCGCTGGATGCCACGGAATCCGAAAGTGAGCAGACCCGGCAGCTGGCCTCTCAGTTACTGGCACTGATGGATGTGATAAAGGCCAGCAACGACCGTATTGAGCAAGCCTCGCAGGTGATTATCGATATTGCCACCCAGACCAATTTGCTGGCCTTGAATGCGGCGATTGAAGCCGCCCGGGCCGGGGAGCATGGGCGAGGTTTTGCTGTGGTGGCCGACGAAGTCCGAACACTGTCGACCCGTAGCAACCAGTCCGCCAATGAGATTAATACCTTGCTGGCTGACAGTGCCAAACACATAAAGCAGGGCCTGACTCAGGCGAAAGACAGCGAGCAGCGAGTGCACGCTGTGACCGAGCAGGTGACTGCCATGCGCAGTGCTTTTACAGAGCTCCAACAACAACTGAGGACCGTTGCAACGGAAATGCAGCAACAAACTCGCAGTGGTGAGGAATTGAACCAGATTAGCAGCTCCACCTTGAAGACGGTGCAAAACCTCAGCAATCGATTGGTAGCTCTGGCCGAAGTGGCTGATCTGGTACAGCAGTCTGCTGATGAGTTGAGTGTGGTGACGAAGTGAAATTATTCAGTGCTAGTATTCAATTACTCACTGGCTGGCGGCTCTTGGCTAGGGATATCAACCAGTGAGCTGCAAATAAAACTAAGAAAAAAACGGCGGTGTTTGCTATTGAACCAGCATGATTTGAAGGTGAAAGGGATATCAATAGCGTAATGCCGGACGAGAAAGACAAGCTTTCAACGAAATCTATTGCACGTTTGGCTAACGGTGTTGCCTTCTTCCTCGTCGCAAGAAGTTTGGTATTACCAGGCCATACTTGATTATTAAAAACTCCAAGAATTACTAAGAATGAACAGATTGTCTGAACTATTGATAGGCTATAGACATACCCCATGACAGCCGAAAAAAGAGACGCATAGCCAATGGTTCGAAATGCAATAATTATCATTTTTTGACTTACTTTATTAAACCTGAAAGAAGAATAAAGCCGGAAAACCAGGAAAGACAAGGCAGACATTAGTATCAAAATCAACCAGATCCACTCATAAAAATACAATAGTAGTGTTGTTTCCGAACTGGGAAATGATATCAAAGCAACCAAGCCACCTGTACTGGTCAGGCTACGTGCCGAGGTCCGAGTGCTCTGCAATTTTGTTCGTGGAGTCTCGTTGTAGCTTTTGATTATTAAACCAGGGGTGAATACAGCAAGAAAGTATAAGATTGAGTGAGCTAAATACATTGCTTGAGGTTGTGACATTGTATCGAAAGGGAAGCCAAGTAAAAAGCTCAGTCCTAGCGGCAAGCCAACTACAAAAGCCATTGCTCTAAGCGCGTCTTTGTTAGTTCTCAAAAAAATGGCCTTCCATTATTACCCAGTCTCTTTGTATTGAAACGTTTAATTAGTCAGTAGTGGTCTTTAATGCTCGCTGAGTATTTCTAGTTATTGGTTGTGAAATTCATGAAGCAGATTTATTGAAATCAACACGGATAAAGCCAGGAAAAAAACTACCCCATCGATACCAGCAAACGGGCCTGACTTTCCAAGCCAAAACGATGTAACCCCAAAAGGTAAGCAGGCTATCTGAGTTTTTGTCATGCTCTCTCCATTTTGACTTGAAAGCTGCCGGTTAAGTTCGCCCGCTCTCAACAGCACTCAGCTATGCTTTCACATTACTCGACATGATGCCGCGTTAAAAAAATAGCTTTTTACTGTCAGGCTCGCCATCAGGGCGTCACAAGGTCGTATTACATAATAACGATGTGACTGTTAGCCCGACCGGCCTACAACCCGGTGCGCTAATGAACAGAAATTTTTGTAAGTTTGGCAATGCAAAGTATGTAGATGGGCTGTTTATAATCTGGCTCATGAAGACATCCTTCCTTCCAATTTTCATTGGCGGTTCAGCTAATGCTGAGTCCCTACGCCGTTGTTGAGTCTAGATGTTTAATGCGATGAGGAGAGATTATTCGATTGACGTAGTTTTGAACAGCCGAAAAAGTGACCATTTATTGTTAAAAAAGCATCACTTCTTCAGATAGTTTAAAAATTGTGATCAAGTTGGCTGTACAATGTGGCTGCCATATCGATAGCTGTCTATTTAGCCGAGTTTTCTGAGAGTGACCTCAGTCCAGATAGTACCTGCGGAGACGTTTGGCACCAGCCGGTTTTGTCGCGATAAGTGTAGCTCGCAAAGGTGCTGGGTGTCCTTCGATAGTTTGTGTTTGATCAGTTGGGCTTAGGTAATCAATCAGCGACTGGCCGGGTTTCCAGTCGGTGGTGCGTTGCTCTTCGGTTGTTGTGGGCGTGACATCAGCGATGTGCACGTCTTCGAAACCGGATTTTTCCAGCCAGTGCGCTAGTGCTTTCGGGCTGGGCAGAAACCAGACGTTATTCATGCGGGCGTACCGGCCCGGTGGCACAAAGGCTTCGCGTTCGTTGCCGTCGACGACCAGGGTTTCCAGTACCAGTTCACCGCCGGGTCTTAACGCAGCGCGCAGCTCGGCGAGGTGATCGAGCGGCGAGCGTCGGTGGTAGAGCACGCCCATCGAAAATACCGTATCGAAGGCTTCGAGGTCGGGGGTCAGGCTTTCCAGCGTGAACGGCAAAACCGTGTGACTCGGGTCTTGAACATAATGGTTGATGGCCAGGTGTTGCACGACGGATAACCAGGAGGGGTCGATGCCGGCCACAACGCGAGCGCCAGCCGCTTTCATGCGCCAGCCGTAGTAGCCGTTGCCACTGCCGACATCCAGCACGCAACGGCCGTTAAGGTCGCTCAGGTGCGGGGCGACACGGGCCCATTTCAGGTCACAGCGCCATTCCGAGTCGATGTGGGTGCCAAACAACCGGAACGGTCCCTTGCGCCAGGGGATTAAGCCGCGCAGGGCGTGCTCCAGTTGCGTCTGGTCTGTATCGCTTAGGGGGTTGGTTGTTGTCAGTTCGACATGGTGCGGGTCGAAACTGATATCGGTCACATCCGGGAGCTGGTCGATGCATTTCAAAAAGCGCGGCAGGTTGCCATCGTTCAGAGTGGCAAATAACTCGTCCAACTGAGACTGGAGTGGCGCTTGCCAGACAGACAGGGGCGTATGGCTCAGGGTCGCTATAAAAGGTCGAAAGTCGATCATGGGTACCCGTGCTACTTAATGGCCAGAAAGGAGGCGAAGTTGAAGCTCTGAAACCAGAGGGTTGCGGTGCTGAAGCCAACCGCTTTCAGCCGCTTCAGGTGGTCTTCGGCGGTTTCGGGCAGCAGCACGCGTTCAATCGCCTGGCGCTTCTGGCTGATTTCCAGGTCGCTGTAGCCATTGGCGCGCTTGAAATCGTGGTGGTGTTGAATCAGCAACTGGTCTTGCACCGGATCGGGAAAGCGCAGTTTTTCAGAAAGCACCAGAGCTGCGCCGGGCAGCATGCCGTCGTATATTCGCTGCAAGGTCATCTGGCGGTGTTCGAGTGGAATGAACTGCAGGGTAAAGTTCAGCACTACGAAGGAGGCGTTCTCAAGCGTCAGTGAGGTGATGTCCGCACAGAGCATCTGCACCGGGGTTGGCAAGTCCTCACTCTCCAGGAAATCCCGGCTGCGTTCGAGCATGGCTTCGCTGTTGTCGACAGCGACAATCACGGCGCCCGGGGCATGTACCCGGTGGCGCATGGCCAGACTGGCGGCACCGAGGGAGCTGCCCAGATCATAGAGCCGGCTGTTGGGCTGGGCGTATTGCTCGGCGAGGATGCCGATCATGCCTATTATGTGGCTATAGCCCGGCACCGAGCGTTTGATCATGTCCGGAAAGACGCGTGCGACGGTATCGTCAAAGCGGAAGTCGGCGACCTGACCGTGTGCGCTGGCGTAGATCGTGTCTTTGGCGGGTTCGGGTGGCTGGTGATGCGTCATGGTCAAGCGGGTCACTTTGGGCATTGGGTGGCGGTATTTTACATGGACCGCCGACTATCTTCGCCCCTGTGGTCGAAAATCAGGCGGCGAACGTTATAATGCGCGGCAATTTGAACCGCTTTGTCTGGGAAATGCCGCTTATCTATGAGCACCATTGCTGAAGAAGTCTCAAAACGTCATACCTTCGCCATCATTTCGCACCCCGATGCCGGTAAGACCACCATTACTGAAAAGGTGCTGCTGTTCGGGAAGGCCCTGCAGACGGCCGGTACCGTGAAGGGCAAGAAGTCTGGCCAGCATGCGAAGTCGGACTGGATGGAAATGGAAAAAGACCGGGGTATTTCCATTACCACCTCGGTTATGCAGTTCCCCTACAACGACAAGCTGGTGAATCTGCTCGATACCCCGGGGCACGAAGACTTCTCCGAAGACACTTACCGTACCCTGACCGCGGTTGACTCCTGTTTAATGGTAATCGATGCGGCCAAGGGCGTTGAGGACCGGACCATCAAGCTGATGGACGTCGCCCGGATGCGCGAAACCCCGGTACTGACCTTTATGAACAAGCTCGACCGCGATATCCGCGAGCCGCTTGAGCTTATGGATGAAGTCGAGAATATCCTGAAGATCAGTTGTGCGCCCATCACCTGGCCGATTGGCCAGGGCAAGCAGTTCAAGGGCGTCTACCACCTGCTGAACGATGAAGTGCTGCTGTATCAGACTGGCCAGGGGCACATGATCCAGGAGCGTCGGGTCATCAAGGGGCTCGACAACCCAGATGTGGACAAGGCGCTGGGCGAATACGCCGAGGAATTGCGTCAGGATGTTGAACTGCTGGCCGCCGCCAACAAGTTCGATCTGGAAGAGTTCCTGGCCGGACAACTCACACCGGTGTTCTTCGGCACGGCGCTGGGTAACTTTGGCGTCGACCACATGCTCGACGGCCTGGTGGACTGGGCGCCGAACCCCCAGCCTAGGGCCACCGATGAGCGGGTTGTGGATGCCAGTGAAAGCTCTTTCTCCGGTTTCGTCTTCAAGATTCAGGCAAACATGGACCCGAACCACCGCGATCGTGTTGCCTTCCTGCGCATTGTGTCCGGCAAATACGAGAAAGGCATGAAGATGAAACATGTCCGCACCGGCAAAGACGTACGCATCTCCGACGCTCTGACCTTCCTCGCAGGTGATCGGTCTGCTGTCGAGGAAGCCTGGCCCGGTGACATCATCGGGCTTCACAACCACGGTACGATTCAGATTGGTGATACCTTTACCCAGGGTGAGATGGTCAAGTTCTCGGGTATCCCGAACTTCGCGCCCGAACTGTTCCGCCGCATTCGCCTGCGCGACCCGCTTAAGGCCAAGCAATTGCAAAAGGGCCTGATGCAGCTGTCTGAAGAGGGCGCAGTCCAGGTCTTCCGGCCGCTCAAGAACAATGACCTGATCGTCGGCGCTGTTGGTATGCTGCAGTTCGACGTGGTGGCCCAGCGCTTGAAGTCGGAGTACAAGGTCGATGCGGTTTACGAGCCCATCAGTGTGGCCACGGCGCGCTGGGTCGAGTGCTCGGACCCGCGCAAACTGGAGCAATTCCGCGATAAGGCCTACGATAATCTGGCGCTGGATGGCGGAGATAACCTGGCCTATGTGGCCCCGACCATGGTCAATCTGCAGATGGCGCAGGAACGGCACCCTGATATTGCGTTCCGGAAAACCCGGGAACATTGATGCAGGGCCTGGTGCCCGTTTTGGCCGTTGCCGAGTGACGGGCGGCATCATTCAACCTGGAGGGACGGCATGATCATCTATCTGGTGGCGCTGGCGCTGATTGTTGCGGGTGCCTCGACCGGCCTCTTTACGCTGCTACACAGCCGGGTGCTGAAAGGCCGCTTGCGGCTCTACGATGCCAAGGGGTACTGGGTGGTCAGTATGTTGATGCTGACGTTTCTGGTGACCAGTCTCGCCTATTTCTGGGGTGTCACCCGCTTTGTGTTGAGCCCGGAAGTGGGCCTGGAGCCTGAAACTGTGTTCGGTATGCTGGTGACGGTTTTTGGCTGCATTGCCGGCCTTGGCGTAGGCCTGGTGCGCTTCGCGAGAGTGAGAATGCCGGGCGGAACCACGGAAAGCGACGGGATGTAGCAGGGCCGTTCGGCCATCGGCCCGTTTTTGAATACTATTTGATCGAAGGCGCTTGCAAAGGGGTGGTTGTTTCTTTACTATCCGCGCCCTTATTTCGGATTAACTGCCCCTGAGCCCCCCACTTTTATTAGGCGGAGTTAAATGAAAACTTTTGTAGCAAAACCGGCTGAAGTAAAGCGCGACTGGTACGTAGTCGATGCCCAAGGCCAAACGTTGGGTCGCTTGTCGACCGAAATTGCTCGTCGTTTGCGCGGCAAGCATAAAGCAGAGTTCACGCCTCACGTGGATACTGGCGATTACATCGTCGTGATCAACGCCGAGAAAGTGGCTGTGACCGGTCGTAAGACCAAGCAAAAAATGTATCACCGTCATACCGGGTACCCGGGTGGCCTGAAGTCTATGAGCTTCGAAAAAATGATCGACCACAAGCCCGAGCGCGTGATCGAACTGGCGGTTAAAGGCATGATTCCCCGGAATCCGCTTGGCCGTGCCATGCTGAAGAAGCTGAAGGTGTATGCCGGTGTCGATCATCCGCATACTGCACAACAGCCCAAAGAACTTAAGATTTAATGGGGAGCGACATGACAGCAATTCAGCAATATTACGGTACAGGTCGCCGCAAAACCTCAGCCGCACGTGTCTACCTGCGTCCAGGTACTGGCCAGATCAGCGTCAACAAGCGCCCTCTGGATGTGTACTTTGGTCGTGAAACGTCACGCATGATCGTTCGTCAGCCGCTGGAACTGGTTGAGCTGACTGACAAATTTGACGTCATCATCAGCGTTGCCGGTGGCGGTGCCAACGGTCAGGCCGGTGCGATTCGTCATGGCATTACCCGTGCCCTGATGGTCTACGACGAGACTCTGCGCAAGCAACTGCGTGCCGCCGGTTACGTAACCCGCGACGCCCGGATGGTTGAACGTAAGAAAGTCGGTCTGCACAAGGCGCGTAAGCGTCCGCAATACTCCAAGCGTTAATCGTTCTGGATGGCCCTGCTTTCAAAACGCCCGGACTTGTCCGGGCGTTTTTGTTTGTTACCGCGCCAGCCAGTCGAAACCATGACCATATGGATAGCCGGTAAGGTCCGACCCCTGCCAATACCCTTGTAAGGCGAAGGGTTTTCTTGTCAGTGGGAGTGTAATTCTTTAGTATTCCCGTCATTTTGTGGAAACTGCCCCGTATTTTTTCTACCTTCAGACAGAGGACCTAATAATGACGCAAGACGGCGTAAATAAGGGTCGGCGCCGCTTTCTCTATATCGCGACAGGCGCCATGGGTGCCGTAGGCGCGGTTGGAGTTGCAACCCCGTTCGTCCGCTCCTGGTTTCCCAGTGAGAAAGCTAAGGCGATCGGGGCTCCGGTGACCGTTGACATCAGTAGGCTCGAACCCGGCGAAATGCGCATTGCAGAATGGCGCGGCAAGCCGATTTTCATCGTTCGACGTACTGAAGAGGCCATCGCCAACCTAAAAAGTGATGAACTGGTCGACCGTCTGTCTGACCCCAACTCAGAAGTGGTGTCACAGCAACCAGAATACGCACAGAACCCGGCGCGTTCCCGCTCCGAGGACTTGCTGGTACTGGAAGGCGTATGCACCCATCTGGGCTGTTCACCCCAGTTCCTGCCCAATGTTGAGCCTCAGTCGTTCGATGAGAACTGGATGGGTGGTTTCTTTTGCCCGTGCCACGGGTCCCGTTTTGATCTGGCCGGTCGCGTCTTTCGCGGTGTTCCCGCCCCAACCAATCTGGTGGTGCCTCCGCATATGATCGAAGGGTCCATGCTAACCATTGGTGAGGATACTGCCTGATGAGTACTAACAAGCCAGCCTTCATGCAATGGCTCGACCAGCGCCTGCCGGTCACCAATGCCTATGAAAAGCACATGTCCAAGTACTATGCGCCGGTTAACCTGAACTTCTGGTACGTGTTCGGGTTGCTGGCAACATTGGTATTCGCCAACCAGATCCTGACCGGGATCTGGCTAACCATGTCGTTCGTGCCCAGTGCCGATGAAGCCTTTCTCTCCGTCGAATACATCATGCGCGATGTTGAGATGGGGTGGCTGATTCGCTACATGCACTCCACCGGTGCGTCTTTCTTCTTTATTGTCGTTTACCTTCACATGTTCCGCGGCATTATGTACGGCTCGTACAAAAAGCCTCGTGAACTGATCTGGGTGTTCGGCATGTTCATCTACCTGGTGCTGATGGCCGAAGGCTTCATGGGCTATGTACTGCCCTGGGGTCAGATGTCTTACTGGGGTGCCCAGGTGATCATCTCTCTGTTCGGTGCCATTCCGGTCATCGGCGATGGCCTGACTGAGTGGATCCGGGGTGACTTCCTGATTTCCGGCATCACGCTGAACCGCTTCTTTGCACTGCACGTTATCGCCTTGCCGCTGGTTCTGGCGCTATTGGTGGTGCTGCACATTCTGGCGCTGCACGAAGTGGGTTCCAACAACCCCGACGGCATCGACATCAAGAAGCACAAAGACGAACAGGGTAAACCACTGGACGGCATTCCGTTCCACCCCTACTACACGCTTGGCAAGTTGCCGATGATCATCGTCTTCCTGTTCGTGTTCTGCGGTGTGATCTTCTTCTTCCCTGAAGGCGGCGGCTATTTCCTCGAGCATGCCAACTTTGAGCCGGCTAACCCGCTGAAGACGCCAGAGCATATTGCACCGACCTGGTATTACGGTGCTTTCTACTCCATCTTGCGGGCTGTGCCTGACAAGTTGATGGGTGTGATCGCCATGGGCGCCGCCATTGCCATTCTCTTCATCCTGCCCTGGCTGGATAAGAGCCCGGTGCTGAGCTGGCGTTACAAGGGCTGGATGAGCAAGACCGCCATTGTGGTGTTTGCCCTGGCCTTCATCATGCTGTCTTACCTGGGTGGTCAGCCGGTAACCGATCTGAATACCTGGTTGGCCCGCATTGGCTCTGTGATCTATTTCGGCTTCTTCCTGCTGATGCCGATATACACGCGCATGGAATCCACCAAACCCGTACCAGAGAGGGTGCCAGCGAAATGAAGAAACTGTTCCTGTCTCTCATATTGAGCATGTCTCCACTGGTGGCCCTGGCCGCCGGTGCCGCGGTTGAGTTGGATCACATCGAGACCGACATTACTGACAAGGCCTCGCTGCAACGCGGTGTTCAGACCTATATGAACTACTGCATGGCCTGTCACTCACTGGAATACGCCCGTTACAACCGGGTTGCTGCTGATCTGGATATTCCCGAAGAGATTTTCGCGGAAAACCTGATCTTTACCGATGCGGCCATCGGTTCGCTGATGCAGAACTCCATGAGCTACGACGATGGCGCGGCCTGGTTTGGTGCGGCGCCGCCGGACCTGACGCTGGTAGCCCGGGTTCGCGGCGAAGACTGGTTGTACACATACCTTCGTGGTTTCTACCAAGACGATAGCCGCCCGCTGGGTGTCAACAACTCTGTGTTTGCCAATGTCGGTATGCCGCACGTTCTGATGGAGCTTCAGGGTTTGTGTGCTGAAGCACCTCATGCCGTCAGTGACCGTCGTTTTGACCCGTTAACGGGGAACCTTATCACCGACGGTGGTTGTGAAAACTACGCGGTTGAAGGCTCGCAAACCAAGGCTGAGTACGACGAGACCATCTATGATCTGGTGAATTTCCTGGATTACATGGGCGAGCCGTATGCCAAAGACCGTGAACGCATTGGCTGGATGGTGTTTGCCTTCCTGGCGGTGTTCCTGGTGATCGGTCAGTTGCTGTATCGCGAGTTGTGGAAAGACATTCACTAACGTGACTGCCGAGTACCATTTTTTGATAAGCGCGGCTGGTCCGCGCTTGTTTTGTCTTGTATCAGGGTGTTTTTACATCGAGGAGAGTACCTAATGGGCGTCGTTGCCAAACGTTCTTCCATGACTTTTTACTCCGATCCGGCCAGTCAATACAGCCACAGGGTGCGTATTGTGCTGGCGGAAAAGGGCGTAGCGGTCGACATCAAAGACGTCGATCCGGATGACATGCCTCAGGAAATTGCCGACATCAACCCTTATAACTCTCTGCCAACACTGGTCGACCGTGACCTCACGCTGTTTGAACACTACGTGATGATGGAGTACCTCGACGAGCGTTTCCCGCACCCGCCGTTGCTGCCGGTATATCCCGTTGCCCGGGCCGAGAGTCGCCAGTACATGGCTCGCATCCAGCGCGACTGGTGCGACAAGGTCGATGTTATCGTTGCTGCCAAGAGTAAAGACAGTGTGACCAAGGCGCGTAAAGAACTGCGCGAAAGCCTGCTGGCCATTGCGCCTTTGTTCGACGAAAAGCCGTTCTTCATGAGCGAGGAGTTCACTCTAGTCGATTGTTGCGTTGCCCCTATTCTGTGGCGTTTGCCGGCCCTGGGTATTGAGTTGACTGAAAAACAGGCCAAGCCGATCCACAAATACATGGAACGTCTGTTTGAACGTGAATCGTTCCAGATCAGCCTGTCTGAAGTCGAGCAGGAGATGCGCGACTGATGAGTGAAATGACCTCCAACAAACCCTACATGCTCAGGGCTTTCCATCAGTGGATTGTCGACAACAACTGCACGCCTTATCTGGTGATTGCAGCCGACTTCCCAGGTGTCGAAGTGCCTGTGCAATTTGTTCGGGATGGTCAGATCACACTTAATATAGCGCCTTCGGCGGTCAGGGAGTTGGTGCTCGACAACCGCTGGGTGGAATTCAGTGCTCGCTTTTCCGGTGTGCCTACTCTGGTCAGAGCGCCCATGTCTTCTATTATGGCCATCTTTGCCAAAGAGAATGGTCAGGGCATGGGGTTCGATCTCGAGGCACCGGACGATCCGGATCCGGACGACACGCCATCGGGTGGTGATGACGGTGGTAGTAAGAAGCCGTCTTTGCGCGTGGTAAAGTAGCTCCGGCCTGATAGCTGAGAGTGCACTGTAAAAGGCGTTCCCCGGGACGCCTTTTTTAATTTCTGCAGAAAGTTTTGAAGAAAGTCAGTAAAGGCGTTGACCCGGGGAACTCAGTCCCTATAATGCGCCTCCGCTGTGACCGAACAGCGGCTCCAACCAGCCGAGAGGCGGGATGAAGTGA
>NZ_RCIP01000005.1 GCF_004000275.1 Saccharospirillum alexandrii
GCGGCATCGTCAAGTCTGGTGAAGAAGTGGAAATCATTGGTATCCACGACACCACCAAGACCGTTGTTACCGGTGTTGAAATGTTCCGCAAGCTGCTCGACGAAGGTCGTGCTGGTGAGAACATCGGTGCGCTGCTGCGTGGTACTAAGCGTGATGACGTTGAGCGTGGTCAGGTACTGGCCAAGCCGGGTTCAATCACCCCGCACACCAAGTTCGAAGCTGAAGTGTATGTCCTGAGCAAAGACGAAGGTGGCCGTCACACGCCGTTCTTCAAGGGCTACCGTCCGCAGTTCTACTTCCGCACCACCGACGTAACCGGTGCCTGTGAACTGCCGGAAGGCGTAGAAATGGTCATGCCGGGCGATAACGTCAAGATGGACGTTACCCTGATCGCCCCGATCGCGATGGACGAAGGTCTGCGTTTCGCGATTCGTGAAGNGCACACCAAGTTCGAAGCGGAAGTGTATGTCCTGAGCAAAGACGAAGGTGGCCGTCACACGCCGTTCTTCAAGGGCTACCGTCCGCAGTTCTACTTCCGCACCACCGACGTAACCGGTGCCTGTGAACTGCCGGAAGGCGTAGAAATGGTCATGCCGGGCGATAACGTCAAGATGGACGTTACCCTGATCGCCCCGATCGCGATGGACGAAGGTCTGCGTTTCGCGATTCGTGAAGGCGGCCGTACTGTTGGTGCGGGCGTTGTAGCGAAGATCATTGAGTAAAGGTCAGCTTTGAGCTGAGAGCTGCGAGCTGTTAGTAAGTGCTCGCAGCGCGAAGCTCGCAGCTAACAGCTCAAAAAAAAGAGGCGCCTAAGGGCGCCTCTTTTGCTTTAACCCCCTGATTTTTAACTGAAAACCCCGCCTACAACTCCTTTCCGAATCGCCGTTGACAGCCCTGCTCAAGATACATACAATACGCCTCCCCTGATTTTCCGGGGGTATATTGCTGTTTAACAATCTTGGAGCTTTGGTCACATGCAGAACCAAAAGATCAGAATACGCTTGAAAGCGTTCGATCATCGCCTGATCGATGCTTCGACTCAGGAGATCGTCGATACGGCTAAGCGTACTGGTGCACAGGTGCGGGGCCCGATCCCGTTGCCGACTCGCAGAGAACGCTACACCGTGCTGGTCTCTCCGCACGTGAACAAGGATGCGCGCGATCAGTACGAAATCCGTACTCACAAGCGCATGCTGGATATCGTTGAGCCAACTGAAAAGACCGTAGACGCGTTGATGAAGTTGGACTTGGCGGCAGGTGTGGACGTACAGATTAGCCTCGGCTAATCGCTGAGTCTCTAATGTAACAGCCCAAGCTGCAGTTGTTCCAAACATGGTTTCAGGCGCAGTAACTGGGCGGCCATAGCGGGTTTTAGCCCCGTACATAGAGGAAAGAAAGAAATGTCAATTGGTCTGATTGGTCGTAAGACTGGCATGACTCGCGTCTTCACAGAAGACGGCGTTTCCATTCCAGTGACCGTCGTAGAAGTCGAGCCCAACCGGGTCTCGCAAGTAAAGAGCGTGGAAACCGATGGCTACTATGCAGTCCAGCTTACCGCTGGTACTCGTCGTGCCAATCGCGTCACCAAGTCTCAGGCAGGACACTTCGCGAAAGCCAGTGTTGAAGCCGGTGTGTTCACTCGTGAATTCACTCTGAAAGAAGCAGCCGAATTGAAGGCTGGCGAAGAATTGACCGTTGTCCTGTTCGAAGCAGGTCAGCGTGTGGATGTGACCGGAACCTCCAAGGGTAAAGGCTTCGCTGGTGCGATCAAGCGCCACAACTTCAGCATGCAAGACGCAACTCACGGTAACTCACTGTCTCACCGCGCACCCGGCTCTATCGGCCAGTGCCAGACGCCAGGTCGTGTGTGGAAAGGCAAGAAGATGTCTGGCCACATGGGTGCTGAGCGCTCTACTGTGCAGTCACTTGAGATCGTTCGCGTCGACGCAGAGCGTAACTTGTTGTTGATCAAGGGCGCATTGCCCGGTGCAACAGGTTCTCACGTTGTTGTTCAACCCGCGGTTAAAGGCTAAGAGGTAAGCAATGGATATTAATATTGCAGGACAAGCCAGCGCCAAGGTTGAAGTTTCCGACGCGACGTTCGGCAAAGAATTCAATGAAGCTCTGGTTCATCAGGTCGTTAACGCCTTCCTGGCCGGTGGCCGTCAAGGCAGCCGCGCTCAGAAGAGCCGCTCTGATGTAGCCGGTGGCGGTAAAAAACCCTGGCGTCAAAAAGGCACAGGCCGTGCTCGTGCCGGTACCATTCGTTCACCCATCTGGGTTGGCGGCGGTAAAACCTTTGCAGCTCGTCCGCAGGACTGGTCACAAAAAGTTAACCGTAAAATGTACCGTGGTGCGATGAAATCAATCCTGTCAGAACTGGTTCGTCAGGACCGTCTGGTTGTGGTTGAAGGTCTGGGCATTGAACAGCCAAAGACCAAAGCATTTTTGTCCAAAATGAAAGAACTGGACGTTAGCAATGCTTTGATCGTGTCTGACGACGTTGATTCAAACCTGTACTTGTCTGCTCGCAACGTGCCGCACGTTGAAGTCAGTGATGTTGCTGGCATCAACCCGGTAAGCCTGGTGGCCTACGAAAAAGTGGTCATTACTGTTGCCGCGCTCAAGAAGCTTGAGGAGGTTTTGGCATGAACCAGGAACGCATCTATCAGGTCGTTTACGGTCCGCACATCTCCGAGAAAGCGACCATCGTAGCGGAAGGCACTGGCCAATACGTATTTCGTGTGGCCAAGGATGCAACTAAGCCGGAAATCAAGAAGGCCGTTGAGCAACTGTTCGAAGTTAAAGTTCAGTCTGTTCACACTCTGATCCAGAAGGGCAAGGTTAAGCGCACTCAGCGCGGCGTTGGTAAGCGTAACGACGTTAAGAAAGCCTATGTTCGTCTGGCTGAAGGCCAAGAAATTGATTTCCTGGCGGCAGAATAAGGTAGGGGTTGCGAACAATGGCTATTGTTAAAGCAAAGCCGACGTCAGCTGGACGTCGTCACGTTATCAAGACTTACAACGCCGAACTGCACACCGGTGCGCCTTATGCGCCTCTGGTTGAAAAGCAGTCCAAGAGCGGTGGCCGTAACAACATGGGTCGCATTACCACGCGTCACATTGGTGGTGGTCACAAGTCGCATTACCGCAAGGTGGATTTCAAGCGCAACAAAGATGGCATCAATGCCAAAGTTGAGCGTCTGGAATACGATCCGAACCGGACTGCGAACATCGCCCTGGTTCTGTACGCAGACGGTGAACGTCGTTACATCCTGGCGCCGGCCGGTTTGACGGCAGGTGATCAGATCGTATCCGGGGAGCACGCGCCAATTAAAGTGGGCAACACCATGCCACTGCGCAGCATTCCTCTGGGTTCGACGATTCACAACATTGAGATGAAGCCCGGCAAGGGTGGCCAGATGGTCCGCTCTGCAGGTAACTCAGCTCAGCTGGTCGCGCGCGAAGGCACTTATGCCACCTTGCGTTTGCGGTCCGGTGAAATGCGTAAAGTTCTGTCAGATTGCCGCGCCACCCTGGGTGAAGTGAGCAACTCTGAACATAGCCTGCGTGTATTGGGTAAAGCCGGTGCTACTCGCTGGCGTGGTGTCCGTCCAACGGTTCGTGGTGTTGTCATGAACCCGGTCGATCACCCGCATGGTGGTGGTGAAGGTAAAACCTCGGGTGGACGTCATCCGGTCACGCCTTGGGGTGTTCCCACCAAGGGATACAAAACTCGTAAGAACAAGCGCACGGACAAGTACATCGTTCGTCGTCGTTCTTCGAAGTAACTGAAATAAGAGGAAAAGGCTGTGCCACGTTCACTTAAGAAGGGTCCATTCGTCGACCTGCACTTGATGAAGAAGGTAGAGGCTGCACTGGAAAACGGTGACAAACGGCCCCTGAAAACCTGGTCGCGTCGCTCCACAATCTTCCCGGAATTCGTCGGGTTGACCTTTGCAGTCCATAATGGCCGTCAACATGTACCTGTTTATGTCACAGAGGACATGGTGGGTCATAAGTTGGGTGAATTCGCGCTGACTCGTACCTATAAGGGTCATGTAGCGGACAAGAAGGCTAAGCGGTAATAGAGGGTAGACATGATGGAAACACAAGCTGTATTACGCGGTGCTCGCTTGTCTGCTCAGAAAGGTCGTCTTGTAGCAGACATGATTCGAGGCAAGTCAGTGGCGGAAGCCCTGGATCTGCTGACATTCAGCCCTCAAAAAGGTGCTGCAATCGTCAAGAAGGTTCTGGAATCGGCCATTGCGAATGCAGAACACAATGACGGTGCAGACGTAGATGAGCTTTCAGTCGCCTCCATCTTTGTAGATGAAGGTATGACCATGAAGCGTATCCGTCCGCGTGCTAAAGGCCGTGCTGATCGTATCTTTAAGCGTACGAGCCACATTACGGTCAAGGTTGCCGAGAAATAAGGGGAGAATGACAGATGGGCCAGAAAGTACATCCCACCGGGATCCGGCTCGGCATCACTAAAGACCATAGTTCGGTCTGGTATGCCGACTCCAAGGACTACTCCAAGAAGCTGTTGAACGACATTCAGGTTCGCAGCTACCTGGAGAAGAAACTGGAAAAAGCGTCAGTAAGTAAAATCGTGATCGAGCGTCCTGCACAGAACGCCAAGATCACCATCCACACCGCTCGCCCTGGCATTGTCATCGGCAAGAAAGGTGAAGATGTAGAAGTGCTGCGCCAGGAAGTATCCGCCATGATGGGGATTCCGGTGCACATTAACATCGAAGAGATCCGCAAGCCTGATCTGGACTCCAAACTGGTTGCCCAGTCTGTAGCTGGCCAGCTCGAGCGTCGTGTCATGTTCCGCCGCGCCATGAAGCGTGTGATGCAGAACGCGATGCGCAATGGCGCAAAAGGTGTTCGGATTCAGGTCAGTGGCCGTTTGGGTGGTGCTGAGATTGCGCGGACCGAGTGGTATCTCGAAGGTCGCGTTCCCTTGCACACGCTGCGTGCTGACATCGACTACGCTACGGCCGAAGCACACACCACTTACGGTGTGATCGGTATCAAAGTGTGGATTTTCAAAGGCGAAATCCTGGGTGGTATCGAGCAAGTTCGTGCTCAAGCCAAGGCGCCCAAGAAAAAGGCTTCACGGTAAGGAGTACGTAGATGCTGCAACCTAAACGTACAAAGTTCCGCAAAATGCAAAAAGGCCGTAACCGCGGCCTGGCACTGCGCGGTAGCAAAGTGAGCTTCGGCGAGTACGCGCTGAAGGCAACAGGGCGCGGACGCATTACAGCTCGTCAAATCGAAGCTGCACGTCGCGCGATGACACGTCACATTAAACGTGGCGGCAAGATCTGGATCCGCGTTTTCCCGGACAAGCCCATTTCCAAGAAGCCCTTGGAAGTTCGGATGGGTAAAGGTAAGGGTAACGTAGAATACTGGGTAGCTCAGATTCAGCCCGGTAAAGTCTTGTACGAAATGGAAGGTGTTGGTGAAGACGTAGCTCTGGAGGCGTTCCGCCTTGCAGCTGCCAAATTGCCGATATCAACCGTTGTTGTTAAACGGCAGGTGATGTAATGAACGCTAGTGATCTTCGTGAAAAGTCCGTAGACGAGCTGAATAACACCCTGTTGGAGTTGCTTCGCGATCAGTTCAAATATCGCATGCAAAAAGCGACGGGTCAGTTGACTCAGACGCATCTGCTGAAGCAAGTCCGCAAGGACATCGCTCGTGTCAAAACAGTATTGACTCAGAAAGCAGGTGCTTGATATGTCTGAACAAACAGCCCGTACCGTGACCGGTCAGGTCGTCAGCAACAAGGCTGAAAAGACCGTTACCGTTAAGATAGAGCGTACGGTTACTCACCCGATTTACGGGAAAATCGTAAAGCGTTCTACCAAGATGCATGCGCACGATGAAAACAATGAGTGCCAGATCGGCGACTTCGTCACTATCGAAGAATGCCGTCCTTTGTCCAAGTCCAAGACTTGGCGTCTGGTTCGCGTTGAAGAACGTGCGACTACCGTTTAACAGCGCCTGGGAGTTTGAGAGATGATTCAAACAGAAACCGTTTTAGACGTTGCGGATAACAGCGGTGCCAAGCGCGTCCAGTGCATCAAGGTGTTGGGCGGTTCTCACCGTCGTTACGCCGGCATTGGTGACTTGATCAAGGTCTCCGTGAAGGAAGCAATTCCTCGCGGCAAGGTCAAAAAAGGTCAAGTGATGAACGCTGTTGTTGTGCGCACGCGTAAGGGTGTACGTCGCCCTGACGGATCCGTGATCCGTTTTGACACCAACTCTGCGGTGTTACTTAACACTCAGCACGCCCCGATCGGCACCCGGATCTTTGGCCCGGTGACCCGTGAACTGCGTACCGAGAAATTTATGAAAATCATTTCCCTGGCGCCGGAAGTACTGTAAGCCCTTTGGGCTTACGTTACTGGACGGTAGCAGGAAGTGGAGTAGCGAATGAACAAGTTTAAAAGTGGCGACGACGTTGTCGTAATTGCCGGGAAAGATAAAGGCAAGCGCGGCAAGATCACCAAGGTGATCAACGACGCCAAGAAAGGCCCGCGTTTTGTGGTATCTGGTGTGAATCTGATGAAGAAACACCAGAAGCCGAACCCGAACCTGGGAGTCCAGGGCGGGATCGTCGAGAAAGAGGCTCCGATTGCGGCCTCCAACGTAGCGATCTTCAATTCAGAAACCAACAAGGGCGACCGTGTTGGCTTTTTGATCAAAGAAGACGGTACCAAGGTCCGCATCTTCAAGTCCACGAAGAAAGAAATTGGTGTATAAGGGCGGGATACGACATGTCTAGACTCAAAGAGCTCTACAAAACTGACGCTGTCCCTGCACTCCAAGAAGAGTTCGGGTACAAGAACGTCATGGAAATCCCGCGCGTCACCAAGATCACCTTGAACATGGGCGTGGGCGAAGCTATCGGCGACAAAAAGCAGATGGATAACGCTGTTGCAAACCTTGAAGCGATCGCTGGCCAGAAGGTCATGGTCACCAAGGCACGCAAATCCATCGCGGGTTTTAAAGTTCGTGAAGACTGGCCGATTGGTTGTAAAGTCACACTGCGCGGTGAGCGTATGTGGGAATTTATGGATCGTCTGATCGACATTTCACTGCCGCGTATGCGTGACTTCCGGGGCATCAACCCCAAGTCATTCGACGGCCGTGGCAACTACAGCATGGGTGTGAAAGAGCAGATTATCTTCCCTGAAATCGAGTACGATAAGGTCGATAAGCTGCGTGGTCTGGACATTACAGTGACCACGACCGCTCGCACCAATGACGAAGGTCGCGCACTGCTGAAGGCGCTGGCCTTCCCATTCAAAGGTTAAGGGGAAAGGTCATGGCTAAAGTAAGTATGAAGGCGCGTGAAGCCAAGCGCATCAAGACCATCGCCAAGTATGCTGAGAAGCGTGCCAAACTCAAAGCGATCATCAAGGACTCCGGTAGTACTGATGAGCAGGTTTGGGAAGCACAGCAATCGCTGCAAAAGCTGCCAAGAGACGCAAGTCCTGTTAGACTGCAGCGCCGCTGTCAGTTGACCGGCCGTCCACATGCGGTTTACCGCAAGTTCGGTCTGTCACGTATCAAGCTGCGTGAACAAGCCATGTTGGGCAATGTTCCGGGTTTGAAAAAGTCAAGTTGGTAAGCAAAGTGGTCCGGACCGGGGCATGTCGCCCCGGTTACCGCACTCGCTGTACACTTAGAGGTAATATTGAATGAGCATGCAAGACACACTTGCGGATATGTTCACACGTATCCGTAATGCTCAGCAGTCCAGTCACGCCATTGTTACCCTGCCGTCTTCAAAGCAAAAGATCGCCGTTGCGACCGTGCTGAAGAACGAAGGGTTTGTCGATGACTTTTCTGTTGAGGGCGAAGGCAAAAAGGTAATGCACATCACCTTGCGTTACTTTGAAGGCAAGCCGGTGATTGAATCGATCAAGCGCGTTTCACGTCCAGGTCTGCGTCAATACCGCGCCTGCGACGAGCTGCCCAAGGTATCGGGTGGGCTGGGTATCGCCATCGTTTCAACATCCAAAGGCGTTATGACCGACCGCGCGGCCCGTGCTGCGGGTGTGGGCGGCGAAATCATCTGCGAAGTCTTCTAAAGGAGTTGAACGATGTCTCGAATAGCTAACGCTCCTATTACGGTTCCGGCAGGTGTGGAAGTCAAGCTCGCTAGCGACAAGATTTCTGTTAAGGGCGCCAATGCGGCTCTTGAAACCAATCTGCACGGTTCTGTAGAAATTAAGCAGGACGGCAATACGCTGACCTTTGCCCCCCGTGATGGAGGCAAGATCGCGCACGCCATGTCAGGCACCATGCGTGCTCTGGTTAATAACATGGTCGTCGGTGTCACCACCGGTTTTGAAAAGCGCCTGCAACTGAACGGTGTCGGGTATCGTGCGAAAGCATCCGGCAGTTCCGTCAATTTGACACTGGGCTTCTCCCATCCGATCGATTACACCCTGCCAGCAGGTGTGTCGGCCGAGACCCCAAGCAACACTGAGATCGTGCTGAAAAGCGCCGATAAGCAGCAGCTGGGTCAGGTCGCCGCAGAGATTCGCGCGTTCCGTCCGCCGGAACCGTACAAAGGCAAAGGTGTTCGGTACGCGGATGAATACGTCCGTCGTAAAGAAGCCAAGAAAAAATAAGGGCATAGGTCATGAACGAAAAGAAAGTATCCCGTTTACGCCGTGCTCGCCGCAGCCGCATCAAGATCCGCGAATTGGGCGTGCACCGTCTGTGTGTAAACCGGTCGAACCAGCATATTTACGCGCAAGTCATCGCTCCCAATGGCAGCGTTGTGGTTGCATCAGCGTCTACGCTGGACGAATCGCTGCGTAAAGACGCGACGAGTAACGTAGATGCCGCCGTCAAGGTTGGCGCTCTGATCGCAGAGCGGGCCAAGGCAGCCGGTATCGAACAGGTGGCTTTTGACCGGTCTGGTTTTAAATACCATGGCCGTGTGAAGGCTTTGGCAGACGCTGCCCGTGAAGGTGGCCTGAAATTCTAAGGTGCGAATGATGGCAAATAACGATCAAGCTCAAGCTGGCGGCGATCTGCAGGAAAAATTGGTCCAGGTAAACCGAGTCGCCAAGGTGGTGAAAGGTGGCCGGATCTTCGGTTTTACTGCACTGACAGTTGTTGGCGATGGCAATGGCAAAGTCGGCTTCGGCCGCGGCAAGGCGCGTGAAGTGCCTGTTGCGATCCAGAAGGCGATGGATGCGGCCCGCCGCAACATGATCCAGGTCCAGCTGACTGAAGGCACGTTGCAATACCCGGTAAACGCCCGTCATGGTGCGTCCAAGGTGTATATGCAGCCTGCTTCAGACGGTACTGGTGTGATTGCAGGCGGCGCGATGCGTGCTGTTCTGGAAGTCGCCGGTGTACAAAACGTACTGGCCAAGTGCTACGGCTCAACCAATCCGGTTAACGTCGTACGTGCAACCGTTAATGGTTTGGCCAAGATGCGTTCTCCTGAAGATGTGGCTGCCAAGCGTGGCAAGTCCGTCGAATACATTACGGAGTAACGGACATGGCTAAAGCAAAAACAGTAAAGGTTCAGCTGTTCCGCAGCCCCATCGCAACTCAGCCCAAGCACAAGTTGTGTGTACAGGGCCTGGGTTTGAAGAAGGTGGGCCAGGTCCGCGAACTGGAAGATACTCCTTCCGTTCGTGGCATGATCAACAAAGTGAACTATATGGTTCGCGTGGTTGAGGGTGAGTAACATGTTTCTGAATACATTGAGCCCCGCTGAGGGTTCTACCACCGCTCCCAAGCGGGTTGGCCGTGGTATCGGCTCTGGTCTGGGTAAGACCGGCGGTCGTGGTCACAAGGGTCAGAAGTCCCGTTCAGGCGGTTCCGTCAAGCCAGGTTTCGAAGGCGGTCAGATGCCTTTGCAGCGTCGCTTGCCGAAATTTGGTTTTACCTCCCGTCAGGCGCCTTTTGTCGCTGAGATTCGCCTGCACGAACTGGTCAAGGCCGGTGTCGAGGTTGTGGATCTCGCTGCGTTGAAAAAAGCCGATATCATCGGTGAAAAAATCAAGCGGGCGCGTGTCATCCTGTCCGGTGAAATCAGCCAGGCCGTTACGGTCAAGGGTCTGAAAGTCACCAAGGGTGCAAAGGCAGCCATTGAAGCTGCGGGCGGAAAGGTAGAGGAATAATTCTCCATGACCAGACAAGGACTACCGGCCGGGTCGCAAGGAGGGCTGGGCGAGCTTTGGACTCGCCTTCGCTTCCTCCTGTTAGCGCTCCTGGTCTACCGTATCGGTGCACACATTCCAGTTCCGGGTATTAACCCGGACAGCCTGTCTGCATTGTTCGAGCGTAACCGTGACACCATCCTGAGCATGTTCAACATGTTCTCCGGTGGTGCACTGGAACGTATGAGTATCTTCGCGCTCGGCATCATGCCGTACATTTCCGCGTCGATCATCATGCAGCTCCTGACGGTCGTGAGTCCCCATCTGGAACAGCTCAAGAAGGAAGGTGAAGCTGGCCGTCGCAAGATGAGCCAGTACACCCGGTACGGCACGCTGGTGCTGGCTATCATCCAGTCTTTCGCCCTATCGGCGGGTCTGGCCAGCCAGAACATAGCGTTCGACACTGGTCCGTCATTTTACTTTGTTGCTGTGGTCACACTGACTTGCGGCACCATGTTCATGATGTGGCTGGGTGAGCAGATCACCGAACGCGGTATTGGTAATGGTATCTCCATGCTGATTTTCGCGGGTATTGTAGCGGGCTTGCCCGGTGCAATCGGACAGAGCTTCGAGAGTGCCCGTCAGGGTGAGCTCAGCATTATCGCTCTGTTGTTGATCGGTCTGGTAGCGGTGGCTGTGGTGGCGTTCATTGTCTTTATTGAACGCGGCCAGCGTCGGATCACCATTAATTACGCCAAGCGTCAGCAAGGTCGTAAGGTGTTTCAGGCACAAAGCAGTCACTTGCCGCTGAAGATCAACATGGCCGGTGTGATTCCGCCCATCTTTGCGTCCAGTCTCTTGCTGTTCCCGGCTTCGCTGGGTAACTGGTTTGGCAGTGGTGATGGTATGGGTTGGATGCAGGACATTGCTCTGCTGCTCAGCCCGGGCCAGCCGCTGTACATTCTGCTGTTCGCATTCGCAGTCGTCTTCTTCTGCTATTTCTACACGGCAGTAACCTTCAATCCGAAGGATGTGGCTGAAAACCTGAAGCGTTCCGGTGCCTTTATACCGGGGATTCGCCCAGGTGAGCAGACGTCCCGTTATATCGACGGTGTCTCTGCGCGGCTGACCTTCTTTGGTGCGATGTACATTACCGCTGTGTCCTTGCTGCCCCAGGCCCTGGTGATAGCCGCCAACGTTCCGTTTTACTTTGGTGGCACCTCGCTGTTGATCGTGGTGGTGGTTGTGATGGACTTTATGGCTCAGGTGCAAAGTCACTTGATGTCCCACCAGTACTCGTCAGTGATGAAAAAGGCCAATCTGAAGTCGATTGGCAACAACTGAAGAGACTGAGTGATTACCAGTTATTGGAGTGAAGCATGAAAGTACGTGCGTCAGTCAAGAAAATCTGCCGTAACTGCAAGATTATCCGCCGTAACGGTGCTGTTCGTGTGATCTGCACGGATCCCAAGCACAAGCAGCGTCAGGGTTAATTGCAGTCGGTTGGTTAGTGCCCGGGCATTACGGGTTGATTTTGTAAAGCCCAGGCGCTATCATCTCGCGCCCCTTAAATAGGGGGTTCATTAATAGAGCCACAACGGCTCTATTAAACGTTTGATAACGGAGTAAGTTGAATGGCCCGTATAGCAGGCGTCAATATTCCTGACAACAAGCATGCGGTGATCTCGCTGACCTATATCTATGGTATTGGTCGCACCACTGCTTATGCCATCTGTACATCGGTTGGGGTTGAACCTACGGCTAAAGTGAAGGATTTGTCCGACGAGAAGCTGGACGAGATCCGTAATGAAGTCGGCAAGTACACTGTAGAAGGTGACTTGCGTCGTGAAATTCAGATGAACATCAAGCGGTTGATGGATCTGGGTTGCTACCGTGGTATCCGCCACCGTCGTAACCTGCCTTTGCGTGGCCAGCGTACGAAGACGAACGCCCGCACCCGTAAAGGTCCGAAGAAGCCGATCAAACGCTAACACCGTTTGAAGGTCGCTTGAATCAGGTCGTTTGACCAAAGTATTGATAACAGTTTTTGCATAGGAAATCGAAGATGGCAAAGCCAGGTACGAACCGGTCGCGCAAAAAGGTGAAAAAGCAGGTCGCTGATGGCATCGCGCACATCCATGCGTCCTTTAACAACACCATTGTGACCATTACGGACCGCCAAGGAAACGCCCTGAGCTGGGCAACTTCCGGTGGCTCCGGTTTCCGTGGATCTCGTAAGAGCACTCCTTTTGCAGCCCAGGTCGCCGCTGAGCGAGCCGGTGTTGCAGCCCAGGAATATGGTCTGAAGAATTTGGACGTCGAGGTGAAAGGCCCCGGTCCAGGTCGCGAATCTGCGGTACGAGCATTGAACGCGTGTGGCTATCGAATCAGCAACATTACCGATGTGACACCCATCCCTCACAACGGTTGCCGCCCGCCCAAGAAGCGCCGCGTGTAATAAAGGAGACAGAGTTTAATGGCACGTTATATTGGTCCTAAGTGTAAGCTGTCTCGTCGTGAAGGCACAGATCTGTTTCTGAAGAGCGGAGTTCGTTCACTCGACTCCAAATGTAAAGCAGAAACCGTTCCTGGTGTACACGGTGCACGCCGCGGTCGTTTGTCAGATTATGGCGTACAGCTGCGCGAGAAGCAGAAAGTCCGTCGCATGTACGGTGTACTCGAAAAGCAGTTCCGTAACTACTACAAAGCTGCTGCCCGTTTGAAGGGTGCAACCGGTGAAAACCTGCTGCAACTTCTGGAAACCCGTCTGGATAACGTTGTATACCGCATGGGCTTTGGTGCTACCCGCTCCGAGTCTCGTCAGCTGGTTGCACACAAAGCCATTCTGGTGAACGGCGAAACCGTCAACATTGCGTCCTACCAGGTACAACCGGGTGACGTCGTGGCGATCCGCGAAAAGAGCAAGACTCAGCTGCGTATTCAAAGCGCGCTGGATATCTCTGCTCAGCGTTCGCCTGTCTCCTGGGTTGAAGTTGATGCCAAGAAGATGGAAGGCAAGTTCGTGTCCAAACCCGAGCGTGCTGACCTGAGTCAGGAAATCAACGAAAACCTGATCGTGGAATTGTACTCCAAGTAATCTCACTGCAAATAGGGGCATCTATGCAGCGTTCAGCCAACGACTTTTTGACGCCACGTCATATCGATGTGCAGGAAATCAGCGCCAACCGGGCCAAGATCACGCTCGAGCCGCTTGAGCGCGGTTTCGGTCACACTCTGGGCAACGCGCTGCGTCGTATCCTGCTGTCGTCCATGCCTGGCGCCGCAATCACCGACGTTGAAATCGACGGTGTATTGCATGAGTACAGCACCATCGAAGGTGTGCAGGAAGACGTACAGGAAATCCTGCTTAACCTGAAAGACGTCGCCGTCAAACTGTTCGACCGCGAGGAAGTGACCCTGACGCTGAAGAAGAAAGGCGCAGGTAATCTGACCGCGGGCGATATCCAGTTGGATCATGGCGTTGAAGTCGCCAATCCGGATCACATTATTGCCCACCTGGGCAGCAATGCGGATGTCAGCATGACGCTGCGTGTGACCACTGGCCGTGGTTATGTCCCTGCGGAATCCCGCAGCAGTGGTGAAGACGAGAGTAAACCCATCGGTAGACTGCAGTTGGATGCTACCTACAGCCCGGTCGTTCGGGTTGCCTACAACGTCGATGCGGCGCGTGTAGAGCAACGTACAGACCTGGATAAGCTGGTGATTGAGCTGGAAACGAAGGGCACTCTGGATCCTGAAGAAGCGATTCGTCGTGCAGCCACCATCCTGCAACAGCAGGTTGCGGCCTTTGTAGACCTCGATCACCACGCTGAAAGCGAGCCGGAGAAGGAAGAAGACAAGATCGATCCTATCCTGCTGCGTCCGGTCGACGATCTGGAACTGACAGTGCGTTCGGCCAACTGTCTGAAAGCAGAAAACATCTACTACATTGGTGACCTGATCCAGCGCACCGAAGTAGAACTGCTGAAGACACCGAACCTCGGCAAGAAGTCTTTGACTGAAATCAAAGACGTTCTGGCATCCAAGGGTCTTTCTCTGGGCATGGTCCTCGAGAACTGGCCACCTGCAAGTTTGAAGAATGACGATAAGGTTCTTTCGTAACCTTATGTCCGGCTGGTAAGGAATGTAACAATGCGTCATCGTAAAATTGGTCGTCACTTTAACCGTACCAGTGCTCACCGCAAGGCCATGTTCCAAAACATGTGCAATTCGTTGTTTGAGCACGAAGTGATTAAAACGACCTTGCCGAAGGCAAAAGAGCTGCGTCGTTTCGCAGAGCCCCTGATTACACTGGCCAAGGAAGACTCCGTGGCCAACCGTCGTCTGGCGTTCGATCGTACTCGCTCTCCGGTAGCTGTAGGTAAGTTGTTTAATGAATTGGGTCCTCGCTACAAGGCTCGCCCGGGTGGTTACCTTCGTGTGCTGAAGTGTGGCTTCCGTGCCGGTGACAACGCCCCTATGGCGATTGTTGAACTGGTAGACCGTCCTGTAGACGGTGAAGTGGTCGACGAGGCTTCCTAAGCCTCGCTGTAAACCACGGAAAGACCCCAAAAACCGCCTTCGGGCGGTTTTTTTGTGGGTGCTGTAAAAGCAGAGTGGAAGCCCAGCAGAACAGTGCGTCGAACCAATCTGTGATCCGGGTTCATTGCCAAAGATGATAAAAGCAGTAGGCTCGACTCTTATAAAAACAACAGACTGAGCCATGCTATGACAGTGCTATTTACGCCTTCGGCCGAACAAAAAGTCAAATCCCAAATGGGTGCCTTTGCCGGTCAGTTAAAACACAAATACGCGATAGAGTTTGAAAACTACCAGGCGTTGCAACAGTGGTCGGTACAGAACCTGCCCACGTTCTGGCGCGAGCTGTGGGATTTTGCCGGGGTGCAGGGAACTCCAGGAGATACCGTACTCGACCAGCCGAACATGCCTGGCGCGCGCTGGTTTCCCGAGGCCCGTCTGAATTTCAGCACTAACCTGCTACAGTCTGGTCGCGATGCGGATACCGCTCTGGTAGCGGTTTCCGAGACCCGCCCGGAGCAGCGTTATAGTTATGCCGATTTACGCCAGGCAGTGGCTCGGCTGGCCGGTTTTCTGCAGCACGAATGTGGCGTTGAACCCGGTGACCGGGTGGCGGCTTACCTCGGTAATACGCCAGAGGCGATCATTGGAATGCTGGCAGCAAGCCGCATTGGGGCCGTCTGGACCTCGGCGTCGCCCGACTTCGGCTACGAGGGCGTACTGGACCGCTTTGGCCAGGTCGAACCCAAGGTGGTGATCGCCGGCAACGGGTATGGCTATGGCGGCAAGGCCATTGAGCGTACCTCTGTCGTAAAAAGCCTGCAGGCAGCGCTGCCAAGGGTGCGGCAGTGGGTACAGGTCGATGCGTTGCCCAGTGCCGACGTGATCGACGGTGCCTGGCAATGGGTCAACGTGGTCGGTCGCGACTGGCCTGAGGCTCCGGCACTAGAGCTGCCGTTCGATCACCCACTTTATATTCTGTATTCCTCTGGTACCACCGGTAAGCCCAAGTGCATCGTGCACGGGGCCGGGGGCACGCTGTTGCAGCATGCCAAAGAGCTGCGACTGCATGGCGATATCTCTCAGGACTCAGTGTTCTTCTACTTCACCACCACCGGCTGGATGATGTGGAACTGGCTGGCTTCGGGTCTGATGACCGGTGCGACGCTGGTTCTGTTCGACGGTAACCCCATGTACCCCCGGTCTGATGTGCTGTGGCAGCTGGCGGACAAGTTGGGCATCACCCACTTCGGCACCAGCGCGAAGTACCTCTCTGCCTGTCGCAAGCAGGACCTTAAGCCCGGCAAAACCTTCGACCTGAGTACATTGACCACGGTTTTTTCGACGGGTTCGCCATTGGCGCCAGAAGACTACGACTGGGTGTATTCAGCGTTGAAACCCGACGTGATGTTGCAGTCCATCTCGGGCGGTACCGATATCGTGTCCTGCTTTGTTGGCGGTAACCCCTGGTCGCCGGTCGTGCGCGGTAAGATTCAGGGCGCCAACCTGGGCATGGACGTGCAGGCCTGGAATGAGGCCGGTGAGAAGGTTGTTAACCAGCGCGGCGAGCTGGTGTGCACACAGCCCGCGCCATGTATGCCGATCGGTTTCTGGAATGACCCCAACGACGAGCGTTACCGGGCAGCCTACTTTGAACGTTTTGACGGCGTCTGGGCCCATGGAGACTTCATTGAGTTCGACGAAGCAGGCCAGGCGGTAATTCACGGTCGCAGTGACACCACCCTGAACCCCGGCGGCGTTCGTATAGGCACCGCGGAGATCTATCGTCAGGTAGAGACACTAACGGAGATTACAGACTCCCTGGTAGTAGGGCAGGCCGTCGAGGCTGACGTGAAGGTCATTCTGTTCGTGCAGCTGCCTGAAGGACAGCAGCTGGACAAGGCACTGACTGGCCGCATTCGCCAGCGCATCCGCGACAACACCACGCCAAGGCACGTCCCGGCCGACATTGTTCAGGTGCCCGCCATTCCCTACACCCGCTCAGGCAAGAAAGTCGAGCTCGCCGTCACCCAGATTCTACGTGGTGAAGAACCCGCAAACCTGACCGCGCTGGCTAATCCTGAATCCTTGCAGGCCTATCGGGATTACGTCACTGACTAATAGTCTCTAATTCATCCAAGTATTGGGACTGGATCAGAGTATGTTGTTCATTAGGCTGTAAGTAAGTATTCCAGCATGGCAGCCAAAATTAGTGTTGGCTGCCGGGTGAGCCTATCCAGGGTAGTCCGCAACATGGATGTTGCGGTCTAGGCCCCATGGACGGGTTCACGCCGACCCTGGATAGGCTCACTCGGTAGCCGGCACGGATTTCTGCCACTGTCGTTGCCCTAACGGCGAACTTTAAGTGGCCACCGCCTATAGCATCTGCCTCGATTAAACCCCCAATCGTCGCACTATACGACACCCTCAGTAGCATGAACCGCTACTTTGAACGTCGCGCTTTTCCTGCCCGTTATTCCGCTTATAGTGGCTTCCGTCAGCCGATGTAAGGCTGTTTAAGAAGTACAACAACAGCAAGACGACAATGCAGGGAGGGATTCACTGTGACTCAATCAGCCATTTCCACTGTTTTTGAATATATTAATACGCATCCGGGATATCGCGCGACCATGGGGGTCATTGTCTCGCACCAGGCCCAGCAAACCGTTTTGTGCTGGGGCGCGGTCAGTGACGACGATACCAGCTACGTACCCGACCTGACGTATTACCGGATTCGCTGGCCCGATGCTGACTGGATGCCCTTGTCTGAGCAGCAAGCGCAATTATTCGACCAGGCTTACGATCGACGTGATCACGACGCCTCGTCCCGGCCAACCGCCGGAACCTCTCGCTCCTGGGTGCAGTAACCCGCCGTACCAGGGGCATTCCCCGCAGTCCTCTCGCCGGTGGAGGTCATCACCGGTTAGCTATTCGACTGCTCGATGGGTCGGATGGCGGAGAACCCGTCTGGTTCTCTGAGTACTCCTCGACATTTGGCCCCGAAAGGGGCCCTTTTTTATTCCGTGTAGGGGTCGCATCGGCTCAGGAGCACCAGCGAGTGAGGCTTCAGCTCATAATCGCGACGAATGCGTTCTGTTTGTTCCGGTCTCATCCCTTCATTGCGCGCGGTATCGAACTCCACCTGCCAGCCCGAGTGCGGATTGGCCGGCAGCGTGAAGGTGCAATCGTGACCACCGCTGTTCAGCATCAGCAGATAATATTCCTCACACCGATGCAAATTGATGGCCGGGTTGCGGATGTCGGTAGACAGTAAAATGCCCAGGCAACGGGTATGTGGGTTTTGCCAGTCGCGGATTTCCATGGCGTAGCCGTCGTTGCGATACCAGTGCACGGCATCCGTCGTTACGGGTGCATTAGAATGCGCTGGCGCATCAAACACCAGGTTGCGAAACAGCGTGCTGGACTGGCGAATGCCAATGCACTGGGCAATAAAACGCTGGAAAGGTCCGTCTTTCTGGTCCCAGTGAACCCAACTGATCTCGTTGTCCTGGCAGTAGGCGTTGTTGTTGCCTTGCTGGGTGCGATTGAGCTCGTCACCGCCGAGCAGATGCACAGCCCCTTGTGACAACAACAAGGTAGCCAGCATGTTGCGCTTGATCTGCTGACGATGCGCCAGAATGTTGCCATCACCGGTGTCACCTTCGGTTCCCCAGTTAAAGCTCAGGTTGTTCCCATGACCATCGAGGTTGCGTTCCTGGTTGGCGGCGTTGTGCCGGTCGTTGTAGGACACCAGGTCGTGGAGGGTAAAACCGTCGTGATAGGTCACATAGTTCAGGCTGGTCGAGCTTGAATGCGCGCTCTTGTTGAGTACATCCCGCGAGCCCATCAGCACATTGGCCAGCTCTGGCATAACACCCATGTCAGCCCGCCAGAAGCGGCGCAGGGTATCGCGAAAGCGATCGTTGCATTCGTACCAGGTGGCGGGGAATTTGCCCAGTTGGTAGCCGCCCCGGCCGATGTCCCAGGGCTCGGCGATCAGTTTTGAATGGCGAATCACCGGGTCCTGGTTGCAGGCCATGAAAAAAGCGGCCCGGCTGGAAAAATCCCATTCCTCGCGGCCCAGTGCCGCGGCCAGATCAAAACGGAAACCATCGACCCGGTAGGTGTGCAACCAGTGGCGCAGGCTGTCCATCACCAGTTGCAACGTCACTTCCTCGTGCAGGTTCACGCTGTTGCCGCAGCCGGTATTGTCGATAAAGTGGCTGAAGTCGTCGTGCTGATGTCGGTAAAACCAGGGCCCGTGCAGGCCTTTCTGGCTGACGCAGGGGCCAAGCAAATCGGATTCGGCGGTGTGGTTGTAGACCACGTCCATGATGACTTCGATGCCAGCCTGGTGGAGGGCACGCACCAGCGTTTTGAACTCGGTAACCGCATCGTCGACGGCATAGCGCGGGTCAGGGGCAAAAAAAGACACCGGGTTGTAGCCCCAGTAATTGGTCAGCCCCAGGTTTGACAGTCGTGGTTCGCTCATGAAGGCGAAGCAGGGCATCAGCTGCACAGCGGTGACACCCAGCGATTGTAGATGGGCGACACTCGCCTCATGGGCAAAGCCGAGGTAAGTGCCGCGCAGGTGCTCAGGCACCGCCGGGTTCAACTGGCTGAAGCCTTTGACATGCGCTTCGTAGATGACGGTATCGGGCCAGGGTGTTTTCGGTGCCCGGCTGTTCTGCCAGTCAAAGTCGTCCGGTGCCGGGGTCAGGCCTTTCGGGACCTGGGCGGCGCTGTCCATGGGACAGGGTTTCAGGCATGTCAGGTCGCTGGCATCGTGGGCATAGAGGCTGCGATCGGGTTCAAACGGGCCTGACAGCGCCACTGCATAGGGGTCGAGCAGTAACTTGTTCGGGTTGAACAGGGCTCCCTGCCCTGGCTTGAACTCGCCTTCAGCACGATAGCCATAGCGTGTTTGGGGCGCTAGATCGGGAACACGGCCGTGCCAGATGTCTCCGGTGCGGTGTAATGGCAATGGCTCGCCCCGGGGTTGATCCTGATCATCAAAAAAGCACAGCAGCACCCGAGTTGCCTGGGGGCTGAAGACCGCAAAATTACAGCCGGTCTCTCCCGGGTGGGCGCCTAGTGGGAAGGGGTGCCCGGGTTCAAGCCGCAATTCGGCTGCGGATGTTGAGCTCGACATGAAAAACCTCGTTGTGAAGCGGACGTCTGCGGAACCGGGGCGTCAGTGGCGGCGACTACTCGGCCCTCCACGCTTCAGGCTTTTTCAGCCCGACGCACGCCCGCGAGAAAACAATGCCAGAGTATGCGCCAAACCACTCTGGACTGACATGATTAGCCTGGTGCGCAGGCCTGCCGTCACTCCGGCATCAGTTTCAGATACAGTGCACCCAGAGGCGGTAGGGTGAGCCGCAGATGCTGCGCCTGACCATCGGCCGGACCGGGCTCGGTCGACAAGCGGGTCGCTGTCGGGAAATTGCTACCACCGTAGTATTCCGAATCGCTGTTCAGCACCACCTCGTACCGGCCTGGCACCAGAGTGCCCAGTACATAGTCTTCGCGCGGCATGGGGGTGAAGTTGACGACAATCAGCATCAGGTCCTTGCCATCCAGCGACCGCCGGAACAGGCTGAGCACGCTGGCCTCGGCATCGCCAGCATTGATCCAGCCAAAGCCTTCGGCCTCGCAGTCGGTTTCATACAGCGCTGGCTCAGAGCGGTAGAGGTTGTTCAGGTCCCGGAACAGCGCCTGGATGCCGCGGTGACGCGGGTATTGCAGCAGGCCCCAGTCGAGCTGGGCCCGGTAATTCCACTCCAGCGTCTGGCCGAATTCATTGCCCATGAAGTTCAGTTTCTTGCCGGGGTGGGCAAACATATAGCTGTAATAGGCGCGCAGATTGGCGGCCTGTTGCCATTCATCGCCTGGCATTCGGGTCATTACCGTGCCTTTGCCGTGCACCACTTCATCGTGCGACAGCGGCAGTACGAAGTTTTCGTTGAAGGCATACACGCCCGAGAAGGTTAGGGCGTCGTGGTGGTATTTGCGGTACACCGGGTCCTGTTTCATGTAGCCGAGGGTGTCGTGCATCCAGCCCATGTTCCACTTGAACCCGAAGCCCAGGCCGCCGGCGAAGACCGGGCGGGAAACGCCATCGAAAGCCGTGGATTCCTCGGCAATGGTGTAGCAATTCGGAAAGCGGCCATAGACGGTTTCGTTGAAGCGGCGCACGAAGGCAATGGCTTCGTAGTTGTGATTGCCGCCGTCGACGTTGGGGGTCCATTCGCCTTCTTCGCGTGAATAGTCGAGATACAGCATGGAGGCGACGGCATCGACCCGCAGGCCGTCGATGTGAAACTCCTCGAGCCAGATCAGCGCCGACGACACCAGAAAATCACAGACGGTGTAGCGGCCAAAATCGTAGATGTAGGAATTCCAGTCCGGGTGCCAGCCGCGTTGGGGGTCGGCGTACTCATACAGAGGCGTCCCGTCAAATCGGGCCAAACCGTGTTCATCGGCCGGGAAGTGGGCTGGCACCCAGTCCACGATGACCGCAATGCCGTTCTGGTGGCATTTATCAACCAGGTATTTGAACTCATCCGGAGTACCAAAACGGCTGGTCGGCGCAAACAACCCGATTGGCTGGTAACCCCAACTGCCGTCGTAGGGGTATTCGGACACCGGCATCAGTTCGAGGTGGGTGAACTTCATGTCGAGCAGGTAGGGAATCAGTTCATCGGCCAACTCGTGGTAGTTGAGCGGCTGTCCATCCCGGGTTTTCCAGGAGCCGGCATGCAGCTCATAGATGCTCATCGGCTCGTGCCGTGGATCACTGGAGGAGCGTTTCTGCCAGGCCTGATCCTGCCATTCATAGGCGCGATGATCGATGACGATGGAATTGAAATCCGGGTACTGGGTGATGCCGAAGGCGTAGGGGTCGCACTTGTGCGGCAGCAGATGCTCGCGCGCGTCTTTAAGCTCGAATTTGTAGGCATCGCCAGCCTGAAGGTGGGGTACGAACAAGCGCCAGATGCCATCATGGTGGCTGGTCATCGGGTGTCGCCGGCCGTCCCAGTTGTTGAAATCCCCGATCACGCTGACGCTGCGTGCATTGGGTGCATAGACGGCAAAGCGAACCCCGGTCACCTCAATGCCATTCAGCTTGGTTGTACACAGCTGGGCGCCCATAGACTTGTACAGCGTCGATGAATCGCAGGGCATGTCTTCAAAGGTGCGTTCAACGCACTGATAGGCGTCGATGGCATCCCACTCGTGGCCACCCTTGCCCTGAACGTGTAACTGATAGGCAGGGCGTTTCTTTTGCTTGAGGGTCAGTTCAAAGACATCGCTGTTCGGCCAGCGACTGAAACGACCGAGGGATTTACCCGTTTTCAGATCACGGGCTTCGAGTTGCTCGGCATCGGGCTGATATACCCGGATCAGCCAGCCGGCGTCGGTTTCAAAGACGCCCAGATGATCAAAGGGGCGGGCTTCCAGTACATGCTGTAAACGGTCGACGAGTTCCCGGTCGGGTTGATTCATATTGGTTACACTGCCTTGTCGGTCTGGTCGAGTGGCCTGTCTGGTCGGCCTGTTCTGGCTGAAACAGGCGACCTCTGTTGTTATTGGGTCCGTACCTGATTCCCAGTGTAGACCGAAGCGATCTGCTTTGCAGCGCTAGCCACCCAGCGTTAGGCTCAGGGTGGGTACCCAGTCGCCTTGTTCTGGCCGGTAATACACCGATGCGGTTGGCACCAGTCGTAACCGGCTGTTGCGAAGTACATTGGACGGTGCGCTCAGTTGAACCCCATAGGCGCTGCGTTGTTCTTCACCACGGTATTGCACCCTGGCGTCGAACGCCAGGGTCAGGCTGCGCAGATAGAGCCATCGGCCAAGGGCGGCATCCACAGGCCCGAGACTGAACTGGTAATTGGCCCGGCTGGTGGCCATATCGCGTGTTATCGGGGCGGATTCGAATACCGGGGAGGTTGCTATGCGACTGCTGCCGGTAAAGTCCGGCTCACGCCGTTGCCATTGGCCCGAGATGCTGAAGTGATGGTTATCGGCGAGACCGGGAATGTGCACGGTGTTGCTCAGGGCGAGCTGGAAGCCGCCGGTGTCCAGTTGGGTGTCGAGCTGAACGGCCGGGGCGATGGCGATCGGAGCCTGGAGGTCGCGCGGTGCGGCCTGGTGTGCCCAATAGCCGGAGAGCCCGGCCTCAATGAAGCTGGCTTCGGCGGAGGCGTTCGAATCGATGGCGGTGGCGCTCAGGTGGGTGATGCCCAGGCTTGGCTCCAGGCCCACCCGGGCAACGCCCCGGGTTTGTTGCAGTGGTAAAGAGAGCGCCAGTCGGGTTTCGGTGTCGATCCGGTTCAAATCGGTACCGGGTTGCTGTTCCACGGAGAAAGAAACGACTGGCCAGTAACGACGCCAGTCAAGGGTCAGGGAACCGGTCGGGGTGTCTGCTTCCCAGTTGTAACCCAGGCTGATGGCGGTGCTCAGGGTGTTCATCAGATTGGTGTTATAGAGGTTTAGGGTGGCGGCCTGGTTATCGGCGCTCAGCAGCCAGCTGTTGGGCAGCCAGTCGCCGGGAGCGTAGTGAAACCGTTCGGCCGGGCCTGCGTTTACCTGTACCGGCTCGACCGGTTGGGCCAGCGGGGCGATGTAGGGCTCCTGGGGCGCGAAGTCTGCTTCGGCCACCCAGTGCGCTTGCGGCCCGGGCGCTGCCTGCCAGGGGTGTTCGACCAGGGCATGGCCATTGGCCTGGTAATCGGTGCTGAGCAGGCGCTGTTGCTCCTCATCCCAAACAATAAAGTAGTTACCGAAGGGCCGCTGACTGATGCGATAGCGCGCGCCGCTGGCAGGGTCCAGCGCCCAGAGACTGTCGATGCCGCCACGATCGCTCGTGTAAAGCACCCAGTCGCTGGCCTGCACCGGGGAGCGCCAGGTTTCGCCTTGCACGGGCCCGGCCAGGGTGCGCAGTTGGCCGGTATGGCTGGACCAGTGCATCAACTGAGTGCCCGCCTCGGTGAGCAGGGCAAATACCCAGTCACCCTCGTCGTTGGCCGACATATCAAAGGCCAGGCTCCGCTTCGGCAGCGGGATCTGGCGCAGGCTCTGGCCTTCCGGGCTGAGCAGGTCCAGTTGGCTGTTGCGGTCCATGCTGAAACGGTGGGCCAGCAGGTGCCCGGTTTTGGCCTGGCCAGCCGAGGTAACATCACCCAGCTCGGTCAAGCGGTACCGCTCTGCGTTTTGGATATCAAAGCAATACAGATCGCGGGTTACTTCGCGATTAAAGCGCGGGTGTTCCCGGCCTTCGGCCCAGCAGAAGCGGTCATTGGCGTAACTGACGGTTTTTTGCTTCGCGGTTCCGGTGTAGCCCGCAGCGACGGCCGCAGGCAAGGTGGCAACCCGGTATGTTTCATCCTGAGACAGAATAACCAGGTGGCTGCCCGTTTTTACATCCATTTCCACCGCCAGCACCCAGTCTTCGTCAATCGAGACCGGATAGAGGCTTCGCCAGTGGTCCGATGCAGGTTTCCAGAGCGGTGTGACCGGGGTGATCTCCAGGTCATCAACCGTAGCTTGCCAGCGCTGATGCAGGTCATCCCAGGCGGCGTGGTAGGCCTGGCTCAGGTTCTTGCCAGTCAGGGCGCGAATGCGACCGTCGAACGTGAAGCCAGCACCGGGTTCGGCCACGCCCGCGAGTGCCTGGTCCAAAATTAACGAACCGTGCTCGCGCCGCAGGTAGCTCGTCATCAGATACCCGAAATCGTAGGGGCTGACCCGGGGGTACTGTTCAAAGCCGGTGCCGAGCATCGCCCGGTCGTAGGAATAGCGTTGCCCGCTCAGTTCGTGAGTACGCAGCCACAAGTCAAACGAGGCCACTCGCCCGCGTCCCCCCTGAGTGAGCCGGGTCTCTTCGGCGACGGCATCGCCTTCGAGCAGCCAATTGGGGTAAAACAGCAGCACGATGGCCATGGTGCCGTTCTCGCCGGCCAGTACCCGGGCTACACGTCCGGTGGTGGTATCCAGCGGCTGGGCAAACTGCACCAGATGACGACCCTCATGCACAGTCAGCAGGTCGAGCCATTCCAGCCCGCCCAGTGGGGAAGGCTGATTGAAAAACACGGATTGAATGGGGTCGCTGCGTACAAAGCCGTTGGATGTCAGCGTAGCGGCGGACAGTACAATGGGAATGCGCCGGGGTGGGCGTTGAACGGGCATCGATTCGGTCAGTGCCGGCCAGTAAGTACCCAACCGGTTGGCGACATAGCGGGCCTCGGCTTCAAGACCTTCGGGGTAGACAATGTCGAAACCGGGCATCGCTATCTGATGCCAGACACGACCGGGTCGATTCTGGTCGTTGGCATAAACCGGCAATGTCAGATAGGCCAGCAGGGTGGTTACGGCCAGTGCAGCAGCACGAAAAGTCACGGCGGATTCCTTTCATAGAGCCCGGTTGGGTCAGAAAGGCGCAGTGTAAAAGATTATTGGGGAGGATGCCCGGGCTCTCGACACCATCCACGATCGGGGGGGGCGAGTGCCCGGGGTGATCAAGTTTCGAAGTCTGCCCAGTAGCCGCTGCGGTTCAAGACTTATCAGGCTGCCTGACGCAAGGCCGCGATGCGGTCATCCAGGCTGGGGTGGGAAGCAAACAGCTCCTTGCGTTTGCCTTTGATGCCAAAGGCGACCAGTTGGCCATCCAGCTGCGAGTCCTGCCCGGTTTTTAACCGTTCCAGCGCTGCTATCATCTTGGGCGCGCCGACCAGTGACGCCGAACCGGCATCGGCCCGGTATTCACGCTGGCGTGAGAACCACATGGCAATGATGCTGGCGAGCACGCCAAAGACCATTTCCATCACCATCACCACCGCCAGGTAGCTGAAGAAACCCAGGCCCTGGCCATTGTCGTTACCCCGTGCGACAGCGTTGTTGATGATTTGCGCCACAATGCGCGCGAAGAAAATTACAAAGGTGTTCAACACGCCCTGAACCAGCGCCATAGTCACCATGTCGCCGTTGGCAATGTGTGAAATCTCGTGCGCAAGTACGGCTTCGGCTTCGTCGCGGTTCATGGTGCGCATCAAACCGACCGATACGGCGACCAGTGAGTTGTTCTTGCTGGCGCCCGTGGCAAAGGCGTTGGCTTCCGGTGCCGGAAACACCGCCACTTCAGGCATGCCAATGTTGGCCTGCTTGGCCAGACGCGCAACGGTTTGCATCAGCCACTGTTCTTCGGCGTTGCGCGGTTTTTCAATCACTTGAGCTCCGGTCGCGCGTTTGGCCATCCATTTGGAGAGCATCAGCGATATAAAGCTGCCGCCCATACCAAAGGCAAAGGCCAGCACCAGATAGCCGCCGGTATTGCCCAGCTGAACCCCGAAAGCGGGCAGAATAACGTTCATAAAGACACCCAGCACCAGAATGATAGCCAGGTTCGTCCCGAGGAAAAGCATGATGCGCTGCATAACAACACCTATAAGAAATGGGTCTCGCTATTATGGGGCCACCAGCGCGGCTGGCAAGTAGGCCAAAGGTCAGCTTTGTATAAATCGAAGAGGTGTTGACCAGGCTCCCTAGCTGCTTAGCCCATGCTTCTTAATCAACTTGTGCACATCGGTCCGGTTGCGCCCGGCCAGTGCGGCGGCCTGGGTGACGTTGCCTTCGGTCATGCTCAGGGCGCGGATCAGGTATTGGCGTTCGAAGGCATCGCGGGCTTCGCTCAGGGTGGGCCAGTGGGGTTGCTGATCGGCCAGGGCCTGGCGCACCAGCGCTTCGTGAACCACCGTGCTGGGGCAGAGCGCCACGCATTGTTCGATGACATTGACCAGTTGGCGCACGTTGCCCGGCCAGGGCGCCGTCATCAGCAGGTGCATGGCCCTGTCTTCAATGCGGGTGACGCGGCTGTTGTGTTGCTCCGCTGCGCGGCGCAGTAAATACCGCGCCAGCAACGGGATGTCTTCGGCGCGTTCGCGCAGGCTGGGCAGCGTCAGGTTGACGACATTCAGCCGGTAATAAAGGTCTTCCCGGAATTCGCCTTGTTCCATGGCCCGGCTGAGATCACGGTGGGTGGCGGAGACGATGCGCACGTCGATTGGCAGGGTTTCGCTGCTGCCTACTGGGCGCACCTGACGCTCCTGCAGCACGCGCAGCAATTTCACTTGAAGCGGGGTGGGCATATCGCCGATCTCATCCAGAAACAAAGTGCCGCCCTCGGCGGCCCGGAACAGGCCGGCCTGTTCCCGAATGGCGCCGGTGAAAGCACCCTTCGCATGGCCGAACAGTTCCGATTCCAGCAAGTGCTCGGGCATGGCGCCACAGTTGAGTGCCACAAACGGACCCTTGGCGCGCGGGCTGGCGCGGTGAATCGCCTGGGCGAACAATTCCTTGCCGGTGCCACTGGCGCCGCTGATCAGCACACTGACGTCGCTGCGGGCGACCTGGCGTGTCTGGTCGAGCAGGCGGGTCATGGCCGGGCTGCGGGCGATGATGTCGCGGTCCCAGTCGTCGGCGCACTGCGGACCGCCCCGGTCCATCACCTGGTTCATCAGGTCGCGCAGTTTGTCATGATCCAGCGGTTTGGTTAGAAAACCGAGCACACCTCTTTGGGTTGCCTGCACTGCCTCGGGGATCGAGCCGTGCGCGGTCATCAGAATAACCGCCAGATCCGGATACCGCTCGGTGATGCGTTCAAACAGCTTCATGCCGTCCAGCCCCGGCATACGCAGATCGCTGATCACCAGGTTGACAGTGTGGCGTTCCAGGTACGCCAGCGCTGCGGCTCCATCGCTCACGGCTTCAACCTGCCAGCCATCGCTGACCAGGCGCAGCGATAAGAGGCGCAGCAGGCTGGCATCGTCATCGACCAGTAGCAACGCGGGTTTGGATGCAGTCTGCGTCATGGGGTGTCCTCCTGTGCGGGTCCGTTCTCGCGGGTATTCAACTGGGATTCGATGGCCGTCAGCGCATCGATTTGTGCCTGTTTTTGTTCCAGTGCCTGTTGCAGTGATGTGATTTGGCTTTCCAGTGCCTGGCGTTGCCGATCGCGTTGACGGTAGTCGAACAGCAGTGCGCGGGCCGCGCTTTGGTGCAGCTCGATCAGCGGTTGCAAGCTGGCGGGCAGGTTGGGTTTGAGCTGCTGCAATTGTCCGATGCCCAATTGCAGCAGAACCGGGTTCTGGCCGGGTTGGCTGAAGTACAGTGCCCAGGCAAACGCCAGGTCGTGGTCCGCCGGGTGTGCGGGCAAGGCGGCCCAATCGAGCAGAGTTGTCGTCTGGCTGAAGTCCAGCCAGTGCCAGGCACTGGATTCGGCATCGAACACATCGGGCAGCAAGGGGCGTTCGCATTGCCCTTGCAGCGTGCCTCGAGTGGTTGGCTCCGGTGGTTTGGGCGATAGCCCGGCGCAGCCGGATAGCAGGAACAGTAAAACCACTAGGATAACCGGGAGTAGGCGGCTTGCGGTTTGGTGCATCATGCGTTTGCCCCTCTTACCGGTAATTGAATGCGCACACAGACATCAAACCCGTTGCGCTCGGCCAGTCCGGCGCGGCCTTCGAGCAGCCGGGCACAGTCGGTCACGATAGACAGGCCGAGGCCGGAGCTTTGCAGGCTGTCCTGCCGGGGCGCGTCGCCGCGCTGAAAGGGTTCGAAAATACTCTGGTGCAGGTGAGCGGGGATGGCGGGCCCGGTGTTGGCTACTTCAAGAACGACCCAGGGTGACTGGTGTTCCAGCCGGATCTGAATCTGACCGGCGTCAGCCCCATAGGCCAGGGCATTGGTGATCAGGTTGTCGAGCATGCGCTGGAACAGAGTCGGGTCGGTGTGCAGGCGATCGACTGTGCACACAACCTGAACGTTCATGCCCCGCTGGTGCAAGGCCAGTTGGTGTTGACGGAGGGTATCGTTGATCAAAGCCGACGGGTTCAGGGTTTGTCGCCTGACCTCGGTTTGCTGCAACCACTGGTTGTAGTCGAGCAATTGCTCGGTCAGTTGCGCCAGGCGGTCGGTGCTGCCGCTGAGCAGGGCGACTACTTCGCGTTGTGGTCCGGTCAGTGGCCCGGTGATACCGTCTTCCAGCAAAGAGCAGCCCTCTTTAATGCTGGCCAGTGGCGTTTTTAATTCATGGGCAGCGTGGCGCAGCAGGGCCAGGCGCAATGCTTCGAGTTGTTGCAGCCGACCTGAAAGCCAGGTCAGCCGCTCACCCAGCTCGTTCAATTCGCGTGGCCCTTGAATGCCTTTGTGGTTGGGCGTGGCACCAGGTTGGCCAAGCGAGCGGATCATCCGGTCGAGCCGTTGTATCGGGGCCGCAATGCGCCGGCTTGAGCCGACGACCATGACAGCAGTCAGCAACACCAGGGTGAGCGTCTGCCAATACAGAGCTTGCTGCTCCTGTTGAATGATATCACCCTGCGCTTCCAGCCGCTGGTTCAACTGACGCCAGATAAGTTCAGTCAACTCGCTTTGGCGTTTTCTGAGCTGGGGTAAATCTGAGGTCAGGGTATTTGGGTTGGACGCTTCGTTTGAGGTGCCGAGTGCTGCTAATTGAGCGTCGATTAGTTGAAGGTGGCTGCCGCAGTGCGATGCGGTTTCGCCGCCCATAGTCAGGCACGCAGCGCTCACTGCCTGCCGGTAATCCTGCAAGGCTTGTTGCGATTGGGTAAGGGTGTTGTCGCTGGTTACCACGGCATGCTGGCGCAAGGCGCGTTCACTGTCGACGGCAAGCCGGTCGAGGTTTTCAACCTGGCGCGCTTCGCGCATGGCAGCCTGTGCCTCTGTTTGTGCCATAACGGTAATGCGCTGAAAAACGGTATGGCCCTGCCACAACAAAACGGCCAGTGGAATGAGTGCGATGGCAAAACTGACGATCAGGCGCTGTTGCAGAGACAACTGCTGCAACGATAGATGTTTAAGGGAAAAGTGTCGCCGTGAAGCGGTAGGCAAAGTCAAAGACGATGCATGTGACGTAGATTTCATGAAGTTGAGTCCGCAGACAGAGTAAAGGGGTGGCGCTGCGAACTTGTCACGGAAAAAGGGCTAACTCCTTTAGCCCATCAAAACGGTCATCGATGTCGATCTGAAAACGGGATTTCAGTCCGGCTTATTTGCCTTCAGTAGTCTCGCTTTCAGTGTAGAACGTTTCAAATTCTTCCATGCTCAGGTCACCAGAACCGTCGGCGTCCAGCATTTCAAATTGCTCGGCCAGCAACAGATCAACATTGGCTTCGTCCTGAGTCAGAACGCCATCGCCATTGGCATCGAGCTGGTTAAACGCATCTTCAGCGCCCATAGTTTCCGCAGCAGCACCCATTGAGGCAGAGGCTAACACCAGGGCAGTTAGAGTCAGTGCAGTTTTCATATTCCTTACTCCTGTTCTTGATGGATCTAACATTTACGTGAGTGATATCGCTGTGTGACACAGCGGCTTACTGCATGCGTTTATCAGCGAGGCTGATCAACGCGTTCACAGGAGGTATTGCAGTGGCTGTGCCAGGTTAAAAAAATTCTTTAAAAACAAAGAGTTAGGTTGTCTTTTAGGGTTTTTCCGAGAAAATGACGAGTTGAACTGTCTCCAATAGAAGACAGCTCTGAAGGTGTGATATAAAAAGTCTTTAGAATCAGGTAGTTAGAGTGTCTTTAAACACAGACAGGTTGAGGGCGTCTGTCTCTGGTCTGGCTATAAGCCAGCCAGGTGATGTTCAAGCCAGAGTGATAGCGCAGGCTCTACCGGGTGCAATGATTTGTAGTCACGTTCATCGGCAGAGAGCGCGGCCAGTGCGTTGTATAAATCGTTCAGCCAGGCCGGATTATCCAGAAAATCAGTGAAGGGTTTTATGTGCACTCGAATCGAAAATACCACCGCACCGGTCTGCGGCAGTCGTCTTAGTGTTTGACGTTCAGTACGAATGAAACAAAGCCGTGGTATATCGGCCGGGCGGGTAATCGGAACGGATTCCTCATCACCCGGTTGGTACAAACGGTCGCTGGTCACCACCGACCAGTTTCCACGCCAGACCGGCCGGTCGACTTTAATGTGCTGAAAAAAACGGTTGATCTTGCGACTGAGTTTTTCACCATAACCGGGAACCGGGGCATGAATACGGTCGAGTGGCTGGCCGATTTTTTCTAGCAAGCGCCAGTAGCTTGGGGCGCACAAGCTGGCGGCCGTCAGGCGGTAGTGGTCATCCTGTGGCTGCAGCAGGCAGAGGTCTTCCTGCACGCACCAGGAGGCTTTCAGTAAGGCGATATCCGGGTCGTCCCATTGGTAGGTCGTGTCATTGAAACGGCAAACCAGTCCGTCGGAGCAGGGCGCATACAGATCGGGGTAGTGTTCTGGCAGGTACTCGCCAAGCGCCCGAGCGACCTCCAGCTGGGCAGCGCGCGACTCGGGTAGCTGACTGTATACCCGTTCGCCAAGTTCCGACCAGAGCGATTGTTTAAGCGCCGTCTGCCCGGCCAGTTTTTCGTCCGGCAATAGCCATTCATCCGGCTTCAGACTGTGCAGCCCCATAGCCAGCAGATTCTTGTGTTCCTGAAACGCGTAATACGCCAGTGACATAATGATGTTTTTTACCTTTCCCAGAGGCAACGCGAACCGTGAATCGCAATCCGAAAGCCGGATTCAGAGCGGCCACACCCAAAGAATAACCGGAACTGAGATGGCAATAACCAAAATCGACATTGGCAACCCCAGCCGCCAATAATCACCGAATTTGTAACCACCGGGTTCCATAACCAGCGTATTCGACTGATGACCGATGGGCGTTAAAAAAGCACAGGAAGCAGAAATAGCCACAGCCATCAGCATCGGGTCGGGTGATACGTCCATTCCTGCAGCCAGCTTGATGGCAACCGGCGCCGCCAATACGGCTGCGGCCGCGTTGTTAATAATATTGGAGAGCAGCATGACTGACAGCATTAACACCAGCAGCGTGGCTGCAGGCGGGATCGACTGGCCCAGCGCGAGCAGACCGTCGGCGATTAACTGGGAACCGCCCGTAGTATCGAGTGCTTCCCCGATCGGAATCATCGCCGCCAGTAAAACAATGACGGGCAGGTCAACGCTGTCGTAAATCTCCCCGGGTGGTACCAGCCGGATGAGCACCATGACCAGCGCGGCGGTTACCAGGGCAACCGAGGCAGGCAGAATTTCAAAGGCAATGAGCGCCAGTGCAACGGCGAACAAACCACTGGCCATCCAGACTTTATCGGGCGTGAACAAACGCAAGCCGCGTGAGGCCAGCGGCAAACACCCCAGGTCATTCAGCGCGGGTTGTATGCGGTCTTTGTGGGCTTGTACCAGCAGAATATCACCACCGGCAAAGCGAATCTCGCCCAGGCGCTGGTTCAGTCGTTGACCTTGCCGGGCAACGGCCAGAATGTTCACGCTGTAGCGCTCACGCAAACCGAGCGCAGACGCCGAGCGATTGATCAGTGGTGACCGCTGGGTGACGATGGCTTCAGTGAGCGACAGGTCTTTATGTTTGTCTGAATGATCCGGCGGTCTCTCTTCAGTGTCGGATGCGGATGCCTCATCACTGGATGGGATGTTCTCGGTGTCTTGCTCGTTGTCGTCTGGCTCCTGAGCCAGGCTAAGCCCGGTGGCTTTGACCAGAGTTTTCAGGCTGTCTGAATCCGCCTCGACCAGCAGAATGTCATCAGCACGCAGCACTTTGTAGATGGATGGCATTTCAGTCAGTTCGTCGTCGCGAACCAGGCCAACAACCAGTACGTCGGCTTCATCCCGTACCGAATCGACCAGGTCATGCAGTGACCGGCCCACATAGTCGGTGCCTTCCGGCAAGGTCAGTTCGGTGAGGTAGGCACTGACTTCGAACAGCTCATCGGCACTGGAATTTTCTCGCTTGGGGGTAAATCGCCAGCCAATCAGGGCAATGAACAACACACCAATGACCGTGATGGACAGCCCGACGGGCAGAAAATCAAACATGCCAAAGGCATTGCCATCGATCTCCCGGCGATAGGTAGCGATGATGATATTGGGTGGCGTGCCGATCATGGTGAGTGTGCCGCCCAACAGTGAACCAAAGGCCAGCGGCATTAACAAATAGGAAGGCGACCGCTCACTCTGACGAGCCATCCAGATGGCCACCGGCATAAACAACGCCAGGGCGCCCACGTTATTCATGAACCCGGAGCACAACGCCACGATGCCCGTCAGCGTGGCCACCTGCACCCAGGGTTTGTCACCCACCTGCGTCAGCTTGCGGGCAATGGCATCCACCACGCCAGCGTTCAACAACCCCCGGCTGATCACCAGCACCGCTGCCACAGTGACCACCGCCGGATGCCCGAGCCCGGTGAACGCCGTCTCGGCGGGTATCAACCCGGACAGGGTTACCGTTAACAAAGCCGCCAGCGCCACCAGGTCATAACGCCAGCGGTTCCAGATAAAGAGGCCCAGGGTGGCAAACAGAACGGCAAAGATGATGCCTTGGTCCAGAGTCATTGACTGACCTTATTTAAGTAGGGCATTAACGGGCGATGCTGCCGTTTTTTAACGCTGGCGTCGATACAGCAGCATCGTCACTGGCCCGAAAATGGCCAGCAAAATGGCCGGTGCAATCAGCGCGATGGCGATTACCGGCAGTGTCGCACTGCCTTCCAGCACAGCACGCAAGGCCGTCACCAGATGCGCCACCGGGTTTACGCTGATCACAGATTGCAACCAGCCAGGCATGGTAGCCGGGTCGACAAAAATATTGGAGGCGAACGTAACGGGCATCAGAAACAGCCAGCTCAGTGTCATCACTGCGCCGGGGGTACGCATCAGCAAACCAATGGTGGTGAACACCCAACTGATGCCGAAGGCAAAGAGGTTCAGCAACAATACAGCCTGGATGATGCCGAACAGCCCGGCTTCGCTACGGTAACCCATGATCATGCCAATGAAGAACACGATGACCGCTGAGGCCGTGTAGCGAATCACGTCTCCGGCCATGGCGCCGACCAGAGGCGAAGGGTGCCAGACCGGCATCGATTTGAAGCGGTCGTATATGCCTTTGTGAATGTCGGTGTTCAGTGTCATGCCGGTATAAATGGTGGTGAACACGACCGTCTGCGCCAGAATGCCAGGTAGCAGAAAGTTCAGGTAGGCATCGGTTGAGCCTGCCAGTGCTCCACCAAAGAGGTAGGTGAACATGACGGTGAACATAATGGGCGTCACCAGCACATCGAATAGTTGCTCGGGCACGTGCTTTATCTTCAGCAGCGCCCGCCAGCCAAACGTCAGAATGTTTGACATCGGGCCGGGTAGGGTGGGCCGGGCACGATCAGCCATCAATTTGGCCAACGCATCACGTTGACGGTTGCCTGGTGTGGTGGCACTGCCCGGAGTTGGACTGGTATTCAGCGCGTCGGTCATGGGGTCAGCGCCTCCTCGGCGGGTTCGGTGTGGTGGCCGGTCAGCGCCAGGAAGACTTCATCCAGGCTCGGCTGGTCCATGGAGAAGCTGGCCAGGGCAATGCCGAGATTGCTCAGGCCGGAGAGTAGGCTGGCGGCGCGGCCGGTATCCGACAATTGTATCGACAGGCTGGTTGGTTCGGCTTCCAGCGTAACGGAGCTGCCCAGTTGTTGCTCCAGCCACTGATGAGCGGCCGGGCGATCGTCCGGGGTGACCAGGCGCAGGCGCAACACGCCGGAACCGACCGATCGTTTTAACTCAGCAGGCGTGCCTTCGGCAATGACTCTACCGTGGTCGATAACCGCGATGCGTTCTGCCAGTTGGTCGGCCTCTTCCAGATACTGGGTGGTCAGCAACACCGTGGTGCCTGCCTGGGCGAGGCTGCGCACAATGTCCCACACCTGATTGCGCGAGCGCGGGTCGAGGCCGGTGGTCGGTTCATCCAGAAACAGCAGTTCCGGTGGAACAATGAGCGATGAGGCAATGTCCAGACGCCGGCGCATGCCACCGGAGTAATCCTTCACTTGCTTGTCGGCGGCGTCGCTGAGGTCGAATGCATCGAGCAATTGCTGGGCGCGGGCTTTGCCCGAGCGACCATGAAAACCCAACAGCCGAGCCAGCAAACGCAAATTCTCACGCCCGGTCAGGTCTTCATCGACCGAGGCGAACTGGCCGGTCAGGCTGATGCGCTGGCGCACCTCGGCGGCCTGGGTAGCAACATCAAGCCCGAGCACATGGGCATTGCCGCTATCCGGCGGGATCAGCGTGGCGAGCATGCGCACCGTGGTGGTTTTACCGGCACCATTGGGGCCGAGCAGTCCGTAAACACTGCCCGCCCGAACGCGCAGATCAATGCCGTTCACCGCACGGGTTTTACCGAAATGTTTGGCCAGGCCGGTTACTTCTATGGCCAGTTGAGGGGCGTCCATCGTAATGCTGTTTCCCTGCAAGGCTGGAAATGCCCATCATACACTCACTGTGAGGTTGGAAAAGTATCCGGTCGTCACATAAACACGATGGTTATACCAGCACGCCGTACAGCATGCGCACCGCCGTGATAAACAGGAACACGGCAAACAGCTGGCGCAGCAAACGGGCGTTAATGGCGTGCGCTATTCGCGCGCCAATGGGGGCGGTCCATAGCGTCATTGGGACGATCAGCGCAAAACCGATCAGGTTCACATAGCCGAGAGAGAACGGTGGCCTCTCCGGCACGCCCCAGCCATTAATCAGAAACCCCAGCGCACCGGGTACACTGATGAAAATACCAATGGCGGCTGCTGTGCCGACGGCCCGGTGCATGGGCACTTGGCAGCGAGTGAGCACGGGCACACTGAGCGTGCCACCGCCAATTCCCATCAGTGTCGAGAACCCGCCGATGCCGGTTCCAATGCTGTGGCGAACCATGCCCTGAGGCAGGGTATCCGCTAGCGCAGAAGGTTCTTTGCTGATGGCCATATTGGCCGCGACCAGCAACCCGATAACCCCAAACACTAGCGAGAGCACCTGGCCTGACACCAGGCCACTGACCAGGGTACCTACCAGAACGCCGAACAGTAACGAGGGTGCCAATGACTTCAGCAGGGCTGAGTCCAGATTCCCTTTGTTGGCATGCGCCCGCGCCGAACGTAACGAGGTGGGAATAATCGTCGCCAGCGACGTGCCCACCGCCACATGCATCTTCACTGATTCATCAATGCCCAGCAGGGTAAACAGGTGATACAGCACCGGCACAATGACAATGCCACCCCCCACACCGAGCAAACCCGCCATTAACCCGGCAATCACCCCGGTAACCGACAACGCCACGACCAGCCCGATGATCCAGCTCAGGCTGTATTGATCCAGTAATTCCAATGGAAGTTCCTTGTATTAACAGTCAGTATTGCAGCCGGCTAAAACAGCCGGGCGGCACTCCGGGCGTTTATAGCAAGACTGGAACCAATTGGCGACTTTGGCTGAATGAAGGGTCACTTTGGCGTCATTTGTGACTGAATTCGCACCAGGGTTGTGCAGTTCGAACCATTTTGGTGCTGTTATTCGCGCGTGGTAAAGGCGCTTTCTACGGTCAGTGGACGCCCGCATTGCCAACCCAGCGAACGCTAACGATTGGCGAGATAGGGTGTAGTCAGGTAGATTGGTCAGCCTAGCGCCCGGCTCCGGCTGTAGGGGAGCCAACCCGCACCATACCCACTGCATTGCAGCCCTGATACCGCGTGTTGGTCATGATCAACGTGATGACCGCGAGCGCATACAGAAAATGGAAACCCTTATGAACACACCTCGAACGCTATGGACGCTGCTGATTACCCTTATGTTGACAGGGTGTGCTTCTCAGGGCTTTAACCAGCGGTATATTAACAACGAACTTGCCGTGGCCGGGCTGGAGCAGACCGAAGCGGATATTCAGCGCATCCTGGATCTGGAACCGGCGCTGGGGCGACCCTTTACGTTGGGTATCTATTTCGAAGATTACTATGGCATTCATGCCAAGAAGGCCAAAGGCATTGTGCTCGATGACCTTTCCCCGATGCTGCAGCAACTTAAGAGCGCTGGCATCATCGATGACTTTTTTGTGATCAACAACAGTACGGTCCGGGAAAACACGATTCAGGATGTGCGCATAGCGGCCGCGCGTCATCATGCCGACGCCGTGTTGATGATTGATAACTACCGGGGCTCAGACCGCTACATTAATCCGCTCGGGATTACGTATCTGACCGTTATTGCTGCCTACATTCTGCCAGGCACTGAGGTGGAAGCCATTGGCGCGGTATCCGCTACCCTGTGGGATACCCGCAACGAGTATCTTTACGCCACCTCCTACAACGATGAGCTGTACCACACACGAGGCGCCGCGTTTTTATTGAATGACGAAGAAATTGAATTGATGGCGCTGGAGAAGGCTACGCCCGGATTTGTGGCGGATCTGGGCTCCCGGCTTGTTGCCATGTTTAGTGAGCCGGGCAGTGCCCTTGAGCTGGACCTGAGCTATTTGGAAACACGGTCGGATACCAATAACTAAGGAAATCGTCAGCGATGCACTTGCGTCTTGCCATTGTGACCCGCGAACATAAATCCAACTACCCAAACCCGGTTTCATTTGAACCGGGCGACCGGTTAGACGTTGGCGCAGAAGATACCGAGTTTCCTGGCTGGGTACGTATCATCGATACAACCGGGAATGAGGGCTGGGCGCCCCTGGCATACATTCAGCTATCTGAACCTCATTCAACAGGCGTGGCGTTGAAAGCCTATTCGGCTAAAGAGTTGGATGTAAAGCCAGGTGATCGACTCATTGTTTACGACGAGCATTGCCAGTGGTGCTGGGTAGCGCATGCAGACAAAGGAGCGGGCTGGGTGCCGGAAGATTGTTTGAAGGCTGTAGATTGACCTTGAAGATTTGTATGAAATACCGGAAGACTGTTGAAGTACAAGAATAGGGTTGAGGGAGATCGAACCAGGGTGAATATCGACGTCAGGAAGGCAAAGGTGGGTGATGAAGTCCGCATGGCAGAGATCCTGGTTGCGGCCTGGCGGCACGCCTACTCGGGCATAATGTCGCCCGCACTGCTGGATGCACTCGACATAAACCAGAAGACGGCTATGTGGCGCACTGCGCTGGAGCGCGCCGGCAAAGGGTCCTACCTTGTTGCCGAGGTAAATGGTCGTGTGGAAGGCTTTGCTGTGTTCGGCCCGGCTCGTGACAAGGATCTTGATGGATCCGAGTCTGCTGAAATCGTTTCGATCAATATCGATCCGGATAAATGGGGAAGCGGATTGGGTCGTTCCCTGTTGAATTCTATGATCGAACGACTCAGCACCGATGGATTTGGATCCATATACCTTTGGGTTGTGGAACAAAATGAACGAGCCATGCGGCTTTATCAGCGGAATGGCTTTATCTGCGAAGGTCGTATCAAAACCGACCCCAAACACTCCGGCGTTCAAGAGCTCAGGCTGGTTAGAATCCTTGCCTAGGTGCCAGGCACTGGGCCTTTAGGGGCCGTTATCGAATGGCTCAACACACCCATGAAACCGATCCTACTATCTTGGATTCAGTACAAACGTAAAATTCGCTGGCTGACCGGCATCCGTGTTAGCCGTGTTGTGGCAGCCCAGGCAGGTGCCCTGTGGCTTGTCCTGAATAAAGCTTTCCAGCGTCACGTTTGACAGGTATCTGGGTACTTCACCAGTACCAAAGGGCGCTCCCCCAATGTTACCAACCCACTGTGTTCCGACCAGGCGGTAGTGTGCCAGGGCTGATCCCTGCAATGCCTGTTGCCACTGGCCATTGGTCGCTCGCGTGCCTTCAAAGATATCCCAGCAGCGCACGATGCGAGACGCCTGAATGGGCAAGCCGGAGCTATCACGAGCATAAGGGGCGCGGTCTCCCCAGAGCGCCTGGGCGTGGCCCGTATTAACCCTAGTGTCACTTTGAACATCAAAGAACAAGTGCGCGCGGCCAGCGGTGTCGGTTGGCGCCTGACATCCATCGGGGAACAATTCGGCAACCATGATGCTGTTGGGGCCTCTGGCATTCGTCGCCAGCGGGGCCGTATCAGTGTGCTCGAATGTGGACCATACCCATCGGTCACCATTGCCACTCGGGACGCGTTGAACCAAGTGCATACCCACCAGCCCAACCGTAACGCTCAAACATTTGGGCTGGCCGGTATGCGCATGCCTGGCGGCTACGGAAATGTGTGCTTCCTGCACCAGGAAGTCAGACGGATTATCCGCATCAGTCATTACTTTCCAGGCGAATTTCAGCATCTGAGCGCCGGGTCCGCCTGTGCTTTGCAACGGAAATTGAATCTCCTGGCCAGAATCAGAGTAACGTTTTCGCTCTTCCGTTGTCACCAGTCGCTGTTGGCGAATAAATGCCTCACTGGCCGGGTTAAGCCGGGTTTCGTAGAGAACAAAATTCCCGGCCGAATCCACCAGTGCCTCCCCGCTGGATTGACGAAATTGGCTGAGCAGTAAACCGGTCTGATTTGAGCAGGCTGTTTCCTGGTCGCTGGTGGCCAGCATGTCGTGCTGGTTGGTGTATGTTTTCCAGCGAGGTGTGCCATTGTTGGGGTTTAGAAAACCGTTGGAAATGGGCGTACCGGTTTCATCCAATGGCCACTGTGATGCGATAAACGCCTGCCAGGAAAACCGGTCGAAGGGCGCTTGCACGGAAGGTGCGATGAAGCGATAGTCGAAGCTGGAACTGAATTCTGGGATGTCTGTGGGTGTGACCGGGCAAAAGCTGGTTTGATCGTCTGAAAAACAAAAGTCGGGAGTGTCGGCTCTGACTGACGGCTGTGTAATAAGCAAGCCCAGTAGTAGAACGATGGTCTGGAGCGTTTGCCTTGGAAAAATGTCGTTGGAGGTCATCATGGATACCTCATCAGTAGGGTTATCCGTGGATCGGATTAGCTATCACGTCCGTTTGCGTCACCCGGACGCTCGACATTTTTTTGTCAGTATAGACAAGGAGTCCGTTTAAAAAAGGCAGGCTCTTTTTTGAAATGGCCTGCTCGGGTACGGGGCGTGCTTCGTGGCAGGGCCCTGTTATTCGGACAGGTGAAGCAGCCCCTGGTGTTCATCGACAGTGACTCGCATCGGATTGGTTATTTTTCCGATGAATTCACCGGTTGGGGAGTCGTGCATAAAGGCCATGAAAACGAGTTCATTGTTGTGGAGGGCGATCTTACCGGCATAACGGATTATCGGGTTATTACCGTCAAGGAAAGGGCCGGGCGCCACTCTCCAGGGGCCCCGAGGATGGCTGGCGATAAGGTAGTGAGTGCCACCGACCGGTTGCTGAGCGGTTGAGTCGGTGTACCGCTGTGACCAGTGCTCACGAGCCGTGCTGAACAGACAGTACCAGCGCTCGCGGTATTCAAAGACCTGGGGCACTTCCAATTGGCCGAAATACCCGGTGAACACGGGAGGCTGCAGTTGCCAGTGAGTGAGGTCATCCGACGTGGCGAGCCCGATGGCCCCGCCTTCGTTGGCTTCGCAGCGATCGGGCACCCTTGCCGTAAAATACATCAGCCACCCCTTGCCTTCGGGGTCTTTGATGACCCAGGGGTCACGCAGCGCCCGGTCATGCCAGTGTCCGGGAATATGCTCTTCATACACGGCCGGGTCCAGGTCCAGCGCGAGGCCCGTTCCGACCCGTTGCCAGTGATGTCCATCATGGCTGGTTGCGTGACCGATGCGCTGTTTGAGCCCTTGCTCGGTGTTGCTTGTTCCTGTGTAAAACAGATGCCAGAGACCGTCTTCGTCCCGCACGACCGAGCCAGTCCAGGTGGTGTTGTCATCCCAGGCCGGACTGGCAGCCGGCCGCAGGCAAGTACCCTTTATGTCCCATTGGCGCAGATCGGTGGAGGTGGCGTGTCCCTGGCTCACGTGCCAGTGGCGCAAGTCGGAGTCTCCGAGGTTTTTGTCGGCCTGCAAATAGTAGATGTGCCAGGTGTCATTGTCCCGGTATAGCCAGAAATCCCAGAGCCATTTGTCGTTGAGTGCGAGCATCGGGTTTACTCTGTGTATAAGGGTCAAGAACGGGCCTTGCCCGGTGCGCGGTTATGCTGTGAGTGTGTCTGCCATGTCTATGCCAAACTGCTGTATCCAGGTTGCCCACTCGTCTTTTTCCAGCAAGTCGAAGGCGTCGCCGACATTGATCTCACAGTGGAGTGCATCGTCATCAGTGCGGTATGGCGGTGGAATCAGGGCGATGTTGTGTTGCTGCATCCAGCGCTCGCCTTTGACCAGAAATGCCTCTGGCTGGCAGCGAATGCGCAGCCGAAACATGTTGGTGTGCGGAATTTTTGGCCAGGTGGAAACGCCGGGCAGCTGATTCAGGTGTTCGGCCAGCCAGCGCGCTTGCTGACGACGTTCCGGCAGTGCCTGCAGATGCCTGGCCAGGCCCTCGCGCGCGGCGATCACATATGGGTACAGCGCATACAGGGTGCCACCTACCCGGCGTTGCCAGACCTTGGCGCGGGCGATGAAGTCCGCATCGCCTACCAGCATGGCACCGGCAATGCCGCCCAGGTCTTTGTAGAAACTGACATAGACGGAATCGAACAGGGCGGCGATCTCTGCCAGCGATTTATCGTACGCCGCCGGGCATTGCCACAGGCGGGCGCCATCCATGTGCAGCTTGATGCCCTGTTCGCGAGCCCAATCGCTCTGGCGCACCAGCTCATCCCACTGCGGCAATTGGCCGCCGATTTCGCGCATGGGCAGTTCCAGAAGCACCGCGGCCAGTGGGTCGCGAGCGACGGCTTTCAGATCTTCCAGCAAGGGAACCCGATGTAATTCACCCAACTCGCAACCCTTCAACTGCCACAGAACCTGATAGCTGTTGTATTCGTGCAAGGCAACGTGGCTAGTGGCGTGCAAGGCCACGTAATCAGTGCGGGCAAGGTCGGCCCAGATGCGCAGCGCAATCGGCTGCGCCATGGTGCCGCTGGGCATGAAGAGGGCGGCCTCCTTGCCCAGTAAGGCAGCGACCTCTCGCTCGAACGATTCGATCAGCTCGCCACTGCCGTAGTTGTCGATCTGTTCATCGTCGCCAGTGGCATCCGCCAGCCGTTGCAAGGTGGTTTTGATCGACTCGGGTTTGTGGCGGCTGGCATTGATCGCACACGCCCGAAAGGTGGTTCTATAGTGGTCAACAGACATGCAGAGGTACCCAGTGTCATTAAAGACAGAAGTTTAGCGCTTTTGGGGTCATTGTTCAGGCCCGGAAATGTTCGGTAGTGGATGTTCCGGGCCTTTCACCATGGAACGCCATTTGCCGGGATAAAGTTGACGCTCAGGTTGATCTGGATCAAGCGAGTGGCAAAGCGTAAACGCAGGTCTGCCCAGAGTGAACTATAGTGCAGCGTCGGCTTGAGTGGTTCGGGTGGTTTCCGGGTGCAACGCCCAGCTCAGGCAATGAACATCAACAAGGAGCGCTCAGTCTACAATGATTCCAACCTGGCCAGAAATAATGACCAAAATTCCCCGGCTCGATGCAACGGACTGGGGTGCCATGGGGTTGGCAAAACGCTGGTTTGTGGCCACCCGTGCGGCCGTGTTTGTGATGACCCTGTTTTCCGCCGGCATCGGCATGTTACTGGCCATTCCGGCCGGTCAGTTTGATCTGGTCAATGCTGCGCTCGTGTGTTTGGGGCTGGTGCTGGCTCACGCCACCAACAACCTGCTGAACGACTGGACCGATTCGAAAAAGGGGGTGGATAAAGACAATTACTTTCGAACCCAATACGGTCCGCAGCCGCTGGAAAATGGTCTGCTGAGCGAGCGACAAATGATGGGCTACATCGGGCTCACCGGTGCCACGGCTCTGGCCATTGGCGCCGCATTGGTGGTGCGGACCGATCTCACTACGCTGTATTTCATGCTGGCGGGTGCCTTCTTTGTGCTGTTTTATACCTGGCCGCTGAAATACATCGGTCTGGGCGAGCCAGCGGTCTGGCTGGTATGGGGGCCGCTGATGGTGCTGGGTACAGTCTATGTGGTTTCCGCAGAACTGACGTTGTTCCAGTTTTGGATCGCGCTGGTTTATGGTCTTGGCCCAACCTCGGTGTTGCTGGGCAAACATACCGACAAACTGAATCAGGATCGTGCCAAAGGGGTGCACACGCTTCCGGTGATTCTAGGAGAGACCGGTAGCCGGAATTTAACGCTCGGGCTTTGGGTCGTGCAGTATCTGGTGCTGACGCTGGGCGTGCTGACTGGGGTACTGAGTATCTGGTTCTTACTGGTCTGGCTGGCTTTGCCTCGCTTTATCATCACCTTTAAACGGTTTCGCCAGCCCCGTCCGCTGGAGCGACCGGAGACAATACCGGAGGATGTATGGCCACTCTATCTGGTCGCCTTTGCATTCGACTACAACAAAGTGTTCAGCGCCATGCTGGTGCTGGCTATTGTGCTCAGTCTGCTGTTTGGCTGAGCCTCACCATCTGTGACAAAGGATATGGATCATGATTGGAATCTGGCTCCGGGAAGCGAGCATTGCTTCCTACCTCTTGACCGTGGCCCGAGTCTGGCTCGGTTATCAATGGCTGATGGCAGGCTGGCATAAAGTGGCCGGCGAGTTCAGCGCTGCTGGCTTTCTGCGCGGTGCCATTGCCAACGCTCAGGGCGAGCGCCCCCTGGTGCAAGCCTGGTGGGCATCGTTTCTGGAAAACTTTGCGCTGCCCAACGCGGCGCTGTTCGAGTTCATGGTCGCCTGGGGCGAAGTCCTGGTCGGGATTGGACTGATTGTCGGGGCCTTTAGCTTGGTTGCCATATTCTTTGGCATGGTCATGAACTTCTCATTTCTCTTGTCGGGCGCGATCAGTGTGAACCCGCAAATGATACTGGTTAGTTTTATTCTGTTGTCCGGAAGCCGAAACTCTGGGTTAATTGGCCTGGACCGGTGGATCATGCCGTACCTGAGGGCCCGCTTCACTGGGCGACATTAAGGTAAAAGAGAGCAGGCCAACGGCGTTCCCCAGCCCCCTTGTTGCTTACCCTAGTGAATATACTTACACTTTAATTAGTGTAATCACATCTGGGTGAACTCATGCGAATTAGCAAGAAACTACAACAGGCCGATGTCCTGGCTGAAGACTGCCCGTCGCGTGTGGTGCTTCAGCATATGACCAGTCGCTGGGGCATATTGGTGTTGATTGCACTGGAGTCCGGAACGCATCGTTTCAGCCAATTGCGGCGCAAAATTGGCGGTGTCAGCGAACGCATGCTGGCGCAAACACTGCAGAGTCTTGAAGGGGACGGCTTGGTGAATCGTGTTGCCTACGACGTGGTGCCTCCTCATGTTGAATACAGCCTTACACCACTGGGCGTCGAAGCGGCAGAGAAAGTACGCCACCTGACGGACTGGATCGAACAAAGCCTTCCGCGAATACTGAAAGTACAGCAGACCCGGCAGCGCAAGTCTGTACGGACCAAGGCAGCACTGGATTAGCAGCGACTCTCCTCGCTGGCGACCGTTATGCCCATTCAGCGAGGCCGTTCAAACAGGCGGATACGGGTCAGTCGACGGAGCATCAGCCCCCCACTTCATCTCTCGGACGTCATGAACCGTGGCGGGTACATTCCCGGTTTCGATTTACGATCAGCCCTGCTGTTTTCAGTTCGGGTCAACAGTCTGTTTTCTGTAATTCCCATACTTACCTTTTTGTAGGTACTTGTTATAAGTAAGTGATGTCATTAAATTCCTCTCGTGACTGGCGCCAAGCGCTGATGTCCTGAATTCATCTTAACCTGAACGAGAGAGCTTTCTTATGAGAAACCTGGTTTATTCACTATTGATCGCCAGCTTCACGCTGGTACCAGCCATGGCCGAAACGCCCGCCAATTATACCCCCGTCGTTGCAACGCCCAACGCCGATGCATTGTTCACCAGCGACGACCCCCAGTTGCATGAAAACAAACAGGTGGTGTATCACATCCTCAAAGACTTGTTGGAAGCTAACCAGTGGCATCTGGCCGATCAGTACATCGCTGACGATTACATTCAGCACAACCCGAACGCAGCCAATGGCCTGGAAAGCCTGGTCTATTTCTTTACGGACGTATTGCAGGTAGAGCCATCACCGATACCCGAGAAGCTCGGTACACCTGTTTCCGAAGTTATGGCTGAAGGTGATCTGGTTACCGTGATTTACCCGCGCCGGGTAGAAGGCCCTAACGGTTCGTACACAACGGCCTGGTTTGATACCTGGCGCATCGAGGATGGCAAGGCGACCGAGCACTGGGATCCTGCGTTATTGAATGAAGCCCCGGAACTGTCTGAATAATGTCGTAAAAGTAATTCCGGTCGTTAGATGGCGACCGGAATTCGCTCAGACATTCTGGCATCGAGACGTGATGGCCGACCTCCAGACATGGACTACTGGAAGAGAGACCGCCAACCACTAAGCGGCGGCAAGATCAGTTGATACTGGCATTGACGCCAAGGTGCTCCTGATACACCTGATCGATGAACCCGCTGGCTTTCAGTTCTTCAATGACACGATCGTATTGCGACATGAGCCGCGGCATATCGGGGTGAGTAGAGTTCTTCAGGAAGACGTTATAGTAAGGCCGGGTCGACAAGGGCTTGTCGAGAAACGTCAGGCGGCCTTCAACCTGGCGGTTTCGAATGAGATAGAGTGTTTCTGCAGCACTCATGGGCGCCATATCAATACGGCCTGATAACAGCATGTCAATCAACAGTCGGTGATCGGTCACCACCATTCGGTTCAGCGGCGCTGCCCAGAATTCCGGTGTATAGGCCCATGACTGCACGGCGCCAATGCGCCAGGTTTTCAGGTCATCCAGACTGGAGTAAGTAATGGTCCCGACGTCTTCTGTGCGAATGAAGAAGCGCCAGCTGAGCTGTTTGTACGAAGCGTTTGGGTAGTGCAAGGATTCAGCCCGCTCCTCACTGTAAGAAAGGCTCATGATGACGTCGATGTGCCCTGCCTCGGCCTCCCGTAACATCCGGCTGCCTGAATCGAGCAAGTGGAGCTCGTAGTCTATTTCAAGTGTCTCTAGCACCCGCCCCATGATCTGGGCATCTATTCCTATAACGCGATGTCCTTCGTACATTTTGAAGGGTGGCTCGGCGGTGCCTGCCACCACCAGAGGAGCGCTCTGCGCTGCCATGCTGAGCACGGTCAGAATCAGCAGTGTCATTCTCCGCAAAATCGGTTGAATCATAGGGGCCAGGTTGTCAGTGGTGGTGCCCAATAATATCTTCAAACGCAAGCGGCTGCGACAGCAAGGTGGCAGGACTGCAGCCCCTGGCCGTCTTGGTTTTGAACGTCAGCGGCGGCGTTATCCGAGCCAAATGCGAACGGGCAAACGGTAATTGGCTTGTAGGCTGAGGCAGAAGCCGCATGGGCCTTGTTGTGATATTGCAGTATCGTGGTCAAAGGAGCAATCTAGTGCGCTGGTGTATGACCGGTTTACGACCCTGGTGAATAGCGCCAGCAACATACCTGGGGGAGTCGTTCAGAGGCTCCCTGGATTAACGACAAGGAGATGACCATGAGTAAAGGTACAGGGCTGCCGTTGAAGGCGATCGGCATCGCATTACTGGTGCTGGGAGCGGGCCTGGCATTCTGGGGTTTCCAGCTGTCGGAATCGGTCGGCTCGCAAGTGACTGAGCTCGTTACCGGCTCGGAGACCGACCGAGTCATGATGTTCTACATAGGCGGTGCCGTAAGTTTTGCTGTCGGCCTCTATCTGTTTCTAAAAAAGTAGTCGAAAAGCGGTGTTGAGATTCATCGGTTAAATCACCGCAACTCTGACCGCATGGTCAACCTCTAAGGGTCCCGTAAACGTTCACGGGAACCCTGTTACTCACTTAACCTCTTGATTTGAAATGGTTGATTCAGCCCTGGCTGTTGACACCCAGTCACTCGCTCAGACTCCCCTGGCAATCCCACTTTCCATCCGCTAAAAGACGCGATTAAAAATATTTGCATTCGTATGCAAAAAGTCTATTGTAGCTCTATGTTCAGGTGTTTTGAGCCCTCTCAAGCCCGTGCCAATCCACAATTGCAGCCTCAGGAGCCGCCGCCATGACCAGCCCCAAAGCCGACAGCAACGACAGTCGATCTACTAAGTCGGAAGCCCGGAAAACCAGCACACCAACGCAACAGGATGCCGCTGTCCTGCAGTGCGAGCGTCTGGATTTTGTTGACCTGGTTCCCGAAGACCGCCCGCGTGTGCAGTCGATGAAAGGCTTTGATGATTGCTACACCGACATTGTCGATTACATCGTGCGCTGCACCCACAAGATATGGGATGAGCGGGATGTCGGGCTGATCTACACCCATTACACCCACAATTGCGTGCTCTACGGAACCATGGGCACGATGTACAACCGGGAAGACGTGGTGCGCGACACCATTCAGCGCCTGGTCAGTTTCCCCGAGCGTCGTGGTATGGCGACTCACGTTATCTGGAATGGCAACGACACCGATGGTTTCTACACCTCGCATCTGGTGACTGGTTCTGGAAGGCACAGCCAGAACGGGCATCTGGGTCCGGCGACTGGCCGGGTCTTTCATTCCCGTACCATTGCTGACTGCATGGTTTACGAAAACAAGATTTACCGTGAATGGGTTGTCGCAGACCAGATGGCCATTTTCAAACAGCTGGGTCTGGATCCTCATGCGTTTGCTGAAAAAATTGCCAGAGGCAAACTAGCCCAGGGTCTGACCAACCTGGATATTGGCGAAAACCGCCTAATGATTGGCCAGTACCCGCCCGCAGAAACAGCCGATCTCAGCATCGCCAATAACGCCCTGGAAGAGCGGACACTGCAATGGCTGCACGATGTCTGGAACCGGAAAATGTTTGGCACCATCAAAGATGTGTACGCGCCGACGGTCATGTACCACGGCCCGTTGATGAAAGAACTCTACGGTGTCGCCGCGGTTATGCACCAGGTCATCGGCCTGGTCGGTTCAATGCCCGATGCCGTTTTCCAACCGCAACACGTCAGTTCAGTCGAGTGTGTAGAAGGTGGCACCAAAGTGGCCGTTCGCTGGGTTCTTGAAGGGCATCACCTTGGTTACGGGGGCCTGGAATCGCTGGGCGATCCGACTGGAAAACGTCTGCAAGTCATGGGCATCTCTCACTTCCACTACAAGCACGACAAAATCGTCGATGAGTGGTGCGTGTACGATGAACTCTCGGTGCTGATGCAATTGAAAATGGCCCAGTTACAAGACCTTCAACCTAATGCGGAACCGACAGACGACTAACCGATAAACCCGAATTAACGCCCGGGAGAAAGCGTATTTTTCTCCCTTTCCAAAACAGAACGTCCAATAAAAGCAACTGTACGGAGAGTGTCATGAAGAAAGCTACAATCACAACGCTGGTCGGTGCGACACTGACCCTGTTCGCAGGCAGTGCCATTGCTGAGTGTAATATCAGCTCAGGCTCCGTCCGCATCCTGGGTAACGATTTTGATTCGATACGCACGGTGACGGATCAGGCCAGTGCCTGTGCCTCGTCAGGAACAACCGTTCGTGTGAACCTGACCACCGAGCACAAAAACATCCAGGTTCCCGCACTGACGATCACCCCGGCGGAGTACACCGTCGCGTTGATTGCCAACAACTCAATCAGCCCGCTGTTGTCTGCGGATCTGGTTCGCCCGTTGAACGACCTGGTCGAAAAATACGGACAAGACCTGTTGCCAAACCAGCTGATCCGAACTGGCGACGACATCGTTGCCATTGCGTTCATGGGTAACGCCCAGCACTTGTTTATGCGCGGCGATATTCTGGATGACCTTGGTGTGGAACCACCGGCAACCTATGAAGAGATTATTGACGTCGCGGAAATGATTCGCAGTGAAGGCATCATGGAATACCCGCTTGCCGCCACCTACGAGGCCGGCTGGTACCTGGCTGCCGAGTTCGTCAACATGCATCTGGGTATGGGTGGCCAGTTTTTTGAAGCCGGGTCGGCACAGCCAGCACTGAACAACGAGGCGGGGGTCCGTACGCTGGAAATGATGAAAACGCTGACCGAGTACATGTCACCCGAATACCTGACCGTGACCGCCGATGAAATGAAGCAAATGTACCTGGCAGGCGAAGTGGCGATCATGAACCAGTGGGGTTCCATGGTCGCAGGTCATTTGGGCGAAGACAGTGGTAATCAGCAAATTTCCGAGGCCACTATTCTCGCACCGGCACCTACCGCACACGGTAACAATACACCGGCTGCGGCGCTCTGGTGGGATGGCTTTACCATTGCCAAGAACATCAGTGACGAAGACGCTGAGGCATCCTTCCAGGCCATGATGTACGGCATTCGTCCTGACATGGCGCAGCAGAACCCCAACGCTGCTACCTGGCTGATCAAAGATTTTGATGCGCCAGACACGGCTCAGGGCGTACTGCAAACCGCCCGTCTGGGTGCCCGAGGCTATCCAATGAGTCCGTTCATGGGGTACATGCACGCAGCCCTGGGTACTGAATTGTCTGATTTCATGCAAGGCCGTGAAAGTGCCGAACAGGCACTGATGGATGTAGAAGCAAGTTACCTTGCCTCGGTCAGAGAGGCCGGTCTGGCTAATTGATCAGAGCATGGGAGCTGCCACTGTAAATGGCAGCACCCACTTCCAGGCGCATGGAGCTCCAACATGACTCATAAAACATTCTTTGCGTTCATCTTCCCCTCTCTGCTTGCGATGATCCTGTTCATCGCCTTACCCATAGGGTCGATCGTTGTGCAATCGTTGCACGTAGAGCACCCCAGGGTTCTGGTGGAGGTTGAAAATTGCGGTCCATTTGGCTGTGAACGTGAAACCCGGGTAGATACCGCCGCCACTCAGGCCCTGCAGGAAGCGCAGCCTATGGGGCAGTTCAACGGGTTGGGAACCTATTTTGACCGCCGGCACCTGGCCACAGAAGAAGTCAGTCGCATATTCAGTGACAATGAGGGCGTGGCGGATATAGCCCGGCAAATGTATAACCTCCCTTTCTACAAGGCGTTGTCGTTTACCCTGGTCTACACCTTTATTGTTACTCCGCTGGGAATGGCACTGGGTTTCTCGATCGCGCTTGCGGTCAACTCCATTCCGAGATTTCTTAAAGGCCCCATCATCTTCTTCTCGTTGTTACCGATGATTGTGACGCCACTGGTAGGGTCGCTGATCTTATTCTGGATGATCAACACCCAGGGTGTTATCGGGTCGAATTTGCAATTGTTGTTTGACGATCCGGACCTGTCTTTGCGCGCCTCCCCGTTACTGACCTGGGTGACGCTGATTGTCTACGGGGTCTGGAGCATGGCGCCGTTCTCGTTTGTGGTGTTCTATGCCGGGTTGCAAACCGTACCGTCGGATACGCTGGAGTCAGCAAAAATCGACGGCGCCAGCCGGTGGGAGCGTATCCGTTATGTGGTCATTCCCCATCTGATTCCTCTGGCTACCTTCGTTGCGCTGGTTCAACTGATGGATAATTTCCGGGTGTTTGAACCCATCGTTGGTTTCAGTGCTGAAGCCAACGCTACGTCTTTATCCTGGAACATATTCAACGACCTGCGCGGGCAAGTCGATCAGCAATACAGTTCAGCCGCTGCTACTTCAGTGCTTACCGTATTCGGTGTTGTTGTACTGCTGATGCCTGTGCTGGTCCGGCTCTGGCGTGACTTTAATCGCAAGGCGTAGAGAGGTTTTCGATATGGAACAAACAACCGTTAATCGTCGGCCGCTGCTGCTGTCGACCACCTCGAGCCTGTTTCTGGTGTTGTGGTTAATCGTAGCGGCCTTCCCGTTTCTCTGGACGGTCTGGGGTTCGTTCAAGGTCGAGGCCGATTTCTTTTCCCGCGAGAACTGGCAATTGGCCATCACCGGCCTGAACACCATCGGGCAAACAGGCAGTGCGTTCACCGGTGACGGCTATCAGGGTGCCTGGATAGAGCGTGATTTCTGGAAGGCAGCCTGGAATACCGTCATTGTCACGGTATCGGTTACTGCCATTTCTCTGGTGCTGGGAACACTCGGCGGTTATGCACTCGCCCGGTCAGCCCGGCGCTATACGCTGTGGATTCTGATCACGGCTCTGGTATTTCGCGCCATGCCTCACATTACGCTGGTGTCTGGCTACATGCTGCCGTTTTTCGAATGGAACGTCTGGGGCGCTTTACCGACGGCCATCATTGTTCTGGTCGCGATCAACCAGCCGTTTGCCTTGTGGATGCTGCACAGTTTTTTCCTGTCCATTCCCAAAGACCTGGACGAAAGCGCCATGGTCGATGGCTGTACCCGCTTTCAGGCGTTTCGCCAGGTGGTTATTCCGGTCATGTGGCCAGGGGTGATCACCACCGGGTTGTTCAGCTTTTTGCTGGCCTATAACGACTTCGCGGTAACCGCCATGCTGTTGAATCAGGATAACCAGACCATGGTCCCCAAAATTGCAAGTTTCCTCGGCACCGTGCAAACGGAAGGTGCTGTGATGTATGCCGTCGCAGCGGTGGTGTCGGCAACCGTGCCGCTGTTTATGTTGGTGATGTTTTTTCAAAGACAGATCGTCAGCGGTCTGACCGCTGGCGCAGTGAAGGGGTAACAAGATGGCTGAGATCCGCCTGAACAACGTCTGTAAACGCTGGGGCAAAGTGTCCGGTGTCGACAACTTTGATCTTCACATTAAAGACGAGGAATTCCTGGTATTACTGGGGCCATCGGGCTGTGGTAAATCGACCACCATGCGAATGATCGCCGGCCTTGAGGATGTCTCTTCCGGAGAGATCTGGCTGGGCGACCGGATGGTCAACAAGCTTGAACCCAAAGACCGGGATGTCTCCATGGTGTTTCAGAGCTATGGCCTGTATCCGAATATGACGGTGTATGAAAACATTCGCTTTCCGATCAAGGTTCGCAAAGTCCCCAAAGAGCTGCATCACGAACAGGTGATGAAGGCCGCGGAGATGGTTGACCTGGTGGACTTTCTGCATCGTAAGCCGGCCGAATTGTCGGGTGGGCAGCGTCAGCGTGTTGCGCTCGGCCGAGCCATTGTGCGCAAGCCCACGGTGTTCCTGATGGATGAACCGCTGTCGAACCTGGATGCCAAATTGCGGGTATCGACACGGGCAGAGATCAAGAACCTGCAGTTCCGGCTGAAGACCACCACCATCTATGTCACCCACGATCAGATCGAAGCAATGACGCTGGCTGATCGCGTTGTCGTCATGAACCTTGGCCGCATTCAGCAAATTGCCACGCCTACCGAAATTTACGATAACCCGGCCAATACCTTTGTGGCCGGCTTTATTGGGAACCCGGCGATGAACCTGATCAAGGGCACGATTGAGTCCGGCGTTTTTAGCGCAGAGAACATTCGCATTGAAGGCCTGCCAAGCCAGCATTCGGGCCCAATCACCCTCGGCTTTCGCGCCGAGGACGCTGAACTGAAAGAGGTGCAAAACGCGATCAATGCACCGGTGTATGCCATGGAGTTGCTGGGTGATTCATCAATGATCGCGCTGATGGTCGGCGGGGAGCTGATCAACATTAAAGCACCCAAGGATTTTCGGGCCGAAATCGGTTCGCAGGTCAGTATCGGGATTAACCCCAGTCACTGCCACCTGTTCGATGCTGAAAGCGGTGACCGGCTATCCCAGGACATTTAATAAAACAGAATAAACGCAACACAGGACTCGATCCCATGAGCATAGAGTATTTAAAGAAAAACAAACCCGGTAATGAACGCAGTGCCGATGATCAGAAAGTACGCGATATTGTTGAGAAAACACTGACTGAAATCGAGCAGGGCGGCGACAATGCCGTTAAAACGTTGTCTGAAAAATTCGACAACTACAGCCCGGCGTCTTTTCGTCTGAGCCAGTCAGAGATCGATGAGCTGATTCAACAGGTATCGCCGCAGGACCTTGACGACATCAAATTCGCTCAAACCCAGGTGCGGAACTTTGCCCAGGCGCAGCGTGATTCAATGACCGACATTGAAGTCGAAACCTTGCCCGGCGTGATACTGGGCCACAAGAACATTCCAGTGCAGTCGGTCGGCTGTTACATTCCCGGGGGCAAGTTTCCCATGGTGGCATCGGCCCATATGTCGGTTGTGACCGCCGCAGTGGCGGGTGTACCACGCATCATCGCGGCGACACCGCCGTTTCATGGCAAACCCAACCCGGCCGTTATTGCCGCCATGCATCTGGGCGGTGCTCATGAAATCTATGTGCTCGGTGGTATTCAGGCCGTTGGTGCCATGGCCATTGGTACCGAAAGCATCGCACCGGTGGATATGCTGGTTGGCCCTGGCAACGCCTTTGTTGCCGAAGCCAAACGGCAGTTGTTTGGCCGGGTAGGCATCGACCTGTTCGCCGGCCCGACGGAAACCATGGTCATCGCCGATGATACCGTCGATGCCGAACTGTGCGCGACGGATCTGATGGGCCAGGCAGAGCACGGCTATAACTCTCCTGCGGCATTGCTGACTACCTCCCGTGAACTGGCCGAGGCGACACTCAAAGAAGTTGACCGCTTGCTGGAAATCCTGCCAACCGCAGAAACCGCCCGTAAAAGCTGGGAAGATTACGGCGACGTTATCCTCTGCTCGACCCATGAAGAAATGCTCGATCTGGCCAATGAGATGGCGTACGAACACGTACAGATCATGACCGACCGGGACGACTGGTATCTGGAGCATATGCACAGCTACGGTGCTCTGTTTCTGGGGCCGAGAACCAACGTCTCTAACGGCGATAAGGTGATCGGCACCAACCACACGCTGCCCACCAAAAAAGCGGGTCGGTATACGGGCGGGCTTTGGGTGGGCAAGTATCTGAAAACCCACAGTTATCAGCGCATCACCACCGATGAAGCGGCGGCCGACATAGGTGCCCGTTGTTCCAGACTGTGTATACTCGAAGGTTTCGTAGGCCATGCCGAACAAGCCAATGTCAGAGTTCGTCGCTATGGCAACCGACACGTTGAGTATGGGACCGCTGCGCAATGACACTTCCCCAAACACCGTCTTTTCAATTAACCGGTAAGACGGCGCTGGTTACCGGCGCCTCGTCGGGCATTGGCCAGGCCTGTGCTGCCGCGCTGGCCGGCACGGGTGCCCGGGTTTATCTGGCGGCCCGTTCGCTGGATAAACTGCAAGCAACCGTTGCTGAGCTCGAACAACGCGGCCAGGCCGCCGAAGCCGTTCGGCTGGACATCACCGACATTGAAGCAACCGCTCACTGGATTGATCAGCACGGCCCGTTCGATGTTCTGGTTAACAGCGCCGGTATAGGCCGTCATGGCCCAGCGGTTGATACCACACCCGAGGCTTTTGATCAGGCCATGAACCTGAACGTGCGTGCCGCCTATTTTCTGACACAGGCGGTTGCGCGTGGCTTGTTAAATGCTGGCAAGCCCGGCTCGCTGATTAACATCTCTTCGCAGATGGGCACCGTCGGCGGGGTTGATCGTTCCGTGTATTGCGCCACTAAACACGCCGTTGAAGGTTTTACCAAAGCCATGGCAATTGAGTGGGGCAAGGCGGGCGTTCGGGTGAATACGGTGTGCCCGACCTTCATTCGCACACCGCTGACCGAATCGACTTTTGCCGATCCCGAACGGATGCAGTGGCTGCAGAACAATATCGTGCTGGATCGGGTTGGAGAAGTTGAAGACATCATGGGGGCGGTGCTTTACCTGGCTTCAGACGCTTCGAGCCTGGTTACCGGCAGTGCCTTAAGTGTCGATGGCGGCTGGAGGGCGCATTGATGAACAACACCAAGATAACCTCACACGATGTGGCGCGCCATGCCGGTGTCAGCCAGTCCGCCGTGTCGCGTTACTTCACGCCTGGTGGGTCGGTCTCCAAAAAGAAAGCCGCATTGATTCAGGCGGCGGCCGATGAGCTGGGTTACCGGCCCAATGTGCTGGCCCGTTCAATGATCACTGGTCGAAGCAAAATTGTCGGTCTGGTCGTCGCCTATTTTGAAAACCAGTTTTATCCGGAAGTGATTGAGTTGTTGTCGGTTGGCTTGCAGGCCAAGGGCTATCACGTCCTGGTGTTCATGGCCTCCCGAACCGTGGGCGATGTCGAACCCATTGTTCAGGAAATGCTGGATTATCAGGTCGATGGCATTCTGATGCTGTCGGTATCGATGTCTTCAACGTTGGCGGAGCAATGCGCGTCGCAGGGCATTCCGGTCATGTTGTTCAACCGGGATCAGGCCGACGACCGGCTCAGTTCAGTCACCAGTGAGAATGGGGCCGGCGGTGAGCTAGCCGCAGAATTGCTGGTAAAGGGTGGCTATGAACGCATCGCTTATCTGGCCGGGTTTGAAGGCGCGTCCACCCAGATTCTGCGCGAGCAGGGGTTCCTGAAAGGGCTGAAAGCCGCGGGCAAATCCCTATACGCACGCGAAGTCGGCGATTTTCACTACGACCAGGCAGCGGCAGCCGCACGTCGGTTGTTCAACATGGACACTAAGCCGGATGCGGTGTTTGTCGGCAACGATCACATGGCGTTTGCCGCCATGGATGTCATACGCCATGAGTTTCATCTGTCGATTCCCGACGATGTGGCCGTGGTCGGGTTTGACGATGTACCCATTGCCGCCTGGCCGTCGTTTAATCTCACGACCATTCGTCAGGATGTCGACACCATGGTCGACGAAACGGTGAACCGGTTGCTGGATATGGTTGAAGGCCGGGCGACGGAACCGAGCAAGGTGAGAATACCGGTCTCCCTGGTTGAGCGCGGGTCTACCCGCACCCTCTCAAAAGGTTAATTCAAACATTGCTGAAGCGAGTGATTGACGATCATGGTTACGCAAAAAGACATGGAGACACGTACGGTTCGGTACGGTGAATTACAGCCTTGTCGCAGTGCCTTCATCGATGCCCATACACCGGGCTCAAACCAGAAAGAAAACTTCACCATCATCGGGGGCGGTGTCTCCGAAAGTGCCGATCAGCATGTACACATCACTGAAACCCCCGGCTTCAATATCGGGGCTGCCGGCCAACCGCCGCATTGCCGCAACAGTCTGCACACCCACCGAACGGCCGAAGTGTTTTTCGTGTTGAAAGGCCGCTGGCGGTTTTTCTGGGGCCGCTGGGGCGATGCCGGTGAAGTCGTGCTGGAAGAGGGCGATGTGTTCAACATACCCACCGGCATTTTTCGCGGTTTCGAAAACATCGGTACCGACTATGGCATGATCATGGCCATCCTCGGCGGCGACGATGCCGGTGGCGGCGTGGTCTGGGCGCCGCAGGTAATTACCGACGCCAAAGACTACGGGCTGATTCTCGGTGACGACGGCAAACTGTACGATCAGAAGAAAGGCCAGTCGTTACCAGCGGGTGTTAAGCCCATGCCGTTATTGACCGACGAGGAATTGAAGCAGTTTCCCGAGCCCGCAGCGTCTGATGTGGTTCCGCACTTTGTCGCCCGCTACTGGGACATGATGGCGATGGCCGACAGCGCCCCATTAAAGGTGATCTCGGAGCAGGGTTTGTTGAAAGACCGCCCTGGCTTCGAACTGGAATTTATCAATCGTGCATCCAGTAACGACGCGCCCATCGAATCGGACCGGCATTCGGTGCTGATGGTGATGCGCGGCCACTGGAAGCTGAGTTGGGCTGACGGTGAGATAACCCTGGCACCGGGTGATACCTGCGCCGTGCCGCCAGCTCTGACTCACCAGTTGGTGCCTGCCATGAGCGGCGAAGCCAGCCTGTTCCGGGTGCGCAATACGGACGATCCAGCCGGCCTGACTCGGCAGGTTTGAATACCATGAATATGCCTCTGGTTTTGCTGCCCGGCATGATGTGTGATGCACGGCTGTTCACGCCACAGATAGATTACTTCTCGGCCGAGCGTGCCGTGCAGGTGGCGTGCCTGACCCGGCACAACCGGGTTGAGGACATGGCTCGCGCGGTACTGGCGACCGCACCGGAACGCTTTGCACTGGCCGGCCTGTCGATGGGTGGCATTGTCGCCATGGAAGTGGTGCGCCAGGCGCCGGACCGCGTGGTGGGTCTGGCCTTGCTGGATACCAACCCGCTGGCCGAAGACGACCGCGTTAAGGCAGGTCGGGGCCCGCAAATGCAAACAGCCCGGGAGGGTGGGTTGCTGGATATGCTGGTGGACAAGGCGTTTCCCAATTATCTAGCGGCTGAGACAACTCAGGCGCCCATTCTGGCCACTTGTTTTGCTATGGCGGAATCGCTGGGTGCCGATGTTTTTATCCGGCAATCCGAAGCATTGATGCACCGGCCGGACCAGACAGAAACACTTCGTCAGTACCGCAGCCCGGCGATGATTCTCTGCGGCGAACAGGACCGGCTGTGCCCGGTTTCACGCCATACCTTAATGAGTGAACTGATGCCGCATGCCAGCCTGGATGTTATTCCGGCGGCAGGGCATCTTGTCACTCTGGAAAAACCGATCGAAACCAACAAGGCCATGGCTCAATGGCTGGAGGCATTATGACAGCAGGCACGCTAACGCCCGATTTGCTGAAACGACTGCAAACCGTCGATACGCCCACCGTATGCAATGCCATCGAAGTGGCCCAGGGGCAGCGCGGCTTTGCCAACTATACCCGGCAAACGCTGCTGGCATCAGACCCGAACGCTGGCGCCCTGGTTGGCTACGCCCGAACCGCAACAATAGCCGCCCTGGTACCCTCCACGGAAGATCCGGCCGTGATTCGTCAGCGCCGGATGGATTACTACCGCTACATGGCGGAGTCGACCGGCCCGTCGCTGGTCGTGATTGAAGACCTCGATGGTGACGACGCCGTCGGCGCTTATTGGGGTGAGATCAACACCACCGTGCACAAGGGCTTTGGCCTGGCGGGTGTGGTCACTAATGGCGTGATGCGGGATCTGGGTGATTTGCCAACTGACTTTCCGGTACTGGCCGGTCGCATCGGGCCGAGCCATGCGTTTGTGCGGGTTGAAGCCTTCGATACGCCGGTAACGGTGTTCGGCATGGAGGTAGCCCCGGGCGATCTGATTCATGCTGATCGCCATGGCGCGCTGGTCATTCCCGAAGCCGTGATTCCCGTGCTGGCCGACGCCATTGAACGTCTGCTCGCTACTGAAAAACTGGTGCTCGAACCCGCTCGCTCGGCGTCATTTGATTTTGCCGCCTTTGAACAAGCCTGGGCGGCGTTTGAAGCCACAAGGACCTGAGCATGGCAGCACAACACAGTACCGGTGACGAACTCACTGCGGAGGTTTTCAGCCGACTGTTGACGGAACAGGGCCTGACCATCACCCCGGATGATCAGGCGGCCGCGTTGCCGGCGGCACAGGCCCTACTGAAGCAGGCCGAGCGCGTGTGCGCAGCAATGCGGGCCGTGGAGGCTGACCATGACTCACCCCTGTGACCTGAGCATCGCGGAAGCGGGGCAGGCATTGCGCAATGGGAGGTTCACCGCCGTCGAGCTGGCTCAGGCCTATCTGGATCGGATCGAGCAACAGAACGACCGCCTGTATGCTTTTATTGATGTGGATCCGGAGGCGGTGCTTAACCAGGCACGGCTGGCGGATGCCCGATTGGCGGAGGGGGAGTGCGATCACCTGCCCCTGCTCGGTATCCCCATCGCCCTGAAAGATGTATTTGATGTTGCCGGTAGTGTAACGAGCTGTGGATCCCACGTGCAGGATGGCCAGACTGCGACAGACGATGCGGTGCTGGTACAGCGACTGCAGGCAGCGGGTGCAGTGCTGCTCGGCAAAGTGGCGACCTACGAGTTCGCACTGACTGGCCCAGCGTTCGACCAACCCAACCCACCGCCGCGCAACCCCTGGAACCCGGATCACATCACCGGCGGCTCATCCTCAGGTTCAGCCGCGGCAGTCGCCGGTGGCCTGGTTCGGTGTGCCCTGGGTACCGACACCGGTGGCTCGGTGCGCAGCCCGGCGTCGTATTGCGGCATCGTCGGGCTTAAACCAACGTACGAACGATTGTCCCGACAGGGTGTGTTTCCCCTGTCGGACAGTTTGGACCATATCGGCCCACTGGCGGCTTGCGTGGCGGATGCGGCACTGTGCTTCGATGCCTTTGCCGAACCTGCTGACGCCCCCGCTGCTAGCCAGTTGCTTGGGCAGAGCCTGGCCGGCTTGCGGCTGGGGTATGGCCGCGACTGGTTCGCTGATGACCCGGCAGTCGATCCGCAGGCGGTGACCGCCATGGATGCGGCCGCCTCCCAGCTCAGCCTGCTGGAAGCCCGTATTGAGCCGGTCGATTTGCCGGATTACGATCTGTTTGAAGCGGTGGGTACGGTTATATTGCAGGCCGAAGCACTGGCGGTGCACAAGAAAACGCTGGGCACCCTGCCCGAACGCTATGGCCGGGCGGCGCTGAGAAACCTGATCACCGGCGCCGTATTATCGCCAGAGCATCTAGCAGCAGCGCGAGCCATGCAACAGCGCCTGAGCGACCAGATGGATGAAGTGCTAAACCGCGTTGATGCCCTGATTACCCTCACCACGCTGACGCCCGCGCCGGCGTTTGCCGCCTTTACCGACGGCCAGCCGGTCTGGACACCCATGCGCACCTTTCCGTTCAACCTGACCGGTCACCCGGCCCTGACGGTTCCCATAGGGTTCTCCAACGGCCTGCCGCTCGGGATGCAGATCATCGGCAAGCGCAACGACGAAGCCAGGCTCTGCCAGATTGGCCATGCGTTTGAACAAAGCACCGACCACTCCGTAGTAAAACCCAATCTATAAAAAAAGGGCCGACACCCGTTTGGATGCCGACCCTAAAAAGTCTTGTGTCTTCATATATATAACGATTCTGTCGAGAGGCGAGCGTTGGGTGCCGGGTTTGCTCCTGTGGGGTAGTCCGCAACATGGACTAAAACGCCGGGAGCGTTTTAGCATGAGCGCAGCGAGCCCGAAGGGTGAATCCCATGGAGGGGATTCATATCATGCGGTCTAGGCCCCATGGACGGGTTCACGCCGACCCCACAGGAGCAAACCCGGTAGCCGACGCGGGTTAATGCCCCTCTGCCAAATCCGAGCACCCGCCAGGGTGCTCCATCATCCTGCTTTACTGACCCATCCGGTCCACGCGAATCTGAGCTGCACGGCGATGACCTTCCAGGCCTTCGCTGTTGCTCTGGCGGGTGGCGGAAGGGGCCACCTGTTTTACGCCTTCTTCGGTCAGCCACTGGTGGGTTGCGGTCTTGATGTAGGTGCCCACCCAGAGCCCGCCAGTGTACTTGCCGGCGCCCATGGTGGGCAGAGTGTGGTTGGTGCCGGAGCATTTGTCTGAATACACCACGCTGGCCAGTTCGCCGATAAACAATGACCCGTAATTGTTCAGTTGTTTGGCAGTGGCGTGGGGGTCGGCCGTGTGCAACTGCAAGTGCTCGGCCGCAACGTCCTCGGAATAGGCCAGCATGTCGGCTTCGGACTCGCAGAACACCACTTCGCCGTAGTCGCGCCAGGACTGGGCCGCGGTTTCTGCCGTCGACAACGTTTGCAGTTGGCGGTCGACTTCCTTAACCACCGCCTCGGCCAGTGCTTTGTCGGTCGTGATCAGGCCGACCCGGGTGCGTACATCGTGCTCGGCCTGGCCCAGCAAATCGGTCGCGATCAGTTCGGCATCGCCGGTGTGGTCGGCCAGTACGAAGATTTCCGAGGGGCCGGCCAACTGGTCGATTCCGATGGGGCCGAATACCTGGCGTTTGGCCTCGTTCACAAAGGCATTGCCCGGGCCGACGATCTTGTTAACGGCCGGCACGGATTCGGTGCCCATCGCCATGGCGGCAATCGCCTGGGCGCCACCGATTCGGAAAATACGATCCGCCCCTGAGAGGTGGCAACCCGCGATCATGGCCTCGTGCGCATTGGGTGGCAGGCAGGCAATCACCTCGCCTACGCCGGCTATTTTGGCGGGGACAATGGTCATGATGGGCGCGGACAACAGCGGGTAGCGGCCACCGGGGACGTAGCAGCCCACGCGGTCCAGCGGGATGTTGCGGTGGCCCATGTGTACGCCGGGCAAGATCTCGACATTGATTTCCGACAGCGAGCCCAATTGCGCTTTGGCAAAGGCTGAAACGTTGTCGATCGCAAACTGTGTATCGGCCCGGGTTTGCGGGTCGAGGCGTTCTACAGCCAGCTCGCGGTCTGCCATGGAGACCTCGAACGCATCCAGACGGACCTTGTCGAACTGTTCGGAATAATCCCGAACGGCGTCATCGCCGCGCTCGCGGACCGATCGAATGATGTCGGCAACCAGCCCTTCAACTGACGTACTGTCGCTCTGGGCATTGCGCTCGGGTGCTTTAACGAACGTTAGCGCATCTTTGTTCAGGGTTTTGCTACTCGCCATGGTTTTCTCCTGGGCCAATCACGGTGGGCTGTCGTTGTTTTATATCTTGATATTACTCTTTTTGCATACGAATGCAAAAAAGATTAAACGAACCGAAAACAGCGCTGTGAGAGGTTTGGTGAGGGCGGGTTTGGAACTGCTAAACCATGGGCAATAGGGGCTGTAAACGGAGTAGGCTGAGCCTACGCGCCTGGTGATGCTTCTGCATTGGGGTCAAGCGGGAGTGGGGCGATGTAGGCTAGGTCAGGCAATGGCGGAATACAGTTCAGCCAGCTTCCTGACGCAATTTCTCCCTAACATTCATGAGCACAGTCCCATAGGCATTCTCGCCACGCTGATCGCGACCCGTGCCCCAGAAATAGTCGTACAGGGCATTCTCCCGGATCGGTTGCTCGCCGGTCGCCAGCAGGCCCCGGGCAAAATCGGGGTGGGTGTGTGCCTGGGTGTAAAGCGCCCGCGTCATCACTCGGGTACGAAGAGCGGGCCAGCCTTCCCGCGTGCGTTTTAGCCAGCCGCGGCCGTGTTTTCGGGCTTCTTCGGCGGTTGGGGCATTGCGGATGTCGTCAAAGCGGGGTTTTCCCGGGTATTTCATGGCCTGGTAGTAATGTTCGGCCGTCAGCCAGCGATGGCCATCCAGTTCAAATGGGCGCTCAATGGCACAGCCGAGCACCTCTTCGGTGTCCAGCCGGTTGATCAGGAGCGCATGGTCCACTGTCTGGTGTTCAAACAAACTCATGATACGACGGTTCCTGAAGAGGGGGTAAGAGAGTGTACCTCAACACGGGGTCTGGCCAGTAACGGCAACCAGCCCCGAGTCAGTTGGGCAGGCCAGGCTCAGTCCAGGTCGCTGGCGTCATGCCGTTCCGGTTGCTGTTCGTCCGGCTCGCCCCAGGTGCGGTTCACTTTCACACCGCGCTTCACCGCAGGCCGTTCAGCAATGGCGTTGGCCCAGCGAACGACGTTGGTGTAGCCATCTGCCTCCAGGAATTCGGCGGCCTCGTAGACCTTGTTTTGAACCAGCCAGCCGTACCAGGGCCAAACGGCCATGTCGGCGATGCTGTAGCTATCGCCACAGAGGTAGGTGTTGTCAGCCAGGTGGCGGTCAAGTACATCCAGCTGGCGTTTTACTTCCATGGTGTACCGGTTGATGGGGTATTCGTATTTTTCCGGTGCGTAGGCGTAGAAATGGCCAAAGCCACCGCCCAGAATCGGGGCGCTGCCCATTTGCCAGAACAGCCAGTTGAAGCATTCTGTGCGCCCAGCCGGGGTGTCGGGAATGAAGGCGTTAAATTTTTCAGCCAGGTACATCAGGATGGAGCCGGATTCAAACACCCGCTGTGGCGGGGTGACGCTGTGGTCCATTAAGGCGGGTATCTTGGAGTTGGGGTTGGCTTCCACAAAGCCAGAGCCAAACTGATCCCCTTCCATTATGTTGATCAGCCAGGCGTCGTATTCGGCACCGGTAATGCCCGCGGCCAACAGTTCTTCCAGCATGATGGTCACTTTAACGCCATTCGGCGTGGCCAGTGAATGCAGTTGCAGCGGGTGTTTGCCAACCGGCAACGGTTTATCGTGAGTGGGGCCAGCGATGGGCCGATTGATGTTGGCAAACCGGCCACCGTTGCCCGGTTCCCAGGTCCATACCTTGGGAGGTGTGTAGCTGTTATCACTCATGGTGTGTCCTTGAATCTGATTGCGGTGAGTTGGAATTCCTATGCGAATAGTACGGGAGGTGAGGGCAGTCGGGTCAAAAGCAACGGCGTGGGCATCAGCCGCTTGTCGTTAAACACTTGAGAACGGTGGTCGGGACTGAAAGAATGAAGCATCTCCTTTCCTGCCACTGAAAAAGGAAACCCCTGTGGAACGTCAACTCATCACCGACCAGTTTACCAATCGGATGGCCCTGGATATGGGTCTGGCAATTATCGAGCTGGCCCGCAAGCGGGACGCCCGAATCGGCGTGTCGATCCGCCGGTTGAACCAAACCGTTTTCGAATTCATCGACAATGACTTGTCGGCCGACAAAGCCAACTGGATTCGCCGGAAAGTGAATACAACGCTGAATTTTGCGGAAAGTTCACTGGCGGTCCGGCTCGATCTGGAGCAAAAAGGGAAAACACTGGCGGCGGATTTTGGCCTGAGCGATGATGATTACATTGCCAAAGGCGGCTGTATCCCGATCGTCGTGACCGGTGCGGGCTTGATTGGGACCATTACGGTCACCGGGCTAAAAGACGTGGATGACCATCAGATCATTGTGGATGCCTTGCCTGACTTCACGTTCGTCTGATGACCGTTCAGAAAGATCTGCCGCGTTTACCAAACAGGAGGGCGAGTTCATGACCATTGAATACCGCATAAATGCACCGCTCAGTGCAGATCAGTTCATCGATCTGCTGCAGCGTTCGACCCTGGCGGAACGCCGACCCGTGGATGACCGCGCCTGTATCGAAGGCATGCTGGCCAACGCCAGCCTGACCATCAGTGCCTGGGACGGTGACCTGCTGGTGGGCATTGCCCGCAGTGTCACCGATTTTCACTATGCCTGTTATTTGTCGGATCTGGCGGTCGATGCCAGTGTGCAGAAGTCGGGCATCGGTAAGCGGCTGCAAGCGGTCACGCAGCAACAGCTTGGCCCACAGTGCAAACTGATTCTGCTCGCAGCACCGTCGGCCAACGCCTATTACGAACCCCTGGGGTACCAGAACAATGAACGGTGTTGGGTGCTTGACCGGGATGTTCCCATTAACGAAGGCCACTGACCGCTAAGCCATCGACGCGAAAAACAGGACTTTCGTTACTGTTTGAGATAGGTGCATCGGCCTATGCTGACGTCTGACATCGCCTATAAGGACGTGAGCCATGCGCCGCCGTTTAATCACTCTGCCATTGCTGGTCTGTGCCAGCTTGCCTGCGATCGCTGAACAAACCGGTTTTCAACGGTATTACCAGCAAAACGAGTTTTCACTGACGTCGCCGGGTGCGATGAAATTCGGGTTGTACGGCTACGATAACCCGGCCGGGTTGCATTACCTGACCGAAGGCGATGTCACCGTTAACTGGACCAGCGACGACGTTTTGTACGACGACCAGCGTTGGAACGCCACACTCGCCGCGCCGGGCGTGAGCTTCAGCTTCGGTCGGGATAACCGGGGTGCTGACGCCATTCGCGAATACAAACTGGCGTTTGGCGGCGGCACCGACGCCAGCGCCGGCGGGTTCTCCATCGGCTGGTACGGTGGCGATACCGAAAGCCAGGATCTGCGCACCCATTTCACGCTGGGCTCGATCAATCGCCCCAATCGCTATACCTCCATTGGCCTGACCGGCACGCTCGCCACCGATACGCAATACTATCAGGGCGTGGTGGACGTGGCCGTGCGCCCCTTCGGCAATGAAACCCTGACGGTGTTTGCCGACTACGCCCTGGGGAACGACGAAGACTTTGAGGACGGCCATTGGTCGGCCGGGGCGGCCACCGAAGTCATGCCGGGCATTCGCCTGACCGGCCGCTATTTTGATACCGGAACCGTGACGGCGGGCCTGCAAGTGAGCCTCGGTCATGTTGGTTTCAGCGCCCAGTCACACCATGTGGATGAGGGCGATAACTATCAATCGTACTCGCTGCGTGCCGGCGGCTGGGACCGCAATGTGTTCGATGCCTGGTCGACCCGGGGTGACGACGTTCTTGAACTGAGCCTGAACGACGAGATGGCTTACCAGACCTTCGGCTTGTTCGACCGCCGCCGTTCGTTGCTCGATACCCTGCGCTACATCGACGCCGCCCGTTTGGATGACAACGTTGGCAGCATTGTTGTTAACACCACGCGCATGCAAGTTCCCGCCGCCATGGCCTGGGAAATCAAAACCGCGCTGGATGAATTCCGCGACTCCGGTAAAACCGTGTTGCTGTACATCGAAGACGGCGGCATGACTGAGCTGTTGCTTTCATCCGCCGCCGACGAAGTCATTCTGGACCCGATGGGCACACTGACAGTGCCAGGCTTTGTCTCCGGCAGTACCTACCTCGGAGAGTTACTGGCCCACTGGGGCATTGGCGTCGACGAATTCCGCAACCTCGAATACAAAACCGCCTTCGAGAGCCTGTCGCGCAGCGACATGTCGGCTGCCGACCGGGTACAACGCCAGGCGATGATCGACAGTTTCTACGAACTCTGGCAAAGCAGCATGGCCGATGGTCGTAACCTGTCGCCCGATGCGTTCAATCAACTGATCGACCGTGGCCTGTCACTGACCGCGGAAGACTTGCTGGACATGGGCGTGGTGGACCGACTGGCGCGTTATTCCGAACTGGATGACGTGCTGGAAACCGTGACCGGTACCGAACCTCGCCGGGTAGCGCCCGACGGGTTGCAAGTGCTGCGCGAGCCCCGCGACAACCAATGGGGCCCCGCTCACCGCATTGCGGTGGTGTATGCCACCGGCATGACCGCGACCGACAGCGGCATGCGCACCCGTGAACTGGCGGAATCGCTTCGGGAACTGCGCGAAGACGACGAGATTAAAGCCGTGGTGTTGCGTGTTGATTCACCGGGAGGGTTGATACTGGCGGCCGATCTGCTGGGCCAGGAAGTGAAACTGACCCAGGCTGAAAAACCCGTCGTGGTATCGATGGGCTCGCTGGCGACATCCGGAGGCTACTGGGTATCGATGCACGCGGGTACACTGGTGGCCTCACCCAACACCATCACCGGCAGCATTGGCGTGACCGGCGTGCGCCTGTGGGACGACGGCCTGGGCGACCGGTTGCGCCTGAACAGCGATTCCGTTAGCCGGGGTGCCTCTTCCGATGCAACCGCAGGCATCGGCCTACCGATTGCCGGGTTGACACTGCCAAGCCGGGACCTGACACCGGCCGAGCGCGCGGGCATCATGCGCCGCCTCGACAGTTACTACGATGCCTTCGTGACCCAGGCTGCAGAAGCCAGAGGCATCACCGTTGCCGAAATGCGAGCACTGGCGGCGGGCCGGGTCTACAGCGGCCGAGATGCCCATAGCGCAGGCCTGGTTGATGAACTGGGCAGTTTGACCCACGCCATTGACCTTGCCCGCAAACAAGCAGGCATCGCGGATCGCGATAAAGTGTTCCTGGTCGAAAGCCCGCGCCCCAGCGTGTCATCCTTGCAAGACTTGCGGTACCTGATCGATGTAGAAGGGGCGGATGCACTGGTGTTCAATCGGGATCTGTATCGGCAGCAGTATTTGCAAGATCTGGTCGAGTACCGCGGCCAACCGATGGTGTTGTTGCCGTATCATTATTTTGAGGGGTCTTTGGGGCGGTAGGGCAAGTAAGCTGCGACAATTTAGTTAACATCGGGTGGGCTAAGGGTTTGCCCGGTGTTACCGCATCGATTTTGCGACGAAGCTGACCCTTTGCTGAATCTGCCTACTTCTCATGGCGAGCTTGGCCAGCTAAAGCTGCACTCCTCTGCGCATACTGCGAAGAGCTTTTTTGAGTAGAAGCGCAGCGCCTAGTTAGTTTTTAAAATTTTTTTCGTGAACCAAAGCAATTTGCTCAATTATTGTAGCCTCTGCCACTTTTCGAGAACCTTCCATAAACCAGCATTTTCGACCAGGTATCGCATGTTGCGTATGGTATTTCGACATTTCATCGGAGAACAGAATCCACATGTAGGCCCTGCCTGACTCTGGTACGCATTCGTTTTCCTCGGATATTACACTACCATCTTCATTTAGAAATTCAGGCCAGATACCGTAAATTCCTTCTACGTTTATATCCTCACCCTCATAGTGAAGGTCTGATCTATACCCCTGAAATGGAGTTGATTGTCTACCGCCTTCCTCTGGGGTAAAAAATCGATACTCAACCAGAAAATCCGGGAGCTTTCCATTTCTCTCTTGATAGGGTTTCCACATCTCGACACCTCAGGGGAATCTGACACATTTTTTTTAGCGGTACCCTGAAAAGGGCGTCCGGTACAGGGCCGTGGGCCCGGAACGAATTGCAACTACTGGTTATGCTCTCTTATAGGTAGTATTTCGAAATCTTATTTTTTACCCGAGACATATCCTTGCCGCTAGCCTCTGCAAAATCGATCAAGTCATCCTCAATAATACTGCCAGGACACCCTCAATAACAGTTTCAAACTTAACTAAACTAGGGCCAAGTAGGGTGTCCTATTAGCTCGCTTTCACGCGAGCCTAACGCTTACTCAACACGAACTGAGGCGGGTTCGCTGACTTCCAATAAATTTTCTGGAATGGATAGGTACGATTGATAAAAATCTTCATCCATCGTATTGCCTGAAAACTTATCCACAATTTTTGTATCACCTTGATAAACGCTAAGTGACACGCCGTTGCCCATACCGCTCGATTCTACGACTACATATTGGTAGTTGCCGCGCGTAAAAGAAAAGTAGTCTTCACCCACTCGACCTACTTGGTTGTGGTAGGTTTTAAAGGGCGCATCAGCCGTGGCAACACTTTCGAGTTCAATGCTGTTTTCTTCACCATAACGGTAAATTAATGCATCGTTATTGGCAGATAAACACAGTGATACCAGTTTGGATGTTGGCACGAGCTTGTAGAGGGTATTGGCATCCGGATTTAACACCACATTTTGCATTTTTGCAGTAAGGTAAATGGTTTCACCACCAAGGCATAAATGGGCTATGGGCGCTTCTGGAATAGGGGCGCTGACGTTTGTCGTCGGTGTTCCGGGTACCGTAGGTATTTCAGGTGCCGGAGCGGGCTCCGTAACTGGCATTGTAACAGGCTCCGCTTTCGGTACAGATGCTTCTGTTTTTGATGATTCTTGTTGGCAGGCGGCTAAACTCACCATTGCCGCCAACATCATACTTTTTGTAACAACATTCATTTGGATTCTCTATTTTTTTGAAGTCCGGATGCTGCCCGGACACCCACAATAACACTTGACCCTCAGACATCCAACCAGTGGTTTATACAGCATCGCTGGAAAGCGTGGACACCCATCAATATTAATAGCTTCAAGCTATGAACTGAATGACCATGATAGCCGACTATTCTGTGTGTCTAATTAGTCCTGCCCATATATGAGTGTGTACCCGGTTGAGCCACTAAACCAAGAGCGCACTTTAGCTAGGCTGTTTTCGAAGTTTTGACGGCGTTGATAAATACCCGAAGTGCCGATGCAATGTGCCTGTTGCCAGGGAGATAGAGAAACGCATTCGGCAATTCGGGGCACCAGTCGTCAAGTAAGTTAATGAGGCGTCGAGACTTTAATTCGTCATGCACCGAACTTTTAAATACGTAAGCGATACCCAGCCCAGCGAGTGCAGCTTCAATCATGAGTCCTTCCTGATTCAGAATCAGTGTGCCTGGCGTCTCAATCTTTAAGGGTTGGCCGCCTTTTTCAAATTCCCACGCTAGAATTTTTCCATTTGGAAGCCGGATGCGGATGCATTCGTGTGAATGGAGGTCATCGGGGCTTTTTGGGGTGGTGCGCTGCGACAGATACTCCGGGGAAGCGACAGCAATACAACGCGTTGGTCTACCCAATTGAACCGCAATCATGTCTTGGGGAATGGTGCCTCCCAGTCGTATGCCGGCGTCAAAACCGTCTTTGACTATGTCCACCAGACGGCCTTCAGTCACTATGTCGAGTTCTATATCTGGGTAGTTTTTTTGAAAGGCGGGAATGACCTCTCGTAGCAGAAGCCTAACGCCTTGCTCAGGTGCGTTGATGCGAACTCGACCCGTTGGTTTATCCCGGAATCCGTCAATTTCGCCAAGCGCTGTGCGTACTTCGGCCAAAGCCGGTTGCAGGCGCGCAAGCAGTTTCTCCCCTGCTTGTGTTGGGGCCACACTGCGAGTTGTGCGATGGAGCAATCGTACGCCCGTTCGCTGTTCGAGGCGGCGTATTATGTGACTGACGGTCGATGGTGACAGTTCTAGAACGTCCGCTGCCTTTCGAAAGGAGCGCAATTTGGCAACCTCGACAAAGGTATTCAGCTCCGTCAAGTCTGGGGTGGTCATAGGCATACTTCCGACTGTGATTCATGGCGTTTTGACATGATGACATACTAAATGCTGCGATTGTTTAACTATTTGTTCGGGCGTCTAATCACACCTTGCCCCGATGATCCGCCTGATAAACGGACGCACCGTCGGTGGCAATCCAAGGCGGCTTTGCATCAAATAGGAGAGGGTAGGCATGTCATTTTTCTCAATGTTCAGATCAAAAGGGCCGACGGGTTATGGTTATGGCTCAACGGCCGAAGACGTCACTGAGGGGCTCTCACTTGCAGGCAAGACGATCCTGGTAACCGGTTGTAACTCAGGTATCGGGCAAGAGGCCTGCAGGGTTCTATCTCTGCGCGGAGCGTTGGTTTTGGGCACTGCGCGTACCAAAGAAAAAGCTTCGGCTGCATGCGCCAAGTTTCCAGGCCATGCGATCGGCTATGCCTGTGAACTTGCAGACCCAGCGTCGGTTCGAGACTGTGTATCTTCAATCATTGCTGATGGGCACGAGCTCGACGCCATTATTTGTAATGCGGGCATAATGATGCTTCCCAAACTTGAGAAGGCACACGGATATGAGCTGCAGTTTTTTACCAATCATATTGGTCATTTCATGCTGGTGACAGGCTTGCTTGGGCAACTGACAGACAAAGGCCGAGTGGTGATGCTGAGTAGTGAGGGGCACCGGAGTTCACCCGCGCAGGGGATTGATTTTGACAACCTTTCAGGCGACAAGGGCTACCAGCCTTTGATGGCCTACGGCCAATCAAAAATGGCGAATTTGCTCTTCGCTAAAGAGTTGCAGCGTCGTTTTACTGGTACCGATAGAACCGCCTATGCAGTGCACCCAGGCGTTGTTGATACCAACCTATCACGTAACCTGGGGCCTGCACTGCGCAGAGTATTGGCTGTCGTTGCGCCCCTGTTTTTGAAAACCGTGGGTGAAGGCGCTGCAACGGAAGTCTTTGCCGCTGTTAACCCTAAGGCACTTTCTTTGGCTGGGCATTACCTCGCGGATTCAAACGTGAAAAACTCTCGCGCTGACGCCGATAATAAAACGCTTGCCGCCAAACTGTGGGAGGAATCCGAATTGATCGTCAAATCGATCTAGTGACCAGGCTTGGCTTGTAAAGCACAGGGGATAAAAATGCCGCCGGATGCCGCCGGGACATCCACAATAAGACTTGACCCTCAGGCAGTCAACCAGTGTTTTGTACAGCATTGCTAAAGACCAAGGTGGACATCCATATTAACACTTGACGCAAATAGCGCGCTGCAGAGACACCCATTGCTCGCTTATAAATATAGCCTATTGAAAACTCGTTCTTGATAGCCACCTAATGTGGGTGTCACTACAGTATGGGTGTCGTGTTGTTGCCGTATTATTATTTTGAGGGGGCGTTGGAGCAGTAGGGCAACGGTTAGTCCTTGGCTTGTTGATTGAGATCGGGCAGCCTATAGCTGCCCGATGATTCTGTATTGATCTTACGAAGGGGCTGACTCCTGTTTGCTTGCCTACTTCATGGGTAACTTGGCTGCCTAATGCCAGCCATCCGCGGCGCCCTGACGAGGGCCTCCGGTGGAGTGCTGAAGACCCAGAACAGGCTCGATGGCTTTATAAGAGTTTTATCTTCGGGTCTCTTTGACATAGATGTCATGAACTTTGCTGCTACCAGACTGCCGCCTATCAATTTGGAAAAGTCCAATGGCTTCAATAAGCTTTGTCAGAGTCGGGTAGCCGTATGTTCTGGAGTCAAAGTCCGGATATTGACGTTTTATAAGTCCACCACACGGGCCAAGTGGAGCCCAAGCGTCGTCATCAGCATATTCAGAGATCGCATTTCTAAGAATGTTTAGAAGGCGTGTGTCACTCCGAAGCCTTCTTTCCTCCGGGCTCGTTCCGACGGGGTTCGCTACCTTGGCTGCAGTTGTGTTTGGTTCAGAGTCTTGATCTGTATCTAGATCCCTCAGCACCTCAGTGGATATGAAGTCATCACATGCATTTCTGAATGCAATAGGGGTTTTCTTCTCTCCAACACCAAAAACGTAAATCTGAGACTCTTTTAGTCTAGAAGCGAGCTTCGTGAAATCACTGTCACTTGATATTAGCGCGAATGCATCGAACTTATTTGAATACAGCAAATCCATTGCATCTATAATCATTGCTGCGTCTGATGAGTTCTTGCCCTGCGTATAAGAAAATTGCTGAACTGGATTAATTGCTAATTCGTTTAATGGCTGTTTCCAGTTACGCAAGTGATTAGAGCTCCAATCACCATATGCCTTTTTAACAATAATGTGACCATGCTTAGATAGCTCAGCTAAAACAGCTCCCAAAACCGAATATTGAGCATTTTCTGCATCAATAAGTACTGCAATCTTTTTTTCTGAATCTAAATCTTTCATCAAGACTCCATTTATAGGCGGATAACTTTTAGGGCACGGGTCAAGTTCACAGTTTAAGCATTCGGTCTAGTTAGAAGCTTCTTCCAATGCAACCTCCCGTAACCTCTTTGGCAGTAAAAATCGAGCAAAGAATGCCTCCAAAAAATGCATCTCCATAATTATCTGGAGACGCCTTATACCGTCTCTGACTTTTCCTACGATTTCACCAGCTTCACTTAAATGAACGTCATAGTCTCCTTGCGATCCGATAGTTTCTGGGAAATACGACTTATTGAATAACCACTGATGGGTGTCCGAATTATCATCGCCAGTCGATGTGGGCTCCCAGTAGGGAACCTGAATATATTCTCGTAATTTACTATAGTTTCGTACTATTTGTTCAACTTCCTTAAGATAGTGCGCTTTTAAAGGACCAGAAAAGCGAACCAAGTCTGATTCATCCTTCCATTGAGTTTTAAGATCATCCAGAGGGTAAAAGTTGGAGATAAGTATGGCTCGTGCTTGGTAAACATCAAAGTCCATAGCCTTCATATGCTCTTCCGAAACAAGCTCAAGAATCTTTTCAGCTCTCTTCCTGTCTCGATCAAATTTAGATTCTAAAACTGGACGGAACAGAGCTAACAGACCTGCGATAGAACCTACTAGAAAAAAATAGTCCTTTATGTCAGATATACTCATTAACTCTCCTTGATATTTAGCGCTTAAGTTCAGCGGCGTTTGAGGCGACGCGTGCTTTTTCGGCAGCAAAAGTACGTGGCGGGTCAAACGTCCGCTACAATGAATTGTTAGGCCCGTGCTGGGTTGAACAAGAACTCGACTGCGTCTTCACCAAAGCCATCCCACCAGTATTCAGTTTTCTCGGTATCCACGAAACCATATCTCGCCTTGAATTCAGCGATGCCACCAGCATCTTGCTGGTAGTCTACAAATTTCACGTTATCCTTGAGCGTATCCAGAACACGCTCGTCCCACCACGAGTCCTGATAATTTGTAATCAGTTGATAGAGGGCGATGCGCAGATATTCATCGTGATCTGGTAGTGAGAACCCAATCACAGAGACACCTAGATTCATGTCTCCTGATCGGCCTAACCCGTGCCAAAAGTCGAGCAGTGGCGTTGCATAGACGATCTTGTAGTGCGACGGAGAAAGTATTACGGGTGTCTCAAGCGGCTCTGCCTTTGAGTAGAAGTCGTCGGTGCCGCGAATTCGGAAAACGTGATTCAGCGGATCATCTGGGCTTCTCGGCCCATCTACAATTGGTGTGGCGGAAAATCGGGTTTCGTCGTTAAATATGGCATTGTGGGGAAGGCCATCGAAGCCTTGAACCCGCCAATCTTCAATGGACCTCAGGTATTGCCGATTACTAAACCAGTCCAGAGATCCATGTAGCTTCAGGATGACGACCTCATCCACTGAGCTATCTACTGTATTGCTCCAACGACCAATTTCGGAGTAGCGAAAAGGGAACAGTCGATACGGCTTGCCAACATGCTCCAACGCGCGTTCTAGCACGTTATCGTAATTCAGCGTAAGAACGACATCGTGTGTCGAAAGGCGCCTAGCAAATTCGTAGTAACAGTCAGGAAGGCTGTCCCCTTCGGGAGTGTGATCGTGTATAAATTGGCCAAGAAAACGCTTCACCATAACTTGGCTTTCATTTCCATCATCGCTCCACGTGCCACTGCCCCTTAGTCCAAGAAAGTGTTCAATATCCAGGAAAGACAGGAAAGCTTCTAAATCGATGTCGTCTTCCGAGATGGTTTCGTCGAAGCACCTTTTTCGATATTCGATGTAGTTTTCAATATCGACTTGGAACTTGGTCTCAACACCGTGGATAGCTTCAACCCGCCGTTTTATGGATTGAAACAAGCCAGCAGCCAGCGGCAGTCCTGCCGGCACCGAAAAGCCTGCGCCGAGGACGAAGATTCGGAGCCCGGGATGTTGTGAAACTTGATTCATAGGGCCTAACGCCAACAGCAGGAGCGCCGCTTTTTGGCGTCGCGCTGCCTGTGATTGTTAGGCCTTGTACGGGCCGATATTTCCTGAGAATACCCATGTATCACCATACAGATTCAATTTCCCCTTAACACGACAGCGTACCTTTTAGGCGGTTTGAACGACCTCGTCAAACTGAATGCTGGCTAAATCTTGGCTTACGTATTTCGGATAAACAAGGCGGAGATTCGAAGCGATGAACGCTCCGTGCTCAGTTCGCTTCGCCACATCTTCGACCCTGAAATCACCCTATTCATCAGATCCAGAAAGCATGAACGCGACTTCACCATCTCTCACGATAAGCCTATCCGCATCAAGAACGAATTCCCCATCTTATACTTCCAACTCTCCAGAATAAGCTTTCATCCGTTCTCTCTACTTTTAGCCTAACAGATTATTCATATCAAAAATGAAAATGATCCAGGGCCAATACAAGCACTGTATTTATAACCAACCGACTACAACCCCTACCACAGAGCTCCAAACCCAAATCTCAGCTTTTCCGACCACGCGAATATCAACCCGTAAAAACCTATAAATCTGTCAACTATCCAGAATAGTTCAACACATTTGTAACATATCCACGGAGATATTCTGGATGCGTTACCTTTTAGCCACCTGATAGTGCTTTGCCATAGCACTCCCGTAAGTCAGCAGCGACTTCAAGTACGCAGCTAAAAGTACACAACCAACCAAATCAATCAGAAGGGGTTTGGTGGCTGGCATTCACAGCAAATCAACGGATATAAGTCGACCAGACTCGTTACCGCCCGGCCGGTTACATGGCACACCAAGGCAAAATATTTTGTGTTTTCACCTTCTCACTCGGTGACAGGGTTGGCAAGAACTTATTTCAAGGGGGTGTCAGACGTGTCCGCTCGTCAGAGAGATAGGGATGGGGGGGAGGGTTCTGTGGTCAGTTTGCTTCCTGTCGCGCAGGGGACTGCCCTCCCACGGTGTGGTGATGATGGAGTAGTGAGGGCGTGGGTGGTTTTGCAGAGTGGAAAAGTCTTCGCGCATAATAGAAGGCCGGATGCCCTTGCAGGGCATCCGGCCTTGGTCTTAACAGTACAGGCTATTACGCCAGATCAAACCGATCAGCATCCATCACCTTGGTCCAGGCAGCCACGAAGTCTTTCACGAACTTCTCTTTCGAGTCGTTCTGGGCGTAGACCTCAGCAATGGCGCGCAACTGGGAGTTGGAGCCAAAGATCAGGTCGACACGAGTACCCGTCCACTTCACCTCGCCGCTCTTGCGGTCCTTACCTTCGAACACGTCGGCTTCAGACGATACCGGCGCCCACTCGGTGTTGATGTCGGTCAGGTTCACGAAGAAGTCGTTAGTGAGTTTTCCCGGTGTTTTGGTCAGCACGCCGTGTTTGGCCTGCTTGTAGTTGGCGTTCAACACGCGCATACCTCCGACCAGTACCGTCATTTCCGGTGCACTCAGGCCTAGCAACTGAGCTTTGTCGACCAGCATTTCTTCGTCGGAGACGGTGAATGCCGCGCGACGGTAGTTGCGGAAGCCGTCGGCTTCGGGTTTCAGCCAGTCGAACGCTTCCACGTCGGTCTGGTCGTCGGTGGCGTCGGTGCGGCCCGGTGTGAACGGCACGTCTACCGAGTGGCCTGCGTCTTTCGCGGCTTTTTCAACGGCCGCAACGCCACCGAGTACGATCAGGTCGGCCAGCGAGACTTTCTTGCTGCCGGACTGGTCGTTGAAGGCTTTCTGCACGCCTTCCAGCGCTTTGAGCACCTTGGCCAGCTGATCTGGCTGGTTCACTTCCCAGTCTTTCTGGGGCGCCAGACGAATGCGGGCACCGTTGGCACCACCGCGCATGTCGGAACCGCGGAAGGTGGAGGCGGATGACCAGGCGGTGTAGACCAGTTCGGAAACCGACAGACCGGTTGCCAGAATCTTGCCTTTCAGGTCGGCAATGTCGCTGGCGTTGACCAGTTCGTGATCGACCGCGGGCACCGGGTCTTGCCAGATCAGGTCTTCAGCCGGAACTTCCGGGCCCAAATAGCGGGCTTTCGGGCCCATGTCGCGGTGGGTCAGCTTGAACCAGGCGCGAGCGAAGGCGTCGGCGAATTCTTCCGGGTTTTTATGGAAGTGCTGGGAAATCTTCCTGTATTCCGGGTCTTCGCGCATGGCCATGTCGGCAGTAGACATCATAATGCCGACTTTGGTGGACGGATCTTCCGGGTCCGGCGCCATGTCGCTGTCTTTCAGGCCTTTCGGAGCCCACTGCTGCGCACCGGCCGGGCTCTTGGTCAGTTCCCATTCGTAGCCGAACAACACGTCGAAGTAGCTCATGTCCCACTGGGTCGGGGTCGGCGTCCAGGCACCTTCCAGGCCACTGGTGGTGGTGTCGCGGCCTTTGCCTTTACCGTGGCTGTTTTTCCAGCCGAAGCCCATGGCTTCAATGGGTGCACCTTCGGGCTCGACCCCGACTTTCTCAGGGTCACCTGCACCGTGGGTCTTGCCGAAGGTGTGGCCACCGGCGGTCAGGGCGACGGTTTCATAGTCGTTCATTGCCATGCGGGCGAAGGTTTCGCGAATATCGCGGGCCGAGGCCAGTGGGTCCGGTTTGCCATCGGGGCCTTCCGGGTTCACGTAGATCAGGCCCATCTGCACGGCTGCCAGGGGGTTTTCCAGTTCCCGGTCACCGGTGTAGCGGCTGTTGTCTTTGTCGCTGGTGGCCAGCCATTCTTTCTCGGCGCCCCAGTAGATGTCTTCTTCCGGCTGGAAGATGTCGGCGCGGCCACCGGCGAAGCCAAAGGTTTTAAAGCCCATGGATTCCAGTGCGACGTTGCCGGTCAAAATAAACAGGTCGGCCCAGGAAAGCTTGTTGCCGTACTTCTGTTTGATCGGCCAAATCAGTCGGCGGGCCTTGTCGAGGTTGCCGTTATCGGGCCAGCTGTTGAGCGGCGCAAAGCGCTGGTTGCCGGTGCCCGCACCGCCACGGCCATCGCCGGTACGGTAGGTGCCGGCGGCGTGCCAGGCCATGCGGATCATGAAGGGGCCATAGTGGCCGTAGTCGGCGGGCCACCAGTCCTGCGAGTCTTTCAGCAAGGCTTCGATGTCTTTCTTGACCGCGGGCAAGTCGAGTGATTTGAAGGCTTCCGCGTAATCGAAGTCGTCGCCCAAGGGGTTAGATTTTGGCGCGTGCTGGTGCAGGATCGCCAGGTTCAGCTGATTCGGCCACCAGTCCATGTTGGCGGGGCCGGTGGTCATTTTGGTCCGTGAACCGTGCATCACCGGGCATTTGCCGGCTGCTTCTGTTTGATTCGTGGTCATAACTCTCTCCGTCTGTGACTGTTGGGTTGCGTTATTCTGGTTATAGGGTCGTGTAACGTTAGTCGGGACTCGGTGAACTGGCCACTCAACCCGACGACTTTACAGCCTGTCTGCCGGGAGCCAGCACCGGTCTGAGCCATGTCAGTCAATATCAGGGGATGCGGATAAGTCATGGCTTCCTTACCGCCTTACTACTCACACTAGTTATAGCAGTGGTCAGTCATTGCCATAAGTTTGTTTTAACGACCGGTGCAATAGCTTTTGTATATCGGCTGTGTGTCAGTGCCCGGTATGGGTTAACATCGGGCCTGATGTAGAAAAACTCAGGATCACTATGCACAACAATAAGAAAAAAACGGCCGTGGCAGCGGGTGGCTCGCCGCTGCGCCGGCTGGCCATTGGTTTGTTGCGACTGGCGGGCTGGTATGTGGAACCCTTTCCGGACCTTCCCAAGGCCATTGTCGTAGGCGGGCCACATACCTCGAACTGGGATGGCGTATTGGGCATTACCGCGGGCATCGCGCTGGCGCTGCACGCCCGGTTTATGATCAAGAATTCCCTGTTCAGGTGGCCCTTTGGCTGGATGCTGAAGAAGCTGGGCGGTATTCCGGTCGACCGCTCCAAAGCCGGCGGTGTGGTGGGGCAGACCGTGGCCGAATTGAGCCGCCATGACCGCATCATCATTGTGATGACGCCGGAGGGTACCCGCAGCAACGCCGATACATGGAAAACCGGGTTTCACCATATCGCCCGCCAGGCGGGTGTACCCATTGTGCTGGCAACGGCCGATTACCGCAGAAAGCAGGTCACCTTTCCGCTGATTCTGGAGCCGAGTGAAGACCTCGAAGCGGATATGCAACGCATCTATGAATGTTTTTCTGATGTCACGCCGCAGCATCCAGAGAAATTGTCTCGTCCGGTGAAAGTGCTGTTTGATCAAAAGCAGGCGGATGCTCAGTCGGGGCAACGTTGAAACAAACTGTAAACGACCATTAAGTCCCGAAGGGTCTGGCCGATGCAGTAGGCTCATACTCAATCGACGAGCCGCAGATGAACCTTGGATCCATCAGTTCGGTGGCCGCTTACTCCACGGCCCAGGCCACCAACGAAGCCAAAGGCGAGGCCGGTCTGAAAGTCCTGAAGCAGGCGACGGACCTACAGGCGGATCTTGCCCTGCAACTGATACAAAGCATCAACCCCGGGCAGGCGGCCGACCCCATCGGCAACCTCGGTCAGAACGTCAGCGTTCGGGTCTGAACCCACCCACAGAAGCCGCCGCCAGGGCGGCTTTTTTAGTTGCTTTACTGACCGGCCGGGCTTCCCTGCCGGGCCAGGGCATTACCCAGCGCCTGAAAATACCGGTTAAACGCCTCGTTAATGCGGGCTCTCTGAGCCGCTTGCGGGTAGAGGCCCTGTTTCGCCTCGGGCGATTCCAGGGTGCCTTTCACCAGAAAGTGATTCTTTAGCGGGGCATCCTGAACAAAGGCTTCAAATGACCGGGCAGCCAGTTCCTCCGGCAGGCTGTAATACAGGCCGCCCTGACTGCGGTCGGCCTCGACCGAGCGTTTGAACAGCTCGCTCGTTCCGGTACCCGCCTCGTTCAGTAAGATGGCCTGGTAGCAATCGAACAGCAGCTGGTTCAGTGGGTGCCCGATGGCCGGGCTGTCGGCGAGCCAGGCCGACGAGGCGAAGCGACCGGCCGTGGCGGTTTTAAAGGCCTTGTCCGCAAGGTAGTGATCGAGGGCGTGAAACCACTCATGGGCAATGCTGCCCGGCCCGGCGTTTTTGGCCAGGGCCAGGGTGCGTGAGGCCGGTTCATAGTGGGCGGCTACGCCCGGCTGGCCCCCGCGGCCGTAGGTGAGCGACAGGGTGCCGCGCAACGACAGCAGGTCGGCTGTGCCGTGCAGAATGGTCTGCAAGTCGGCGAGCGCATCGTAAAAGTGATTGGCGGTGCTGGCCTGCTCGGCTTTGGTGACCCAGCGGCCAATGGTGACGGTGCGCAACCCGAAACGGCGTTTGACGTCACCAAAGCCGACCTCGCGATCCCCCCGATGGTTGGGGCCGTTGCGGTAGAAGTCGCGGTCGAGCAGTCGCTGGGTGGGCGTGCGCTGAATGGGGTGTCTCCTGCGTGCCGGGTTGGGTAGTAAGGTTAACAGACATGCATTTTAACGGGTGTTGATTCAAACTGTCGCCCTGCTGTTGAAACGACAAGGTAATGAACAATGCCCCGAGTGGTCATGATCGATAATCACGACTCCTTCACCTATAACCTGGTGCACTACCTGCAAGAGCTCGGCGCCGATGTCGTTGTGGTGCAGAGCGATGCCACCACACTGACTGATCTGGATGCCCTGGCACCGGATGCCCTGATGATTTCACCGGGGCCCTGTACGCCCAACGAAGCCGGCATTTCAATGGCGGCGGTGCAGCATTTTTCCGGTAAAACGCCGGTGTTGGGGGTGTGTCTGGGTCATCAGTGCATTGGCCAGGTCTTTGGCGCAACTGTCTTGCGGGCCGGGCGGGTGATGCATGGCAAGACGTCGCTGGTGCATCACACCGGGCAAGGGGTCTTTACCGGCCTTGAAAACCCCTTTCAGGTTACCCGCTACCATTCGCTGGTGATCGATCAAGCCACTTTGCCGGAATGCCTGGAAGTTACGGCCTGGACGGAAACGCCGGATGGCGCCGTCGAGGAAATCATGGGCGTTCGGCACCGTTCGCTGGCGGTGGAGGGGGTGCAGTTTCACCCGGAATCGATTCTGACTCACCATGGCCATGCGCTGCTGGCGCGGTTTCTGGAGGTTCCCCTGCCTGCGGCGCTATCGGCCGCTCCGGGGCCTGATCAGCCTGCCGCAATCTGATATAGTGTTGCGAAACTTAACCACCCCCCTTCTACCCTGACCCGCAGGAGCGAGCATGGATATCAAGTACGCCTTGAAGCGCATTTCCGAACACGGCCACTTCAGCCAGGAGGACATGCAATTGGTCATGCGCCAGATCATGACCGGAGAATGCACCGACGCCCAGATCGGTGCCTTCCTGATGGGCCTGCGTATGAAGGGGGAAACCATCGAGGAAATCACCGGCGCGGCCATGGTGATGCGTGAACTGGCCGCCAGCGTGAATGTGAACGTTGATCACCTGGTCGATACCTGCGGCACCGGCGGTGATGGTCAGGATTTGTTCAACGTCTCAACCGCCGCCGCCTTTGTTGTCGCCGCTGCCGGTGGCCGGGTGGCCAAACACGGTAACCGGGGCGTGTCGTCCAATTCCGGCAGTGCCGATTTACTCGAAGCGGCAGGCATCAACATCAACCTGACGCCGGATCAAACCGCCCGGGCGGTTGAATCGGTCGGTGTTGGTTTTATGTTTGCACCTGGCCACCACAGCGCCATGAAGTACGCCATTGGCCCGCGCAAGGAACTGGGCATGCGCACCATTTTCAACATCATTGGCCCGCTGACCAACCCGGCTGGCGTGAAACGCCAGGTCATCGGGGTATTCACTGAAAACCTGTGTGAACCCCTGGCGCATGTGATGAAACGCCTGGGCAGTGAACACGTGATGGTCGTGCACTCCAAAGACGGGCTCGATGAATTCAGCATCGGCGGCAGCAACTTTGTGGCTGAACTGAAAGACGGTGAAGTCCGCAGTTACAAAGTGCGCCCGGAAGACGTAGGGCTGGCGACCCAGGGGCTGTCTGGTCTGGCGGTGCAGAATTCCCAACAGAGTTTCGAACTGATCAAAAACGCCCTGACTGGAGCGAGCGATGAGATCTCCGCCCGGGCCGCCGACATTATTGCGTTGAATGCCGGCGCAGCGATTTACGTATCGGGCGTGGCCAGCGATCTGGAACAGGGTATTGCCATGGCGCAGGATGCCATCTCGACCGGTCTGGCATTTGAGAAAATGAAAGAACTGGCGGCGTTCTCCGACGCCCTGACCGGAGCCTGACCGTGACCGACACACCGACCATTCTGAAAAAAATCAACGATCGCAAGCGCGAAGAAATCGCTGAACGCTCGCGGCGCGTCAGTGCGCTGGACCTTGAGCGTGAATTCGAACGGCACCCGGCACCGCGTGGCTTCGCCCGGGCGCTGAACGCCAAAATTGAAGCCGGCAAGGCCGCGGTCATCGCCGAAATCAAAAAAGCATCGCCCAGTAAAGGCGTACTGCGCGACCCCTTCGTGCCCGTTGAAATTGCACAGAGTTACGAGCGCGCCGGTGCCGCCTGTTTGTCGGTGCTCACCGACAGGGATTTTTTTCAGGGTCATGAAGACTACCTGGTTGCTGTGCGCGACGGCTGCGCGTTGCCGGTGATCCGCAAAGACTTCCTGATCGACCCCTATCAGATCACCGAAGCCCGAGCCCTCGGCGCCGACTGCGTGCTGTTGATTGTTGCCTCGCTCGAAGCCGCTCAACTGACCAACTTGCACGACCAGGCCCGGGAACTCGGCATGGATGTGCTGGTTGAAGTGCACGATGCCGCTGAAATGGAGCTGGCACTGCGCCTGGAGACGCCATTGATAGGAATCAATAACCGGAATCTGCACACCTTTGAGGTCACCCTGGATACGACATTGGCGCTGAAAGACGCCGTCGACGAAGGGCGCACCCTGATCACCGAAAGCGGCATTCTGACACCGGCCGACGTTGAATTAATGCGCAATAACCGCATCAATGCCTTTCTGGTCGGTGAGGCTTTCATGCGCGCCGACGACCCCGGTACACGAATGAACGAATTGTTTGGAGATCTCTGATGCCACCTATTGTGACGATTCTGGTTGTACTGGCACTGGTGATGTTGGTGGTGATTAAAATCACCTCGGCCAAGGGCTCGGAAGTCAGTGAAGAGCAGGCGGCGAAGTATTCGAAGTGGATTCGGATTCTGGTGCCTCTGGTGCTGATTGGGGCGGCGATTAAGTATTTTATTGGGTAAGGGCGAGCTGAGAGTTTCGAGCTTCGAGCTGCGAGTTTTTAGTGAAAATAGTCGGAGCTTGCAGTCAGCTTAGTGTCAGGTGCCGGGTGTTCCCTATCTGGGGAAGTCTGAGGCATGGATGCCGAAGCCTAGGCCCCATGGATGGGTGAGTGGGCGGCATCCCGCCCGACCCCAGATGGCCCCACCCGGTGCCTGACACGGACTCGTACCACTAAAGCAAACCCAAACTCCGAAACAAAAAAAGCGACCCGAAGGTCGCTTTTTTTATGAGCGCAAAACCAGAGTATTAATCAGCTTTGCGGGGTTTGCGTGGCTTGCGGTCGCCGGCGGGTTTGCGCCGTGCCGGTGCGCCGACCGGGCTGTCTTCCCAGGCACGCAGGGCCATGGGGCGACCTTTGACGCGGGTCTTTTTCAGCTGTTCCAGAATTTCCTTGGGCATGCCGGTAGGCAGGTCGACCAGGGTGTACTGTTCCTGAATGCTGATGTTGTTGATGAAACGGCCTTCGATGCCGGCTTCATTGGCAATGGCACCGACAATGTGGCCCGGCTCAACGCCGTCTTTACGGCCGACGTCGAGACGGTATTTCTGGGCGTCGTAATCCAGCGGGCGGTCACGCTTGGCGCCGCGTTCCGGACGGGGTTTTCCATCACGGCCCGGGCGGTCATCGCGGTCGCGAGTCGGGCGCGGCTTCGGATCTTCCGGTATCTGCAGCGGCTTGTCTTCCTGCGCCATCATCGCCAGCGCAGCGGCCAGATCGCGTGCATCGACCGGATTTTCGGTGTTCTCGACCCAGCCATCGATCATGGCGCGGAAGAAGGTTAAATCGGCGCTTTCAATGCGCTCCAGCACATCGGCCTTGAACTGGCCGGCGCGGTGGTCGCTCAACTGGGCAGCGCTTGGCAGCGGGTAAGGCTTCAGTTGCTGCTTGGTGACGCGTTCGATATCGCGCAGCAAGCGACGCTCGCGCGGCTTGACGAACATGATCGCCTTGCCACTGCGACCGGCACGGCCGGTACGGCCGATGCGGTGGGTGTAGGTCTGTACATCGCCGGGAATGTCCCAGTTGATGACGTGGCTGATGCGTTCAACGTCGAGGCCACGGGCGGCCACGTCGGTAGCAATCACCAGGTCGAGCTTACCGCTCTTGAACTGGTTGATGATGTCTTCACGCTGCTTCTGGGCAACGTCGCCGCTAAGAGCGGTACAGGCATGGCCACGGGCGGCCAGCTTGTCGGCCAGAAACTGGCTTTCAACCTTGGTGCGCACGAACAGAATCGCCGCGTTCCACTCTTCCACTTCCAGAATTCGGGTCAGGGCTTCGAGCTTGTCGATGCCGCCGACGTGCCAGACGAACTGCTCGATCTTCTCAAGGGCGGCCTGGCTGGCCTGAATTTCAATGCGTATCGGGTCTTTCAGGTACTGCTGGGTCAGGCGTTTGACCTGCTGAATCATGGTGGCTGAGAACAGGGCAACCTGCTTGTCGGCCGGGGTGTGTTCCAGAATCCAGTCGATGTCTTCAACAAAGCCCATGCGCAGCATTTCGTCGGCTTCGTCGAGCACCAGGTGCTTGAGGTTGGTCAGGTCGAGCGAATTGCGACGCAAGTGGTCCATGACACGGCCCGGCGTACCGACGATGACCTGAGGGTTCTGTTTCAGGCCGCGCAGCTGGTTGCGCATGTCCGCACCGCCGTAAATCGGCAGCACGTTAAAGCCAGCAGAGCCTTTGGCATACGACTGGAACGCCTCGGCCACCTGAATGGCCAGTTCGCGGGTCGGACACAGCACCAGGGTTTGGGGCGCCTGGACTTTGCTGTCCATGATGCTCAGCAGCGGCAAAGCAAAGGCGGCGGTCTTACCGGTGCCGGTCTGGGCCAGGCCCAGTACGTCTTTACCCGCCACGATGGCAGGAATGGCCTGCTGTTGAATCGGCGTCGGGGTTTCGTAGCCAAGCTTGGTCAGGTTTTCAAGTACATTGGGCGCCAGGCCCAGTTGGTCAAAACGGGGGGTATCAGTCATTCAGAACACATCCTCGAGGGGTCGCACCACGCGTACCCGGGCTTCAAGAAGGAGCCGCTTTCGAGTCGTACCGGTAATCCGGCGTATTCCCAGACAAGGCAGGAATCGGTCAAATAGGCTCCCTTCAGGCCAAACGGTTTCGTTCAGCTTATGGTAAAAACGGGGCGCGGAGTATACACAATAGTGGCCTGTTTGTCTGCTACTAATACGATGGCGCAGTGTCGGGCTTATGCGGCGCTCAGCGGCCCGCCATGGTTTCCCGGCCTTCCTCGACTAACCAGTCGACAAACTCCAGTACCAGGGGTGCAACGGCGCGGTTGGTCGGGAAGACAATGTGGTACCCATTGAGCGATTGCAGTGGTGTCTCTGTCAGGGCGACCAGGGCGCCGCTATCGAGCATGGGTTCGATAAAAGGGGACCAGCCAATGGCAACGCCCTGACCGGACAGCGCGGCCTGCAGCAACAAGGTGTAGTTGTTGAACATCAACTCGGGTTCGCGCGGCGCTGATCCGATGTTGAGTCTTGAGAACAGTTCAGGCCAGTCGAACCAGCGGGCATTGTGGTCTGCTTCTAACTGCAGCAATGGCAGCTCGGTGAGCCGGGCAGAGCCTGAACCCGCGGGGTACCGCTCCAGCAATGCCGGGCTGCACACCGGGATGACCTGCTCGGTAAAGAGCGGGCGTGTGGGCGCCGAGATGTCGTGGCCGTTGCCAAACAACAGGGCAATGTCGACATCGGCCTGGTCGGGTGTCACCGACTGTTGCGACGTGACCAGTCGGACGTCCACATTGGGGTGTCTGGTTCGAAAATGCCGCAGCCGCGGCAGAATCCAGTAACTGCCCAGCGCATAGTCGGTGGCGACGTTGATGACGTCATGGTGCGCCTGTTTCCGTGTTTGCTGCACCCCTTTGAGCAGTTGTGTCAGCCCCTGAGCGACGGGCGTATAGAGCTGATCGCCCGCCCGGGTCAGCTGCACCCCGCGATGCGTACGCTGAAACAGGGGGCTGCCAATCTCAACTTCCAGCCGTTTCACATGCTGGCTGATCGCCGACTGGGTACTGCCCAGTTCCTGTGCCGCGGCGGTAAAGGAATGCAGCCGGGCCGCGGCTTCAAACGCCATTAGCAAGGTCAGTGGTGGCAGGCTGTTTGAGTTTGGCATTAGTTATTCTTATGTCTGGTATTAGTAAGCAGTCAGTTTACAGAGCACTTTTGGCGGAGCAACATGCATTTGGACATTAATTGAATTGATGGGCGAGCTTTGCAACAGGCCCCCCTGATTCTGACGCCTGGAGTGACCATGAACCCAACTCAACCCAACATTCTGTTCATCATGGCGGATCAGATCACCGCATCGGCGTTGCCGGTGTACGGTAATCGGACGGTGAAAGCGCCTCATCTGGAGAGCCTCGCTAAACAGGGCGTGGTGTTCGATTCCGCCTACTGCAACAGCCCCTTGTGCGCGCCCTCCCGCTTTGTGCTGATGACCGGGCGCTTGCCGGCCAAAATCGGGGCTTACGACAATGCCGCGGAACTGCCGGCCGATGTGCCCACCTATGCGCATTACTTGCGCAACGCCGGTTATAAGACGGCGCTGTCCGGCAAAATGCATTTTTGCGGGCCGGATCAGCTGCACGGGTTTGAAGAACGCTTTACCAGCGACATTTACCCGGCTGACTTTGGCTGGGCGGTCAACTGGGATGAGCCGGAAAAGCGGCCTACCTGGTATCACGACATGTCATCGGTGACTCAGGCAGGCCCTTGTGTGCGGTCGAACCAGCTCGATTACGACGATGAAGTCGGCTTTCATGCGCGTCGTTACCTGTATGACCAGGCTCGCAGTACCGATAAACGCCCCTTCTGCCTGACTGTGTCGATGACCCACCCGCACGACCCCTACGCCATTCCCGAGGAATACTGGAACCGGTACCGGGATGAAGACATCGATCTGCCCAAAGTCCGTCTCGAAGAATCGCAACGGGATCCGCATTCCAGGCGGTTGCGCGCGCTCTACCAGGCCGACACCACAGAATGTGATGATAACCAGATCCGTAATGCTCGCCGGGCCTACTACGGTGCAATCAGTTACGTTGATGATCAGGTCGGTGCCTTGCTCAAAACACTTAAGGAAACCGGGCTGGACAAAAACACTCTGATCGTCTTTTCCGGCGATCATGGTGACATGCTGGGTGAGCGCGACCTCTGGTACAAAATGAGCTGGTTTGAAGGCTCGGCCCGGGTGCCGCTCATTGTCTGCGCACCGGATCGTTACCAGCCCGCGCGCGTTAACGCCAGTGTCTCGACGCTCGACCTGCTGCCCACCCTGGTTGAAATGGCCACGGGTGCAGCGCCCCGGCTGGCCACGGATATCGAAGGTCGCAGCCTGGTGCCGCATTTGACCGCTGATGGCGGGCATGATGAAGTCATCGGTGAATACATGGGCGAAGGCACGGTCGCCCCGGTGATGATGATTCGCCGGGGGGACTGGAAATACATTTACTGCCCGGCCGACCCGGACCAGCTCTATAACCTGGCCAGCGATCCGGATGAACTCAGCAATCTCGCAACCGATCCGGAATTTTCGAGTGTCTTGCTCTCGTTTCGTGAAGAAGCCGCCAAGCGCTGGGACATGGAAAAGATTCAGCAGGAAGTTCTGGACAGCCAGCGTCGCCGTCGCCTGGTGGCCGAAGCCCTGTCAAAAGGGCGCGTCACCTCCTGGGATTACCAGCCCTGGTTTGATGCGAGCCAACAATACATGCGCAACACCGTCGATTTGGGTGACCTGGAGCGGCAAGCTCGATTGCCCGTGGTGCCCGGGGCGTAATCAGTCGCCCAAGTAAACCCATGAAGGAGACCCGGGAGCCCAACCCCGCGTCAATCATCGAGCATTAAACAGAGGATCTAGCATGAAGATGCGCAACACCTTACGTCTTGGAACGGGCCTTGTTGCCCTGTGTGCCCTCGGGGCGACGGTTCAGGCCGATGTGGCTGAAAGCTGTCGTTCGGTTCATTTCAGTGACCCGGGCTGGACTGACATTAATGTCACCAACGCCGTGGCAACCACGCTGCTTGAAGGCCTGGGGTATGAGACCGATGTCGATTTGCTGGCTGTCCCGATCGGGTTTGAATCGTTGCAGGCCAACGACATCGATGTGTTTTTGGGCAACTGGATGCCGGCTCAACAGGCCTTTGCCGACAAGTACGCCGATGGCTATGAGCGGGTGCGCGCCAACCTGGAAGGGGCCAAGTTCACCTTGGCCGTGCCGGCGTATGTGCATGAAGCCGGTGTCGAGTCTTTTGCTGATCTGGCCGACCACGCAGACGCCTTTGACCGTCGCATCTACGGGATTGACCCCGGCGCACCGGCCAACAGCCTGATCCAGAGCATGATCGATGCCGGTGATTTCGGACTGAGTGGCTGGGAACTGGTTGAATCCAGTGAGCAGGGCATGCTCAGTCAGGTGGATCGGGCGGCACGACGTGATGAATTCGTGGTGTTTCTGGCCTGGGAGCCGCACCCGATGAATCTGCACCATGATCTGGTCTACCTGACTGGTGGTGACGACTACTTCGGGCCGAATCTCGGCGGTGCTACGATCTACACCCTGACTCGAAACGGCTACCGCGATGAGTGCCAGAACGCCGGACGCTTGCTGACCAACCTGGTGTTCACGCTGGAAATGGAAAACCAGATCATGAGCGCCATTCTGGATGATGGCGAAACACCGGAAGCCGCCGCCAGCACCTGGCTGGCCAACAACACCGATGTACTGCCTGCCTGGCTAAACGGTGTGACTACCGTCGATGGCGACCCCGGTCTGGCGGCTGTTGAGCAGGCACTGAGTCGCTGAATACCGCCTTACCAGAGTGACGCTTCATCTACCCAGCGCTGCAACCGCAGCGCCCGGTCTTCAATCAGCCGGCCGACCTTGGGTCGGTCGGCTATGTGCTCAATTCTGAAGTCACCGTAGTCATCACCTTGCTTTAACCGGTGTGCGGCGTATAGCCACTTGCTGGAAAAATAGCGCAGGATTTCTCGTGGGTGATCAACCAGGTTGTTGATGCCGACGATGTCGCAGGGGTGGTCACCCGCCAGCCCATACCAGCCATCGAAACCCGGTGTTCCCAGGCTGCTGACGCGCCAAATCGACACAAAGGGTACCTTGGCCCAATAGGGGTCCGGGTCGATGGGGCCAATAACAATGCTCCGGCTTTCAAAATAACCCAGTAGGTCGCGCTTGCGTTCACGCAGCCACAGCCCGCGGTTAAAGCGGTTACGGTAGTCGGGCAGGGAAGGTTTGGGCTTGGGCATCGTCGGGCTCAAAATACAGGGTTGAGTCAGAGGATTTCCATTGAACTCAGTTTCCAGCCTGGCGTCAACGTCGTTCCCTTAGGGAATTGTTCAGAAGCTCCCTAGCTTTCCAGCCCGCGGATGATGCCTTCGATCTGATCCCGGGAGGCCACCAGGGTTTCCATGATGTCGTCCACCTCATCCGGTTTGATGTGCAAGTGCTGGTAGACTGACGGGTCGATCGGCTGGTTGTCGCCGGGCAGTAGACCGTATTGTTGGAGCAGGTTGTTGGCCAGATAAACCATCTGGGCGTGGTCGGAGCCGGTGCCCAGGTAGTCGGGTTCCGCCTGGTAGCGTATGCCGAGGCAGACTTCGCTCGGCATTTGCCAGCTTTTCATCAGGTAGGCGGCTATCTGGTCGCCGGAAATGCCGAGCAGGTGTTGTTCGACAAACTGGTGGGGCAGGTGGCGGTTGGCTTCACGCATGCGGCAGACCGCTGAAAAATGCGGCCGGAAAGCGTGCGAAAGCACCAAATAGCCAAAGTTGTGCAGCAGGCCAGTGAGGTACACCAGGCCGAAGCCAGGCCTGAATTCGCGTGGAATCAATGAAAGCAGGGCGCCACTGGCGGCGGCGACGTAAACGGCTTTGGTCCAGAAGGGCGCAAAGCCTTCGGCGTTGTCGCTGGGCAGATCGAGTGTTTTGCCGAGCGCAAGGCCGAGCGACAGGTTCATCACCAGGTCGTAACCCAGCACCCGGACAATCGCATCCTGAACCGACTTGATTGACCCCGGTGCGGCGTAATAGGACGAACTGGCCCAACTGACGACCTGGGCGGCGAGGCTTGGGTCATTTTCAACAATGCGGCTGAGCTTGCTGATGTCGGCATCCGGGTCGACGCGCAATTTAATGATGGCCTGGGCCGTCGCAGGCAGCGGTGGAATCTCCAGTGTCTCTTCGATGCGCTGGCGTATGCGCAGGGCGGTGAAGCTGTTCAGTGAGCGGTGTATGAGCTCGCGATCCTGTTCGAATAGATCGATGCCCTGGTCCGGGCTGATGTCGGGCAAGGGTTCGCATAAATCGGCAACGCGGGTGGTGTCTTTGTGTTTCAGCAGTTGGGCATTGGCCAGGCGAATCAGACCGTGACGGCTGCCGCTGTAGACGAACACTTCATCAAGCTGATAGAGCCGCTCATCAATCAGGGTTTCCGCTTCCATTAAATCATCGAAGGCAGGCAACGTACTCACTGAGAGTTTCAGCTTGATCTTGTTGATTTCCGGCAGGGCCAGCGGTTGCAGCTGCCGCCCGGTCAGGCGCTTGACCTTCTCAAGATCGAGCAGGGTGTCTGAGCAAAAGAAGATCTGAACCAGTCCGAAGGTGTCCCTTAATAGCGCCACTTCAGCGCGGATGCCCCTATGGCCGTCTGCGTCGAGTTCATGAGCGATACTGTGCTTGCGCAAATGCTGTTTGACCAGAAATGGGAGGTCTTTGTTGTTGGGCTCGGCCATGGGACTCGCCATTGAGTATGAATCCTTCGATTTGGTTTCTGGAGTTTAGATCATTATTCGTAATGGGGTGCCATTCCGGGTCAATAACGGTGAGGGCATCACTGTAAAAGCGACGTGCGTCACACTTGGGCATAGCGGTCTGCGTTAAATAACCATCGCTCAACCAGAGGTGAGATGTGGCTTGGGTATTCGGTTTGTAACCGGTGGGCGAGCTCTGGCACCACGGTCAACCAGTTGCGATCACGTTCGAGGTCTGCGACCCGAAAGGCCATGGCCCCGGTCTGGCGTGTGCCCAGCACTTCACCCGGGCCGCGCAATTTCAAATCTTCCTCGGCAATCACGAACCCATCGCTGGTTGAGCGCATCACGTCGAGGCGTTGCTTGCCCTGTTCCGATAGCGGGCTGCCAAACATCAGCAGGCAGTGACTGTCGATGGTCCCTCGTCCGACCCGGCCACGCAATTGATGCAGTTGCGCCAACCCCAGTCGTTCCGGGTTTTCGATGATCATCACTGAGGCATTGGGCACATCGACACCCACTTCGATGACGGTCGTGGCCACCAGAATGTCCAGTTGACGGTCTTTGAAGGCGGCCATCAGCCGAGTCTTGTCGGCTGGTTTCATTCGGCCGTGTAGCAACCCGACGCGTCTAGCCGGTAAGCAGCGTTGCAGCACATCGGCGGTTTCTTCGGCGGCCTCGGCCTGGAGTTCTTCCGATTCCTCAATCAGCGTACACACCCAATAGACTTGCCGGCCGGATTCGCAGGCTGCATCGACCCGGCGGATCACCGCATCACGCCGCTCCTGGCTGATCACCGTGGTGGTAACGGGGGTGCGCCCGGGGGGCAGTTCGTCGATGATGGAGACATCCAGGTCGGCATAAGCGGTCATTGCCAGGGTGCGGGGAATGGGCGTGGCGGTCATGGTGAGCTGATGCGGCAAGCCATCGCGGGCTTTTTCTTTTAGTGCCAGGCGCTGATGCACGCCAAAGCGGTGCTGTTCGTCAATGATCACCAACCCCAGGCGATGGTATTCGACCCCCGCCTGAAACAGGGCGTGGGTGCCGATCATCAACTCAGTGGTGCCGTCGGCCAGCTCAGCCAGTATGGCTTCACGCTGGCGTTTGCCCTGTTTGCCGAGCAGCAGTGAGCAGCGCACACCAAGCGGCTCGGCCCATTGTTGCAGGGTGCGAAAATGCTGCTCGGCAAGCAGTTCGGTCGGTGCCATCAACGCGACCTGAAACCCAGCCTCAATCGCTTGCAGTGCAGCGACCATAGCGACCAGGGTTTTACCGGAGCCGACATCACCCTGCACCAGTCGCAGCATGGGCAGACTAAGCCCCATGTCTTTCTGGATTTCGCCGGCAACCCGTTGCTGGGCACCGGTCAGTTGAAAGGGGAGCTGGCGCAACAAGCCGGTCACCAGTGTGTTGCTGGGCGGTATGGCCGGTGCACCGTTGGCCTGGGTTTTTTGTCGAATCAGCATCAGGCTCAGGTGGTGCGCCAGCAACTCTTCAAGCGCCAGCCGCTGTTGCGCCGGGTGCAGGCCATCGAGCAGGGCCTGGGTATCACTGCTGGAGTGGGGGTGGTGCAGGGTGAGCAGTGCCTCGGTCAACGACGGCAAGCCCCAGCCGGCCAGCCAGTCGGGTGGCACCCATTCGGCCAGGCCACCCTGGCGCTTCAGCGCCGTGATGGCCTGTTCAACCAGAGCGCGCAGCCGGTTCTGGTTCAGGCCTTCGCTGCTGGGGTAGAGCGGGGTCAGGGTGTTGTCGAGCGGTCGGAACTGGTCGTCGTCACGCGCGACGTATTCCGGGTGCATCATCTCCAGCCCGGTGGAGCCCATGCGCACTTCACCGTAAAGGCGCAGGTGGGTGCCTTCGCTCAACCGCATTTGCTGTGCTTTGGTGAAATGAAACAGGCGCATGCTGATCAGCCCGGTGCCGTCCGATAGCCGGCAGATCAGGCTGCGGCGCCGGCCAAACAACACCTGGGAGCCGAGCACCTGCCCCTGGACCACCACGGCCATACCCAACTGCAGCTTGCCAATGGGCGTGATTCGGGTCCGGTCCTGATACTTGTAGGGCAAATGAAACAGCAAATCGCCGATGCTGTTAAGCCCGATCGACTCGCACTTTTCAGCCAGCTTCGGGCCAACGCCGGTTAACCGGCTGATCGGATCTTCAAGCTGCATTGGAGCCGATGTTGCACTGGCGCACGCAAGTTTCCAGCAAATCGATCGCCTTGGGCCGCGGGAAGCTGGCGCGCCAGGCCAGAGCGACTGTGCGCCGGGGCACGTGGTTGGCAAAGGGGCGCACCGACACCAGTTCGTCGTTGTACAAACGCGAGCCCGTCGCCGACTGCGGCAAAATGGTAATGCCCAGGTTAGACGCGACCATATGCCGCAGGGTTTCCAGTGAACTGCCATCGGCCATGGTGCGGATGCGACCTTTCGGGTCGCGCGAGGCCGAGGCGATGTTCGGGCAGGCCGTGAAAATGGTATCGCGGAAGCAGTGGCCTTCACCGAGCAGCAGCAGCGGCTCTTTGATCAGTTCCTCGGCCGGTATGGCCTTGCGTTTGGTCAACGGGTGACCAGTGGGCAGCAGGATCTCGAAGTCTTCATCAAACATCGGCTTAGTCAGTACATCCGGCTCGTTGAACGGCAGGGCGATGATGATGGCATCGAGCAGGCCGTCGCGCAGCCGGTGGCGCAAGTTGGACGTGAAATTTTCTTCAATCTCCAGGGGCATTTCCGGCGCGAGCTGGCGCAATTGCGGTATGATGTGCGGCAGCAAGTAGGGCCCGACGGTATAAATAACGCCGAGTTTCAGCGGGCTCGACAGCTGGTTCTTTCCAGCATGCGCCAGATCTTCGATCTTGTGGCTCTCTTCCAGTACGCGCTGGGCCTGTTCTACGATGCGCTGCCCGACCGGAGTGACCTGAACGCCCGATTTGCCACGTTCGAAAACCGCGACGCCGAGCCGGTCTTCCAGTTTCTTGATCGCGACACTCAGCGTGGGCTGGGCTACGAAACAGCGTTCCGCCGCCTTGCCAAAATGACGTTCCTGGGCCAGTGCGACGATGTAGCGCAATTCTGTAAGCGTCATGAAGGCGTATCCTGGTGAGTGTTAAGACGATGAGTGCAAATCAACAACGCCGGTACCTGAATGCGGCCCGGGTATGGTTGGCTACCTATTTGCTATAAGCTATCGAAAACTCATTTTCGATACAAGAGGGTAATGATATGCCAGGTCGGTTCTTGCTTGCCGGAGTGGGGGATTTGAATCGCCGGGTTGCCCGGCGACTGCTGGACGGTGGTGCGACCGTGACCGGGTTTCGCCGTTCGGCTGCGGACCCGGCGTTGGGGTTCGAGCAACGCAGCGTTGATTTGGCCATAGAGCCCTGGCCGGATGTTCGTGCCGAGGTGGTGATCATCGCCCTGTCGGCAGCGCAGCGGGATGCTGAAGGCTACCGCCGTGGCTATGTGCAGCCTGTGCAGCAACTCGGGCGGAGTTTGCAGCACTGGCGTACGCCTCCGGAGCGGGTCATTGTGGTCGGGTCGTCCCGGGTGTACGGCGCCAACGACGGTCGAGAACTGACGGAAGAGAGCCCGATTCACCCCGGTGACTGGGGTGGCGATTGTCTGGCCGAAATGGAAGCGGCGGTCGACCGGCTGCCGGTTGAGACAACGGTTGCCAGACTGAGTGGCATTTATGGCCCGGGTCGCGATTGGTTGCGACGCATGGCCCTGAAAGCCGACACGGCGCCACCGCAGACCAATCACTGGACCAACCGGATTCATATTGAAGACGCTGCCGCTGCCCTGGTACATCTTGCCTTTACATCGACGCTGAGTAGCCGCTATCTGGTGACGGATCGCCAGTCAACACCGCTCTACGAGGTGTTGAATTACCTGCGCGAACAACAGGGGTACCCCACGCTGCGCGGCGTGCCCGAGGTAGCGGGCGGAAAGCGGTTGCTCAGTGATCGTTTGGCCGCGACGGGTTTCGAGTGGCAGTACCCGACGTACCGGTCCGGGGGTTACGGGACGCTGTAAACGACTCCTGCCACCGGTCGGCGACAACCTGATTTCGGCCTGACTCCTTGGCCTGATACAGGGCCTGGTCGGCGCGACGGAAGGCGCCAGAGACGCTGCCCGTCGGGCCGACATCGGCCCAACCGATGCTGACCGTAATGTGTTTGCCTTGCAGTTCCGGAATCTCAAGCGCGGCGATGGTCTGACGCAAGCGTTGCAGGCGTTGGTCAAACTCTCGTTCGCGCTCCCCATAGCTGATCATTGAAAACTCCTCGCCACCGACCCGACCCACAAGCCTTGCCTCGGTGGGTGTATCAATACACTCGGCGCTGAGTAAATTGGCCAGTTGATTCAGCACCACATCGCCAACGTCGTGGCCCAGGGTGTCGTTGACGGTCTTGAAGTAGTCCAGATCCATGATGGCAACCCGCAGCGGCTTACCGGTTTCGATACTGAGCCGCTTGGCGGTGTCGCCAAAGTTATCGAGGTGGCGTCTATTGGGCAGCCCGGTTAACGGGTCGGTCAGGGCTAGCTGGTTCAGTCGGCGGTTGCTTTCGGTCAGTTCTGCCGTGCGTCGATCTACCTCTCGTTTCAGCTCTGCCGCCTGCTCGGTTTTAAAACGCAGCGTCTCCTGCTCCAAACGCTGGCGCTTCAGAATGGACTCGCGCAAATAGAGGGTAATGATGGTTGCGAACAAGACGGTACTGAGCACGACCCCCAGCAACACGAGCGATATCAGGCGCTGCGAATAGGGTACCCAGCCAAAGGCACTGCCGGCCAGCAACAGCAGCGCCACGATCATCGGCGACCAGGCAATGGAAAAACGCAACGCCCGGCGCGAGCCGTGGCGAAGTTCAACGATGAGCATCAGCGTCAGAATGATCACCGCACCCAGGCTCCAGATGACGGGCCAGGCCATCAGCAGTGGTCGGGTCGACAGTACCAGAAACACCAGCCCCAGGCCGACCAGCCCACCCAGTGCCCAGTTCATTGACTGGCTCAGCCACGCCGGCTGATGACGATTGCCAATCATCTGAGGCGCCATCCAGGCAAAAAAGCCAATCATGGCATAGAGCGAGATAGCCGCCATGGGCGCGCTGAGGCCTGGCCACTGGGGCCAGAGAAAACGCTGTGCATAGCCGAACAACAGGCTCAGGCAGAGAGTCAGGAACAGGGAGAACAGGCTGAATGCGAGATAGGCTTTAACTCGTGTCGCGGTGTAAAACAACAGGGTAAAGAGGGTCAGTGCCAGCATCATGCCGAAGAAAAGCATGTCTCTGAATCCGGAAATCTGGCTTTTGGCCATCAGGGCCTCGGGTTGCCAGAGCGTCAGGGGCAAGCTGATCAGGGTGCCGGTTCCTTCGCCTTCAATGGTCTTGATCTCTCCGGGCGCAAAGTTCACGACAAAGCCGTAACCATTCAAGGCCAGAGGCCGTCTGCTGAATGGCAGTGATTCGCCGACCTGGAAACGGGTGTTGTCGTAACGCAGTGTCAGGGTGTTGAGGATGGGGTCGTCTACATAGAGCCAGAGTGTTTGCGGGTCTGGGGTGGCGTTTTGCACCGCCAGTTTGAATTGGAGCAAGGTGCCTGTTGCCTGGTATCCACTCAGCGGCAGGGTGTTTATCGGTTCGAAAGCGGGGCCGGAATCGGCAGCCGTGCGGGTGGTGACCAGGCGGGCAGACAAGCCTCCGGTCAGGTCCAGTTGGGCCTCGCCAGACCATTGAACCGGCGGTAGCTCAGCCGCTGAGGCCAGGCAGGTCAGCACCAGGCCCACGGCCAGAAGCCACCGCTGAGTGCGCATCAGACGGCCCCCGGCGAATGGCTGGTTTGCTGTGACTGGCTGGCTCACCACGTTGTTCAGGCCCTTATCGTGCTCGCGGGTTTCCTGAACAGCCTAGTCGTTTTTTTCGTGGGTGTTTTGCGGTTTACAGCAATCTGACCCCTCCTGAGGCCAGGAACTCAGGCCGTTTGTTTTTTCCCGATAACGTAGCACGGAATGTACTCTGTGCCCGGCAACTTCATCCGGTGCTGTTTAACGAAGGCTTCGAGCAGGTTGTCGAGCGGCTCCAGGATGTCCGGGTCGCCGTTGATTTCATAGGGGCCGTGCTGCTCAATCAGGCGAATGCCCTGCTCTTTAACGTTACCGGCCACAATACCGCTGAAGGCCCGGCGCAGGTTGGCTGCCAGCAGGTGCACCGGCATGTCTTTGCGCAATTCAAGCTTGGCCATGTTGGCATGGGTGGGCTCGAACGGGCGCTGGTATTCGTGGTCGATGTGCATCTGCCAGTTGAAGTGATAGGCGTCGGCCTTGGTGCGACGGAAGACACGCACCTGCTCAATGCCCAGCACCATTTCACGCGCCGCCTGGGCATGGTCGCCGATGATGATCTTGTAGCGTTGCTGAGCGGCATAACCCAGGGTGCGGGCGATGAACTCGTGCAACTGCTGAAAGTAGGGCTCGGCCGATTTCGGGCCGGTCAGAATCAGCGGGAAAGGCAGGTCCGCGTTTGACGGATGCAGCAGAATGCCGAGCAGATACAGCAACTCTTCCGCCGTACCGGCGCCGCCGGGGAAGATCAGGATGCCGTGGCCGACCCGCACAAAGGCTTCGAGGCGCTTTTCAATGTCGGGCAGAATCACCAGCTCATTGACGATCGGGTTGGGGGCTTCGGCGGCAATGATGCCCGGCTCGGTCAGGCCCAGATAGCGACCCTGGCGAATGCGCTGCTTGGCATGGGCGATGGCGGCGCCTTTCATCGGCCCCTTCATCACGCCGGGCCCACAGCCGGTGCAGATGTCCATGCCGCGCAGCCCCAGTTCGTGACCGACTTCCTTGGTGTATTCGTACTCTTCATGGCCAATGGAGTGGCCTCCCCAGCAAACCACCATCCGCGGCTCTTCACCGGCGTGCAGCGACTGGGCGTTGCGCAGTAAGTGGAAAACGTAGTCGCTGATGCCGTCGCTGGACTCGAAATCGACCCGTTTGCTTTCCAGCTCACTGGCGGTGTAAACAATATCGCGCAGTGCCGAAAACAGCATCTCCCGGGTTGAGGCAATCATTTCGCCGTCGACAAACGCATCGGCCGGGGCATGGCGCAGGTTCAGGCGTATGCCTCTGTCCTGCTGCACAATTTCGATCTCGAAATCCGGATAGGTTTCGAGGATGGTTTTCGCATTGTCGCTGGTCGAGCCGGTATTCAAAATGGCCAGGGCGCAGCGGCGGAACAATTCATAGAGGCCATTCTCACCGGCCGACTTCAATTTTTGCACTTCCCGCTGAGACAGCACTTCCAGGCTGCCTTTGGGCGTGACGGAGGCATTTACGGTGTTTCGTTTCATTCACAGGTCCTATCGGGGTTTACCCCCGGTTCATTAATGGCCGGGCCTTCCAGGGCGTCGGCGATACAGACGCAGCCGCCGGTAAACCGACGCTGCGGCGCTGTGGATTCTGCGTTCCGGTTCGTTCGGAACAGTATAGTGGGTTACAGCCCGGCCAGCGGGTTCTGGAGCAACTGGCTGACGATGCGTTTCATCTGGTGCGGGTCTTTCTGGGTGACATTACCCGTGCCTGAGTGGGCACGCAGCGCCAGCTCCCTGCTTAACCAGAAGCGGGTGGCGGCTTGAATCGTAAGGTCTGGTATGGCTGCGCGCTCTGCGGGTTTCAAGGGGCGGGTCTGATCATAGTGGTTAATGAAGTTAGCCACCTTGGCGGTATCTGGCAGGCCCTGATCATCGAGGCACCAGTCGATCAGGCAGGTGGCGATATCCAGTGCATAGAGGTCGATACCGGCAAAATACCAGTCAATGATGCCCGCCAGGCCGTCTTCATCAAACAGCGCGTTGTCGTGAAACAGGTCGGCATGGATGACGCCTTGCGGCAGGCTCCGGTCGATGGCTTCAAGCCGAACCAGAGCGCCCGCCAGCAAGGCCGCGTCGTCTGCGCCAAGCTCTGGGCCGAGGTCTTGCTGCTGAGCCCGAATCCAGCTGATGCCATGGCTGTGCGCGCGATTGCCGGAAAACAGGCCGGTACTCTGGTGTATTTTACCCAGGGCCTCCGCCACCGTCGCTGCATGCGCCAGGCTGGGTTGCTGGTGCTGGCCCGCAACCCGTTCGAACAACACCGCCGGCTTGCCGTACACCTGAACCATAAACTCACCTTCGGCGGTGCGGAACGGCTGCGGCACGGCACAGTGGGCATCGTGCAGGTGCTCGCCCAGAGCCAGAAAGAACGGCAGTTCTTCGGGCTGATGCTTCTCAAACACGGTCAGCACGAACTGGCCGAGATCGGTATCGACAAAGTAGTTGGTGTTCTCGGTGCCCGCACTGATGCCCTGATGGTCTGCATAGTGACCCAGGGTATAAGCGTCGAGCAGGGTTTCGATGTCTTCCCGGCTGAGTTCAGTAAATACAGACATACTGGCACTGCGTTGCGTTATGGAGGCGGGAGTATAAACCGACTGTACAGCCAAGCCCACCGTGAAAAAGATGAGTTGTCGCTGCCTTTTGGGCAGCAGAGGCTGGGTCAACTAAGGGGGCACGAGTCCGTACCGGCTACCGGGTAGGCCTCTGCGGGGGCGGCGTAAACCCATCCATGGGGCCTAGACCGCAGCATCCCTGCTGCGGACTACCCCGCAGAGGCCTACCCGGCAGCCGTCACTCGGCATGTGGTTTACTCTCACTCACTGTGTTGTGAAGTTCCAAAATTCAGGTGGTAAGATGCAGCTAGAATTTTAAAGAAGAGACTTCCATGGTTACGAATCCCAGCGCGCCGATTGTCCTGGTGGACGGTTCCTCCTATCTGTTTCGGGCTTTTTTTGCCATTCAGAACCTCTCGACCAGTGACGGCACCCCGACTAACGCCATTCGTGGGGTGATCTCCATGGTGCGCAAGCTGGTCAGCGATTACCCGGACAGTCGCATTGCCGTGGTGTTCGACGCCAAGGGGCCGACCTTCCGCAACGACCTCTACGAAGACTACAAGGCCAACCGGCCGCCGATGCCGGATGAACTGCGGGTACAGATCGACCCGATTCACACCATTATCCGGGCCATGGGCTTGCCCTTGCTGTGTGTGCCGGGCGTTGAAGCCGATGACGTGATTGGCACACTGGCCTACCAGGCCACCCACAGCGGCTGCGAGTGCGTGGTGAGTACCGGCGACAAAGACATGGCGCAACTGGTCAGCGAGCATGTGACCCTGCTCGATACCATGAAGAACGAAAAGCTGGACGTCGCCAGCATGACCGAGAAATACGGTTTCGGGCCTGAACTGATGATCGACTACCTGGCGCTGATGGGCGACAAGGTCGACAACATTCCCGGTGTGCCGGGCGTGGGCCCGAAAACCGCGCTTGGACTGATTCAGGGGTTGGGTGGGCTTGATGACATCTATGCCAATCTCGATAAAATCGCCACGCTTGATTTTCGTGGCGCCAAGACCATGTCGAAAAAGCTGGAAGCGCATAAAGACCAGGCCTACCTGAGCTATGAACTGGCGACGATCAAGCTCGACTGCGAACTCGATGTCCGCCTGGAAGAGCTGGTGCCAACGGAGCCGGATAACGACGCGTTGCTTGCCCTGTTTCAGCAATATGAATTCAAGACCTGGGTGCGTGAATTAAGTGGTGAAGAAGCCCCGGCCCGTTCTGGTAAAACGCCGGAAAAGGCTTCCGCCTCAGCGTCGGGAAAAACCAAAGCCTCCAAATCGGCTGCTGCAGGTAGTGCGCCTGACATTGAAGAGCCCGAAAGCCTCGACTATCACTTGCTGGACTCCAAAGACAAGCTGGCCGATTTTTTAAAGCAGGCCGAAGCGGATCAGTCGCTGACCGTACTGCCGGTTCGGGAGCTGGGGCACTATCACCAGTCGGCCCTGGTCGGGTTTGCCTTGGCGGTTAAGCCGGGCATGGGTGGTTACGTGCCAATACTGGCGGAACAGGGCGATACGCTGAGCGAAGACGATGTATTTGAATTGTTATCACCGGTGCTCGCGACCTATGCGGTTCGTAAATGCGGTTATGATTTTAAAGCCTTCTGGCATGTCCTAATGCCGCGCTCCATTGGGGCGGCAAATCTGGCACTCGATGTTCAACTGATGGCTTTTGTTTACGACAGTACGGTGCGTCGCAACAGTGACCTGAGCAATCACTTCTCGCCCATCTCGCTGGATAATCTGTTTCGCACCTACCTTGATAAACAGCCGAAAACCATTGAGGATTTCCTGGGCAAGTTTGGCAAGCGCCAGCTACCCCTGCAAAGTGCCGACCCGGCCGAGATCGGCCCCTGGTTTGCCGAGCGGGCGGACTTTACAGCGCGTCTGGCACACTGGCTGGACCTGGCGCTGGCCAGCCGGTCGATTACCGGTGTTTACGAGCACATCGAAAAACCCTTGTCGAAAGTGCTGGCCGAAGTGGAAAACAACGGCACCCTGCTCGATACGGCCTACATTCGGAAACTCAGTCACGATTTCAAAGAACGACTGGATGCACTGCAAACCCAGTGTCACGAACTGGTCGGCACCGAGTTCAACCTGGACTCGCCCAAGCAACTGGGCGAAGTGCTGTTTACCAAAATGGCATTGCCAGTGGTGGCGAAAACCGCCAGTGGTGCACCCAGCACCAATGAAGAGGTATTGAGCGAGTTAGCCGCTCAGGGGTACGAACTGCCGCAACTGATTTTGCAGTATCGCCATTTGCGTAAACTGGTGGGCACTTACACCGATCCACTGCCCGAATTAGTAGAAAGCAACGGTCGCCTGCACACCAGTTACAATCAGACCGGTGCCCAGACCGGGCGGTTGTCGTCGACCGACCCGAACCTGCAAAACATCCCGATTCGCTCCGATGAAGGTCGTTCAATCCGGCGCGGTTTCGTCGCACCCAAGGGGTATAAAATCGTCGCGGCCGACTACTCGCAAATTGAATTGCGCATCATGACGCACCTGTCACAGGATGCGAACCTGATTCAGGCATTCCGGGAAGGGCGAGACATTCACCGTGCCACGGCCGCTGAAATCATGGGGCTGGAAGAGTCGGAGGTCACCTCCGAGCAACGGCGTTCGGCCAAGGCGATTAACTTTGGGCTGATCTATGGCATGTCGGCCTTTGGGTTGGCTAAACAACTGGGCATCAGCCGGGGCGATGCCAAGCTGTATGTCGATACCTATTTCGAACGCTACCCCGGTGTGCGCAAGTACATGGAACAAACCCGGGCCGAAGCCGCCGAAACCGGTTACGTGGAAACCGTCTTCGGTCGCCGCCTCTATCTGCCGGACATCAATTCCAGCAAACAGATGCTCAAGCGAGCCGCCGAACGCACCGCCATTAACGCGCCAATGCAGGGCACCGCGGCTGACATCATCAAGATGGCTATGGTCGATGTCGCCAACTGGCTGCATAAAAGTCGCTACAAGGCGAAAATGGTGATGCAGGTGCACGATGAACTCGTGTTCGAAGTGCCCGAGTCGGAACTGGATGCGGTGATTGATGGCGTAAGGGTGCGCATGCAGCATTGTGCCAGTCTGGATGTGCCGTTGATCGTTGATATTGGTATTGGGGATTCCTGGGAAGAGGCGCACTGACACAGCGGTTGTAAAAACTTGCGCAATTTAAGCCGGGTTAACACCTCAATAAAGGTGGCCGCTTTTCCAATTAAGAGGAGGCACCATGAAACTGAATTGTGATCTGGGTGAAAGCTTCGGTGTCTGGACCATGGGGATGGATGCCGAGGTAATGCCGCTGATTGATCTGGCAAATGTCGCTTGTGGTTTTCATGCATCCGACCCGCTGATTATGGCCAATACGGTGAAGCTGGCCTGTGAACACCAGGTGCAGATCGGTGCCCACCCGGCCTACCCCGATCTGGTCGGCTTCGGGCGTCGCTCTATGGCCTGTTCATCGGATGAGCTGCATGCTTTGCTGCTTTACCAGATCGGTGCGCTGGACGGTTTGTGCCGGGCACAGGGAACGAAAGTCCGCTATATGAAACCACACGGCGCTTTGTATAACGACATGATGCGGGACCCGGCCATTCTCGAAACCGTTTTGAAAGCCGGACGGGATTACGGCGATTTGCCGGTGATGATTGCGGCCAATGCGCAGCGGGCAGCACATGAACGGCTGGCTGCGTCCCTGGGTGTCGACCTGATGTTTGAGGTCTTCGCTGATCGGGCCTATGACAGCTCTGGCAACCTGGTGCCGCGTTCTGTTGCGGGCAGTGTTTTACATGACGCCGGGGCCATCGTGGCTCAGGCAGTTTCCTTCGCCCGGGACCGGGGCGTTACCACCCAAGGCGGAGCCTGGCTTGAGCTCGACGCCGATACCATTTGCATTCATGGTGATAACGCCGACTCAGTGGCGGCTGCAAGGTCTGTACGTGATGCCCTGAGTGCACTTTAATGCGTGTTCATGCCGTTTCTGAACAGGCGGTGCAGGTTGAGTTCGGTCGTGACATAGATGAAGCCCTCATTCCTGTTATTGCTCGGGCGGTTGAGGCGATTCGCGCTGAGCTGGGTGCGGTGGTCATTGATCTGATACCCTCCTACACCACCTTGCTGTGTTTCTACGACTATAACCAGGTCGATAGCCAATGGATGGTGCGGGAGATTGCCCGGATACTGAGCGCGATTGATACTGACGAATCGGGTTCCATTGCCATTGATGGCCGTCTGGTTGAGATACCGGTTTGGTACGACCTGAGTGTTGGTTACGATCTCGATGCGCTGGCACAGCAAAAATCGTTAACGATTGCTGAGATTGTTCAGCTTCATTCCGCCCGCGACTATCAGGTATTTGCCATTGGTTTTAACCCGGGCTTCGGATTTCTTGGTGCCTTGGACGATCGTCTTGTGACACCCCGTCACAGCACACCGCGGCGCCGGGTGCCTCAGGGCAGTGTTGGTATTGCAGATGCCCAGACAGCGGTGTATCCGATGGCATCGCCGGGTGGCTGGAACATCATCGGTCGCACTCCCAGGGTGATGTTCGACTCATCCGGGCTCGCTGGCCAGGCTGCATTGCTGAACGTTGGCGACCGGGTCCGTTTTGTTCCGATCAGTCGGTCTGAGTTTATTGAGCGCGGGGGGCAGCTGGATGACTGAGCTGGTTGTGCTTCAGCCGGGTTGGCAATCGACCATTCAGGATGCGGGTCGATCCGGTTATTTTCGCCAGGGGCTCTCCGAAGGGGGGGCGTTGGATGAGCATGCGTTTCGTTGGGCCAACAAGCTGCTGAACAATGAGCCAAATGCAGCCTGCATTGAAATACTATTGGGCAAGTTTGAAGCCGAATTTAAGGCCAACGCTGTGATTGCCATCACCGGTGCGGATATGGAAGCTTCAATAAATGGTGAGGTGTTGCGCAACTGGCGCACTCACAGCGTGCAGCAGGGTGACGTCATACGGTTTGGCCAGGCTCGCTCTGGCTTGCGCACTTACCTTGGCATCGCTGGTGGCTGGCAAACACCTCGCCAGTTTGGCAGTCGCACGGTGGTGATGCGTGAGAAGCTGGGCGGGTTGGATGGCGGGCCCTTGAAGCAGGGCGACCGGCTTGCCTTTCAGCCCCGGAATAGTCCAGCACTGCGCGTCGTGCCTGAGGCGCTCAGGCCAGACTATCAGGCACCACTGACGGTTTACGTGATGCCGGGTTATCAGTATGAACAGTTTAGTGTCATAGCCCGCCGCACCTTTGAAACCGCCGAATACATCGTCAGCAACGACATCAGTCGTATGGGGTACAAGCTCACTGGCCCGCCCGTGTCTGCTGACACCCGTAAGCTGGCTTCAGAAGGCATTGCCTACGGTGCGATTCAGATACCGCCGGATGGCCAACCTATTATTTTGCTCAAAGACCGGCAAACCATCGGTGGGTATCCCAAAATCGGGTGTGTTGCGAGTCTTGATTGCGCGCGATTGAGTCAGCGCAGCCCCGGTAGCCCGATTCGTTTCGAGTTCACAGACGTCGACCGGGTTCAGGCCGAACGCCGCCTGTTTGACCGTTTTTTTAATCACAGTTACTGGGTTGATGATTCGCGCCAGATTGCCTGGCCTTGAGTGCGTTTGACGTTGTTCTGGGATTTGAAAAGGCACTGAGTATGCCAATGCGGCACACCACACAGCCCGGTACCTGGACGAACGCGATATTGATGCCTACGAGTAAAGTCAACTTTGAAAGCGCATGACCATGGTATCCAGTTCCCTGGCCATAGCGCTGAGCTGATGGCTGGTGTCACTTGATGTTTTCGCAGCAGTTTCAGCCCGACGAGCATTGTGCGAAACCTGATCAACCTGAGTTCGAATGGCGACGGTGCTGTGTTCCTGGTGTCGGGCGATGTCGGATACCTGGTCACTGAGTTCCTGGATCCGGTTAATGCGATTTTTAAATTCGTTAATGGCGGTATCGGCCTGGGTCGACACCCGGCAGCTGGTATCAATCTTAGTGCGACCTTGCCGAATCGAACTGGACAAAGCCTCGAAGGCGGCGATTAAACCGTCGATGGTCTTTCTTATTTCTGCGGTTGATTCTGAGGTACGGCTGGCCAGCATTCTTACTTCATCGGCTACAACGGCAAAGCCCCGTCCCTGATCGCCGGCCCGTGCCGCTTCGATAGCGGCATTCAGCGCGAGCAGATTGGTCTGTTCAGCGATGCCCTCGATGGTGGTTGAGATGACTTCAACGCCCTTCATGTCATTGTTGAGCTGCGCAATGGTCTCGGTGGCTTCACTGAAAGTCTGCTGCAGAGCCGTCATCGCCAGGGTATTCTCACGAATTTCAAGCGCTGTGGCATGTAATTCACTGTGTGCTGTTACCGCGACTTGCTGGCCTTGCTCCGACAGCGAGACAACCTGTTGAACGGCTTCTTCCATGTTGTGAACCGCCGTGAGAATGCGTTCGGTTTCCGCCGCCTGTTCCTGGGATGCGGAGCCGACTGATTTGCTGAGCTGTTGGCTCTGCTGGGCCGAATCGGTAATGGCATGTGACTTGACTTTAAGGTCGGTAATTATGTCGCTCAGGCCGAGTCGAACGGCTTCAACTGCCGTGATCAGGTCGCCCATTTCATCGCGGTGGTTCGACTCTACGCTTCGGGTCAGGTCGCCCGCGGCCAGTGCTTTGAGCGCTGACTTCAAGGTAGTCAGTGGGCTGCGAATGCTGATGATGATCAGCCACAGCACCACCGTTACGGTAAGGAAGATGGCTGCCAGACCAAAGAGACTAAAATGCGTGCTACGCGCCAGACTTGCATTGACACTGCTGGCGACATCGGTCGCAAAAGCCTGCGAAAAAGCGCTCAGGGTCGATAACGTGTCCTGAATACTGCGCTGCGCGGATTGCACCGACTCTGCCTGGCGCGAAGCGGTATGGCGATAGTCCAGCAACGCTGACTGACTTGCGATTAACCCCGGTTGAAGGGCCTGGGAGTCGGCGAGGGTTTCTCCACGGGCGAGACTTTGAATCTGGGCGGTGATGCGTTGTGCCGATTGCATAAAGGGGCGCGACCTAGGGTAGTTCATCGCCAGTGTTGTAAAACTGAAAAATTGATTTTGGTGGCGCTGATCCCATTGGTCAAACTGGGCAGTGAGTTGGTCAAGTTCCTGAGCATTCGCGGCCAGGCTGATGTCTTTTAGCAGCAGCAAACCATTGAGAAAAGAGGCGTAGAATTCGTAAGCGACTGCCAGGGCATAGTCGTCGTCCAGCGACAGTGAAAACTCGTCAAAGGCAGGTGCCAGTTCATTGCGGATCGATGCGGATTCAGCGACAAGGTCGTTGTACCGCGTTTCAAAACCGAGGCTGATCGCCTTGTCATCCACCCGTTGGCGCGCCAGGGTCATCACCTCGGCGAGTTGATCCCGCAGTCTGGCCAGTGCCTCGTTCTCATCAGCCGTGTCGGGCAAGGTGTCAAGTCGTTTCTGCAAGGTCTCCAGTTCAGTAGCCAGCCTGGTTTCGTGCTCTGCCAACCGGTCGTTGAGCACGGAGAGATCGGCAACGGACTCAACATTGATGGCAGCCTGAAAGTCTTCAGCCAGGCGGGCGGTCAGCAGGTCAATACGCTGGGTGATCTGAGCGATGGGGGTTGCTGATTCCGTCAATAGAGTCAGTTGGTCAATGGTGGTCGAGGCATTGCGAATACTGAGGCCTGATGTCGCGGCGACAAACACCAGAACGACAGCAAAACCCAGAATAATGCGGCCAACAATACTCAGAAAAGGCGGTGATGCAGTCATGGAAGCACCTGAACGGTAAGCTGCTTTGTTAGCAAGCGGTTATTGTTATTGCGCGAAGTAAGGGTAGGGCTTGAGGGTTGCCAGAGCCTGTATAAAACCCGCAGGTTTCAATACTCTTTTGCTTTTTGATGGGCCACCTGACTCCGCCCCGGGCCACAGCGACAGAGGTGGATGGCGTTCCTGCTTGTTCTATCGAGCCGGAGGCAGTACCCTGTTCGGGTCTTGTCGGAGTGCCGGGGTAACCACCCCCTGGCTGAGATCGCACTAGCGGGATCCGTTGAACCTGATCGAGTTCGTACTCGCGAAGGAAACAAGGGGAATACCAGTCTTGGGGCCGCGCCCTGAAGGCAATGAGCCCACCGGGTTCCGGTATTTCCAGTTCAAACCGGGCTTGCCGGGTTTGAAGGCTTGTTCGGGTGTGTGTTGGCAGACAGCAGACCCGGGCGTCTGTTGTTTTAATAGTTTGCCGTCACCTTGTTCGCACCCCCAGCTCCCCTGCGTTCGCTCCGTCGCTTTTGCGAGGAACGATCGAAATGACCTTATCCATACCTGCCAATAAAAAACCAGTCAAACCAACACCTGGCGACCCATTGGGCGAGCGTGTTGAGCAATTAAACGCCGACGCCATTACCCCTTTTCCCAACTCAGAGCGGTTCTATATTGCCGGTTCCCGAGCGAATATCCGGGTCGGTATGCGCGCTATTCATCTCTCGGATACCCGGGTGGGCGGCACGGCAGCCTCGCCCGAGTGGCGCGCTAATGAACCGGTGATTGTTTACGATACTTCGGGCCCCTATACCGACCCCGATGCGCAGATCGATTTGCGACGCGGGCTGGAAGCATTGCGGGAACCCTGGATTGAAGCACGCGACGACACCGAATGGCAGGGTGCGCCAGGTTCCGATTACGCGCGCCAGCGCGCCAATGATCCGGCACTGACTGCGTTGAGGTTCACTCGCAGCCGCCTGGCGCGTAAGGCCAAAGCCGGTCGCAATGTCACGCAAATGCATTATGCCCGCCAGGGCATTGTTACCCCGGAAATGGAATACATCGCGATTCGGGAAAACCTCGGTCGCGAACGCCTGCAAGACAAGACGCTGGCACGTCAGCATCGGGGTGAAGCGTTTGGCGCGGCTATTCCGGCGCAGATCACCCCGGAATTTGTGCGTGACGAGGTTGCCCGGGGCCGGGCGATCATCCCTTGCAACATCAATCACCCGGAAGCCGAGCCGATGATCATTGGCCGTAACTTCCTGGTGAAAGTGAACGCCAATATCGGCAATTCGGCGGTCACCTCCGGCATCGAAGAAGAAGTCGACAAGCTGGTCTGGGCTACCCGCTGGGGCGCCGATACCGTGATGGACTTGTCGACTGGCGCCAACATTCATGAAACCCGGGAGTGGATACTGCGTAATTCGCCGGTACCGATTGGCACCGTACCGTTGTATCAAGCGCTGGAGAAAGTCGGGGGTGTTGCCGAAGACCTGACCTGGGAGATTTATCGGGACACCCTGATCGAACAGGCCGAGCAGGGCGTCGATTACTTCACCATTCACGCTGGCCTGCGTTTGCATCACATACCGATGACCGTGGACCGGGTGACTGGCATTGTCAGCCGCGGTGGTTCGATCATGGCCAAGTGGTGTCTGGCGCATCATAAGGAAAGCTTTCTCTACACCCACTTTGAAGACATCTGCGCCATCATGAAGGCGTACGATGTGTCGTTTTCACTGGGCGATGGCCTGCGCCCGGGTTCCATTGCCGACGCCAACGACGAGGCCCAGTTCGCCGAGCTGGAAACCCTGGGCGAGCTGACGCAGATCGCCTGGGAGCACGACGTTCAGACGTTGATCGAAGGGCCGGGCCATGTGCCTATGCATCTGATCAAAGAGAACATGGATAAGCAGCTGGAGTGCTGCGACGAAGCGCCGTTTTACACTCTGGGCCCGTTGACCACGGATATTTCGCCGGGTTACGACCATTTCTCCTCAGGCATTGGTGCAGCTATGATCGGCTGGTACGGCTGCGCCATGCTGTGCTACGTGACACCCAAAGAGCACCTCGGCCTGCCGGACCGGAATGACGTCAAGCAGGGGCTGATCACCTACAAAATTGCGGCCCACGCGGCCGACCTGGCCAAGGGCCACCCCGGCGCACAGATTCGCGACAATGCCATGAGCCGGGCGCGGTTCGAGTTCCGGTGGGAAGACCAGTTCAACCTGGCACTCGATCCGGATACCGCTCGTCAGTTTCATGACCAGACTCTGCCCAAGGAAGGCCACAAAGTGGCGCATTTCTGTTCCATGTGCGGCCCCAAATTCTGCTCGATGAAAATCAGCCAGGAAGTGCGTGATACCGTGGCAGCGGAAAAAGCTGGCGCCGACCGGATTCCACTCCAGGCCGAGCTGGACAGCGCCATGGCACAGAAGTCGGCCGAATTTCGCGATCAGGGCGCGCGGCTCTATTCGCCGGCGCAAGGAGGTGAGCATGAGTGAGCCGCGTCCCATTGTCTGGAGCATTGCCGGCAGCGATAGTGGCGGGGGGGCAGGCATCCAAGCTGATAGCCTGACCATCACGGCTCTGGGCGGCCATGCCGCCACGGCAATCACCTCGGTGACGGCGCAGAACAGCCAGGGTCTGATCATGGCTGAACCGGTGTCGCTGGCGATGTTTCAGGCACAATTGACCGCACTGGCCGATGATCTGCCACCAGCGGCCATCAAGATCGGACTGCTGGCCAGTATCGCGCAGATCGATTACCTGGTTCAGGCCTTGCCCGCCTGGCGCGAGCGCTGGCCAGGGCTGGCGGTCGTGCTCGACCCGGTCGCGGTCGCCACCAGTGGTGATGCGCTGACGGAGCCGGCGGTTCACGCCGCCCTGCACCGGCTGCTGCCACTGGTGGATCTGGTCACCCCCAATCAGCCCGAACTGAGCTGGCTGACCGGGTGCGATGCTCATCCACATGCGCAACAGGAAGCAGCCCGGCGTTTGCACCATGACGCTGGTGTGAGTGTCTTGCTGAAAGGCGGTCATGCTCCCCGGGAACCACAGATCACCGACCAGTGTTTCGACTCCAGCGGGCACTGGTGCCTGCAGCAGCCCCGACTCAGTACGCTGCACACCCACGGCACTGGCTGCACACTCAGCAGCGCCTGGGCGACTAGCCGAGCGCTGGGCTATGACCCGATTGACGCCGTCGCCCTGGCCAATGCTTTTGTGCACCGTGGTTTGCAACAGGCTTACGCCACCGGGCAGGGGGCGGGCACGCTGACACGCCAAGCCGTTGAAAGCCGGTCGGCGATGCCGTTTGCCAACATCCGGCAGAACGGGGATGACCCGTTACCGGGCAAGGCGTTTGCGGAACTGAACCGGGCACCGGGCGTTTATCCGGTGGTTGGCGATGTTGCTCTGCTCGAAACCTTGCTGGCGGCTGGAGCCAGCACAATTCAGTTACGCCTGAAAACTCTGGATACCGAACGCCTGGCGGCTCAGATCCACCGTGCCGTCGAGCTGGGTGAGCGTTACCAGGCGCAGGTGTTTATCAATGATCACTGGGCCCTGGCGTTGGAATTCGGTGCCTTTGGCGTGCATCTGGGGCAGGAAGATCTGGCCAGTGCGGACTTGCCGGCCATACAGCGGGCGGGATTGCGCCTGGGTATTTCCACGCATGGCTACGCCGAGCTGTGTCGTGCCCGGCGGTTGCAGCCGAGCTACATCGCTCTGGGTCATGTGTTCGCAACCACCACCAAGGTCATGCCCAGCCAACCACAGGGCCTGGACCGTCTGGCGGAATATCAGGCGTTGCTTGGCGCTGCTTGTCCGACCGTTGCCATTGGTGGCATTAAGGAAACACATCTGGAAGCGGTGGCAGCCTGCGGCGTATCCGGGGTCGCGATGGTGACCGCCATCACCGACGCCGAGTCACCGCCCCTCGCCTGGCGCGACCTGGATCGCCAGTGGCAACGTCTGACCGGAGGTGCAGCATGATGATTTTTTGCAACAGTGAAGGTATTGAGGTGGCCGCTGACGCAACACTGGCTGACGCCCTTGCGTCTTACCTGGAAGCGAGTGAAGGACCCACACCCAAGGGTCTGGCGGTGGCCTGCAATGGCGAAGTGGTTCCCCATCCGCTCTGGTCGCAGCGGCACCTGGCCGAGGGTGACCGACTCGATCTGTTTTCAGCGGTGGCAGGAGGCTGATGATGTTAACCATTGCCAATACGTCATTTTCATCGCGCCTGCTGACCGGAACCGGCAAGTTCAGCACGCCCGCTACCATGCTGGATGCGCTTGCCAGCAGTGGCACCGAACTGGTGACGCTGGCGCTGCGTCGCCTCGACCGGCGTGACCGGGATGCTATTTTTGAGCCCCTGCAGGCAGCCGGGTACCGCCTATTGCCCAATACCTCCGGTGCGCGCACAGCCGAAGAGGCCATTCAGGCGGCGCAACTGACCCGCGAGGCTATGGGCACCCCCTGGCTCAAGCTGGAGATTCACCCGGACCCGCGCTATCTGCTGCCCGACCCGGTGGAAACCCTGAAGGCGGCGGAGCGCCTGGTACAGCTGGGTTTTATCGTGTTGCCTTATGTGCATGCCGACCCCGTGTTGTGCAAACGACTGGAAGAGGTTGGCTGTGCGGCGGTGATGCCCCTGGCGGCGCCCATTGGCTCCAACCAGGGGCTGGTCACCGCACCTTTTATCGACATCATCATCGAACAATCCAGAGTGCCGGTGATTGTCGACGCGGGCCTCGGTGCGCCGTCCCAGGCTGCCGACGCCATGGAGCGCGGTGCCGATGCGGTGCTGGTCAATACGGCCATCGCCACCGCAACCCACCCGGTAGCGATGGCCGCGGCTTTCAAAGCCGCGGTTGAAGCGGGCTTTCAGGCGCGCCAGGCCGGGTTGGCCACACCGGGTCTGCGAGCTGCAGCATCCAGTCCGTTGACGGCTTTTCTGGAGACCGGGGGGGATTCCGATGTTGGCTGATTACGATTTCCAACCGCCCGATTGGCAGGCTTCCGGGTTGTCGCTCTACGCCAAAACGGCCGCTGATGTGGAGCGCGCACTGGCGCGTTCCCAGCGCACCACGGATGACCTGATGGCACTGCTCAGCCCGGCCGCACGGCCGTATCTGGAAACCATGGCGCAGCTCAGTCACCAACTGACGGTGCAGCGATTCGGCCGCACACAACAGCTCTTTGCCCCGCTCTACGTCAGTAATGCCTGTGCCAATGAGTGCGACTATTGCGGTTTTTCGATGAGCAACCGGGTCCGCCGCAAGGTGCTGACGGCAGCCGAATTGGCCATGGAGGCGGCCTTTTTGAAGCGTCAGGGGTTTGAGCACCTGCTGTTAGTGGCCGGCGAAGCGCCGCGGGTGGCAGGGGTCGACTACTTCGAGCGGGCATTGCAGCAACTGGGCCCTGAGGTTGCGCAGATCAGCCTGGAGGTTCAGCCCATGTCGACTGACGACTACCGCCGCCTGCACCGGGCCGGGCTGCATGCGGTACTGGTGTACCAGGAAACCTATCATCGGCCGACCTACCATCAGCACCATACCCGCGGCAACAAGGCCGACTACGACCACCGTCTGGCGGCACTGGCGCGGGCGGGCGCTGCCGGTATACACCGTCTGGGTATGGGCGTGTTGCTCGGGCTGGCCGATTGGCGACTGGACAGCCTGATGGCAGCCCATCATTTGCGGTATCTGGAGCGTCGCTGCTGGCGCAGCCGGTTCTCGATGTCGTTTCCCCGGTTGAGGCCGGCTGAAGGGGGGTTTATAGCGCCGCATCCGCTGTCGGATGCCGACCTGGTGCAACTGATCTGCGCCTGGCGTCTGTTTAGCCCCAATCTGGAACTGAGTCTATCGACCCGGGAGCCCGCCGCGTTGCGCGAGCATTTGCTTCCTCTGGGAGTGACCAGCTTGAGCGCCGGGTCTTCCACCCGGCCCGGTGGCTATGTCGTAGAGCCGGATTTAGCGCTGGAACAGTTCAGTATTGACGACAATCGCGCCCTGAAGGATGTTGTTGCTGCTGTTCAAAGGTTAGACTATCAGCCTGTCTGGAAAGACTGGGACCCGCACTTGCATGTGTCAGAATGAGATAAAGGTCCGATTTCCGGTTTGCCAGAGTGGCGTTTCTTGCCTTTACTCACAGGGTGGATTGCCCGAAATACCGGGCGATTGCAACTGAGTGATAGCGTCTGCGCATTCAAAGATGTCAATTTGCATGATGGAGTAACCATGTCGACACCCGTCCTGATCTGTGACGATTCAAGTTTTGCCCGCAAACAGGTGCAGCGAGCACTGCCTCCAGGTTGGGATATAGACGTTACCTTTGCCGGTAATGGCGAGGAAGGGTTAACCGCGATCAGAGCGGGTAAAGGCGATGTGGTGTTTCTCGACCTGACCATGCCGGTGATGGATGGCTTTGAAGTGCTGGAGGCCATCAAAAAGCAGGACCTGCCCTGTCTGGTGATTGTGATCTCCGGCGATATTCAGCCCGAAGCCATGGCACGTGTGAAAAAATTGGGAGCGGTCGATTTTATCAAAAAACCAGTGGATGCCCAGCGGTTGCAGCAAGTGCTAACCGACTTCGGCATCTATGCGGGGTGACCGGATGAGCGCTGAGCATCTCGATGAAGAAATGCGCGACGTATTCCAGGAAATCGCCAACGTGGCCATGGGCCGCGCCGCCGACTTGCTGGCCAGGTTACTGAACAATTACGTGGTTTTGCCGATTCCGGTGGTCAATTTGCTGGAACGCAACGAACTGAAAATGGCGCTATCGTCGCTTAAATCGGTCGATTCCGTCAGTGCCGTCTGCCAGGGGTTTGTCGGTTCCCGCATTTCCGGCGAAGCCCTGCTGATTTTCAACGACACCAGCTTTCAGGACATCGCCGAATTGACGGAGTTCAAGGGCGATATCACGCCGGACATCGAACTTGAGTTGCTGATGGACATCGCCAACATTCTGATCGGTGCGTGTCTGAAAGGGCTGACTGAACAATTGGATGTGTCTTTCAGCCAGGGTCAGCCGGTGTTGCTCGGCCAGCATCTGCACCTTCAGGACCTGGTGAATAACCAGACTGGCAACTGGAAACGGGCGCTGACCATTGAAATTCCGTATCGCCTTGAGAGCCGCAATGTCGATTGCGATCTGCTACTGCTGTTTACCGAAGACAGCCTGGCGGTGCTCGAAAGCAAAGTCCGTTTCATGCTGGAGTGATCATGTCGCCACCGCGCAATTCAGTAAATGATTTCCACTGGTTAATTGAAGTACTGCAAACCATCGACGTTGGGATGCTGGTGGTCGATTTGGACTATAAGGTGATGGCCTGGAACGGCTTTATGGAAAACCACAGCGGCATTTCTCCACAGGATGCCCTGGGGAAGAACCTGTTCGCCGTGTTTCCCGACATTCCCCGGCACTGGTTCGAGCACAAGGCGAGAACCGTGATTGAGTTGCGCAACCGGGCGTTTACTACCTGGGAGCAACGACCCTATGTGTTTCGGTTCAAGAACAACCGGCCCATTACCGGTACGTCCGAGTTTATGTACCAGAACTGCACCTTTATTCCGGTGGCCGACACCAGGGGGGAGGTAAACAGTCTGTGTATCATCGTCTACGACGTTAGCGACGTAGCGGTGAGTAAGATTGAATTGCAAAAAGCCAATCAGCGGCTGAAGGAGTTTTCGCGCAAGGATGGTCTGACGGGCTTGTTCAACCGTGGCTACTGGGAGCACCAGTTGTTGCAGGAGTTCAAACGTCAGCAACGGGCCCAGCAACCGACTTCGTTGATCATGATGGACATCGACCATTTCAAGGCCGTCAATGACACACACGGGCACACTATTGGCGACGATGTGATTCGCATGGTCGCCTCGGTGATTCGCGATACATTGCGCGCAACGGACCTGGCCGGGCGTTACGGTGGCGAGGAGTTTGCGGTCATTCTGCCTGATACCACTGGTGAGGATGCGGTTATTCTGGCCGAGCGGTTGCGGGTGCATGTTGAGGAGCAGGTGCTGAAATCTGAAGACATGAACTTGCAGGTGACCATTAGCCTCGGCGTCGCCAGCTGGAACGCTGAGCTTTCATCACACTCCGAATGGATCAGCCTGGCCGATCAGGCGCTGTATCAGTCAAAAGATCTGGGCCGCAACCGCGTCAGTCTGGCGTAACCTCTAACACCTCCTCGCGCCGCCGCATCACCACCAGCCAGTGCGGCGGTAACCAGCCGTTGCGGTAGTACTCAGCGAATCGGTCATCTAACAGCCAGATATCCCCCTGATCCGTTTCGGTGCGCACACAGCGACCAGCCGCTTGCAACACTTTGTGCAGGCCGGGGTAGCGGTAGGCAAAATCGAAGCCGGGCTGGCCCTGCCGGTCCAGGGCGTGGCGAATGCGATTATTGAGCTCGTTGACCTGTGGCAGGCCGGGGCCTACGACCATAACGCCGGTCAGTGCATCGCCGGGTAGGTCGATGCCTTCCCCCAATACCCCGCCCAGGGGCGCCATGACCATCAAACCCTGTTCATTTCGTAGCCGGTCGAGTAACGCCAGTCGCTCCAGTAAAGTGGCATCGCGGGTGGGCGCCATCACGGTGGGGTCATCAGCGAACGCCTCGAATACGCCGGCCATCTGCTGGTAGCTGGAGAAAAAGACCAGTGCATTGCCTCGGGTCTGGCGACGGAATTGCCGGACCAGGGGGAGGACGGTGTCTTTCAGGCCAGCGCGGTCGCGATAGCGCGTGGACACATCGGTAATCAGCGTGACTCTGAATTGCTGTGGCTGAAACGGCGAGGGCAGCGTCAGCGGCACGGCATTGGCGAGGCCGGTCATGGCCAGACTGTAAGGCCAGGGGGTCAGGGTGGCGCTGAAGCCGGTAACCGAGTTAACCAGGTCGTGCTTTTGGGTCAGCAAGCGCGATGGGTTCAGGCACAGTATCTCTATGCGTTTGTCGTCGATAGCGCGGCTCTCACCGCCCTGGTAGCGCCAGCAGAAATCCTCTGGCTGGGCCAGTTCATCAATACGGGTGAAGCGACCCGCCTCAAAGATCAACGCTTCCCAGGCGGGCCCCGGCTCCCAGAACGGTGCCTCCCGAAGCAGACGAGCACTGGCCTGCAGCCAGGTGCGCAGAGCCAGGACCAGCGCCTCGGGCCGTCGCTCGCAGAGGCCATTCTGATCATTCAGGCAGCGTTGCAACGCCCGCCGCACCGGCTTCAACGCCGCTTTCACGTTCGCCGGGGCTGCGTCATTCAAGGCCGCTAGAGAACGGCCGGAAAAGGCGGCGCTGAACATGGCCCGGCCACGGTCGATCAGGTTGTGGCTTTCATCAATCAACACCGCGACCTGGTTGTCCACTTCCCGGAGCAGATAGGGCTGAACGGCAGTGGTGTCGTACAGGTAATTGACGTCACCGACTACCAGATCCGCCCAGACGGCCCAGTCCTGGCTCAGGTAATAGGGGCAGATCTGATGTTCCTCTCCCAGGCTGGTCAACGTTGCCTGATCCCAGATACCCTGCTCCAGCAGCGCCGGGCGCAAGCGCTGGCGTTTGTCGAAGTAGCCACGGGCGTAGGGGCAGACCGATCCGTCGCAGGGTGTAGTAGGGCTAAGGCACAGGCGCTCCTTGGCCTGCAGGTTCAAGGTAATCAGGTCGGTAGTGTCGAGGTTCAGCGCCCGAATGCTGTCGAGCACCAGGGGCTGGCCGGTGTTTTTCATGGTCAGGTAATACACGCCCTGGTGATGCCCCTCACCCAGTGCTTTCAGGCTGGGAAAGAGCGCTGCCAGTGTTTTGCCGGTACCGGTAGGGGCTTCGATCAGGGCATTGCGCTGCAACGCCTGGGCCTTGTAGACGGTTTCGGCCATGCTGCGTTGTGCCGCGCGCATCTGGCTGAAGGGAAACCGGGCCCGGGCCAGGGCAAGATCCCGGCGTTGCCGGTGTTCGTGCAGTTGTTGCAACCAGTGATCGTAGCGGGCCAGGTGCCCGGTCAACCGGTCGAGCAGGGCCTCCCGCGTCCAGTGTTCATCCTCATGCCATTCTTGTTGTGTCTGACTGTGCACGTAGCATAGCCGCACCGTCCATTGCGCCTGTTCGGGGCGGGGCAGTGCCCAGAGCGCCGCGTAAATTTGTGCCTGGCGCTGATTCAACGCCCGTGCCGAATCGGGTAGCTCTTCCGGCGAAATGCGCAGTGTTTTGATTTCTTCTATGCCGCTGATCCAGGCGCCATCAATACGGCCGCTGAGGGTCAGATCAAAGTCCGGGTGTTGCCAGTCGAGGCTGACGGCTTGCTCGGGTCGATAGCCTGGTGTGCGGCGTGCCTGGGTTAGCTGATGGGTTTCCCGGCCTTCGAGTGCACTGGGGCTGGCGCGGAAGCTGCTGACCAGATCGCCTTCGTCCAGGCAGAACTCGGCCAGGGCACGAACCGAGATGCGAAAGTGGGGCCTTGGGGTCATGGGGTTGTGTCATCCGCAGGCGTTTCCGGTTCGGCGCCGGTGGTGTACTCGACGTACCAGACTTCGGCGGGAATACCCGCTTGGCTGAACACCCCCAGCCAGTCCCGCTGGTTATCCTGCAGACGATCACCCGGCCCTTTGATTTCGATAAAACGATAGCCGTCCGAAAGGAACTGAAACAGGTCGGGAAAGCCGGAACGGTGACGCTTCAGGTCGAGCCAGAGGTGCTGGAATATCGGGACCCAGTGGTTCCAGGGAACCACATCGAAGCATCGCAGTAACAACTCTGAACTCAGCCCGCCCCAGCCAAAGAAGGGATTTTGCAGGCCGGTTTTATTCTGGCTGTAGAGCACCAAGTGCCGGCGTGCCCGGGTTTGAGTCAGGGTCTGGTACAGGTGGTGCCGGTCTGTGCCCCGACGTTGTAGAAAGTCTGGTTGGTAGAGGTCGGCCGGGCCCGATTGAAACGGGTGGTGAAAGGCGCCGGGTACATCGGCAAACAGCCATGGCCAGTGCACCAGCGTGAAGATGGCCAGTGGCAGCTGATTTTCCAGCCAGACGGCATCCTCGAGTTGAGTACAGGCCAGTTGCTCGACACTCATGGCAGCCGGTGGCCATTGGACGCGGTTTTCGATGACAGTGGGTGCTAACACACTCAGCACCGGTCGTTTGAGTTTGCGCGCCAGGCGCGGCTGAAAGCGGGGTCCAAAGCGGGCTTCGCTGGCATCCTGCGGGGCGTCCAGAATCGGCTGCAAGGCGTCCCAGCAATCTGTGTAGCGCTCCTGTTTGTACAGCAGGCGGCACCGACGCTCGCGCGCCGGGGGTGTTTCGTTGGTGTTAAACAGCGCGAGGGCCAGCGACCAGTGCCCGGCTTGCTCAAGCCGATAGCCGAGCTGGTTCATCAGCCGAAAGGCCCGGTCCTGAACCCGGGGCCGCCAATCGGTGGCTAGGCAGGCCTGGGCAATCGCGGGTAATGGATCTGTTGACTTGGTTTCGGTGGCCTCGTAGTACTGGTCGCGCAGGTCCATCAGATGCAGTGTCTGGTCGATGTCGGCCGGGTCCTGAAACCAGCGCTGGGCGCGGTTAAGCGGGTAGCGTTCGTAACGGAAGACGCCGAGATCCGACAGCACAAAGTCGGTCAGGCTCTGGCGGCCATTGCCAAAGTACATCAGTTGCAAACGGCGCAGGGTGGCATCGTGGCAGCGGGCCACCAGAGGCTCGGCCAGCTGCCAGTCGTCTGGCGAGCCGGAATCGGGCATTTTGGCGAGATGTTCAAGCAAGGCCGCCTTGTTGAGGCGCGGGTCCGGGCACCAGGGTAATTGCCTGAGATCGGGCAGGGTTAGCAAGCGGGCGATGTCCAGTGCGGTAAGCAGGGGCGCTGGATCCAGCAGGCCGGTCTGAACCAGCTCGGCGACGGCCGGTTCAATGGGGCCTACGTCCGCGTAGCTCAGCCGATTGACCCTGAATACCGGCCCCTTGCGCGTGTACAATCGCACCAGCAAACGGGCGGCCGGCTCGCTCAGTTCACGGAAACGGGTTAAAAAGCTCTGGTCGGCCGGCTCCAGCAGGTCGGGGTAGCGTTCGCTGACGGTGCTGACCAGTTGGCGGAAGTTGTCTAGATAGTAGCCCTCGGGCAGATCGATTTGCTCGGTCACAGGCATACTGGCATCACGTTGATTGGCTGAGAAAGGTTTCCAGAATCAGTTGAGCGGCCAGACTGTCGATGTCGGCCTGGCGCGCCCTGGACAGACTAGTCCCTTGCAAGCCCAGATGGCTTCGGGCTTCGCGACTGCTGAGCCGCTCATCCACGGCTTCTGCGGGCAAACCATAACGCCCGTGCAGCCGTTTGCGGAACTTGTTGGCGCGGGTGCCCATCTCGCTGTCGGTGCCGTCCATGTTGTACGGGATGCCGACGGCGAAGCCGACCGGGCGCCACTCGGCAACGAGTTTGTCGATGACAGGCCAGTCTGGAATGCCGTCGCGGGCGCGCAGGCTGGTGATCCCTGTGGCAGTGCCAGTGATGGTCTGGCCGGCAGCGACGCCGATCCAGGCCAGGCCAAAATCAAACCCCAGCCACTGACCGTCTGGCCGCGTCACGACGCTTCCCGGCTGAACTGATTGTCGGTGCGGAATTGCCAGGTGCGGATGATTTCCAACTGGTCGTATTCCTGCGCCATCTCGGTGCTGAAGGGTTCAAAGGGGGCTGCCATGTGGACGATGCGTTTGGCGGCCTGATCGAGCAGGGCATGGCCGGAACTCTGAGTGACCTCGACCGAGGCCAGGCTGCCATCGGCCCGCATCTTGACGGCCAGTCGGACACTGCCAGAAAGCCGCTCCTGACGGGCAGCCTGCGGGTAGTTCTGGTTGCCAACCCGCTCGACTTCTTCCAGCCAGTTAAAGACATAGGCGGCATCCAGCGATCGACGCGCCGAGACGGCGGTCAGGGTTCGGACACGGGGCCGCTTGGCGTAGGTTTGGCGGCTTTCATCGAGCATGGCCCGCAGGGTAGCGACGTCGTTGATCTGGCTGATCATCAGTGGGTCGTTACTGGCCAGTTCCTCAACCGGAGGGGCTTCTTCCTCGGCCCGGTCCAGAGCGGCGCGGCTGGTGTCAGTCCGGGTGGTCAGAATGCGCTTGCGCGCCGCTTCCAACTCGGCAAAATTCAGCTGCTGCACTTCCGGTGTGGTGCGAAACACCTGGTTGTCTTCGATCTCGGCCTGTTCGGTTGAGGTCAGGCGTGCCGCTTCATCCTGAGTACCGCTGCCTTGCTGATCGGCATCGGCCAGAAAGTCGGCTTCGTCGAGCGGTGTTGGCTCTGTGCGGCTGTGTTGTGCCAGCGTGACATCCAGGGTTGGCGGAATGGAACGTGCTTCGGGGGCAGAGAACCCGACCCCAAAGATCAACAGGGCATGCAAGCCAAGCGCCAGAAACAGCGTAAAGCTGAGTCGATCGACAGCGCCTACGCTAGCAACGGTCGCCATCAGGCCATTCCTCGTTTCCGGGCGATCAGATCCATCAGCTTGCCACCGATGTCGGTGTCGTACGCGGCATCGATCTCGCGTATGCAGGTCGGGCTGGTTACGTTGATTTCAGTCAGGTAATCGCCAATGACGTCAAGGCCAACAAACAGCAAGCCACGTTTCTTGAGCTCGGGGCCGACCTGGGCGGCAATCCAGCGGTCGCGCTCGGTCAGTGGCTGGGCACGGCCAGTGCCCCCGGCGGCCAGATTGCCGCGGGTTTCGCCCTTGGCCGGCAGGCGGGCCAGGCAATAGTCGACGGGCTCGCCGTCAATCAACAGAATGCGTTTGTCGCCATCCTTGATCTCTGGCAGGTATTTCTGGGCCATGGTTTGCGTCTTACCGTGTTCGGTCAGTGTTTCAATAATGACGGATACGTTGGAATCGTCGGGTTTCAGTCGAAAAATGGAACTGCCGCCCATGCCATCCAGAGGTTTGAAGATGACATCGCCATGCTCTGCGTGAAAGGCTTTAAGCAAGCCGGCGTTGCGAGTCACCAGGTGTGGCGGTGAACAGTCCGGAAAGGCCGTGGCAAATAACTTTTCGTTACAATCGCGCAGCGCCTGCGGCTTGTTGACGATCAGCGTGCCCGCCTGCTCGGCCCGTTCCAGCAAATAGGTGGCATAGGTGTATTCGTTGTCGAATGGCGGATCCTTGCGCATCAGAATAACATCAAGATTCGCTAATGGCGCGGCTTCGGACGTTCCGAGCTCATAAAAGTGATCTGGGTCACGAAATACGCTTAAGGGCCGCATCAGGCCCTTGGCTTGGCTGTTCTCCAGAAAAAGGTCGGCCGGGGTCATGTAAAACAGCTCCCAGCCCCGGTCCTGCGCGGCCCAGAGCATGGCAAGTGAGCTGTCTTTTTTATAGGTGACGGTCTCTATCGGGTCCATCACGATGCCGATCGTTAATTTCATGTCTAGCCTCGGGTTATCATTGGCTGGTATGGTAATAGATGATTGGTATAGCAAAAACAACTTTCTTTACAGCCGTTTATAGCGGATAGCTAGATTCTGTGATAAAAGTTCTAGCCACAGTATTAGACAGCCAGTAACAGAGCGTCCGGGCATGACAGTGGTCGACGATACACCCCGATTTTGGCTGTCGGGGTGGGAGCGTCGTGTTAGCAGGGGCGGTTTTTGCTACGCAGCAGGTTACAGGTAACCTGGCCTGCGAGCGTTAAACAGCACATCAGTGCCAGCATGGGCCAGACATGCGGGCTCAATCACTGGTACGCTAACTGCAGCCCGGTACCCGATATACTGGTACTCAAAATATAGCTTTCAACCCTGGGATGACCTATGGAAAACAGCTTTGAAAGCCTCAAGGTGATGGTCATTGACGACTCCAAAACCATCCGGCGCACAGCGGAGACGCTGTTAAAGAAAGTCGGTTGTGAGGTGATCACCGCGACGGACGGCTTCGACGCACTCGCTAAAATAGCCGATACCAAACCGGACATTATTTTTGTGGATATCATGATGCCCCGACTCGACGGGTATCAAACCTGCGCACTGATCAAGAACAACAGTGCCTTTAAAGAAACGCCGGTTATCATGCTGTCCAGTAAGGATGGCCTGTTTGATAAGGCGAAAGGCCGCATTGTCGGCAGCGATCAGTATCTGACCAAGCCGTTTGGCAAGGAAGAGTTACTGGGCGCAATTCGGGATTACGTAAAATAATGATCGCATGCTTCGGCTGAGCGGTTTGTTGTTGTTGATTTACTGATTAAAAAATAAACGGGTGGACCATGGCACGGATTCTGATTGTAGACGACTCTCCTACTGAGACCTACGCGTTTCAGGGCATGCTTGAAAAGCATGGTCATGAAGTATTGACGGCTGATAATGGAGCCGATGGAGTCGCTCTGGCACGTCAGGAGTTGCCGGACATTGTGTTGATGGACATTGTAATGCCTGGTCTGAATGGCTTTCAGGCGACCCGGCAGCTGACCAAAGGCGCCGATACCGCCCACATTCCAGTGGTGATTGTCACCACCAAAGATCAGGAAACTGACCGGGTTTGGGGTCGTCGGCAGGGTGCCAGTGGTTACCTGGTCAAGCCGGTCGCCGAAGATCAACTGTTGTCGACCGTCGAGGCTGTACTCGCCGGCAACCTCCAGGACTGACGGCACACTCATGGCCGACATGACTCCGATTCAGCTACTGCGGGACATCGCGCTGCGCTGTCGTACCCAGGCCGCAGGCCTGCCCGAGCAGCAGGAAGTGCGGGAAACCTGGAGCGGCATCGGGTTTCGACTGGGTGATCACTACTTCGTCGCGGCTATGGATGAAATTACCGAAATCCTGAATGTCCCTTCAGTAACCCGCCTGCCAAACGTCAAACCTTGGGTTCAGGGCGTATCCAATGTCCGCGGCCGACTGATCCCGGTGATTGACCTGGACCTATTTTTCGAGACGCCCAGCCAGGAATCCATGCGTAACCGTCGGATCCTGGTGATCGAGCAACATGACCAGATCGACGGTCTGATTGTGGATTCGGTAGAAGGCATGCAGTACTTTCCGGTGGATGATTTTTCCGGCGATGTCCCGTCATTACCCGAGACAATAAAACCCTTTGTGCGGGGCCACTACGTCCGCGACAGCCAGATCTGGACAGTGATCAGCATGGAGGATCTTTATGAACACGACGTTTTTCAGGAAGTGGCGGTCTGACCGTCACCGGGTGTACGGATGCTGCCAGCGCGATTCAGGCCGCACGCCCCGGGGAAAGTTGGGCTGGAAGGGGGTCGCTTGAGCACCGTTCCGCAAGCCTGTACTTACGATACATGCAGTTACGAAGCATCATGTAATTACGAAACTGATAATTACACGACTCACAATCAGAACGATTTTATTTCAGAAGCACAGCCTGAGGCCGAACTGGAGTTCGAACGATGAAACAAAGAGCCGGAAATTTACTAACCATCCTGGGCACCAACCGCCTGCTCAGTATTCTGCTGGCCGCGCTGCTGGTCGTGGTACTGGGCCTTTTTGCCGTGGTGTACCAGAATTTCAGATTGGGCGCCTTCGACCAGGAGTTGCTCGAGCACGCAGGTGAGATGCGAGTACTGTCGCAGGAAATCGCGAAGAACTCCTCGGAAGCTTCAGGCGGTCAGGAGCAGGCCTTTGGGCTGCTGCAGCGTTCACGTGCCGAATTCGAGGTGCGTTTTAACTATGTGCAACAGGGCAATTCCATTACCGGTACACCGGCTCTGGCACAGCACGCTCCGCAAGTCGATATCAGCAGTCTTTCGCGTATCTGGAGTCGTGTGAGCCAGAATTCGGATTTGATCGTTGAATCCCAGGAAACCATTCTTGATTTGCACGAAACCGCCAACACCCTGTCCGAGCGGATTCCCGAGTTGCAGGTTGAATACGACGAAGTCGTTGAAATTTTGCTGGAAACCGATGCCGGTGCGGGCCAGGTTGCCGTAGCCCAGCGTCAGGCCTGGCTGGCTGAACGGATTGTCCGGTCGATTAACCGGGTTCTGGTGGGTGGTGAAGGTGCTGTGATGGCGGCCGACTCCTTCGAACGCGACGCGGCACTGTTCCAGCGCGTTCTGGACGGCATGCTGAACGGTAACGCCAACCTCGATATTGAGCGTGTAGACGACATTGAAGCGCGTGAAGCGCTGGATGAAATTGCCAATCTGTTCCAGATCGTATCCGGCTCGGTCACACAGATCATGGCAACGTCTCCCGAGTTGTTCCAGGTGCGTGAAGCAGCCTCCAACATTTTCACCGACTCTCAGGTATTGCTTGAGCAGGCGTCTACCCTGGCTGGCCAGATTCAACAATCGGCCGATACCCGGCCACTCAGCAACGCCCTGGTGATTTACGCCCTGGGTGCGCTGGCACTGGTGCTGATTGCCATTGCGGTATTCGTGGTAATTCGCGATACGCAGAAAGACTTGCGTGAAACCGCCGAAACCAATGAGCAAAACCAGAACGCCATTTTGCGACTGCTGGATGAGCTGGCCGACCTTGCTGACGGTGACCTGACCACACAGGCGACGGTAACCGAAGACTTTACGGGCGCCATTGCCGACTCCATTAACTTCGCGATCGACCAGATGCGTCAGTTGGTATCGGCCATTAACTCGACGGCGGTTCAGGTATCGTCGGCCGCCCAGGAAACGCAGGCTACGGCCATGCACCTGGCTGAAGCCTCCGAGCACCAGGCGCAGGAAATTGCCGGTGCCTCGGCGGCGGTGAACGAAATGGCGGTGTCCATTGACCAGGTATCTGCCAACGCTGCTGAATCAGCCGCGGTGGCCGAGCGGTCGGTTGCGATCGCCAAGAAAGGTGCCGACGTGGTGCAATCGACCATCAACGGCATGGATAACATTCGTGAACAGATTCAGGAAACGTCGAAGCGTATTAAACGACTCGGTGAATCCTCGCAGGAAATTGGTGACATCGTATCGCTGATTAACGACATTGCCGACCAAACCAACATTCTGGCTTTGAACGCCGCCATTCAGGCCTCCATGGCCGGTGATGCGGGTCGGGGCTTTGCGGTGGTAGCGGACGAAGTACAGCGCCTTGCAGAACGGTCCTCAGCGGCAACGAAACAGATTGAGGCGCTGGTAAAAACCATTCAGAACGACACCAACGAAGCCGTTATCTCGATGGAGCAAACGGTGGCCGAGGTGGTCCGGGGCGCGCGCCTGGCACAGGATGCGGGTGTTGCCCTGGAAGAAATCGAATCGGTATCGAAGAACCTGGCCGACCTGATTCAGAACATTTCCAACGCGGCCCGTCAGCAGGCTTCATCAGCTGGTCACATTTCCAATACGATGAATGTTATTCAGGAAATTACCTCACAAACCTCAGCCGGTACCACTGCAACGGCGAAGTCGATTGGTAACCTTGCTCAGCTCGCGAACGACCTGCGCTCCTCGGTGGCCGGTTTCAAACTGCCGGACAGCGACGACGATCTGGACATGCTGGGTGCCCCGGAACTGGACGATGAGGTCGCTTAACGGCGGCCAAATCGGGTTCCCAGGGGCATCGGGACGCGTGGCTGTGTTTATGGCCATGCAGCGATGCACCGCTGATTGTGAATGAGGCTGTAACGTGGTGACCCAGAGCGCGTCCGTACATCAGGCTCCTGAATTAAGTGACCGTGCCTTCTTCACCTGGCAGGAGTTGCTTGAGGAGCGTCTCGGGTTGCAGTTGTCGGAACAACGACGCAGCTTTCTGAAGACCAGTCTGGCTATTCGCATGCGTGAGCTGGGGTTCACTGATTATCTGGATTACTACCGCTATATTCGCAGTGGTGATGCCGGGCTGATTGAATGGAATTGCCTGATCGACCGGGTAACGGTTCAGGAAACCCGTTTCTTCAGAGACCCGGCGGCGTTCGCATTGGCCCGTGATTTTCTGACGCGTCGCGTCCATGAAGTCACCCGGCCGCTGAGTATCTGGAGTGTTGGTTGTTCCACCGGTGAGGAAACCTACAGCCTGGCGATGATGACAGCCGATCTGTTGCGGCGTGAATGTGATCAGATCCGGCATTTTGGCGTGACCGGAACCGATGTGTCCTCCCGGGCCCTGGAAACAGCCCGTCAGGGTGTGTACCCGGCCCGGCGGGTTGAAATGTTGGATAAGCGCCTGATCGAGCGGTTTTTTTCGCCTCAGGTAGGGCAATACCGGGTGGCGCCAGCGTTGCAGGAAAGGGTGTGCTTTACGCGCCTGAATGTACTGGAGCTGTCTCGCTCACCAATGAAAGAGCTGGACCTGATTTATTGCCAGAATATGCTGATTTATTTTCGCAAGTGGCGCCGCAAGGAAATCGTGTCTGAACTGGCCAAACGACTGGCCAAAGGCGGCATGCTGGTGCTGGGCCTGGGTGAAGTTGTGGACTGGAAGATGCCTGAACTGACGCGCGTACCCGGTGAACGGGCGTTGGCCTACTTGAAACACAAATGAATACAAAGGGGTACAGGCATGGCAGAACGCCGTGATTATGTTGCACTGGAATGGGTCAAGGGAGAGATCTTCGATACGCTGAAACAGGCGCGTCAAGCCCTGGAAGCGTTCGTTGATACGCCCGAAGATACCACTCGTCTTCAGTTTAGCCTGGCCTACATCCATCAGGTAAACGGCACCTTGCAGATGGTCGAATTCTTCGGTGCAGCCTTGCTGGCCGAAGAAATGGAGCGTCTGAATCAGTCGATTGTGGACGGTGATATCCCACCCAGCCAGGATAACCTGGCATTGCTGATGCAAGCCATTCTGCAATTGCCGAATTATCTCGAGAAACTCAAGCGCGGCCAGAGTGATCTGCCCGTGGTCATTTTGCCGTTGCTGAATGATTTGCGTGCGGCACGAGGCGAGCCCTTACTCTCGGAAACGGCTCTGTTTACGCCGGATCTGTCCGCCTCACGCCGCTTTGTTGGTGAGCCGGATACTCAGAGCATTGGCCAGTCGAGTGTGGTTCAACTGCTGCGTAAATTGCGCCAGATGTACCAGCTGGCATTGCTCGGGTGGTTGCGCAACGAGGATGCTGACAACAACCTTGAATACCTGGGTAAGTCGGTTCATCGGCTGGTCGGTTTAACCGAGCGCACTCCCATGGGCGCGTTGTGGCAAGTGGCGGACGCCTTTATTGCCGCGATGAAAGCCGGGCGTATTGAACGGTCTGCGGCCATTACTCTCATTTTGCGGCATCTCGACGGTGCCATGAAGCGATTGCTTGCCGACCCCAGTGGTGTGGCCGGGCAATACCCGCATGAAGATCAGCTTAAAAACCTGCTGTATTACCTGGCCAAGATAGACGCCACGGGTCTCAGCCGGGTGCAACATATACAGGACAGCTATCACCTCAGTCAGGCTTTACCCAACGAAGCGGAAATTGAAACGCAACGCCAACGTCTGTCAGGGCCCGATCGTGAAACGGTGGGCAGTGTGGTTTCGGCCCTGCTTGAAGAGCTGGCAAGGCTGAAAGATTCACTGGATCTGATGGTGCGCACCCGGGTTACCGAGTCGCGTCGTTTGTCCGAGCTGGAGCCCGGCATCAAGCAAATGGCCGATACCATGGCGGTATTGGGCCTAGGCAATCCGCGTCGGGTGTTGAATGAACAGCTTGACCTGATCAAATCCACGCAGCAGGACCCTGAGCTGAAAGACGACGGTGTGCTGATGGACATCGCCGGAGCACTGCTTTACGTAGAAGCCAGCCTGTCCGGCATTGCCAGTGACGCCAGTTTTGAGCGCGACGAATACGATGACGGCCTCGATGGTGCTCAGGAGGCGGTAGTTCGCGAAGCGCGCAATGGCCTGGAGCAGGTTAAAGACGCCATTGTCGAATTCATCGGGTCGCACTGGGATCACAGCAAGCTGGAAGCGGTACCTCGGGAATTGAGCGGCATTCGTGGCGGTCTGGTGATGATACCGCTGGAGCAGGCGGCTACGGTTCTCAAATACGCACAGGACTACGTTGAAGACCAGTTGCTGGGGAACAAGCGCACGCCGGAATGGCATGAGCTGGACGCTCTGGCCGATGCCATTATGGGTGTCGAATATTACCTTGAACGCTTGTCCCGTGATGGCAGTGGCACCAATCTGGATATTCTGCAGCGTGCTGCTGATTCAATTGCCAAGCTGGGTTACACCGTAAATCTATTTCCCGAAGTTGACCCCGCCCATGAAATCAGTGCCGATGACGCGGAGGGTCCCGCCGACGCCGACGACGACTTCCCTGATTTGTCCCTGCAGGAACTGGAACTGGGTGATACGGGCGACGCTGCCGATGACGAGCTCGACATTGAGGCGATCGACGACTTCGAGACCCTGACCGACTGGGACGACGATATCGAAGCCAGGCCGGCAACTGAAGATGCTTTGCCTACGGCTGAAGTTGAATCCGGTGACTGGTTGTCACTGGAGGAAGACGAGGAACTGACCGAGCCCGACGATAACGCCATTGCCGACAGCGGTGTACCGGAAAGCCCGGCAGAGGCAAACCCGGTCGAAGCCGGGGCACAGGAAGCCGACGACGATGATCTGATAGACGACGACATCCTCGAGATTTTCATTGAGGAAGCCGCTGAAGTTCTGGAAGCCATTCATGAGTTCTTCCCACGGTATAAGGCCGATCCTTCCGACAGTGCCGCACTGACTGAGTTCCGCCGTGCCTTTCATACCCTTAAGGGCAGTGGCCGTATGGTCGGCGCCAGTGTGGTCGGAGAAACCGCCTGGTCGATCGAGAATATGCTCAACCGCCTGATCGAGGGCAGCATTTCCCATTCGGATGACCTGGTACGGGTGATCGAAGAGATCACCGATGAAATCCCGGCGCTGATGACGGCGTTTGAAAAGAAACTCAAACCGGATACGACCCGGGCTGACTATCTTGCGGCCATCGCTGATGCGCTGGCCAAAGGTCAGCCGGTAAGCTGGGGCGAGGCGTCTGCCGAAACGCCTGAGTCGGCCGAACCGGTCGACGTTGACGTTGAAATAGAATTGCCACAGGCCGATGTAGCCGACGCGTCAGACGATGAGTCACAGTGGACCGATTTTGACGAACTGCCAGTGGCCGAGCTTGAGGAGACCGACCTCGAAGACCTCGATTCTGACCGCTTTGAAATTGAAAACAGTGACGCCAGCACCGATACACTTCTGGAGATATTTCAGGCTGAGCTTGCGAGTCATCTCGACTACATCGATCAGTACATCGAAGAGGCGGAATCGGCCTCTGTGCTACCGGATTCGCTGCAGCGGGCCCTGCACACCATTAAGGGGTCAGCGCACATGGCCAGCGTTGAACCGGTGGCGGTGCTGGTACAACCGCTCGAACAGCTGGTTCGGGACATGCAGGAACGCGCCAAAGTCGCCGATGGCGGTTTCCTGTCATTGCTGAGCGACGGCGTTGCACTGATTCGCCAGGCCTCTTTGGGTGAGCCGGTCGACACGGCGGGCTTTGAAGCCCAGGTGCAGGATGTTTATAACCGGGTGCTGCGTCTGGACCCCAGCCAGGAACCGGATGATCCGGCCCTGATGTCCATTTTCATGTCCGACAGCATGGACCTGGTGTTGGGTGCCGAGACAATTCTGAACCGCTGGCGCGATACCGGAGAGCCGGATGCCGACGTTGATGCGCTGATTCGGGAGCTCAATACCCTGGCACTGGCGTCTCAGGCTGTGGATCTGATGCCGGTAGCCGATCTCAGTCATAATTTGGCGCAACTGGTTGAGGGTGCCCGGAGCGAAGCCTGCGAGGCTGACGAACGTTTCTTTGAACTGGCCAATACGGGCCTGGAATCGCTGATTTCCATGATGGACCGTCTCGCGGCGGGCCAGAGTATTCGTCAGGATGCGTTGTTTGTAGAACGGCTGCACCAGTTGTTGCCCGATGCAGAAACATCCCCACTAGAGTCGGCCGTTTCCAATAAAGATCAGGTCGATTCCATGATCCGCCAGGACCTTGAGTCCGCGGCTGAATCAGCGCCTGCGCCCATGCCAGATTTCGAGGCGGCACAGCGCTACCGGGTGGAAGGTGATGCCGAGCTGGTGGACATCTTCCTGGAAGAAGCGAACGACATTCTCGACAGCATTCAATCATCGCTCGAAAAATGGCGGGAAGACACCGATAACACCCTCGAAGTGGAAAGCCTGCAACGCGATCTGCACACCCTAAAAGGGGGTGCGCGTATGGCCGAGATTTCACCGTTGGGTGACCTGGCGCATGAACTCGAGTTTTTGTACGAGGGGTTGGCGCAAGGCAAGTATCAGGCCTCGGAAGGTCTGCTGGAATTGATTCAGCAGTGCCACGACCGCCTGGCGGTTATGGTCCAGGACATTGAATCGAGCATGAGCTGCGAGTCGGCTCCGGATCTGGTTGCGGCCATTAATCATTTCCGCAAGCATCCGGGAGCCCCCGCACAGCCTGTCGACATGACACAGGCCCGGCCCGAGAGCAAACCGGAACCCGAGCCCGAACCGCCGATGCCGGATAATGAGCCGGATGAAGTCCTGCACATCGAACCGGAAGGGCCTGAAGCCGAATCCGAGGTACCCGCTCCGGCACCCGTGGCGGAACTGGACGCCGATGTCGATCTCGACATATTGGAAATCTTCATCGATGAAGCGGGCGAGTTACTGAACGAGCTCGAACAGGCCATTGAAGACTGGCAGGCGGAGCCCGGCAACGAAACCCATGCGGATGAAATGAAGCGCGTATTGCATACGCTCAAAGGCGGCGCCCGTCTGGCTCGACTGAAAGAGCTGGGCGACCAGAGTCACGAATTCGAAACCTTTATTGTTCGTGCCCAGCAAAACAAGGACGCCCTCGACGAAACCTTCTTCAACAACATACTGTCCCGTCAGGACCAGTTGGTTCAGGGCGTCGAAGCCATGAACGCGCTGCTTGATGGCCATTCGAACAGTGGAGCCGGGTTTGGCCCCAGTGTGATTCAGATGGCCCGGGACCTTGAGGAAGATGGCTGGGATGATCCCGATCACCCCATTGTCGGTGACAGCGCTGAACTCCCTGAATCCGAAGTGCCAGCCGTGACGGAGCCCTCGTCGGAAGGCAATACACTGCCCGCCACCGACAGCCGTGAATCGAGCACCAATGTACTGCCTTTCAAGCGAAAGGAAGCTGAACGCAAGGCAGATAGTCGGCGCGCCCAGCCACAGGAAACCGTTAAGGTTAATGCCAACTTGCTCGAAGGGCTGGTGAACCTTGCCGGTGAGACCTCCATTGCCCGTGCGCGTCTTGAGCAGGAAGTCAGTGACTTTGGTTTCACTCTGGGGGAAATGGATTCGACCATTGACCGCCTGCGTGAGCAGGTCCGTCGACTCGATATGGAAACTGAAGCCCAGATTCTGTTTCGCCAGGAGCGGGCCGAGGAAACCAACTACGAAGATTTCGACCCTCTGGAAATGGACCGCTACTCCCAGATCCAGCAGTTGTCGCGCTCGTTAATGGAAGCGACCTACGACCTGACCGAGCTGAAAGGCTCACTGACCGACAAAACCCGGGATGCGGAAACCCTTTTATTGCAGCAAAGCCGTATTAACACGGAACTGCAGGAAGGCCTGATGCAAACCCGCATGGTGCCGTTCAACCGGCTGGTACCCAGGTTGCGCCGTATTGTTCGCCAGGTTGCCGGTGAACTGGGCAAACAGGTCGACTTTATCGTCGGCAATGCCGAAGGCGAAGTAGACCGGACGGTTCTGGAGCGGATGATTTCACCGCTCGAACACATGTTGCGCAACGCGGTTGACCATGGCATTGAGGAAGCGGACCAGCGTCTGCAATCCGGTAAAACGGTGAAGGGCTCGGTGCGACTGGATTTGTCTCGCGAAGGCGGCGACATCGTCTTGCGACTGTCTGACGACGGCGCCGGCATGAACGTTGACCGCATTCGCAGCAAGGCCATTGAGCGGGGCCTGATGGCGGCCGATGCCGACCTGAATGACCGTGAAATTCTGCAGTACATTCTCGAAGCCGGCTTCAGTACGGCCGAGAAAGTCACCCAGATTTCAGGCCGCGGTGTCGGTATGGACGTGGTCAACTCGGAAGTCAAACAGCTCGGTGGCAACATGGCCATCGATTCCCGCCTGGGTGAAGGCTCTCAGTTCACCATCCGCCTGCCGTTTACCGTGTCGGTGAACCGTGCACTGATGGTCAACATTGAAGAAGACCACTACGCCATTCCGCTCAGCTCGATCGAGGGCATTGTGCGGGTCACGCCGAAGCAGCTGGCGGAATACTACCGGCCCGATGCACCGCTGTTTGAATATGCCGGAGGCCGCTACCGCCTGGAATACATGGGTGGTCTGTTGCGAACCGGAGCCACGCCCAACGTCGAGGGTCTGACTGCACCGGTACCACTGGTGCTGGTGAAAGGCAGCGATGAACACCACTCTATGGCGCTGCATGTTGACCGCCTGATGGGCAGCCGTGAAATCGTGGTAAAAACTCTGGGGCCGCAGTTCAGTACAGTGCCCGGGGTATCCGGTGCCACCATTCTCGGTGATGGCTCCGTGGTGGTGATTCTGGACCTGGCGGCTCTGATTCGTAGCTCGCTGGCCATTGAGCACTCCCGGGTCACTGCGTTGCCGACCCCCAAATCAGCCATTTCGGCACCGGAAAAACCGGTCCGCGATAAAGACAGCCCTTACACCGTCATGGTGGTGGATGATTCAGTGACAGTGCGTAAAGTGACCAGTCGCCTGCTGGAGCGCCAGGGCATGGAAGTGATTCTGGCCAAGCACGGGGCGGATGCTGTTGCCCAGTTGCAGGATAGGGTGCCGGATATCATGCTGCTCGACATCGAGATGCCCTATATGGATGGCTTTGAAGTGGCGTCGAGAGTGCGTCACGACAGCCGCCTAAAGCAGATTCCGATCATCATGATTACCTCCCGGACCGGTGCCAAACACCGCGAGCGAGCGCTGTCGATTGGGGTGAACGAGTACATGGGCAAGCCTTTCCAGGAAGGCCCACTGGTCGATGCCATCAAGCGTTTGCTGGGCATAGAGGCGTGAACAGACCATGAGTGCGGTGGCGGCGACCGGGGCAACCTCCCAGCATAGCCGGGTCGGCATCATCGCCGACACCCCCCTGGTCCAGCATCTGTTGCAGGATGTTGTGGTCGGGGCCGGTTATGACGTTGCCGTCAACACCGACCCGGATCGACTGAAACCCGCCCTGATGCATAACGAAACCATCCGAGTCTGGGTGGTGGAGCTGGAAAACCACGATCAGTGGGACGACTTCGTGCAGTCGCTGCTGGAAAGTACCGAGTCGCCCATTCTGTTTGGCGACGGAGTGATTCCCGCCCGCACCCATGAAGACTACCCGCGCTGGCAGCGACGCATGCAGGAAAAATTGCAGGCGCTGGCACCGGCTGCCCAGCCAGCGGCAGAAGCTCCGATATTTGATCTGGAGCGATTGCGTGCTACCCGGCCACCACCGGTATACTCTTTGCCGGAGTCACTGCAACAGGCACCCAAAACGGAGCTTGGGCCCATTTGGGTGCTGTGCGCTTCGTTGGGCGGACCCGAGGCGGTTAAACAGTTTCTGGATGTGCTGCCAGCTGAAGTACCGGCGAGTTTCCTGTATGCACAGCACATCGATGCGGGCTGTGTTGATGCATTGCAGCATTCGATTGGCCGTCACACACAATTGAGTCTGGTGCATGCCGAGCATGGCCGGCAACTGGAAAACGGGCATGTCTATCTGGTCCCAGTGAATCATGAGATCCGGTTTACCGATAACCATGGCATTGTCTGGCAAAATAATCCCTGGTCTGGGCCTTACGGCCCCAGCCTGGATCACTTGCTGACCAATGTTGCCGCACAATTTGGCGCACGCGCGCATGCGATCGTTTTCAGCGGCATGGGCAGCGATGGTGCCATCGGTGCGGCCGATATCCGCGCAGCCGGTGGCACTGTCTGGGTGCAATCTGCCGACAGTTGCGTACAAAGTTCGATGCCCGACTCTGTGCAGCAGGTCGGCGCTGCCGATGACCGGGGAACCCCGGTGGAACTGGCCGAAAAACTATTGATCTGGCTGGCTGAGCGTGTAACTCAGGTAGCCTGAAGACAGTGCCGCAGGCGTGGCAACAAGGTGAATAACGATGAAAACAGTAGCGCAAACCGATCAGGACGCCATTGTCGCCAGTCTTCTGGTGCCCATGCAGCAAAAGAATCTGCTGGTACCGAACGTCTCCATTGCGGAAGTGGTGCCGCGCTCCGAACTGGAACAGGCTGACAATGCGCCGCCCTGGCATCTGGGGCATCTGCACTGGCGTGGCGAACGTGTACCGGTGATCAGTTTCGAAGTCGCCAACAGCCAGGTTCGCGGGCAGGATGTGCGCGATGCCCGTATCGCCGTATTCAACGCGGTATCGAACCAGGCTAAAAGCCGGTTTTTTGGCATGCTGATTCAGGGTATTCCGCGCATGGTCAAGCTCGGTGATGCCGATGTCCGCGAAGACGGCCAGGCAACCAAAGCCCAGGCGGAAAAAATGGCCGTAATCACCCAGCTGGGTAAAGCCAGCATTCCCGATCTGGAATACCTGGAAAGCCTGGTGGCGCGGGTTAACTAATCAGCTTGAGTTTCGAAGGGCGGGTTTTATTGGGAGGCAATGGTCCACAGCGGCCACCGCGGATGTCCCTGTGGGGTCGGCGTAGATCCTTCCCTGGAGCCTAGACCGCATGATATGAATCCCCTCCCTGGGATTCACCCTTCGGGCTCGCTGCGCTCATGCTAAAACGCTCCTGGCTTTTTAGTCCCTGCTGCGGACTTCCCCGCAGGAACATCCCCGGCAGCCGCTGCTTATCGTCTTTGGTTCATCCAATAATTAAGCGATTGCCAAGCCGTCACGGCCATTAGAGCAGTTTCATTGCATCGTTAATGCGCTGTTCCAGGCGCAGTTTGGCGCGCACATAATGCAGCGTCTGCGCCTGTCCATAGAGCAGGCCCGCAATAATCCGGTCGGATAGGGCGAGGTCGGTGATGTACATGGGGTAGCGCAGCCCCTGGGCTCGCAACCCGACAATGTAAGACGCGACGGCGGTGTAAAACCGGTCGCCCAGTTCCAGGGTACTGAACTCCTCCTCGTTGCAGATCATCTGGTATTCGTACTGTCCCTCACCGTGCCGGTCCATAAACGCCTGAATGTTGATGAAGCGGTTTTCCTGCAGTAGCCCCTGCAGGCGCTGGCGCTTTAGTACCGGCAGCTTGCTGCCTTCCTGGGTAATTTCAAAACAACTGATGCTACGCTGATTCAGGTGAATGGCGTCTTCTTCACTGCGCTGGCGGTGCTCCGATATTTTCAGAAAGCGCAGCAAGGGTGCCAGCAGCGTTGACGCATTAAAATAGGGCTGGGTGAACCGCAGTACGGACGCCTGTTCATCGAGTAGATAGACCGTCGCCTGGCGGCCCGTGACCTGAAACACCACCAACAGACCTCCATCGGCTGGCTGGGCCGACAAGACAACTTTCAAATGATTGCGATGCGTTTCAAACAAGCGGTCCGGGTAGATTGGGCAGCGTTCGACCTGCTCGGTTCCCAGCCAGTCGATCAGGGCAGTTTCGGTATCGAAACTGACGGGTCTTAGTTGTTTGTCGCCCAGTTGCATGCCCTGAAACTGGTCGCCCAGATTAAACAGAAATCTGAGGCTGGGGCCATGGTGAGCGCGGTCAGCGGCTGTGATGGCATCGTCAAACAGATCCTGGACCCGTTTGCCAATTGACTGGGGGCGAGTCTGGTTGTGGCAATAGGCCCGAATCTCGGGGCGCCGGTTGATCTTCTGCTTGGTCAGGCGCGTCAGCAGGAACTGCAGTGCCTGGGTTAGTGCATCGGCCTGGGCAAAGCGTTCGACGGTGATTTCTCCCCAGGAGTTTTCAACCACCACATCCAGAGTACCTACCAGATTCTCGCGCAGTGCGCTGAAGTCGAGGCTGTTGCTGCGTTCGGATATTTTTTGCAGACCCCGGCGAGTCAGATGTTGCAGCGGGTCGTAACCCAGGTTGATAAAGAGGAGAACCCGATCAATCTGCGCCGGTTGCGAGTAGGTATGGTGGGGCTTGTCGAGGCTAGCCTTGGGCAAAACCTGGCGCAGGGTGGCCAGGGTTTTGCGCACTTCGAATTCCGTTGCCTGGCCCTTCTGGCTGAAGATGGGAATGTGCAGATGGGCGTCGAGCAGGCCGTTGAGATGGCACCATAGCAAGGCTTCAAGAAGGCCGGGCGCTGACTTCAGAGGTGTTTCCTGGTCTATATCCGAGTCTGGCTCGCGTGTGTAGACGGCCCAGAAGTTGTCACCCTCGGGACGCTGGCTCGGGCGTTCGTAGATGCGCACTTTCTCATAGCTGAAGTCGACGTCCTGGCCGAAGCGTATGAAGTCGATCTTGCCGCGACGCCGGTCAAAAGCAGCGTGCAACTTGCGGCTGATGATCAGCAGATCCTGTTGGCTCATCAGGTGATTGCTCTGATGCTCAGCGGCAAACTGAGTCAGAAAACGGTAGCTGTGGGTCAGTTCGCTGACAAGAAGTTTGCGCTCACGCATCACATCGGTCACCGACCAGTTTCGGTGCGAATCGAGATGCGCTACTTCAGCGCCGGTCCAGCCCCATTCATTGATCAACTGTTGCATCAGTTGGCGTCGCCAATTCTGTACCCGGGCCGGTCGGCTCAGCGCGATGCCGACCTTGAAATAGAAACAACGGCGCACAAGAGCCAGACGATCATTCTCTCCCCGTTCTCTCAAATAGGTTTCAATGCGCCGATAGAGTTGAATATAAGGGTCGAGGTCATTCAGCGTCAGAAAGTTGTTGTAGATCGCAGACTTGAACTGATGCGCCAGGCTGGTGACCGTTGGGAACTCCCGCGCGTAGATTTCCAACAGCAACAGCTTCAGCACAGATTTGTGCGGTGATTCGATGCCTTTGTACAGTTGCCACATGCCCGCACCAATAAACTCGCCCGGTGGCAGCGAGGGTAGAGCGCCGAGGTTGATCTGTTCGTCGCGGCGAATCAGGTTTTTCGACTGATAGTGCTCAAGCAGGGCCTCATGATCGGCCTCTCGATCACTGGGTACCAGCCACCAGGCGGGCAGGGCGCCGGCTAGCCATTGGCCGGTGCGGTAGAATTCGTCGAGCAGCAAAAAGTGCTGGGTTGAACCGCAGTTCTCCCCGGTCAGGGATCGCTGATCACTGCCCTGAAAGCGCTGGGCGTTCATCAGAAAAATGTGGACTTCCAGGTTGAAGCCTTCCGCCCAGGCGCTGATCGCACGGGCTTTTTCTTCCAGCAAGAGGATCTGGCTGCGATCCAGGTCGGGTTTGTAACACAGCCAGAGATCGAGATCCGAGGTGGTCGACTGGGCTATGCTGCCACTGGAGCCCATCAGGTAGAGACCCATCAGCTGAGCGCTGTAGTTACGCAACTGAGAGGCCTTCAGGGTTCGGTTAAAGGCCAGCGCCAGCGTAACCGCAGCGTTCGAGGGTTGGTATTGCACCAGTCCTGATGGAACCGACGGGTCTTCTAGGTAGCCGGGCAGACCGGGCAGATGTGTGTGAAACAGTACCGGCAGCAAGTCGAGACATTGTTGCTGGCGCACCTGAAGGCTGTCACGCAGGCGGGCAAGGCGACCTTCATTCACCGTCAGAAAGCGGCGCTGTGTTTCAAGCAAGGCTTCACGGGTGGCATTGTCAGGCGTCAGAACGGTACTGGTTTCGGTCACGGAGTTGGGCTCTGCAGCAAGGCACGGGTCGGCTCATTGGGTTTGGAAAGCCGATAACGGAAATGCTTCCATTGAGTTATCGGCAGAACGTGAATTACTTCAACAATCAGTGTAGCCGAAACCCGGTGTTATCCTAAAGTGGTGGGCAGCAGTTTGTCGTCTAGGGAGCCCCGGGGGAGTTATTCAGAGGCTCCCTTGCTGTTATACTTTGTTACAAAGGCGACTAGGCTGAGGGAGTACACTCTGGCCTGCGTCAGCCATCGCCGATGCGTGGCGACCGTGATTCGGTGGCGCATTGATCGAACCCAGTCTTGCCAGTGAAGTGGATCAGAGATGCAGACAGAACAACAAAAGCGCATCCTGGTTGTGGACGATGATGAAGACATCCGCGACCTGTTGAAAGAATACCTTGAGAAAAACGGTTTCTCGGTCATAACAGCGGCTGATGGTCAGGCCATGCGTCAGTTCTGGCCCGCCCAGCGGCTCGATTTGATCGTGCTGGACATCATGATGCCCGGTGACGACGGTTTTACTCTGTGCAAGGAGATTCGCGCCCGTTCCCGCATTCCCATCATCATGCTGACCGCCGGTTCAGACGAAACCGACCGCATCATCGGTCTTGAACTGGGCGCTGATGATTACGTGGGCAAGCCTTTTAACCCCCGCGAGTTGCTGGCCCGCATCAAGGCCGTACTGCGGCGCTATGAGGAAGGTGCCGAGCACCGAACAGGCTTGGATGGCCAGCAGCGGCTGCGATTTGGTAGCTGGACACTGGATGTGACCAACCGCGAGCTGACCAGCCCGGAAGGTGATGTTCAATCGTTGAACGGTGCCGATTACAATTTACTTCAGCTGTTTTTATCACGCCCGGGCGAAGTGCTCAGCCGGGATGACCTCAGTCTGCATCTGCGTGGTCGGGATGCCAGCCCCTTTGACCGCTCCATCGACGTGCAAATCAGCCGTCTGCGCGGGCGTCTGAATGACGATGGCAAATCCCCTCAAGTGATCAAGACCGTGCGGGGCGCGGGCTACATTCTTACCGTGCCGGTCGTCGTGGACAACGGTTAATGCTGCGTTTTACGTCTCTGTACAGCCGATTACTGGTGCTGATGGTGCTGGGGCTGATCAGCGCGTTTGCCATCAGTAACTATGTCTGGCTGTATTACCTCGAACATCAGCGCGAATCCCAGGCCGAATCCATGGCCCGTGATCTGGCCTTTTCCATGGGCTCTACGATCGAATTCATTCGTGCCTACCCAACCGAGTACCGGCACCTGATCATCAATCAGCTCCGGGACATGGGCGGGTCGAGGTTTCTGGTATCGGTCAACGAATCCTTTATTGACGTAAGCCCGGTGCGACCCTCTGGCGCCAAAGACCGATTTCTGGCCACCTTCAATCTGGCGATTGAAGAGAAGCTGGGTCAGCGCTTATCGGGTTTGCATGTCACCTTTGCCGACCCGCGCCTGTTGAATGTCTACAAGAACGATGTGTTGCTGGTCGATTTGCCACCCCGATGGGCCCAGAACACTCTGATACTGGAGCCTGACCCGCCGCAGGTGGTTGTCGCCCAGGTTCCCATCGGTGAAGACGAATGGCTGTACCTGGCCGGTTTGCTGCCGGATCCGTTCTTTTTCGACCAGACCGAATACCTGGATCGCGGGCAACTGCTGTTTCTGGTGATTCTGATGTTAATTCTGGTGGTGATTCTCTGGGTCGTGGTGCGCTGGCTGACGCGTCCGCTGTCGAATCTGGCCGCTGCCGCTCGGGAGCTGGGCACCGATATTCATCTGGCGCCTCTGGCTGAAACCGGTACCCGCGAAGTGAAGCAGACCGCTCGGGCCTTTAACCTGATGCAGGAGCGCGTGCTTCGCTTTGTGGACGACCGGGAGCGGATGTTTTCGGCTATCTCCCACGACCTAAAAACCCCCATTACCCGGTTGCGCTTGCGCGCGGAAATGATGGAAGAGTCGGATGCCAAACCCCGGATGATCAAAGATCTCGATGAGCTGGAAGCCATGGTCAAGGGGGCTCTGGATCTCGGGCGCAGCACCGACGTGCATGAAGACACCCAGCCAATCGACATTAATCAGCTGGTACGCGAGCTGGCTGAAGACCTTGAGTTGCTCGGGTACGACCCGGAAATTCGCGGCGAAGCCCGGCGCCCCTATTTCGGCAAACCTCTGGCCTTGAAGCGGTGCTTGTCCAACCTGGCGCATAATGCGGCTTTTTATGGGACTCAGGTGGGTATTGATATTGTCGACAGCCGCCACGAACTGAAGCTGTACATCGTGGACAATGGTCCGGGCATTCCCGAAGAAAAACTGGACAGCGTATTCGAGCCCTATGTGCGCCTGGAGACCTCCCGCAACCGCAATACCGGCGGGGCAGGACTGGGCTTGAGCATTGCCCGCAACATCGCTCACGCTCATGGTGGCCAGCTGCGTCTGCGCAATCGCATCGGTTCGGGTCTGGAAGCGGCCGTGTTGCTGCCACGGCGTTAGTGGGACAAGCCTGAACACGGGCTTGGCTTGACGGCGTCAATTGGCTATAGTCACAGAACTTGAACGATTGGTCAGATTACAAGAGGTGCTCATGTCCACTCCCCACATCAATGCCAAACCCGGCGATTTCGCTGAAACCCTGCTGATGCCGGGTGACCCGCTGCGCGCGCAGTACATCGCCGAGACCTTTCTGGACGATGCACGCCGGGTAGCGGATGTCCGTAACATGTATGGCTATACCGGCACCTATAAAGGCAAGGCGATCTCCATCATGGGGTCCGGCATGGGCGTACCATCGATGTCGATTTACGCCAAGGAGCTGATTACCGACTACGGCGTGAAAAACATCATTCGCGTCGGCACCTGTGGCGGGGTAGCGGCAGACATCAAACTGCGCGACGTCATCATCGCCATGGGTGCCAGCACCGATTCAGGCGTTAACCGACTGCGCCTGCGCGGCTTCGATTTCGCCGCCCTGGCCGATTTTGGGCTGATGGAAAAGGCCGTTGCGGCAGCCCGTGCTGCCAGCATTCCGGTGCGCGTTGGTAACGTATTCACCTCGGACCTCTTTTACTCACCCGACAGCGAACTGATGCCAGCGCTGGAAAAGATGAATATTCTCGCCGTCGATATGGAAGCGGCCGGTCTCTATGGTGTAGCCGCCGAATATGGCGCGAAAGCCCTGACGGTCATGACCGTCAGCGATCACATCATTCGCGGTGAAGCGACGTCAGCGGAAGAACGCCAGACCACCTTCAACGACATGATCAAACTGACGCTGGAAGCAACGCTGAGCATTGATGAATGAGCCAACCCGAGACTGAATTGAAGGCGGCTGCGAAAGCCGTAGCGGCCAACGCGTACGTACCTTACAGCCAGTTTCCGGTGGGTGCGGCCCTGCGAACCCGCAGTGGCGAGGTATTTTCAGGCTGCAATATCGAAAATCGCTCTTATCCACTGGGTATGTGTGGTGAACGCAACGCCATTAACACGGCCGCGGCTACCGGTGTACGCCCCGGTGAGATTACCGAGTTGGTGGTCTTTATGCCGGGCGAGCATTTGTTCTCGCCCTGCGGTGGCTGCCGCCAGGTAATCGCCGAATTCATGCCAGCCGATGGTGTGGTTTGGGCGACCAATGATGGCGAAGCCTATAAGCGCTGGACGGTGGCGGAACTGTTGCCGGATGGGTTTAGTTTCGAGGGGTTGTGAAGCCGGCTTGGGGCTGTCACTCAAGTTTCGGAGTTTGGGTCGCCTTAGAGGTGTTAGCACACCCGGCGACCGTCGCTAATTCCCAGGCGAACTCCGAAACTTGAGTGACATCAATAGCCTGTCGACTCTACAAACTTTCCCACAATGTATTAAAAATAACCTGCTGCGTATTGGCGATGGTCGGCGAATTGATGACCACGGCCGTCGGCAAGTCACCATGACTCAGTGAGATCATCGCCACCTTGGGCGGGTAGATGGCAATGTAACTGCCGGCCCGGTCACTGGAGGGTTCGTTGATCCACTTCCGGTCGGCCAGTGCCGCTTCTTCACCGCCTTCACCAATGGCGATTACCTTGACCTTGATGCCCATCTTGACCCGCTGGCGGGTGTAATTGGGGAATGGGCGATACAGGTATTTCCGGATCGCTTTGGCTGAATAGATGCAGTAGCTGCGATTGTCCTGTTCGCTGACGGTGGAGAGGATGTCTTTCAGCACGAGTTCGATGCCGTCATCCCCTTCGTAATAGTGCACATCGGCATTACCGGTGGCCGGACGCAAATGGCTCAGTTCGGGAATGACTTTGTCGTCCAGCAACTCCAGCGCTTCCGTCACCTGCTGCTGGTGATTGAGGGCCAGTTCCCTGAGGCGTTGTGGCGGCTCGGCACTGAAATGCCGGCGTTTGCCCTTGGGAAAGTAGCTGACCACGCCCTTCTGCTGCATGCGTTTAAGCAGCTCATGCGTTGTTCCCCGATTGATGCCAGCGCGATCGGCGATGTCACGGATCGAGGCCGGACCCGATTGCAGCAGTGCCAGATACAACCGGGTTTCCCGGGGCTCCAGTCCGAAGATCTGCAGGACTTCGGCCGTGTTCATTGAGCCTCCCTCGGGGCGAACATAAAGACGTCGCTGAGCATGGCATCGCGACGAAAACCTTTGCTGCATAGGCTATCGAGCACGGTATAGACCATGGCGGGCGAGCCGCAGCATATCGCCTGGCACTGGTTAAGATCGCTGTGGTCGCCCAGAATGCTGTGCACCAGCATCTGGTGTTTGTCGTCCCAGTGGCTGTGTTCGGAGATCAGCGCAGAAACGTGAATGTTATCGTGCAGGTCGGCCCAATTCTCCGCTTTTTGCAGCATGTATAGCTGACTCAGCCGGTGCCCCGACCAGTACAGATGGATGGTGCGTCGGGTGTGCTGTGCGAGAAGGTCTTCAACAATGGATTTAACTTGGCTGAAGCCGGTTCCTGAAGCGATCAGTAACAGAGGGCCGTTTTCCTCCGGCAATACCTCGAGCCGGCAATCGCCACCCGCGGGGGCGAGTTCAACGGAGTCGGTATCTTTCAAATGGTCAATCAGGGCATCCGCCTGATCGGTACCCGTTTGAATATGCAGTTCCACACAGGGGCTGCTCGGGCTGCTGGCGATGGTGTAATACAGCGAGGTGAAACCGGGAACCATGAGCTCGGTAAATTGACCGGCGCAATAGGAATAGGAGGTGAGCGGCTTAAGTTGAACCATCCAGACACCGCCGCTGAGTTTTTTCAGGTCATGCAGGGTGGCAGTCGTGGTCGCGGACGCTTGAGACACTGGGCGGCTCCGTTTGGTTAATGTCAATGGACATTATACACAACTGAGCAAGCCCGGTGGAACCCTGGCTGTCAGGCCGCCAGGCGGTGTTCTGTCGCCGTCTCTTTCTGGTCGATCAGGGTAAATGCCTTTGGTTGAGCACCCCCGAATTCGACGAGAATCTGCTGGGTCTTGTTCAATGTCAGTAGTTGCGGCCAGATATCAGCCAGAACCGTCTGCACATAGGTATCACCAGCGGCAAACTCAACGGAGCGGCTCACGGTAGTTTGCCGCGACAGTTGCCACAGGTGCACCACATCGATCAGCACGATAAAGCCGTTCAGAATCGCCACCGGCCAGGAGCCAATCAGCAGACCATAGCTGGCAAAGGAGCCCGCGCCGACCAGATTGATCCAGCGCAGCTTGCGAATGTCGCTCATCATCAGGGAAATGGCGATCAACGCCGAGCCCAGGTAGCCGTAGAGCTCCAGCCAGTTCAGTTCCAAACCGTTCATCAATGTGCCTTGAGTTATAAAGTTGACTTAATGGTCAGGATTATAGGGGCAGATGATGTGCGATCCAAGAGGTCAGGTTGAAACACTGTGTTCAATAGTTGGCACTAAAACCCCAATTCCTGCATCAGAGTGTCAACCCGGGCAGACACTTGCGGGTCTTTAACGATGGCCCGACCCCATTCCCGGTCGGTTTCGCCCGGCCATTTGTTGGTTGCGTCCATGCCCATTTTGGACCCGAGGCCCGCCACCGGGCTGGCAAAATCCAGGTAGTCGATCGGTGTGTTGTTGATCATCACCGTATCGCGACTCGGATCCATGCGGGTGGTAATCGCCCAGATCACATCGTTCCAGTCCCGGGCATTCACATCGTCGTCCACCACGATCACGTACTTGGTGTACATAAACTGACGCAGGAAAGACCAGGCACCCATCATCACCCGCTTGGCGTGGCCGGGGTACTGCTTCTTCATGCTGATGATCGCCATGCGGTAAGAGCAGCCCTCGGGCGGTAGATAGAAGTCGACTATTTCCGGAAACTGCTTCTGCAGAATCGGCACGAACACTTCATTCAATGCCACGCCCAACACCGCCGGTTCATCGGGTGGCCGGCCGGTGAAGGTGCTGTGATAGATCGGGTCGGTACGGTGCGTCAGCCGCTCAACGGTAAACACCGGGAAGCGTTCCACTTCGTTGTAATAACCGGTGTGGTCACCGTAGGGCCCTTCATCGGCCATCTCATCGGGGTGCAAATAGCCTTCGAGAATAATCTCAGCGCTGGCAGGCACCATCAGATCGTGCGTCTTGCATTTGACCAGCTCGGTTCGGCTGTCGCGCAGCAAACCGGCAAAGGCGTATTCGGACAGAGAGTCCGGTACCGGCGTCACCGCCCCCAGAATGGTCGCAGGGTCAGCCCCCAGCGCCACGGCAATCGGAAACGGCTCGCCGGGCCGCTCTTTCTTCCAGGCCTGAAAATCAAGCGCCCCACCGCGATGCGACAACCAGCGCATGATCAGTTTGTTCTTGCCAATCACCTGCTGACGATAGATCCCCAGATTGGTACGGCCGCCGTTGGGGCCCTGGGTAATCACCAGCGGCCAGGTCACCAGCGGCGCGGCGTCTTCCGGCCAGCACGTCCAGATAGGCCATTGCGACAGGTCCACATCAGGCCCTTCGAGCACCACGTCCTGGCATACCGCTTTACGCACGGTCTTAGGCGCCATTGACAGCACTTTTTTAACCAGCGGCAGTTTATCCCAGGCGTCTTTCAACCCCTTGGGCGGATCAGGCTCTTTCAGATAGGCGAGTACCTTGCCGATTTCACGTAAGTCGGCCAGCGATTCAGCCCCCATACCCATGGCCACCCGTTCGGGCGTACCAAATAGATTACCCAATACCGGAATGGTGTAACCCGTCGGGTTCTCGAACAGCAGTGCCGGGCCTTGCTGACGCAAAACCCGATCGCACAGATCGGTCATTTCAAGATGAGGGCTGACCGGCTGAGTCACGCGGCGCAATTCACCGCGCGCTTCCAGCCCGGCGAGGAAGTCTCGGAGGTCTCGGTATTTCATCGGGTCCGGTATACCTGCTAAAAAAAGGAAAGACCGAATGCTAATGCATTGGCGGCAATATGACGAATGTGATGGGGGTGTCGTGTTCTGAGTTAGAAATTCGGTGATCAACTGTCTTCTTCGTCAACTCATAGTGTTGTGCCGGGAGGGCCACCGGGTGCGTCTACTGACGGCACGCCGTAAACCCTTCCCTGGGGGCTCGGAGACCGCATCCCTGCGGTCTAACGGCCGTCAGTAGACGCACCCGGCAGCCCTTTGATCACCTAGGGTTGAATCATCACGAATTTCTAACACAGAACACTTACTTGGGAGGTTGCACAAAACTTAGTGACGGGTAGCGGGTACACCTATCCGGGGAAGTCTGAGGCATGGATGCCGAAGCCTAGGCCCCATGGACGGGTTTACGCCGGCCCCGGATAGGTGTACCTGGTGCCTGGCACGGACGACCGGCACCCAACCCAGCCAAACGTTCAACCCGGGGGATAACTAGAGCTGCTTGGCCTGGATGAACTGTGGCTCGCGACTGGCACCGGCCTTACTGAGCCTGTCGAGGTAGGCTTGCCAGTAAGCACCCTGGTCGTCGCCCAGTTTGCGCAGATAGGCCCAGTCGTAGAGGCCGGAGTCGTGGCCGTCGTCGAAGGAGATTTTGACGGCGTAGCGGCCGGTGGGTTCTATGCCGGTGATGGTGACGTAGCGCTTGCCGACTTGCAGGACCTCCTGGCCGACGCCGTGGCCGCGGACTTCGGCTGAGGGGGAGTGGACTCGAAGGTACTCAGCGCTCAGGCGATGGGTGGTGCCATCGGCCCAGCCGAGTTCAAGTTCGGCGGCGTCTTTGTGGTAGGTGATGCGTTTGGGGGCCGTACTCATGGCGGGGTCTCCATGGCGGCGGAGTGGGGCTCCGCCGCCGGCCGGTTAGAGGATGAAGCGGCTCAGATCTTCGTTTTTCGACAGCTCGCCCAGGTACTTGTCGACATAGGCGGCGTCGATAGTGACCTTTTCGCCCCCCATTTCGCTGGCACGGTAGGAAAGATCCTCGAACAACCGTTCCATGATGGTGTGCAGCCGACGGGCACCGATGTTCTCGGTGTTCTCGTTGACCTGGAACGCCGTGTTGGCCAGGGCTTCAATGGCATCGTCGGTGAACTCGATGTTCAGGCCTTCGGCCTGCATCAGCTCTTTGTATTGCTCGGTGATGCAGTAGTCCGGTTCCGTCAGGATGCGTTTGAAATCGTCTGGCGTCAGAGCATTCAGTTCAACCCGAATCGGCAATCGGCCCTGAAGTTCCGGAATCAGATCGCTGGGTTTGGCGAAGTGAAAGGCACCGCTGCCGATGAACAGGATGTGATCGGTTCGGATCATGCCGTACTTGGTGGTGACGGTGCTGCCTTCGATCAGTGGCAATAAATCGCGCTGAACACCTTCGCGGCTGACATCACCGCCGCCCCGATTTTCAGTTTTGGCGATTTTGTCGATTTCATCGAGGAAGACGATGCCGTTCTGTTCGACGGCCTGTACCGCCTGCTGGCGCAGTTCGTCTTCGTTAACCAGTTTGGCGGCCTCTTCATCCGTCAGCACCCGCATGGCGTCTTTCAGCTTCATCTTGCGCTTCTTGGTGCGTTGCTTGCCCATGTTGGAGAACATGTTCTGCAACTGACTGGTCATCTCCTCCATGCCCGGAGGCGCCATGATTTCCACGCCGCCCGATTGCTCGGCGACTTCCAGCTCAATTTCCTTGTCGTCCAGTTCGCCCTGGCGAATCTTCTTGCGGAAGATTTGGCGGGTGCTGGAATCGGTTTTCGGGGCGTCGTTCTCTTCGTTGTCTTCGCTGTAACCGTTCCGTGCAGGGGGCAGCAGAATGTCGAGAATGCGATCTTCTGCGGCGTCTTCAGCGCGCGGACGGGCACTGAGCATGGCCTGTTCGCGGAACATTTTGATGCCGGTCTCGGCCAGGTCGCGGACAATGCTCTCTACATCACGGCCGACGTAACCGACTTCGGTGAACTTGGTGGCTTCAACTTTAATGAAGGGTGCATTGGCCAGCTTGGCCAGACGACGGGCAATTTCGGTTTTACCGACACCGGTGGGGCCGATCATCAGAATGTTTTTCGGGGAAATCTCTTCGCGCATGCGCTCGTCGAGCTGCATTCGGCGCCAGCGGTTGCGCAGAGCAATGGCTACTGAACGTTTTGCCTGGTCCTGGCCGATGATGTATTTGTCCAGTTCATGGACGATCTCGCGCGGGGTCATGGTTGACATCAGCTACCTCGTTAAAGCGCTTCAAAAACGGCGTTGTGATTGGTGAACACGCAGATATCGGCTGCGATATCCAACGCTCTCCGCGCGATGGCGTCAGCGTCCAGTTCGGTGTTTTCGTGCAGGGCTCGCGCCGCCGCCAAGGCGTAGTTGCCGCCAGAGCCAATGGCGACGATGCCATGCTCCGGTTCAACTACATCGCCGGTACCGGAGATTACCAGTGTGGTGTCTTTGTCGGCCACCACCAGCATGGCTTCCAGGCGGCGCAGGGCACGGTCGCTGCGCCATTCTTTGGCCAGTTCAACAGCAGAACGGGTCAGGTGGCCACTGTGCTGTTGCAGGTGGCCTTCGAATTTTTCAAAGAGGGTGAAGGCATCGGCGGTGCCACCGGCAAAGCCGGCGATCACTTTTTCGTGATACAGGCGGCGTACTTTGCGGGCGTTGCCTTTCATTACGGTGTTGCCCAGGGAAACCTGGCCGTCGCCACCGATCACTACGGTGTTGTCGCGACGCACGGAAACAATCGTCGTCATCTCTACATCCATTGAGGCTTTGTCGGATATGTGGGGGCGGGCGGCAAATTTCAAAGTGTTGGCGGGGCGTAAAGGCGAATGGGGCCGGTCGATGCCAGAGAGATCGTCGACCCCAATGACATCGGGGTCGTTGTTTTAACGTGCAAGCGTCAGTCGGCGTTACGTACCATTACTTCATGGTCGAGTTCAGCCAGAACGTCCTGGGCCCGGTTCAGGCGCGAACGATTGTCGAAGGGGCCGACCATCACGCGGTGGAAGGTGCCCCGGTCGCCAAGGTCGACGGTGCTCAGATGCGCTTCGGTCAGGCCGTTGATGATCAGCTCGGCGCGTAAGCGATCTGCGTCCGCCACTTTACTGAACGAGGCAACCTGAATGATCCAGCGCTCACCTCCAGCAGGTGTTGTCGGTGCCTGGGTGCCGGCTGGCGCATCGACGGTGCCTGGCGGTGTATTCGTTTCTGGCCGGGTCAGTTGAATCGGTACTTCATCGTCGCGCAACAGCCGATAGAACTCGAACGCCTGCTCCAGGGAGGGCTTCGAGGCTTCTTCTTCCGGTTCCGCGATCGGTTCAGGGTCTGTTTCCGCTGAAGAGCGCGATGGAATCTGAATTTGCTGCACTCGGTCGCGCACCGCCTGAGCACCCTGATCATCGGCCGGAATCTGGCTGAGGTAGGTTAGAAACCCGACAAAAGCCACCGACGCCAGGGTAGTAAACACCCACACCCAGCGCGGAATGCGGCTGCGTTCCGGTGGGGGCGGTGGTGGTTTGTTGGCGAAGTCACGCGCCATGGTTACATGCTCTCCGGTGCGCTGACGCCCAGCAGGTCGAGGCCATTGGCCAGTACCTGACCAACGGCGACAGCCAGGGCGACCCGGCCATTTCGCAGTTCGGCGTCATCAACCAGCATGCGGTTGTTGTTGTAATAGGCATGGAACTGGCTGGCCAGATCTTTCAGAAAGGTGGCTATGCCTGCCGGCTCCAGTGACTGGCCGGCATGGGCCACAGCCTCCGGGTAACGGCGCAACTGGGTCATCAGTGCCCGTTCGTCGTCCAGCTCCAGCTTACTCAGAGCGTCGATGCCCTGTTGTTGATCGTAGCGGTGACCTTCCTGTTCGAGCTTGCGCAGCAACGCATGTACCCGGGCATGGGCGTACTGTATGTAGTAGACCGGGTTATCGTTGCTCTGGCTGCGCGCCAGGTCAATATCGAACGTCAGCTGCGAATCGGCACGGCGGGATACCAGGAAGTACCGGGTGGCGTCGCTGCCGACTTCATCGATGAGATCACGCAGGGTGACATAGTCGCCCGCTCGCTTGGAAATTTTAACTTCTTCACCGCCTTTGGTAACCATCACCATCTGGTGCAGCACATAGTCCGGATAGCCTTCCGGAATACCCAGTTGCAGTGCTTGCAGGCCGGCACGTACCCGGGTGACGGTGCTGTGATGGTCTGCGCCCTGCTCGTTGATTACTCGCTTGAAGCCGCGGTCGAACTTGTCTTTGTGGTAGGCAACATCCGGCAGGAAGTAGGTATAGCCGCCATCCCGCTTGCGCATGACACGGTCTTTATCGTCACCAAATTCGGTGGTTTTCAGCCAAAGGGCGTCATCCGATTCATAGGTGAAGCCTTGCTCGATCAGGCGCTGCACCGTCGCTTCCACCTTGCCATCGTCGTACAGCGAGGATTCCAGAAAGAAGACATCGAACCGCACGCCAAAGGCTTTTAGATCCAGGTCCTGCTCACGGCGGAGGTAGGCGACGGCGAACTGTTGAATGGCATCAAAGTTGTCGGCATCAGCAACACCGGTTACGTGCCGGTCATCGGCATCAATGGTGTCACCGTTCATGTAGCTATTGGCGACATCGGTGATGTAGTTGCCCCGGTAGCCATCGGCGGGCCAGCCGCTGTCATCCGGGCCCATGCCCTTGGCACGGGCCTGAACAGACAGAGTAAGATTCTTGATTTGGGCGCCGGCGTCGTTGTAATAAAACTCCCGGGTCACGTCCCAGCCATTGGCCGCCAGTAACCGGCACAACGAATCACCAACGGCGGCACCGCGACCGTGACCGACGTGCAATGGGCCGGTCGGGTTGGCTGACACAAATTCGACCTGGACTTTCTCCCCCTGGCCAGTGGTGTTGCGACCAAAGGCGGCACCCTGGCTGAGAATATCGGCGACAATTTCCGCACTGGAAGCGCCTGCCAGAAACACGTTAATAAATCCGGGTCCGGCAATCTCGACTTTGCTGATCAGGGAGTTTTCAGGCAATGCGGCAATGATCTGTTCGGCCATGGCGCGTGGTGGCTGCCCGCAGGGTTTGGCCAGAGTCAGGGCAATGTTGCTGGCCAGGTCGCCATGTGACTTGTCGCGCGTGTTGTCGACCATGATGCGCACCGGATGTTGCTCGGGGATAACACCGCTGGACTTCAACTGGCTGACAGCCTGGTTCAGTAACTCGGCAACCTGATCTTTCATTGTGTGTGAAACTCCCGTTTATAGCGTAGGCGGAACAGAGGGCGCTCACCCGACTGGGCGGTGGAGGCTGTTTGAATGCTGGGCATTATCCATGAAACCCCTGTCGGACTCCACCGCTTAGGGCGGCTTGAGTAAGGGCCGCAGGTTGCAATTCAAGTTTCGGAGTTCGAGTCCGCATAGGTGGCGGTGGTCCGCGCCGGATACCGGGTGTGCCTCTGTCGGGTCGGCGTAGATCCGTCCATGGAGCCTAGGCCGCAGCCGAGGCGTCGGACCGATCCATACTGCGGACTACCCCACAGAGGCACACCCGGCACCCGCCGCTGGTCGCCTTAGCGAACTCCGATACTTGAGTTACATTAGATCAATCGGGTCAATGTCCAGATGCCAGCTGACATGGCGTTGCTGGCGTGGGTAGTCGGCTACCAGCGGTTGCAGCGCTGTGTGCAGGCGGCTGCGCTGATCGCTCTGCACCAGCAGGGTAAAACGGTGCTTCCCGGCGCGTCGTGACAGCAGGGCGGGCAGTGGACCGAATACCCGGATGCCCGGTTCGGCCAGCAGTCGCCCGGCCATTTCTTTTAACAGCTGTTCTGCCCGTTGCGGGTAGGCACTGTCGCTGCGCAGGCAGGCCAGATAGCCAAAGGGCGGTAGTCCTGAGCGCTGACGTTCTGCCAACAGTTGTGTCGCGAAGGCAGGATAATCCTGCTCCAGCAGGGGTGTAAAGAAGGGGTGGTCCGGGTGAAAGGTCTGCAGCACCACCTCGCCTGCCAGGTCGCCCCGGCCCGAGCGGCCGGATACCTGAACCAGAAGTTGGCCCATGCGTTCGCGGGCGCGGAAGTCGGCACTGAACAGGCCTGCGTCCATATCGATGATGCCGACCAGCGTTACGCGCTCGAAATGGTGACCCTTTGCCAGCATCTGGGTACCAACCAGTATGGCGGGGCCATCTGCCTGGGCGCGGTTCAGTTGTTGCTCGAGGTCACGCGCATTGGCGACCGAGTCGCGATCAAAGCGAATAATGGGGGTGTCCGGAAACCAGGTTGCCAGTGCTTCTTCAGCGCGTTCAGTACCGGCGCCCAGAGGGGTCAGGTCGGTTGAGCCGCAATCAGGGCATTGTTGTTGCGGTCGCTCCTGATGGCCGCAGTGATGACACAGCATCTGGTGACGGCCGCGATGATAGGTTAGGCGGGCATCGCAAAACGGGCAATCCGACATCCAGCCGCACTGACGACAGAACCAGGAAGGCGCATAACCGCGCCGGTTTAGAAACAACAATACCTGGTTGCCGCCTTCAAGGTGCTGGCGAACCCGGTGCAGCAGGCGTTCCGAGACGCCGTGCTCCTGGCGCTGCTTGCGCATGTCGATGGTTTCCAGCCGGGCTCGCGTCTGACCCTGGGCCCGTTGCTGCAGTTGCTGGTGTTGGTAGCGGCCTTGCTGGGCGTTGTGCAGGGATTCCAGTGACGGCGTCGCCGAGCCCAGCATAACCGGTATGTTCAGCAGGCGGGCCCGGTAAATGGCCAGGTCCCGGGCGTGGTAGCGCAGGGTGTCTTGTTGCTTGTAGGAGGCATCATGCTCCTCATCGACGACAATCAGCCCCAGGTCCGGTATGGGCGTCAGGATGGCAGAACGGGTCCCCAGAATGATGCTGGCCTCACCCGCCTGGGCCCGCAACCAGGCGTTGTTGCGCTGTTTGTCGGTCATACCGCTGTGAAGGGCCACCAGGTTGTCCTGAAAGCGTTGCTGGAACCGGGCCAGTGTTTGTGGCGTCAGGCCTATTTCCGGAACCAACACCAGGACGCGCTTGCCGCGTTCCAGCGCGCGTTGCATGGCCTGCAAATAGACTTCGGTCTTGCCACTGCCGGTGACCCCTTCGAGCAGTTGTACGGCAAAGCCTTCGACTGGCAGAGTCGACAATGCGGCTGCCTGGTCCGGGTTCAGTGCCAGCGCTTGCTGCCGCAGTGCCCCCGTGGGGCTGGCTGGCAGCAGCTGGGCCGGGCGTTGCTTGAGCAGGCGCTTGTCGATGAGGCCCTTCCAATGGGTGCGGTCGACACCCTTGCCTCTCAGTAGTGCCGGCGTGCAGACCTGCCCGGCTTTAGTCAGCGACTGGAGCAAGGCAAGCGCCTCACGCTGGCGACGGCCTTTGAGTTTGTCGGGGTCAAGATGTTCACCGGAGACCGTCAATTCAAGCTGTGGCTCGTCATTCAACTCGGCTGGCTCGCCAGACCGGAGTGCGGCTGGAAAGGCCAGCATGTAGGCCGGGTAGGCGTCGTATAAGTAGTAGCGGCTGACCCACTGCGCCAGTTGCAGCACATCGGGGCTGAGCAGGGGGGCGTCATCAAGTACGTCGGTTATGCTTTTCAGGGTGTTACTGTCGCCAGGCTGTGCCGGGCGAACAGCGGTCACCATGCCGACCACTTGGCGCGATCGCAGCGGCACTGTGCACCGACAGCCGGGAACCGGCATCTGGCCCGGCTCGATCCGGTAGCTTAGCGGGCCTGCGAAAGGGCCTGGTACGGTGATATCAGCGATGCGCAGCGGGTCTTTGGAAGTGGTTGTCAATCGATCAGACTCTGGTATGATTGCGCTCCCATTTTTGGGGCATTGGTCTTGCTAGCGGCTCGTCAACAGTGACTACTGGAGACAGCAGCGAACAGGCATTGTGCCCTGAACCTGTTTCTTTCGTCAAAGTGCGGTGCCCGGCAATAATGACCGGGTGGCGGCGCAACAGAGGTGACCCATGAAAGCTGATATACATCCGAACTATGTGGAACTGACGGCCAACTGCTCCTGCGGTAACGTCATCAAGACTCGCTCAACCCGTGGCGGTGAAATGCACCTCGACGTTTGCTCCGCTTGCCACCCTTTCTATACCGGCAAGCAGAAGATTGTTGACTCAGGCGGCCGTATCGATCGCTTCAAGTCACGTTTCTCTGCACGCAAGATCGGCAAATAAGCTCTATTTGTCCGTCTATACGCAGTGCAATGAAAAAGCCCGGCTCCGCCGGGCTTTTTTGTATCTGGTGGCCGTGAATACGGCATTCGAAGATTTCTTGCGTAGTCAGCAAGACAGTCGTGCACTATCCTCTGGCTCGATTGCTTGAGCGACCCGAAGCGCTTCGTTATGCTTTGCGGGCTTTCCTACCTATCTGCACAATAATAATGGACACCGATCATGTCAGACGAGTTAAAGCGCGACGCGCTTGAATACCACGCCATGCCCCGCCCGGGTAAGCTCAGTATCGAAATCACCACGCCCGCCGAAACCTCACGACACCTTTCCCTGGCCTACAGCCCGGGTGTTGCAGAGCCGGTGCGCGCCATTGCCGAAGATCCGGAAAATGCTTTCAAATACACCATGAAAGGCAACCTGGTCGCTGTTATTTCCAACGGTACCGCTATTCTTGGCCTCGGAAACCTGGGATCGCTGGCCAGTAAGCCAGTGATGGAAGGCAAGGCTTTGCTGTTCAAGCGTTTTGCCAACATCGACTCGATCGACATTGAACTCGATACTGAAAACGTAGATGAAATCGTTATGGCCGTTTCGTTGATGGCTGAAACCTTTGGCGGCATCAATCTTGAAGACATCAAAGCGCCGGAGTGTTTTGAAGTCGAGCGCCGGCTGATTGAAAAGTGCAAGGTGCCGATTTTCCACGATGACCAGCACGGCACGGCCATTGTGACGGTCGCAGGCATGCTCAACGCCCTTGAGATTCAGGGTAAATCGCTGGCGACTGCCAAACTGGTCGTCCTGGGTGCCGGTGCAGCGGCCATTTCCTGTTCGCGCCTGCTGGTGTCGGCTGGCCTGCCGCTGGAAAACCTGTTGATGATCGACCGCAAGGGTGTCATCCACACCGGACGGGATGATTTGAATCAGTACAAGCGCGAATTCGCCAATCCGGTCACCACTGCGCGCACGCTGGACGATGCCATCGATGGCGCGGATATGTTCCTGGGGCTTTCAGGGCCGGACATGCTCAGCGCCGAGCAATTAAAGAAAATGGCACCCAACCCCATCGTGTTTGCCTGTGCCAACCCGGACCCGGAAATCAAGCCAGAACTGGCCCTGGCCACCCGGGATGACCTGATTATGGCTACCGGCCGGTCCGACTATCCGAACCAGGTCAACAACGTGCTTGGCTTCCCCTTTGTATTTCGGGGAGCGCTTGATGTGCGCGCAACGGCCATCAACGAAGAAATGAAGCTGGCCGCTGCCTACGCGATCAAGGAGCTTGCTCGTGAAGAGGTTCTGCCGGAAGTGGTGGCGGCCTATGGCGGCGAGCAATGGTCTTTCGGCCGCAACTACATTATTCCCAAGGCACTCGATTCACGCCTGTTGAACCGGGTTGCCGGTGCGGTTGCGCGAGCTGCGGTGGAGACTGGCGTCGCCCGATTGCCATTGCCGGATGAATACAAACTCTGAGCAGTCTCTTTACCGGACTACCCATAAAAAAGGCCCTTACAGGGCCTTTTTTTTTATGTTTGACGAGCCCCGAACAGGGGCTTGTCAGAACAGCATTTCGGGCGAGATGGCATCATTGCCAGTGCTGCTGTCGCCGTTGCCGTCCGAGGAAAAGTCGATCGTTACATCTTCGCGGCTGACTTCAGTCGGTGCTGTCCCCTCCCTGAATATCTCGAACACGGCATTTGGCTGATTGGGCCGGGCCAGCAAGCCCGTTGCCGGGTCGATGCGAATACGCTCTATGCCAACCGGCTGCGACAGGGAGTTACTGCTCTGACCTTCCAGGGCGGCTTGCATGAAGGTAATCCAGGCCGGCAAGGCAGCCTTGCCACCAAACTCGGCTTGCCCCAAACCCCGATTGTCGTCAAAGCCGATCCAGGCAGCCGTCACGACATCTCCGTTGTAACCACTGAACCAGGCATCGACTGCATTGTTGGTGGTCCCGGTTTTGCCGGCCAGGTCATCGCGACCCATGGACGAATAGGCAACGCGCCCGGTACCGCGGCGTACCACGTCTTTCAGCATGGAATCCATCAGATAAGCGGTTTGCTCCGACATGACCTGGGGGGCATAGCGTGGCTGGGCCGGCCCGGCGGTGGTCTCGGCGGTCGGATCGTCTTCGAGGTTCAGTGCTATCGGGGCGACATCGACCGCTTTTGTCTCGGCCTGGGCAGCGGTGGATTCGTCACCGGTCTCCAGTTCAAAGGGGCGAGGGGTTTCCGGGCAGTTTTTACACACAACAGCCGGGTTGGCATCAAAAATGATATTGCCATTAGCATCGGCGATGCTGTCGATGAAGTAAGGCTCAATCAGATAGCCCCCGTTGGCAAAGACCGCATAGGCCCGGGCGATGTCCATGGGGGACGCCGCCGTGCTCCCCAGGACAAGCGTCATGTCCCGTGCCAGGTTGTTCTGATCGAAACCGAACCGTTCCGCATAACGACGGGCATAGTCGACCCCGATGTCCTCGAGGATGCGGATTCCGGATAAATTGCGCGACTGATAGAGGGCCTGACGCAGTGGGATTGGACCCAGATACCGGTCACCGGAATTACGCGGTCGCCAAACGTCTTCGAGCAGCGAGTCGGATCGTACGATGGGGGCATCGTTCACAATCGTCGCTGGCGTAAAGCCTTTATCCAGTGCTGCGGCATACACAAAAGGCTTGAAGACAGATCCGGGTTGTCGGCTGGACTGAACGGCCCGGTTGTATTTTGACAACAGGAAGTCGAAGCCGCCGACCAGCGCGTTAACGCTGCCGTCGCTCGGGTTCAGTGACACCAGAGCGCCTTGAGCCCAGGGTACCTGAGTCAGTTGCCATTGGTCGTCGATTTGAACCACGCGCACCAGGTCACCGGGTTCAGCGATGTCCGCAGCCGTTTCGGGCGCCGGGCCCATGCTGTCTTCGGTGATGTAGGGGCGTGCCCACTGCAGTTCCGTCAGAGGGATATCAACCGGTTCACTGCCGCGTGGCATGACGCGCAACGCTTCATCGGTAGCCGCGATGACCACCGCTGGTGTCAGGCCGCCGTAGCGTGGTGTACGATCGATCAGTTCGCGCCAGCGTGTCAGGGCTTCTTCTTCAGACAAGCCTTCCACATCATAGTGGTCTTCGGGGCCGTGATAGCCGTGACGGCGGCTGTAGTCGGTCAGCGCCTGGCGAATCCCCCGATTGGCCGCCGCTTGCAAGCGGGTGTTCAGTGTGGTGTGTACGGTGTAGCCATCGGTATAGGCAGCCTCGCCATACTGTTGAACCATGTGGTCGCGTACCATCTCTGCCAGGTAGGAGGCTTCGATCTGCGGCCGGCTACCACTGAAGCCTGCTGTGAGCGGTGACTGAACGGCCGCTTCATAGGTTGCCTGTGGAATGAAGCCCAGTTCCGCCATCCGGCCCAGGACCATGTCACGCCGGCGCTTGGCCCGGTCGGGGTTGATCAGGGGGTTGGCGGCCGACGGGGCCTGGTGCAGGCCAGCAATCATCGCCAGTTCCGGTAGGGTCAGGTCGTTAACATCACGGTCGTAATACACATCGGCAGCGGCCTGAATGCCGTAGGCGCGATAGCCTAGAAAGTGCTTGTTCGCATAGAGCTCGAAGATCTCCTGCTTGCTGAGTTCCCGCTCCATCTGGAACGCGAGCAGAATTTCTGTGAATTTCCGGGTGATGGTCTTGTCGCGTGTCAGGAAGAAGTTACGGGCCACCTGTTGCGTCAGGGTCGAGCCCCCGGGGCCATCGGTTTCACCAGTCATCAGTACCGTCAGTACCGCCCGGGTAAACCCTGACGGATCCACGCCCAGGTGATCCTCAAAGTGTTGATCTTCAATGGCGATCAGGGCCTTGACGAACAAGGGTGGAATCTCGTCGAACTGAATCGGGTTGCGACGCTGTTCACCGAACTCGGCAATAAGCTCGTTATCGGCGCTTACGACGCGCATGGGAGTTTGCAGCTGAATGTCTCTTAAAGTCTGTACGTCGGGTAAAGACGGGCTAAGATACAGATAGACACTGGCTGAAATGAGAACCAGGGCACAAATCAAAGAGAAGATTGCCCACAGAATAGCGCTTGCTGATTTGACCAAATACTTCATGTTTTCCCAATTAAATGAAGGGGTTAGCTGAAAACCGCCGTAAAAGGCCGTCATTATAGGCAGAAATGATGCTTTTTATACATTGCGGATTGGTCTATTGTGTTATGTAATACTTAATGTAAAACCTATAAAACGTTCGTAAGTGCGTGTCGTTCAAGGGAAACATTCGTGGCCTCGCTATTCAAAAAGAAGCAAAAAAGGCTGTTGGGTATCGACATCAGTTCCACTTCCGTCAAGTTGATGGAGCTGAGTCAGTTGTCCAATGGTTACCGAGTAGAAGCTTACGCTGTTGAGCCTCTGCCTGAAAATGCCGTTGTTGAAAAAAACATCAACGACATTGAGGGGGTGGGGGAAGCCATCAGCAAGCTTGTTACAAAGTCGCGCTCCAAGCTGAAACAGGCTGCGGTGGCGGTGTCCGGCTCTTCTGTGATTACCAAGTCGATTCAAATGACGGCCGGGTTGTCGGATGAAGAGATGGAAAACCAGATCCAGGTGGAGGCAGACCAATACATCCCTTACCCGCTCGATGAGGTCGCGATCGATTTCGACGTCATCGGCCCGTCCGAGAAAGGCGACGGTCTGGTGGACGTGCTGCTGGCGGCCTGCCGGCGCGAAAACGTCGAACTACGGGAAGACGCACTTGAGTTGGGTGGTTTGGAATCCCGTGCGGTCGATGTGGAGGCCTTTTCTCTTGAGCGGGCCTTTCAGTTGCTGATCCCCGAGCTGGAGCCCTCCGAAGAGGGTCTGACCGTCGCAGTGGTGGACATAGGTCACACTATGACAACGCTCAGCGTGCTTAACGAGGGTAAAACCATTTACACTCGCGAGCAGCTGTTCGGCGGCAAGCAACTGACTGAAGAAATCATGCGCCGCTATGGCATGACCCAGGCAGAAGCCGGGCTTGCCAAAAAGCAGGGCGGGTTGCCGGATGACTACGCCAGTGAAGTGCTTGAGCCCTTTAAGGAAGCCGTTGTTCAACAAGTTACCCGCTCACTGCAGTTTTTCTTTGCTGCGTCCCCTTATAACGATGTCGACTATATTCTGTTGGCAGGTGGGACGGCGTCGATCCCGGGGCTGGCGCAAATGGTTAAGGAAAAGATCGGGACCAACACCATGGTTGCGAACCCTTTCGCCAGCATGACGCTGTCGAATAAGGTAAATGCCAGCAATCTGACCAATGACGCACCGGCCCTTATGATTGCCTGCGGTCTGGCATTGAGGAGTTTCGAACGTGGCAAATATTGATTTAAGGCCCTGGCGCGAGGAGCGCCGCAAGGAGCGACAGAAGCAGTTTATTCTGATTCTGATGCTGGTTGTGGTTGCCGCCGGTGCTGCTGGCTGGAGTTGGGACCAACAGGTTGCCAGTCAGATCGCCTTCCAGGACCAGCGCAATACTTTTCTGGAACGACGCATCAGCGATCTTGATCAGAAAATCGTCGAAATCCAGTCGTTGCGACAGCAGCGTGAGCAGTTGGTTGAGCGGATGGAAGTGATTCAGAGCCTGCAGGGTGATCGGCCGATCATCGTGCATGTGTTTGATGAAATGGTTAAGGCGACCCCTGAAGGTGTGTATTTCAATACCATGACCAGCCAGGGTACAACGATTAACATTTCGGGTAATGCAGATCGCCCGCTGAGTATTTCGGACTTTCTGCGGAATCTGGATCGTTCGGCCTGGTTTAAGAACGCTTTTCTGATCAACGTTCAGTCAGTAACAGATGGATCGGAAGTCGTGGGTAATACCTTTAGTATTCGGGTTGAGCGGGCAAATCCGAATGAGGAGTCTGAATCATGACTTTCCAGGAATTTGCTGACGGCTTTCGCCGTTTTGACTATAACAATCCCGATTTTGAGAACATGGGGTCCTGGCCATTCGGCATTAAGCTGATAATGCTGCTGATACTGTCGGGTGCGATCGTTTTTGGTTTTTACTGGTTTGCAATCAAGGATTCATACGCCGAACTGGAGAGGGCGACTGCCCGGGAGCCAAACCTGAAGCAAGAATATCAGTCAAAGGCGTTTCGGGTAGCTAATCTGGACTCTTTTAAAGCCCAGTTGGCTGAAATGGAAGAGTCTTTTGGCGCCTTGTTGAATCAGTTGCCGGACGAAACGGAAATGCCGGGTTTATTGGACGATATCAGCACGACCGGTACACAGAGTGGTTTGGAAATCGACCGAATTACTCCCAACAACGACGTTGTCAAAGAGTTCTACATAGAAACACCCATCGCCATTCAGGTTCGTGGTACTTATCACGAGATGGGTACGTTCGTGAGTGCAATGTCGGCTATCCCGCGAATCGTTACGTTACACGATTTCAATATGACCGCTGCGAACCGCCAGCGCGGTGCTGAATCCGAAGCTGAAATGGAATCGCCTTTGAGCATGACCATTAATGCACGAACCTACCGCTACAACCCAGGAGGTGCGCAGTGAGAAACAGTGCATTTCTGACAGTTATTGTGGGTTTGGTTTTGGTTGGTTGTGTTCAGGAAGATCCTCTGGTCGACTTGAGAGACTATGTGGCGGAAATTGACTCCCGGCCGAGTGGCAGCATTCCGCCACCCCCCGAATTTGCGACGTTTGAATTTGTATCCTACACGGCCAGTGGTGAGCGTTCCCCTTTCGAGGCTCCGCGACCGGTTGAACTTGAAACCGAAGAAGCAGAAGCGCCGCGCAGTAACGTGCGCCCGGATCCGGATAGGGTTCCTGAATTTCTGGAGTCTTATCGGGTCGAGAATTTAACTATGGTGGGTACTTTGGCTGGTCTTCAAGAGGGCGATCTTTGGGGGCTGATACGAGATGGTGACGGTGAAATTCACCGGGTTCAGGTTGGAAACTACATGGGCCGTAACCATGGCGAAATTATTAGCATCAGCGAAACGCAGATAGATTTAATCGAAATCGTACCGTCGGGTCAGGACAACTGGGTTGAGCGACCCAGGGCTATAGTTCTCTCGGGTCTCGACAATTAAGGCTGGGAGAGCGATAAGGTGAAACCAATGAATTTGAAAAATATTATTATGAAGTACACATTACCGCTGGTTCTGATGACCTGGTGCAGCAGCGCTCTGGCTGTATCACTTACAGATTTTCAGGCCCTGGCATTGTCCGGGGACCGAACTCAACTGGAGTTGACGTTCGATGGTCCGGCACCCACACCGGTCGGTTACAGCATTGAAAATCCTGCAAGAATTTCTTTGGATTTCCGGGACACAGACAGCTTACTGGACAGTCGTTATGTTCAGATAGGTACCGGTAATACTCGAAATGCTGCCATCGTTTCTTCGGGTGGACGTACCCGTATTGTGCTGAGCCTGTCGTCCCTGGTGCCTTACGCTACTGCGGTATCAGGCAATACGGTACAGATTGTTGTGGGTGAAGGTGCTGAAAGTGTGCTTGGGTCTGCCTCAAGTCAGTCGAGCAACAGTTCTGCGCGGCCACTAGCAAGTGCTCAGCCTGCGTCAACTACGAACAGCGCTTCTGTTACCCAAACCAGCCGCACCACTAACAACGAGCAGTCCGAACTGGTCAACGTTGATTTTCGCCGGTCGGAAGAGGGTACCGGACAGGTTATTCTTGAATTTTCAAACAGCAATGCGCGCACCGATATCATTGAACGCGGCGGGTCGATTGTTGTAGAACTCGAAGATTTCGAAGTTCCCCGTGAATTGCGTCGTCGCCTTGATGTGGTCGATTTTGCAACATCGGTTCACTATATCAATGTCTACCGTGACGATGAAAATGGCATCGTAGAGCTGGAGTTGGATGGTGCCTTTGATTATCTTGCCTACCAAACCGATAACCGTATGACGATTGATGTCCAAACGGTAACCCCGGCTGAGGCGCAGGCACGACAGGAAGCACAGTTCCCGTATAGTGGTGATCGTTTGTCGCTGAGCTTTCAGGATATTGAAGTTCGAAATGTCCTGCAGCTGATTGCTGATTACGTTGGTCTGAATCTGGTCGCTTCTGATTCCATCTCCGGGAACATTACCCTGCGATTGCAAAATGTTCCCTGGGACCAGGCGCTTGACTTGGTATTGAAAACCAAAGGCCTCGACAAGCGTCAGACAGGCAATGTCCTACTGGTCGGCCCTGCTCAGGAAATCGCCGAGCGCGAACGACTTGAGCTTGAGTCACAGCAACAGGCTGAGCAACTGGCGCCGCTGGTAACCGAGTTCGTTCAAATCAATTACGCCCGGGCAGCTGACATTCTTGAAGTGTTGCGAACCGGTGCCGGTGGCGCAGGCGCTGATTCGGTAGACACCACCGAGGAAGGCGATACTGCTACTTCTCAAGGTGGGTCCGGGTCTTCTTCCGGGTTTTTATCCAGCCGGGGTTCTGCATCGGCCGATACACGTACGAACACGCTGATCATTCGTGATACTGCCAGTAATCTTGACCGCATGCGCGAAGCCATCGAAATTTTTGATCGTCCAGTTCGTCAGGTGTTGATCGAGGCACGTGTGGTAGCTGCCCGAACCTCGGTTGGTAAGGAATTGGGTATTCGCTGGGGTGGTAACGTGAATTCGGGTGGTAACTTCCCTCCCGTGGTTGCTTCCGGATCACTCGATTCAACCAGCAGCATCAGTGAAGATCTGTTTAACTCTGATGGCACGTCCTATACCCAATCGTATCCGGACGCGTTGGCGGTTAACCTGCCAGCCGGCGGTAATGCCAGCTCATTCGCCATCGGTGTGGCCGCCTTTGACTATGCACTCGATCTGGAGTTATCGGCGCTGGAAACCCGGGGTTCGGCAGAGGTTGTGTCGCAGCCGAAAATTGTGACCTCAGACGGACAAGAAGCCTACATTATTTCCGGTCAATCCATTCCGTTCCAGGGCGCTGAGGGTGAAACCATATTCCGGGACGCCGGTCTGTCATTACGAGTAACGCCACAAATCACACCGGACAACCGCGTCGTACTGGATCTGGTTGTTACTCAGGATTCTCTGGCAGCGGGCGGTAATGCCATCGATACTAACTCGGTGACGACACAGGTACTGGTCAATAACGGAGATACGCTTGTGCTGGGCGGTGTATACCGGACGGAAAGTGTTACCACGATTGACAAGACGCCATTGCTGGGTGACTTGCCAGTATTGGGTACGCTGTTTAAGCGAACCAGTACGTCCGAAGAAAAAACCGAATTGTTGATCTTTATTACGCCGAAGCTGGTGCAAGAAGGATTGGCCGCTAACTGATGTGAATTGATGTCATCTGGAAGAGTCATTCTTATCGGGCCGATGGGCGCTGGAAAGAGCACCATCGGCCGTTTGCTGTCTGAGCAACTGGGCCTGGCCTTTGTTGATTCCGACAAAGAAATTGAAGAGCGCTCCGGAGCCAATATCCCCTGGATATTTGACTTGGAGGGAGAGGCTGGCTTTCGCGATCGGGAAAGCCAGGTTCTGGCCGACTTGGTTGCAGAGCCGCCACAGGTTCTGGCGACGGGTGGCGGTGCAATCCTCAGAGAAGAGAACCGGTCATTGTTGCGTTCAGCCGGTGTTGTGGTCTACTTAAAAACGTCGGTCGCCCAGCAACTGGTGCGCACTGCAAAAGACCGGAATCGCCCTTTATTGCAGAACGCCAACCCCCGTCAGGTCCTCAAACACATGGCGCAGCTGCGCAACCCTCTCTACGAAGCAACAGCGCACATCATGGTCGACACCAATGGGCACAGTACACGCTCAGTCGTGCGCGATATCCTTCGACAACTGAAAGCACTGGATACAGCCTATGAAACTAACCGTTGAGCTGGGTGATCGCAGTTACCCGATTCTGATTCAACCTGGTTGCCTGCAAGACGCCTCGGTTTGGAGCGAGTGCGTTGCGCATACTGAGGTGGTCATTGTTACCAACGACGTTGTCGCGCCGCTATACCTTGAAGCCGTGAAGGCGGGCCTCGACAAGCCAGGGCGACGGCTGCTTTCCCTGATATTGCCAGATGGTGAAGCTCACAAAAACCAGGCGACCTTAACCCGGATCTATGATTTCCTGCTGCAGAACAACCTCAGTCGAAAAGTGGTGTTGGTGGCGCTCGGAGGGGGGGTTATTGGTGATATGACGGGGTATGCTGCCGCGACTTATCAGCGCGGTGTTGATTTTGTCCAGGTGCCTACCACGCTGTTGTCACAGGTCGACTCTTCGGTGGGTGGCAAAACTGGCATTAATCATCCGCTCGGAAAAAACATGATCGGTGCCTTCAAGCAGCCTGTTGCCGTTCTCATTGATCCGACGGTACTGATAACTTTGCCCGGGCGGGAGTTGTCGGCTGGCCTGGCTGAAGTGATCAAGTATGGGTTGATTGGCGACGCCGACTTCTTTGGCTGGCTCGAACGGTCCATGCCAGACCTGATGGCGAATGATGCTGCAGCCATCAGTGAAGCGATCTATCGGTCTTGCGCAGCAAAAGCTCGCATTGTAGCCGCGGATGAGACCGAGCAGGGGCTACGCGCAACGCTGAACCTTGGTCATACTTTTGGTCATGCTATCGAAGCGGAAATGGGGTATGGGACCTGGTTACATGGTGAAGCCGTGGGCACAGGTATGGTGATGGCTTGCTCGATGAGCAGACGGTTGGGCTGGATCCGTGACGATGTCTACACGCGTGCGCTAGTGCTCATTGGCCAAGCTGGCTTGCCGGTTGAGGTGCCTGCAAAAATGACCCCGGATTCATTCATGACACATATGGGTCGTGACAAGAAGGTCGAGTCGGGTCAGCTTCGTCTGGTGCTGCTGACTGGCCTGGGCCAGGCTGTAGTAACCGCGGATTTTGCACCAAAAGCTCTCACTGAAACGTTAAGGGAGGCCTGTGGCGGTGTAGCCTGAACGATTGCGGTCAGACTTGCCGAAAGGCGTTATCGCTGAGGCTTTACAAAGTCGCTGGACAGTGCTGAAGTGAGTCGGTTTAATGAAGGAACGCTCAGGACCGGTACCCTTTATGCAGGATATGCCCGATCAAACCCAACGCATGCTCGACTACTATGGGTTAGCACGAGATCCGTTCGGCGAGGATGTCGATGCAGCCGTGTTCAGCGGTGTCGCTGAACGCTCCGATACTGTTGAACAGCTCAAACACCTTCTGACCTTCAGTCCACAGGACTGCCTGATGATGGCGCCAGCCGAGGGCGGTAAGCGGCATCTGGCGCGTGAAGTGCTGCGCCGCTTTGACGATGAGTGGCGTGTTGCCTGGCTGGATGCAGGCAGTGCCAGTCAGTTAGACCTTATTTGCCGTGAATTGATTGGTCAGCTTGGGTTGGGTTTGCGGGTCGATTCCGATACCGCCTCATTGTTTCGCAATATTGCCGATGCCGTCGCCCAGCGCACTGCGGATGGCGAAAATTTTCTGATGATCGTTGAACACGCTGATCGCTGGAGCGGAGAAGTGCAATCCTGGGTGCAGTCATTGCACACCCTGGCGACACAGCCAGACCTGCGCATGCGTCAATTGTGGCTGGCTGAGTCGGCAACGGCTATAGAGCAGGCCGGAAACGATGAACTTTGGTTTGTAATGGTGCTTGAGGCGTTTTCTGAGACCGATGCCGCCGGGTATTTGAGAGACCGCTTTGCCGCCGCCGGTCATCTCGACGCGGTTCCGATCGATACTCGCGATATTGCCCGGTTGAACGATCTGGCGCACGGCCTGCCCGGACACTTGAATCAAGTGGTGAGTGATTACCTGATTGCAGGCACCTTCAAGACCACGGAACGTCAGCATGGGTTCCCCTTGACACATCTGATTGCCGGCACAGCGGTCGTCAGTCTGTTGGTGCTGGTGTTTCTCTACAGCCGGGGAGGGGACGAGCCTCTGCAGGAGGAGATGCTAAGAGAGCCCGACACCCAGGTTGCAGCGGTAAACTCCGAGGTGCAACAGCGATTGGCCGAGGCGGTAGCGCGAGTTGAAGCCCGGCAGCAGAACGCGACCGAAAGCGGAAATGACACACCGGCACCTGCCGACGAACCGCCTGAGCCTCCGGCTGCCCCTGCCCCGGAAGAACCACCGGTTGAGCCGGACAGTACCCCTGAACCAGAGGACAACACTCCGGCGCCTGAGCCCGCCCCGGAACCGGCTGCACCGGAGCCCGCCATTGCGGCAGCCACAGACGCACTGCCCAATTGGCTGGCTGCGGCCAGTGACACCCAGTATTCATTGCAATTACTGGGTGTTCGGGACCGCAGCGCCATTGTGCGCCTGATTGAAGACCAGGCAGATCCCGACCAGTTCGGTATTGTAACCACTCAACTGGATAACCGGCCCTGGCATGTGCTGGTTTACGGGTTGTATCCGGATTCAGCAACGGCGAGGGCAGATATTCCCAACCTCCCAGACGATTTTTCCGACCAGTCTCCCTGGGCGAGAAACGTGGCCGATTTGAAAGCAACCGCCATTCAAAGCAACTAATTTTCAAGCTTTGCATCGCTTCTTTCACTGGAGCGACTGATTTACCCTCATATTATACCGTTATAGTTTGTGAAGTCGCTTTGGCTCAGTAGACTCAGCCGCAGATTCAGTCGTTCATAAGGCGGGTTGAAGGCTGGCAGGGGTCGATAAAGTGACCTGTCGTTTGCCAAAGCCGGGCAACCCTCCCAGAGCAGATCAGCATGAACACCGGCATAGCCAGCCGTGTAGGTGGGAATCATCTCGATTTCTCGCCTCTGATGGCCGGTGTTCCCCGATAAAAAGAGAGTCACTATGAAACAGGGTCTCCATCGTACAGACAGTCCTTCACTGCCTGACCGTCTCGAACGCCCCACCGGTCTTTATCAGCCTGATGAATTCCGTGATAACTGCGGCTTTGGCCTAATTGCCCACATGCAGGGGCAGGCCAGCCACGAGTTGCTGCAAACCGCCATCGAATCTCTGACCTGTATGACGCACCGTGGTGGTATTGCTGCCGATGGCAAAACCGGCGATGGCTGTGGCCTGTTGCTGCAAATGCCCGATGCCTTTGTCCGTGAGCAGGCCGATGCCCTGTTTCAGGCCGATTTGGGTCAGCACTACGCCGTTGGCATGATCTTCCTGAATGCCGACGACGCCCGGGCAGCCTCTGGCCGTACCGCGTTGGAAACAGCCCTTGCCAACGAAGGCCTGGAACTGGTTGGCTGGCGTACTGTGCCGACCGATACCCGAGTCTGCGGCCCCATGGCGCTCGATTGCCTGCCGGTGATCGAGCAGGTGTTCGTTAAAGCGGAATCGCCTGATGGTCTCGCCGTGAAACTCTACAGCGCCCGCCGCAAGGCAGAATTGGCCATGCAGGATGATGATGAGTTCTATATCTGCTCGTTGTCCGACACGGTGCTGTCGTATAAAGGCCTGGTCATGCCGGAAGACTTGCCGCGTTTCTATCTGGACCTGGCGAGCGAATCCATGGAAACCGGAATTTGCGTGTTCCACCAGCGCTTCTCCACCAACACCATGCCCAAGTGGCCGCTGGCCCAGCCGTTCCGCCTGCTGGCACACAACGGTGAGATCAACACCATTCAGGGCAACCGCAACTGGGCAAGAGCCCGTGCGAGCAAGTTCGAATCTCCGCACTTGCCGAACCTGGAAGAACTGCAACCAGTGGTCAACACGACCGGTTCGGACTCCTCCAGCATGGACAACATGCTCGAACTGATGCTGCTGGGCGGTATGGACCTGTTTCGTGCCTGCCGCACCATGATTCCGCCCGCCTGGCACAACGTCGAGAACATTGATGGTGAGCTTAAAGCCTTCTACGAATTCAACTCCATGCACATGGAACCCTGGGATGGCCCGGCCGGCATCGTACTGACCGATGGTCGCTACGCCGTCTGCATGCTCGACCGTAATGGACTGCGCCCTGCCCGCTGGGTCATCACCAAAAACGGCTTTATCACCCTGGCGTCGGAAATTGGCACCTTCCAGTACAAGCCGGAAGATGTGGTGGCCAAGGGCCGGGTTGGCCCAGGTCGCATCGTCGCCGTGGATACTCACACCGGTGAGTTCCTGCAAACCGAAGAAATCGATAACCGGTTGAAGAAAACCCACCCATACAAGGATTGGCTGAAAAACAACGCCGTACGCCTGCGCAGCAAGCTTGAACTGGCCGAAGAAGTGGACGGCTCGTCGCTGTCGCCTGAGCAACTGCTGGCCTACCAGAAAATGTTCCAGGTCTCTTTTGAAGAGCGCGACCAGGTGCTGCGCCCGCTGGCCGAGAGTGGCCAGGAAGCCGTCGGTTCCATGGGTGACGATACCCCCATGGCCGTGCTGTCACAGCACATTCGCCCAGTGACGGATTATTTCCGCCAGCAATTTGCACAGGTGACCAACCCGCCGATCGACCCCTTGCGCGAAGCGGTGGTCATGTCGCTGGAAACTTGCCTGGGTCCGGAGCGGAACCTGTTTGAACCCACGGCAGATCACGCCAAGCGTTTGATTCTCACATCACCTGTGCTGTCGCCACTGAAATTCCAGAATTTCCTGCATCAGGAAGCACCGGAGTTCCGCCACCAGGTATTGCCATTAGCGTACCCGGCCGACGGCGACCTGGAGCAGGCACTGGATCGCTTGTGCAAAACGGCGGCTGAAGCCAGCCGCGAAGGCGTCAAGATTGTTGTGCTCTCAGACCGCGACCTGAAAGCCGGCCAGCTGGTCATTCCAGCGGTTATGGCTACCGGAGCGGTGCACCACCACCTGGTTGATCACGGCTTGCGTTGCGATACCAACATCGTGCTCGATACCGGCGCCATTCGTGATCCACACCAGATTGCCGTAGCCATTGGTTTTGGTGCGACGGCGGTCTATCCCTATCTGGTGTACGAAGTCCTGGATGACATGATTCGCACCAACGAATTGCAGGGTGACCCGCGCCAGTTACACAAGAACTACCGCAAGGGCGTTAACAAGGGGCTGTTCAAGATCATGTCCAAGATGGGCATCTCCACCATTGCCTCCTATCGGGGTGCCCAGTTGTTTGAAGCTGTGGGCCTGGCCGATGAAGTGGTTAATCTTTGTTTCAAGGGCGTACCCAGCCGCATTCAGGGCGCCGGGTTCAGGCACTTTCATGAAGAGCTGCAGGCGCTTGGCAAAACCGCCTGGAAACCGCGCAAGTCGATTCAGCAGGGCGGTTACCTCAAGTACGTTCACGGTGGCGAATACCACGGCTATAACCCGGACGTAGTCACCAGCCTGCAAGATGCTGTGCAGAACGGTGATGAATCCCGTTATCGTGACTACGCCAACTACGTGAACAGCCGCCCGGTCGCGACCATTCGCGACCTGTTCGAACTGACATCGGATCGCAAGGCGATCCCGATGTCGGAAGTGGAACCGGCTGAAGCGCTGTTCAAGCGGTTCGATTCCGCCGCCATGTCGCTCGGTGCCCTGTCGCCGGAAGCGCACGAAGCCCTGGCCATAGCCATGAATGAATTAGGTGGTCGCAGCAATTCGGGCGAAGGCGGTGAAGATCCCAAGCGTTATGGCACGAATCGCCGTTCCAAGATCAAGCAGGTGGCCTCAGGTCGGTTTGGGGTAACCCCGGCCTATCTGATGAGCGCCGATGTGCTGCAAATCAAAGTCGCCCAGGGCGCCAAACCCGGTGAGGGCGGCCAGTTACCCGGTGGCAAGGTCAATAAACTGATCGCTGAGCTGCGCTTTTCAGTGCCCGGCGTGACGCTGATTTCGCCACCGCCGCACCACGACATCTATTCCATTGAGGACCTGGCGCAGCTGATTTTCGATCTGAAGGAAATCAACCCGGATGCCCTGGTCTCCGTCAAACTCGTGTCTGAACCCGGCGTTGGAACCATTGCAGCCGGCGTAGCCAAGGCCTATGCCGATCTGATCACCATTTCCGGTTACGATGGCGGCACCGCGGCCAGCCCGTTAACCTCGATCAAGCACGCGGGCTCCCCGTGGGAGCTGGGCTTGGCCGAAGTTCAGCAAACGCTGCGCGGCAACGACCTGCGTGGCAAGATTCGCCTGCAGACGGACGGTGGTCTGAAGACCGGGCTGGACGTGGTCAAAGCGGCCATGCTCGGCGCCGAAAGCTATGGCTTCGGTACTGCGCCCATGGTCGCACTGGGCTGCAAATACCTGCGGATCTGCCACCTGAATAACTGCGCCACCGGCGTGGCGACCCAGGACGATCATCTGCGCGACCAGCACTTCCGCGGCACAGTCGAAATGGTGAAAAACTATTTCCGCTTTGTGGCAGAAGAAGTGCGCGAACACCTGGCCATGCTGGGCTACCGTAGCCTGGGTGAGGTGATTGGTCGTACGGATTTGATCACCGTTAAAAAAGGCCAGACCGACAAACAGAATTGCCTGGATTTGTCGAACATCCTGTTCAGCGATCAGGTGCCGGCCGACAAGCCGCAGCAGTGCGAAATTGAGCGCAACGTGCCGTTCGACAAAGGCACTAAGCAGCGCGAAATATTCGACGCCATTCTGCCGGCCATCGAGAACAAGACCGGTGGTGACTTTGACTTCACCATCGGTAACTGCGACCGGTCTATCGGCGCACGGGCCTCTGGCGAGATCGCCAAGCGCTATGGCAACCAGGGCATGAGTGACCGGCCAATCACTCTGAACCTTTCCGGCATTGCCGGGCAAAGCTTCGGGGTGTGGAACGCGGGCGGCCTGAACCTGGTGCTCGATGGGGATGCCAACGACTACGTCGGTAAAGGCATGACAGGCGGTAAGATCGTTATCCGGCCGCCCAAAGGCAGCGCCTTTGAAACGCAGAAAACCTCGATCATGGGCAACACCTGCCTCTACGGCGCTACCGGCGGTACCCTGTTCGCCGCCGGTTCGGCCGGTGAACGCTTCGCGGTGCGCAACTCCGGTTGTGTGGCCGTGATCGAAGGCGCTGGCGACCACTGCTGTGAATACATGACCGGCGGTATGGTCGCGGTGCTGGGGTATGTGGGTGGTAACTTCGGCGCAGGTATGACTGGCGGTTTTGCCTACGTGCTGGACCTGGAGAACACCTTTCCGGACAAGTACAACCGTGAACTGGTGGACATTCACCGCATCGGTACCGAAAGTATGGAAACCTACCGGGATCACCTCTTTGGTGTGATCGGTCGCTTCGTTGACGACACCAAGAGCGCTTGGGGCGCCGAGCTGCTGGATAACTACGACGACTACGTCAGCCGCTTCTGGCTGGTGAAGCCGAAGGCCGCCAGCCTGTCCGATTTGTTGTCCAACACCCGGGCCCGCCCTGAGTAATCCGACGGAGAATGGTTATGACACAGCGTTTGAACAACGATTTTCAATTTGTCGATGTCGGCCGTCGCGAGCCTGCCAAGAAAGACATCCACACCCGCAAGCACGAGTTTGTGGAAATCTACGAGCCTTTTGGCCAGAAGCAGGCGGCCGAGCAATCGCACCGCTGCCTCGAATGCGGTAACCCCTACTGTGAGTGGAAGTGCCCGGTACATAACTTCATTCCCAACTGGCTGAAGCTGGTCAGTGAGGGGAATGTGCTTGAAGCGGTCGAAATGTGCCACCAGACCAATTCCCTGCCTGAAGTGTGTGGACGGGTCTGCCCGCAGGATCGTCTCTGCGAAGGTGCCTGCACGCTGAACGACGGCTTTGGCGCGGTGACCATCGGCAATGCCGAAAAGTACATTACCGACACCGCCTTCGCCATGGGCTGGAAGCCCGACCTGTCGAAAGTGACCCAGACCAACAAAAAGGTGGCGGTCATAGGCGCCGGCCCGGCCGGGCTCGGCTGTGCCGACGTACTGGCACGCAATGGCGTAAAAGCCGTGGTGTTCGACAAATACCCCGAAATCGGCGGTCTGCTGACCTTCGGCATTCCGGAATTCAAGCTGGAAAAGTCCATCATGGCCAAGCGCCGTGATGTGTTTGAAGACATGGGTATCGAATTCCGCCTGAATACCGAGATCGGCGTCGATATCGACTTCGAACAGCTGTTGGCCGATTACGACGCCGTATTCATGGGCATGGGCACCTACAAGTACATGAAAGGCGGCTTCCCGGGTGAAGACCTCGACGGCGTGCACGAAGCGCTGCCGTTCCTGATCTCCAACGTCAACCACACCAAAGGCTGGGAAAAAGACCCGGCGGACTACATCAACCTGGAAGGCAAGCGGGTCGTGGTGCTCGGCGGTGGCGACACCGCCATGGATTGTAACCGCACCTCCATTCGCCAGCAGGCCGCCAAGGTGATTTGCGCCTACCGCCGTGATGAAGCCAACATGCCAGGCTCGCGCCGTGAGGTCGCCAACGCCAAAGAAGAAGGCGTCGAGTTCCTGTTTAACCGTCAGCCGGTCGAAATCGTCGGCGACGGCAAGGTGGAAGGCATCAAACTGGTCACCACTCAACTGGGTGAGCCGGATGAAAACGGCCGTCGCCGCCCGGAGGTGATCCCCGGCTCGGAAGAAATACTGGCCGCAGACGCCGTGATTGTAGCATTTGGCTTCCAGCCGAGCCCGGCCGAGTGGTTTGAGCCCAACAACATCAAACTGGACGACTGGCAGCGGGTCACCGCCGCCGAACATCAGGAATACCCTTTCCAGACCAGCCACGAGAAGATCTTCGCCGGTGGCGATATGGTACGCGGCTCGGATCTGGTGGTAACCGCCATTTATGAAGGCCGCAAGGCCGCAGAAGGGATATTGGATTACCTCGAAGTGTGACCTGAGTCTTAAATCTGGAAAAAACGGCGTTTTACGCCGTTTTTTTTTGATTGCAGCGCCCGGTAAGATTATCTTAGACCTTACAGTCACTATACAAAGCCCGAATGGGAGCTCGTCTGATGTTCGATAAAAAAGTAGGGATGGCCTTGCTGCTGTCATTAGCCCTGGTTGCCTGTGATGGCGATGGATATGGAAGTGATGATGGCGACGGTGATACTGGTGGTGACACCGGAGGCGATACTGGCGGCGGTACAGGGGGGGACTCCGATAGCGGTCCCGTTACGCTTGATGTTGGCTCAGGTGTTGGTGGTAGCTTCGAGTCAGGTCAATTGAGTATTGCTGATGATAGTCTTTCAGCAGGCGGTGAAACGCAGATATCCCTAAACGTCGTAAACACAAGTGATAACGACTCTTTATACGTTGGTCAAACTGTCAACGTTTCATTCAGTTCTCAATGTGCGTCCCTGTCAACACCAACCGCTTTGTTTAGTCCTGCAGAAACGTCTGGACAGGGAACACTCAGTACAACCTATTCTGCGCAAGGCTGCTTGAGTGATGTAATTACTGCGACGGTGACCTTAGGTGGTCAAACTGAGATTGCTACAGGATCAATAACCATTGCTCCAATTGATGTTGGGGTTATCGAAGGCCAGCAGCCCTCACCAAGCACCATTGCGCTTAAAGGTTATGGTACTGATTCCGTTCCTAGCACCACAAAAGTCACTTTTATAGTTAGAAACAAGCAAGGTGATCCGGTTTCTGGTCAGGAAGTATCATTTAGTATTCCCTATAACCTGGCAGGGATTGAGTTGACCAAAGCGGATGGCATAACCAACGGTGATGGTGCTGTAACGGCCGTAGCTCAGGGCGGGTCGATAAACAGTGTGTTTGTTGTTAGAGCTGAAACTGATGTCTTAGATACCGACGGTTCGGTATTGGAAACCATATTTACTGATTCTAAACCGGTTTCAGTAAACTCTGGTCGCCCAAATGCGGCTGGGTTTGGGATGGCAATTGAAGAAAATAACTTCAATCCCTGGGCATGGAATGTCTTTAACACAACGGTAGGTTTCACGGTTAAAGCCAGCGAATACCATAACGGACCTGTTCCAGATGGAACAGTGGTGTCGTTTGTAGCAAGTGGTGGTCAAATTCAGTTGTCAGGAAGTGATATTGCCAGCTGTGAGATGGCTGCGGGTGACTGTTCGGTACAGTGGGAGAGCGGACCTCCATTCCCTGTTAATGGGGTTGCCGTAGTCATGGCTCACACTATAGGTGAAGAAGCATTCGAAGATGCAAACGGCAACAGTGCTTATGATATAGGCGAAAGTTTTAGTGCTTTACCCGAGCCGTTTTTGGATGCAAACCAGAATGGCGTTTATGACGCAGCTTCATCTCCCAGAGAATACTTTGTCGATTTGAACAGCAATGGAAGCTGGGATGACATTGACCCAGTACCAGCGAATCGTAGGTACCGAGGGGCGAGCTGTTCTGATGCCGCAAGAGCACAGGGCCACTGTGCGCAGATGGCTTACTTGTTCGATACATCGAGAGTGGTTTTGTCGTCAGCTGATATTGAGTTTACTCCAGCTACGGTTCCTACCGTTGATGTATCCAATGGACCCCAGACCGTTAGTATTGAGGTAAGCGACGTAAATGGGAACATTCCGCCCAGCGGTACGTCTGCTTCGGTGAGCTGTGAAGGTGATGTTGTGTCCGGACCATTAAAGCCCCAGGATTCTATACCTAATTTGAGCCTCATTGGAGCAGGTTGGACATGGTCGTTTACACTGGAATCGCCAGATGATCCGGCAGATGGAAACAATGGAGACGGTGAAGCAGATACATGCTTCTTAGATGTAGACCGAGCAGATGGTCTGGTTGAAAGCATCGAGATCCCTGTCATTTATTGATTCATTTGAATGACTGAGTAGTCTGCTGACGTTAATGTTGTAGTAAACGTCAGTAGACTTTACTCGATAGTGAAATCATCAGACTTTAGAAATGATAAATATTTGAAAATATGATGAGCTTGGCTATCAGCCGTTTCAATTGCCATTAACCCAAAGTCTTGCATCGAATTTTCGAACTTTATTCTTCTAGACATCCCGCCCAGCGCTCTTACTAAGTGTTCAGGCTCCTTATACGCTGCGAGCCAATCATCGCGCTGCATAAAGTGCAGGGTTCGTTCCAATCTCTCCGGAAGTGTTAACACATTGAATTGCTGAGCAAGTCGATATCGTTGCTGAGTAAATTCAGTCAGTGGTTCATCATGGTAGTCAGACCAATGCTTCGCCAGATGATGATCAATCAACATATCCACAACGACTGGCGTCGTCTTGCGCAGTTTGGGCCGCAAGGCGACTCTCAAAGGTTCGAGTAGGGGAGTGGTATCGGTCAGCTTGTCGATGGCCTGGTGCCGGTCGAAATGAATCAGAAATTCATCTGAAACGGTGTTTGGGTCAGGTCTCCGGGCGAAGTCGGGCCAGAGTGAGCCGATGAGGGCATCGGGAGTTGGGTCTGAAAACAGCCAGTGGCCCAGAAAGTTCACGCGGGCTCCTTCATCAGTGTCTTGAGAGTATGCCTGCCAGTGTATCACCAAAGATGAACGCCTGAATTCGTCAGTGACGGCCGCTATGCGTATAATGCGCCCACTTTTTCTACAGGATCTCACCCCATGGCTGAACTGACTAACGACCGTTTGCTGCGCGCCCTGATGCGTGAACCCACCGACCGCACGCCGGTCTGGATGATGCGCCAGGCCGGGCGTTATTTGCCGGAGTACCGGGCTTCGCGGGCTGAAGCGGGCGATTTCCTCAGCCTGTGCAAGAACGCCGACTTCGCCTGTGAAGTCACCTTGCAGCCGCTGGAGCGGTACCCGCTGGATGCAGCCATCCTGTTTTCCGACATTCTGACCATTCCCGATGCCATGGGCCTCGGGCTCTATTTCGAAACGGGCGAAGGCCCGCGCTTTGAGCGCACCGTGCGTTCAATGGCGGATGTGGAAGCCTTGCACAAGCCCGATATGGCCAGTGATCTGGGCTATGTGATGAATGCCGTCAGCACCATTCGCGGTGCCCTGAACGGCCGGGTGCCGTTGATCGGTTTCTCCGGCAGCCCCTGGACATTGGCGACTTACATGATCGAAGGCGGCAGCTCCAAGGATTTCCGTCACATCAAAGCCATGCTGTACAACGACCCGGATACCCTGCATGCGCTGCTGACCCGCCTGGCCGATTCCGTCACAGACTACCTGAATGCCCAGATCGAAGCCGGGGCACAGGCCGTTCAAATATTCGATACTTGGGGCGGTGTGCTTGGTCACACGGTCTACCCGACTTTCTCGCTGGACTACATGACACGCATCGTGAAAGGCCTGAAACGGACCCATCAGGGCCGCAGAGTGCCGGTAATCCTCTTTACCAAAGGCGGTGGCCAGTGGCTGGAGTCGATGGCCGCGTCTGGCGCCGATGCGCTGGGTCTGGATTGGACGACGTCACTGGCCGATGCCCGGGCACGCGTCGGCGAGCAGGTTGCGTTGCAAGGCAATATGGACCCCTCAGTGCTCTATGCGTCACCGGACGGCATTCGGACCGAAGTCGAGCGCATTCTGGCGGAGTATGGCAAAGGCTCAGGCCATATTTTTAACCTGGGCCACGGCATTCACCAGTTTGTTGATCCTGAGCATGCCGGTGCCTTTGTTGAGGCGGTGGTGGAATTGAGTCCGAAGTATCATCGGTAACTGGTTTGTAGGCATCAAACCCCAGATTGTAAAGTATTGATGTGAGGGAAAGCTGAGTGCCAGGCGTCGGGTTGGCTTATCCGGGGTTGTCCGCAACAGGGATGTTGCGGTCTAGGCCCCACGGATGGGTTAACGCCGACCCCGGAGAAGCCAACCCGATGACTGGTACGTGTTCCTGGCTATTCAGTAAAACGAGCCTCCGACCCTCGGTTGACTACATCGGCTCCAATGTCATGCGCCACTGGGTTGGCCCGGGCATGAACCGGCTTGGGCGTCCTTCGACCCAGTCGCGATGGCCGCGATCGTAGTACGGTGACATCGGGTGGCCACTCTGGCCGACCGGCATGTGAAAGATCCCGTTTTCCTCCTGGCCCGGCGCGACTACCATGCGCTCCGAGGCCCCATTGCTGGTGCGCTGAACCCGTGGCATGTAGGTATCACCATCCATGGGCTCTTCCGGCATGTCGAGCCAGCGAGCCAGCAGTGGCACCGCACCGCTCAGCGGGTGTCGGATCGACAGGGTATTGGCCTTGCCCCAGGTCTGATCGGCCAACGGTTCGCCATCGGCGGTCATAATCGCCAGGGTTTCATCCACCATCGATAGCATGAAATCATCCCAGTCGTCATAGCCCAGTGGCAGGTGTTGCTCTGGTTGTTGCGTCACCAGCGCCCAGACGGGGTATTCCAGAAAGTTGTCCACCCGCTCCGGCCAGAATACATTACTGGCGCTGTCTAGCTGGCGATAGATTGCCCCCACGGTGTGATCAATCGTGCGCTCTCTGAAGCGCTTCACGGCCAGATACCCAACCGAGGTTTTACTGGCCCGCCCTTCCCATTGAGCCACGTATGCAGCCAATTCAGAGCGTTCGGCCGACCCCGGGCTCTCGTCATTTTCAAGCACAGCCAGCAACAATCTCTGCCAGCGTTGCAGGAAGAGCGCACGGTCATCCAGCGCAATGTCCAGAAAATCCTGCTCGGTGAACTGTTCACGGACAAACAGTCCTTTCTCTATTTGTTGCTGGCGCGCGCCGAGGGCGTAATCACTGCGGCCGACCAGGTCCAGCAACTCATCGGACACAATGCGGGCATTGGCGGTCCAGATTCGACCCTCGTCTGGGTTCACAATCTGCGGGAACTCAGATGGGCTTAAATAGCCGTTCCAGCCCAGCTCGCCCGACGACCAGTCGGCGGGTTCAGTCGGCGAAATGCCCGCCTCGGTAAACCCGAAGCGGCGTGGCAGGCGGCCCATAATGGTCCAGGCCTGGTTGCCGCGCACATCCACCACATTCAGGTTTTGCCCGGGAACTCCCGAGGTTGCCGCGACAATCAGTGCATCGTAAACCGTATCGGCGGTTTCCATCTTGGTTAGGTCCAGATTGGCGCCCTCCGGATCATGGGCCACCCAGCGCATGGCCAGCACGTTACCGAAATGATCGGTGCCGATGACCGGCCCCCAGCGCGTTGACTTAACCGCCACGGTGACTGATTCGCCGCCTTTTACCTGAACGATCTCATTGTCGACGGTAAACGGCTGCCAGCCATCCGGCGTCAGATACTCCGATTCTTCTGCGTTGGTTTGCAGAATAATGGTGTCGTGAAAATCGCCATTGGAATTGGTGAAGCCCCAGGCAACATGCTCGTTGGAACCCACAACCATCGCTGGCGCTCCGGGCAAAGTCGCCCCGGTTATGCGGCGGTCTGCCCCCGCGACGGTCCAGCTGGCCCGGTACCAGATATTGGGCACACTCAGGCCCAGGTGCATGTCGTCTGCCACCATGCCCGCCCCATTACCGGTTAGCTCACCGGATACAGACCAGTTATTGGAACCAAGCTCTACAGTGTCCCGGTATTGCCAGGGCGACATATCATCCAGTAAGGCTAACTCCTGCGGGGCCTGTAACTCAGCCAGCGGTTGCTCCGGGAAAAACGGCGACCACTGATAGGCCTCGCCATGCACCGGCGAATCCCACTCGCCGCCGGCCGGGGTCAGGAACGCAAACCAATCGGTCGGCAACAGGTCTTCCATTACCGCCAGAGAGCGCTCACGCTCATTCCATTGCGGCTGAAGATCCAGGTACATGCTGTACAGCGCCAGCATACTGTCGGCTGGTTGCCACTCGCGCGGCTGGGTTTGCAGCAGGCGGTACTCAAAGGGCGGGCTATCGAGCGCGGCAAGGCCCGCGTTGACCCCGGCGGTGTAGGCATTCAAACGCAATAACTCGGGGCGCTTCAGGGCGGCAACCGCTCGTTCGCCCCGCTTTCGAAACTGATGGACACGTATACTCTGGTCGTAGCTCAGTGCCGCTTCACCGACCAGTTCAGACAACTCGCCGGCTGAATTGCGGCGCAACAGATCCATTTGAAAGAAGCGTTCCTGGGCATGCAGCACACCCAGTGCATAGGCACTGTCAGGCCGGTTCTGAGCGTAAATCGTCGGGATACCCTGGGCATCGCGTTCAATCCGGACCCCGGCATTTAACCCGGGCATCGGATGAGTCCCTTCCAGCGGCGCCAGGCTGCCGTTCAACTGCCACCAGAGCCAGGCGATACCGCCTGCCGCCAGGACCAGCAGCAGTAGCAAGGTCCTGAAAATCCATCGAATAGGGCGCGATACGGCCATGCCTGTTTCCTTTTTATGGTTATTTTCTCTGTAATTATGTTGAGTTATCCACCGTACCAAGCGCTGGTTGCCGGGTTTGCTTATCCGGGGGAGTCCGTAGCATGGACTAAAACGCCTGGAGCGTTTTAGCACGAGCATAGCGAGCCCGAAGGGTGAATTCCATGGATGGGATTCATATCCTACGGTCTAGGCCCCACGGATGGGTTCACGCCGACCCCGGATAAGCAAACCCGGTGGCCGGCGCGGATTCCCGCAGCATAGGATAACGCCGCTCGAAGTCAGCTCAGTTTGCCATAGAAACATCAGAGCCCAAAGGCTCTGGCAACAGGTTTTGCTGGCCAGTTGACAGATCTGCTGTTTCCCCTCAAACCCATGCCTGATTGTCATAAGCGGTTGAAATTGCGACACTTGCGCCAGTTTAAACCGACACCGGTCTGATCCTACTGATCCCGGGGTGCCTCCCAGAACCGCGTACCCTGTTAAGGCGAACCCATCGAATGACTGAACAATCCGGCGAATACATCGAGCATCTGTCGCTCAGCCAGTTTAGCGAAAAGGCGTACCTGGACTACTCCATGTACGTCATTCTGGACCGGGCTTTGCCCCACCTGGGTGATGGCCTCAAGCCAGTGCAGCGTCGCATCATCTATGCGATGAGTGAGCTGGGGCTGAAAAGTACGTCCAAATTCAAGAAGTCCGCCCGAACCGTGGGTGACGTGCTGGGTAAATACCACCCGCACGGTGACAGCGCCTGTTATGAAGCCATGGTGCTGATGGCGCAATCGTTCTCTTACCGCTACCCGCTGGTCGATGGTCAGGGCAACTGGGGTGCGCCGGACGACCCGAAATCCTTCGCCGCCATGCGCTATACCGAATCGAGACTGCATGCCCATGCCGGTCTGCTGCTCGACGAACTCGGTCAGGGTACCGTCGACTGGGTGCCCAACTTCGATGGCACCCTGGAAGAGCCCTCAGTGTTGCCGGCACGCTTGCCGCACATCCTGCTCAATGGCACCACCGGTATTGCGGTTGGTATGGCAACGGATATACCGCCGCACAACATCCGCGAAGTCGCCGCTGCGTGCATTCACCTGCTCGACGCCCCGGATGCCTCGCTGGCTGATGTGATGATGCACATCAAGGGGCCCGATTTCCCCACAGGCGGTGAACTGATTACCCCAACGGCCGACCTGCAAAAAATCTACGAAACCGGCCGGGGCACGGTAAAGGTTCGGGCCCGGTATGGCACCGAAGGTGGCGATATCGTCATCACCGAGCTGCCCTATCAGGTCTCCGGATCCAAAATACTGGAGCAGATCGCTCACCAGATGCAGGTCAAGAAACTGCCAATGGTGGTCGACTTGCGCGATGAATCCGACCACGAAAACCCGACGCGTCTGGTGATTGAACCGCGCAGCAATCGGGTCGATGTCGATGCGGTCATGAACCACCTGTTCGCGACCACCGATCTGGAAAAAACCATTCGCATCAACCTGAACATGATTGGGACCGATGGCCGGCCTCAGGTTAAATCCCTGACGCATATTCTGAGCGAATGGCTGACCTTCAGAACCACAACGGTTCGCCGTCGCCTGCAGCACCGGCTCGACAAAGTCATCGCCCGGCTGCACATCCTCGATGGCTTGTTGATCGCTTATCTGAACATCGATGAAGTCATCCACATCATTCGCACCGAGGACGAGCCCAAGCAAGAACTGATGAGCCGGTTCAAGCTGAGCGACGTCCAGGCCGAAGCCATTCTCGAATTGAAATTGCGTCAGCTGGCCAAGCTGGAAGAGTTCAAAATTCGCGGTGAACAGGATGAACTGGCGGCCGAACGCGACAAGATCGAGAAAACCCTCGGCTCGGCAACGCGCATGCGTACCCTGATCAAGAAAGAGATCATGGCCGATGCCGATACCTTCGGCGATGACCGTCGCACACAACGGGTCCAGCGCGAAGAAGCCCAGGCGTTCAGCGAGACCGAAGTATTGCCTTCTGAACCGGTGACCGTCGTGCTGTCTCAAAAAGGTTGGATCCGGGCGGCCAAGGGGCACGACATCGATGGCGTGAACCTCAGCTACAAGGCGGGCGATGCGTTCGCCTTCAGCGCACCGGGCAAGAGCAATCAGCCCACCGTCTTGCTCGACTCGACCGGCCGGTCCTACACCCTGGCAACACATGCCTTGCCGTCCGCGCGGGGGCAGGGTGAGCCCATTTCCGGTCGTGTCAGTCCGCCACCGGGTGCCGAAATGCGTGGCTTGCTGATCAATGAACCGAACCAGCATTACCTGCTGGCGTCTGATGCCGGCTATGGGTTCATTGGCCGCTTTGAAGACATGGTGAGCAAAAACAAGGCGGGCAAGGCAGTATTAAGTCTGCCGAAAAACGCCCGGGTACTGGCCCCGGCGGTCGTGCATCAGCGCGAGACCGACTACCTTGCAGCCGTTAGCAACGAAGGGCGCCTGCTGGTGTTTCCGGTGCGCGACTTGCCTGAGCTGGCCAAAGGCAAGGGTAACAAAATCATCAACATTCCAGCCGCCCGGGCGGCTGAGCATGAAGAATTCATGATCGGCGCCGTGGTTCTGGGCAGCGACAACACCCTGGTCATTCACTCCGGCAAGCGCAAGCTGAAACTCAAGGGCGCTGACCTTGAGCACTATCTGGGTGAGCGCGGGCGTCGGGGCAACAAATTGCCTCGCGGATTCCAGAGTGTTGCCAGTATTGAGGTTGAATAAAGTGGCGGTCCGTGTCGGTTGGTGTATTTTCGTCTAGTCTTCAAAGCACGATATTCGGAGGCACGCGCATGACCATAGACACTCAAATTGCCAATTACTACGAAAAGCTGGTGATCGATGACTTGAAAGGCCGGTTGGAAGCCGATGGCAAATCGGAAAACGAGCTGGCCGACATCGCCTGTGTGGCATTGAACCAGCTACCGGCACGCTATTATCGGTTTTCTGTGGACATGGCGTTTTATCTGTCGGTGCAGGAGCAGCACGCAATGGAAACCGAGGTTGAAAAGGCCGTGACACACGCACTGGCCTTTGTATCCGGGCATCATCGCGATGACGAGTAAAGCCTCCCCACCACCCATTACCGTTGAGTCGATGCAGGCCAGCATTGTTCATCACCTGCATGTTGCTCAAGGTACCTACGAAGAGAAAGCTAGCCCGCAAAGCTGGTGGAAGGCCACCGCCGGGGCTGTTAATGAAGCTGTCATGGCTGGCCTTACCGATACTCAGCGCACCCACTCCACACTGGACACCCGGGCGGTGAATTACCTGTCGATGGAATTTCTGATGGGGCGGTTGCTGTCCAACAATCTCAATAACCTTCAATTGTTTGACATTGCCGACCAGGCACTGGCCAATCTGGGACAGAAACTGTCGGATATTCTGGAAAAAGAGCCGGATATGGCGCTGGGCAATGGTGGCCTGGGCCGGTTAGCAGCGTGTTTTCTGGATTCACTCGCCACCTTAAATTACCCCGCGGTTGGCTATGGCATCCATTATGAGCATGGCTTGTTCGAGCAAAGTTTCAGCCAGGGCCGACAGGTCGAGCGGCCGGATGACTGGCGCGAGTACGGCAACCCCTGGGAAGTGTGCCGACCGGAATCGGTTCAGGAAATCAAACTCTATGGCTTTGTGGAAACCGTGAGCGAAAGCGGGCGCGCTTACAAAGTCTGGCGACCGGCACGGACCGTCAAAGCCGTACCCTGGGATATCCCCATCGTTGGCTACAGCGGCGCCAATGTGAACATTCTCAGGCTCTGGGAGAGCCGGGCAACCGACTTCTTTGACTGGGATGTGTTCAACGCAGGGGGCTATGTAGACGCTCAGGTAGAGCAGGCCCAGGCAGAAACCATTTCCAAGGTGTTGTATCCCAACGACGAAACCGATGCCGGCAAGGAATTGCGCCTGATCCAGCAGTATTTTTTCAGCGCTGCGTCGTTGGCAGACATCATCCGCCGTTATCAGCGAGCCCACGGAGAAGATTGGTCTCAGTTTGCTGAACGGGTGGCCGTGCAACTGAATGATACCCACCCGGCGGTGGCCATTCCCGAACTGATGCGTGTGCTGATGGATGAAAAGCGGCTGGGATGGGATGCCGCCTGGGCCATCTGTCATCCGGTTTTTTCTTACACCAACCATACGCTCCTGCCGGAAGCCCTGGAGACTTGGAGCTTGCCGCTCTTTGCAAAGGTGTTGCCGCGTCATCTGGAGATTATTTTTGAAATCAACCACCGCTTTCTGAGCCAGGAAGTTGAGCGCCAATGGCCCGGTGATGATGGCATGAAGGCCCGACTGTCGATCATTGAAGAAGGGCATCATCGTAAAGTGCGCATGGCTCACCTGTCGGTGGTGGGTTCACATACCGTAAACGGGGTCGCCGAGGTTCACTCGAACCTGGTGAAGTCAGACCTCTTTCCCGAGTTCGATCAGCTCTGGCCCAATAAATTCACCAATGTGACCAATGGTGTAACGCCCCGGCGCTGGCTGAAAGCCAGCAACCCCAGGTTATCCACCCTGATCGACAAACACATTGAGGCTGACTGGCCACGGCATCTGAGCAAGCTCGAGCAATTGACGGAACTGGCAGACGATCACCAGTTCCAAATCGATTTCATGGCGATCAAGCATCAGAACAAAGTTGACCTGGCGGCCGTCGTAAAGCAGCTAACCGGCATCGATATCGACCCGCACGCTCTCTTTGATGTGCAGATAAAGCGCCTGCATGAGTACAAGCGACAGCATCTGAATCTGTTGCATATCCTGACGCTGTACCGGCGTGTGCTGGAGGACCCGAATGCGATAACGGTACCGCGCGTGTTTCTGTTTGGTGCCAAGGCAGCACCCGCCTATGCGCTGGCCAAAGACATTATTTACGGCATTAATTGCGCGGCAGAACGCATCAATAATGACGATCGCATTCAGGGCAAATTAAAAGTGGTGATGCTGCCCAATTACCGGGTCAGTCTGGCCGAGAAGATCATACCGGCCGCTGATTTGTCAGAGCAGATTTCAACCGCGGGTAAAGAAGCCTCGGGCACCGGCAATATGAAACTGGCACTGAACGGTGCCCTGACCATTGGTACCATGGATGGGGCAAACATCGAGATTGCCGAAGAGGCCGGGCGAGAGAATATATTTATTTTTGGGCTGTCGGTAGACGAGGTTCGTCAACTCGACGAACGGGGTTATAACCCCTTTGATTGGTACCGGCAGGACGATGAACTCAAGGCCGTGCTCGACTGGCTGGATAACGGCTATTTAACCCCGGATGACCCTGGCGCCCTGTCGTCCATCAAACACAGTGTGTTGAAAGGGGGTGATCCCTACAAGGTCCTGGCGGACTATCGCAGTTACTGCGATGCCCAGCAGGAGGTTGAAGCGCGCTATCAGAACAAGCAAGCCTGGGCACGAAGCGCCATCATCAATACCGCGACCATGGGCAAGTTCAATTCAGACCGTTCGATTGAAGATTACGTACACCGCATCTGGCATCTGAAGGCGCACCCGCGCAGCCAGGGCTCTGGCTGAACGGGCGTTGGCTTATTTGATGACGTACTGGCCATAGCGAATGGCCTTGGCCAGTTCGCGTGATGATTCCGACGGTGAGATCGGGTTGACCGTCAGTTCGCCTATCTTTTCGTAAAAATAGCCCTGAACGGTACCGGTGGTCGCCATGCCATGGGCAATGCTGGGTAAGAGGGAATCATTGGCCGCTGCCGCAATGAACTCGCTCATGGACACCCGGGCGCAGTCGTCAAAGGCGCTCATGCTCATATCGGTGCGCGGAGGGATGGAGCCTTTGTTCTGATTGAAGGTACGCTGGAATGAATCGTCCATGATGTTGCGAACCAGGTCATTCTGAGCTGTCTGGTCCGCCTGGCTTGCGCCGCGCAAGTCGAAAATGGCAAAGCTGTCAATATTGAACAGGAATTGATTCTGGGTGCCGGGCACCGGCGCACAAACGTAGTCGGTATTGGCGACTTTGCCTTCCGCAGAGAATTCACCCTTGGCCCAGTCACCCATAAATTGAAAGGCGGCTTCGCCGTTGATGACCAGACTGGTGGCCTGGTTCCACTCGCCCAGATCATCTGAGAGAGGCATGTGCTCAAGCAGCCGGTAGTAGCGATCGAATACCGCATCCATGGTGTCGCTGCGCATGGCGCGAAAATCATGCTCGACCAGCGCCGCCTGGTAAAACTCCGGACCGCCGACGGACAAGGCAACGGCTTCAAACAGGGTGGCGTGCTGCCAGTCCTGATGACCCTGGGCGATGACCCGGTAACCGGCCGCTGCAATCAAATCCGCTGCCCGGTCAAATTCCGCCCAGGTCGTCGGAACTGTCACACCCACTGAATCGAGAATGCGTTTATTGGCCCACAGCCAGTTGGTGCGGTGCACGTTCACCGGCACGGCAACGTAGTCGCCATTATATTGCATGGCAGCTGCCACGACCGGTGGCAGGCGCTGATCCCACTGCTGTTCGTCCGCCAGATCGTTAATGTTGCTCAGAAAGCCAAGCCGGGCCCAGCGTTGAATATCCAGCCCCTTAATTTGGGCTGCTGTGGGAGGATTTCCGCGCAGTACTCTGTCTTGCAGGGTGGCCATGGCATTGCCACCGCCCCCGCCCTGCACCACGAAATCATCCCAGGTGTGGCCGTCTTCCTGCATGGCCTGCTGAAGAACTTGAACAGAACGGGCTTCGCCACCGCTGGTCCAATAGTGCAATACTTCAACAGAACCTGCCTGTGACAAGCCAGGCAGCAGACATAGCATGGCGCTGAACGCCATCGTGCGTGTGGATCGGGTCATTGCGTTCTCCAGCGTGTTCTGTGTTTTTATCGTTGTTGGCGCTATCGGCTAGCGAAGGATACCGTAACAAGACCTAGACATAACGTAACAAACCGTATCAAAAGGTTTGTCATCGTAGATAGGATGTCGATCACAAACCCGCTTGTCACCGATTATTTGTTACACTTTGCGCCTCATTTAACGGCGAAGAGATACATGTCCCAGATTCTGCGTATTGCAACCCGAAAGAGCCCGCTGGCCCTGTGGCAAGCGGAGTACGTTCGTTCTGCCCTGACACAGTTGCACCCGGAACTTCAGGTTGAGCTGGTGCAAATGGCCACCAAAGGCGACAAGATGCTGGATGTTCCGCTGGCCAAAGTGGGCGGAAAAGGCCTGTTTATCAAGGAACTGGAAGTTGCCATTGCTGACGGTGACGCCGACATCGCGGTGCATTCAATGAAGGATGTGCCCATGGAGATGCCCGAGGGCTTTGAACTGGCCGTGATCTGCGAGCGTGAAGACCCAACGGACGCCTTTGTTTCCAATCAGTTTGCTCACGTGAACGACCTGCCGGAAGCGGCCATCGTCGGCACCTCCTCATTGCGTCGGCAAGCGCAATTGCTGGCGGCACGGCCGGATCTGCAGATTCGCTTCCTGCGCGGCAACGTCGGCACCCGCCTGGGCAAACTGGATGCCGGTGAATACGATGCCATCATTCTGGCATCGGCAGGGTTGCGCCGGTTAAAGCTAGAAGACCGTATTCGCCACACGCTCGATACCAATTTGTGCCTGCCCGCGGTCGGGCAGGGTGCTGTCGGCATCGAGATCCGGGCGGGTGACGAAGCAACCCGCAATCTGCTGGCCCCCCTGATGCATCCGCAAACCCACATCCGGGTGACCGCCGAACGCGCCATGAACCGTCGCCTGGAGGGCGGCTGCCAGGTACCCATCGCCGGTTTTTCCCTATTGGAAGGCGATACGCTGAGCATGGAGGCCCGTGTGGGTGAAGTAAATGGCGAACGCTTGCTGAAAGCCCGGGGCGAGGTGCTACTGGGGGGGACTGAGGCCGAGCAACTGGCGCAGGCCTCGGCGCTGGGGCTCGATTTGGCCGAGCAGCTGTTGGACCAGGGGGCCGGCGCCATTCTGGCCAAACTGTCTGACTGATGCGCCTGTTGCTGGCCAAGGCCAGGCCCGACTGGGCTCGCTGGCAGTCACAGCTGGCACCCTATGCCGACTTGATGTTACACGACCCCTGGCGGTTGACGCTGCACCCGGAAACTGCCGAGCGCCGGTCGCTGTGGCTCAATCTCGACGAATATCAGGGGGTCATCTGTGTCAGCCCCACGGCAGCCAGCCAACTGACGGCAGCGCTCGATCGCTATTGGCCGCAACCCCCGCTCGGAGTTGATTGGCTGTGCAATGGCCCGGCCACGGCCAGGGTATTGAGCCAGGGCGGGCTGGTGCCGCAGTTCCCGGCCTCTGGCCACACCGCGGAAGAGGTCCTCTCCTTGCCCTCAACTCAGGCGGTATCCCAGCGCAAGTGGCTCGTGGTGAAGGGAGCGGGTGGGCGTGAACTCTATCCTCAGGTGCTGCAGGAGCGGGGTGCAGAGGTGCAGTCCATAGAGGTCTATGAACGTGCACTGGACCCGGCGGTACTGGAAGACATGACCCGCCTGAGCGGCCAGGCAGATGCCGTTCTGGTCAGCTCCCAGCTGTTGGGCGATGCCCTGTGGGGCGGCCAGAACAGTAACTGGCGCAGTTGGCAGGGCACCTGGTTACTGACCTCCCCGCGCTTGATGGCCTGGGCGCGGGAGCGGGGTATTGCCCACTGCCTGCTGGCACCAGGCGCTTCGCCGGAGGCGGTAGCGCAATGTCTTTCCGGACAGGGCGTGACGGCACGGCCCGGTTCACCTTACACTGATACTCATTAATGGAACCCGGAGCGCGGGCCTTGCCCGCCGCCCTGTGACAGCAAAGGCCGCACTGCCCATGAATAAAGACACCGAGTCTGGCAAGACACCAACACCGGATACCGACAAGCCCGTAGTAGAACAGGCGGAGCCTGCGCAAGGCACGCCGGTTGCAGACGCGAAGACCGACAAGCCGGCATCCGCTGCATCTGAGACCCCAGCCGACCGTCCAGAAGCCGGGGCGTCCAATGCCTCGCCTGAAGCGCCCGCGCCGGAGAAGCCCGAGCCCAGGCCTGCGCCAAAAGCCAAACCTTCTGGCAATGCCGGTGTGCCTCCGCGTCGCCGACGAGGCGCTGCCGGCGGCGGCTCGGGCCGATCGAATCGCTTGCTGGTCTCTCTGCTGGTTCTGGTATTGATGGTCGCTGGCCTGGCGTGGCTGGTGTATTGGGGCTGGCAGCAATACCGGGTACTGCAGCAAGAAACCGACACCGTCGCCAGTTCACTGAGCGAGTTGCGCCAGCAGGTGTCGAGCTTGAGTGTTCGCCTTGAATCTTCGGAAGGTGAGCGTGAACGGCTGGCTCAACAGGTTCAGCAAGAGCAGCAGGCGCTCGAGGCGATGCTGATCGAAACCGCTCAGCGGCTCAGCCGGCGTCAGGATCTGGAGGCCGATCGCTGGCCGCTGGAGGAAGCACTGACTCTGCTGCGCCTGGCCGAACGGCGCCTGCTACTCGATGGTGACGCCACCATCGCCATCAGTTTGCTCAACGCGGCCGACCAAGTGTTGGGCGGGCTAACCGAAGCGGCCGTGTTGCCAGTACGCCGCCAGATTGCGTCAGACCGCCTTGCCTTGCAGTCGGTGGGCAGTGTCGACTTGAGCGGCACCTACTTTCGGCTTGAAGCCGTCAACGAACGCATTGCGAGTCGTCAGTGGTCTCCGGCCGAACGACTTGAACCGCAGGAGCAAAGCAATGAGACACCGCTGAGCTGGCAAACCTTCCGTGACAGCCTGAGCAGCCTGGTCACGGTCAGTCGACTGGACGTGCCCTATCAGGCGCCGCCGTTATTGTCTGAGTTTGCCCAGTGGCAGCAGCATAGCCTGCTGCTGACCGAGCAGGTGCAGTTGGCTCTGCTGGCACGCAATCAGCCGCTCTACAATGAAGCTCTGGCCCAATTGCAAAGCCGCGTCGCGGCCATGTCGGCTGAGCTGGAGCTCGGTGCCATAGAGACGGAACTGGAGGCCCTGCAAGGCCTGACCCTGACGCCAGACTTTCCCGACATCCACGCCAGTGTTGAAGCGCTGGAGCAATACATGACCCGGGTTGAGGAAGAGTCGACCGAATCGGCTGACAATGGGGAGGATGACGCATGAGCCGCCTGCTGCTGAAAGTCCTGTTGTGGCTGGTGCTGATTCTGGCTGCTGGCTTGCTGGCCCACTTTATGGTGCGTCATCCCGGTTATGTGATGATCGCCTGGGGTCAGTGGATGGTCGAGATCACCCTGTGGAGCGCCGTTGGCCTGTTCCTCGTTCTACTGTTGGTCAGCTGGCTGGCCATAAAGTTGCTACGCGGCGTTAACCCGGTGCGACTGGTCCGCCAATACCGCGACCGGCGCGACCGTAAAACCGCCCGGGTCGCAACCGGCCAGGCGGTCAATGCCTGGCTGGAAGGAGACCACCAGGCAGCACTGACGGCATTACACAAAGTGGTCAGCGCCGGTGGCTCGGAGCGTTTGCCCAGAGTTCTGACGCTGATACCAGGGCAAGACAGTGGCGACTGGCCCGCCCGGGTCAGTCAGTTTAAGCAGACCGACCCGGATCTCGCACTGGTGGCTGACGCCCTGACGGCCGAACGCCTGGTGCAGTCGGGTGATTCAGCCGCCTTACTGGCACTGTGGCAGCAACAGCCGGGGCTGCAGCGGGTGCGCTCCTTGCAGCCGGATTACTGGCGCGCGCTGATGGATCAGGGACAGGCCGAGGTTGCACTGCAGGCCGTGAACAAGGCACCCAATCTGAACCCGTCCGATCGCGAGCGGTGGCAACAACAAGTCGCCTTGCAACTGATTGAACAGGGGTGTAAGACCTCCGTGGACGCTCTGGCACCGTTAAAGACACTGCCTAAACCCATACGGCAGAAAGCCGAGATAGTGGCCGCGGAATGCCGCTGCCTGCTGGTGCATGGCCAGGCTGAAAATGCCTTCAAACAGCTGTCCAAAGCGCTGGAAAAGGCGCCCGCCCCAGTGCTGCTGCGCTGCCTGCTGGACACTCGGTTGCCTGAAACCCGGGTGCTGCCGCTGGCCGAGCAACTTGAAAAACGCCACGGTACCAATCCGGCCCTGATGCTGACACTCGGTCAACTGTGCGAAGCACAAGCCTTGTGGGGCAAAGCGGAAGATTATCTGGTCGAAGCCTGGCGGACTGATCCGAATCGCGATTCCGGCCTGGCTCTGGCCCGTTTTTTTGAACATCGCCAGCAAACCGATCGCGCCCTTGCGCAGTATCGCGAGCTGGCCAACCTGGGAGACTAGTACTTGGCCGATACCTTAACTCTGACACCGACGGGCGACCGTCGAACCCAATACGCCGAGCTGTTGCCGCAACTTCAGGGCCTGGTTCAGGGCGAGCCTGATCGCACGGCCAATCTGGCCAATCTGGCTGCCGCCCTGCGCCAAACCTTCGGTTTCTTCTGGGTCGGTTTTTACCTGGTGAAAGACGATCAGCTCGTGCTGGGGCCTTTTCAGGGCGACATCGCCTGCACCCGCATTGAGCACGGACAGGGTGTATGTGGCGCGGCCTGGGCTGAAGCTACCAGCCAGTGGGTGCCGGATGTCGATGCCTTTCCAGGTCACATTGCCTGCAGCAGTCTGTCCCGCTCCGAGGTAGTCGTGCCGATATTGGTGGACGATGATGTCGTGGCGGTACTGGATGTGGACAGCGATCAACTCGATGCCTTTACCGAAGCTGATATTGAAGGTTTGCAGTCGGTTGCCTTGTTATGTGCGCAGTTTTGGACTGAAACCCACTGACGTTAGTTGCCTCTAAAGTCGTCAATGTAACACCTTTGTTACATTGACGAGCCTGCTTGTAGCGGGCTCGTGTTACTTTCCCGCCGACCCCGAACTTTTTTTATCCTGAACATTCGGGCGTTTCTATCGTGTGCCTTTATGGATGTCACCTCTGGTAACAGGGGTAACACGCCTCATGGCCAGGCCGCTGTTAGGTTTTGTTACGCTAGGTTGCTGTTAGAGACGTTACTCGGTCAACCGGGCTGACTAGAGTAAGGCTGTGGCAATCGTAACGTGCAAGCCGATCAACGATCGTTGCCGTGCGAGTTCACAGCTTTGTTCATTGATTCATCATTGAATTCGGGTAACCCCGATGGTTGACAGGGCTCCAGCCGAGACCTGCGCAACGATGGAATCATCAAAACTGAAGACAGTAAGACCAAAACAACAAACAGAAGGACTGAGACCATGATGTTCAAAAAATCTCTGATCGCGATGGCAATGGGCGGCACACTGGCCGTTTCAGCCCAGGCCGGCGAAGTTGAAGTATTGCACTGGTGGACTTCCGGTGGCGAAGCGCGCTCTATCGCGGTTCTGAAAGAAATGGTTGAAGACGCAGGTCACACCTGGACTGACTTCGCGGTTGCCGGTGGTGGTGGTGAAAACGCCTATACCGTACTGCGTTCGCGCGCCGTGTCGGGCAACCCGCCAGCGGCTGCACAGATCAAGGGTCTGGAAATTCAGGAATGGGGCGATCTCGGCTTCCTGGCCAGCCTTGATGACGTTGCAGACGAAAACAACTGGGACTCCGTTCTGCCTTCTGTTGTCGCCGACGTCATGAAGCACGATGGCGATTACGTCGCAGCACCGGTTAACGTTCACCGCGTCAACTGGATGTGGGCCAACCCGGCCGTATTCGCCGATGCCGGCGTTGACATCCCAACTAACCTGGACGAACTGTGGGCCGCGGCCGAAGAGTTGCAGGCCGCCGGTGTAACGCCTATTGCCCACGGCGGTCAGCCATGGCAGGACGCGACAACCTTCGAAAGCATCGTACTGGCTGTTGGCGGCGCTGACTTCTTCAACGACGTCTTCGTTGAAATGGACCAGGCTGCACTCGAATCAGACACCATGGTTGAAGCCTTCGAAGAGTTCCGCAAGGTGAACGACTACATCGACCGTGGCGCGCCGGGCCGTGACTGGAACGTGGCTACCTCCATGGTTATCCGTGGCGAAGCGGCCATGCAGTTTATGGGCGACTGGGCGAAAGGTGAATTCACCGCCGCCAACATGACCCCGGGTGAAGATTACATCTGTGCGCCGTTCCCGGGTACCGCCGATGCCTTTACTTTCAACATCGACTCACTGGCCATGTTCAAGCAGCGCACCGCCGCTAACGCAGAAGCCCAGTTGAAGATGGCTGAATTGGTATTGTCACCGAGCTTTCAGGAAACTTTTAACCTGAACAAGGGTTCCATCCCGGCTCGTACCGACCTCGACATGGGCAAGTTTGACGATTGCGCTCTGGCTTCTATGGAAACCTTCAAGAGCACCGCAGCGTCTGGCGAAGGCCTGGTGCCATCCATGGCCCACGGCATGTCCACGACCTCAACCATTCAGGGCGCTATCTACGACACCGTCACCGAGTTCTTTAACTCTGACATGAGTGCCGAAGACGGAGCGACTCGTCTGGCTCGCGCAGTACGCGCTGCCCAATAATGGCACGGCCTGGTCAGGACGGCGTTCCAGCCGTGCTGACCGACCTTTGGCCCGCGCCTCCGGGTAAGCGGGCCGATTCTGGCAAAACTCGAAATCACAGATACAGTTAATCTGCCTGACCCTCACTTTCTCCGGGAACAATAACGCCACAAGAGGCCCCGGGTTGGTTGGTGGTGCCTGTCTTACAGGGTATCAGGTGGCATTGAAACGCAAACAGGCATCGAGGGAATCTCTTAATGGCCCAGTCTCACTGCTGAGCTATTCAGAGTCTCCTTACTGAACGGACGGAAAACCTATGTCGGTATCACGCAAGAAGGGCATTGACTACTGGTTGCCGAAACTCGTTGTTTCGCCAACTCTGGTTATTGCGCTGGTGTTCTTTTATGGCTTTGTGCTGTGGACCACCTTTATTTCCTTTACCAACTCCAGCTTCCTGCCCAGTTACGACCTGGTGGGGTTTGATCAGTATGTGCGGTTGTTCATGAACCCGCGCTGGTTGAACGCCATGGGTAATCTGGTGGTCTTTGGTGTGTTGTTCATTGGTATCTGCATGGTGGTCGGTCTGGTTATGGCCATCCTGCTGGATCAGAACATTCGGGCTGAAGGCGCGATACGCACCATTTACCTCTACCCCATGGCTTTGTCATTCATCGTCACCGGTACGGTCTGGAAGTGGTTGCTGAACCCCACGGTGGGTATTGAGCGCTTCGTGATCAGTATGGGGTGGGAGAGCTTCGTATTCGACTGGATCATTGATCCGGATATGGCGATCTATACCGTGGTCATTGCCGGTGTCTGGCAAGCCAGCGGGTTTGTGATGGCGATTTTCCTGGCCGGTTTGCGCGGCATCGACACCTCTATTATTAAAGCCGCCCAGCTCGATGGTGCCAATCTGTTCGCGGTGTACACGCGCATCATCATTCCTTCAATGCGACCGGTCTTTTTCTCGGCCTTTATCATGCTGGCGCACATCGCGATCAAGAGCTTCGACCTGGTGATCGCACTGACCGGCGGTGGTCCCGGCAACGCAACCGATGTGCCTGCGATTTTCATGTACCAGTTCTCCTTCCAGCGCGGTCAGCTTGGTATTGGTGCGGCTTCGGCGGTGATCATGCTGATGACGGTGCTGGCCATACTGGTCCCCTATTTGTATTCCGAACTGAGGACTCCGAAAAATGGCTAAGTCAAAGAATCCGAGTTACGCCAACATCAATGGTCGGGCAGTCCTCTATGGCGTGCTGATTATTGTTGCGGCTTATTATCTGCTACCGCTGATCCTGATGATTATGACGTCCTTCCGGTCGATGGATGAGATTCGGCTGGGACAGTTGATTGAGTGGCCCAAGTCATTCTCACTCGATGCCTGGTCCATGGCCTGGAGTGAAGTGCAAATTGGCGCGCGCGAAGAACGCGGGTTGCGGCCTTACTTTATCAATTCAATTCTGATGGTGATTCCATCGGTTGCGATTTCGACCATTCTGGGCGCCTTGAATGGTTATGTGCTGAGCTTCTGGAAATTCCGGGGAAGCGAGCTGTTTTTTGCAGCACTGCTGATCGGCTGTTTCCTGCCTTTTCAGGCGATTCTGTTGCCACAATCGCAGCTACTCGGCTGGCTGGGTTTATCCGGCAGTCTGGTGGGGCTGATTCTGACGCACGTCGTTTACGGGGTAAGCTTTACTACGCTGTTTTTCCGCAACTACTACGTCAATTTGCCGCACGAACTGGTCAAGGCGGCCAAGCTGGACGGTGCCGGATTCTGGGTCATTTTCTTCCGCATCATCCTGCCGTTATCGGCACCGATTCTGGTGGTCACAGTGATCTGGCAGTTTACTCAGATCTGGAACGACTTCCTGTTCGGGGTGGTGTTCTCCGATCCAAGTACCCAACCAGTGACGGTGGGCCTCAACAACATGGTGAACAGCTCCACGGGCGAGAAACAATATAACGTGGATATGGCCGGTGCCATCATCGCGGCACTGCCGACCATTGTGGTCTATGTGGTTGCCGGTAAATATTTTGTACGCGGTCTGACGGCCGGTTCTGTAAAAGGTTAACGGGAGTTCTGAACATGGCTGAGCTGAAAATTGACAACGTCTACAAAAGTTTTGGTGAAGAGCACATCCTTAAAGGCATCAGCCTGGATGTAACGGATGGTGAGTTCATCATTCTGGTCGGGCCATCCGGCTGCGGTAAATCCACCCTGTTGAACTGCATCGCCGGTCTGGAGGATGTCACCACCGGTGACATTCTGCTGGGCGACACCAACGTAACCTACGAAGCCCCGAAAGACCGTGACATTGCCATGGTGTTTCAGAGTTACGCGCTGTATCCGAACATGAACGTGCGCAAGAACATCGCCTTCGGCCTGGAAATTCGTAAGATGCCCAAAGCTGAAATCGCTGAAGAAGTGGCACGGGTTGCCAAGCTGTTGCAGATCGAGCCGCTGCTTGACCGCAAGCCGTCTCAGTTGTCCGGTGGTCAGCGCCAGCGAGTGGCGATGGGCCGGGCACTGGCACGCCGCCCCAAGATCTATCTGTTTGACGAACCACTGTCGAACCTGGATGCCAAATTGCGCGTGGAAATGCGCACCGAAATGAAAAAGCTGCACCAACGCCTGGGCACCACCATTGTGTATGTGACCCACGATCAGATCGAGGCGATGACGCTGGCCGACCGCATTGCGGTTATGAAAGGCGGTATCGTGCAGCAGTTCGGTACGCCGCAGGAAGTGTACGATGACCCGGCCAACATGTTTGTGGCCGGTTTCATGGGCTCACCGTCGATGAACTTCCTGCGCTGTGAAGTGACCAAACAGGAGAAAGACTACGCCGTCCAGATCGAATCTCAGGGTACGATCTTCCAGTTGCCGGTCGACCCGAAGCAGGCCGACCTGAGTAGCTATGTGGGCAAGACTGTGGTGCTGGGCATTCGCCCCGAGCAAATTACCCACGTGATGCCGCATCTGGTGGCCGAACAGTACATCACTCAGGTACCGGTGAAGATCGAAGTCACCGAGCCAACCGGTGCCGACACCCTGATTCTCGCCCGGATTAACGACCAGGAATGTGAGTGCCGGGTACACCCCCAGGAGGCCGGTAAAGTCGGTGAATCGATGGACTTGTTGTTCAATATGAGCAAAGCGGTGTTTTTTGACGAACAGACCGAGGCCCGGCTGTAAATCACGACGATCTATTCATGGTGAGTTCTCTTTGCGCAGCCTCCGGGCTGCGTTTTTTGTGATGCACTTCTCGTTTTCCGCCTTTGCGCCGCCTGCCTTATCGTCTTTCTTCCCGGAAAGAATGAAAACTGTCCTTCCAGTTCGTCAAATCTGCGCATACTGACTAAACTGCCAGTAATCAGATCATAAAAGCCTGTCACCCATGCCTTTGAAGGGAAAAAACGCACATTCCAGGGTCGGAAATGACTCGGCCCGACGCCTTGCAGATCCCTCCACCTGGTTGAAACATGCACCACTGGTGCTGTACGAGGCGGAATCGCGGGGTGAGCAAAAAGACCTCTGGGCGCTGAATTATGTGTGCGAGTCGATCGAACAACTGACGGGTTACCCGCCAGACGACTTTCTGGGAGAGAACCCCAGGCGTTATTTGTATCAGATGATTCACCCCAGCGACCGTCGGCGAGTGGGTGCCGAATACGACCGGTGTCGGGCCATGCTGTCGCCCATCTTCATGACCTATCGGATCAAACACCGGGAGCAGGGTTACATCTGGGTTGAAGAGCGTACCAATTTTATTCGGCAGGATAGTGAACACATTGTCTGCCTGGGGTCTTTGGTGGATACCCACGCCCCGGTACGCATCGAAAAGCAAAACGCTCGGCTCGACAAAGTGCTGGCCCGGCTGAATGCCGACGTTGCCGTTGCTACCGGGCAGGATTTCATAGAGCACTTGTGCCGGCGTCTGGCTCTGTTGCTCGAATGCCGGCAAGTGAGCCTGTTTCAGGTTAACGACGACCAGCATCTGGATTGCCTGGTTTCGATTCTGGACGGTCTGATGCAGCCCAGCTACAGCATGCGTCTAACAGACAGTCTACTAGCCCCGCTCGCCAGCCAGTCACACCTGGTGAAAAGCCTTACCGCGGCAGACCGCCAGCACTGGCCGACTCTCGATACCATGGTTCATCTCGAAGCCTTCCGGCTCGACAACCGGCGCGGACGCTGGGTGGGCATACTGGCCATCGACCATGATGAACCGCTGGTGGTTGATTCAGCGCTGTTCCGGGTGCTCGAACTCTATACCGAGCGGGCGGTGACCGAAATTGAACGTCTCGGGCTCGAGGGGCGGTTGCAGGAAAGTGAAGCGCGTTACCGGGCATTTTTCGAGACCGCCGTTCAGGCGTCAATGGTCGTCGACTTGCAAGGCCGGGTGATCAACATCAACCGGGCGGCCGCGAGTCTGTTCGGGGTGCGCGATGAACCGGATGTGCTGCAGTTGCCTTCCATCCTGCCGGATCACCAGCCCGAGGGCTATGAGAGCTGGCCCGCCTTTCTGGCGTTTATCGAACAGGCCAGCGATGCGAAAGCCCGGCAAAGCCAGTGGCAATTGCAAACCCTCGGCGGGTCAGTTCGTACCATGGTGGTGCATTCTTTCAGAGTCAGCGGCAACCTGACCGAAGGGGTGATGCTCTCCTTCGATGACATCAGCGACCGGTTAAGCGCTGAAGTGTCGCTGCGCGAACAGCACCAGTTAATGAATCGGCGGCAGCAGCGCCTGCGGGGGCTGGTTGATGTTGCCACGCGGCTGGAGCGCCAGAGCAGCGTTCGCGATTTTCTGGTGTCCAGTTGCACGGCTCTGACTCAGAAGGTTGGCCTGTCCCAGGTTGCCTGCTACCAGCCGGACAGCGAATTCTGGTATGCCAGCAGCCTCAAGCCAGAACAACGCACCCACTTCCAGGAGCACAGTGAGCCCCTGCAGCAAGCGCTCGCCACTCGTCACATCAGTTGGGGCTCAGACACCAGCCAGTGGTTTTACGTCCCGCTGGTGGTGGATAACCAGGCCGTCGCGGGTCTGGCCATTCTCGGTGATGACCTGATTCTGAACGACCTCGACTTTCTGTCGATGCTGGCTCAAACCCTGAATCTGTCGTTCGATAACCTGATGCAGCGCAAGAATTTGCGCAGCCAGGCCATGCACGACAGCCTGACCGGGCTGGGAAACCGCTCCCAGCTACACCAGTGGATCAGCCAGACGCTTGGACAACAGCCGGATCAGAGCGCAAGCCTGTTATTGTTCGACCTGAACCGCTTCAAGGAGATTAACGATACCCTGGGCCACCATTTTGGCGACCGCTTGTTGTGTGAAATCGGGCCGCGCATTCAACGCATGTTGGAATGGCGCACCAGCCACAACATCGCCCGGCTCGGTGGCGATGAATTTGCGGTCTTGCTGCCCGATGTCAGCCAGCAGGAAGCCCTGGCCGTCGCCGAACGCATGGCCCTGTGTTTGCGTGAGCCCTACCAGATCGACGCCATGCAACTGCAGGTTGAGGCCAGTATCGGCCTGACGCATTACCCCGATCAGGGTCAGGATGGCCACGAACTGCTGCGTTGTGCCGATGTGGCCATGTACGCGGCCAAAGCCAACAACGAATCGGTGGTGGTGTTCGATGCCCATCTTGATGCCCACACCCCCCAGCGCATCGCAGTATTGTCCGAACTGGAGGTGGCGATTGGCGAGGGCCAATTGTGGGTGGCCTACCAGCCAATCATCAGTGCGGCCACCGGCGGCGTCGCCGGCTTTGAAGGGCTGGTTCGCTGGCAGCATCCGGAGCTGGGTGCTCTGTCACCGGCCGAATTCATACCGCTGGCGGAAATGGGGCAGGGCATTCGGCTGATTACCCGCTTTGTACTGGAACAATGCATGGCGCAAATTGTTCACTGGCGTCGCCACCACCCGGACCGCTATGTGGCCGTAAACCTATCGGCGCGCGTATTGCTCGACCAGGCATTGCCAGGGCAAATCGAGCAGTTGCTGGCAAAGTACAAACTGCCGGGCTCGGCGCTGGTGCTGGAGTTGACCGAAAGCACCCTGCTGTCGGATCCGGTGCGGGCGATCACCATCATCAACCAACTGGCTGGCCTGGGCGTTGGGGTTGAAGTGGATGACTTCGGCACCGGTTATTCTTCGCTGGCGTATTTGAAGTCACTGCCGATTCAGGCACTGAAAATCGACAAGAGCTTCATCGATGATTTGCTGGTGGACTCGCAAGACAGAGTCATCGTTGAGTCGACCATTACCATGGCGCATAACCTGGGTCTGAAAACCGTCGGGGAAGGGGTAGAGAACGAGGCCACCTTTCACGAACTGGTGCGCCTGGGCATTGATTCATTGCAGGGGTACTATTTTGCCAGACCATTGGCCGCGGCTGATATGACCGAATGGCTGGACGACTATCACCGCTCGCTGGAGTGGTGATCGTCGTCCTTCGTTATTATCGGCTGGCCAGCAGAACACCGGCCCGTGCGGCCGCTGCTCGAACCTGATTGGGTGCGGTGCCACCCAGGTGATCGCGAGCTGCAACCGAGCCTTCCAGCGTCAGCACATCGAACACGTCGGCGGTGATGGTGTCGCTGAACGGGGTCAGCTCATCGAGCGTCATTTCACTCAGGTCTTTGCCCTGGGCCAGGCCGTAGGCCACGCTCTTGCCAACCACCTCGTGCGCATCGCGAAACGCCATGCCTTTCTTCACCAGATAATCCGCCAGGTCTGTCGCCGTACTGTACCCACGCAGCGCCGCTGCTTTCATGACCGCGGGCTTGGCCTCAATGTAAGGCACCATGTCGGCGAAGGCACGCAGACTGCCCGCCAGGGTATCGATGGTGTCGAACAGCGGCTCCTTGTCTTCCTGGTTGTCTTTGTTGTAGGCCAGCGGCTGGCTTTTCATCAGCGTCAGCAGACTCATCAGGTGGCCATACACCCGGCCGGTCTTACCACGCACCAGTTCCGGTACATCGGGGTTCTTCTTCTGCGGCATGATGCTGGAACCTGTGCAGAAGCGGTCTGGCAGGTTGATGAAATCGAACTGGGCCGAGGCCCACAACACCAGCTCTTCCGACATGCGCGACAGGTGCATCATCGTCAGCGACGCCCAATGGGTGAATTCGATGGCAAAGTCACGGTCCGAGACCGAATCGAGCGAGTTCTCGGAAGCGCGGTCGAAGCCCAGCAACTCGGCAGTACGCTCACGGTTAATCGGAAAGGTGGTACCCGCCAGCGCTGCGGCACCGAGCGGCAGTATGTTTACCCGTTTGCGGCAATCCTGCAGGCGCTCGAAATCCCGTTGCAGCATTTCATTCCAGGCCAGCAGGTGATGACCAAAGGTGACCGGCTGAGCCGTTTGCAAGTGGGTAAAGCCGGGCATGATGGTATCGGCCTCGTTCGTGGCCAGGGTGACCAGGCCGCGCTGCAACCGGGTCAGTTCGGTGCTCAGGCCGTCGATGGCTTCGCGCAGGTACAGCCGAATATCGGTGGCGACCTGGTCATTCCGGCTGCGACCGGTGTGCAGCTTTTTGCCAACCGGCCCAATCTTGGCGGTCAGGGCCGATTCGACGTTCATGTGCACGTCTTCAAGCGTCACCGACCAGACCTGCTGACCGGATTCGATGTCGGCCTGGACGGCCTTAAGGCCATTCACGATCTGTTCACATTCGTCAGCAGTCAGCACTCCGACTTCAGACAGCATGGTCGCATGGGCAACGGAACCCTGAATGTCATGTCGGTACAGACGCTGATCGAATTGAATGGAGGCGGTAAATTCGGCCACAAACGCATCGGTTGCTTCGGCAAAACGGCCACCCCAGGCGGCATTGGTGCTTTGAGCGTGGTCATCAGACATGATTACAGGGTTCCTTGGGCACAGTGAAGGGGCATTATATCGGCTTGACCGGCGTTGGCTATGGGTATTGGGGTCCGGTCGCTTGATCCCCGGACAAGCACGGGGGACACTGAGCCCTTGTCTCACGCAGATTAACAGGCAGGTCGCGTTCTTGAAGCCAGTGAAAAACCCCTCTCTCAACGCCAATCAGCCCTCTCTGGTGCTGCCCGATTTGTGCACCGCCACCTCGGTTTTTTTTCTGGTGCTGGTATCGGAGTTGCTGGTGCTGGTGTGGGTGCTGCTGCAGTCGGGCATCGACTGGATTCAACTGGGTGCCATGAGCCTGACCGTGCAGTGGATCGTATTGCCTTCGGCGGCCCTGTTGTGCCGGTTGCGCCGCTGGCTGGCCCGCAGCCCGCTGTGGCTGGGCTGGCTGGTCGCGTTCTCGACAGTGTCGGGGGTCGGTTTTGTGGTCAGCGTGGTTGGCAGTGTGGTGGTGTTTGGGGGCTGGGCTGCAATAGACCCGGTGATGGTACTGCGCCACACCGCAGCGACGGCCATTATTGCGGCCTTGTTGCTGCGCTATTTTCAACTGCAACAGGCGGTGGTGGATCGCTCCCGGGCGGAGCTTTCGGCACGCATTGAAGCGTTGCAAAACCGCATTCGGCCGCATTTTTTGTTTAATAGTCTGAACACCATTGCGGAATTGATTGCGACCCGCCCCGAGGCGGCCGAACAAGCGATCGAAGATTTGTCCGGGCTGTTTCGGGCCAGCCTGAAAGAAGCGACCACGTTCTGGAGCCTCAGCGACGAGCTGGCGCTGGTCGATGGTTATCTTTCTCTGGAGCAATGGCGCCTGGGTGACCGCTTGACCGTGGTATGGCAGACGCCGCGGCCGACGGCGCGGTGGTCGGTTCCGGTGCTGATCCTGCAGCCACTGATTGAGAACGCCATTGTGCACGGCATAGCCCCGAGCGTTAACGGTGGGCAGTTACTGATTCGCTGCCGGGAGAAAAACCGCCAACTGATTATTGAGATTGAGAACCCGCTGGTCAGGTCGCCGGCGGCGCCGGAACCCACCGCTGAACAGGGGGCGGAGCGACGCCGAACCCCCCGGGGAAATCAGGTTGCGCTGGAAAACATTCGCCATCGTCTGGCAACCTTATATGGGGATGCCGCCAAACTCTATGCGGCGGCCGATGAGCGAACCTATCGGGTTCGTTTAACCTTGCCCGCCACCTTGCTGGTGCGCGGGAACACGCACCGTAACAACAGGAGCAACCCTTGAAAGTCATGGTCGTAGACGATGAGCCACTGGCCCGGGAGCGCCTGCTCAGACTATTGCAGTCGGAAGACAGCGTGACGCAGTGCGTCACCGCCGCCAATGGTCAGGAGGCCTTGCGCCGGCAAATGGATGACCCGGCCGATCTGGTGCTGCTCGACATTCGCATGCCCGGACTCAGTGGGCTGGAGTTGGCGGCTGAATGGTCGCAGCAGCCGAACCCGCCGGCCATCGTCTTCTGTACCGCTTACGATGATTACGCCCTGGAAGCGTTTCAGGTTCAGGCCGTCTCCTATTTGATGAAGCCGGTAAAGTCGGCCGACCTGCATCAGGTGCTGGCCCAGGCCAGCCAATTGAACCGGGCACAACTGACCGCTCTGAGCGGAGCGGATATCGGCCCGGTGATCGCGTTGCAAACCGGTCGCGGTAAAGAGCGCATCCCGCTGAACGATGTGTTTTGTTTCCGCGCCGACCAGAAATACGTTGTCGCCCAGTGCCGACAAGGCGAGCGGCTATGCGATTACAGCCTGAAACAGCTTGAAGAACGCTTTCCCGAACACCTGGTGCGGGTGCATCGGACCACCCTGGTTCCCAAAAGCCGGCTGGAAAAGCTGTCGCGGGATGCCCAGGGCGGTATTTGGCTGAATGTACGCGGGTTGGACGAACCGGTTACCGTCAGCCGACGTTTTGCTCGTGAATTACGACCGCTGTTCAATGATTCAACGGACTGGTCGGATTCATAGCGGACGAGGCTGACCAAATAGGTAGCGTGTTGTGCGATTTTGTTTGCGAAACACCCAAATAGGTTTTATAAAAGAACGGTGTGTGATTTTGGGAGTCGTTGCCAATAGGCCTCATTCCGTGATGCCTTAACGTCGGCAACGCCTGCCAATCCGTACGAAAAGGGGATCAAGGTGAGTGATAATAACAAGTCGGGCAAGTTGATGCCGGAACAGACAGAGGCTGAACGTCAGTTGGCCGACCGGGAAGCGCTGCGGTCGCAAATGGCCAGTGAAGTGGAAGCCTTTTTGAAAGCAGGCGGTAAGGTCGAGCAAGTCGAGCGCGGGAAGCGAGCCGACCCGCCGCGCAAGCCCGAGAGCCAGTATGGCAGTCGCCCGATTTGACAGGGCTATTCCGGAATCGATAACCGGTTGAGCCTTGCCATCAGCGACCGATTGTATGAACAGACGCTGTGGTTGAGCGCATGTGGCTGTAAATCCTGGTCTGGAAGACTCATGCACCACTACGAGGGTGGACAGCAATGTCTTTTCGGTGCTCCCACGGCGATACGATCGATACCAGTGAACACAGTGTTTCAAAAAAAACATCAATGAAATCGAATTACCAAAACTGCTCCAGACGCCAGGTAATCTTGTAACTTAACAACATTTGGCTGGCTGCGCCTGACAAAACCCTGCCTCGTCCTGACACCCGAAAACCGGGTTGATTGCCCGATTATTGATCATTCTTTCCATCGAATCCTGCATCAATGCTCAATCAATGCGCACAAAGCCCCAGTTCGTGCGCTAGAGCGGCGCAATGGCTGAGGGCGACGACGGGCATATCAAAAACTGACCGGATGGGTTGGATGTCGTTTTCTTTCAGTAGACTACGGCATCGCGTCGCTTGTCAGAAAATTATTGACGAAATATCGTTTCTTGCCAGTGCCGGTGGGCAGTACACTCCCTGCAACTATCAACACATATCAACTATAACGATCCGCTGGACAATCCCCCTATTAAGGAGATAACCGCTAATGGCCGCTTTTTCCCCTCACGCTCACGTGGACTTGAGCACCCCGCTGTTGCTGGAGTTTGCTGTCCGCCGCGAAGAAGGTGAGTTTGCCAATAACGGGGCCTTTGTTGCCCGAACCGGTGAGCGCACCGGCCGCTCTCCGAAAGACCGCTTTATCGTCAAAGAAGCTGGCAGCCAGGATGACATCGAATGGGGGGCGGTCAACCGCGCCTTTGATTCAGCCCGATTTGATGCCCTATGGCAACGCGTCAGCGACCACCTGGCCGATCGTGAGCATTTCGTCGGTCATCTGGAAGTCGGTTCAGCCGCACAACACAGTGTGCCAATCAGAGTAACCACCGAACTGGCCTGGCATCAGGTGTTTGCCCGCAACCTCTTTATTGTGGCTGACGAGTGGAACGCACAGAATAAAGACAGCTGGCAGGTCTTGAACGTCCCCAGTTTTGTCTGCAATCCCGAGCGTGATGGCACGGCCAGCGACTCTGCCTGCATCATCAATTTCGAGCAGCGCAAGGTGCTGATTGCCGGGTTGTATTACGCCGGTGAAATGAAAAAAGCCATGTTCTCGGTGCAAAACTTTTTGTTGCCAGCTCAGGACGTGCTGCCAATGCATTGCTCGGCCAACGTCGGTGACGATGGCAAGACCACTCTGTTCTTTGGTTTGTCCGGCACCGGAAAGACCACGCTCAGCGCCGACCCGGAGCGCTTTCTGATCGGCGACGATGAACACGGCTGGGGCCCGGGAGTGGTGTTCAATATTGAAGGTGGCTGCTATGCCAAGTGCATCGACCTGACCGAGAAAAATGAACCGCTGATCTGGAAAGCGATTCGCTTCGGTACCATTCTGGAAAACGTGGTGCTCGACGATCAGCGCGCGCCGGATTACACCGACGACAGCCTGACCCAGAACTCCCGCGCTGCCTACCCGCTGGAACACATTGAAAAACGCCAGTTGAGCAACCAGGGTGATGAACCCAATGCCGTGGTGTTCCTGACGTGTGATTTGAATGGTGTATTGCCGCCCGTGTCCAAATTGAGCAAGGAAGCGGCTGCCTACCACTTCCTCAGTGGCTACACGGCGCTGGTCGGTTCAACCGAAATGGGGGCAGGCAAGGGCATCAAGACCACCTTCTCCACTTGCTTTGGTGCGCCTTTCTTCCCACGCCCGGCCGGTGTTTACGCCGAGCTGCTGATGAAGCGGGTCGAGTCGGCCGGAACCGATGTCTACCTGGTCAACACAGGCTGGACCGGTGGCGCCTACGGCGAAGGCAAGCGGTTCAGCATTCCGGTCACCCGGGCGGTGATCACGGCGATCACCAATGGGGAACTGGCCAATGTTGAAACCCGACATATCGATGGCCTGAACCTCGATGTTCCTGTGGCTGTCCCCGGTGTGGATGATGAACTGCTGGTTCCGCGAAATACCTGGGCTGACCCGGCCGCATACGATGCCAAGGCCGCTGCGCTGATTGAAGAGTTCAATCAGAACTTTGCAAAGTATGACGTCTCAGACGCCATTAAAGCCGCAGGCCCCCAGGGCTGATTCCCCGCAGTATCCTTTCCCCTGAGACTCCCCGGGCCTGCAGAAGGCCGGGGTGTCTGTCTTTTCAGGCATCGCGCCAAACACCCTGATTGTAATCCGGGTTACATCGATTGTGTCTGAACGGTCTCGGTCGTGCGTATTACAGTAGACATCCACTGGAAAAATCCTGATTGTGGGCCGATACTGTAGGTCGTTGCTGTTTATGTGATATAATAGGATAAATGTCTGGGCGTCGATGCCCGTTCACCGATGATAGTCCCGGTAACCGAGCTGGGCTAAAGAAGAGTTTAGTGCATGGCCGTTCTAGAGCGAAATCTTAGTCTCTCCCAACGCATGACCCAGGAATTGGGCCGGTCGATTGTGTGCGGTGAGTTTAACGCCAATGAAAGCTTGCCCAGCGAAGCGGTGCTGTGTGAAAGCTTTGGTGTCAGCCGCACAGCGGTGCGTGAAGCGGTAAAAATGCTGTCGGCCAAAGGCCTGATCTCCAGCCGCCAGCGTCAGGGTATTCGCATCCTGCCGGAAGAAGAATGGAATATTCTGGATTCCGATCTGTTGCGCTGGTCGCTTGAAAGTAACCCTTCGATGCGTGTGCTGAAAGAATTCCTGCAAATGCGCATCGCCATCGAACCAGCCGCTGCAGCGCTGGCGGCCCAAAACGCTCGTCCGGAGCGGCTCGCGACGATCCGTGAAGCGCTGGAGCGGATGGACCAGGCTAAATCCGGCGGCCCGGAGCAGGCACTCGAAGCCGATATCGATTTTCACATCAGCATTCTCTATGCCAGCGAAAACCGGTTTTTCATTCGCATGCGTGACTTCACCCGCACGGCACTGAACGTCAGCATCCGCCATACCAACGTGATCAAAAGCAACCCGGGCGGCGTGGTGCATGATCACTCACTGGTTTACGACGCCATAGCAGAGGGCGATGCAGAGCTGGCCAAGCAACGCATGTTTCTGCTGATCGACGAAGCCCTCACCTTTATTGAGCAAGAGCTGGAGAAGTCGGTTAACTGATCTCAGTGACAACTGGCTATCTTCAGCTAATTCTTTTGCCGATTTTATTCCGTTAATTTCGCCTCACGCATGGCCAGCGCGCGCCCTTCTCCTGCAGTCGTCTCATTTCCAGGTGTCTTTTACCAAAGCGTCCCGACTGGCGCTCAGACGGGGTTGTTGACAGCAACTATCAGACACTCTATCGTTTCATTATGGTATTATAATACAAATAAAAGTTGAATCCTTCGTTCTGCTGCGACTGACAGAGCCCAGAGAATAAAATAAAAAAAGGTAACCAAGATGAGACTGATCCAGTTTTTGACGTCCGAAAACAAGCCTGCCCTCGGTCGGGTATGTTCCAATTCTGAAGTTCAGGTAGTGGGTGCGGTGTCCACGCTTTATGAATTGGCGCAACGCGCCCTGGCTGAATCCACCCAATTGGTCGAGCTGGTTGAACAACTGGCCACCGACGAACGTGTCGATTATGACCAGTTGGAGAGCGAACAACGGTTGCTTGCGCCCTTCGCCCATCCAGACCCCGCGCATTTGTTTGTCACAGGTACAGGCCTCACCCATCTGGGCAGCGCCGACACCCGCGCCAACATGCACGCCAAAACCAGCGGCAAGGCCGAGTCTGAACTGACGGACAGCATGAAAATGTTTCAGCAAGGCGTTCAGGGCGGCAAGCCGGAAGACGGAAAAGTCGGCGCCCAGCCCGAATGGTTCTACAAGGGTAACGGCAACATCGTTGCAGCACCGGGCAAGGCCCTTCAGTCTCCGGACTTCGGGCTTGATGCCGGCGAGGAACCGGAAATCGCCGGATGCTATATCAACGATGAGAAAGGCCAGCCATGGCGTATTGGCTTTGCCCTTGGCAACGAATTCTCCGATCACAAAACCGAACGCCAAAACTACTTGTTGCTGGCGCACTCCAAACTCAGACCCTGCTCCGTTGGCCCGGAAATTCTGATCGGTGACTTGCCCGCTGAAGTGCGTGGGCAGTCACGCATCGTGCGTAACGGCGAAGTGATTTGGGAAAAGCCTTTCCTCAGTGGCGAAAGTAACATGAGCCACAGCCTTGCCAACCTGGAACACCACCACTTCAAATACAGCCTGTTTCGTCAGCCGGGTGATGCCCATGTGCATTTCTATGGCACGGCCACATTAAGCTTTGCCGATGGCATTGAAACCCGTGAGGGCGACGTATTCGAAATATCGGCTGAAGGGTTTGGCCGGGCGCTGCGCAACCCCATCGCCATTGCCGAGCCGACTGGTGAGCCGGTGAAAGTACTGTAAGGCGGCCATAAAAAAAGCCCCCGATTGCGGGGGCGAAGGTCGAGGTCTGGTGACAGTGGACCGCATCGGCTACCGGGTATGCCCTTGTGGGGTCGGCGTTAATCCATCCATGGAGCCTAGGCCGCAGCATCCTTGCTGCGGACTACCCCACAAGGGCACACCCGGCACCCGCTGCTAGTCTCGTTAGCGAACTCCGAACCTTGAGTCACTTAGCTTGAGGCTTGGGTATACGTGCTTCATCTGGCGTGCATTCCGCTAGGCCTCGATAAGGTGTTGCATACGCCAGTACATGTCCGGCCATGGGTTCGGCTTTTCGCTGTTGTTCTGTCATGTCTTCCGTAGCGGAAGTAACGAACAGAACATCCAGGTTGGGTCCTCCAAAGGCGACACAGGTTGGTTGAGAGACCGGTAAATCGTGCAGGGCGGTTAGCTCACCTTCAGGACTGAACCGGGCTATACCACTGCCGCCAAAGAGCGCGCACATTAAATGGCCGCTGGCATCAATGGCAGCGCCGTCCGGCTTGCCGCGTGGTACCTCGGCGAACAGCTTCGCACCACTGAGGCCGCCGCATTCCGGGGCGAAATCGAAAGTTCGAATCTGGCCGGTCGGGGTATCAGCGTGGTACATGCGTTTGCCATCCGGGCTCCAGCATAGTGCGTTGGGGATGGTCAGATCGTGAAGTACTGAGTGAACACCCGCTTCGTCCAGCCGGTACAGCGTGCCGGTCGGTTTTCGATCGCCGTGATCCTGCATGGTGCCCGACCAGAAACGACCCTGGCGGTCGACACGGCCATCGTTAAACCGGTTCCCCGGTTTTCCGGTTTCCGGTTGGGCGATCCAGCTCAGGTCGCCGGTTTCGGGTTGATACAGCGCAAAGCCAGTCGCAAAGCTGGCCAGCAAGCGAACGGGGTCGGTTGAGAGAATGCCAAAGGATGTCAGCCGGTCCGGCGTTCGCCACTGATCCAGAGTCCGGCTTTGCCAGTCGAAACGATAGAGACGGCTGTTGTGAATGTCGGTCCACCACAGGCTGTTGCTTTGGGCGTGCCATTGCACGCCCTCACCCAGGGTGTTGGCAACATCAATCGAGATCAGAAGCTCAAGCGAGTCTGTCATATCGGTTGCCTCCTAGATCTGGCCGTCCTGCCATTCACCGTTAACCAGGCGTCTCAGCCCCCAGGGGTTGTCGTTACGCAGTGCGGGCGGCAACAAGTCTTGTGGGCTGTTTTGATAGCAAACCGGGCGAACAAAGCGGTCGATGGCGGCGGTACCGACTGACGTAAAACGGCTGTCGGTCGCTGCGGGGAAAGGGCCGCCATGCATCATGGCATCGGTCACTTCCACACCGGTCGGAAAGTTGTTGAACACAACCCGGCCGACTCGCTGCTCCAGCAATCGGACCAGTTCTTTAGCATCGGCCAGTTCCGCTTCGGTGCCGTGCAGCGTTCCGGTCAGCTGTCCGGACAGGCTATTGATGACCTGGCTGAGTTCGTCGGTGTCGCGGCACTCAACCACCAGAGAGCAGGGGCCGAACACTTCTTCCTGCAACGCCGGGTTGGTGATGAAATCCCCGGCATTGACCGCGTACAGATAAGCCTGGCCACAAAACCCGGCGTCAGTTTCCTGGGCTTTACCGGTAGAGACCTGACGGACGCCGGGTTGGTCGGACAAATGAGCAGCACCCGAGGCATACCCTTCGGCGACGGCCTGGTTCAGCATCACACCGGCCGGTTTGTCGGCCAGTGCTGCCCCGGTTGCTTCCATGAAGGTGTTCAGTTCAGGGCCCTTTAGTCCGAGAACCAGGCCAGGGTTTACGCAGAACTGGCCGGTGCCCAGCGTCAGTGAACCGACAAACCCTTCAGCGATCTCTGCGGCCGATGTTTTGAGTACCTCGGGCAAAACCACAAGCGGGTTGATACTGCCCATCTCTCCGAAAAACGGAATCGGGTCCGGGCGGTTGCTGGCCAGTTTATACAGAGCCATGCCACCGCGGGTCGAGCCGGTAAAGCCGACGGCTTTTACTTCGGGTGCGGTCACCAGGTTGACGCCGATTTCATTGCGATTGCCCGCTAGAAAACTGATAACACCGGCTGGCATATCGCATTGCTTCGCAGCACGGGCCAGTGCCTGGGCAACCAATTCACCGCTGCCCGGATGCGAGTTGTGGCTTTTCACGATCACCGGGCAACCCGCCGCCAGTGCCGACGCGGTGTCGCCGCCAGCGGCCGAGAAGGCCAGAGGGAAGTTGGATGAACCGAACACGACAACCGGGCCTATTGGGTGCTTGCAAAACCGAATGTCAGGACGCGGCATGGGCTGGCGGTCGGGCAGGGCGGTGTCGATACGGGCATCGAGGTAATCGCCTTTAACAAGGTGTTTGGCGAACATTCGTAACTGGCCGCAGGTACGGCCGCGCTCACCTTCGGCGCGGGCACGAGGGTAGCCGGTTTCAGCGGATACGCGATCAAGCAGTTCGTCGCCCAGCGCCATGATTTCTTCGGCACAGGTTTCCAGAAAGCGACTGCGCTCCCCGGGGCTGGTTGCTGCAAAAACAGGCGCTGCCGCAGCGGCCGCTGCCGTTGTTGCTCTGAGCTGTTCTTCGCTGGCGAAGCTCAGCTCCGGAGCAAGCTTTTCACCCGTAGCCGGGTTGATGGCATGGTAGCTTCCGCTGGTGCCGGTTTGCCATTGTCCGCCGATCAGTTGTTTGCCTGTAACGCTCATGCGAATCACCTTTTAATTTTGTATTGAATGTCGGGGCGGCTGAGAGAGCCTGTGAACAGCCTCTAAATCCAGCCGCCGTCCACGATGAAGTCCTGTGCTGTGCACATATAGCTGTCGTCCGAAGCCAGAAACAGCGCCATGGCGCAAATGTGCTCCGGCATCAGCGAGCCTTTAATGCATTGGCTCTGGTCAATCACCTTTTTGGTGTCATCATTGACCCAGTTGTTGAGCTGGCGTTCGGTCATTACCCAGCCCGGGGTCAGGGTGTTTACCCGAATCCGGTCTGGCCCCATGTCGCGTGCCAGGCCCCGGGTTAGGCCCAGCACAGCGGCCTTGGAGGTGGTATAGCCGGTCATGTTGCCCTGGCATTCATGCCAGCTCATAGAACCGAAATTGATGATGGAGCCGCCGCCCAATCCTTTCATGTGGTCATACACGGCCTGGGCTGCAAAAAACTGCGGTCGCAAATTGATGTTGATGCGTTCGTTCCAGTAGTCGGGTGTGACCTCGCGAAAGTCGTGCCGGGTATCCTGAGCGGCATTGTTGACCAGCACGCCAATGGGGCCAAACCGTTCGCGCACCTCGCTGATGATCGCCCTCAGGCGCTCGACATCGACCAGGTCGCAGGGGTAGAAGTGGGCGCTTTCGTGGCCAAGCCCACCGTTAACCCGGTCGGCCAGCTCGCGGGATTCCTCCTCCAAAATATCGACAAACACCACGGTCGCTTGCTGGTGGCAAAAGGCTTCAACGAGGCTGGCGCCAATGCCGGAACCACCGCCGGTAATGAAGACCACCTTGCCCGCCAGGCTGGGGTATGTATTGCTCAGGTTCATAGTGTCTCCCGTTAAACCGGATCAGTGTGAGTGGCGCGGTACGGCGGCGCCGCGGCAGCCCACCAGAAAATCGAAGTCGCAGCCTTCGTCGGCTTGCAATACCCGGTCGCGATACAGTTCCTGATAGCCGCCGGTTCGGGCGATCACCTGGTCTGATTTCAGGGCGGCCAGTCGGCTGTTCAGCTCGGCATCGGACACTTCCAGTTCGAGCACGCCGTTTTCGGCATCGAGCCGGATCATGTCGCCATCCTGCACCGCGGCCAATGGACCCATGTCCATGGCTTCGGGTGCAACGTGCAATACCACGGTGCCGAAGGCAGTGCCGCTCATGCGTGCATCGGAAATGCGGACCATGTCGGTGATGCCTTTTTTCAGCAACTTCGGGGGCAGCCCCATATTGCCGACTTCCGCCATGCCCGGGTAGCCTTTTGGCCCGCAGTTTTTCAGCACCATGACGCAGGTTTCATCGATGTCCAGATCCGGGTCGTCGATGCGCGCCTTGTAGTGATCAATGTTCTCAAACACCACAGCCCGGCCGCGATGGTTCATCAAGGTTGGCGTAGCAGCGGAGGGTTTCAAAACAGCGCCACGCGGTGCCAGGTTGCCACGCAATACGCAAATGCCGCCGTTGCTGACCAGAGGTTTATCGAACGGCAAAATCACGTCGTCGTTATGACAGGGTGCTTCGCGGTTGTTCTCCCACAGCGTTTTGCCGTTCACGGTCAGTGCATCCCGGTTCAGCAGATCGCGCTCGCCGAGGCGGCGCAATACCGCAGGCAGGCCTCCGGCGTAATAGAATTCTTCCATCAGATACTGGCCGGAAGGCTGCAGGTTGACCATGGTGGGTACTCCCCGGCCATGATTCCAGTCTTCCAGACTCAGATCCACACCAATGCGACCGGCAATGGCCTTGAGATGAATCACCGCATTGGTGGAGCCGCCGATGGCCGCGTTGGTGCGAATGGCGTTGATGAAGGCATCCCGGGTTAGAACTTTCGACAGCCGCAGGTCTTCATGCACCATTTCCACGGCGCGCATGCCAGACATGTGTGCCAGCACATAGCGGCGCGAATCCACAGCGGGAATGGCCGCATTGTGCGGCAGGCTGGTGCCGAGTGATTCCGCCATGCAGGCCATGGTAGAGGCGGTTCCCATGGTGTTGCAGGTACCGGCCGAGCGGGACATGCCGGCTTCGGCATCGAGAAATTCATGCAGGCTGATCTTGCCTGCCTTGTACTCTTCATGCAGGCGCCAGACCAGGGTGCCGGAGCCCACGTCCTTGCCCTGGTGCTTGCCGTTCAACATCGGGCCGCCGGTGACGACAATGGTCGGCAGGTCGCAACTGGCGGCGCCCATCAACAGCGCCGGGGTGGTTTTGTCACACCCGACCAGCAGTACGACGCCATCGATCGGGTTGCCGCGAATCGCCTCTTCGGTGTCCATGGACGCCAGGTTACGGGTCAGCATGGCGGTAGGGCGCAGATTGGACTCGCCGTTGGAAAACACCGGGAATTCGACCGGAATGCCGCCCGCCTCGCGGATGCCGTTTTTAACGCGCTCGGCGATGGTGCGAAAGTGGGCGTTGCAGGGTGTCAGCTCCGACCAGGTGTTGCAGATGCCGATGACCGGCTTGCCTTCAAAGTGGTGGTCGGGAATGCCCTGGTTTTTCATCCAGCTGCGGTACATGAAGCCGTTCTTGTCGCGTGTTCCGAACCACTCTGCAGAGCGCAGCCGGGTTCCGCCCGTATCGCTGTTTTTCTTGTCATTATCGTTACGACGAGTCATCAGGAAACCTTATTTGTAATACATTAATATAATAGTCCAATTAACCGGGTTCACTGTCAACCCGTGTCACTCGCGAATAGCCCTGAAGGGCCGGCTAGCCAGCCTTGTTCTTGTTGTAAACATCGAAAATAACCGCCGCGAGCAGAACCAGACCTTTAATCACCTGCTGCCAGTCGATACCGACACCCATGATCGACATACCGTTGTTCATCACCCCCATGATCAGAGCGCCGATGACAGCGCCGATGATCTTGCCCGAGCCGCCACGCATCGAAGCGCCACCGATAAACACCGCAGCAATAACGTCGAGCTCGAAAGCCAGCCCTGCCTTGGGAGTGGCCATGTTCAGCCGGGCGGCAAACACCATGCCGGCCAGCGCCGCGAGCATGCCCATATTGGCGAAAGTCAGAAAGGTGAGGCGTTGGGTGTTAATGCCCGAGAGCATGGCCGCTTTTTCGTTACCACCGATGGCGTAAATCCGGCGACCAAAGGTCGTGCGCTGGGTCACAAAGGTATAAACGGAAATCAGCAGCGCCATCAGAATCAACACATTGGGCGCCCCTTTATAGGTAGACAGCAAATAGGTGATGTACAGAATGGCCAGGATAATCAGGGCGTTGCGTGCCACGAAAAACAGCACCGGTTCCAGTGTTGAACCGTAGCTTGCCTGTTTCTGGCGAGTGCGAAGATTGAAGTAGACCAGTAAGGTCGCTGTCGCCGTACCCAGCAGCATTGACGTCACATGGAAGTCACTGGAGGGAAACAGGTCGGGCAGAAAGCCGGTGCTCAGCTTCTGAAACTGATCCGGGAAGGGCCCAACCGATTGCCCGTTCAGCAGCCACAACGTCAGCCCTTTGAATACCAGCATGCCGGCCAGGGTGACGATAAACGCCGGAATGCGGTAATAGGCGACCCAATAACCCTGGGCCGCACCGATCAGGGTGCCGACCATCAGGCAGACGATAAAGGTCACCGGGTAGCTGATGTCGTAATTGACCATCATCACCGCCGCCAGGGCGCCGATAAACCCGAGTACAGACCCTACCGACAGGTCGATATGACCACAGACAATCACCATCAGCATGCCCAGCGCCATGATGATGATGTAGCTGTTCTGCAGAAAGAGATTGGTCAGGTTGATCGGCTTCATCAGAATGCCGTCGGTCAGAAATTGAAACAGCCCCATAATGACGACCAGGGCAATAAGAATGCCGTATTCGCGCAGATGGGTTTTGAAAAAACCGCCCATGGAAGCGGTGCTGTGTTGGGGTTTATCGACGGAGGTAGCTTGTGTCGACATGTTAGTGTCTCCCGGATTGAATGATCATGGTCATGATCGCTTCTTGCGAAGCGTCTGCCTTTGGCATCTCGCCCACCAGCTCACCTTCGTTCATAACGTATATCCGGTCGCTGATGCCGAGCAGTTCCGGCATTTCCGATGAGATGACGATGATGGCTTTTTGTTGCGCAGCCAGTTCGTTGATGATGTTGTAGATTTCGTATTTGGCCCCGACATCAATGCCCCGCGTCGGCTCATCGAGAATCAGCACGTCGGGGTCGGTGAATAACCACTTCGACAGCACCACTTTTTGCTGGTTGCCGCCAGAAAGGTTGACGGTTTTCTGATTCACATCGGGGCTTTTGATGTTGATCTTTCGCCGGTAGTCTTCAGCGACGGCCTGTTCATGGTTGTCGTCCATAATGAAGCCATTGCTAACGCCGCCCAGGTTGGCCATTGAGATGTTGCGCGAGATGGTATCGTCTAGCACCAGGCCATAGGTTTTGCGATCTTCCGTTGCGTATGCCAGGCCGCAGTTAACCGCCTTTTGCACGGTGCCCAGGTCGACTTCTTTCCCGTGCAGGCAGGCTTGTCCGGATATTTTCTGGCCATAGGTTCGGCCGAAAATGCTCATGGCCAATTCGGTGCGGCCAGAGCCCATCAACCCGGCAATGCCGACGATTTCTCCGGCCCGAACCTCAAGGCTGACGTTCCGAATCATCTGCCGGTCGGCATGCTGCGGGTGATAAACGTTCCAGTTGCGAATGGTGAAGATCACCTCGCCGATGTCGGGCGTTCGCGGCGGAAAACGGTCCGACAGATCGCGGCCGACCATATCGGCGACGATGCGGTTTTCACTGATCGGCTCTTGCGAACAATCGAGTCGGCTGACGGCTGCACCATCGCGAATTACCGTGACGGTATCGGCTACTTTTCGAATCTCATTGAGCTTGTGGGAAATCAGAATGGAGGTAATGCCGTTGCGTTTGAACTCGAGCAATAAGTCGAGCAGGGCATCACTTTCTTTTTCGTTCAGACTCGCGGTGGGTTCATCCAGTATCAGCAGTTTTACGTCTTTCGACAGCGCCTTGGCGATCTCCACCAACTGCTGTTTACCCACCCCGATGTTGCCCACCAGCGTGCCGGGTGGTTCGGTGAGGCCCACTTTGGCCAGCAGGCCTTCGGTTTGTGAAAAGGTTCTTGGCCAGTCAATAATACCGTTGGCGGTTTGTTCGTTGCCGAGATAAATGTTCTCGGCAATCGACAGCAGCGGCACCAGGGCCAGCTCCTGGTGAATAATAATGATGCCGAGCGATTCGCTGTCGGAAATGTTTTTAAACTCGCGCTTTTCGCCCTGAAACAGAATGTCGCCGTCGTAAGTACCGTGCGGATACACTCCGCTTACGACTTTCATCAGCGTCGATTTACCGGCGCCGTTCTCGCCAACCAAGGCGTGAATCTCGCCATCCCTGACCTGAATGCTGACGTCGTCCAACGCCTTCACACCCGGAAAGGTCTTGGTGATGTGGCGCATTTCGAGGATGGTATCCACAGAGTGCCCTCGTCGTAACTGCGTTAATCGAAAACAGACGCGCCCGCAGTGACCCGACACGAAAGGCCAGGTCACTGCGGCAAGGCTCACGCCTTGCCAGGGGCGTCGTTGGTCGGGGACGCCCGCTTAGCGAATGTCGTCCATGTCGTAGTAACCGCTGTCGATCAGAACGCTTTCCCAGTTGGAAGCATCCACACTGACGGGTTTCAGCAGGTAGGAAGGCACCACTTTAATGCCGTTGTCGTAGGTTGAAGTGTCGTTGATTTCCGGATCGCTGCCCTCGAACAGGGAGTCGACCATACCAACGGTCACGCGGGCCAGTTCGCGGGTGTCTTTGAACACCGTCATGGTTTGCTCACCAGCAAGAATGGATTTAACCGACGGGACTTCAGCATCCTGTCCGGTAATGACCGGCATGGGCAGATCATCAGAACCGTAACCCACGCCTTTCAGCGAAGAGATGATGCCGATGCTCAGGCCATCGTACGGCGACAGCACCGCATCGACTTCTTCATCGGAGTAGTAGGCACTCAGCAGGTTATCCATACGGGCCTGGGCGACCGAACCATCCCAGCGCAGGGTAGAGACGGTGTCCATACCGGTCTGGCCGCTTTGCACGACGAGTTGGCCGTTATCAATGTAAGGCTGCAGAACCGACATGGCGCCGTTGTAGAAGAAGTAAGCGTTGTTATCGTCTGGTGAACCACCAAACAGTTCGATGTTGAAGGGGCCATCGCCGTTTTCCAGACCCAGGGCTTGTTCGATGTAGCCCGCTTGCAGCACACCGACCTGGAAGTTATCGAAGGTGGCGTAGTAATCGACATGTTCGGAGCCCCGAATCAGACGGTCGTAGGCGACTACTTCAATGCCCATGCTGGCGGCCTGGTCGAGCGCAGACGACAACGTGGTGCCATCAATAGAGGCAATAACCAAAACGTCCACACCTTTGACGATCATGTTTTCGATCTGTGACAGCTGGGTAGGAATATCGTCTTCGGCGTATTGCAGTTCAGTGTCGTAACCGGCTTCTTCAAACTGCGCCACCATGCTTTCACCATCGGAAATCCAGCGAGCCGACGACTTGGTGGGCATGGAGATGCCAACCGTTTCAGCAATGGCGATGCCAGAGAAGGCAATTGAACAGGACATGACTGCGGCCGCGAGCGCGGTGGTAGGGTTTTTCATCGTTGTCTCCCTAGGCAATGGGGATTAAGCCGGTTGAGTACCGGTCTGTTCCTCAGCGCCTGGTTTATTGTTGTTTGAGTAAGCTAATCCGATTGGTATGAGCCGTCTGTTTGCTGAAACCGCTCGCAGACAAGGTGCTTACCAATCACCAGCTAGCTTGATATGTAATATAATATAATAAGATGAAAGGCGCAAACCACAGAGTCAGATCCGTTCGCCCTGAACCGGCACGAGCGTGCCTGGCTGCATCTTGCCTTTCCCGGGCCGCAACGCCACACTCCCGCCATGAACGAATTCGAGCTCATAGAGCATTATTTTCGCGGCTGGCGCGGCGCCCATCCGGACCTGATACTGGGGCAGGGCGATGATTGCCTGATCTGGCACCCGCGCCGACCAACGGTGATGTCGATTGATACCGCCGTCGCCGGCCGGCACTTTCCCGAAACGGCTACCGGCGCCCAGGCCGCCCAGCGAGCCTTTCTGCCCGCGCTCAGCGACCTGGCCGCCATGGGCGCCGAACCGGCGTTCTTTACGCTTGCCCTCACCTTGCCCAGCCCAATTGACCACACCTGGCTCGAAGCATTCGCCGGTCGTTTGCGTGAACTCAGCGAGCACTATGGCCTGGTGCTGGCCGGGGGCGATACCACCTCGGGCCCGGCCCGGGTGATCAGCTTGCAAATGCACGGCCTGGTTGATGCACCGCTGCGGCGCAATGGCGTACAACCGAACGACGACCTCTGGGTATCGGGCTTCCCCGGGCGAGCTGCGGCCGCCTTACCGGCAGTGCTCAACCCGGCCTGGGCTTCGGCGCCCGCCGACTGGCTGGCGGCCTACTGGGCACCCGAACCTCGCCTTGAGCTGGGCCAACGGTTAATCGGCCTGGCCAGCGCAGCCATCGATGTCTCGGATGGCCTGGCCGCCGACTGCGGGCACCTGGCCAAAGCCAGTGGCCTGACCCTGGTGATCGATACCGACACACTGCCGCAAGCCCCCAGTTTCCGGGGCTACCCCGAAGAAGAGGTGTTGTCGTGGATACTGAGCGGGGGCGACGACTACGAACTGGCCTTTACCGCCGCCCCCGGTCAGCGCAACGCCATTGCGGCGCTGGCTGCAACACTCAATGTGCCGCTGACCCGCATCGGCCAGGCACAGACAGGCGACGGCCAGGCGCTGATTCGGCATAATGGCGAGGCTCACGCCCTGAGTGAGACAGGCTTTCAACACTTCTGACCCGACCGCTTTTCAACAGGATGTAACGGATGATTGAACCGAGTGCCCGCCGCTGGCATAACCACTGGACGCATTTTCTAGCCTTCGGCCTGGGCAGTGGCGCCGCGCCCAAAGCGCCCGGCACCTTCGGCACCCTGGCGGCCATTCCCCTGTTCCTGCTGCTCTCCCTGTTGCCGCTCTGGCTCTATCTGGTTGTGGTGGTGGCGTCATTTGTTCTGGGCTGTTACCTCTGCGATCGGGTATCCCGAGACATGGGAGTGCACGACCACGGCGGCATCGTCTGGGATGAGTTCGTCGGCTTCTGGATCACCATGATCGCCGTGCCGGTCAGCCTATGGACGGTCGTGCTGGGGTTCATCCTGTTCCGGATATTCGACATCATCAAACCCTGGCCCATCGGCTGGCTAGACCGGCGCGTTGAAGGCGGGCTGGGCATCATGATAGACGACGTCATTGCAGGTATTTTTGCAGGCGTGATTCTGCATGTACTTGTGTGGGTGGTTTTGTAGCTCAGCCACTAGCTCAAGTCTCGGAATTCGCGGTTGGCTTCGGTGCCAGGAGTCCGCACCGGCTACCAGGTAGGTCCATCGGGGGTCGGCGTTAACCCATCCATGGGGCCTGGACCGCAGGGTATGAATCCCATCCATGGGATTCACCCTTCGGGCTCGCTGCGCACATGCTAAAACGCTCCTGGCGTTTTAGTCCTTGCTGCGGACCACCCTCAATAGGCCTACCTGGCATCCAGTGCTAACCCTGTGCCAACGAACTCCGAAACTTAAGTTATGTTTTGAGAATTGCCACACGAGACCAGCGTTGGATGCCGGTAGTGCCTCGAAGGGGGAGTCCGCAACATGGATGTTGCGGCCTAGGCTCCATGGACGGATTCACGCCGACCCCTTCGAGGTACTACCGGTGTCCGACGCGGACCAAAGCCACCTACTGGATCAAGGCACCCAAGCCAAGCTCGCGGATATGGTCGTTGATCATGTCGCGCAGGTCTTGCTCGGTGCGGTAGTTTTGGGCGCGGTCGAGCAGGCTGACGCAGTCGCTGATGTGCAGATAGCGGATCAGCCACTTGATGCGGGGCAGGTGGAAGGCCGAGAGGCTCAGGGTGCGAACGCCCATCCCCAGCAGAAGTACCACCGCGACTGGGTCGGTCGCCATTTCCCCGCAGATACTCACTGGCAAATTCAGCCGCTTGCACTCTCGCACCAGGCCGCGCAAAGCGCTGATCACCGCCGGGTGCAGGTGGCTGTAGAGTGAGGCTACCTTGGGGTTGTTGCGATCGACCGCCAGCAAATACTGGGTGAGGTCGTTGGAGCCGATCGAGACGAAATCGATGGTGTCGCGCAGGCGTGGCAGCAGCCAGAGCACCGCAGGTACTTCCACCATAATGCCGACCGGCGGTTTGCTGACCGGGTAGCCTTCTTCCTTCAACTGAGCGACGGCCTCATCGACAATGGCGTGGAACCGCTCCAGCTCGTCTTCGCGACTGAGCATTGGAATCATCAGTTGCAGGTTGTCGTTATCGACGTTCGCGATCAGCATGGCGCGAATCTGGTCGAGGAGAATGTTGCGGTAATCGAGCGTGAAGCGCACACCGCGCCAGCCCAAAAAGGGGTTCTGCTCCTTGATCGGGAAATAGGGCAGGGCCTTGTCGCCACCGATGTCGAGGGTACGCATCACCACCGGTTTGGGCGAATAGGCACTGAGTACGCCCCGGTAAATTCGCACCTGCTCTTCCTCGGTCGGGAAGGTATTGTGCGCCATGAACGGAATTTCCGAGCGATACAGGCCGATGCCTTCGGCGCCCCGTTCCAGGCCCGGCGTAATGTCAGCCAGCAGACCGGTGTTGGTGTACAACCGAACCCGCTGCCCGTCTTTGCTTTCTGCCGGCAGGCTCTTCAAATGCGACAAGTCCGCCTGCAGGGCTTTTTCCTGGCGCGCCATGCGTTGGAATTCGTTCAGCAACGCCACCGGCGGGTGGCCGATGACCAGGCCACGATAGCCATCGATGATGATTTCGGTTTTATCGAGGCTGCTCAGGTCTTCATCGCCAATGCCCACTACGGCAGGAATACCCAGCGCATTGGCCAGCACCGCCGTGTGTGACAGTGCCGACCCTTCCAGGCTGACAATGCCTACCAGCTTATCGTGATCGATGCGGGTAAAGTGCGAGATGTTGATCTCGCGGCCCACCAGAATCACCGGGTTTTCCGGCTGCATGCGCTCATTGAGTTCTTCGTGCAAATGCCGGTAAACCCGCACCCCCAGCACCCGCAAATCTTCCGCCCGGGCTTTCAGGTAGGGGTCGTCCATGGCTTCGAATACCGCGATCTGGCTGAGCATGGCCCGTTTTAATGCCGTGCTGGCGCTGACGCCCAGCTGAATTTCATCGGCAATGGCCTGTTTCAGTTCCGGGCTTTGCAGCAACAATTTATAGACGTCGAGCAGCGAATTCAGCGTGTCGTTGCTGTTGCTGCCAAGTTGGTCCAGGCCGGTGTCGAGTTCATCCCGGGTGTCGGCCATGGCTTCGGCGATTCGTTTCTGTTCGTAGTCAATGCTGGTGCCATCGCGCTCGGGAATGTCGTCGAGGCGCACATCGTCTTTCACCAGCCAGGCGGTCGCAATCTGAATGCCGGGGGCGCCTTTAATGCCCTGAAAGCGCAGTACCGGAACGTGGTCGTCCGTCACCAGCGGGCGAGTGGCTTTTTTCAGGTTGCCGGCAAGGCTGCCCGCCATGTGCGCGGCCATGGTGATCAGAAAGGCTTCTTCTTCCTCAGTAAAGCGCCGGGTCTCCTGCACCTGCACCACCAGCACGCCGAGCGTCTGGCCGAGGTGGATGATGGGCACGCCCAGAAAGCCCTGAAAATCTTCTTCACCGGTCTGTTCGAAATAGCGAAAGCGCGGGTGGTGTTCGGCGTTATCGAGGTTCAGCGGGTGCTGGCGCTGGGCAATGGTGCCCACCAGGCCCTGCCCGGGCGCCATGCGCGTGGTGCCGATGGACTCTTCCGACAAACCCAGCGTGGCTGTTAACACCAGTTCACCCTGCTCATCCATCACATAGAGGCTGCACACGTCCACCTTCAGGGCCGTGCGAATGCGATCCACGATCAGGCGCATCAGCGATGCGCTGTCCGGCGCCTGGGCGGCGGAGATCAGGATGCGTTTGGCAGTAATCAGCGGGTTGAGCATGGATGTCCTGTGGCCAAGCGTTCAATCGGAAAGTGAGTCATAGCGCTATTGTCGCTGGTTTTTGGGTTGAGCACCACTGGTCCTTGGTGGCACCCGGGTGTGGCCGACTGATCATTTCATACACTTTGATGAACAGGATCAGTCGCGTCACAACAGGCACAGGAGCTAAGGTTTAATCACCTGATTAATGACGCCCCACGAGGAGTTCAAAAATGCAATCAACCCGCCTGGCTAACTGGCTGGAACGCTACACCGACTGGGTTATGCGCCACCCCTGGCCGGTGCTGGCCAGCCTGTTGCTGTTTATGGTGGCGCTTGGCAGTCAGTTGCCGCATTTGCAAATCGATACCGATCTTGAGCACTTTATCGATGAAAGCAAACCCGCGCGCCAGGCCTATAACGCCGTTAAGGAAACCTACGGCCGCAACGACGTTATCGTGGTCGGTATTGAAGCGGCCGATGTACTCAGTGATGAGAGCCTGGCCCGGCTGGCCGACCTTCACCGGCGCATTGAACAGCAAGTGCCCTGGGTGCGGCGGGTCGACAGCTTGTTGAATGCGCCTTATCAGGAAGGCACGGCCGATAGCCTGACTGTCGATGATCTGGTGCCAGAACCGGTGGGCACATTGAGCCGGGCCACCCTTGAAGACCGCATTGCCGCGACGCCCGCGCTGGAAGGGCTGGTGGTTAACGCCGACCGCACCTTCACCACCCTGGTGATTGAACCCTATACCTACGACTTCGACCCCCAGGCGGTAACCGATGACGCGGCCGCATTCGACGATGCCTTTGGTGACGCCTTTGCGACGCCCCCGACTGCAGAAACACCCGCGCCCGCAGGAGAAGGCGATACCTTTCTGCCCATCGAGAAAATGTTTGAGCTGATTACCGCGCTCGAAGCCGAAATGGCCGCCACCGACGGGCTGGATGCCGTGCTGGCCGGTATGCCGGTGATTAACCAGCAACTCGAAGCCACCATGAAAAGCGAGATGCAGACCTTCATCGGCCTTACCATCGCGCTAATCATTACCGTGCTGATTGCGTTCTTCCGGCGTGTTTCAGCGGTGGTGATTCCGCTGTCAGCGGTGCTGCTGGCCATTCTGGCAACCTTTGCCAGCTTGTCGCTGGCTGGCCAGACGGTGCAGATGCCGCTGATTCTGGTGCCGTCTTTTCTGCTCGCCATTACCGTGGGCGATGCCATTCATGTGCTGACGCATTTTTTCCGGGCCTACAACACCGGGCAAGACCGGCACGCCGCCATGCGCCTGGCGATACGCCGCACGGCCCTGCCCATGCTGCTGACTTCGCTGACCACGGCGGCCGGGCTTGCGACACTGGCCAGTGGTGATCTGATCCCCATCGCCAACCTCGGCCTCTTTGCGGCGCTGGGGGTTATGCTGGCCTTTGCACTGACGGTGTTGCTAATGCCGGCGTTGATGTCGCTCTGGCCATTGTCGGCACCACGAACGGTAAAAGCTTCCGTATCTGAGCAAGCCAACGGACACGGCCCGGTGCGAGCGGTTCTGCGCTGGTTCGCAGGCCTGAGCTTGCGCCGGGGTGCCTGGCTGGCGGGGGTGTGGCTGTTGGCGGTGACAATTGCGTTAACACTGGCGGTGCAACTGCGGTTCTCGTTCGACCCCCTGAACTGGATGCCGGCATCGCTACCGATCCGCGCCGCGACCGACACCATCGATGCGAAGTTGAGCGGCACCATTAATATGGATGTCATCATCGACACTGGCGAAGAAAACGGCCTTAAAAACCCGCAAATGCTGCAGCGGCTCGATGAAGTGCTGGCGCAACTGCAGGCAGGCCAACCCGGCGGCGTCAGCATCGGGCACGTCAATTCCCTGCTCGACATCGTTAAAGGCACCCACCAGGCCCTGAACAGTGGCGATGCCGAGTATTACGCCATTCCCGATTCGGCCAGTTTGCTCGCCGAACAACTGGTGCTGTTCGAGAACAGCGGTGCCGATGAACTGAGCCGCCTGGTCAGCCCCGATTACCGCGAAATGAAGATCACGCTGATCATGCCCTGGGCCGACATTCTGCAATACCAGGGCTTTATTGTCGTAACTGAACAAACCCTCAGTCAGGCGCTGACGCCTTGGGCCGACGTGCGAGTGGCGGGCTTGCTGCCGCTGCTCAGCGATACGCTTGATGAAGTCATCACCACCACCGCCTGGAGTTACGGCCTGGCCGCCATTGCCATCACGCTGATGATGATGGCCCTGCTGCGCTCGGTGGGTTTGGGCGCGGTGGCCATGCTGCCCAACCTGGCGCCCATTCTGGTGGTGATGGGCCTGATGAAAGTGCTCGGCATTCCGTTGGATTTGTTCACCATGCTGGTGGCGACCGTGGCCATTGGCATTACCGTCGATAACACGGTGCACTTTGCCCACCACTTCCGCACCGCCTTTGCTGAAACCGGCGATGCAGAACAAGCCGTCGACATCGCCTTTGACAATGCAGGCCCCGCCTTGCTGACCACGGCCGTGGTATTAACCGTGGGGTTTTACGTGTTTTTGTTCAGCGATGTATCGAGCATTTTCCATTTTGGGTTGCTCAGCGGAACTGCTTTTTTACTCGCCGCGTTATCAAATTTCACGCTGACACCGGTGCTGCTGCGCTGGTATGCCCCTCGCCTGAAACAGGAGACTAACTGATGAGACTCTTTACCCAAGCACACCCGAACCTGATCGCGGGCATCGCGATTCTTATTGCCATGCTGGTGCTTGTCTGCAACACCGCCCAGGCTGAAACCGGCCGCGAGATTATGGAGCAGGTCGACGCCCAACCGTCGCCCGAGTTGATGGCGGCCGATATGGCGATGACCCTCATCGACCGCAACGGCAACCAGCGCGTGCGCCGCCTGCGTTCGCTCAGCCGAACCTTTGACGACAGCGAACGCAGCCTTCTGTTTTTTCTGGAACCTTCCGACGTGCGCGGCACCGGTTTTCTGGTGCACGATTACGACGACCCGCAACGCAACGACGACCAGTGGCTCTTCCTGCCCAGCATGAATAAATCGAAGCGCATTGCCGGCAGCGACCAGAGCAGCAGCTTCATGGGGTCCGATTTATCCTATGCCGATATGTCATCGCGCAATCTCGATGAATGGACCTACGAACTGCTGGATGAAGAGCAGGTAGGGGAGGAACCCGTTTGGCGGGTACGTGCAACTGCCGCCAGCCAGAGTGTGGTCGACCGCACCGGCTATACCGAATCGGTCGTGTATGTTCAGCAAAGCAATCATCAGGTCATCCGCGCCATACACACGCTTGAGCACGCCAATGAACGCAAGCTGATGAACCTGCCCGAGTGGGAACAACGCGATGGCTTCTGGTTGCCGCTGGTGATGCAGGTGGTCAGCCAGGAAGGTGGCCAAACGGTACACCGCACTCAACTGACGTTCAGCAACATCAACCTGAACCCCGAGGTTTCTGCGTCTGAATTCACCGTTCAGCGCCTGGAGCAGGGCCTATGAAACCCAGCGTTTGGCTGCCCGTTCTGGCCGCTCTGTGCGCCCGCGTTGCAGCAGAAGATGACCCCTTCGGCGATGCCTTCGACAGCGGCTTCAGCGAGGTTGAAACCGCCGCTCCGGCCTCAAACAGCGAGCTGTATATCGCCAACCGCCTGATCCACCGGGGCCAGTGGGCCACGGCGCACAACGCCCCGGCACCGGGCGCGACCGATCATCGTGGGCTGGCGAGCCTGGTAACGGCCTGGAACCCCCGGCTGGAATGGCGGCCCTCCGAGCGGTTAAACATGCTGGTGGATGCCGAACTGAGCCAGGATTGGGTGTTCGAACTGAGATCAGATGCAGACTGGAAAACCCCCTACCGCGACCAGCGCGAGACCCAATTTGCACTCAATGAGGCCAGGCTCGCCCACACAACGCCAGGCTGGGTACTCACCAGCGGCCGGCAGGTGCTGACCTGGGGCTTCAACGACGTGTTGTCGATACTGGAGCCGGTGAACCCGCCACAACTTTCACAACCCGGCTTGTACGATGCCGATGAAGCCCGGCTCTCGCGCTGGCTGACCGAGGCCCGCTATTACCTGGGCGACTGGACCCTGCAGGGGGTTATCGCCCACGAAAACCGCACGGCGGAACTGCCGGTGTATGGCAGCGACTATTACCCGGCCACGGCCGAAACCGATGACCAAACCCCAGACCAGGGCTGGGAAGACCCGGGCGCTCACTCAGGTGGCATTCGCCTGAGCGGCTTGTGGCGCAATGCAGATATCGCAGCCTTTATCTGGCACGGTTACAACCCTTCGGGCCATCTGGAATTCAGGCCTGGCGGCATCGAACGCCACTACGAACGCCTGACTACCCTCGGTGCCGGGCTAAGCCTGCCTGTGGGGCCGACCATTCTGAAAGCCGAGCTGGCCGCCGAAGACGGCCTGGCCTGGGCGCCGGTTAGCGGCAACCTGCCGCAAACGCAAGACCCGGTGCGCACCACCGAGCGGTTGGGCTGGGCCCTGGGCGGTGACCTGACGCTGCCCGCGAACAGCCGGCTGGTGCTGGAACTCAGCACAAGGTATCTTCCGGACTATCAGCCCGGTATGGCGGCCACTCTGGATGATGAGTTCAACCACCGCTGGGCCGTTGGCGTTGAACACAGCACCGCGCGGGAGCGGCTGACGCTGACCACGGCCATTCTTGGCTTTGGCCTGACCGACAACAACGGACAAGCCATTCGACTAGGCGCCGACTGGACCATCAACGACCAGTGGCGCTCCGAACTGGGCTGGGTAAGCTATCGCAGCGGCGACGCACCCGCTCTACAAGCCGCCGAAGGCAACGACCGACTGTTCTGGCAAGTGGAGTGGCTGTTTTAGTTCAAAGTGTAGTGTTTGCTACTAACTAAGTATCAGGTGCCGGGTGTGGCTATCCGGGGAAGTCCGCAGCATGGATGCTGCGGTCTAGGCCCCATGGACGGGTTCACGCCGACCCCGGATAGCCACACCCGGTGGCTGATACGAACTCCTGGCGAAACAATATGACTAGCCCCCGTATTTCGAGGTGCAAGCCCGTGACCAGTCAGTTGCCAAAAAATGGAAACGTTATGCAGGAACCACAACTCAGCCCGGAATCAGACACCGCTCACCACCGGCTACTGGAAGCCGGCAGGCACCTGTTTTTGCATCAGGATTATCAGCGGGTATCGATTCGGCGCATCGCCGAGCGGGCAGGCGTTAACTCAGCGATGATTGCCTATTATTTTGGTGATAAAAGCGGACTGTACCGCGCGGTATTGCTCAGCTACCTGAACCCGGTAAAAGCGCATGTACTGGAGAACATAAAACGTTTTCCCGAGATGTCGTTTGGGGATTTGTTTCGCTATTTTTACCGTTATGCACCCCGCGAGCTGATTCACATGGTGGTGAAACATGCCCTGTTCGCCCCAGACGAACAACGCCAATGGCTGATCGATACCATATTGCGACCCCTGGTACGCCAGGTGGAGCAACAATTTGACGAGGCCTTACCTAAAGGCCGTATACACCGGCCCGAGCAGGCCAGACTAGTGCTGCAAAGCCTGCTGATTGCCCCGTTGTTGCTGCAGCCGGTGCTCGAATCGGTCAGCCGTAAACCGATGGACGATGCCTATTTCGATGAACTGGGCGACTTCATCGGCACCTTGCTCGACCGGGCGTTCCGACCAACCGAGCAGGACGAGTGATCGATCAGTGCAGCGCCCCTTCACTACCACCAGCCAGGAAACCGCCTTACACTGAGGAAAATACAACCGGAGTTTCCTGTCATGCCAGACATCACCGTATCCCTCACCCGAACCGGCACCACCGCCAGCGAAGCCCACATTCGCGATCACCATATTGTTATGGACCGCCCCACCGAAAAAGGCGGTGAAAACGCCGGCCCCATGGGCGGCGAAGCCCTGCTGGCGGCGCTCGGCGGGTGTTTCATGTCTAACCTGGTGGCCGCTGCCCAGGCGCGGGACGTTGAGCTCGGCGACATTGACGTCAGCATCACCGGCACCCTGGCCGGCACGCCCCCGGTGTATGAAAGCATCGTGATGACGGTAACCGGCGCAGCCGGCGTCGAAAGCCTGCCCAAGCTGGTGACCATGGCCGAGCGCGGCTGCATTGTGGCGAATACTCTGAAAGCAGGGCTGACCCTTACGGTAGAGACCCGCCAAAGCTAAACCTTCGAACGGGTTTCTGGCGCGAAATGACTCGCCAGGCGTCAGAAGCCCGTTGTAACGGCCCCTCAGCGACACCAAAGCACACCATATTTGAGACCTCAAACAACGTTTGGTCTGTTATAAAAAGGGATAATGATCCGTTAACAGACTAAAGGGAGCTGGTGTGTGTCCAGTCAAACCAGGAAGAGCATAAGCCCGTTGCGGGCCTTTTTTTTGATCACACTAATCAGTGGTGTATTGGCGGGCTGTAATAGCAATAGCGAGAATTTCAGCGATTCTGACGACTCGAACGCCGACTCCCAAACCACTGACCCGAATTCAACCACCGACGGTGACACCACCGATGACCCGTCGGACGACGCACCCGAAACCTCAGACGCTCTCCCGCCGCAGCTAGCCGACCAGACGCTGGTGCTTCAATACCAAACCAGTATAGCGGGCAGCATCGCCTTCAGCGGAAGCGACGACCCAGACAGCGACCCGCAACTGAGCATCATCACCGACCCGGCCCGGGGCACACTTGAGTTGGTGGACCCAGCCACCGGTCAATTCGAATACGAGCCGGTTGATTCCGACGCCTGGGCAGGCGACAGCTTCACCGTGCAGGTAGACGACGTGGGGCTTCAATCTCAGGTGCGCACCATAACGCTCGAATTTACCGATGATACCGTGCCAACTCTGACCCTCATGCCTGGGAATGCCGCCGAGAATGTCAGCGAAGAAACCCGCTTAAGCGCCCTTTCGGATGTTCCGATCGACCCGGCTACCCTCAGTTACACAGACAACGGCATCTGCGACGGCAGCGTACAAATCAGCAGCGATAACTTCGCCAGCTGCCACGGCATAGCCAGCCACAGCATTGAAGAGGGGAATCGCCTCGAATTCATACTGGCTACATCGCTGGAACCCGATACCGAATACAGTTGGCGTATAACAGACGCAGTTGCTTCCGTTTTCGGCATCCCAATAGAAGAAGACGCCTCAACCTTCAAGACCGTTCCACAGGCGTTGTTCATCTCTGAAGTGGGTGCTTCCCCCAATGTGAACATCATGCGCTGGTTCGAACTCTATAACGCCGGTTCTACTCCCTTGAACCTGGCCGATTATGAACTGCGCAGCCCAGGTGTCGATGTTGTGAACGGTTGGGCCACTGAGGCGAGCCGTACCTTTGCGTTCCCCAATGTGCAAATTGCACCGGGCCAGTACCTGGTGGTGCGGGCGCAAAGCAGTTATTCGAATTCAGAGGCAGAAGACACCGCCCAGGTTATCCACCTCGACGACGAACAATGGCGCCCCCATTGGTACGGCAACGGGTTTCTGGAAATTAACCGCCTGAGCGATGGCGCAACCATCGACTACGTCAGCTTCGGGTCTGCCCCCACCCCCAGCGAGGCAGACGCCTGGACGGGCAGTTCCGTGGCAGCCCTACCCACCGCAAACGACAGCTTTGGCCAAAGCATCGGCCGCGATGCCTTCCTGACCGACACCGACTCGGCCGCTGACTGGTCGCCCTACAGCTGGGCGACAGTCGGCGGGCCTAACGACGTATGCGGCACGGAAGACCTCGACGAAGACGGCATTCCCGATTGCAACGAACAACCCGGCAGTACTTTCGCCGGCATGCCACTCTACGAGTGGGGCGCCCGTGCCGGCAGGGCCGATATCTTTTTGGAAGTCGATTACGTCGACTCGACCGACGACGGTAACCTGCCATTCGACGAAGGGGTGCAACCCCGCCGCGAAGCCCTGCAGAAAGTCATCGATGCCTTTGCCGCAAAAAACATTGCCGTGCACATAGACGCGGGCGACCTGTACGATAACAGCCCAGGGCTAAACCCGGCCAATTTCGACCTGGGCGGCGGGCAGGAAGTACCCTACGCACTGAGCATCGACTTCAGCCCTACGGGCAGCCAGGCGAGCTTCTTCGACTACAAAGCTTCCTATTTCGACTACAAACGGCTGCCGATCTTTCATTTCGTACTGTTCAGTACCTCGCGTAACGAAGATGGGTCTAACGGTTCATCCGGTATTGCCGAAGTGGTTGGTAACGACCTCATTGTCTCGCTGGGAAGCTGGGGCCTCGACAGCACCACCCCCGCCAGAACCAACGCGCTGATTAACTACCAGGCCAGCACCCTGATGCACGAGCTGGGGCATAACCTTGGCCTGCTCCACGGTGGCGATGAAAATGTGAACGCCAAACCCAACTACCTGAGCATTATGAATTACCTGTACCAGCTGAATGGCCTACCGGAGATTGGCAACAACGAAGGCGACCGGTATTTTAGCGACTACAGGCCTGCCGGCGGTTGTGAAGGCCCGTTAGTCGATGGCCCCTACGGTGACCCCGCAAACTTCCGGATGGACTTTTCCGATGGCAGCCCCGTCGAGCTAGACCCGGCTAACCTGGATGAAACCCTGGGCCTTGGCCGCGTTGGTTCAGACCCGGTCGACTTTAACTGCAACGGCGACGTCACCGAGACGAACGTGAACGCCTCTACCATCTTCAGCGATATTCTGGCCACCGGCGCAACGACCATGACCGACCACGACGACTGGGGTAGCCTGGTGATCGATTTTGGGGGCTACAACGAATGGAACAACTACGGTGCCAGCCTGCAAAGAACCACCAGCCAGCGCCAGACCAACGCCATTCTCAGATTTGTGGGGCCAGACAACACCGACCGCCGCCCCTACATAGCCGAGCCAAGCCCGCCGGCTGCACTGTTCGAACGAATCCGCTCCCACAAGGTGGCACCATGAAGCCGGCTCTAATGCTGGGCGGTGCCCTAGTGTGCGCCACCCTGGCCGCGGCCGAACCCTGGCCTGCGGCCAACATCAGCCTAACCACCGGCCCCACTGAAACCGGCGTAGCCATCTCCATCAGCAAGGAAGGCCTGCACCTGGGCCAGACCAGCCTGGAGCCCTGGCCCTTCAACGCCCCTGGCTGCACAAACTGCACCCTCACTCTGGAGCGCGACTTCAGCCCGGTAGGGCCAGACCGAACCCTGCAACTGACCGCCCCGGACGCAGCCAGCCCCACCTGGTTCTTCGCAGAACGCCTGCGGCTACCCGCCAGGCTGCCCGGCAACGCCACACTGAGAGCCAAGCCCGGCAGCCCCGGGCAAATAAGCCTGGAAGCAGAGGGCGAACAGGCAACGCTGACCCCAGGAGAGGCCATTTGGCTGAACAACTGCCATTACCACCTGATCTGGCACAGCCAGCCAGAAACGCCCGCTAACCCAGGCACTGAACCGGCGCCAGCCCAGACAACTGGCGGCGTAGCACCCGTGCCCCAGCAAACTGTCATCGCGGAAGACCCCACCCGCCTGATTCAAATACAGGGCCAGTGTAGCTAGCCAAAGCACCGCCCGGGGTTCCAGTAAAACCCCAAGAGAATCAATAGCCTGGGTAGACTTGGCGCCTCTGGACGGTATAATGCGGGCTCTGTTCGAACACACCGCCCGGTGCGTTCAGCGGGGCCCTTAGCTCAGTTGGTTAGAGCATCCGACTCATAATCGGCAGGTCCTGGGTTCAAGTCCCGGAGGGCCCACCACCTCAAGCCCAGTATCCATGGTATCTCCAGCGATTCAGACTGATTTCTCAAAAACCAAGTGCCGACTCTGTGCTACTCAGGTGCTACTTTTCAGCCGAACACTATTGTCTTAATTTTTGCACGCAAAAGACCAAATATCTCTCGACCTTATGGTCGTGGCGGCTTAATTCCGGCTCCGGGAACCATTTAAAACAATGGGTTAAGTGGTTACTTTGAAAAGAATGCTATTGTCAATCCTTTCATGTAGTCACTAGGCGCCTCAATAGTTTGCGTGCCGGTAGCTAACTGCATAGTATCAATCCATACTTAAACCACATGGATGTCTAAATGCCTGAATCCGAAGACACTTTCAGCCTGAAAAAAATAGAAAATGCATTGCAAGCTGTGGCGCGTGGCGATATTTTGCCGCTAAGCGGCTGCATCCAATCTGTTCCGATAGAGTCTTCAGAGGGCACTTACGGCACTGTCGAATGCCACTTCTTGAAAGTAGATAAGTCTGGACGGCCCAAGCTCCCTGAGTTAATTGATATTATTCTAGATAGAATTATCGACTTCACAATGCCTCGCAAAAAGCTAGAGGCTGCTCAGAAACAGCTGATTGAAGAAAGGAGCGCTGCTGGTTTTCAACGGCTCAGCAGGGAAGCTAAATCACTATTCACCACGCTTTCAAAAACTGGTGAAGGTGGGGAGCTACTGCTATTCGTTCTCGCCGAATACTACCTGAAGTATCCCCAAGTGGTCCCTAAGATGAGTTTGAAAACAGACTCTAATATGCATGTTCACGGGGCTGATGGGACGTTTTTAAGTGTGCGTAATGAGTCGCTCTCGATCTTCTGGGGCGAATCAAAAGTTTATGGTGACTTCTCGTCGGCAATTAGCGACTGTATTGAAAGTCTCTCGGAGATCTTGAAGTACTCGCAGGAGACGAAGAGGGATATTGAATTAATAAGAGATAATATCGATTTCAATGACCCTGAACTCGTTGCTGCCATCTTAGAATATTTTAATACAGAATCAGAAAAATACGACTATTTAGAGTCTTGCGGTCTGTGTCTTGTGGCATTTGATTACGAAAAGTATAAAGATGGGACGTTAGATAATGAGAAATTGATGCATGCTGTAAAGTCGAATATTCCCTCCTGGATAAAATCTGTAACTCATAGAATAGAAAAGCACGGTTTGGAAAACTACCATATTCACATCTTCTTGATTCCAATTGAGTCAGCAGAGAATTTTCGCGCTTTGTTCTTAAAGGAGCTCGGAGTCAAGGATGTCGCTTAATCATATTTTGTCTACCATCACGTCCTCCGAATACTTTTTGAGCCAGTATGAAGAGGTGATCGAAAAAAGTGGCGCGAAGCACCTTAATAGATATTCCGCGACCAACACGTTGGAATCATATATAGCTCAATCAGTAGACTGGAAGTATCTTTTAAAAGTTGCGAATCTGTTGACTTTCTCGAATAACTTTAAAGATCGTGAAAAGGCACTTAGAATTGTTACTTCATGTATACTTTTTGCAGATGATGATCGAGATCATAAATCTTCATCAATTTCGTTACTAAGGAAAATGTCTAATTTTAGAACTATTGAGCTCGCAAAGAAGAAAGGTTTGATAGAAAAAAGTCTCATAGAAGATATAAACAATTCGGAGCAAACGGTTTCTGAAATTTTAGCAGAAACTAAGATCGATCTTATATCTAAGATTTTTATAGGAAAAAATCAATATTTTATTGGGAATAGTTTTCAAAACCAGCTTTGGGATAGCTTCCATTCAAACCGAGTAATCAGTGCATCTGCTCCAACATCAGCTGGAAAATCATTCGTTTTATATAAGATATTGCTTAATCATCTAGTAAACAATAGTTCTTCTAATTTGCTTTATTTAGTTCCTACTCGTGCATTAATAAATCAAGTTTATTCTGATCTAAAATCGGAAATCGCGGCCTCAAATCTCGATGTCGACATTGTTACCTTACCCTTAGAGTTTCTGTTAGGGAGCTCAAAACGTAAAGTTTTCATCTTCACTCAGGAAAGACTTCATATCCTTCTGGCATCGATTCAACCAAAATTCGATGTAATATTTGTTGATGAGGCCCATAAAATAGGTGACTCTTACCGGGGAGTCTTGCTGCAACATGCGATTTCTAAGGCTGAAAATAGTAATACAAAGATTGTGTATACTAGTCCATTTTCAGAAAATCCGGAAAAGATAAAAAAATTCCACTTGGAAAACGACAGGTTCGAATCTGTCCATACTTCAGAGATAACTGTAAACCAGAATGTTTTTTGGGTAAATTCAGAGCCCCGTTCGACAACCAAATGGATAGCGAAATTAGCTGGCGATAATACACGATTGCAGAGTGTGAGTTTGAGATTTCGCCCTATTACTCAGACCAAAAGATTAGCTTTTTTATCTGCTGAGTTTGGAGGAGATCAAAGCGGCAATCTCGTTTATGTTAATAGACCATCTGATGCTGAAAATGTTTGTAGGTTAATTTCGGGTTATCTTGATAGCTCAGATGTTGAAGACAAGGAAATTGAAAAGCTAATAGAGCTTTCTGAACGTGTCCTTCATAAAGACTACAGTTTAGCAAAGGTCTTGCGAAAAGGGCTTGCTTTTCACTATGGGAATCTACCGCAGATTATTAGATCGAAAATAGAAGAATTGTTTGCCCAAGAAAGAATAAAGTTTTTAGCATGCACCTCTACGCTGGTAGAGGGTGTGAATATGTCATGTAAGAATATTTTTCTTCGGGGTCCTAAAAAGGGTGCAGGGAATCCTATGTTACCTGAGGATTTCTGGAATCTGGCTGGTAGAGCAGGGCGATGGGGTATCGAATTCCAGGGTAATATCTTTTGTATTGATACAGAAGACTCGGTTATTTGGCCTTACGGTCCCCCGAAAGAGCGTCAAGAGTATCGTATTGAAAGCTCAATTGAGCGAAGCCTCAGCAAGACTGATAAGCTGATCTCATATATTGGAGATGGCCTACCTCGAATCGTTGATAGCGACTTTTACCAGTTTAATTATGTAATTTCTTTCTTTTTCGATCTCTATCAAAAAGGTGAGCTGCGCGAATATATAGATAGGTTCGTTGATTCTCATAGCAGCCAGGTCTTGTATGATTTAATTAGGAGCAATTTTGAGTTAATGGGTGTATACGTTGACATTTCTATCAACAACCCTGGTGTAAACCCAGCTGGAATTTTGAGCCTGCGGGACTATTTTATTGAAAGAAAAGACCGTTTAGAGGATTTGATCCCGTCGGATCCTGCCAGTCTGGATGCACTCGATAGTTATGTAAGGGTTTTTGCTCGCATAAATAAAACACTTTCTCAGTCAGGTGATGAGTTTGGAAATCATAAGCGTTCATTTATGCTAGCGCTCTTAGTTGTTAACTGGATGCAGGGAAATCCTATTGCAAAGCTGATCAAAGATCGCGAAAAACAAGTAAAAAAGAAAGGAAGTACTACATCTATTAACACCGTGGTGCGGAACGTGCTAGAAGATGTTGAAAAGTACGCTAGGTTTATCGTACCCAAATATTTAGCATGTTATCTTGAGGTACTCGAGAGTGTGGCAAATGAACAAGAGATAGAAATTGACATAAGCGCCCTTGAACAACTTCAGATTTCATTGGAGTTTGGCGTTTCGAGTCAAACACATCTTGCACTGATTCGTCTAGGCTTGTCTAGAACAAGTGCGATAGCGATTGGTGCTTTAATTGCGGATGACAAACTCACCGACGATGGTGCAAAAGTTGCCTTAAGGGAGATTGATCTTGCTTCCTCCGATTTGCCTGCCCTAGTGAGAGAAGAGATTTCAGCTATAATTGACGAGTTCTAATTGGAAACCTGAGTACAGTTATTGCCAGTACTCCAAGGGAGGCGGCTGCGCCGCCTCTTGAGTAATCAACATACACGCAGGCGTTAAAGTCCACTCGTGAAACCTAGTCTGGATGACCACGGACTGCTCTGTAGAGAGTATTCCAATCAGTCGCTTCACCTCCTCACCAAAAGATGAAAGCCGTTCTTTAACAATGTGGAAGGCTCGAAATGTGAGGTGCTTTCTTTGTACAAACATGCCACCCGTTGCCTTTATAAAGGCTGCATAGTCGCCGTTGTCAGAAGCTGTTCGGGCCCGTTCCGCTTTTTCCGCGTGCTTGCCGACTAGGGGTTTTGGAAGACGTCTGAACTCACGGTACACTGTGGCGGGTGTGCTTCCGATCTGCTGAAACTGACGAATGCCCCACAAAGATGCCCAGGCCGTTACGCGATCAGCCGTGGTGGTGGCCTCCTGCCCAGCCTCCAAGTCTTCGCCTACGTCCTCACCATCAATATTTTTGGCGATGTACTTGGCGATATAGCCGGTAGGGGAGCCATTTTCCAAGTCCAGCTCTTGGATATCGCAACGGTACTGCTCTGCGCCTTGCTCGTCTCCAAACTGCTTTAGGTTATGTTTGATGAAAATAGCCCGAAAGTCGTCAGTCTGAGGCTTTGGTAAGTAAAGCAGGAAATGAAGGTGAGGCGTGCCATCATGATGCGGCTCGCATATTCTGAACCCAGCTATTTTGATTTTTTTCTTCTTTAGATCAGCTCGAATTTGCGCCCACGTAGTGTTTAGGTAATCCATCCCATCTTCGGGTGTGTGCCCCTCAAACTTAGGGTTTTTGCGACCGCTTTCGCCGAGTATTGCATGAAATGAGCTAGGACAGGTCATGGTGAGAAACAAGGCTCCGCAGTCATGCTCTTTGGCCTCTTCTTCATAGCCACGGAGGCGAGCCATCAGCTCTGCATGTCGAACCTTTGGGTTGGAAATCGATGCGTCGACGGCTTCCCGCAAGGGTACTTGGATGCCTTCTTCATTGATCGCCACCATGGTATCGATCCAGGTTCTGTTTCGTGCTCGCTGCGCCTTGACTCTACTTGCACCGTAATTGGATATGTATACACCAGATTGCTTTCGAACGAAGCCTAGCTTTCGAAGTGTTCCCTCTACCGTGCGCTGGGAATGCTCTTTAAGCATTCGTCTCCACGTTTTTTCATCAAAGGCCCGCTTACAAGCAGCCAGCATTTCTTCATTAGAATAGCGGCTCCAGTTCTCATCAAAGCTGGATTTCACGCCAAAACTCTGTACGAACGTACGTACGGAAAAGGCGGACGTACGTATGTCGGAAGTACGCTTGTACGTACCGTCGAAGAGGTGTTTCGAGTCACCGCTGTACAGCAAAGCAAGGTGTTTGATTCTGTCCTGATCGAATACAACGCTGCTACCGTCAGCCCAGCGGAGTACCTGGTCAACTTCTCTGAGTTGTGCATTGGCAGCCTTGTACCCTGACTGTCTGGCCTTTCGAATGTAAGCGTGCTTCAGATACAGGGATATCGGCAGGTGACGTTCAAAGATCTGTTTTGACCATTGGCGGCATTGAACAGTACCAATCTTGGCTAGTTGTTTATTCAGGTCCAAGTCAGACACCTACACCCCCTTGCTGGTAAGGTACCCGCGCAATAATGAGGTCTGAAAAGGGTCGGTTAGCTGCGCACTCAGCGGGGCCTCGTTTGGTCATCCAGTAGCCGAGCGTCAGACTGTTAAGCCCACTATTGATGGCCAAGACGATCAACGTTATTGCCACTATGGCTCTTAAGCGCTGGGCGGGACCACTGGATTTGATGTGATGCTGTTTTCTGCCGCAGTTCCTCTTCATGGCGTATGACCTTCAACACTGACGGTGCGGCCCTCTATGAACGTCATGAGGTCGCAGTGCCGGTAGCGCACGTAGCGGCCCACCTTCACGTATCTGAGGTCGTAGCGTTTGTTGCAGCGCCAGATCGCTAGGGTCTGGGTGCTAACGCCCAGGAAGGAAGATGCTTGCTGGGGAGTAAGTAGCTGCTCCGATATATTTGCTTGCATGAGTCTGTGCCTTCATTTCGGTGAATGTAGGCTTCAGATTGTATGGGGCTATTTCGGGGGCATGTGGTCAGCTAAGCTTAGGTGTCCGGACAGCTAAGCTTAACCACCGCAGTCAGGGGGTGGGCCAGTGTGATTTGTAATCAAGATTTGGTCGTCTTTAGCGCATCTCTGATGATTTTCACGGTTTTTTCTGTAGACAAAGGAATAATGCCATCTTCAAAATAGAGCGGCGATTTCTCCTCCATGACTCTTGCAATAGCACTGGCGCTGACCTTTCCATTGTGAGTGCACTGTTCGCGGTAGTCAGTTGCGATAGCGAGGGCTGCTTTAAGGATTGCTTCCCGTTTATGTGCATGGTGGGTAGTATTTCGGGTTTTTTGGTTTTCTGTAAATTGGCCAAGCTGATCGGGTGTATTGATCAGCTTCGCAAGTGCGTCCTCCACGGGCTTTATTGGGTGAAGCTTTTGGCTTTTTAACCACTGGATATAGTTCAGAGGTTTGCCACGCCATTCAGTGGGCTTGTCTTGTGGATTTATCACCAAATTTTCGTTGAACCTGGCCGCTTCAATGTGGCTTTTGACTTCTTGAGCCCATTCATTGTGTGTGAAAGCCTGGTTATAGGAGTGTCGTGGCTCGTAAGCTTGGCAGATAGCGAGTGCCTCAGAATGTAATAGCCAGGTCTCCCGCTTGAGCCAAAGCTCAAGGAATGCGGCCATGGCTGTCTCATTCTTGAGACGCTCTTCACGTTCCATTAAGAGTTTATTGCGATGGTTTATTCCCTTTTCTTCTAGGTGCTTGAACATATTTGTAAATGCTTTAATCATCGTTTTAGTATCACCTGGATCAAACGACTCGTTGATTCGCTGCTTAGTGTCCTTTTGACTCATAGGGACTCCTTAGTTAATTCAGCCATGAGTTGTTGTTTTTTATCTTCAGACAGACTGGCAATAAGTGCCTGAAAGCGCGTGTCTAGGGTTTGTGCCGGTGGGGTAAGGCCCGCGTGTTGTAGTAGGGCGTCTTCAATGGCCTGGGCAGAAGGGCGCAATTCTTCCGGCGTCAGAACCACGTAACCGGCGGTTACGTCATCGCGCCGGGTCCGGTGGTTAAGTAGCCGCTTTATGGTGTAGGTGCCTACACCCAGGGATTCGGCGGTGGTGGTGAAGGTGCGGCGCAGGTCGTGCAAGGTGAACTCGACGCCGGTCGCCTCCCGGATCTGATTGATCACTTTTTTGGGCTCCCGGATGACGCCATGCAGGTTGTCGGCATTGAAGACGAAGCCGTGTGTGTTATAGAGCCGTTGGCGTCGCTCCAGAATACTGAATACCCGGTCCGTGATGGGCAGTTCCAGGGGGTCGCCGTTCTTGGTGGTGGTGAGGTGGTAGGAACGGTCCGCCATGTTGACCTGGTTCCAGGTCAGTCCCAGCAGTTCGGATTTGCGCAGGCCGGTCAGCAGGGCCATTTCCACCAGATCGCAGACCGCCACGGTAAAATCTTCCCCTGTATCCCGTAGGGTACACACGCCCTGGAACCAGACCGGCAATTGGCTGCGAGTGATGCGGGTGTGTTTGCGCGGGATTTTGTTCCAGGACCGTTGGTGGCTCAGGATGCCCACCGGGTTGTGGTCAAACAGGAATCGATTGTTCAGGCCCCGGTATTCGTATTTGGCAAAGTTGAACAGGGCGCGAAGTACTCGCATGGTCAAATCAGCCTGGGCTTGGCTTGCCTGGGACAGCCGGTGGTGCTCTTTCTTCACCACCTCTTCGGTGATGTTGGCCAGGGGCTTGGTCTTGTAGGCGTCCAGGTAGTTGTTGATGACGGTGGTGTAGCCGCGCAGGGAACTGGGCGTAAGCGGGCGAGCGGCACAGTAATCCTTAAACACTTCTTCCAGGGTCACCTTGGACTTGCGTGCCGCTCGGGCTTCCTCGTTCGGGTTCACCTGGTCGCCCAGGCGGTGGATGGCCTCGGTGGCTTGTCGGCGTGCCTGCTCTATACTCAGGTCCGGGAACTTGCCCAGGGTGACGTTGATCGGGCTGGCGTGGCCTTTGATCTTTTTGTAGACCCGGAAGGTGCGAACGCCTTTGGGCGTCAGTTCCAGAACCAGTCCGGGAACGCCTTCGTCGCGCACCCGGACCCGCTTAGTGGGGATCGGCAGGTCTTCCAGTGCCTTCTTGGTGAAGCGAAATTTGGTCTCCAAAGCCCCTCCCTTGTGGGGTATAGCCATGTTCTGGTGCTACCCTGGTGCTACTTTTGAACGGAAAAATGAGCATACGAGGGAAATGGAGGCAAAACAAGGATTGTCGTAAGTTACTGTATTTTAAGGAAAAATAAACATTTAGACAGTTTGGGAAATGTTGGGAAAAGGGCCTTTTCGCAACTCATAATCGGCAGGTCCTGGGTTCAAGTCCCGGAGGGCCCACCATCTTGTTGTATCAACAACATGCGATCAATCAGTAACCCCTCAAGGACACAGGTCAATCAAATCGATGGTCGCCTGTACCGTTAACCTCTATGATCAATGAAGAGGAAACGAACCATCGTACGCTTGATCAGATTGAGGAAGCAATCCGTGCCCCACATCCAAAAATACCCACTAGCCTGGCGACTGCTGCACTGGCTAATGGCCCTGATGGTCTTTGCATTAATTCCCATTGGCGTTGTGATGGCTGAACGTGCAGAAGCTGAAATTTGGGGTGCCTTAACGAACACCTTGTATAACTGGCATAAGGCAATCGGCTTCAGTGTTCTGTTGCTGATGGTGTTGCGGATTGTGATGAAGGTTTGGCTTAAAGGCCCGCCGTATCCGGATGAATTGCCCCGCAAGTTGCAACTGGCCGCCAAGAGTTTGCACCACTTGCTCTATGTTTTGCTGGTGCTGACGCCCTTGTTTGGTTGGGCAGGTGTTACGGCGTTTCCGGCGTTGATTACGGTGGGTGGTTATCATTTGCCGGCCATGCCGTTTGTGCCGGTGAACGAGGCGTTGGCCGGTCGGTTATTTGCCATTCACGGTGCCCTGGCGATAACGCTGGGTGTGTTGATCGTCGGCCACATTGGGGCGGCGATGAAGCATATGGTTCAGAAAGACGGAATATTTCGGCGCATGCTGTAAGGCCCGGGTGTTTTGTTATCGGGCCTGTATTGCTGCTGAATAAGTGGCCAGAAACTCCTGTCGGCGTTGCATGATACCGGGTGGGGTTGCCTCTTCGGGTATGCCCAGCAGGCCCCATTTAGCCAGCCAACGGCCGGCTGTTTTGCTGCCACTCAGGGCAGAAAGCGGTATGGCCAGTATCAGCCCGATGACGGTGGGTAGCATCCAGTACAGCAGCGTCGACGATAACCACAGCAGTAGTGCCAGAACCAACAACCCAAGTGCGGTTTGCACGCCATGGCTGGCCAGTAAGGGCCGCCAGATTACACCACTCCCTTGCCGCCGCTGGGCAGACCAGCCTGAATCTTGCCCCCGGGCAATTTCCCAGAGGTGGCGGCTGTGCACCAGCATGAAAATGGGGGCGTGCAGTACCGAGAACAGCAGTTCCAGCAGAGCGCTCACGAAAAAACTCAGCCGGCTGGTCCCTCCACGCCGTGCTTTGCTCAGTAAGCCACCCAGCAGCCCAAGCAGCTTGGGCAGCAATAGCAAGGCCATGGTGAACACGAACAGCCCGACCATGCGGTCTGAATCGAACAGGGGCGGCAGGCCACCGGCTAAACCCTGGCTTTCTTGCAGCGCAAAGCGGGTGCTCAGTACCAAACCAACCGTCACCATGGCCAGCCACAGCAGGGAGGTCAGGTAATTCATAACGCCCATGATCATGTGCGCCCGGCTTGGCCAGCGCAGGCCTCGGGTGAGTAATACGGCCAGGTGTTGCACATTGCCCTGGGCCCAGCGCCGGTCGCGAACGGCGGCGTCGAGCAGGGTGGGTGGGCATTCTTCCCAGGAGCCCGCGAGGTTGGGCAGCATTTTTACCGACCAGCCGGCGCGACGAATCAGCGCGGCTTCTACAAAATCGTGTGAGCGTATTTCGCCGCCAAAGGGGCGCGGGCCGGGCAGCTCGGGCAAGCCGGCCGCCGCCGCGAATGCGCGAATGCGGATAATGGCGTTGTGCCCCCAGTAGTTGCCGCTGTCGCCCTGCCAGGCGCTCAGGCCCCGCGCGAACACCGGGCCGTAAGCCACGCCCGCAAACTGCTGCAGCCGGGCAAAGAGGGTTTCGCCGCCGTATTGGCGGGGCAGAGTTTGCAGAATGCCGGTGTTGGGGTCGGCATCCATTTCCCGCACCAGGGTGGCCAGGGTGTCACCGGCGATCAGGCTGTCGGCATCGAGCACCACCATGTAGTCGTAACTGCGGCCCCAACGGTTGATGAAGTCGCGAATGTTGCCGGCCTTGCGTTCGGTGTTCTGGGTGCGGCGGCGGTACCAGACGGGCATTGTCTCGCCCAGGCGGTCGCGCAAGTGCTGCACGGCGGTGGCTTCGGCGGCAATGATGTCGGGGACGGTGCTGTCTGAGAGTATGAACAGCTCGAAATGCCGGTTCAGGTTCAGGCGGCCGAGGTCTTCTGCCATTGCCGCCAGAGCTGCACAGGCGTTGGCGGCGTCTTCGTTGTAAACGGGCATCAGCAGTACGGTTTTGCCCTGCAAGGCGGCATTGGGCTTGGCTAGGAGTTGCTGTTTTCCGGCTTGGGTGCGGTTGAAGAGCAGCCCGGCCAGGGCGGCGGTGGCTGAAAGTGAAATCCACCCGAAGGTCAGGGTGAACAGGCCCAGCAGCATCCACAGCAATACCGTTACCCAAAGGTCGCCGGGGCCGGTTGCCGTCATCGCTTCGCTGAGCGGCAGTGTGAGGTACATCTGGCAGCTGGCGGCCACGGTAAGCGCGAGGCTGCCGCCGAAGGTAAAGTAACGGGCCAGCCAGGGGCTAGGCGTTTGGCCGGCTGCGTGCGTGGCCGGGGGTTGTGAAAGCCGCTGAGTGGGCATGGCCAGGGGCGATGCCGGTGGCGTTAGCGAGAGCGTTGCTTTCATCGCGTCCACCGGTAGAGCCAGGTTTCACCCCAGGGCTGGCCGTCTACTTCAAGCGCCACGCGCAGCTCGGCCAGGTCGGCTTCGCCCGGGTTGAGTTTTACATAGGCCTGGTAATGGCCGGTGGCTTCCACCAGCGTGCCGCTCACACCGGTGATCTCGCCGGCACTGGTGCTGGCATTGATGCGCACGGCACCGGGGTTGTCAGCCAGGTTTGGCAGGGCCTGCCCGCCGCTGTAATCAATCACAAAAACGCGGTCGTCGCTGCCGAGCGCCGTGCCAGAGGCAGTGTTCATAACACGGCCCTGTTCCGGTGCGAACGGCGAGCCGGTGCTCCAGTGCAGGCGGTACTGGTAGCGGTATTCCTGGCCGGTTTTGAAGCCGTCAGCCGGTTGCCAGTAGGCGACAATATTGTCGTGGTATTCACTGTCAGTCGGAATTTCCAGCAGTTCGACGTGGCCTTCGCCCCAATCGCCCAGGGGTTCTACCCAGAGTGAAGGCCGTTTGTCGTAACGGGCTTCATTGTCGTTGAATTGCTCGAAGGCTTGTCGGCGCTGCAGCAGGCCAAAACCGACGGGCGTGGCCGAGTCTGCGGTTTCAAAGGAGGAGACTTGCCAATGCGCGGGGTTGGCCAGCGGTCGCCAGATCTGCTCGCCATTGGCCTGCAGAATCTGCAGGCCGTCGGAGTCGTGTACGGCGTTGCGGAAGTCATCGAACCGGGCACGGTTGGTGCCGTTGAACATAAACATGGAGGTCAGCGGGGCTATGCCCACGCGCGGTCTGTCCCGGCGCGGGTAAAGGCTGGCATCAACGTCGATTATTGTCTGGTCGCCGGGCATAACGGTAAAGCGATAGGTACCCGTGACCGAGGGGCTGTCTAGCAGAGCGTGAATAACCACATCGCCGTCACCCGTGGCGGGCCGTTCAATCCAGAAATCGGAAAAATGCGGAAATTCTTCGTCGCCCTCGCCTACGGTGTTGACCGCCAACCCGCGTGCTGAAAGGCCGTAAAACTGGTTTTTGCCCACGGCCCGAAAGTAGCTGGCGCCCAGGAATACGAGGAATTCTTCGTAACGTTCAGCGGTGTTAATGGGGTGGTGTACCCGAAAGCCGGCATAGCCGTCTGCGGTTAGTGCATCAGCATCAACCGGGCTGTCGTGGTAGTTGAACAGGTCGGTATCGAAAGCCAGGCGACGGGCTAAGCCGTTTTTCACCAGGTGAATGCCAACCGGCATCGTATGCAGGAAGCCGGGGTGAAACAGCTGCAGCTGAAAGGGCCGGGGTTCGTTGCCCCACACGGCGGCGTTCGGGTCAAACACGATGCGCCGGTAATCGTCGTAACTCAGCGCGCGCAGCGCGTTGTCATCGGCCAGGGTATCGGGTGCAAAGGGCTCATTTGCCAGTTCACGAGCCTGGCCTTGAAGCCAGCGGTGGCTGAACGGCAAGGGATCAGACGCGAATGTCGGCTGTGCGATGAGCGGCTGGCTGAACGGCAGGCAGGCCATGAATAGCAGGGCTGCCGCGGGCCAATAACCGGGCCAGGCACTTCTAGGTAACATGGTGTCTTTCCTGTCCGTTAAGGGCGGATCGGGCGTGATGAGTGTGCATGCCAAAAGGGTACGGGGCCAGCCGGGGCCTGGATCAGCGCGGCCACCACCACTGGTCCCATCGCGGCCTTGGGTCGTATACTCCGGGCACACCTCATTCAGGTTCAGGCATTATGATCATTAACCGCCCGCTTCGCATTACCCGGAAGGCTTATGCCGGGTCCTATTGAGCCATTCAGCGATATACCGGGTACCAGTGTACCACCGACATTGCTTCGCGAACTGGTGCACATCGCTTTGCTGGGTGCCGGTGCGTTGCTGTCCGGTGCTCTGGCGTTGTGGGTCGTAGAAGGGCCGGTCACCGGGGTGCGCTGGTTAGTGGGTGGCCTTGCTGGCTGGGCGTTTGTGCTGTGGCAGTGCCGCACTCGGCTTCATTTGAATGTTAGTACCATCGATAACCGCCCGTTCAACCGTCTGGGCATGGCCAACCGCATTACATTGGTGCGCGGTTTGTTAATTGGCGCTACGGCCGGGTTTCTGGCGATGCTCCCCCTTCAGGCTCACGCCGGCTGGCTTTACGTGCCAGCCGTGTTCTATACCGTGGCGGCCGCGCTGGACGGGCTCGATGGGTTTGTGGCCCGGCGTCAGCAGCAGACTACGCGCCTGGGTACCGAGCTCGATACCGCCCTGGATGCCTTCGGCTTGCTCATCGCGCCTCTAGTCGCTGTGTTTACTGGAAAACTCCCGGTTATTTATTTGCTGGTCAGTGTGGCCTATTACCTGTTTCAGTGGGGCATTCTCTGGCGCCGGCAACGCGGACGGCCGGTGTATGCGCTGCCCCCAAGCCAGGTGCGGCGTTACCTGGCAGGGGCGCAAATGGTGCTGGTCGCGCTTGCCTTGTGGCCACCCCTGCCGGGGGCGTTTACCCAATGGTTGGGTATTGCTCTGATGATTCCGTTGCTAATTGGCTTCTGCCGCGACTGGCTGCATGTAAGCGGGCGAATCGGCGCGCGCCGGGAGCCTGCAGCATGACGCAACGCCGTGGCCTAAGCCGATGGAACCTCACCACCCTGGTGCTCTGGCTGCTGGCGCTCGCGCTGGCGGGCTGGACGCTCAGGCAGCTGCCGCTGAACAGCATTACCGCCCAGCTAGGGCAGCTCACCTGGCACAACTGGCTGCTGTGGACGCTGGTTAACGGCACCATTCTGTATTTGGCGGTAAAACGCTGGCAACTGCTCGGGCAGGCACTGCAGGCGCCGTTGTCGCTGGCCCGTCTGTTTCGGATGCGCCAGGCAGGCAGTGCGGTCAGTTTTCTGACCCCGGGGCCGCATTTTGGGGGCGAGCCGTTGCAGCTGTTTTGGTTAAAGCGCTTCTTTGGCCAGCCGTTGCACCGTGCCGTGGTCATGCTGGGGCTGGACCGCTTTGTGGAAACCAGTACCAATATCGCCGTTTTGCTCGCGGGCGTGCTGATGTTGCTGGGCACGGCCATGGTGCCGCTGGATGATGGCCTTCAGGTCTCGGCCATACTGGGCGGGGTGTTGGCGGCCCTGGTATTGGCAGCGGCGCTGGTGGTGCGCCACCCAGTGTGGCTGGCCAATCGGTTTCGGCCGTTGGTGCAACGCTGGCGGGGTGGTTCTGATGAACGCGATTCCAACCAGGAGGGCGGCTGGCAGGCGCTGGTGCGGTTAATGCAGAACGCTCTGGCACTGCACCGGGGGCGACTCTGGGCAGCATTGCTGTTGTCGTTGCTGGGTTGGGCGGCGTTGGTGCTGGAGTTGTGGCTGCTGTTGCGCTTTCTCGGCCTCTCGCCGTCGCCGACCGATTTACTGACCATAATGGTGGGCATGCGGCTGGCCATGTTGCTGCCGGTGCCGGGGGGCATTGGCACTATCGAGGCTTCGATGTTGTGGTCGTTCCAGTTGCTGGGGCTGCCGGTCAGCGCGGCCCTGGGGCTGATTGCACTGACCCGCCTGCGCGATGCCGTTGTGTTATTGGTCGGGTTGGGGTGTCTGTGGAGCTTCCACCGCCCCCGACTTCCCGGCAAGGCGGTGTCAGCCGAATGATTGGCGATAGGCGGCCCAACAACTGTCGTTTTCCCACAGCTTAACCGTGAGCGCGCCAGTGCCCGGGGGCGTGATGTCGGCCAGCAAATGCTCGCTGAGAATCCGGCTGAAATGCTCAATACTTGGGTTCAGCCCGGCGAATTCGGGTTTGTCGTTCAGCATGCTGTCGCGGTAATACCCCACCACCTTGCTCAGGGCATCCTCGATTTCGACGATGTCGACCAGGTAACCGTGCTCGTTGAGGGTGTCACTTTCGATACGCACTTCGAGCACGTAGTGGTGGGCGTGGGGGCTGTTCTCGGCGCCCCAGTCTCCCCCGATCAAATAATGGTTGGCGATAAAATCCTGGGTAACGGCGACGGTATACATAGGCTTCCTGTTCGGTTAGTGAGCGGAGTAATCAAACAGCGGCTGCACCATGCCGGCCTGGGCGTCGTGCAGTTGCTGGTAAAGGGTGCCGGCTTCGCGCAAGGGCAGCCGGTGGGTGATCAGCTGGGTCGGGTCGATGCGGCGAATCATCTCCCACGCCACATCGAAGCGGCGTTGTTTGCTCCAGCGGCCGCCAAGGGCCGGGGCCAGGGTGCTGACCTGGCTGGTAATCAGTTGCAGGCGGTTGCGGTGCGCTTCGCCGCCCAGGTCAACCGACACCGGTTTGTTGCCATACCAGCTGCCGATGACGATGCGGCTGGCATAGCCACTCAGGCCAATGGCCAGGTTCAGGGCGTCGGGGTGCCCGCTGATCTCGTAGATCAAATCGGCATCGGCCAAGTCGGGTTGTTGGTTCGGGGTGGCGTCTTCCGGGTTGAAAACAGCCTGCACGCCCAGTTGGCGGGCCAGGGCCTGGCGGTTGGGTTGGCCTTCAACGGCCTTCAACGTGGCCAGAGGGTATTGGGAGAGCACGCCCGATAACAGCAAACCGACCACGCCCTGGCCGAGCACCACGACCCGTTCGCCGAGCATCGGCTGGCCATCCTGCACCAGGTTTACGGCGGTTTCCATGTTGGGCAGAAACACAGCCGCCTCGGCGGAAATGTCGTCCGGTACCGGCATGAGCTGGTCTGGCCTGGCATTGAAATGGCTGGCGTGCGGCTGGAAGGAAAACACCCGCTTGCCCAACCAGGTCGGGTCGACCTCGGCGCCGGTTTGTACCACCTCGCCGGCGCAGGCGTAGCCGTATTGCACTGGGTACTGGGAAGCGCCCTGCAGAGATTCGAGCGAGCTGTCGAGTGCCATCGAATCTGGCAGTTGCCCGCGGTAAAGCAATAATTCAGAGCCGGGGCTGACGGCGGAGTAGAGGCTGCGCACCTGAACTTCGTCGGCCGCGGGTAGCGCCAGAGGTACGTTGCGCACTTCTACCTGAAACGGCGCGGTAAACCAGAGCTGGGAGGCCGTGTTGTTGGAGGTGCTGTTGGTCATGTCCTGGGTCCGTTTTCGGCGTCACCCTGGTAGCCTAGCCGACCCCAGACAATCAGTTCGTTGCCCAGTTGCCGGCTGTGCAGGGCGTCGATGTGAGGGAAGGGCATGCGGTCGGCGTCGCCCAGCTGGCCCACCGCGTTGTAACCCCCCACGAACACCGGGGCGACGGTCAATATCACGGCGTCGGCCAGGCCGGTCCGCAGGAAGGCGGTAATCACCGAGGCGCCGCCTTCGACCATTAAGCTGCGAATGCCGCGTTCGTGCAAGACGGCCATGGCTTCATGCAGGTTAACGTGCCCGTCGGCATCGCCGGGCACGACGATCAGTTCGCAGTCATCGCGGTCGGTCGCCGCTTCCGGGGTGGTCAGCACCCAGCAGCCATGCTCGGCGCTCTGGCAGAGTTTGCAAGTGGGCGGCATGCGCAACTGGCTGTCGAGTACGATGGGTTGCGGGTCTTTACCGGTCCATTTGCGCACGTTAAGACGGGGGTTGTCGGCCAGCACGGTGCCAATGCCGACCAGAATGCCATCGTGCAGGCTGCGCAGCTGATGCGTCATCTGCATGCTGGCGTCGCTGCTTAGTGCCATGGTTTCGCCGGGGGCGGTGGTGATGCTGCCATCCCAGCTCTGGGCGTAGCTGAGCGTCACGTGCGGCCGCCTGCGGCTGGCACCCTGGGGTGAATTCTGTGCGGCTTGCTGTTCAGCCAGCAGCCAGTGTTCGATGTCCTGATTCAGCGTCATGAGCTCACAGATTTGATGACCGGTTTGATCGGCAGAAAATGATCCATACGCTGCGCCTTGGTGAGCAAGTAGCCGGCGTTATCGGTGTTGGCTGCAACGGCCAGCGATACCCGTTCCGATACGGTAATGCCTTCGGCTTCCAGCGCGCTGATCTTGGCCGGGTTGTTGGTGATCAGTCGCACTGAATCCACCCCCAGGTCTTCCAGTATCAGCGCGGCGAGCGAATAGTCGCGTTCGTCGGCTTCGTGACCCAGCATTAAGTTGGCGTCCACGGTGTCGTACCCCTGGTCTTGCAAATTATAGGCGCGCAACTTGTCGAGCAGCCCGATGCCGCGACCTTCCTGACGCATGTATAACACAACGCCGACCCCGGCGTTCGCCACCATGGCCATGGAGCGGTCGAGTTGCTCACCGCAATCGCACCGCCGGGAGCCGAGTACATCGCCGGTGAAGCATTCGGAATGAACCCGAACCAGAACCGACCCGGCGCGGGTAATATCGCCCATAAAAAACGCCAAGTGTTCTTTATTGTCGAGCGTATTGGTGTAGAAACACAACTGGAAATCACCGTATTCGGTGGGGATGCGTGTGCTGGTCATTCGGGTCACTTCAGGCATGGACATTAGGTACTCGGAATGCTGTTATGACGGTTCACGGATGTCTGGGCGGCTCGCTGTCTCATGCCCGGACGCTACTCAATAAGCTACGACCCCCTGTTGGGAACGGATCAGAACCCTATTGAACATCACTGCTGTGTACTTCGTTTTTCCCGGTAACCTGGAAACGCCCACGGGCGGCTATCATTACGATCGCCGGCTGATTCACGAGCTGCGACAACTGGGCCTGGGCGTTGAAACCATCGCGCTTTCCGATCAGTTTCCGTTCCCGGACGATCAGGCGCTGGAAGACGCCCGCGAGGCACTAGCGGCCGTGCCGGAGGGTGCCGTAGTGATCATCGACGGGCTCGCCTTCGGCACGCTGGAGCACCTCGCCGAAGCCGAAGCGCAGCGTTTGCGCATCATCGCCTTGTGCCACCACCCACTGGCGCTGGAATCGGGCCTCGACCAGGCTCAGCAGCAGCGGTTTCAGGCTTCGGAACAGCGGGCCTTGCATGCCGCCTGCGCTGTGCTGGTCACCAGTGAACACACTCGGCAGAGTCTGATCGACCAGTTCGCGATGCCTCCGGAAAAGGTAGTGGTCGCGCTGCCGGGTACCGACCCAGCCCCTTTCTCCCCCTGCATTGGGTCGCCGTTGCGGTTGCTGACGGTAGCCTCCCTAACCCGACGCAAGGCCCACGATGTACTCATCGATGCCCTGGCACCCCTGACCGACTTGCCCTGGCAGGCACGCTTTGTCGGCGGCAAAGGGTTCGACCCCGACTGGAGCGAAGCCCTACAGCAACAGGTGAACCGACTCCAGTTGCAAGACCGTATTCAACTGGTGGGCGCGGTCGATGACCTGGAGGCCGAGTTCCAGAATGCGGACCTGTTCGTCCTGCCTTCCCGGTACGAAGGGTACGGCATGGTCTTCGCCGAAGCGCTTGCCGCAGGCTTACCGGTGATCGCGGCCCGGGCCGGCGCCGTGCCGGATGTGGTGCCTGAATCCGCCGGCCTGCTGGTGCCGCCCGACGACACCGCCGCGTTAACAGAGGCGTTGAGCAATTTACTGACCCAAGATGACCTGCGCCGCCAATTGCAGGCGGGCGCCCGCAACGCAGCTGCCAACCTGCCCACCTGGGCCGATACCGCCTGTCGGGTGGCTCTGTTGGCAGAAGACACACTGCGGAGTCCGAGTTGACCAGTAGGCTTTGGCCCGCAACGGTGACCGGGGACACCCCTGTGGGGTCGGCGTAGATCCTTCCCTGGAGCCTAGACCGCAGCGTCCCTGCTGCGGACTCCCCCACAGGGGTGCCCCCGGTCACCGCCGCTGGTCTCGGTAGTCAGTGTTGGAAGGTGAGTTACCAGCGCAATACACCAATAAGGAATCTCAGCAACGATGAGTGGATTCAGTATCGACTGGCTGGATCTGCGGGAAGCCGCAGACCGCCGTGCCCGTGACAAGGCCCTGCGGGACCAGGCAATAGAGTGGCTGGAGGCAGGGGTCGCACCACACCAAAACCCGGTGGTGGTTGACCTGGGCGCAGGCACGGGGTCCACCTTGCGAGCGCTCACTTCGCCGGAACAGCAACCACTGACCTGGCGCCTGGTCGACAACGATGCGGCCTTGCTCGACGAAGCCGAGCGCCGACATGGAGAGACTCACCGAATAGAGCCATGCAAAGCTGATCTGGCGTTGTTGACATCACTGCCACTCGAAGGCGCCCGTCTTATAACAGCGTCGGCGCTGTTTGATCTGGTGTCCGAAGATTTTCTGGACGCGCTGGCAACAAAGCTGAAAGCCCTAAGCCAACAACACCCGGTCGGCCTCTATGCCGCCCTGAACTACGATGGCACCACGCACTGGACACCGCATCACCCGCTGGATGACGCCGTACTGGCGGCGTTTAATCAGGATCAGCGCACAGACAAGGGCTTTGGGCCGGCGCTGGGGCCGGACTCCGGTGCGGTTCTGCAGCGACTGTTCACTCAAGTCGGTTTCAAGGTGTATTCCGCTAGCAGCCCCTGGGTGCTGGACGGCGCAGATCAGGCGATGGTAACGGAGCTTATCACCGGTATTGCAGGGGCAGTTGCCGATAACCCGGACATAGAGGCCAGTGAGCTGGAAGACTGGGTTCAGTTTCGGCTATCCAATGTAAGCACTGGTACCTGTACCGTTGGGCATACTGATGTTCTGGCGTTGCCCGCTTAAGTATTGAGCCTCGGAGGTTTGCGTTAGTTCAGCGGCATTGGTTCGCACCGGCTACCCGGGATACTCCTGTGGGGTCGGGCGGAATGCCGCCCACTCAATCCATCCATGGAGCCTAGGCCGCAGCATCCATGCTGCGGACTTCCCCACATGAGCATCCCGAGCAGCCGGTGCTTGCCTGATCAATAAATCCGACTATAAGCTAAAAAAAATACCCCAGGCGTCTGGCATACACATCGCCGCTGCCTTCGCGGGTCGCTTCCAGTTTGTGTGTCATCTCACCCGGGGTTAGCCAGCGCTCGAACTGCAGGCGGTGGGTTTCGCCGGGCGCCAGGTTGTATTCGTAATTGCCCAGTGCTTCCAAACGGTCGATGCAGGCCAGCGCGATGTTAATGCTGGCCGGGATGTACTCGAACGACAGGGCGGCCAGCGGTCGGGATAACCCCTGCAGAACCGCCAGCTCAAAGCCCTCGACATCGATTTTGCAAAACCGGGGTTCGCCGTGAAGCTCGATCAGGGCATCGAGCGTGGTGACGGGTACTGTTACTTCACGGTCCCAGCGCACCGACTGAAACGACGCATCCTGTTGTACCTGGGTTATCCACTCCCGTGACATCGTTGTGACCGTTGGCGTGCGCGTGCTGATGAACAGGGTGGCTTCGCCCGGTTCAGCGCCGATGGCTTTCTCGACCAGGGTAATTTTCGGGTCTTTGCCATAACGGCGGCGCAGGGTGTCCATTAACAAGGGTTGTGGTTCCACGGCCACGACGGTGGCGTCCAGATCACGCCAGGCCTTCAGCCGGTTGCCGACGTGGGCGCCAATTTCGAAACACACATCACCTGGGCGAATGAACTGGCCGTAACAGCGACGCATGCGCGACTGCCTTCCGGGAATGCCGTAATACATCAGCAGTGAACGCCAGAGACCAAGGCGTTCGCGCCATCCTGTGTGTGCCATCAGTTGGGTTCCTTGTCGGGTTCGGAAAAGGCGTCGATAAAGCGGTCGCGAACCAGGTCCATGCGCCAGACCGGGGCGTTGGCATCCGGCAGCAGGCCGGGTTGCCATTGCCAGCTTTCTATCGCCTCGATAACCGCCGGGTCGCTGGCAATCAGGTGTACCGGTACGTCACGGTTCTCGGCGTCGCCGGTGATCATCGGCGCAGCCTGGTGATCGCCCAGCACCAGCAGCACCAGATCGTCGTCACCGTATTCCTGCAGGTAGGAGACCAGCGTCTCCAGCATGTATTCGATCGACTGGCGGTAATACTGGCGAATGGAATTTACATCGCTCCAGACTTCTTCCGGGCTGGGCCCGGCCTGGGCCTGGTCGTTAAAGATTTGGCCGTCGCCGACCTGACCCCAGGGCACCACTCGGGTGTTGGGTGTCCAGGGGGCGTGCGAGGAAATCAGGGCCAGTTCTGCCATGATTGGTTGCCGGTTTTGCGCGCTGCGCTCGCGCGCCTGCAGGGCCGACCAGACGTACTGGTCGGGCATGGTTACCCAGTTAAAAGGCAGGCCCTCGTAGCCGAAATTATGGGCATGGTAGATCTGGTCGTAACCGTAATAAGCGCCTTCGGGCCAGGCCAGGCTGATCGCCGGCATCGCCGCTACGGTGCGCCAGCCGGCCCGCTGAAACAGGCGGTTCAAGGTAACCCGCTCGCTGAGAATGAGGCTTTTGTAACGGGTTTCGCTGTCGATCCAGGCGCCGGAGAGTACCGACGCGTGGGCAAGCCAGCTCAGTCCGCCGACCGTCGGTGCGGTTAGAAAGGCGCTGCGCATCTGCAGGCCTTCGGCGTCGAGCGCGGCTTCCGCCCAGGCCAGTTTGTCGGTTATCGGGTCTTTGAAGGGGTCTTGCTCCAGCAACACCCGGCCGTAAGACTCGGCGAACACAATGTAGACGTCTTTTCCTTCCAGGCGCGAAAACAACGAATTGGCAGGCAATTCGGCGGCGGCATCATCACCGACCGTTGCTGCAAAGTCCTGTATATCCTGAAGGCTGTGAACGGTATCCCGCCCGTGGGCGACCAGTTGATCCCAGGCGAAGGTATCGGCGCGCGACCAGCCCGTGGCCTTCAACCCGCCCCAGGCCAGCAACCCCACTAGCAGTGCAACACCGGCCAGACGCGGCGCGGCTTGCAAGGTGCGTTGAATGCGCCCGAGCATGACATACGCCAGCCAACACACCAGGGCGATGACCAACACCAGCCCCAGGGCAACCAGTGCCGACGCCAGGCTGCCCAGTACCCCGCTCAGCAAGCGGCTGGCATCTGCCAGCAAGTGGCTGTCGAAAACCGGATTAAAGCGCCGCGCAAAGATTTCATGGGTGACCAGATCTGCGCCGCGCAGCAGTATCCCCAGGCCCAGCATCATTGCCAGCAAACCATGCACGCCCTTGCCGACGACGCCCGGTATCAGCAATAAAAAACCGATGACCAGCAATTCCAGCGGGAAAAAGACAAAGGCGGGTGGCGCGATCCAGACCAGTCGGTTGGGCAGCGAGAGGGCGACAAAGAGCCCAATAAAGGCGACAACAGTGATAAGGTGCCGGATGACTGGGCGATGGGGCATGTATACGTCTCAATTGATTAACGGGTGGTTTAAGGGTACGCACTGACGTACCGCTCAGACTCACCCGATGGTTTGAACACCCGAAAGCGATACCAGGCTGACGGCCCGTTACAGGGGCAAGGTTGGCCCCTGTTTTTTCAGTTCGGGAACGCCTTACGCTAATTAGGCTGTGAATATGGACAAAAGGACTAGAGTCCGGGTGACCGGATTTACTTGTTCACCCCATGGCCGTAAGTTTTAGTGGCGCTGACTCACGATCACCGTGTACCCATGCTAACAACAATCTCACAAGGGGTGAATTATGAAACTTAGCAAGACGTTTACATCGATGCTGCCAGCACTGGTTGCCAGCACTGCGGTTCTACTCAGCAGCCCGACGTTCGCCGAAACCTATGGCTTTTCACAAATCGGTTCCGAGAGTGGATGGCGGACCTCAGAAACCAACTCCATTAAAGCCGAAGCCGAAGCGCGTGGCATCGACCTGAAATTCTCCGATGCTCAGCAACGGCAGGAAAACCAGATCAAGGCGGTTCGTTCGTTCATCGCCCAGGGCGTTGATGGCATTCTGCTTGCCCCGGTGGTTGAAACCGGTTGGGATCAGGTATTGCGCGAAGCCCAGCGCGCAGAAATTCCCGTGGTTCTTATCGATCGCGGTGTCGATGCCGACCCGAGTTTGTATCTGACCAAAGTCGCCTCTGACTTCACCGAAGAAGGTGCGCTTGCCGCTTCCTGGCTGGCCGCTGAAACCAATGGCGTCTGCGATATCGTTGAGCTACAGGGTACCGTCGGTTCTTCGGCTGCCATTGACCGTAAAACCGGTTTCGACTCGGTGATTTCCAACTTCCCGAACATGAACATCATTCGCTCGCAGTCAGGTGACTTCACCCGGGCAGGCGGCAAAGAAGTGATGGAAAGCTTCCTGAAGGCAGAAGGCGGCGGTAGTAACATTTGTGCGTTGTTTGCTCACAATGATGACATGGCCCTGGGCGCTATTCAGGCGATCAAAGAAGCCCAACTGCAACCGGCTGAAGACATTCTGGTGCTGTCGATCGACGCGGTTCCCGATATTTTCCGGGCGATGGCCGACGGCGAAGCCAACGCCACCATCGAACTGAACCCGCACCTCGGTGGTCCGGCTTTCGATGCCATCGCTGCGCATGAGCGGGGCGAAGAAGTCGATAAGTGGATCAAGGCGAACGGCCCGCTGTATCTGCCAGACACCGCAGAAGCAGAGTATCAGGCACGCCGCTAAGGCTTGTTCACTACCAGCCCCGCCCCCTTTGGGGGTGGGGCATCATGTTATCAGCGGAAGACTATTATGACGGACGTCAATCAGCCGCCTTTGTTGTCCATCGAGCACATCAATAAACGATTTCCCGGAGTACGAGCCCTGAACGATGTGTCGCTGACCTTTCACGCAGGTGAGGTTCATGCGTTATTGGGCGAAAATGGCGCCGGGAAATCTACCCTGATTAAAGTGCTGACCGGCATCTACACCAAAGACAGCGGCGACATGATGCTGGATGGTCGCAACGTTCACATCAGAAACTCACTCGACGCCCAAAGCAACGGCATTCGCACGGTCTATCAGGAGATCAACCTGATTCCGACCATGACGGTTGCTGAAAACCTGACACTGCTCGACCAGCCACGACGCTTTGGCATGATCCGCTGGCGCAGTGCGCAATCCCGTGCGAAGGAAATGCTGGCCCGGGTGGGGCTCGATATCGACCCGAACAGTTTATTGGTTTCGCACTCCATCGCCGTACAACAGATGGTCGCCATCGCACGCGCCTTGGGTTCGAAAGCCAGGTTACTGATTCTGGATGAACCAACGGCGAGTCTGGACAGCGACGAAATAGCCCGGCTGTTTGGTTTGATGCGACAACTGAAAGAACAGGGGATGGCGATTATTTTCGTGACCCACTTTCTGGATCAGGTTTACGCCATTTCCGACACCATCAGCGTGTTGCGCAATGGCAGCCATGTTGGCACCTTCAAGACCAGTAACCTGTCCCAAACCGAACTGGTTGGCCACATGCTGGGCAAGGACCTGGACATGCTGCAGCACGACCAGCGCGATGTCACCGAAGCGGAAGAAAAGCCTGTCGTGCTATCGCTCAGCCAGGTCGGTAAAACCGGCATGCTGAAACCCGTTGATCTGAATTTGAAACAAGGCGAAATCGTTGGCCTTGCCGGTCTGTTGGGGTCGGGAAGAACGGAACTGTGTGAACTCGCTTACGGTTCGGTACGCCCTGACCAGGGCAACAAAGCCTGGCTTGGAAAACTGCTGCCAATAAACACACCAAAACAGGCGATCGAGCAGGGCATGGCCTATTGCCCCGAAGACCGCAAGCACCGGGGTATTATTGCCGAGCTGAGCGTACGGGAAAATCTGATTCTTGCGCTGCAGTCTTCCCGGGGGTGGTGGTCGCGCATTCCCATGGCAGAACAGCAAGCCATTGTCAGCGAGTTTATTGAGCGCCTGAGTATCAAAACATCGGATATGGAAAAACCCATTGGTGAGCTCAGCGGTGGCAACCAGCAGAAAGTCATTCTGGCTCGCTGGCTGGTAACCAACCCGACTCTGTTAATTCTGGATGAGCCGACCCGGGGGATCGACGTCGGTGCACACCATGACATCCTGACCATCATCAGAGAGTTGTGTGAAGAGGGCATGTCTCTATTGGTGGCGTCGTCTGAAGTAGAAGAAATTGTGGCGTTTGCGCATCGGGTGGTTGTATTGCGAGACCGGGGAAAAGTGTCGGAAATCGCGGGTAACCAGATCAGTCAGAAATCGATCATACAGGCGATAGCGCAATGAGTAGAGTGGGTGGGTTTTATGCGTTTTAAAAGTATTATGAGGCTGGAAGCCAGAACACTGGCTCCCATTGTTTCGTTGTTCTTACTGATTGTTGGAACAGCCCTGGTTGTTCCCGGGTTCCTGAAACTCAGCATTGTTGACGGCCATATTTACGGCAGTCTGATCGACATACTGCATCGATCAACACCCACGGCGTTGATCGCGCTGGGTATGGCGGTTGTCATCGGCACCAAGGGCATCGATTTGTCGGTAGGGGCGATTATCGCCATCTGCGGCGCGGTGACCGCCGTGCTGACCACGTCAACCGAACTGCACCCGCTGATTGTGCTTGGTTGCGCACTGTTGGCGGGCATGGCCTGTGGGTTATGGAATGGCACGCTGGTGGCTGTGTTCGGCATTCAGCCCATTGTTGCCACGCTCATCCTCATGGTGGCGGGCCGGGGTATCGCCCAGATGATTACCGGTGGCCAGATCGTGACGTTCCATTCCGACTTTATCGATGCCATCGGCAACGGCTTTTTCATGGGGTTGCCGGCGCGGGTTGTTCTGGCTGCAGTGATCGTTGCAATCACAATCCTGGTGCTGCGCAAAACCGCATTGGGCATGTTCCTTGAAGCCGTGGGCGGCAATTCAGAAGCCAGCCGGCTGGTGGGCATTGATTCGAAACTGTTGATCATTATGGTGTACGTTTTCTCCGGCTTTTGTGCAGCGCTGGCGGGGGTCATTATCGCCGCCGATATTCGCGGTGCCGATGCGAACAACGCCGGGCTCTGGCTTGAACTGGATGCGATTCTGGCCGTGGTTATCGCCGGTGCGTCGCTCAGCGGCGGTCGAATCTATCTGGGGCTAACCATCGTGGGTGCCCTGATCATTCAAACCCTGACCACAGCGATTCTGACCAGTGGATTGCCAGCCCAATACAACCTCATTGTTAAGGCCAGTATTATCTTGCTGGTGCTGCTGTTGCAATCGAAGGTGACCCAGAACTTTATCAAAGCCCGGGTGCAATCGTTCAGGAGGGCGTCCGATGCTTAATGAACGGTATTTGCCTGTCATCGCGACACTGCTGGTTTTTATTCTTCTGTACGGGTACGGCATGGTTGAGTACAAGGGGTTTCGGGATACGCTGGTGTTTACCAACCTGCTGACTGACAACGCCTTTCTGATTGTCACCGCCGTCGGGATGAGTTTTGTGATTATCTCTGGCGGGATTGATCTGTCCGTTGGCTCGATGATCGCCTTTGTGGGTGTCTTGCTCGCCTACCTGATTACCGGTTTGGGGATTCACCCGGTGTATGCGGCTATTATTGCTCTGTGCACGGCTACCTTTTTTGGCATGATCATGGGCGTAATCATCGCCTACTTCGAGATTCAGCCGTTTATCGTCACGCTGGCGGGGTTGTTTCTGTTCAGGGGGCTGGCTTACATGATCAACCTCAACTCGGTGCCCATCGACCATGAATTGCTGGTGACCTTGTCGGAGATTTATGTGCCTTTGCCCGGCCGCGGCGGGCTGACGTTTATCGCCATGGCCATGCTGGCATTGCTGGCGATTGGGGTTGTGGTGGCCAAGCGAACCCGGTTTGGGCTTAACGTCTATGCCGTGGGTGGTGATGTGCAATCGGCCGCGTTAATGGGCGTCCCGGTTAAATCAACCCTGGTCAGAATTTATGCCTTAAGCGGCTTATACAGCGGCGCGGCCGGGGTTATTTTCGCCATCTACACGGGCTCGGCTTATCCGCTGGCCGCTGTCGGGGTAGAGCTGGATGCCATTGCCGCCGTGGTGATCGGGGGGACCTTGCTCACGGGCGGTGTCGGTTTTGTTTTTGGCGCGTTTTTGGGAGCCCTGATTCAGGGCATCATTCAGACGCTGATCATTTTCGATGGAAGTTTGAACAGTTGGTGGACAAAAGTGGCCATCGGCGCGTTGTTGCTGATGTTTATTCTAATGCAGAAGGCGATTGTTCATTTTACCCGACGATACTCCGGGAAAAATCCGGAGCCCCCGGAACAGCCTGCCTTGGAAAAAGTGGAAAGCACCTAGGCAGAACGCTCGGGTGCAGAAAGGTTGTTCACATCTGCACAATAGAGCCACTTTACTGGTGGCTCTTTCTGAATTCACGGGGGCTAAGGCCGAGGTTTTTGCGAAAGACCCGGGAGAAATACAACGCATCCTGATAACCGAGATACTGCGCTACCTGGCTCACCGCCAGGTCGGTCGTCAGCAATAACTGCCGGGCCAGGCTGATGCGCTGGTCTTCGATCCACTGGCGGATCGGGATGCCTATCTGCTTGCGGAACAGATGGGAAAACCGGGAGCTCGACATGCAGGCGACACTCGACAGCTCGGCAATGGAGAGCTCTTTGCTCAGATTGTCGTTGATGAACTGGCACACGCGGTGTATGCGATTGTCCAGCGGGGCCTGTGGTCGTTGCTGGTCGAATTCCCGGCAGCGAATCAGAATTTGTTCCAGCAAGTTCAGCCCCAGCTCTTCCGAGAGCATGTTCCCGTTTTTCCGGCTGCTGTCGATGTCTTTGAATAACTGGCTGATCAGTTGCACGCGCTCTCGCGACTCGATGGTCATGAACCCGACATTGCGAGTCACCTGGGCCCAGTTGAGCCACTCGCTCCAGGTTGCTCTGGGGCGAAAATAGACCCAGCGGTGGTGCCAGTTGGGCGCATCGGGGTGACGGCCATAATCATGGCAGGCGCCGGCCGGAATCAGCATCATATCGCCGGTGTTCACCCGGGTTTCGTGTTTTGAACCCGGAAAAACGAGCCCGGAACCCGAGGTGGTGAGATTCAGGATGTAGCCCTTCAATCCGGAGGGGCGTTCAATCCAGAAATCGAGTTCTCCCCCCTGGTCGATAGGGGTTATCCCTGCTACCAGGTGGGCGTTGAAGGGGTAGCCGGGCATGAGCGGATCGAGGTTTATGGCTTCAGTCATGGCAGTGCTCTGATTTTTATTGTCTTTTTATAATACAAACTACAGGGGCATGTTAGTCCGCACTGTTCCTGTTTGCCAGCCCTTATGTCGGCCTGGCCGTATTTGGGTGTCGGTTAGAATACTTCATTAGGGTCAAGGGGTTAGATTCGTCTTTGGTCGTGACCTGCCTGTCGCCTTTTGCAAGAAATGACCGGTTACTGAATGTATCTAGTGGGATTGTCCATATTCTGGATTTCCTGTAGCCGGTGCATTCGCTAGTCAGCGCGACTGAATAGAAGGGGTGTTGCTCTTAAATGTTATGATGTAACATCACATTTATATTGGCAGCTTAGAGATCAGGAGCCCCGGCATGTTGTCCGCTACCCCCATACCCACGCATCCGGTGTCTCGCGCCGTGGAAAGCCGAGATTTGATGGTCTTGACAGATATCTATCGGGACGACATCAATCTGGTGTGCTGGCAGGCGCCCGCCCTGGACCCCGACACCATGAATTACCTGCACCGTCTTGCCAGTTCAACGCTGCCGCCAAAAATAACCACCGTGTTGTCCGCCCGCCATTGCACCAATCAAATGCGCGATTGTTTCCAGGAGCATCCGGCGCGGCGCACTCTTGTTGCCTGGTTAGCCGAATGCATCGACCTGTTTGCCAGCCTGTTTGAACAGGAGCGAGTTGGGGTTCGGTTGCGGTACCTGACCAGCGCCATGTGCCCCCGGTTCCATGTAGACAACATTCCCGTTCGTTTGGTTCACACCCTGGTAGGGCCCGGTACTGAGTGGCTTACCGAAGACAACCTTGATCGGAGCCGCCTGGGTCGTGGGAACGGTGGGTTGCCGGATGAGCATTCCGGCCTGTTGTTCGAGCCGCGCAACATTCAACGGTTGAACGCCGGTGATGTGGCGTTACTGAAAGGCAGCGGTTGGGTTGGTAATGAACACGCCGGTCTGGTGCACCGCTCACCGGCGGTGACGCCTGTCGCTGGACGCTGGGTGCTCACCCTGGATCTGGCCGATTGATATGAACCAAGGCGTGAGACAACCATTGAGGTCTGTGCCCAGCCTGCTTACGTCACCCGGTTGGTTTCGTCTGCTATTGGCTGTGACACTCACAGGCGCGATATGGGCGCTGGTTTTTAGCGTGGTATCGGGATGAGCGGTATTCACTTGAAGGGACTGCGGGTTGGTTACGAGCACCCGTTATTGACGGTCGGCGCTGCGTCGATCGGTGCAGGGGAGCGCGTTGCACTCACCGGTGATAATGGCAGCGGCAAATCCACCCTGGTGAAAACCCTGGTCGGATTGCTTTCGCCGCTGGGTGGCCGGTGCACAGGACCTGACCGGCGCCAAATTGGCTACCTCCCGCAACAGGGTAGGGAAGACCGGCAATTCCCCGTGTCGGTCTATGAGTGGGTGTTGTCTGGATTCTGGGGGAAAAGAGGCCCACTGGCGGCTTTCTCCCGTTCCGATCACAGCAGCACGAATGATTTGTTAGGCCGTCTGGGCCTGCTCAACCGGTGTGAAGCGCCGCTTAATGAACTGTCGGGCGGGCAATGGCAACGAACCCGGCTGGCCCGTTTGTTGGTGCAACGGTTTGATTGTCTGGTGTTGGACGAACCGTTCAACAACATCGACGAAATGAGCCAGAGTCTGATTCTGAAAGAACTTCAAACAGCCGCGCAGGCCGGGTGCTCAGTCTTATGCGTTTTGCATGACATGGCCCTGGCCCGACGGGCCTTTGATACCCACTGGCATCTGTGCGACGGCCGGTTGCACTCGGCTGATCTGCACCAAACGGGCAGTCCGGCCCGGCCCCAGAGTTCCCGGGCATGACCGATTTGCTTTATCCCTTCGTGGAATTCGATTTCATGCGGCGCGCGCTCGCTGGGTCTTTGATCATAAGCCTGAGCGCAGCGCCGGTGGGGGTCTTTATGGTGCTGCGTCGAATCAGCCTGATGGGAGACGCCCTGTCTCATGCCGTGTTACCCGGAGTTGCCATCGGCTATCTGGTCGCTGGTCTGTCGGTCACCGCGATGGCATTGGGCGGATTGCTGGCCGGTTGTCTGGTGGCTTTGGCTTCCGGGTTGTCGAGCCGCTGGTCAACCGTTCCGGAGGATCGCAACCTTGCGGCCTGGTATCTGATTGCGCTGGCGCTGGGGGTGTTTCTGATCTCGGTCAGAGGCGGGTCGGTGGATTTGATGCATGTTCTCTTCGGAGCGGCGCTGGGGCTTGGTGACGCTGCTTTGGTGTGGGTGGGCGCAACTGCCACGGCCACAATTTGGGTGTTGTTAATGCTGTTTCGCCCTTTGGTGTTCGACAGTGTCGACCCCGGCAGTCTCAGCAACCAGGGCAGTTGGGGGTGGGTGACGCACGGTGCCTTTGTGGTGCTGATCGTACTCAATCTGGTGGCGGGTTTGCATGCCATGGGCACGTTGATGGCCGTTGGGTTAATGATTCTGCCAGGCACCATTGCCAGCTACTGGTGTCAGCGCCTCGATTCGCTTCTGGTGATGGCCGTTGCGCTGGCCGGACTGGCCTCGGTGGCGGGGCTGCTTGGCTCGTTTTACGCCGACTGGCCGACCAGTCCAACTGTCATTCTGGGGTTGGGTATCGCGTATCTGTTGTCGGTCTTGTTGGGGCGTCGACAGGGGTTGGTGCGGGCCCTCTGGTTCCGCGCTGTTCAGACAAAACAATCAAAGGAGTTACGGAAATGAGGGTATTGCGTTGGATTGGGGTGGCGATTTTTTTGTCGTTGACGACCAGTGTCAGTCAGGCTGGGCAGTTGCGGGTGGTGGCTTCTTTCAGCGTGCTGGGCGATATGGTTGATGAGATCGCCGGAGACCGGGTAACTCTGGATATTCTGGTGGGCCCGAACGGTGACTCACACGTCTACGAACCCAGCCCGCAAGACGCTGTGGCCATAAGCCGCGCTGACTTGGTCGTGCTAAATGGTCTGTCGTTCGAGGGGTGGATGCCACGGCTGATGGACACAGCCGACTTCAAAGGCGAGCAGCTGGTGCTCGGCGAGCACATTGAACCTCTGGAATTTGGGGGTGATGATCACGAACAAGCCCACCAAGACGAAGAACACCACGAGGAGCATAACGGGGAAAATCATACGGGTGAGCATAAACACGAAGACGAACACCACCACAATCACGGCGAGTTCGACCCCCATGCCTGGCACAGCCTGCCGCATGCCATGACCTATGTGTCGGTCATCACTGATACGCTGGCGGATATGGACCCTGAAAACGCCCGCTATTATCGGCAACGAGGCGACCGCTACAGAGAGCGATTGCACCACCTGCACGACTGGGCAACCGACGCTATGGCCCGTATCCCTGAATCCAGACGCCGCATCATTACGCCTCACGACGCCTATGGGTATCTTGAACACGAATACGGGTTGCACATCGAATCACCCCAGGGGCTCAGCACCGAATCTGAAGCATCAGCCCGGCGGTTGGGAGAATTGATCCTGCAGGTGCGGATGAACAATATTTCGGCCGTGTTTCTCGAAAACGTCGCCAGCGATAACCTGATACGCCAGATCGAACGGGATGCCAAGGTAACGTTCGGCGGCACCCTGTATTCAGATGCCTTGTCCGAGCCTTCTGGCCCGGCTGCCACCTACGAAGCCATGATGCGGCATAATCTGGAAACCCTGATCAATGCCTTGCAGGTGCCGGCTCCGTAGGCTTGATTGTTGTAAATAATAGTGATTATCAATATAGTTCGCGTCCATGACCATCACGACAGGACAGGCACAATGGAACGAACTATAGCGGCGGCGTTGAAGGTTGTTATCGGCTGCACCCTTGTACTCATGCAGGCCACCTCGGCTTTCGCCGGGACGAGGACCTTTGTCGATCACAATGGCCCGGTACAGATACCGGAAGTGCCACAACGCATTGTGGCCTTGAACGACCATGTTTTGGCCATGCCCCTGATTGAACTGGGTGCGCCTCTGGTTGGCAGCAGTGGCCGGGTGCGTGACGATGGCAGTATTTACCTGCGCGGCGTAAAAGACCTTCTGGGGGTGGACTTCGACAACAGCCCGATCGAGTTTGTGGGCACCTATGGCGAACTCGACATGGAAAAAATTGTCGCTTTGAATCCGGATCTGATTGTTGCCTTTGCCTACCACGATGCCGAAACCGTGGAGCAAATGCGCAAAGTCGCGCCTACGGTGGTGATTGATACCGACCAGCCCGTTCTGGATTTCATTCACGATCTTGCCGATGCGGCAGGCGTGATGGCTGAGTACAACAAGCGACTGTCGCGCTACCAGGCGCGACTGGCCGAAGCGAGAACAATCATCCCAAACGCCTCCGAGATTCAGGTAACGGTGCTGCAGGCCTGGGATGGTAAATTGTCCGTCTCCGAGTCATACGGCTCGCTAGGGCAGGTCATAGAGGACATCGGGTTCAGGCAGCCGAACATCGTGCAGGGCATCGAGGGTGAAGCAGAATTCAGCGCTGAAGCACTGACCGACTTTGATGGGGATTTTATCTTCGATACCTATCGCATCTCTGCTGGCGATGTACCGGATGATGCTCGCGAGCGCATGGCAGGCGTGTTGCCTGGCTGGTGTGAGGTGTTGCATGCCTGTCGCAACAACCAATACATTACCTTGCCGAGAACCTTTGTCTATTCATCGTCCTTTGCGTCGTTGGAGTTGAATATTCAACTGTTGGTCACGCATATTGGTGGCCGGGATTTTGTTCCCTACGAGCAGTGAAACCTCGTTGCTCCGCACTAACGAAACACGAAGCGGTGCGCGCCTTCGTGCAGGCCGGAGCCGAGGGTGTTTAACCGCTCGGCTGACGCCAGTGATTGTTCACTGGCGTTGAGCGCTTCGTCGGATGCTTCCTGTATGTGAACGAGTCGCTGGCTGATGTCTTCGGCCACTACCGATTGCTCGGCAACGGCGCTGGCAATCTGATGGTTCATATTGCGGATCACGCCAACGGCCTCGCGGACCTGATTGAACGCAGCCTGCGCTTGCGTTGCTTCCGTCTGACACGCCTCCGACAAGGTCGCATTCTCGTTCATTTGCAGCAGAGCTTCAGATGCTTTGGTCTGTAGCTGTTTAACCAGACGATACACTTTTTCGGTGGCATCCTGAGTTCTGAGCGAGAGGCTGCGTACTTCATCGGCCACGACCGAGAACCCCCGGCCCGCTTCTCCGGCCCGGGCCGATTCGATGGCAGCGTTCAATGCCAGCAGATTCGTTTGCTGGGCGACATCGGCGATCAGATCGATGATGGCATCAATCTGGTCGCACTCTTCCTTAACGGTTTGGATCTGGCTTCGGGCCTGGGTCACGGTCTGGGCCAGTTGGCTGCTTAGTACGATGGTCTGATCGATGCGCTGGCTGCCCAGCGTGGTTTGCTGGTCGCAGGCGCCGACGGCTTCTGCCGCGCTCGTGGCGTGTGCGGCAACCTCATGAATGGATACCGACATCTCTTGTGTGGCCGTGGCGACCTGATCGGTCTCCGTCTTTTGTTCGGTGAGCCCCTTGTGACTGCGCTGGGCATGGTCTGCCATTAAAGCGCTGTTTTCGCTCAGTTGATCGATGCCACTGGAGAGCTGACCGACCAGCGCCCTGAGGTTGTCGGACGTTTTCTGGCTGGCGTGAAACAGCAGGCCAATTTCATCGTTGCGCTGAATGTCGACACGTTTGGTTAAATTGCCTTCGCCCAGCGCTGTCATAAAGGCCATCAGTGCGCGGATAGGGCGTATGACAGAGCCAATGGTCACCACGGCGACCAGCGTTGCAACAAGTAAAATAATCAGTCCCAGAATAGATACGCCTGATAGAAAGCGAGTGTCTGCGTTGGCCATGGTGTCGTTCATCTGGCGTTCCCAGGCCGACAGCATCTGTTGCAGCGCTGCATCGTGATTCTGTGTTTCGGCCCTGACCCGTTGTTGCTGTTCGGTGGCGGCCGCGACCGATTGCAAGCTGTCGCCGAAGACAGCCAGGTCGTTATTCACCGCCTGCAATGGGGCCAGTGCCTGGCCGATGGTCATGTTGGCATCGAGTGATTCAGCCAAAGACTGCAGCGTGCCGATACCCGACATGAAGTCGGTGGTTTCCGCGCCTGCGCTCTGTGCCCCTAAAGCGTTTAGCCATTGAATGTGGTTCTGTCGCAAAGCCTGATCGAGCGCTATGGCCCCCTGATATTGCTCGAACAGGGAGGTGAGTTCCGCATCGCTGTACAGGCTGATCCGCGAGGCCAGTTCATTCTCAACGGCTGCGGTCAGTTGCTGCATGCTGGCCGTTGCAGTATGGCTCGCCTGCTCGATGGTGTTTAACGCGGTTTGTTGTTGGCGGTGGCTGGTGCCAAACTGCGCCAGTGAAGCCTGGTACTCGTTTAACAGCGAAAGCAAAAGGGGTTGCTGATCGAATGCGTTGGTGCCACTCGCCGTGGTACTGATGTCTGCGAGCAAGGCGCCCGCCTGTTCCAGCCGGGCTTCGGCACCGGTGGTTTCAAAGTGTCGCTGTGCGATTTGTGCCTGCAGCGCCTGCACGTTCATTCGGCTGACGTTTTCTTTCTGATGAAAGGTGTCGACCACCTGTCTGAACCCGTTCACCGCGAACAGTGACAGCAGAATCACCAGCCCAATAACCACACCGAAGCCTGCTGTCATCTTCCATTTCAGGCTCAGGTTGGTGAGCCAGGTGGTTATTGTTTGCATGGTGGTACCTTTGTGCACTAATAGGTTGTTTAAAAAGGCATCCTGCCTTTTTAAACATATGAGAAGCGAAAATTGCGATTTCCGCTTCTCTCCCAAAATCCATGACTTAATGTCATCGATTTTGCCGGAACATCCATGTTCCGGTAGCAGGGTGCCGAAATTCTACGAATTTCAACAGCCTGCTAATAGCCGAGGTAATAGATGTTCAGGTCCCGCATGACGTCGAGCAGTTCCCGTTCCTGCCGGGCCAGAAATTGTTCGAAGTCCCGCCCTGTATGAAAGGTTGAAACCCAGCCGCGCGCGGACATGGCCTGGCGCCACTCATTGCTCTGGTTCAGTTGTCGAAACAGCTCGATGTACTGGTTGGTTTGGCGGTCGGGCAGATTTGGGGGCGCAAAGAAACCGCGCCAGTTGACGAAGTTAACGTCGTAGCCCTGCTCCTTGAATGTCGGTACCTGGGTGTCGGCCGGGCTGCGCTCGGGTGCGGTGATGCCGAGAATGCGTACCTGGTTATTGCGTTGCCATTGAATGGCTTCGCCAAACCCGGTGACCAGGCTATCAACCTCACCACTGAGCAGGCCAGCCATGGCATCACCGCCACCGTCGTAAGCCTGGTAGTGCAAATACCGGGCTTTTTTACCCACCGCTTCGCGCAAAATGGATGCGACCACAATGTTGTCCAGATCTCCGCGAGCCGAGCCGCCACCGAACTTCACATGGAAGGGATCGGCTTTGAAAGCGGTCACGAGATCGTCGAAGGTTTGATGGTCCGAATCGTTGGCGACGACCAGGGCGCCGTAATCACCGATAAGGGATACCACCGGCGTTAGGTCCTGATAGGTATGATCAAATATATGCGACAGGGAACGAACGATGATGGGGGTTGAATTCACCATCAGTGTGTTGGGATGCTCATTGGGACCATTGACCAGCCTCGACATCGCAATGCCACCGCTGTTGCCCGATAGATTGTTGTAACTCACCCGGCTGACGATGCCTGCTTCCTGCAGTGTCTGGCCGACCGTGCGGGCGGTAAGATCCCAGCCACCGCCTTCGCCACCCGGTATGATGAAATGCAGGTCGTCCGGTGACTCGGCATGAGCGCTCAGGCCAATGCATAGCAATGTCAGGCACGACAGCCTGGCAGCCTGATTCGGCAGCAAACGAAATAAAGTTCGAAGCATTAGGGTTTATCCCATTGTTTTTATAGTAAGGAAGCGGTGTTTCCAAGAATCGCAGCCTTCGATTAAAGAAGGCTGGCTTGAGAGTAAAGAGGCAGGATTATCGGTAAAAGGTTGTGCGCTTAAAGAGTATTAAGTGCATTAACTGCATATTGTTCGCGGGCAGGCCTGTAGTTACTAACATCTCTGAAGTTACTAACAACTCTGTAGTTACTAACATCCGTGTAGCTACGAAACCCCCTGATGTTAAGAACACCCCAAACTGACCGACGCAGCGACGATGCCGCTGGCTGCGGTACCCAGATATACCATCGCCTGCCAGTTGTTTTCTTCTGGCAGGTTGTGACCCCCCAGGTCGGTTACCCGCAAGGTGTGACGTTGATCATCGACATGAAAGGTAATGTCGCTGGTCAGTGCTTGCAGGCTGGTTGGCATGGCCAGTGACACATAGATTTTCAGGTGAGTTTGATCCTGATAATCCAGTTCGGTCATCAGGTGGCACTTAATACGACGCAGCAGCGCTTCTTCTGAGTGTTGCTGACGTGATGGTTTTCCAGTGCGGGGCGATTTGCCATTGTCCAGGCAGTGAACGCTAGCCGAGAGCCGGTGCAGGGTTCTGTTTGATGCGCAATGCAGTGTCATGGCGGTCTCCTCATTGATCGGCCGTGTCGATGAAGTGAGGATGCCAGTCGCCGGTGAAAATTCTGTGAGTTGAACCAACAGAGCCTTGTGGCGGCTGTACTCGGCCGGTTTCATGTGTGACCATTTGCCCACTGCCGTCGCCGGAACCTGCTGTATGCCTGATCAAGCCCCTGATACGACCTTCGATCTAAACCAGTTTTTGCCCTACCGGCTGAACCGGCTGGCCGACCAGGTGAGTGAGCAGCTGGCGCACCTCTACGAGTCGTCGTATTCACTGACCATTGCGCAGTGGCGCGTGCTGGCCTGGCTGAACCAGTGTGAGGTGCTCACTGCCAAGCAGATTCGGGATGCAACCCGCATGGATAAAGCCCGGGTGTCGCGTGCCGTGCAGGTTCTCGTGGATAGGCAACTGATCAGCCGCAGCCCGGACCAGCAGGATCAGCGCGCCCACCACCTGCGGCTAACCGAAGCCGGGTGCGCTCTGCTCAATCAGTTATTGCCCGAAGCTCAGGCCTGGGAAGCCTCGTTGCTTTCGGCCTTGTCCGGCGCTGAACGCGGTGCTTTATTGAAAGCGATGGCCAAGCTGGAAGACGCGCTCGGCCAGTCCGCCGTCGTTAACCCAGCGACATAATAAAAGCATCGTAAGGGGCCAGTTCGACCCTTTGGCTCAGCCCGGTTCTTGATGTGCCGCTGCAAACGAGAACCTGCGCTGAATCGGACAGCAGGTTGTCTGACAGTGGCACGGTCAAGTGTTCGGTTGAAAGGTTACCCACCACCAATAATGTTTCAGAATCGGTCTTGCGCAGGTAGGCGAATACCTGAGGGTGGTCTGCCAGCAACAGTTTAAACTGGCCGTCTATCAGGGTGGGGTTGGTTTTACGCAACTGAATCAACCGCTGATAGTGATGGAAGATGGAGTTCTGGTCTTCCAGGCTGGCCTCAACGTTGATCTCGGGGTAATTCGGGTTCACTTTCAGCCAGGGCTTGGCGGAGCTGAAGCCGGCGTTGTCGCTGGCATCCCACTGCATGGGTGTGCGGGCGTTGTCGCGGCTGTTTTTGTGAATAGCGGCCATCAGTGCATCGGGCGCATCACCCTGTTCCAGCCGTTCCGCAAAAAGATTACGGGTCTCAATGTCCTGGTAATCCTCTATCACCTTGAACGCCACGTTGGTCATGCCTATCTCTTCACCCTGGTAGACATAGGGCGTGCCTTGCATGCCATGCAGCACAGTGGCCAGCGCCTTGGCCGAGGCCTCCCGATACTCGCCATCATCGCCGTATTTGGAGACTGCGCGGGGCAGGTCGTGGTTGTTCCAGAACAGGGAGTTCCAGCCCTGGCCATCCAGTTCGGTCTGCCATTTGGCGAACACGTGTTTGAGCGCAACCAGATCAAACTCCCGCGGGCGCCATTTGCCATGCACCGGGTCGAAGGTCAGTTCGATGTGCTCAAACTGGAACACCATCGATAGCTCTTCGCGTTCCGGAGCCGAATACAGCTGGGCGGTTTCGGGGGTGACACTCCAGGTTTCGCCCACGGTGAGCGCATCCCGACCTTTCAGTGTGGCCTGGTGCATTGCCTGCAGGTGGCTGTGCAGGGTGGGGCCGTTGGCGAGCACTTTGTTGTCGACGTCTTTGCCGATCAGGTCGATAACATCCATGCGAAAGCCGGCAATGCCGCGGTCGAGCCAGCGGTTCATCATTGCGTGCACGGCGTCGGGAACGGCCGGGTTGTCCCAGTTCAGGTCCGGTTGTTTGGTCGAGAACTGGTGAAAATAATAGTCGTTGGTGGCCGGGTTGAAAGTCCAGGCCGGGCCACCGAAGTAGCTGCGAATATCGTTCGGCAGCGAGCCGTCCGGCTGTGCTTCGCGCCAGATGTAGTAATCGCGGTAGGGGCTGTCTTTAGACTGACGGGCCGATTCGAACCAGGGGTGCTCGTCCGAGCTGTGGTTGACCACCAGATCCATAATGATCTTGATATCGCGCAAACGGGCCTCGGCTATCAGCCGGTCCATATCGGCCAGGGTGCCGAATTCGGGGGCGATGTCGTCGTAGTCGGAAATGTCGTAGCCGTTGTCGTCCATCGGTGATTTGAACACCGGCGACAGCCAGATCACATCAATGCCGAGCAGGGCCAGGTAATCCAGTTTGCTGATGATGCCGTTCAGATCGCCCATGCCATCGCCGTTGCTGTCCATAAAGCTGCGTGGGTATATCTGATAGACCACAGACGTTTTCCACCAGGGGTGTGTCATTGCCAGGCTCCTGTTCACTGTTTTTGACATGTGATCCCAGCCTAGCCGTTTAACCGCCGCAGGTGTAATGGTATTGCGTTCGTCAGGGTTGATTTACGAGTAGTTTGAATGGGGGTCGGGCAGGCCACGCAAGGCAGGCGTGACCTGTCAGTTGAGGGGGTATCAGTGATCGTGTTTGTGATGGTCCTGCTCGATGGCATTGCCAACGGTGTTGGGCTTGTTGATCACCTTGTTGTCTTTGTTCATTTTGGGTTTTTTCTTTTCCTTGTGACCTTTGTTCTTTTCTTTACTCATGATGGTGGCTCCGTGGATTTTTAGCTGGAGAGCCTGGCGGGAGCGTTCTCCTGACACAGGTATAGTCGATGGGCGGGCGCTGTCAATTCAACCGTTAGTTTTTGGGTCTTTTAAAGCACCATTTACAATTCATGTTATAATGGGCGGCTTAAAGAGCCTGATAAGAGACCTGTCATGCACATCACCCGTTACTCCGATTACGCCCTGCGCGTGTTGATTTACCTCTCTTCCGACCCGGAGCGCCTGACGACGATTCAGGCCATTGCCGACAGTTACGGCATTTCCAAGAGCCACCTGATGAAGGTGGTGAACCAGTTAAATCAGCTGGGATATGTGAGTGCGGTGCGGGGCAAAAACGGGGGGCTGCGGCTGGGGCAGGACCCGGCGAACATCAACATTGGGGTGGTGTTCCGCGAGACGGAATCCGACATGAACCTGGTCGAGTGTTTTTCTGCGGCCAACGAATGCTCCATAGCGCCGGTCTGTAATTTGAAAAACATACTGAACGAGGCACGCACGGCGTTTCTGGCGACGCTTGATCAATACACTCTGGCCGACCTGATCCAACCCAGAAACCAGGTCGACCTGACCCGGATACTGCGCATTGTCTAGCTGGCTGTTGAAATTCAAAGAATTTCAACAGCCAGCTAACTGAACGTCAGTGCGCTTCCAGCCCCATGCTTTTTAGAGAGTGCAGGCGCAGTACATAAGAAAGCTTAAATGCCGCAGGAAAGACCAGCATCAGCACATGCGACAATATTTGCACCCCGAGGCTCTGGTTAAAATCCCAGACGTAGGCATTCAGGGTGGCAACCAGGAACCCCAGAAAAGCCAGTAGCATAAGGGTGTGGGCCAGTTCCAGTCTTTGATGAGCGTCCATAATTGTCTCCTGTAGAGTGGCAGAGTCCAGCGTGAAACGGCTCTTATAAAGATCTATATAAATTGAATCTTTATAAGAGGTATTATGGATGTATCTTTAATAATGTCAAGACGAGTTTTAGTTGGCGGGCGGGCAGCCCGGCCTGTTATAGCCGGGACGCGTCGGGGCGGGGCGTGATCAGAATCGTCGTGTAGCAGGCGAGAAAGACACCAAAGGCGAGTATCCAGGCCAGGGCAGAAAAGTTTACGGCCCAGCGATAGTCGAGCCATTGTGCCGATGCCGCCAGGCGCAGCAAGGTCGCCAGGGTAATCAGCCAGTAGCTCCAGATGGCATGCCGGGGCAGTTTCAGCGGCCGGCCGGTGTGGCCCAGGGCTACCCGGGTCATCACGCCGAGAATCAGCGTAGCCATGGCGCCCAGCCCCAGGCTGTGTTGCCAGAAATGAGTGGCACTCAGCAGCGACAGATCACTCAAGCCACGGAATACGAGCGATAGGGCCAGCCAGGCGTAAGCCAGATGCAGCACCCAGAGCAGGGGTTCGCGCCAGGTGCGCACGCCTTGCCAGAGCGCCAGACGCAGCCCGTTGGTTAGTCCGGCAAACACCGCCAGTGGCCCGGTGACACTGCTGCTGACAGACAACAGATCCAGCGGGATCAACAACGCGATGCTCAGCAGTGCTGCCCGGTCCAGCCATACCGGGCGACGAATCAGGCTGTTACTGCCGTTCAGACGCAGCCAATTCCCAGTAAAGGCCGGTACGATGCGCCCTGCAATGATGGCCATTAACAGGGTGACCAGACTGAGACCCAGTTGCTCACCGCTGTTTAGCCAATGGCTTGAGCCTGTGATAAAGCCCAGGTGCATCAGGCCGTTGCCCGCCAGCAACACGGTCAGCACGCCAACCAGCATCAGGTTTCGGTAGTTCTTGTGGTTAACCAGTACCACCGCCACATAGGCTGCCAGTGTCGCCAGAAACGAGAGGTCTACCAGGGCGACCAGCCAGACTGGCCAAACGCTGGCGGTCAGAAACATCAGTCGGCCAGCCACCCATAGCAGCAGCAAGGCCAGCAACTTTCCACCCGCCAGCGGTCGTGCGCCAGTCCAATTGGTCATGGCGGTCAGCAGAAAACCGGCTATGGCGGCTGCTACCCAGCCGTAAAGCATTTCATGGCTGTGCCAGTGCAGCGGTGACCAGCCCAAGGGTATCGACCAGCCGCCAAACAGGTAGGCAACCCAGGCCAGTATGGCGACGATGGCGTACAGGGCGCTGGCCAGAAAAAAGGGCCGGAAAGCGTAGCTGAGCCAGGCGGCAGGTAACGGGCTGGGCATAATGATTTCCTTTAAAGAAGCATATAGAATACATCTTATTATGACTGAGGTACACTGTCATTAGAGCAACCGATCAACAGAGGGCAGCATGGCCTACGGATTCATTCGCGACCTCCACGTCACCTTTGTAGTGATCAGCGGTCTATTCTTTGTTGTGCGGGCCGTCGCTTCGGTACTGGGTGCTGCCTGGTTGCAGCAACGCTGGGCGCGAACCCTGCCGCACCTTGTTGACACCCTGTTACTGACACTGGGCATCTGGATGCTGGTCCGGCTTGGCCTCTGGCCAACGGAACTGCCGTGGTTAACGGTGAAGCTGATCGCCCTGGTGTTGTACATCGTGCTGGGCGCCTGGGCGATAAAGCGTTCCAGAACGCCGTGGGGCAGGGCGTTATTCGCGGTACTGGCGCTGCTGGTGTTTGGCTATATGGTGTTGGTCGCACTCACCAAGTCGGTTGTACCCTGGGCCTGATGTGCCGGTCGGGGCCGAATCGGGTAAACTTCAGGCATTCATTGTTACTGTAGATTGTTGAAACCTCATGGATGTCATTGTTATTGGCGCCGGTGTTGTTGGCCTGGCCATAGCCCGCCGCTTTGCGATTGCCGGTCAGTCAGTCATGGTGCTGGAACAACACCCCACGCCAGGCCAGGAAACCAGTTCGCGCAATTCTGAAGTGTTGCACGCGGGTATTTACTATCGCCCGGGGTCGCTCAAGGCCCGGCTGTGTGTGCAGGGGCGTGAGCAACTGGTCGCCTATTGCCAGGAGCGCCAGATACCGCATCGCTTGCTCGGCAAGCTGATTCTGGCGACGGACGAACCGGGTGAAGCTGCGCTGGCCAAACTGCAGACGACGGCGGCGGCCAACGGCGTGTCGCTGGAAGACCTGTCGCAGCCCCAGGTGGCCAGGTTGGAACCCGAGGTTGCCTGTCGCCGGGCACTCTGGTCGCCGAACACCGGCATTATCGATTCCCACACACTGATGCTGGCGTTTCAGGCCGATATTGAAGCTCATGGGGGCGATGTGGTTTGCCATCACCGGGTTGAGCGAGTGATGAAGCAGGGCGATTACTGGCACGTATCGGTGGTCGACAGCGACGGTGAGCGTTCGCAAATAGAGGCAACCAGGGTCATCAATGCGGCGGGCCTGGGGGCTCTGGCTGTCGCGCGCTCGGTGGCGCCGGCGCTGCCGGACCTGCCAACCGCCGCCTACGCCAAAGGCTGTTATTTCGGCTACAGCGGCCAGTTGCCCGTGTCGCACCTGCTTTACCCAACGCCTGAGCCGGGTGGACTCGGTATTCATCTCACGCTCGATCTGAACGGCCAGCCCCGCTTCGGACCCGACGTCACCTTCCTCGACAATGACGAGCCGGACTATGAAGTCGACCCGGCCCGCGCGGCTGACTTTGCCCGCGCCGTTCAAACCTATTTGCCGGGTATTGATCCGGGCAAACTGGTGCCGTCTTATGCGGGTGTGCGTCCCAAAGTTCGAATAGCTGGAACCCTGGCGGATGACTTTGTGCTGAGCACTTCGCTCGCACACCCGGGCCTGATGAACCTGTTTGGTATCGAATCCCCGGGGCTGACGGCATCGATGGCATTGGCCGATGATGTTTTTGAACAAATGCGATAAACAAGGCAGTACTGGCCAATGATTGCAGACAACGCATTGGGCAGGTGAAACGCACTGTATTGCTCGCGTTGCTGGCAATCCATCGTTCAGTCGTTAATCTTGACGCTCCTCTTCCAATCACAGAGCCAATACTGAATGACCTTTGAAACCCTGTTGTCGCTGTTGCCCTGGCTGGCGCTGATTTTTATGGCGTCGGGCATGGTTAAGGGTATTTCGGGTTTCGGCATGCCCTTTATTGCCATACCGGCATCGACCATTCTGTTTAATGTGCCCATTACTCAGGCCATGGGCTGGGTGCTGGCCTCCGGCTTTGCCACCAATATTGTGCAGCTGACGCAGACGCGCAATCAGTGGCGGGTGTTGGGTCAGATCTGGTTATTGGTGGGTGTGTTGTTGACGACGATGGCGATGACGGTGCAGCTGCTGTCGGCCCTGAACACCCATGTGCTGTCGATGGTGCTCGGCGGGGTGATGATCATTTCCATCGCGGCGCAGTTGTCGAAACCCCTGAAAGTCTCGCCTGAGAGAAAGACGATGCTGTACATCATCAGCGGTTTTTTCAGCGGTCTGTTTGGCGGGCTGACGTCGTTTTTCGGATTCCCTTCGCTGCAGGTGTTAATTGCCGCTGGTTTGCACAAAACCGAGTTTATTTTTGCCGCGAGCTTTGTGTTGTTTACCGGCACCATCGTGCTGGCGGTTGGCCTTGGCAGCCAGGGGCTGGTTACCCGGTACGACGGCCTGATGTCGGTGCTGTTGTTTGTGCCTGCCGTGCTCGGCATGCTCATTGGCCAGCGTCTGCGAGACCGGATGTCGCCGCAGGTGTTTGCCCGAGTGGTGCTGATGGTGCTGCTGGCCACAGGGGCCAGCATGTTGATACGGGGTGTGGTGGGGTGGCTGTCGGCGTGACGCCGACCGTCACGCCATGCCGCTAACCTGGTTATCCAGCTCCTGAACGAGTGCCGGGTCCAGTTTTAACTGCCGCGCCAGCTCACCGAGATACGCCTTTTCCATGTAGTTTTGGTCATCAATCACCAGCAAGCTTGCCAGGTACATTTCGGCGCCCATTTCCGGTGTTGTGGCGGCCCGGGCCACGTCGGCAGGGTCGAGTGGTTTTTGCAGTTCCTGGTTCAGCCACCGGGTCATCTCGGCATCGTCACTCAGTTTCTCAAATTCACCGTCGATCAGAGCGCGTTCTTTATCGTCGATGTGGCCGTCGGCCTTGGCGGCCCCGATCACGGCGCGCAGAATGGCATTGCTGTGCTGTTCCGCCTGGGCATCGGGCAGGCGGTCGACCGTTTGCGGTTCGCCCTGGGGGGCGCTGGCCTGGTTTTGCTGATAATTGCTGTAGGCCTTGTAGGCCACCGCACCGAGTGCCGCCAGGCCGCCGTACATGGCGAGGTTGCCCGCCACTTTGCCACCGGTTTTGCGCAGTTTCTTGTTGCCAAGTAGTAACCCGAGTGCACCACCGGCAAGCAGGCCACCACCAGCCCCAGACAGTAGGCCGCCGGCGTTGCCCCCAAGCAGGCCGGACAACTGGGAAGCCTTGTCAGTCGCCACGTTTTTAGCCTGGCTGACAGAGGGGTTTTGCATCAGATTGCCACCGGATTGAAGCAACTGGTCGATCAAGCCACGTGTGTTCATTGTGTGTCCTCTGGGTTGCTGTTCGTTGGCACAGCGCTCGCTGTGGTATTACTTGTCCATAATCTACCGATAAACCGATAGCGGGTAATCGATCTGACGGAACTTTTACCTGACAGTCAGTGTGGCGGTATGCACGGTTGGGGAGTCGTTTGCGGGTGCGGGTCTGCTATACTCGCCGCCAATCCGTGGCTCCTAACCTGTCCGATCAAGAAGGTAACCATTCAGTGTTTGATGAATTAGACATCGTTCCACCGCTTTCCGCTGCGTTAACCAAGCACGGCATTCTCGAAGCCACCGACGTGCAGGAAGCGGTAATACCGCGCATTCTGGACGGCAAAGACCTGATGGTCAGCGCCCAGACCGGCAGCGGCAAGACCGTGGCCTTTGTCTTGCCTATGGTGTCGATGTTCAATCGTCGTTCGTCGCCCAATACCGGCATTCGGGCGCTGATACTGGCACCGACGCGAGAGCTGGCCCGTCAGATTCAACAGGTGTGCCGCCAGCTCGGCAGTGCCATCAACGTGACCAGCCTGAGCATCACCGGCGGCGCCTCGTTTCAGGAGCAGGCTGCGGAACTGCGCAAAACGCCCGACATTCTGATCGCCACACCGGGCCGATTGAAAGAACATCTGGAACGGCGCAGCCTGGAACTGTCTGACATCGAATTCCTGGTTTTTGATGAAGCCGACCGCATGCTCGACATGGGCTTCCGGGATGATGTTATCGCCATTACCGAACATTGCTCGCCGACGCGTCAGACGTTGCTGTTTTCAGCCACGCTGGAGCATGGCGGTGTGCTGGCCATGGCCAAAAAGCTGCTGCACCAGCCGGAAACGATTTCGCTGCACGCTTCGCGCTCGGTGCCCGACAACATTCGCCAGCAGTACATGCTGGCGCATGACGATCGCTTCAAGGAAAAACTGATCTTTGCCCTGCTCGATGAAAACCCCAGCCAGCAGGTCATTATTTTCACCAACACCATCGTCAAAGCCGAACGGCTGCATTCGTTGTTGCTCAGTGGCACCCGTCGCTGCGGCATTCTGCACGGCAACCTGACCCAGGAAGAGCGTAACGCCGTGGTCAGCGGCATGCGCAGCGGCAAATACAAGGTGCTGGTCACCACCGACGTCGCGGCTCGAGGGCTCGATCTGCCCAGTGTTGAACTGGTGGTGAATTTCGATCTGGCGCGCAAGGGCGATGAGTACCTGCACCGCGTTGGCCGCACCGGGCGTGCCGGTCAGCCGGGCAGGGCGGTCAGCCTGATCGGCCCGAACGAGTGGGACCTGATGGCCCGCATCCACAAATACCTCGGCGCCGGGTTCGGCAAGACCACCATGCCGGGCCTCACCAGCACCTACCAGGGGCCGGCTAAGGTACGGGCCTCGGGCAAGGCCTATGGCAAAAAGAAACCGAAAAAGCCGAAGGGCAAAGACAAGGCCAAGGCCAAAAAGCCGGCGAAGTCTGGCCCGCGCCCAAGCCGGCCGAGCGCCCCGACCGAAGACCGCGATGGCGGTTATAAGCCGATGAAACGCAAAAAGCCCGCGGCTGAGTAAGGCGCGGGCTTTTTGAAGGCCCCGCCGTTGGCGGGGCTGATAAAGACTGGGTGTTGCTTAACGCCAGATCGGCTTGATGATCTCACGTACGACCTGATCACGGGTCAGCCCAAGGTCACGCAGGCGGTAGTCTGGCAGGCTAGCGAGGCTCTGACGCGTCTTGTAACGCATGGCAGTGCGCTTGAATTGCGCCAGCAAACGCTTGGCAAACGGAGCGGGTGAGCTGATTTCACAGCAGGCCAAAGGGGTGTTGAGCGTATATTGAGTCATGATTCGCCTCCTGTTCAGGCAGTGGGATGATGAGTGCATTGTCCGGCAGTTTCAGATAAGCCACAATTGATATAAATTGCATTTCAAGTAAGCTGAAGTTAACTGAAACATTCGGTGCTTCCCCATGTCCGACTCCCAACTTGCTCGTTTACCTCCGTTAAACACCTTGCGATGCTTTGCCCTGGCCGCTGAACACCTCAGTTTTAAACTTGCTGCGGAAGATCTGTTTGTCACCCAGGCCGCTGTGAGCCATCAAATTCGAACGTTGGAAGAACATCTGGGCGTTAAACTGTTCGAACGCCTGAACCGGGAAGTCCGGCTGACGCCCGAAGGCCACGCGTTGTTACCCTATGTGCAGGAGGCCTTTGCCAGCCTGAACACGGGCGTCTCCCGGTTGCGCGCCGACCCGAACCCGGACCGGTTGAAAGTCTCGGTCATTCCCTCTTTTGCGTCTGCCTGGCTGGCGCCCCGCCTGGGCAGCTTTCGCCAGCGACAACCCGAATACCGGGTGGTGCTGAACCCGACCCACCACGTCGATACCTTCGACGGCGAAACCGATGTTGCCTTGCGTTTTGGCAGCGGCCGTTACCCGGGCCTGGTGTCTGAATGGCTGATGCACGACACCCTAATGGCGGTTTGTGTGCCTGACATGGTGCCGCCGGAAGGCGCCACCCTGGACTGGCTGCGCACGGTCGATCTGGTCGAAGACTTGGATTATGAGCCGGAACCCTGGGGCCGCTGGGTGCGGCAACAGGGTTATTTCTGGGAGGGGTTCAACGTGGCCATGACCATCGAAGATTCGCGTATGCTGATCGACATCACCCTGGCCGGCGGCTTCGTCGGCCTGGCGCGCAAGTCGCTGGTGCAAAGCCATATCATCAGTGGCCGGCTGATCAAGGTTTTCCCTTTTGAGCTCCCCATGGCCTTTTCCTACTACCTGGTCGCCCCGGAACGCTACCTGAAGCGCCCCAAAGTGGCCGCTTTTCGCAAATGGCTGATCCACGAAATGCAAACCACCTTCCTGCCAGAAATGTGGGACTTCCATGGGACTTGAGGGTTGGTTGTCTGGTTGCCAGGAATCCGTTCCAGCAACTGGGTAGACCTGTGTGGGGTCGGCGTAAATCCATCCGTGGAGCCTAGGCCGCAACATCCATGTTGCGGACTTCCCCACACAGGTCTACCCAGTCGCTGGCACTCGCTAAGGTGACACTTCAAATACAACCATTTCCGTTCTATTAAAGTGGCAGCCAAGCAATAAGGCTAAGTAGGTAAAACAGTGGGATTATGAGGTGGCACCGAAGACTAGGGACGGCGGTCGGGTAGGCTTATCCGGGGGAGTCCACAGCATGGATGCTGTGGTCTAGGCCCCATGGAGGGGTCCACGCCGACCCCGGATAAGCCTACCCGATTGCCAGGCCCGGCCCACAAGCAACCAACCAAAAACAACGGGCCTGTCAGGCCACGCAGTGGCCGATCCCCTGAAGCAACCTCAAAAACGACTGCACCGCAGCCACTTGTGCGGTTTCCTGCATGGTGTGGTAGCCAGTGGTTGGGATTTGCAGGGTGGTGCCATGGACCAGGCCGTTGGAGGCAGCGGTGATGCGGCCGAGTTCGGTGCTGCCGAGTGACTGGGGTTTCTGGCCGCTGGCTTCCAGCTCTGCATTGCGCTGGGCGATGTAGTCGTCTTTGAAGCTGTAGCGGATGCCCTCGCTGTTGCACAGGGCTTCCAGGCTTTCGGTGGTGTCGCGGTTGAACTCGGCGTTGGCGTCGCGATGGCGCAACACCACATCCTGAATGTCGGCGCTGGCTCTGTCCGGGTAGGGGCTGGTGTCGACCACGACCAACTGATTCGTTGAACCGCCGAAGCGGCGAAACCATTCCAGCAAGTAACGCCAGCTGCGCCCGGCCTCTTCCTGTGCGGTAAAGAACGCCGTGCCTTGGTAGCCGAGTGCGAACAGATGCACCAGGCAGGCGGCGGTGAGCACGTTGTCCAACTGGCCGCTGAGCAGGCCGTCCTGATGCAGCAGCCGGTCCTGAAAGGCCACGGGTGTGCCGGCGACCAGGTGGTCGAGCCCCTCGACGTTGAAGATCAGGTTATTGCGGTGCTCGCAGATGTAGCTGTCGACAATGGTACCGGCGCCCCGGTAAGCGCCGGACCAGGGTTCATAGGCCATCAGCGGGGTTTTGGGGAAGCGGTCGACGATCTTGCGCATCAGCTCTTCGGAAACCGAATTGCCCAGCAAATCTGACCGGCTGCCAGCCACGAACGCCGCGTACTGGAATTCATTCGGGCCGGTGCAGACCAGGCCATGTCGGTCGATGTGAGCCGAGAAGTAGGTGGTGTCGGGCTGGTTGCCCTGGGCGACCAACAGGCCCTCGTACCAGGTGACGTTGGCACCGCGCTCTTCCAGTTCCCGTTGCAGAACCCGGAAGAAGGAATGCTCGGCCCCGACCACGCTGGGTTCGCGGATCAGTACTTTCAGCAGATCGATAAAGTCGTCAAAGTGTGCCATGGGGGTCGGGTTCCTGGTAGAGCGGTTGTTACCACATCAAATCGTCGGGGACCACAAAGTCGGCATAGGGGTCGTCTTCATCCGGCTGGTTTGCATCGGGCTCGGCCAAAAATATCACGGCTTCGGCAAAACGCTGCGCGATTTTTTCAGCGACGGCTTTGGCGACGACTACATAGCGCTCATCGACCGAGCAAATGGCCACCCGGCCTTTCGCCAACTGGTCCTGAATTTCCTGGCTGACATAGAGCTGTTTGATCTTGTTGATGCGTGCATCGGTAAAGCTGAAGCGAATGTCGCCGTCGACGCTCAGCGCATTTTGCGCCAGCATCTGAGCCGCCTGGGCTTTCATGGCCTTGGCCTGTTCGGCCTCTTGCCGCTGACGGTTCAGTTCGCGATCACGCTCGGCTTTTTCATCGCGCTCGCGTTGCAGCCGTGCCTGTTTTTCCAGGTCGGCCTCGGTCGGGCCCTTGTGCTGGTGTTTGCTTTGTTTGCGTTTGTCCCGCTCGGCTTTTTTAGCCGCGTTCTTGTCGACCAGACCCGCTTTCATCAATTGGTCTGCCAGGGATTTTGCCATGCTGAGTGCCTGCTTGAGTGGCTGTTACTGTGGCGCCATTCTAGCAGGCACAGAAAGGGCTTGGTATGGCAGCGGGTTAACCGGTTTCGAGCTGTCGCACCAGGGTAGTTTCATCCACGTCATCCAGTTGCTCGGGTTTTAGAAAGCCAACGGCGTAGGTGCGATAAGCACTGGTTTCGATAAAGACCTTCAGCAAGTCCCGGTCACAGTGTCCATTCAGGGCCATCGATACCATGATGCTGAGCGATTCCGACAGAGTCTTCGCTGGTTTGTAGGGCCGGTCGGCGGCGGTCAGCGCTTCAAACACATCGGCAATGGCCATGATGCGCTCAGAGACAGACATGGCGTTGCCATCCAGTTTGCGCGGGTAACCGGTGCCATCCATGCGTTCGTGGTGATTGGCAGCGATGTCCGGCACCCGGGCCAGATGCCGTGGCCAGGGCAGGGTGGTCAGCATCCGGTAGGTTTCAACGATGTGGTTATTGATCTTGAAGCGTTCTTCGTCGTTGAGGGTGCCGCGCCGGATCGACAGGTTATAGCGTTCGCCCTGATTCGCCGAGTACTCCGGCAGCAGCATATCGAACCCCCAGCGGTTGTTGGGGTGGTGGGGTTCCACCGGCGGCTGGTTTCTGCCCCAGGGTTCACGATGCTCGCGCTTGTTGGCCAGCAGCAGTTCCAGGCAGGGTAGCGGTGGTTCGGGTTCACGGGCCAGACGTTCGGCTTCGTCGAAGGAGATGCCGATGCGGTCGCTAAAATGTCGCCACCAGGTCTGGTCGCCAATCCGGTTCATGCGTTCGATGTCGTCGTCACTTACCCGGGCCTCGCTGCCCAGGTTCAAGCGGGCAATAAAGGCAAAGTCATGCTGCAATTGCGCTTGCTGGCGGTCGCGTTTTTGCACCAGCAACTCTGGGTCGCCGCCCTTGTTCAGGTCGGCCAGGTAATCGATTTCCGCATCGCGGTGCAGCACTTCAAAGCGCATGCGAATTTCGTGCAGCCGATTATACAGGGTCTCCAGCTTGGTGGCTTTATCGACAATGTATTCGGGCGTGGTGATCTTGCCGCAGTCGTGCAACCAGGCGGCGATGGTGAATTCGTAACGTTCTTCTGCGGTCAGCGAGAAGTCTGCAAAGGGGCCTTCGGTTTGCGCTTCCACCTTGTTGAGCAGAATGCTGGCGACTTGTGGCACCCGGTCACAATGGCCACCGGTATAGGGTGATTTGGTATCGATGGCGTCGGCCAGCAAGCGGATGATGCCGTCGAACAGGGCTTTCTGTTCTTTGAACAAGCGCCGGGTTTCAATGGCAATGGCTACCGAGCCGGCCATGCGTTCCATGAAACGTTCGAATTCAACATCACTGATGATCGTCTGTTCAGGCCGGTTTATCGCCAGTACACCGATGGGGTGGTTGCTCCGGTTAACCAGCTTGGTCGTGGTGAGTCGCTGGTCTTCGCGTGCCAGGGTTTCAGTGACCGCCGCCACCGGGTCTTCGCCCAGCGTCAGCGTGACGGGTACCCGGGTGGGCCCTACATGGCCGGCGCGAATCAGCCGAGTCTGTTCGGTGTTGCTCAGGTACACCACGGCGTCAGTCGCGCCGACGGCGGAGGCCAGTTCGTGCAGCACTTCGCTGATCATATTGTCCAGATCGGTCGAGCGGTTCAGTGTCTGGCTGATGCGACTGAAGTTGGTGATCATCCCCGCCATGCGTTCGGTGTGCAGCCCCAGGTCATGCACTTCCCGGATGTTGGAATGCACGCCCTGTATTTCAGCATCGAATTCGAAGCGACCAATGGCCTCAACCTGGTCGGCCAGTTCATGCAGGGGTTTGCCAATGCGGCTGCCAAGCCACCAGCCAATGGGCAGGAAGGCGATGACCAGCAATAACGACAGTCCGACCTGCTTGCGCAGCAGGGCTTTGGCATCGGCCAGCAACGAGGCTTCCGGAACGGCCATTAACACGCGCAGATTTTCATTGGCAAAGGTCGAAAGCGGCGACCAGAGCCCAAACCCCGGTTCGTCGCCCATGGTGACGGGAAACAGAGTGCCGGCTGGCTGAGTGCTGTTTGCCACTTCATTCAGGGCGGGCAGGTCCAGCTCCGACAGCAAGGCCAGGCGCAGGCTGTCGTTTATGTCTGGCAGAACCATCTGTTCGATATGTTGATAGCCAATCACCTTGTTGCCTTCGCTGACCAGAGCAAGCTGGGTACCCGGAACCGGAGACAACGTATCGACTTGCATGGACAGGTCTTCAACGGAGGCATCCACCGCGAGAATGGCACCCGTAGCCGACTGGCTGGCCAGGCTGATGCCGATTTCGCCGGTGGTATAAAACACGTAGGGGTTGGTCAGAATACGCCCGTTGTTGGCTTCTGCGTCGATAAACCAGGGTCGGTTGCGCGGGTCGAAGGTGTAGTCGGGCCGAATGACGATGCTTTTGAGGCGCACGTTCTCGTCGTACCAGGCCCAGCGGCCCAGGGTTTCGCCATTGCGGCGCTCAACACTTTGCAGCAGATAGCGGGCGTCGTCCGGTGCTTCCAGCAAGCGGCGGGCGCGCTCGTTGTTGATGGGCCGGAGCAGCAGGAAGTCACCATCCGGATAGCCTACATACACCGCGCTGATCACATCGTTTGACGCCAGCACCTGAGCCAGGGCCGGCACCCGCTTCAGGCGCTCTTCAAAGCGCACGGCTGAGACCAGCGGGTCATATTGCAACTGGGCTACGATGCTCGCGACCGGTTCAATCAACTGGTCGATCTGGCCATCCAGAAGCTCAGAGGCACTTTCGGCTGCAGACACCGTGGCGGAAAGCAGGGTTTCGCGGGTACTCTGGTAACTGAGGGTGACCAGGGCAAGGCTAAGCACAAGCAAGCTCAGTGTAATGGCAGCACTGATCATCCATTGCAAGGGAATGTAAAACCGCTGTGACACAGGTTGGGCCCTCGCCCGGCTGATTGTCAGCCAAGGCAGTAATCACGGGTTACTTTGCTTGCTCAAAAAGACGGAGTTTGGGTCTGTTGATGTGGTTGGAACCCGTGCTGGCAGCCGGGTAAACCTATCCGGGGTCGGCGTATATCCGTCCATGGAGCCTAGACCGCAACATCCATGTTGCGGACTTCCCCGGATAGGTCTACCCGGCCGCCAGCACTCAGCAGTGTGCCTAAACCGCTAGTTGAGCCGAACGTACTTATCGTTAGCCTAGACGGTTTTCCGGCCAGTGTGAGATGAATTTATAAGTCTTTGAATTGGTCTTTCAGCGCGTCGAAGGCGCGGCGCTTGACGTCATCTTCGAGTTGCACCGGGTCGGCCTCGGGAATCAGCTGGCTGCTGTCGAGTTGGGCGTCGGTTGGGGAAGGGGTCTGGTCGGCGGGGGCCTTTTCCGATTCAATGTGGTCCTGTAGCAGAATCAGGGCATCGACCGAGCCTTGTATCGCGTCTTCATCGCCCTGATGCTGGCTGATGCGTTGTTCAAGGCGCGCAACAACCTGCTGTACTTCGTCCAGCGAGGGCTGTTTTTCGGAAAGCCACTGTTGGGCACTTTCTGCGGATGTAGACATGAGAACCTGCGAAACCTTACTGGATGATCAATCGGGATGCCTGCAAGTGTACCGGAACTGGTGGCCAAACGCCGAGGCCTGGATGCAGGATTGTGTCGAGAATTTGCCCTGGGAGCAGAGCCGGGTGCGGGTTTATGGCCAGGAACACCCCATTCCAAGGTTGGAAGCCTGGCTGGGCGACGTGGGTGTTCGCTACGGCTACAGCGGCCAAACCCGCATAATGAATGGCTGGCCCGCCCATTGGCAGCCGCTGCTTAACGCCGTTGGCCAGCAGGCAAACAGTGATTTCAATTTTGCACTGGCCAACTGGTATCGCAACGGCGCCGATCGGATGGGCTGGCACGCCGATAACGAAGCAGAGCTGGGCAGTAACCCAACGGTCGCTACGCTATCCTTCGGTGACGCCCGCGACTTCCGCCTGCGCCGCAACGATAACCACCGGGAGACGCTCACGGTAACGTTGAACCCGGGGGATCTGCTGGTAATGTCCGGAGCCATGCAGCACCATTGGCAGCACAGCTTGCCAGCTCGCGCAAAAGCGGAGGATCGGATCAGTCTGACGTTTAGGAGAGTAATGGCTTAAACCAGAGAATCTGCGTCCCGGTACAGCTCTGTCATCTTGTCGACAATGGCATTGCGGATGCTGGTTTTCTCAAACTCTGATCGACGCGTCAGGTTGGCGAGTTTGACCCTGTGCAGGTGCAGGCAGGGCATATTGGCATTGAACTCTCGAAGGTCACCTTTCACCAACATGGGCAGGAAAGGGTCTTCAGAGTGGCGGGTGCGAATCATCTTTTTCAGAGCTTGCTTGAAGGGTATGGGTACGGGTTTTACATCCCGGCTTTTGTACTTGACGATGACGTAAAAGCCGGTTTTTCCGATCAGCTCGCCCGGGACGATATGAAAGCCGGTATCGCGAACAGCCTCCGGCGCAACGCCATGGAAGGTGTCGTGAAAGGCATAAGGGTTGGGCAGCACGACCATCTTGCTGTTTTCGGTGCTGGGAAAATACAGGCTGTAGTTGGTATAGAATTGCTCGACCGAGGGCGAATAGACGCACAGGCGGCTTTCAAAGCAGCGCACAAAATCAACCGCCTGATTGCGGCTCTGGATGGAGTCCAGGCTCCATTCCAGGTCGCTGTTTTGGGGTTGCTGTGCCATGGTGGTCATTAGCCTGCTCCTTCGCCGGTAAGGCGGTATCACCCGAATGTCGGTGCGCTCAATGCGCAGTCGGTCTGCTACCAGCGCGCTGCCGGGCTAGTGCCAGCGCGGGCGTTTACATGAAATCCGGGGTTATACGGTTACTATAGGGTAAAAGACCCCTACTCGACGACTAACCCCTCGATTGAGTGTAAATTGTGACGCTGGTTCAAAATCGTACAGTGTTTTGCCAGTGTTGGCGTCAAAATAATCACACTCGACCAAGGTTGTTTTTTGAACAGTTTTATATTGACAGTCTTTTGGCGCGACTTAAAGCGCAATTTTTGGAACAATGCGCGGTTTTGTTGCCTGACACCCAACGCTAGCCTTGGGTGAGCAAACCGCGAACATGAGAATAAACTGGTGGGAGAATGCCAAATGGCAAACGCTGTTGTTGAGCGCCTGATCGAATTATTGCAGCTGGAACCAATAGGCCAGCTGCGCTACCGCGGCTTATCGCAGGATCTGGGGTACCCCAAGGTATTTGGCGGGCAGGTGATCGGCCAGGCCTTGTCGGCGGCGATTCAGACGCTCGACAGCCGCATGCCGCACTCATTGCACTCCTACTTTCTGCGCCCGGGTGATACCAACCACCCGATCGAGTATGAAGTCGAAATTATTCGCGACGGTCGCTCTTTCAGCGTGCGCCGGGTCATTGCCAGCCAGTTTGGCAAACCCATTCTGGCCATGACGGCCTCGTTTCAGACCCAGGAGACGGGTCTGGAGCATCAGGATTCGATGCCGAATGTACCGGGCCCCGAGGTGTTGGAATCGGAAGTGAAGCTCTACCGGGACCATGCCGATGAGATCCCCGGCCGGGTGCGGGATCTGTTCACCGCCGAACGACCGATTGAATACCGCATTGTGGAGGCGCAGAACCCATTCCGACCTCGCCATGGTATCGCCAAGCGCCATATGTGGATTCGCGCCAACGGCAGCCTGCCGGATGACCCGCTGGTGCATCAGTCCATGCTCGCCTACACCACCGATTACGGGTTTCTGGAAACAGCATTGATGCCGCACGGCATCTCGCTGATGAAGCCGGGTCTGACGATTGCCAGCCTCGACCACGCCATCTGGTTTCATCGCCCGTTCCGGCTCGACGACTGGTTGCTCTATGTAGCCGATAGCCCAAGCGCCAGTGGCGCGCGCGGCTATGTGCGCGGGCAGATATTCGATCGCGATGGCAATCTGGTTGCCAGCACCGCTCAGGAAGGGCTGATTCGTTATGCCGGTGATACCGATGAGTGAAACAACCAATAAGACACCGCGTCTGCGCATTACCCTGGGCATTACCGGTGCCTCGGGTACGCCCTACGCTGAGCGTCTGCTGCAGGTGTTGCTGGCGGCGGATTATGAGGTGCATCTGCTAGTCTCCAAGGCCGCTTTAATGGTTGCCGCCGTGGAAACCGGCACGCCCTGGCCAGCCCAGCACGAGAAGCTGGCGTCCTATTTGCGGGAGCGGCTGGGCACGGGTGGCGAGCTGATCATCGCCGGACGGGAAGACTGGATGAGCCCGGTTGCCAGCGGCTCCGGCGCGCCGGAGACGATGATTGTCTGCCCCTGTTCCACCGGCACGCTGGCGTCCATTGCCACCGGTCAGTGCGATAACCTGATCGAACGTGGCGCCGATGTGGTGTTGAAAGAAGGCGGCAAGCTGATTCTGGTACCGCGCGAAACGCCCTACAGCGAAATTCACCTGGCCAACATGCTGACGCTGAAGCGCGCCGGTGCCCACATTGTTCCGGCCAGTCCGGGCTTTTACCACAAACCCGACACCGTGGCGGACATGGTCGATTTCATCGTCGCCCGGGTGCTCAAATGCGCCGGTATTCCGCAGACGCTGCTGCCGCCCTGGGGTTACAGCGGGGCTGGCCCGGAGCCCGATACCGATTGATGCGGGTTCTGTTGCTCAGTGCCTATCACAGCGCCAGTCATCAGTACTGGTGCGAGGGCCTTATGGCGGCCTTTCCGGACATCGACTGGACGCTCAAGACCCAGCCGGCGCGTCATTTCAGCTGGCGTGTAGAAGCTTCTGGCCTGCTCTGGGCGCTGGCTGACGACGCCGATTTCGAATGCGACTACGACCTGATCATTGCCACCAGCCTGAGCGACCTGACCCGGTTGCGGGCCTTTCGACCGCACCTGGCGGCCATTCCAACCTGGCTGTATTTCCACGAAAACCAGTTCGCGCACCCACGCTCGGCTTCGCAAGCGACCGATCACCAGATCGGCTGGCAGTTCCTCAGCATTCAGAATGCACTCTGTGCCGACTGGCTCAGCTTCAATACCGAGTTTAACCGGCGCACCTTTTTAAGCGGGGCTCGAAAGCTGTTGCGCCGGTTTCCGGAAAAGCTGCCGGGCAACCCGATTGAACGCATCGAACAGCGCTCGGATGTCTTGCCTGTGCCGTTGACCGAGGCGTTTTCGGCGCTGCGCGACCGGCCCAAAGAAGCCGATCTGATCGTATGGAATCACCGTTGGGAGTGGGACAAGCAGCCTGAGCGGTTTTTGGCGGCGTTGCTGCAGCTGCGTGACGCCGGCATTGGTTTCAGGCTGGCGATGCTGGGCTCGGGCGGTGGCCGGAATGCTGAGTTTGAACGCCAGCGGCAAGCGCTGAGCGACTCGATTGTGCACTGGGGTGAAGCCGCTCAAAGTGACTATCAGCAGTGGATTGGTCGGGCGGGTGTGGGCGTTTCAACGTCGCTGCACGATTTTCAGGGGCTGTCCATGCTGGAGCTGGCGCAGGCCGGTGCTCAGGTCGTGGTGCCACATCGCCTGGCCTACCCTGAGGTGTTGCCTGATGCGCGTTTCTATACCGGTTCTGAAAGCGACGCCCAGCGTGATGTGGCCGACCTGACAGCAGTACTGAAATCCGTGCTGGCGGGCATTGGCGATGCGCCGGCTGCCAAGCCGGCTGTGCCGCTCTGGTCTGAACTGGCCGGGTGCTATGCCGACCGGATGAACACTATTGCTTCAGAGTACGACCGCCGTCGACCGCCAATATCTGGCCGGTAACATAGGGCGCGGTCGCCAGAAACAGCGCCGCTTCGGCAATGTCGGTCGGGTTGCCCATGCGCGCCAGCGGAACGTTGCCGGTCAGCGCTGCTTCATACTCATCGCCTTCCTGCTCGGGCAGCAAAATGGCCCCGGGCGCGATGGCATTGGCGCGAACCCGGGGTGCCAGATCCAGTGCAGCGCTTTTGGTCAGGCTGATCAGGCCGGCCTTGGCCGCGCCGTAGGCCGGGTGATCGGCCAGCGGGCGCAGGGCATGAATGTCGACCAAATTGATGATGGTGCCCTCACAGCGTTTCAGTTCCGGTGCCAGCGCCTGAATCATCGCCATCGGCAGCAGCAGGTTGCTGTGCATCAGGGCATGAATGGCGTCGTCGGTAATCTCGCCCCAGGGGGTGGGGAAGAAGCTGGAGGCGTTGTTGATCAGCACATCGACCTGGCCAAACACGGCAATGGCGTCATGTGCCGCGGCCTGAATGGTGGTTTGGGTGTCGAGCGCTGATTGAATGCAGGCGGCGGTCTCTGGCCGTGCCTGATTGAGCTCATCGACCAGGGCGATGGCATCCTGTTCGCTGCTGCGGTAGTGGATAACGACCCGAAAACCGGCGGCGTGAAATACCCGGGCGGTTTCGGCGCCCACCCGACGCGCGGCGCCGGTGAGAAAAACGACCGGCGCCGCGGCCGATTCCTGTGTGATGGTGCTGCTTAGTCGGACCACGTTGCCTTCTCCTGCGCCACGGCGCGTACCCGTTCCCGGTTCAGCGCCTCGCCCAGCTCAGCGCCCTGATACCCCTGTGCGGCCAGATCGGCCGGTAATACCGACCCACAAGCCGCCAGACAGCGTTCAAATAATGCTGCCTGAGGGTACGGTTGCTGTTCCAGACCGGATCGTCCGCGGGCATCACATTCGCAGGCTTGCAGGAATTGCCGGAAATGGTCGCTCTGGCGAAAGGCCCCGAGCTTGTTCAGGGTTTTGACGATGGTCGCCGGGCGCAGTTCCCGAATGCGATGGCAATGGGTGTGATAGCGCGCGGTATGCTCGGCCAGCGCGGCGGCTTTTTTCGGCCAGCGCCAGTCGCTGGCGTGCTGGCGAATCAGGTCGGCCCCCAGGTCTTCGTGGCCCCGGTGCGAGGGCCAGTTGGTGGGTTCGGTGAGGGCTTTGCCCAGGTCGTGACTGAGCGTTGCGACCCGAACGTCAAGCGGGGCGTCCATCTGTACGGCGATCTGCAGGGCTTTGAGGGTATGAATGCCGGTATCGACTTCGGGGTGCCAGCGCATTGGCTGGGGTATGCCGAACAGGGCGTCGAGCGCCGGGAAGACGACCTTGAGTGCCCCACAGGCGCGCAATACCTGGAAGAAGACTTCGGGGTTGGGCTCCATCAGGGCCCGGCTCATTTCCTGCCAGATGCGTTCCGGTACCAGGTAGCCCAGTTCGCCTTCCTGAACCATGTCGCACATCAGGGCCTGGGTGTCGCCGGCGACGCTGAAGCCGAGGTGGTCGAACCGGGCAGCAAAGCGCGCGACGCGCAATACGCGCAGAGGGTCTTCGCGAAAGGCGGGCGAGACGTGGCGCAGCAGGCGGGCGTCGAGGTCGGCCTTGCCGTGGTAGGGGTCGATTAGGGTGCCGTCGTTTGCCTGCGCCATGGCGTTGATGGTGAGGTCGCGGCGCAGCAGGTCGTCTTCAAGCGTGACATCGGGTGAAAACTGAACTTCAAAGCCGGTGTAACCATGGCCCGATTTACGCTCGGTGCGTGCCAGGGCATATTCCTCTTTGCTGCTGGGGTGCAGGTACACGGGAAAGTCGGCCCCAACGCGCTGGTAGCCTTCCTGTTCCAGTTGCCCGGGCGTGGCGCCAACAACCACCCAGTCGTGATCTTTTACAGCAAGGCCGAGCAAGGTGTCGCGAACGGCACCACCAACGAGGTAGATGTCCATGAAGGGTAGTCAGGCAAGCGTTGAGAATGTGATGCTAGTGTAGTGGAAAGTGGGCTGTGGTTGCAGGGGGTTCGGTGGCTGTAGTTCGTGTCAGCCACCGGGCATATCTGTCCGGGGTCGGCGTGGACCCGTCCATGGGGCCTAGACCGCAACATCCATGTTGCGGACTTCCCCGCACAGATATACCCGTTGGCTGTCACTTGGTTGGCAGCCAATCCTCAGTTTAGGGATTAAAACTCCATCGAGAACTGAGCAACCATGCCTGCGTCCTGAATCACCTCATCCCAGTCATCAAATGACTTGGGTTTGAACCAGCCCGTCAGATCCAGGCCAACACCCCAGGGGGTGAAACCAAAGCCAGCGGAAATGACATGGCTGTCTTCCACGCTCAGGTTATTGCGGTAGCCGCCGCGTAGCTTGAACCAGTTGTACGCGTTGAATTCAGCGCCCAGGCCCAGGTAGCGGGTCGGCACGCCGTATTTCAGGGGCTGGTTTTCGGTGATGTCCAGGTCAGCCGCCAGGGTGGTCCAGCGGGTCATGTGGGCACCGCCGATGCGCATTTTGGGGCCAATGCTGACATCGGCGCCTGAGGTGGTTTCAAAGGTTTGCGGAATCAGGTCTTTGATCACCAGACCACCGCGTACCTGGCCGTTTAATACATCGGGCCAGTTCTTGGCGACACCGACGTCTACGTTGGCGGTAATGACGTTGGTTGAGTTTTCTTCAATCAGCGTGGCTGTGTCACCAAACTCGTCTTCAGCTTCTTCAATGGTGAAGCGCTTTTCGAAGATGTTCAGGCTGACCAGCTTGGGTGTAACACCGGCCGAGAACGACTCGCCCATGTATTCGAAATCCCGTGCGATGGTGACGCCGAATTCTGTGACCGATGCGCCGATGATTTCCATTTCGGAGTCAAAATTATCCAATGTGGGTGCATCGATTTCACCGTTGGCGTAGTAGTTACCATCATAATCAATAAGGGCAGTTTGTTCTGCGTCAACCGCATTTTGAGCAGTAGTAAGATTACCCGATAGTACAGTAAGTTCATCACCCCAGTCAGAAAGGTCACTTATATACGCTGGATCCGCGTTTCCACCTGGATAAGTATCAGTGTCATTAGGATCAGGTAATGTCGCGACATGATTTGTTACTGCCTGGTTGGCATTGGATAGTTCTACTAGTGACCCGCTAAGCTCGGTCGATTGACTTGAAAGTCCAGTCAAGTCTTCAAGCAATAAATCAATTTCATTAAAGTCGTTGTTGTTCAGAAATACCTTGGCACCAATAGTTGTGTTGTTGGAAATATTAAAACCAAAACTGTAACCACTACGAGGAAGACTCAAACTAATGAAGTCAGCACCCAGCCCCAAACTGAATGATTTCTCGTCGAATGATTGAAAGTCAGTTTTAGTGTTTTGAACAACACGATCAAGATTATTAGCCTCGGTGTCGGCTGTATTTGCTTTGTTATCCAAGGTAGTCGTATTAGTTACCAGAGCTTCTGATTCTGTAGTGAGATCATTTATGTCATATCCAGATCCGTCACTGCCATTCAGCTGACCATCGTCGTCAATATCTGCTTCTACATTGGCCGAAACGGTACTTAAGGTAGAGACATTGGCGGTAATGTTAACTAATACATCTTCCATTGATTCAATGCCAGCATCCGTATCCCCAAAAACCGCAACGCTGAATGCATCAGCATCAATGGTTTCAAACTGATCAATGGTACCGCCGTCATCGGTGAAGGCTTTGCCGGAGGTGATGACGCCGTCGGAGTCGTCGATGGAAAAGCGGAATGAAGGCAGTGTCATCGCGAAGGATGATTCCCGGCCCAGTGCCGACAGCAAGGCGGGGTTGAACGAATGCACGCTCGACAACGATGCCGACGCTACCCCGGTATTACCCATGGCGTTCGATTTCGCATCATTCCCTGTGAAGGGAGTTGCCTGGGCGGCACTGGCAGCAATAACGGAGAGAGCAATCAGCGTTTTTTTCATCGGATGACCTTTCGCTTGAACATCAGTGGAACACAAGGTTGGCAAGTCTACTTACAGCTTAGCCGAATTTATCGTTGGTGCAAAAAAGCCGGTCAAACAGTTGACCGGCTTTTAATGAGGGCTTCCTGTTTGCGTTACAGTACGCTATCTACCTGGCTAGCACAGTCTTCGGCCGACTGCGGGCGAGCGACCGAGCTCAAAGCCGCCTGACCGTTGACATTCAGTCTCAGGTCGCCAGATTCACTGGTGCCATCAACGTCCGACGTGAAACGGAATTTCTGGGCTTCACCATCGATTTTGGCTTTGGCTTTCATCTGGCCTTCAAACTCCTGACCTTCATAGTCGAACGATAACTGGATGACACCATCAGACAGCTTGCTCCAGCGACCACCGACGTACTCGTTTTCGAACACCTCATCGTCATCTTCAGGGTTTGCTGCACTGACGTTGACGCAGGTGCCGATACGGCCGCTTGTGGAGTCGGCATTGCCATCCAGTCGCAGGGCGATGTAGCTACCGGCAGCCAGGTCATCGGAATCCTCTGCCGTTGCCTCCAGCACAAACCAGCTTCCGCCCCACTGGGTGCCTGTGGCCAGAGTCGCTTCTGATGCCGCGTCCTCAGCGGCTTCGTTCATTTCCGATGGCGTCAGGGTGGTGACAGCATTCTTGCCGGCATCGACCAGTGAGTTGGTGATGGAGGCAATGTCGAATTCCACAGTGGTATTGCTCAGGTTGCTCACCAGCGATGTCGACAGATTGGCGATGCCGCTGTCCAGCACGCGACTTACGGCATCCCTATCGGTATTTCTGACTTCTTTCTTGATCAGCTGCGATACGACTTCTGAAGCCTTTAGTTGTGCGTTTATAGCGCTCGTGTTTACGGCTGTTTCTATACGCTGGATTTCGGCGTTCAGTTGAGACAGTCGGCTGGCAATGCTGTTTTGGGTGGCCGTGTTGGCACTGACTGTTCTAGCAATTTGAGCAATGTTGGTAGAGGGCAATGAAGTCGGTCTAACGTTGTTTTGAGCGACTTGCGTTGAGATTTGGTTGATGATGCTAACTTGTGTGGCCGACGTATCGGTCACCTCAGTTGAGCTCGTTAGCACGTCCATCATCGTTTGTACGGCAATGGAATTGGCGAGGAATCTTCTGGATTTTTCATCTGAGGCGGTCGAGAAATCGAGTCGCAAATCCAGATCTGACGTAACACCTAATGCGCTGCGGATGCTGGTCCGATCAGAGTTCGAGTTGGCGCCCTGCAATAAAGTCGTGATCGGCGATAGAACAAGCGGGGTTGACGACCGCTGAGATGATGAGGAGATGGTGGATGACATAGCCATCACCCCTTTCAGGCGCTCTCCGGTTGACAGATCGGTCCCGCCCTTAATACGGATGACCATGCTATCGACGCTGCTGCCATAGATCAGGCAGAAACGTTGGTATTCATCAGAGATAACCGGCAGCGCGCAATAGTTGGTGATGGTCAACGGGTTGTAGGAATAGTAGCCGTCGCTATCAGTAAAGGCATAGGGCTCAAAATCATCGATGGCATTGTTGTTGTTCGCGTCGACCCAGACTTTGCCGCCTGCAATGCGACCGTCGACTGCAAGACCGTTCATTCCTTCACGGTTATCGGCACTGTTGCCATCCTGAGGGTCAACATCACACGCCGCCAGCGTTACGGTGGCAGCCAGGGTGAAAAGTAGAAAAGTTGGTTTCATATTCGTTCTCCAGTGCCAGATTAAAAGGCGACGTTTAGGGACAAAGCGGCTGAAGCACTGCGAAGAGCATTGCCCTGCTCGGTCGCGTTGCTGCTGAACAGGTCGCCAAGCACGCTGTTTATGTGAGTGTCGAATTGAACAACATCGAAAAAGCTTAAACCGAGACCCAGTTGTGTGGCCTCAAAATCCAGCAGGTCTTTACCAACGCCCAGGCGCAGGCGCGGCCAATACCAAGAACTGGGCTGGGCTAGAAAAGCCAGGTTGACGTTTTGGCTTTCTTCACCAAATAGATCGGATTTTTGCCACAGGTCGACCGCCCCTGCGACGGCAAGCCGGTTGTTCAGAAAGCTCTGGCTGGCATCAACCGTCAGGTGCGGAAACATGCGGTGTTCTTCGTTGAGATCGATGTCGCCGATTGAGGCAAAATATTCGGCGTGATAGCACTCGGTTTGTGCCGTCTCGTTACTGATGCTGGCGCAATCGCCACCCAGTCGGTTGTATTCCAAGAGTGGCGCATTGAGGTTATAGGCGGTGACGCCAACCAGGGTGTTGTTCCATTCAAAGGTAACACCGGCATCGAGGGCAACATCGAAGTTAAAGTCTTTAAAACCCTCGGATACGTCGTTGGCTATGTCGTCGCTTAGAGTGCTGTCGTCGTCACTCGCCTGGCGCGCCAGATCTTTTAACGGATACAGGTGTTTCTGCAGGTTGTGTGCTATGAGCGTTACTCGCACACCGGCCGTTGCATCAATACCGAACTGATCCAGAAACTGGATGCTGGGTAACGCCTGGGCATAGCCGATGTCCAGGTTGAACACCTGGCCTTGCTTCAAATATACCGAGGAGGTGGTGCGCAAGTAGTCGATGGGATCCAGATCCTCACCGTCATCGCTGGTGTCACTGATGGTTTGCGGGTCGATGTCAAACTCGATGGGACCATGAAGCAGCGAGCCACGAGCTTGTGTTAACGAAGAGGCGCCGAAGCTAAAGGTGCCTGCGGTACCTAGATTGAGGTTAAGCGGCGTCATCGGCAAATTTACCAGAGCACCTGGCTTGATATAGAAGTTGTCGGCAAGCAATTCCACATTTCGGTCGAGCGAGGCTTCCAGTGCATCCACTTCGCCCAGTACATCACCGACTGAGGCATTACCTGCATCGTACGCATCAAAGGTGTCGGAGATCTGGTTGATCTGATCATCCATGTCTTCGAACACCGTATTGAATTCCCCCAGGCCGCGTTGCTGAAGGTTTATGGTGAAATCCAGGACTGGAAAACGTGCCCGCTCGGTGCTGACCATGCTAGCCGATGGGTTGAAGCGCCCTGAGGAGGCAAGTTGGGAGTTGCTAATAGGGCCGACAGATACGGCGGTACTGCTGGCCAGGTAATTGGTGTTACCCGCCAGTGCGGTGCCCGTTAGGGGGCCACCGAACCCACCGATTAGGGTGGCGCAAGTCAGTGTCAGGGTTCGCTTCACAGTATTGCCTCGGGTTTGGTGGTCGGTTGGGCACGACGCTGTCTGTATAAGGTCGGCGCTGAATACATACTGGATTAAATGCCACTTGGTGTGAACTGATCCACACTTAATTAGGTTTTTTGGTTGATTTTTGCACAATATTTTGACGCTTTGAGCGCTCTTTAGATCAGTGCTTCGAATTGAATGGCGAAAATTTGGCGTTCTAAGGGCTTGCGATGAGCTGTGAATACTTAGCGCTAATGTCCTGCCGCTTCATGCCGATAAAACGGGAAATCCCATGTGTTGTATCGGTAGGCGGAGACCTTTATGAAAACCCTGTTCAAGTGGCGTTCCAGTGTGGTGGTGTTGGGCGCAGCGCTGGTAATGAGTGGCTGCTCGATGTGGCCCTTCGGTAACGATGAAGACGAAGTTGAAGCCATTGTGGCCGAGGTTCGGGCCATTAATGAGAAATTGCCGCCTATGGAGCCCATGGTGCTGCGCTCGACCGGTTATGGCGCCATCAACCCCAATTCACAGGGGCTCTCGGAAGTTCAGAAACGACTTATCGCTATGCGCGCCTCAAAGCTCGATGCCTACCGCACGCTCGCCGAGCGGGTCTACGGCACGCAGATTGTCGGTAGTTCTACTGTTGAGAACCTGGTGGTCGAGAATGACCGCTTCAAAGCCTTTGTCGATACCCACATTTTGGGCGCCAAGGTGGTGTATCAGGACATGATGGCCGACGGCAGCTACGAGACCATGGTGGAAATGGTCATCGATGAAGGCTTCCGCAACTGTCTGGCCAACCAGCCTGCCGGCCGGCAAAACAGCCGCTGCGCGTCCGATGTGGTGTACGACGTCGATTCGATGACGCGTTCCCAGCTGCGTCAGCAAGGCATCGACACCACCGGGTCCGGCTTGTACTTCATTGAATAGAGTCAACGGTTAAGTCATACATCGAATAACACGTCGCGATGAACCGTGCCCTTCGGGAAGCGGATGAACCGTCGCGAAGGAGCATAGAGATGCAAGGTTTCATCGGGTTTTTTCTGGTGTTCGCCCTGGTGTTCGGGGCCGCATCGGCAGAGCAAATGCCTGCCGGCAATGTGGTGCTGGTCGATGCCGAAGGCCAGGCTGAAATCGAATACGACGACATCAACAGCGCCCGTATTCGCGCCCTGCGCAAAGCCATTGAAAGCGCCTCCATGCAGGTCAGTGCCCAGGTGCACAGCACCCAGGTTATGGAAGACGGGAATCTGACCGTCGATTACCTACGCGTTAACAGCGCCGCCCAGGTACGTGACATTCAGATCATGAGTGAAGGCCGCGACGGCAACCTCTATACCGTGGCCATTACCGCCCGGGTCTCGCCCGACCAGGTGTGCGCCAATGTCATGGCCAACCATTACCGCAAGTCGGTCGCCGTTACCGGCTTCGCCATGGAGCACCCACAGCAGGCCTCCATGGGCCACCTGGGTTCAGTAGACCGGGGTTTGCCAGCCTACCTGGTCAACGGCCTGAACGGCGTAGCCGGCATGCGAGCCCTGAACGCCAATACCATGACTCTTTACCCCAACACTCGTACCGCACCCACTCAGCTTTCCCCACGCATGACGCTGACCAGCGCCGTCGATGCGGCCCAGAGCCTGGGTGTGCAATTTGTCATCTCCGGCGTGATTCGTGACCTGGCCATGGAAAACCCCGATGCCCCGCGCGAGCGCAGCTGGGATGGCCTGCTGGCCAGAGTGGGCATCGAAAAAGCACCGCGCACCCGCCACTTCGTGTTTGATCTGTTCGTACACGATGGCCACTCCGGCGCCCTGGTGTTCCAGAGCCGCTACAGCACCCACGGCGACTGGAATGAAGCGCGTAATGCCCGCGTCGGCTTCGCCACCGGTAAATTCTTCACCACTGACTATGGCCAACACGTAAGAACCTTGCTCGACCAGGCCATGAGCGACATTCAACAAACCATTCAATGCCAGCCCTTCATGGCCACCATTACTCAGGTAAACGGCACCCGCATCTTTGTAGACACCGGTGCTTCAAGTGGCCTGCGCCCGGGTGATTTCCTGAGCGTGTACCGCACCAGCCAGAACTTCGACCGCCAGGGAGACAGCTTCTGGCAACTGAGCGACACCCGCCTGGTGGCCGAAGTGAAGCAAGTACAGCCGCATTTTGCGATTGCTGAGCTTTCAATTGGTACTGAACGGTTGAATTTGCAAATGGATGATTTGGTAATGGCGTGGTGAGCGTTTAATAAAACCTCTGGTGAGCCCCACTCACCAGAGCACCCCGCAAACCACCACGCATCAGCTCACCACCGCATTTCACGGCACCACCAAGCCCAGTAGGAGGCCAGCCCCCTGGGCGACACGAAGCACCCAAGCCAGTGAGCTGCCCACAGCCACAAAGCCCTCCAAACCAATCCCCCTTCTGCACAAACCAAACACAATTGCGCCACCTCTCTTGCTAATTCCTGATCAACGTTCAAACTAAACATCAAAGGATTATTCAGCAAGAGCGAAGGCCAATGGGAGTCTGGTTTGAAACCGCATAACGAGATACACCTGGAGTCCCTTGCCGCAGGTGAACTTGATGAGGCTTATCAGCTTTACCGGGATTGCTTGTCCGAGTTTATTGACCAGGCATTTGGGTGGCATGAAGCGTTTCAGCAGCAGCGTTTCCGATCGTCATACCCTATAGATAGCCTGCGATGGCTAACGGATATTAACTCGCGGCGCTTCGGCTTGGTGAGTTTCCTTGAAAAGGATCAATCGCTGCATTTATCGTTGTTGTTGCTGTATCAGGCTCACCGGGGTTCGGGGCTAGGTAGTCTGGTAATGAGAGAACTGGAGGGCCTGGCCGAGGCAAGTGGACATAAGATAACCTTGTCGACGTTCAGAGAAAACAAAGGCGCCGTTTCTTTTTACCAGAAGCTTGGGTACCAGATCGATAAACAGGACGAGCACTTTTACGAAATGTCCAGGGGCTTGATGTTCCTGCAGCCAGATGCCAGGGAGTGATATTGAATGTATGTCCCGCAACACTTCAAAGAAGACGATCAAGAGACGCTTCAGCAAATTATTCGTAGCTACGCGTTCGGATTAATGATCGTTGCCGACGGCGAAGGAATAGAGGCAAACCACCTACCTTTTCATCTGAATGACGGGGGCAGTGGAAATCTGGGTCACCTGCATTGCCATGTGGCCAGAAATAACCCCGTATGGCAGCGCTTGCAGCATGGAGCTCGAGTTCTCGTCGTGTTTCAAGGACCAGATGCCTACGTTTCACCATCGTGGTACCCAACCAAAGCAGAGACCGGGCGAGTTGTGCCAACCTGGAACTATTTGGCCGTCCACGCAGAAGGTAAAGCTCGTGTTATTGAAGACCCTGCCTGGTTGATTCAACACCTCAACCAGTTAACCGATCAGCACGAAGCAGGAAGAAGTGAACCCTGGTCAGTAGATGATGCCCCTTCGGATTTCACCGGACGTTTGGTAGAGGCTATCGTGGGTATAGAGGTCAAGATTGAATCCCTGACTGGTAAGCTGAAAGCGAGTCAGAACCTGCCAGAGCGAAACAGAGCAGGAGTAAAGGCTGGGCTTGAGGCGGAAGACAAGGTGCAAAGCCGTGCTATGTCCGAGTTCATCAGTTAACTACATCAATACAGTCAGCCATTATGAATATTTCTCTGAATACAAACCTAACCACAGAAAGGCTAAAACTCCGGCCCGTTGATCTATTTGATGTGGATCTGGTGTGGGAGGTATCGCGGTTCGAGGGTTTTACCGACGGAATGACATGGGAGCCTCCGGCGAGTCGACAAGAAATTGTTGAGATAACTCACCGGAACCTGGCTCACTGGGAGCAAGGCAAGGATTATGTGTTCACTATCAGTCTTCTTAAGCCGGCTTGCCCGATTGGCTGAGTAGGGTTACAAAAGGAAGATCCTCCCGACACGTGGAACCTGGGCTTTTGGGTACACCCAGACCATTGGGGTAAAGGTTATGCATCGGAAGCCGCTCGAGCCATGCTGGAGTTTGGCTTCAATTCGCTTCAAGCTGACCGCATAGTCACCGCGCACGCCACCTGGAACAAACGCAGTCGAAGCGTGATTCAGAGGCCCGGCTTCAAATCTGTTGGGGTGAACCCTGCTGGTTTCTATAAGGATGGTAACCCTGTGGAGGAGGTTGAGTATGTACTCAGGCGTCCCATTTAACTGTTTTATAAGCTGCACTGGCATAGCCAGCGCCAGAAACCTTTAGAGGCGTGGCCTGATATGATTGTACTGGGTGGTGCTTCCAGAACAGGGAAAGGGCTTATATCCCAAGAATTAATGGTTCTGCTGGGCATTCCTTATATGTCTATCGACCCCATTAAAATGGCTATTTCAAAGTCGATTCCCAGTTACAAGCTGAACACCAATGGTACTTCTGTTGCGGTATCAGATGAGATGTGGCCGTTTATCTCTGCTTTGATTCTTAATTTGGTTGAGACAAATGTAAGCTATATCATTGAAGGTGAAATACTGCCCAGGCATGTATTTGAGCTTGCTAATGTCCATGATGTTAGAGTGAGTTCCTGCTTTGTTGGCTATAAAGACATCTCGGTTGAAGAGAAAATTAGTCAAGTTCGTGCCAACTCTGGTTACCCAAACGACTGGACTTCAAATTTAGCTGATAGTGAATTGAGGGGGTTGATAAAAGAAGGTGTTCAATACAGTGAGTACTTGTACGATGAGTGCCAGACGTATGGTGTTCGTTACATCGATTTTTCAGAAAGCTTTGAAATTGGAAGAAAAGCCACGCTGAAATGCCTTTTTGATGATTTTCAGCGGTGGGGTCGGAGTCGGTGATACCCCGGTCTTTGCTGCTTCCTGATGCTCAGATGAATGGCCTCCTCCGAAAGATCGGGTGCTTACCGTTAAGAGCAAGTCATTCCTGACCTAACCGATCCACCCAGCGCCGACACCAATACAAACCTGCCAGCCCTATCATCGCACTGCCCACACCCTGGCCAATCAGCACGCCTGGTGCACCGAACCAGTGAGCGCCCAGCCACACGAAGGGAATAGTAAACACTGTGGCCTTGAGTACATTAAACAGGGTTGAGGTTTTGGGGGCGCCCAGGTTGTTGAACAGGGCGTTGGTTACAAAGGTGATGCCGTTGAAGACGAACACCGCACTCAACCCCAGCGTGAACCAGCGAATCAGTTCAGCGGCCTGGCTCGAGGCCTGGAACAACCAGATAATCGGCTGTGTCAGCGCCGCCAGGGCAAGGCACACCACCAGGCAGTAGCGCAACACAAAACGGACGGATTCAGTGAGCACATCGGTAACCCGGTCGTAAGCGCCAGCACCCCAGTTCTGCCCTGCAATAGGCCCAACCACGCCAGATAACGCAAACAATGCAACGAAAGCTACTTGCTGCAAGCGGGTGATGATGGCGAAGCCTGCCACAGCGGCATCGCCGAACTGGGCCATGGCGGCTGTTACAAAGGCCAGGCCGATGGGTGTCGCCAGGTTGGTGAGTACGGAAGGCACGGCAATGCTGCTGATGGTGGGGAAGTCTCGCGGTACTGCTTTTGCGCCGGGCCAGGATAGCATTCGGTACTGATGCAATTTGAACAGGCCGTAACCGAAGATGGTTAGCCGGGCGGCTGCGCTCGCAATGGCCGCCCCGGTTAGATCGAGGTTCATGCCGAAAATCAGAATCGGGTCGAGTATGGCATTCACGATGGCGCCGCTCAGCGTGACCCAGAGCGCGCCCCTGGCATCCCCTTTGGCCCGCATCACGCCACCAGCTGCCATGCCAATGGAGACCGGAACAAAGGTGGGCAGAATGATGGCAAGGTAGTTGGAGGCCTGGTCCAGCGTATAGCCCTGGGCACCCAGTAACGCCAGTATCGACTCTCGCCACAGCCAGACAGAGCCGGCGACCAGGGTGGTAATGATGAGGATCAAAACGAAGCTGCTGGCGATCAATTCGCGCGCGCGGTCGACTTGGTTGGCTCCCAAAGCCCGTGAGACGGTAGCGCCCACGGCGATGGTCAGGCCAATGCTCAGCGATTGGCAAAAGAACAGGATAGACGCCGCAAACCCCACGGCGGCGGCCAGCTCGCGCTCGCCGAGCAGGGAAATGAAGAACAGGTCGACAAAATCGACAGCGAACAACGCCAGCAAGCCGAGCCCGCCAGAGATCGTCATGCGATGAATGTGGGTCGAGACTGGCCCGGAGAGGTAGCCGGCTGGGGCGTTGGAGGTGGTCATAAACTATTCCGGAAAGGTGATGGCTCAGGCACGATCATTGGTCTACGCGCCAGTTCTAGGCATGGTTCATCGGTCTATTGGGCTCAAGGCTATTGCTGGCATGCGGCAAGATGCCACATTTGGAGTGGCTGGTCACTTACCAGTTTGGTGAGGGGTATGCGTTCTGGTGAGTGACCATTGAGATTTGACGGCGATATCGTTGCGATACCGATCCAGTTTAAAACCCTTTTCTGGTTAGCCGGGCTCGGCTGAGTCAATGAAAACGGGAGCCCAAGATTTCGGGCTCCGTCGCATAAAGACCAGCTATCTAGCCACTTTGAATGCCTTAAGCATCCGGCCATTGAACCAGGCTGTTGCCGAGAGCAACGCTGCTACTACCAAAGTTAATATGGGAGCAAGGCCACTTTCCTGGCCCTGGATGAATGAGATAACACCAACTGCAAGCAGTAACGCAGACAAAACCAGCAAAGCATAACTGCCAACATATAACACTACGGACCAGCGGCGATGCAGCATGTTGATAAGCAACCACCCGAACAGGCAGGGAGCGATAAAGAATATGGCGGATCTTGCACCAAGCAGGCTGAGGGCGTCTGAGAAGCCAATAGCCTGAGCGGCGTTGATGAAGGGCAGAGTTACTCTAACCGTCAGTAGCCATAGCGATAGTGCACAAAATAAAGCGTTGAAAGTGATGAGGATGTTTCTGTTCATTTGGGTTCCCTTTGGTTTTTTCAGTTAAATTATCAATTCGAGACGCATTTTCCTTGCATCCAGAAGTTTAGTTGAAATGGTTGGCCAGTCACCGCTTGGGTGCGTATTGTCTCTACGTTTCTAAGTTAGAAGTAGGGTCTTATAATCGCTACTTTAGGCATCTTTTGACAGTCTCCCGGTTATGCCGCGTTTAGAGGATCCTGCATGATTGCAGTCAATTATCGAACTCATTGTATTCGCTCATCGGTATACCCTTCGATACGTTCAAGTGTAAGTAACCGAGATATGCAGGACATTACTTGGTCATCTTTCTCGTAAACGCTCAGCAATATACCTTCATCTGAGTTCTCCAGTCTCAAGCTGCAGATCATCCTTGGTTTCCATTTTAGAATTTTTAAATCCAATTCGACCGATTGGCTAATGGTAAAGGTGGTGGCGTTACAGCCTTTTTTCTTCCATTTCTCAGGGTAATGTTTGGGTAGGGAAAGGTGGTTGAATTTTAAACTAACTGTTGGTCCATCAGAAAGAAGTATCGACGAAAGCTCTATATTCTCAGTCGAAAGCTCACCGCCAGTTGTCATTTCCAACATCTTAGGATTACTCAATAGCTTCAGTATACTCATGTTGTGGCCTTATATCATATTGGAAAAGTGTAATGACCAGAAGTTCCAGGCACTTTCCCTGTTCTTTCCGCATTTCCGGTATGAGGATCATATGGCCGGACGTTGAAATGAGGTTGGGTTGCAGAACCAGTAAATTGGGAGTGGCCTGCAGAATGTTCTTGTATCACAACCCTTGATCCATCACTAAGTTGGTAATGATATTCCCGTGTTTTTAACGGAAGGAAGTCATTATCAAATATTTTATTGCCGTTCATATCCGTCATATCGACATGAACAACGTCTATTGGATCTTGTACCATTGGTATACCCAGGTCTCGTTTTGCCTCTCTAAATGCATCATGACGGCTATCTAAATGCTTGTCAGGAAGGATGCATTCTTTGCTGCTTAGCCCTAATGGATCTACATAACCCACCGGATTTGGGCAATAACGGTAAGCATTAAGCCCACCCATCAACCCTATCGGGTCCTGGCTGATGTATCGCCCCACATTGGGATCATAGAACCGGTAGCAGTTTTGATAAAGCCCCGACTCTACATCTTCATACTGCCCCTGCTGCCGCAACCCAGGATCGAACGGCAAACCAGTCACCGGGTGGGTGAGTGCGATATTGGTGTCTCTGGTCTTCCCATAAATCTCGTGATCGTTACTCCACGCTTCTTCACCTGTCTCGCGGCAGTACAGAGCCTTTGGAGTGCCAGCATGATCGCAGTCGATAGGGAGTGGACTGATCTGAAGGCTCAGTAGTTATTCGTGTTATAAAGGTGGGTCGTCTTCTCCATCCAGGTGTACATCGCAACTTTGAAAAACCAATCCCGACACAGCTAAGTTCAATCGCCAATCACTTCCATTTTGAGATAAAGTTATCATTTGGCTTTCATTGCTAACAATCAGCTCACTATAAGATATTTTTGACCAGTCTGATGCGAACAAATCTTTAGTTTGCGATCCTAGAAGTTTAATCACGACTGTATTGTAGTCCTTACCCCATGTACCCCATTTTTTTACTGCTATTGTCGGCCTTTTTTTGGTATGAATGTTAATGGAGCATCTACCGCCAACATCTAAACAAAGCTGGCCAAGTTTGACCTCGGATAATATTCCATCAGGATAAAGCTGCTTTAGGAATTTGTTTCTGGAAATCATGTTAATTAGATTCATCTGAGTGCTCAAAAGTTGTAGTGACCATGTGTGCCCGGAAAGCTGCCCGTATTTAAGTTGTCAATAGGCCGAACATTGAAATGGGGCTCTACACCACGATTTGGGGTTGCCTTTTGGTGACCTAAGCTGTGTTCTTGTATAGCGACATGCGTACCATCTGAATTGACATAATAGTATTCCCTGAAAGTAACAGGGATACCATTTTTATCAATGATCCTATTGTCATAACCGTCTTCTAGGTTTGGTCTTAGAACTCGATATGGCTCTTGTGACATTGGAATACCAGCATCTCTCTTGGCTTGTCTAAACGCATCTTGTCTGGATTCTCCCTGGTAGAAAGTCTTTTTGTTCTTTTCACATTCTTTGTTGGCCAGTCCAAGCGGGTCAACCCACTCCACCGGGTTTGGGGTGTACTGATAGGCATTAAGCCCACCAAGCAACCCTATCGGGTCCTGATTAATATAGCGGCCTACATCTGGATCGTAGAATCGATAGCAGTTCTGGTAAAGCCCTGTCTCTACATCCTCATACTGCCCCTGCTGCCGCAAACCCGGATCGAACGGTAAACCAGTCACCGGGTGGGTGAGTGCTATCTTGGTGTCTATGGTCTTCCCATAAATCTCGTGATCACTACTCCACACCTCTTCCCCGGTCTCGCGGGAATACAGCGCCTTTGGGGTGCCTGCATGATCGCAGTCTACATCATGAAGCCCCAGGTTCTCGTCCCACAGTGCCACCGGCACATGGGTGCCCGGTTCGTAAAAATACACCCGGTTGTTTTTCGGTTTGAAGTCGGTGCCGATGTGGCGTACCTGGATGAGGGTTTGAGCCTGCCAGACGTAGGCTTCGCGGTAGCGTAGCTTGAATTCGGCCGGCTCCGGTTTTTTCTCCGGTTGGTGGCGGCTGTAGGGGTTTATAGGTTGTTCCGGCTCGGGGGTTACCCAGCCCTGGACGGCTTTGTCGATTCTGCGACCCAGGGCATCGTAGCGGAAGCTGAGGCGTTGTTGCAGGTCGCCGTTTTTGTAGTCTTCTATGCAAATCAGTTGGTGTTTGGCGTTGTAGCTGAGCCGTTGTTCGAGCTTTTTATTGGTGCCGCGTTGAATGCGGACCAGGTTGCCGTGTTCGTCGTAGTCAAAATGCCGGTCGCCGTGGAACGGGAGGCGGTTGTCGGGCAGGGTGTCCAGGCCTTCCGGAAGGCGGTTGCCGGCCGGGTCTGTCTGTTCTTTGTGAACGGTTCGGGTGCTGTTGCCCAACAGCTGTTCTTCAACTTGGGTGAGTTGATCGATGGGGTCGTAGGCGAAGCGGCGTTGGCCCCGGTGTTGGTCGTCGATCCGGTTGATGCGGCCGTGTTCGTCGAAGCCGTAGCGGCGGTCTTGCAGCGCGGTCGGCGTTGGGTTGTGCAGTGCCTCGGTTGGGTCTTGCGTGGGCCGGTCTGCGTCGGTCGCTTTTATACGGCGGTAACGGCTGAGGCGTTGTTCGGGGTCGTAGTCCCACAGCAGTTGGTGCGCGCCCTGGTGGCGTTCGGTGACCTGGCCCAGTTTGTTGAGCCGTTGCTCCAGCAAGGGGGTGTCGGGTTCGCCCCAGCGTTGCGGTTGGTCGGGCAGGCTGACGCCGATGCGTTTTAGAGTGCCATCGAGGTGCCAGTTGTAACTTTGCTGCCAGCCGGGTTGGGTGAAGTCGTCGTGCAGGGTGGGCCATTTCTGACCACTGAGCTTGGCGACGGTGGCGCTGTGATGCACGTTGCTCAACTGCCCTTGAGCGTTGTAATAAAGTTGCTGACGGTGACTGTAGGTGCGTACCTGGTTCGTCCAGGCGGGGAAGTCCTGGCCGATGTGGTCGAGTGTTAGGCGGCCGGCCGCGTCATATTCAAACTGGTGGTCTGCGTGTTCGTTGCGGGCCTTTATCAACTGCCCTGTGGCGCTGTAGTGGTATTCGGTCCATGTAGTGGCGTCTTGCCGGTCGGCGTGTTGGTAGTGCTCGCGAATGAGTTGGCCGAGGGCATTGCGTTCGAAGGTGGCCGTTATTGGGCCTTCGCTGAGGCCGATGAGGTGGCCGGCGTCATTGTAGTGGTAGTCGGTGGTGCGACCGTCGACGCCGATCTCCCGGGTCAGTCGTTCGCAGCCGTCGTATTCGAAACGGTGCGCCTGGCCGTTGCCGTTGATGACAGCGGTGAGGTTGCGTTCGGTGTCGTACTGGTAGCGAATTTCCTGGCCGTTGGGCAAGATTTTGGCTTCGGGCTGGGCGAAGGGGCCGTAGCGCAGTTGGGTGGTGCGGCCGCCGGGGTCGGTTTGGCCGATTAGGCGCCCGGCGGTGTCGTAGTCGTAACGCCAGGCCTGGTTGTGTTCGTTTAGTTGGGTGATCAGTCGGCCGTTGTCGTCGTACTGGAAGTGTTGTTGCTGGCCGTTTTGGTCGATGCGGGTGTGCAACCGGCCCTGGTCGTCGTAGTCGAACCGGGTGTCGGCAATTGTGGTGATGCGTGGGTCGGCCAGTAGATAGGCGGCGCGCTCCTCGGGTAGGCGGTTCCAATCGTCGGGGAGCAAGGGAGCTGTTTCGCCTTCACGAGCGTCGGTCACCAGGCACAGGTGGCGGGCGAGTTGGCCGCTGCGTTCGTCCCAGAGGTAGCGGTTTTCTCGGCCTTGTGGGTCGCGGTGGGCGATTAGGTGGTCGCCCGCGTAGGCCCAGCGTTCCTCTGTGCCGTCCGGGTGACGCAGGGCGGTTAGATGTCCTTCGCTGTTGTAGTCGTATTGGGTGCGTCGGCCGAGCGGGTCGATGATCTGGCTCGGCTGCTGGCTGTCGCTCCAGTAGTGCAGGCGCACGTCGTGGCCGAGGGCATCGGTGCGTTTTACCAGGCGGTCGCGGGCGTCGTACTCGAAGCGGGTGGCGTTGCCGAGTGGGTCGGTGTGGGCTTGCAGTTGGCTCCGGCTGTTGTATTCCCAGCACTCAACGCTGCCATCGGGCCGGGTGCGTTGCGTCAGGTGGCCTTCGGTATCGAACACGAAGGTCTCGGTATAGCCCCGGCCGTCGGTTGAGGTGCTGGTGCGCTGCTCGGGGTGCCATTCGAAGCGGTAGTCGTAGTCACCGCTGTCGGCGTATTGCCGGGTGCAGCGAGCCGTGGGGCCGGTGCCATCCCATTCGAAACGAAAGGTCAGGCCGGTGGCGGTGCATCTTAGCTGAAACAGATGGTGGTGGTAGCGGTAGTGTTCCACCTGGCCACTGTGGTTCCGGGCGGCAATAAGGTCGCCGGTCTGGTCCAGTCGGTAGTGTGCCAGGGTGCGCTCAGGGGCATGTTCGTGTGCTCGACCGCTAATGCGGTGCCAGCCGTGTCGACCGGTGTGGAAGTGTAGCCGGGCACCCCAGCTGGCGGTGGCGCGAATCAGGCGGCCCAGGCCGCTGTCGGTATCGTCGTGGTGCAGTGCCCAGCGGTGGGTGCGGTCTGGCGTGCTCAGTTGGCTTAGCCGCCACCGGTCCGGTTGCTGAGGGTCGGGCTCGAAGTGGTGAACCACGCCTGCCTGACGCAGGCTGAGGGCGTCGCCAAAGCGACTGATGACTGTACCGTTCTGGTTGCGCCAGCGTTGGCGGTCTGCAGGCAGTGGAAAGCGGATGGACGCGCCTTCGGCATCCCGATGTACCAGTTCGCCATCTTTTAACGTCAGGCTCTGGTCGAATGGGTGGCTCCAGCCGAAACCGAGGTCTCCCTTGCGAGCGCTGGCGGTGCTGCGGTAGAGGCGTTTCCACACCAGGGGCAGCGGGCCGCCGAGTTCAAAATCAACCTGGGAAAACAGTTCTTCCCCGGTGAGCATGTTGATCGGGTCGCCGCAGGTGGTGCTGTTGGCTTCGCACAGGGTGGATTCGTCGGTTTCGGTGGTGCTTTGTGAGTGAGTGTCTGTTTCGTTGGGGCGGGCCAGTGTTGCGGTCGGAATGCTGGACTGGCCGGTGTGGTTCTGTTCCGGGCTTTGCAGGCGAACCTGGTCGTAGCGTCGTTCAATAATACCTGTTGGCAGAAGGTGATAGATGCGGCGCAGTGTGCCAATGCAGTCGGTGAAGTACCGTGAGTATTTGATTGCGGCAGCAGAACCGGCCACGGCTGCTGCCGCGCCAGCCGTGAGTGCGGTAGCAACGGCGAGCGCAATGGCGAAGAGGATGTCGAAGGCGAGGGCGCCCAGGGCTTCGACTTTCTCGACTGTGCTCATCGATTCGAAAAAGCGTTTTGGGAAGCTGACCAGCAGGTCCCAGGTCTCTTCGTCGGTAGCCAGCCACTTGAGCACGGTATAGGCCTTTTGGGCCTGATCCATGGCGTGGCCTGCTTCGGTGACTACATAGGCGAAGTCGTCTTCGAGTTCTTCCAGTGAATAGCCATCGGCCAGTTTTGAATACAGTGCGCTGCTGGCGCTGGCCAGGGTGTCAGCGGTGCCGGTGACGATATCGACGGTGGTGCTGGCCAGGTCTTTGGTGCTGTCCCAGAGGGAAACCATGAACGCGCCGGTGAGGATCAGCCCCTGTTCGAGGTAATTACTCTCGGCCAGCAGGTCATCCATGATCTGTTTGCGGTCGGAGCGTTCATTGATGATGTTGTCGAGCAGGGTGGCCAGTTCTCGGCGCAGTTGGGGCAGCCGGGAATGATCGGCCTGATACAGAATGGTGGCTTCGCCTGCGGGCAGGTTGTACAGCGTAGCTTCACCCTGTTCATTCAAGCGGCCACGGTATTCCTGGTTCTGCAGGGTGACGGTGTATTGGATGTCAGCCACCGGTTCGCCCTGGTCGTCGAGGTAGCTCAGGTGCAGGTCGTGATCGGTGCGGGTGCCTTCTGGCTGGTAGGTTTGAATCGCCTCGGCTTCTTGCTGGTTTGCGGAAGGTCGGTCGCCTGCGGGTGCAGCGGTTGAGCCGCTGCCGGAGCGAGCGGTTCGGTTTGGGTTGGACGGTACTTTTTCCAGGCAAACCCAGCGCTCGGTTGTGCCGGCAACACGGCCCCGGGTTGCTTCCCAGCGGCCGCGCCGGTTAAGGGTAAAGAAACGGGTGCGCTCATTGGCCGTCAGATAACGGGCTTCTTCGGGGCTGAGCAAAGTCCAGGCGGACCAGTGCGGGTTCAACTGATTACGAATGGCCGGGGGAAGGTCGGCGACAGCCTGGCGGTTGCCTCGTGGGCGGACCGGTTCGGAAGATGTACCGGATGCAGAGGCTTCATTCAGCGGATCGTTTGACTGTTGCCAGGCGTTGTTGGATGCCCCGGGGGTGTTGTCACCCCAGGGGTCGTAGCTGAATTCGTCGCTCATGCGTCCTTGTGTCCTTTTAGGCTTCCGTGCGACAACGTGCTGCTTGGAATCGGTTCGAAATATCAGAAAGCGGGGAGCTTACCGGGGTGTTTGGTCTAGACCAATGGTGTGGGGGAGGCGGTGCGTGTTTATGTGATGGATTGCACGAAGTTTGTGGGAATTGGTTACATCGTTGTGAGGGCGCTTAGCCCTCGTTTCTGAACACGATGCCGGTGGTATCGCACTGCCAGCGTTCGCCGCTGTCCATGTTCATCAGGGTCAAATAGTTATCCCAAACGTAGCCGGTATCGAGGGCGATAATGTCGTCGTTACCGGTTTTACCCATCAGCGCGGCCCAGTGGCCGAACAATAAGGTGTGCTGGCGTTGGGCGGGCCACTCGAACCAGGGTTTCATGCCTTTGGGTGAGGTGTCTGCGCCTTCTTTGTTGTCGAATTCCAGTTCGCCGCCCGGGCCGCAGAAGCGCATTCTGGTGTAGGCGTTGGTGATGTAGCGCCAGCGTTCCAGACCGGTCAGATCGTCGCTCCAGACGTTGGGTTCATTGCCGTACATACCCTGAATGAAGGTGTTGAACTGGGTATCGTCGGCCAGCACGGCTTCCAGTTCACGGGCGCGGTCGATGGCTTGCTGGTCACTCCAGTTGGGTGGAATGCCAGCATGGGTCATCAGCAGCTTGCGCGTCGGGTCTTGCAGCAGCAGGGGTTTCTGGCGCAGCCAGCCAAGGAGTTTGCTGGCGTCCTCGGCGTTGAGAATCTCATCGAGATCCGGGTTGCTTTTGCGCGGTTTGTCGCTGTGAGCGAGTGCCAGCAGATGCAAGTCGTGGTTGCCGAGTACGGTTTGGGCCGCATCGCCAAGCCCTTTGACCAGGCGCAGGCAGCCGAGTGAGTCTTTACCCCGGTTGACCAGATCACCGGCGAGCCATAGCTGGTCGGCTGACGGGTCGAATCTAACAGCCTCGAGCAGCAGTTCGAGCGGTTCGCGGGAACCTTGCAAGTCCCCAACGGCGTACAGCGTCATGAGCCCTCCGCGTCGCTCAGTGCATTGGCAATGTTAACAAACTGCTCGATGCCCAGGGTTTCAGCCCGCGCGCCCGGGTTAATGCCGATCGCTTCAAGCTGTTCATCGCTGATCAGGGTTTTCAGGTTGTTGCGCAGGGTTTTGCGGCGCTGGCCGAAAGCCGTACGCACAACGATTTCGAATTTTTTCGGGTCTTTGGCCACAAACGGCAGCGTCTTGCGCGGGTTCAGGCGAACGATGGCCGATTCGACTTTGGGTGCCGGAGTAAAAGCGCCCGGCGGTACCGTGAACAGATACCGCGCTTCGCAGTGGTACTGCATCATGATGCCCAGGCGGCCATAGGCGTTGTCCCCGGGCGCGGCGCACAGCCGTTGCACCACTTCTTTTTGCAGCATGAAGTGCATGTCGTGGATTTTATCGGCGTAGTTGAGCAGATGAAACATCAGCGGTGTCGAGATGTTATAGGGCAGGTTGCCGACCAGACGCATCGGGCGTTCGTCCGTTACCAGGCTGCCAAAATCAAAACTGAGGGCGTCGGCTTCGTGAATGCGCAGGTTTTCAGCCCGAAAGAACCGGGTGCGCAGAATCGGGATCAGGTCGCGGTCGAGTTCCACCACATCCAGTTCGCCGCCGGTGGCGTCGAGCAGGGGTTCGGTTAGAGCGCCCTGACCGGGGCCGATCTCGATGACGTGCTGGCCGGGTTTGGGGGCAATGCTTTTGACAATGCGATCAATGATGCCGGCGTCGTGCAGGAAGTTCTGTCCAAATCGTTTGCGCGCTTTATGCATGCGAGTGCTGGCTCCGGTGGTTGGCCATGGTGAAGGCGGTGGAGAGGGCGACGGCAAGGGAGCCATCGCTGGCGCGGCCGGTGCCGGCCAGGTCGAGCGCGGTGCCATGGTCGACCGAGGTGCGAATAAACGGCAGGCCAAGGGTGATGTTGACGGCGGCGCCGAACCCCTTGTATTTCAAGACCGGCAGGCCCTGATCGTGGTACATGGCAAGCACGGCGTCGGCACGGTCGAGGTAGTGTGGCTGGAATAGCGTATCGGCCGGTAGCGGGCCTTCCAGGCTCCAGCCCAGCGTGCGCAATTCATCCAGTGCCGGTTCAATGATCTCGATTTCTTCCCGGCCCAGGTGGCCGCCTTCACCGGCATGAGGGTTAAGGCCGGCGACCAGAATATGCGGTGCCGGGCAGCCAAAATCCTGAATCAGGGCGGCGTGCAGGACGGCGGTGACGCGTTTGATTTTATCGGCAGTAATGGCCCCGGGCACGGCACTCAATGGCAGGTGAGTGGTCACCAGGGCAACGCGCAAGCCTTCGGTGGCCAGCATCATCACCACCTGCTCGACCCCGGCTTTGGTTTCCAGATATTCGGTATGGCCGGTGAAGGGAATGCCAGCCTCGTTGATCACGCCCTTGTGCACCGGGCCGGTAACCAGAGCCGCCCGGTTAGCCAGGGCGAGGTCAATGGCGACATCCAGGGTTTCAAGCACATAGGCCGCATTGGCCGGGTTGAGCACACCGGGTTCACACGGGGCCCGCAGCTGAACTGGCAGCACCGGAAGGGTGCCGGGCGCGTGGCTGGTTAGCTCAGCGGGCGAGTGAACTTCCTGCAGGGTAATGTCGAGCCCCAGCAGGGTGGCGCGTGATGCCAGCATCCCGGGGTCGGCAATGGCAAACCAGGGGCCGTCGTGACGGTTCAGGGCCTGCTTCAGCACCAGATCGGGGCCGATGCCGGCTGGTTCACCGGGTGTAATGGCCAGGGGCAGTGTCAAAGCCGAACCTCGACAAAACTCTGGGCTCTCAGCTCTACCAGCCAGCGCTCCAGGGCTTCCTGGTACTTGCGTTCGGACAGGGTTTCACGAACTTGCTGGCGCAGGACATCGAGGCCAATGTCCTGGGTGCGCTGGTCCTCAACCCGCAGAATGTGAAAGCCGAATTCGGATTGAAACACCGGGCTGACTTCGCCGGTCGGCATCGAGCGTACTTGGCTGGCAAAGGCGCGTACAAAATCTTCGGCCTGGCGCCAGCCGAGGTCACCGCCGTCGCCCTTGCTGCCCAGGTCGTCGGTGAACTGGTTGGCCAGACTGGCCATGTCTTCTCCATCTTGAATGCGTTCGCGCAAATCGGTCAGCAGGGTTTGAGCCTGCTCTTCGTTCAGCACCACGTTGGGCCGAATCAGAATATGACGAACCCGGTACTGTTCTACCTGAACGGCGCGACGTTCGTTTTTACTGATCAGTTGCGCCAGGTGCAGGGCATCGTCGCGTTCAACCAGTACCGCTTCATTCAGCTCCATGACCGGAACCACGGTGCGAAACACGCTGGGCAGTTCATCGACCTTGCGCAGCCCCAGGTTGCGGGCTTCCGGGTCGTCGTTCAGGCGCTGGCCCTGGTTCAGTTCGTCGCGCAGTGTGCGGGCGGCGTCAGCTTCGTCGGGGCTGAAACGACGATAAGCCAGTTCAAACTGGGCTTCGGCCATCGATTGGCCCGCCAGTGTATTCAGGTAACGCTCGACCTCACCTTCAGTGACCCGAACGGTACGGCCAACATACTGGCGGCGAACCTCACCAATAGTCAGTTCCTGTCGTACCTGTTCGCGCACAGCCGGGAAGTCCTGACCGTTGCGTTGCAGGGCGGCAATGAATTGTTCCAATGACATGTTGCGCTGCCGGGCCAGTCGGTTAACGGCTTCGTTCACCTGTGAATCGGTAATGCGCAGGTTGATGGAATCAGCCAGTTGCAGTTGCAGCCGTTCGAGTATCAGGGCGTCGAGTATTTGCCGGCGCAGTTCATTCTGCGGGGGGAGCACGCCGGGGTTGCTGGCGTACTGGTCCCGCACCGATTGGGTACGCTGCACCAGTTCATTGGCGGTCACCACGTCTTCGTTGGCCACGGCAATAATGCGGTCGAGCAGCTCTTCCGAGTGCGCGGGCAGACTTAACCCGGCGATGACCAGGGCGCAGGCACCCAGGCGGTTAAACAGGTGAAACACGGCAAAAACTCCCAGTAACTAAATAGTGTGGCAACGTCGCCCGCCAGCGTCAGCGAGCGTCGATGGTTCGGTCATCGGTAATTGTACAGGCGGCCCCGGTAACCGGGCACTTTTTCATCCAGTAAACTTTCAACATTACCGGTGCTGCCGCCCAGGCCTTTGAGTGTGACTTCAAATTTAACACCCTGTTCAGCCCGGCTGGCAAACAGACCGGTGCCGATGGTGTCTTCGTCTTCATCCGGCACGCTGTTGTAGCCGACCAGGCGCAGGTTCCAGCAGCAACTGTCGTAGTCGATGCCGTACACCAGATCGGTGTAGGCGTAGTCGTCGGTCACGTTCCCGTCTTCATCCAGCGGACGAGACCAGTTAGCGTACCCAATGAGGGCCAGGTTTTCACGCACTGTCCAGTAACCGGAGGCGCCAAAACTCTGGTAGCCCGCCGGAGATTCGTCCGGGTCGGGCCGGTCGCCACTGACGGCCAGGCGAATGAAACGCCGGTCGCTGGGCAGAAAGGTCACATCGAGGCTGTAGGCTTGCAGGTCCAGGCTCTGGTGTTCGAACTGGGCGCTGGCATTGAGGTTCACCTGTCGGGTTGGCGCCCAGCGGGCATCCAGGTAGTTGGGGCTGTATTCCGGGCTGAAATCCGGGTTTTCGTCGGCGGTCGTCCTCTCGCCCACTCGCTCCTGACTCAGCTTGATGCCTTTGCTGACCCCCAGAAACGCCAGTTCCCGGCCGCTTTGTTTGTCGCGCAGACGTGTGTCGAGGGCGGCGCTCAGGCGGTTCATGTCGCCGATGCGGTCGAGTCCTGAGAACCGGGATTTGGTGAACAGCGCGAAATCGTTGTCGACCGGGCTGGTGTTCAGATCGGGCAAGGCTTCCTGATCGACAAAGGGGGTATAGGTGTAGTGCAACCGCGGTTCAATGGAGTGCACCCAGACGTTGCTGCCGGCGGCGTAGGGGCGTTCGGCTATTAAGCGGCTATCGACGGTTGCGCGCCAGTTAACGGCATTGGGGGTGGCGCTGAAGTCTTCCGGTTTGAAGTTGAAATCCGGGTCTACCGGGTTCGATTGCTGGTAGGACAGGGCCAGGCCTTCAATTTCTGGACGCAGGTAACCCCACTCAACATCCAGCGGGTAACTGAGACGGGTGTTCAGGTAAAACCGCTGAGAATCGGTGGCCAGGTCGAGCTGGGAGGCGCTCAGACTGTCTAGCCGGTCGGTATCGAGCTGGCGGCTGAACAGGCTGTAGGTGCCGGTTGCGCCCAGGTTCAGATTGCCCGGCAAGCTCAGGCTGTTGTAGCGCAAGCTCAGTTCCGGCAGGCGTTTTAGATCGTGACTTGCCGCGGTAACGTCGTCGTCTTTGGGTTCCTGCCATTCGGCAAGCAAGCTTGGGGTGACGTTGCCGAAGCGAGTGCTGGCGGTCACTTTGGCCGTCTGGAAATTTTCCGGGCTGTCCTGAACCGGGGTGGTGAACGCCGAGCCGAACCTCAGGGTGCCGGTGCGGATTCGATGACGCAGGTTCAGGTTCAGTGTCTGGTCTTCAACGATGTCGCCGCCGTCGTTGAAGTTCTGGTCGTAGCGTATGTCGCTGACCCAACGGGTTGAGAGATCGTAACCGGTGGCGTCTCCCAGCTGGCCGGACTGGCTGTGGCCGAACGCCCAGCGACGCGGTGCTTCCGTATCGGCATCCAGGGTGTCGTTGGGTCGCGACACTTGCACGTCGAGATCGGACACGCCGTTGTGGTCTTCCGTCAGGAACCGGAATTCGTTGCGCGCGAGCAGACCCAGGTCCGAGTAATAGTGCAGCGTGAAGGTGTCGTCGTAGTTTGGTGCCAGGTTCAGGTAATAGGGTACGGAGAGTTCATTGAAGCCGGGGTTTTCAGTTGCCAGGCCGTAGGTGCCGGCCAGAAAACCACTGCGTCGCCGGTCGTCGATCGGAAAGGAGACATAAGGCACATAGAGCACCGGGACCGATTTGATTTGGAAGCGGGCATGCCAGGCTTTGGCGATGCCGGTATCCCGGTTCACTTCGAAGCGGGCAGCGCGAATCTGCCAGCCCGGGTCCTGAGGCATACAGCGGGTAAAGGCGACGCTCTGGCCGGTCAGCAAGCTCTCGCCCTGACGCGACATGCGGTTGGCCTGGCCGTGCAAATCCTGATCGTGCAGGGCAAAATAGGCGTCGTTGATATCGGAACTGCGCTGGTCCAGATCGAGCTGGGCGGTGTTGCCGCCCACCATGGCGCCCAGGGTGCGCAATTGCACATTGCCCATCAACTCACCGGTGCCGGTGCTGCGCTGGTAGGTAATTTCATCGGCCTGAAACTGAAAACTGTTCTGGCGCGCGTTGACGTTGCCAACCAGGTGGGCTTCGTCGGGCGTGAGCAGGCGGCTTTCATCGAACCGAAAAAACAGCGGGCTTTGTTCGTCGGGCAAGTTGGGGTCGACATTGGGGTCTGAGCGCAACGGGTCGACAAAACCACCGGGGCAATAGGGTGCAATGCCTGCGCGTTCACGTGCTGGCAACTGATCGTAGGTTCGCCAGTCGGTCAGGATGCTCTGATTGTCAGAGCTCGCGGTACTTTCGGCCCAGGCGTCGTTACCTGAACCGGTTGCTGTCAGTCCCAGGGCGAGCGTCGCCCAAAGGGCGCTGTGAAGTCGGTTTGGTAGCGGCATACGCCCATGAACAGTGGTCAGAGTCAGATGCGGGCATAATACCGGAAAGGGGCTGGGGGGCATACCGTGGCGGTGTGCAAACGGCCCGGATCGGGTTAAGCTGGAACGCGTGAGCCGGGCGCAGTATCGCTGGTATTGGCGTTAGGCTGGCTTTTGGTCAGACGCAGGCGAACGCGGATTTTCACGGGCTTTACGCGCAACAGAGGAACAGCAGGGTGCAGTGGTACGGAAAAATCATCGGCGGTGCCATCGGTTTTTACACCGGTGGGCCGATTGGGCTGGCCCTGGGGCTGTTACTGGGTAATGCGTTCGATCGTGCACGCAGCCAGCCGGGTAACCCTTTTCATGGTGACGACCGGCGCGGTGTGATGCAAACCGTGTTCTTTCAGGCAACCTTCCGGGTCATGGGCAAGCTGGCCAAGGCCGATGGTCGGGTCAGTGAGCGTGAGATAGAACTGGCCCGGATGGTGATGGACCGGATGGGCCTCGACGCCACGCAACGCATGGAAGCCATGCGGCTGTTTAATGAAGGCAAGTCACCCGAATACGACATCATGCCGGTGCTGGAAGAGTTGCGTGAAGTGATTGGCCGGCGCCAGACGCTGAGCCAGATATTCCTGGAAATTCAATTGCAGACAGCCTATGCCGACGGCAACCTCAGTGCCAGTGAGCAGCGGGTTATTCAGTTAATCTGTAAGGCGCTGGGTTTCAACAAGTGGCAGTTCGAGCTGATCAACCAGCGTATTCGGGCTCAGGCACAGTTTCATCAGTCGAGTCAGTCACCCAGGCAGAGTGGGCCAAGCATAGAGCAGGCCTACAAAGTGCTGGGGGTTGAATCCGACTCATCCGATGCAGAGCTTAAAAAAGCCTACCGCAGGCTGATGAGCCAAAACCATCCGGACAAGCTGGTGGCCCGCGGTCTGCCCGAGGAAATGACCGGTGTCGCTAAGGAAAAAACCCAGGAAATTCAGCAGGCCTACGAGATGATCAAGCAGGCTCGAAAGGCGGCTTAGTCTGGCGTCATGAGTCTGCACAAAGGCCATGCTGCAGCCATTCTTAATTCTATTTTGACCTATCAGTGAGTTTATTGTTCCTATGCCTATTTTGACTGATCGATTGCAAGCCGGTACGACCGGCGTGCCCCTCACCGTACTTGAAAGCCGTGAATTCGAAACTTGGGCGCAGAGCCGGCCGGAAGCGCAGCTTGCCTGGCTGCGTGCCAGTGGTTACACCGGCAAAGGCCTGGCGCTAGTGCCGGGTGAGGGCGGGTCGCTGGCTGAGGTTCTGCTTGGCGTGGCGTCACTCGATGACCCCTGGATTCTGGGCGATCTGGCCAAGCGCTTGCCGGAAGGCGATTACCAACTGACAGGCTCTGATGAGTTTCTCGACCGGGCCGGTCTCGGCTGGTTGCTGGGGACGTACCGGTTCGATCGTTACAAGAGCATCGATCTGGTAAAAGCCCGGTTGCTGATTGATGATGAACCGCGAGTAGCGCGCCTGCAGCAGTTGGCGCAGGGGGTGGCGCTGGTGCGTGACCTGGTGAACACACCACCGAACGATATGATGCCCGAGCATTTGTCGGAAGCGGCGCAAGTGCTGGCCGCGCAGTTCGGCGCGCGGTTTACCGAGCTGGTGGGTGAGCAGTTACTGACTGAGAATTACCCGACCATTCATGCCGTCGGTCGAGCCTCCGTTCATGAACCCCGGTTACTCGACCTACGCTGGGGCGATGCCGGGCACCCCAAGGTCACTCTGGTAGGTAAAGGGGTGTGTTTCGACAGCGGCGGTCTGGATATCAAACCAGCGGCGGGCATGCGCTACATGAAAAAAGACATGGGCGGCGCGGCCCATGTGCTTGGACTGGCGCATATGATCATGGCGCTCCAGTTGCCGGTGAATCTTCGGGTGTTGATTCCCGCCGTGGAGAACGCGGTGTCCGGAAATGCCTTCCGGCCGGGCGATGTGCTGAAAACCCGCAAAGGGCTTACGGTTGAGATTGATAACACCGATGCCGAAGGTCGTCTGGTGTTGTGCGATGCCCTGGCAGAAGCTGATACCGAAACCCCGGATATGATCATCGATTTCGCGACGCTGACGGGCGCGGCGCGGGTGGCCCTGGGCACCGAACTGCCCGGCTACTTTACCGATGCCGATGCTCTGGCGCGGGACCTGAATGCAGCGGGCAAGAAAGTCAGCGACCCGGTCTGGCAGTTGCCGTTGCACACTCCCTACGACGACTTCCTGAAAAGCGAGGTGGCCGACCTGGTCAATTGCGCGCCGTCGCCATTTGGGGGCGCGATTACCGCAGGCTTGTACCTGAAGCGGTTTGTCGAACAAACGCCCTGGGTGCATTTCGACATCATGGCCTGGAACCAGCGCGCGTTGCCGGGTCGCCCGGTTGGAGGCGAAGCCTTTGGCGTGCGGGCCGTGTTTGAGATGCTGGAGCAGCGCTATCGATAACGTCCGGGTTAGTCGGTCTTTTTAAACGACCCCGGCCCAAATTGCCCGGCCAGGTCAACAAAGCTGTTCAGATAGGGGCTGTCGCCCTCGGCGCTGCGGATGGCGGCGTAGAGGGTGCCGTGCAGGCCCTGCTCCCCCAGCGGCCTTGAGGTCAGTGAGGTCGTCGGTTGCTGCGAATAGTGCAGCACCCAGTCGGGCAGGGCTGAGAGGCCCCTGCCACTGGCCACCAGCAGCAGAATCACCGCCGTCAGTTCAGACTGGCGAATCGATTTGGGTTCAATGCCCGCCGGGCTCAGGAAGTGTTTGAACAGGTCGAGCCGGTCGCGGGAAACCGGGTAGGTAATCAGTTGCTCGGTTCTCAGGTCTTCCGGGGCAATCCAGGTTTTTTGAGCCAGAGGGTGGTCTTCGGCCATGACCAGACGGCCTTCGTAGTTAAACAGGGGCCGGAATTCCAGGTCGCTGGCTTCTACCGGGTCCGATGAGATCACCAGGTCCAGCTCGCCCTCACGCAAAGCCGTAATTGAGTCGAAACTCAGGCCGAGACGAATGTCGATATCGACCAGTGGCCAGGCTTTCTTGAACCGTTCCAGCACCGGCATCAGCCAGTCGTAACAGGCGTGGCACTCGATGGCGATGAACAGTCTTCCTGCCTCACCACTGGCCAGCCGGCTCAGTTCCTCCTCCACATCCGCCATGCGTGGCAACACCTGATCCGCCAGTTGCACCAGCTTGTAACCTGCCGGGGTTAACCGAATGGGCCGGGTATGGCGCATGAACAGTGAGACATCGAAATGATGCTCCAGACTTTTTAACTGGTGCGAAAGGGCCGACTGGGTAATGTGCAGTTGCTCGGCAGCCCGGGCGAGGTTGCCGCAACTGGCGATGGTCTTCAGGCTATGCAGATGGCGCCGCTCAAGAAACATATGAATCCTATTTGATAAATTCGTGAAAACTATGAGATAGACTTGAAATTGCGACATGGTCACACTCTGCCCTCATTGAATCAACCGTCAATTAGGGATTTGTCATGACTGTCGCACACACGCTGGGATTCCCGCGCATCGGCGCACAACGGGAACTTAAATTCGCACTCGAAGCCTACTGGGCGGGCGATCAGGACCAGGCAGCCTTGCTGGCCGTTGGTCGTACCCTGCGTCATCACCACTGGCAATTGCAGGCCGATGCCGGGCTCGATGCCGTCACGGTGGGCGATTTCTCCTTCTACGATCAGGTACTGGATACGTCAGCGCTGTTGGGAGTGGTGCCCGAGCGTTTTGGCCCCACAGGCGATCAGGTCGATCTCGACACCTATTTCCGCATGGCCCGTGGCCGGGCGCCTTCCGGCAAGCCAGCCGCCGCCTGCACCATGACCAAGTGGTTCGATACCAACTATCACTATCTGGAACCGGAAGTCCGGGCGGACCAGTCGTTTTCGGTCAGTACCCGCGCCCTGTTCGATCAGGTCGATGAAGCGCAAGCGGCGGGGCACAAGGTTAAACCCGTTATTCTGGGGCCACTGACCTGGCTGTGGCTGGCCAAACCAGCCGGTGACGACTTTGATCGGCTAACGCTGCTGGACGGATTGCTGGATACCTATGCGACGATTCTGAATCGGCTGGCAGACCAGGGTGTCGATTGGGTTCAGATCGATGAACCCGCGCTGGTGCTGGACCTGCCTCAAGCGTGGAAGGCGGCCTTTGAACAGGCCTATCACCGGCTGAAATCAGCACCGGTCAATCTGCTGCTGGCCACCTATTTTGGTGCGCTGGAAGACAACGTTACCCTCACCTGCAATCTGCCGGTTGCGGGCATTCACATTGATGCTGTCAGTGCGCCGCACGAGGTGTCTCAGGTAGTGGACTGGTTGCCGGGCCACAAGGTGCTGTCGCTGGGTCTGGTCAGCGGTCGCAATATCTGGCGAACCGACCTGGACCAGGCGTTACAAACGCTGAAAACCGCTCATGCCAAGCTGGGCGACCGCCTCTGGGTAGCGCCGTCGTCGTCGCTGCTGCACGTACCTGTTGATCTGGCGCAGGAGACGGAACTGGACGACGAACTGCACAGTTGGCTGAGTTTTGCGGTGCAGAAGCTGGACGAAGTTGTGTTGCTCAAGCGGGGCCTGGCCACGTCACCCGATGAACCGACGTTAACGGCATTGCGGTCTTCGGCCGATGCGGTTCAGCAACGTCGGCAGTCGTCCCGCTTGAAGGTGGTAGAAGTGCGCGACCGGCTGGCCAAACTCACGGCGTTGACGTCCGCCCGTGCCGAACCGTTCAGCAAACGCCGGGCAGCCCAGCAAGAAAAACTGCCATTACCCCTGTTTCCAACCACAACCATCGGGTCATTTCCGCAAACCCCGTCGATTCGCCAGACACGTAGGGATTATCGCCGGGGTGAGTTGTCGCAGGCGGAATACGAACAGCGCATTGAAACCGAGATTCAGGACACCGTGCGCGCCCAGGAAGCCCTGGGGCTGGATGTGCTGGTGCACGGGGAAGCCGAACGTAACGACATGGTCGAATACTTTGGCGAGCAACTGGATGGCTTTGCCTTCACCCGCTTCGGCTGGGTGCAATCGTACGGTTCGCGCTGCGTCAAACCGCCGGTACTGTTCGGTGATGTGCAGCGCCCGGCACCTATGACGGTGCGCTGGGCGCAGTATGCTGCTGCCCAAACCGACAAGCCGATGAAAGGCATGCTGACCGGCCCGGTGACCATTCTGAACTGGTCATTCGTGCGCGATGACCAGCCGCGTTCCGACACCGCCTTGCAGTTGGCGCTGGCACTGCGCGATGAAGTGCTGGATCTGGAAGCCGCCGGCATTGGCATTATTCAGATCGACGAGGCGGCGCTGCGTGAAGGCTTGCCATTGCGCCGCCGTCACTGGCAGACGTATCTCGACTGGGCCGTGGGTGCCTTTCGTCTGACCGCAAGTGGTGCCGCCAGCGACACCCAGATTCACACCCACATGTGTTATTCGCAGTTCAATGACATTCTGGGGTCCATCGCCCAGATGGATGCGGATGTGATCACCATCGAAACGTCACGGTCCGACATGCGCCTGCTGGAAGCCTTCAAGGCGTTTGACTACCCGAATGACATTGGCCCGGGTGTGTACGACATTCACTCGCCCAACACGCCGAGTGTCGAACAGATCATCGATCTGCTCGAACAGGCCGCCAAGGTCATTCCGGCACAGCAACTCTGGGTGAACCCGGATTGCGGCCTGAAAACCCGGCGCTGGGAGGAAGTAACCCCGGCACTGGAGGCCATGGTGTCGGCCGCCAAGGTGTTGCGTCAGCGTTATGCCGAGCGCAGCCCGGCGTTGGGGCAGACAGAAAAGGCCTGATTTAGCTGGGTCAGATGACTTTCGTCAGTGCAGCAACCAAGGTACACTGCCGGAACCGGCGCGGATGGCTTCTGATCGTCCCCCGGTTCCAATAAAACCCGATTCAAGCAGCAGTGTCGGCGTCGGAGTCGCAGGTTCGCCCTCGACCGGTCGGCTGTATTGGCAAAGTCGCTTACCGGCGGCCTTGCTTGAATACGCGCTGAAGATCGCTCCAACTTCGGGAAGAGCGGCGTTCTTGAGTCATAGCGAAGGTGCTTACCATGACACAAGCTGCGCATGAGCCGGAAATGCTGTCCGGCGGCGAAATGCTGATCCGATCGTTAAAAGACCAGGGCGTTGAATTCATTTACGGGTACCCGGGCGGGGCCGTATTGCACATCTATGACGCCATTCACAACCAATCCGATGTAAAACACATTCTGGTGCGCCACGAACAGGCGGCTACGCACATGGCCGATGCCTATGCGCGTGCCAGTGGCAAGGCGGGCGTGGTGCTGGTTACGTCAGGCCCCGGCGCGACCAATGCCATCACCGGCATTGCAACGGCCTACATGGATTCGATTCCGATGGTGGTCATTACCGGCCAGGTGATGAGTCACCTGATCGGCGACGATGCCTTCCAGGAAACCGACATGATGGGGCTTTCTCGGCCCATCGTTAAGCACAACATCTCGGTACGCGACCCGGCGGACATTCCGACCATTGTCAAAAAGGCGTTCTACATCGCCGAGAGCGGCCGACCGGGCCCGGTGGTCATCGACATTCCGAAAGACATGACGATGCCCAACGAGAAGTTCCCGTACGAATACCCGGATCGCATCAAGATGCGCTCCTACAACCCGGTCAAGAAAGGGCACAGCGGTCAGATTCGCAAGGCGGTCAATGCCCTGCTGCAGGCCAAACGGCCGATTATCTACAGTGGCGGTGGCGTGATTCTGGGCAAGGCCAGCAAAGAGCTGACACAGCTGGCGCACCAGCTGAACTACCCGGTTACTAATACGTTGATGGGGCTGGGTGCCTTTCCGGGTACCGATCGTCAGTTCATCGGCATGCTGGGCATGCACGGCTCCTATGAAGCCAACATGACCATGCACAATGCCGACCTGATTCTGGCCATTGGCGCGCGTTTTGACGACCGGGTGACCAATAACCCGGCCAAGTTCTGCCCGGATGCGACCATCATTCATATCGATATCGATCCGGCGTCCATCTCCAAGATCATTCAGGCGGACATTCCGATTGTCGGGCCCGTTAAGCCAGTGCTGAAGGAAATGCTGGAGCAGATCGAGCAATCCAAACTCAAGGTCGATAATGACGCCCTGGGGTTGTGGTGGGAGCAGATCGAGGAATGGCGTCAGCGTCACGGTGGCCGCTACCGCAGCGACGATTCTGAAAAAATGAAGCCACAGCACGTGATCGAAACGTTGTGCAAGGTCACCAACGGCGATGCCTACATCTGCTCCGATGTTGGCCAGCACCAGATGTTTGCGGCCCAGTACTACAAGTACAACAAGCCCAATCGCTGGATCAACTCCGGTGGCCTCGGCACCATGGGCTTTGGCTTGCCGGCGGCGATGGGCGTGCAGCTGAACTACCCCGATGCGGCGGTAGTCTGTGTGACCGGTGAAGGGTCGATTCAGATGAACATCCAGGAACTGGCGACCTGCAAGCAATACCAGTTGCCGGTTAAGGTACTGTGTCTGAATAACGGTTATCTCGGCATGGTTCGGCAGTGGCAGGACATGAATTACGAATCCCGCTACTCGAACTCCTATGTCGATTCGCTGCCCGATTTTGTCGCGCTGGCCGAAGCTTATGGTCACGCCGGGATTCGCATTGAATCGCCCGATGAATTGGAAGCCAAACTGACCGAAGCCATGGCGATTACCGATAAAGTCGTGTTCATTGATGTTCAGATCGATCCGGATGAGCACGTCTATCCGATGGCGGTTCCTGGCGGCTCTATGGCCGACATGTTCTTGAGCAAGACGGAGAGGACCTGATCATGCGGCACATTATTTCAGTACTGATGGAAAACGAAGCCGGTGCACTGGCCCGGGTTGTTGGCTTGTTCGCCCAGCGCGGCTACAACATCGAGAGTCTGAACGTGGCCCCAACCGATGATCAGACGTTGTCGCGGCTGACACTGGTCACCAAAGGTGAAGATCGGGTGGTCGAGCAGATCACCAAGCATCTGAACAAGTTGATCGAGGTGGTCAAGCTGGTTGACCTGACCGAAGGCTCACACATCGAGCGCGAGCTGATGATGGTCAAGGTTCGGGCCACCGGTGCCCAGCGCGAGGAAGTGAAGCGTACCTGTGATATTTTTCGCGGGCAGATCATCGATGTGACACCGACAACCTACACCATCCAGGTAACTGGTAACGAAGAAAAGGTGAACGCCTTCATGGACGCGCTCAGTGGCGCGACCATCATGGAGGTTGTGCGCACCGGAGTATCCGGCCTGGCGCGGGGCGACAAGACGCTGAGTCTGTAACCCTGTCCTCAACCGGACTGAACAGGCGGGCTTGTCCCGCCTTTTTTGTTTTATTCAGGCAGTGCCAAACTCACTTCGCCACTGGAAGCCCAGCCAGAATGAACCATCTGCGTGCACAGCCAGAGCGTGAGTGCACCTCAGCGATTGTCTCGGTTGGCGCGTCGGTTGCGGGGTTTGATCCGGTATTTTTTGGAGCTTTTGCGGCGTTCGCGCAGAGTGATACGGACCAGCCCAATCGCCAGAAGTGCCAGCAGCGCGGCGATGATCCAGGCGATGGTGTCGCATAACCACTCAGGGTCGCAATTCATGCCAATCTGAATCATTATAACCTCCAGGAATCTGTCGGATTTAGGATGAATTGGCTGCGGAAGCGGGACGACGTCCCACTCCCTCGCTTCAACCCCCTAAGTCCGACAGACTCTTAGAACGAGTGATAGCGGGTTTTGGATGCACGGTGCACTGAATGTTGTACGTTATCGTCACATTCCGGGTTTTAGCTAATTGCTAATAACATACGCCACAGAGGTAAGCGATTGCACGACGTCGTTTTATTTGCCCGCCAACCCATCTTCGACAGCACTCAGCAGGTATTTGCCTATGAGCTGCTGTTTCGACAAGGCACCGCCGTACAGGCAGATTTCAGTGATGGTGATCTGGCCACCAGAACCGTTATGCTCAATGCCTATACCCATTCAGACACCTTCAAGACCCTGAACAACAAGCCGGGCCTGGTGAATGTCACCAAAACCATGCTCAATGCCTTGCCGGATATTCTGCGCGACACCATGTACATTGAGGTCCTTGAAGATTACCACGCTGATGACGACCTGGTGCCACTGCTTCAGGGGTTAAAGGACCGGGGCTTCAAGCTGGTGCTCGATGATTTCGAGGGCCGGGACTACCGGCCAGAGCTGATCGACTTGGTCGACATGGTGAAAATCGATGTGCTCGCCACCCCGCCAGAGGCCATACAACCTTTGCTGGACCGATTGAGACAACACGACATCACCCTGGTGGCGGAAAAAATTGAAGACCATGCCATGTACCAGACTTGCCGCGATCAGGGGTTTGATTATTTTCAGGGCTACTTCTTTTGCCAGCCTGAGACCATTCGCGGTCAGCAGGTAGACCCGGACAGAATGGGCATGCTGATGCTCCTGGCCGATTTATACCGGTCTGATGTGGACATCAACGCGATCTACAAGCACGTTCAGCGCGATACTGTTCTATCCTATAAGTTGTTGCAGCTGGTGAATTCGGCGTTTTATCGCCGGGCGCAGGCCATTGAATCCCTGCACCAGGCCGTCATGATGCTGGGGCTAGACCGCATTCGCAGCTGGGTGACCCTGATCAACATGGGCCAGTTATCGGACAAACCCGGTGAACTGCAGCGTGAAGCGCTGACCCGGGCGTTCTTTTGCGAGCACCTGGCCACCGAGCGGCCCGGTTTGACGGCACAGGCAGGGTTTACCGTTGGCTTGCTATCGGTGTTGGACGCCTGGCTCGACCGCCCGATGCACCAGATCGTCGAGCAGCTACCCTTCACCGAAGAAGTGCGCGCTGCACTGACACGGCGAGAGGGGCCACTGGGCACCATTCTGGGAATCGCTGTCGATTACAGCCACTCTCGCTGGGATGCCTTGCCCCGGGGCTTGCTGGAGTCGGATGAGGCCATGCAGTTGCAGGATGCGTATTGTCAGTCGGTACTGCGAGCCGATGAAATGCTCGATTGAGCAAGTTCCGATCCTGATGAGGTCGGATGTCGAGAACAGAGAGGCGCAATGTTTACACTGGTGCAACACCCGGAAAGCTGGATAACCCATACTCAGGCCCATCAGGTACACAGCCTGAAACGCATGCCTACGCAACCGGACGAGACCCGTTCGTTCAGCCGTGGCACGCTTTCCAAAGCCGATACGTCAAGCTGGGCACTGATTAAACCAGTAGAAGGCGTTATCGGATTGTCGGCCGAGGGTACGCGCCTGTTTGCGCTGGAGACCGACGACTGCTGGTGCGGCCAGGTTGGCGAGGTGCTCGAATGGTTTCAGGAAGGGGCGGTAACGCTCGATATCTGGCACTGGTCCAGCATTGAAGCGATCGATGTACCCACCCTGGTCGGTGGCTTCAACGATGCAGCCCTGAAGCTGGCGCTGCACAATTCGAAGATGCCTCAGGATCCGGCGCCCGGGTTCGAGTTCTTCAAATCCGGTGATGTCATCATTCGCGAGGGTGAACCGGCCGATTGTGTGTTCACCCTGATCGAAGGGCGTGCCCGGGTCATGCGTGAAGGCGTGCAGTTGGGTGTTGCGCGGGAAGGCGAAATTCTCGGGTTGCAGGCCATGTTGCTGCACTCAACCCGCACCGCCTCGGTCATTGCCGAGGGGAATTGCAGCGCGGTCCGGGTCGATTACGACAAATTTCAGCATTTGATTGCCTCTCGCCCTGAACTCGTCCTCTCAACACTGGAAACCATGGCCAAGCACATTGAACGGATGAATACCCGTTTGCTGGAGGCCGGGTCGGACCCTTCCTGACAGGCAAAAAAAAGCCCGCCGGATCGGCGGGCCAATGCTCACTCCCTTTTGGGGACCTCACTGAGACCGGTTAAGGTCTCGTCTGCCATCAGGCTTCGACGAGACGCTTCATGTCAGTCATGTAACCGCGCAGTTCTTCGCCAATCCACTCAATGGGGTGGTTGCGAATGGCGGTGTTTACCTTGATCAGCTCAATGTTATCAACCTGGCCGGATACAGCGCCCAGGCCTTTTCCGATGACATCGGTACCGACTTTCGGCATGAAATGTTCGGCCAGCAAAGGAACGGCCGCGTTGGCGAACAAATAGTTGCCGTATTCAGCGGTGTCACTGATCACCACGTTCATTTCATACAGCTTCTTGCGCGCAATGGTGTTTGCGATCAGCGGCAGTTCGTGCAGCGATTCGTAATAGGCGCTTTCTTCGATGATGCCGCTTTCGACCATGGTCTCGAACGCCAGTTCAACGCCGGCCTTGACCATAGCGACCATCAGAATGCCGTTATCAAAGTATTCCTGTTCGTCCAGATCATTGGCAGACACCGGCGTTTGTTCGAAGGCCGTTTTGCCGGTGGCTTCACGCCAGCCGAACAGGTCTTTGTCGTCATTGGCCCAGTCGGCCATCATGGTGTCGCTGAAGTGGCCGCTGATGATGTCGTCCTGGTGCTTCTGGAACAAGGGGCGCATCAGCTCCTTGAGCTCTTCCGACAATTGGTAGGCGCGAACTTTGGCCGGGTTGCTCAGGCGGTCCATCATGGTGGTGATGCCACCGTGCTTGAGGGCTTCGGTTACGGTTTCCCAGCCGTACTGAACCAGCTTGCTGGCGTAGGTTTTGTCGACGCCTTCGGCGACCATCTTGTCGAAGCACAGCAGCGAGCCAGCCTGCAGCATGCCGCACAGGATGGTTTGCTCGCCCATCAGGTCGGACTTCACTTCCGCTACAAAAGAACTCTCCAGTACGCCGGCACGGTGACCACCGGTGGCCGCAGCCCAGGCCTTGGCGATTTCAAAGCCTTCGCCTTTCGGGTCGTTTTCCGGGTGAACGGCGATCAGCGTCGGTACACCAAAGCCGCGCTTGTACTCTTCACGCACTTCGGTACCCGGGCATTTCGGGGCAACCATCACGACGGTGATGTCATCACGAATTTTCTGGCCGACTTCGACGATGTTGAAGCCGTGTGAGTAGCCGAGGGTCGCGCCTTTTTTCATCAACGGCATGACGGTCTCAACGACGTTGCTGTGCTGTTTGTCCGGCGTCAGGTTGACCACCAGGTCTGCCTGGGGAATCAGGTTTTCATAGGAGTCGACCTGAAAACCGTTTTCGCTGGCGTTTTTCCACGACTGGCGTTTTTCATCAATGGCGGCCTGGCGCAGGGCATAGGAAACATCCAGACCCGAGTCACGCATGTTCAGGCCCTGGTTCAAACCCTGGGCACCGCAACCGACGATGACCACTTTCTTGCCCTTGAGCACGTCGCACTCATTGGCGAATTCAGATTTTTCCATGAACCGGCACTTACCCAGTTGGGCTAACTGCTGGCGAAGATTCAGGGTGTTGAAGTAATTGCTCATGCTGTGTCCTGTAAACGCTGAAGGTGGTTTATCCACCGTTGCAAGGGAGTGTACAGAAGTGGGAATGTTGCTGGAAATGAATTGTTGGCAATCAGGTGTTGCTAAAAAGGGAATAATGGCCGACTCCCAGGGCCCTGCCGCTCAGCCTAAACAGAGACCGCTTGCTACCGGGTAAAACCGTTTGTCGTACCAGAGACTCGTCATCAAGTCGCACCAGTAGTCTGGCGGTCAACATAGCCTGTGGAGCGAATCCGTGACGTTGAAAAGAACGACCCTGTTGCTGGGCCTGGTATTGAGCTGTGCCGGTCTTAAAGCGGAACCGGCGAAACCTTCCGGAAGTGAAGCCTATAGCAACGCCGTATCACCAATCATCGGGTATGGCCCGGTTTATGGCACTGTCCTGGGCGCCGCATGGTTCCGGTATCCGGCCCCTGGAGCAGAACTGGAGCGTCCCGTCTACCAGGACGTTTTTATACAGGGGACGGTTGGGGGGCAGTTCAGTTTGCAGACTCGCCGGCGTCAGCCCCATCTCTGGCCCGAATGGGATCATTCACTGGCGCTGTCGGTGGATAACTTCTTTGACTATGAATTTCCCGATGGCACCTCGGATTATCAGCGTTTCGATCGCTGGCGTCTGTCGCTGGACAACGAAATGAGTCGGACGATCAGCGGTCCGCTGTCGGTGCTGGGACGTCTGTCGGTTGCTGGTCGGTTACACGAACGCGATGGTGACGACGCGAACGCCTACCCGGGTCTGGGGCTGCGTTGGGATAGCCGGGATGCCGGAATCAACCCTCGGCGGGGCACCTATGCGGTGCTTGCTGCCGATGTTCAGCCGGATGTCTTACACAGCAAGCGGCTGGACCAGACAGGTTGGCGTGGCGGATTGGACCTTCGTCGCTACATTCCTCTTGCCGGTGCCTCGGTTGTGGCGCTGCGTTTTGACGGCCATGCCACCGATGGTGAGGTATTTGATGCCGCCCTCGGTGGCGACGAGCAGTTGCGTGGGTATGTTGCCCGGCGGTTTGTTGGCGACTCGAGCATGGCCGCCCAGGCCGAAGCCCGGTTCCCGCTGCTCGGCTGGGTATCGGGTGTCGCCTTTGCCGAAACCGGTTGGATACAAGACGGTGATCATGCGGAAACGCCCTCGAGTGTAGGCGGTGGTTTGCGATTCGGGTTGCCTCCCGATGGCGAGATGAAGGTGCGCGCAGACCTGGGTATGTCTGCTGAAGGCGATGTTCAGTTCTTTGTCAGTTTTAATCAGGTGTTTTAGATGCCGAAGCCAAAGACATGTCAAACCACGGTCACTGGTGGTTGTCTGCTGATGCTAACCAGTCCTGTGGTTTGGGCGCTTGACTGGCGGCTGGATGCCGAGTGGGAGGCGAGCAGGCAGGACACTGTATCGGCGCCTCTGGCATTGATCGATGCCCGCCCTTTCGCCTGGACACAACGCTATGATCTGTCGCTAGCAGATGCCGGTGCGGGACTGGATGTACGCTTCGAGCCAGAAAATTCTGGACCATCAGAACCGGAGTGGACAGTCAGGCAGGCGTATTACGATACCGGGCTGGGCGACTATGAGGTGACGCTGGGGCAAAAACATCTGCACTGGGATTACGGCTTTCTGGCCAACCCGCTCAACTGGGTGGGGCCTGCGGATGGACGCTCGGAATTTCTGGCAGAGCCGCTGGTGTCGGTGCAACAGTTTCGGGGTATCAGTACCGACCAGGCGGTCTGTACGCTGCGCCTGGAGAATCAGCAGGAGCTTTGTCTGGTGCGAACCCAGGGGTTTTCCGGTGCCGTGGACTGGCAGGTGGCGGCGGGTTACGAGGCGGGCTGGCAGTTGGGTGCCGGTGCATCCTGGGTTCCCGGTCAACGCTGGGAGTATCATGGGTCGCTGACCTGGTATGAAGCGGCGCTGCAGCGAAGCTATCGGAATGGCCGACTCTTAACAGAGCACGAATCCGCCTGGAATATACTGGTTGGCGCCAGCACCAGCGGCCAGGGTGGCTGGCAGCTATTGCTCGAACATCATCTGGATACCCGGGCACTGCCAGCGGATGACTGGTCACAGGTACGGCAGGATCTGGAAGCAGAGGCTGATGGTGCGTTGGCATCTGCTTGGCAGGGCGAGCCGCTGACGGCGCACCGCTCACTGGTCCGCCTGACGCAAAACTGGAACGACTGGGACCTGACCGGAGCCCTGATCGGGCTCTGGGCCGGGGAGCCAACGGCATTGACAGAGCTTGAACTGACCTACGCCTGGACGCAAAGCGCAGCGCTGACGCTGGGCTGGCAGACGACGCCTGCCTCGGGCATGCTGGGTCAAATTGGGCGGGGCGACTGCTACACATTGGGCGTTAACTGGGTATTGGCACCATGAAAAAGTTTCCGGGTATGTATCAACACAGCTTTGCCGACAGCTCGTTGCTTGAATGGGTGTTTGGTGTGGGCATCACGCTGGTCGCCTGTGCACTGATCGCCTGGCTGACGGCGCTGATGAACGGCGCCAGTTATTGGATAAACCTGAGGATCTCACTCGGGTTTGGCGTGTCCTGTGTGGTGACAATTAACCTGGCTCACCTGGCCTGGCCGGATCGGACGGACCTGTTTCGTAACAGCCTGGGCATGGTCATCGGGGTTGCGATTGGCATGGTTAATATGATGTCTGTTGTGTTCGGTAACCCGTTTCAGATCGATTTTCGAGAACACTGGGCGATGATGCTTGGGAACCTGGCAATATCGGCTGTTTTCAGTCTTATTGTCTTCTACTTTTTCTACTCCACCTATCGGGTTCAGCGTTTAGGGCGAGAAGTGACTGAGCAGCAACTGGTTGCCTCGCAGAAAGACAAGGATTTGCTGCTAAGCCAGTTGAAGCTGATGCAAGGCCAGATTGAACCGCACTTCCTGTTCAATACACTGGCCAATGTGCAAGGTCTGATAGATCAGGACAGCGCGGCGGCGAAGCGGCTGATTGGTGAGCTGACGACCATGCTGCGGGTTAGCTTGCGCCGGACCCGTCAGGACACCACCCGGCTAGCCGATGAGTTGGCTCTGATTCGCAGTTACTTGGCCATTCAGGCGATTCGCATGGGCAGTCGACTGTCATTTGACGTAGATGCGCCAGACGCTTTGGGCGACCTGCCGTTGCCGCCGCTGATGATTCAGCCACTGGTGGAAAATGCCGTTATACACGGTATTGAACCCAGCACGTCCGGCGGCGAGGTGCAGGTAAGCGTGCGGTTGGAAGGCGAAGCGTTGCATATTACTGTGGCTGATACCGGGTTGGGCTTGGGCAATGCTCCGGTTTCAAACGGTGAGGGAGTCGGGCTCAGTAACATTCGCGAGCGGCTGCGCCTGCTCTATGAAGGTCGGGCTGCACTGACGCTGAAAGCCAGCGTTTCTGGTGGAACGGAGGCGCATTTGATGGTGCCAGTTAATACAGGCGGCGAGGTGTCAATTAGGCCTCTCCAAAACCCGACGGACGATGGAACTCATGGCTGAACTGACCGCACTCATCGCCGACGATGAACCCGTTCTGCGCTATCACCTCAACCGGATTCTGAGCGATCTCTGGTCAGACCTGGACATCGTCGCCATGGCGGCAACGGGCGAAGAAGCCTGGCAACTGATCGAGACCGTTCGGCCCCAGGTGGTTTTCCTGGACATCAAAATGCCGGGGCTGACGGGCCTGGAGGTTGCCGAGCGTATGCAGCAGGCGGGCCTTACCCGGGACTGTGCTGTGGTCTTTCTGACAGCCTATGACGAGTACGCCGTTGAGGCGTTCGAGCGCGAAGCGGTCGACTATTTGCTCAAACCCATCGACGAAACACGACTTGAGCGCACCCGGGATCGCATACTGCAGCGGCTTGAGCGCCCAGCGACGGCTCAGGTCGATCTGGCCGATCTAAAACGACTGTTGTCGGCTGGCGAGGCGGGCAATGGCCCGTTGCGCTGGCTGAACGCTCACCGGGGTGAGGATATCTACGTTATCGATGTTGAATCCGTTTTGTATTTCCTGGCAGAAGACAAATACACCACCGTGGTGACCGCAGACGGCGAATATCTGATTCGCAAGTCGCTCAAACAGCTGGAAGCCGAACTGGATAACCAGCAATTCTGGCGTATCCATCGTTCGACTCTGGTGCAGGTCGCCTGTATAGATCGGGTTGAACGAACCTTTTCCGGGCAGCTGAAAGTTCATATGAAAAGTGGCCGTAACCCGCTCATTGTCAGCCGCCGGTTTTCGGACCGGTTCAAGCAAATGTAATCCATGTCCCGCCATTTGATAGCACCCGCTACCGCTCATTCTGCAGCAGAACCATTTATCGAAAACGCCCATTCGTGCGCTTTCAACTTGCTAGAGTGACGTCGAATTCTTAACGGAGCGACGACATGCGGCAATTTATTCTGATTATTCTGGTCAGCATTAGCTGGGCATCAGCGGCCTTTGCCGAGGTTGACCACACCAACCCGGAACTGACCCGGGCATACCAGCAATACCTGGCAGCAACCGAAGGCGATAAAGGCGCCGTCGATGACGCCGTTGAGGCATTTGAGGCACTGCTTGAAGCGCATCCCGGCGACCCGTTAATACTGGTTCTACTGGGCAGCAGCCAGACCTTGCAGGGGCGCGACGCCTGGATGCCCTGGAATAAGATGAGTCTGACCGAAGACGGCTTGGCCGCTATGGGTACTGCGCAGCAATGGCTGGGCCCCGAACACGATGAGCAGATGTTCGATGGCTTGCCAGTCAGTCTTCAGGTTAAGGCGTTGGCAGGCATTACCTTCACTCAGGTTCCGGACTTCTTCGGCCGCTTTGAGCAGGGGTATCAGCTGTTGCTTGACGCCAGCCAGAGCCCGTTACTGGACAAGGTGCCTGCACAACGCCATAGCCACATTCATTTTTACGCCGCCCGGGCTGCCCGCCAGGCTGACGAGCCTGAACGCCAGATCTTGCTGCTACAGCGCCTGGCCGACCTTCCGGTGGATAATGATTATACCGCTGCGGCGCGCGATGCGCTGGCAGCAGCGGGAGAGTGACATGACCCTGATGACGGTGGACAAGGTGTCCAAAAGCTACCGCGTGGGAGAGACGGACCAGAAGGTGCTCTCGGGTGTCGACTTGTCGCTGCAGGCCGGTGAGTTTGTGGGGCTGGTTGGACCATCTGGTTGCGGCAAGACCACTTTGCTGAATATCTGTGGCCTGATTGATCAGCCGGACAGCGGGCATGTGTATTGGCACGACCGCGCGTTGACCGGGCTGTCCGGTGTGGCTCTGACCGACTTGCGCCGCCGGACCGTTGGCTTCGTGTTTCAGGAGTTCAATCTGATTCCGGTGATGAGCGCACGTGACAATATCGCCTATCCGCTCATGCTGCTGGGGTTGTCCCGACAGGAGCAGGCCGAGCGCGTTACCGCACTGGCCAACGCCGTGGGAATCGGCGCTTTGCTGGACAAACGACCCGCGCATCTCTCTGGCGGCCAGCGCCAGCGTGTGGCCATAGCACGGGCACTGGCGAAACGGCCCGAGCTGATCATCGCCGACGAACCGACCGCCAGCCTCGATGAGGAAACCGCCCTGACCGTTGTTGACTTGCTGCGGACGCTCAGCCGTGAATTTAATACCACGGTTTTGGTCGCGACCCACGACATCCGGCTGTCGCGCTGGTGTGACCGGCTGATTCGCTTGCATCAGGGTCGTTTGCAGAGTGAATCCCGCCCGCCAATACCTGTCAGGGAGGAAAGGGTATGAAGTGGTTTTTACTGGCCTGGAGCAATCTGGGTCGCAACCGCCGCCGCACGCTGGCGACGCTGTTGCTCACCGCGATCGGTGTCACTGGCATCATGGCCACCAGCGGGTTTGCGCTTTTTACCTACGACTCTTTGCGCGAGTTTGCCATGCGCGACAAAGGCCATGTGATTTTGACACACCCGGCATTTTATCAAACGCAGGAAGATTACCCGTTGCACTTCGGGCTCGACAACGCCGATAGCCTGGAGCAGGCGCTGCGGCAGGACCGGCGGGTGCGTAACACCCTGGCGACGGTCGAATTCAGTGGGCTGATCACCAACGGTGATAAATCCACCATCTTTGTTGGCGAAGGGGTTGAGCCTGAATTGTTTCAGGTGCGCGGCCCTTCCATGCGCCTGGATGCAGGCCGGTTGTTTGGTGTCACCCATTCAGATACCGGCGCACAGGCACTGATCGGTAGAAGCCTGGCCAATAATTTGAAGGTGAGCGTGGGCGAAGGGCTGACGCTGATGAGCACTACAGTGGATGGTGCGCTCAATGCTATTGATGTAACCGTGCGGGGCATTGTGTCCACAGGCGTCCCCGAGCTGGACAGTCGTCTGGTCATGACCCGCATCACCGATGCACAGCGCCTGCTGAACAGTGATCGGATCACTCGTCTGGGCGTTTATCTCAATGACAGTGCGCAAGCGGATGCCTTCTATAGCAGCCTGAAGGAGCAGTATCCGCACTTGGGAATAACGGCCTGGCACGAACGGGCTTTTTTCTACACCAGCGTACGTAACCTCTATAACCGCATTTTTGGTGTGATGGGCCTGGTTATTCTGGCCATGGTTGGTTTTGCCGTCTTCAACACCGCTTCTATGAGTGTGATGGAACGCACCCGTGAAATTGGAGCACTGGCTGCGATGGGGACTCGACGAGGCGAGATTCTGCGCTTGTTCTTGATGGAAGCCGGACTGATCGGGCTGCTTGGTAGTCTGGTTGGGCTGGTGTTGTCCGGGTTGCTGTCGCTGGGACTGATGGTTTTTGAGGTACAAATGCCACCGCCACCGGGTCAAACCGAAGGTTACCCGTTGCAGGTTTACTGGTCTGCCGAAATGGCCCTGGTCAGCTCGGCCATTGTCGTGGTATTGGCTGTCCTTGCCAGTGGCGTGGCCACGTTCCGGGGTGTTCGCAAACCCATAGTGGAGGCACTGAATTATGCGTAAACAGGACTTGTGGTTGTGTATTTTATTGCTGTTCGTCCTGGGCGGGCTTCGGGCTGAGCCGTCACCGGAACTGGCGGTGCTCGATCAGGCACGAACTCGCCAGGGCGATGTCCGGGTTGAGAGCCTGATTGAAGTGTGGGAGGCGGGTGAATTGCTCCGTTCCAGTGCTTTTGAGGTGTATGTGGGGGCTGGTCGGCGGTCATTGGCATTAGCCCGAAGTGGCCGGGAAGCGGGGCAGAAGGTACTGATGCTGGATGATCAGTTCTGGCTGTTTCTGCCCGCCAGTCAGCGGCCCATACGCATTACCCCCATGCAGAAAATGCTGGGTGAGGCCTCGATAGGCGACATCGCCTCGTTACGCTGGCAGGAGGACTACCGCATTGTGAACCGGCAATCTGAGCAGGAAACATTGTGGCTGACACTGGAGGCGGCCCGTGTTGGCCTGAGTTATCAGCGTGTCGAGTTGCAGGTGCGTGCCGATGACTATGCGCCCTTGAGCGCCCGCTTCTATCTGACTTCTGGAAAGCTGGCCAAAACAGCCGCTTTTGAGCTTGATGAGGCGGGTGGTGAACTGACCGTGTCGCGTATGACCCTAACCGACGAGGTTATTGGCGATGAAGTGACTCACATCCATTACCAGGGCGTGACCGAAGTAGACATACCGGAGCGGTGGTTTTCGCCAGCCTTTCTGGCTCGCAATCCAATCGATTAGCGAGGCAGGGTAAACGGCTCATACAGCTTCCATAAAATTGCACAACCCCGGGTTTGTATTGCGTTTGCTGCAATATTACCGGGGGCATGGCATAATCGGGGGCCGGTCAGAGGAGTCGATTACTATGGATCTGCGAGCGCTCAAGCAGTTCTTGCACCTGTCTCAAACACTGCATTACGGCAAAACGTCCGAAGCCATGCATGTCAGTCCGTCCACACTGAGTCGGAGCATCGCCCGGCTCGAAGATGAACTGGGTGCTACGCTGTTTGAACGGGATAATCGGACGGTTGTTTTGACTCAGGCCGGGCGGCTGTTTCGTGAATTCGCCGAATCCACGCTGGCCCACTGGCAAGAGCTCAGACACAAGCTGCAGAACGACCCGGATGAACTGCGCGGCCAGGTGCGGCTCTATTGCTCTGTAACCGCCAGTTATTCGTTCATGCTGGAGGTGCTGACCGAGTTTCGCAAACGCTTCCCCAACATTGAAGTAATACTGGAAACCGGCGATGCCGCCCAGGCTGTGCAGAAGGTGATGGACGATGAGACCGACGTTGCGGTCGCGCCCAGACCAGATCATCTGCCCAATCCGTTGATGTTCGCATCCATCGTCGAGACACCGCTGGACTTTATTGCGCCGGTGATCGACTGTCCGGTGCGCAGCCTGATGCAGGAAACGCCTATCCCCTGGGGACAGATTCCCTTTGTGGTGTCCGAATATGGGCTGGCGCGAAAGCGTCTTGATCATTGGTTTCGGGCGCATTCGATCAAGCCCAACATCTACGCTCAGGTGGCGGGCAATGAAGCCATCGTCAGTATGGTGGGGCTTGGCTTCGGGATCGGAGTAGTGCCCGGGCTGGTGATTGAGAACAGCCCGATGAAAGATAAAATAGAGCGAATCAAGACAGATACGGTGCTCGAGCCTTTTGACGTCGGGGTCTGTGTCCTCAATCGGCGTCTGCAGGACCCGCTGGTCAGTGCCTTCTGGCAGACCGCGGTCGACATTACCGGGGACTGACGCCCCCGGAACATCAGTTCATGCTTGCCCGGGTCAACGTTGGCTCGGGCCAAATCAAAAAAAGGGGGGCTCTATGAGTTCCACAGAAGAAAAAACGACGGAGAATGATCAATTGCCGGTACAGCAACACCCGAGCCACCGTCGTGGCATTTATCTTTTGCCCAATTTGCTGACAACGGCCGCCTTGTTTGCGGGATTTTATTCCATCGTGTTGTCGATGAACGGGAGTTTTGTGCGCGCTGCCATGGCCATTTTTGTTGCTCAGATTCTCGATGGTATGGACGGGCGGGTAGCCCGCATGACGCATACGCAAAGTGAATTTGGGGCCCAGTATGATTCCATGTCCGACAATCTGGCGTTTGGCGTGGCACCGGCCATTCTGGTTTATCAGTGGTCTCTGCACAGCCTGAGTAACCTGGGCTGGGTCGCCGCCTTTATCTTCGTTGCCGGGGCAGCCTTGCGTCTGGCGCGGTTCAATACTCAGATCAACACCGTCGACAAGAAGTTCTTTGTTGGCCTGGCCAGTCCAGCGGGTGCTGGTGTGTTGTGGGCCATGGTGTGGGCGCTGGGTCAAAAAGGGGTCGAGGGTGAGTCGGTTGCCTGGTTGATGGTGATTATCGTGCCGCTCATAGGCGCCATGATGGTCAGCCCCATTCGTTATTACTCTTTCAAAGACCTCAGTGACAAGGGCCGGGTGCCCTTTGTGGTGCTGTTGTTGTCAATCATGGTGATTGCCGTAATCGCCCTGGATCCGGGCCCGGTTCTGCTGGCTTTCGCCGTGACCTACGCCCTCTCGGGGCCGGTGTTTGAAGTCTGGCGCCGCTTACGCCTATATAAGAACGCCCGGAAAGTAGAGTCTGGCGACGACTGATCTGCCTCAGTTGGCAGCGCTGTCCCTATAAAAAGGATGTAAAGGCGCTGCCACGGCAGATCAGTTGTGCCAAAGTTAAAGCAGCGTGCTGCTTTGTTGCTGGACTTTAGAAAGAGCCCACCTCGCCAGTGTGAAACCAGTCAGCGCCTGATTCCGTAATCGTAAGTAGCTACGAACAAATCGAACAGGATGCGATGTATGCTAATTAAACAGGCTTCGGACTTAACCGAAAATGACGTAACGCCCCAATCGGCCTACCTGAACCGCCGACATATCATTCAAGCGGCCGGTGGGCTGGCTCTGGCCGGTGCTGTTCCACGTGTGTTTGCAGAAGACCAGAGTGCGCCCCACTGGCTTGACCAAAAGGTGGATCAAACGGTGTTTCGCAGCGTTACTACCGATGAAGGCATGACGGATCGGGCTGATGCGACCTCTTACAACAATTTCTATGAATTTGGGACTGGCAAAGGCGACCCGGCCAAGTATGCCGACAATTTTAACCCTTACCCCTGGGAAATAACGGTAGATGGGGAATGCTCCAACCCCGGAACGTTTGATCTTGAAGCCATCTTGTCCGGTTCAACCGCGACCGAAGAGCGTATTTACCGGTTGCGCTGTGTGGAAGCCTGGTCAATGGTGATTCCCTGGATCGGTGTCGAACTGGGTAAGGTGCTGCAGCAATTTGAACCCACCAGCGATGCCCGTTATGTGGCGTTCGAGACAGTCCATCGTCCGGAAGAAATGCGCGGTCAGCGCAGTCGTTTTTCATTCATCGACTACCCCTATGTTGAAGGCCTGCGTATGGATGAAGCCATGCAGCGTCTGGCTTTCCTGGCCGTAGGTATGTATGGCGAGCCGTTGCCAAACCAGAATGGGGCACCTATTCGGTTGTTGTTACCCTGGAAGTATGGTTTTAAAAGCATCAAGTCGATCTCGCGGATCTCTTTTGTCAGAGAGATGCCACCTACTACCTGGAATCTGTCGGCCGAAAATGAGTACGGATTTTACGCTAATGTGAATCCGGAAGTGGATCACCCCCGTTGGAGTCAGGCCAGTGAGCGCCGTATCGGTGCTAACGGCGATGTCGAGCGCATACCGACTCGAATGTTCAATGGGTATGATGAAGTGGCCTCTCTTTATGAGGGAATGGATTTGAGGACGTTCTTTTAATGAAGGGCATTGACCTCCGGCAAAGTTGGTTCTGGTGGTTATTGTTTGTTTCCGCGTTGGCCCCAGCTGCCTGGTATTGGGGGTTGTTTGTACTGGACTCCCGGGCGTTGGGTGTGGATGCACTTGAAGTAGTACTGCAGGAAATGGGGCGCTGGGCGCTCTGGATGTTACTGGTGACGCTTGCCTGTTCCACACTGCGCCGGCGTACACCTTTGCCCAACCTGGTCCGTTATCGACGGATGCTGGGGTTGTTCACTTTTTTCTATGCCACCCTGCACCTGGGCACCTATGTCATAGGCTGGATCGAGCTTGATCTGGCGACTTTCTGGGATGATGTCAGCAAGCGGCCCTTCATTTATCTTGGGATGATTGGCTGGGCAGGGCTGCTGGCGCTGGCTGTGACATCGCCTAAAGCTATGGTTCGCAAGCTGAAAAAGAATTGGAAACGACTGCACCGGGTAATTTACGCCGTCGTGATCCTCGCTGTTATCCACTTCTGGATGCAATCGCGGGTGTCCTCGCTGGAAGCCTGGATCTACACACTGCTGACACTGGTCTTGCTGGGTGAGCGAGTCTGGGCCAGATATTCAGCCAGAGCTTCGGTATCTTCCGGCAAAACGAGGGCGGCCAGAGCCTAAGTTCAGCGCTCTGGTAAGTGCGGCCTGCCAGTCTTCGGCAGTTTTTTTAAAACACCTCTTGACCCTCTCTCAGAAAAGACTATTATACGCCTCCCTCGCCGCACAGCGGTGACGGGAAG
>NZ_RCIP01000006.1 GCF_004000275.1 Saccharospirillum alexandrii
CTTCCCGTCACCGCTGTGCGGCGAGGGAGGCGTATAATAGTCTTTTCTGAGAGAGGGTCAAGAGGTGATTCACAGAAAGTTGTCTATTCGATGACAGGGCGGTGAAAAGATGAAACTGAAGGCGACACCCCGCCCTCGCGTCTTCCTACTTATATAAGCAGGAAGACGGAGACCGGCTCAGCCCAGAGTCACCCGCGCCAGCTTCTTCTTTCCGGCCTGCACCAGGTACTCACCGGCAGGCAGGCGCAGATCAGCGCCGGCCACTTCCCAGTCGACCTTGACCCGGCCATTCTTGAGCATATCCCGGGTTTGGGCGGCGTTGGCGGCCAGCCCGGCCCGGTTCACAATGGCCGCGATGGGCAAGTCGGTCTGGTCGTCCAGCTCAAGGATGACGTGCGGGGTGTCTTCAGGCACCTCGCCTTCCTGAACAAGGTTACCCGCGCCTTTATGGGCATTGGCGGCGGCGTCTTCGCCATGAAAGCGAGCCACCAGTTCACGGGCCAGCTCGATTTTGATGTCTCTGGGGTTGGCACCCTGCTCGACCTGGGCTTTAAGTGCCTCGATCTGCTCCAGTGTCTTGAATGACAGCAGTTCATACCAGCGCCACATCAGGGAGTCGGGAATCGAGACGATCTTCTGGAACATGGCGCCCGGAGCTTCGGTGATGCCGACGTAGTTGCCCAGTGACTTGGACATCTTCTTCTCGCCGTCGAGCCCTTCCAGTAGCGGGGTCATAATGACAACCTGGGGCTCCTGCCCTTCACTCTTCTGCAGTTCCCGGCCAACCAGCAGGTTGAACTTCTGGTCGGTGCCGCCCAGTTCAACGTCTGCTTCCAGCGCCACCGAGTCGTACCCCTGCACCAGTGGGTAGAGGAATTCGTGGATAGCGATGGACTCGTTAGCTTTATAGCGCTTTTTAAAGTCATCCCGTTCCAGCATGCGTGCCACACTGTGGCGCGCGGCCAGCTTGATCATGCCGGCGGCGCCAAGCTGGTTGAACCATTCAGAGTTGAACCGGATTTCGGTTTTCTCCGGGTCCAGAATCTTGAACACCTGCTCTTTATAGGTTTCGGCGTTCTCGGCGATCTGCTCGGGGGTTAGCGGCGGGCGAGTCGAGTTCTTGCCAGACGGGTCGCCGATCAGGCCGGTAAAGTCACCAATCAGAAAAATGACGGTATGACCCCGGTCCTGAAACTGCCGCATTTTGTTCATCAAGACGGTATGGCCCAGGTGCAAATCGGGTGCGGTGGGGTCGAAACCGGCCTTGATACGCAACGGACGGCCACTTTCGAGCTTTTTAACCAGTTCTTCTTCGAGCAGTATCTCTTCCGTACCACGACGGATTTCTGCCAGTGTCTGCTCCAGGGACATGGAGTCTCCTCAAAATAAATTTACATATAAATAAGGGACTAATTATATCAGGATGTGATATCAGTTAGCACATATCACGCAGCCTGTTAATATAATGCATTAACATCTTCAGCCAACTGACTGTTTTAACATGGTGATTCATCTGTTTACGATCATGAAACGATTCCCACGCTGGCACGCCATTGGCGTCGCCGCCCTGACCTTTGTCATGCTCTCTGTGGCAATGTGGCCGGCACCCAGCCAGTCTGTCATTGTCGAGCTGCCACCCCAGGTCGTCGTACCGGCGCCCAGCCCTGACGTACCAGAGGAGCCTCAGTTTACTCGCGTTGCCGAGGAAGTTCAGCCGGGTGATACGCTGTCGACAGTATTCGAACGGGCCAATGCCGGTGTGCGTGTCCTATACCGCATGCTGGCCATTGAGGAAATCAGCACTCCGCTGGAGCGCATTTACCCAGGCCAGTCCTTTGAATTTGAATTTGATGCCGACAACCTGCTGCGCAGCGTTACCTTCAGCGAGTCCATTCTGGTCAAACACCGCATCAGCCTGACTGATGATGGGTTCGACATTGAGAAAGTCGTCCGGGAACCTGAAATTCACACCCGCTTTGCAGAAGCAACCATCGATTCATCGCTGTATCTCTCTGCCAAAGAAGCGGGGCTCAGCGATAACATGATCATGCAGATGGCCACTCTGTATGGCTGGGACATCGATTTTGCACTGGATATCCGTGCTGGTGATACGTTCTCTCTGATCTACCAGGAACAGTACCTCGACGGTGAAAAGCTGGGTGATGGCCCCATTTTGGTGGCGCGCTTCGTCAACCAGGGCCGTGAAGTCAATGCCTTGCGCTATACCGATGAAAGCGGTCGGACCGACTATTATTCACCGAACGGCGATAGCATGCGCAAGGCCTTCCTGCGCACACCGATGGACGTATTCCGCATCTCCTCCAGCTTTAACCCGAACCGCCGCCACCCGGTTCTGAACACCATTCGGGCGCACAAGGGTACGGATTATGCCGCGCCCACCGGCACCCCCATCAAGGTCACCGGTGATGGCAAAGTCGTCTCAGCGGGTCGCAATGGCGGTTATGGTAATGTGGTGGTGGTTCAGCATGGCGGTGGCATACGCACCCTGTATGCGCACATGAGTCAGTTCTCCAAGAACGCTCGTGCCGGCAATCGGGTTCGCCAGGGCCAGATTATCGGCTATGTCGGCGCTACCGGTCAGGTGACCGGGCCTCACCTGCACTATGAATTTCTGGTCCATGGCGTTCACAAGAACCCGCAAACGGTTGATTTACCCACGGCCCAGCCGCTCGATCGCCAGTTCCTGCCACAATTTGAAGAATTCGCGTCAAATATGATGGGGCAGCTGCAGGTATTCGAGGAAACCTACGTCGCGGCCGACTGAACACTGCACACCCCTGGTGAAATCACAGGCATAAAAAAACCGGGTAAACCCGGTTTTTTTATGCCTGTGCCCCCGTTACTGGGCGGCTACATCGAGAATGACGAACCACACCCGCAGGTTGTTTCAGCCGCCGGGTTTTCAATGGAAAACCGGCTACCTTCAAGGCCTTCAGTGTAATTAACAGTAGAGCCCGCCAGATATTGGACGCTCAGCGAATCAATCAGGAAGGTGCTCCCAGCCTGCTTGATAACGGTGTCGTCCTCGGCCACGTCGTCGTCGAAGGTAAAACCGTACTGAAACCCGGCACAACCGCCCCCGGTCACAAAAACACGCAACATCAGGCGGTCGTTACCTTCTTCCTCAACCAGTTGCCGGACTTTGTGCGCCGCTGCCTCGGTAATCAGCAGGGCTTCCTGGACGTCTGCATTCACAGTCATAGTGGTTCCAAATTCATAGGGCTACTTTCAGAGTTGCCAGGCGGTTCACCCGCCCCTGCCCACTGGGGCGACAACACCACAGTGATAGGGGCGGACAAGGCCAGATTCAAGGACCCGGCTGCAGATCCCGGTCGATATCAGGAGGATTTGTTGGCAGGCTTGCCGGCATCCAGCATCGCAGTATCGGCTACCGGTTTGGGCTCTACAGGCTCTGGCTTGCTAACCTTCTTACCTTTCTCAGCCGCCACGTGCAGCAGTTTGCCATTTACCTTGGCACCCATCACCATCTCCATCATGACGTAATGCACGTCACCGGTGACGACCGCTTTCTTGGCCAGTTCAATGTGTTCGGACGAGTACACATCGCCTTTCACCTCGCCATTGATGACGATGTTCGGCGCACGAATTTCGCCTTCCACATAGCCCTTGTCGCTGATGCGCACAGCGGCTCCGCTGTCGGGGTCGGCAAGAATGTTGCCTTTGATGCGGCCGTCGACGTGCAAGCCGCCCGACACCCGGATATCGCCGCTGATCTCGGCCTTTACTGATATAAGCGTTACGTCGTTAGCCACGGTTTGTTTACTGCCCCACATTGTTTCCGTTCTCCAAATCCAACCAGCTGTAGGATGCCTCTACCCGAGCGGCACGGTCGCCGACGGCCTGGGCTATCACCTGTATCTGGTCGGGTATGAACCCTTCAGGCAACACCAGGTCACCCTTGATATCCTGAAAGTAGCGATAACGGAATCGAATATCCACATCATCCACTGCTTCGGACACATCTTTTAATGGCAGCGCAATGCGCTCCCCGTTTTGTGTCCCTACAATGTTGACACCCACAAACCCTTGCAGATACTGAGAATTGTTGCCCGCCTGGGTCAGCATCAGGCTGTACCGGTAGCGGTCGCTGGAACTGGTCGGCTCCAGTGTGACTTCCTGAATGCGCAGCCCTTCATTATCGAGGGAGGGCGACATGATCCCCTGATAGAGGGCAACTTCCTCTTCGAGCTCGGCAATACGACCGCTCAGTTCCAGCTGTGTTTGCCGGGCATTTTCGTTGGCCTGGCGGTCGACCTCGGAGCCACGCTCCAATTGCGCCACACGCAAGCGCAGGGCTTCCTGGCGTTGTTCGGCTTCGCGCAGGTTCTGGCGCAATTCAGCGCGCTGGTTAAGCAAGGTCTCGTATTGACTGCCACCTGACTGAAAACCATACAGATAGGCAGCGTAGACTGCCAGGGCAATGATCACAATTCCAACAATCCGAACCAGCCAGCGTCGCCAGGGCCGGTACGGAACGACAACCATCTGCCGTACGGGTGCTACTTTTACTTTCGCCATGCCAACTCCGACGGGATAGGGGCGCCTGCCAGCAACCGGTATGAACCAGCCCTGACTCCCGGTTTTGCGCCCCCAGACAGTGCCTGAAAGCCAGCCGGGCGATGAATCACTGCAACGCCATGACCGCCTATGATAAGGTCGCAGCCAATTCGGTTACAAGCCAATCCGCCTATGCCCTTACCTTCCATCCGTCAGTGGCGCCGTTTACTCGGTAAACCGGACGGGTTGTTGTCGTTGATCATACTTGGCTGCATCACCGGCATTGCCACGAGTCTGGTGATGGCGCTGTTCATGCTGGGCCTGGATCTGATCCTGCAGCAGCTGAACGGTGCCTACCGGGACGATTTCGAATCGTTGTCGGCCCCAACCCGCTTCGCATTGCCTATTCTGGGGAGTCTGGCCCTGATTCTGCTGTTCCGGTTCACGCCGACGCACAGTCACGCCATCGGCATTACTCATGTGCTCGACCGGCTGCAGCGCGGTCGCAGCCGGTTACCGGCCAGCAATGCCGTCTTCCAGTTCTTCGCGGCGCTGATATCGCTCGGCTCCGGCCACAGCGTCGGCCAGGAAGGCCCGGCCGTGCATGTGGGTGCGGGTATTGCGAACCAACTGGGGCAAAAGGCCACCCGGGTACCAAGCCAGCTAAGACTGCTGATTGGCTGCGGTACCGCCGCTGCCATTTCATCGGCGTTCGACACGCCGCTGGCGGGCGTGCTCTTTGCCATGGAAGTCATCCTAATGGAGTATAGCCTGCTCGGCTTTACGCCCATCATCGCCGCCTCCGTGACCTCAGCCGCCATGACCCGCTTCCTGTTTGGCGAACACCCGGCCTTTGTGACCGACCTTGCTTATCAGGGTAGCCTTACCGATCTGCCCTTCCTGCTGGTCGCGGGCTTGCTGATTGGACTGCTGGCGGCCGGGTTTAACCGAAGTGTGCGGCTGTTCATGCAATTGCGGTTGCATCAGCGTGCGGCCCGGCTTTTGCTGGCGGGCCTGATCACCGGTGCCCTGGCGCTGGGCGTACCCGAGGTCCTGGGACTGGGCCACGACACCATCAACCAAGCCATTAACGGCGAACTGGTCTGGTCGGTCTTGCTGGTTGTGCTGATCGCCAAGTTCATTGCCACTTCGGCAGCGGTGGGCTTGGGCGTTCCTGCAGGGTTGATCGGCCCGACCCTGCTGATTGGCGCCAGCGCTGGCGGACTGATGGGCAGCTTGCTGCCCGGCGATGGCAGCCCGGCCTTTTATGCCTTGCTGGGTATGGCGGCAATGATGAGTGCCGTGCTGCATGCGCCGCTGGCCGCACTGATTGCGGTGCTGGAGCTATCGCTCAATGCCCATGCCGTCTTTCCGGCGATGATTGTGGTGCTCGGCGCTAATCTGGTGTGTCAGCACGGCCTGCGCATTCCGTCGATTTACCACAGCCTGCTGGCCTTCAAGGGGCTGACGATTGAGACCAACCCGGTACGAACGGCGCTGGCTCAGCGCAGTCTGTCGGAACTGGCGACCGGCCAGTTCACCCGCCTGGACCTTACCCAGAGCGACGATCAGGCCCTGCGCACCGTCAAAGACGCCCAGCGTTGGGTGGTGCTGCAGTTGACGGAGGCCAGCTATCTGATCGACAAGACCCCGCTCAGCCAGGCTGTGCAAGACTGGGTACAACTGCCAGCTGAGACCCGTCCGGCAATGGCCGATGCACTAAAAGCCGTGATCCCGCCATTCAGCCGCCTGGTTGAGGTAAACCAGGACATCAACCTGCTGGAGGCGGTGCGTCTGTTGCAACGCGAAGACACTGCCGGCTTCCTGTATTCACCGGATATCACCTCAACCGTTCTGATCACCCGTGCCCAACTGGCCACCGTTCTTACCACCGAAGGAGACCTTCGCTGATGCTGTACCTCTGGCTAAAAGCCTTTCACATTATTGCCGTTATTACCTGGTTCGCGGCCCTGTTCTATCTGCCGCGCCTGTTCGTCTACCACGCCATGGCGGAAGACACGATCAGTCAGGAGCGTTTTAAAATCATGGAGCGCAAACTCTACCGGGGCATCATGACACCCAGTGCGGTGGTGACCGTCACGCTCGGCATTGCCATGCTGGTGGTCAACCCGGCCTGGCTGTCGATGGGCTGGATGCACGCCAAGCTGTTGCTGGTGGTGTTACTGCTCGGCTATCACCACGCCTGTGGTCGCCTGCTGAAACGCTTTGCCGAGGACGACAACCGCCACAGCCACAAGTGGTATCGCTGGTTCAATGAAGCCCCGACTCTGGTCTTGGTGGGTATTGTTCTGCTGGTCGTTATCAAGCCCTTCTGATCGGGCAAAAAAAAAGACCAACGGCCAAAAGGCCGTTGGCCAATAACTACCTATCAACTAGACAATCCCCGGACATTCAATCCAAGGAAGCCCCCAGTCTAGTCATTTCCGCGTCCGGACTCCAGCCCGCAAGGGCGCGAATCGCCGGGCCTTTACTCGCTGCCAGCACCGCCACCGAGAGCCCGACCCCGGGCGATAGCCGCCTTGCGATGCGTCACGGCCAACTTCTTGTAGAGGTTGTTGATGTGTGTTTTCACCGTGCTGACGGCGATGAACATGCTCTGTGCGATGTCGTCATTGTTTTTGCCATCCATAATGAATTGCAGCACCCGCCATTCCTTTCTCGAAATGCCCAGCGCCATCAAGCCATCCGGTACTTCCTGCTCTCCGCGCCGGCTGGAGGTATTGCGTTGCTTGTACAGAATCAGCACTTGCTCGACATACCGGGCCTGCTCTTCCGGCAATGACGCCAGCGGCAATTGTTCGAGCAGCGGCATGATCCACTGGCGCAGATACAACAGGCTGGCGACGATCTGATAGGTCTGCAGCCCCCCCAGAATATCGAGCAGCGCCGCTTTGGCGCGCTCTTCATCGCCCTGAATCATCAGGATGGCAATGTGGAGCAACTGCAGCCTGAAACGCTCTAGCCGAAACTCAGGTGTCGGCTGGTCGCCGAATCGGGCCAGTTCAGACACTACCCGCTGACGAGCCGGTTCGACCTCGCCCAGCGCCAATTGTCCGTACAACTGAGCTCTCAGCTTCCCAAAGTCGTGCAGGTTTCGGCAGCCAGTCACCGGTGGGTGCACCTTGAGCCAGGTGAGAATTTTCTGAGTATCGCCCGTTTGACACCAGTACAGCAGCTGTACCTCGAGCGAATAGGCAATCAACTGCTCGGCGACGCTGTCCATCGACAGAATGCCTTCATGCAAGCCCGACAGGTCTCGCGCGGTCGTTGGTTTGCCCTTCAGCAGTTCCATTTTCAGCAGCCACCCAAAGAGATGCCGCGACCAGAATTCATCCCAGTTCTGACACACCACCCCCGCTTCGTTGATCAGCATCCGGGCCTCGCGCAACCGGTAGGATTCCAGCGCCAATTCGGCCTGATACAACAGGGAGAAACAGACATTAAAGCCATTGGCCACGCCCTGAGCGTCGCTGTAACGCTGCACTTCACGGCACCGCTCCAGCGAGCGGTCAAACTCGCAGCGTTGCTTCCATATCTGCGCCTGCTGATTCAGGCTCCACAGCACCGCATCGTGATTGCCCTCTTGACGGCTAAGCAGCTCGCTTTGTTCGTAAATATCGAGCGCGCGCGCCATATCGCCCAGGTCGAATCGGATGTTGGCGTACGTCAGCAGCGCACTCTGGCGGCGGGTATTGTCTTCAGCAAAAAGAGTCAGGGCACGCAATGCTGCCTGCTCGGCGACATCCAGCTGGCCCAGTGAATAGCTGGCCTGGGAGCGCACCGTCTCGAATTCAGCTGACAGCAGACGCCCGGCGTCGCTGTCGTCGATCAAATGGCGTGCACGGTTTAGACAACCGTCCACCTGACGCGCGTCCCCAAAAATGGCTTCCACCCAGCAGTTCACCAGCACCAGCCTGGGTTCACGGACAATCCGTTCCATGGGCAGTTCGGTCAGGCACCGCTGTACCAGTTCATAGTGGGCTTTGTGAATCAGGTCATCGCCGTAGAGCTTGAGAATTCTGACAATCTGCGCCTGATCGCCGGACTTGATGGCATGATCGACCGCACCGACAATGTACCCCAGCGTCAAAAACGCCTGGCTGGCCCGCAAATGCAGTTCACTGAGATTGCCATTGTGTAGCAAAGTCAGCTTGTGTTGCAGGAACTCCCGCAACAGGTGATGGTAGCGAAACCATTGCCGCGGCTCGTTGAACTGAATGATGAACAAGTGCTGTCGCTGCAGGTAGTCCAGCACTTCGTGAACATTGATGTCTTTAGTCAGCGCCTCGGCAACTTCGGTGTTGAACCGTCGCACCAGGCAAGTGTGGATCATGAAATGCTGCACATCGGCTGGCAGTGCATCGAAGACTTCGGAATCGAAATAGTCGATTGCATTCAGGTTTTTCTGTTGCAGCCGGGTTTTCAATTCATCAAAGGACGGTTTCGATTTCAACCCCAGAACAATCAACTGCAGCCCGACCGCCCAGCCCTCGACATGATCGAGCAGTTGCTCAACATCGTGATCTTCAAGCTGATAGCCGCCCAGGCTCTGAAAGAAATGCTGGGTTTCGCAGACAGTGAACCCCAGTACATCATTCTGGATATCGGCCACCAAACCCTGTAGCCGCAGTGACATAATGCTCGCAGGGGGATCGGACCGGGTCGTCAGCACCAGGGTAATGTGCGGTGGCAGATGCCGCGCCAGATAGGCAAGTGCGGCGTGGACCTGGTCGTTTTCAACGCAATGGTAATCGTCCAGCACCAGTATCAGGCGCTGATCGATCCGGTCGAGCTCGAACAGCAATTGCCCGAACAGGGACTTCAACCGGGTCTTGCGATCGTGTACACCCGCGTGGCACAAGGCTTCGCTGAGCGGCACCTGTTTGGCAATGGCGGAGATGAAGTAGGCTGCAAACACCACCGGGTCCGAATCTTCCGGGTCCAGCGACAACCAGGCGAGCCGGGCTGAAGGAGCCATTTCGCGCACGGCATCAACGCCGTGCAAGGTGGCCACTGTTTTGCCGAAACCCGCCGGGGCACAGAGCACCACAACCGGTAGCCGGCAGGCTTCAACAAAGCTCTGGTCGACACGCGGGCGGCGAATGGCATTGGGAGGCAGGTGTGGCACCGAGAGCTTCGACGGAACCAGAAAGTGCTGTGGAACCGAGTCGGTCATCGGCGTTGTCCGTTGTGTCAGGCTTAAGTGGCCCAATCATACCCAGCTCGTCGCGCTACGATCAAATAAGCACGGCCTAGGACCAGCTGGGTTTGCCTAAGCCACCGGTTACCACGACAATAGTTCCCAGACATTCATTACACAGGCCCACATCATGACCGACCAACTCGCAGCTCTGTTTGAACGCGCCCAGAAAACCATTCCCGGGGGCGTTAATTCTCCGGTTCGCGCCTTTAAAGGGGTCGGTGGCACGCCGATTTTTTTCAAGCGAGCCCAGGGGTCGCGGCTGTTCGACATTAACGACAAGTCCTATATCGACTACGTGCTGTCGTTTGGCCCGCAGATTCTGGGTCACGGTTTCGAGGAAGTGCGCGAGGCCATACACCGTCAGGTCGACCTGGCACTGACCTTCGGCGCGCCGACCGAGCAGGAGGTCACCATGGCCGAGGCGGTTTGTGCCATCGTGCCGTCGATGGATAAGGTCCGCATGGTCAACTCCGGCACTGAAGCCACCATGTCGGCGATTCGGCTGGCCCGCGGCTATACCGGCCGGGACCTGCTGGTGAAGTTCGAAGGCAACTATCACGGCCACGCCGATAGCCTGCTGGTGAAAGCGGGTTCCGGCATGCTGACCCTGGGTGTGCCCACCTCACCCGGCGTTCCGGCGGCGGTGGCGGCCAACACCCTGACACTCGATTACAACGACCCCCAGGCCGTGCGTGACTGTTTCAAGGAATACGGCGACCGCATCGCCTGCGTCATTGTCGAGCCGGTGGCTGGTAACATGAACTGCGTACTGCCCGAGCCCGAGTTTCTGGAGACACTGCGCAGCGAATGTACCGACAACGGTGCGGTGCTGATTTTCGATGAAGTGATGAGCGGCTTCCGGGTCGCACTGGGTGGCGCTCAGGCGCTGTACAACGTCAAACCGGACCTGACCACCCTGGGCAAGGTTATCGGTGGCGGTCTGCCCGTCGGTGCATTTGGCGGCCGGGCCGACATCATGGACTTTCTGGCACCCAATGGTCCGGTTTACCAGGCGGGTACGCTCTCGGGCAACCCGGTAGCGATGGCGGCTGGCCTCGCTGTACTGGAGCAGATCAGTAAGCCCGGTGTTTACGAGCAGCTTACAGAACGCACCACTGCCCTGACCGAGGGTTTGAAAGCCAAAGCCCAGGCCGCGGGCATTCCGCTGACCACGAATTCCGCTGGCAGCATGTTCGGGTTCTTTTTCACCGACCTTGAGCGCGTACGCCGGTTCAGCGATGTGATGACCAGCAACGTGCCTCGTTTCAACCAGTTTTTCCACGGCATGCTGAACGAAGGGGTTTATCTGGCACCCTCAGCTTTTGAAGCTGGCTTTATGTCACTGGCGCACAGTGAGCAGGACATCGACGATACCCTCTCTGCCGCCGAGCGGGTGATGGCGAACCTGACCGTTTAAACAGGCCCGCAATGCGGTTGGGTCGTGACTCAACCGCTTGTTTTACCTCCCTTTTTTCTGAACAGAGAGACGACGCAAGACCACAAAAACTGTTGACAGAGCCGGGCCCGCTCATTAGTATGCGCGCCTGCTTGCCGACGGTAGGCACATCCGGTATTGCCTGGGTGGTGAAATTGGTAGACACGCTAGCTTCAGGTGCTAGTGGGGGCAACCCCGTGGAGGTTCAAATCCTCTCCCAGGCACCAACATTATTTCACCGGATGATGCTTTAACACCGTAACCGCTCAGCCTGGGTGGTGAAATTGGTAGACACGCTAGCTTCAGGTGCTAGTGGGGGCAACCCCGTGGAGGTTCAAATCCTCTCCCAGGCACCATTTCGACGATGACAACGCACTCCCTCCGAAATGGCATCTCCCGCAAGGCAAGACTCCCAGAATTGAATACAACGAACGGTAGCCAACAGGTCGGCTTTATTGCCATGAGCCCGCGTTAAATGCAGGGCGTGGGCGGCACTTAAAAGTTCACTTCAAACGCCAATGCCATGCCGCCTTCGGTCGGTACCACGGCAAACTGCGACGCAGCGCCCGGTTCAACCAGCCACTGATTCACCCCCCAGGCCAGCGCTGCGCCCGCGAGCACATCCGTTGTGTGATGCCGGTCTGAATGCACCTTGCTCCAGCCAACGTAGCTGGCCGCCAGATAGGCGGGCAAGCCGGCATCCCAGCCATAGCGGCGCTGAATAAAAGCGGCGCTGGTAAAGGCCGAAGCGGCGCTGAAACTGGGGAAACTGAGATCATCGGTTCCATCTGGCCGCTCCCGTTCAACCAGACCCTTCAGCACATAGCTGGTGCTCAGGGTGACGCCATAGGCCATGACCAGTTGTGAACGCCCGTCCGGGTCATCGAGCGTGTAGGTGGCGGTGGCCGCCGTCAGCGGCAGGGCATAAAGCAATACCTCACCCACCTGCGTCCAGCGATCATCGGCGTACCCGGTCGAGCTGAATCCGAGTGCCAAAGCGGTAACCCAGAGCAACAAGGTTCGCCGCGTTGCATTTTGCCCGCCCATCATTCCGTGCGACCTTTCATAAAACGTTCCCGGTTTTCTTCTTTCTTGCGATCACTTTTGCGCAGCAGAATATACAGCGCACCCACTCCGCCATGATGCTTTTGCGCCGAGTGAAACGCCAGTACCTCTGGCATTTGTTTCAGCCAGGTGTTCACACAGCTTTTGAGGAAGGCCTTCGGCTCTCCGCGCTCACCCTTACCGTGCAGAATCATCGCTGAGCGCACATCGTAGCGCAGGCAGTCGGCAATGAAGCCGTACACCTCGGCACGTGCTTCAACCATGGACTTGCGATGCAGATCCAGACGGGCATCGATCGGGTACTGGCCACGCTTGAGCTTCCGGTAGACACCGTGGGCTACACCATCGGTGCGGTACTCCAGAATATCCAGTGGGTGTACCAGATCGATGATTTCTTCCGTCAGGTGGTTCGGGTCACCCTGCTCTACCTTCACCGCCATCTGCCGCCGATGCAGCAAACTGGGTTCGGGAACCTCGGGTTTGGCCGTCTCGACTCTCGGTGTGGTGCGAATACGGCGTACGCCTTTCATTTCTTGACGGAAAATTTTGAATTCGTCGTCGTCTTCCATAAGACACCTGTGCAATTTAACCGTATTCTAACAGCATGTACCGGTGCTCGGCACGGCGGGAGAGAACACTATAACGGGCTCGTTGTAAAAGAGCGGTAAAATGGATCGTCAGCGCTGCAACGATAGAGGACACTGAATGCTATGAATGAATCTCATATTTTACTGATCGACGATGACCGCGATCTGGCCGAGCTGCTCGGCGAATACCTCGATGCCGAAGGCTACAAACTCAGCGCTGCTCACAGTGGCGAGGATGGCATCGTTCAATTGCGCGAGCACAGCTACGATCTGGTCCTGCTCGATGTCATGATGCCCGGCATCGATGGCTTTGAAACCCTGCGCCAGATTCGCAACCACTCCTCCGTTCCCGTTCTGATGCTCACCGCCAAAGGTGAGGAGATGGACCGGGTACTGGGCCTGGAGCTGGGCGCCGACGATTACCTGGCCAAGCCCTACAGCCACCGTGAATTGCTGGCCCGTATCAAAGCGCTGCTGCGCCGGATCGAACTCGATAAAGTGCAGCAGGAAAGCGACAGCGGCACGCTGGAATGCAACGGCGTAACCCTGAACTTCGACACCTACGAAGTCGAGTGTGAGGGCGAGCACGTACCGATGACCACCAGTGAATTCAAGGTGTTGCGCGTGCTGATGTCACGGGTCGGCAAGGCCGTTCCCAAAGAAGACCTTTACCGCGAAGTGCTCGGTCGCGAGATCATGGCGTACGACCGCTCGATCGACATGCACGTCTCCAATGTGCGCCGCAAGCTTCAGGCGGTTACCGAGACACCCAAAATTCAGACCATTCGCGGTATTGGCTACCTGTTTGTCGATCCGAAATAACCGAACCACTTCCCGCCCTTCCGGACACCGGCTGTAGCCATGAAATTTTCAGTTAACTGGCGAAAAATCAATCCGCTCGGCTCGGTGTTCGGCAAGATATGGCTGAGCTTCTGGGTCACTCTGTTGCTGATCGTGCTGGCCGTGGCGTTTGTCTCGCACCAGGTGGCGCAGGTGTACCAAATTGGCGCGCCCAACGCGTCACACATCGGCCTGCTCAATCGGGTCAAGCTGCCCAATATCGATCGTCTCGCCAGTGACCGCCAGGAAATCATCGACGAGCTCGATCGCTTTAACAGCGAGTCGCGCTTTCAGTGGTACCTGGTCGACGACACCTATCACCTGCTCGGTACCCCCAAACCACCACGGCGCATTCTGGTCATGCTGTCAGAGATGATGGAGCTGGAAGGCGTGAAAGTCGGCCAGTGGCGCCAGGAAACCTGGATGGGGCCGATCACCATGTCGGTCGGTGGCGATATGTACCGCCTGTTTCTGCGCGGCGTGCCCGCCCTGCCGCCGCCCAACCTGCCACTCTGGCTCGATAGTCAGTGGTTGCGCGCCATTTTCGCCTTGTTCGTCTCTGGCGGCATGGCGCTGGTGCTGGCCTGGTCAATCACCCGCCCTATTGCCCGCCTGCGGCGCGTTTCACGGCAATTGGCGGGCGGTAGCCTGGATGCCCGGGTTGGTGGCGCGGTCAACAAACGCGCCGACGAACTGGGTGACCTGGGTCGCGACTTCGACGAAATGGCCGAGCGCCTGCAGCAGCTGGTTTCCGCACAGCAACGGTTGCTCAGCAACGTCAGCCACGAGTTACGCTCACCCCTGACGCGCCTGCAGGTCGCGCTGGGCATCGTTCGCCAGAAAGCCCCCACCGGACTCGAAACCGCGCTGAGCCGCATTGAGCGCGAAAGCGACCGGCTCGAAAGCCTGATCGCTCAGGTGCTGAAACTGTCGCGCTTTGAAAATGAAATGCAACATCTGGAGCCGGCGCAATTGCAGCTCGACGACCTGGTGCGCCAGGTGGTTGAGGACGCCCGCTTTGAATCCAAATCACACAACATCCTGATCACCGACCAGATTGAAAGCGCCGTCAGCCTCTGGGGCGATCCGCAATTGCTGCATTCCGCCATCGACAACGTGATTCGCAACGCCCTGCGTTTTTCACCGGAAGACGGCGAACTGAGCGTTCACCTGACCACCCACAAGGGTGAGGCGCAAATCGAAATCTGCGACCAGGGCCCCGGCGTACCGGAAGACAAACTGGAACGGTTGTTCGACCCCTTCTACCGGCTCGATCAATCCAACTCCGGTGCTGGGCTGGGCCTGAACATTGCCCGGCACGCCGTCACCGCCCACAAGGGTGATATTCGGGCCTACAACCGCCCCGAAGGGGGTTTGTGCGTGCGCATTCGATTGCCACTGAACCAGCACGGGCGCTTGCGTCAGAGCTGAGGTGATGTCCCCGAGGGGGGTTCGGCAAGCGCATCCCGAACCAAATGGCAGACCGTGGTAATTCACACCACTCCGGTTTGCCTTGTGCCTGTTTAAGGACCTCGGGGAGCCGATTTTCTCTCACACGACCCGACCACCTTAAAACGCGACAACTTACCCGCTGATCTTATAAACTCAGGCCAATCACTCATTCACGAGGCCTGTCATGTCACCCATCACCACCACTTCCGGCGCTGTCATCCGTCTGGCTGAACCCGGCGATGTTCCTCACATTCTGCGGTTTATTCAGGAACTGGCCGACTACGAAAAACTCTCGCATGAAGTCGTCGCCACCGAAGCCAAACTCACCGAGACACTGTTTTCCGACCAGCCAGCGGCTGAAGTTCTGATCGCCGAGCGCGATGGCCAACCCGTTGGCATGGCCTTATTTTTCCCGAACTACAGCACCTTTCTCGCCCAGCCCGGGATTCACCTGGAAGACCTATACGTGCAACCGGACCAGCGCGGCTCTGGTGTTGGCAAAGCGCTGATTACCAGCCTAGCGCACCTGGCCGTAGAGCGAGGCTGCGGCCGCCTGGAGTGGATGGTGCTCGACTGGAACGAACCGGCCCGACAATTTTACCGCTCGCTGGGCGCCAGCGCGCTGGACGGCTGGCTGACCAAGCGCGTCACCGGCGAGTCACTGCACGCCATGGCCCGGATGCTGGAGCGCGCCTGATGACACCGGCCGTTCAGTTACTCAAACGTCAAAAGGTACCGTTCGAACTGCACACCTTCAGCGTGGGCGACAGTGACGAAGGCTATGGCCTCGCCGCTGCCAAAGCGCTGGGTGTGCCGCCAGAGCAAGTGTTCAAGACCTTGCTGGTCAGCTTCAACGGCGACCCCAAAGCACTGGGCGTTTGTATTCTGCCGGTCACCCACAACCTGAGCCTGAAACGCGCCGCCAAAGCACATGGCCTGAAATCGGCGCAGATGGCCGAGCCAGCCATTGCCGAAAAAACCACCGGCTATGTGGTCGGAGGCATCAGCCCGCTGGGACAAAAAAAAGCCCTGCCCACGGTGGTGGACCAAAGCGCCGAGTCGATGGACACTTTGTTCGTCAGCGGCGGCAAGCGTGGGCTCGACATCGCTCTGGCCCCAGCCGATCTGCTGCAACTGACCCGCGCCCGCTTTGCGCCACTCTGCGTTACCGACGACGCCTGAACCTGAGCTGAGCCCAGCGGTTTATGTGGCAACTATTGCCGAAGCCCCCTACTTCAGCCCTATCTGCGAGGGCTTTGGTGAATCTGAATCATTAACCGCCACTGCTCGCTTGTTACTGGCTGGCGTTTTGCTATGTTTGCCCCAAGCCTTCACCTCAACCGCAGGCTATTAATCAGGAGCGAAAAATAACAATGAAATCTTTACTGACTGTCGTCACTACACTAATGCTGGCGCTGGCCATCACCCCGGCCCAGGCTGAATCCATGTCGGCCGAAGGCCAGTGGCGCACCATCGATGATGAAACCGGCGAAGCCAAAAGCCTGGTGCGCGTCTGGGTCGAAGACGGCGAACTGCAAGGTCAGATCGTTGAACTGCTGAACCCGTCCGAGCCCAACCCGGTCTGTTCCGAATGCAAAGGCAGCCGAAAAGATCAGCCAATTGAAGGCATGACGTTTCTCTGGGGCCTGGAACGAGACGGCGATGAATGGGACGGTGGCCGCATTCTGGATCCCTCCAATGGCAAGGAATACAGTGCCAAAGCCAAGGTCATCGAGAACGGTACCAAGCTGGAAGTCCGTGGTTTTCTCGGCTTTGCGCTGATCGGCCGGACTCAGGTCTGGGAACGCGTCGAATAACGACCCATTGCACGGGCTCTCCGCTGAGCCCGTGCTTTCCCTACCTGCCTTACCCCGTTATGCTGCCTTTCCCTGTTAACCGCTGATCGCCCTAATGACCGGTATCGACCCTGTTACGCTTTTAATTGCCATCACCCTCGGTCTGCTGCTGGTACTCCCGGCCGATGGTTACACCTATGAATTTGTGCGTGCCCGACACGAACGCGCCAGCCCAGTGTGGCGGTTAATCGCAGCACGAATGCTGATCACTCTCACCCAGGCCGGTTTAATGGCAACGGCGGTGACGGTCTGGGCCAATTCAGGGCCGCTGGGGCCAACGTTACTGGTATTCGCTGGCGCCATGATGGCTGCCTGGCTATGGATGTGGTACTGGATCAAAACCTACATTGCCGAACCCGGCCACCCAACCCGGCCGATCACCATCGTCAGCGTCATCCTAACCGGTGCTCTCTCCGCCACGCTTTGGTTCGAAGCTTTCACCTTTCAGGCGCTGTTGCAGGCCTGGGTCGATGCACCCGCACTCGAAACCACCATCCTGCTGTCGCTAATCTGGGTTGCCATCGATGCCATCTGGCTCGCCGTCCTCGCCAGCCAACCCTGGGGCACCCGCCTGATCGCCTCGCAAACCGGCCAAACCCGACTAAACCGAAGCCTCGGCGTTCTACTCCTAGCCCTATCTCTGTGGGCAATGGTGGCTGTGCTTTAAAGGCGAGGTTGCATACTGTGGCATGAGCTCGTGTCAGCCACCGGGTAAACGCCGATCCCACAGGGATGCCCCAGGTGATCGTCGCGGACCACTGCCACCAAGTAGCACCCCGAACTCCGACACTTGAGTTATCAACCCCCAAACTGTCCAACTCAGTAAAACTCACCATCCTCAGCCATGGTGTTAATCACTGACAGTTTCTTCACGCCGTCTTTGGTGCCCAGCAACAACACGTCCGCTGGCCGATGTGCAAACAACCCATTGGTGACCACGCCGGGAATGTTGTTGATGGCGGTTTCCATCGCCTCCGGGTCTTTGATGTCCAGTTCGTAGACATCCAGAATCTGATTGCCGTTATCGGTAACCACACCTTCGCGGTAGACCGGGTTGCCGCCCATTTTCAGCAGTTTGCGGGCGACGGCACTGCGCGCCATCGGTATGACTTCGACCGGCAGCGGGAAGGCACCTAACTTTTGCACGGCCTTGGACTCGTCGGCAATACACACGAACGTCTTGGCAATGGAGGCGACGATCTTCTCCTGGGTCAGGGCCGCGCCGCCGCCCTTGATCAGATGCAGCTTGCGGTTGGCTTCGTCGCAACCGTCGACGTAGACCGCCAGCTTTTCCACCTCGTTCATGTCGAACACCTCAATGCCGTGGTCGCGCAGGCGCTTGGCGCTGGCGTCACTGGAGGCAACGGTGCCGCGAAAGCGGTCTTTAACGGTTGCCAGCGCATCGATGAACAGATTGGCGGTAGAACCGGTGCCGATGCCGATGATGGCTTCCGGTTTCAGGTCGGGCTTGATGAAATCGAGCGCCGCCTGGGCGACGGCTTGCTTCAGTTCGTCTTGGGTCATGGGACTTTCCTGTAATCAGTGGGCGTCGGTGACTGTTCTGGGATATCGCTTGTTTGGCCGCATTATAGCTGCTGTGACGCTCAGTAACACAGGCCAGCGCCGCTTCGGCGTCGTTGCAAAACAGTATGCCGCGATTTGCCGTACGCCTGCGTTTCCGCATCCGGCCAAAACCCTTACACTACGGTGCTGCGCCGTAAAATCTCATGCGGCCGCAGACGACGACCGACATTCATCCGTTAACCAGGAAACTTCCATGCTGGAACAGACTGTTAAGAAGATACTCAATGCCCGGGTCTATGAGGCGGCGATCGAGACGCCTCTGGAAAAAGCCGCCTTTCTCAGTCGTCGGATGAACAACACTATTTTGATTAAGCGCGAAGACCTGCAACCGGTGTTCTCGTTCAAGCTGCGCGGTGCCTACAACAAGATGACCACCCTGACCCAGGCGCAACTGGACAAGGGCGTCATCTGCGCCTCGGCCGGCAACCATGCACAGGGCCTGGCTGAAGCGGCCCGGCTGATGGGGGTTAAGGCGACCATCGTCATGCCCAAAACGACGCCAGACATCAAAGTGGCGAACGTGCGTGCACGTGGTGGCAAAGCCGTGCTGCATGGCGATGCTTTCGATGAGGCGCTGGAGCACGCGCGCAAGCTCGAAGCCGAACGTGGCCTGACCTTCATTCACCCCTACGACGACCCGGACATCATTGCCGGTCAGGGCACCGTTGCCCGCGAAATTCTGCACCAGCATCGTGGTGATGACATCCATGCGGTGTTTATCCCGGTTGGCGGCGGCGGGTTGATCGCCGGTATGGCGGCCTACTTTAAATACTTGCAGCCCAACATCCGGGTAATCGGGGTCGAGTTTGAAGAAAGTGCCTGCCTGGCCGCAGCACTGAAAGCCAAACGCCGGGTGACGCTGAGCCAGGTTGGCATCTTTGCGGATGGCATCGCCGTGGCTCAGATCGGCAAGGAAACCTGGAAGATCTGCAAGGATTACGTCGATGAAGTCATCACCGTGACCTCGGATGAAATTTGCGCAGCGGTGAAGGACATCTTCGACGATACCCGATCGATCACCGAACCAGCCGGTGCCGTCAGTGTGGCAGGCATGAAAAAATTCGTGGAACGCGAGGGCTGCACCGACAAAACCCTGATCACCGTTTCCAGCGGTGCCAATACGAATTTCGATCGGTTGCGGTACGTGGCCGAGCGGGCTGAAGTGGGTGAGCACCGCGAAGCGATCTTGTCAGTGACCATTCCCGAGAAACCCGGGGCGTTCAAGAAGTTCGTGTCGATCATCGGCAAGCGGTCGATCACTGAATTCAACTACCGGTACGATGACCCGAGCAGGGCCCACATTTTTGTCGGTGTTAAGATAACCAGTCTGGAAGAGCGCGAGCAACTGATCAGCGAATTGCGCGAGGCTGATCACCCGGTCCTCGACTTAACCGACAACGAAGTCGCCAAGTCTCACGTTCGCCACATGGTGGGTGGTCATGCACCGACGATCACCAACGAGCACCTGTTCCGGTTCGAGTTTCCGGAACGGCCGGGGGCATTGGGCAAGTTCCTAAATACCCTGGGCGGCCACTGGAACATTTCGCTGTTTCACTACCGCAATCACGGTGCTGCCTACGGCCGGGTACTGACCGGTATTCAGGTGCCGCGCGAAGACATGAAAGCCTTCCGCCAGAAACTGGAAGAACTGGGGTATCCTTACTGGGAAGAAACCAGTAACCCGGTGTATGCGGCGTTTCTGGGCTGAACCGGTTGTCGTCGATATGAGCCGCCAGTATGAACCCGACCGAGCAGGAAAAGGTTGATCTCGAACACCAGGCCGCACGCGTCTTCATGCGCGCCTGGGAGCGGCAGCATGGGGAGCCGTTGCGCCATATCTGGCATAACAAACCCAGCAAGCCCGACGTTTCCTGTTACCTGAACGGCCAGCGCCTCGATCTTGAGATTGCCCATCTCTATGGCTCTGAAGTCGAAGCAATGGCCATTCTCGGGCGCGACCTCAGCCCCGCCACCCACCAGGCACTGCTGGAACTGATGCAAGACGATGTGCATCAGCGCCTGCTGCATGCGCTCAATCGCATCTTAATGGTCAAGGCACAAAAACGGTACCAGACCCGGCGTGTCTGGCTGGTGATCCGCAATGCCAACCCGCTGTGGCACAACCACGACATGCTGGCCCTGCGCCACCATTTCACCGTGCCCAAAGACCACCCGTTCGAACAGATCTGGATGGTGACCAACCTGTCGAACGACAGCGATATTTTGCAGCTTTACCCCGACTGACGCTCGAACCAGTCAGCCAGCGCCCGAACCACCTGTTCCATGGTTGCCTCATCGGGGTTACTGAACCCCAGCAGAAACCCCTGCTCGCCCATGTCCGGGTCGAGGTAATGGTCCGACAACACTTCCAGACGAATGTTCTGTTCCAGCAAGTCGCTGGCGATCCGGCGGTCCCAGCGGGCTGGCTTCCGGGCGGCCAGCCACGCTTGCGTTAACATCACCCGAATGTGCATGCCGCCCTGGGGCGCCTGCCAGGCTAACCAGGGCGTCAACTGCTCTGCCAGCAGCGCCAGCAACCGGTCTCGCTTTAACCGGTAGAGACGCCGCATCCGGTTCAGGTGCCGGTCGAACCGGCCATGTCGCATGAAATCCGTCAGCACCGGCTGAATGGGCAGCGAGGCCGAGGCGCCCAGCGCTTGCTGGCTGGCCCGAAACCGCTCGATCTGGCCCGGTGGCACCACCACAAACCCCAGCCGCAACCCGCGAAACAGCACCTTGGAAAAACTGCCGACCAGAAACGACCGACCCTGGGTATCGGCCTGCATCAGCGGCACGCCCATGCGTCCCTGAAAGTGGTACTCATTGTCGTAGTCGTCTTCGATCAACCACAGCGACGGATGCTGCTGCAAGGCCTGCAACCAGCCTTGTCTGCGAGCCGGACTCATGCCGATGCCCAGCGGGTACTGCCGGTTCGGCGTGATGATGGCCACCTGCGGCGTGTCTTTTCGCAGTGGCAGCGGGGCACCCTCGGCGTCCACGTTCAGCGTACCCAGGCCCGAGGCCCGGTTGCTCAGTAACGCCCGCATCGGCTTATAACAGGGATTCTCGAGCAGCCAGTGAGCATCGGTGGTTTGTGCGTCCAGAGTATGTTGCAGAATGCTCAGGGCGTCGCGGTTGCCCGAGGTCACAAATACCTGCTCTTCGGTACAGCTCACCCCCCGAACCCGGTACAGATAATCGGCAATGGCCGCCTTGAGCGGTGGGTACCCCCCCGAATAGGCGCCTTCCAGCACATTCAAATCGGGCTTGAGCCAGCTGCGCCTCATACTGGCGGCCCAGTCCCGTGCCGGGAAAGCGGCGACGTCGGCCCCGGAATCGCACGTCAGCATTGGCGGCGATTTGACCGGCGCTACGCTGTGAACCCGTGGCGCCGGGTTCAGCAATACCCGGGCACTGGCGGCAACAAAGAGCCCACGCTTTGCTTCACTGATCAGAAACCCTTCGGCCAGCAAGGCATCGTAGGCCCGGGTCACGGTACTGCGCGACACCCCGAGTGTAGTTGCCAACTGGCGGGACGAGGGCAGTTTGTCTCCCGACTTCAGCCGCCGCTGGCGAATCCCGTCCTTCACCTGGTCAATCAACTGCAGGTAATAGGGGTCTGCCGAGTCCGTCAGGTGGAAGGTCAGGCTGGCTAAGGCGTGTTTCATGGTCATAGGGAGAGTCATCTGGCCTGCAAAATTATTTTCAATCTGGCTATTTTTGAGCAAACCAGTTCACCCTATGCTGGCAAAGACCGAGGCTAAAGTCACCATTGCAGTTAACCCCCGGTCACACCCCAACCCATGCCCCTATAAGGACACTGACGTGAGTACCCGACTGCCCGATTCAGACAACCCCTTGCACACCCAAACCAGCCATGTAAAACGTGGCCCGGGCCGGGCCAGCTACGACCGCGATCACTTGAACCGGATCATCGATGAGTCGCTGCTGTGCACCGTCGCCCAGAGCGTGGATGACCAGCCCTTCGTGACGCCTACCTGCCACTGGCGTGAAGGCGATTACCTTTACTGGCACGGCCATGCCAAGGCACGCAACCTGGCCCCCGGGCAGCCGGTGTGCATCAACATCATGCAAATGGACGGCCTGGTGCTGGCGCGCTCGGCGTTCCACCACTCGGTGAACTACCGTTCGGCCACCCTCTTCGGCACCGCCGAAGCCGTTACCGACCCGGACGAGAAAGCCCGGCAATTGCACATTTTCCTCGACAAGATCTCACCGGATCGCTGGGACGCCCTGCGCCCGATGACAGACAACGAACTGAAGGCCACCGGCCTGTCGCGCATTCTGATCAGCGAGGCCTCGTGCAAAATGAGAGCGGAAGGCGTAAACGACGAGGCAGCCGGCCCAGACTGGCCAGTCTGGGCCGGCGTTATGCCCCTGGAAAAACGCTGGGGTGAGCCCGTTCAGGAAAAACAGCAGGTGGGGTTGTCACTACCCCGGTTACCACTGAACGCGAAATAAGTCGGCGATGTCGGGCCTGTCGTCAGGCCCGCAACCTGCTTCCCTTCGAATTAACCCGGACCACAGCATTCTCTCCACCCAACCTTGCAGGTAGCGGACAGCCTGAATGGCTGTGGTATCATGAGGTCCAAACTCACCGGGCTGGCTAGTCGTTTACCTGGCCTGAAGCTCAGGTCCCCACGCCAAGACAACGCCTGACCTGTCGAACACTAGAGTGCGACTGGCATGGCTCTGGCACAGTGTTTCAATGGGGCAACCGAACCAAACGTCAAAGAGTAACGGATGCGCTCACAACCGCTAAAGGGTTCCAATTTAACGACCGTTCGGGGTATCAACGAACGCTTGGTACTGCATCTGCTGCGGATGCACGGCGCGCTGAGCAAGGCCGAGGCAACCCGTATGACGGGTTTATCGGCCAACGCCGTATCGGTCATTTTTCGGGCGCTGGAAAAAGAAGGGCTCTTGCTAAGGGGCAATCCCGTTCGTGGCCGAATCGGCCAGCCATCCGTGCCGATGAGACTGAACCCGGATGCCCGTTATTATCTGGGTTATAAAATCGGCCGGCGCACCTTCGATCTGGTCGTGGTCAATTTTGTCGGTGACGTTCTGGCTCAGGCAAGCGCGGTGCACGATTACCCCACACCCGCCAATACACTGCAGTTTCTTGAAGATAACCTCACCCCTTTACTAACCTCAGCCGAAGTCACACTTGATTCTATATCGGCGCTGAACATCGCCATGCCGTTCGAACTGTGGAGCTGGACCTCCGACTTCGATGCACCGGTCCGGGAAATGAATGAATGGCGTACCTTCGATCTTGAAGCCGAATTGAAACGTCGCGTCCCCTGGCCGGTAACGCTGCAAAATGACGGCACGGCAGCGTGCCGGGCCGAGTTGATTTTCGGTCCGCCACTGGAGGAGCAGGATTTTGTCTATTTGTTCCTTGGCACTTTTATAGGCGGTGGCATTGTTCTCAATGGCGGCGTCTTCCCGGGACGCCGGGGCAGTTCCGGCGGCTTCGGCCCGATGCGAGTACCGGATGAACCCGGCGGAGAACGACTGGTGGACCATGCCTCGCTGGTGGTGCTCGAACATATGCTGGCTGCACGCGACGCACAGCTGGCACGCCAGCTCTATAATCAGGATGCAGACTGGTCGCGGTTCGAACCGGAACTCAGCCAATGGCTTGCCCGGGCTGGCCGCAGCCTGGCCCATGCCATTGTTTCCGCCCTGTCCGTTATCGATTTCGAAACCGTGGTAATCGACGGTGCCTTGCCCGTGGCTGTGCGCAGCCGTCTGGTCAGAAAGGTAGAATCCAGTCTGGACGAACTGGACTTGCAAGGGGTGGAGCGACCCGCACTGCGGCCGGGTCACTTTTCCTATCTCGCCCGGGCCATGGGTGCCGCCTCCTACCAGATTTCAACAGAATACATGATCGACCAGAACACCCTGCTGCGGGAAACACCCACCACCATTTTCAAAACCTAAACAGGCCGGCGCTGGCCGATCACTGTGCCCGGTCAACCCAATCGTTCACGACTCATGCGCTCCAGGGTTTGCTGGTCCGCGTTGAACCCGCGACTACCCTCGGCCAGTTTGATCAGCACCCGATCCGTTGAAACGCTTGCCTTATGATACAAGGCCATTAATCGTCGAGCCTTGTCGAGGCTGCCTTCAACATCATATGACAACCGTGCTGTATTGTTTGAGTTAATCCAGTAATGACGTCATAAGATTCCCAGTTTGAGGCAGTCAAAACCGGTCTAACCGCTCTGACGATGTTGTACAGTTATCGGTTTTTTTTTGCTCGATAGAGGCCCGGTCTGACCTGCCATTCAAGCCTTTTCGCCCAATGTCAGGTCAGCAACCCCGCTGTGCTCCAGCACCAGCCGGGCGTTTTTCAAGTCGTTTTCATGAACCTTCAGCGCGGCTTGTTCAGGCGTAAAGCCAAATCCCAGCCAGCGCTCCATCAAACGCTTTTCAAGGGTTTCCAGGCTTGGTTTCAAAAAGACGGTTGCATCAAACAACTCCGTCAACCCATCCCAGATCGGCGCATCAAGCAACAGATAATTGCCTTCAAACACCACGATAGACGTTGTTGACCTGAGCAAACCGGCATCAACCAGCGCCCGGTCCAGCGCACGGTCAAACAGCGGATAATGAATATCACCGACATCGGTTCGGGCACTGACAACGAGTTCATACAACCCCCCGACGTCGAAGGTTTCCGGTGCGCCTTTGCGCTTCAGCAAATCCCTTTGCAGCAACAGCTCGTTGTCAAGATGAAAGCCATCCATGGGTAACAAGGCGGCGTGATCACTATCCCCTGCACGATGGTTCAATTGTTGAACCACCGCCTCGGCCAAGGTCGATTTTCCCGACCCGGGCGGCCCGGCAATACCGATCACAGTTCGCCGGTCGCTTCGGGCAGCGCGATCAATGAATTCGACTACTGCGTCCGCTTGAGTTGCAATACTCGCCATGGCTAAACCCCGACGGCTTCAACGTCGGGCTCTTTGGCCCCGGTCATAAAGGCAACGGCATCGCTCATGGTGTAATCAGCCGGGTTCAACACACACAAGCGCTTGCCCAATCGGTGCACATGAATCCGGTCGGCGACTTCAAACACATGCGGCATGTTGTGACTGATCAGCACAATGGGAATGCCCCGTGCCTTCACTTCACTGATCAACTCCAGCACCCGACGGCTTTCCTTGACGCCCAGCGCAGCGGTTGGCTCATCGAGGATGATCACTCTGGACCCAAAGGCAGCTGCACGCGCAACGGCCACACCCTGGCGCTGGCCACCCGACAAGGTCTCAACCGGCTGGCGAATGTTCTGAATGGTCATCAGTCCCAGTTCATTGAGTTTTTCCCGAGCGAAGGCTTCCATCGCCGGGCGATCCAATTGGCGCAACACTTGCCCCATGAAGCCCGGTTTTCTGAGTTCACGGCCCATAAACATGTTGTCGGCAATCGACAGCGCCGGCGACATGGCCAACTGCTGATACACCGTCTCTATGCCCTGTTTTCGCGCATCCAGTGGCGAGGTGAACCGTACCTCCTGACCATCCAGATAGACCTTGCCCTGATCGGGAACCAGAGCACCAGAGATGGCTTTGATCAGCGTTGACTTGCCTGCACCGTTATCGCCAATGACGGCGAGAATCTCTCCGGGGTACAACTCGAAGTCGCAATGATCGAGTGCGGTAACCCGGCCAAAGCGCTTGACCAGGTTCTTAGCATGAAGTATCGGAGCTACCGCATGCTCCGACGATTGGGTGTGTGGTTGCATCATACGGTCGCCCTCCTGATCCATTGGTCCACCGCAACTGCGCCGATGATCAGCACACCAATCAACAGATACGTCCACTGCGCATCAGCGCCCATCAAACGCAGACCGAGGGTAAACACCCCAACAATCAGGGCACCATAGAGCGTGCCGAGAATAGAGCCACGCCCACCGAACAGTGAGATTCCCCCAATTACCACGGCGGTGATCGATTCAATATTGGATAGCTGCCCCGCCGTGGGTGAAACGGACCCCAGCCGACCTATCAGTGCCCAGCCCGCAAAGGCGCAGATCAGCCCGGAGAGCATGTATACCGACAATATAATCCGCCCGGTTTTCACACCGGAAAGCTCTGCGGCTTCCTTGTCATCGCCGACAGCATACACGTGGCGCCCCCAGGCCGTGTGTTTGAGGGCATAGGCAAGCACCAAGGCCAGTAGCACCATGAAAACAACACCGTAGGTAAAAACAGCCCCTCCGATTGTGATCTTAGTGCCAAAGAACTGCAGCAACGATGCCTGGGTTTCAATATCCTGCGCGCGTATAGTTTCATTCTTTGAATAAAGAAAATTAGTGGCGAGAACAATTTGCCACATGCCCAGCGTGACAATAAACGGCGGCAAACGAACACGGGAGACCAGCAAGCCGCTGATCATTCCGCACAACATGCCGCACAGCAGGCCACAGACAATACTGATGGGAACGGGAATGCCATAGCGAAAGGTAAACTGACCCATCACGACAGAAGACAACACCATGGTTGCGCCCACCGAAAGGTCGATGCCCGCGGTCAGAATGATCAGGCTCTGTGCGGCGGCGATGATACCGACTATTTGAACCTGTTGAAGAATCAGGGTCAGTGCGAAGGGCGAAAAAAAGCGGGTTCCCAGCAACAATCCAAAGACGGCGATTGATAACAGCAAGACAATCAATGGAACCATGGACGGGTTCAGGTGCAGCGTATGCTGCAGTTTTTTGATAAAACCAGCCCGGTCGTCTTCAAAGGAAGCGACCGCATCCGGTGCACTGCCTAATGACGATTCATGCACCGGACTGTTGGAATCGGATTTGGCCATTGGACCTCTCCAGAAATTCTACGTAACAGGCTAGGCAGGGCAGGACCCTGCCTCACAATAAAGCCCCTGGCTTCAGGGGTGGGCGGGTGCTTCCATGCTCTCCCGCCCGAAGGAACTCACACTACCCTGATTAGCCCCAGCAGCGGTTCATGCCTTCCTCAATCGAAATGGATTCCACACCGTCGACCGGATCACCCGTCACCAGTGAGACACCGGTATCAAAGAAATCCTTGCCTTCGGTCGGCTCTGGCTTGGTGCCGTTCTCAGCCCACTCCAGAATTGCCTCCATACCCAGTGCGGCCATTTGCAACGGGTATTGTTGCGCCGTGGCCCCAATCACACCGTCCTGAATATCCGCCACGCCCGAGCAACTGCCGTCTACCGACACAATGAGCACATCGTCCTGGCGATTCATTGACGCCAGCGCCTGATAAGCCCCTGCTGCGGCAGGTTCGTTGATGGTATAAACGACATTAATGCTGGGGTCTTCAACCAGCAGGTTTTCCATGGCACGGCGACCGCCTTCTTCATTGCCGTCTGACACATCGTGACCAACAATGCGGGGGTCGGTTTCATCGCCCCAGCGGTTGATGTCGCCCGTATCGATACCAAAGCCGGTCAGGAAGCCCTGGTTACGCAGCACGCCGACCGACGGCTGGCTCACGTTGATGTTCAGCAGCGCAATGCGGGCATTCTCGGCCTCATCGCCCAACTGAGCGGCCGCCCAGGCACCGATCAGCTCGCCAGCCACGAAATTGTCTGTCGCGAAGGTCGCGTCAGCCGCCGAGGCCGGGTCAAGCGGGGTATCCAGCGCAATAACAAGCACGCCCGCATCACGCGCCTGCTCAACGGCAGAGACGATGGACGAGGTATCAGACGCTGTCAGCAGAATGCCATCCGCACCATCTGCGATGCAGGTCTCGATGGCCTGAACCTGGGTTTCATGATCCCCGTCAATCCTTCCGGCGAACGACTTGAGTTCCATACCCAGTTCTTCAGCCTTGGCTTCTGCCCCCTCTCTCATCTTGACGAAGAAGGGGTTGGTATCCGTTTTCGTGATCAGACAGGCGCTGGCCGATGCCGTGTGCGCACCCGCCTGGGCCTGGCCAGCAATGGCGCCTGTGACCAGCAATACCGCTGCTGCGGCCTTGAGGGAAGTCGACATGGTTATCCTCCGGGATAGTTGTTGTTGTAACCCTATTTATTAATTCATCAGTAAGTAATTATTGAAACAGTACTGCTGTGGTCCATTTCCAGACTTACGGATGCAGTCAAGGCCATCGTTCATCGACAACACCTGCCGCTTCAACCTTGATCATCAAAAGCATACTGCCGTTGGCATGCATGTCAATAATAACTTTTAAATGAATTAGTAACTGATCGTAGCGCTCACGACAGATCAGGCGCCTCGATCCGGCGGCAACACCACCCACCCAGCTGCATCGAACTCACCAATCGGGTGAATCTCGCAGAACGGCGCTGCACTGCGAATAATGGCGGCTATGTCCGGGTTGTGCTGCTGCTCCATCGCATCGCGCGCCACCTTGCTTTCCCACTCCGCGATGGCAATCAGCACTGAGGGATCATCCAGCTTGCGGTGCAGTCGGGTGCCACGCGCGCCCGGTGCCTGTTGAATCAGTTCACTCGCGCGTACCCAGGCGTCGGCGTAATCCTCGGCGGTGTAGCCGGGCTTGATGTGTACTTCAAACAGGTAAAGCATCCGCACCTCCAACTTTGTCTCCTTAGCGCACCTTCAGATTAGCACTAACCGGCCAAGCCAGCGGTTGAGTGTTCTCTGTGCATAGAATCACAGAGGTAGCCTGACTGTACCCGGCCCGCTATGCTCGGAACGCAACCAATTTGATGTCAATCAGAGGACCAAACCATGCGTATTCTATTCACCGGCGGCAGTGGCAAAGCGGGCCGCCATGCCATTGCACACCTGATTGATCAGGGTCACCGCGTGACCAATGCTGACCTGGTGCCACTTAACATGCCCGGCGTTGATTCGCTGCAGGTGGATTTAACCGACGCTGGCCAGGTATTCAACGCCCTGCACGCTTACGCCGGTTTTGATGAACTTGAACCCGGCACCGGAGTCCCAGCCTACGACGCCGTGGTTCATTTTGCGGCCATTCCCTGCATTCTGTTGCGCCCCGATAACGAAACCTATCGCATCAACACCATGAGCACGTACAACGTGCTGGATGCGGCCACCAAACTGGGGATTCGCAAGATCATTTTTGCCTCGTCGGAAACGACTTACGGCATTTGCTTTGCCGATGGCGAAATGAAGCCGGAGTACATTCCGATCGACGAAGAGCACCCGACCATCCCACAGGACAGCTACGCCATGTCCAAGGTGGTTAACGAAGCGACAGCCCGGTCTTTTCAGGCCCGTACCGGCTTCGATATTTACGGCTTGCGCATCAACAACGTGATTGAGCCGCACGAATACGCGACCAATTTCCCGGCATTTATGGACAACCCGGCCCTGCGCCGTCGCAACATCTTCGCCTACATCGACGCACGCGACCTCGGCCACATGGTCGACTGCTGCCTGAAAACCGATGGCCTGGGCTATGAAGTATTCAACGTCGCCAACGATGATCTCTCGGTCGGCATTAACAGCCAGGAAGTGATTGACCGGTTCTATCAGGGCGTGCCCCAAAAACGCGACATGGCACCGACTGAAACCTTCTATACAAACGATAAAGCCAAACGCCTCGTCGGGTTTTCACCCCGGCATTCATGGCGAGACGCACTGAAAGATTAACGTTCACCCTGTTTTGATAGACCTGAAAGCGGCGATTAAGTAAATAAATCGCCGCTTTGGCAAAATCGTCCCCACCCTGTGAGTGAACCCGCAGGACAAAGGACGATTCAGATGAGCAAAATTTTATTCGTACTCACCAACTACAAATACCTGCTAAACGGCGAGCCCACGGGGTTGTGGCTTGAAGAATTCGCCGTACCCTACCTGGCGCTGACCGACGCAGGCCATGAGGTTGAGGTCACTTCGGTCACCGGCGGTGACGTACCCATCGACCCCAACAGCACTCCCACTGAAGACCAGGCCAACGCCTGGAAGCCGGCCATGGCCAAGTTGAAAGCCACGCCAGCATTCAATAGCATCAATGCCAGAGAATACGACGCCATTTACCTGCCGGGAGGGCACGGCACGGTATTCGACATGCCTTACAACCTGGCGCTGCACAACACCCTGTTCGACTTTCACCGCACTGGCCGACTCATAGCCAGCGTGTGCCACGCACCCGCCGTCTTCGCCGGCATGTACGATGAACACGGCACGCCTTTTATCAAAGGTCGCAAAATTGCCGCCTTCACCGACTCCGAAGAAGCCGCCGCCGGCGGCACCGAGAAGGTTCCGTTCTTGCTTGAATCGCGCTTGAAAGCCCTGGGTGCAGAGCATGAAGCCGGGCCAGACTGGGAGCCTCATGCGGTACAGGATGGCACACTCATTACCGGGCAGAACCCGCAGTCTTCTGCCGAAGTGGCGCATCTGATGCTGACCGCGCTGAAGTAACGCCACACTGTGACGCCAGGGAGGGCGTATTCGGGCCTTTTTTGTTACTGGCCCTGCAACGTCAAAACGAGTTGACGGCCAGAAGCCCGTGTTCGATGCTCGCCAAGGTAAACCCCCTGCCAGGTACCCAGGTTCAAGCGTCCGCCCGTGACGGGTAACGTCAGGTTGCTCCCTAGCAGGCTGGCTTTAAAATGCGCCGGCAAATCATCCAGGCCTTCGTAGGTGTGTTCATAGGGCGCGCTTCGGTCGGTGTCGGGTGCGAGGGTTTGAAAGTACCGTTCGAAATCCCGGCGTACGGCGGGGTCCGCGTTTTCATTCAGCGTTACACTGGCCGAGGTGTGTTTGACAAGAATATGCAGCAGGCCTACCGACACCGAAGGCGCATGGCGCAAGGCGTCGTCAATCTCGTTGGTGATCAGGTGAAACCCACGTGACTTGGCGGTGAGCTGAAGTTCGTGCTGCCAGACAATCATAACCCGACCGGTACTCCTGTTTCGTGTTTAAAAAAAACCAACCCTATCACAGTGCTGTGTTTAAACCGTGATCTCACCGCTGATCACACCAACCACGTGACCACCCACCCAGACATCTCCGTTCGCCTCACGCAGTTGCACTCGACCCGCACGGTTCAACCGGGTGCCCTGGGCCGCAACATAAGGCGACGGTACAAACCCGGCCGGTATAAGCCATTGCGCCAGGCTTGCATTCAGGCTGCCGGTTACCGGGTCTTCATAGCCGCCATTACCAATGAGCGCCCGCACTTCAACGGTCGCATCGCCGCCCTCATCGTGCAGACCGACCACGCCAAGATTCAGCGGAGCCAGTGCCGTCCAATCGGGGTCAAGTGCCAGTACATCCATGGCGGAATGCAGCATGATCGCGCACCAGCCAGGGCCGTTATCCACCCACTGATGGTGGGCAATAGCTGCGGGCGACAACGACAGTGCCTCCAGGATCTGGCCCAACACCTCTTTTTCAAGCGGACCGGTTCGCATTACCGAAGGCGCTGCAAACTCGAGTTGCGACCCGTCCTGACGCACCGTAACCAGCCCTACTTCACACTGCTGGACAACCTGTTCTGTATGGTTAGGCGTACCACCGGCTGCCAGCCAGGCATGGCAGGAACCCAAGGTCGGATGCCCGGCAAAGGGCAACTCTGCTTCTGGCGAGAAAATGCGCACGGCATAATCTGCTTTTGGGTTCGTGGGTTTCATTAAAAACACGGTTTCAGACAAATTCGTCCACCGCGCAATGCTTGCCATCTGCTCCGTGGTCAGCGCATCGGCGTCGTGTACGACCGCGAGCGGATTGCCGAGCAGAGGGTCGGTTGAGAAGACGTTTACTTGCGAAAATTTGAAGCGGGACATAAAGCGGTTTATTTCCTGCGAGTCATGAAGAACACGTTGCTCAATGCAACCTATGAATGTCTGTATGAAGTCACTACCTGCCAGACAAACGCGCCACTAGAAAGCGGTCTGCTTCTCGATTTCAAGAATCATCACGGGCCAGTCTTCCCGGTGAAGTTCGTGGCCGCTACCTTCGAGGGTAACCAGTCTGGCGCCAGCGATGGCTGACTGCAGTGCCTGCCCGTGAGCGTAGGGTATTACCGGGTCTTCAGTCCCATGAATGATCAGTGTCGGCACCGAAATCTCATTGAGCCGGCCAAGCCATTTGTCACCTCCGGTTAACGACGCATGATTGAACCCCGTGGTGATATCTGGGGTTGTATCAAAATCCATCCTGGCCATCTCCCGAATGGCGGCATCATCAAAGGGATGTGCCGAGCCAGAAAACAAACGCAAGGCGGTTACCTGGTTCTCGACCACGGCCTCTCTGTTTGACCAGTCAACTTCACCGAGAGTTTCAAAGTATTCCAGCACACTCGGGTCCATACCGGGCAAGTTCGGATCCGTATCGGCCAGGCGTTCCGACGATATCAACGTGAGGCTGCGTACCCTGTCGGGCTGCTTTAACACCACAAGTTGAGACAAAAAACCACCCAGCGACATACCCACCAGATGAGCGGACGTCAGGTTGTAGCCCTCCATCACACGAACAACATCGTCCGCGAGGTCTTCAACAGAATAGTGGAACTCTCCGGGCGTATAACTTGTCGATCGACCGGTGTCTCTGTGATCGTATCGAATAACGTAGCGGCCCAGGCTAGCCAACTGAGCACAGAACGCATCCGGCCACCAAACGGCGGACGCCGTGGCCCCCATCACCAATACGACGGGAATGTCGTCAGGGCTGCCAAACGACTCAGTAAAGAGCTCAAGGCTCTGACTGGTAACTGTTTTGCTCGACTTCAGGATGGATGTCATAACCTGCTCACTCAGATATCGGCCTACTTAAGTGCTTTCACATTCCGATAGGCCTGCTGGATCAGCGCCAGCACAGCATCGGAATTTAGCGGTACGCCCGGCTTTAATTTTACATGGCGCATGAGTTTACCACTGCCCTCCAGTAGCCTGGCAGGGTCCTGCAATTCGCCACCCCGGAAAAACCCCAGGTTTGCGTGATGGGTGAATGCGTTCACATACGCCAGGGCGACGTCACCTACACATGCTGTCGGGCAGCCATCGTGCATCAATTCGCAGACGTCCGGGCCACAGGCGCGCACACGATCAAAGTATGTCTGTGCCAGGGTGCCCAATTCACCCGGATGGTTGTGCATCCATTCAGCAACCGCCGGGTCTTGCGGTACGGCGTCGTTTAACCGAAATATCCGATCCACTGCCGCCCCCATTGGTTGTTGTGGATGGGTGGGTATCAGCCCGCATCCGGATGGTCTGGCCCGGCATCCGGATATTGCGGGAGGGTGTCGTTTATCTGCAACCAGTCGACTTTACTGGCCACCCAAATGTGATACTGCGGCTGAATCGTCGTGCGGTCATCCAGAGAGGCCAGGGTGACATCCAGCGTCTCCGGCTCAAAGGCGTGTCGAAACACCAGTTGAGTGCCACACTCGGTACAATGCTCCCGCTGCCCTTGCTCGCTTGAAGCATAAACCCCCGGTGCACCGCGGGTATATTCAAAGGTTACCCGCGGGAACGTGGCCCAGGCCACTACAGGTGCACCGGCTGAGCGCTGGCACAGCCGACAATGGCAATAGCCAGCATCAATAGCTTCATACGAAACGCGATAACGAATAGCCTGGCACAGGCAACCACCGGTACGTGTCATCACATTGGCCCTCCATTAACAACACTCAAGCTTAGCTGAGATTAGGGCATACGCGATGTCTGACCGGAGACAACGACGTGAAAATTTGCCTTCACCTGAGCTGACTCAGCTTATCGTACTTCGGAATTACTGGCCTCCAGCGGCCCTGCCACATAGTCGACCTTGGGCGTTCTGAAACCCATCGCTACCCACGCCCCAAAGAGCTTTCCGTAGAAGGACAGGGTATGGGTTTTGGGGTTGGGTACATCGTCTGGCAGTTCAACGCCCGCACGGCGGCTGCGGGTCATGGTTCTGATTTCAAGCGGTGGGATATTGGCATCTGTCCACAAGCCACCATAGAGGCTCAGCCAGTGCCCCTGGCTGAATTCCAGAAACATCGGGGTGTTACAACATACGGCCACGACCCGGCGTGTAGGGGCACCTTCCGATAAACGATGCTCACGCAGGTGTGACTGACCTCTTGTGCAGTGCACCCGGTCCTTCCGGTACAACACAAAGCGGGTCGCACCGTTCTCATCCACAATAGACGGTGCATCTGGCAAGGCTTGCAAAACGGCACCGGCCGCCTGGCAATCCGTACAGAGACATTCAGCACTGATGATCGGCTTACCCTGAACCTTAAGCGTCACCTCACCGCATCGGCAGGACAATGCCGTTGACTGAGTTTTCATGATCTGTCTCCTCCCTGGTGAGCAAGACTGTGTTGGCTGGCTCGTACCATGTGTTGAATGAAAAAGAACGATAACGGCCGAATCAGTATTCGTTAAACCCTTTGCCATCGAAGATCTTATCGCGGCATTTCTCCACTCGCGCTTCACGGGTTTTGGCCTGCTTGGCACTGCCGATGTGCAATATATAGCTGCGCTGGCGACCAGGCGTGAGCGCCTCGAAGGCGTCTTTCAGTGCAGCATCGGCATCCATTGCCTGCTGAAGTTCTAAGGGCAATGCATAGTCTTTCATTTTCTTAAAATCGACCCGCAGACCCGCCTTCTCTACCTCAATCGCTTCCAGAATGTAGGCTTTAAGCACAGAGGCCAACTCAACCACCCGCTCTGCATCCGTAAAGCGAATGACCCGGCCAGACTGAGTATTCTCACCCGGCGCGACCAACAAGTGATGCTCGTCCTTTAACAGGGCGCCTTTCATAAAGCTCAGCACGTAGTTAGTCTTGAAGGCACCAATCATCACCACATTCTGACCGTCGTAGGTATAGCAGGGTGAGCCCCACTTTCTTTCTTCAGTCAGCGGCGTGTCCAGCACCACATTGCGCAACTCAGCAAGTCCATCCCGCCAGGTGTTCACCTTGCACTCGGGTGTGCCGACTTTGTCGCACCGGCCACAGCCTTCTGCCATGTACTCGTCAACCGCCGGGTTCTTCGTGCTCATTGATATTCACTCCCGATAATGGTCAGCCTTCAGGTCGCTGGTATTAAAGCCCCGCTACCACCATGGCCCTGATCTTACTGGCCTTTTCAAAGTGGTCCAGTTTGTGAGTTTGAATCCACCAGGTCGCCGCTTCCATCAGCAGCTCCGGGTCATCATTCTTGTTGGCGAAGAACGCATAGAACGAAACACCCACGGTATCGCCTTTGGTTTGCAGCTTTTTATTACACACATTAACCACTTTTTCCCTTAACGTCTGGCGCACTCTGTTGCTCCTTATGATTCATTATTGCCGTTCATTGGCCTACAACAATAGGACCCATGAATGCCGGTTATGATCGTTCCATTTCAATCGCCTGTACGGGTACCCCATTGTAGTAGGCTTCAAATTCACGAAGAGTGACAAAGCCATGACGCCGATACAGCTCAACAGCGGGCGCATTGCTTTTTGCAACCGACAACCTGGCAGGCTTCCACGCGACTGAAATAAGGTGTTGCAACAATGCCTTTCCAACGCCCTTCCCACGGTAACTCGGGTGCACAAAAATCGCCCTGATTTCACTCTCGAAAACAGCCCCAAAGCCCTGAACATCAGGATGGCTGCTCACAACGATGTGGGCGGCCATCAAATTCCGAAACCTCTGTTCATCCTGCTTTAGCGGCAGCAGCTCGAACGGACCTTGCTCAAATCGAAGTTCGTCCAACTTGGAATGGGCATAAATGGCTTCAATCGCGTCAAAGTCGCCGGGTTCGAACGGCCGTATCGACGCGATGCCGTGCAAGGTCTGATCACCCATAATCATTCACCCGGGTCATACCGGAAGGTTCTGGCCATAACCAGATACCCGAACGAGGCCGACCAGGTGATCATCATAAACCCCACCAGCGCTTCGGTGCCGGCCAGAAACCGGATATCGCCGGTCGCTGCCAGGTCACCCCAGCCTACGGTGGTGTAATTGGCCGCCGAAAAATACACACAGTCCAGAAAAGTAACTTCCGAATATCCGGTAATTGCGCCATAGCCACCCTGGCTCAGCAACAGGTATGCGGCGCCACCAAACAACCAAATCTCAACCACATGAGCGAACAACAGCGCAAACATCACCGTCAGGACAATGGGTCGATCCCGCACAGACTCATGCAACCGGTGTTGTCGGCGCACCACCCAGCGGTTCAATAACTGAATAAATTCATAGTGGAAGACAACCACTAGCCCTACGACCAGCGCCGTTACCAGTGTAACCACAACTTCAGACGGAATTAGCACAATAAAAGACCTACCTTGCTGCCCATGTTTCCTTCGTTTCAGTCATCATATTCCACCCGAACACCGGGTGTCATTGCTGCGATCATGAGCCTCGCTAACCAATACCGATCTGCAACACTGCCGGCATGCAGTGATATGTTATATCATGCCCAGATTTTCAAGCAGTAATACCCTTTAACCTACCCGGAGACCCACTGCGTGACCACTCCTGCCGTTCTGACCCAGCTGAACCAAAACCGACGGGGCATTCAGTTGCGCATACTTTCCGGGTTTTTGTTCACCGCCATGGGCCTGTGCATCAAACTGACCAGTGACACCATACCGCTTGGGCAAATCGTCTTTTTTCGCTCAGCCTTTGCGCTGATTCCACTGGTGATATTTCTATTTCTACTGGGCCATTTTCCACGAGGCTTGTACACCAAAAGACCGCTTGGGCACCTGGCCCGGTCAAGCCTGGGGGCCGCCGCCATGTTCGCCTCCTTTGCCTCCATCGCACGGCTGCCACTGGCCGAGGCGACACTGATTGGCTATCTGGCACCGATCATGATGGCCGTACTGGCAGTTCTTGTACTCAAGGAACAACTGAACGCTCGCCGCGTCATCGGTATTGGTTTGGGCATGCTGGGTGTTCTGGTTCTGACGTTACCTGAAATAAGCGCTCCGGAACTCAACGCAACCCGGCTGGCGGGTTATGGTTTTGGAATTCTGATGGGTATTTTCACCGCTGCGGCACTGATTCAGGTGCGACGCCTGACGGCAACGGAATCCCCCGGTGCCATCGCCTTTTACTTTGTGCTGGTGTCCATGCTCGCCGCCCTACTGACACTGCCTGCGGGCTGGGTCACACCAACCCCTTCAGACCTGCTGCCGCTGATTCTCGCCGGGCTGTTCGGCGGCTGCGCCCACATCGCCATGACCCTGGCGTTCAAGTACGCCGAAGCCTCACTGCTGGCCCCGTTTGAATACCTGACGTTGATCTGGGCGGGCATGATCGACGTGCTCTGGTTCGGTACCGGTTTGGGGCTTGCCTTCTTTCTGGCATTGCCACTGGTATTGGCGGGTGCAGCGGTGGCGTCTTCTGGGCGCAGATGAAGGACCAGTACAGTCGCCTGGAACCTTCAACCAAATCGGTTAGATGTATTCTACCCGCAGCACAATGTCCTGCTCATAGTTGCCAAACTTCTGACCAAACAGATTGATGCCACCAACGTGACGCGCATCGTCCTTTACTCCGATGCGCACACTGATGAACCGGTTCTTCATTAACTTCAGATCGTCACAAGTCACATCGGAGAGCCGAATACCGTCGATGAAGCTGCCTCGCTCAGTAACGCGCCAGCCTTTGAGCAGACCGTGTTGGGTGTTGCGATCCTCCCACCAACTGGGGTTAAGCAAACCGCGCTGGTCACCGAAATCGGCCGGTGACGTCCAGCTGCCAAGCTCAACGTCGTTGATCCACAGGGTAATGTCCGACGGCCAGTCCGGGTGATACATCGGGGCTTCGGAACAAATTTCCATGGTCAGCCAGAGGTTGCGTGGCCGCACCGAGTGCGGCAGCCGGTTGGGGATGCGGTACTCCAAATACCCGGATTTAAACCAGATCAGCTGAGCGCTGGGATGATCCGGTTCGTAAAAGGAGCTCGGATCATCGGTCAGGCCAATCAGGCCGACTTCGCTGGTCAGGCCGCAGGTCGGTGTGACACTGGCATCCGAATAGGCACCCACCGGCCAACTGAATTCCCAGATCGGATGCTCGTGGCTGGGTTCGGAATGGGTGGGCATGTCGATAACGATGCGATCGTAGACGCGCTGGCAAATACGCTGCAAGCCGCGCTCGCCCGGCTTTTCCTCAATGTGCACCAGGCCGCAGGCCTCGAGCTTTTTAACGTGTTGAGACACCGTCGACAACGGTAACCCCAGTGAGCGGGACAAATCACCCACGCTGTGCAGACCTTCTGCCAGCTCGCTGAGAATGCGCACCCGGGGTTCGCTGGCCAGCGCTTTAATGGTATTCAAATCGCGCCGGTCGTCCGATTTCAACACCAGCGTCGGCGAAACATGGGTCGGGTCGGTCAGGCGCTGAGTCTTTAGTTCCACTATTTCAATACCTTTAATAATCGCACTCACCAGTTTCCGGTAAGTTTAATTGCACTTAAATCCATATATTTCAATAACTTAAGATACCTATTCGGTTTCCTGATGCGTCTTGCCTGAACTCGCATTGAAGCGCATTATTTTAAAAACAACAACAACAAAGGCAAGCGCGATGCGTCTGACTTCGTTTCTACACAGTGACAACTTTTCCGGCTGGGCGTTCATCCTGCCCTACCTGATCGCCTTTGTACCGCTGCTACTGTGGCCGTTCATTCAGGGGTTCTGGATGAGCCTGCACGAGTGGAACCTGCTGGCGGTAACGTTCAACCCGGGAGCAAAAGAATTCATTGGGCTGGGCAACTACATTCGCCTGATGGGTGGCGATGACATTGGCTGGTCGTTGCAACCGATGTGGCCGTTCCGGTTGGTGGTGTCGGCATTGGTGGTCACGCTGTATGTGCGATCCATTCGCCGACGTGCCGTGGGTTACAGCCACCACATCATGGCCGGGCTGACGCTGTTCACGACCGCAGTTCTGCTTGGACTCACTGGCGACTGGTACGACACCCGATTCTGGATCGTGGTGCGCAATACGCTGGTGTTTGTCGCCTGGGTGGTGCCCGTTACCACCACCATTGCCCTGCTTCTGGCCATTGCCCTGAACCGCGAAGGTCGCTGGGCCGCCACGCTGCGCAGTGTGTTTTTCTTTTCACAGATTCTGTCGGTCACCGTTGTCACGCTGATCTGGCAACTGGTGTATGGCGTGCGCAACGGCTTTATTGCCAATGTGCTGGCGCCGTTCGGGATTGATTCGCCCAACTGGCTGACCGACGACCAACTCGCCATGGGCGCCATTGTTGCCGCCACGGTCTGGTGGTCGGTTGGGTTCGCGCTGATTCTGTTTCTGGCCGGCCTGCAACAAATACCCGGCGAACGCCTCGAAGCGGCCACACTCGATGGTGCCGAAGGCTGGCGCAAAATCGTGCAGATTATTGTGCCCTCGATCATTCGCACCGTTCAGTTTGTGATGATCATGCAAATCGTTCTGCACTTTCAGGTGTTCGGCCAGTCGCAACTGATGACTCAGGGCGGCCCCGGAGATGCCACCAACGTCTGGGTCCGATACATCTATCAAACGGCTTTTCGCGATTCGGAGGTCGGCTACGCCTCCGCCATGGCCACCGTACTGTTCGCCTTCATGATGATCTTTTCACTGATCCAGTTCTGGGTCACCAAGCGGCAGGAGTCTTAACATGAATCAACGTGCCTTGCCCCGCTGGGTGTTCATCGTCGTCACCGCCGCGGCCGTCGTCTGGCTGATCCCGGTAGTCTGGATGCTGTCGCTCTCGTTGCAGCCGAACGAACTGCTGAGCCGCACCACCGCCAACACCTTTCTTGGGTTGGTACCGGTACCGTTCACGCTCGATAATTTTCGCGCCATTCTTTCCATCGGTGATACACCGCGCTGGTTCATGAACTCCATGTTGGTTGCCGGAACCTCAACCTTTTTGGTATTGGCGACCTCGACACTCGCCGGTTACGCCTTTGCCCGCATTCGTTTTACCGGCCGCAGCATTGTCTACCCACTGGTGCTCGCCGGGTTGATGGTTCCGGAACAGGTGGTGTTCATCCCACTCTATGTCATGTTCGCAGACTGGAATGCACACAACAGCCTGCCAACGCTGGCCCTGCCCCGGGTTGCCCTGCCGATCGGTGTGTTTCTGATGACGCAGTTTTTCAAAGACATTCCGGATTCACTGGAAGAAGCGGCGCGCCTGGAGGGCTGTGGCCATGCCCGAATATTCTGGTCGATCATGCTGCCGCTGGCTACGCCAATGATGATGACACTCGCCATCATCACCTTCCTGTATTCCTGGAACGATTACCTCTGGCCCCTGGTCTCGGCACAGCGTACCGACTTTTTCACCATCACCGTCGGCCTGGCCAAAATCCAGGGCAACTTTGCCCAATCGCAGGGGCTCGGTCAGTTAATGGCCTCCGGTGTCCTGGCATCGCTGCCGGTGATTATTTTGTTCCTGATGTTTCAGAAATACATTCTGCGCGGCATTGCGTTGTCGACGGACAAATAGCAACGCATTACTACCGAAACGAACCGGGGTCCGCGACAGTGGCCTCAGATCAGAACGACACACACAAGCATGCAGTGTTAAAAATCGACTCTGACCGGGTCGAAAAAACAACAACAGCAGGAGAACAACATGAGACTGACCAACACACTCACCGCCAGCGCATTGGCTCTGTGCGTTACCACCACCGGCGTTCAAGCGGAAACCGAACTGGAGCTGGCCCGTTTCTTTGGTTCGTGCGACGATGCAGGAACCGATGTGAGCGCGGCCGTCGGTGAAGCCTGTATTATTCAGACCATCATCAACGCCTATTCGGCTGACGATAATGGCGTCACCATTGAAACCCTGCCAACGGACTGGGGTAACTACTACGACCAATTAAAAGCCATGTATGCCGGTAACAGCGCGCCGGATGTTCACGTTATCCACAAGTCGTCCATTGCCGAATTTGCCTCACTGGGCGCCTTGATGCCCCTGCAGGAGGACGACCTGCGCGCCGCCGGCATTAACCCGGACGACTGGGTCGACCGTGCGCGAGATGCCGTTACCTACGATGGCCAGATGTACGCCATCCCCATGGACATTCACGCCAACCTCTGGCACATCAATCTGGATATTTTGGCCGAAGCAGGCCTGGTGAATGACGCGGGCGAGCCCATTTTACCTAGCTCGCCAGAAGAGCTGATGGCCCATGCCAAGCAGGTAAAAGACGCAACCGGTAAGGACTACCTAACCGCCGACTTTGCCCAGTTCCCGATTGGGGTGCGGATGGTACTGGCCATGCTGTGGCAACAGGACAGCAACGTATTCAGCGGTGACGAAGCAACGGTCAATACACCGGAAGCACAGCGCGCCGTTGAAACCATTGTCGGCCTCTTCGATGCCGGCTATGCCGACCCCAATCTGAACTACAACGACTCACAGCAGGCGTTTCTGGAAGGCGATGCCGCCATTCAGATCAACGGCACCTGGATGGTCGATATTTACGACAGCGAGACCCGCAACGACGACTCTGCCCTTGCCTCCTACTACGTCGCCGATTACCCGCAGTTATTCGATGAAGCCGCTACCTGGGCCGACAGCCACACCTGGGCATTGCCGGTTACCCTGCAAAGCGAACCCGAGAAATATGAAGCCGCCCTCGGCTTTCTGGCCTGGTTGAATGATCACAATGTTGACTGGGCACGGACAGGTCACCTGGCCGTGCGTCAATCGGTACTGGACTCGGCTGAGTACCAGAACCTGGCCCATCGCGATGAGTACAGCAACACCGTCAACATTGCCCGCGATAACCCACCAGCCGTTCGCTACAGCGCCATTCAGGACGTACTCAACCGGGAGCTGCAATCGATCTGGCTGCAAGGCAAAGGTATCGAGGAAGCCCTTGCCGACGCAGAAGGCGAAATCAACCGCTTACTGTAACCCATTAGGCGGAGCCGCTTTGGCTCCGCCTTTGCTCACTGAACCGTCACAGGAACCTCATCATGTCACACCGATGGAGCCCGGAAGCCGCCTGGCACTGGACCGAGCAGCATGGCTGGCCCGTTGGCTGCAACTTTACGCCGAGCTCGGCTTGCAACCAGCTTGAATTCTGGCAAGCGGACACGTTCGATACGTCGACGATAGCGCGTGAACTCGATCAGGCTGAAAGCCTCGGGTTCAACCTGCTGCGCGTCTACTTGCACGATTTGCTCTGGAAAGGCGATGCACCAGGTTTGCTCGATCGCATTGACCAGTTTCTGGCACTGGCCAACGAGCGCAACATTACAATACTGTTCGTGTTCTTCGACGACTGCTGGAGCAACTACGCCTTCCCGGGTGCGCAACCACAGCCGCGCCCGGGCATCCATAATTCTCAATGGCTGCAGTCGCCCGGCGCTCGCCATGTGATTAACCCTGACGTTTGGCCCCAACTACAAAACTACGTCCAGGGTGTGATGCAACACTTCAGGGACGATCGCCGGATCTATGGCTGGGACTTATACAACGAACCGGGCAATGAAGGCCTGCTTGGTAACTCACTCGGTTTACTGGAAGCCGTGTACCAATGGGCACGCGAGGTAAATCCTTCGCAACCCTTAACCACCGGACCCTTTCGCTGGACAGACGGGTTCAAGGCGATCAACGACTGTCACCTGGCCAATGCCGACATTATCAGCTTTCACAACTATGAAGTGCTTGAGGTGACACAAGGCATCGTCAATACACTCACTGAATTTGGTCGGCCCTTACTGTGCACCGAGTACATGGCCCGCCCGGCCGGATGCCGTTTCGATACGCACCTGCCCTACTTTAAAGAACACAACATCGGCGCACTTAACTGGGGGCTGGTGGCCGGTAAAATACAAACCCAATTTCCCTGGGAGGCACAGCCCGGCCAGGGCGAACCGCCGCTGTGGTTCCATGATATTTTTCGCAAAGACGGTACGCCCTACCTCGACACAGAGGTTGACCTAATTCGCAAGCTGACCGGCGCACCCACCCAAGGTTAATCTGTTTCAGTGCAACCTCGTAGCACGCTTTGGCGACCTCCGGGTCGCTCTTTTTTCCCTCCTGGCAGAGAATAAAAGTTTGACCAAATAATGAGTCCTGAACCCACCTCTTTACTTGGCTTCAACGTCTCGCCGTGACAAGTTTTTCGACGTGACGGCTCACCCTATCGCTGCGGCCAACAACGTCCGCGGAATAGGTTATGGTACCTTAACCAGGCAGCCCCACAAACGTTGGCACCTCCCCTAATTTCTCATCCCAGGCTGCTTTGCTGGATGTGAAAATATGCGCAGTGGGTACCATGGAATTTTCAGTGTCCAAACACCCTGCAGGCACGACAAGCATCCCAGCGACCTGAGTGCTTGGCAATGCTGAACCACACAAGCGACAAAAGCTCTTGTTATGACGAGTACCAGGCAACATAAAAGACGTCACAGCATCTGCACCTGACTGCCAATTCAACGTTGCGGAAGCCGAGAATAGATTCGCCGCATGAGACGAGCCTGTGTCTTTTTGGCAATACTCACAATGACACAGGTAAAAGCGGTCGAACTCTCCGTTAACCTCAAATTTAACGACTCCACACAGGCAAGATCCAACATGCTTGGCCATAAGATTCTATCCCTCAGACTTCAGGTTGTAAAAAAACGCTGAGCTTAGCGGCTACCCTATAACACCCAGCATATGCACTAGCCTGGAGTCGCGAAGCCGCGGAAAATTGGTCGCCGTGATAGCGCTTACTAAATGCCAGCCGTAGTTTCCCGCAGGAACACCGGGAAGTCAGTGGTTGGCGGTGAAACATCAATCTGATACAGAATGCCCGCCGCGTGACCGCGGTGGTAGGTAGTATGGTTTACAACGTGCAGTAGGATATCCCGGCGGTTCATTTTTCCGGCTTCTCCCCCTATATACTCAAACTCTACAATCTCCTTCAATTCTTTCTCTGCTATTGTGTCCGCGTAGTTAACATACCACTCATCAATGCATCGCTGCCTTACAACCAATTCCTCCAACTCCGGACAATCATCAGGGTTGCGGGTGGTTAGGCCGTGAGGTCTGCCTAGCAAGTGACATTTCCAGACACGGTCCATTTGATAAGAGTGGTTAAGCGTGCGTAGCAGACTTCCAAAGACGATTGGTCGAGCTGTGGTAAGCTCTGTATCAGGAAGCGAAGACAATGCGGATAAGAACACATCGTCTGCCCAAGCCTTGTAACGGGTTAGAACCTCTATCTCTCTCATAAGACGCCTCTGTGCCTACACCGGTCAGGCATTTACCATCAATTTCGGCCAAGTGTCGAGCCACCTTTTTTCTTGCATTCGCTGAGCGAATGCCTCTGGCTTCAGCCTCTTTGAATTTGGCGTAATTGTATACTCAAAGAGCACGTCAACGCCGAAAGGAGCGATGATGTCTATATCTTGACGGTCACTTAAGGTGGCACCAACCGCTGTTTCAACTTCCACCCAATAGCTCATAGCGTCTTCAGTTGACGCATAAGGACGATCTGAATTGCGTGTATGCATTCTGGCCTGGTTTTTTACCGACCATGGAAAGTCGGAGATCGCTTTGAGGCGAATCTCTATGGCTCTATCCGCTTTCTCGCTTGTATCGTCCCGATTAAAATAAATCAAGTCGATGTCGTTCAGAGCTGTCGCGCAGCTATACCCATGAACTTTGTCCCATGCAAGGTTGCGGACGAAACCAGCGGCAAGGCACCAATTGCTCAAGCCCAGTGCACTTGCAATGGAAAGTGCCTGCATTCGCATGGCGTCCTCTGATATCCATTCTTTGATCTGTTCTGTGTTGTTCATTTAGCTGTCTTACAATTCTGTAGCAGAAAAACTGTTACGCCGCGAACCTGTGTCCGAGACCTGTTTGCGGCGTGTGGTGATCTGGCCTGACGTTAACGGCCTTATGATATTACATTCTTGTGCAGCCCATAAATTATGTGATTTAAGATCCGGTCACCCACTCTTTCTTCATTTGTTATTCTACCCTCCTCGGCCATTCAAGCCATTCACGTAGACACTCAAAGTCTACTTTGACAATCTTTCGCAAAGCAGGTGAATACTTCCTGTCCGATAACCACAGAACGATTTCATCAGCAACGGGTTTCTTATATACAGAGCACTTTAAGGTTATATATTTCACATAGATGGTGAGAAATTTGTTACCAGATGTCCGCACGCAGTGATCTTTTTACGCTTTTGTTAATGAGAGCTACGACGGCACCATTCGGTCTTAAGCATTGCCATAATTACCGTACTCCACCATTTACCCTTAAAAAATCGGTTTTCGATAAACTTGGCCTCTTCGCGCATGCCCAGTGCCTTACACAATCTTATAGCTGGGATATTGTCTGAAATTGTCTCAGCGTAAACTCTATGTATATCAAGCGCATCAAAGCCGTATGTCAAAAGGGCTGACATGGCCTCTTCAGCATACCCGGCTGATTGAAATTCACGACCAACACCGCACCCAACCGAAGCTTGTTTATTCAACTCTACACGAAGCCCAACAGTACCGATAAACTCTCCCGTACTTTTGAGACAGATTGCCAACTGATACTTGCTTCGGTTCAGTTCCTCTGACTGCAGTACAAAATGTTCAACTAGGCTGCGCGATTTCTCGACAGAACAGTCTTCCTCACTGTAAAAGCGCTGATACTTTGAATCACCAGTCAGGGTGCAGTAAGCAGCTACATCGCCTCTTTCAAAGTCGCGCAGTAATAAGCGTTTGGTCTCAATAATCAACACTTACTTCCTCGGGTAAAGATGCCATCTATCGCTTGGCACAGCGACGAACGCTAGCAAGTCCAGGCCCTAAAGACTGATACTTCTTCCGCTTGCCATATGTTTAATTAAACCGAACATGCTTAGCCACCCTTGACTCTAACAGTCTAATTAACTCTGGTTGCATTCTGCCATAGTTGTCCGGTATGTCTAAACAAACCAGCTTTTTCCCCTTCAGGAGATCTTTGAATTTTCGGGAAACTTTGTTTCTATGGCTCTTTTCCATAACAAGGATGACGTCAGCCCACTCGATAAGATCGCCACTAACGGGCGTTTCAGCGTCTGAATTCGTGCCTGCACCGATAGCGGTTACACCCGGGTATTCCGAGAATACTTCCTCTCCGGTAGGACTTCTCAGCCTATTTTCACTGCAAACAAAGAGTAGATTCATCAGGTTCCTTATGGCATGTAACGTCGTGCTCAACGGCAGTTTATAAGTTGTGGTTTTGTCGAATGAACTTACCCGGGAAAAGCCCCACAAACTGCTTCAATTTAAAAGATAGACTGACTATGATGACGGTCGACTGCAGTGCTTAGTAGCGTGCATAGGGAACCTGCCGAATACTGGCCACTGCCTACTTTATACTGTGAATATTGAGGTATGTATGAAAGCTATGAACAAGGTTGTTCACTCCCTTATGGTGACCCTCGGCACTGTGTCAGCCACGGCTCTCTTGTTGACGGGTTGCAATACACCTTCCGGCAAAGCCGATAACCCTACCGAACCTACAGAGCCTGTCGAACTGGCGGCCCCTGCCCTGACGGTCGAATCCATTAGGCAGTTTCGCTTTGACTGGCCCGGTGATGAAACCGCTACCCATTACCGAATTCTGGAAAACCCCGATGGTCAATCCGGCTTCACCGACATAAGTGGCACCCTTGCCTCCGGTACTGAGACGTTTCAGCTGGAAGTGCCGCTGCATGCCCGTATCAATGCTACATACATTCTGCAGCGCTGTGATTCAGACGGTTGCAGTGACAGCCCGGCTACTTCAGTGAGTGGTCATCTTAACGCGGGCATCGGTTACTTCAAACCGGATTTTGTGGCACCGGACGACTACTATTTTGGCAGAGCGGTCGCGATCAGTGGTGACGGCCACGTATTAGCCGTTACCGGTGGCAAAGACGTCTACATATTCACCTCTACTTCACAAGGCAGTTGGCAACAACAGCAAAAGCTGACGGTACGCAGTGACGCTATGAGTCTCGACCTGAGTGAGGATGGAAGCCGAATGGCCGCTGGCACGCCCAACGACAGTATGGATGCCGCGGGAATCTTCGACTCGCACAACGATGTTAGCGCTACCGGCGTGTCGGCTTCCGGCGCGGTTTACTTGTTTGCACGTAATGGTGTCAGTTGGGAAGAAGAAGCTTACATCAAAGCCAGTAACAACGCCGCCGTCTCAGATTTCGGCGGCTCTATCAGTCTGAGTGGCGATGGCCGTCGCCTCGCCGTGGGTTCCTATAAAGAAAGCAACGATGCTGCCGGCATTAGCACCACCTTTCCCAACAGCAGCGACAACAGCGGCAAGTCGAGTTCTGGTGCCGTTTATCTCTACCTGTACGACGGTGCTCAGTGGCAAGAAGACACCTACATCAAAGCCAGCAATGTTAATGAGGGTGACTTCTTCGGCTCGACCGTCAGTTTAAGCGACAGCGGCAACAGAGTGGCCGTTGGAGCGCCTGACGAGAGCAATAATGCCACGGGCATCAGCACAACTTTTCCAACAACAAGCAGTGGCAAGTCTTTTTCCGGCGCGGTCTATGTTTATCGACTCGATGGCAGCGAGTGGGTAGAAGAAGCGTATATCAAGGCTAGTAATGCCAAGGCATACGACCGTTTTGGCGTTAGTACGAGCATCAGTAATGAGGGTGATGTTCTCGCTATCGGCGCTTGGGGCGAACCCAGCGCTGTTAGCGGCCCTCAAACGTCCCCCCGTCCCGACGCAGCAACCAATCGTTATCAATCCGGGGCAGCCTATGTCTACCGGCATAACAGTGCTGCCTGGGCGGAAGAGGCCTTTATCAAAGCCGGTAATAGTAGTAATAATGATCGCTTTGGGTGGGGGGTGGCCATCAGTGGTAATGGTGAGTGGTTAGCGATCATCGCCAGAGATGAAGACAGCGACACCAGCGGTGTGCATGCCTCCAGCAGTGATCAAACCAGTAACGCAGCCTCAGATTCCGGTGCTGCTTATGTATATCGATATAACAATGCTCTCTGGGCCGAACAGTCTTATATCAAGTCGAGTAATAATCGAGCCGGAGATATTGCCTTCGGTTATCGCCCTTCAAGCATTAGCCTGAGCAACAGCGGCGATCATCTGGTGGTGGGTGCTATGGGAGAAAATAGCACGGCTACCGGAATTCAGGGCGACCAGGATGACCGTTCGGGCAAGTATATTGGGGCTGTCTATCTCTATTAAAGGCAGGCCACAGTTAAGTATTTTGGTTACTAATAATGAGTGTTTAAGGGGGAGCTTTGCCCGTTCCAGTGAGCAAAGCAAACGGCCTGATCCAGCTCAAGGCTTCACGGATAACGAACCCCCTTCCGGCCATACCTTGCTCGTTACCCTGATCGTCCATGAATCCTAACTACATAACAACTTGTGCTCATTAAACCTTGCCTATGATCCAAGGGTAATTCAAATACCCATCGTGGAACAACGCAATGTCAACCCCCCACTCCAGAGCCGTTCAACACCCTATTCCAACTTCAGCACACCTGTATCACAACCCCCACAAACCGATAAATACGCAGACTATCCAGGGTATTTCGACACATTTGTAGCATATCCAGAAAAATCACCTGGATATGTGTCTCATAACCCCTAACTGAGGTTATTCCCTCCTAAGCCTAAGACTGCTTATAACAAAAGCACAGAAACTGAAAACTAAGGAGCAGTAGCCTGGGTTTACCAAGACCAAAAATAAGAAATAGCGGGGCATAGTTCTGCTGAAAGAAGCTGTTTTTTACAGTCATTGCGGGGTTAGGTGAGATTGGAATATTGAGCCTGGGAAGATCGTTTACATTCGCTACCGCCCGGCCGGTTACAGGGCACACCAAAGGGAGATAAGTTGTGTGGTTACCTTGGCACTGTGTGGCAAAGTTGGCAAGTATTTATGTGTCAGAGGTGTCGTTTGCGCCTCTTTTTCCCTCTTTCCCTCCAGGCCATTTGGCAGGTGCGGGAGAGCGAGCGTCGTATGGGTCTGTGGCTTGTTTTTACTTCCTGCCGCCCAGAGGGCCGGCCTCCCACTGGTCGGTTTTTTTGCCAGCTATATATACCCCGCTGCAACAGGGTAAGTGAACAACACGAGGTGACTGAGGTTAAGTAACCAGTGGGCGAGTACGGCCCAGGCGACCCTGCCGGTGAAGTAATACGCCAGGCCATATACCACGCCAGCCAGGGTAGCAACGCCCACATAAGCCCAGCCACCGGCCAGGTGGGCAAGCCCGAAAAGTACGGCGGCTACAGCCAATGCCAACAATGGCGCCAGGCGTTTTTGCAGTTGGCGTTGCAATAGGCCACGGAAGAGCAGTTCTTCCGCGATGCAGGTGTTCAGCAGATTGCCGGCGGCGAATACCCAGAACCAGGGGGTCCAGCCGGGTTGCCAGTTAATTAGGCCAAGGGTAGCGGCCAGAGTTAGGGTCGCGGCAATACCCAGGGTTAAGGCCAGGGGTATCAGCCAGAAGGGGGCTAACGGTTTGGGTGTAAGGCTTTGCCTGAACAGGGGAATGAAGTTCAGCAGGGACCAGGCAACCAGTACCTTGTCGTGGTTGAAATAGAGGTCGGTATAGGTGCTGCCGGCTTTGAGCAGCACGTCGTCGGCCACTACCAAGCCTTCGTAACCTGGCATGGCGTGTATTACCAGGGCAGCGCTGGCCAGAAACCACAAGCCATATCGCGCCCAGCGCACGGCGGTGGGCACTGCTTGCTCAACCATCCAGGCGGTCAGGCCAATGTAGACGAATGCCACTGCCGCGAAAACCCAGGTTGTGTAACCAATAGTGGCTGCGGCCAACAAGATGAGGGCAGCACCGCCATAGCGCAGTTGGGCGCGGTTGCTCAGGCCGAAGAGGATAAGTGCGGTTGAGTAGAACAGTCCGAAGGTGAGCATAAGTCCCTGTGTTTTATTCGGTGGTATTCGGTGGTGTTTTGTTAACCCCACAGTTTAATGTGTTGGCTAACGTTTCCTGGCGACCATGAAAACCGCTTTTTTGGGGTCAGGCTGCCATTGGTTTTCAATGACAAACCCTGCTTCGACCAGGCTGTATTCCAGCTCGGCCACAGTGAATACTTTGACCAATGGCATCTTGCCAAAAAACCGGGCAATGGGTGCGATGTATTTTACGTACGCCATGCGGTCACCCAAACAGGCCGTGCTCGAAATAAACACGCCGCCGGGTTTCAAAAATTCATGAATTCGGGAAATAACAACGTCTTTGTCTTCCAGCAGGTGCAACAAACTGAGTGCCAGCACCACGTCGAAGCGCGCCTGTTGTGAGCGGAATTCGTCGACCGTTGCGTGTTCGAAGGCAAGGTTACTGACCCCGGAATTCTGTGCTTTCGTGCGCGCCAGATCCAGCATGGCGGACGAGCAGTCTACCGCCAGGTAGTGTTTCACCGTGGGGGCATGCAGCACGGCGGTAGAGCCAGTACCGCAGCCGAGTTCAAGCACGTCGCTGCTTGGCTGCAAATACTGACGCGTGATCTCAAGCTTTTTCTGATAGGCCGCTTCATCCGCAATGGGCATGGCGGCATAGCGTGGCGCCAGTTTATCCCAGAATTTGGCTGTAGTGTTCATCCTTGTCTCCGCTCAGCAGGTTATGCCTCAGCTTATGCCTGTTCACAGAAAGCGCTATGGGCCAGAAGTCCTGTTTAGACCGTGGTTAGAGCCCGACTCTTGCCTTTTGAATCACCTCGGCCAGTTCGGGTTCGATAGGCATCTTGCGAAAGGGGCTGACGTTAGCACCTCCGGTGTTTCCCTGAGGCACCCAACCGAAGGCGGTTTTTGTAGCAGCGCCGATGATGCGGAAAACCTGGCCCCGTGCTTCGCGGACCGACCGGTGTCGACAGGCCCACAGCAACATCAGGCAATGAACTTTAACGTGCCAGTAAGTAGATTCCTGCCCCAGTACATGCGCCCGCTCAAGATGGACAAAGGCTTGCTGAGCGTTGTTAACTGCACTGGCATGGCACGCCGCAGTCAGTTCCTGTTTTACAAAGGGCGCTATGTTTTTGCTGAAACGCTGGTTCATGGTTATCTCCACGGGCTCCGGTGTTGGGTGGGCTGTTAGGGTGCCTGGTCAGCCATCGCTGCGGGGGACGCTCGATGCATCCTGTCCAAAGAGTACTTTCTTCTCGTCGTCGGTAAAGCCGGGTTTGGCCGACGCAATCTGGTCGACCAGTGCATAGGCGCGTTGGGTAGCCGGCCGTTTACTGATGCTGGCATGCCAGCGTTTAACATGGGGAAAATCGTTCAAATCCTGTTTCTGGCGTTCGTGGGAAACCACCCAGGGGTAGCTGGCCATATCGGCGATGGAATAGCTGCCTGCCAGAAACGGCCGGTCGGCCAGTTGCCGGTCCATCACGGCATAAAGGCGGGCCGTTTCTTTTACATAGCGGTCTATTGCATAAGGCACAGGCTCGGGGGCATAAACGTTAAAATGGTGATTCTGGCCCGCCATGGGCCCCAGGCCGCCCATTTGCCAGAACAGCCATTGCATGACATCCAGCCGCTGCCGGGGTGATTCACCATAAAACCGGCCGGTTTTCTCCGCCAGGTAGGTGAGAATGGCACCGGATTCAAACACCGGCACCGGTTCACCACCATCGTCAGGGTCGGTATCGATAATCGCCGGTATTTTATTGTTGGGCGAAAATCGCAGAAATTCTGGCTGAAACTGGTCGCCTTTTCCGATATTGACCGGAATTACCTCGTAAGGAAGGCCCATTTCCTCCAGACACAGGGTGATTTTGTGGCCGTTCGGGGTTGTCCAGTAATACAGTTTGATCATGGTCGGGCTCCAATTGCCGCAAATGGGCCAGTCTGCCCTGTTTTGGCGCGTAAAATGAGTAAATCAGAGGCTTTTTAACCCGGTCACCCTCTGTAACCCAGTTGTCTCTTTTTTATTCAGCTTTAACAGGTATAATGCGCGCCCTAATTTAAAGCCGGACACCCTGCTTGTGATCGAGAAACTTCGTAATATCGCCATTATTGCCCACGTTGACCATGGTAAAACAACGCTGGTCGACAAACTGCTTCGACAATCCGGCACTCTGGGCCGTAAAGACCAGGGCACTGAACGCATCATGGACTCCAACGACCAGGAACGTGAGCGCGGTATTACGATTTTGGCCAAAAACACGGCCATTAACTGGCAGGATTACCACATCAACATCGTAGATACCCCGGGACACGCCGACTTCGGTGGCGAAGTCGAACGGGTGCTGTCGATGGTCGATTCTGTGTTGCTGCTGGTCGACGCGGTAGACGGCCCCATGCCGCAAACGCGTTTTGTGACCTCCAAAGCCTTCGAGCAGGGTCTGCACCCCATTGTTGTTATCAACAAGGTCGATCGCCCCGGCGCCCGGCCAGACTGGGTGATGGACCAGGTCTTTGACCTGTTCGACCGCCTCGGCGCCACCGACAAACAACTCGACTTCCCAGTCATTTACGCCTCAGCGCTGAACGGCGTGGCCGGTGACGACCCGCAGAACATGGCTGAAGACATGACGCCGCTGTTCGAGATGATCGTCAACCAGGTACAACCACCGGAAGTAGAGCGCGACGGTCCCTTGCAAATGCAGATTTCCGCTCTCGACTATAACAGCTACGTAGGCGTTATCGGGGTAGGCCGCATCAAGCGCGGTCGCCTGAAGACCAACGAGCAAGTGGTTGTGGTTGGCAAAGACGGCAGCAAGAAAAAAGGCCGTATTTTGCAAGTCATGGGTTACCACGGCCTCGAGCGAATTGAAGTGCCCGAAGCCGAAGCAGGCGACATCGTCTGTGTCACCGGCATCGAAGGCCTGAACATTTCCGATACCCTGTGCGACCCGAACCACCCGGAAGCATTGCCGCCACTGACGGTCGATGAACCGACCGTGAGCATGAACTTCCTGGTAAACGATTCTCCGTTCGCCGGTCGTGAAGGCAAGTACATCACTTCGCGCAATCTGAAAGACCGCCTCGACCAGGAGCTGATTCACAACGTGGCTCTGCGCGTTGAGCAGGGCGACACGCCAGATAAGTTCAAAGTCTCCGGCCGGGGTGAGCTGCACCTGTCGGTCCTGATCGAAAACATGCGCCGTGAAGGCTTCGAGCTGGCAGTTTCCCGCCCCGAGGTTATTCAGCGCGTGATCGACGGCGAAATCCAGGAGCCATACGAACAAGTGGTGATCGACCTGGAAGAGCAACATCAGGGCGGCGTGATGGAAGAACTGGGCCTGCGCAAAGCCGAAATGACCAACATGGAAAACGACGGTCAGGGTCGCCTGAAACTCGAATTCATGGTGCCGTCTCGTGGCTTGATTGGATTTCGCGGCCAGTTCCTGACCCTGACGTCCGGCTCTGGCATCATGACCAGCATTTTCGACCATTACGGCCCGGTGAAGGGTGGTGATATGTCCGGCCGCCAGAACGGCGTGCTGGTGAGCATGGCCAAGGGTAAAACCCTGGCGTACAGCCTGTTCACCCTGCAGAGTCGCGGCCGTCTTTTCCTCGGCCACGGTGTGGATATCTACGAAGGTCAGGTCATCGGCATTCACTCGCGTGACAGCGATCTGGTTGTTAACCCGACCAAGGCCAAGCAGCTGACCAACATCCGTGCTGCCGGTACCGATGAAGCACTGACGCTGTCGCCACCGATCCAGCAAACCCTGGAACAGGCGCTGGAATTCATTGAAGACGATGAATTGGTTGAAGTGACACCGGAATCCATTCGCATCCGCAAGAAGCTGCTGACCGAAAACGAGCGCAAGCGCGCCGGTCGCGGCCCCAAGTAAGGCCTGTCTCCAAACCTGTCTGACCACCCTTCCAGATCGCGCCACTGGGGCCTTCTGGAAGGGTGACGTTTTTCCGGAAACTGAGCTACACTGCCCAAAAGCTTAGCGGAAGAGCGACTTTGAGCACACCTGTCTTGCCTAACCGGCACCCGCTGTCATTATCGCGCCGCTTGCTGGTATGGATAGCCGGTATCTTTATTGCCCTCGTCAGCCTCACGACCGTCCTGCAACTCAGTCTCGAATACTCGCTTGAAGAAGACTCCGGCGCCCAACAAATTGGCTTTGCCCTATTCGGCTCGCGCGACGTGCTGGCCAATGCCCTCTGGAGTTTCGACCCGGTTCAGTTAAGCGCCACCGCCGACTTGCTGATTGCTCACCCGCTGATCGAAGGCGTGTTGATCGAATCGGAAGATCCGTCGTTGAACCAGATTCGCGGTGAATTGCCCGACCCTTCAGGCTACCTGCCCGCAGCCAATCTGGACCCCGGCTACCCCGGCATCGACATCGCCAGCCAGGGGCAACTATTGCAAAAAGCCCTGCAATTTACCGAACCCATCGAATTCGATACCGGAGATGGCCTCTACTCGGTCGGCACGGTAACCGTCTACTCCAACGTGCGCCTGATTCTGAACCAGAGCCTGCTTAATTTCGTGTTTACGCTGACCAGCTCTGTGCTGCTGTGCCTGCTGGTAGTGGCCGTCACGGCCTGGTCGGTGCACCGGCTGGTGGCAAGGCGTCTCAACGTGGTCGAGCGGGTGCTGGCAACCATCGAGCCGGAAGACGATGTCTTTCGGGCGCGCCTGATTCCCGATTGGATCGGCCGTGAGCGCGATGAGATCGCGACGCTGTGCGACACCCTGAACCAGTTGCAAGTGCAACTGGCGGAAAAGTCACAGCGTATTCGCCAGCACCAGAACAACCTGGAACAAAAGATTCAGGCGCGCACGCACGAACTGGAAGAAACCCTGGAAGCGCTGCAAATCAGCACCGACCACAAAAACCAGTTTCTGGCCAACATGAGCCACGAAATACGCACGCCGATGAACGGCATTATCGGCATGGCCGAACTGCTACAGGATACCCGGCTGGATCAGCGTCAGCGCGACTACCTGACCACCATTCTCAATTCCGGCCACACTCTGACGACCATCATCAACGACATTCTGGACCTGTCGAAAATTGAAGCCGGGCGGCTGGAACTGGAATCCATTCGTTTCAACCTGCCAGAGTTGGTCGAGGAAACCCTGGCCCTGTTTATAAAACCCTCGGAAGAGAAAGGGTTATTGCTGGTGGCCGATATCGACCGGGGCACACCGGAGACCATGGTCGGCGACCCCATTCGCATGCAGCAATTACTGCTGAACTTGCTCGGTAATGCGTTCAAGTTTACCGATGACGGGGAGATCGTCGTTCACCTTCAGTGGCACGCGGACCGTCAGCGCCTGGGCCTCGCGGTCAGCGACACCGGGCTTGGCATCGAACCGGATAAACTGGCCGTCTTGTTCGATGCGTTCTTCCAGGCGCACAAAAGCACGCACCGCGAACGCGGTGGTACCGGGTTGGGGCTGGCCATTTGCAAGCGTCTGGTTGAGCTCATGAAGGGAGAGATTGGCGTCGACAGCGAACCGGGTAAAGGCTCAACGTTCTGGATCGAGATCCCCCTAGACGCCGCCACCACCAAACTGAGCCCAGCCCTGCCCTTTTCAGCCACCGATCGCAGCGGCCTGAGCGGCAATGCCCTGCTGGTGACCAGCAACCTGATCCTGCAGCGCCTGTTCAGTCACCACACTGATGGCACGGCGCTGACGCTTAACTGCGCCTCCAGCGGCGTTGAGGCGCTGGCGCTGTGCGCCCAGCAACAGTTCAATGTCATTCTGGTGGACGCCACCGTCGATCACGATACCGGGCTGACGCTTGGGCCCAAACTGGCCGACGCCCAGCCCGAGGCCCTGCTCGCCCTGATTGCCAGTCGCATGGCCTCGCCCGACTGGCAAACCCTGACCGGTCACCAGTTCAAACGCCTGATGGAAAAACCGCTGTCGCTGCCGCGCAGCCTGCTTAACTTGAGTGAAGACCGGCGGCCCAACGCCGCAGGCCTGTCGAGTGAAGACGCCGGGCTGCAGTCACCAGAATTTCCCCCCGCCCATGTGTTATTGGTCGAAGATAACCACATCAATCAGCGCGTTGCAGAAGGCATGCTCAAACGGCTCGGGCTGATGGTAACCGTCACCAGCAACGGCCAACAGGCCCTGGATTATCTGGAAAACAACGTGCCAGAGAACGAACTGGACGATGAACAGGCAGAAACCATCGACGAAGTGGGCCACTTGCCGGCCAGCGTCGACCTGGTGCTTATGGATTGCGAAATGCCGGTAATGGATGGCTACGCCGCAACCCATGCCATTCGCCATTCGGCAAACGAGCGGGTGCGGCGCATTCCAATTATTGGGCTCAGCGCCCACGCCATGATGGAACAGCAGGAAAAAGCTCTGACGGCCGGCATGGATGACTACCTGACCAAACCCCTGCGCCGCCGTTCACTGGAGCTTACTCTGAGCAAATGGTTGCTCGGCAACACCTGAGCGCGACCCTGCCGGTCAGGAAGGCAAAATGCCAAGGTCAGTGAGTGGGATTCCAGCCTTGCGCAACGCCAGTCGCAGGGTGGAGCGAACCACTTTGGGGTCGTCCAGATGCAGCAGGCCCGAGGCAATGGTGTGCGCCCAGCCACTGTCGATCTGGCGCAACACCGATTTAACCCGCAACAGGTTAGAGCTGCTCATCGACAAATGGCGGTAACCCAGCCCCACCAGCGTCACGGCGCCCAGCGGATCACCGGCCAGCTCACCACACAGGCTGACCGGGATGCCCCCTTCATTGGCCGCATCAATCACCATTTTCAGGGCTTTGAGGACCGCCGGGTGCAGTGAGTCGTAGATGTTGGCAACGCGCGGGTTGTTGCGATCGACCGCCAGCAGATACTGGGTCAGGTCGTTGGACCCCACAGAAATAAAATCGATCTGAGTGGCAAATTCCTTAACCAGGTAGACTGCCGAGGGCACTTCAACCATTACCCCCACTTCCGGCAGGTTGACCGCCACGCCTTCCTCATTCAGCTCCAGCACTGCCCGGTGAATGATCGCCAGGGCTTCTTCCACCTCGCTCACGCTGGTGACCATGGGCAGCATGACTTTCAGGTTGTTCAGATTCAGACTGGCGCGCAGCATGGCGCGAATCTGCACCATAAAGAGCTCCGGGTGGTCGAGCATGACCCGAATGCCGCGCCAGCCCAGAAAAGGGTTATCTTCGACAATGGGAAAATAATCGAGGCTTTTGTCACCGCCCACATCGAGCATTCGCATCGTGACCGGCAAGGGGGCAAAGGCTTCCAGCTGAGCGCGATAAATCTTGGCTTGCTCGTCTTCCGACGGAAAGCGATCGCGCATCATGAACGGCACTTCGGTACGAAACAGGCCAACCCCGTCGGCACCCTTGTTCTGCGAGCGCACCACATCGGTTTGCAAACCGGTGTTCACCATCAGGCTGATGGCAACGCCATCGCTGGTTTCACTGGCGACGTCGGTCAGGCTTTCAAGATCTGCCTCACGTTCGGCTTCTTCCTTGCAGATGGATTCGAAATACTGGCGTTTTTCGGCCGAGAGCCGGTAATACACATGGCCGCGGTAGCCATCGACCACCAGCTCTTCACCCTGCAGACCCTGCCAGGGCAACTCCTGCACGCCCATGATGGTAGGAATGGCCAGGGCCCGAGCCAGAATGGCAACGTGCGAGTTGGCCGAGCCGGTGGTGCAAACAATAGCTGCGATGCGCCCGGCGGCCAGGTCACCAAAGACGGTGGGCGATATTTCCTCGCCAACCAGAATGGCATGGTCGGGAATCGCAACGTCAGGGACCGAGGCTTGCAAATGGGACAAGACCCGGCGCCCGAGATCGCGCATGTCGGCAGCACGCTCGCGTAAATAATCGTCTTCGATGCTTTCAAAGTGGTCGATGTAGCGGCGCATTACTGTGGCCAGGGCACTCTGTGCCCACTCGCCCTTCTTGATCAGCTCCACCACTGCATCGCCCAGGGCCCGGTCTTCCAGGATGCCAACGTAAACGTTGAACAGCGCCAGCTCTTCCGGACGCAACTCGCTGCGCAACCGCTCCCGGGTGGCGGTGAGTTCGGACCGGACTTTGGTCAGAGCGTTTTCAAACAGCGCCAGTTCAGCGGCTATGTCGCGCGCAGGCCGGTAACGCACCGAGTTCAGATCAGAGGGCGGCACCAGCACATGGGCCTTGCCAATGGCAACGCCCTGTGACCCAGCCACACCGGCAAAGCGAACATCCAGCTGCTCGCCGCCCATCAGGTTCAGACCCGACAGCGCCCCGGTGGCTTCGGCATGGGCGATCACCCCGGCCAACTGGGCCGACAGCGTTACCATAAAGGCTTCTTCGGAATCCCCAAACCGACCTGGTTCGGTGCGTTGAATGGTCATCACACCCAGCACCTTACGGTGGTGGATAATCGGCACGGCCAGCAAACTCTTGAACGGTTCTTCACCCAGACCTGGCACGTGGTGATAGTTGGGGTGGCGCGTGGCGTCGCTGAGGTTGAGTGGCTCTTCGCGCTTGCCGACCAGAGCGATAAGACCCTCGTTTTGCGTCAGCGTCACCTTACCTATGGCATCGGCACTCAGACCATCGGTGGCCATCAGCACATAGCGGTTGACGTGGGCATCCCACAGGAAGACGGAGCAGACCTGAACGTTCATGCCCGCACGAATGCGGCCAACCACCGTGCGCAGCGAGGCTTGCAGATCCCGGGTACTGTTTACTTCCTCCACCACCTGGCGAAGTAAATGCAACATATCAACCACGTCGTCTCAGCTCCTTGTGCACCCTGGGCGCCAGCTCCGCGAGGGCCTGGCGATAAACGTCCCGTTTGAACGAGACCACCCGGGCCAGCGGGTACCAGTACGATACCCATTCCCAGCCATCGAATTCGGGGTCGTCGCAGTCGTTGAGGATGATGTTGTGATCCTGCCCGGTCATGCGCAGCAGAAACCATTTCTGCTTCTGACCGATGCAAATCGGCAAGGCGTTGTAGCGGATCATCCGCTTGGGTAACCGGTAACGCAGCCAACCCCGGGTGCAGGCGAGGATTTCGACGCTCTCTGGCTGCAGGCCGACTTCTTCCTGCAGTTCACGGTAAAGGGCGTCGGTCGGAGTTTCGTGTGCACGAATGCCGCCCTGCGGAAATTGCCAGGCATCCTGGCCAATGCGCCGGGCCCAGAGCACCTGACCGCGCGGGTTGGTGAGAATAATGCCCACGTTGGGGCGATAGCCATCGGAATCGATCATGATCGCCAGCATCCCCCTGTGACCGAATTCGCACAGCGTGCGAATCAATGAATGTTGGTGACCGCCGCAGCCTGGCCTGCCGGCGTGCACGACGCTCGCCCCGCTCCCCAAACAACCGGTTAAAAGTAGGGAGCAGAGTCCGTCTGTTCTGACTGCATTGTTCCACATCGGCCCGAAAACACCAAACAGGTCACATTCAGGGCAGCAACCGGGGCTGCCAGGCCTGCCGTGCAGCCTGTCGCTTGTACCTGACCGGCCATGCCCGTATTCTTGGCGGCCAATAAAGCCTCTGCCTGGCGACCTTCGAGTCTACCCTGCCACGCGAGTCGTTTGGCCACTAAGGAGCCCCGCCTTGACCCTCGCTATCTTTGACCTGGACAACACCTTACTGGCCGGCGACTCAGACCACGCCTGGGGCCAGTTCCTGATCGATCAGGGCCTGGTCGACGCCACCGTGGTAAAAGCCGCCAATGAAACCTTTTACCAGCAATACCAGGCCGGTGAGCTTGATATAGACCGCTACTTGCGCTTTTCGCTGTCGTTTCTGGCCAACAAGCCACTGGACGACCTGGCCAGCCTGCACCGCCTGTTTATGGAGACGGTCATCGAACCGATGATCGCTCCGGGCACCCAAGCGTTGTTGCAGCACCACCGCGACCAGGGCGATACACTGATGATCATCACCGCCACCAACCGCTTTGTGACCGGGCCGATCGCCGAGCACCTGGGCATCCCGAACCTGATCGCCTGCGAGGCTGAACTGCATAACGGCGCCTATACCGGCCTGCCAACGGGCATTCCGAGCTATCAGGAAGGCAAGGTGGTGCGCCTGCAAGCCTGGCTTGAGGAACACGGCGAATCGCTCGACGGCGCCTGGTTCTACAGCGATTCACTGAACGACTTGCCGTTGCTGCGCCTGGTCGACAACCCGGTCGCCGTCGACCCGGACGCCACGCTGGCGGCCGAGGCCCGGCGCCAGAACTGGCCCATCATCAGCCTGAGGGACTAACCCATGCGCCTTGTAACACCTGCCCACGCACTGCTTGCTCTGCTCACTCTGGTGTTACTGGGGTGTTCCTCGTCGAATGAACCGGCAACCGAGGCCGAAGCTCAAGACCCGGCCACCTTCCCCGAGCAAGCCGGGCCCGAATCCGATGTTCAGTTCGCTGGCCTCGCCCGGGCGTTTCAGGCCCAGGCAGATACCGCCGGAGAGGCCATGCAGTCGGCCTGCCAGCAGCTGGGCTCAGCCGTTCAGGCGTTTCTGGATAACCCGGAAGCGGGCCTGCAAAATGACGCTCAGTCTGCCTGGCACGCCTGCTACGAAGGCTGGCAAGCCTTCTCGCTGTTTCACCGGGTGGCATTTAATCCAGCGGCTCAGGAGGCACTGGATCGTTCCCGCCGGCTGATCAATGTACGTCCTTTTCTGCCCGGCTATGTCGATGCCCTGCCAGACTACCCGTACAGCGGCCTGGTGCATGAAACCGGTATGGATTTAACGCTGAACAACCTGCTGGAACAGCATCAGCTGTTGGATCTGGAGTCACCCGCCCTGGGGTTCCCTGTGGTCGAAACCCTGCTCTGGCAAGCCGACCTGGATACCTATTGGCGGACGTCCGGTGAAGATGGCGACCTGACCATCACGCGCCGGCACCAGTATCTGACATTGGCGACCGAGCATCTATTACAGCAACTGGAACAAGCGCGTCAGCGCTGGTCCGGGCAAATCGGTTTTACCGGCCTACCAGAACCGGCCCAGCAACGCATAGTGCTGACCAGCCTGGACCAGCAGATCCGCCAGGACCTGCTTGAGCTGGCCTTTGCCGATGACGCGCCGCAAGAGCCGGACTGGCATCACCCAAGCGTAGTCGCGGGCCAGGGCAAACGCCACCTGCTGGCGCGCCTGGCGGGGCTTGAAGCGCTCCTCCATAGCCCGGACGAGGGCGTGAGCGCACTGGCATCCTGGCTGGAGCGCCGCGGCGGTCTGGTCACCGCTGAAACCCTGGGCGACCGGCTGACAACGGCGGTCGACACCCTGAATGCCCTGCCGGAAAACGCACCGGCGGGTGACCCGGACGCAGAAGCGTGGCAACAGGCGGTGGCTGCAGTCACCGGACTGGCCAATCAAATCAGCCAGCTAGGGGCACCCCTAGAGACAGAGGACAGCCAATAAGTCCGGATCGGATACGGCAACAAATTCGGGATTGAGCGTTGAGGTTTTTCCGTAACGCAGCGGCTCGCCGTTCCATTGCACCAGTCGGCCTCCGGCCGCGGTAAGAATGGCCTGGGGCGCAGCGGTATCCCATTCGCTGGTCGGCCCCAGCCGGGGGTAACAATGCGCACTGCCATTGGCCAGCATCATGAATTTGAGTGCGCTGCCGACTGAGCGGGTGTCGACATCAAACCCGGCGGTTTCAAGCCGATCGCGCCAGGCGCCCTGCCAGGCGGACCGTCGGCTGCCCAGCACCTGAACCGGCCCGGTCACCGCCTCGGCCCGGATCACAGTGGCGCTGCCAGGCTTACCCTGTTGCGCCGCTACGTCCTGCCCTCCCCACCAGCCAATCCCTGTTACGGGTTGAAAGAGCATGCCGAATATTGGCTGATTTTCGTGCATTAGGGCGACATTAATCACGAACTCATCGCTTTTGTGCAAAAACTCACGCGTACCGTCCAATGGGTCAACCAGCCAGTAAGTCTGCCAGCTCTGCCGGTCCGTATAAGGCACCAGCGCTTCTTCAGACAGCACCGGGCAGTCAAGAATGTCGGGCAATCCGGCCTCCAGCCGGCGCGATGCGGCAATATCCGCCGCGGTCACCGGGGAGTCATCGGCCTTGTGGTCCGTCTGCCAGCGCGACCGGTCGTGATACACCGCCAGAATGTCGTCCCCGGCCTGCTGCATCAGTTGAAACAGAGCGCTGATCTGCGGATTCGACAGCTCGGGCCGGAGGGTCATGAACCACCTCTCATGGAATGTCCTCATCGCAATAACGGTTTTGAATTCAACACCGCCCAGTCTACCATGAACCTAAAGGCCCCCTTGTAACTCGGGGACCCAACCCTTATTAACGGCTGCCCGGTTAAGTTTGGTGCCAGGCGTTCGTGCGCGTCAGTGGGTTAGCCTGTCCAGGGTCGGCGTAAACCTGTCCATGGCGGTCCGACGTCTCGGGCCTAGACCGCAGCATCCCTGCTGCGGACTACCCTGGACAGGCTAACCCACAGCCCCGCACTCGATATGTGGCTTACTTTAAAGCGACCACTGACCTTAAAGATCTATTGAGAGAGGTTATGACCGATACTCCCGTACGTCTCGACAAATGGCTCTGGGCGGCGCGCTTCTTCAAAACACGCGGCCTGGCGAAAGACGCCATTGAAGGCGGCAAGGTGCATTACGACGGCGCCCGTGCCAAGCCGAGTCGCAATGTTGAAGTGGGTGCCATGCTGCGCATGCGGCTGGGCTTCGACGAAAAAACCGTTGAAGTGCTCGCGCTCAGTGACAAGCGCCGTGGCGCGCCGGAAGCGCAGTTGCTGTATCGCGAGACGGAAGAGTCGGTCGAGAAACGGCTCGCCATGGCGGCGCAGCGTAAAGCCCAGAATGCGGGCCAGGCCGCGCCCGATCACAAGCCGAGCAAGAAAGACCGGCGCGATATCCGTAAAATGAAAGATTCCTTTAACGCCTAGGGCAATAGTTACACCGCCCTGGCCCATGACGAGGCCTGCATGAGCAACCCCGATCAGACCCAACGCTTTTTGTTCGACCATACTCACATTCGCGGTGAAATTACCGGCTTACAGCGCAGCTACCAGGAAGTGCTGGCCAAGCACAATTACCCCGAGCCGGTACGCCTGTTGCTGGGTGAGTTCATGGCGGCGGTGGCGTTGCTGAGCGACACCCTGAAATTCGATGGCACCCTGAGCCTGCAGGTTCGGGGTGCCGGCCAAGTGCGCATGCTGATGGCTGAATGTCGGGATAACCGGGCTCTGCGCGCCATTGCTCAGTACAACGATGATTTCAGCGCCGACCAGGCACTGCTGGGTAACGGGCAGTTGGCGATCACCATTGAGCCGAAAAATGGCAAGCGTTACCAGGGTATCGTGTCGATCAACGACGGTGACAACAGCCTGAGCCATGCGCTGGAAGATTACTTCCGCCAGTCCGAGCAGATTCGCACCCGGGTATGGCTGTTCGCCGACCAGCAGATCGCGACCGGCCTGCTGCTGCAAGCGATGCCTCATTCGGCCAGCGAAGGCAGCCTGGAAGTCGACGACGACGCCTGGAACCGGGTGGTTCATCTGGCAGACACGTTAACAGCCGACGAGATGCTGGCGCTCGACAACACCACGGTGCTGCAGCGTCTGTTTCATGAAGAAGACGTACGAGTCTACGAGGCCCGTCCGCTGGAGTTTGAATGCACCTGCACTCGCGAACGCTGCGCCAATGCGATTCTGATGCTGGGTGAAGAGGAAGCTCAGGCTGTTGTGGCCGAGCAGGGGGAGATTCGCAGCGACTGCCAGTTCTGCCACCAGCACTACCAGTTCGGACCCGAAGACGTGACCGAACTGTTCGAGTCCTACAAGCAACAGTTGAACTGAGTGTTCAGCCCCGGCATTCACACCGGGGCTGTCGATTTCTAGTCGAAAATCCGGTCACCCAACTGATCAATCATCAACCGCGCCTTCACCAGCGTAAAGTTGCAGGCTTCGTCTTCACCGGCGACCAGATCCGACCGAATAAAGGTATGCCGCTGTTCCGGTTCGCCCGGCTTAACGATGATGCCACTTACGCGGAACTGACCGCCTTCGGGAATCGGCGTTGGTGTCACCTGGTACCCCTTGTACTCTATCGTTTCACCTTTCACTTCCCGCGGGCTTGCCGGCCCACCGGCCATTGCTTTCTTTAACCATCCAAACATCACTTTTCCTTACTACCAGGCAGTAGTGCATTTTTTATTGTGGCAACGGAGTTTTATCAACCCTGAGCATAGGTTACCACTGTTTGCGAGCGGGCTGCCGGGCAGATCTCATGTCCACTCAGCAGACCGAGCCATCACAAGCCAAGATTGTACCGCCCTACTGCGGTCATGGCGTCAAATTCACTGAGCACTCTGTAATGTTAGGTAACCCGGATGGGTAAAGTGATCTAACGGGATTCTAAAAGTGTTACTGACACTCCCCAAGTGTTACCTATACACACGTCAGCATGGTGTAAAGCGATGTTAGCCAGACAGCCGGCTGGTCACATAGTGAACAGCATTTTTTAAGTTATTGTTTTTAAAGAACTTTTTAAAACTGGCACGCAGACTGCACTCATCTACGCACAACGATAAAGACACCCACAAACAAAAACAAAAACAGGGTGAGATAAGAACGATACGTGCCCGCCCAAAAACAATAACAAGGGCACAGTTTTTATTTAAGGCCTCCTAAAAACAACAATAGGGCCGGCTTAGCTAATTAGCTAACCTACGTGAGCATCACGTGTATTATCTGCATCGATTCATTGTACTGATCGAGTCGCCCCTTCCGGGCGATTTTGCTGTGCCTGCCTGTTTTGCAATCCCTCAACCTGCGCTTTCTAACCTATAAGCAGCCGGTTCTGTGCTGTCGCTTGCCTCGTAACGCCGTCGTGACATTTCCAACGGGCGCCTCTGTGGTCGCTGGCCTGTGAAGCGGGCCGTTGAACGCCTAAGGTAAGGTCATGCCTGCCACAGGAGACCAGAATGAAACTGCATGCCCTGCTCGGAAACTCCCAGAAACTGGATGGCGGCGCCATGTTTGGCAACGCCCCCAAGGCTTTGTGGGAGCGCTGGCTTCCCAGCGATGATCAGAACCGGATCGACCTCAACTGTCGCTGCCTGCTGGTGCAGGAAGCTGATCGAAATATCCTGTTTGAAACCGGTGTCGGCGCGTTCTTCCCGCCAGATCTGCGCGAGCGCTATGGGGTGCAGGAAGCGCAGCATTGCCTGCTGGACGCCCTGGCCGACCTTGGCCTGGGGGCCGATGACATCGACATCGTCGTGCTGTCTCATCTGCATTTCGATCACGCCGGGGGGCTGCTCAGTGCCTGGCAGGAAGGGAAGACGCCGCAGCTGGTGTTCAAAAACGCCTGGTTTATTGTGGGTGAACAGGCGTGGCAGCGGGCAATTCAGCCACACCCGCGAGACAAGGCGTCGTTTATTCCCGAGTTACCCGCCCTGCTGGAAGCCTCAGGCCGGCTTGAGCGCATTAATGGCACCCGGTCGAAACGCCTGGGCGATGCTTATCGTTTTCATTACAGCGATGGGCACACACCGGGCATGTTACTGACCGAAATACAGACCGATGACGGCCCCCTGGTGTTTGCCGCCGACCTGATTCCCGGCAAAGCCTGGGTGCACCTGCCGATCACCATGGGCTACGACCGTTTTCCGGAGGCGCTGATTGACGAGAAACGCCGCCTGCTGTCCGACCTGGCCAGGCGCAACGGACGCCTGTTCTTCACCCACGACCCCAACATTGCCGCGGGCCGGGTGGTTAAGGATGAGAAAGGCAAGTTTTCCGTTGCCGACGAGACAGTGGCTGTTTGAAGGTGGGAGACACGGCCGGGTCAGACTGATCTGACCCGGGACGGTGGTTCCGAAGCGGCGCTCCGGCTACTTAAGTATCGACACGACCAGCCGGCCGGCCAGCGCCACCAGAATGACTCCGAATACCCGCTCAAACCAGACTGAATGACGCTTCAGCCGGTCCAGCCAGGCGGGCGTCGAGAACAGCCAGGCCACCACCAGGTACCAGCCACCGTCGATTACCATGGCGGTGGCGGCGTAACCCAGCTTGGCCAGCACCGACGTATCGGCACCGACGACCTGACTGAACAGAGCAATAAAGAAGACCGCAACTTTCGGGTTCAGGAACACCACCAGAAAACCATCCCGGGCGGCACTGGCAGTGGTGGGTACATCCGGCAATTCGGCATCGGGGTTGGCCCGCGCGCGTAGCCCCTTAACCCCCAGCCAGGCCAGGTAGAGCGCACCGCTCCATTGCAAGGCCGTGAAGGCGACCGGTGAGGCCGTGATGAGGGCTGCCAGGCCAAAAATACTCAGCAGCGCGTAGAGGCCAATGCCCAGGCCATGCGTCAGCGCCACAACAATGCCGTTGGAGCGCCCGCCAGCCAGGGTTTGCTTGAGCACGACCGCCAGTGAAGGACCAGGCGACATGGCGCCCAACATGCAAATACTTACCACCGCCAGCCAGGTTGCCCAGGTCACTGTTCACCTCTGAAGAATCGTGTCTCGATCGTTATGTGTATTGAAATCCAAGTCAGACAGGCTTCGACCGGGATCGGGCAAGACTAACCAAAGCCAGAACCGTTGTCATCCGTATGCATGCCGCCTGTCGTTTTGCTGTCACCATTTTGTCGTCAGGCTGTCACACAGGCTCCGTAGCGTGGGTGGGTACAACAACACTCACCGACCAACGACAGGATGCCGAAATGACCCTAAAACCTCTTGCGCTCAGCCTGGCCGCCGGCCTGGCGCTCAGCGCCTGCAGCACGAACCCGACCCAGTCTGCTGACCGCGCCCTGCCCGCTGGGGACCCCAGCGTACAAATCGAGATGGTAGGCCGCTACACCAGCGGCATTTTCGATGAAAGCGCCGCCGAAATTGTCGCCTACCATCGGGCGTCGGGCTATGCCTATCTGACCAACGGCGCAACGGGTCGCGTGAATGCCGTACGCATCAGCAATCTGCTGTCGGAGCCGACGGTTAACCCCTACACCCTGAGCAACCTGGCCGATCGCAGTGATGCCGTTCCGGAACAGGTCTGGGTGGCCGACCCCTATATGGGTCAGCGCAAGATCATGATCGGCGGGGCCAACAGCCTGGCCGTGCACGGCAACTTGCTGGCGATCGCCGTCGAGGCCGAAAACAAGGTCGATAAGGGCGCGATTCTGTTTTACCGCCTTAACGACCAGGGCGACACCGACTTCGTAAAAGGCGTAATGGCCGGCGCCCTGCCCGACATGGTGACCTTTTCACCCGATGGCCGCTACGTACTGGTCGCCAATGAAGGCGAACCCAGCGGCGACTACCTGATCGACCCGGAAGGCAGTGTCTCCGTCATCCCGGTTACCCGGGGCATTCCGGATGACCTGGCAATTCAATTGAACTTCAATGGCTTTGATGACAACTACCACCCCGATATCATCACCGGCAACAACCCGGACCCGGCCTACACACGTCTGTCGCAGGACCTGGAACCGGAATACATCACCGTCACCCCCGACAGCCGCACTGCCTTCGTTTCGTTGCAGGAAAACAACGCCCTGGCACGAATCAGCCTGAACGACACCCCCAGCATCACCGGATTGTTCCCACTGGGCTTCAAGGATCACGGCATCACAGAAAACAGCCTCGACGCCAACAAGGACGATGAATTGGCCGCCTTGTCCACCTACGCCGGCCTGTTCGGTACCTACCACCCGGACACCATCGCCAGCTACAGCGTTAACGGCCGCAATTACCTGGTCACGGCCAACGAAGGGGATGCGCGCGAATACTTCTCCAACGCCGAGAGCGAAGCGCAATGCAAGGGCCCCTTGCCTCTGGGTCAGTATGACTGGGATGAAGACGACGGCTGCCTGGTATACACCGACGAAACCGAAATCGGCGACGTGCAGCTGGCTAGCTCGCTGTCCGGCTTCGACGACATCGCTGACCTGAAAATCAACAAAACGCTGGGCGACAGCAACGGTGACGGCGCCTATGAAGCCGTTTACGCCTACGGTGCCCGCTCCTTCGCGATTTTCGACGACATCGGCGCCCTGGTATACGATTCGGGCGATCTGATCGAGCGCATCACGGCTGATCGCTTCCCCGACTACTTCAACACCACCGACAACGAACTGGCCATCGATGACCGCAGCGACAACAAAGGTCCCGAACCCGAAGCCCTCACCCTGGGTCAACTCGGCAACCGCACCCTGGCCTTTGTCGGCCTGGAGCGCATGGGCGGCTTCATGACCTTCGACATCACCGACCCGGAAGCCGTTGCGTTTGTGGCCTACACCAACCACCGCAATTACGACGCTGCGGCCGCGGCAACCGAAGACGGTGACCTGACCGCCCAAGCGGGCGACCTGGCTCCGGAAGGCATGCAATTCATACCCGCCAGCCAGAGCCCGTCGGGTGTTGCCCTGTTGCTGGTTGCCAACGAAGTCAGCGGCACATTGAGCGTGTATCAGGTGCAGCAGCAGTAATTGAATGGTGCTGAGAGTAACCACTCTTTAAGCGGTAGATGCCGGTGGTGCCTCTGCAGGGTAGCCCGCAACAGGGACTAAAACGCCGGGAACGTTTTAGCATGGCGCAGCGAGCCCGTAGGGGGAATCCCATGGATGGGATTCATATCATGCGGTCTAGGCCCCATGGAAGGGTTTACGCCGACCCTGCAGAGGCACCACCGGTAGCTGCCGCGAACCACAGCCACTCAAATTAAGAGCAACCATGAACGTTAAACGGGCCAGCGCATGCAATATTGGGCGTGTGGCCCGTCTTCCGGAGCGTCCGCTTCGGGAACAATCTCGAACCCCATCGCGAAATAGAAGCGCTGCGCCTGATAGTTCTCCTGAAACACCTTGACCCGCAACTCGTCGTGTAGCTGCTTCACGTGCTCGACCAGCGCCCGTCCGATGCCCTTACGCTGATGTTCCACCTTGATGAACAAACCATTAATCCGTTTGCCCTCCAGCGCAATGTAGCCAGCGATGTCTCCCTGCCGCTCCCACAGAAACGCCTGCTCCAGCGGTAGCCGGTGCTCGCGCAGGTGCCGCATATCCCGGGCGATGTAGTCGGGGTCAATAAACGGGTGGGCGATCAGGCTGGCATCCTGGTAGAGCTCGGCCAGCTCGTGGAAATCGGTATTGGTGGCGTGTCGGATCATCGGTCACTCCTGCCCGCAGTGGGCTTGCTGATCGGGCTGAGGCAGCACAACAGCCAGTCTAGCAGCCTGCCTGAGTTTCATCATGCCATCACACACTTGCCCGAACACCCCTTAAGTTTCTTTATCAGTGACTTTCGGGGGTTGTGTCTATTGACAGGGATAGGCTCACAACTGAGAATACTTATCATGTTGAAAGCCTTTCGCAATGGAGATCAAGAATGACAACAACTATCAAACGCACAGTGAAGCACCTGACGCTGGCGGCCCTGCCACTGGCCGCCAGCCTGACCGTTACCGCCGCCCAGGCTGAGGAAGTGAACATTTACTCCTACCGCCAGGCGTTTCTGATTGAACCCCTGCTGAACGCCTTTACCCAGCAAACCGGCATTGAAACCAATGTTATCTACGCCAGCTCTGGCCTGAACGAGCGCATCGAACAGGAAGGTCGCAACAGCCCGGCCGATATTATCCTGACGCCGAACACCACCATTCTGGTCGATGCTTACGACAAAGGCCTGACCCAGGCAGTTGAAAGTGACATTCTGACCAGCAACATCCCGGCCCAATACCGCGCCGACGACAACCACTGGTTTGGCCTCACTACCCGTGGCCGCGTGATCTACGCCTCAAAAGACCGCGTCGAGCCAGGTGAGATTACCACCTATGAAGAACTCGCAGACCCTCAATGGGAAGGCCGTATCTGCACGCGCAGTGGCAAGCACAACTACAACCTGTCGTTGTTCGCTTCGATGATCGAACACCACGGTGAGGAATACACCAAAACCTGGCTGGAAGGCCTCAAGAACAACCTGGCACGCACCCCTCAGGGTAACGACCGTGGCCAGGTAAAGGCCATTATGGAAGGTGAATGTGACCTGTCGCTGGGCAACACCTACTACTTCGGCAAGATGATCACCAACACTGAAGAGCCGGAACAGGTTGAATGGGCCAATTCGGTCAACATTGTCTTCCCGAACCAGGAAGACCGGGGCACACACATGTTCATCTCCGGTGCTGCCGTTGCCAAGCACGCGCCAAACCGTGACGAAGCGGTTCAACTGCTGGAATTCATGAGCCAGGATCTGGCGCAGTACATGTATGCCCAGGAAAACTTCGAATTCCCGGTCAAGCCCGGAACCCCTTACTCAGCTCTGCTGAACCAGTACATGGGCGACTTTGTGGCCGATGACGTCAGCCTGACGGCCGTCGTTGACCACGTCGATGAAGCCTCTCGTCTGGTCGATGAAGTCGGTTACGACTTCTAAGCACCCCGGCCTTGCAGTAAACTTGCATACGGCAGCTTCGGCTGCCGTTTTTGTTTGTCCGCTACCCGACCACTCCTTTTATCTGTAACAGAGGCATTAATGGCCAACCAGCCAGCACTGGGCACCCGACCGGGCATTCCGTTTTTCAGGCATCTGCGTGCCTGGCCAGCCACGGTGTTCATCATCGCCGGGCTGGTGGTGTTGCCGGTCCTGTCCGTGTTTTACCTGGCCTTGTTCCCGACCGACAACATCTGGCGTCATCTCTACAACACCGTTCTGTTTCGCTACATTGAAACCACGCTGCTGTTGCTGGCGGGCGTCGGCCTACTGAGTTTTGCCATTGGGGTCACCACCGCCTGGCTGGTTACTCTGTGCCGCTTTCCGGGGCGTCGGGTGTTTGAATGGGCACTGCTGCTGCCCTTTGCTGTACCAGCCTACGTAATCGCCTTTATCTACACGGATATGCTTGAATTCGCTGGCCCGCTGCAGGGCACTCTGCGCGATCTCTTTGGCTGGCAGACCCGCCGGGACTATTGGTTTCCGGAGATTCGCAGCATGGGCGGGGCCATTGTGCTGATGTCGCTGGTGCTCTACCCCTATATCTACCTGATGGCCCGCGCGGCCTTTATGGAGCAGGGCAGCAACGTGCTGGCCGCCAGCCGAACCCTGGGCTGCACGCCCTGGCAGAGCTTTTACCGGGTGTCGTTGCCGCTGGCCCGGCCCGCCATCGCCGTCGGCCTGGCGCTGACGCTGATGGAAACCCTGAACGATTTCGGCACGGTCGACTATTTTGCGATTCGAACCCTGAGCCTTGGCGTTTACGATACCTGGCTGAACATGGGCAACCTCGGTGGTGCTGCCCAGATCGCCAGCATGATGCTGGTGTTTGTGGTGGTGCTGGTGACACTGGAGCGCATTGGACGAGCCCGGCAACGCCACTTCGGGCAAGGCAAACCCAACCAGGACTCGGCCATCTACACCCTCACCGGTCTGAGGGCCTGGCTGGCCTTTCTGGCCTGCGCCCTGCCACTGGTGCTCGGGTTTGCGGTACCGGCGTTTCAGCTGGCCAGCTACGCTCTGGGCAATTTTTCCAATTACTGGACCGATGATTTCGTCGTAATTTCATGGAACAGCCTGTTTTTGGCGACCGCCGCAGCGCTGGCGACTATCGTCATCGGCACTCTGCTGGCGTATGGCCGGCGGCTGCATCCTAACCGGAGTGTCCGCCTGTTTGTCAGTCTGTCGAAACTGGGTTACGCGATGCCGGGCACGGTGCTGGCGATAGGCGTTCTGATTCCGCTGGCGGCGTTCGACAACAGCATTGATGCGTTCTTGCGTTCCCGGTTCAATGTATCCAGCGGTTTATTGCTCAGCGGCACGGTGTTCGCACTGGTCTTCGCCTACAGCGTGCGCTTTCTGGCCGTCGCTGCCGGGGCGATTGAGTCGAGTCTCGACAAGGTCACCCCGTCGATGGACAAGGCCGCCCGTTCCCTCGGCATGAACAGTCTGGAGACCTTGCGCCGAGTCCATCTGCCGCTGATCCGCCCGGGTCTGCTCACCGGCGCTCTGGTCGTCTTCGTCGATACCATGAAGGAACTGCCAGCCACCCTGATGCTGCGGCCTTTCAATTTCGACACCCTGGCAACCTATGTGTACCAGTACGCCTCAGATGAACAAATCGAAGTCGCCGCCATGGGGGCGCTAATGATTGTACTGGTGGGTCTGTTGCCGGTCATCATGCTGAGTCGGTCGATCAAAGGCGGGCGCAAATCAGCGGCTGTTTTGCCGGTGGCTGAGCAGGGCTAGCGGGTTACTACGGATTCCCAGGTTGAAATTACTTTAGTGCCTCGAGTCCGTGCCAACTGCCGGGTAGCCCTCTCCGGGGTCGGCGTGAACCCTTCCATGGGGCCTAGACCGCATGATATGAATCCCATCCATGGGATTCACCCTCCGGGCTCGCTGCGCTCATGCTAAAACGCTCCAGGCGTTTTAGTCCCTGTTGCGGACTTCCCCGGACAGGGCTACCCGGCAGCTGTCACTTAATAAGGTGCTTCGTCCATAACCCTTTTCGTAAGCTACCGGGCCGCTGCGCCGAACATGGCGGCTGGCTGACTTTGGCTGGCCATCGGTGTAGTGGGGCTATGCCAGTCAGCGGGGTCGTAGTGGTTGCTGGTGGGAAAGGCCACGAGGTTGGCGGAAGTGAGTGCCAGCCCCAGGGTTGAGCCGGGCTGAAACACGGCCTGGGAGCCGAACTGGGCTTCGAGTTCGCGGCCGCTGTGCAATTTGAAACGGTAGAGCGTCTGGGTGCCCAGAAACTCGCCACTGAGTGTTTCTACCTGAACGGCGTCGAAGGCGTCGGTGACGTTGACTTCATGTGGCCGTACGAAAATATCCAGACTGGTGCCCGCACCCCAGGAATGGCCGGGTTGATGAACCCGGCCCAGTTCGGTTTCCAGCGTTTGGCTGTCCAGTACCCGGCCCTCAATCCAGTTGCCATCGCCGACAAAACTGGCCACCAGCGGTGTGGCTGGCTGGTGATAGACCTCGGCTGGTGTGCCCCATTGCAGCAAACGGCCCTGGTCCATAATGCCCAGGCGGTCGCTGACCACAAAGGCTTCATCGCGGTCGTGAGTGACCATGATGGCGGTAATACCGGCGGTTTTCAGGATGTGACGAACTTCGCGCGACAGGGTCCGGCGCAATTCGGTATCGAGGTTCGAGAAGGGTTCGTCCATTAACAGCAAGCGCGGCTTTGGTGCCAGGGCGCGGGCGAGCGCGACGCGCTGTTGCTGGCCGCCTGACAGTTCATGGGGGTAGCGGTCAGCCAGGGCATCCATTTTGACCAGATCCAGTGCTTCGCGGATGCGGGCTTCACGTTCAGGCCGGCCAAATGCCTTGAGCCCGAAGCCAATGTTTTCGCGCACGGTCAAATGCGGAAACAGGGCATAATCCTGAAACACCATGCCGATGCCCCGGGCTTCCGGAGCAGCGCCAGCGCCAGGCTGGGCGATGCAGTTGTCATCGAGTTCGATTTGGCCGGCGACCAGGGGGGTAAAGCCGGCAATGGCTTGCAGCAGAGTGGTTTTACCGCAGCCACTGGGGCCCAGCAAGCAGCAAATATCGCCTTCGTTCACTTCCAGCCCGATACCTTGCAACACCGGGACAAGCCCGTACTGGCAGGCCAGACTGTCGATTTTCAACAACGAATTCACCGCACCCCCACGTTCTGATCTATTCAGATTCTCACTAGCAAGTGTAAATGAATATCAGTATGTGGCAAGTGATGCTGAGTGTCTTACCAGGCTTTACCTTTTGCTGCTCTGTGCCTGAGGCAGGGTTTTTTGCTGGGCTCAAGAGCCGTTAGAGCCAGCCGTTCAGTTCAAACCCTAGGCCCAGGGACTGGTTGAAACGGTCGTAATCGATCAGGTTTTCACCATAGCCGTGAAAATACTGCAGGCGCCCCCTCACCCGGTCGTTTACTGGAAACGACCAGCTCAGCTCCGCCGCGCCACGGTTGGGGTCGGCCTGCAAATTGTTCCGCACCATCAGGGCGAACTGGTGTGTATCGCCGCCATAGACGATGTTCAGGTCAAAGTGCCCCATGTAATCGAGGATATCGGGGTTGTCATCACCCAGAGGGTCACCCGGGTAACGCTCTTCAGGCGCCGGTATGCGCAGCCATGGCCGAAACGCAAACGCCCAGCGATCGCGTTCCCAGAGGGTCTGAAAGATCACCCGGTTCCAGCTGCGGGAATCCTCTCCAGCCAGGCCATTGGACTGATGATTCAGTGAAATGGCGTTACCGATGTTGCGCAGACCGCCCAGCTCAAGCCGGCTGCCCATTGCAAGAATCAGTTCGGGTTCATGATTGGTTTCGCGAAACGGAGACGACAGGTCGAAATTGTAGGCCTGCCAGAATGAACGGGTGGTGTAGGCGAACGACAGCGACCCATAATCCCGGTACAGGCTCTCCAGAATCACCACCTTGAGACTTAGCTGAAACTCAATCTCAATCGGTTGCAGGTCGTCTTCACTCTGAGTGTTGGGATTCGGATCAGTGGAATAGGCGATGGGCAATAAGTAATTGGGCCGGTGCGGCAACAGACTAAAGGGGTTATTCAGCGAAAACTGTTCAAGCGCGATGCGCCGTCGCAGCGGTGTTTCATCGGCGCTGACGCCGCTGCCCGTGCGACTTTCAAGACTGCAATAATTGCGCAGCTCAGAGGCACTGATGACGTTGGATGCACTCTCGATTAACTGCAGCATGCACTGTTCGTAGGGTGTCAGGACAATCGACTGTGGCTCTGCTTCTGACTCGTTGTCTGTTTCTGACGCCGTTCCAATACCCGAATCATCGACCCCTACCATTTCGCCAAACGCACTGGGAATACTGGTCGCGAGCATTAATAGCAGTACCACTCCCCCCCTGACACCTGAGGCCAGATGAGAAAAAAACGGAACCATACTTGACTACCCAATCAGACAACCGGCTTTCAGCCTACCAGAAAATACGGGAAGATTACTCCTATTAACGCCAGTCGCTGACACCGTAGTGGCCCAGAATCTGCGCCAGCTCACCACTGGCCCGCAGCTGTGCTGTGCCATCAGTCAACAGGCTGGCGTAGCCTGATGAGGCCGTAAAGGCGGGGCTGAAGGCGATGTAAACACGCGCGGCATTAGCCTCTGCCGGCACATAGCCCGCCCGTTTGAATTTATCGGACTGTCCGGACCGGTGCAGTTGGTAACGCATCACGTGTTCATCTTCAAGTAACACCTGAATACGGCCCCGCTCCAGCATCATGAGCCCATTCTTTAACGGAGACACGCCATGCAGCTCAGTGATGTAGGGGCGATGCTGCTGATCCTGCAGCATGTTCTCGATAATGTCGCCATAACTGTAACCGGCGATCACCGCCAGGTGCTGCCCTTCAAGCGAGCGGGCACCCTGGTATTGCCAGGGGGATTCGGCGAGGGTCCAGAAAGCGTTCGCCATTTGCCCCTGCGCCAGATCGGGAAAGATAAAGTCAGGGGCTTCCAGCCGGGTTGCGCCGATAACGCCATGAAATTCACCATCACGCGTTTCCTGCAAAGCCCGGACCCAAGGTCTCTGATGGTATTCAACCTGATAGCCGGCAGCCTGGAAAACCCGCCTGGCTATCTCGACCATAAAACCCACTCGCTCGGTTTCCGGCTCGCAGTTATAGGGGCACCAGGGGTCTGCGACCAGCCGAATGGTGTCGCTATTGGCCAGAGGCACCTGGCAGAGCGCCATCGCCACCCCAAACAGGGCATACAGCGACACCTTTTTCATCATCCGTAACCTCGGTGTGTTGCCGTAGATCTTTACATTCAGTATACCCCTGCCAGCCAGATAAGAAACCGTCAGGTTTTACCGCTGAGTGCTCCGATACCCTGGCTCAACCCCTCTACCGTCAGCGGGTACATACGATCGTCTATCAGTTGGCGCACCATCTCGATGCTTTGGGTATACGGCCAGTACTCACGGCCGATCGGGTTAAGCCAGATGCTGCGTTTGAAATGTCGCCTCAGCCGTTCAAACGACACGGCCCCGGGCTCTTCGTTCATAAAGTCGATGCTGCCGTAGGCTGCGGCAATTTCGTAAGGCGCCATGGCAGCATCACCGACGACAATAACTTTGTAGTCCGGTTCGTACTTGTGCAACACCTCGCTCAGCGGCGTGACCGACTGCCGCCCGAGGCGATTGTCGTGCCAGACGTGATCGTAGATAAAGTTGTGAAAGTAGAAGTGCTCCAGGTGTTTGAACTCACTGCGACAGGCTGAAAACAGCGTTTCACAGACCCGGACGTGATCGTCCATCGAGCCGCCCACATCCAGAAACAACAGCACCTTAACCGCATTATGCCGTTCGGGCCGGGTGCGAATGTCGAGCATACCCGCGTTACGGGCGGTGTAACGAATGGTGTCGTCGAGGGCCAGCTCCTCGCGCGCGCCGGTGCGGGCAAATTGACGCAGTTTACGCAGCGCCATCTGGATGTTGCGGGTGCCAATGTCAACTTGATCGTCCAGGTTGCGATACTGGCGCTGTTGCCACACCTTGGCCGCACGGCGGTGTTTGCCAGGGCCGCCAATGCGAACGCCCTGAGGGTTGTACCCACCATGCCCAAACGGGCTGGTACCGCCGGTGCCGATCCAGCGGTTGCCACCTTCGTGCCGGCCTTCCTGCTCTTTGAGCCGCTCTTCCAGCGTGGCCAGCAATTCATCTAGGCTGCCCATGGCCTCCAGTGCGGCTTTTTCCTCGTCACTCAGATCGCGCATCAGCTGCTGGCGCAGCCAGTCTTCGGGGACGTCCACTTCCAGCGGGTTCGGCAGCGCCTCAAGGCCGTCGTAGAAGTCGGCGAACGCCCGGTCGAAACGATCGAACTGGGTTTCATCCTTGACCAGACACAAGCGCGCCAATTCATAGAAGGCCTCCGCATCGGCCGACCCCAGCCCTGCATCGAGAGCCTCCAACAGTGTCAGCAGTTCCTTGGGCGTCGCACTGACCCCGTGCTGGCGGACCGTGTTAAAAAAGCGAATCAGCATGACAGCTCAGCGCTCGCGCCGGCTCATAAAGGCCAGCCGCTCGAGCAAGTGCACGTCCTGTTCGTTTTTCAGCAAGGCACCGTAGAGCGGTGGCAATGCCTGACGAATATCACCGTCTTTCAGTGCATCGGCGGCCAGCCGGTCGCTGACCAGCAGCTTTAACCAGTCAATCAGCTCAGACGTTGACGGTCGCTTCTTGAGACCAGGCACTTCCCGAACCTGAAAGAAAACCTGCAACGCATCGCGCACCAGCCGGGATTCAAGATCCGGGAAGTGCACATCAACAATGGCCTGCAAGGTCTCCGCATCCGGGAACTGAATATAATGAAAAAAGCACCGGCGCAGGAACGCATCGGGCAGTTCTTTTTCATTGTTGGAGGTTATGATCACCACCGGCCGCTGCACTGCCTCAACGGTTTCGCCCGTTTCGTAGACGTGAAACGCCATGCGATCAAGCTCAACCAGCAAGTCATTGGGAAACTCGATGTCGGCCTTATCGATCTCGTCGATCAGCAACACCACGCGCTGGTCAGCGGTAAAAGCCTCCCAAAGTTTGCCGGGGCGAATGTAATGGCGGATATCATGCACCCGGTCATCGCCGAGCTGACTGTCGCGCAAGCGCGACACCGCATCGTATTCATACAACCCTTGCTGCGCCCTTGTGGTCGATTTTATATGCCACTGAACCAGAGGCATCCCGAGCGCGGCGGCAATCTCTTCAGCCAGCAAAGTCTTACCAGTGCCCGGCTCCCCTTTAACCAGTAAAGGCCGCTGCAAGGTGATGGCGGCATTTACCGCTCGCTGTAATTCACCCGTGGCAATATAACGATCGGAACCGGAAAACGTCGACATTCGATAACCTGTACAAAGCGGATTTGTCCAGAGTGTAGGCCTTGCCGCAGCTGGAATAAACAACTGCAGCGCCAGCGTATCGTGTCGGTTACCAATCGGACTGGTTAGTCATGGATTATTAACCGGTCAGCGATGCTGGGTTGTGTATTCAGAGTCAACCTTGCAGCCGTTAATCAAACCCGGACCCGTAACTTAAGCAGAGCGGTGGTTTGCAATCAGGAGCTGAATCCGCCATTAACGGCCAAACAAGCTTGAATGAAAGCCGCAGTGTGACTCACTACCAGTGTTAGCGTGAAGTCTGTTGCAGAACTGAGTTTCCAGTTCCCGTGATGTTGTTTTGTACATTGAACCTCCATAGACTCAATTTCAATTCTCAAAATAAACTGAGTGATCACCCGAGCCGGGCTGCTTAACGCTGGCGTTTTTCGAGTGCAACGATAATCCAAACCCGCACAACGGTTCTGGTTTGGCTGCAGTTACTGATTGAATAATTGTGTATTGAATAACCACACTCTCAATGCACCAAATTGGGTCAATTTGATCAAAAGAAATCCGGGCTCAGCCGTAGACGAGACCCGGCTCAAGCTTACTTTCAGCTGATTCCTGAATAATCCGGGAAGGAAACACGATAAAAGGAAGTAATTATTATGTTAAGGCCTTCGTACTTAACCAAAATCCTGTTGTCTTTGGGATTTATAATTGGCTTGCAAGCCTGCGGACTCGAAAGTCCCGAATTCAATTCCGATACCAACGCGCCTGCAAACCAGGACAGCGTCAACCCACCAACAGACACCGACACTGAGACCGATGCCGACCTCGAGGGCGGAGATCATCCAGGCCTGGCGCTCTATGCCGAGCAATGCGCAAGTTGCCATGGCGAGACAGGTAAGGGTGGGGCTGGCGGAGCACCGCTGAACACCAGCACACCGCTCGCAACGCTGGTACAGTCCATTGAAACCACCATGCCGCTGGGCAATGCTTCGAAGTGTGACAGAGCCTGCAGCGAAAAGGTTGCCGACTATATAAAGGCCGGGTTTCCCGTAAGCGGCAGCTGGACAAGCGATGACGACGATTCATCTGACGATGACTCATCGAATGACGACCCCTCTGATGACGATTCTTCCAACGACGATCCGTCTGACGATGATTCATCGAATGACGACCCCTCCGATGACGATTCTTCCAACGACGATCCCTCTGACGCTGATTCATCGAATGACGACCCGTCCGATGACGATTCTTCCAACGCCGATCCCTCTGACGATGATTCATCGAATGACGACCCGTCCGACGACGATTCCTCCAACGACGATCCGTCTGACGATGATTCATCGAATGACGACCCGTCCAACACAGAACCTAGAATCACCTGCGGTCCGACCAGTGATGCCAATAACACAATGGCGGGTGCCGGTTTCAGCTCGGGGCATACTCTGCAATCAAACCTCGCCTTTATAACGAACGCGAGTGTGGCCAGTGGCAGCGCAGAAGAAATTGCTCAGGGCAAAACCGAATACGAAGACCCCAATAAATATTGCGCCGGTTGTCACGGTCTGGATGGACGCGGCAGTGGCAGTGATAGCGCCATCATCGACCCGACAAAATCGCTCTACGAAGGGCTGTCACTGACCGACTACATTGCCGAGAAAATGCCGGGTTTCAACCCCGGCCTGTGCGAAGGGCAATGTGCCGCCAACATTGCTTCGTACATTCGCAGCTGGGCCGATGAAGACCCGGTAGACGATGATGACACCGACGCGGGTAGCTGCTCTGCTGTTCAGTACGGTCCGCGCTCCCTGCGCGTGCTGACCGACCGTGAATTCAGCAATTCCATTGAGCATTTGACCGGCATCAACATTCGCCGCCATCTGGGCGACAGCGTCGCCGATGCCCTGCCAGCCGACTTGCTGATTGACGGTTATTCCAACAATGTCATCGCCAATATCGACAACGGCACCTTAAAATCCTATGAGTTTGTCGTTAACAAAGTGGTCGATGAGCTTAAAGAGCGCGATTTCGAATCGATCATCGATTGCGATGCGCACGGCAATGCTGACGCCTGTGTCTCAGCCTTTTTGAATGACTATGTTCCGCGCGTGTTCCGCCGCCCCATCACAGACCAGGAGCGCGGGCTGTACCGACAAATGTTTGCCGTCGAGCTAACCGGTGGTTCCCTTGACGACGGTTTCGACCTGGCGTTGAAAACCCTGTTTACCTCGCCGCAATTCCTGTACCGCGACGAGACTGGCATTTCCGTTGCTGAGTTGAACAACGGCAATCCAAGCGGCGGCTCCTGTGGTGTCCCTTCCGGAACCATTCACACCCTGGTCAGTGAAGCAGAGCCGAAAACCCTGGCGCTTCATGGGAACTTTGGTGACAACGTTCAGATGACCGGCAAAGACTTGCTGGAGATCACGGTCAAAGGTGTACAGAACCCAACCACCGGTCTGTGGCCCGTCATGCGCATCCAGTTGGCCAATGCCAATGTCGTGGTACTGACGATTGATCACGATTATGAAAAGACTTACCAGTTCGTCGCGGAAAACTACACCGGCCAGAACTATCTGCAGATGTTCAACATGCAGACGGACGCACCGGATTCCTACATTGCCGGTCAGGAGCTCATCGTCAGTGCGGTTACTGTTTCCGAGGCAAGCCCGGCCGATCAGTCGTTGCCACAAACCGATGAGCCACTGGACGATGACGCCTATGTGCTGACCGACCACCAGCTTGCCTCTTATCTGGCGTTCACCTTTACCGGCACCACCCCGGACGACACCTTGCTGGCCGCAGCAGATCGTGGCGAACTGAGTACCGACGAACAGATCGAAGCCCAGGTTGAACGGCTGCTGAATACCCAGAACGCCCGAAACCACTTTGGCGACTTCGCTGCCCAGTGGCTGCGCACCGATAAAGTGATGGACCTGAACAAGGATACCGACCTTTACCCGGGCTGGACTCCAGCCGTTCAGGCTGCCATGGCGCAAGAGGTGCGGGAAGTCTTCAACCATGTGGTGCTCGATGAAGCCGAAGCGTTTACCACCCTGTTCAATGGCAACTACACCTTCGCCAACCAGGCTCTGGCTGAGTTCTATGGCATCAGCGCGGTAGCGGGTGACGAGCTGCAGAAAGTAACCGGCGTATCCAGCCGGGCGGGCCTGGTAACCTCGGGTGCGTTTATGGCGGTGCATGCGCACGAAAACGAAACCGCCCCGATTCTGCGCGCCACCTATTTGCGCCGGCGCATGTTGTGCCAGTACGTTCCGGCGCCGCCCACTGGGGTTTCGCTGAACCCGGATGGCTCTGAAGTCAATGTGGATGAAGAGCGCCAGGCATCGATAGAAGCGTGGGAAGCCTACCTTGAAGCCAACAACGGCCTGGCTACAGCTCGTAAAAAATACGAGCACCAGACATCGGCTTCGCTGTGCCAGTCCTGTCATAAGGAGATGATCAACCCGCTCGGCTTCGGCATGGAAGATTACGACGCCGTTGGACTGCCGCAAATCATGGAACACAACGGACTCGACGTAGACGCCTCCGGTCAGTTGATTGGTGTGGGTAGCGTCAACGATGGTCAAATCATCAGCTTTGACGGCGCCCGCGACCTGGCGAACCAGATAGCTCCGCTGGATGTGACCCGTGCCTGCTTCGTCGATAACCTCTTCCGACAAGCCATGGGAACCGGGTCTACCTACTTTGATCGCGACTTGGACATCGGGCTCTCGGCTCGCGAAAAACAGGATTACACCTGCCAGGTCAATGCGCTCGAGGACGTCATGAGTGCCAACCAGAACAGTACGACCGAACTGCTTAAGGCGCTGGCTACGATGAGCACTGTCCGCTATCGCAAAGACGTGGAGCGTTAGAGGTGACTATGACTGAATCACTCGGACATCACATCAAACCGGGCGTTACCTTCGGGCCGGCTGGATCCATCTCTCGACGGGAGCTGTTATGAAACCTGCACAACAATTCGCGATGTTAAAGCGACGGGAGTTTCTGAAAACCGTCGGCAAGGCTGGCCTGTCCATCCCCCTGTTACGCGCAACCGGACTGGGCACAGGCATGATGCTGTCGCGTCAGGCCATGGCTGAGGGCATGGCCCCTCGCCGGGTAATGTTTGTTTATATTCCGGACGGCACACCCGGTAACGGCTCACAAACCTATACACCGGATGCGGCGCTGACGCTTAAGGAATGCTCGGCTCCGCTGGAATCGGTCAAAGACGAGTGCGTGTTTCTGAACAATATGTTTGTTCATGGCGGCGGCGGCCATGGCGTAACGCAACGGGTACTGGGTGCCTTCGCCGATGGCGTCAGTGGCACCATCGATCTCGCCCTGGGCGATTCGGTCGGTGCGTTATCACCCGTTTCATCGTTGCGCCTCGGTGTCTTTACCGGCGGTAAAGACCCGGTTTCGTCGCGCGGCTGGTCTGCCGCCACCGACCTGGTCGACAACCCCGCTTCCGCCTTTGAAAAACTGTTCAGCGGGTCGATTGATACCAGCGATATCGGTACTCAGCGGGCGCTGGTGCGCCAGGCGGCAAACGATCAGGCACTGCGAGACCTGATCGGCAAGCTCGACTACTACGAACGTCAAAAGCTGGAGCAGCACCGGGACGCCATCGCCAAACTGAAATCCGATGTGGAGTCGGCCTCCAATTCCGACGCACCGTTGGGGTGCAGCAACCCCATCTTCAACCCCAGTGGTGCCTCTACGGAATTGAACGACAAGAACTTCACCAATGTGTTCAACCTGCAAGTGGACAACGCCATCCTCGCGATGAAGTGCGACCTGACTCGCGTGGTTACGCTGCAACTGGGCACCCACCAGGCCGACTTTAGCGTGAGCGACCTGAGCGGTGAATACCACGGCGCCATTCACGGCAATGTCGATCACTACAAACGCTTCAGGGCATACTTTTCAGAACGCATGGCGCACCTGATTCAACGCCTTAAAGACGAAGATGACCCGGCCGGCGGGCGCATGATCGATTCAACGCTGGTGGTGCAGGTGACCGATATGGGCGATGGCGGCAGCCACACTGACGAGCACGCACCCTTTATGCTGGCTGGCGGTGGCAGCGCGATCAACCGGGGCACCCTGGTTGATGCGGGCGGTAAAACCCACCACCACCTGCTGGATGTGGTGGCCGACTACATGGGCGTGTACGGCACCATCGGTGCTTACAGCAACGACCCGGTATCCGGCATCTTGACCTGACAGGAAGCAATGATGAAACACACCTTCTGGCTATTGTGCATCGTCTGTGTATTACAGGGTTGTGCCACGGTAGAACCCTGGGAACGGGGTACCATGGCACGCGAGGAAATGGCCTTTGTGCCAGACAAACTGGATCAGAATTTTCGGGATCATATCCATTACAGCAAGGAGGGTGCACGTATGGTCGGCGCTGGCTCCGGTGGTGGTTGTGGGTGTAACTGAAGTGAGTCGAGAGCAGTAATAAACAATGAATCAAAATACGACGGCACTGGGCTCATTGTGCGCCGCGGCAGCCTTGCTGAACAGTCTTGCCGGCCAGGCCAATGCCAACCCGCTGACCCAGGAATACTCGCTGGACTATCTGACCAACGTCTACCAGGAAGGCGATATTCCACAAGACAAACTGGCCACCGGCAGTGAATCCCGTTACACAATCAACACCCATCTGTTGATGGGTGTGGTACCACTGACCGAAGACTCACAACTCACCATCACCGGCCTGCACGAAAGCATGACCGGCGCCTCGCCCTGGTACGTTGTGCCGGGTGATGAAGGCGAGCCCGCCCAGGTGATGAGCAACGCGACCATCGATGAAGCACGCAATCAGATCGATCTGGATCTGTATACCTACCACGATCGGTCAGAGTCGACCCTGTCACTCAGTTACTCCAAAGAAAACGATTATGACTCGGTCGGGTTTGGCTATTCGGGCGCCTGGCGATTCAACAATGACCTGACCTCAATCAACTTTGGTCTGAACGCGGGTCAGGACAACATTCACCCAACACAGGACGACCGTTTCCCTGGCCGTGTCCGCTCCGAGGCGCAGAACCGATTGGGCGGATTCGTGGGTGTCTCCCACATCATGACCAAGAACAGACTGGTGGGCCTCAGCCTGGGGACCTCCAATCAGGTTGGCTACCTTTCAGACCCTTACAAGCAGGTCTGGATTGACGGCAGCGTTGCACCGGATGCCCGACCGGACCGGAAAAGCCTGACCAGCCTCTCACTGATGTGGCGCGAATACCTGCCGGCCTACAACGCGGCACTGCACACCGACCTTGCGGCGTATCAGGATAACTGGACAACCACGGCGGCCAGTCTGAACCTGGCCTGGCACCAGAACCTGCCCTACAACTGGCAACTGGTCCCCTCGATGCGCGTTTACCATCAAACCGAGGCGGCGTTTTACTCGCCTTACTACGAAACGACGCGCAGCGACGGTTACTATTCGAGTGATTACCGGTTATCGGAGTTCACGGCCTTCTCAGGCAAACTAAAGGCGGTATGGAACTGGTCTAGTTTTCAGGTAAAAGGCAGTTACGAATATTATGGAACCCAGGGTGAGCACCCGGGTCTGGTCAGCTATTCATTGTATTCGTTTGGAATGGGTGCCACCTTTTAACCGAAACAGGCTACCGGGAACCGATTCACCTTGAACGGCACACACCTTCATTCCGTTAAGTTCAGGGCCATGGGCAGCCCCTGTGAGCTGATCATCCATACCTCGCAGGATGCGGGGCCGGAATTGCTGCAACTTGCCCGCGACCGGCTGACGCAACTCGAGCAGAAATACTCCCGCTACCGGCCCGATAGCATAACAACACGCATCAACGCTGCGGCCGGTACCGGTGAGACGGTGCCGATCGATCAGGAAACGCTGGGCCTGCTCCATTACGCCGATTCCCTACACACCCAGAGCAAAGGCCTGTTCGACATCACGTCTGGCGTACTTCGCCGGGCGTGGGACTTTCGCTCGGCGCGCCTGCCAGAGCCAAAATCCATTGAGGCATTGCTGCCCAGCATTGGCTGGCGCCGGGTAACGTGGAGCCAGGCCGGGATCTCCCTGCCCACGCCGGGCATGGAGCTCGACTTCGGTGGGTTTGTTAAAGAATATGCGGCCGATCAGGTCGCGCAACGTTTGCGCGACAGCGGTGTCGAACATGGCCTGGTCAATCTCGGCGGCGACATTGTCGTCATCGGCCCTCAACCGGACGGGCAACCCTGGCGCGTAGGCATCCGCCACCCCAGACAAGCAGACACCGCGCTGCTAAAACTCCCCATGACTCACGGCGCCATCGCCACCAGCGGCGACTATGAACGCTTTATGCTCATTGACGGCGTTCGCTACTGCCATCTGCTAAACCCCTTCACCGGCTTCCCGGTTCACTCCCCCTTCGCCTCCGCCACGGTCATCGCCGACCAATGCCTGATAGCAGGGTCATTCTCCAGCCTGACCATGCTCACCGCCGAAACCGACCCCGACTGGATAACCCGCGTCGGTTTGCCCTATCTGCTGATCGATCAATCCATGCAAGTGCTGTCGAATATGGAAAGCCGGTAGCCTATTGGATGCACCCAAGGGCAAACACTGTTGTATTAGGCTGGATGGCAGTGGAGTCGTCTGGGGTAACTTCGGCCTCCGTTAAGTCAGATTGGGAGGCAGTCGGCCGCGCAGGCACCGGGTACGCCTCCAGCGGGTCGCTGCAAGTACATCCGTGTAAGCTCGACGGCCCCCATCCATGGGGACCGACGCCCCGCTGGAGGCGCACCCGGCACCCACGCTGGTCTGATCAGGCTTCATCGACTACCTAAGTTCGAAACTCACTCAACTACTTCAGTAACCATTGCTGGTTACCTTTTCTGCTACCAGTTTTATTCAACCACCAGAATCAAAGAAACCTTCGTTACCAATCTCAGGTATTTGCCAGGTAACTGCGAATGCCAGCATTGGTTTCGGAGCCGGGTGCCAGTCGGCTGGCGATGAGCATGACGTCCATGGCCTGGGTCATACGATAGCGGTCGGCATCGCTTAGGGCGGCTGCGTCTGTGTCATTGGCCAGCGCCTGCTCAAGGCGCTGCTGCAGGGCCTTGTATTGGGGGGCATTGGATAGCGGGGAAGACGCTTTTAGTTCGGTCAGGGCTGCAGAGGTCTCGTTGAGTAACAGTGCCAGGTTACCGTCTTCGGGCACTGAACTGGCCAGGGCCTCGAGGTCCTGCTGCAGATCGATGATCGCCTGTGGCCCGGCATCTTTAATGGCCGGTTTATCCGCGCTGTTCGCGGCCTGCGACTGGCCCAGTAAACGCTCTGCTTCACTGCTGTCGATAAACTCGAGTTCTTGCAAACGACTGATAAATGCTGCGCTGACTTCGAAGCTTGGGCCGGTGATGGTGAACTCTTCGTTCAATGCCGCCAGGCGCTCTGCCCGGGAGCTGAACGTGGCGCTGTCATCACTCGTTGCCGTGGCTGATTCTGCCTGAGCATTTTGGGTAGGCAACGTGGTGGCGCTAACCGCTGTGTCCTGCCCGCTGGCGTTCTGGTTCACCCCGGTAGGCGACACTGGGGTTAGAGGCGAAATGGCCATCGTTTGCTTCCTGTCTGGAATCTTGAGCGATCCACTGCAAGGGCTATTCCAGTTAGCTGAATCCCGCGCTACAAGGCGTTTTTCTCATGTTTTCTGTTAACGGGAAGCAGATTCCGGTCAGAATACCGGAGAGAGTTTGCCGCATATAAAACGCACGGTAATCCAACGTAAAGGTGTCGATAAGTTTAATTGGCTTCCGGAAAATTAATGTTTGACCAACTCAGTCAGTGATCGGTGCCGGTCACGAATTCTGCCACCGAATAGAATTCAACTTTCCTCAGTCAACCCCCCAGGCCGGCGGCGGGCGAATCACCTGGACAGCGCCCAACTGGCCAGCGTATCGCCGATGGGGGCGTTCAGGGTCAGGTCCATCAGGGCGTCTGCCCGGGTGGCGCCGAGGTTGAGGGTTGCCATGGGAATGTTGGACTGGTGGGCGTGGCGGCAGAAGCGATAGCCTGAGAAGACCATTAGGGAGGAGCCGATGACCAGCACGGCATCGCTGGCTTCCAGCGCCGCCATGGCGTGTTCTACCCGGGTTTTGGGGACATTGTCGCCGAAGAAGACGACATCTGGCTTTAAAATGCCGCCGCACTGTGGGCAATCGATGACCTCGAACTGGCTGAAATCCAGCTCTAGGTCGGCATCGCCATCGGGGGCGGTCTCGGCACTGTAGCCGCTGAAGGCGGGGTTGGCGAGACGCGATCGATCGTGGACTTCATCGCGCGGGCAACGGTAATGGCAACTCATGCAGATTACTTCGTCAGCCCGGCCATGCAGGTCGACCACCTGCTGGCTGCCGGCTTTCTGGTGCAGCCGGTCGACGTTCTGGGTGACCAGCGCCGACACTCGCCCGGCCTGTTCCAGTGACACCAGCGCCTGATGGGCGGCGTTCGGTGCCGCGGTTTGCATCACCGGCCAGCCGATCAGGCTGCGCCCCCAGTAGCGCTGGCGCACCGGGTGACGGGTCATGAACTCCTGGTGTTGCACCGGGGGCCGGCGCTTCCAGCCGCCTTTATCGTCGCGATAATCCGGAATGCCCGAGGCCGTGCTGATGCCCGCGCCAGTGAGAATGAACAGCCGGGGGTGCCGGTCGATGAAATCCGCCAGCCGCTCTGCCGCCTCCCCGACCGCCAGAACCCGGGGGTCACGGCTGGACGGTGGCATGGCAATGCTGCGAAACCCTGACTCGGCTGCCCTCATGATGCGGCTGTCTCCATTGGCGGTTGGTTAGCGAATATTCGGCAGATGACGCTTTAGCATACGACACTCATCCGGTTTTCGTTCACGCAAACACCGTAATGGTTTGTCGGCTAATCGCGATCAGGTCGCCATGCGCATTCCAGACATTGGCCTCTGTGTGGCCATAGCCTTCACCGGCCTGGCGGGTGATGGCCCGATACCCGAACCAGGCGTCGGCCGGTACCTCGGCATGGGGGTGCAGAAATTCCAGGTTCCAGGCCAGGGTACTGGCCGGCGCCGGCGTTTTCAGTTGCTGCAGCAGGGTGGGCGGCCAGGCGTCGATCAGGGTGATCAGGTGCGCATCGGTGAGCGCTGCCGGTGTCTCCCTGAACCGCATGAAACCACCGTGGTGTGAGGTATCGGATCCGGTAAAGGCGATGTTGCCATCGATCAGGTTGACGTTAATGTGCTGGAAAAACTGGGGCGTTACCTTGGGAATAAAGGGCAGAAAAACCGGCTTCTCCGGCAGCGTAAACGGCGGTGTCTCGGTATTCTCGACGCCGGTGACAGAGGTGCGCGCCTGGCCAAAACTGGCCAGAATGGCAACACCCACTTGCCCGTCCTGCACCACCCGGGCTTCTACCTGAGTGACGTTCTTGCCCTCGCGCAGCACCTCGACCTGAAACCCGAAGGGCGCGTCTGTCGCGACCGGGCCAACAAAGCTGATGCTCATTGAGCGCAAGACCCGGTCGGCAGGCACTGATGCCCGCATCACCTGATACGCCAGCCCGGCCGATAAGCCGCCGAATACGGTACGGCCCTGCCCCCAGCTGTCGGGCACCGTCATCGTCTGGGCCGTACCGCACTGGCGGGCCCGCTCAAGGAGTTCATCAATGGTCATGGTGGCGCATCCTCACTTTGGCCAAACCGGCCGGTTATCATCGTTGCGGTGGCTCGGCCCCGCAAGCCCAACACAACTCGAAACTGCCGGCATTGCGCTCGCCGCACTGGCCGCAGAACCAGTCGGCCTCATCAGCCTGAGCCGTTGCTTCGTCAATTAGCTCACGGGCGCGTGCTTCGTCGTCGTCGGTCACCCAGAGCTCAGGCCAGACATCAATGGGTGCCAGCTCGCCCATGGCACCGACCGCGAATTCATTGCGCACCTGGCAGTCGATCCTACGGGATTCCAGTAAATGGCGAATATGGATGACGGCAAAGTGGTTGGGGTGGGTAAACACCAGCTTCATGAGGTCTCCTTAACCTGTGGCCTAGCTTAGGGAAGGCGGGGGTGCGGTGCAATGCAGACGCGATCTTTTCATAGAGATTAATCAAGACGATAGGATGCGCCGTCATGCGCCCGTATAATCGCCGTCTTGAGAATCATGGAGTCCCTGCATTATGTCTGGTGTGTCTTCCCAATCACTGGCGGCACAATTGAAACGCGTCGAGTCGAGCCGCCTGTTTCAAATTGTGGTCATCAGCATCATCATTTTGTCGGCCATTACCATCGGCGCCAAAACCTACGATTTACCACCACTGCTTAGCCGCGCGCTGTCAGTGATGGACTACGCCATCACGTATTTTTTTCTGGCCGAGATTCTGTTTCGATTTGCGGTCTGTGAAAATAAAAAGCGCTTCTTGCGCGATGGCTGGAACTTGTTCGATACACTGGTGGTGGTCGGCAGTCTGATCCCGCTCGACAATGCCGATGCGGTCCTGATTGGCCGGTTGTTGCGGGTGTTCCGGGTGTTGCGTCTGGTCTCGGTGGTGCCGGAATTGCGGTCGCTGATCAATGCGCTGCTGAAGGCGATTCCACGCATGGGTTACATCGCGCTGCTGATGTTTATTATTTTCTACATCTACGGCGCCATCGGTTCGCTGTTTTTTGCCAACATCAATGAATACCTCTGGGGCGATGTCTCCATTGCCATGCTGACGCTGTTTCGCATCGCGACCTTCGAAGACTGGACCGACGTCATGTACGAAACCATGGCTGTTCATCCGCTCAGCTGGATTTACTACCTGACCTTTATTTTCCTGACGGCTTTTGTGTTTTTAAACATGATGGTCGGTGCCATTCTCGATGTCATGACGGCCGAGCAAAATGCCAGTTCACAGGAACAGGCCCACCAGGAACGTCACGATCTGGCCGAGCAAATGAGCCAAATGCAGGCACAGATGCAGCGAATGGAGCAATTGCTGGAAGGTAAGTCACAAGGCAATTCAAACCATTAATTTCGGCGGTCTGTTTTACTAGGTTGCTAATCGCCCGCGTCCGGCACCGGGGTTGTCTATCCGGGGTCGGCGTGAACCCATCCGTGGGGCCTAGACCGCATGATATGAATCCCCTCCATGGGATTCACCCTTCGGGCTCGCTGCGCTCATGCTAAAACGCTCCTGGCGTTTTAGTCCATGCTGCGGACTACCCCGGATAGACAACCCCGGCACCTGACGCTCAGCTGGCAGAAGACTTTAAACTCTAACCCTAAAACAACCGCTTCAATTTCCGGTCAGTCAGATTGGTATCACGACGTGATTTCACCTGTGCGAGAAACAATTCCGCCGTTGCCAGTGCATCGCTGAACGCATGGTGTGAGCGATAATGCGGCAAGCTGTAACGGTGGCGGCAGGCATTCAGGTTCAGGGTTGCGTGGGTGCCCAGCCGGTCTGGTGGGACGCGGCGTTTTTCGTAGAGCATGGTGTCGAGCGTTTCCGCTTTTGGCCAGTGCACACCAAGACGCTGGCTGTGCATCTTCAGAAAACGCAGGTCGAGTGGCGAATGGTGCATCACCCAAATGTCGTGATGATGTTGTGCCAGTTGCTGTTGCAGCCAGAGCCGCAGGTCGACGCCCTGTTCGCGTTGCTGGTCGGTGATGTGATGCACGTGAGCGCTGTCGCTGACGTCGTCGCCCATCAGGGCGCTTTTTTTGAACAGACAGTAGCCTGCCTGGTCCAGTTGAATGACGCCATCCTCAATGCATACCCAGCCCGCGCTCAGGATGTGACTGTCGACGGGGTCCAGGCCGGATAATTCCAGGTCCAGTACCCAATAGCGGCGAGATTCCCAGGCTTCGCCCGAACGGAAAAAGTGTTTGATCCAGTTAACCAAGCTGACCTCGCGCAAAGCGTTGCAGGGCCAGCGACTGGGCGCGTTTGATGGTGGCGAAGGCATCTTTCAGATGCGCCCGGGTCAGTGAACTGAGGGTATCCGGGTCGACAAAGCTGGTGGGCTCTTCGCCATTGGCCAGGGCGTTGCTTTGCCCTTCAATGCGCAGATGCGCGATCAGGGACCAGGCTTCGATCAGGCTTTCGGCCAGTTCGCTGTCGATCGTTCCGGCGGCCTTTACCGCCAGCAGGCGCTCCTGGGTGTTGGCCACAGTCACACCCGAAGCCAGGGCGTAGACCCGGGCCAGGTCGTTCACCAGTGCAACGCCACGGTGTTTCAGGTCCAGTGCATCTTCCTGTTCGCCGCTGCTTTTCAGTACGAACTGGCGGAAAAACCCGAGCGGCGGGCGGCTGCGCACAGCAGTTTGGGTGAGCATGGCAAGGAAGATGTCGGCCTTGGGGGTGCGTTCGGCCAGGTGCGCCTGTATCGGGTCAAGCAGGCTGGCATCGCCATCGATGACGCGTACGTCGAAGAAGATGCTGCTGTTGAGCAGGGCCTCGGGGGTGGGCTGGTCGATCCAGTCGTCGAAGGCGGCTTGCCAGCCGGCGACGCTGCGCCGCCATTTTGGGTTGCGCGCCATGATATCACCAGGGCACAGCACGTAGCCGCAGCGGTCGAGCGCGACGCACACCCAGTCAGACAGGGCCTCAAAATAATCGGCTTCTTCCGGTGTCGGTTCACGCGCCAGGATCAGGGCGTTGTCCTGATCGGAGGCGAAGGTCTGGTCCATGCGGGCCTGGGAACCGAATGCCAGCCAGGCAAAGCGCATCGGTGCCTCGCCCACGTCCAGCTTGGCCAGGCGCAGGCATTGCTGCACAAAGGCATCGCCGATGGCCGCCAGTATGTGGCCCATTTCGTAGGGGCTGGTGTCTACCTGCACCCAGTTGTGGATCAGCCGTGGAATGCGGTGGCGCAATTCGGCCAGGGCGTCGAGTGATGTTTGTCGCTGAATGTCGTTGATCAGGTACAGCGGCGATACTTGCTGGGCACGCACCAGGTCGGTGGCGGAGATCATGCCGACCGGCTTGCCTTTTTCCATGACCGGCAGGTGATGGATTTGCTGCTGGGTCATCAGTTTCTGGGCATCGAACAGGGGGGCATCGGCATCGATGGTCGAAGGTTCGTCGGTGGCGATGCTCGACACCGGCAGGGTCAGGTCCATGCCTTCGGCCACGGCGCGGTTGCGCAAATCCCGGTCGGTGACGATACCAGCCAGGGCGTCGCCGTTCATCAGCAACAGTGATGAGACCCGGTGCTCGCGCATAATGCCGGCGGCGGCTTTGATGCTGATGTCGCTCTGGCCAATCACCGGCCCCAGGTGCGCAAACTGCCGTACCGACTGGTTCAGGGGTTGCTCGAATCGGGGCTGAACATCGCGGTCGAGCAGCATCCGGTTCTGGCGATGTCGCTGCTCACTGATCTGCTGAAAGAACTGGCGCATGGGCTGGTAACGTTCGCACAGGGCCGTGAAATCGTCACTCGACAGTTTGAACACCAGGGCATCTTCAATGGCGAACACCCGAATGCCGCCGGTATTACCTTCGAGCAACGTGTTGACGCCGAAAATCTCGTGTTCGCCTAACCGGTCGATCAGCTCATCGTGCTGGGTGCGCAGTTCGAAGGCACCGGTCCGAATCAGGTACAGGTAGCCGGTGAGGGTCAGCGCCGATTGCTGTTGCCGGGGCACGTAGTCGATGCTGAGGCGCCGGGCGACTTCGGAGCGCTCCTCGGGCGAGAGTGCCGAAAACGGCAGGGTCCGGGCCAGGAATTCCACCACGTCGTGCAAATCATCGCTGTTCATAGTCCATCCTCTGCCTGGGCGGCTCGTGTGCACCTGCAATCTACCATGGCTGCGGCGGTTTTTCCCGGTCTTCGGCGGCTGCCCGGCAGCGATGCCATCCGCTCGTAACATTGCGCCCTTAAGCTGCGAGTTTATCCATCAAGGCAGGGGGAAGGGTATGTCGGTCATTACATCGATCACTACTGGCGCGCCGCGTCATGTACGCCGGGCTCTGGGAGTGCTGGTGCTCGGTTTCATGGCCGGGCCGGTATTCGCCGGTACCTTGAAGATCTCAACACTCTACCCGCCAGGCTCCGCCCCGGTGCGCAGCCTGACCGAGCTTTCTGCCGAGCTTGAAAGCGCAACCAGCGGCGCCCTGACGTTGAAGGTCTACCCGGGCGGGGTGATGGGTGATGATGCGACGGTGTTGCGCAAATTGCGCATCGGGCAATTGCAGGGTGCTCTGGTCAGCAGCAGCACGCTGGAAGCGCTGGATGTGGAGATCAGCGATCTCAGCCAGCCGTTTCAGTTCGACAACCTCGGTGAAGTGCACCAGGCCCGGGAAACCTTCGACGCAACCATGCGCGAGCGACTGGCCGAGCGTGGCTGGCATGGCTTCGGCCCGCTCGACGGTGGCTTTTCCTACGTCATGTCGCAGCAACCGGTGGCGGATCTTGCCGGCCTGAGAGCCAGCAAGCTCTGGCTGCCCAATACCGACGCCATTCGCGAGCTCAGCCAGCAGATTCGGGTGGATTATCAGGTACTGGGCATTGCCGATGTGCTGCCAGCCCTGCAAACCGGAGCACTCGATACGCTGGTCGCACCGCCGAGTGCCGCCCTGACCCTGAACTGGCACAGCCGGGTTGGCTACTTAACCGACCAGCCTGTGGTGTATACCTGGGGCATGCTGGTGCTGCCCGAGCGCAGCCTGGCCCGGCTAACGGCGGACCAGCAGGCCGCCGCGCATCGGGTATTGACGCTCTGGGCCAGCCAGTTGGATGAGCAAATGCGGAACAGCAACCTCGCGGCCGACCAGGCGTTGCGCCAGCAACTGACCGAGGTGTCAATCGCGCCCCCCACCCTGAGCGCAATTCGCGCGGAATTGGGGCAATCTGAGCGCCCGGGTAACGGTTCGTAACACGCGGTGTAGGATTGGGTAACAACAGACCGGGCTGTTTTGGATAGCCCGATCTTGGGAGGTGCCAGGGAGCCCTACCTGGGAGGATAACCGCTGGCAAAAAGCAGGCGGGTGAAGGGTCTGCCTTTTGCCAGTAGCTGTTTCAGACCGGTGTTGCCGGTGTTAACCCGGATCGCTCAGAACAACTCCAGATCCAGATCGTCCAGGTCCTTGCGCAGCCGTTGCTGTTCCATATGGTCTTCGATGGCGCGGCGTGCGGCCAGCCGGCGATGATTGTTGGAACGCTTGTTCTCGCTGGACTCCGTGGGCTTATGCAACTGATCGTCTTCAATATTAGCCAGTTCAAGATCGAACAGATTGACGGACATAAGTTGAACTCCTTAGGGCGACTGCCGTTTTCTTATTGTTGATCGTAATGGAAACAAGGGTGTGGTTTCGGGCAGCATCCGCTTCGGAAAGGCCTGATAACGCCGAACCGGACGTCATATTATCCGCTTCGTATGGCAATTCAGTGACGCCAGTCAATGTCTTCATCGAACAGGGGACGACCCGCTACCGAGCCTTGCCCATGCAGTTTGTATGCCCAAATTGGCATTTGATGTTAAGCCCAAAAGACTGCATTGGGCTGGAGGGGCTCAATGCACTCGAATGGGCGAGGCCGCCAGGTGCATCTGATGGCGTTGCTTCACCAGCGCCAGCAAGGTGTCGGCGTTCATCGACTGGCTAACCAGCCCGCCCTGGGCGATGTCACATTCCAGTTTCTTCAATAAGCGCAATTGTGCCGGTTGCTCGACCGGGCTGGCGATGACCGCCAGGTTCAGACTGTGCGCCATCTCGATCACCGCCTTGAGCACCGGCTGCTGGCCTTTGGAGACGGCCTCCCGCACCAGGCTCGGTGCCAGGCTCAGCGCATTGACGGGCAGGTACTTCAAATGACTCAGCGACGACTGCCCGGCACCGAAGTCACCCAACACCAGCTTTACTCCCAGCGTTGACAGTCGGTCGAGCACGCCGCGCACATGAGTGACATCGGCCATTAACTGGCTTTCCGTGATCACCAGTTCCAGTGCATCGCTGGCCAGCCCGGTATTGGTGAGCACCGCGCTGATCTGGTCGACAAAGCCTTCATCGTCGAGCTGGTTGCTCGCCAGTCGCAGCGACAAACGCACTGTTTCACAACCTTCGCGCTGCCAGCGCACTGCCTCAGTGCAGCTGCGTTGCAAATACCAGTGCTGCAAGGCCGGCCCCAGGCCGACCGTTTGAGCCATCGATAACAACACATCCGACTCCAGTCGGCCGTAGACCGGGTGGTGCCAGCTGACGCGTGCATCCACTCCCTCCAGTCGGCCGGTCGCCAGGCGGGTACGCGGCCAGAAATCGAGGTGCAGCAGCTGTTCGTCGAGTGCCTGCCTGAATTCACGGGCCCAGGCATCCCCCAACTGTGGCAACCCGGGCGGGTAAGCCGCGTGGTAATTGATGGTATTGCCGCCATGGGCGCTGGCCTGAATCATCGCCTGTTGCGCCAGGGTCAGCAGGGTGTCGATGTTATCTGACTGAACCCGGCACACCCCGATACTGGCCGTCACCGACACCACCTGATCGTCGACCAGCATCGGCCGCGCCACTTCCTGCAACAGGGTTTTCAGGCAGTCTTCCAGCATTGCCCGGTCGCCTTCGTATTCCAGGAACAAGCCGAACCGGTCGCCTCCAAGCCGCGCTACCCAGCGCAGCGGGTCGTTCTGGTTGGTCAGCCTGGCAGCGACATCGCGCAACAACTGGTCACCGGTGTCGGTGCCAACGTGACGGTTCAGCGCGGCAAAATCATCGAGGTTCAGAATGGCAATGGCATAATGGTCTGGCAGCAGCGGATCGTGCTGGTGAAAGCCGGCCAGCAACTCCTGAAAAAAGCGCCGGTTGTAGACCCCGGTCAGCGCATCGTAGGCGTCTTTATCGGTGGGAATCAGGCCATTGTAGCGCTGCGACAAATCCTGACAGATGCCCAGATAATGGCTCGTGGTGCGGTCTTTGCCGCGCACCGCCGTGAGTGTCAGCAACACCTGAATACGGCGCGAGCCGCCCACTCTGATCACCAGGTCACCGTGCCAGCGCCCGTTGTTAAGCAACGCCTTGGCAATGCATTGCGACTGATGGGTGGGCAGAATTGAAAACAGGTCACGCCCCAGCAACTGGCTTTTCTGCATGCCCACGATCTGGCTGAACATCCGATTCGCCGTTTTGAAACGCTGATCGCGGCCCAGTACAAACACCCCATCTGAGCTGTTGTTGAACAGCGAAGCCGACAGGCTGAGTTCTTCGCGCTGGCGCATGTCGGCACTGATGTCGCGCCGGGTGCCGACCATGCGCACGGCCTGACCCGATTCTGTGCGCTCAATCACCTTGCCGCTGTCTTCCAGCCACACCGGTTCGGTGCCCTCATCGGTCACCAGGCGATAGCGGGCGTGGTAAAAATCGCTGCGCCGGGTCAGGTGGGCCGACAGGGCGCGCTTGACCTGGCAGCGGTCATCCGGGTGAACCCGGGCAATCAGGTCGATATCGTCGTCGGTTTCCGTACTCTGGCCAAAAAACCGGTGCTGGTCGGAGTGGTAAACACGGCGGCCGGTGATGTCCCAGTCCCAGAAACCAATCCCACTGGCTGTCATGGCCAGGTTCATTTGCTCCTCATGCTTGATCAGCGACTGGTTAACCTGTTTGCGCAACGCAACCTCTTCCTGCAGGCGTTCATTACTCTGGTGCAACGCCCGGGTACGCTCTTCAACCGTGGCTTCCAGGGTATCGCGATTGCGTGCCAGCAACGCATTCAGGCGTCTGTTCACCAGCGCCCTCCGCGTGGCACGACGTGCCATCAAATGCCCCTGCCAGGCGCCCAGCAGCACCATGCTCATCAGTGGCAGATGCACGTCGATCAGAGTTTCGGCCGGCAGTGGCGGGCCGACGAAGACGGGCAACACCATCACCGGTGCCCAGGCGGCCAGAAAGGCACGCCATTGGGCATATAGCGCGATGGCCGCCATACCGACATAGGCAATGGACAATGTCAGGCAAAGCCCGCCGTAATGTGCCTCGTAGCCCCAGACCAACGACTGCAGTGCCGTCAGTGCTACCACGGCCGGCATGGCCCGGAAGGCCGGGTACTGCGCCTGCCAGACCAGTCCAAATCGGGACAACGCCAGGCCCGCCAGCGCCAGTGCCGCAATAAGTCCGCCCACCAACAGCATATCGGGCCGCGCCGGGTGCACCGCAACACACACCAACCCCATGGCCAGTGAAGACACCCACAACAAATTGCTGTGGCGCAATACCTGACGCTGACGTTCCTGACGAAATGAGTGACTGGCCGACTGCATGATCAATCCTGACGGGTTTCGGCTGGAGTATAGACCAGCCAAAGCGGTACGCTGCCCGAAGCAAGCCAAACAGCCGGGATTTCGACTAAAGGTTTAGTCGCCCCGCGCCCATCCACAAAGGCCAATACCTTCTGGTACACTACCCCTGTTTTTTTGTACAGTGACCTTGCCGATGAGCCTGAATGCCCTGCTAGACCAACTTAACCCCGAACAACGCCAGGCTGTGGAGAGCGATGCCCAGCATCTGCTGGTGCTGGCGGGTGCCGGCAGCGGCAAGACCCGGGTGCTGACGCACCGCATTGGCTGGCTGATCGCCGCCGGCCTGGCCTCGCCCTACAGCGTGCTGGCCGTCACCTTTACCAACAAGGCCGCCCGGGAAATGCGCGGCCGTGTTGAAGAGTTGCTGGAAACGCCCTCGAACAACTTGTGGATCGGCACCTTTCATGGTCTGGCGCACCGGTTACTGAAACACCACAACAAACTGGCCCACCTGCCCGATAACTTTCAGGTCATGGACAGCGACGATCAGCTGCGGCTGGTCAAACGCCTGATGGTCGATCTGGGCATCACTGACGAACGGGTGCAACCCAAGCAGGTACAGTGGTTCATTAACGGCCAGAAAGACGAAGGCATACGCGCCGAGTACGTCCAGACTCATGGCGACTGGTTTCAGGAAACGCTGAAAAACATCTACCTGCGTTACGAAGAAATCTGCCAGCGCAGCGGCCTGGTCGACTTTGGCGAATTGCTGTTGCGCGCGCACGAACTCTGGCTCAACAACCCGGACTTGCTGGCCAACTACCAGCAGCGGTTTACCCACCTGCTGGTCGACGAATTTCAGGACATCAACACCATTCAGTACGCCTGGCTGCGGGTACTGGCCGGCGACAAACTCAGCCTCACCATCGTCGGCGATGACGATCAGTCCATTTACGGCTGGCGCGGGGCCAAGGTCGAAACCATTCAGACCTTCAATCAGGACTTCCCTGGCACCCACATGGTACGGCTGGAACAAAACTACCGCTCTACCGCCACCATTCTCGATGCCGCCAACGCCGTCATCGCCAACAACCCGGCCCGGCTCGGCAAAAGCCTCTGGACCGAGGGCGACCGTGGCGACCCGATTCGCCTGTATGCGGCCTTCAACGAACAGGACGAAGCCCGTTACGTTGCCGACGAGATTAACCGGCTGATGGAAAACGGCACCAACGCCAACACCATCGCCATGCTTTACCGCTCCAACGCCCAGAGTCGGGTGCTGGAAGAAGCACTGATTCACAGCCAGATTCCCTACCGCATTTACGGCGGCCAGCGCTTCTATGAACGGCTGGAAGTCAAAAACGCCGTCGCCTATTTACGCCTGGTATTGAACCGCCAGGACGACGCTGCGATTGAGCGCATCATCAACGTACCGACCCGCGGCATTGGCAATAAAACCATCGAAACCCTGCGAGTCCTGGCGCGCGACCAGGGGTTTTCATTGTGGGAAGCCTGCCTCTCGGCGCTGGAAAATTCAGTACTACCCAAGCGCGCTGCCAATGCGCTCGAAGACTTCATGCTGCTGATCGCTGACCTCGAAAAAATCGTCACCGAAAAAGAAGAACTCGGTGACATGGTCAAAGACGTGACCGCTGCGTCGGGGTTGATTGAACACCACGAAAAAGAAAAGGGCGAAAAAGGCCGGGCCCGGGTCGAAAACTTGCAAGAACTGGTCTCCGCCGCCCAAAGCTTCGCCGGCAACGACGAAGCCGATACCCCCATTGCTCTGCTCGCGCAATTTCTCGGCGAAGCCTCACTCGATGCCGGCGACAGCCAGGCCGATGAGTTCGAAGACAGCGTGAACTTAATGACACTGCACAGCGCCAAAGGCCTGGAATTCGATCATGTATTTCTGGTCGGCCTGGAAGAAGGGCTGTTCCCGCACAAGATGTCGATGGACGACGCCTCCGGCCTGCAGGAAGAGCGACGACTGGCCTACGTCGGCATCACCCGCGCCCGCCAGATTCTCACCCTCACCTACGCCGAGAGCCGCCGACTTTATGGCTCGGAAACCTTCAATTCTCTGTCACGATTCGTACGCGAAATTCCGCAAGAATTGCTGACCGAAGTGCGCTTGCGATCAACGGTCAGCCGGCCAGTTAATTTCGGCCTGCAACAGGATATGGCTATGGACGATGCCGGCTTCAGCCTCGGCCAGCGCGTGCTGCACCCCATGTTCGGCGAGGGCACGTTAATTAACGCCGAAGGCGGCGGCGCTCATGCCCGGGTACAAGTCTCGTTCGATGACGGCAGCGAACGCTGGTTGATGATGCAGTACGCCAAACTCGAAGCGATCTGAAATGACCGGCGTCACCATCAACAGCTTTGCTCCGGTTGAACCGACACAGGCCAGAGTATTAATTATTGGTTCAATGCCGGGCAAGGCATCGCTAACGGCCCACAAATATTATGCCCACCCACGCAACGCATTCTGGCCAATACTCGGCCACTGGCTGGGCTTCGATTCAACACTGCCCTACGAGCAACGGCTGACTCAACTGACCCACCATCACATCGGTTTATGGGATGCCCTCTACCAGTGCGAACGACCATCAAGCCTAGATGCCGACATCGTAAAAACCAGTATCGTCCCGAATGATTTTTCCGCCTGGTTTACCCGCCACCCGCAAACACAGGCGGTACTGTGCAACGGCACAGCAGCGTACGACAACTATCGCAAGAAAGTCCTGCCAACACTGAGCACCACAGACCAGACCCTGCCCCTACACAAATTACCCTCAACCAGCCCGGCTCACGCCAGCCTCAGTTTTGAACAAAAGAAAGACCAGTGGCGGATACTACTCGACTATTTATAAACCCAAGTTTCGGAGTTCGGTTTTGCCTCGGTGCCAATAATCCGTGACAGGCACCGGGTAACCCTATCTGGGGCCGGCGTGAACCCATCCATGGGGCCTAGACTTCGGCATCCATGCCTCAGACTTCCCCAGATAGGGTCACCCAGTACCTGACACTCAGTTGCTTGCCAACTCCGAAACTTGAGTTATAAGTCACGACTCTGAATCGGCATCCGGATTAAGTGACAGCTGCCGGGTAGGCCTATCCGGGGTAGTCCGCAGCAAGGATGCTGCGGCCTAGGCTCCATGGATGGATCTACGCCGACCCCGGATAGGCCTACCCGGTGGCTGTCACGGACTCCTGGCAATCAAATAAACTATGCCACGGAACCCAACCGAATCAGGGCGTCAAGCTGCCTGAGCCGATGGCTTCTTCGAGTAGCATCATTTGTGCTGACAAGGGGTCGTGACCGTTGGGTTTTTGCTGATGATAGCGACCGTCGGCATCGAGTTCCCAAGCTTGCAGGTTGTCGGTCATGTACAGTTCCAGATCCTTGATGACCTTGTCGCGCAGTTTTTTGGTCAGTAATGGGAAGCCGGATTCGACGCGGTGAAACATGTTGCGGCTCATCCAGTCGGCGCTGGCGAGAATGACGTCCGAGTCGTTATCGTTGTGGAAGCAGAACGCCCGGGTATGCTCCAGGAACCGGCCGACAATGGAGCGCACCCGGATGTTTTCCGAGATGCCCTTGATGCCCGGGCGAATCTGGCAGACACCGCGAACAATCAAATCAATTTGCACACCGGCCTGGCTGGCCTCGTACAACTTGCGCACCAGTTGCTCTTCATACAGCGAATTCATTTTTGCGAGCACCCGGGCGGGCTTTCCCGCCTTGGCGAATTCGATCTCGCGATCGATTTTGCGCATCAGGTTTTTATGCAATGTGAACGGCGACTGATACAAACACTCCAGCTTGCTCACCTTGCCCAGGCTGGTCAGTTGCAGGAAGACCCGGTAGACATCGTCGCCGATCTGCTTGTTGCAGGTCATCAGACCGTAATCGGTATAAATTTGCGCGGTTTTGGGGTGATAGTTGCCGGTGCCTAGGTGCACATAATGGCGCAACTTTTCGCCTTCACGCCGGGCAATCAGCAGCATTTTTGCGTGAGTCTTGTAACCCACGATGCCGTAAACGACGTGAATGCCGTATTCCTGCAACCGCTCGGCCAGCGCCACGTTCGCCTCTTCATCGAACCGGGCCAGCAGTTCAATAATCACCGTTACTTCCTTGCCTGCTCTGGCGGCCGACACCAGCGCTTCAACGATGATGGAATTCACCCCGGTGCGATACAGGGTTTGCTTGATGGTCAGCACCTGCGGGTCTTTCGCGGCCTGGCGAATCAGATCCACCACCGGCATGAACGAATCGAACGGGTGATGCAGCAGGATGTCGCCTTTGCGAATGGCGTCGAAGATGGTGTCCTTGCGTTTTAGAACCCGCGGGACTCTTGCATCGAAGGGGGTATACAGCAGGTCCGGCCGGTTAACCTGGTCGATCAGTGTGACCAGCCGGTTCAGGTTGACCGGGCCATCAGCGCGGTACAAATCGACTTCGCTGATTTCAAATTGCTTGAACAAGAACTGCACCAGTTCATCCGGGCAGTTAGCGGCGACTTCGAGGCGCACTTCATCGCCGTACTGGCGGTACACCAGTTCGCCTTCGATGGCGCGACGCAGGTCACCGGTTTCCTCTTCATCGACAAACAGGTCTGAATTGCGCGTTACCCGGAACTGGTAGCAACCAATCACCGTCATGCCGAAGAAAATCTCGTCCATGAAATAGTGAATGATCGACGACATGAAGACGTAATCGTTCGACCCGGATTGGGTTTGCTCAGCTGGCAGTTTGATCATATCCGGCAGGGCACGTGGGCACTGTACGATGGCCTGGCCACTGTTGCGGCCAAAGGCATCTTTGCCATCGAGCTTGACGATGAAGTTAAGGCTTTTGTTCAGAATGCGCGGAAACGGATGCGCCGGGTCCAGCCCAATTGGGCTCAGCAGCGGCAAGACTTCATGTTCGAAATAATACTGCAGCCATTGCGTTTGCTGCTCGCTCCAGTCTTCGCGTTTGATCACCCGTATGTCGTGCTCTGCCAGCAACGGCAGCAGAGTGGTGTTCAGGGTATCGTACTGGCGCTGAACCAGATCGTGAGCGCGGCTGGCGATCTGGTCGAGTTGGGTGCGCGGTGATATGCCTTCGGGACCGGTGACCATCGAGCCGGCTTCAAAGCGTTCCTTCAAGCCGCCAACGCGAATTTCAAAGAATTCGTCCAGGTTGGTGCTGGAGATGCACAGGAACCGCAGCCGCTCAAGCGGTGGTATGGTGTCGTCCAGTGCCTGAGACAGCACCCGGTCGTGAAATTCCAGCAACGACAGTTCGCGGTTGATGAAGTGCTCGTGCGTAATCGGTTCAGCCATGACCCACCTCTGATTCAGATGCGATCAGTGTATGACAAAACTGTTGCAGAGGTATGACAGACGACAGGATTTACGCTTTTCGTTCGGATGTGACTTGGAGGCTCGAGTTCGTACCGACCACCGGGTAGCTCTGATTGAGGTCGGCGTGGATCTATCCATGGCGGTCCGACGTCTCGGGCCTAGGCCGCAGGATATGAATCCCATCCAAGGGATTCACCCTTCGGGCTCGCTATGCTCATGCTAAAACGCTCCCGGCGTTTTAGTCCCTGCTGCGGGCTACCTCAATCAGAGCTACCCGGCAGTCGGCACTTGCCTGGTTGCCCACTTTGTACAACACATTACTTCAATATTTATCGAGTCCCTTAGTTTTCATTTGGCAGGTACACACCATTAGCCACATTATTCAGAAGAACCTGTACTTTCTGTCGTTCCTGAATGGCTTGCAGCCCCTGGTTAAACGCCTCGGTCAGCGCTTCGCCTCGGGGGCTTCGGGTAAAGATCAAGCGGTAGGGCCAGGTTTCGACGGGGGTTGGGTCGTAGCTGATGTCGTTCTGCCGGTCGGCGAAATCCTGCTGCAGAATGTGCAGACCGACCAGTTTATCCATAGCGTAGGCGTCTATTCGTTGCGACAGGAGTTTTGAGAAATTTTGTTGCTCCGTGGATACCAGCTCCATCTCCACAGCCGCACCCGCGGCCCGGGCGGCATCGAACCAGGGGTAGCTGGCGCTGCGCAAGCCCCCGAAGCGTTTGTTGTCCAGATCCCTGAACTCTTGCCAGATCAGGGGGTTATCTTTGTGGTAAAAAAATACCGCCTCGCCTTCAAGAACGACGTCTGAAAACAGAAAGCTGGCTTCCCGCTCTGCCGTCTTCACCCACAGAATCGACGCGTCGTATTGGCCACTCTCGACGTAGACCAGCACCCTGGCCCAGGGCAGAAAGTCGATTTCCACGTCCATGCCACTGGCCTGAAACGCTTCCTCAACGATGTGCGCCGCCACACCATAATGCCGGGCGTTTTCAGACAAATAAGGGGGCCATTCACCAACCGCAATGCGCACTGATTCCTGAGCGATCAGGGGGCTACAGCATGCCAGCGACACCACGCCAAGGAGCATTTTGCGAACTGAGACCATTACATCGTCCTGCCAATTGGGCCAAGATAATCCAAGCATAGCCTACTGCAAATAAGCCTACCGACTATTCTGCTCAGCACCGGCACTCCACCGCACTGGCGACTCAGTTTGCCTCAACGGGCCAAGCCATCAGACATTAAACGCCAGTGCCTGAGCCGTGACCGTGGTGTTTCTGCGCTTTGAGTACTCAAGCCAGTGCATGGCAACGTTGAGCTCTTTGATGATGGTGGCCGCTTCAATCACCGTACCATCTTCGAATTCGATGGATTCAGTGGTATGTCCATCGCTGACGAGGGTCAGGTCGTATCCTCGTTCCAGCGCAGCGTGGGCGGTTGCGCGGATGCACCAGTTGGAGGCAGCCCCGGCCATTACCAGGTGCGAAACACCCAGCCCGTTCAGCAGCGCTTCCAGCTCGGTCTGCTCAAACGACGAATTGAAGTGTTTGTTAACGCGAGCTTCGCCTTCTGCAGGTTCCAGCTCAGGCACCAACTGCCAGAGTGTGCTGTTTTGCTGTAACTCCTCATCCGAATGCTGAACCCAGATAACGGGCACGCCTTCGGCACGGGCACGGCTTACCGCCAGGGCGACGTTGTTGGCAATGCGTGTGGTATCCCAGGCGTTAACCAACACACCCACCTGCATGTCGACAACGACCAGTGCGGCGTTGCCACCTTTCGGACCTTTGGTCATTCCTAGCACCTCGTAGCGTAATGGAAACCGGCAAGACTGGTGCCTAGATTACGACTGGAAGGCACGGCTTTCCTAGACCTGTTATGCGACATGTCGCATTCGGATATCAGTTGACAGCACCCCCTCAATGGCTGCATATTAAAAACCGGACAGCCGGTATGTTTTGATGCCAAAAGGATCCTTATCATGACGCTATTTGAACGGGAATACCCCATCCCCGACGCCTTCAAGGAGGTGTTGGGTGCCAGGCAAAGTGCAGGCGCTATGCTGTGCATTGCTCTCGTTACTGCCCTGGCAGCGGTTTTCTGGAGCCAGGTTCCCAGGCCGGAAGGGGTGCCCTTTGAGCTGGCGCGGTGGGTTCTTGCCTGGTTGTTGATGCTCGATATCGCTGCTGGGGCCGTGGCCAACTTCACTCCTGGTACCAACGCTTTCTACGCACAACGCCCGGCCTGGCGCTGGGGGTTTATTGCCATTCACCTTCACTTGCTGGCGATAGGCTGGTTGCTCGGTTCACCCCTGACGCCACTGCTGTGGGTTTGGGCTTACACCGTGATCACCGCATCTCTGGTTAACGCCTGTTACGGCCGTGCCTGGCAACCCGTTCTGGCGGGTGGCCTGGTCTGTGTTGGTGTTCTGGTGATAACCAGGCTGTCACTGCCACCCTGGCAACTGTCGCTGGCCCTGTTGTTCATGATTAAGGTGCTGTACGCCTTTGCGGTGAATCATTACCCGGAACGGGAGGCCCGAACCCTGTGACACCGACAACCATCGGGCTCCTGGCCAACCCGGATCAGGCTGTTGTCAGTGCCTTGCTGAGTAACGCCTTTGCCGCTGACCCGGCTTACCACTACTTTCTTGAAGGCTGCGCGCCGGCTGACCGGGACCGCTACCGCGATCACCTGGTGCGGTTTATCGTCAGGTATCACTGCCGGTCGGGGATGCCGGTCTGGGGAGTGACCCGCCAGGGCGTGCTGGTTGCCTGTGCCCTGCTGGAAGTACCAGCCCCGGGCTGGCGAGGAGCCATTGCCGTGCTCACAACGCTGCCCTCGCTGATTGGCCGGGTTCCCTGGTCTTGTGTGGCGCGAATGAACCGTTACGCCCTGCGCAGTCGCCAAGGCCTGCCAGCGACCTTTCGCTACTTTCTGGTCAAAATCGGGGTCGCACCCGGCCAGCAAGGCCAGGGGTTTGGTAAACAGCTGATCCAGGCCCTGGCTGACTATTGCTTTCAGCTGGGTGAAACGCTGGCGCTGGATACCGAGAACCCGGCGAACGTGCCCTTGTACCAGCACCTCGGTTTTCACCTGCACGACGAACGAATGCTGGATACACTGAGCATTTACCGACTGCACCTGCCACCGGAGTAACCCGAACGCCATGAAAACCAACCGGGATGCGCTGTTGCTGATTGCCTTTCGGCTGTTCTTGAAAAACGGCTATGACCAGACCCGCATGCAAGATCTGGTCGCTGCCAGCGGCTTGTCCAAGGGCGCATTTCACCACTACTTCCCGCGCAAAGCTGACCTGCTGAACGCCTGCATTGAGCATTTCTTTGGTCGATTCCTACCGGATATGGACCCAAGCGCCCACCAACATTTTGAAGACCTGGTGCTGGACGGTGCCAGGCAATATGCTCAGCTAATCGATGAATTGACGTCGCTGGACATTCCGCTGCCGGCGTATCAGCGCTTTGTCTGGTCACTGCTGCCAGAACACAGCGAGGCATTTATCGAACGACAGCGGACGACCGAAGACCGGCTCACCCAACTGGCCGAACAAGACCTGGCTCAACGGCGACTGATATCAACCAACACCGCTCGCACGCTGGCGATACAGGCCATGGCGTTAACGGAAGGGCTGGGCGTTTTGTGGGCGGCCAATTCCCCCAAAAAGAAGGCGACCCCGCGAGCGTTCTTCGAACAAAGCTGCAAAGCCTGGCTGAATGATGTGAGCTAATCGGGCTGTTAATCGGCCTGCGCGGCCAGGGTTTCAAAAAACAGACGCGTTGCGTCATCGGCCGGGAAGTAACTTTCTATCATCAGTTCCTGCACACCGGCATCCAGGGCGGTGCCAAAGCTGCTCAGCGTTGAGAACACACTCAGCGCCTGGCCGTTGATGAGCAGTTCCGAGGTCAGCATGGGGCCTTCCCAGGTGTTCGGCTCAGGGGTTTGCCAGTTGGCGGGTGGGTCCATGGCGAGCAGCCGTTCCATCAGACTGGTCAGCTCCGGTTTCGGTTGGGTTTGCAGTTGCAGTGCCAGTCGGCGCAACAGCAAAGCGGCAATGGCCTCCCAGTTGGTCATGTAGGGCCTCAGGCCATGCGGGTCGAAGATAATCTCCAGCATGTTGACGCGCCCCTGAAGGCTGGGCGCCGGCAGCAGGGCACTCAGCAATCGCTGTAGCGACTGGTTCGCCAGGTGTAGGTCCCAGGTGTTGTGAAGCACGGCGGCCGGGTAGGGGTCTTGCTTGTCGAGCATCATCTTCAAGGCATGCCGAACCGGGGCCATCGCGGCCTCTTCAAGTGGCAGGTCGGTGTATACCGGGGCATAGCCACAGGCGTTCATCAGGCGGTTACAGTCGCGGTGTGCCAGGCCCATAACGTCGGCAAGTCGCAACACCATTTCCCGGCTGGGCTGGGTACGACCGGTTTCGATAAAACTGATGTGCCGCGCGGACACCTCGGCCTGCAGGCTGAGTTCCAGCTGTGAAAAACGCCTGGCGCGGCGCAAGGTAGCAAGTAGGTGACCGGCCGATCCCATCGGTGTGCTCCGTTGTTCCATCGGTAAAACGCTATCCTCGCCCATAAAAGCGCGCAGGACCATTACCTCCGGGGTAATTGAGCGGCGACATCGAAACCGGGACAGTGAACGCTCAACCCGTTCGATGAGGAAGACCCCATGAAAGTACCCAGCTTATCTGCCACCTTACTGACCAATACCGTTATGTCTGCTATTGCAGGCCTGTTGTTAATGGCCATACCAAACCCTATCGGCGCATTTATGGGTGGCGTCGCGCCCTGGTTGCTGCAATTGCTGGGCGCGGGGTTGGTGCTGTTTGCACTCGGCGTGTTTTTGGTGCGACGCGCGCTGCCCGGTTCCGGATCAACCACCGGAGTCGCCTGGGTGTTCGCGCTGGACATGACCTGGATCATCGCAACGCCGGTCGTGATGCTGGTTTATGCACAGCAACTCAGTCTCTGGGGGCACCTGCTGCTGGCCGATGTGGCCCTGCTGGTGATGGGGTTTGCCTGCCTGGAACGCTACTGGTTAAAGCGCATGAGGGCCGGTGCGGTAGCCGTCTGAACGTTTTCGCACCCGGGCCGTGGTCGTTCAAAACACATCGGCTAAGGTCACTCGGAAAATGGGAGCAATCACTGGGGGTTCTCATCCTGATTCAGCCCAAACGCTTTCTGTTTTTTCTTGCTTAGGCCAAGCGAGACAATCCGGTGTGATTCAGTGAGGTAATATTTAAGTTCTTCATCTGCACCGGCAGATGCATCTACTTGCTGAATCCACTTCATGCCCCGGGAAGCGAGATAAGGCGCGGGTCGAAAACCGGGCTGGTCTCGCAGCACGTCGTAATCCAGATCCGAGGTTTTAAAGGTATAGGCCGGGCTATCATTGTCACCCCAGCCGCCAATGGCAAATACCTTTCCGCCTACTTTCCAAACCTGGGCGCCACCCCATTGAACAACGTGCGTAGTAGCCGGCAGCGCCTGGCAAAAATCATTGAACTCATCGTAGGTCACCTGCTTTCTCCGTTTACCGGATTAACACCGAAACGCTCTCATGATTATTGGTTTCCCTATACAGTGTGAAGACTGAGTAAGTTAACGAGTAACATCAGCCAATAACACCCAGCCAGCCGAGTACGGCTACTGCGATGCCCACACCCAAGCAAATGACAGCCAGAATCAGCTCGCTGTAGGGCTTGTCTTTCTTAAGCCCGGGCACCAGCACGGCATCGGCAGGGTTCACCGGATTGTAATACACCTGAACCTCGCTACCGACCGGGTAACGCTCGGCAAACTCGACGGTCTCCGGGTAAACCAGCGTATAAAACGTGGGTAACCTTCCGGTGTAGTCGCGCCCGTTAACCTGATAGCTGAATGCCACCTTCACATGCTCGGCGTCTTTCATTTCCCCTTCAATTAGGCGCTTCTTCCAAAGCTGCACCTCGACCAGTCGCCCGACAACACTCGGCCAACCCTGGCTTGCTTTCGCATGCCGGTAATTGGCGATTGAATGAAACAGTAGATAGATGCCAAAGAGTGCGAACGCCAGTCCAGCTAACAAGGGTAGGTTCATTGCTCGGGCTCGTTATTGGTGGAGTGTTCACACTACCGCAAGTCGTTGCACGGGGAAACTGCCAGCCTTGCCGTCGAGTCGACAGCGACGAACACCTACAGGCATGGCCCCACTCGGCTTGTTATCCTGTGGCTCCGAGGTAACATGCATTAACACCTACAAAAAGGATCTGCTCATGAAACGCGAAACCATTGCCTTGCACCATGGCTACGAGGCCGACGACCAGCACGCCGTGGCTGTACCCATTCACCAGACCACCTCGTTCTCTTTCGACAATGCCCAGCACGGGGCGGATCTGTTCGACCTGAAAGTCACCGGTAATATCTATTCACGCATCATGAACCCGACCTGTGCGGTACTTGAGCAACGGGTCGCCGCGCTTGAAGGTGGCATCGGCGCGCTGGCGGTTGCTTCTGGCATGGCAGCAATAACCTACTCGATTCAAACGATCGCCGAAGCAGGCGACAACATCGTCTCGATCAGCGAACTCTATGGCGGTACCTATAACCTGCTCGCCCACACTCTGCCCCGCCAGGGCATTGAAACCCGCTTCGCCGATAAAGACGACTTTGACGGCATCGCCAAACTGATCGATGAACGCACCAAGGCGGTGTATTGCGAATCGGTCGGCAACCCTTCAGGCAGCGTAGTTGACGTCAAACGCCTGGCTGACATCGCCCACGCGGCGGGTGTGCCACTGATCGTCGATAACACCGTTGCCACGCCGTTTTTGTGGCGGCCGATCGAGCAGGGTGCCGACATCGTCGTACACTCGGCGACCAAATACATGGGCGGCCACGGCACTACTGTAGGCGGCGTGATTGTCGATTCCGGCAAATTCCCCTGGGCCGACCAGCCAAAACGCTTTGCGCTGCTGAACGAGCCCGATGTGTCTTACCACGGCGTCAGCTACACCCGCGATGTGGGTGAAGCCGCCTTCATAACCCGGGCCCGGGTTGTGCCGCTGCGTAATATGGGTGCCGCTCTGTCGGCTCAGGCCGCCTGGAACATTCTTCAGGGCCTGGAGACGCTGGCGCTGCGGATTGAACGTGTGTGCGAAAACACTCAGAAAATTGCCGAATACCTGAAGCAGCACCCCCGGGTCAGCTGGGTGAACTATGCAGGGCTGCCCGACCACAAAGACCATGCTCTGGCTCAGGAATACATGAACGGCACCGCCTCGGGCATTCTCAGCTTCGGCATTGAAGGCGGCCGCGAAGCCGGTGCTCGCTTCTACGATGCATTGCAACTGATACTGCGGCTGGTGAACATTGGCGATGCGAAAAGTTGTGCGGCCATTCCCGCCTCAACCACTCACCGTCAGTTAAACGATGAAGAACTGAAAGCGGCCGGCGTCAGTGCCGATATGGTTCGGTTGTCGATCGGCATCGAACACGTTGACGATTTGATTGCCGATATCGACCAGGCTCTCGCCAAGTCGGCCGGGTAACCGTAACACTCCCTCCCCAAGGCCGGGCGAAATCTCGCCCGGCCGTATTAACCCGTACGTGCACTAAGCCACGTCACCCATTACTCTTTCCGTGAATAATGTTGCAAGTGCCCATGGAATGGCTCGGCTCTGGGGTAGCCAATTGATCGAAACTGCCTGGGCACGATGGGCGACCAACAACCGGTGTCACTCAACCCTACCGACACGGTAAGCCAGGAGAACTGATGGGCCTGCCACGAGACCAGCGTGAATATTGGGAGTCCTATCAGAAAGCCATTGGACAGGGTTTGTCAGACCTTTTCTACGAGGCGTTTTACTTCGACAACCAGCTAATCATCGATAAACTGCCAGGTCTCTGCCCCATCGAACAGTCGAACCGGTACATCGGAATAGACCATGGGTGAAAATAGTCTGAAGTTAATGGAAAGCCGTTCTTCAGGCGTTTTATCAACCCCCTCGTAGTGGGTGACACAGCCGCAGTCCGCACAGTGATAGAACTCGATAACCCGATCACCCCAGACATAAGCAACCACCGATTCCGGTCGGTATTTAACGCTGGCAGTCGCTCTGGTGTAGTGACCCCACAGCGATCCGTACCGCCTACAGATGGAGCAATTGCATTGAACAAGCTGGTGGGGGAGTTCCGGAACGGAGATTTCTACGTTGCCACAATGACAGGTTGTTTTATACAAAGCCGATCCTCCGATGATTACTAGCGCCACTCGATATCAGCGCGTCGTGTCGAGGTTGGCGATAGACTCAGCCTGGCGAGTGCTCACGCGGAGCCGCCCAGCTGGTGTTGCCAAGCTCCATAATACGGTCAACGTCAGCATCCGGTACAGCCGACACATCACCCAACTCCAGTGTGTCGTAATGGAACGCGTAGAGGCGGGAAGCAAACTCGGCAATCGGCAGGGAGGCTTCACCGCGGTGCTCTCCGTTTCCCCGTATTGAGCAGATAATGCCCTGGCCCCAGTCCTGCCCGCTGTCGTTGTTGGGGTTAAAGAAATAGACCCGCATCTCGTTTTCCGGGCTGAGCCCAACGCGCAGAATGTTAATGGCATGACGACCGACGAAACGGCCTGCACTGTCCGTGACTGCGATACCGGCTGGCTGAGCGTGAATCACCGTCATGTTGCCGTTGTAATACGGGTGATAACTGGCGTAGAAACACCGGATGAACCCCTCGTAGTCGCGTAGTTCCCCGGTGTGGATATCCGCCACCACCCGAAAGCCGTGGCTGACCCACCAGCCGTAGAATTCCGGGTTGATCCAGCGGTGGGCATCGTCATCCCGGTCTTCGCAACGGCGCCACATATCGGCATAAATGCGGTCGAGGTGCGGGATCAGGATCAGTGACACCGGGTCTACATCAACCGGAACCCCCGTTACCAGCCCGGGCTCAAGATTCCGGGAAGAGATGCTATGGCCTTCGAAGCGACACAACACTTCATTGTCCCGGGCGGCCCAGGCAAGCACCTGCAGCAGATAGTCGGCCTCGCTGGACGCCCACACCGACAGCCCAATGGCCGACTGACAGGTCGGGTTATTGCCCTGGCCGACACCCAGCGGCTGCCCCAGCAGGTTAAGGACCCCGGCCAGCAGAAATACCCGAGGCGGCCGTGCTTCGCCAAAGGCTTCTTTCAATGTTTCTGCAGTCTCCGCTGACAGGCAGAGTTTGATTTGGCGCCACAGGGCCTGGGCCACCGAGGGCGTAAACAGCGAGCCCCGCTCCAGCATCATGGTCAGGCCGAACACGGCCTGGCACGTTTCAGGATAGATGGCTTCGTCGATCAGAGCGTGGACCAGATCGGTGTAGCAATAGAGGTCGTCTTGGCCGGTCATGGTCAGCCCCAGCGCTTGCGGTATCAGATCATCCCGCTGGTGGTTGCGTAAAAAGCGCAGCATAACCGCGTGGTATGCCGAAGCCAGGCCGGTGTCATGCATGCTGCTGGCAAAGCATTGGGCTTCAGTAGCAAGTGCGTCTTCATCCATCTCCATCAGCCGTTGTTCATAGATAGCCAAACCCGGGTCTTCAGCGTTTCCTGGTGTGGGCGCAAACAAGGCATTAACCAAACGGGTGGCATCGGTGTTGCCAGTCGTGTTTATTGCTGGGTCGTAGAGGCACCGGGCGATCTGACTGATCATCTCGCAGATGCTGCCAACTTGCACCGGCCCCTGCTCCAGTAACCGCCAGACTTCCGCCACCAGGCTATCCAGAAGACTCTCATAGCCCAGGTGGGAGACCAGGTACTGGTAGAGCTCCTGAACAATGAACCCGAGCTGTTGTGGGCGTTCCCGGTCGGCTTCTGTGAGCGGGCCAGACAGCAGATCCAGATTCAGCGCCATTACCTGGGTCAGGAAGTTGCGCGCCTGCTCTGCTGAGATACCGGGATGAAAATAGTCCCCCCGGCAAACGGCCAGCATGCGCAGCTCACTGATGGCCTCTACCACGGTGGTAACAGCCCCTGCTTCGCGCAGGGAGTACTTGGCCAGTGCCGGTTGCAAAATGCCCGGTTGAGCCCAGTCACTGGTGCCGAAGATGCCGGCGGACTCCAGCGAGCGCACCCGCCGATACAACGCGTCAAAGCCTCCTGGCAGTGTCATCAATACCCGACTGCGCTCCAGCAACGCAAAGCTTGAAGCCTTGGGGTTGGCGCTGCATGCACGCCCGAAATCCGCCATTGCTGCATCAAACTGTTTCAATGCCTGCTCAACGGAGAGGTCGGCGTTTTGCTGGCCCATGGGGTTGGCTCCAGGAAACAAAGGATGCTCGGCAATACACGCCCAGGGCGTGTGTTACCGCGCAACCCACAATGTATTTAGGCGCTGGCTAGCCCGGTACCTTAGAACGGTTAAATGCCATAGTCACGTTCAACCCTGGCAATTCTGGTTTTAAACGAGGAATACCATGTTGTGTGACCAAGCTTCTGAGCCTCCTGATGCTCAAGGTTGGCCTTCCAGTGTTTAATGGATTCAAGATCAGACCAGTAGGAAACCGTAATCCCAACGTCTTCTCGTGCGGCTTCAATGCCAAGAAAGCCCGGCTGCTCTGAGGCAAGCGCCACCATTCGTTCCGACATGGCGCCATACCCCTGGTCGGCGTCTGTTCTGTGTGACGTGAAGATCACGGCGTAGTAAGGGGGGTGTGGTGTTTTAGCAATTAGCGACACTTGAGACTCCTTTGGCGCTATGCGCCTTGCTCTTGAGGTTCGTGCGTATGATTCACTCGCCAAGTGATGGTACTGTGAAAAAAAAGAGGAACGCTCACCATGACGACCGACCTGCCCTTTTCCCAAGCCTGTGAAAACAACAAGGCGCCCATTCTGGAAGTACTGCGCGACGCTTTCGAATCGACAGCGAGGGTACTTGAGGTCGGCACAGGTACCGGCCAGCATGCCGTGCATTTCGCGCGAGCACTGCCTCACCTCCAATGGCAACCCTCCGACCATCCCGACGCAGCGCACCTGAGCCGACTGCGACTGGAGCAGGCGGGCCTGCCCAACCTATTGCCCATACTGAACCTGGATGTCGGTGCCAGCCCCTGGCCAATCACCGGGTTCGACGGCGCCTTCTCGGCAAATACAGCCCATATTATGGCCTGGCCAGAGGTCGAACAGATGTTCCAGGGAATCGGCAATCGACTGACCCTCAACGGCGCTTTTTGTCTCTATGGTCCGTTCAGTTATCAGGGGTCCTTTACCAGTGACAGTAACCGACAGTTCGATCAACACTTGCGAGCCCGGGCACCGCAGATGGGCATTCGCGACCTGGACGACCTGAACCAGCTGGCCAGGGCTGAAGGCCTGTTACTGGAAAGCGATGTAGCCATGCCTGCCAACAATCGATTGCTGGTGTTCAGGTCGACAGGTACGGGCGGTTAACAGGCTTTTCTGCGGCTGCTTTACGGTTGAATACGGATAAAAGGCTCAGCAACAGCACAAGCATTCGTCAGTTCTTCTTACCCGTACGGAGCTTATGCACTACTTCCCGTCGGACCAGTGCCGATACAGAGCCTGACTGTTCTTCCAGAAAACCTTGAACCGACCCCCGATCCCAAGTCACCAGGCTGCGAAGCGCCCAGCTAATTGCTTTCTGAACCATGATCTCTTCATCGTTCAGCAGTGACTGGCATACCATTAACGTTCTAACTGTATCCCCTACGCCACCGTGAGCTTTAATATTAAGCGGCACCGTTGCAACGACAGCAGCGCGCCGCCACCAAACATCCTGCGATTGACTCCACCTCATAACAGTCGCGTCTGAAACCCGGCCTTCCCGCCACGCCCTTCCTACCAGGGTGCAACAAAAACCGTCAACGCACGCCCAATTATCAATGTCCTGACCAAGTGCTTCAATTCGCTTCGGTGTTAGCAATTCCCTTGCACCCTTATGGCCGGCAACTAGCTCATACCCAGCTTGCCTGCACTCGGTAACGTTCTTGTCCAACAGATTAAGCGCGATCTGATACACATCCTCTGCCGACTGTGATGCCAGACGGCGTTTGTAATCTCGCACTACGCCACGTAACTCTGGCGTGTAAACACCAAAATCATGCTGAGAACTGGGCCGGTGTTCCTGACGGGTACCACGGCCGAGCGCTTTCAAACTTTGGGTAATTTCGTCTGCTATTGATTGGGTATCCATATAAAAGGCCTTAACGTAAGTGCAGGTATTCAGGCGAATCAGGACATCTGACCAGCAAACGACGGTATCACTCATGAAAATGTCGCAATCAGTTTCGTACAAAAGTACAAATCTGCTAGTTTGAATTGCTCAATTAATAATCAAAGCAGGGCAGAGCAATGAAGTACTGGCTAGTAATGGGTTGCAGTATATTATTGTCCTGGGCTCATGCCGACCCCATTAAACTAGCAACCTCAGGTGGTTTCGCGCCTTTTACGGACCAGAACTGGAAAAACCAGGGCATGGTTATCCAGATTCTCGACCAGGTAATGCGTGTTGCCGATTTCGAACCAGAAATCATCTTCCACGATGGCTGGGGGGAGTTAATCAGCGACACCGAGGCGGGTCTGTATGATGCCACCTTTCCCTGGTATTACAGCGCCGAACGGGATGAACAGTATTTGCTCTCTGACTCCCTGGCCTCAACCTACGTAATGCCCTACGTTGCCAAGAACAAGATATTCTCGGTCACAACAAGAATGGACCTGGCAGGCTACCGGCTGTGCCGGCCAGCAGGCTACTTTACCCACGATCTCGAAGAACTCTTTGAAGACCCAAACACCGAACTGATACAACCCAATACTCTGGTGGAATGCTTTGAGATGCTGGTAAGAGACGAGGTCGATGTCGTACCGGTCGATCTATTCTCGGCTAAAACGGCCATTGCCAGCACCTTCGAATCTGCCGATGAGGTACAACAACTGGGCATTGTATTCTCGCGTCAGTCAATGCATCTTTTAGTCTCGAGGAACCACCCCAATGGGGAAGACATTATTGCACGCGTTAACCAGGCGCTATCAAGACTGGAAATGCGAGGCATTTTGCAAGCCATTCGCCAGAACCATACATCCCTCTATCTGAAGCAGTTCTGAGCTGTTAACCCGCAAAACAGACAGGCTCGACGCTTACCGGCTTAGATACCATGTTACAGCCCGTATTTCGTGTATCTTGCTTTGGTTCACGATGCACCCATTTCCAATCTATATAAATTTACTTAAAGCGACCTTGCAACCCGAAAGCCTAAGTCATCGATTTTATAGGCTGGGTGGCTGCGCCGACGGTTCGATGCCAAACACCCTCTACTGGCGTCACACCAGCCTCCGCCACGGAAAACCCGGTAAGTGCCGTAAACTACCGGGTCATAAACATCCCAACACCACTCCCATACATTGCCAAGCATGTCGAATAGGCCGAACTCATTGGCAGCTTTTAAACCCACAACTTGCGTTGTGGCATTTGAGTTTTCCTCATACCAGGCAATGTCGTCAATTGGACCATATTGGGCTGCGCTAATGCCGGCACGGCAGGCGTATTCCCATTCTGCATCGGTGGGTAGCCGATAGCCCTTAGCACCTTCAATGAACTCGATAGTTTGAGAACTCAGGTCAACACGATAGCAGCTATCCAGGCCCGAAGATTGTGACAGTGCGTTACAAAACTGAACGGCATCATACCAGGATACCGTCTCTACTGGCCGACTATCCCCCACGAAAACAGAGGGAAACATCTGCATTACGGAACCATATAATTGCTGGGTGACAAGGTACTTGCTCAGTAAAAACGGCTCAATTTGAACGGTCCATGATTCCTTCTTCCTATCATCCCGTAGCGTAATGGTGCCTTTAGGTATCGGAACCATCCATCCTTCAATTTCCCTCACAGATCTTCCCTCAGAAATTTCGCATTGACCGTTAATCAGACGTTATTTAGGTACTGCTTCAGGAACCCCTCCACTTCTTGTTCACAGACCCCTTCAACTACCTCGACCCCAGCTCGACGCAATTTCTCCAAACCCTGGCCATTGTTCCGTGGATCGGGGTCTGTCAACGCCACGACCACGCTGCTTACGCCTCGGCTGATCAATGCTTCGGCACAGGAAGGTGTTCTTCCCTGGAAGGAACAAGGCTCTAACGTCACATAAGCGGTTATTCCCGCTAGTGAACCCGCGTACCTGGCCAGGGCGTCTGCTTCCGCATGATGTCTGCCCGGAGCCTTGGTATACCCACTGGCAACCACAATTCCGTCTTTCACCAGAAGACACCCAACAGGTGGGTTTGGTAAACAGTCTGGCAGAGCCTTTCTGGATTCTGACAGAGCTAGCTTCATGAACGGTTCGTGTGATTTCAATGTGGGGCCCAAAGAATGAGTACTGTTAACGATCTTGACACGCGCAGAGCGGTTTTCGCTCTATTCACGACTTCTGCACAATAAGATACAGATGCAACTCCGGATACTGATCATATTCCAGATGTCTGCATATACAGCCTGACTCTGAGATTACGTCCAGCAGCTTTGGTATACCTAAAGCCGAATAGTAAACCTCCGGCCCCATATAATCATCGGTATGCTCATTGGCCTCATCGAGCCCGCCAGTTGAAAAAATGAAGACGCCGCCCGGGTTCAAAGAGGACAACAATTTCTTGAGTACACTTTCGTGATCCTCTAGCGGAACGTGCCAAAGGCTATCCCAGGCAGTAATGAAATCGTAACGCTTTGTTGGCTGCCAGGAACACACATCGGCATGGTAGAACGTCACATCCGGGTACTTTTTCCTGGCTCTAGTAATCATTTCACCTGAAACATCGATGCCTTCAGGTGAAAAACCTTGTTCTAATAGCAGGTCAATAATTCGCCCGTTCCAGCCACAGCCAACATCCAGCGCAGCTCCGCGTCTATCCGTGAAGGCGATGGCGCGGTTGTGCTGAGATATTCCATTGTCGTTAGGAAACTTGTCGCTATCCCACAAATCAGCGATTTGATCGTAGGCCTTTCCAATCTGATGAGGTTGCATGGTTTAGAATCCTAACTGATGTTGGTTTTGCCGATACCTAGACCTAGAATCTTTTTCGCCACCAGAAGCATCTTTACCTAATAATGGTCTAGCTCAACCTTTAACAGCGAAGCGGCCACATCAGTGCCGCACATTGTATTGATAGCAGAACACGGTACAGGCAGCTCGGTTTCAAACAGATTTCTCTGAAAACCCTTACCCAACCCCATTGCTCACTTATGCTAGGCCTCACTAGAGGCTCGCACGAGTTCCACAACCACTCACTATCAGAACTGGTCGCCCCTCACTCCGCTAGCTTCATAGTTAACCTGACCTAACAATATCACTGTCTAATGGGTCTCTATATCGATTATTCACCTCAATTACGCGGGAAAGCTCTCCTTCTTTAAGTAGGCCCCTCTTTATAGTCGCCTGTTCGCTTCTGGTTTTTTAGACCTGTTAACGAGTATATAGAGTAGAAGGCATGAAAGACCTAAGAGACCAAAGAAAGCTGCACCAATCATTGAGTTTTCAGAGCCGAAGGTACCAAAAAGACCAATTGCATCGGTCGCTAGATACAGGCTGTAGATAAATACCGGAATGAATAGGACGACAGAGACCATTTTTATTGATCTTCTTGGGCGTATCAACAACATTAGCGACAGACCTGTTGACACTACGATCATTAATGGAATACCCACAACCAGAGTCAATAAGCCGCTGGATCCAGACGCCATAGCAATTGGCGAGCTAAGCAGCAATACTACCGCAGCAAGATGAAACCGTGTTTTTTCCATGAATCTCTATTATCCTTCTTGCGAACATTGGGCAACCGGGAAGTCCATTTACATCAGCTAAATCTAGCGAAAACGTGGCGTCATTGCCACTGAAGCAGCCGTCTCAACGTTTTCTCATGATAATCGAAGATTTAACTCCCACGCAGCGTACGCTCTAACCATTAGTCTGCTAACACCTTGAAACGAATGAAGAACAGCTCATTCTCGCCCGGGTAGATTCTGCGAACAATCCATTTAAGCATGAAAACGAATGGAAGGTACTCCGCCTTGGCATGCTGGCGCTTCAGCTCGCTGTACTGCACCGGCTCGATACTGATGATTCGAATTCGACAGATCTTACTACCATCTTCGTCTAAGAGTGCATCGAGTTCCTGGCCGCTATGGTAATCACTGTCCGCTTTGTTGCGAACAGTGCCAGTCTTTTTACCAGAAAGGATCTGGCTCTTAAGTTTTCGGCTGAACATCATATTAGCGTAAACCAACCTCACTGGCCGACGTAAAAAGAAGACGCACACCGAGCACGGCCAGTGCTGACCATATCGTTGCCACCGCTGTAATGCCAAAACCAGCAAAAAACGCAGCGGTTCGGGCGCTATGAGCAGCTAGGGTGGATACGACCAGAACATTCGCACCAGGTATCACCAGAACGACCCAATGGAGAATGCCGACCGCAAGCAAGGCTGAGAGCATGCTATAACTCTTTTTCTCTGTGTAACCGACGATGCAGATCGTGTATCTGCTCGACAAGACTTGGCACCGGGCCTTCAACCCTAACGTTTGGTACCACCTCACGAATTGGCAAAGCTCTTACAGGCGGTGCCGGAACGCCCAGCTCAGACAGCCAGGCTGTCAGTTGCTCGGACGAGCTTACATAAACGATACGCCCCAGTCCGACCCAACCATGGGCGGCTGCACACATAGGGCAATGCTCGCCCGATGTGTAGACGGTAGCCTCTGCCCTGGCTTCAGGGCTCATGTTCCCTGCAGCCCATCGTGCTATCTCGAACTCAGGGTGGCGGGTGTGGTCGCCAGAGGCAACGTGGTTGTGATCTTCAAACAGGACTTTACCGCCTGCTGATACCAGAACAGAGCCGAAGGGCTCATCACCCAGCTCTAGCGCTTTCGTTGCAAGCTCTACACACCGGCGCAGATACGGCATGTCTTCATCATTTACCATAACAGGCTCCTCAACCACACGGTTTCCTACAATGGTGCAAAGGTCCCTTTGCGACTGATAACACGCTCACCAGCCTAATAGCGGCATCGCTTGAGCGTCAATACTTTGCGTGGTAGCCGACTACTGTATTGTCTTATTTAGTGGTTGGCTTATGGCACCTGACATAGATTAACACTCAGACTATGCGAAGCTTTTTCAAACCGGTTAACACAAGTTGCTTCAAGTTAACGGGGGCAATAACGAACATAGCGACCCCCTTGTTAAAGTCGGGGTTTACGGCCTGAAAAAATCGAATCTCTGGTTTATCGCTAGCACGAAACGCCGCCAGATCGCTATCAGAATAACTACTTGCTCTTCCGACAGAGACTAAACACCGTGTTGAGATTGTCTTACTGATGTCGCCATTGCGATTAAAGCGTTCGAACAAGTCATTGGGTGCCTTATGCCTGGGATGTGGCCATATAATGGCAATATTTTTTGCAATGGCCCGGTACATAGCCGGGCTCAACATGGTGTCAGCATAATAATGTTTGCGCCAGGGTCGGCGCAGCCAACATTTAATGCCCTCGGCCAAGGAAAACTGAAAGGTATTACCGCCTTTTCGATACTCCGGAATAAAGCCTGCTGACGCACGGATTAAAATGGCACCCAATTCATCGGTAAACACGAGCAAACAGTACCCTACAAGCTTTTCACCATGAAAGTACAACCGCAGTTTGCGCTGAAAGGCTTGTGGGTGATCAAAGTATTTGGCCATATAGTCGGCCGGTATTACGTTAGAAAAACTCGAAGCGATCACGCCACAGACCTCTACACGCTGCAGGTCAGTTAGCCATTGCTTCGTTTGTGTCAGGTCGACGAATCGTAACGCCATAAGTAGAACTCTAAAGGCTGCTCGTTAACAGTACGAGACGCTAAGTGGCAAGAAGGCTTTTTTCAGGAGAAAGCACCCAACGAACCTCCTGATTACTGACCTAATACGTTACCTGTCCAGGTCCCAGGCGATTCTTCCTACTGGAGCTACCGTTCAGTAAAAGCAAGCTGTAGCCCCAAGCCCGCGAACGCTGTAGCAAAACTCCGGCGCAGCCAATTCTGCACCTTGGGTGACTCAATGACGGCGACTCTGAACACGTATGCAAGTTGCCCGTAGATGATGAAAACAACAAAGGTCATTGCCATAAATACTGCACTCAACCCAAGCAACTGACCTAAGGAAGACTGAGAATCAGCGGTAACGAACTGGGGTAAGAAGGCAAGGAAGAAAATGGTTAGCTTTGGGTTGAGGATATTCAGCAGGAAACCCTTGACCACAAGCGAAGCACCATTGCCCGACCGCTTAACTTCCTGGACAGAGAATGCACTGCGATCGCGCCAGGTTGCAACTGCCAAATACAGTAGATACGCCACACCCGCATATTTGAGCACCTGAAATGCTATCGCGCTCGTATGCATAATGACAGCCAAGCCCAGAATTGTGGCTAACAGGTGCGGTACAATACCAAGTGTGCAGCCGAAAGAGGCATAAAGGCTTGCTCGACGCCCCCGCATTAAGCCTATAGACACCGTAAAGATGACTCCAGTACCTGGAATAAGCACAACAATCAAAGACGTCAGCAGAAATTCAGCGGTGAGCATGCTAGAGAATCCTCTATTAGTTAGAACGGCGTTGCAAGCTCGGGTTTGTGGTCGTGGCGAAGCTTAAAAAAATGGGAATCATCGTGAGTAGCCTGGCTAGGCATTAAACCTTACTTGGTAGCCTTGCTTGTTCGCGGTGAATCCTGCCGACGAATAGAATCTATGGGTTGCTGGGTCATTAGAGCCTGTCATGAGCGCTACCTTATAGCATCCGGCGCTTTGCGCGAAGTCTTTTCCGAATTTCAGCAGAGCCTTTCCAAAACCCAGATTCCGATACTCCCTTGCAACAATAACATTTTCTATAATCGCGTATGGGCGTCCCGACCAGCTAAGGTTTGGACAAAGATTTACCGTACAAGTGCCTACCATACTGGTGTTGCAAAACGCGCCTACAATGCAGCCACCAGATTCGAGTATTGATTTATAGATAACTTGCAGTTCTTCAATAGCAGGCCTTGGTGCTTGAGGCCGGTTAAAAGTGTCAATTAGGTCAAGTACTTCTTCAACTTCCGATGCCTGAATCTGCCGAACGTCCAATATTGACACTCCATTCAATTACTGCAGTACTCAGCAACAACTTAACCACAACGGCGAAAGAAACAAATAGAGGGCCGCTATTCAAGTTCCTGGTACCTGTAAATTCCATCACCGGCACTGATTCGCGCGTGTTAGGCGTCCCGAATCTACCTATGCCGTCATTTGGAAAATACTACGTAAGCCGCTAGCACAAGCATCAGGGCAGTTATAGGGCCCCACAAGCGTCTCTCCGCCCGGGATGGGGTGACCAAGTTAAGGGCCGTGCTCAGTGCCTGCACTGCAAGTGCAGCATATGCAGCCCACATCGACCAGTTTGGCATTACCCCGGCAGCCGAGGCTATTCCCGAACCCATAAACACCAGTAGCAGGATAGACAATGCCGCGCCTACTCGCCCCGCAACTGGCAGCGTACCTTCATAACGCCCACCTTGGGTCAACCGCCCCCAGGGTGCTCCAGCAATCAGAAAAACCTGAAAGACGATCACGCCTGAAACGATAATAACATAAGACATAGCGGCTATTTGGATCATGAATGTACCTTTAGTTGGGCTCGTTTACGAGTAGCCTAAGCAAACGGTACTCAGCCTATTGTTGCTACTTCAGACCACCAGCCAAATAATGACTTTTCTTAAGAAATGCTGAGTATAGCTTTAAGTTTCAGGGATTTGCCTGACGCTAATAGTTATCGATATTGCTTATTTCCGACATTCTGTATTGAATTCTAACTTACTGATTATGTGAGAATATTGCTAACCCATACAATTATTTGTCATACGAAATAACACGCTGTTATCTCTATTACTGACCGCACTTAGGTGCTCTTAAGAATCCCAATTCCAAGTAACAGAGAATACCAACCTAGAATGAATTCCGAATCTCCAATGTACAATCAGCCTTTGACGCAGCTCTTACGTAAGCAACAGCTGCCTCATACTGCTTTCTATTACACTCTAAGCGAGAAAACTCCAGGTATGCATATGAGACATCTTAAACCCCAAACGGTTGAATGCCTTCACAAGCCATTCTAACCAAAATATCTTTCAAATCCTCGCTATCAAGATGCTTTGCTCTATCAACTCCCTGTTTTATACATTGCCACCAAGTACGGTTTTCCATACCTGGTGCCAAGCGGTCCTTTTTGTGCCTAAAGCGCCCAAGCGCATAAATCGATAGTGTTAAAGCGATGTCATAGTCATTGTTGTTGCGGCATCGAAAAATGCTTCCCAGGTTGTACAAAGCCATGCAAAAGATAAAACCTATTGACCTACCGCGGCGCGAGGCACTGAGGTGCAGTGGAGTCCTCAGCACCTGTGCCAGCGAGATGACCGACGCCAAAACAACGGCGCCTAAACCATGCCCCTGAAAGTCAGGATCGACACACAGATGATCGAGAAAAGATGGTCCTCATTGTCTTTGGGGCAACAGCAAGTCACTCTGCTTGAGCGAAGGGATGGGCGTCGCCATTGCCAAAAATACAGGTAGAGCCTGCATTCGTTAGGCGCTCATGCCGATAAGCCATGGCCGAACCTCGAAGAGTAAGACGCCCGATTTGACGGCTGGATCTTCTGCGGCGAAGGCCGAAATCTCTGCCTCTGTAGCACCAGCGGCAGAAATCATCATTCCGCCACCAGTAGCATCGAGATGTGGACCACCCAGAGCAAGTTTCCCAGCTTCCAACAGCTTGCGGTAGTGACCGACATGCTCCATAACACCAGGCTGGTCAAACAGCGTCTTGCCCGCAAGCCACTGCGGACCTGGCGTGTGAAACACGACAAACCGAACATCTTTCATACTTTACCCCCTGGGTAGCTTGAATATTGAATCCGATGCTTGCGCGCTCTTAGATTAGGAGAGAATATCAAGACCTACCAGTCTACTGGGGCCTCCTTGCGACAGGCACGTTGCTCCTTAGCGCCCATTCGCTCACATCCGGCAGTGAGTAACCCACGATCCCGAAGTGTAACTTCACTGCGTTATAAAACTTGTTAATGTGCCAACTCAATGCTTATATGCCGAAGCTTCGTCTTTTTGTGATGAAACCAAATCGTTCGCTTGGGTTTCACCAGGATACTGTTGCTTCTTCTTTAAAAGGTTTCTTTCTTAAGGTTGGCTGCTTCTGGTATCTGTTTGGGCGATATCATTTACCGATTCTTAAACAACCTGACTTTTTTCTTTCGGTGCCCCCGGAGTAAACCATCTCGCTACTCCTAAAACCAACTTGCCACCACAAATGGATGGAAGCCCAAGCCATCCACAGCCGGCTTACTTTGACAATCTGGTTGGTAGCTCGTTTTGACGAATCGGCATTGAATTCAGTTGATAACTGCCACTTAATAAGTGTGGCAGCATGCCCTGGCATTACCACCTCTAGATGTGTTATCTAAAGGTGTCCACTAAAGTGGGTTAAGTTCACGTCGCCGTGCTTGCGTTTGTTATGGCCGCTGACCATGACTTTCTCTCCATTCCTTTGCAGCACGCCTAGCTTCCTCATTCGTGGCAAAGCTCGGAATGTGCCTTGACTCGAACATCGACGGATTTCGAGAAATCTCTACTGCCAGATTCTCAATAGCCTTATCACCGCTCGTAGCGTATTCCGATAATTCGTTGGTAGTCAGCTCTACGTCGCGCGTGTAAAGGCCCACGCTGCCACAAAGGACGGAAAGTATGTAATTGTCGCCAGTTGAAAAAAGCATCCAGCGCCAGTTACTTTCGGCTACTACTTCCACCTGACCCTCCAAAACCCTTTACGTCCAGAATAAACAGTGCGAGAAACGAGCGTCCGTCGACCGCAGGAAGTGAATTTGATTGCTTTGTTATGTGGTGGTCCCATTTTGCACATACCTTTCCTGTGGGTTAAAACAAGGCCAATGAACCGAAACATGGGTATACTCGGTATGCCATGAACCCTTTACAGGTGACTGTAATAAGCGTTTATAGGACTTCCCTTTTCTAGAATAAACGACAATCCGGTACTTGCCCGACAAGAAACCTTGCACTGCCTTATGGAAGCTCACAGTTACTTTGGATTCAGTGCATGGAGACCACTTGCCCCAGAAGTCATCAACGTTAAAGTGTAGCTCGTCCACATTTTGGAGATTTAATAGAACCTCGTGGTCCAGTCCATCCTGAACCGGGATGCTCAATTCTATCTCCGCATCCTCCGACGCTTCTTTAATTTCCATAGAGAGGTGAGGAAACTCACTTCTCAGGCTTTCAAAAATGTCTTTGGCGATGTCTAATGGAGCCATGCTCATACTCGAACCACGGAGCGCAGGGGTTTACAGTATTTTTTTAGCCGCGAAGCGCTGGAGAAATTGTTCTACAAAAGCGACTTTTTAGCGGGATCTTCTCTTTGCCTCTCTTCCTATAGAGGCTTCCTGAAAAACACGCGATTGAATCCGTCGTCGCGCTTCCGGCCAACTTCGACGTACCCGAGTTTTGTATACATTGTGATGTTTTCCGTCATTGCTTCATTCGTGTATAGCTCCACAGTCTTATACCCACCTTGCTTCGCGGTATTTTCGACATGCTCGATCAGCAGCTTCCCGATACCTCGACCGCTGCAGCCAGGCAGAACGGCAATACTCTCAAGCATAAATCGGATGCCTTCCGGATAGGCCACCACGTAGCCCACCAAGCCCGACTGGCTTGTAGCAACGGCGACACAACCCCTCGCGATCTGACTTCGAAAATCAGCACGCATAGGCGCAGGCTCTCTATCCATGCGTTGTACATACTTTACATAGGCTTGCTGAGCACACAGTTCGATATCTATCACGTCAGTTTCGATAGCTTCCCGGATTTGGACTGAAGACATTATTGAGGGCACCTTCGGTTGATCGGGTTTACCGTTTAACGTAAGGCTAGGCGACGCGTGTTGGCGCGTCTTTACTTGAGTGACTTGTTATGCGCTGACGGTATACCGCTATATACCAAAATGACGCGGCACCTATACAGCCTGAAAAACTACAAAACAATGCTTGCTGCAATAGATCGATATCTGAATCTTGGCCAAATGGCTTGAAAGCATAGATAAATGTAAAACCCGGAATTAAAGCTGCTAATAAATACCAAACTAAACTCTGATGCTTTAGCTGTCTTAGGGTAAAATGCACAGGAATCGCCCAAACAATAACAACGATGCACGCTACCAGGCTTGCTACACCAGCAATTACCAGAGATATTCGAAAGTCGGAATAATCAGATCCAACAGAATCAATCACAGAAACCAAAAACACTACCGTGAATACGAGTAAGACTGTCACTGCACTGGCCATAGATAAATGCTTCATGTTGGTTTACGCATAACGCAAAGCTATGCTTCCTCCTTGCCAGAGTGCCTTGTTGAAAAATACGGTAAGAATTGTTTGAACCACCAGATGAACACCAATATTACTACTAGATAGACCGTATAGCTAACAAAAAAGAGCCAACAAATTAGTAGCACCGGGAAAATTGAATAATAGCGCTTGTCGAGATAAACTAATGTTGCCACCAAGAGAAAGTCGAAAGGAACCATAGAATAGAGAAAAGTAATTATTATTGGATAAGGTGACTGACTCTGACCGAAATACGACAGCCAACCGGTATAGACATCTGGCAGTCCAGGAAGAATAATATAACCCGAGTACACGGCTATAACCCCAATAATGAATGCAATTATTTTATGGATCTTGAGGTTGCGCACCACTCTTCCTTATGGCCTTATGACTATTTAACGTCGCAATCATGTGCTCTTCGCGTGCATTGCTTTGTTAAATTTTTTTTGCGCAACTACTGAGTAGATGTGCCAGCGCTGGTGGGTTCCTCCGGGCGCCGTGCCGGACTGACGGTGCTCATTGAATGAGATGACGTCAAAAGGCTTTAGCCATTGCCTTACCATATGCTCGGTCGCGACCAACACGTTCGGCCAAAAGGCACTTCGATCATACCCGGGATCTGCCATGGTATCTTCCGGACCCAGGAAAGAACCAACAAATATACCGCCTTGAAGTAATGCCGAGCAAATCTTCTCCCAAACGTCAGAGAACTCGTCTTGGGGGCAGAAAAACAGGCTAGCGTCAGCGACGACCAGAGATGCTCTAGGGTAATGGAATGTACTAAAGCTATCCTGTGACAGCAATACATTGTCATCTCCACTAAACCTGTTCTGGCATCTCGCTATAGCTTCAGGCTCAATATCAAAGGCGTGTACGGTGAACCCATTGGCTCTCAAGAAAGCGATATCGCTTCCCGCTCCACAACCGCAATCGATAGCAGTTCGGGGACCCTCAACGAGCAAAACGCCCCGTTTCAGATCTTCGCGAGTGCCCCTAAATTCTGTGGCCCCAAAGTATTTTGAAATCTCAGCCGATGGCATCTAACGGACCCTGAATTTAACGTTTACAGCACGCGCGAGTTTACGAGTCGCAGTGCCTGTGATTGTTACTGGCTTCTCGGAATATTAAACAGAGGTTTTTCCTTTCAACTTCCGGCAGTCTGTAACTCGTATGCTTGTATAGTGAATCATTGTCTAGCCTACCTTTCACATGTATGTGGAAGTGCTAAACATCTTGATTTCCTGAAGGCTCATTGTGCTGCCAAAATATAGTGCCATCTACTTTAAATGCTGATCTCATCAGTAGAGCCACCCTCTTTACGAGTTCAATAGCATCTACCAGTATTTCATTTGGAATATCGTATAGATTCTCATAATGCGCTTTAGATACCACCAACAAAGTAGGGCCAGAACCTTCATTGCCATGAAGTCCCAATATGCACACACAGTGGTCTGTCTCAATCAAGACTTCTTTATCGCGTGCTTGCATATCCTTCAAAATATTGCAGAAAGGGCATGAGTAACTTATTGGTTCATGCATTTTAATACCAGTAACAGTTTATTATGCATTGTTGCGGCGCACTACACTATTAATGAGCATATAGATTGGAGCCATTGAAAAACTGTGTTGCCTGAAACACCATATAATGTATTTTTTAGCATTTCCTCCAAGTCAGGTATTATTTCAGGAGCATTGTCTCTAATTACAACCAATGATTCTTTGATTTCTTTTTCATCATCATCTTTAACACCTGAGTCAAGCTTGGCCTTTATATGTTCTAGTGCATCAACGACACTTTTAGAAAACCACGACCTTTCAATTAAATCATCAAGCAGTTTTTCATTTTGATTAATGCTCGCTTTTACCAGTCGGTCATTGCTTGTAATTGTTTTTGAAAGTAGTGCATTGTTGGAGTCTAGCTGCGATAGCTGGTTAGCCATCTGGCGTCGCATAAAGCTCACTTCCTCTTCAAGGGTACGAATTCGATCGGAGCTAGTTTGTTGAGTTAAAGTTAACATGCGTTGAGTTTGGCGCACCTCCATCTTAGCTATCTCTAACTTATTTTCTAAAGCCATCACCTGTAGATCGTCATCAAACAAACTTTGAGCAGGCATTTTTTCTGCTACAACTAGAGCATATTCCTCCAGTGTTTTTTCTATGATCTCTTTATCGCCATTTGGAGAATGTATATGTAGCCTTACAACTCCGTCGACTTGTTCAATTCTTATTTTAGCATTAGATTCTGGGTGCTTTGCTTTCAGTACTTCACCGAAGTATGAAAGTATTCCAATGCCCGCTTGATAATGCTCTGGTGGGAATTCAATTGATTTTTCAATAACATTCTTGTCTATATAGATAACACTCTCATCAGGAAGTATTTCTTCTACACTGAGGTCATCAAGCCTAGCCTGGGGAGAAAATCCAATAATTACGAATGGAGCTGAATTTTTGATAGGGGATAGATCTTTTAATTGGGCACTGCATCGGCTCATCGTAAAAATAGGTCCATGATGACGTTCTTTTTCAAATATTGAAGTAATTTCATCCTCAGGGACTAACAATATTGATAGATCAGTTATTTGAGCTTCATGAAGTTTAGGGCCTTCAACAAAAAGCCAATTTGCAAAAGACGGCATCCTGTCACTAGCCAAAAGACGAACAGAAACTGCATCTTTTAAGTTTTTTGCATAGAGGTATAGCCCACCTCTCTCAGCAGGTTTAACCCTGTAGTCATCCCAACCTTTTTCTCGAAGAAAATAGTCCATACAGTGTGTTAATGAATATGGCGTGATAGGCCTTTCTTCCTTATTTCGATTATAAGGACGAGTTATCTCACCGTTAGTTAGGTTTTCTTGAGTGAAGTTTTCCAACGCAAAAAGGATGTCTTCATAGACATTAGGCTTTTTCAGCTGTAGATGTTCCCAGCCATCCAGATAACCAATAATTCTACTTACGTACATTCGTGTTCCTTTTCATGATGCATAACGCCATGCTCAGCCGCCGCTTTAGCGGTCGGCTGCAGCTACTGGTTATTTTCCTCAAGATGCTGCTGAAGATTCCGGAGATATACCGTGTGGAAAGCAAAGGCCGATGTGATTGCGTATACACACTCATCTTCGAGGTCGACTCGGCCCATAGCAGCCATGTTCTTTTTATGAATTTCACAGTTGTTCTTCATGTGATCTACGAAGTCTTGAATAGCTGTATTCAGCTTCTCTGACTCTAGCCCATGTGCGGCTTTGTTTCTGATGCTGTTTACCTTTGATAAAGCTGGCCAAAACCAATCATTTGGAGGGTTGGGCGCTATGGCCCTTACGAAAAAAAGCTTAGTGTGGAAATCGACCCTCGGGGCTTTGCTTGACTCAAGAACGGAGGGGTTTCGTACAAGCAGGCGCAACATCTCGTTCAATTTTTGCTCGAAAATAAAATGAGCACGAATGATTTTCATCAGAAAGCTAGGTTCTTCCTGGAGGTGAGATTCGACCAGTGCTCGATCTTCTTGAGAATAACTTTCAAAGTCTTCCATGAGTCCCACTCTCTAATTGAGGCAGATAACGCCGCCAGCACAGGCCGGAGCACGCAGTGCGGAGGTCCAGCCCACGCAGTGGGCGATTGTGCCTGGACTTGTTAAGGGTATATAGGCGATGTGTGTCCACTAGCCCAATGTGCCCCGTAAAAATCAAACAACCACAGGGAATGCCTGGGGTCATTTTCATAGATTATGTATTTGTAGGTCACTTGATTATCACCAAGTACAACCTCATTTAACAAATGAATGTTTGGAAGCATTTCCTCAGGAACACCATGTAGCCACTGCACTGATAAATTTGCATCATTCGGTACTTGCGACCCTGAATGATGAAAATACAAACCTCTAATTGTTCTTTCAATAACAGCATCATGAGCGGCTGAGTTCCATAGTACACCAGTGCGTGTTTCCAAGTGGCCTTGATTATTTACGACTTCAGCCTCGGTTGATTCTCGGCGAATCGCAGTAAGTAAAGACTGGTTTCTTTCTAACGTTCGAACAGTCTTTTCCTGAAATAACCTTGTCGCTATTTCATTATTTCCGGCCGCCTGCATGCTAAGAAAAACTTTGAATAGATCATCATTATCTGATGCCCCATTATTGCATTCAGGGCATGCAGGAACGGTAACCAGATTAGCTGGTCGAGGTCTAGGGAAAATAGCTTTTGGAGGAACATGATCTCTCGTAATTCCTTCACGTTCACCGCAAATTGCGCATATCGGCATAGCTCTCCCTTACCCCTTAACGCCGTGCACAACGGCCGAGCGGTAGCGAGGTCCGGCGACCGCAGGGAGCGGATTGCTGCACTTTGTTACATGCATTTAATTTATTTTCCAAAGCTCTACCTCTTGTCCCTCTATGAACTCACCAGTTAATCCCGGCGAACTACCCACTTGACCGAAAGAAGCGTGGCTTAACTCATGATGATAGCGCACGTCCACTTTGTTTTGCGCGAACGTCAGTTCATAGGTTCCGTTAACCAGCTCGCAATATCCTTGGGAGACCACAGTCTGATCCGTTCTAAGATCTCGTTCACCATACCAATAATCAGTATAGGTGAGTAGCACCCCGTCTTTGTCTATCTTCAGTACGAAGCTCCAATGCGTCTCACTGTGGCTCGTATACTCGCCATATATGTCTTCACACGACAGTGCATACGAAGAAAATAGAGCCATAAAGATGGTGACGATTCGAATCATAGGGATCATGTAACGTGGAGCTAATTTGCGCCGCTTTTTGGCGTCGAATTAAGCGTTTTGTTAGCTGCAGGCCACGCATTCTTGAACCAGTATAATGGCATTGAAATAGGGCCTACTAAAAACAGGGCTACGTACCAATTTTTCTTGCTAGATTGCGATAAATTCTGGTTCTTTTTCACCAAGTAACCGTAGCATGCAATGAGACATAGTAGCCCACCTGTCTTGGCGTACCTAAAGACTTCGCCATAGAACCAGTCTTGCGACGTAACCCAATGGAACTGACTTGTGATAAAAATGATGTACGCCAATGGTAATAGCGACGATACAAGCAATACAACCAAAAATACTTTCCTCACTGGACTCTCCATGTACAGCTAACGCTGCAAGCATGGGCTGGCAGAAGTGGCACGTAATTGCGCAGGCAATTTAAGTGACGCTTTTGACAGTCCAATGCCTTGCCTTGTTATGTGCATACTTTACCAGTACTTTGGGTCATTGAATGCTTCTACGCATTTTGATTGTCCATCAATAGCTTGAATAGCATTGCCATCTAATGTTTGACAGAGCCAGCCTTCTGGTTGGCTTAATGTTACGGGAGCTTTAATGGTTGATTCAGTAATGCATTGAAAACCAACCTTTGAATAATAGTTTGGATCACCATACGTGAAAGCCAAGGTTACGTCTTTCTCTTTTAAAAGACCCAGACCAAAATTAATCAATTCTTGGCCAATGCCTTTATTTTGACTATCTGTTCTAATGGCTACAGGAGCCATAATGAAAGCATCAATTGGAGTATTAAATGACAGCCTTGAGAAGAAGATGCAGCCGATTACTTCATTTTTATCAGTGGCAACACAGCCTATTAAATCTTCATCTCTTGTAGTAGCCATAAGGCTATCTACTAACCCGCCAATGAGTTTTCCCTCTTCTTCGCCTTCTGATTCAGAGAATACTTCAGTGAAAAGCCTTTGTATTTCATCTGCACTATAGTTTGTGTGTAAATCTAACTTCATATTTTCTCCTTGTCAGAAATCCAACTGGTTTCTGACAGCACATAACGCCCGCAATAAACGGCGCGAGGAACGAGCGTCCGGCGACCGCAGGGAGCGAATTTAATTGCTTGGTTAGCTATTTTAGACCCACTGATTCTCATAAATCGTTCTTCTCAGCGCTCTAGCGGCGAACAGAGCCATTTCTTCTAGCTCTATTTCCGACTCTTCAGGATCATCAAGCAGTTTCTGATCATCCCATGGGTCATTTACATGCACCCACTTATTTCGGTACTTCCGTAGCTTGTGCAAATCAGCTCGAAGGTCGTCTGCTATGGGAGCACCATCAATTAGCTCAAAGAGGCTGCTGCGCTCTTTCTCGGAATACTCGGAGCGCAGATAGGTTTCGATCCCAGAAACTGCCGTCAGTATTGATGCCAGGTTCGTTCCATGCGCAAACGCCAGGTCCGACTCCCGGACAATAAAAGAGCACCACTCTGACAGGATGACCCCGCCTTTTAAGAGCTCTTCATCAAGCGACACTATTTGGTTCCAACGTTCATCTTCGTTCATATGGCTAACAGTTTATTATGATAATGCTGTCTCGTTGACATAGCGTTTCTGATGAAAATAGAGACCCAAAAGGAAAGGAACCGCAAAAACAAGCTCCACAATTAGAGATGCATCTAAGGCACTTACCTGCCCAAATCGGGGAATCCCTCCTATGCGGAACGCAAAGATATACAAGAGGGTTGCACCCGAAACAAGTATGAAGTGATATTGCCAGACCTCGCCGTTAAGGTATTGCTTATCGAACGCAAGTAAGAATAATGGTACTGCCATGCTGTAATATAACAATAGGTGTGCCAAATCAAAGGCTGATATCTCAGGATAACTAGGTATAGCTAACGTAGCGAGTATCGTGTTTACGACATACAGCCCAAATAGTATTTTCCATTTCATAATTGGTCACTCGATTTATTAATAACGCCGCCAACATGCGCGGCTACGAAATGGAGGCGAAGCCGCAATGTAGTAGGCGTCGCCGTGCTTGGCCTTGTTAATTTGGCTTCGACCTCACGCCAACTGAATTGTGAGAAGGCTGAAACTGCTCAATCAAATACTCTTCTAGGCTTGGAGCCTCGAAGAATTCACCGATGCTAGCAGTAACGATAAAATGAGGTTTTACGCGCCATTCCGTTTCCTTTATTCGACAGCTCCTATCGCTGGCGTACATAAAATAGGAACTCAATCGACTCCCAAGATTCTTCGCCTTGCCAATGTAGAGTAGTGAGAGGTTTTCATCGAAAATAAAGTAGACGCCCGGAAGGCCATTATTCGGCCAAGTTCTTGGCCAAGAGTGTTCACTACCCTTGCGCTCTTCGACTGGAAAAAGGTCGTAGACACTACTGACCCTTGGAGGAGCCAAATTAGGGTGACGATAATTTTGATGATAGCTATCAATTTCACGCTTGATTACTTCGAGACTTTCCATAGCGACGAACTCTCCTAGAAATTAACGCTTGCAGCATGCGCGCCCTTGAAATGGAGCCGAAGGCGCAATGTAAAGGGTATCGCCGTGCCTGCACTGGTTAGGCATCGATGCCTCCTCCAACGTCTCGCTTCAATTTCTCTAGAGTCAGGCGCGCAATTTCATCTTGCACCGGCTGAACCTCAGTGTGCCATTTCTTGAATCCGTACCACATCATCCCAAGTCCAGCTGCGAGAATTACCGCAAGACAAACCATAAACGTTCTCTTGTTGATGGTTGCAATTTCTAGCTTCCGGTCTAACACCAAAAATCGCGCCTCTTCTGGCACGGAGCGCACTGGATCGGCTTTCAACGTTTCATATTCAACTGCTACTTCAAATGCCAAATCATTAGTTGACTTATTCACATAAAGCATTGCACCGATTGAGAAAACGGTCAGGAGAAGCCCAAACAATGCATAGAACTTGTAGATGTTGTCAGTCGGCAGCGGAACACGATTTTCCATTCGGAATCCTAGGATTTGGTTTTGGCCTAACGCCGTAAACAGCCGCGAGTGAAACGAGTCGGGCAGCCGAAGGCTGCGAACTGGTTTACTTTGTTATGTGCTTTTTCTAGTTTTAACATTGTTTAAGATAATGAAGCCAATATTTTTAATTTAATAATTTGCAATTCCGTAAGTTTTCCGGAATTTATAAGTTCTTTAGCAAAACCTTTAGCCATCGGCTTATCGTTATCGTCGTTAATAAGCTCGGCTACTTCTTCAATTTGCTGATCCGTAAAGGTTTGATGGGCTTTAAGCCAATTGATAAAGGCACCATATCGGTAATGTTCCCATCCCTCGTGGCCGGTTTCATTGTAATCTTTTAACTGCAATTCAAAAAACGAAGTTGTCAAAACGTGGGTTTCCAACCACCGATTCGAGTATCCAAATTTTGCTAGTAGATCATTCATACGGAGCCGTCACATAACAGTTTGTTCATCGTCGTTCCCGACGATGATTCCGGAATTAGTAACTTAAACGCAATCACGCAATTTCGCTAGAACCCAGTGATAGAGCGGCTTTAGTCGATATCAAACTCCTCAATCCGCACATATCAGAACCGGAAAAACCGTCTGTTTAGACAATGATTCCCGATATCAGTGTCTCCAGCGACACATATTCCAGATATTCCTCCATATCTGCGTCGCACTCTGGTGCGAAGCGGCACACTACCCAATAAGATTTCAAGCCAAATCAGGGCAGGTTCATCACGTTAGGGGGAAGGTCAGGGGTGTCGGGGGCTACTGGCAGAAACGGTGGCTATTAATCGTGCAGACTCGCTACCGCCCGGCCGGTTACAGGGCACACCAAGGGATTTGAGTTGTCCGATTACCATGTCACTGCGGAGTGATGATGGCAAGTATTTATTGGTAGGTTATTTTCAATTGGCGTTGAGGTCAGGCGCCGACCGGTACCGGGTTTCGCAGCAGGCAGGAATGCCTGCGTAAAGGTTCGGTGGGGCTGGTATGCCCCTGCAAGATCGGTCGAACGTCGGTGGCGGTTCGGTACGGGTTCCGGCTAGGGGTGGGTTTAGCAGCTGGTCAGGCAACCCTGGAACCCTACGGTTTACTCTGGGCGAGCGGTGGTAGGGTTTTGGGGTTTGTTTTGCCTCGTGTCGCCCAGGGGACTGGGTTTTGGGGGCCTGTTATAGCCCTTTCACCGCATAAATGCCCGGCGCGTTGCGCCAGTAGCCTTTGTAGTCCATGCCATAGCCGAACACATAGCGGTCTTCGCATTGCAGGCCGATGTAGTCGGGGATGATGTCGGGGCGAGCTTTGCGGTCGTGTTGTTTATCCACCAACACAGCGATGTGGATTTCGGACGCGCCTTCTTTGTGGGCGTGGTCAACAATGGCGCCGAGGGTGGAGCCTTCGTCGTAAATGTCGTCAACAATGAGGATGGCGCGGTCTTTCAGGGATTGCTGTGGATAAGTACGCCACTCCAGGTCGGCGCCGCGGGTTTCGTCGCGGTAACGGGTGGCGTGGAGGTAGCTGATTTCGAGTGGGAAGCCGAGTTTGGTCACCAGTTTGCCGGTGAGCACCAGGCCGCCGTTCATCACGCTGAAAACGATGGGGTTTTTCTGGGCCAGATCCTGCGAAATGCCGACCGCCATGTTATCGATGGCTTGCTCGACCTGTGCTTCTGTAAACAGGCAATCAGCTTCATTCCAGACTTGCTGGATATCAGACGGGATGGCGGTCATTGCTGCCTCTGTGGTCAGGTTTTAAACGGGGGGCGAACTTTAGCGGCTCCTTGAGTGCGGTGCAAGCGGAGCGACAGACTGTTCACTGTTCGGTAGTATAGTCGCTGTTTTTTAACACGAATACCGACGGAGAGATCGATGCACATCGCCCTCATCTGGGCCATGGCCCGCAATGGCGTCATAGGCCGGGACAACAAGCTGCCCTGGTATCTGCCGGAAGACCTCAAGTACTTCAAACGGGTCACAACCGGCAAACCCGTCATCATGGGCCGTAAAACCTACGACAGCATTGGCCGGCCCCTGCCCAACCGCACCAACATTGTGGTCACCCGGGATTCCAGCCTTAACCTGGAAGGCGTTAAGGTCGTTACCAGCCTGGAAGACGCGCTGGATATCGCCCGGGCTGAATCGGTGATCAGTGATGTCGATGAGGTGATTGTGATGGGCGGCGCCGAGATCTATGCCCAGGCCCTGCCGCATGCCGACCGGCTTTATGTCACTCTGGTACACGCCGAGGTTGAAGGCGACGCCGTCTTCCCGCCGATTGATCTGGACGCTTACCAGGAATTGGCGCGGGAAGATTTCAACGCCGAAGGCCCCAACCCGTACGACTATTCCTTTGTCGTTTACGAGCGGCCCGAAGCCGATTGAATCGCACTACTCTTCAACAAAGCCGTTCAGCCCCATCCAGGTGCAGAACAGGGAAGCGCTGCCGAAGATCGTGAACCCCGCGACCAGCGGGATCAGGGTGTCGTTGAAGAACAACCCCACCAGGTAAGAGAGCGGCACCGAGATAAAGCTAGTCAGGGAGCCAATCAGTGCCGCGCCCAGGCCCGCCACCTTGCCCAATGGCTGCATCGCCATCGCATTCAGGTTGCCGAACAACAGGCCAACCGAGAAAAAGCCGCTGGCACCGATCACCATAAACTGCCCAATCGGCGGTAGCCCGCCCTGCAGCAATGCCAGCACCCAGAGCAAGGCGAAGCAGCCAATAAAGCCAAACAACGCCAGATAACTGATCAGCCGGGTGCCAAAGCGCATCACCAGCCGGCTGTTGACGTAAGACGCCACGCCAATGGAGCCCGCCATGGCGGCGAAATAGAGCGGAAAACGGTCACCCACGTCGTAGAGTTCCTGATAAATCGCCTGGGCCGAACTCAGGTAGGTGAGAAACCCCCCGAAAATAAAACCCGCCGCCGCGGTGAACCACATGGCGCTGCGCGTGGTCAGCACAATACCGGCATCGCGCAGCAAGGCTGTCCAGGCAAAAGGCTTGCGTTTGGCTTTGGGCAGGGTTTCCGGGTGACGCCAGCCGAACCAGACGGTGATGACAAGCGCCAGGCCAATGAACACCGCGAAAATCATCCGCCAGTTGGAGAGTTTGACCACTAACTGGCCAATCGCCGGGGCAATCATCGGCACGATGATGAACACCATCATGATGAACGACATCACCTGCGCCATGGCGCGGCCAATGTAGCGGTCGCGGATGATCGCGACAGAGACAATGCGCGGGCCCGAAACCCCAAAGCCCTGCACCAGCCGGCCAAACAGCATCCACTCCAGTGTCTGCGCCTGCATCGACATCAACGAGCCCACGGTAAAACAGACCAGCCCGCTGAAAATCGAGGGCCGCCGACCAATGACGTCGGATAGCGGGCCATAGAACAATTGGCCGAAGGCCATGCCCAGCACCAGAAAGGTGATGATCATGTGGGTTTGGGCGATGTCGCTGATGCCCAGGTCGGCGGCAATGGCGGGCATGGCCGGTAGCATGGCATCCATACTCAGGGCGACAAGCGATGTCATCAGCGCCATTAGGGTGACGAATTCAGGCAGGCGCATCTCGGGGCGAGCGGGGGGTGCGGTGGTCATTGTGGTTCAGTCCGGAACGGGTCGGCGGCAGAAGTACCGGCGACGCAAACACGCAGTTTACCACGCTTTGCTGCACCTTTCGGGTGGCGCTCTAAGTCAGTGACTTATGGCAGCTTGGGCGGAGCCAGTGACAACCCAGGGCACGTTGCAGTCGCACCAAATAGCCAGAGATTGGGCGGTGGGCAGCTCCGATTGCCATCGCTGGTTGAGCACTTTTTACGCATTGGGCAGCAGGGTAATAGGTCTGGAGAGCCTTCGAACACTTCCCCCCAAGGTGCTGCAACTGACTTTCCAGCCGGGCAACCCTGTCGGTTGGTTCATGCGAAGTGTCAGACGCATCTTTACCAACAGCGAGTTTGAAAAATGGCGTTAACCGCTCCATCACATCCTCAGATGTGAAAGGTTTAACAATGAAGCCGTTCCGCCCGACGCGATGTCTGGCTATGACCGATTGATGATCACCCCGGTGCGAGTGCTGCCAACAGTGGTGAGCACCAGTTCACGCATCAGCGAGTTGTCTTCTAGGGTTAACATGTTCATGACTGCAGCGCACTGCCTATTTGGCACGGCGTAAGCTAGACTACCGTCAATACAGGTTCAAAGCCATGCGACCCCGGCCGAACGGAAGTGTCGTTGAACACACGTTAACAACAGATTCTGCGATAGCGAGGTAACAATGGCGTCCAACGACGTATTGGCAAAACTTGCATCGTTGCGCCACCAGTTTCAGCAGCGTTTGCCAAACGAAATTGAGCGCCTCACTGAACTCTGGGAACACTGGATCCAACGCGGCGATGATACAGACCGGCAAACGTTATTGCGCCAGCTTCATACGTTAAAAGGCAACAGCGGTACCTTTGGTTTCTTGGTATTGAGTGAACGCGCGGCGCAGTTGGAAGCTGCACTGGATGCGCGGCAACGACATCAGGCCTCCGCTGTGCGCAGTTACGCCAATCTGCTGGTTGAATTACAAGCCGCCATCGCCCAAGGCAATGCGACCAATGCTTCCGGGCCTGGTGCACCACCCTCGTTTTCAGGCCCAGAAACCGAGGCCAAAGCCGCAATACACTCAACCAGCGTCCCCGCTCAACGACCGTCGCTGGCCTACGTAGCCGAAGAAAACACCACACCGGACCAGGCGCTGCTGAATAACCTGTGCGTTCAGGGTTATGACGTTATCTGCGCTCCACTGTCGAGTAATGCAGAGCAATTACCGCCTTGGGTATTGCTGGATTTGTCTGAAACACAGGGGTCGGTACGCCGCTTCCTAGCCCCCATTCACCATTGGCTCAAACAGGGCGTGGACGTCATCGCGCTGATCGATGAACTGGATTTTCAGGCCCAGCTGGCGCTGGTGCGTGCGGGTGTTCGCCATTGCCTGATGCGGCCGGTATCCGTCGACCAGTTGTTGCGCCTGTTGAAGCCTCGCATGGGGCAGGCACCGGCGTTTCAGGGGCGGGTATTAATGCTCGATGACCAGCATCAGGTCATGCACTACTACCAAACCCTGCTGGAAGCTTCAGGATTGAACGTACAAACCGAGAGCGACCCGGCGCGGGTGTTCTGGCAGATCGAACAGTTCGACCCGGACCTGCTGTTGCTCGACATCAACATGCCCAAAGCCACTGGCCCCGAGGTAGCCCAGGTGTTGCGCCTGCACGAGCGCTTCGCAACCCTGCCGATCCTGTTTCTGACAGCCGATGTCGATCAGGCCGCACAGCGTAGCGACCTGCTCAATATCGGCTCGGATGATCTGTTGTATAAAGGCATGGACGAGGCACAACTGGTGCAGCAGGTAACAGCACGCGCCGAGCGGGCCCGTCAGTTGCGGGACCGGGTCAACCGGGATGCGCTCTCGGGTCTGAACAACCACGGTGCGGTGCAGCGCGCCTCGGAGCAGGCCTTTGCCCGGTCGCAGCGCCAGCAAACACCAAGCAGTCTGGTGGTATTGGATCTGGACCACTTCAAGGCAGTGAATGATCGTTACGGGCACGATATGGGTGACCAGGTCATTCGCACCCTGTCGCAGTTGTTGCTGGCCCGGTTTCGCCATACCGATACCGTTGGGCGTTACGGTGGTGAAGAATTCGTCATTTTATTGCCAGATACCCCGACCGACCGGGCGAAAGCGCTGACCGATACCATTCGCACCGATATGTCAGCCTTGAGGTTCACCACCCCCGAGGGCAGTTTCACCGTCACTTTCAGTGCTGGCGTTAGCGACGCCCGGGATCACAGCAGCCACCTGGAACAATTCAAAGCCGCCGATGAGGCGTTGTACCAGGCCAAGCAGAGGGGGCGAAACCAGGTGGTGATCAGCCCGCCGACGACTGCGCCTGATCCCACAGCTGGCGCACCTGATCGGCCAGGGTAAGCGGGTCGAACGGTTTGGGGATAACGCCGATGGCACCCAGTGCCTCATACTCGCTGATCTCGCCGGGCTGGGCCCTGGCGGTCATGAACACGGCGGGTACTTCGCTCATGCCGGGTAGCGTGCGTATCCGGCGCAGGGTCTCCGGCCCATCCAGGCCCGGCATCATTACATCAAGCAGGATCAAATCGGGGGTGCGCTGCTCAATCGCCGTCAGGCACTCGGCACCCGTGGCACACTGAGTAATATCAAGGCCGCCCACCGTCACCAGCGCCAACTCGGCTATGGCGCGGATATCCGGATCATCCTCCACATGCATCACATGATTCAACGGCATGTGCCGGTACCTCTTGATCAGGAAACTGGCTCCAATCTAACAGTTTTTGACCGACATCACACAGATCGCCGCTCTACACTCTCACTAAGACCACCCGAAACTCGGTCAGCCCCGGGCGCGATTCGAAGCCGATATCACCGCCCATGGTTTGCACAATGCTGTGGCTGATCGCCAGCCCGAGCCCGGTGCCGCCTTTTTGCCGGTTGTCGCGGTTATCGGCCTGGCTAAAACGCTGAAAAATCTGTGACCTGAACGCCTCCGGAATACCCGGGCCATGGTCACGCACCGTGATGGTGACGGTGCTGGTGGTCGTTCGCGCATCAATCGTCACGGACCCGCCTTCAGGAGAAAACTTAATGGCGTTGGAGAGCAGGTTGGCCATTATCTGTTCGAAGCGGTGCGCATCCACCTTCACGCTAACCGGTGGCACCTCGCCGACCACCACTGCAACGCGATGCAAATGCGCATAGCCCGCTATGTTGTCGGCCGTGGTGGCAAGCAATGGCTGCAAGGCATGAGGCTTCATATCGAACGGCATGCGCCCGGTAATGAGTTTATCCATATCCAGCAAGTCGTTTACCAGCAAGATCAGCCGGTCGGTGTTTTTCAGGGCAACGCTCACCATCTTACTAGCGGCGGCCGGAACCTCGCCCAAATGCCCGGCTGCCAGTAATTTCAATGACCCGGAAATGGACGTCAGCGGTGTGCGCAGTTCGTGGCTGACGGTCGACACCAGCTCGCTTTTTAGCCGCTCTATGCGGCGCCGGTCACTGATGTCTTCGTACACCGTCCACAGCAGGCGGCTGCCATCCGCGTCCGATACTTTCAGGCCGATGACATTAGCCGGGTACTGGTGACCCCCACGGTGTTTGACCTGTACCTCAACCGGGCCGATCTGGTCTTTTTCAGCGGATTCACGAATGCCCTCTTTATCGATCTGGTGGCTCAAACCAGGCGAGAGTTCACGTTTGGTCATGGACAGCAAGGTATCGCGGTCGTAGCCACTTTGCTCCACCAGCGCATCGTTAACCGCAATAAACCGGCCGCTGGACAGGTCTGTCAGTGCAATACCCAGCGGGGACAATTCAAACAACACCCGAAGCCGGGCTTCGCGCTGCTGCAATAAGCGCTGGTCCTGATCACGCCCAAGAACCGACTCGATCCAGCGGCCGAGCAACCGTACAAACGCCAGATTCGATTCATCAATCGATTTTTCCAGCGGTGCTGAAGATGAAAAGTTCAACGTACCATAGACCTGGCCATTCACCGTCAATCTGATACCCACATAGGTCTCGACACCAAATAGGTCATAGCAGGGGTGCTGCTGATACGTGGAACCGGCGACGGCCTGGATAATCAGTTCATCGCTGCGCTCAAGAATCAAACTGCAAAAGGTATCCCCCAACGCAAAAACATCACCGGGGGCTAATGCCACGCCTTCAGGAGCATGGCAAAAACGTACCTTGTATTCATCGTGATCAATCTGGCTGATGATGCCCAGCTCCAGCCCCAGGTGTTCACTGCCCAATGCCAGTGCCCGGTTAAGCCGTTCGTTCAAGTGAATACTGTCATCGGTCGCCAGATCATTCAGCACCTTCAAAAACTGCAACTGGCCGCGCAGGCTCTGCTTGCTGTGCGTTTCGTCGGTTACATCGATGCTCAGGCCGACCAATCCGGTAATATCACCGGTTGAATCACGCAACGGTATTTTGGACACCCGGTACCACAAAGGGCGTCCGTCCTGATCCGCTCCTTCGCTTTCGAGCAGTGAAATCGTTTCTCCCTGCTCAAGCACCGGCCGCTCTTGCTCGTCAGCCCGTTCGGCCAAATACCCGGCATACAGATCACGGTCATGCTTACCCAAAATGTCTGCCTCACTGGCCAGCCCCAGGTGATCCAGCTCAGCTCGATTGGCCAATATCTTTCGACCACTGCGATCCTTCACGTAAATGTTCATCGGAATGTTGTCGATGATGGTGCGCAGCAATCGCTCCCGACTTTGCAAGGCCTGGTTGGATTGCAAGCGTTTGAACTCGCTTTCTTTTAAATCGCTGATGTCCAAATGCGTTCCCATTACCCATTCGGGTCGCCCATCATCCATCCAACTGACGACTTTCCCCCGGTCCAACACCCAGACCCAGTGCCCGAGTTTGTGCTTCATACGGCAAACCAGTTCATATACCGGTGTTTCGCCATTGAAGTGTGCATTCAGCAATGCTTCTGACGAAGCCAGATCTTCAGGATGCGCAAGCGATTGCCAGGTATTAATGGACACCGGCTCCAATTCCGCTAGCCGATACCCGACGATATCGGCCCAGCGCTCATTGAAGACTGTGGCTCCGGTTTGAACGTTCCATTCCCAGAGGCCCGCCTGGGTCCCCTCGGTGAGCGCCCGCAAATACACCCGGTCCGGATTCTCTCGTCGTTGCAGCTCAACCTCGGCCAACTCAGCCAGGTCCGCAAGAACCGTACGCTCGTTGTCGGTGAGTGTGCGGGGTGACGAATCAATCAGGCAAAGGGTTCCCAGAGCAGATCCGTCACGCGCTCGCAATGGCATGCCCGCGTAAAAACGAATTTTCGGTTCACCGGCTACCAGTGGGTTGTCTGCAAAGCGATTGTCCAGAAGCGCATCCGGGATCTCGAACAACGCTTTGCCCAGAATGGCGTGACCGCAGAATGATATCGAGCGAGGGGTTTCAGTCGCCTCGAGCCCCTGGCGCGACTTGAACCATTGGCGGTTGGCGTCCACCAGGCTGATCAGCACTGTCTGGACGCCGAGCGCGTTTCGGGCCAGCCGGGTGATTCGGTCGAACTCCACCTCAGCAGGTGTATCCAGAATATCCAGATTGCCCAGGGCTCGCAGGCGCTGGCGTTCGTTGTCGGGGATCGGTGGTTCTTGCATCAATACCGTCGTCGTCTCGGGTTATTGCTGTGCAGTCTAGCACTGCACAGCAGGGTCTGTGACGGTATTGATGCGGACAGGCGTTTCGGTTACTCGACCGATTGCAACCGCTCTCGGGCCATGGTGTCGGCCAGGTCGCTGGTGGCGATGTTCTCGCGGGCAGAGCGTTCGAACAACGCCATCAGAGTGTCGTAAATACCTTCGATGTGTTCGCTCACGGTGTCGGTGTTGTAGTTGCCCTGCTTCTCATAACACACATCGATGATGCCCCCGGCGTTGATCACATAGTCCGGTGCGTAGCAGACGCCCCTGGCGTGCACCAACCGGCCGGTACCGGCGGTATCGAGCTGGTTGTTGGCGGAGCCGGCAATGATGCTCGCTTGTAGGTGTTCCAACGCGTGTGGGTTCACCGTAGCACCGAGTGCACAGGGTGCGAAAATATCCATCGGCTGACGATAAATATCGTCCAGCCCAACCGCTTTGGCATCCAGCTCCTTTACAGCGCGCTGCACCGCTTCGGTGTTGATATCCGTCACCACCAGGTGGGCACCGGCTTCGGCCAGCATCTCCGCCAAACGATAGCCCACATTGCCCAGGCCCTGAATGCCCACGGTCAGGCCGTTCAGATCGTCCCGCTGCAGACGGTGCTTAACCGCCGCCTGGATACCCAGAAAACAGCCGTAGGCGGTCGCCGGTGAAGGGTCCCCGGATTTGGTGTGGCCTTCGAGGGTTTGTTTGTCGTCACAGCCCGAGACGTGGGCGGTTACTTCACGCACGATCTTCATATCGGCCACCGACGTGCCCGAGTCTTCCGCAGCGATATACAGGCCACCCAGGCGCTCCAGAAAGCGGCCAAAGGCACGCATTTGCGCCGGTGTTTTCTGGGTTTTCGGGTCGCCGATAATGACGGACTTGCCACCGCCCAATGGCAGCCGTGCCAGGGCGCTTTTGTAGGTCATGCCGCGCGACAGGCGCAGCACATCGGTCAGGGCATCGGCATCGTTCTGGTAGGGGTAATAGCGTGTGCCACCCATGGCCGGGCCGAGATGGGTGTTGTGAATGGCGATAATGGCACGCAGGCCGGAGTCGGGGTCGCAGACGTAGCTGACGTGTTCGTGCTGGTCGAACTCGACATGATCAAACAGGCTCATGACGATGATCCTTTTTGTTGGGTAAGTGCCGGGGTCACCGGTACTGATGAGTGGCGTTAGCCATATCGGCCCTTGTGAGGCCTTGGGGGTAACCTTAATTCGTCAGCCGGGTTTGTCCAGTGTTAATGAAAAAAGCCCGCACTGGGCGGGCAAAGGAACCTTGAATGGGCGGTTTAGCTACTGGGCATCGGGGGATTGCTCAGCGGGCGTGTAGCGGCCGCCCCGGTGGCTGCCGTGCATACCTTTTCCACCCCTGGGCTGGTGGGCTTCGAGGTAGGTGATCAGCCCTTCAACCTGGTCAGCCTGCAATACCGTGCCCAGTTCATCGGTCAGGGCGGTACGGGCAGCGTCGCGGAACGCCTGGCGCTCTTCTGCCGTCGGGCGGTCAGCACCGCTGTCGCGTTGCTCCCGGTGCTGCTCACGCCGCTCTGCCATCTGGGTGGTCATAATGTCCACCACCTCTGCGCGCTGGGCATCGGTCAGATTCAACTGAGTAAAGATGTAGTCGAACCGGTCGGTCATGCGGTTCTGGCTCATGACATCGTGTGCGTATACGGCACTGGCACTGCCTGCCAGGGCGACGACAACGCCGACGGCGATCAGCGCTTGGCGCGGGGTGGTCGAGAAAAAGGATTTCATGGTCTGGTTCTCCGTTAAGTGGGCCCTCTGACCCGGTGAAAACCAGTATCGGCTGCCACTTCGCAGAAAGTGTGGAGCCACCATGGATGACGGATTCTTTGCAATGGCTTATTCGAATTTGTACCCGGCGCCATACACCGAGCGCACAAATTCCTGATCGGGCGCCAGGGTCGAGAGTTTGCGGCGCAGGTTTTTGATGTGGCTGTCGATGGTACGGTCGCTGACCAGCCGACGGTCGGGGTAGATGTCGTCCATCAGCTGGTCGCGAGTAAAAATGCGGCCGGGTTGCTTCATTAATAATTGCAGCAGGCGCATTTCGATGGCGGTGAGTTCGGTATCCCGGTCGCCAAAGCGGGCGCGGTTGCTGTTTTCAGCCAACTGCAACTGTGGCTCCGGCGCGCTATCGGGCACTTGGTGCGTGCGGCGCAGCACAGCCTTTACCCGGGCCACGACTTCACGCGGGCTGAACGGTTTGCAGATGTAGTCGTCTGCGCCGAGTTCCAGGCCCAGCAACCGGTCGATTTCCTCGACGCGGGCCGTGGTCATGATAATCGGGGTTTGTTGCGTGCTGCGTATGGCCCGGCACAGGCTGAGCCCGTCGGTGCCAGGAAGCATAAGGTCGAGCAGTATCAGGTCGGGCGTTTCCCGGCTTAGCCAGTCCAGAACGCCATCGCCCCGGTCGAGCAGGCTGACGCTGTAGCCGTCGCGCATCAGGTAGTCGCGCAGTACCGTTGCCAGTTTGGTTTCGTCTTCAACAATAAGAATGTGACCGCTCATCGGGCGGGACTCCCTGAGTCTGGTTGATCGGAAGGGTGAGGAAAGAAGACCGAAACCACCAAACCTCCCAGCGGGGAATGCATGGCGGTCACCTGGCCCTGGTGGGCCTCGGCAATGCTGCGCACAATAGACAGGCCGAGGCCCGAACCACCGCTGGCGCGGCTGCGTGACGCTTCAACGCGATACAACCGATCGAACAACAGCGCCAGCGCATCGTCCGGAACGCCGGGGGATGAATCGGACCAGCGTACAGTGATACCAGCGTCGCTGCGCTGAACCTCGGCCTCTACCCGGCCCGGTTTGTTGGCACTGCCATCGGTATAGCGCAGGCTGTTTTGCATCAGGTTGCTGAACAGCTGCATCAGCCGGTTCGGGTCGCCGGTCATCGTTACCGGCGCGGCAGGTGCCTTGAGTGCCCAGTCGAGGTGCTTGCGGGCCAGCTCCAGATCGAAGTGGCCGTGAACGGTGTTCAGCACCTCGAGCAGGTCGATCTCGGTTGGCTGGTAGGCCAGGGTGCCAGAATCCCCCAGCGACAAATCATGCAGGTCGTTTACCAGCCCGCCCAGACGCTGAATTTCCTGAAACAGTGACGCCAGGGTGTCGGGGTCTGGCTGGCGGATGCCATCGAGCAGGGCTTCAATTTCTGCCTTTAGCACGGCGATGGGTGTGCGCAGTTCGTGGGCGATGTCGACGATCCAGCGCTGGCGTGCCTGCTGATTGCGTTGCAGGGTTTCAGCCAGCGCGTTGAAATCCCGCGCCAGGTCGGACAGTTCATCGTTGCCGCGCACGGCCAGGCGCTGCTGCATGTCTTCGCTGCCCAGGTCGCCGCTGGCCAGTCGATGAAAGGCCGTCTTCAGATCGGCAATGGGGCGCAGCAGTCGCGCGGCGAAGGGGATGGCCAGGGCTGCCGACACCAGCAGGGTGATCAGCGCTATCCAGCGCAACTGGCGCCGCTGCTGGCTGGCGAACAACCGGTCGAATTCAGCGCCCAGACGCACCGCTTGCGGCACGCCCAGCGAGCCGACGGTCTCGCCATTGAGTTCAATGGGCAACCAATAGGCGCGCCGCTGCAGCCTGGGATCGCCAATCAGCAGTGTATTGTTGGCATCACTCAGCAGAACCGGCTCCCGACGCTGATCGCGCGGCGAACGCCCGGGTGTGGCGTTGCTCACCAGCCGATAGAAACGCATGGGCTCACGCTGCACCCACGCCCAACTGCCCTGTTCTGCGTATATATCCGACAGCGCCGACAGCAAAGGCGCCAGCCGGCGGCTTTGCACCTGCTCAAGATACGCCTCGAAACCGGCGTCGAAGGCGCGGTTGTTGGTGATCACAATGGCACTCGCCACCAGCGCGTTGGCGAGCAGGATAATGAGAAACAACTTGTATCGAAGACTGATGCGCATGGGTGTCCGCCATGAGGTGATGCTACCGATTCTAGCAGCGCAATGTGCAGCCACTATGCATTGGCATTGGGGCGGGCTGTCTTGGAACTGTCATGGTAGCGCCATAAACTGTTCATCAAAACCTAGCCACTGAACAGGGGCGCCACCGTGACTCCCAGCACCGAAACCCGCATCAGCACCGCGTTGCAAAGCACCTGGGACGTATTCTGGCGCTTTTTATTGCTGGGGTGCACCAGTTTCGGAGGACCGGCGGCCCATTTGGGCTATTTTCGCACCACCTTTGTGGTTCGGCTGAACTGGCTCAGTGAAGACCATTACGCCCACCTGCTGGCGCTGAGCCAGTTTCTGCCCGGCCCCGGTTCCAGCCAGGTCGGCTTCGCGATTGGCCAGCACCGGGCGGGCTTGCCTGGCGCTATTGCGGCGTTTATCGGCTTTACCCTGCCGTCGTTCCTGATCATGACGGCCGTGGCAGTGACCAGCCTGACCGCCACGGCCGCCTGGGTTCCCGGGGTTATTATGGGTCTGAAATGGCTGGCCGTCGTCGTCGTGCTCGATGCCGTCACCGGTATGTTCGCCCGCTTCTGTGACGCCAAAGCGACCCAGGCGGTCGCGCTGCTGTCGCTTGCGACGCTGGTGGTGTGGCCCGGTGTGGGCGGGCAAATGCTGGTGTTGCTGGTGGCCGCCGCCTGGGGAGCCAGCCGCCGTACCCCCGACGCTGGCACCGTTCCCGACGGAACCCGGGGCCGGGTGCGTTGGCTATCGCTCGCTGTGTTTCTGCTGCTGGCGGTGGTTGGTGTGTTGGGCTTGCCGGGCAGTCTCTGGGCCGATTTCTACCAGACCGGCGCACTGGTATTTGGTGGTGGTCATGTGGTGTTGCCGTTGCTGCAGGCCACGGTGGGCGATGCCGTCAGTCAGGATGCCTTTTTGCTGGGCTACGCCGTCGCCCAGGCATTGCCTGGGCCGCTGTTTTCTCTGGCGGCTTATCTGGGTGCGTTGCTTCAGCCTGAAACGCCGCTGCTTGGCGCGGCGCTGGCCACCCTGGCCATCTTTCTGCCAGGCTTTCTGCTGTTGCTGGCGGTGCGCGACTACTGGCAGGCACTGCTGGCCCGGCCCCGCATCAGCGGTGCCGTTTCCGGCATCAACGCGGCCGTCGTCGGCTTGCTGATGGCGGCCTTGTACCAGCCGGTGTTTCTGCAGGGTGTTCAGTCGCCTTGGCAACTGGCACCGGTGGTGATCGGGGTGCTGTTGTTGCGCAGCCAGCGTGTGCCGCTGGTTTTGCTGGTGCTGGGGTTTGCGCTCAGTGGCGTACTGCTGGACACACTGATGCCGTAATTGGCGGCAGCCCAGCCCGTTGCCCCCCGGCAACGCCAACAGTATTGTAAACAATCTCAAAAAAAGCACTTTACCTCAAGTTAAGTTGAGGTATTAGCATCGGTGTGGCTAACAACAGAGGAGCCACAACCATGCATCTGGAACACATCAATCTCGTCATCACATCACTCGACCGGTCACTGGCTTTTTACCGGGCTGCCTTTCCGCACTGGCGCATTCGCACCCGGGGAGAGGGAACCTGGTACGGCAAGCCCCGTATCTGGGTGCATTTTGGAGACGACTACCACTACATCGCGCTGAACGAAATGGGGGAAGGCGAGAACCGGGATCTGACCGGCCACCAGGTGGGCCTGGCCCACTTTGCTTACGTCACCCACAACCTCGATGCAGTAATCAAACGTCTGCGTCAAGCAGGCTTTGAAGTCACCAACCCGGGTGACGACAACCCTCACCGGCGCAACGTCTACTTCCTCGACCCGGACGGGTTTGAAGTCGAATTTGTGCAGTACCTGAGCGACCTACCCGAAGAAAGGAATTTGGAATAGTTGTGAGCTGCGAGCTGAGAGTTTTAAGCTAACAGCTCGCAGCTCCAAACTCTCAGCTTTCTTTTCCCTCCCAGAGAACCGGCCCGGAGCCTTGCTCGCTGAGGGCATCGTCCGGGTTGCGCAGGCGGCAGTTGTCCATCGATAAACAGCCGCAGCCGATGCAGGTGTTCAGTTCATCACGCAGGCGTTGCATCGCTTCAATGCGCTCGGTCAGTGCCTGGTGCCAGCGTACCGACAACTGCTGCCAGTTGTCTTTGGTGATGTCCTGTTGCTCGCCCAGTTCACGGAACATCTCGGCAATCTCTTTAAGGCTGAACCCAAGCCGCTGCGCCGTTTTAATCACAGCGACCCGGCGCAACATGCGCCGGTTATAACGACGCTGGTTACCGGCATTGCGGTGGCTGTATATCAGCCCTTTCTGCTCGTAAAAATGCAGGGTGGCAACCGACACCCCGGCACGTCGCGCCAACTGGCCAACCGATATTTCTGACACGGGACTACCCTGTTCAACATGACGGGCGTCAGACTAGCGCCTGCGTCACCCGAACTGAAGCCCGTATCGCCATGCAAAACCCACTATTTATGCCATTGAGTGAACAAAACCAACCCAAGTTATCCACAGAGGTGTCGTTTGTGTCCGCCTTGGGAACCGCACCATGGCGGCGTTCTTCGCGCCATGCTCTATTGTGCCGCTATTCAGCAGGATTGTTTATTGTGAAAGGGGTCACATAGCGGTAGCGTCAGTGTTCTTAGCTGACTACCTGGCCAGGGTTTGATACCCAAAGGCGTAGCCGGTACTTCCAGTACACCCCGATGCCGTCCGATTGACGGCAAACCGGGCCAATACCAGACTAAACATTATGACTGCAGATCCGTGTGCGACCGGGCCCAGCTCGGGGGTCGATTTCGACGACATTGAGTTTCTGTTCAATGAGAGTGCCGGTGCCTTCATTGCACAGGTCCGTCACATGAACGAGCTGAGCACGCCTGCGATGATGCGGCTGCTGTCGGTTTCCAAGAAAACCTATATGGAAATGGAGAAAGGCAAACGCCAGTACCGCATGCACATCATCAACTGGTGGTGTTTTGTGATGGGCATGTCGCCGCTGCACTTGTTGGCCCAGTCGAATTATTTCAGCCACTTGCCCATTGGCGACTATCGCAATATACGCCAGGTTCGCCTGGCATCGCTGCTGCAACGGGTTTCACCGGACGATTGCCTGGCAACCTTGCAAAGCATGATCGATCATTGCCCGCGGCATATCGGCCGCGATGCCGATGACTCGGTATGCATTCAGCCCAGCGAACTTGCCGGTGTGCGGCCGTTTTTCTACGACAAAGACTATTACCGGATGGTGGCCGAGGGCCTGCTGTTTTTTCTTCACGAAAACCAGCTGACCCGGCGCGACCTGGCGCGGTACCTCAATGTCACCCCGCGTACCGTGCGGCGCATTCTCTCGGGTGAGGTGTCCATTAATTTCAGCTACTACGCGCGGTTTTATCTGTCGACCGGTGTTTACCCGCTGCGCATCCTGGATGACGGTCCCTATTTGAAAATCCGGCTGAAACTGGAACAGCGTTTGTGCCTGATCAATGACCTGATCGCCGGTTATGCCAGCTCACCCGACCTGCTGGATGAACTGCTCATTTCACTCTCTCACCTGCCTCGGGGTAACGGCTGGTGTGAGTTGTTCGAACGCTAACGTCGTTTCGGCAGCAAACCCTCAATCGAGCCTTACACTCCTCCAAAAAACCCCAAAAATACTTTCGAACACGAAACTTTAATGCTCCCGCCTATTTTCGCAATCGCTCACTGTTCCAAACTTGGGTGCGACTTTCAATATCTGCTAACTTATTGAAACGAGCACCTTTTTAGTGCGCATCAAAACCTCCACTCCACCGGTAACCAAGGGCCTTCTTTGGGGGCGATAATTTTAGGGGAATCAGCTTTTACAAGGCTTTCCGCTTAACCAATCAGACACTTCCAGAGCTGTAGCGGGTCTGGCCGGTTTGGGGCTCGGGATGCCGTGAGAACGGGCTCGCTCGATTGTTGCAAGCCTCCATCATACCGGTCAGCTGAAATATTTTAATGCCCATTTCCTTGCCAGAGCCGAATTGTTTTGCCATTCTGATATAGCTCTAAAGGATTTTGGGGGTGCTAAGTCGATGGATGTCGGCCTGTTTCAGACCCTCAACCCTAACCAACAGAAACCCACCCGGGGTGTTCGACCAGCGCCGGGGTGAATGGAGGTTAACCACATGAAAACATCTGCATCTGTTACCAAAATTTTGGGCATTTCTGCCCTGGCTGCCGCGACGATGGGCGCCGCCACCCTGGCCCAGGCGGCTAACTGGCGCTATGCACACGAAGAATACGAAGGCGACGTTCAAGACGTGTATGCCTATGCCTTCAAGGAATACATTGAAGACAATTCCGACCACACCCTTCAGGTCTACCGCTTCGGTGAGCTCGGTGAATCCGATGACATCATGGAGCAAACCCAGAACGGCATTCTGCAATTTGTGAACCAGTCGCCCGGCTTCACCGGTTCGCTGATTCCGGAAGCACAGATCTTCTTTATCCCGTATCTGATGCCTACCGACATGGACACCGTGGTCCAGTTCTTCCGCGAAAGTGAAGCCATTAATGAAGACTTCCCCGAGCTCTACGCAGAGCAAGGCCTGGAGCTGCTGCAAATGTATCCGGAAGGGGAAATGGTGGTTACGGCCGACGAACCGATCACCGAACCGGCTGACTTTGATGGCAAGAAAATCCGCATCATGACCAACCCGCTGCTGGCCTCTACCTACGAAGCCTTTGGCGCTACTGCAACCCCGCTGCCCTGGGGTGAAGTGTATGGTGCGCTGCAGACCAACATGATTCAGGGTCAGGAGAACCCGATTTTCTGGATTGAATCCGGCGGTTTGTACGAAGTCTCGCCCAACCTGACCTTTACCGGCCACGGCTGGTTTACCACGGCAGCCATGGCCAACCAGGATTTCTACAACGGCCTGTCTTCTGAAGATCAGCAGTTAATTCAGGAAGCAGCTGACTATGCCTTTGAAGAAATTCTGGTACACATCGACGGCCTGGCCGATGAAGCGCTTGCAGCGATTGAAGCGGCCAGCGATGAGGTCACGGTGACCCGCCTGACCGATGAACAGATCGAGATGTTCAAGGCACGGGCACCTGAAGTGGAAGAAACCTTTATCGAGATGACCGGTGAAAGCGGTGAAGCCCTGCTTAACCAGTTCAAGGAAGACCTCGAAGAAGTGACTAACTAAAAAACCGCAAGCGCTGGCAACGCCCTCGCCTTGTCAGCAGAACATCGGGTGCTCTCATGCCCGTTTGTTCAAGGCCAGCTCCCGGCAACCCGTTTACAGTGCTGCCCCGGGCTGGCTGACTTATCCAGATCCATACCCGGATGGCATTTCTGGTGCTACTCCGCTTGGATACCAGACTCAGCCGCTGCGTTAACGCAGTCGGCTGTCTTTGGCCCTGACAACACGGATCTGTTCAGATGAGCCTTTGCTCAGCGTTTGTTACGCACAGGAGCCATTTCAATGTCTGACCCGTCTAACGAAATGGATGACACCGGAGCTTTTGAATCCGGTTTGCCCGGTTTTTTGGGTGTCATCGATGTTGCCATCAGTAAAGTCGAGGCAGTTATTCTGGCCCTCGGCGTCATCCTGATGGCTGTGAATACCTGCATCAACGTCATCTTCCGCTTCGTCTTGGGAGAGGGCCTGTTTTTTTCCGGTGAGATCAACCGGATTCTCATTATTATGATTACCTTCGCTGGCATCGGCTACGCCGCGCGTCACGGGCGGCATATTCGCATGTCGGCTATTTATGACGTGCTGCCGACAACGCCGCGGCGCATGCTGATGATTCTGATTGCCCTGTTCACCTCTGCGATCATGTTTTTCCTGTGTTATTACTCGGTCGACTACATCATGAACCTGTACGATCGCGGCCGTATTTTGCCGGCACTGGGTTTTGAAATCTGGATGATCTATGTGTGGGTGCCTGTCGGTTTTGCTGTTACCGGAACTCAGTATCTGCTAACGGCGATAAAGAACGTGACATCGACCGATGTCTATCTGTCTACCGGCGTGGTGGATGGTTATGCCGACAATGAAAAAGAAGTGTGATCCAACCACACGTTTTCGTTGACTAAAAGAACACTAAAAATGAGGCAATCATGGCTACGACCCTGATGTTCATAATGATAGGTTTGCTGCTGCTTGGCTTTCCTATGATGATTCCGCTGACCACCGCTGCACTGGTTGGCTTCTACATGATGTTCGATGGTTTCGGGCAAAACACCACCTTCATTCAACAAATGATGGGCGGCATTCGCCCCGCGTCGCTTATCGCTGTGCCCATGTTCATTCTGGCGGCTGACATCATGACCCGCGGTCAATCCGCCAATCGACTGATCGATATGGTGATGTCGTTCATCGGCCACGTAAAAGGTGGCCTGGCGATAAGCACGGCAACTTCCTGCACACTGTTTGGTGCGGTTTCCGGTTCGACTCAGGCAACGGTGGTTGCCGTGGGCTCTCCCCTGCGACCAAAGATGCTGAAAGCCGGGTACTCCGACCCGTTCACCCTAGCGTTGATCATCAACGCAAGCGACATCGCATTCCTGATCCCGCCCAGCATCGGCATGATCATCTACGGGGTCATTTCCGAGACTTCCATTGCCGAACTGTTCATCGCCGGCGTCGGCCCGGGCCTGATGATTCTGGCTTTTTTCTCGCTTTACGCTCTGATATACGCCTACCGGAACAACGTACCCACTGAACCCAAAGCCAGCTGGAACGAACGTGGTAAAGCAGTGCTGGGTGCGCTGTGGCCACTCATGTTTCCGGTGATTATCGTCGGTGGTATCTACGGTGGTATTTTCAGCCCGACAGAGGCGGCCGCAGTCTGTGTACTCTATGCGGTGTTCCTCGAGTTCATTGTATTCCGCGAACTGAAATTGCCAGACATGTACCGCATTGCCAAATCAACCGGCTTAATCACCGCCGTTGTGTTTATTCTGGTTGCCGTGGGCAACGGCTTTTCGTGGATTATATCGTTCGCTCAGATTCCACAATCCATTCTCGAAGCGGTCGGTGTTAACGAAATGGGCCCTGCGGGCGTTCTTATTTCCATCTGCATCGCCTTCTTTATCGCCTGCATGTTCGTCGACCCGATTGTGGTTATTCTGGTACTGACGCCCATCTTTGCACCGGCCATCGCCGCAACCGGACTGGACCCGGTGCTCGTGGGTATTCTGATTACCCTGCAGGTGGCTATCGGCTCTGCCACGCCGCCTTTTGGTTGCGACATTTTCACCGCTATCGCTATTTTCAAACGGCCTTACTGGGAAGTCATTCGCGGTACGCCACCGTTCATTTTTATTCTGATTTTCTCGGCGGCACTGCTGATCATATTTCCGCAAATTGCCTTGTTCCTACGGGATCTTGCTTTCCGTTGAGTGCATAACTGACAGGGAGACCAACTGATGTTTAAGAAAATGCTGGTGGCTGTTGATGGATCCAAGGCGGCATTGCGTGCTATGGAGCAGGCCATTGAGTTTCAGCAAATGACACCTGACGCAGAGATTTTTCTGATCTGCGTCTACAAACACCACAGCCTGTTCGCGGCCTCGCTATCGGTCGGCCGACCTGAAGATCTGCAAATACCCGATGACACTCTGGCCGGCTACGCCAAGGAAATTGTTGAACACGCCAAGCAGATTGCTACTGAAAAAGGCGCAAAGAACCTAAGAGGGTTTGTGAAAGGTGGCCGGCCGTCTAAGATGATTGTGGAGTTTGCCAAAAGCAAAGGCATTGATCTGATTGTCATGGGGGCCCACGGCACCCATGATGCTAAAGACGGGCTGTTGTTAGGCAGTGTCTCGCACCGGGTTGCCAGTCTGGCGCATTGCCCGACCCTGATTGTCTGAGCGCAGTGCGTGCATTCGGCACCTCAGGGTGCCGGTGCTTTTATTCCATTGTTCATATCCACTTAATCGGTTTTTGGGGCTTCATTCAGGAGGCTGATCGTGCATTCGGGATTCAACGACGACATTCCTGCCAGCATGACGGCCATGGTACTGACCGGCCATGGTGGCATTGAGCAACTGGACTACCGGACTGACGTACCAACGCCCAGGCCCGGCCCGGGCGAGGTACTGGTAAGGGTCACCGCTACAGCCAAAAACAACACCGACCGCAAGGCACGCGAGGGCCTTTACCCTACTCAGGACAACGACGAAGTAACCTCCTTCCAGATGGGCGGCAAAGCGACCCTGACGTTCCCGCGCATTCAGGGCGCTGATGTGGTTGGCCGCGTGGCCGCAGTGGGCGATGGCGTCAGCCCGGAACGGCTGGGTGAACGTGGCCTGCTCGACTTTAATATTTACCCCGATGCACGGCGCACCCTGAACCTGATCCCGGATTATTACGGCCATGGTGCCGACGGCGGCTATGCCGACTACATTGCGGTGCCCGCCGATCAGTTTCATCACGTCAGCAATGCCGACCTCGACGACGCCCAGCTGGCAACACTGGGGATGTGCTCTTACCAAACCGCGCTGCACATGCTGACCTCCGCTAGGGTGAAAGTCGGAGAGCGAATTCTGGTGACCGGTGCCAGTGGCGGTGTGGGCACGGCGCTGATTCAGTTGTGCCGCACCATAGGCGCCATTCCCTATGCGTTGAGCCAGGCCGACAAAACCGAGGCACTGCTGACGCTGGGTGCTGAAGCCGTATTCGATCGCAGTAACATGCAAGGCTTTACCGAGCGCGTTCTGGCGGCGACCGGCGGCTACCCGATGGATGCGGTCATGGACCTGGTTGGAGGCGAGTCGACCAATCGGTTCATCGACACCATGATCGTCGATATGCACAAACGCAACGACAACCCCCGGCTCAGCATTGCCGGCGCCAGCGGGGGTAATGTCAGTGAACTGCTGTGGACGAAAATGTACCTGTACCAGGTACAACTGTTTGGCGTATCTCATGGCACCCGCGAGGAAGCGGACCAATTGATGGAATGGATTCGCAGCGGAGAACTGAAACCGGTATTGCATGCCACGTTTAAACTCTCCGACCTGCATCGTGCGGAAACCTATTTTATGAACCGGGCCAGCAATTACCTGGGCAAGATCGTGATCGTACCGGACTCACAATGGGCCGAACATGGTGCACCCCATGCACTGGAGAATGCCGGATGAGCAACCCACAGGCGCCTTCGACCCTGACGCTGCAATTGCTCGATACCCATGCGGGCGGCGATGTAAGCCGCATTGTTACTGGCGGTATCGCCCCTCTGCCTGGCGCTACGGTGCGTGCGCAAATGGAGTATCTGCGCGACCACGCCGATGGCCTGCGCACCCTGCTGCTCGAAGAGCCTTACGGCATTCCGGAGATGTCGATTGACCTGCTGGTGCCAGCGACCGACCCGAGGGCCGTCGCGGGGTACATCATCATGGAAGTCATGGGCTATCCGATTTATTCCGGGTCCAACACCCTGTGCACCGCCACGGCGGTATTGGAACTGGGGTTGGTGGAAAAGCAGGAAGGTGAGCAGCACTTCATGCTGGAATCTCCGGCCGGGCTGGTCAACATTACGGCCCGGGTACGCAACAACGTCGTGGAGTCGGTCACCTGTGAAGGCCTGCCCAGTTACATCGATACCTACCAGGCGGTACTGACAGTCCCGGGCATTGGCGACGTTACCTACAGCGTTGCCTACAGCGGTGGCTTCTATGCCCTGGTCGATGCAACCGAGCTCGGCTTTGACCTGACGCCGGATGAAGAGCGCGCCCTCAGCGACTGCGCCCACGCTATTGTTACAGCCATTCAGGCCGAGCCACCCTATTCACACTACAGCCTGGGCGATGTCGGGCCGCTTCCTTTTCTGCATTTTATGGGACCGGTGGAAACGGTCAGAGAGGGCTATTACCGGTCGCGCTCAGCGACGTACGTACACCCCGGCGTCATTTGCCGCAGCACCACCGGCACCGGCACCTCAGCCAGACTGGCGCTGATGCATTATGAAGGCCTGATCAAGCCCGGCGACAAACTGGAAACGGTTTCGTTGCGGAATACCCGGTTTGTGGGTGAGTACAAGGGAATACAGCAGCAGGGTCGCTTCCCGGTAATAGAAAACACCATTACCGGTAAAAGCTACGTGATTGCGAAATCAGACATTCTGGTTAACGGCGATGACCCCATGGTCACCAGTCAGGGGCTGGACCAACTCCTGGCTACCAGCTAGTCAGCATTGACAGCCGGTTCAGTCCGCCTGGGTGGGAGGCAACTGGCAGGTGCCATTGCTGCAGTAGCGCCGGTCGAATCGGCGGTCTGCCCAGCGCCGATACAGCCTGCTGGCAACGGACACCACACCGGGCCACAACAACGGCCTGAACAACCAGCCAAAGCGGGTATGCTGCCAGGCACCTACAGTCGCGTTCAAACCGGTGACCCAATGACCACGCTCTGTTTGCAAATGCAGCGTACGCAGCAAGGTAGCCCGATCAGGTTGATGTGCCTCGGGCAAGTGGTGAATGTCGCGCAACGCCAACCCGCGATCGGCCAGGCGACGCAACAGGCGAACTTCTTTAGCGCACAACGGGCAAGACCCGTCGAAATAGAGAGTGTCCATCCCGAACTATACGAACCATTTCATGGTCGGGATCAGTCAGCCCAGTGTTGCGGCTTTAAATAGTGCGTGAGTAACCGTTCCTCATCACTGTCGGGCTCGGGCGTATGACCGTACACCCATTGCACGTGAGGCGGCAGCGACATCAGAATCGACTCGGTACGTCCGCCAGACTGCAGCCCGAACAGGGTGCCCCGGTCGAACACCAGATTGAATTCCACGTAGCGACCGCGGCGAACTTCCTGCCAGTCACGATGCGCCGGGGTGTAGGGCGTAGCCTTGCGCCGTTGCAGAATGGGCAAATACGCTTCGAGATAACTGTTGCCGACCGCCTGCATAAACCCAAAACAGGTGTCGAAATCCCACTCATTCAGGTCGTCATAAAACAAACCGCCGATGCCGCGGGGTTCATTGCGGTGCTTCAGGTAAAAGTAATCATCGCACCAGGTTTTGAAACGCGGATACACCGACTCACCGAAGGGCTCACAGGCCGTTTTAGCCGTTTGATGCCAGTGCTTGCAGTCTTCATCGAACCCATAGAAAGGCGTCAGATCATAACCCCCACCGAACCACCAGACCGGCTTCATGCCGTCTTTCTCGGCCACAAAAAAACGTACGTTGGCGTGCGACGTTGGCGCAAAGGGGTTGCGCGGGTGAATCACCAGCGACACGCCCAACGCCTGCCAGCGACACCCGGCCAGTTCGGGCCGGTGCGCGGTGGCGCTGGCTGGCATGGTATCGCCCATCACATGGCTGAACCCGACACCGCCTTTTTCAATCACCGGCCCGCCCTGTAATACGCGTGACCGGCCACCGCCGCCTTCATTGCGCTCCCAACTTTCTTCCACAAAACGAGCCGATCCGTCTTCACGCTCGAGTGCCGCACAGATGCGATCCTGCAAGTCCAGCAGATAGGTTTTGATGGGTTCAATGTCGAATTCGGTCTGTGTCATGCAGTCTCCAGAGTAACAGGTGCAGCAGGTAGGCTCAGGCGCGAAACAGCTCACCGGTCAGCAAATCACGAATCTGACTCGGCTGGGCACCGGGAAACGTTTTGCCCGGTGCAATGCCGTCGAGTTCGGCACCCAGCTTCAGGGCTACCTGCAGGCGGTCGGTCAGCGCGGGTTTGCCACTGCGATTGGCACTGGTCGACACCAGGGGCATGCCCGCATGGCGGCACAAGGCCCGTGCCATCGGGTGACCCGGCACCCGCACGGCAATGGTCGGGCGACTGCCGGTTACCCAGGCGGGCAGACTGCCATTGTGTTCGACTACCCAGGTGAACGGGCCGGGCCAACGCTCGGTCATGCGGTAAACCAGATCGGAACTCAACGGGGCGAGAAAGGGAGCAAGCTGCTCGTAGTCGGCTGCAATAATGATCAGCCCCTTGTCGACCGGGCGCTCTTTGATGGACAAAATCCGCCCGACGGCTTCAGGGTTCCAGGGGTCGCAGCCCAACCCCCAGACGCCCTCGGTGGGGTAAGCCACCACGCCACCGGCCAGCAGGCGCTTGCCCAGTTGGCGGGCAGTAAAATCGAGGGCTTTTGGCAACAGAGTTTCTGCAGTCACGATAACGGGATCCGGATTCAGACCAGGGAGCGGGGAAGGGTACTTAAAGACGTGAAACATAGGAAGACGTGGGACATTGAAAGACGTCACTTAATGTCCCGCGTCAGTTAAAGCCGGCAATAACCCCCGGGTTGCTGTTGAATCCACCCGGCCAGCTCCAGTTCAAGCAAGGGTTCCAGTAGGATCTGGGACGGGCACTCCAGATGGTCACTGAGTACATCCAGCGGCTGGGGCTCCGACGACAGCAATCCCAACAGGGTGGTTTGCAGTTCGGGCAGGTTCGGATCCAGCGGCGGGCAGGGTGCTTCGGGTGAGCGAATGCGCAGTGATTCCAGCATGCCGTCGCCCAGCAAATCATCAATGCTGGTCAGCAACTGAGCGCCATCCTGAATCAGCCGGTGGCAACCGGCCGTGTTGGGATTGCTGATGTCGCCGGGCAGTGCAAACACCTCGCGGCCCTGTTCCAGTGCATGATCTGCGGTGATCAGTGAGCCGCTGCGCTCGGCCGCTTCGACCACCACAATGGCGTCGCTCAACCCGCTGATGATGCGGTTTCGTCGCGGAAAATGGCCCGGTTTGGGCTGAGTGCCCAGCGGGTATTCCGACACCAGGGCACCGTGACGTATAACCTGAGAGAACAGCCCCGCATTCTGCTTGGGGTAAACAATGTCTACCCCGCAGCCGAGCACCGCCAGCGTCTTGCCGCTGCCTTCCAGTGCGCCCTCATGCGCACAGGCGTCGATGCCTGCTGCCCCGCCACTGGTGACCACGAATCCGGCTTCACTGATCCCGCGCCCCAGGGTCAGGGCGTGTTTGCGCGCAGAAAGGCTGGCATTGCGGCTTCCGACCACGCCCACCTGGCTCTGCGCCAGCAGATCCGGATTACCGCGCACCCACAGCATCAGCGGCGGGTCCGGAATGTGGGTCAATAACAGCGGATAAGCGTCACATTGCAAACTGACCAGATGGCAGTTTTCCTGCTCCTGCCAGCGCATCTGCTCCAGCGCACGCCGGTACACCGGGTGCTGTTCGCCCAGATTGTGAATGTCGCTTAGGGTTTGCTTGATAGCGGGGGGTAGCGGCCAGCGCCGGGCATGCCGGAACAAATCGCGGGGGTCGTCCACCACGTCCAAAAGCTGGTGGCAGCGTTTCAGGCCGAAGCCGGGCGTCAATACCCAGCACAGCCAGTGCAGGCGTTCATCCATGCAAACGGGTCCTTTTCCCTGATGTGGCTCCGGCTGTTTCCCTGCCGGACATGACGGTTTCGTGCTTAAAGCCGGAACCGCTCTACCATGAGCAGCCCCGGATGGGTGCGACCGGTCAGAAACCCGGTGAACGCACCTGATCACCCACGCTCATGGGCAGATCGGCTTCCAGAATCAGGCCGTAAGAGGCTTTCTCGAACACTCGAAAGACCATCATCAATCCGGCGTCTGTTTCCGGCAGTTGCAGGCGATCGTTGGTAATCGGGTCGCGTACCCGGTCGCCCCGCAAATGAACCCGGAAGATGTTGCCTGCTTCCAGACCTTCGCGTGCGCCCTTGTTGATGGTGACAACATCGAACTGGCCAATGCTGCGCACACCGCGCGCAACCCGAAGAATCTCACCTTCCACGCCATCGGGCGGCTCGCTCGGATAAAATACGGAGTTCAACAGCGTCTCATCGGAAGGCAACAACCGGTCACGCAGGCCAATTTGCTGGTTGGTGCGCTGCAGGCCCAGAGTGCCGATATCGCGGCTGTAATCCGACAGGCGTGCCTGGCCCAGTTCGATCGCTTCGAACCCCAGGTCTTCGCCCGTTCCCGGGTCTGTCAGTGGCTCGCCTTCGCGGTATATCTGGTAGGTGCGCAGGGATTCGTCGAAATCACCCCGTGCGTATACGGTATCGCCAGCACCCACGATCAGGCGGCCTTCCTGTCCGCTGACGATGTAAGGGGCTTCTGTCAGCTGATTTTCCGAAAGAATGCGGTTGCCGGTCAGGAAACCCGCCACGTATTCACGGGGAATGGAAGGGATGGCACCCAGAATGGGGGTGACCCGGGCGGTGGGCCGTAATTTGACCAGGCCACCTTCAACGTCTTCCGGCGAAACGCGCACGGTGCTGGCATCTTCACCCCGGGTGAGCGTCGTCAGCCGCTGTTCGCCATCGACCAGAATCAGCCCGATCACATCGCCCGGGTAGATCAGGTGCGGGTTTTCAATTTGCGTGTTGAGTTGCCAGATGTCCTGCCATTTCCACGGATCGGCCAGGTACATTTCAGCGATGTCCCAGAGCGTATCGCCTTTTTGAACGGTATAGCGTTCGGGCACATCGGCATTGAGCGCAACGTTTTCCGACCACGCAGGAAGCGCGCCGAAGCACAGAATGACAAAAGCTGCGATGGTGTTCCTCATGGCCAGTTTCCCTATAACAATCTACGGTACGGTCTATGGTGCGCCACAATAAGGTCAATGGTGCGATCAATACTACTTGGTAACCAAACGATCTCTACAGTTATCAGTATATAAGCAGTCGCCCGGAAAGCCGACCCGCAAGCAGGCAGATTTTGCCGTTCAATTCAGCGCGGCTGGTAACCCGCCGGGGGTAACGTAAACCCGTCACCGGTCAAGTAACTTGAGGCCGGGTCTGTATTAAGCGCTTACACCTGCTCTAAGAGTGACCACTTTTAGTTTAGCAGTCAATCGCTTAGCGAGACATATTAAAGCCCACTGTGAGCTATTTTAGGCGCTTTATCGCTGGTTTTGAGAGCAATGTCACACTAAACCCGGACCGGACCCCGGGTCGAAGCCATGGCCTAACGCTGTATGTCCGGGTTTTTTTACCGTTTTTAGCGCCTTGCCGTGCGTTGCAAGCACCGGTTTGCGCCCATATTGTGTAAAATGCGCTCATCACTCTCCGAATTAAGACAAGGCACTGGAACCATGGCATTACTGGACATACTCGAATACCCCGATCCGCGCTTGCGGACTGTCGCCAAACCGGTAAAGACGGTCGATGACCGCATTCGCACCCTGGCCAGCGACATGCTGGAGACTATGTACGATGCACCGGGTATCGGCCTGGCTGCCAGTCAGGTGAACGTGCATGAGCGCGTGATTGTGGTGGATATCTCTGAAGAACAGAATGAACCACACGTTTTCATCAACCCCGAATACGAAAAACTCGGCAGCGATATCGACTACCAGGAAGGCTGCCTGTCGGTGCCGGGCTATTACGAGAAAGTGACCCGCTCCGACAAGATTCACGTGAAGGCACTGAATGTCGACGGCGAGCCCTTTGAGCTGGTTGCTGACGATCTACTGGCCATTTGCATTCAGCATGAGATCGACCATCTCGATGGCAAACTCTTTGTCGACTACCTGTCCAACCTGAAGCGCACGCGGATTCGCAAAAAGCTGGAAAAACAGCACAAACAGATGGCGTCCTGATTCATGTCGCTGAAGGTTATCTTCGCCGGAACCCCCGAGTTCGCGGCTGAGCACCTGCGCGCCGTACTCGGCTCTGACCATGACGTTATTGCCGTTTACACCCGACCGGACCAACCAGCCGGGCGGGGGCGCAAGCTTACCGCATCGCCCGTTAAAACCGTGGCCGAAGCGGCCGGCATTCCGGTGTACCAGCCCGCCACGCTGCGCAACAGCGACGCCCAGGCGGAGCTGGCGGCGTTAAATGCCGATCTGATGATCGTCGTCGCCTACGGGCTGATTCTGCCGCAGGCTGTGCTCGATGCACCGTGCCTGGGTTGCATCAATGTTCATGCCTCACTGCTACCGCGCTGGCGCGGTGCCGCCCCGATTCACCGTGCATTGCTGGCGGGTGATGCAGAGACCGGGGTGACCATCATGCAGATGAACGCTGGGCTCGATACCGGCGACATGCTGCTCAAAGCCCGGTGCCCGATCACGCCCGACATGACCAGCGAGCGACTGCACGACGCGCTGATCGAGTGTGGCAAGCCCGCGCTGATTGATGCCCTGGCTAGCCTGGAAGCCGGCACCGCCAAAGCCGAACCGCAAAACGATGCCGACGCCACCTACGCCGAAAAACTCAGCAAGGCCGAAGGCGAGATCAACTGGGCTGAAAGCGCCGCCCACATCGACCGCCAGATTCGCGGGCTGACGCCCTGGCCGGGTGCTTATACGTACTGGCAAGGCCAGACACTGCGCATTCACCAGGCCCGTCCCGGTGACCAGGCCGCTACCCACCCTCCGGGCAACATTCAGCAATTAACTCCGACCGACCTGGTGGTTGCCTGCGGCACAGGCACCCTGGTCATCGAACGACTGCAACTGCCCGGCAAGAAAGCCATGGCCACTGCCGATGTATTGAACGCGCGCCGCCCGGCCTTCGAAGCCGACCCGGTCTTTACCAGCACCCAACCAACCGAGGCCGCCCAATGAGCCAGAATGTCCGTGTACTGGCGGCTCAGACCGTATTGCAGGTCGCCGATCAGGGTCGATCGCTGAGCGATTTGCTGCCGCGCTACCGTGACACCCTGGAAGAGACCGATCGCGGCCTCTACCAGAAACTGGTGTATGGAACGATTCGGCACTACCTCAGCCTCGACGAACTGTCACGCACCCTGCTCGATAAACCAATCCAGCATAAGGAGCGGGTGATACAGATGCTGTTGCTGGTTGGCTTGTATCAACTGCTGTATCTGGATATACCCGAACACGCCGCCATCAACGAAACTGTCGATGCCACCAAGCCGCTGAAAAAGCCCTGGGCCAAAGCCCTGTTGAACGCCGCACTGCGGCGCTTTCAGCGCGAGCGCGAGGAACTGCTTGCCAACCTGCAAAACCAGCACGCCATGCCTGGCTGGCTGACTCGCCAGTTGCGTAAGGATTACCCGGAACAGTGGCTGGACATCATGGCCAACGGCAACGACCAGGGTCCAATGACGCTGCGCGTGAATCAGCGCCAGGGCAGCCGTGATGCCTGGCTGGCCGACGCCGACACCGCTGGCCTGTCAGTGGAGCCCTCGGCGATCACGGCCTCAGCCGTCACCCTGGCGCAACCGGTCGGTGTTTTGCAGCTGCCCGGTTTCGAACAGGGCCGGGTCAGCGTACAGGACGAAGCAGCCCAGCAATGCGCCTTCCTGCTCGACCCGCAACACGGCGAGCGCGTTCTTGACGCCTGCGCCGCCCCCGGGGGTAAAACCGGCCACCTGCTGGAACGCGCCGATGTTCAGGTTACCGCACTCGACATCGATGCCGGACGCCTGGAGCGCGTGCAGGAAAACCTGGACCGCATCGGCCTGCAAGCTGACCTTAAAGCCGCCGACGCCGCCGATCTGAAAAGCTGGTGGGACGGCACGGCCTTCGATCGCATTTTGCTCGACGCACCCTGCTCGGGCACCGGCGTCATTCGCCGCCACCCGGACATTAAACTGCTGCGCAAACCCAAGGATGTGGAGTTTCTCACCCAGGTGCAGGACCAACTGTTGCAGCGCCTGTGGCAAACCCTCAAACCGGGCGGACGGCTGCTGTACGCAACCTGTTCACTGCTACAACGGGAAAACTCGGAGCGCATCACTGCCTTTCTGAAGCGCCAGGCCGATGCCAGAGCCCTCGAGCTGCAACTGGCGGGTGACGCCGAGGTCGAGGTCGGGGTACAGTGGCTGCCTCAACCAGGCAGCCATGACGGATTTTATTTTGCGTTGCTTGAAAAAGTGGCTGAATAAGCCTTAAAAGGAAACAGGCGTGAAAATTATCATGTTGGGGGCCGGCCAGGTTGGCGCCACGCTGGCGGAAAACCTGGCCAGCGAAGATAACGACATCACCGTGGTCGACACCGACGCCGAGCGTTTGCGCAACCTGCAGGACCGGCTCGACATTCGTACCGTCACCGGCATGGCGTCGTTGCCCAATATTCTGGCCCAGGCCGGTGCCGAAGACGCCGACTTGCTGATTGCCGTGACGAGCAGCGACGAAGTCAACATGGCGGCCTGCCAGGTGGCTTATACCCTGTTTCGCACGCCGACCAAAATTGCCCGTATTCGCAGCCCGCAATACACCCAGTACAGCGAAAAACTCTTCGCGCCGGAAGCCGTGCCGGTGGATGTGCTGATCAGCCCCGAGCAACTGGTCACCAATTACATTCAACGGTTAATAGAAACACCCGGCGCCTTGCAGGTGCTCGACTTTGCCGGTGGCAAACTGCAACTGGTGGCGGTACGGGCTTACCATGGCGGTCCATTGGTCGGCCAGGAACTGCGGTTCCTGAAACAGCACATGCCGTCGGTGCACACCCGGGTTGCCGCCATTTTCCGCAAAGACCGGCCCATCATCCCGGAAGGGTCCACCGTGATTGAAGCCGATGATGAAGTGTTCTTCATCGCCGGGCGCACCGACATTCGGGCGGTGATGAGTGAACTGCGCAGCAAAGAGCGCTCCTACAAGCGCATCATCATTGCCGGTGGTGGCAACATTGGTTATCGGCTGGCGTTGGGCCTTGAAAGCCGCTATTCGGTTAAATTGCTGGAACGCAACGAAGCCCGTTGCCAGTGGCTCAGCGAACATCTCAATCATGCCGTTGTGCTGCGCGGCGACGCCTCCGACCAGGATTTACTGCTCGACGAAAACGTTGAAGACACCGATATCTTCCTGGCGCTGACCAACGACGACGAAGCCAACATCATGGCCTCCATGCTGGCCAAACGCCTCGGTTCGCGTAAAGTCATGACGCTGATCAACAACTCCGCCTACGTCGATCTGGTGCAGGGCGGTGAAATCGACGTTGCCATTTCACCGTCGCAAACCACCATTGGCAGTCTGCTGACCCACGTGCGCCGCGGCGACATCGTCAACGTGCACTCCCTGCGTCGCGGTGCGGCTGAAGCCATTGAGGCCATCGCCCACGGCGACAAGCGGTCTTCCAGAGTGGTGGGCCGGGCCATCGAAGACATCGACCTGCCCGAAGGCTGTACCATCGGTGCCATTGTACGTAATGAGGAAGTGCTGATCGCCCGCGATGATCTGGTCATTGAATCTGACGACCACGTCATCCTGTTCCTGATCGACAAGCGAAGAATCAGCGACGTCGAGCGGTTGTTCCAGGTGGGACTGACGTTCTTCTGACCCGTGGTTGAATTAAAACCGGACACCGCAGTGGCACGAGCCCGGGTCACAGGCCCGCTTCATTGCACCCCTTACGGAGGCACATCCCTGTGCCGCCGCAAGGGACGCGGGCTTCCTGCCCGCTGTTACATGAAACGCCCCTGCAACCCTGTTACATTGCTGGCGTTTTTCAACATTCCGCAGGAGTGATACTGCCCAATGCACTATCGAATGACCATCAAGGTTCTTGGCTTGCTGCTGATGGTCTTCAGTCTGTCGATGCTGCCGTCCGTGCTGGTGTCCTTTTATTACCAGGACGGTATTCACAACGCCTTTATTCTGGGTTTCCTGCTGACGCTTGTGGCTGGTTTTGTCAGCTGGATGCCGGTCCGGCACTACCAGGGCGAATTACGCACGCGCGATGGTTTTGTCATCACCGTGTTGTTCTGGGTGGTGCTTGGCCTGGCCGGTTCCATCCCAATTCATCTGGCCCCGGCGGCCACGGTGACCTACACCGACTCCTTCTTTGAAAGCTTCTCCGCGCTAACCACCACTGGGGCCACCGTCGTCGTCGGCCTCGATTCGTTGCCCAAAAGCCTGCTGTTTTACCGCCAGCAGCTGCAGTGGATGGGCGGCATGGGGATCATCGTATTGGCCGTGGCGGTACTGCCCATGCTGGGCATCGGCGGCATGCAGTTGTACCGTACCGAAACCCCGGGGCCGGTCAAGGACACCAAGCTGACACCGCGCATTACCGAAACGGCCAAGGCCCTCTGGTACATCTATGCGGCCCTGACCATCGCCTGTGCGCTGGGCTACTGGATCGCCGGGATGAGCCCCTTTGATGCCATCGCGCACAGCTTTTCCACGGTCGCCATTGGCGGCTTTTCGACCCACGATGCCAGTATTGGCTATTTCGACAGTGTCGCCATCGAAATGGTCGCTGTGGTCTTCATGATCCTGTCGGTGGCCAATTTTGGCCTGCACTTTGTCGCCTGGCGCAATCGCAGCATCAAGCAATACCTGCTCGACCCCGAGTACCGCTTCTTTATTGTCATTATGCTGGTGTTCGTGGTCATGACCACCGTGACGTTGATGTTCACCCGTGTCTACGCCCCAGGCGAGGCCTTGCGCTACGGAATTTTTGAATCCGTTTCACTACTCACCACCACCGGCTACGGCACAGCCGATTTCGCCTCCTGGCCGCTGTATCTGCCGTTTTTCCTGATACTGGCCTCGTTTATCGGCGGCTGTGCCGGGTCCACAGCCGGCGGTATAAAGGCCATTCGAACCATGCTGTTGCTGAAGCAGGGGCTGCGCGAGATTAAACGGCTGATCCACCCGGCAGGCGTGTTTCCGATCAAGGTGGGCAAACGCCCAGTTGGCGACCGCGTCATCGAAGCGGTCTGGGGCTTTTTCAGCATGTACATCATGATCTACGGGCTGATTCTGTTTGCCCTGCTCGCCACCGGCATGGACTTCGTCACCAGCTGGTCAGCCGTGGCAGCGGCGTTAAACAACCTCGGCCCCGGCCTCGGCGACGTAGCCAGTCACTACGCCAACATTCCCGACGTGGCCAAATGGGTGCTGTGCATCGCCATGCTGCTCGGCCGACTCGAAATCTTCACCTTGCTGGTACTGTTCTCGCCGCATTTCTGGCGCAGTTAGCACTAAAGCTTAAGTGTGCCGGTGACACTAGCGGCGGATGCCGGGTGAACCCTTGTGGGGTAGTCCGCAGCATGGATGCTGCGGACTAGGCTCCATGGACGGATTTACGCCGACCCCACAAGGGTTTACCCGGTAACCGTCGCGGGCCAGTGTCTCCCAGCCACAGTGACCCCGCCGCACCGCCTATGTATAATGCGGCGTTTGATTTTTGACCTTCCGACATCAGGATGTTTCGCTGTGACTGAACAGACTACGCCATCGACAGCACCACCCGAGAATTCAACCACGGCCCGCAACCTGAAGACGTTTCAGGGCCTGATTCTGACGCTGCAGCAATACTGGGCCGACCAGGGGTGTGTGATTCTGCAGCCGCTGGATATGGAAGTGGGCGCCGGGACCAGCCATCCGGCGACGTTTTTGCGCGCCATCGGGCCAGAAACCTGGAACGTGGCCTACGTGCAGCCCTCACGTCGCCCGACCGACGGGCGCTACGGCGAGAACCCAAACCGCCTGCAACATTATTACCAGTACCAGGTCATTCTGAAGCCAAACCCGAGCAACATTCAGGAGCTGTACCTGGGCTCTCTGGAAGCCATTGGCGTCGACCCGCTGGTGCACGACATCCGCTTTGTAGAAGACAACTGGGAAAACCCGACACTGGGTGCCTGGGGTCTGGGCTGGGAAGTCTGGCTGAACGGCATGGAAGTGACCCAGTTCACCTATTTCCAGCAGGTCGGCGGCATTGAGTGCTTCCCGGTTTCCGGCGAAATCACCTACGGCCTGGAACGCCTGGCCATGTACATTCAGGACGTCGACAACGTCTACGACCTGGTCTGGACCATCGGACCCGATGGCAGCAAGGTCACTTATGGCGATGTCTATCTGCAGAACGAAATCGAGCAGTCGAAATACAACTTCGAGCATGCCGATGTCGACAACCTGTTTCACCAGTTTGAATACCACGAAGGCGAAGCCCGCAAGCTGATCGACCTGAACTTGCCGCTGCCCGCCTACGAGCAAATTCTCAAGGCCGGCCACACCTTTAACCTGCTGGACGCGCGCCACGCCATCTCGGTTACCGAGCGCCAGCGTTATATTCTGCGCATTCGCACCCTCTCCCGGGATGTCGCCAAAGCCTACTATGAAGCCCGCAAAGCAATGGGCTTTCCGATGGCGCCACAAGCGCTGCGCGAAGAAATTCTCAGTGCCGGGAACAAGGACTAAGACCACATGACACAGGCTGATTTTCTGATTGAACTGGGCACCGAAGAACTGCCGCCCAAGGCACTGAAACCCTTGCAAGACGCCTTCGCCGATGGCCTGACTCAGCGCCTGAAAGACGCGGGCGTGAGCTTCGGCGACACCGAACGCTTTGGCGCACCGAGGCGCCTGGCCATTTTGATTCGTGACCTGGGGCTGGCGCAACCGGACGAGGCGTTCGAACGCCGTGGCCCCGCCGTCAAAGCCGCCTTCGATGCCGATGGTAAACCGACCAAAGCCGCCGAGGGCTTTGCCCGTGGCAACGGCGTCAGTGTCGATGCGCTGGAACTTATGGAGACCGACAAAGGCGAATGGCTGGTCTACCGGGGCGTCGAGCCTGGGAAGGCCACGGCAGATTTGCTGCCGGAGCTGGTACAGCAAACCCTCGATGCCCTGCCGATTCCCAAGCGCATGCGCTGGGGCACAAGCCGTGACGAGTTTGTGCGCCCGGTACAATGGCTGGTGATGCTGCTGGGCAACGATGTTGTACCGGCCACCGTGTATGGCATTGAATCTGGCCGGCTGAGCCGTGGTCATCGTTTCCACGCACCGGTCGATATCGAGATTTCCGCACCGGCCGCCTATGCCGAAACACTGCGCACACAGGGCAAGGTGCTGGCGTCGTTCAATGTGCGCCGCGACTACATTGAAAGCCAGTCAAAGGCCGTGGCGAAAGCCGAAGGCGTTGAGGTGGTCATCGACCCCGATCTGCTCGACGAAGTGACAGCGCTGAACGAATGGCCGGTTGCCTTGCTCGGCAGCTTCGAGTCTCGCTTCCTGTCGGTACCAGCCGAAGCGCTGGTGTCGTCGATGCAGGAGCACCAGAAATACTTCCCAACGCACGACAGCAAGGGTGAATTGGCCCCACGCTTTGTCTTTATCGCCAACCTGGAAAGCAAAGACCCGGCCCAGGTCATCGCCGGTAACGAGAAGGTCATTCGCCCGCGCCTGGCCGACGCCGCTTTCTTTTGGGATACCGATCGCAAGACGCCCCTGGTCGACCGGGTCGAGAAACTCAGGTCGGTGACCTTTCAGCAGCAATTGGGTTCGATGTACGACAAAGCCACCCGCTTGCGCGCCATTGCCGGCGAGATCGCCCGGCGACTGGGCGACGACGTCGATCAGGCCGAGCGCGCCGCCTGGCTGGCCAAGGCCGACCTGGTCACCGATATGGTCTTTGAATTCGACGACATGCAAGGCATTGCCGGTTACTACTACGCCCTGCACGATGGTGAACCCAAGGCAGTAGCCCAGGCCATTATCGAACAATACCGCCCAGCCGGTGCCGGTGACGAACTGCCGCTGAGCCGCGCTGGCATGGCGGTAGCTCTGGCCGACCGGCTCGATAACCTCTCTGGTCTATTCGGCATCGGCCAGCCGCCAACCGGTACCAAAGATCCCTTCGCACTTCGCCGTGCAGCGCTCGGTGTGCTGCGCATTCTGGTCGAGCGGGATCTGGATCTGGATCTGGTCGAGCTGGTTACCTTCGCAGCCGATCAGCATGCGGACCTGCCACAACGGGACACCCTGGTACCCCAGGTTGTTGACTACGCACTGGACCGCTTCAGCGCCTGGTACGCCGACGCCGGTTTCCGCCACGATGTGTTTCAGGCCGTACGGGCGCTTAACCCGAGCCGGCCGCTGGACATCGACCGCCGGGTGAAAGCCGTGGCCAGCTTCAGTCATCTGGTAGAAGCCGAAGCGCTGGCGGCCGCCAACAAACGGGTATCAAACCTGCTGGCCAAGGCCGAAGGGGAAATCCGTGACGACGTTGATGTCGCCCTGTTTGAATCCGACGCCGAAAGCACCCTCTGGCAGGCAATACAGTCAGCCGAGGCGCATATCACCCCCATGCTGGCGGTCGTAGACTACCAGGGCGCACTGCAGCACCTGGCCAGCCTGCGCGACAGCGTTGATGCCTACTTTGATGGTGTCATGGTGATGGCAGACGATGCCGCGGTGCGTAACAACCGCCTGGCGGTCTTGTCGAAACTGCGCCAGCTATTCCTGAAAGTGGCCGACATTTCCGTGCTCCAAACCCAGTAGAGACGAGTGAAAACGGGCCGGCGCCGGCCCGCGTTTCTTCCCCCGGGGAAAGGCTAAATTCACTTAAACGACATCGTCCGGACACTGTTTGTCGGTACACTGGACGCCTCTTTTAACCTGGCGAGAGCTGACGCTATGTGGTTGGCCTACCTGCGAACCTTTGTTTTTTATGCCTTTTTCTACGGGCCATTCACGATTTTGTGGGCGTCGTTTTGCGCCCTCTTTGCCTATTTGTTGCCCTACCGGATGCGCTATCACTTCGTGGTAGGCACCTGGGCCAAGCTGACCGTATTCGCCAGCCGCTGGATTCTGGGCATTAAATATCGCATCACCGGGCTCGAAAATCTCGACGGCAATGCTGGTGTAGTGGTCTCAAATCATCAGTCCGCCTGGGAGACTTTTTTCCTGCAACGGCTGTTTCGGCCCCAGACGCAGGTCATTAAACGCAGTCTGCTGAAAATCCCCTTCTTTGGATGGACCTTTTCGATGTTGCGCCCCATCGCGATTGATCGGGCCGATCGGGTAGGCGCCATGAACCAGATTCTCGAACAGGGTATACCGCGCTTGAACGACGGCATATTCGTACTGATCTTCCCCGAAGGCACCCGGGCAGAACCCCACAAGGTGCGCAATTTCCAGCAAGGGGGCGCACGGCTGGCCAAGGAAGCGGGCGTTCCGTTGATTCCGGTGACTCACAATTCCGGTGATTACTGGCTCAACAAGCGGTTCGTAAAACTGCCAGGCACGATAGACGTTATCATTCACCCGCCCATTGATCTCGCCAGCCTGAAAGCCAGCGAAGGCACAAAACTCGCTCACACGGTCATCAGTGATGGCTTAACCCGCATTCAGGCACAGAACAAACGGGTGCATCGCAAGCAGGAATCGAGCTAACACGATTTGGGATGAAAGAGTTGGAAATAACGTTGCGGTCTATCGGGGGGGGGGCTATACAAAAACGGGCGGGATGAGCCTGTTTCAAGACGCACCCGCCGACGTACCAGGCCCGTTGCGGGCCCAGAGACTATTTACTCCATACTGGCATCAATGGCGGCCTGAATATCGGCCTGCGGGAAGGCGCCGCGCAGAATCTCGGTCCCTACCACAAAGGTGGGCGTGCCGGTAATGTTCAGTTGTTGGGCCAGTGACCGGTTGCTGGCCAGAGTTTGTTGCACCCAGTCGGCTTTGGTTTCCTCTTCCAGCTCAGCTCGATCAAGCCCTAGCGAGTCAACCACTTCCCAAACTTCGCTGTTCTGACCGAGGCTGCCCGGGCGAGCCAGCAGGGCATCGTGATAGGCCTGATACTGATCCGGGTACAGCTCGCTGATCGCCAGGCTGACCCGGGCGGCGGTCACCGAGGTTTCCGTCAGAATTGGCCATTCTTTATACACTACACGAAGATTCGGGTTGGCTTCCGTCAATGCCTTAACGGTTTGGGAAGCACGTTTGCAATAGCCGCAGTTGTAATCAAAAAATTCAACCAGTGTGATGTCACCGTTCGGGTTGCCACCCACCGGATCGTTGTCAGCATTCGTCAGCTGATCACTCACGGACGCGATCAGTTCATTCTGGCTGGCCTGCTGGGCCGCCTGTTCCCGCTCTTGCAGAATGCTAATGGCTTCCATGATGATTTCCGGGTTTTCCAGAATGTAGTTGCGCACCATCTGGTTAACGTCATCTTCTGTCAGATCTTCTGCCTGGGCAAAGACCGCCGTCAATGCCAACAAGGGCACCAATAACAGTAAACGTAACCGTGCGAATGGGGTGGGTGCGTTAAACATGGTGTCTCCAACAACGTGAGGGTTTTGACCACAGTATAGACGAGAGCTGATCATTTATTGACCAAATCGAGCGTTATTCTGTGAGAGGTAATCTTGCTCAGCCGGGGTCGACGGCCGATTCAGAACGGTATTGCGGTGCGGGTAACGGCCGAATTGCTCGATGATGGCCCGGTGCTCTCCGGCGGCATCATGAAAGCTTTTCAGTGCTTCACGGGCACTGGGGTAATCGTGAAACAACTGGTCGATCTGCTGGCCCAATACCTGATGGCACTCCAGCGACTCGGCGTGCATCAGTGGCATCAGGCAGAACATACGGCCACTCATGCCGAGCAACGTCAGATGGCCGTTATCGAGCGCTTGCTGGCTCCACTGCAGCGCAATCGGGTCCCAGGCAAAGGCCTCGGCACGACCGCGATACAGGTTGCGACTGAACTGGTCGACGAGAATAATGAGCGCCAGCCGCCCTTCCGGGTGCTCGAGCCAGGCGTTCAATTCGCCATCGATGGCGCGCTGATGGTCTGCGGCAAACCGCTCGGCGATCAGCCGGTCGGTTTCCTTGCCACCGCTGAACCAGCGTTTTTGATAGTGCGGCTCGGGCGGTTCCTGGTCACCAAACCAGAAATCGAGCACGGATTGCCAGGGTTTCATCGGCGTTTCAGGCCGCAGCCTGCTCAGTCTCTGTCTCAGCGCCAGAGTTTAGCAGACTGCCCGCCACCATCGTCCAGTAGATTTGCAGAGTGTTGACCCAACGACCGGTCTGCGACAGGCCTCCCGTGGCATCCCATTGTTCAGGCAACGCCAGCTGCAGGGCCAGGCTTTGCCGGCCGGCAGGAGCGCCCAGGGGTAGCGCCGGCAATTTGAGCATGGTCTGGTACCAGTTCAGGTACAGTCGGGCCAACTGTCGATCACGCAGTGAAGTTGCTTCCTGGGTGGCGGGTTCGAACCCGGCCCAGAGGTGCAGTTGCTGCGCCGACTGCAAGGCGGAAAACAGCGTCTTGCCCAGCGCCAGATTCGGGTGTGATAAGGCCGCCCTGGGCCACACTCCCTGAGCACTGCTGCGCCAGCGCTGGGTCAGCGATGCCAGATCCTGCTTGGGCGGGTTCTTTTGCAGCCCCAGGGCATGAGCCATGGCGGCTTTTTGCGTGGCCCGGGTAGCGTTGTAGTGACGCATCACCTGGGCAGGTCGCACAGCTTTGCCACTGATGGCACTGGCGGGCGGCACCAGCGCATCCACGTCAATGCCGGTCTGGTTAACCCGTTGCTGGTGCTTCTGGTAGGTTTGGTAGTGCTTCAGCAAGGTACTGGCTAGCATTCGAGCCCCGGCCTCGCGGTTCAGGGCTTTCTGGTACCCCGCCGCACTGGACAGCACCCAGGTAGCAGGCGAGGCCATGCGAAACTGGCCCTGGCTGGTTTCCTCGTCGGCATCGGGCGTCGATTCTGCCGGGCCGATCCATTCCGGCCACTGATCTGCGGTTACGCCCAGGGTGGTGCAAAACGACTGAAATTCCGGCCAGTTGGGCATCAGACTGTTCAGTTTGCGGGTCAACCGCGTCACCTGGCGCGCCTCCTTATGCCCGATCAGGGTTTGCATCATGGCTTCCTGGCGCGACTGGAGGTGCTCGACCATGGGTGCGAAGCGCACCATTAGAGCGCCGGACCAGTTGGGGTTAAGCCGCGCCAGGGTGTGTTGCCACTGATTGAATGCTCCCCAGGTCCAGTAGGTAAAGGGCGGTGCCAGGGCGCCCAGTTGCCGGGTCATTTCACCGGTCAGCTGCTGCAGGGTTACCGCCTGGAGATAAGGCAGGCCGATCTCCACCTCACACCGGCGCCGCAGCCATTGCAATGAACTCTGGCGTACGGTGACGAAGGGCGCATTGCTGATGCGAATGGCCGTGACCGAGGCGGTATTCAGATAGGAGGTAATTTCATGCATCAGCGCAAACAACAGCAGTTCGGTATCCGGATCCAGCTCCAGCCCCTCTGCTGGCGGGCGACGCGGCCTGAACAGCGCCGCGGGCACCAGCAAAACACCGGCGATGACCAGTTGCGTCAGAGCGGCACCGGCCTGGCTGGCCCAGACTGACACCGAGATCAACGGCAACACCAGCAGCAGTGCGATCAACGGTAACAGCAGATAAATCGCAAAGGGAATGGCGGCCAGAATAAGCAGGCTGAACCGGGTTTCCAGCTCTTCATCCGGGTGGCGGTAACGCCCGGCAAAATAGTGACTGAGCCCGCCGTCCAACAAATGCTGGCGCAATTCATCGGCCGAGATTTTCTGGTTTGCCGTCGCCGTCTCGGCTTCGATGATCAGACCGGCCCGGGTCAGTTTTTTGGCCCACTGACGGGCTTTTTCCTCCGGCAGGTTGCGCGCCAGCACAGTGCGCCGGTTTGCCATCAGATCGGCCAGTTGGGCGTCACTGAGTTTCAGTTGTTCCTTGAGCGTGAGGCTGAGCTGAGTCTTGTTGGAGACTGAATCCTGAAAGCCCAGGCAGACCAGGTGAAACCGTTGTGCAGACATGTTTGAACCGAGCCCTGTAAGCAGCGATGGTGGCCGGGTGCCACCAGAGCCCCAGAATTAGCCAGGTCGGCGTTCAGCGCAAGCGGAAAAAGCTCAAACTGTGCGTTAGTTCAGGTGCGATCGCTTAACGCTTAAGCCCCTGACGAACCAGTCGGCCCGCGCCACGCGCCTGGCGCATCACGGCTTTCCAGTCCCGCCTGCGCCCCAGCCGGTTCAACCGCTGGGCCCGGCCGTGTTTAGCTTGCTCCAGGCGTTCATAAACCGCACTCCAGAGCAGATCGATGTTGTAGCCGTCGGCGCCCTGGTCGAGCCGCACCGGCACCAGATCGGCCTCTGGCAAGGCAAGATCTGCTGCGATGTGCTGCAGCGACTCGCTAATAGCAACAGCCTTGGGTAATGTCGGGTTGGACAGATCATAGGGAGGCGACCATTCCCGGGCAGGAGACAAGCGATCTATGTGGCTGACAACCCCGAGTATCGGCGGCTGCCGCCGGGCCGGGTTGTCACGAAACCAGGCACGAATGGCATCCAGCGCCTTCCGATCCAGTGCCCGGTCAGCCCGGTGTGCCGACACCACCCATAAAATACAGTCAACCGACTCCAGCTGCGCCCCCCATTCTTCCGTGCTCAGTTCGTGGCTCACGCCTGGCGTATCAATCAGAACCGCCAGCGGCTCGCCCGCCTCATCACTCAGCTGATAGCGCTCGGCACGGGCGGTCATCGGCAGTACATCGACCGCGCTCTGGGTGTCATTCAGCAGGGCATTGACCAGGCTCGATTTGCCCACCTTGAGCTGGCCCGCGACCAGCACCTGAACCGGCCCCGGCGGCGGGCGCGTCGCTTGCTCATGCTCCGCCAGTTTGGCCATCTGGCCGGCATCGGCCTGCAAGCGCCCGGAATACAGGTCTATGGCGGCCCGGCCGACTTCCTCGACCCAGATGCGAGCGCCTTTTTGCTGCAAATAGTCGCTGGTTCGATCGAACGCGACGTTCAGCAGGCGCTCCCGGACTTCTGCCAGCACCGCCGACATCGGGTTCACTGCCCGCACCAGCCGGAACAGGGTTTTAGCGCCTTTGTAATAGGGCTGGCTGGAGCTGCCCAGGTGCCAGAGCCGCATCACCTGCCCAACCTGAAAGTGACTGGACCCCGGCACGTGGTCACCCAGCACCAGCCGCAGCCGCAGGCTGACCCGTTCGCTGAGCAACAATGCCTCAGGCAGCGTGAAATTCCAGACCGGGTCTTTGTGATCCGGATAATAGTGGCGGGCGACGTGCTCAATGACCAGACGTGCGCGTTCGAGCAGCAACGTCTGGCTACCCAGAATGATTTTGTCGGTATCCCGGGCCAGTTGCTGCACCTCGGTCCAGGCCGCCAGGTCCTGAGCCGACCAGTCTGGTTCTGGCGGCGAAACCGGCGCGGCGGTCTCGGCAGGCGTTTCGATGCTTCCGATCAGGCGGCGCTGCAGCAGATGCACCAGCAAATAACCACCGCCCGTCAGTAGCGCTGTGCCCAACAACCAGAACAACAGCCAGCCCTGCTGCCAAAGCCAGAGCCCGCCGAGTGGGATCAGCAACAAAAACGGCAAGACCATCAGCACCAGCACCAGGCCAACCACGATGATGATGGGCCCGCGCCAGCGGCGTTTAATCGTCGCGGTCATGGTGCTCCCTGCGCATGCGGTCGTGAAACATTTGGTAAGCCTCTTGCAGCGAGCCGCGATAAGCTTTGGCGACCCCGGTGGGGTCCGCTTTGCCCTGTGCCGACTGATTCAGGTAATAACAGGCCGCCCGGCCCAGCGCGTAAGTGATCGCCGCACTGGCAGTGCCTGCGGCCACGGCACCGACAGACTGGCCATACACCGGAACCAGTTTGCCCAGCTGGCGCGCCGCAAAACTGGCCCCAATGCCGACCAGAGTGCCCGATCCCAGTGAGGTACCGAACTCGGCCAGACTGCGACGGTCCCAGTCGAGCCCGTAGATGCGACCAATGGAATGCAGCATTTTGCCCTGCAAGGTCGGCACCGTTACAAAGCCCGCCAGCGGGATCAGGTCGGTCAGGCCAGCGGCGGTGGCATAGCCCACCAGATGTGGATGCAGCTGTTGCAGTCGGGTATCGGCATCGGTCAGTTGCAGGCTGCGCAGCTGTTCGCTCTGGGTGGCATCCAACACCTGGTCCAGCACGGCCAGCAGGGCCTCCAGGCCATAATCCGGGTTGGTAAAGCCATCCTCGGGGCGGGTCAGATCCACTGCCACGGCATGCACGGGCCCCGGGCCCGGAAGCGTTTCCAGCCTGGCCGCCTGAGTCATAAGGGCACGTTGCAGATCGGTCAGACCGGTGTCGCGTTGCAGTTCAGCGTAGTCGGGGTGATCCCGGTCGTCCGGGTAGCCATCGTGCAGCCGGGTCTGCACCAGCACGACTGGCCAACCCGGATGGCGCTTGCGTATGCGATGCACCTGGGCAAAAACGTCATCCTGCTGCGGGTCCATGGCGCGGGCCACCACAATCAGCGCATCGGCCTGGTGTTCCTGTTCGGTCAGGTCGTCTTCCGGCGCATAATCGACTTCACCCAGGCCACGGGTGTCGATAAAGCGGACCAGCGGCAACTCTGGCGGGAAATCAAACAGCCGGGCGTGGCGGGTGCAGGGTTTGAAGCCTGCGCCAATCTCGGCTTCGGGGTGGCGGGTAATGGCATGAACAATCGAGGTCTTGCCCGATTGCACTTTGCCCAGCAGCCAGAGCACCGGTGCCTCGCCCTGCACCTGAGGCGACACGGCGGCTTCAATGTCCGGTTCTGGCGACAGCACCGCATTGACGATACGTTTCCAGTTTTTACCCCGGGGTTCCGATGACATAAACGTCTTGCCTTAACAGTGATACGGGCGACCGGCTCAGTATGGCAGGTCGCTCTGCAAATGAAACCGACGGACTGGACGGGTGGCGAGACAGGTTTACACTGACATCGGACCCGCTCGATCGCTGATGAGAATGCCGCTGCACGCTTCGCTGGCTCACCTCAACCGGCTGCCCTAACCCTAACCGGACACACCCCTATGAAAAAACTCAAGAACGAAAAAGAACTGGTCAAAAAAGCGATTGCGATGGGCAAGGCGTACGGCGAAGAACGGGGCGTTGTTGAATTTGAACCAACAGACTCCGCCGAAGAAAAAATTGAATACATTTATCGACTGCTGGTGCATGACAAGATCATTCAGCCGCTGCCCAATGACCAGATTTCACAACAGTCGATGCGTCACCGCCTGGCCATTTGGGCATCGAAGACGCCCGATTAAACCGGGCCGAGCAGCAGGTTTATACCCATCGACCCGCCAAAAATATAGATCGCACAGATCACACCCTCGCCAATAGAGGCACCCAGCAACGTCTTCCACAGCTTAATGCGAAGCACGCTGCACACGTACACAATCATGTCGGTGGGTACAAAGGGTGCAAATCCCCAAACACTGATCACCAGTAACTCCCGCTGATGCAGAAGCCGGGTAAGGCGTTCAACCTGACGGGGGTACCGTTCGTGGAAGTACTGGTCGAAACGGACCTGCCGTGCCATCAAATACACGATGGCCGAAGACGTATAAACCGCCACCTGATTCACCAGAAACAAGGGCAAGGGCGGAAATACCAGCATGCCAGCCAACACAAAGGGGGTAGACGGTATCAGGGTGAAACCGCGCAGTGTGGATACCACAAAATACAGGAACAGGCTGACCACGAGATTGTCGTTAAAAAACTGGCGCAAGGTGCGCGGTGCAAACCACTCGGGATTGAGAAAATAAATCGAGAGCGACAGCGCTATGATGGCACCCCAGCCGACCAGCCAGGTGCGATTGACAATAACATCGGATTCTTTGTTCACAGTGGGTAACAGGGTCCTTTGGTGACGCGTTCCTTGAATCGATGCCATTACGCACCGAGGGTATAGTTTATCGCGCAAGTCGTTTAAGTTTAACGGACAGAAGTCAGCTTTTGCCGGTTTACTACGAACCCGTGCGCCTGACCGGATCCAAAAACCCGGCTAACAGGAGACCGCCATCCAATGAAACCCCCTGCTGAACACCCCGAACCTATCGATGCCCGAATGAGGCGAGCTGCCCAGCCCGTAATCGCTTACCCGCCGAATCAGTTACCGCCTTACGATTCCAACCGCTTAAACCAAGCCCGCGCGACCCTGTCGCGGACCGATCGGGTAACGGTGAACCCCCGCGATGCCGCCACCTTCCAGGTGCCCGCCGGGCACTTTTTCCGCATCATCAGCACCGAGGGCGCTCAGGTCGGCGACTTGAACCTGTGGAACCAGCACCAGTTGGCGGAACGCTTTTACAGCGGCAAAACACGCGCCCTGCACGGTACCCACCTGAGCACCGGTGACCGGCTGTGGAGCAGCTTTCCCTATTTACGGCCGATGGCCACCATCACCGCCGACACACTCGACTGGTATGGATGGGATGACGATGGCGCCAGTGTGCATGACGTGATTGGCACCCGGTGCGACCCTTACACCAGCCACCTGCTCAGCAACGAGCACTATCACTATTGTTGCCACTCGAATCTCACCCGCGCCCTGGCTCAGCATCAAGGACTGTCGCTGGTCGAAGCTGAACACTACGTCCACGATGTCCTCAATGTCTTCATGTGCACCGGCTTCACCCGGGATACCCACCAGTACTTTATGAAGGCCAGCCCGGTGCGCCCGGGTGACTATCTGGAATTCTTTGCTGAAATCGACCTGCTCGGTGCGCTCTCTGCCTGCCCGGGTGGCGATTGCAGCGCCAGCCACTCCAGCGATGCGGCCGCCTGTTATCCGCTGATTGTGGAAGTGTATCGGCCTGATGCCAGCGCCCTGGTTGGTTGGGAGCCTACGGCACCAAGCGGGTATAGCGGAGAACATGGCCTGTAGCGGCTGCTTAAGCTAGAACCCCACCGATTCAAACCTGACCCATTCAAGTGGCCTGCCCAAGCCACAACTCTCTCCAATTGACTATTGAATGATATGTTGTAACATCACTTAACTTTCGAATCAGACACCCCATTCACGCTTTGCAGGTTGGAGAACACCATGAAAGGAGCCGTTCCGGTTTTTTGGAAACTGTTGCTGGTCATTATCGTCAGTTTTAATGGATTACGCGTACACGCCGACACCACCCAGGGTCACCTGACCATCAGCGCTCCCTTTGAATTCAGCTCGCTCGATCCGACGCAGCACGGCTATCTGTTCACCCGCATGCAAATTCTGGAAACCCTGGTTGATGTCAGCGCAGACGGCACGCTGGAACCCGGTCTTGCCAGCGAGTGGCAGGTCAGTGACGACGGCCTGACCTGGGCTTTCAAAATTCGCGACGGTGTGGTCTTTCACGACGGCACACCCCTGAACGCCGACCAGGTCGTCCACAGCCTCAATGCGGCATTGCAAAAACACGGCCCGTTTCGGCAGGCGCCGGTTAACACCGTTGAAGCCGCTGGTGACGAGGTTGTCGTACAGCTGAACCAGCCTTACTCGCCATTGCCCGCCGTGCTCGCCAACTATTCCACGGCCATCCTGGCTACCGATGCCTTCGGTGAAGACGGGCAGGTCAACACACTCATCGGCACCGGCCCGTTTACCTTTGTGTCTGCCTCGCCGCCGCACAAGCTTTCAGTGCAGCGTTTTGACGACTACTGGGGCCAGCCGGCTGCCATTGAATCGGCCGAGTACCTTACCGGCCACCGCAGCGAGAGCCGGGCCTTGCAAGCCAGAACCGGTCAGGCTGACATTGTTTTTAACCTGGACCCGGTCAGCGTGACCCAGCTTAACCGTGTGCCTACGGTTAACGTGCACTCCGATTTGCTACCCCGCACGATTTTGATGAAAGTTAACAGTGGTCACGATTTCTTAAATGAACCTGAAGCTCGCCAGGCCCTCAGCCTGGCTCTGGATCGCACCGGCATCAGCCGGGCCATCTTGCGCACACCCGGTGCAGAGGCGAACCAGTTGTTACCGCCTTCATTGGCTAACTGGCACATCGACGATTTGCCACCCGCACGCCAGAACAAAGAAGAAGCCACTGCACTATTGCAATCACTGGGCTGGCAGCCGGGTGACGACGGCGTATTAACCCGCAACGGTGAACGGTTTGAACTGACGCTGATTACCTACGCCGACCGCCCGGAGCTGACCACGGTGGCCACCGCCATTCAGGCACAGCTCGCCGACATTGGCATTGATCTGAACGTCTCCATCACCAACTCCAGCGCCATTCCCGCCGGCCATCAGGATGGCAGCCTGGAGCTGGCCTTGCTGGCGCGCAACTATGGGTTTATTGCTGACCCGCTGGGTGTGCTGATCGCTGATTTCGCCGGCGAGTCTGGTGGTGATTGGGGGGCGATGAACTGGCAACACCCGGAACTGCTCGGTTTGATCGAAAGCCAACAAAGTGAACGGGATGTTCAGCAGTACGCGCAAACCGCTCAACAGATCGCCCGCATTCTGGCAGATGAAATGCCGCTTATCCCGGTCACCTATTACACCCAGCAAACGGCCGTTAACGACCGGGTCAGCAACTTCCGGTTCGACCCGCTCGAACGCAATTACTTCCTTAACGAGCTGGAACTTGCGCAACCATGAGGCAAATTTTAGTTAATCGGCTCATTCAGGCCCTAATGGTAGCCTGGGGAGTCGGAACCCTGACCTTCATTTTCATGCGCTCCCTTCCCGGCGATATGGCCTACCGCATTGCCGCCGGTCGTTATGGGCAAGACAACGTGAATGCCGCAGCGGCAGACATGGTTCGGGCCGAGCTCGGGCTGGACCAGCCGGTGTTATCGGCCTACTTCACCTGGTTGACTGACCTGTTGCAAGGCAACCTGGGGGTATCACTGATCAGCGGTGCGCCCGTTTTTCAGGAAGTGCAGCACCAGCTCAGCCACTCTCTGTTGCTTGCCGCCGTCGCCCTGCTGATATCGGCGCTCATTGCGCTTCCCATCGGCATTGCCTGTGGCATGCGCACCGGTGGCTGGTTCGATCGTTCCCTGCTGGCCGTATCGGCACTGCTGCGGGCACAGCCTGTGTTTGTGGTTGGGCTGTTGCTGATTCTGGCATTCGCGGTTCATATTCCGTTGCTGCCTGTCGCCGGGTACGGCACGGCCAGTCATCTGGTGCTGCCGGCGTTCTCACTGGCCCTGGTATTGGCAGCGGTATCGAGCCGGGTTATTCGGGACAGTACACAGACCGTGGTTCAATCCGACTATTACCAGTTCTCACGGGTAAAAGGCCTGCCAGCGGCGCCCACGTTCCAGCGCCACGGGCTGCGCAACCTTTCGGTACCGGTCATCGCATTTCTGGGCGTGCAACTGATTACGCTGATTGAAGGCATCGTGATGATTGAATCGTTGTTCGCATGGCCCGGCATCGGCCACGCCCTGGCGCATGCCATTTTTTCCCGCGACATTCCGATGATTCAGGGGGCCGCATTGATGATGGGCTTATTGTTCGTGATTCTGAATACCCTGATTGATCTGGCGTGCCACTGGGCCGACCCGAGGGGGCAACTGGCATGAAAGCACTACTCTACATTCTGAACCCCGCGCAACGTCTGGGGGCTGCATTAATTACCAGCCTGGTGGCGTTTGCGTTGCTGGAATGGCTGTTTCATTCCGGCCAGGCCTACCAGCAAAACCTCTCGCTCTACCTGGTGCCACCGAGCTCCGAAGCCTGGCTGGGAACCGACCCCTTCGGGCGCAGCCTGATGGCCCGGTTGGGGGCGGCCATTCGGTTATCACTGCTGCTGAGTTTGTTCTGTGTGCTGACCTCCGCCCTGCTGGGGATGGCACTCGGTGTGTGGGCCGCCTGGCAAGGTGGCTGGGTCGACCGCTGCCTGAACCTGGTCGTCAATATTCTGATGGCGTTGCCGGGTTTGATACTCATCCTGTTACTGGCCGCGCTCGCGCCGGGCTCCTTTATTGTGCTGTATTTCGCCATTTCGCTGGTGCTGTGGGTTGAGTACTACCGGGTGGTGCGTGCCCAGACCCGGGTTGCTGTTACCAGCGCGCCGATGGAGTCGTCGCGTCAGCTCGGCTTCGGCCGCTGGTACCTGTTCCGGCGTCACATCTGGCCATCGATTCGCGCGTCGGTACTCACGCTGGCGGCCTTCGGCGCTGCCAATTCCATTCTGGCACTGGCCTCACTGGGGTTTATTTATGTTGGCCTGAAACCGCCTACCGCGGAACTCGGGTTAATGGTGGTCGAGCTGTTGCCCTACTACGAGGAAGCCCCCTGGGCCTTACTGCAACCGCTGACCGCCATCTTCATTTTGGTGTTGGGCTTTAATCTGCTGGCGGGGAAAATACGATGAACGTATCGATCAGAGCCACACTCAGCGAACTTATCCACATCGACAACCTGTCGATATCGGCAGGCGAGATGCGTTTGGTCGATGCGCTGTCGCTGACGTTAAGGCAGGGAACCCCGCTGACCATTCTGGGGCAGACCGGTTCCGGTAAAAGCTTGCTGGCCCAGGCCATTATGGGCTTGCTGCCTGAAAGCATGACGGTTTCCGGATCCATCAAGGTAGACAACACAGAGGTGCTGACGCTCAGCAAAACCGAACGGGAAGCACTGTGGGGCCCAACCCTGGCCATGCTGCCGCAAGAACCCTGGCACTCGCTCGACCCCATTATGAAAAGCCGCCAACAGGTCACGGAAGTTTTTCAAGTGGTTAACAACGTACCCGCTCCTCAGGCGAGGGCGCGAGCCACAGAACAACTGACCCACCTGGGCCTCGGCCAGGCGCTGCATCGGTTGCCCGGGCAGCTCTCCGGTGGCATGGCGCAGCGAGTGGCTTTCGCAGCCGCCACCGCAGCCGGCGGTCGCATTCTGCTGGCGGATGAACCCACCAAAGGCCTCGACCATAACCGGCGGGACCAGGTCGTCGAACTGCTTCAGGGGTATTTGCACCAGGGTAGCGTACTGACCATTACGCACGATATCGACGTTGCCCGAAAGCTCGGCGGCGAACTGCTGGTGATGTGCGAAGGCAAGATTGTGGAGCGGGGTAATACACAGAATGTGCTCACCAACCCACAGGCCGACTACACCCGGCAACTGCTCGCCGCAGAGCCACGCAACTGGCCAGATACAACAGCGCCTGCATTCAAGGCTGAAAAAGACCAGGTGCTAAGCGCCGACAACCTGGGGCTTCAGCGCGGCGGCAAAACCCTGTTTAACGACCTGTCGTTCAGCTTGCATGCCGGAGAGATCATCGGCGTCACCGGCCCCAGTGGCGTTGGCAAAAGCTCGCTGGGCGATGTGTTGCTGGGCAACCTGAAACCCAATGCAGGGAGTGTTCAGTATGCAAACCCCTTCACCCGCCACCGTCGCTTAAAACTGTATCAGGACCCGCCAGCAGCCTTCGCCCCAGGCGTGCCGCTGCAGCGTCTTCTTGATGAACTGATGCGGCTCCACCGTATCGACCCGTCTCGCGTACCACCACTGCTAGAGCGCCTCGGGCTCATGCCCTCACTGCTACACCGACCTGCTGAATCGGTATCCGGCGGGGAACTGCAACGCATCGCCCTACTGCGCATTTTACTGCTGGACCCGGTGCTCCTGTTTGCCGATGAACCCACCTCGAGACTGGACCTGATTACCAGCCAGCGCATCATGACATTGCTGGTAGAGGTTGCCAGAGAAACTGAGTGCGGCCTGGTCATCGTCAGTCATGACCCGGAACTGGTAGAAAAGCTTTGTGACAAAACGATTAAATTGCAGGAACGCCAGCCTTAAATGGCCTGCAAAACAGAATTGGACTAGCGTTTTGGATCAGGGATTGATCCTTTTTTTCTCTTTACTCAAAGCTCCCAGCTCGCCGCTTTCCCCTAACACCCTATACTGGCCCGGTGCCAAGGTGGCATCCAACTCATAAGGGCCAACCGCGCTGCGATGCAACGCCAAAACCCGGTTACGGAACCGACCGAACATGCGTTTTATCTGATGGTACTTGCCTTCCGTTAAGACCAACTCTGCGGTGGTTGCGGACGTGAGTGTCAGCTCAACCGGTGCCGTCATGCAGCCTTCGGTTTCAAAATACATGCCTTCAGCAAACGCCTGCACATACCGGTCATCCAAGGATTCTTTTACCCGAACCTGATACCGCTTTGGCACCTTGGATTCCGGTGCCGTCAACCGGCGCGACCAGCGGCCATCGTTGGTCAGCAACACGAGGCCGGAGGTATTCAGATCCAACCGACCCACGATATGCAACTCGTCTTTGGCCGGGTGATCAATCAGGTCCAACACGGTAGTGTGCTGCTTGTCTCTGGTTGCACAGACAACGCCAACAGGCTTGTGCATCATGAGGTATAGCGGTGAACGGTGCTGTAGCATCGTTCCCTGGCATTCAATTCGGTCGAACTCGCAGACCCGCCACTGGCCATCATTAACCGGCACACCATTGACGGTGATGGCCCCACGGGCAAGCAACGGCTTCACCGATTTCAGTGGAATCTGACAGGACTTCGCGATGAATCGGTCCAGGCGACTGTGTTTGGAATGCACAAAGGTCCCTCAATGAGGCGCCAGTATTGGCAAAGTGGCCAGATACACGGCGTTAAAATGCCAGCGAACTGGTGACATTGAGCCGTTCCCAGTACCCTTGTGTCAACGCTGACACCACGGCCATGCCCCTCAAAACGAGCAAACGTTAATGAAAAACACACTCAGACATCTGTTCCAGCCCATTCTTCGTATTTTTGAGTCGGGCGACGACCAATTCCGATACGACAAGTCACACAGGAAGATTCTGCTTGCCGTCGGCGTACTGTTCCTGTTCTTGTCAGCAATATCGGCCGTACTGGCCATTAATTCTGCGCAGTTGGGCGGCCTCTTCCCCGTTCTCGCCTTCTTCCTGATCGGGTTCGTATGTGTCGTTGTGGGCACGTTGGGAAGTGACAAGGCAGTCGCCAGGATATGGGGCAACAAGTAAACCCTGTCATCTAAACCAATACCCTTGAGCTCCCCGGAAAAAACGACCTGTAAAGTATTCTGGGGAAAAAGCTAAAGGTCTTAAACCGTATCGGGAATTTACCTTGAACAATATCAACCCCAGAAAACTACTCCACAGTAAATGGACGGCGATGAACCCCTCCAATAAAGAAAAGCACTTCCTCGTTACGGAGGTGGAATTCAATGAGGAGGGCGAGGTTATTCATTGTTTGCTCGAGGCCGTTTTAACAAACCGGTCAGAGCCAATAGACTGGGCAGAGCTGAAAGATGAGAACAGCTGGCTTCAGGGTTGGGCTTAAAAAGCTGGGGTTTACTGGCGGGTGCGGGATTGAACGCCCAGACGATGCAAGATGTGGATCAGATCTGCTTCACTCATCTGCACAAACTCCAGTACACGGCCATACAGCATGGCGGTGGGCACATTACGGTTCCGGCATTCTTTCTGGGCCTGTTCGAGCACTGCCAGAACAATACGGTCCGTGCGGGTCAGACCATCCCGGATATCGGGCAACTCGTCCTGCAAGGCCGGTTGGCCCTTAGAGTTCACAGACACGCCTGCACGAGACTTCCGAGTGCGAGTTCACCGCCTCGTACGACTCGGGTAGTGATGCCTCCGTGTCCGCGCATTGCATTATAGGCACCGGGACCGAGGGCTTTCTCCATCTTACTGCACGGGTGACACAAGCCGGTGTATTCCAACACAACGTCACCGATTCGAAAGGTTTTATCTTTCAGGGCCAACAAGTTCAGCCCAGACACCACCAGGTTTCGGCGGAATACCTCGGGGCCAATAGACTCCCGATGCAAGCATGAGGCAATCACACTCAGATGCTCGTGTTGGATCAATGTCACTTGCCGTTTGCTGGTTTCACGGCCACTGAATCGATCACCTGCCAGGCCTTTGCCCGGGCTGACCATGACACGATCGAGTATCAACATGGCCTGGTCACGAGCGGGGCGGATACCGATCCACTCCACCCGGCCAGTTTGCGGGAGCGTATTTAGCAACCTTTGCATCGGCGTTGGTTCAGGCATTGAAGCTCTCTATTACACAGATCAGGCAGCCAGTTTGTCACGGAAAACCTGAGCAGGACAGCCTACGGGTACACCCTCAACACCAGTGCCTAACCTGCGTTGGCTTTCAGCATTTGATACAACTGATCCTTCAAGTGCAGCCGTTGCTTCTTTCGCTCTTCAAGATACTCATCGTTAACAAACTCACTACCGCTTTCAATGCCGTGAACCTCATGTTCCACGTCAGTATATTCTTCAAACAACTTGGCAAAGTGTCGATCATTCATTTTCAAATAATGAATCTGATCACGGTATTCCGGAAACTCATGCAATAAATCGTGTTTTTCAACCATGCATTGCTCCTTTTGATGTGGGAAGTGATTTCGATGGGGTCATGAACAATCCACGCCCGATCGAAAAAAGAACGTTTCATAGCCAATCGAATAACGGTGAGAGAACAGCGTTAACCAACGCATGAACGATCGATAGTTAGTTAGTCTGTAACACTGGCTACTGAATGGTCACGAGTGTAGAAGCCTGGCCCTTCCTGTCAAAAGGTTGCGGTGTAAGTTAGGTGTATGGTTGCCACTCAACGCAGCCAGACTCGGGCATGCCGGATATGGGTATGTAAACTCCCCTGACAATTATACAATGTAACGGTGGTTGCCTTCATTGGCTACCAACTTTACTCGCACGACCCTTATTATCATTTGCCGCAAAGTGATTTTTAACTTCCAGTATCGAAGTAACTTAGAAAGCTGCAACGTTGGGTGCCCCGGAAGTTCCTACTTTATTTAACTCAAAGGCAGGCCGTTTTTTACCAATTCTTGCTTTGAGTATCGGTATATTGAAATCAAAATAAGAACTCCAACTAAATTTGTCGCGAGTGCATTCACTACCGCCAGGATTTTTAACTGATTGAGTGATCGCTCAACCACTGCGGTATGAACCCAATAGGCAAGAAATAGAACAAAACCGGCGAAAATCACTAAAGGCACTACTATAGGCTCATCACTTACAAGCGCTACAAAAATGCAAAAACCTGCAACAGCGAATGAAGATAACCACTGAATCACTAAATATGTTTTCCTCCAGAAACCCAACTCACTAAAAGTTAATATTATTTTCCCATTCATAGCATTATACAACCTATAATCGGCAGCTAGCTAGACACCCATCACAATTGCAAACTGTAGCGATGGGTGTCTACATAGTCTGTCTTAATTAACTCTTAAAATCATTTTTCCAGAGTGCTCTCGATCTACGAAATAGTTACTGTTTTCGTTTTCTATTGCATCTATTGCCGCATTAATATCAAGTAAGGTCTCTTCGTGTAAAGTGCTTTTTTCAGCTTTTTTTAAGCTTGCCAAAGCATTAATTTCAAGTGAGCAGGCCAGCAACATACATGCTCTATAACGCACTACATGAGACTTGTCATAGAGAGCCTCGAGCCCTAGCTGTACAGCCTCCGCAGAAGATCTTGTATATCGAATTGAATGATAAACACAAGAGCTTCTGACTTGCCATTTTCTTGCTTCCCTATATTTTTCCAATAACATTTTAGGAAGTTGGTTGCCAAGCTTTCTTAGTTCATTTGTTGCATTCATCTCGTTCTCCGAGCCTGAACCATCAAGCTCGTCTAAGAGTGAACTAACAGCTTTCTTTTCAGTCATCGATTCTTCAATTATACAATTTTTGCTCAACGTTCGCGTATCACTAGCCGGAAAACCATCGTTATAAATAGTTAAAATCTAGAAAAGCGATGGCATTGATAGTCGCTTAATATGGATGTCCAGATTACTCCTTCAACCGCTACTTATCGAGTATGTTTCCGGGAAAAACCTCAAGAGCAAATAGGCAATGGCAACAATTATGCCAAAACCTACCAACATACAGCATATCCACACCCCGAGCTTTTTACTCTTATAGAGTTGAAGGTGCTTACGAAGATTAAAACTGCATTTAATATAGCCCTCAACAAAAAGTAAACCAATCCTTACAACACACACAAACGTTCCTAAAAATACTGCGAAAAGGAATA
>NZ_RCIP01000007.1 GCF_004000275.1 Saccharospirillum alexandrii
CCGATGGTAGTGTGGGGTCTCCCCATGTGAGAGTAGGTCATCGTCAAGCTTTTAATACCAACCCCAGTATCGAAAGGTACTGGGGTTTTTTTATGGCTGTAGCTTCGGTTCGACAGACGATGACCCTGCGGGCGACTACGTCGTCACAAACGGCTGTCCTGCCGTTTTTTCAAGCGTTTAATACCAACCCCGAGCCAGAGATGGTGCGGGCGGTTCGACGCTTCGATTTTTTTATGCATGGGGAGGCCCGATCAGGGTGAGAGAGTTAGTGAGAGGGAGGCGGCGCAGCCTTTATGACTGTGGTATACAGTGCACTTAACTCACCAAAATAATCACGGTTCACTATGCGACATCCCATCAGTCTGGGCGTTCAAAGCGATTTTATTGTCTCGCATCTGGAGTCCGAATTAATTGATCATGCCGACTACGCGGTTTATCGGACGCCGGCGTCGCCGAATTTTTATTTCGGAAATTTCCTGGCGCTGAAAGTGCCGTTGTCGGAAAAATCCAGGCATGACTGGGAGCAGGCATTTGGTCATGCGTTTGACGGTGTGCCCGGTATCAGGCATCGAGCCTTTATCTGGCCTGTAGTCGAGGCGTCAGAAGAGACGGATATCCGCAGCTTTCTGGGTGCCCATTATGAGTTTACCGAGAATCATGTTTTGGCGATGCCAAGTGATGCGCTGATAGCTCCGCGTCGGCTGAATACTGAGATTCGTATAACGCCTTTTGGTGATGATGAATCCATCTGGTCACAATGGCGGGAGATTGCTGTCACCGAGCGCGAAGCTGGTCATGAGGAGGCGGATTACAGGAGATACCTGGCAGGTCGCGAAAAAACCTATCGAGACCTGGAGCGAGCAGGGTACGGAGATTTTTTTGGTGCGTTTAGCCGTGATCGTTTGCTGGGCTATGCCGGTGTGTTTGCCTTGAATGATCTGGCCCGATACCAGCAGGTTCAGGTCATCCCGGATTTTCAGAATAAAGGCATTGCCCGCACGCTGATCCATCATCTGGCGCAATGGGTGGCCACAAGGGCCAGCCGGCAAATTATCATCGCTGACGCTGACTACCATGCGAGTGCCTTGTACCAGAGCCTGGGCTTTAGGTTGTCGCAGCGCGAGGGCTGCTTGTGTCAGTGGCCCGGTTATGTCTCTCCAGGCCACTGAGCGCCGCTCAGATGGTTCTGAACTCCAGATCCCAGACACCATGACCCAGGCGAATGCCACGCCGCTCGTACTTGGTTTCGGGTCGTTGCTCGGGTCGGCCGGGTAGATAGCTGCCACTTCCCTGTGTATTTTCCCAGCCCTCGGCCGCTTCCATCACACCGAGCATGTGCTCGGCGTAGTTTTGCCAGTCGGTAGCCATGTGGAAGGTACCGCCCGGCGTCAGTTTTTTGCGCAACAAGGCGGCAAATTCCGGCTGAACGATGCGTCGCTTGTGGTGGCGTTTCTTGTGCCAGGGATCAGGGAAGAACAGTTGCACGGTGTCGAGGCTGTGATCAGCAATGCAGTGAGTCAGAAACTCGACCGCGTCTTCCTTGCACACACGTAGGTTGCTAATGCCCTCTTCCTGAACATGATGCAACAGTCGCCCGACACCGGGCGTATGTACCTCTACCCCGATAAAGTCTTTTTCCGGGGCTTGTTGAGCCATGCTCAGCAATGAGTCGCCGTTGCCGAATCCAATTTCAAAAACAACGGATGAGCGCCGACCGAATACTTTTGGCAAGTCATAGGGGCCGTGGCTGAGATCGAGCCCCAAAGTTGGCCAGCCATTTTCCAGAGCCAGTTTCTGACCTTCGGTCATGCGTCCGGTGCGCATGACAAAACTGCGAACCTTGCGTTGAATGGGGGTGAGTTCGTTGGTCATGAGGATTCCAGGTTTGTTCTCGAATGCATCAGTGGCGACGGGCCAGGTGCCAGGCCAGGGTAAACCAGCCGGTAATTAACAAAACCCCACCTATTGGTGTAATGGCTCCCAGTACAGGAACATCCAATAGAACAAGGGCGTATAAGCTACCAGAGAAAATCAGGGTACCAGCCAGTATCAGTAGCGTGGAAGTTAGTATGCCACGATGTGGGTAGCGCTGAAGATAAAGGCCTGACCAGAGCAGTGCCAGGGCATGAAACATCTGGTAGTGAACGGCGGTATCCCAGGTATCCAGTCGTTGCGGCGTGACCAGTGTTTCCAGCGCATGACTGCCAAACGCACCCAGAGCAACGCTGAGCCCGGCCAGCAAGGCCGCAATTGCGGTGAGTCGTTGACTGTGAGACATAGCGGTTGGTTCCCGGTTAGCGGACAGGTTTGAAGGTTGCCTTGCGTGGCAGCAAAGCCGGTATCAGTCAGACATAAAAAAGCCGCTTTTCAGCGGCTTTTTCAGACCAGACCTGTCGATCAGAAATCGATGGTCATGGCCTTTTTAACTTTTTTCATAGCATTCTTTTCCAACTGCCGGATACGCTCAGCGGAGACGCCATAGACATCGGCCAGTTCATGCAAGGTAGCTTTGTTATCACTCAGCCAGCGCTTTTGAATGATGTCTTTGGAGCGGTCATCCAGGTCTTCCAGAGCCGCAAATAACTGGTCATTGGCGTCCGTTTCATAGTTATCCTGCTCAACCAGGGCCGCCGGGTCGGCACCCTGAGCCTGCAGATAATGAACCGGGAACATGGCCGGGCCTTCATCGTCATCTTCATTGGGCGCATCGAAGGTGGCGTCATGGGCTGTCAGGCGACCTTCCATTTCGTAAACCGTTTTCAGGTTCACGCCCAGGTCATCGGCGATGTCCTGGGCTTCACGCTCGTTTAACCAGCCCAGACGCTTTTTGGAGCTGCGCAGGTTGAAAAACAACTTGCGTTGCGCCTTGGTGGTGGCCACTTTGACAATCCGCCAGTTGCGCAGAATGTACTCGTGAATTTCAGCTTTGATCCAGTGCACGGCAAAAGAGACCAGACGCACACCCACCTCGGGGTTGAAGCGACGCACGGCTTTCATCAGCCCGACGTTACCTTCCTGAATCAGATCGCCCTGGTTGAGCCCATAGCCTGAGTAGCTCTTGGCAATGTGAACAACAAAACGCAGGTGAGACATCACCAGGCGGCGAGCCGCATCAATGTCTTCCTGATAATACAAGCGCTCAGCCAGCTCTTTCTCTTCATCGGCCGTGAGCAGGTCAAAGGTGTTGACCGACTGTATATACGACTCGAGGCTTTGACCCGGGGCCAAAGAATCCAAAGCAAGCGCAGGAACACTGTTGTTCAGTTTCACGTTTTCTCCCTCCCCCGGACTCACCGGCATTCAAACCAGTGCACGCGGTGGAAATCAAATTAATTCACCGACTATATTAACAGAAGTCGGCTCTTGAACCCTAGTATCAGCGGTAAATGTTGTGCAAACCATCAATCAACATTAATGTTTTTGATAGCCAAATTCTATAGCCAATAGTCACCAGACACCGGTAGTGCCCTGTACCGTATACGTCGCCGGCCTTACACCGGTTCAACGGGGCTCGGCGTCCTTGAGGTGGCGCTGTAAAGCTATATGGGCACCAGCGAGGCTAACGCCGATAGAGGCCAGAATCAGAACCAGCGTATCAGTGAAGCCCAGCCAGGAGACATTGGCTTCCAGACCATAGGTGTTCAGGAAGGCGGTAAGCGGGCTGCGCAGCCACCAGGCCACGGCGGTGACCAGTATCCAGGCGGCAACACCCCCCAGCAGACCATACCAGATACCCAGATAGACGAAGGGACGACGCACAAAGGCCTCGGTAGCCCCCAGCAGTTTGATGACGCGAATTTCATCCTTGCGCGATTCTATCGCCAGCCGAATGGTGTTGCCGACGACCAGTAATACGGCGACACCCAACAGCAGGGCTAAACCGGTGACAACGCTGTAGATCAGCTCCAGAAACCGGTTCAGCCGGTCGATCCAGGCCAGATCGAGTTGCACGTCCTCAACTTCCGGCAAGCCGCGAATGATCAATTGCAGCGCTTCGAGCTGACTGCTGTTTTGCTGCGCCGGGACCACGACAATGCTGGCTGGCAATGGGTTGTCGGTGAACCCCAGTGCCTGCCGGTTGATGGACAGGGTTTCCTGAAACGACGTCCAGGCTTCGTCGGCGCTGATGTAGTAAGCGCGGGCGACTTCGGGGCGGGCGTCCAGTTCCCGGGTTAGTCGGTCTCCGTCTGAATCGGGCAGGCCCTGTTCCAGGTAGAGCGTGATCTGGCCGCCCTCCTGCCATTGCTCGGTTTGCGCCTGCAAGGAGGACAGCGCGAGGTAGAACAGGGTGGGAAGTGTCAGTGAAATGGCAATGACCAGCCAGGTCAGCGCGCTTGATACCGGACTGCGCAACAGACGCATCAGGGATTGACTGGCGCAGTCGCGGTGGTGGCGCAGCCAGGCAGAGCGGTTGCCCTGAGCGTTGTCACGCCGGCGGTTGGCCGAATTTGATACGGGTTTTTTGGTCGTAGGCCGGTTTGGCGTTCGGGTGCTCACGTGCGCCTCCCCTCAAACGGAGTGCTCATCAGCTTGCCGTCCTGAAGCGATGCAACCCGATAGTTTAGCCGTGCGATCAGCCCCAGATCGTGGCTGGCAATGAGCACCGTGGTGCCGACGCGGTTGAATTCGGAGAACAATTCCATAATGTCCCGTGATAAACCCGGGTCGAGGTTACCGGTTGGCTCGTCGGCCAGCAGTATCGCTGGTTTTTTTACAACGGCCCGGGCAATGCCAACCCGCTGTTGCTCACCGCCGGACAACTGTATAGGGCGATACTTTTCCCGCTCCAGCAACCCTACCTTGTCGAGCGCCGCACGCACTCGGCGGGTTACGTCTTTGGGATGTTCGCCGGCAATGATCAGTGGCAGGGCGACGTTGTCGTATACCGTCTGGTCCATCAGCAATTGATGGTCCTGGTGCACGATCCCCAGATTGCGCCGAAAATGCGGAATCTGGGAGCGGCGCAGCCGGTTCAGAATCTGGCCGTTAACCCGCAACTGCCCGGACGAGGCTTTTTCAATACGGGTGATCAGTTTAAGCAGGGTGCTTTTGCCAGCGCCACTGTGGCCAGTCAGAAACACCATTTCGCCTTTCTCTATGTGCAAGCTGACGCTCGACAAGGCTTCGTGCCCGCCTTCGTAGCGTTTGCTGACCTGGTCGAAGTGAATCATTCGGCGCGGGTATCCAGCAGCGCGTCGACAAAATCGCGCGCATTGAAGGGGCGCAAGTCGTCGACTTGCTCCCCGACGCCAATGAAGCGCACCGGAATGCCGAGTTTTTTCGCCAGCGCAAAAATAACGCCGCCTTTGGCGGTGCCATCCAGCTTGGTCAGGGCCAGGCCAGTCAGGTTGACGGCATCGGTGAAGCTCTGGGCCTGACTGATGGCGTTCTGACCAGTGCCGGCGTCGAGTACCAGCAAGACTTCGTGCGGGGCTGCGTCATCCAACTTTTTCATCACCCGGACGACCTTGGCCAGTTCGTTCATCAGGTTGTCTTTGTTGTGCAGTCGTCCGGCGGTGTCGGCAATAACCACATCGACACCGCGCGATTGTGCGGCCTGAACGGCATCAAAAATCACGGAGGCGCTGTCGGCCCCGGTGTGCTGGGCAATAACCGGCACCTTGTTGCGCTCACCCCATACCTGTAATTGTTCGACGGCCGCAGCCCGAAATGTGTCGCCGGCGGCGAGCAGGACGGAGTGGCCGTCGCTCTGGAACTTTTTGGTCAGTTTGCCAATGGTAGTTGTTTTGCCCACACCGTTTACGCCAACGACCAGGATCACATAGGGTTTTTGTGAGCCGTCGATGACCAGGGGCGATTCAACCGGTTGCAGTTGGTGCACCAGGGTGTCGCGCAGGGCATAGAGCAGGGCATCGCCGTCTTTGAGCTCCTTGCGGCCGACTCGTTCGGTCAATTCTTCAACGATGGCGGCTGTCGCCTCAATGCCGACGTCGGCCGTCAGTAACTGGGTTTCCAGTTCTTCGAGCAGGTCGTCATCAATGCTTTTTTTGCCCAGAAACATCGAAGCCAGGCCATCGGTAAAGGTCGAACGGGTGCGACCCAGCCCTTGTTTGATGCGGGCAAAAATGGATTCAGCCGGTGCTTCCGGCTTGGTCTGTTCGGTCTCGGGTTTCGATTTCTTTTTGCCAAAGCCCAGCATGGTAGCGTTGTAGCCTGTGTAATCGGTGAATGGGTAACTGCGGATCGATGCCGTAAAAAGAGCAACCAACTTCGGGACTGGGCCCGCTGTGTTGTCGGGCAGTTCAGAAAAACTGCGATAAAAGCCGCGCTATGCTAGCAAAATGCACCCGCCAGCCAAAGCCTTATTACGCAAGTTACAGAGTTCGGGTTCGCTTGGTGGCAATGGTCCGCAACGGCTGCCCGGGACGCCTCCGTGGGGTCGGGCGGGATGCCGCCCACTCAATCCATCCATGGCGGTCCGACGTCTCGGGCCTAGGCCGCAGCATCCCTGCTGCGGACTCCCCCACGGAGGCGCCCCAGGCAGCCATCGCTAGTCATTGCAACGAAAACTGAACTATGAAATATGAACAGTATCTTTCAGTAATGTTAATTCAGGCGCTAGAGGGAATGCGCGGGAGATATATCGGCGGCAGGGCAAGAAACGCCATGGATGGTGTAAACTGACCGTTGTCAGTACATTGATTCTCCCTATTGGATTTGCACAGGAACCCCATCCGTCTCATGTTCCATTTTAGTCGCCGCACACTCTGGCTCATCATTTTCGTGACCATTCCTCTGATCGTGGTGTTCAACCTGGTGGGCCAGGAAGAGGGTGTTGTCTCCGAGGTCGTCGAGCCCCAGGCCTGGTTTTTGGACGACCTGGCTGTGTCAACCGATGAGCGGGCTCCTGGTCGCACATTGTGGACGGTCGACCTGGACCAGGCCCGTCAGTTGCGGCTGACCATCACCCAGGATCTGATTCCGACCGAGCAACTGGACATTGCCATCGATGCGGCGGTCAGTACCTCTCGCCAGGGTGGGCAGTTTCAGGTAACGGTGGTTAACCCGCCCGATACGGACGCCCTTCAGGCCAGTGTCGATTTTCTGCAAAGCTGGTTGCCCGATGGTGACAGCCGCTCGGTGGTGCTCAGTGGTGATCTCGATGACGATCGCATGGCTGTCGCCCGGCGCCTGTTGGAGCCCCTGTTGGGCGAGGGGATGGTCAATCAGGTTGCGCCCCAGCCCTCGCTGGCACGGTTGAGGTCACCGCCCATGGGTACCAATGAACAGCTGGCGTTTTTGCTCTGGGTGGGCGTTCTACAGCAGCGGCTGAGTGGTTATGATCCTCAGGTGCGCTGGGACCATCGGGCAGAAACCAGCCAGGTGCTGATTAACCAGACGCTCAGCACGGACCTGTTCGTGCCGGTGACGGAAGAGGAGCTTGAGCCCGTCAGAGCGGCCTATACCGCCTCGGCCGAGCAACGCAGCCGCAGCGCCGAGCAGATTCATCGCTATCTGGTGACCTCCGCGGTTTACGACTTACCCGCCGATTTTCTGGTATCGCAGCAACAACGATTGTCAGCTATTACGCTGGCAGATGTGAATGCGGCCCGCGCGAACAGCCAGCCATAACCCGTCATGCCCATCATTGACTAAGAGGACACAATGCCCAAATCCGCTCGAAAAGGCCCTGGCCGGGGCGCAGGGTCGCTGCGCATTATTGGAGGTGAATACCGGGGGCGCCGGCTTGGTATTGCCAATTTGGAGGGGCTGAGGCCCACCGGCGACCGCCAGCGTGAAACCCTGTTCAACTGGTTGCAGGTTCAGACCCCGGGTGCCCGGGTGCTGGATGCCTTTGCTGGCACCGGTGCGCTGGGGCTTGAAGCGGCCTCGCGCGGGGCCTCGCATGTTTGGCTGCTGGAGAAGCAACCACAAGCCGTGGCCAGCTTGAAACAGGCCGTTTCGACGCTCGGCTGTGCTGCGACCGTGGTGCAATGCGATGCGCTGGCCTGGTTGGCCCGGGCAGAGACCGAGCCCTTTGATCTGGTCTTTCTGGATCCGCCCTTCGCGGCCGGGCTGTGGACCGATGCCCTCGCGGCGCTGATTGCACAGAAGCGCCTCGCCGAGCGTGCCCTGGTTTACCTGGAAAGCCCCCGGCAACAGACACTGGCCCTCCCGGACGGGTTGCAATTGATGAAGGAAAAGCACAGTGGCGATGTCAGCATGCGACTCTATCAATGGACCGGGACGGCAATGGACGGGAACTGACCGGTTGACATTGACCCATCTTCACTGACTGGCCTAGAGTTATTTTTTAACCTTCTCAGAGGTGCGAATGACTCCGGACATGCTTAAGGCGCGGTTTGACCGCCAACAGGCAGCCTATCGGTTGCATCCATACCCCAGCTTGGCTGAGCGGCGTTTTCGCTTGCAGAAACTGAAACAACTGATTCTGGATAACCAGACGGCACTGGCCGATGCCCTGAATCAGGATTTTGGCTGTCGGTCCAAAGGGGAAACGCTGAACGCTGAAGTACTGCCGGCCATTCTTGGCATTAACCACACGCTGCGGCATCTGAAAGGCTGGATGAAGGCACGCAAACATCTGGTGCCGCTGCTGTTTCAACCCGCCCACAGCAAGGTGTTGCCACAACCACTCGGCGTAGCCGGCATTATCGTGCCCTGGAACTACGCCCTCTATCTGGCGATAGGGCCGATGACCGCTGCGCTGGCGGCGGGCAACCATTGCATGGTGAAGGTGTCTGAATTCACGCCAGCCTTCGGCGCGTTGTTTGAGAAGCTGATCGACGAAACCTTTGATGATGGCGTGATCACGGTCGTCAATGGCGATGTTGATACCGCGCGTGCATTCTCGGCGCTGCCGTTCGATCATCTGCTGTTTACCGGCTCCACCGAGGTGGGCAAGGCCGTAATGGGGGCTGCAGCGCAGAACCTGACGCCTGTTACACTCGAACTCGGCGGGAAAAGCCCGGCCGTTATTGATACCAGTATTCCGATTGCAGAAGCGGCGGAACGGCTGGCCTTTGGCAAGTGCCTGAATGCAGGCCAGACCTGCATCGCCCCGGATTATATTCTGTGCCCGCCGGATCGTATTGACGCCTTTATCGACGCCTTCCACCAGTCGGTCAGTCGCATGTACGGCAAGGTCATCGAGAATTCGGACTATTCCTCGGTCATCAACGACCGTCAACGCCAGCGCTTGAATGACTGGTTACAACAAGCCGAAGCCGATGGTGCGCAATTGCACTGGGGCGACCAGCCCCCTGGGCTGGATGCCGGCAGCGGTAAAATGCCCCCGGTATTGCTCACCAATGTCTCATTAGACAGCGCGGTCATGCAGCAAGAATTGTTTGGCCCTATTTTGCCCATCATCCCGTGCGAAACCGACTTGGAAGCACAGCGATTCATTAACAGCCGACCCCGGCCACTGGCGCTCTACCTCTTTGGATACGACCGGAGCTGGCAGGCCAAGTTCGAACACAGCACCCACAGTGGCGCGTTGGTCATCAATGAGGCGTTATTTCACGCCACTCTGGATAACATTCCCTTTGGCGGCGTAGGGGCGAGTGGCATGGGGCACTATCACGGCAAAGCCGGGTTCGACACGTTTTCCAAATTGAAACCGGTGGTGGGCAAGCAAAAGTTGAATAGCCTTAAACTGGTGTATCCGCCCTATGATGGATGGGTGCAACGGCAGTTGAGACGATTCTTTCTCAGGTAACTGGTATGCCAAGGAACCAGGCCATTGATTTGTGCCGTCCGAGCGGCTGGGGTAACATTCGCGCGCGTTGAATAACCGGGAGCGCAACATGGTACGCACCGTAGTATACCCAGGCACCTTCGACCCCATTACCTATGGGCATATGGATCTGGTCGAACGGGGTCTGCGGCAATTCGATAAGGTTATCGTCGCCGTCGCGGCCAGCCCGAAGAAAAAGCCGCTGTTCAGCTTGGAGCAACGTGTTGCTCTGGCTCGCAAAGTCACCGAAAACATGGGCAATGTGGAAGTTGAAGGCTTTCGCAACCTGCTGGTCGATTTTGCCCATGAGAAAGGTGCGCAGACTATTTTGCGCGGGTTGCGCGTGGTCAGTGACTTCGAATATGAATTTCAGCTGGCCAACATGAATCGGGTGCTGGCACCGGATGTCGAGAGCCTGTTTCTGACGCCATCCGAGCAGTATTCCTTCATTTCGTCTACCTTTGTTCGTGAGATTGCCCTGCTGCACGGGGATGTCACCAAAATGGTGCACCCGATCGTGCAAGAAGCGCTGGCCGAGATTTATCAGCAGAACGATTGATTCTGCTTAGCTACATCATTGCCGCGAGGCAGACTGTGAGAGGATGTTGTCATGGCCCTGTACATCACCGATGAATGCATCAACTGCGATGTGTGTGAGCCGGAGTGTCCCAACGATGCGATTTCCGAAGGCGAGGAAATCTACGTAATCGACCCGCAGTTGTGCACCGAATGCGTGGGACATTACGATGAACCCCAGTGCCAGCAGGTCTGCCCGGTAGATTGCATCCCCCACGACCCGTCACACGTTGAAAGCAAAACCCAACTGCAGGACAAATACGAGCGCATCATGGCCGCTCAGGCATGATCTGAGCCCTTTGGGCTCATCAACTTCGGGTCGTCAACAGCGCCTTGAGTCCGCGACGGGTGGTCGGGCTGCTCCTGCGGGGGCGCCGTGAAAACCTCCCTGTTGGCTTAACTTCGGCATCCATGCCTCAGATACCCCCGCAGAAGCAGCCCGGCCACCCATCGCTAATCTATTGCTAAATTTGAATCCTGCGTATTAATAACTCAGCTGGGTTCCCGGCTGAATCTGCTGATCCTTACTGGCAATCATGCCAATGCTGGCTCCGGGCGAGGTCAGAAAGGTGTTGGTCTGGCTGAACAGGCGGCCACTGGCGGGCGCGGGTACCTGTACCCGTTCCGGGCGATGGCTGTCGAGCAGCACTATTTCGGCCAGAAGGTCGCCGGCGTCTACCCAGTCTCCGAGCGCCCGGTGATATACCACCAGGCCATTGGCCGGTGAGGTGATCACTTTTACCTGGTCGACATTGATGCTCAGCGTGTCGCCCTGCTGTGGCTGGGCTTTGGCGCTGCTGTTGGAAACAAACCCCTGTTGCTCAAGAAACGCCAGCAACCCTTCTGCATCTTGCCGGGCCAGGGCGTCGCTGACGTCTTTCTGGCCGCGCAGCTCCACCGTGGCGGCAAAGCAGGGTTCGGCAAAGGGTTTGCCGGTGTTTTCAGCCAGGGTGATCCAGGGTTGGGTGTGGCTGCCGTCAAAGGCGACGGTGCCCCGAACGTCTTCCTCGAGCCGGATGGCGAAGCCGAGGCAATCGGCCAGTTGTGTGCCGATAGGACGTTGATGATCGCCATAGAATACATGGGGCAGTGCGTGGTCGTCACAATGCAGATCGAGCATCAGATGGGCGTCGATTGATTGGCTCAGCAGGGCTTTGTGCAGGGCTTCGATTTCGTAGTGGGCGGGTTTTTCCTCTACCAGTTGACGCAGAGCGGCCCGCACTTGCACATCATTCCGGTCAGCTTCTGCATTCAGCAAATGTCCCACTCTGTGCGTCAGCGCTCCGGTTGACAGTGACATGCCCCGGTTGAAATTTTGCCCCGTGGTGGCGTCAAACCGGCCTGGAAATTTGCCGAACAATCGCTGGTTCATACCGACCGGGTTGGCGAAAGGCACAATCACAATGCGTTGCCGGATCTGGCCTGCCTGCTCAAGCGCGTCCAGTTTTTCCATCAAATGCTGAAGCGTCAGCAAGCCAGGCCATTCATCGGCGTGCAAACCCGCCTGAAAGTAGGCTTTGCGGGGGCCGTCGCCGTATTCATGAACGGTCAGGTGACGTTGCATGCCGGGTGCCGGTGGGGGCAGCGGCAGGTGTGTTGTTTTCATGGTTTGGTCCAACGGGTGTGTGCAGTCGGTGCGAGTTTACTGGCGCCCGCACAGCAATAACAGAGGCTTGTTGTCGAGCGGTTTGAGGGGGGACCAACCTTGGTAACCCTAGCGGAGTGCTAACTGGTACTGGCGGACCGATTTGCGCAATAGCAGCCACGGGCCAGCAGTGGAATCTGGAGGGCAGTGCCCACAGGGCGTTGCAGTACGGATTCCAGAAAGCTGGTGTTGGCTGTGCACGTGATACCACTGTTCACAGGTCCGGCGTAAACCAAAGCACCGCCGGGTCGTTGAATCAACACAAACGGTGTCGCAGGAATGAGGGATCGCATGGCCACTGGAAGATCGCTCAACCGAGTTGTGTTGAATGTGGTAGATGTACCGTACTCGGTCCGCAGTGCAGCAAGATGGTCTGCAGAATACCGATTGCACTGGCACTGAGGGTCTTTAACAATAATGACCCTGGCCCTTTGGTACTCTAGGTTTGCTGGCATCTCCTGAGACAAGGCAGTTCCATAATCCCGTAACCTGGGGAACTGTTCCAGGATGCGCTGGTCAGCATCAAAGGTTACGATCAGCTTGGCCTGAAACCACCAGAAGCCAGCGACGATGGCTACAAGCCAGCACAATGCCAGAGCGGTGAGTGCAGTCTGCTTGACGCGACTAGACATCAAATCGATTCAGTTCCAGGTGCAAGGCGCTGAAGGTAGCACTGAGGCTGCTCAGATCGGCCTTCGAGTCACCCATGGCACTGTGGACCCTGCGGGCCAGTTCAGCCAGCGTGTTGATGTCCTCTTCCAGCTGCCGCGTAGCGACGGACTGCTCATCGGTTACTTGTCGAATGCGTTCGTTCTCACTGACAACAATGCCAATTTGTTCATGCAACTGAGCGGCGCTTTGCTGCACACCCTGAGTTTGCTGAGCGTTTTCGCGAACCTGCTGAACGGCCGCGTCCATAGCCTCTACGGAGGCAGTTGAGCGCTGCGTTAACCGTTGCAGAACATCATTGATTTCAACGGTCGATGCCTGAGTTCGGGTCGCCAGTGAGCGGACCTCATCAGCAACAACCGCAAAGCCACGACCCTGCTCACCGGCACGAGCCGCCTCAATGGCGGCATTCAAGGCCAGCAAATTGGTTTGTTCTGCAATGGTGTTGATGACCGCCAGGGTCTTACCCACTTCGGCACAATCGTCAGCCAACTGGCCGATGACAGAGCGCGTGTCGTTCAATTGGTCGGTGAGCGACTGAGACGAAGATAAGGTGTCAGCGACTTGCGCCTGAACGGCGTCGTTGACCTCTTTGCTGTTTGCGGTTGACCGGGCCACGGTATCGGTGGCTTCAGCGACATCGCGGGCATTTTGGGACCATTGTTGCAATTGACTCAAGGTTCCCTGAAACCGGTGTTCCTGATCTTCCGTGTCGCCGACCAGTTGCCCGATCCGGTTTTCCATTGTGCGAGTTGCCGTTATCAGCACCTGGCTCTCACTGAGTGTTTTAGCCGTCACCGAACGCATGCTTTCCAACATGCTGTTAAAGCTCTTCAATACGGGACTGTGGGCGTCGTCAGCCCGACTTGTCAGATCAATACGCCCCGCATCTGCGGTGATCCGGTGGCTGACGGTTGCCAATTCCCGTGCAGTATCCAGCATTTGTCGAACAGGCCGGGTAAGAATGACAAGTATAAGGGTCTCAACGATGGCATAGGTGGCGTGTAACATCACGAATCCCAGCGGGTTGAAACCATTGGACTGCAGGTATGCCAAGTCATACACAAAGACCGGGCTGCCATTGTATTGCAGGTAAGCAAAACTGACGTGATGCACGGCAATGACGAACAGCGCCGCCACCAACGCCCAAATGTCAAGGAACGCAAACACGACCGCCAGCAACACGAAAAAGCCGAAGTGCATTTCAATCAGTCCATGCATTTGGTGAACGTGCAGTGCCGTCATGGCCATGAATGCGGCGCCATAAACCATGCGGACCAGCCTTGTTCCGGGACTCAGGTGGTTCAAGATCAGCGGGCCGGCTGCTATTAGGGTGCCAAGCACCAGCACCTCGAACCATGTTTGATGAACGGTCGCAAGTCCCAGTGCCAGAAGCCAAAGGGCGATCAACACGAGCGACAGCATGTTGGTTATTTTCTGCTCGAATGTAAAGATTAGGTTGTCTGACTGCATAGGTTGGTACTCACTCAGTGACTTGCGGAGTCGTTGCGCCGTGTTGCGGCCTTGTTTCCATGATCTGCCTGTTAGGGTATCGGTCAATTCAGGCTGAAACATTAGGAAATTTTAATGTGCTGACGCTGATCGTCTCGTTGGAGTTTCGGTCTTGTGTATTATCGAATCTTTGCCGTTTTACACCTTGGTTTAGGTCATGTTTATGAAGCCGTCAAAATGCGAACGTCCAGTTCTTCGGCCAGAACGACAGCATGAAGCGCTGCCAATACGGATCGCTGGGACGTTTGTATGTGATGGAAAATATCCTGATGGAGCTTAGCATCCTTGTCGTCGCTGATGCTGCATTCCAGGCTGTACTGGGCGAATTGGGTCAGTTCGTGCAGGATGCCGGCCAGGTGATTGGGGCATTCACAGTTCAGTGCGGGTTTGATGTTCTTCAGACGGGACAGTTCTTCGAGACTGAATCCGCCGGACCCCGGTGCTAACTGGCTGAGCCGGTCCAGAAACCAGCGTGTTGTCGGCGCTCCTTTGTGACATTCGTAGCCGAGTCGTTCAAGGTGAGTCAGTTGTCGGCGGTTTGCGTAGTCATAGCAGAGTATCGATTGCGCCTCCTGACTGTCAGGCAATTCATACAGCAAGTCGTCTGTTAGCGTTGGGCATTCGATCACCCAGAGGTCCGCTCCCGGAGGCCGCTTCTCCAGAGTTGCCGAGGGCACAAAATCGGCTTGTGGCACCTGAGCCGCAAAGGCGCTGTAGTGGCGGCCGTACCAGCCGATAACCAGGCGGCGCTGGTCGCGTTCGGTATGCTGGCGCAGACTGGCCATTGGCCACTCGGCCAGAGTGGCCAGACTAAAGCCTTGCTGGCGTAACCGATCGATGCGTTGGATGCGTTCAATGTCCTGATCGCTGTAGCGGCGCTGGCCACCACCGCTGTTGAAACTGGGGCCAATGCCGTAACGCCGGTGCCACTGGCGCAAGGCGTGAGCGCTCAAGCCAGTCAGTGTGGCGGCCTCTCCGATCCGTTTTCCGGTATTCATGGGGTCTCTCAGTCGCTGGTTCAGTTTAACGGCGTCGGGCGTTGTACAGGTCTTGTCTAATCTTTGCGGTCCCTGAACCCGATATCTCATCTAAAACTGATACATCCTACGAATGAATGGACGAACCGTATCTTTTCCCGCGGGTTGAATGCTGAATAAAGCGCGCCACCCTGTTGGGAGTTGATCGGTTCAGATCCAGTCGAACGAATTAGGATAGGTGCAACGATGAATGCTCACAATCCGGCCTGGTTTGCTGCGGCGGCCGACGCAGAGTACAACAGTTACGCCGAATGGAGCCGCCTGCATCCGCTGCTGACGGCGGAACAGGAGCGTGCCTGGCTGCAACAGCATCAGGATGCCTCACTGGCACTGGTCCGACTGACACAGGGCATTGGGAAAGCCTGGTGGCAGGCCCGCTACCCGGGGTTGGACTGGTCGCAACGCGACTGGATTAAGACGGTTTGGGATAAACGACCGAACCATGCCGATATGACGGCCCTGCGTGCCTGGTATCTGGATCACCATCGCGGACAGAGCATGTTGCCGCGCCTGTGGCGGCGGCTGCTACAGGCCCGTGAAATGCTGCTTGGGTCGAACATCCGCCTGGTGTTCAGCGTGGCGCATCAGCACGTCAACCAGGGGCTGGATCTAACCGACCTGGTGCAGGAGGGTCAATTGGGTTTAATGCGTGCCCTGGAAAAGTTCGACGTGCGCCAAGGCACACGGTTTTCGACCTACAGCCATTACTGGATACAGCAATTTATTCGACTTGGCCTGAAAAACCAGGCAGCGCTGATTCGCAAACCCACTAACGTGGTCGATGATGTTAAACGGTTTCAGCGGCAGCTGGTGATGGTGCAACAGTCGGCAGGCAAGCCGGTGTCGGTAGCGACCATCAGTAAAGAACTCAACATGGACGAAGCTCAGGTCAGGCATTTTCTGGAACTGGGGTTAAGCCCGCTGTCGCTGGATGCGCCTTTGTCGGATGACGGGGCCGACAGCTGGGCCAGTCATCTGGAAGCGACCGATCTGACTACCTATGAGGCAACTGAACAGAGCGAGGTGATCGACCGGATCCGGCAGTCGCTGGGCATTTTGGGCCACCGCGAGAAGGTCATCGTGGCCCTGCGTTATGGCATTCAACAAGGTCGTGAATATGGGTACCGGGAAATTGCGGATCAGCTTGGCGTCAGTCGGGAGCGAGTCCGCCAGCTGGAAAAAGAAGCGCTGACGAAACTCCGGCTGCATTGGGACAAGCCCGATTCAATGGCGGCGCAGTGAATCAGACGACCGGGTTTACAGCGAGGTAAGGCGCGCAATTAATTGCTCGCCTTGCTGCCACAACGCAGTGCGTTCTGCCTCACTTTTTTTATCCAGGTTCCGGTACATCAGGCCCATTCGACCATTGCTGCGAAAACGATCCTGATGGCGCATTAAAAAGTGCCAGTACAATCCATTGAACGGGCAAGCGCGGGTGCCCGTCGACTCTTTTACCTTGTACCAGCAAGTTTTACAGTAGTCCGATTGCCGGTTGATGTACTGGCCAGAAGCCGCGTAGGGCTTGCTGGTCATGCGGCCGCCGTCGGCATGAAGCGCCATGCCCAGAGTGTTGGGTCGTTCTACCCACTGATAGGCGTCCACATAAACGCTCAGATACCACTCGCTGACCGCCTCCGGATCCAGCTCCGCAATCAACGCGAAATTCCCGGTGACCATGAGGCGTTGGATATGGTGCGCGTAGCCATAAGCCCGGGTTTGGGTCACTGTCTGATGCACGCAGTTCATGCGGGTTTCCCCGGACCAGAAATAGGTCGGGAGGTTTTGGTGATGGTCGAGGCCGTTTTGGGGTTCGTACAGGCGCAGGTGCCAGTATAGCCCCCGCACGAACTCCCGCCAGCCAATGATTTGTCGAATAAAACCCTCGGCGGCGTTCAACGGTATCCGGTCGCGGTAATAGGCATCGGCCACCGCCTCACAGACTTCCAGTGGGCTCAACAGCCCCTGATTCAGAGCCGATGATAAGCGGCTGTGAAACAGCCAGGGCTCACCGTTGGCCATGGCATCCTGATAGTCGCCGAAACAGTCCAAATGGCTGACCGCATGGTTTAGCGAAGCTTCAGCCTGAGCGCGCGTCACCGGCCAGAGGCCCGGTTGAACGTCACCCCAGCCATCAGCGAACTGGTCGTCGATCATGGCTGCAACGCGCTGGTCGATGCTGTCTGGCTCGAACAGCAGGGGGGCTGGTGTCGGAGGGTCGCCACGCCAGGCGCGGCGGTTGTCGGCATCGAAATTCCATTGGTCGCCTTCTGGCCGGTTGTCTTCAGTCATCAGCAGACCGGTGCGCTGGCGCATCCAGCGATAGAAATACTCCATGCGCAAGGCCTTGCGACCGTCCGCCCAGGCGGCAAAATCGGTTAGGGAGATCAAAAAACGCGTATCTTCCAACACCTCGACCGGGCATCCAAAATGCGTCTCCCAGTGGGCGATGTCAGTCAGCAGCCGGTGCTCGCCGGGTTCGGTTACCACGATGCGGTCAACGGGGTTTTCGGTGACCACAGCTTCGACGGCCTCTCGCAAACTGGCGTAGACCCTAGCGCCATCCAGCGGGAGGTAACGTACACGCCAGCCAGCTGACGCCAGCGTATCGGCAAAATGCCGCATGGCACTGAAGCAGTTGAAGAGCTTTTGCCGGTGATGCGGCACATACCGGGCTTCAGCCCAGACCTCGGCCATGACGATGAAATCGCGGTCGCGGTTCAGGCGCCGAAGGGTCGGCAGCGTCCGGGAAAGCTGGTCACCAAGAATAAGACCGAGTTGCATGCGAGCCTCTGCGGGAAACGGTTAGGGTTGCAAAGGTACGGAATGAACCGGGGTCTGGATGGTTGACGATCAGAGCGTGTGTTGCCAGCGTTGCAGCCATTGCTGGCTGTCGCTGAGAAAGTCTCCGGTGTGAACGAAGCCGGTTTGGGCCAGTACCGCCTGTGAGGCCAGATTGCCGGTGGCCGTCACGGCAACAACCCGGGTTAGACCCTCGCGTTGTGCGGCCGCGCACAACCAGCGCACCAGTTCTGTGGCATAGCCCTGGCGGCGCCAGTCGGGGTGAGTGCGGTAGCCCAGCTCGACCGTTCCGTTGATGGGCGGGCCCTTGAATCCACCCGCGGCAACGGCATTGTCTTGCGGGTAAACGCAAGCCGGGCGGTACCAGTGCGCCTCAGATGGGTTGGTCTGCATCAGGTTTTGCAGTTCCAGCAGCAGTGCGGGGTGACCGAACAGGAAGCGGCACTGCTCTGGCCGGGCCTGCAGTGCCGCGATATCCGCATCGGAAAGCCAGTCGATACGCAATGGCGTACTGGAGACTGGCTGTTTTTTAGGGGTCATTCGTTGTCCAGCAGATCCCGCGAGCGCAGGTCGGACAGGCGCTTCATCAGGTGCTCCAGTTCAGCGTGCTTTTCACGCCGCTCACTGACCCGGTCTTCCAGAAAGTCGATGACCTGCTTTTGCAACTTGACCTTGCTCAGGCGGTTGATATTGGTGATGCCACCGGGGTTGCAGACGTTGACTTCGAGCAGGCGTTCGCCAATCAGGTCCAGGCCGACAAAGTCGAGGCCATCGGCGACCAGTTTGGGGCCGATTTTCCGGCAAACGCGTTTTTGTTCTTCCGTCAGTTTCCAGATATGGGCACTGCCACCAGCCTGGATGTTGGCGCGAACATCGCCGTCTGCCGGCTTGCGATGGTAAGCGCCGATGGCCTTGCCATTGAGCATGAGCACTCGCACATCACCGTGCTCCGCCCCCTCAATGTAGGCTTGCAGAATGACGTAGTTGTTGCGCTCCCGGTCGATGTAAAAGTCGAGCAGGCTCTTGATGCTCGATTGTGCCGCTTTTTCGAGCACGATGACGCCGTGGCCACCGCTGCCATCCAGAGGCTTTAGAATCCACTTGGCGCGGTCACTCTCGCGAATCACGCGCAGCAGGTAATCCTTGTTCTTGGAGACATGGGTCTCCGGCAGAAAGTGGTTTTCCGGGTCGTGAAAGGTGGTGGTGTACAGCTTGTTACTGGCTTTGCGCACGCCGTCGACGTCGTTGATGACCAGGGTCTCGTTCTTGACGGCATCAAGGAAGCTCAGAATGGTCGGGTCGATGGGCGGATCCTTACGGATCATGATGCAGTCGAAGGCATGCAACGGCAGCATTTTTTCATCGAAACGAATCTTCTTGTACAACGTGGAGACGCTTTCCGGCACCTTGTCGATCGGTTGAATCACCCGCGAAAAGCCGTTCACCACGTTGTTGCGCACGGTCAGGTTCTGCGGGTAGAGCAGCGCTACCTTGTGGCCGCGCGTCAGGCATTCCTGGATCATCACCAGGGTAGAGCTTTTGCCGGGTTCGATGTCTTCCCAGGCGTTGATCAGAAAAGCAATGTACATGGCTTACCCTTTGCGAATAGTCGAAGTTGGCGATTATTGGATGCGATGCTGCCATCAGCCTAACCCCTCGATGGCCAGGCGGCAACCGGGCCGCGGAGTTTACGGTTTAACCCCTGGGCGCTGCAAAGGCTTTATGCGTCAGCCGTCCTGGTGATCGGTTGCCGGGTCGTCTTTCAGGCTGTGGTAGCCCCCCACGACCCGGGTTGCCGTGGTGATGACGCATAGACCGAAAAATGCCCAGGCAAGCCCGGCAAAGTGCCCCGGAAACAGGCACATGGCGACCAGGAACGCGATGGTTTCGGTGCCCTCGGCCAGCCCCTCAAGGTAGTAGAAGCCTTTGCTGGGGTAGGTCATGCTGCTCAGCTTGCGCCGCTCGGCCAGAATGGCATAGGCGAGAAAACTGCTGGCGGTGCCCATGAAACCCCAGAGCAGAAACGCTGCCGCCAGCGCGTTGTCGGCCGGGTTAGCCAATGCAAAGCCGGCCACCACGGCCGCGTAGAAGATAAAATCCAGCACGATGTCGAGCAGTGCTCCGCCGTCTGTGGCGCCTTGCAACCGGGCGAGTTCACCATCGAGCCCGTCGGCCAGCCGGTTCAGCAGAACGGCGATCAGCGCCAGGCTATAAAGCTGAAACGCCAGCAGAGGCATCACCAGCATGCCCAGTGCAAAACCGGCCAGGGTGACCTGATTGGCGCGAATGCCCTGTTGGTCGCAGCCTCGGGCCAGCCGTTTAAGCGGGGGTTTGGTCAGGGTCAGGGTCCAGCGGTCAAGCATCGGAGGTCTCCAGGGTAATCAGCCGGCCCTGTACGGGCCGGTCGGCCGGGTCGTGGGTAACCATCAGCGCTGGTATGCCAAGCTCAATGATGCGGCTGAACACCCAGTCCCGGAACTGGCCGCGCAAGTGCTGATCCAGCTTGGAAAAGGGTTCGTCCAGCAAGATCAGGCGCGGTTCGGCCAGCAGGGTACGCAACAGGCTGATGCGGGCGCGTTGCCCGCCGGACAGGGTGGCGACGTCGCGCCGTTCAAAGTCAGCCAGTCCGGCACTGGCCAGAGCCGACGCAATGCGCTCGCGCTTTTGCGCTCGGTTCAGGCCACCGGGCAGCGCGAACACCAGATTCTGATAAACGTTCAGGTGCGGGAACAGCAGGTCGTCCTGAAACAGAATACCGACCTGGCGGTGTTCAATGGGCACACTGAGCAGGCTTTGGCCATTGAGCCGGATGTCGCCGCCCAGCTCAAAGACCGGTGGCAGGGTGCCGGAAATGGCGGCGAGCAGCGTTGATTTGCCGGACCCACTAGGCCCCATAACGGTCCCGATTTGTCCGGGTTCCAGATGCACCGTCAGTGGCTGGAAAAGCGGGCTGTGATTGAGCGCGAGGCTCAGCTGTTCAATGTCGAATGCCATGCGTTGTCCGTTTATGTCAGGTTTGGCTCTGCTGCAGGGCCCGGTGATGTCGGTAACGCCAGGCCGCCAGTGACAGCGCCAGTGCAAAGCCGATCAGCGGCAGCAACTGCTGCACCAGTGCATAAACCGCCATGCTGCGCCGGTTACTGCCACTGGCCAGACTGACGGCCTCGGTGGTAATGGTGGCAAAGCGTCCGCCGCCGATAAACAGTGTCGGCAGGTACTGGGCGACCGATACCGCAAAGCCGGTGGCCAGGGTATAACCCAGCGGCCGCCACAACTGCCCGAGTTTAATACGCCAGAACGTCGCCAGCCTATGGCCGCTGAGGCTCAGGCCAACCCAGGTGTAGCGCTCGTCATAGGCGCGGTAGGGGCCGCTCAGTGTCAGAAAGGTGTAGGGCAGCACGAACACGAGATGCGACCAGACCAAGACCCACCAGCGTCCACCCAGCTCCAGCCAGGCCAGACTGACCTGAAAACCGAACAGGAAGGCAATTTGCGGCACCAGCAGCGGTAAATACACCACCCAAAGCAAGCGTTGAGCCGTAAAGCCCGGTTTCAGCTGGCGCAACCGTACCTCGTTTTCCAGCGCACCAATCACCAGCACCAGTGCGATGACCGCTGCGCTCAGCCCGGTGCTGAGTGTCAGCCAGAGCGGGTCGAGCAGGCGCTCCGGAGCACTGACCCAGGTGCGGGAGCTGAAAGGATCGGGCCAGAGCCCGGGGAAGCGCCACTGACCGGCAAAGGACCAAAGGATCAGGACGAGCAGCGATCCCAGGTAAAAAAAGGTGCCGGGTATCAGTACCAGTGACGCCCAAATACGCAAACCCAGCCTCAGACGAGGGCGTTTACCATTGCTCAGCAGACGCAGACACAGCCACCGCAGGGGGCGTTCCAGATAGTACAGAATGGCCAGCGACAGAACCGTCACCAATAATAGGGTTGTGGCGGCTGCCGCCCCTGGTAAACGCAGCAGCAGGTCCGGGTCGTTGAACAGTCGGGTGGCCATTACGGCCAGGGTCGGTGGCGCGGTAGGGCCGGCAATGAGCGCAATGTCCACAACCGACAGGCTGAAAGCGACCACGGCGTAGAACGGCAGCCTCAAGCGGCCGTAAAGGACGGGCCAGATCAGCGTCAGCCAGACCTTGCCCGGGCGATAACCCAGGCTGGCACCGAGCCAGAGCGTTTTTTCCACCTTCAGAGCAGGAAGGGACGCCAGCGCCATGAACAACAGAAACGGAATTTCCTTCAGCGCCAGAACCAGCATCAGGCTAAGGCCATAGGGGTCTTTGAACGTCATCCAGTTGGGCGGGTACTCCGGCCAGCCAGTCAATACCGCAAGCCAGCGAACCAGCCAGCCGCTGGGGGCGACCAGGAAGCCGATGCCGATGGCAAAGGCGGCATGGGGAACCGACAGGATGGGCGCCAGCAGTTTCTCCAGTCGGCGAAAGCCCCGGGACGGGTAAAAGGCCATCAGAATCAGCAACGTAGCGCCCAGTGCCAGCAGGGATGAGCCAAGGCCAGTGAGCACCGACAGGCGCAGGGCCGTTCCCGTGCCCGGATAGTGCAGCAGCTCAAGCCAGGGAGCCAGCGACAACGAACGCTGTTCCAGCGCGGGGAACCAGCCAAAAGCGGGTAACCAGGTGCCCGCCAGCCCGACCAGTACCGGTGTTAGAAACGCCAGTAGCAGCAGGCGCGGGAACCAGGGGAGTAACCGGGTGATCAACGGGCGTAACGTTGTTGCCAGGCGCGTTCCAGGGCCGGAACCCAACTGGCGTCCGGTTCGCGCAGCACCGCGCCGAGCTCATCGGCCGAGAGTGTGGCCACGCCTGCCGGCAGTTGCTCGAACAGTGCCCGGTCGGATTCGGCCAGCTTGTCGAGCGCCAGCACCGTGGGGTCACCCCAAATCGAGGTATCGGCTTTGTGGGCCTGGGCTTCCGGTGACATCAGGAAGTTGGCAACCACCTGCGCCGCCGCTGTGTTGTCGCTGTTGTAGGGGATGCCGATAAAATGCGTATTGCCGATGGAGCCAGCGTCATGAACGTAGGTACGCACCGTGTCGGGCAGTTCACCGTTGGCGATGGCATTGCTGGCATCGTTCGGATTGAACGACAGCGACAAGACAATTTCACCATCGTTCAATAGCTGCGTCATTTCCGGGGCGCCACTGGTAAAGGTCTCTCCGTTGCGCCACATCAGCGGGTGCAGCAGATCCAGGTAGGCCCAGAGCGGTTCGGTGACGGTGTCGAAGTCGGCCTCATCTACCGGGCTGTACAGGGGGTCACGATCGGCGGCCAGCTCGAGCAGGGCCTGTTTGAGAAAGGTGGTGCCGTGAAACGCCGGTGGTGCCGGGTAGGTAACCCGGCCTGGATTGTCGCGGGCAAAGTCGAGCAGATCGAGCATGGAGCGAGGTGTTGCATCGACACGCGCCGTATCCGCCATAAACACCAGTTGTGCCATGCCCCAAGGGGCTTCGAGGTTGTCGACCGGAGTGGTGAAATCAAACAGGGTGGTGGGTTTGTTGTCGGTATCGACCAGGGGGTAGTTTGGCAGATCCTGGGTGAACGGGCCGAACAACAGGTCGTTCTCTTTCATCGCGGCGAAGTTTTCACCGTTGATCCAAACAAGGTCAGCAGCGCCACCGCTATCGCGACCGGCGGTTTTCTCCGACAGAATCTGGCTGATTGTTGTGCCGATTTCGGCCACTTTAACGTGTTCGAGTGTTACTTCGAACTCGTCTTCAACCCGCTCGGCAGCCCAGCGCAGGTAGTCGTTGATGACCTCACTGCCGCCCCAGGCGTGAAAATAGACCGTCTGGCCCCGGGCTTGTTCCAGCGTCCCGGTCCAGTTGGTTTCCGCCAGGGCTGTACCCGTGGCCAGTGTTGCCGTCAGGGTCGCGGCGAGCGCCCAGCGATGTCGAGTCATGCGGTATCCTTTTTAAAACTGATTGATGTAATGGGTCGTCTATGCTGTCGGTCGTAGAGGCCAGATACGTGTTGCAGCTTGTGTGTGGGTCTCCGACCGATCCCTGCCGGGATAATGGTACCTTAAATGAGAGTCGTACGACGGCTGCGTTTCTTACACTCATCGGGCGCAACCTGGACGCCCGGTTCCGTTGCTTAATCCCTTACGCAGCCAGAACGTGAATTGGATGCAGTTTCCATGTGCTCCGGGTTTTGGCAGTATCCGGTAACCCATCGCCTTCAAAAAAAAGAGAGAACCACTGTGACGCCACCTTCCACGCTAGACGCTTCCTTCCAGCAATGGCTTGAACAGGCCAAAGCGGCCGGACTTGAGGCCGATATTGCCCAGCAGCTGGCCAGGACGGCGGTGTGCAGCCCCTGGTTCGATGAGCTGCTGAGCGTCAGCGGCATGGCAGATGTTGCGCGATGGGTCACCGATCCGCAGCCACCCGGCGCTGACCTGGATGCGCTCAGCGCACACTGGCCACTGGGTGACCTGGACCTGGCCAAGGCCGACCTGCGCAATTGGCGCAACCGGCAAATGGCCCGTTTGATCGTGCAAGATGCCAATGGCCAGTCAACAGCTCGGAAAACCGCCCGGGCGGTGTCAGACCTGGCCGATATCGCCATCCGGTGTGCGGTGACCTATGCCGAGACTCACTGGACTGAACAATGGGGGGCACCGGCTCCGTCCCAGTTCGGCGAACCGCATCAAAGCCTGGTTGTGTTGGCCATGGGTAAACATGGTGCGCGGGAACTGAATTTGTCGTCGGACATTGATCTGATCTTCGCCTTTCCCAGCCAGGGAGAGGTGAGCAACGGGCGCAGCCACGAGGAATTTTTTACCCGGGTCGGGCGAACGGTTATCCAGTTGCTGGATACCCGTACCCCAGAGGGGTTTGTATTTCGGGTCGACATGAGGTTGCGACCCTGGGGTCAGAGCGGTGCTCTGGTCAGTAATTTTGCCGCCATGCACCATTACTACACCCATCAGGGCCGGGAGTGGGAGCGGTTTGCCATGGTCAAAGCGCGTCCGGTTACCGGTGCGCCGGCGGCACAGGCCGAGTTGGAGCAGGACCTGAAAGCCTTTGTCTATCGTCGCTACGTTGACTTTCACGCGCTGGGCGCACTGCGACGGCTGAAATCAATGATTCAGAAGGAGGTACGCCGACAGCAATTGGAAGACAACATCAAGCTGGGGCAGGGGGGGATCCGCGAGGTTGAATTTATCGCCCAGGCGTTTCAACTGATACGGGGCGGGCAAGACATTGCCTTGCAGGAGCGCGGTACCTGGCCAGTGTTGTCGATGCTGGCAGACGAAGGCTATTTGCCCCCCGACGTCAGCCGGGAGCTGACGGACGCTTACGGGTTTCTGCGCGATCTCGAGCACCGCATACAGGCGCTGCGCGATGAACAAACGCAGCGCCTGCCAAGGGATGATGCCGACCGGGCACGTTTGGCCTGGTCGATGGGGTTTGATTCGGTCGAGGCTCTGCTGGCGAAACTGGCGCATTATCGTGAGCGGGTGCATCACCATTTCCAGCAGGTGGTGGCTGAGGACGCCGAATCGTCCCGTGCCCTGAATCCGGACATGGTGGCCCTGTGGCGTGACGGGCAGTGCCCGTCGACGGATGGTGACAGCCGAGACACCGAGGCGGTGCTGGCCTTTCGCAATGAAGCTGCGGTGAAGCGCTTGCAAGGGCAGGCCCGCGACAACCTGGACCAAGTGATGCCCATGCTGCTGACCGAGTTGTCAGGCAATAACAGGCTGGCCAGCGGGTTCGAGGCATTGCGCCCGATTCTGGAGGCTATTCTGCGGCGATCGGTGTATTTCGTCCTGTTGGCCGAAAACCCGGACGCCCTGCGCCAGCTGTGCCGACTGGCGCCAGCGTCTCCGTGGATCGCTAACCTGTTCGCCCAGAAACCCTATTTGCTCGATGAGCTGTCCGACCCCGATAGCCTGTACCGCCTGCCGCAGCGTGGCGAACTGACCGATGACCTGCACCAGACGCTGCTGCGGGTGCCTGCGGACGATCTTGAACAGCAAATGGAAGTGCTGCGCCATTTTCGTCATGGCCGGGTATTGCGGGCGGCAGCCTGCGAAGTCGCTGCCATGCTGCCACTGATGAAAATTTCGGATTACCTGGCCTGGGTTGGCGAGGTTGTGGTTGAGCAGGCTCTGGCGCTCGCCTGGCAACAGATGGTCGACAAGCACGGGCGGCCCAGTCGCGATAATGGCGACTGGTGTGAACTCGATTTTGGCGTTGTCGCCTACGGCAAAATGGGTGGGCTGGAGCTGTCCTACGAATCGGATCTCGACCTGGTGTTTCTGCATCAGGCCTCGGCTCAGGGCGAAACCGAGGGCCCGAAGGTGATCGACAACGTGGTCTTTATGGCTCGGCTGGGGCAGCGGCTGATCCATCTGCTCAGCACCGCGACGCCGAGCGGAACCCTCTATGAAGTGGATACCCGACTGCGACCCTCTGGCAACTCCGGCCTGCTGGTGACCAGCCTGACGGCATTCGAGAAGTATCAGAACAGCAAGGCCTGGACCTGGGAGCACCAGGCACTGGTCAGGGCCCGGTTTATTGCGGGCGACCCGGAATTGCAAACGGCGTTTAACGCCGTCCGTCAGGATATTCTGCAACGACCCCGAGACCGCGAGACACTGCGCGAAGACGTGATTCAAATGCGCCGGAAAATGGTGGGGCACCTGTCCAGCCAGGCGCAGAAGGGCAAGGCGGATGAGGTGTTTCACATCAAGCAGGACCCGGGTGGCATTGTTGATCTGGAGTTTCTGGTGCAGTACCTGGTGCTGGCCTACGCCGACGACCACCCCGAAGTCGCCCGCTGGTCCGACAATGTGCGCTGCATCAAAGCCCTGCGCGAGGCGGGCGTACTGACCGGTGAACAGGCCGACCAGTGGCTCGATGCCTATCTGACGCTGCGCGAGCACACCCATCATGCGGTGTTGTCAGGAACCTCCACCACGGTACCGGTGGCGCAGATGACCCCCGAGCTGGCGCGGGTGCGCGAGCTGATTCGGGCACAGTGGCAGCACTGGCTTGGCGCCGAGTCGCCAGCCGAGCAGCCACCGCAGTGACCGGGTGTTGGCCGGGGTGTCAGGTGAGGAATACAGTGTTGATATCAATGCATGGTGTTCCGGGCCTTTGGCGCTAGAGTCCGGCTCTTAACTTGGCATACAATGAGGCATCGTCGCCCAAGGGCCGACGCCTCGACCACGGGCTTGAATCTGGCCCACAGCATTGGGAATTTGTAATGGCCGCATTTGGTACCGTATTCATGCCGCAAATGGCATTGGCTCAGTATGACAATGGCGCTTGGAGCCAGACCGAGATCGTTTCCTCCAATTCACTGACGCTGCATCCGGGCGCGCACGTACTGCACTATTCCAGTACCTGTTTCGAGGGCCTCAAGGCGTTCCGTCATGCCGACGGTTCGGTCAATATCTTCAGAATGGATGCCAACATTGAGCGCATGGCGCAAAGCAGCCAGTTGCTGAACTTGCCAGCCATCGACAAAGCTCAGTTGAAACAGATGATCATCGATATCGTCGCACGCTTCAAAGACGATGTGCCCGAAACGCCGGGGTCCATGTACATTCGGCCAACGCATATAGGCACCGAAGCGGCGATAGGCAAGGCCGCAGCTCCTACTGAGAGTTCACTGCTGTATGTGTTGCTATCGCCAGTCGGTGATTATTTTGCCGGCGGTGGCAAGGCACTGTCGCTCTTGCTGGAGGAAGACGGCATGCGCTGTGCGCCGCACATGGGCATGGTAAAAAGCGGCGGCAACTACGCCAGTGCGCTGGGCCCTATCCTGGCGGCCAAATCCCGTCACGATGCGGATCAGGTATTGTTTTGCCCGAACGGCGATGTTCAGGAAACCGGTGCGGCCAACTTCATTTTGATCGATGGCAACGAAATCATCACCAAGAGCCTCGACCGTTCCTTCCTGCACGGCATTACCCGCGATTCGATCCTGACTCTGGCTCGGGACCGGGGCATGACCGTCAGTGAACGCAGCCTGAGTGTGGACGAGCTGTTAGAACGCGCAGCCAAGCCAGGCACTGAGGCAGCGTTGTCGGGAACCGCCGCGGTATTGACGCCCGTGGGCACCCTGATTCGCGGTGAGCAGCGTTTTTCCGTCGGCTCGGGTGAGGCCGGTGAAACAACCCTTGCCCTGCGTAAAGCACTGAATCAGGTTCAATGGGGCGAGTCCGACGATCCGCACGGCTGGTTAACGCCGGTCAAATGACGGAATCTGTTCCGGGGGGTGAATGACCTCCCTGGTTGAGCGGAGCACTTACCAAAGTTTTACAACAGAACCGTTCAGGGTGATACAACAGGGCAGGGCCTGGAAGCCACGCCCCGGCGATGCTGACCGGAGTCAGTTGCCGAGTCGGGTCAGGTTGGACAGTTTGGGGTTGGGTTTTTTTGCCTTGCGCAGTAGCAGTGCGACCCGGCCGATGGACTGGATCAGGGTGGCGCCGGTTTGCTCGCAGGCAGATTGGATCAGGGCGTTTTTCTGATCGCGATCGGCGACATTGACTTTAATCTTGATCAGTTCGTGGTCGTTCAATGCGCGGTCGATCTCGGCCAGAACGGTTTCTGCCAGGCCTTTTTCGGCGATGGTTACCAGCGGGTTCAGATCGTGACCTATGGTACGGTAGCGTTTTCGTTGTTCCTGACTCAAACTCATGGGTGTCTCTCAGACTCTGTTGCTTGCAAAAAACAGCATTGTACTTTAGAACACCCTGCCAAACACAGCCCAACCGGGCAGTCAGCCGGGTAAGGCTGCAGATCAATCGGGATGATAGCCCGGTTGTTCTTGCATTTTAGTGACCGCACCCCATTATTTTGGTGTGTGAAAAGTCTGTGCCAGTTGGCATCAAAGGCTTGAGGGCAGGTCTTCTTCCGAACAGCCGGATAAGTCTGCTGATCGAATTTACGCGTAAATACCGGGCTGATATCACACCATCACGCCGGTGTTGCGCACCCGCCTCTGGCCACCCGAGGGTAGGCCGGGACGGAGACAAACGACCTATGCAGCCTGGCTGCCAACGAGGGTAAAAGTTGAACGATATGGCTAAAAATCTGGTTCTATGGCTGATTATCGCGGCGGTTCTGCTGGCCGTTTTTAACAATTTCGATACCACGGCCACCTCTGAAGAAATGAGCTACTCCCGCTTTGTACAGCAGGTAGAACAGGATCAGGTGCGGTCTGTGGTCTATCAGGGGCTGACCATTAACGGTGTTCGTCGTGACGGTTCAACCTTTGAGACCGTACGGCCGCCTTATGTCGACGATTCCGAACTGATCGACAACATGATCGAGCACAACGTCGAGGTGGAATCCAAGCAGCCGGAGCAGCAAAGCATCTGGTCCCAGTTGCTGGTGGCTGCCTTCCCGATTCTGATCATTCTTGCGGTGTTCATGTTCTTCATGCGCCAAATGCAGGGCGGAGCCGGTGGCGGCAAGGGCCCGATGAGTTTTGGCAAGAGCAAGGCCAAGATGCTGAGCGAAGATCAGATCAAGACCACCTTCGCCGACGTAGCGGGTGTTGAAGAGGCCAAGGAGGACGTCCAGGAACTGGTCGAATTCTTGCGCGACCCGGGCAAGTATCAGCGTCTGGGTGGCCGAATCCCTCGCGGTGTGCTGATGGTCGGTTCGCCCGGTACCGGTAAGACTCTGCTGGCTAAAGCCATTGCCGGTGAAGCCAAGGTGCCGTTCTTCTCGATTTCCGGCTCCGACTTTGTCGAAATGTTTGTTGGTGTGGGTGCATCGCGCGTACGTGACATGTTCGATCAGGCCAAGAAGCAAGCGCCCTGTATCATCTTTATCGACGAGATCGACGCCGTAGGTCGTTCACGTGGCGTTGGCATCGGTGGTGGGAACGATGAGCGCGAACAAACGCTGAACCAGTTACTGGTTGAGATGGACGGCTTTGAAGTGAACGATGGCATCATCGTCATCGCGGCCACCAACCGCCCCGATGTGCTTGACCCGGCGCTGCTGCGTCCCGGTCGGTTCGACCGCCAGGTCGTTGTGGCGTTGCCCGACGTACGTGGCCGCGAACAGATTCTTAAAGTCCACATGCGCAAGATTCCGGTCGGCGACGACGTCGATGCGTCGGTGATTGCTCGCGGTACACCCGGTTTCTCGGGTGCCGATCTGGCCAACCTGGCCAACGAAGCGGCGCTCTTTGCGGCCCGACTCAGCAAGCGCACCGTGTCGATGGAAGAATTCGACCGGGCGAAAGACAAGATCATGATGGGTGCCGAGCGCAAATCCATGGTCATGTCCGAGAAAGAAAAGATTAACACCGCCTATCACGAGTCTGGCCACGCCATTATTGGCCGGCTGGTCCCCGAGCACGACCCGGTCTATAAGGTCAGTATTATTCCGCGTGGCCGTGCCCTGGGTGTGACCATGTACCTGCCCGAGGAAGACCGGTACTCAATCAGCAAGCGTCAGCTGGAAAGCCAGATCTGCTCGCTGTATGGCGGCCGTATTGCCGAAGAAATGACCAACGGCAAGGAAGGGGTGACCACTGGTGCCTCCAATGACATTGAGCGGGCAACGCAACTGGCTCGCAACATGGTGACCAAATGGGGCCTTAGTGAGCTTGGCGCCCAGCAGTTTGAAGAAGAGCAGCAGGGGTATCTGGGCAGCCAGTCTTCCATGGCTCAGCTGTCTTCTGAGACTGCGCGCGCGGTTGATGCCGAGATCAAAAAGATTCTCGACCGGTGTTACAAAACCGCCAGCGAATTGCTTGAAGCCAATCGCGACAAGCTGGAAATGATGAAAGACGCGCTGATGCATTACGAGACCATCGATGCCGAGCAGATCAATGACATCATGAACGGCAACAAGCCAAGAGCGCCCAAAGGCTGGGACGATCGGGATTCAGGCGGTGGCAAGGCGGATTCAGGCGAGCCTGCTGATGCCGCAGCTGAAACCGCTCAGGACCAGGCGGATCTGGACCGGGACGGCCAGACCGAATAAGCCTCTGGCTCGGCAAAAATTTTGAAACGGCGCTCCGGCGCCGTTTTTTTATGTAAGCAATTGTTTAAAGGAGTCGCCGTCATGACAGGTACTCACGCCAGCGGGTCTGGTTGGTTATTTGGTGATCGCTCGCTGGATCTCAGCGTTACCCGGGTAATGGGCGTGGTGAACGTGACTCCCGACAGTTTTTCAGACGGTGGCCGGTTCATTAAAGCCGATGCGGCCCTGGCCCAGGCTCGGCGCCTGGTGTCGGCCGGTGCCAGTATTCTGGACGTGGGCGGCGAGAGCACTCGCCCGGGTGCCACTCCGGTCAGCGTACAGCAGGAGCTGGACCGGGTTGTGCCCGTGGTTGAGGCGTTGGCGCGAGACACCGAGGTGATCTTATCGGTCGATACCAGCACCCCGGAGGTCATGCGGGAGGCGGCGCGTGTCGGGGCGCACCTGATCAATGATGTCCGTGCCCTGTCTCGCGAAGGTGCCTTGCAGGCTGCGGTGGAGACTGGGCTATCGGTCTGTCTGATGCACATGCAGGGTCAGCCCGGCACGATGCAGATGAGCCCGGAATACGATGACGTGGTTGCTGAAGTTGAGCGTTACCTCGGTGAGCGTATTGGCGCTTGTGAGGCTGCAGGGCTGCAACGTCAGCAACTTTTGGTTGACCCGGGGTTTGGTTTTGGCAAGACACTGGGCCACAATCTCAGTTTACTGAAACATTTGCAGCGCTTTACCCGCTGGGGTTGCCCGGTGCTGGTAGGGTTGTCGCGCAAATCGATGATTGGCGATGTGCTGGGCAAGCCGGTCGATCAGCGCCTCTATGGCAGCCTCGCGGCTGCCGTCGCTGCGGCGATGAACGGCGCGTCCATCGTACGAGTGCATGATGTGGCGGAAACCGCAGATGCCATTGCCGTGATTAACGCTTTGCATCAGTCGGTGTAAAGCGGCGTCGCATTTTTAGGGGTAGCTATGGCAAAAGCGCCTTAACCAAGGAGATGAGTGAGTGAGTCAGGAAAAACAGTATTTTGGCACGGATGGCATACGGGGCCGGGTTGGAAGCGGCGCCATTACTCCTGAATTTCTATTGAAGCTGGGCTGGGCTGCTGGTCGGGTGTTCGCCAGCGAAGGGCACAGCAAGATACTGATCGGCAAAGACACCCGAATATCGGGTTATATGTTCGAGGCGGTTCTGGAAGCCGGCTTGTCGGCTGCCGGGTGCGATATCCTGCTGGTTGGGCCAATGCCAACGCCAGCCGTAGCCTATTTGACTCGCGCGTTTCATGCAGACGCGGGTATTGTCATTTCAGCCTCGCACAACCCCTATTACGACAATGGCATCAAGTTCTTCTCCGCAGACGGCACCAAGCTGCCCGATGACGTTGAGCTGGCCATCGAAGCCGAACTTGAAAAGGTGATGACCACGGCTGAGAGTCACTTGCTGGGTAAGGCCGTGCGCATCAACGATGCCGGTGGCCGCTATGTGGAGTTTTGTAAAAGTACCTCAGGCTACCTCAACCTGGATGGCCTGCATATCGTGCTCGATTGTGCCCACGGCGCTACCTACGATGTGGCCCCCAAAGTGTTTCGGGAGTTGGGCGCCAGGGTCAGCCTGGTTGGCGCCACGCCGGACGGCTTGAACATCAACAAGGGCGTAGGTTCAACCCACCCAGCCAGTCTGCAGCGAGCTGTGCTCGAGCAGGAGGCTGACCTGGGTATTGCCTTTGATGGCGATGGCGACCGGGTGTTGATGGTCGACAATGAAGGTGAGCTGGTCGATGGTGACGAGTTGCTGTATCTGCTTGCCATTCATCTTCACCGCCAGAATCGTCTGCAGGGGGGGGTAGTCGGTACGCTGATGACCAATCTGGGTCTTGAGGTGGCGCTCAGGAAAGAGGGCATCGAGCTGGTTCGGGCACAGGTGGGTGATCGCTATGTAATGGAGCAGCTGCACCAGCGCGATTGGGTGTTGGGGGGCGAAAATTCCGGACACCTGGTGTGCAAGCATGTTACTACCACGGGGGATGGCATTGTCGCCGCTTTGCAGGTGCTGTGCGCCTTGCAGGCCGCCGACCAGACGCTGTCGCAGGCCAAATCCGGCATGCGCAAATACCCTCAGGTCATGATCAATGTGCAAATGCCGAACAAGATGGATGTTCAGGCGTTGCCTGAAGTACAGGCCGAGCTGGATGTGCAGGCCGGGGTGTTGGGCGATGCCGGTCGCATACTGCTGCGTCCATCCGGTACTGAACCGCTGGTACGGGTCATGGTTGAAGGGGAAGACATTGGCCAGGTAAAACGCAGTTGTGAGCGGTTGGCCGGTGTTGTCAAGGCGGCGGTCGAGGCTGCAACGGTATAATTTGCCGGAAAAAGTAACCCCAATTCCACAGAATGTCGCGCTCAGCCACTGGGGTTTATGGGGTAAGCTGTTGTTTTAACCCCGTTTTTCCCAAACAGCCTGTTGCTCGGCTGGTGGAAAGGCAGTACACTCTGCGCCCGATTTAAGGAGGTCAGGCATGCGACGCAAACTGGTAGCCGCAAACTGGAAGATGAATGGCGACAAGGCTGCTAACAGCGCTTTGTTGACGGCATTTGTACAGGGAATCGATACCGCAGCGGTCGATGCTGTTGTGTTTCCTCCTGCTGTTTACCTGGATCAGGTAGCGTCGGCCGTCGCCGGCAGTGGCATTCGATATGGTATTCAGAATGTCCATGCTGCTGAGAAAGGGGCCTATACCGGTGAGATTTCACTGGGAATGGTGAAGGATTTTGGGGCCGACTACGTTTTGGTGGGCCACTCCGAGCGCCGTGAGCTCTTCGCTGAGAGCGACAGCGTTGTCGCCGGGAAGGTCCAGGCAGCTCTGGCTGCTGGTGTAGTGCCGATGCTTTGCGTCGGCGAGACGCTCGCCGAGCGCGAAGCTGATCAGACGGAAGCCGTCGTCGGTCGCCAGTTGCAGGCGGTATTGGATGTCGTTGGCATCGAAGCGTTTGCGACGATCGTTGTTGCTTATGAGCCCGTTTGGGCAATAGGCACCGGTAAGACCGCTTCGCCCGAACAGGCTCAGGCGGTACATGCGTTTATTCGAGGTTTATTGGCGCAGGCGTCCGAGTCTGTTGCCGGGAAGTGCCGGGTGCTCTATGGCGGCAGTGTTAAGGCGTCCAGTGCACAGGAATTGTTTCAGCAACCCGACATTGATGGCGGGCTGGTAGGGGGAGCATCACTGCTCGCCGACGAGTTTGTTGCGATCTGTCAGGCTGCGAAAGGGGTTTAACGAATGGCTATCGAAAATTTGGTGTTGGTGGTTCATGTTCTGCTGGGTCTGGGTGTTGTCGGTTTCGTACTGATCCAGCGTGGCAAGGGCGCCGATGCAGGGGCCTCCTTTGGTGGCGGTGCCTCGCAAACCGTGTTCGGCAGTGGTGGCAGTGCCAACTTCCTGACCCGTACCACCGCCATATTGGCGACCGGTTTCTTTTTGACCAGTTTTGGTTTGGCGTACATTGCCAAGCAAAAAGCCGAAGGTCTTGATGATCTGGGATTGGATATTCCTGCGGTTGAGCAAACCGAGGAAGCGCCAGTCGCACCCGAACAGAATACTTTGGATATACCGGCCGAGTAAGGAATAGCCCGGCCGGGGAGCGCTTTTGCCGACGTGGTGGAATTGGTAGACACGCCATCTTGAGGGGGTGGTGGGCTTATGCCCGTGCTAGTTCGAGTCTAGTCGTCGGCACCACTTAAAAGGCCTGTGCGAGCAGGCCTTTTTCTTTTTGGGGGACTTTCCGGGCTTTGCCTTGAAAGTCGGGCGGGGCATCCCTATAATGCCGCCGCCTGAGGAGTGTGAATTCCTCGAGGTTCTATGAAGGTTTATTGCGGGGTGGAGCAGTCTGGTAGCTCGTCGGGCTCCCTATCCTGCAAAAGCTGAAGGGAGTCACCGACCTTCGGTTTATGAGTCCGACCCGGTTGGTCTCAGAATAGTAAGGTGACACAGGTTTATTGCGGGGTGGAGCAGTCTGGTAGCTCGTCGGGCTCATAACCCGAAGGTCGTAGGTTCAAATCCTGCCCCCGCTACCATATTCAGGTGAAGCAGCCGTATATCATTGGCGCTCACCGAACAACATACAAGGATAGGTATGTTGTAGGGTCTGCAGACCCTCGGAAGCCAGAGGGCCTTCCGACTCATAGACTGGTCTGCGAGACCACGACTTGAAGCCCCTCCTAGCAGGGGCTTTTTGTTAGCAGGCCGGTCGGTTTTCCGTAGAGCTTTGTGTTTTGAGGCTCACCTGCGTGAACCGCACGAGTGCGGAACCGTTGGGATCTCAGTGTTATCGATCTGGGCCTGCGGAGCCAACGGAAGGCGTTGGTTCCAAAGTTGCCCTTTTTTTGGCTCTGAAAAAGTCAGTTAAGGGCACGACAACATCGAATAGACGTCAGTGGCTGCGCCACTGGCAACAGTCAGGCCCGGCAGCCGGGCTCACAGAGGGGTTTGAATGGCAAAGGTCGACGAACTGAATGCAATGCTGGAACCGGTAATTACTGGTCTGGGGTTTGTATTCTGGGGTCTGGAGTTCTCAGCACAGGGCAAACACAGCACCCTGCGCGTGTACATTGACCACGAAGAGGGGATCAATGTGGATCAGTGCGCGGAAGTGAGCCGCCAGATCAGCGCGGTGATGGATGTTGAAGACCCGATCAGTCAGAACTACACCCTGGAGGTTTCCTCCCCGGGTATGGATCGTCCTTTGTTCAGTCTGGAGCAGTTTTCAGCGTATCTGGGTGAGTGGGTTCAGGTGCGTTTGCGTGCGCCGTTTGAAGGGCGTCGTAAATTCAAAGGTGTGCTGTCCGCAATAGAGGATCAGGACATCTGCGTGACCGTTGATGGTATGGACTATTTGTTGCCGATCGAAAGCATCGACAAAGCCAACCTGATACCGAACTTTGACAAGCAATAAACCGATTAACCGAAAGGAAAGCCCGGTCAACCGCCCGGCAAACAAGAGGCTGAGACGATGAGTAAAGAAATTCTCCTGGTCGTGGACGCAGTAGCGAATGAGAAAGGTGTGTCCCGAGAGGTCATCTTTGATGCCATGGAGCTGGCCCTGGCAGCCGCTGCCAAGAAGCGCTTCGACGAAGATGAAGAAGGCGAGATCGACATTCACGTTGTGATCGACCGCAAGACCGGTGAGTACCAGACCTTTCGTCGCTGGACTGTGATGGGCAATGATGGCGTTCCAACCCTGGGTTGTGAATGGACCACTCAGGAAGCCCATGAAGTCGACAAGACATTGCAAGAGGGTGACACCTACGAAGAGGTGATCGAGAACGCTGAATTTGGCCGCATCAGCGCTCAGGCAGCGAAGCAGATCATCGTACAGAAAGTGCGTGAAGCCGAGCGGGCAAAAATTGTTGAGCAATACCGTGAGCGTGTTGGTGAAATGGTGCTGGGCACGGTCAAGAAAGTGACTCGTGACAACATTATTGTCGACCTGGGCAACAACGCTGAAGCTGTCATGCCGCGTGAATCTGTGATCGGGCGTGAAACCTTCCGCATCGGTGACCGGGTGCGCGCTGTGCTGCAGGACATTCGTGCTGAAGGCCGTGGCCCGCAGCTTGAACTGAGCCGCGCCAGCAACGACATGCTGATCGAACTGTTCCGCATTGAAGTGCCGGAAATTCAGGAAGAAGTGATCGAAATTCGCGGATGTGCCCGTGACCCTGGCTCTCGCGCGAAGATCGCGGTGAAAACCAATGACGGTCGTATCGACCCGGTGGGTGCCTGTGTCGGTATGCGTGGTTCGCGTGTACAAGCGGTATCGAACGAACTGAACAATGAGCGTGTCGACATCATTTTGTGGGACGACAATCCGGCCCAACTGGTGATTAACGCCATGGCACCGGCTGAAGTTGCCTCCATCGTGATGGATGAAGATACCAACACCATGGATGTCGCGGTTGCGGCCGACAACCTGGCCATTGCGATTGGCCGCAGTGGACAGAACGTAAGGCTTGCCAGTGAACTGACTGGCTGGGTGATCAACGTGATGACCGAGGAAGAAGCCGACGAGAAACAGGAAGAGGAAGCCGGTCGCCTGGTTACCTATTTTGAAGAGAAGCTGGATGTCGATGAAGACATTGCTGCCATTCTGGCAGAAGAAGGCTTCACCACACTGGAAGAGGTCGCTTACGTACCTCTAGAGGAAATGCTTGGCATTGAAGGGTTCGACGAAAACATCGTGACCGAACTGCGTCAGCGTGCAAAAGACATGTTACTGACGCTGGAACTGGCGAGTGAAGAGCAACTGGATTCCGCAACACCCAGTGACGACTTGCTGAGCCTGGACGGCATGGATGAGCATCTGGCCCGCCTGTTGGCGAGCAAAGGCATCGCCACGATGGAAGATCTAGCGGAACAGAGTATTGATGACCTGATGGACATCGATGATATGGACGAGGAACGGGCTGGCCGATTGATTATGGCAGCACGGGCACCTTGGTTTGAGAATGAGTAATCACGGGTAGGAGGAATCCATGGCAGAAGTCACCGTTAAACAACTGGCGGAAAGCGTTGGTACACCCGTTGATCGTTTATTGAAACAAATGAGCGATGCTGGTCTGCCGCAAAAGTCTGAGGGCGAAGCGGTTAATGATGACCAGAAGCAGACACTGTTGACGTATTTGAAAACAAGTCACGGTGAAGACAGCGGAGCCCCCAAGAAGATCACGTTGAAGCGCAAGGTCACCACTACATTGAAGACCAGTGGTGGTGGTCGTGGCAAGACGGTCAATATCGAAGTGCGCAAGAAGCGTACTTACATGAAGCGCGATGCCGTTGAAGGCAGCGGCGATGCAGCACCGACTGAAGCGGCGGCCCCAGTGACGACTGCCGATACGTCGGCCAGTCGTCGTGCCGAAGAAGACGCGAAGCTTGAAGCAGCACGGGCACGTGCTGCCGAAGAGAAGGCGCGCGAGGAAGCGGCGAAACGCGAAGCTGAAAAGGCACGCACTTCAAAAGTACAGCCGAAGAAAGTTGAGGAAGAGGTTGATCCGCAACTGGCGGTGGCGGACGCCGAGGCCAAAATGGCCAAGGAAGACCGCACCACCGACAAGAAAAAGCACAAGACGGCTGAACGCCCGATGCGGGTGGACGATGGCCCGGCAGCAGACAGCCGCAAGGCCGGTCACAAAAAGGGCGGCAAGAAAGCGGAAGTGGCGCAGCGCGTTAACACCGGTCGTGGCGGCAACAAGCATCAGCAAATGCTGTCGGCCCTGGACGATGGAGATGGCATGGGTCGTCGCCGTCGCGCCAAGCGTGGTGGTAACAAGAAGCGCGATCACCAGTTTGAGCGTCCGACCGCACCCGTAGTGCGCGAAGTGCAACTGGGTGAAGCCATTACCGTGGCTGAGCTGGCCAGTCAGATGTCGGTTAAGGCCGCTGAAGTGGTTAAGATCCTGTTCAAGATGGGCGTCATGGTGACGGTTAACCAGGCCATCGATCAGGACACCGCGATTCTGGTGATCGAGGAAATGGGGCACAAGTATACCGTGGTGAATGAAAACGCCATGGAAGACGATGTGATGGAGGTCAGCTACAGCGGTGAAGAGTCACCTCGCGCACCTGTTGTAACCGTCATGGGTCACGTTGACCACGGTAAGACAAGCTTACTCGACCATATTCGTCGTACTCGTGTTGCATCCGGTGAGTCTGGTGGTATTACCCAGCATATTGGGGCATACCATGTTGAAACTGACAAAGGCATGATTACTTTCCTGGACACTCCTGGTCACGCGGCCTTTACCGCTATGCGTGCCCGCGGCGCCAAGGCAACGGACGTGGTGATTTTGGTTGTCGCCGCAGACGACGGTGTGATGCCGCAGACCGAAGAGGCGGTTCAACACGCCCGCGCTGCCGGTGTTCCTCTGATCGTGGCCATCAACAAGATGGACAAGGAAGCGGCTGACCCGGACCGGGTGATCAACGAGCTGTCACAGCGCGATGTGATCCCTGAGTCCTGGGGTGGTGACACCCAGTTCGTTCAGGTGTCGGCGCATACCGGTCAGGGCATCGACGAGCTGCTCGACGCGGTTCTGTTGCAGGCCGAAGTGCTTGAGCTGAAAGCACACCACGAAGGCCCGGGTAAGGGTACTGTCGTGGAATCGAGCCTCGACAAGGGCCGTGGCGCTGTTGCCACCGTTCTGGTTCAGTCTGGTCGTCTGAAGAAAGGCGATGTGGTTCTGGCCGGTACTTTCTACGGTAAAGTGCGTGCTTTGTTGGATGAAACCGGCAAACAGATCGAGGAAGCTGGTCCGTCTATTCCGGTCGAGATTCTCGGCTTGAATGGTACGCCGGATGCCGGTGACGAGTTTGTGGTCTCTGAAAGCGAACGTTCGGCACGTGAAGTTGCTGAGATGCGCTCCATGCGCACCAAGGAATCGGCACATGCCCAGCAGCAGGCGGCGAAACTCGACGCTCTGTTCCAGGGTATGGGTTCTGAAGACAAGAAAGTGCTGAACGTGGTACTGAAGACCGACGTTCGCGGCTCACTCGAAGCCCTGACTGCTTCATTGCAGAAACTGGGCAACGAAGAAGTGAAGGTGAACGTGATTGCCAGCGGTGTGGGCGCGATTTCTGAGTCCGATGCCAACCTGGCGATTACCTCGCAGGCGGTTGTCTTCGGTTTCAACGTGCGCGCCACTGGTAAAGCCCGGACAGTGATCGAGCAGGCAGGTCTGGATCTGCGTTACTACAACGTGATCTATAACCTGATCGACGATGTCAAAGCCGCACTGAACGGTCTGTTGTCGCCGGATCTGCGTGAAGAGATTGTCGGCCTGGCTGAAGTACGTGATGTCTTCAACTCGCCCAAGTTCGGGCAAGTGGCCGGCTGTATGGTCATCGAAGGCACCATGCACCGCAGCAAGCGCATTCGTGTATTGCGTGACGAAGTGGTCATCTATGAAGGCGAGCTGGAATCCCTGCGTCGCTTCAAAGACGATGTCCAGGAAGTTCGTCAGGGCATGGAATGCGGTATTGGCGTCAAGAACTACAATGACGTTAAAGCCGGTGACAAGATCGAAGTCTTTGATGTTAAGGAATTTGCGCGCACCATCGATGATTAATGCGTCTTGAGTTCCTGACAACCCCGGCTTGTCCGGGGTTGTTTGCTTTATAGAGTCAAGTTTCGGCGCTCGGTTTTGGTTTGGTGCCAAAGGCTCGTGCCAGCCACCGGGTGTACCGATCCGGGGTCGGCGTTAACCCATCCATGGGGCCTAGGCCGCAACATCCATGTTGCGGACTACCCCGGATAGGTACACCCGACAGCTGGCACTTGGTTTGGTGCGAGCGCCGAAACTTGAGTTATAAACCGAGTTATTTCCCCTATTTGCAAGAGGGCCAAATCATGGCCAAAGAAAACAGTCGTATCCGGCGTATTGCCGACCAGATGCAGCGTGACCTGTCGGTGATTATCCAGCAGGAAGTGAAGGACCCGCGCCTCGGCATGGTGACCCTGAACGACGTTAAGGTCAGCAAGGATTTGTCCTACGCCGACATCTATTTTACCTGCATGGTATTCGGCGAAAGTGCCGAAGCCGATATCGAACGCAGTGAGCAGGAAGCCGTGCTGAACAAGGCCTCAGGCTTTTTACGCACGATACTGGCACGCGAACTCAAACTGCGGGTTATGCCGCTGCTGCGCTTTCACTACGACCCAACACTGGAGTCGGGTGCGCGCCTGTCCGGCCTGATCAACGAAGCCGTGCGTCAGGATAAAGCCAGAAACATCGACGACGGTGCTGATGATGACTCTTCAGACGAGCCGTCTTCAGATAAAGACCCGTCCTGATTCATGGCACGTCGCAGAAAAGGACGCGCCATCGACGGCGTCATCTTGCTGGACAAGCCATCGGACTGGTCTTCAAACGGTGTGCTGCAAAAGGTGCGTTGGTTGTTCCAGGCGCAAAAAGCCGGTCACACCGGTGCGCTGGACCCGTTGGCAACGGGTCTGTTGCCCCTCTGCCTGGGTGAAGCGACAAAATTTACCCGTTTTTTACTGGAAGCCGATAAGGCCTATCGAGCGGTTGCCAAACTGGGCGAACGCACCGATACCCTTGATGCCGAAGGCGAAATCACCGAAACCCGCCCGGTGCCCGAACTCGATGTTGCTGAGGTAGAGGCGCTGCTGGCAGAGCGCTTTACCGGCGATATCGAACAGNAACCCGCCCGGTGCCCGAACTCGATGTTGCTGAGGTAGAGGCGCTGCTGGCAGAGCGCTTTACCGGCGATATCGAACAGATTCCCCCCATGTATTCTGCGCTCAAGCGGGATGGCAAAAAGCTCTATGAGCTGGCCCGTGAAGGCAAGCACATAGAGCTGGAGCCCCGGCCAGTGACCATTTTCAGTCTGACGCTGGTCAGCCTGACGAATGATGAGCTGGTACTGGACGTGCACTGCTCCAAAGGTACCTACATTCGCACCCTGGTCGATGATATTGGCCAGGCTCTGGGCTGCGGCGCACACATCACGGCGCTACGACGCACCAAGCACGGCCAGTTCTCACTGGACAACGCCGTGCCGCTGGATGCGCTGATCAGCGAACAGGAAGCAAAGGGCCCCGAAGCCCTCGACCGGCACCTCTTCAGCCTCGACGACCTGCTTGTCGACCTGCCTGTCACCACCCTTACCGAAGGCCAGACACGGCGCTTCAGCCACGGCAACCCGGTCAGCGATGGCCTGGACCTTAAGCCAGGGCAATATCGCGTCAAAGACGACGACAGTGGTCGTTTTCTTGGTGTGGGAGAGGTGGTGGCTGATAGTCTTCTACAACCATTACGGTTGGTCGCCAGCGGATCATAGAGCAGGTGAGTAAAGCCACCAAAGACGAGCGGAGGGTGTCGGTTATGCCTCTGTGGGGGAGTCCACAACATGGACTAAAACGCCAGGAGCGTTTTAGCATGAGCGCAGCGAGCCCGAAGGGTGAATCCCATGGATGGGATTCATATCTTGTGGTCTAGGCCCCATGGACGGGTCCACGCCGACCCCACAGAGGCATAACCGGCAGCCTCCGCGGACCACAGCTACAGAACTGTCCCAGCCACGGCACCGCTTTGTTCCTGGTGAAGTGTCATGTATAATCCCGCCCGGTTTCGGCCTTTGCGGCCGGGGCTGGAATGTCACTGTTAATATGCACGGTGGCCATTTCACATTGACGCATATTCGTGGAGAGTTTGTACCATGGCATTGACTGTCGAGCAAAAAGCAGAATTGGTAAAAGAATTTGGTGGCAGCGAGAGCGACACCGGTTCACCCGAAGTCCAGGTTGCCCTGCTGACCAAGAACATTGAAGGTCTGCAGAGCCACTTTAAAGAGCACGGTAAAGATCACCACTCGCGTCGTGGTCTGATTCGTATGGTCAACCAGCGTCGTAAGCTGCTGGATTACCTGAAGCGCAAAGACGTTTCCCGTTACGCCAGCCTGATCAAGCGTCTCGGTCTGCGTCGCTAAGCGTAAGCTTCGTGTTTCAAGGGCTCCTGTCAGGGGCCCTTGTCATTTCTGCACTGTGCTCCCTGTTTGCCTCGCAGGTTGCTAGACTCCCCCTTGCTGTTGACTGGTCTGCTGGTGCCTGGCACCTGTCGCATGGCCAAATGGCAGTGAAACATCAGGACAACCGTGAACAACGATATCTTCCCAGTGCCGGGTACACCCCGCCTGAGGAGCTTCTATCACTGGGCTTTGCCGCGCTGTTGAAGCGCCACCGTAAAGCCCAGTGATAGAAGCATCGTTGGGATCGGCGTCCATTTGACAATGATCGATCATAAGGAGACTCCATTGAGTCATTTAACACCCAAATCACACAGCTTCGAGTTTGGTGGCAAAACCGTCACCCTGGAAACCAACCGCGTCGCCCGTCAGGCTACCGGTGCCGTTCTGTGTACCATCGATGAGACCGTTGTTCTGGCTACCGTGGTTGCCGTTAAAGAAGCCCGTCCTGACCAGCCGTTTTTCCCGCTGTCAGTGCATTATCAGGAAAAATACTACGCTGCCGGTAAAATTCCCGGCGGTTACCTGAAGCGTGAAGGCCGCCCGTCAGAGAAAGAGACGCTGACCTCGCGTCTGATCGACCGTCCGATTCGTCCGCTGTTCCCCAAAGGCTTTATGAACGAAGTTCAGGTTGTGCTGAACGTCGTCTCTGCCAACAAGGAAGATGATCCGGATATCTGTGCCATGTTGGCCACCTCTGCGGCCCTGGCCATCTCCGGAGTGCCTTTTGCCGGTCCGATCGGCGCGGCACGCGTCGGTTATACCGATGACGACGGGTATCTGCTGAACCCGACTTACACCCAGCTGAAAACCTCACGCCTGAACATGGTCGTAGCCGGTACCAAAGATGCCGTACTGATGGTTGAATCCGAAGCCGATGAGCTGACTGAAGACCAGATGCTGGGCGCGGTGCTGTTCGCCCATGAAGAATACCAGAAGGCCGTTTCCGCCATTGAAGCCTTCGCGGCTGAAAACGGCAAGCCTAAGTGGGAGTTCACCCCTGCGGCCGAAAAGACTGATCTGATCGAGCAGATCAGCAGCCAGTATGGTACCCGCATTGCCGATGCCTACCAGGTGTCTGACAAGATGGAACGTTATGGCGTGCTGTCGGCATTGAAAGCCGAGGTCGTTGAAGCACTGGCCGGTGACGAAGAAGGTCAGCCTTCCGCCGATGATGTCAAAGGTGTGTTCGCCAAGATCGAGAAGCAACTGGTTCGCGCCCGCATCGTTAAGGGTGAGCCGCGTATCGATGGCCGCGACAACAAAACCGTACGTCCGATCGAAGTCGAAGTCGGCGTTCTGCCAAGTGCTCACGGTTCGGCGCTGTTTACGCGTGGTGAAACCCAGGCACTGGTCGCCGTTACACTCGGCACCCTGCGTGACGGCAAGATGGAAGACATGCTGCACGGCACCATGACCGACAACTTCATGTTCCACTACAACTTCCCTCCGTTCAGCGTAGGTGAAGCAGGTCGCATGGGCGGCGTAGGCCGTCGTGAGATTGGTCACGGTCGTCTGGCCAAGCGCGGCATTTTGTCGCTGGTGCCGAACGAAGAGACGTTCCCCTACGCCATGCGTGTCGTGTCTGAGATCACTGAATCGAACGGTTCATCGTCAATGGCCTCTGTGTGTGGTGCCTCTCTGGCGATGATGGACGCTGGTGTACCCATCAAGCGTCCGGTGGCCGGTATTGCCATGGGCCTGGTCAAGGAAGGTGATGACTTTGCCGTCCTGACCGACATTTTGGGCGATGAAGACCACCTCGGTGACATGGACTTTAAAGTCGCGGGTACCGATGTTGGTGTGACTGCCTTGCAAATGGACATCAAGATTCAGGGCATTACCGAGCAGATCATGGAGATCGCTCTGGAGCAGGCACATGCAGCCCGCACCCACATTCTGGGTGAAATGGCGCATGTGATCTCCAGCTCGCGTACTGAGCTGTCTGACAACGCCCCGACTATGGATACGATGAAAGTCGATACCGACAAGATCCGTGACGTGATCGGCAAGGGTGGCGCAACCATTCGCGCCATCGTTGAAGAAACCGGTGCCCAGGTCGACATTCAGGACGACGGCACCGTGCGTCTGTATGCCCCGACCAAAGAGTCTGCCCTGGCGGCACGCAACAAGATCCTGTCGATTGTGACCGAGCCAGAGCCCGGTTCTGTCTACCAGGGCAAGGTCGTGCGGATCGCTGATTTCGGCGCATTCGTGCAGTTCCTGCCGGGTAAGGATGGTTTGGTGCACATCTCCCAGATCGCCGATCGCCGCATTGCCAAGGTGACTGACGAGATCAACGAAGGCGATACCGTCATCGTCAAGATTCTCGATGTCGACAACCGTGGCCGGGTCAAGCTGTCCATGCGTGAAGTGACTGCCGAAGAGAAGGCGGGCTTCGAAGACGCTGACGCGGTCATTGTTGAAGAATAACCACCGGCTTAATTAAGCCCAATGCAAAAGCCCCGACTGGTTCGGGGCTTTTTTATGGGTGAATGCGCCTGGCAAGCGCCGCCCTGACGAAGCGACGGCCCGGTGTAAAGCCGTTTAAGGCGGTTGCGCACCGGCTCATCCAGTGGTTGAATGTCGGAACTATGACATCAGCAACGAGCCCCGACATGGACACGCCCCGGTTCTGGGTGCACCACCCTGACTCAACCCAGGCTGCAGTGCATCTTGCGCTGCAATGGCTTGCGTTCGTCTACCCCACCAGTGAAATGCACCTGGAAGCCACCCTGCGAGAAGCTCTACCCTATACCGACGACGAATTAAATCAGCGCTGGCGCATCTTCCTCGAAGAAAAGGACATCGACGATCATGTGCAGGCCCTGCAATGGCTGTCGTCTACGCTGTCGAAAGAACAACTGCCTTTTCTGATCGAAAGTTGCTGGCGACTGTTGCTGGTCAATCATGACCTGCCCAGTCATGTACCCCTGGCACTGCGGTTGCTTGGCCGGGTTCTGAAAGTGCCTGAATTTCATATCCTCGATATTGGCAAAAAAGTTCAAAAAGAACTTGAACAGCAGCCTGCCGAAGGGACACTCGCCCCACTGCTTCCTGAAGATCCGCGTTATCTTGATCGAATCGAATGGCGCTTGTACGGCATGAGCGACCCAATTCGGCGGACCAGTAATGTTGACGATGGCAGACGCGGCGGCGGTTTCCGGCTAGCCAGCGCCTTTGTCGCCGGTTTGTTGGTGGGTGCGGGCAGCCTGGCGTTTCTGGTCTGGGGGCCGCCGCAGCTGGGGCGTGAGCCGGTCCCGAGAATGTCGCATCAGGGTGCGCCATTACCCGCGACTAGCCCGGCCGCCTCTGCGGAAGAGCCCGAAGGAAGCCTGGCGTCCGAATCGGTGCTGGGTGCCAGCACGCTGGATCAGTCAACCTTGCCGGAGGCAAGCTCTGATCAGGCGACTTCGCTAACGCCACCAGAGGATGAACCTGTCGGGGAGGAAGACGTTGCCGTTGTCAGCGCCCCTGAGGAAACCGTCTTGGCACCCGATGGTGACGCGTCGCCGCAGAGTCTGGCGTCACAATCGGAACCGGAAACCGTGCCAAGTACGGACTCAGCCACTGAACCGGTCATTGATGAGCCTGACGTTCTGATGCAAGTAACCGCGTCGATTTTGAACGTGCGTGAGGCACCCTCCACTGAGTCTGATGTCATCATCAAGCTGGGAGAGGGTGCACGGGTTTGGATGGAGCCTGAAGGCTCCCAGGGGACCTGGAACCGGATTCGGGTCGAGGGCCGCGTGGGTTATGCCAGCAGCCGATTCATGGAACCCGTAAACTGAGCTCGAGTACGGCTTGAAGCCCAGTGAAAGAACGAACACCGATCGGTTAGGCGGTCGCGGCGCCAGTTAAGACACTATGCCGGCAACGTGACCGTCACGCCAAGCTCGTCCAGCCGCTGGCGGCTGTGTTCCCGGTACCGTTCCCTCACCTCTGAACCCGGTGGTTTCTCAAGATAGTAGGCCAGCTTGTAGGCGACCGGCGCCTCAACACCGGCCTGTTCGAGTGTGTTGACCAGGCTCAGTTCCGCACTGGTGTCCGGGTCGGGCAGGGCGATGGCCGGTTCGCTGACCTCCAGCTCGTCGCCGCGCGCCACCTGATTTACCCTTTCCTGATACGCCTTTTCAAACGGTGGCCAGCTGTGACGCTCGGCTTCTGTGCGCATTCTGAAAAAACCGACATCCCGCGCCGCCAGGTGCACGGCCGCATGCGACCAGCGCCGGTTGGCCGGTGAGTGACTGTTTTGGCAAGCCTCCAGGTAGGCATCGCGAATGCCTGGCAACCCCAGGGCTTCAGGCTGAGGTTGCAGAAGCTGAACAAAGTCAGCAATGGTCGGAGGCCAGGCAAATTCGAGTTTGCAGCGTTCCAGAGCGTACTCCACCAGATGCGCTGGTGTTCCGGCCAGGCTGTAGGCCCATTCCCGTTTGGCCAGTGCCAGGGTCGATTCATCGCCGTAGGCGCTCTCGAACTTGTGGGTATAGATATGGTGGAAGCGGGCGAAAATCATGTTGACCAGCAGTTTGGTTTCGTGGTCGAGCGCGCCGCCGCTACCAGTCGGTGTCCCGGATGTTGCGGAGAGCTTCCCGGACTTTAGCCCGTTTTTCGCGAGCAGGGTTTGCAGGCTCTTGGGTGTGTTGTTGGGTTCGCTCATGTCGGCCCTTGTTGTTCAGTTGATCGTGCCAGGAACGCTGGACCCAGTTCAGGAAACGGACATCCCAGCTGAATTCGGCTCTGTCTTTGTCCTGATAATACTGTCTGAATTTTGGCAGTTCCGCCAATGCATAGGTCAGTGGAATATCGTGAAACGAGAGCAACCCGGGAAATTCGGGGCCGGGCTCCCAGTCTGCATGCATGCGGGTGCGTTCGGCGCGCACGGAGTTCATGTCGGGTTTTTCGGGCTTCAGATAGGCCAGATCATCCTGCATCTGATTGCGGCGCCGGGCATCGTTCATGCCTGGCTGCGGCGCGCTGCCCGTGTCTGGCGCAGGAGCCGTCCGGTTCATGCTTCTAACCGGAACCCGTTCGACCGGTATGGCCTCTGCCGGATTGGCGTCCGTTCCCGCATCAGGCCAGGGTTCGGGTGGCACCAGGCTGTCGTCGAGGTCTTCCAGGTGCACATGCCAGGGGTCTTCGTTATGCACAGTCAGCAGCCCCTGTGCCTGAACCCGGCGCAATACGGCACTGAGCTGGGCGCTGCTCCAGAAGGGTAGCAGCTGCTGTCGATGGTGTTCGGTCAGGGTGACCCGTGACCCGAGCAGCAGGGCCATTTCCGTCAGGAGTTGGTACAATAGCGCCTCTTCCAATCCCAGGGTTTCCGCCAGGGCGGGAGAGACCACTAATACTTTCTCAGGGATCACACAGAGTCCTCAATGGTTAAAGCCGTCACCGGGATTAGTGCGCCGCGGTCAGTTGGGCGGTCCCGATGTCGGTTAAATGCAGACTGGCCAGTCTAGCACTGGCACCCCCCGGGCGGGAATGACTTATCGGCTATAGCGGACGAATCCATTGCAGGATAACCTGCGGCAGCTATTGGCAGGTGGCATTGGGTCGCGCCGGCCACCGGGGTTGCCCCAGTGGGGTCGGGCGGGATGCCGCCCACTCAATCCATCCGTGGAGCCTAGGCCGCAGGATATGAATCCCTTCTATGGGATTCACCCTTTGGGCTCGCTTCGCTCATGCTAAAACGCTCCTGGCGTTTTAGTCCATGCTGCGGACTCCCCCACTGAGGCAACCCCGGTAGCCGTCGCTTGCTGCTGGGGTAAACTCTGCATCAGTTCATAAACAAGGCGTTGCAATGACCGATCTTCTCAGTATTCACAATCTGGTGAAACGCTACAAACAGCTTACGGCCGTTGATGGCATCAGTTTTTCAGTGGCCAAGGGTCAATGCTTCGGGCTTCTGGGGCCGAACGGTGCGGGTAAGACCACCACCATTGAAATGATGGAAGGCATCAGCAAACCCACGTCGGGCGAAGTGAGGCTCTTTGGCGAACCGGCATCACGCAAGGCGTTCGAGCGGGTGGGTATTCAGTTTCAGAATACGGCCCTGCAGGACTATCTGACAGTAGCCGAGACCTTGAAGCTGTTTGCTGCTTTCTATACGAAAACCATTGATCGGGATGAGCTGGTCGAGCTGTGTTCACTTGGTGAGTTTCTCAACCGGGATGCGCGCAAATTGTCGGGTGGCCAGCGTCAGCGCTTGTTGCTGGCGTTGGCGCTGATTAACGATCCGGATCTGGTGTTTCTGGATGAGCCGACGACCGGGCTGGATCCGCAGTCGCGCCGGAATTTTTGGGAGCTGGTGCAAGCCATTAAGCGCCGTGGCAAGACCATTGTGCTGACCACGCATTATATGGACGAGGCGGAAACCCTCTGCGATGACATTGCCATTATGGATCAGGGGCGCATTGTCGAGCGCGGGTCTCCGGCGCAGTTGCTGGATCGCCATTTTGAGGGCGTTATGGTGCACTTGCCCGCCTCGGCGGTCGACGGGAAGACATTGCCCTTTGACATGCTGATAAACCGGGAGCGGGTCGAGATTCAGACAACCGCGGTGGACGCCACGGTACGCCAGCTTGCCGACGCTCAGGTTTCGCTGACAGGGTTGCAGGTTAAAAGCCCCAATCTGGACGATCTTTTTCTTAAACTCACCGGCCATGCCCTACGCGCCTGATCATAAGGAGACTCGCAATGATGAGCCGTCTGCTGGCCGTCTTTAATGCTCGCAACAAGGAGTTCTGGCGTGACCGCAGTTCCCTCGCGTGGAACTTTGCCTTTCCGTTTCTGCTGGTGTTTGGTTTTTATTTTATTTTTGGCCAGGGCATGCCGATGTTCAAGGTTGGGGTCATCAGTGAGCATGATGCCTACATCTCCCGCCCGGCTTTCATGCAGCTCAGCCACATTCAGTTTGTGCCCTACGAGGAGCTGGACCAGGCGCTGAATCGGGCCCGGCGGCACCAGATCGACCTGGTTCTGGATCTTGACCGTCAGCTCTACTGGGTCAATGAAGAGAGCCGTAATGGCTATGTGGCCGAACGGTTGCTCGTAAACGCTGACCCGGAATTCAACCGGCGTGTGGTGCAGGGCGAGCCGATTCGTTACGTAGACTGGGTACTGCCCGGCATCATCGGCATGAACATCATGTTCAGTTCGCTGTTCGGGGTTGGCTATGCGATTGTCCGCTACCGCAAGAATGGCGTTTTGAAGCGGCTTAAAGCTACGCCGCTGTCGGCGTTCGAGTTTGTGTCGGCGCAAATTTTGTCGCGTCTTCTGACCGTCATGCTGGTGGCGTCGATCATCTACTTCGGCAGTCACTGGGCCCTGTCGACGCTGATGCTGGGCAGCGCCTTCAGTTTGTTGGTGACGCTATTCATAGGCGCCCTGGCACTGATTTCACTCGGGTTGGCGGTGGCCAGTCGGTCGCGCAGCGAGGAGCTGACGGGCGGGCTGATGAACATGGCCACCTGGCCGATGATGGGCTTGTCGCAAGTCTGGTTCTCGCTGGAAGGAGCACCGCCCATGGTGCAATCCCTCGCCAATGCTTTGCCGCTGACCCATCTGGTGAGCGCCGCCCGGGAGATAACGACAGAAGGCGCCAGCCTGATGCAGGTGAGCGATCACTTATTGATCCTGGTCGGGATGACAGCCTTGTTTCTGGGCGTCGCCGCCCTGTTGTTTAACTGGGACAGCGATCACCGCTGACCTGTGTCGGCCGTTATTTTTTGCGCAAGGTCGACAGCCCAAACGGCAGGTAGGCTGGGCAAACCCGCACAACGGCGGTGGCCACCAAGACGACGCCGATGATGCCCCACCAGCCGATGACGCCAGTGAGCCCCAGCGCGATGAGAATGATGCCAGCGATCAGACGAAGCGTGCGGTCGGTCGTGCCCATATTGATCTTCATAGCGGTGACTCCTTTTGATTAGTTTAATCTAATATATAGGTGATTTAAGACGTTGTCACCTGCCTTCAATCTTGTCGTCTTTTAGCGTGCTTGATTCGCCCCGGTTTAGTCTATACTGCCGGGTTTCAATCCCTGTTCCAAAGCCGTACGGAAGTGGTATGCGTTCAATTCTGGTCTCAATCATGGCCCTGTTTCTGGGCATCTGTTTGTTATTGCTGGGCAACAGCCTGCTGAGTACTCTGCTTGTTTTGCGCGGCGTCGCTGAAGGCTTCTCCGGACAGTATCTGGGTATTCTAACGTCGGTCTACTTTCTTGGGGCGCTGGTGGCCACGTTACTGGCCTCGACCTTAATTAAGCGGATGGGGCACATCCGCTGCTTCACCTTTTGCACGGCCTTACTGGGCTGCAGCATTCTGGCCTATGTGCTGATTATTTCGCCGCTGGCCTGGCTGGTGATCCGGTTCTTTACCGGGTTCGGTGTGTTCGTGATGTATACGGTGATCGAGAGCTGGCTGAACGGCCAGACTCAGGATGCCTACCGCAGCCGGGTGTTTTCGATCTATACCCTGGTGAATCTGGTGGCGATTGCGGCCTCCCAGCAGTTGCTACGCATCGACAGCGCCACCAGCTACACCCTGTTCGTGCTGGCCAGTTTTCTGGTAACCGCGGCCATCATGCCGGTCTCCTGGACGCGTCTGCAGCAGCCTCATGTGCCTGTGGATATGCCGTCGATGAGTATTTTGAAGTTGTTTGATGCCGCGCCCGTTGCGGTGACGGGCGTGGTGGTATCTGGCCTGATCATGGGGCCTTTTTGGGGGCTAACACCGTTGTTCGTGGCCGGCCTTGACTATACCGAAAATCAGCTGGCGGCCTTTATTTCCCTGTCGATTCTCGGCGGTGCGCTGATTCAATACCCGGTTGGGCGCTGGTCGGACCGGATGGATCGGCGCCGTGTCATTCTGGTGACCTTCGTGCTCGGTACTCTGCTGGCACTGGCGATGGCGCTGAGCGCCTGGTATTTACCGGTTGAACGCACTCTGATGACGGCGCTATCGGTCCTGTTCTGTGGGCTGGTGTTGGCGGTTTACCCGATATCAGTCGCCCACCTGGTCGACCGGATTCACAAGGACCATCTGGTTGCCGGCTCCAGTGGCTTGCTGATGCTCTATGGCCTCGGGTCATTCATCGGGCCTGCGGCAGCGGGGCTGGCGCTTGAGTATCTGGGCGCTGGTGGCTTGCCGGCCTATTACCTGATTACCCTGGCGCTGTTCAGTCTGATACTGAGCATACAGCTGATTCGCTCACGCATCATCGAACGTCCGGAAGACCACGAAAGCCAGTATGTGGCCATGGTGCGTACCTCGCCCAACGTACTGCCACTGCACCCCGAGTCTGAAGAGGATGTAGGCGCACCCGAAGAGCGCCGCAACGAGGACCGGGAGTCGGCCTAGGCGCTATAGCTCTGGGATCAGCTGTAGAGTTAAGCAGTGGCTGCCTGGACTACCCACAGGGGTATCCCAGGTGGCCGCTGCTGGCCAGTGCTACCTAGCCAGCCATAACGGAGAGTCTGACTTGGAGAACCTCCCTACAGTTCGTCGGTGCCGACTTCAATCTCTTCGTCAGTCAGGTCGGCAAAGCCTTGCTTGGCCTCGTAGCGGTCCAGTGCGGCGGCGCACAGCTGGTAGCCATCCTCGATCATCTCGCTCGCCAGGTGATAGTCGAACAGACCCCCGACACCCCGTGGAATTTCAATCAGAACATCGGGCTGGTGTGCAGCCAGCTTCATGTGGGCAATGGTGTTCTGCATGGTGTCGATGGAGCGGTTCATCAGTTCCAGCATGCTCCATTGATTCTGGGGTTCCGTGGTGTCGGCTTTTTCGGACCACCAGCGGTCAATAAAGCGGTTGATGGCGCGGTGTACCGTATTCTGCGCCTCTTCGGAGAGTCTGACCGGTTTCTTGTGTTTCGCCTTTTCCATTCTGCCCAGCATGTCAGCGCGGCCGTTTAGGTTGACTGCTATGGTCAGGTCGGTCTGGGTGCGCAGGGTGGGGGCGATCGGCACCGGGTTCAGTACGCCGCCGTCGACCAGCATCATGCCCCGGTAGGGGTGCGGCTTGAAGACAGAGGGGATGGCGATGGAACCTCTGATGGCTTCAAACAGTGAGCCGTCGTTGAGCCAGATCTCCCGCTGGCGTTCGATATCGACCGCAACGGCGGTAAATTCGATGGGCAGGTTCTCGATTTGCGCATCGCCGACCTGGCGCTTTAGAACCTCCATGATCTTATAGCCCTTGAACAGGCCACCGCCGTTGAAGGAGAGGTCGAGCAGGCGCAGCACGTCGGTACGTTCCAGAGCGCAGACCCAGCGTTCGTACTGGTCCAGTTTGCCGGCCGCGTAAAATCCGCCGACCAGGGCGCCGATACTGGCGCCCGCGATGTTGGTTATCTTGTAATTGCGGTCTTCGAGGCAGCGGATAATGCCAATATGAGCCATACCTCGGGCGCCGCCACTTCCAAGTACCAGCGATACGGTTTTTTCTGACTTCACGAGAGTGCTCCTTTGGTTCCCATATTCTGAATAAGGCGGGAAGCCTGTTCGAGGTAAAGTATGAAGCCAAATTGTTGAATTGCTACCCTCCGAGGCCTCTAGAGATAGTCGTTATCCCAGACCAACGCTACACTGTTAGGCTACGCTGAATGAGCTGCCGGCACTGAGGCTGAAGCGTTGAAGAATAAAGGTCAGTTCATTGTTGTTTGCCCTGAAACACCCCGTTTAGGAGTCCTGAGTGTTAGATTCAGTCCAGATTGAGTTCGATCCTTCCAGTCTCGATATGTTGAACTTCATGCTGGCCATCATGATGTTTGGCGCGGCCTTGTCGGTCAAAATGAGCGATTTCCGTTATGTGCTGAAGTCGCCCAAAGCCCCGGTGATTGGCCTGGTCTGTCAGTTTGTCCTGTTGCCGGCCGCTACTTACGCTTTTACCCGTGCATTGTCTCTGGATCCCTCACTGGCACTGGGCATGATTCTGGTCGCAGCCTGTCCGGGCGGCAGTTTCTCGAACATCATCACCTTTCTCAGCCGTGGCCATGTGGCCACCTCGGTGAGCATGACCGGCATTTCGTCGCTCGCAGCAATCGTCATGACCCCATTGAACTTCACTTTTTACGCTTCCCTGGCACCGGAAACCCGGGCCATTGTCCAGGCCATCAACGTCGAGCCGCTGGCCATGGTGCAGTTGATTGGCTGGGTTTTGGGGGTGCCACTGGCACTGGGCATGCTGGTGGGTCACAAGTTCCCGGGTTTTGCGGCGCGCGCTGACAAGCCGGCGCGCTGGGTCTCGCTGCTGATTTTTCTGGTGTTCGTCGGTATTGCCTTTTCACGCAATGGCGGGCTTTTTGTCGAACACGCCACGGCCTTTGCCGGCCTGGTCATATTGCACAACGCTCTGGCTCTCAGCCTTGGCTGGGCGGCAGCCACCTGGGCCCGGCTGCCTGAAGACCAGCGGCGTGCGGTCATTCTCGAAGTCGGCATTCAGAATTCGGGTCTCGGGCTCATTATCCTGTTTTCGTTCTATCCGAATCTCGGTGGCATGATGCTGATTACCGCGTTCTGGGGTGTCTGGCATCTGGTCAGCGGGTTGTTGTTGTCGGCCTTCTGGTCACGACGCCCCCCACAACTCGGTATCGGGTTGGTTTAACCGGTCTGTTGGGCCAGCTGCAACCGGTTTTGCAACCAGACTGCCTGGTCTGCCAGGCTGCACTCTGACGGCAGGTCTTCGACCGCTATCACCTCGACGACCCGCATGTGGATGCGCTGGTGCCTGCCCAGCCGGTACGCCCATACCTGTACAACCGCGCGCAACACCGGGTGAATGCGATGCAGGAGTTGGCGCACGGGCGCGCGTGGCATTTGCACATCGACCAGTACAATGGGGCGGTTGGTCTCGCGGGCCAGCCGAATGATGCCGGTGCGCCAGGCCGGGTCTGTTGCGTTCCGCCAGAAAGGCCGTGCCTGGCTTAGTCCGCCGGCCGGGGTAATGACCAGTCGTCCCTCTTCCTGCAACCATTGGCTGGCGGCTGCCAGTGTTTTGCTGCCACCCAGAGAGCGACGTTCGCTGTCCAGGTTGACCGACAGAAACACTTTGCGCAGCGGGCCAAACACATTCAGAAAATTACGCGCCATGATGCGCGTCGGCACCCGGGTTCGACTGGCCAGCCAGGCCAGACCCAGCCCGTCAAAAAGACCATGCGGATGATTGCCGGCAACAATGCAACTGCCCAGGTCATCGAGCAGGTCGGTGTTCTCCGCAGTCAGCGAAAATTGGTTGCGGCGCAACAGGGTGTCGAGCATGCCGTGCAGGTCGCCATTGCCAGTTTGCCAGGCATCGTTCAGTAATTGCTCGGCCCAGTTAACACCGACCAGTTTAAACAGGGTGCGGCGCACGGGGGCGGGCCAGTGATCAAGCATTGTTGTGTATCCAGCTGGATCATCCCTGACGTGACTAATAACGGGTCGGTCTAACGCCAACCTGAGTAAAACCAGAGAATAAGTCGGTTACCGCCGTGTTACAAGCGCGTCCCTCGCCTCCGGGAACGTTGCACTAACCTGGCTGGTACGCGGCTTTTACACTGCGTTCAAACTTTACCAGCGGCACTGGGTGGCCAAAGTAGTAGCCCTGATAGGCCTGACAGCCAAACTGTTTCAGTAACCGCGCTTGCTCGGCGGTCTCGACACCCTCGGCAATGGCGTTGATCGACAGACTTGAGGCCAGCGAAATAATCGTTCTGGCGATGTCGGAGTCGTCCGGATTGGTGGTCAGGTCGTTGACGAAGGTGCGGTCGATTTTTAATTGATCCAGAGGCAATTGTTTCAGGTAAGACAGCGACGAATAGCCGGTGCCAAAATCATCGAGAGAAAACCCGATGCCCTGCAAGCGCAACCGGTGCATCTTGGCTATGGTGTCCTGCACATCTTCCAGCAACATGCTTTCCGTCAGCTCGAGTTTCAGCCGCGCTGCGGGTGCGCGCGTGTGTTGAACAATGCGTACTACCTCTGCCACGAAATCGGGTTGATGCAACTGCCGTGCACTGATATTGACCGACAGGGTCAGCTGCGACAGGACCGGATCTTTTGCCCAGCCGGCCAGTATTTCGCAGGAACGTTCGAGCACCCAGTTTCCCAGAGGATTAATCAGACCGGTTTCTTCTGCCACCTGTATCACTTCGGTCGGCGGCAACAGACCGCGGCTTGGGTGATGCCACCGCAACAAGCTTTCGGCACCAACAATGGTGTGGTCAACATCGACCTGGGGCTGCAAAAAAACCTCGAATTGCTGCTCCTTAATGGCCGTGCGAATTTCGTTGGCCATTGCCAGGTGCTCCAGCACCCGGGCCTGCATGTCGGGGGTGAAAAACCGGGCGGTGTTCTTGCCCGCGTCTTTTGCCTGATACATGGCCAAGTCAGCTTGTTTGAGCAATTCATCAACACTGTGCGAGTGGTTACTGAACAGGGTAATCCCGATGCTCAGGGTGCTGAAGTGCTCCAGATTGGGCATAAAAAAAGGTTGCCGGAAGGCTTCCAGCACAGTGGTGGCCAATGTTCCGGCAAAATCGGTGGCCTTGCTGACATTCGCCGAGAGACTTTCCAGTAAAATGATGAACTCGTCACCACCAATTCGTGCCACCGTATCGGTATGGCGAATGCAGCCGACAAGTCGTTCGGCAACCTGTTGCAGAAACAGATCGCCGGTATCGTGTCCCCGGGTATCGTTAAGGGTTTTGAAATCATCCAGGTCGATGTAGAGCAATGCGCCATATTGTTCGCTGCTGGTCGCGGCTGCCAGTGCCCTGGTGAGGCGGTCCATCAACATGCGTCGGTTGGGCAGGTCGGTGAGCTGGTCGTAAAAGGCGAGTTGCTCAATGCGTTGTTCGGCTGCTTTGCGTTCCGTGGTGTCGATGATGGTCACAACAAAGTTCTGCACGGTGTCGCCGTCATCCGACAATACGGCGGTAATGTGCATCCATTGCAGGTAATACTCCCCATTCTTGCGTTGCCCCCAGGCTTCACCCTGCCAACTGCCGGTGCTGTCCAGGCTTTGTTCTATGATTTGGTTGATGTCTTCGTCATGCCGGTCAGTTTCGATCAGACTCATGAGTGAGCCGGCGATGTCTTCCTGGCGGTAACCGGTCATTCGGGTGAAGGCTTCGTTGACCTTTAAAACACGGGTCGCCCCATCGGTGACCAGCATGCCCTGTGCCGATTCAAACACGTTGGCGGCAATATTGAGTTCGTACACCATGCGCTGCATGGCAAGCCCGACCTGATTGTGCTCGTAAATACCGCCGGTTTTAAAGGGTGCCGCCCGGGTACCTTGCCGGGTGTTTGCAATGTACTGCAACAGGTTGCTGATGCTGCGATTGTGGTTCAGGTGGACCAGCCAGGTGGCGAACGCAAAGAGCAGAATGAACCCGGCCGACAGGGCAAAGAAAGTTCTCTGATAGGTTTTGGCCACCGGCGGAAACTGGTCGGCCGACAGGCCGAGCTCGATCCAGACATCATCACGGTTGCTGGCAATGTCCAATGGCCGTGTTTTCAGATAGACGTTGTCTTTTTGCTCCACGACACCGAACGGCTGCGCATAGGAGGCGGCGCCGCTATAGTCCAGTTCGGTTTGGCGAATCAGCTCCTGGTTCCCCAGCCCGATTTTGATGACATCCGCATCCGCCAGTTTGGCAATATCATTCAACAGCGTGCGATTCTGGCCAATGGCCAGGCCAATATAAAGGTAGCCGCGAAGTCTGAGCGAAGCAGGGTCAAAAAGTGGTGCTGCTTTTAGAATCACCGTCAGCGGTTCGGTATGCTCGATCAGCCAGCGATGGGTATAGTGCACCGGCGAACGCAATTGCCCCAGCATTGGGTTGATGTCGTACAGGGGCAGGCTGGCATCGAACAGCAACTGGCCGGAGGCGTCGGTGATGAACAGGACGTCAATGTTGTTGCCCAGCGCAGAATCCTGAAACATATAGGCGATATCGTCGTTTGCAGAGTCGAGACTGGTTGTGCCACTGGCGATTGAGGTGAAAACCCGGTTAGCTGCCGCGCTTTGCAAATAAGCATCCAGCAGGTCGAGCCGGTTGATATAGAGGTTGGCGGCCGTTCGGTGGTGTTGGCGCAAGGCGTTCTGAATTTCACTGTCGAGGCTGTCTTGTGCGGTTTTGACAGCGTACAGCATGGAAAAAAAGAGCGTTATTAGCCCCAGTGCGCCAAAGACAAGGGCGATACGGGTAATGAATTTCAATTCAAGAAATCGCCTTTTCACTGAGCCATTGGCGCTAAGCGTCGAATGCTTTGGCATTCATACCCCGGTTGGCGTGTAAGTTGGGATGTTCAGTTTTCATCGGCTTCACCATACTCCTGAATCAGCCAGCGATAGTTGTCAACTTGCTGTTCAAAGTAGGACTGCAACCGGGGCTCATCCCAGAAGGTGATGGGCAGGCGAACCCGTTCGGTGGCTTGAATAAACCGGGGGTCTTGCGTTGCTTTGGACAGGGCGGCGGACAGAACACTGACCTGGTCGTCCGGCGTATCGGCGGGTACCACCACCACCCGTGGGTTCTGCATCGACACATCGTAGCCGAGCTCGCCGATGGCGGGCGCGTTGGGGTAGCCAATCAGTCGTTCATTAACGAGACCCATCAACACGACCATTTCACCCGATTCGGTGTACTGGGTGTGCGTTCCGCCACTGAACGCAAAGTCAACGTCGCCCGCCAGTACCATGGGTGCCATACCAGCCCCTCCCGTGGTGGGCACGATACGCAATGGGATGCCCTCTCGACGGGAGATCATATTGATGACAAAGCGATCCTGTGAAGTCTGGGAGGCGACCGTCAGTTCGTCTTTCCCGCGGGCGTAGTCAAGTAACTCTGCCCAGGTGCGATATGGCTTGTTACCACCGGTGACCAGCGCCGACTGATCCAGTGCCAGTGCCGACACATAGCGAAAACTGTTCAGATCGAAGGAAGCGTCGGTTACTAGAGGGGTAAAGGTATAGGGTAGGGATGAGCCAAACATCATCAGGTAACCCTGGTCGGTACTGCTCGCCACCAGGGCGGCTGCAACACCACCGCCAGCACCTGGCAGGTAGAGTCGCTCTACCGGTTGTCCAAGCTCGTCTTCCAGCACCTCAGCCAGGGCCTGTGCCTGAATGTCGGTGCTGCCGCCCTGGTTGAAACCAATGACCATGGTGAGTGGGCGGTTGGGGAAGTCGCCTGCGCTGACACCCGGCAATACGCAGAGGATCAGCAGGCTGATGATCAGGCTCTGGGCCGCTGGCATCAGATCGTTGAAGAGATGGGAGAGTGTTCGGCGTCTGTCTGGAGATACCCGGGTGTGATTAGAATCGAGCTCACTCATACATCAATCCCCGTCTATCCCTGAGTCGTGTCGGGTACATCCCGACTCAGTCAGTTTAGGAGTGAGCCCTGTGTTTGTCTAGCCTCGGGTACGGGGCTGCTAGCCGAAAGCAGCACCCAGATCCCACATGGGCAAAAACACGCCCAGGGCCAGCACCAGCACCATTATGCCCATAAACAGCAACAAGATCGGTTCAATCGCCTCGGCCAGTCGTTTCAGATCGTATTCGACTTCCTGGTCGTAAAAATCGGCGATGTCGACCAGTAAACCACCGACATTGCCGGTTTCTTCGCCAACGGCGATCATTTGCAGAATCAACGGATTGAACAAACCGCTGGCCGAGGCCGTAGACTGCAATGATTCACCCCGTTCAATACCCGACATCATGCCTTCAATGCCCTTGCCAATGTACTTGTTGCCGACGGTCCGGCTGGCCACGCTCAGTGCCTGCAGCAGCGGCACCCCGGCCTCTAGCATCATGGCGAAGGGGCGGGCAAACCGGCCCAGTGCAATGCGTTCATAAATACCGCCCATCAGCGGAAACCGCAGTATCTGACGGTCCCATGCCAGCGCCCCCTGAGGTGTCTTTTTCCAGCGTTTGAAGGCGTATACCCCGAGTACAACCAGACCCAGCAAGTAGGGCCAGGTGCTGATCATGATGTCGGAGCTGGTGATCAGGATGCGGGTTGGCAGGGGCAGGTCAGCGCCCAGTTTGGCGAACACGCCAGCGAAGGCCGGAATCACCATAAAGTTGATGACCAGCATCGCCAGGGAGATGGCGGCAACGACAATGATGGGGTACCGGGTTGCCGAGGCGATGCGTTTCCGTGTGTCTTTTTCCAGTTCCAGGTGGCTGACCAGTTGTTGAAAGGCGGTATCGAGCCGGCCGGTGGATTCGCCCATGCGAATCATCGCGATGAACAGGTCGTTGAATACGTCCGGGTGGCTACGAAACGCCGTCGACAGAGGAGAGCCCTGAGTGAGAATGCGCGCCACATCGCCGAGCACGTCGCCCAGGCGTGGTGACCGGGTGGCATCGGCGAGGCCGTTGATGGCCCGCATCAGCGGAATCCCCGAACGCGACAGTGCGTACATCTGACGGCAAAACATGATCAGTTCGTCGATGCTGACTTTGGCCTTGCGCTGGGTATAGCGACCGAGGAGGGCCGACACATCAATGTTTCGGGACGAGGGTTTTGCCACCGGTTCGATGCGGGTGGCGATGATGCTCTGGCGTTTCAGCAATTGCAGCAGGGCGCTTTGTGACGCAGCCTCCAATTGCCCCTCCACCTGACGCCCCTCCGCGTTGCGGCCCTGGTAAAAATACTCAGCCATGGTCGGCCACCAGATCATTCAGATCGATGGTGATCTTGAACACTTCAGACAGATCTGTGATGCCTTCTACCGCGTACTCAAGCGCCCATTCCTCCATGGGTTTGAACTGAGCGTTGGCGCGTGCCGCGGCGACAAAGGCATTGTGATCCTGATCGCGCAGTGCAATCAGCATGGCCTCGTCCAGCTCCAGCCACTCGTAAACACCGACTCGCCCCCGGTAACCCGTATTGTTGCAGTGATAACAGCCGGTTCCCCGGTAGAAGGTCTGTTGCGAGAAACGGCCATCCGCCAGATTGTTGAGCCAGAGTTGCTCGCGGACTTCCGGCTGGTAGGGCTGGCGACATTCTTCACAGACCTTGCGCAGCAACCGCTGCGCCATGATGCCGCGCAGGGCCGATGCCACCAGATAGGATTCAACGCCCATATCGGCCAGGCGCATGGCGCTGGAGACGGCATCGTTGGTGTGCAGGGTGCTCATCACCAGGTGGCCGGTCAGGGCCGCTCTGACGCCGATAGAGACCGTTTCCTGGTCGCGCATTTCGCCGACCAGGATGACATCCGGGTCCTGGCGCAGGGCCGACCGTAGAATGCTGGCAAAATCGAGGTTGATGCGCGGGTTTACCTGCACCTGGTTAATGCGCGACATGCGGTATTCGATCGGGTCTTCGGCGGTGATGATCTTCCGGTTGGGCTGGTTCAGCAAATTCAGCGCGGAATACAGCGTGGTGGTTTTACCGCTGCCGGTTGGGCCGGTGACCAGAATCAAACCGTGGGGCCGTTCGACCATCAGTTCGAATCGCCGGCGAATGGCTTCGGGCATGCCCAGCGCTTCGAGCGATTGCAGACCGGACGACTGGTCGAGTAAACGCATCACCACCGACTCGCCATACTGCACCGGCATGGTGGACAGGCGCACGTCGATTGATTTGCTGTTAACGCGAATGTTGAAGCGACCGTCCTGTGGCATGCGTCGCTCGGAAATGTCGAGGTTTGACATGATTTTAAGCCGCATCACCAGTGCCGAGGCAACCCGCTTTTCCTTGATAACCTGTTCCTGCAGCACACCATCGACGCGCATGCGAATGCGAAACACCGACTCATCGGGTTCAATGTGCACGTCGGAGGCGTTAACCGCGACGGCGTCTTCAAGCAAACTTTGCAGCAATCGTACGACCGGCGCGTCTTGCAGGTCGCTGTCGTCGGCCAGGTTGGCCAGGTCGAAATCACTTTCGCGCAGTTCACCTTCCAGTTCGACTGCGATGGATTCGATTTCGCCGGTACGCCGATACACCGAATCCAGAGTGGCCAGCAGCTCGGCTTCGCGCACGATGGCGGGTTTGACGTTCTTCTTCAGCCGTTTTTCGACTTCATCGATGGCCATCAGGTCCAGCGGGTCGGCCATACCCAATAACAAGCCGTCGGCGTTGTCGGCGAGCAGCAGGCAACGAAAGCGCCGTGCCACTGACTCGTCCAGCCGCTGCATCACATCCTGCTTGAGCTGGAACTGGCGCATTTCGATGAAGGGAATATCCAGGTGCTTCGACAAGGTAGTGAGCAGTTTGTTTTCCGGGACCAGCCCCATGTCGACCAGCACGCGGCCAATTTTCTTGCCCGTGTGCTTTTGTTCCTGCAGCGCCAGACCAAGCTGACCCTCTGAGATCAGTCCGGCCTCGACCAGCAGGTCACCGAGTCGAATTTTCTTGCGGCTTTGTGGTGTGGTGTCCAGGGTTCGGGATTCAGTCATTTATCCAGCCAGTATCGATGAGCGTTGTTGAGCGAATTGCTGCAATTCGGGATCGGTGTTCAGTGCGAGAAACGTCTGATAGTTCTGTTTGGCGTCCATGCTCAGCCGGGCCCGCTCCAGCGACAAGGCCAGTTGCATGTGCCAAATGGGTTTCACCCGGGGCAGACAGGCGAGTTTCTGAAAATGATTGATGGCCAGCAAGTGTTTACCCAGTGCCTGTTCGGCGATGGCCATGTATTCCACCAGCGGAAACACCGTCGGGTTAAGCTTGAGACCGGCCTGACAGCACTGAATGGCGTCTTTAAAATGCTGGCATCGGCAATAGTGCCAGGCCAGCAAAACGAAGATGCGCATGGATTTCGGAAATTCCTCCTGTGCATCAATCATGAACATTTCGGCTTCCTGAACCTGGTTCATCCGGGCCAGTTCATAGGCCATGTCGGTTACCTGTTTTTCATCGGTACTGGTATCGCGAAACGACTTCAGGTTGGGCGTTGGTATGGGCAGGTTGACGCCAATGTCGATCAGCTCGATCTGGTCGACCGGCACATCGTCTTCGCTGATCCGATAGCGGGTAGAGTGGGCCTTGGGTTTGATAACCTTGTGGCGCCGGCGTGCTTCGGCCAGGCGGCGCAGCACTGAATCGGCTTTAGGAAAAAGGTCGTACTGCAGAGCAATTTCCATAATGCCGGAAAGTTTGATCAGCCCGGCCAGAATGAGCCTTCTGCCCAGTTCCCGTTCATCGTCTTCTTTGTCCAGGGCGAGGTAGTGTTGCTCCAGAGCCTCGGGATTCAGATTTGAATGGTCTTTTAACAGTTCATACAACCGGTTCATGTTGTGTTACCCCGCCAGCGCCCGATAACGCTCTGTCGCAAAAGCCGTGAGCCGTGCGTTATGTGCGGAAAACTGCTCCAGATAAGTTTGGTACAGAAGCCGGGCTTCCGCCAGCCTGCCGCTGTTTTCCAGGTTGATGGCCCAGTGCAGCCACCACTGTGGGTTGCTGGCTTCTTCCCGTGTCAGGGCTTCGAATACCCGCGCCGCGTCCGCATAGCGCCCGCTTTGCTCCAGAATGAGGCCACGCAGGCCGAGGGCCTCGTTGCTCTGCAAGCCGATCAGCAAAGCTTCGGCCTGTTCCGCACCCCCCTGGTTCAAATACAGTTTGGCCAGCCAGATGCGTGGTTCTTCCAATTGCGGCTCGCGGTTGATCCAGGCACGCAGCCGTTGTTGAGCCTGCTCCAGATTCCCCTGCCCAATAGCCGTTTGCACAGCCTGGCGTGCGCTGGCGTGCTGGGGGACCGCTGTGGCCACGCTGCTGGCCGACTGCGCGGTCGTCGCTCCCGGTCTGGCCCTGGCAGTACCTGCGGGGTCAGTCGGGGTATCGGCTGGTTCAGGTAAAGCTTCAGTTTTGGCCGGTGTTGGAGCGGGAGACGGGGGACGCGCAGCCGGCGGGTCGACGGCCATCGGCCCGGGCGTTGGCTGGCTGACCGTTGCCTCGGGTTCCTCTACGGTGGCAGGCACCGCAGGGGTGACCCGTGGGCTATCGGCGTTTGTTGTGGCTGGGGCGGGCGCACTGTCGGCTTCCGCAGGTTCCGGTGCTGGCTGCGGCTCTGGCGTCTGGTCAGCCGATTGTTGGTTGGACGCTGCTGGCGAGGCCATTGTCGTGGTTTGCACCGGCTCAGGCGCAGGCTCAGCCGCAGCCAGCATGGGTGTATTAGCCGGCGCTGCCAGGCTCTCCTCGGAGGGGGCTGCCTGGGCCGGGGCTGGTGGCAATAACCCGGGTGTCGAACGCCAATGTGGCCAGGCAAGCACGACCAGTGCCATCAGCAGCGCAACGAGCGTGATGATCCACCAGAACACACCAGCGCGTTTCGTGCTTCGCTGCAACGGGTTGTAACCGCTGCGTCGGCTCTGGCCCGGTGCAGCCGATTGGTCGAGCGCCTGGTGCATCAGGCTCATAGCAGGCTCCAGACTGAGACAGCAGCGAGCAGAAGCACGGCGGCCATGGTGGCCAGTGGTGCTACCCGGGCTGTTAGCCGGGGCGTTTCTGGTTTGCTATCGCGCCAGGCCCGGTCAAAGTCAGCCGGGTTCACCTGACGTCGCTGGTCGGCATAGGCCGATAACAAGGCCTTGTGCGTCAGTACATTGATCATGCGTGGAATCCCGCCCGAGAGCTGGTGCAGGCGTTTGATGGCCCGGTCGGTGACCAGCGTCGGCCCGTTGTAGCCACTCTGGGTCAGTCGGAAGTCAAGGTACTGGCGAATGGCGGTGCGCGACAGGGGTTTCAGATAGTGAGCGAAAGTAATGCGTTGACGCAACTGACGGAACCGGTTCTGATCGAGCAATTCATCCAGTTCGGGCTGGCCGAACAGGATCACCTGCACCAGTTTCTGCCGCTCGGTTTCGAGGTTGGTAATCAGACGCAGGGCTTCGAGCGTAGCCGGGGGGAGAGATTGAGCTTCGTCGACTACGATGACCACGCCGCGTTGCTGCTGCGCCAGGTCCAGGATTTTCTGGTTAATGTGTTCCAGCAGGGCGGCGTTGTCGGCTTGCAGCGGCGTCTCCAGCCCCAGTTCCTGGCCAACAGCGCGGTACAGCCCCACGGGGGAGAGCATGGGGTTGGGGATGTAGACGCTGTGAAAACGCTCGCGCGCGGCCTCGTCGTCACTGAGGAAACGCAACAGCCGCCGGCACAGAATGGTTTTCCCGGTGCCCACGTCGCCGATGACTTTCAGAAACCCTTCGCCGGTGTCGAGCACGTGTGTCAGCAGTTGGTAGCACGCCTCATGATCGTCCAGGCGCACAAACAGGGCCGTATCAGGAGACAGGCTGAACGGCGGCTGCTTGAGTCCAAAGTGGGCTTCGTACATGGCCGTTGGCTGCCTTTACATCCGGTTCAGGACGCGGTCGAGATCATTACGGGTGGTTTCTTCATCGTAGACCACCGGTTTCAGCAGGATAACCAGTTCGCTCTTTTCCTGGGATTCGCGGTTCTGACCGAATAGAAAACGCAGGCCGGGCAGTTGCGACAGGCCTGGCAATCCGGTAGCGGACGCCCCTTGACGCTGTGACAGCAGACCGCCGATGACAACAATCTGACCGCTGGAGGCGCGGATGATGCTGTCGGTTTCGCGAATGCTGGAAAACGCCAGTGGCAAATCGAACTCGGTTCCGCCTACGGTAATAACTTTGGTGCGCTCAACCACCTCGGTAACCGAGGGCCGCACGTGCAGAATGACGTTGTTTTCCGCACTGATTTGTGGGGTGACATCCAGCGCTATGCCAGAGAAGAACGGCGACAGGGTGAATTCAGGAGAGCTGGAACTGGTATCGTCGTCGTCATTGTCGCGTGAGCTGACCTCGGTAACAAAGTACTCGTCGGTGCCGACTTTAATGACCGCTTTCTGGTTGTTCACGGTTGAGACCCGGGGGCTGGACAGTACCTGAACATCGCCCTGGTTTTGCAGCAGTTGCAACATGGAATTAAAGTTGCCGTCGCCCACGCTCAGACTGAACACACCACCGATGTCGCCGATGCCGCTGAGTGGGTTGGCACTGAGCCCGGCGCTGGAGTCGGTACCCACGGCGATCAGGTCGTTGGCAAAGGTGTTCCAGTTAATGCCGGAGCGAAATTCGTTGTTAAGCGTTACCTCAACCACCTTGGCTTCAATCACCACCTGGCGTTGCAGGCTCAGTTGCGCATCATCCAGGAAGCCGGCAACGACCTCGTGCTCACGTGGCGTGGCACGAACCACCAACAGCCCGGACTGGGCATTGACCACGACCTGACGATCTTCCGTCTGATCCAGCAGCCCCATAATGGTCGTTTCCATGCCTTGCCAGAAATCCGCACTGGTTTCGGTTGCGACGCTGCTGCTTTGGTTGTTGGTGCTGTCCTGCTGGCTGATTTGCCCACCGCTGACCGTGGTGTCGGAACGGCCTGAACGGGCGACGTTCAGGTAGTTGAGACGGTAGATGCGAGTGGCAATCTGGTTGGGCAGCACGCGGAAACCGTAGTCGGTGCGCTGATAGTCGTATCCATAGATGTCGCGTACGGCTGACATCACTTGATCGAGGGTAACGGAGGTCATGTTCAGTGTCAGCGTGCCGGTAATGCCCGGGTCGACCAGAATGTTCACGCCCTGGGTGGTACCGAGATCGGAAAAGAAGCGGGTTAGCGGTACATCGGTCGCCTGAACATCAAACCGCTGTCGGGTACGGGGCGCCTGACTGAAGTCGAGCAGGTCGCTGCTCAGTTCCGGCGGTGCCGTTACCGGGCTGCGTTCCGGTGCAGGCTCGGAAGCCTCACTGAGTTCCTGTTCCAGTACAGACCGGTTGTCGAGTTCCGGTGCCCTGGTCGGTTCCCGGGGCTCTGACATCGAAGCACAGCCGGCCAGGCCCAGAGCGACGACCAGCGCAGTGACGCGTGCGCTGTAGGCAGCGGCGCTTACCGGGTGTTTGGCAATCCAGTTAGGAAGCGGGTAGGGCACTGGGTTATTCCTCATCGGTCGGGGTGATGGCCAGGGTGCCGGCCTGCGGTAATGTCAGGGTTCGGGTACGGTTGCCGCGTTGCAACAGGACCCGGTCGCTGCTGATGGCCATCAGTTGGTATTGGTTAAGGGTGTCGTTAACGGTAAGCCACTGGCCATTGATGACGGCGTAGGCCTGCTGATCCAGCCGGTAGATTGAGCTCAGTCTGAAAGTCGGCTCGGGCTCGGGCCGGGGGGCCGGTGCTGACTGTGGCTCGGGCCGGGCGGTGTCCGGGCGCATTGGGTCGGCCTGGGTGCTGGTGGCGGTGAGCAGCAAGGTGAGGCAGAGCGTTATGAAACCCCTGAATAGACTAGACATTTAACCAGGCCTCCTGATCACTCAGCGTATGAACTTTCAGCCGAATTCGCAGTTGCGGATACTGTTCGGTTTCGACACTGAGTTCATCCCAGAACAGCCGCCAGGGTAGGGCTTCGATGGTGGTCAGGTAACCGGTCAGGGCATCAAAGTCGCCGGTCAGCTCAATGTCGAGCTGGTGTCTGAACAACTGGGCCTCGCCGCTGTCGTCCTCGGCCAGAGGCTGGGCGGGCAAGGCACCAAAACGAACCAACGTCAGATCGCTGCTGCCCAGCAGTTCGCGCAACAGGGTGGCCATGGTGTTCGGTGGAATCAACGCCTCGGTGATGCCGGTGATGCGATCGTTGAGTTGCTGAACCTCCCGGCGCAGCCGTTCATTCTGGCTGCTCAGGGTCTGCAGTTGCGGGTTGTTGCGGGCCTGCTCCAGCGCCAACAGGGCGTTCTGGTTGTCGGTGCTCTGAACCTGCAGCTGGGTGATCTGGTTGCGCACGGCGCTCTGGTCTGTCCAGCCCAGATACCACAGTACGCCGTAGCTGATGCCAGCCAGCAGCATCACCATGCTCACCAGCAAAATGGCCCGCTCCCGAATCGACAACCGGTCGATGAGCAGGCGCAATTGAAACAGGGTGGCGTTCATCGGCCTGGCTCCCCATTGTTCAAGGCGGCGTCAACACTGGCCGAATCGGCCAGGGAGAAGCGCCACAGGGTGTCGTCATCCGGGGTTTGTTCGATGTTCAGGTTCTGAATACTGATGCCGCGAAACACCGAGCCTTCAAGCTGGCTGAGATAACGGGGCACCAGGCCCGGCTGACGGGCATAGCCGGCCAATCCGAGGCTTTGCTGGCTGTTGCGAAGTTCGATGCGACTGAGCCAGAGGCCGTCAAAATCGATAGCCGACAACTGCGTCAGCGGGGTCGAAAAGCCGCGTGCCGATGCGCCCAACTGGGTCGCCAGGCCGCTGTAGGCGGTTTCGCGCGCGTTTTTCTCCCGGGTGAGTTCAGCGTTCTCCTGAATCAGGGCCGCTTCGGAGTCCAGTTGTGGATTTACCGATCGCGCCTGCTGCAAAGCCTGCTCACTGCGCGCGGCTCTTTGCTGCCAGTCGGCCAGTTCTGATCTCAAGCTGTTTTGCTGCTGCCAATTGAGTGCGATCCAGCCGGCTGAACCCACTAGCGCCAGCATTAGCACCGCTGCAAAAGCGGGCAATTGCAGGCGGCCGTGGCCAGGCAGCATGTCTGCCTGCATCAGGTTGATATGGCGAGTCATGCGGCGGTCTCCCGAAAGGCGGCACCCAGCGCCGGTGTCAACTCAACCGGCCAGTCGCTGTCGGTGGGTGTCATGATGAAATCTTCCGGATGCAATAACGTGAAGCGGGTATCGAGTTTGGTGCCCAGCGACTCGCCAATGGCCGGGTCGCCAGGCCAGCCCAGTAAAGCCACATCGCTGATGGCACCCAGGCCCAGTTGCGCCTCGTAGTAATCAAAGGAGCGTCGAATTTCGAGCGACAAGGAGTCGAGTTGTATGTCGCTGTTGCCTTCCAGTTCCAGCCCTTGTTCACCGTCGGCGGCCAGGCCCAGATCGGAATAGCCGATTTCGAACTGGCGACTGAGCACAATTTCCTGGTTGAACAGCAAAATGAGACGGCAGCGGTCTGCTTCCATAAACAACAGGCCGCTCTGGTTCCGCTCCAGCGTTCGAATCGCGGTATTGCGCAAGGCGAGCTGATCGATGTCGATGCATTCAATGCGCAGGCCACGCCGGGCCATGGCCATGGCCCAGTCGGCCAGAGGTTTCTTTTCAGCAGCGATGACAAACGCCATGCGCAGGCGGCCACGATAGGCTTCTGTGGGCAGCAGAATAACGTCGATACTGGCGTCGTCGAGATCGTAACTGATCAGTTCGGCGGTTTTAAAACGCAGTGCAGCGTCCATCTCGGCGGCGGGCACGTCCGGCACATCGACCAGCAACATCTGGTAGGCCGGGTCGCTGAGCAGAAGGTTTAGCTGGCCGCGGCTGTGTTTCGCTACCCAGTCCGCCAACTGTTCGGCTTGCAACAAAGGGGTGTCTTCCGATCGCCACAGGCTGGTCCTAACCTGAGAAATCCCCTGGCGGGAGCGCTCAAGGACCAGCAGGCCGATGCCTGTCTCGGAAAGGTAAACCCAGGTTTGCTGGCGCGCAGGCCTTTTTCGCCGTTTTATGTCACCCAAAAGTTGGCATCTCCGCTCGTTCGCTGTTTGAGTCTAGCAATAACCGTGCGCATTGTTCTGTCATATTGAGCATGTTGTTGTTGGTATTCAGCGTCGTTTGCTGAGGTCTTTGCCTCTGAACAGAGCACTCTGGCCTCTGAGATTGCTAACCATCACCGTGGCCGCCTGGCAAGATGATACAGGCTGTTGTTTGTTGGTCATGGCATGAATTTGATAATTGCGTCACATTCTAGGGGAACAGAAGTCAAATGTAACGACAGTCCGTTCAATGAATGGGGGCTGTCGTCAATTTCGCGGCGGGTGAAAGTTCGGTAGGTGACGTAAAGTGTCAATTATTTGCTGCGCGGGTCGCTGCGGCGGGCAGCAGGTCATTGACCCCCCGCAAACCCCTGCTGACGCCAGGCTTCATAACTGACCAGCGCCACGGCGTTGGAGAGGTTCATGCTCCGGTTGTTGGGCAGCATGGGAATGCGCAGGCAGTGTTCGGCAGGCAGCGCCTCGCGGATATTGGTGGGCAGCCCGGCCGTCTCGGAACCAAACAGCAATACGTCGCCTGGTTCAAAGCGGACATCGGCGTAGTTGCGATGGCCCTTGGTGGTAAAGGCGAAGACGCGTCGCTCACCCATGGCTTCAATAAAGGCGGCGTAATCGGGGTGGCGGGACATGCGCGCCAGATCCTGATAATCGAGCCCGGCCCGACGCAGCTTCTTCTCCTCGAAGTCAAACCCCAGGGGTTCAATTAAATGCAACTGGCAGCCGTTGTTGGCCACCAGGCGCATGATGTTGCCGGTGTTGGGGGCGATCTGGGGTTCGTGCAGGGCGATGTGAAACACGGTGCATCCTGTTAGGTTGGGAGAGAACTACTCTGGTTTTGCTCGACCCAAAGCGGTACTGATCAGCGGTCGTTTTGCCAGGGGGAGCCGGTCTAACTGGCTCATACCCCAGTTACGGCTCAATACGGCCAGTGGATGGGCGCTGCCGAACAGTCGCTTGAACCCTTCCATCGCCGCCATAGCGGCCAGGTTGTGACCCTGGCGCTGGCGCTGATAGCGACGCAGTGTGCGCTCACTTCCCGGGTCTTCGCCGCGCCGATGTGCCCGCTGCCATTCAGTGGCCAGTGTCGCGGCATCCTGAAAACCCAGGTTGACGCCCTGGCCTGCCAGCGGGTGCAGCGCATGAGCCGCATCACCCACCAGCACCAGCCGAGGGGCAATGTACGTTTTGCTGTGCATCTGTTGCAGTGGAAAACTGAAACGCGGATCGCAGTTGGTCAGGTCGCCCAGGGTATGTTCGAAGGCCCGGTTCAGGGCCATGAGAAAGTCAGCCTGGGGCAGGTCGAGCAACGCGTGAACGGCATCGTTGTCGACCGACCAGACAATCGAACTGGCCTGCTGGTCGCCGGTTTCATCCTGCAACGGCAAGAACGCCAGTGGCCCGGTGTCCAGAAACACCTGGTGGGCCACGCCGCGATGCGGCTGCTGGTGGCGCACTGTGGTGACGATGGCCTGTTGCTGGTAGTCCCATTCCCGGGTCGCCATGCCGGCGTCGCGCCGGATCTTCGAGAAGCGACCGTCACAGGCCGCGAGTACCGAGGCTGTGACGGTACTGTCATCGCTCAGCGTCGCCAGAACCTGGTGCGTCTGTTGATCCCAGTGTTGCACTGTCCGGCCCGCGACGAGCGTCAGGCCCGGGGTATGCTCTGCCTGGTGCCACAGGGCACTGACCAGCCACCGGTTTTCAACGATGTGACCCAGGTCATCGGCCTGAACCTCGTCGGCATGGAAGCCAATGCGGCCCTGCCCCTGGCCATCCCAGACCTTCATTTCCTGGTACGCGCAGGCGCGGCCAGCCGGTAGGTGCTGCCAGACACCCAGGCTGGTCAGCCAGTCCTGGCTTTGCCGGCTGATGGCGCTGACCCGGGGTGAATAAACCCCCGCGACCGCCGTTTCGGGTTCTGGCAAGTCCTGCTCTACTACGATAACGCTCAGCCCCCGGCGGGCGCAGTCAATCGCCAGTGCCAGGCCGACCATGCCGCCACCGACAATCAACAGGTCGTGCGAAGTTTGGGTCATCATCAGGTCAGTCCTTCTGTCGACAGGTTCAAGTCATGACGGGGCAGGGGGGCGCCTTGCAACAAACCCATGCTGGCGAGCGCGAAACCGCGCCCAAGCTGTGGGTGACGGTCCAGCGTGTTCAGGCCAACTGTGCGACCGAGCTGCAACCAGGGCCGCTCTGACCCGAAGCTGCGAACCAGAGTATCGGAAAAACCGGCGGTGATGGCCTGATCGGCCTGAATCGAGGCTGCCAGAGTGCGCAGCGGCACGATGGCCCCGGCGTCTTCACCCTGTATCAGTTGCCGGTTGAGCAACGTGGCTGTGCGCATGACGCTGCGCAAGGCAAGGTTGAAGCCTTGCCCCGCAACCGGATGCAGCGTTGCGGCGGCATTACCCAGCACCAGCAACCGGTGTCGAACCAGCTCGGTGGCGGTGCGTCGTTGCAGCGGGTAGCCGGTCAGCGGGCCGAGTTCGGTGATGCGCCCGAGTCGTTGCCCGAAGCGCTGGTTGAGCAGCGCCAGTCTTTCACGCTCAGTCAGTGCCTGAAACCGCTTTTCCAGCCGTGAAGGTACGGTCCAGACCAGGGCCGAGTAATCGCCGAAGGGCAGCATCGCAATCGGACCGGTGTCGGTGAAGCGCTCGAAGGCCCGGCCCGCATGAGGCTGCTCGGTGCGGGCGGTGGCAATCACGGCGCGCGCCTGATAGTCGCGTACCTCGTGCCCAATGCCCAGTTGCCCGGTCAGCGGTGAGCGTCCGCCATCGCACAGGATAACCAGCCGGGCTGTCAGGCTGTCTCCGTTGTCGAGATGCAGGCTGCTGTCGGACTGCCCGGGTACCAGGTTCTGCACCCGGGTGCCAAAACGCCAGTCGACACCGGGTATGGACTGAACCCCCTGCCAGAGTATTTGCCCAAGGGCAGCATTGCCAATCACCTGGCCGAACGCGCCTTCGGGGTGATCGGCAGCGTCCATTACCTGATACCCGGCATGGCCTTTGTCGCTGACTTCAATCCAGCGAATGGCGCTGGCGTAACGGTCAAGTGGCTCACCCAGGCCCAGCCGACGCAAGGCCAGGCAGGAATAGGCGGCCAGTGCGGTGGCGCGGTCGTCGAAGCTGGGGGAGTGCGGTGCCTGGTCGGTCGGGGTAGGCGCCGGGTCGACCACCACCAGGCGGGCGCCGGCATCGAGTGCCGGTTGCAACGCACGCACCAGGGTCAGACCAACCAGGCCACCACCGACGATTGCGATATCAAAGGGTTTCATAGCGAAGCGGCCTTACAACAGAGGCCGCTGATAATAACAGGGGTGACCGGGCCGGTCATCGGTCACCGTGCGGGAATCTACTTGACGGCCCCCGATGTCAGCCCGCTGATCAACTGCTGCGAGAAGAAGACATAGAGCACGAGAATCGGCAGCACCGCCAGCGACAGCGCCGCGAGCACTGAATTCCAGTCGGTTGCATACTGGCCAATGAACTGCTGCACGCCCAGTTGAATCGTTTTGGTGGCATCACCCGGTGCCAGAATCAGCGGGAACCAGAGGTCATTCCACATCGGTACCATGGTGAAAACCGCCACCGTGGCCACGGCGGGTCTTACCAGCGGCAAAATGATCTGGAAAAACAGGCGAATCTCGGTAATGCCGTCGCACCGCGCGGCCTCTTTCAGTTCGTTAGGCACCTGGCCGATAAACTCGGTCAGAATAAAAATCGCCAGGGGTAAGCCCATGGCGGTATAGACCAAAATCAGCGCCAGGTGGGTGTTCACCAGGTTCAGGCTCACCATGGTCTCCAGAATGCTGACCGTCCCGAGCCGAATAGGCACCATGATGCCCATGGCCAGAAACAGCGCCAGCAGCCGGTTGCCCCGAAACCGGTATTCACTCAGGGCCCAGGCGGCCATTGAACCGAACAGCAGTACCAGAAACAGCGGAATGACCGTCACCAGCAAACTGTTGCCAAAGTAGAGCAGGATGTCGGACTCCTGCAAAACCTTGGCGTAGCCGACCAGGGTAAAACTGCCGGTATCTGGCAGCGAGAGCGGGTCGTTGAAAATCGCAGACCGTGATTTAAAGGAATTGATGATGACCAGCACAATGGGGAACAGCGCAATCAGCGTGTAGCCCAGCAGAGCGAGATGAACCAGGCCCATCCGGGCCTTTTGCTGATACTGAAATGAGGGTGTCATGCGCGGTTCCTTATAACTGGTAGCGTGTCAGGCGGCGCTGAACGAGGTAAAAATACGCCATCACCCCGGTCAGAATTACCAGAAACATCATGGTGGCAACGGTCGCCCCCATGGTGGCGCTGCCCAGTTGCGACTGGTAGCCAAAGAAGGTTCGATAGAAAAAGGTACCCATGATGTCGGTGGAATAATCCGGCCCTGCCAGAGCGCCTTTAACGGCATAGACCAGCTCGAAGGTGTTGAAGTTCCCAACAAAGGTCAGAATGGTGACCAGGCCCAGGGTGGGCAGAATAAGCGGCACTTTGATGCGCCAGAAAATTCGAAAGGGTGATGCCCCATCGACTTTGGCGGCCTCCAGTAATTCATCCGGAATCGACAACAGGCTGGCGTATATCAGCATCATGGGTATGCCGATGAATTGCCAGACCGAGATTAATGACAGGGTGATCAGTGCGGAGCTTTCCTTGCCGAGCCAGGCGTCGAAGTAGTGCCCCAGACCGAGGGCGTATAAAAAGTTCTCCGAAACACCCCACAAGGGGCTCAGAATCAATTGCCAGATAAACCCGATAATGACGACCGACAACAGCGTTGGTAAAAAAATCAGGGTGCGGTAGGTGCGGGCACCGCGCAGACCTTTCAGACTCAGCAGTGCGGCCAGACCCAGGCCAATGGGGTTCTGAACCAGCAAGTGAATCAGAAAGAACTGGGTATTGTTCCACATGGCATTCCAGAATGCCTCTGACCAGACCGCGTTGCCCAGCAACGTGACGAAGTTACTGAGACCGGCGAAACTGCGTTCACCGCTCTCACTGTCGGTAAAGAAACTCAGTCGAAGCGTGTCGAGCAGCGGGTAGGCACTGAAGACGGTATAGATGATGACCGCCGGTGCCAGAAAGAAAATCAGGTGCCAGGGAAATGCGCGTTGCATGAGTGCTAACCTCGGTGTGTAACATGAACCCTATCGAAGACGTAGGCCGGTACCGGACCGGTGAAGGCAGAAAGGTTGTAAAAAGGAGAGCGTCCCCGATGAACGGGGCGCCCTCAAAACAGCCCGATTACTCGGACTGAGGTTCATACCATTGGGCAAAGCCACTCTGGATGCGCTCTGCCGCCTCTTCCGGTGTGATATCACCGTTCAGAACCTGGCTGCTGACAATCCACAGCTCCTGCTCCATGTTGGGTGTGCCGCGATTCATGACCTGGGCGTTTAATCGAATGGTGGAGTCGCACTCGTCGCGCCAGCTGATCATTTCAGCCGCCACCGGATCGTTGACCTCAACCGGGTGGGTCGACAGCGAAAAGAAGCCGGTTACCTCATTGGTGAACAGGTCGGCAAAATCAGCACTGGCGACCCAGTTCAGGAAGGTTTTCGCCGCTTCGGGGTTGGCGGACGCCGGGTTGATGCCAATGCCCATGTCGGTGTGATCGGAGATATGACACTGGTCGCCGGAGGCGGACACAGGCGGTTTGAAGGCACCGAATTCGAAACTTGCCTGATCGTTAAAATAGGAGGTGTCCCAGCTGCCGGTGGGGTAGATGGCGGCTCGCCCGAGTGCGAACAGATTCTGTGAATCACCATAGGTCTGCGATGGATAGCCGCGCCCCATGTAGTCACTCCAGCGTGCCATTTCTTCCCAGGCGGCAAGGTAGGGCGCGTCGGTGAACGTCGCCTCGCCGTTAATCAGCGCCAGTCGCCCTGCCTCACCTTGCCAGAAGTTAGGGCCAATGTTGGTAAAGACGATCTGGTTGGCTTCCCACTGATCGTTGGTGCCCAGGGCGAGGGGGGTGTAACGGGATTCTGACTTGACGGTTTGCAGTACGGCATGAAACTCATCGAGCGTTTCTGGCGGGTCAAGATTCAACTCGCTGAAAATTTCTTTGTTGTAGAAAAAGCCATGAATCACAGACGCCATGGGCAGGCAAAAGGACGTGGCGCCGTCATCGGTACTCCAGGCGCGTTTGGCAAAGTCCTGATAGTGATCCAGCCCTGTCAGGTCATTGAGCGCCATTAAATGCCCCTGGCGGTACAGGTTCAAAGAGACATCAAAGGGGCGACAGGTGACCAGATCACCAGCAGTGCCAGCTTGCATACGAGCGTTCAGAGATGAGTCGTACTCGGTGGGCGACGTCGGGTTGAACCGGACCTCGATATCCGGATGTTGCTGGTTGAACGCCGGTATCAGTATGTCTTGCCAAAGGTCCTTGTCGTCGACACGCCAGCTTTCGATGGTCAGCGTCTGGGCTTCGACGGCAAGGCTTGCAGTCAGTAGCGCCGCGGTCAGCGACAGGGTGGGTTTTAACGACAGCATGGTGCTTCCTCTTCTTGTTGGAATTGAGCGGTTCGCTGGAGCAATGAATCCAGTTTCACGACCTTATGACGAAAGGGCGTCTTACCGGAAACCGGCCTCCGACTGTCGGGTAAGGTTCGCAGGCGCAAACTAACGGTTTGATTTTCAGAGGGTTTTTAACAAAGGTATGCAAACAGCTGTCCTTTCCGAAGCTTGCCATGCAGCCCGAATGGCAGAGTGTGAAAGATGCCGGTAAGAATTTGATAGAAAACGTGGCAACAGAGTAAGGTAAGATTCAGTCGGGTTTGAACAGAATAATAATGATGACTGATCCCAGGGTAACTCTGGCGCCTGCTGTGATGTGGATAATCTTGATCGCCATGCCGACCTGCGCATATGCGATGCAATCCCTCGAAGTGCTGCACTGGTGGACATCCAGCGGTGAGCAGCAATCGGCGACGGTGCTTAAGCAACGGCTGGCAGAACGAAACCTGCTTTGGGTGGATTACCCGGTGCGCGGTGGCGGGGGTGATTCGGCTATGGCGGTATTGAAAGCCCGCGTAATTGATGGCTCACCACCGGGTGCTGCGCAGATAATAGGGCCGGATATCCAGCATTGGGCGCAGCTGGGTTTTCTGAGCCCGCTGCACCATGCGCAACTGGACGATACATCGCTGTTTTATCCGGTCGTCAATGAATTGATTCGGGTGCAGGGGCAGGCGGTGGCCATTCCCTTAAGCATTCATCGCATCAACTGGATGTGGCTAAACCCCTCGGTGTTCGAACAACTCGACATTCCATTACCAACCACCTGGAGTCAGCTGGAATCGTCAGCACCGGTATTGCGTGCTGCTGGCATCATTCCCCTGGCGCACGGGAATGAACCCTGGCAGAACGCGACGCTGTTCGAAATCGTTTTACTGAGCCAGTCGGGTGCGAGCTTTTATCGCCAGTTTTTTATCGACCGGGATGAGTCGGCGTTGACCGATCCGGCGATCGTTGCCGCTTTTGAGCAATTGCGCACTCTGAAAACGCTGATGGACCCGCACATCAATCAGCGTGAATGGCAGCAAGCCAGTCGACTGGTTGCAGACGGGGAGGCCGCTGTGCAGATTATGGGCGACTGGGTGAAAGGCGAATTCAGCGCCTGGGGTCTGGTTCCGGGAGAGGACTATTTATGCCTGCCGGTTCCCGGAACCAATGAGCAACACCTGTACAGCATCGACACCTTTGTGATGTTTCTCGATGAACCCAATGCTGTTCCGATGCCCACCTTTATCGACACACTGTTGTCTCCCGATTTACAGCGCGATTTCAGCCTGGCCAAGGGCACCATCCCGGCCCGAAAAGACGTGCCGGTGACCACCTTCGATGATTGTTCGCGAGCCTCTCATCATGTGTTTGGCCAGGCCAGTCAAAGCGGCATGCTGGCACCCAGCATTGCCCATTCAATGGCGATGTCTCCGGAATCGGAAGATGCCGTTTTCGAGATTGTGCATCGCTTTTTTAACGACGAGCGGATGACGCCCGAGTTGGCGGCTATTCAACTGGCTCAGACGCTGAGAGCACTGAAATGAAAACACCCAAACACATCTACGTGGTGGATGACGACCACAAGATTCGTGAGTTGCTGAAGACCTACCTCGAAAAGAACAATTATCAGGTCTATGCCGCTGCTGACGGCGAAACCTTTCTGGCTGAGTTCGAATCCCGAAGCCGGGAAGTCTCTCTGGTTGTGCTCGATATCATGCTGCCGGGGCAGGATGGGTTCAGCGTGTGCCAGAAGCTGCGGGCTGCGTCTGATGTGCCGATCATCATGCTGACGGCCAATGCGGAAGAAACCGATCGCGTGGTCGGCCTTGAAATGGGAGCGGACGATTACATTGCCAAACCGTTTAGCCCGCGTGAATTGCTGGCGCGAATCAAGGCGATTCACCGGCGTTACGAACCGGCCCAGCCAGCGGGAGATGGCGGGCGCTTTTACCGGTTTCGTCATTACCTTCTGGACTCGCTCGAACGCACTTTGCAAATGCCCACTGGACACACCGTCACGCTCGGTGCGGCGGAATACCAGATGCTTGTTCTGTTTTTGGACCAGGCCGGTCAAGTCTTGTCGCGCAGCTTTCTAATGAAAGCAACCCGGGGGCGAGACCTTGGCCCGCTGGATCGCTATCTGGATGTCCAGATCAGCCGGTTGCGAACCTGCCTGGGCGATGCAGGCCGCTCCGGTCAGCTTATTCAAACCGTGCGCAACCAGGGCTATGTGTTCACCGCTGAAGTGGAACGGTTGAACCAGCGACCGCAGGCGCCGGAGGTGTCGCTGTGAGTCCGACCCGGCGCTGGTTGCCCCGGTCTCTTTTCGCTCGCCTGTTGCTGGTCATGTTGTCGGGCGTTGGGGTTGCCCAGATCATGACCAGTCTGATCTGGGCGGGTCAGCTGGACAGCGACAGCCGCAATCGGGTGTCGGAAAATGCCCAATACCTGGCCATAACCCTGGCGGCGACCATTCGCTACTTTCAGGCATTGCCCGATAACGTGCGTCCGATTGTTATTGACCAGCAACGTGAAGTAGGCGGCAGCCGGTTGTTCATGAGCGTCAATCAGCACCGGTTGGCCAATGAAAGTACGTTCACCGCGCCGTTGAAAGACGCCTTTCTGGCGGCCATTGACGAGCAACTCAGTGCCGACCTGGGGCAGCGTGGTGTTCACTTGGCTCTGGCGTTGCCGCAGGAGGTACGGGTGTACGATCAGCAGGTGCCGATTGCCGACATCCCGATTCGCTGGATTCGTCAGAGTCTGATTCTTGAGCCGGAACCGGCCCCCATTCTCACCGTGCAAGTGCCTATGCCCAGTGGCGATTGGTTGTACCTGGCCACCCTGCTGCCCGACCCCTACATACTCGATAAAAACCGGGTGCTCACGCGCGAGCGCTGGTGGTCTCTGGGGGTGACGTTGATGGCCGTCGGCGTACTCGGCTTCTGGTTTGTTCGCTGGCAAACCCGACCGCTACGGCGACTGGCCGACGCCGCCGACTCCTTTGGCCGGGGCGTGGCCCACGAACCGCTCATTGAATCGGGCATGCGCGAGCTCGACGCGACCGCCGAGGCCTTCTCGGCCATGGAGCTGCGCATTCAGCGTTATCTCGATGACCGTGAGCGTCTTTTTGCTGCCATTTCGCACGACCTGCGCACGCCCATCACCCGGCTACGGCTGCAAACGGAAATGATTGACGATGAGGCGTTGCGGCTGTCGCTGGAAGAAGACCTCGAAGAGCTGGATCTCATGGTTAAGGGCGCCCTGCAAACGGTGCGCGATGCGGATATTCACGAAGACCCGAAACCCCTGGAACTGGGAACTCTGATCAACAAGATTGCCAGCGAAAAACAGCTCGGTGGTCACCGGGTTATCGTGCAACAGAAACAACCGGTTGACGTAATGGGCAAACCCCTGGCACTGAAACGCTGCCTGACCAATCTGATCGACAATGCCGTCTTCTATGGAGACCAGGCTGTCGTCAGCCTGAGAATAGAGCACGGGCAGGCGGTTGTGCGCATTAGAGACAGCGGGCCGGGCCTGGGTACAACGGACCCCGTGCAGTTGTTCAAGCCCTATACCCGTTTGGCGCATGGCCAGGCGCGCAATGCCGGTGGTATGGGCCTTGGACTCGGCATAGCGCAAAGCATTGTGCATGGTCATGGTGGTGAACTGAGTTTGCGAGATCATCCGCAGGGTGGTCTTGAGGTCACGGTGCAGTTGCCCTGTGACTATACTGTGCGCATGCGTCATCACTAGAGGGAATGATTCAGAGGCTCCCTAGCTCTGCGACCAAGGTTTGATTGACCTGTGGCCCAGTGATTTGCCAGTGTAGTGGTCCGCGCAGAAACGACTGTCTCTGTTCACGTCAACGTTTGGAGGTTTGCCCATGCCATTTGCCCTGTCGCCCATGACCCTAAGCAGTTCTGATTTTCCAGCCGATGGCGTGATTCCCCGTGACTGCACCGGTGAAGGGGAAGATCGCTCACCCGCGCTGAGTTGGGACAAGGTACCGGAAGGCACCGAGTCGTTCGCCGTTATTTGCCACGATCCGGATGCGCCACTGGTGTCATCCAATGGTAATTACGGTTTCGTGCACTGGGTGCTCTACAACCTGCCGGGGTCGTTGACCGAACTGGCGGCAGGCACTGACCAGGGAACGGCCGGGCAAAATAATTTCGGCCATTCCGGTTACGGTGGCCCCATGCCGCCGGAAGGGCACGGCACACACCGTTATTATTTCTGGGTGCTGGCGCTGGACAGCAACGAACAGTATGCACCGGACCTAACCTTGTGGCAGCTGCTGGAAAAAATAGAACCCAACATCATTGGCATGAACCGGCTGGTGGGAACCTACCGGCGTGAAGGCTGATTAGCCGTCTAAAGGCCGGGTTCAGGCCAGCGCCTGGATCTGGCCCCACTGCTGTTCAAGCGAGCGCTGCACGTCTCTGGCATCGCTTTCCCCGTACCCCATATGAGGAATAAACTGAATGAGCTGGGGAATCGGGAAACCGAGTGCGATGCCATACATCGGGTGCGATGCCGTGAAGTTCAAACGATCCAGTTCGTTTTGCAGAATGGGCGCTGTGCGGCTGTCTGACAACCAGTCCTGAACCGTATCGCCCAGGGTCGGTAGTATCCGGACATCGGTGTCGGATTCGACCGTAACCCAGCGCGTCTGACGAATGTCTCTTGATGAAAACCCCAGGCGCAATTCAAACCGGCCGCTCTCTTCTGCGAAGCCGTTCAGATGAGGCACGTAATAGGCAAAGGCATGGGCATCCAGTTGCAGGGTTACCGTGCGTTTTTCTCCGGGAACCAGCCTGACCTTCCGAAACGCCTTCAGTTCGTGGACCGGCCGCCGGTAGGTGCTGGCTTCGTCGTGAATGTACAATTGCACCACCTCAGCACCCTCGGCCGGGCCCTGATTGGTGATACTGAAACTGACCTGGCGTGCTTCGGGGTGGTAGGTTAAATCACCCAGGGTGAACTGACTGTAACTGAGCCCATGACCGAAGGGGTACTGCACCGGCAGGGCTTTGGTATCGTAGTAGCGGTAGCCGGTGAACAGACCTTCCTGATAGGCAACGGTGGCTTTGGTGCCGGGGAAGGTCTCAAACGTCGGGTTGTGCTCCAGCCGTATCGGAAAGGTTTCACTGAGCTTGCCGCTGGGGTTCGCTTCGCCAAACAAGACCCGGGCCAGTGCTTCACCGCCGCCTTCCCCGCTGAGCCAGGCTTGCAACATGGCCGGTACCTGATGTTCGAACTGGCGAGTCTCGATGGCCGAGCCGGTGTGCAGCACCAGGGTAACGTTGGGGTTGGCGTCGGCGATGGCGCTGATCAGCATCAGGTGATCCGGGGCCAGTTTCATATCGGCGCGGTCGAAGCCTTCGCTTTCCATTGAGTCGGTCGTCCCGGTCAGCAGAACCACACGGTCTGCCCCTGTGGCGGCGCTGACGGCGGCGTCCAGTTGTTCCTGCGTGACCTGGGTTTCGGTGTACCCTTCGGCGAAAATCACCTCGGCACGTTGTTCGATGGCACCCAGCGCCGTACTCAGTTGGTGCGGCGTCATGTGCGAGCTGCCGCCGCCCTGAAAACGCGGGTGGCGGGCGAAGTCGCCAATGACGGCAATGCGCTGTTGCGGTTTCAGGGGTAGCTGGCTGGCTTCGTTTTTCAGCAACACCATCGACTCGACCGCCAGTTGCGTGGCCAGTTCATGGTGGGCTGGCCATTCGACGGTAACGGTTCGGTTGTTGTCCAGCACCTGCTTGATCAGTGTCAGCACCCGCGTGACCCGCTGGTCGAGTTCGGCTTCGCTGAGACGGCCATCGGCCAGGGCGGTGTGGAGTTCGGCATCGCGCTCACCGGGGCCGGGCATTTCCAGATCGAGCCCGTTGATGTGGGAGGCCGCCTTGTCTTTAACCGCTACCCAGTCAGACATGACCAGGCCATCGTAGCTCAGCTGGTCGCGCAGGATGCGTTGCAATAAGTCCGCCGACTGACAGGCGTGCACGCCGTTGACCGCGTTATAGGCGCCCATCATCGTCCACGGCGGGTTCTCGCGAATGACTTTGGCAAAGGGCTCGATGTAGAGCTCCTGCAGAGTGCGCTCGTCGATCTCGGCATTCACCAGAAAACGCCGGGTTTCCTGCTCATTGCCGGCGAAGTGTTTCAGGCAGGCACCCACCCCGCGCGACTGAATGCCGCGCACAAAGGCACTGGCCATGGCGCCCGAAAGAAACGGATCTTCCGAAAAATACTCGAAGTTGCGACCGCCCAGCGGCGTGCGCTTTCCATTCACACCCGGGCCGAGCAGGATGCCCACATCCATCGACTGACATTCTTCGCCAATGGCCGCCGCCACCTGCTCCAGCAAGTCCGGGTTCCAGCTGGCAGCCATGGCTGCCTCCACCGGAAACACGGTGGCGGGCAGGGCGGAATCATCCAGTGCCTGAGATTCACTGAGCCGCACGCCATGTGGACCGTCGGTGAGCGTAATGGCCGGAATGCCCAGCCGCTCTATACCGTGCAGGTGCCAGGCGTCTTTTCCGCACAACAGCCTGACTTTTTCGTCGGTACTGAGTTGGGCCAAAGTGGTGGCTACATCGAACACGAGCGACTCCTCATTCTACGGCGGTTACAGCGAGAAGGTGCCCAGAGTCGGGCGCTGCAACCAGTTTTCGGGTGCATAAGTGATTTGGCCATCGACCACGTGAAAGGTGAGGGCCAGCCGGGATTTTTCTGAGCGATTGGGGGCGCTGTAGTGCGGCAAATGGCCGTGGAACACCAGTAAACTGCCCGCCTTGACGGGCATGGGCGTGCCCGAGGTGTCATCGGGCCAGGGGGTATCGTCCAGCGGTTCCATGCGCAGATCGCGGTCTTCGCGGAAGTAGCGTTCACGCAGGGGGCCGGTGTGGCCGCCCGGCTCGACCCAGAGGCAGCCGTTCTGAAGGGTGGCATCTTCCAGCGCAAACCAGTAGGTGATGACGCTGGTGGGTTCGGTGTAAAAGAAGGTTGCATCCTGATGCCAGGTGACTTCGCCACCAATGCGCGGTTGTTTAAAAATCACCATGGTCTGGTACAGGTGCGGGGCCTGCAGGCCCAGGTCGCGTGCCAGCGCACCAAATTCGGGACGCCGGGCGAAGGCCTTATACACATCATCGAGATCGTGCAGGGCGTGACCGATCTTGTTGATGCTTTGTGCGCGAGGCTGGGTGAGTTCGCCAGCTTCATCGAAGGCTTTTTCTTCAAAGAAGCAGCGAATGGTTTCGGCCGACTCCAGAAAGAAATCGTTGTTGATTTGCGCCCGATCGGTGGTGGAGAACCGGTTGTGCTCGGTCAGGTCGGCCTGCTCGATCAGTTGGTAAGCACGATCAATCAGTTGTTGTCTCAGGTCATCCGGTACCCAGCTTTCCAGCAGCAGAAAACCGTCTTGCTGGTATTGTTTCAGTTGTTCGTTGGTCAGCACGGCAGGTGCGTTGTCAGGCATGGTGTGTTCAAGACTCGACATCAGGTGAACTCCCGTATCCGTCAGCCCTGGTCAGGGACTTCTTCGGCGTCAATGGTTTCGGTTTCATCGCGGGCGGCATCGAGCCAGGCCTGCAGTGACGGTAATTCAAGCATTCGGTCGATCCAGGCGGTGACGGGCTCGGGCGACTCGATGCCATAGCCACGCAGTCGAAAGGCGACGGGTGCAAAAAAAGCGTCGGCAATGGAGAAGCGACCCAGCAGGAAGGGCCCGTCAGATTGCTTCAGGCAATCGCTGAGCAGGGTGTGCATCCGCTCAATATCGGCGCGGGTGGCGGCGTCTGGCTGGAAGCCTTTGACCACGCGACGGCAGTTCATCGGCAGGGTCTGGCGCAAAGCCACGAATGAGCTGTGCATTTCAGCACAAGCCGAGCGACCCAGGGCGCGCAAATCGGGGTTAGACGGCCAGCCGGCCCCTTGCAGAAAACGTTCATTCACGGTTTCGCAAATGGCCAGTGAATCCCAGACGCTGAGCTTGCCGATTTTCAGCACGGGCACGCGGCGATTGGGACTGTGCTGGTCCATCAGAGCCGGCGTTTCAGGCGTGTCGAGCGGGATGCGAATTTCCTGAAAGTTGACTTTGAATTGAGTCATCAGCAGCCAGGCGCGCAGCGACCAGCTGGAATAGTTTTTGTTGGCGATCACGAGCGTGAGGTTATTCATCCCTGGTCTCCGGCTGAGTCGGGCTCAGCAGTTGGGCTTGCTGCTTTTTGGGTAGGGAGCGAACGACAAGCTGGTAGGAGTCGTCGATCCATTCGCTGATCAGGTCCGGATCCAAACCGGCGGTGAGATCAACCGTGTTCCAGTGTTGCTTGTTCATATGATAGCCGGGTGTGACCGCTGTAAAAGCCTCTCTGAGTATCAGGGCATCCTGAGGGTCGCATTTCAGGTTCAGGATGAACCGGTCGCCGATGCCAATCAATCCAAACATCTTGCCAGCCACCTTATACACCAGGGCATCAGGGCCGAACGGGGTTCCCTCCTGGCTGCCAGGCTTGGACTGCATGACCGTGCGCCAGAAATCCAGTGTCTGTGGCATGGTATTCTCCCTGTTGGTCGGCAGTTGGCACTTAGCATGCTGGTTGCTCTAAATTGAATCAGTAAACGCTACAGGCAGCTAAGATTCAATGGAAAGAGACGTTGTGACTGCACTGTTGCCGCAATAGATCAGCTGCCGTTTAGTCGCTGCTCAATCGCTGCCTGAATTCCCGGCGCATTTAAACCAACGCTCGCCAGTAAATCCTGGGGTTTGCCATGGTCGATGTAGGTGTCTGGCAGACCCAGTTGCAATACGGGGGTGGTCAGGCCTGCCTGGTGCAGGCATTCGGTGACTGCTGAACCAGCACCGCCGTAAATGGCATTTTCTTCTACGGTCACGATGAGGTCGTGGCTACGGGCCATGTCCAGAACCCGCTCGGTATCCAAAGGTTTGATGAAACGCATATTGACCAGGCTGGCGTCGAGTGTGTCGGCGGCAACCTGGGCCGGGGCGACCATACTGCCGAAGGCCAGGATGGCGACTTTTTTACCCTGGCGCAGTGTTTCGGCTTCACCCAGGGGCAATACCGTGAGCGCTGTTTCGATGGCAGCGCCAGGCCCGGTGCCGCGGGGGTAACGCACGGCGGCAGGCCCTGGGTGGCGATAGGCGGTGCTAAGCATCTGGCGGCATTCGTTTTCGTCTTTGGGCGCCATGATGACCAGGTTGGGAATGCAGCGTAAAAAGCTCAGATCAAAGCTGCCAGCGTGGGTCGGGCCGTCTTCACCAACCAGACCGGCACGGTCGATGGCGAAGGTGACATCGAGGTTCTGAATGGCGATGTCGTGAATCAGTTGGTCGTAGGCGCGCTGCAGAAACGTCGAATAGATGGCGACGACCGGCTTGGCGCCCTGGCAGGCCATGCCGGCGGCCAGGGTGACCGCATGCTGTTCGGCGATGGCCACGTCGAAATAGCGGTCCGGGAACTGGTCGGCGAAGGCGACGAGGTCTGAGCCCTCGCGCATGGCGGGGGTGATGCCCATCAGGCGGTCGTCGCTGCCGGCCATGTCGCACAGCCACTGCCCAAAAACGTTGGAGTATTTGGGGCCTGCGGGGGGTTTGGCGGCCGGCTCTACGTCTTTCTTTTCCAGTTTGGTGATGGCGTGGTATTTGATCGGTTCGTTCTCGGCCGGGGTGAACCCCTTGCCCTTTTGGGTGGCCACGTGCAGAAATTGCGGTCCGTTGAAGGTTTTCAGGTTGCGCAGCGTATGCACCAGTTCGATCACGTCGTGGCCGTCTACCGGGCCGACGTAGTTGAACCCCAGCTCCTCAAACAGGGTGCCGGGCGACACCATGCCTTTAACGTGTTCCTCGGCCTTGCGCGCAAATTCGAGAATGGGCGGCAGATTCTGCAAGACCTTTTTGCTGTTCTCGCGCATGTGCGAGTAAGTCTTGGAGGAAAAGACCCGGGAAAAGGTTTTCGACAGGGCGCCGACGTTTTCCGAGATCGACATGTCGTTGTCGTTCAGCACCACCAGCATGTCGGCGCCGTCGTGACCGGCATGGTTGAGAGCCTCGAACGCCATGCCGGCGGTCAGGGCGCCATCGCCGATGACCGCAACGCTCTGGCGCGGGGTGCCGAGCAACCGGTCGGCGATCGACATGCCCAGGGCCGCTGATATGGAGGTGCTGGAATGGCCGACGCCAAAGGTGTCGTAATCGCTTTCATCGCGCTTTGGAAAGGCCGCCAAACCCTCGGCCTGGCGGATGCTGTGCATGCGCTCGCGCCGTCCGGTCAGTATTTTATGGGGGTAAGCCTGATGACCAACGTCCCAGACCAGGGAGGCGCTGGGTGTTTCATACACGTAGTGCAGGGCAATGCTCAGTTCCACAACGCCCAGCCCGGCGCCAAAGTGCCCTCCGGTCTGGCCGACGCTGTAGAGCAGGAATTCGCGCAGTTCATCGGCCAGGCGAGGCAGTTCTTCCAAGGTTAGCAGGCGCAGGTCTGTGGGCGTGTCGATGGTATCGAGCAGGGGCGTGACCGGTCTTGTTTTGGGGATGTGAGTAAAAACCTTCATGAAAATACGCTTTCCTGCCTTCGAGCCTGTCCCTGCTACGGAACCAGTGATGATCGTTATAGTGTGGGTCGTCCCGGTCTGTGTTTGCCGGGCACGGCATTGTAACGGAAAGCCCTGTTCGTCCCTAGTGGTCGTTGCGGGAAGTTCGGTTACCAGAGAACACGATCAGTGGTTCCGGTTTAGAACATAGCTTGTCAGTGCTCGCAGGGGAGATGCCGGGTCGATGCCCAGTTGGTCGAGCGCGGCCAGGGCTGCGTCGGTTTGCTGTTGCGCCTCACGCCGGGCGCCGTCGAGACCGAGCAATTGCACGTAGGTCGATTTGTTCAGGGCTGCGTCGCTGCCCTGGGGTTTGCCCAGAGTGGCCGTATCGGCCGTCACATCAAGCATGTCGTCGGTGATCTGAAACGCAAGTCCGAGGGCCTGACCGAAGGTGGTCAGTGCTGCGCGGGTAGCATCGGGCAAGGGGGCATTGGTGCACAGGGCACCAAGATGCAAGGCCGATTCGATCAGTGCACCGGTTTTAAGGCGGTGAATGCGGGCCAGATCGTCGAGCCCCAATTGTTGTCCTTCGGCCTGCAGGTCAAGCATCTGGCCGCCCACCATACCGGCGTGTCCGGCCTGCCGGGCCAGAATACCGACCATGGCCAGGCGAGTGTCCGCCGTCAGGCCCGGTGACAGACTGAGGTGCTCAAAGGCCAGGCTTTGCAGGGCGTCGCCGGCCAGTATGGCGGTGGCTTCGTCGAAAGCCCGGTGGTTGGTGGCCTTGCCCCGGCGCAGGTCGTCGTCGTCCATGGCGGGCAGATCATCGTGAATGAGGCTGTAGACGTGCATCATTTCCAGTGCGGCGGCCGGATACAGCCAGGTGTCGGGCTCGGCGCTCAGGCTTTCGGCGGCGGCACGCACCAGGGTTGGGCGCAGGCGCTTGCCGCCATCGAGCAGGGAATAACGCATGGCCTCGGCCAGCCGGCTAGCGACAGGCTGTTGCAACTGTTGATTGAGGTGCTGCTCAAGACGCTGGCGGGTATCGTTCTGAAAAGACGCGAAGGTCATTGGGGCTTGGGCTCACTCGGAATCGGTTAACGGGGACAGCTGTTCCTGACCGGGTTCGCCGAGCAGTACCTGCACGGTTTGCTCGGCCTGGTCGAGCGCAGACTGGCACTCTCGCGTCAGCTTAATGCCCTGTTCAAAGGTTTTCATGGCATCGTCCAGCGACAGTTCACCGGACTCCAGCTGGCTGACCAGTGTCTCCAACTGGCCCATTTTGGCTTCAAATGTATCGGTTTTTGGGTCGGTCATGTCGGGGTCCTGGGCTGTGGTGGTCGCGTAAGGTACGAGGGCAGGCCAGAGGGGTCAACCATTTGGCGCCAGCCGATACTTTACACTCTGCTGATATTCTTTTCCCGAAACGGGCGTTTTACAGTCAAACAATGATCGTGCCTGCCGATATACCGGTTAAGATGGACGGAACGTCCTTGATAGCCGGGGTTGAAGCAGGCCTGTAGAGCACGCTGTTCTGCCAGACTCTTGCTAGACTCTTGTTAGAATAACAGGATAGACGATTCAACGGGACCAGACCGGGAAGCTTACACTGTGGATTTAGCGATGATCATTGGCCTCATCGGGGCCTTTGCGATGGTTTTGATGTCGATGTTGCTGGGTGGCAATTTGGGCATGTTTGTTAACGTACCTTCCATTCTCATTGTGTTTGTCGGATCGACGTTCGTAGCCATGTCCAAATTGACCCTGGAGAAATTTCTCGGGGTGGGGAGCGTCGTGGGAAAAGCGTTTTCCTTTAAGTTGGTGACGCCTGACGACATGATCGATGAAGTGGTTGAGTTAGCCGATGCGGCTCGCAAGGGCGGGCTGTTGTCACTGGAAGGGCGTGAAACCAGCCATGAATTTCTCTCCAAGGGCATACAGTTGCTGGTTGATGGGCATGACCCGGAAGTGGTCAAACAATTGCTCAGCAAAGACATGAAAATGACGTCTGCACGGCACGAAGAAGGGACGAGCTTTTTCACCGCACTGGGTGATGTCGCGCCGGCCATGGGTATGATCGGGACGCTGATTGGCCTGGTGGCGATGCTGGCAAACATGGATGACCCGAAGGCCATTGGCCCTGCTATGGCCGTGGCTCTGCTGACCACGCTGTACGGATCCTTGCTGGCAACGGTTGTCGCGATACCCATCGCCGATAAACTCCGCTTCCGGGCAATGGAAGAGGAGCGCATTCAAAAGATGGTCATTGACGGGCTGCTGTCCATTCAGGCAGGACAAAACCCGAGAATTATCGAGTCCATGCTTAAGAGTTACCTGCCGACCTCCAAACGCGGAGCTGAATGACATGGCGGTGGTCATCTGATGAGCGACGAATTCGAAGACGACTGTCCCGAATGCGAAAAAGGGCTGCCTGCCTGGATGGCCACTTTTTCTGACTTGATGGCACTGTTGATGTGCTTTTTTGTGCTGTTACTGTCCTTTTCGGAGATGGATGCGCTCAAGTTCAAGCGCCTGGCCGGGTCTTTGCGCAATGCGTTTGGTGTCCAGGCCGAACTGCAGTTCAATGATGTGCCCAAGGGCACCAGCATCATTGCCCAGGAATTCAGCCCGGGCCGCCCGGAGCCGACGCCCCTGAACGTTATTCGCCAGGACACTGTTGATGACTTGCGCGACTCACTGGAGGTACTTTGCCAGGATACGACCCTGATGCAGGAAGAGGCTGAAGGTGAATCCGGCTTGCAGTCACGCCAGGTGCGGGTGTCGGACGCAGAGGCACAACGCCAGGTGGAAGAGCAGGCAGAGCGGATAGCCGAGGCCCTGGCTGATGTCATTGCCGACGGCATGCTCGATATCGAAACGATTAATCAGACGATCATTATTCGGGTGCGCGAACAGTCTTTCGGCGCGGGAACCGACTTTGTTGCCGATGAATACCTGCCCATTCTCGACCGCGTTCGGGATTTGCTGGTGACCGTACCCGGCACCTTGTCCATCGAAGGCCACACCGACAATATTCCCATTGCGACTGCACGCTTTCGCAGTAACTGGTTGCTCAGTTCAGCCCGGGCCTTATCGGTTGCCGAATACCTCTGGGCCGCTCCGGAGATGAGTGAAGACCGCTTTACCATCGTTGGGCACGGCTCAACCAAGCCCATTGCCAGTAACGATACGCCGGAAGGTCGTGCTACCAATCGTCGGGTAGAAATCATCGTGCGCCAGGACAACCCGGATTTTGAAGGCGAAGTAACCCCGGAAGACGAACAGGGTGAGAATGTCGATCCTGGCGATCCATCCCTGTTTGGCCTGGACCCGGCTGACATCTTCTAACCTGACCACTCTGGTTTAAGGCGCCGTCAGGCTACCTTCAATGGCTTCGGTATGGCGCGTGTGACTGCCATCGATTTGACTTTTTAGCGGTGTTTTTTCACCGTTTAACGCGTCAAATTGATGTCGATTTGCCAGAAGGTTCTGTCTCAATGGATGAACATGGCTAGATAGTGTGAGCTACCTCTCGTTTTCGGTATGGAACGCTGCGTCCATGATCAGGCTCGTCGTACCCTGTTAAGGGTCACGGTAACCTCCAGGGGGGTGGGAAATCAGTGCCAGCCGGCCTATGTTCTCACGCCTGCCCGTTTATCTGAATCTGTCGCCATCCCGGCAATGCCTGGATAGCACCGGTCACCTCAAACAACAATGACGACTGTGTCACTCTCCAGCCCGTGCTGTTGATGGCCTGTCTGCTGTAAGGAGCGTTCAAACTATGAAGGATAGCAACCACCGGTTCGCTGTGAAGCCGGTAAAGCGCCTGCCTCTGATTTGCCTGGTCGTAACCAGTCTGGTCAGCCTGGTAAGTACGGCTCAGGCGGAGGAGTTCCAGTTTCGGTTGCATCACTTTTTAGGCCCGGATTCTCCGGCTCAGAAAGTCTTGCTGGAGCCATGGGCCGAGCGGATTCGCGAACAAAGTAACGGCCGCATCGATATCAGTATTCATCCGGCGATGTCGCTGGGCGGCGCACCCCCAACCCTGCTGAATCAAGTTGAATCCGGTGAAGTGGACATGGTGTGGACGCTGGCCGGTTATACACCGGGCCGCTTTCCCCGTACCGAGGTCTTCGAGTTGCCTGCGGTGCATTTTCGCAGCGCCTACGCCACCAACCGGGCCATTTTTGCCAATTTTGATTTGATTGAGGCCGACTACCGGGGTGTAAAGCCACTGCTGGTGCACGTGCACGCCGGCAATGCGATTCAGATGGCCAATCAGAATGTGACCGACCCCTCTGATTTGCGCGGTCTGACCATCCGAACCCCCTCCCGTACCGGTGGCTGGCTGATCGATGCCTGGCAGGCCGAGCAGGCCGCCATGCCAGCGCCCCGCATTCGGGATGCTCTGGCTGATGGCAGTATCGATGGCGCTCTGATCCCGTTCGAGGTGTTTTCCTCAATCGGTCTTGAAGGGCTGGTGGGTCATTCGACAATAGGGTCCGACGGCAGCCGCTTCGGCACCTCGGTGTTCCTGTTTCTGATGAATCAAAGTCAGTTCGATGCCTTGCCGGCCGACCTGCAGCAAGTCATCGACGACAACATCGGCATTGATTTTGTGAAGGAGATGGGTCTCGCCTGGGATGATCTGGAGGTGCCTGGTCGTATGGTTCAATATGAAAATTTAACCAAATTGCCGGTCGATGAGATCTACGCCTTTGAAGACCTCAGCGAGCAGGTCGTGCAGCGCTGGATTGAAGACGTCTCTGCACAGGGTATCGATGGTCGTCAACTGGTGGATGAAGCGCGACGCTACATCGCCCGCTATTCCCGCATTATCACCACGCTCGAATAACCGCCCAGCACGCGGCATCCCCGGGGGGATTCCTTCCCCCGGGGTAGCCATCAGGCCAGCAGTTTGGTCAGGTCGTACAGATCCTGTTTGAACGGGCGGGGCATGTTTTCAATGGCATCGATGATGTCATGATGCACCAGCCTATTGCTTTGCAGTCCGACGCAACGGCCGCCGTGACCCTCCATCAGTAATTCCACTGCATAGGCTCCCATTTGGCTGGCCATAACCCGGTCGAAGGCGCAGGGTACGCCGCCTCGCTGAATATGCCCCAGAATGGTAGCCCGGGTTTCGAGACCGGTTCGCGCTTCGATGCGCTTGGCCAGCGCACTGACGTCGGTCACGTGCTCGGTGATAGCGATGATGGAGTGTTTCTTGCCGGTGATGACGTTGTTGGCAACGGTCTTGATCAGCGATGCCTCGTCAAAGCCTTTTTCGGGCACGATGGTGTATTCGGCCCCACCACCGATAGACGCCATAATAGTCAGGTCACCGCAGTACCGGCCCATGATTTCGACAATGGATATGCGATTGTGTGACGAGCAGGTATCGCGCAACCGGTCGATGGCGTCGAGCACGGTGTTCAGCGCCGTGTGAAAGCCAATGGTGTAGTCGGTTCCGGCGACGTCGTTGTCGATGGTTCCGGGCAGACCAACGCAGGGGAACCCCATTTCGGTCAGCCGCTTGGCGCCCATGTAGGAGCCATCGCCGCCGATCACGACCAGGGCGTCGATCTCGTGTTTACGCAGGTTGTCGATGCACTCGCGCCGCACCGATTCTTCCTTGAATTCCGGAAAGCGGGCAGACCCCAAAAAGGTGCCACCACGATTGATCATGTCTGACACGTCCTGGCGTTTCAGCGGTTTGATCCGGTCGAGATGCAAGCCCAGATAGCCATCCCGAATGCCATAAACCTCCAGATCCTTAACGATGGCATTGCGTACCACGGCCCTGATGGCCGCATTCATGCCAGGCGCGTCGCCACCGCTGGTTAACACTCCGATTTTTTTAATCATGGCTGCACAACCTATACAGGCTCCGGCTCACCGGGTTCGTACAATGAATTCGGCCAGCGAGCCGGACAATAGAAGAGAGTTCACTCAGCAGAATGTAACAAAATTACAGGTTCGGTGGCGAGTTTTTCCCGAAGCGTGTTTTTTATCCGACTGGGTAATGCGGTTTTTGGTTGGGCCAGCGATATGAGTGGCGGCTGCCGGGTAGGTTCATACAGGGAAGTCCGCGGCATGGATGCTGCGGTCTAGGCCCCATGGATGGGTTCACGCCGACCCTGTATGAGCCTACCCGGTGGCCGTCACGGGCCCCTGGCAACAACTGGTATTCGGCGCGATTGGCTGTAAGTACACTTCTACCAAGGTAGTAAACTTCCATCCCAGCTTAAAAAAGCGCCACTGTCTTTAGGCTGGGCGTTGTCGATTAGCTGAGCCAGCCGCTGCCCGGTGTAATCCGGGCTGTGTAGCTGGCCTTCGGGCAGACGCTTTTGAAACGGAGCCGACAGCCTTGAATCGGTGGTGCCGGGGTGGAGGGTCAGCAGGGTGCTTTGCGGCAGGCGGTGACGCCATTCGATGGCAGTGGTGCGTACCAGCATGTTGAGGGCGGCCTTGCTGGCCCGGTAGCTGTACCAGCCGCCGAGCTTGTTGTCGCTGATGGACCCTACCTTGGCTGATATCACCGCCAGGGTGACAGCCTGATCTCGCCGGGCGCGGGTGGTGACGGTAGCGGCCAGTTCGCCAAAGGGTTGGGTGTTGGTGGCGACAGAGCGGGCAAACCAGTCTCGGTCGAAGCGAGTGATGCTTTTTTCGGGCTGATGCTCCGCATCGTGCAGAATGCCGGTACAGAGCACGATGGTCTCGGGCAGGTCGGGCCCCACGGCATCGAGCAGGTCATCGGCCCAGCCCGGCTGCAGCACATTGCAGGGCAGCCAGCGCAGGTGGCTCTGCCCGGCTGGCTCTGACGGGTGGTGCTGGTGGTAGGTTGCTATCCGTTCGCCCTGCTCCCAGGCCGCTAACAGGCCCTGGCCAACACCGCCGCTGGCACCGATGATCAGTTTCATGAAGACACTCCAATCAGAGCGGCGGCCGCAGGCACATGGCTGGCTGCAACACCCCAGCTTAACAAGGTGCGTAGTCGGCGGTAGTCGGGTGTGTAGATGGGGAAAAACCGGTCTTTTTCCTGCCACCAGAGTACCGGGTAGGCAATGCCCAGTAATACCAGAGCGATGCCGGCTGGTAGAAACAGGGCCAGCCAGGCAAGCAGGAAGTAGCCCATGGTGAGGTTGAGTGTGCGCCGGTTTCGCCGGGTATCCTGGCTAGCACTCTGCACCCAGAGGCTGCCGGACAGAAAGCTTAGAATCAGAGCGCTGAAACTGATGTACACCTCAACCCAGCTTGGGTTGATTAACAGCAACAGGGCACCTGCCCAGAAAAACAGCAGGCCACCGAGAGACCAGAACAGCAGGGTTTGGGTGGGTGTCATACGTCAGCCTCCGGGTCGTCGGGTAGGTTCAGGCGCAGCGGCACGCGCAGGGTGTTGTCGGTGTCGTCCAGACCAATCATTTCGCCAAACGCCGATCGATGAACCAGCTCTGCCTGGTCCAGCGGCAATTGCTGCAACAGGCTGCGCACGCCGGGCAATGACTTCAGTTGAAGCGCCCGACCTGCGTCGTCAGTCAGCAGGTGCCCGCGCTTATTGTCGAAGAGGTGAATCTGGTAAAAAGTGCCCATCAATGCCTCCACTTCCGCCAAGTGAAAGCGGGCGTTGTGCTGCCGGGCCTGTTTTAGGGTCAGTGACATTCTGGGTTCCATCAGGGTTGTCGGGGTATCTACGCATGCCTGGTGACTTCGGCTTACTCTGGAGCCGTTGGGATTATCGTGGTGTAATCAGGGTTCGGTGTTCAGGAGCCAGAACTATGAAGGTTGTTGCGGTTCACAGCCAAAAGGGCGGGGTGGGGAAGACCTCGATCACGCTGAATCTGGCTCATGAAGCCATGACCTATGGGTTTGAGACCCTGGTCATTGATCTCGATGCACAGGGGTCAGCCACGTTTCTGCTCGGTCAGGGTAATGCACCTAAACTGCGCGCCAAAGATTGGCTCAATGAACAAATTGACTGGAACCAGTTTATTGAAGCCACCCCCTATGACGGTGTTTTCATTCTTCCGGCGCGCAAGGGGTTGCGTAAACTCGATCGCCTGATGAGCGATGCCGTTTCCGACAAACACCTGAAGCAGCTGCTTAAATCACTCAAATCGCAGTTTGATCTGGTATTGCTCGATTGCCCCCCGGGGATCAATACCGTCACCGAACAGGCCTACCGCGCCGCCAACCTGGTGCTGGTGCCACTGACCCCGACGCCGCTGTGTTTGCAAAGTTATGCCGATCTGGCCGACTTTACCCGCGACATTAAGACTGACCCGAACAGAATGGCCCCCTTCTTTAATCGGGTTAACCAACGCCTGGCGTTGCATCGCCAGTGCCTGAAAACCTTCGCAGCCGGACAGGATTCACCGCCACTGGGCTGGGTGCGCTCGACGACACTGATGGAGCAGATGGCCATGAACAAACGAGCTGTAACCGACAGTCATCCTGAGCACCCGGTCTCCAGAGACCTCAGTGAGCTGTGGAAAGCCATTGTCCGCCGACTGGACCTGCACCATTAGCCAGTGGCTGACAGCAACGTCTAGGTTTTAACAGCAAACTGTAAGGAAAGTGTCGGTTGTACGACAAAGTCACATCATCCTTGTAGTCTTTGCTGTCTGAACCCTGAACCGTTCGTTGCCCGGCCGGTTACAGGCAAAAACACCAAAAACATCAGGGAAACGATCAATGGGAGAGTCCGTGCTGCCCGGGGAGGCGCCGGTTGAACAGTCAGCCGCGAGCCACTTAACCGACCCCGTATTTCTCGACGACTTGCGCCGGCAAATGCTCAAATTTGCTGTTCTGCAACTCGATAACGAGGCCCAGGCCGAAGATGCGGTACAAGAGGCACTGATCGGTGCCCTGAAGAACGTGGCTTCGTTCGAGCGAAAGGCAGCTTTGAAGACGTGGGTGTTCGCCATTCTGAAACACAAGATTACAGACCTGTTGCGCTACCGGCAACGCTGGGTGGATGTGGAAAAACCGTCGGATTCAGCCGATGACGAAACCCTCCCGTCGGTGTTCGACACTCGGGGCTTCTGGCATCAGGAAGATCGCCCTAATCGCTGGGCACAGCCGGTTGAAGCGATCGACGACGCTCATTTCTGGCGGGTTTTTGAAGTATGCCTTGAAGACCTGCCACCGGCACAGGGGCGGGTGTTTATGATGCGGGAATTTATTGAACTCGACAGTGATGAGATTTGTCAGTCGATTGATATCAGCGCCAGCAACCTGCATGTATTGCTACACAGGGCTCGGCTACGACTGCGCCGCTGTCTGGAAGAGCACTGGTTTTGTGAGGAAGCAGCGTCATGATGAATTGTGAACAGGCTACCCGGTTAATGTCGGATGGTCGCGAACGAGATCTGACGATTCGCGAGCGGGCGGCGATTAAAATGCACAACTTGTTGTGTGTCGGATGCAGGAATTTTAACGTTCAGGTGCATGACCTCGGTCGGATAGCGCGACGGTATGCTAAAGAACAAGGCGAGGAAACCACAAACAGCATCCGCGACTCAACGGGTCCCAGCAGTAAAGAATAGGGGGCTGTGAATCGGTTTAATGGCCGTGATTGCCGACCGGTTGGTCGAGGTAGTATTCAGGTTAATGGTCTGCCCGGCTCTGGAACGGATGCAGACCGGTGCCTTTACTGCTTACCAACGCCCAGTGAGGTTCGCCGCCGCATCGAATAGACCATCAATGACGTTATTTTTCAAAGAGTCCGTCTTTCTTTCCCAATCATTGTAATGAATTCCCCCTGCGCACGACTGAACAGTACGAGAACCTGATGTCACTGTTGACTCGGTTGCTGTCCGACTAACCCGAATAATGGGTATTGATAGATCAGCCAGGGGGAAAACCTATGAAATATACAACGTCTATTACCACCGCACTGCTTGCCGGTTCCGTTATGGCCATGTCTGGCCATTCAATGGCGAAACCGAATGATGGGTTGTCGATTGAATCAAACGCACCGGCAAACGTTCAGGAGAATTTCCAAAAGTGGATGGCCGGTGAACGGGTTGCTGGCCGTAATGACAAGTGTTTTGGCATCGCACTGGCGGGAGAAAATGACTGCGCTGCCGGTCCGGGCACCAGCTGCGAAGGGACAGCTACCCTCGACTATCAGGGTAATTCCTGGACCTATGTACCACGCGGTACCTGTGAATACATAGTGACACCCGATGGTGCAGCAGCGTTGTCTGCGCTGGATCGTAATATACCCTGAGCGCTCTGCAACGGGCTGGCCGGAACAGACCGATCAGTCCGTTGCAGCGTTTAGACATCACAGGTAGTTTGCATGTCGTTTCCTGAACAAAGACCCGGTTTCCACGACACTGTGGCGGCTGGTGTCAGTCTCAAACCCCAGCATTTCGAGCAGGCGATGGCCAGTCGCTTGCGCGGAATCTGGTATGAGGTGCATCCGGAAAACTATTTGATGCAGGGCGGACCGCGACGTCGCGGCTTGCGGCAAGTAGCCGCGGACCGCGACATCAGTTTTCACGGCGTCGGTGCTTCACTCGGTGGCCCGGATCTACCGGACGCCGATCACCTGAAAGCCATTCGTCAACTGGTTGATGACATCCAGCCCGTTCGGTTGTCGGAGCATGCCGTTTGGTCTTCGATCGATCAAACCTATCTCGCAGAACTGTTGCCACTGCCCCGAACCCAGCCAGTATTGTTGAACCTGGTCGCCGGTGTGGATGTCTATCAGTCTGCTATGGGTCGAACCATTTTGATTGAGAATCCGACCAATTATCTGACGGTTCACAGCGACATGGATGAAGCCGATTTCCTGTTGGAGGTGTCAGATCGGACCGGTTGCGGGCTCTTGTTGGACATCAATAATCTGTATCTTTCAGCGCACAACGTTGGCATTGATCCAAAGGCTTATATCAAGGCACTGCCACCAAAAAAAGTCGGGGAGATTCATATTGCCGGTTTTGATGCCGATCCGCAGTTTGGCCATCGCTTGTTGATCGACAGTCACGCCTCTGCCGTGGCTGACCCGGTCTGGTCGTTGCTCGATTATGCGCTGACGCATCTCGGTCCCAAGCCCGTATTGATTGAACGTGATGCCAACCTTCCGGAATTTTCGGTACTTGAGCAGGAAGTGCACAGAGCGCAACGTATGCTCGACCGTCTAAGGGAGCTTGATCATGCATGACCCTTATCGCGGCTTGGGTGATTTTGTGCTGAATGGCCAGGCGGATGGGTTGCATCAGGTGTTTTCCGGCCCGCAGCCAGAACAGGTCGCTATCCTGTATCGCAATGGCTACTTACGAGCCTGCCGCGAAGCGTTGCAAGCTCGCTTTCCGGCAGTCGCGTCAGTGATGGGAGACGTCGAGTTTCGCAAAGTGTGTTCTGCCTATGTGCAGGCGTCGCCGCCCAGGCAGCGAACCCTGACCAGGTATGGCGTCGATTTTCCCGACTGGCTTTCTACTGAAGACTGTACACAAGCAAACCCGGGCCTGGTTGATCTGGCGCGGCTAGATGGTGCCTGGCTCGATTGCCTGTTTGGCCTGGATGAAAGCCCCCTAACCTCGTTGCAATTGAACCAGCTTATTCAATCGGGCGGTGGTTTTCCGGTGTCATTGCGGCTGCCGCGCAATGCGCGTGTGGTCGCGCTGGGTTGTTCGGTGTTCGATGTTTGGATGTCCATTCGACAGGGAGAAGGCGGCGTAGCGCTACCGACTCAACCGGAGCCCGGCCATGCCTTGTTCTGGCGTCCGGATATGACGGTGTTCAGCCGCCAGCTCGATGCCTGGGAAGCCCGTTTTTATCTGAGTTTTCAGGCGACCGATAGCCTGGACGAAGCGGCTGAACATTTCCTGCCGGCAACAGCAAATGATCGTGATGGGCCGATTACCCTGGAAAAGTATTTTGCCCGGCTTATTGAGTCTGGGTTACTGATCGTTGGAGACTAGAGCGATGAGCATTGTGGTGCGGGTCCAGCAGGGGTATCAACGTGGCACACGGCTTTTGTCGATTTACATGGAGCCCTTGGGGTTGCTATTGATGCGGTTGCTGGTGGCGCGTGTCTTTTTGCAGTCAGGCCTGTCGAAATGGCATGGCTGGTTTGACTTTAACGACACCAAATACGATTTGTTTCTCTACGAGTTTTTCTGCCCGGATCCGGTTCGACCCGGTGCCTTGCTGCTGTGTGATCCGGTAACGCTCGATTACCAGAGCGGGTCCCTCACCGTCGAGTTGATTGAATCGCTGGCCTTACTTGCCGGTATTGCTGAGGTGGTTTTGCCCGTTTTGCTGATTGTGGGTCTGCTGACTCGACCGGCAGCGCTTGGGCTGATCGCGATGACGCTGTTTATCCAACTGGCGGTGTTCCCAACCTGGGGTCACTGGTGGAACCCGGCTGCCTGGTGGTTTGTGGTCTTGTTCGGTGTGTTTGCCGTAGGTCCTGGTGCGTTATCGCTCGACCGACTATTCAAGCTGGAGAATCGGCGGACGTGATCTGCTTGCCGCGATCAATCACTTCGCCTTTGCGCCACATTCGCCATTCATGAGGCTCATAACGGTCCCAGCGCTCGTCCACCGTCAACGGCTCGGTGGCAATCACGCTGACCACATCGGACGGGGTTGTGACGGTGCCAAAGTCGACCGTAACATCGGCGTCCTGCAGGCGGGCGGGGCCAAAGGGGGAGCGTCGGGTAATGGCCGCCATTTTCGTGGTGCAATAGGTGAACAGCCAGTCACCATTGCTGAGCAACAGGTTGAAGACCCCCAGCTTTGAATAGGCATCGCTGTGTTTTACCAGAAACCGGGTCAGGGTTGTCAGGTCGACATCTCGGTCCAGCGAAGAGCGGATGGCGTTCATCAGATCGCAAAACAGGGCTTCGCTGTCGGTTGTCCCCACGGGTTCGTAAATACCCGGGCGGGGTTCGAACTGGTTTAGCTGGCCATTGTGTGCGAATGTCCAGTAGCGGCCCCAGAGTTCACGCTGGAACGGGTGGGTGTTGGCCAGGCAGACATCACCGACATTCGCCTGGCGAATGTGGCAAATGGCAATTTCGCTTTTGATCGGGTGCGTTTGCACCATGCGTGCAATGTCGGACTGGGCGCTGGCCCGGCTCTCGTGAAACGTCTGGACACCCCGGCCTTCATAAAAGGCAACGCCCCAGCCATCCTTGTGTGGGCCGGAGTCGCCGCCGCGTCGGGTGAGTTCGGTAAAACTGAAGCAGAGATCGGTTGGGGTATTGGCACTCATGCCCAAAAGTTCACACATGACGGTCGCCTTTCTGCCATCAAACAAGGTGGCTGAAGTGTACCAGTTGGCTGATGGCCCGTCTTCTTCAGGGGCCTTTGAAGGACCTGAGCTGATTGCAGGAAGTCGAACCCAATACATGTTAAAAGAGAGAAACAACTCGTGAAAAAGAAAGTTTCGATTGTTGTCGTGATTGCCATGGCCATCATTGCGTTTTTTGTATTCGACTTGCAGCAATGGCTGACGCTGGAGGGCCTGAACGCAGGCCAGGCTCAATTTGAAGCCTGGCTGAATGAACACCCGGTCTTGGTCAGCGCCGCCTACTTCGGGATTTATGTGATAGTGACTGCCTTGTCGCTGCCGGGTGCCACCATCATGACGCTGGCCGGCGGCGCCTTGTTCGGGCTTGCCTGGGGTCTGTTACTGGTGTCTTTTGCCAGCACGCTGGGAGCAACACTGGCGTTTCTGGTGGCCCGCTATCTGTTGAAAGATGCGGTACAAGCCAGGTTTGGTGAGCGTCTCTCGGCGATCAACCGGGGTGTTGAAGAAGAGGGTGGTTTTTACCTGTTTACGCTGCGTCTGGTGCCCGCCTTCCCGTTTTTTCTGATCAACTTGCTGATGGGCCTGACACCGATCAAGGCCTGGACTTTTTATTGGGTGAGCCAGTTGGGCATGCTGGCAGGTACGCTGGTGTATGTTAATGCAGGCACCCAACTGGGCCAGCTGGAAAGTCTCTCGGGCATTCTGTCTCCCAGTTTGCTGATTTCATTCACCCTCTTAGGTCTGTTTCCGCTGGTGGCCAAAAAGGCAATGACACTGATCCGTGCACGGCGAGCGGCGGGCTAATGCCTGGTTTGAATGGTGTCAGTGTGGCTGACAGTCGTAAACAGGTGGGAAAGGGACTCCTGAACGGCAAAAAAGGGGCGCTAGTCGCCCCTTTAGACGATGGAATGCTGCTGATAACAATCAGAAGTCTACGAACTGTACGCTGTTGCTGTTCCGCTCGAACACATTGATTTTACCGCACTGCGCCATGTGGTTGCCCGAGTTGTAAGGGGTGCCACTCTGGCTGATGTTGCCTTCCCAGCCGGGCCCGTTTGAGATGTAGCTTTTCAGTTCAAACCAGCCGTTGACGGTGTTTGCGCAATCCATTTGCACATCCAGCATCCAGTAGTGATCGCCGTAGGTGTTCAGTGCCGATTCGCCGTAGCCATCGACCGGTACGGTGCGCAGTGGCCCCCAGCTGGATGGCCAGTTGCTGGTGGTCCAGTCCATGGCGGTGCCTTCGGCACCAGCACCCTGGTTGGCTTCAAGGCCATACCAGTCGAGGTACAGGTCGCCACTCTTCCAGGAAGCCGTAGTGCCGTTCAGCAGGTTGTTGTGCTGAATGCGAATCGCACACTCGGTGTTCCAAGTCTGGCAATTACGGCCGAGGCTGGTGTTTGCATGGTTGTGATCGATGCCGCCGCGAATGAACATGTCTTGTCCGGCATCCGTAGGGCCGTACATGAAGATCACCGTGCGCTGGAAGTCGCCGGATTCCTCCACCTGCAAGTAGTTATTGATGAATTGTTCATAGCGGTACTGGCCGGTGCCACCGGTAGCTACCTGATTGATCCGCAACACCGTCATGCCGCTGTAGCTGGCGTAATCGAAGGCGTTCTCGATGTTGTCCCAGCCCGTGTCGGTGGTTGCACCGCCGGCCAGCGCGTTTTCGCCCTTGATCGGTACGCCCTGCGCTTCGGCTTCTTCGGCCACCCAGAACACCAGCGTTTGCGCCAGCGACTGGCCGTTGCCGTTGGGATCATCGTTCATTTCAAGAGCGGTAAAATGCAGCACGATACCGCGCGGTTCGTTCTGGTAGCTCGCGGCCACACCGACAATATCGGCATAGCCATGGCCGGTTGCCGGGCTGTTGAGGTCGATGTCTGAAGGAATCAGACCGGCCGCAATTTCTGCGCTGCGCCTGGTGTTATCAGTGGCCGACATTTTCCAGTGAATACCCGGAATCTTCATGCCCAGTTCAATGTCGGCGAAGGCGCCGTCGAAGCCGGTGAGGGCTGTGTCCATCATGTTGTAGCCATGGCCCATCAGGCTGTCGTGGTACCAGCGCACGAAATCACGGCCGTATTGAGTGTTGAAGTGCTCGCCATTGGTGACAAAGCTACCCGCGTTAGAAGGCGGGTTAATGTCGCTGACCTGGCCGAGTGAAAAGCCCCAGGCATTATTAACCCCCGAAAGACTGCCGTACTTATTGACCGCCCAGTTGCGAAAGTCCGACTTGGCTGGCTCGCTGTATGACTGAAAGCCACCGCGGGTTGGGTAACCGGTGCCGGTGTCGTGACTGTTGTAGGAGGGGTAGCGCAGTTCGCCCGCTGGGCCCATCGAAATGTTGATTTCGTCAATGTCGCTGGCCAGGTAACTATACCGCGCCTCGAAGGCTTCCATGAATTCCTGATACTCGCTGAGCACGTAGCTGTCGGCCCATAATGAAACAGTTTCAACGGATTCGTTGCCTTGCTCGCTCTTGTAGCGCAAGTCGGAGGCTGGTACCGGGTAGTGGTTCCAGATCCACCCCGGAATCGGGATGTTGCAGGTATCGCCCACATTACCGCCGCATTGGTGAAACGACATGATCGGTACGATATCCAGGCCTGCGTTGGTGATGCGACCGAATAAATCGTCGTAGTAGCTCCAGTCAAATTGCTGGTCACCGGCGCCTTCGACCTTGCCCCACCAGACATCGACCGAGACGGCCGTAACCCCCATGGCGTTGGCCGTGGCCATCTGGTTTTCAAAGGCGCCGTAGTTGTCGACTTCCAGCGGCGCCATGACGTTAGCGGATTGCGCCATGTCGGCCAGTGCCGGTGCGGACACTGCGCACAGGGCGAGAGTAGCGCCCAGGGTACAGCTCAGGAGCGAACGGGAACGCTGCGTTGCGTGCATGATGATTACCTCTTTTTGTTGTTGTCGGTGAATGGATTAATGAGCCTAACTGCCGGATAAGCCAGCCTGAAGTATCCACATTCGGCGTGCGCTGTAATCCACTTGGGGGGCGTAATTTGAGGGGGGTTGGGTATTGGAAGGGTGGCCGGGCTCAGTGGACTCCCCGGCAGCGCCCGGTTATTGTGGCCATCCGTTCTCGTTCCATCTGCCTGATTGCGTTGAGGAAACCATGCCGCTGTTGTATTTCCTGGCCCCGCTGGGGACTGTACTTATCTGGTCCGGCAACATGACCATCAATCAGTTGACGGTTGGGGCGATCGCACCCAGTAGCATCGCCTTTTTACGCTGGTTGCTTGCCTGGCTGATTCTGACGCCCCTGTTTCTGCCCCAGGCCTGGAAACACCGGGCGACGATTCGCCGCGAATGGCCCAAACTGGCCTTTCTGGGGTTGCTGGGCATGGCGCTCTGGCAGGGGCTGGCCTACGTGGCGGCCGAAACCACCTCGGCCACCAACATGGGTATTCTGGCGGCCATGGTGCCCTTGCTGACCGTGTTGCTCAGCGCCCTGATTCTGCGCGAACCACCCACCCGGGGCGGTATTCTGGGTGGGCTGGTTGCCCTGATCGGTGTGTCGGTGTTGCTGGGTCGGGGTAACCCTTTGGTACTGTTTGATTTGAACGTAGCGGCGGGCGATGCGCTGATGGTCGTTGCCGCCACTTGCTACGCCCTCTATGGCGTGATGCTCAAGCGCTGGCCTTTCGATCTGCCCCCCTGGGTATTGCTTTATGCCCAGGTCTGCTTCGCCGTGTTGTTTCTGTTGCCGGGTTATTTGCTAGGGCCGATGACGCCGGTAGATGGCAGCAACGTCTGGCTGATTCTCTACGCGGGCATTCCGGCGTCCATTATCACCACCTTCCTGTGGATGCGCGCCATACGCCAGATAGGCGCCAGCCAGGCCAGCATCTTCATCAACCTGATGCCGCTGTTCAGCGCGCTTATTGCCATGGTGTTTCTGGGGGAACGAGTGGCCTTGTTTCATCTGGTCGGCGGCGTTCTGGTGCTGGCCGGTGTGGTGATGGCCCAGACACTGACGCAGCCGTTCAGAGCACCAGTACGCTCCGGGGATCCGTTTTGAACGGTGCGTACAGCTAAAAAACTCAAGTTTCGGAATTCGCGGTTGGCTTTGTTGCCAGTCGCTCGCACTGGCCACCAGGTAGGGCTATCGAGGGTCGGCGTAAACCTGTCCATGGCGGTCCGACGATTCGGGCCTGTTGCTGCGGACCACCCTCGATAGCCCTACCTGGCATCCAGTGCTAATCCTTTGCTAGCGAACTCCGAAACATGAGTAAAGAATCCACCTACTGTCACTCGGCTTCTTTCAAGGGAGCCCGGCTCATCTGGTTAACCCCGGCTGTCGCTTTCTGCAGCAGCCTGACGAATTCCGCCTGCTCTCTCTCATCGAGGCCACTGAGCACTTGCAACTGTGCTTCCTCTACCACAGGCGCTAAGCGGTGCAAGGTGGTTACTCCCAATTCGGTCAGCTTTAAAACTCTGGCTCGGCGGTCTGTAGCGCTGACCTCCCTGACCAGATACTGCTTTTGCACCAGTCGGTCTACCACGCCTCCGATGGTGGTTCGGTCATAGGCGATCAGGCCTGCCAGGGTCACCTGGTCGATGCCCGGCTGGGCTTCTATTTTTGCCAGGGCCGCATACTGTACGGGTGTGAGGTCGAAGCCCAGTTCTGCGACCCGGGCGTGAAAGATGGCCACTGATGCCTGGTGGTAGCGGCGTATCAGGTGCCCGGGCATGGTGTTGACGTCGGTCATTCAGGAACTCTCATTCAGGAACGCCCATTAAGGCGATAATTGACAAGCATACTGATGATCAGCATACTGACTATATTGTTTTATAGATCAAGACACAGGGTGTCGCCGTCCGCTCAGTCTCGTTGTGAGGCTGAACACGGGTCCAAAAAACCACAGAGAAGCCGAGAATAGGCGTTGGGGAGGGGGTATGCAATTTCATCTGGATGGGTTCAATGCCGGAGATCCGCGGGTGCAGGCACCGTCAGAGTCGGCGAAAACCAACCCTCAAACCGATTCCCTGCCCGAGCAGGTCGATGTGCTCATCGTTGGGTGCGGACCGGCCGGGTTGACGCTGGCCGCCCAACTGGCCGCCTTTCCGGATATTCGTACGCGCATCATCGAACAAAAAGAGGGCCCGCTGCAGCTGGGCCAGGCCGATGGCGTCGCCTGCCGCACCATGGAAATGTTCGAGGCCTTTGGCTTCAGTCGGCAGGTGATGGAAGAGGCCTACTGGGTTAACGAAGTGACCTTCTGGAAGCCGGATACAAAACGTCCGGAACACATCGTACGCAATGGCCGGGTGCAGGATACCGAAGACGGGTTGTCAGAATTCCCGCATGTGATACTGAACCAGGCGCGGGTGCATGATTTTTATCTGGAGGTTATGAAAAACAGCCCCAGCCGGTTGGTACCGGATTATTCACGTAGCCTGGTGGACGTTGACGTTGACCGAACGGCAACGGATTACCCGGTAACCGTGCGCGTTGCCAGAACCGATGGGGTGCATCTGGGGCAGGAAGAGTGCGTTCGGGCACGCTATGTCGTCGGCTGCGATGGCGCCCGCAGTGCGGTGCGCAAGTCGATCGGACGCGAGCTGCGTGGCGATTCGGCGAATCAGGCCTGGGGCGTCATGGACGTTCTGGCCGTGACGGACTTCCCGGATATACGGCTCAAAGCAGCGATTCATTCGGCCACCGAGGGCAATGTGCTGATTATTCCGCGCGAAGGCGGTTATTTGGTGCGGCTTTATGTGGAACTCGACAAATTGAACGAGAACGAGCGGGTTGCCAGCCGGAACATTACTGTGGATCACCTTATTGCTGCGGCGCAGCGGGTGCTGCATCCCTACACGCTCGACGTAAAGGAGGTCGCCTGGTGGTCGGTCTATGAGATAGGGCAGCGCATCAGTGACCATTATGACGACGTGGCCGGACGCGGTGACGACGCAGCCTTGCCACACGTATTCATTGCGGGCGATGCCTGTCATACGCACAGCCCCAAAGCCGGGCAGGGCATGAACTTCTCGATGCAGGATACCTTCAATCTGGGCTGGAAACTGGCCTCGGTATTGCGCGGCCAGGCTGCGCCGGAACTGCTACACAGTTATTCGGCTGAACGTCAGACAGTGGCTCAGGAGCTGATCGACTTCGATCGCACCTGGGCCAGAATGTTCAGCGACCGGCCCAGTGAAGGCGGTGAAGGCGGGGTTGACCCCAAGGCGTTTGAGCAGTACTTCGTCAAGCAGGGCCGGTTTACCGCAGGCACTGAAACGCATTACCAGCCATCGATGATTACAGGCGATTCGACGCATCAGGCACTGGCGGAAGGCTTCACCATTGGCAAGCGGTTTCATTCCGCCCCGGTCGTCCGCCTGGCGGATGCGCGCCCGCAGCATCTTGGGCACGTGGCCAAGGCTGATGGCCGCTGGCGCTTGTACGCCTTTGCTGGCAAGCATGACAGCGGCGGCACTGAATCAGGTATTAGAGCACTGTGCGAGTACCTGACCGACTCACCGGCTTCACCGTTGCGGCGGTTCACCCCGGCGGGTTGTGATGTTGATTCGGTCTTTGATGTAAGGGCTATTTTTCAACAGTCGCACCGCGATCTGGTGCTCGAATCGATGCCTGCCCTGTTGTTACCGCGCAAAGGCCACTACGGGCTGCAAGATTATGAAAAAATATTCTGTGCAGAACTGAATGGCGAACAGGACATCTTCGATGTGCGCGGGATCAACCGCGCACAGGGCTGTCTGGTCATCGTGCGTCCGGACCAGTATGTCGCCCAGGTGTTGCCGCTGAATGCCCGGCAAGGCCTGGCAGACTTCTTTGATGGATTCATGCTGCAACCGTCATAATGGAACCGACAGAATAGGCCCGGCTTTGTGCCATTGCACCGGTGGTCGCTCTACCGTCCGTTACTCAATAGACGGTACCACCGGCGTAAAACCGCTCAGGGGCTAACTGGGTATTGGGCAGGGCACTGCGACTCAGTTCCCTGCGCTGAAGTCTAATGTTCCCATTGCGGTTGTCACGGCATAAGCGATCATCGTCAGGCCAACGTAGGAGGTCGCCCAGCCTTCCTCGCGCGGGATGACGACAAGTCGGTGGTTTTGACACGCGGTCAGTTGGGCGCAATACCCTGGAAAGGCACCCTGAAGTTCGGCGTGCGCATCGGCGGGTGTCTCTCCCCGGTCACTCCGGTAGCTGACAAAAATCACATCTGCATCGAGTTCGGGCAAGCGCTCGACGCTCAGTTGCTCAGACGTGCCCTCTGGAATGCTGTCGATCAAATCCGGAAACGCAAAGCCAGCGTCCCGCAATACTTTGCCGAATGACGAATAGGGGTTCCAAACAGACAGATTGCCGTTCTGTGCATGAAAGGCACTGACCACTCGGCGCTGCTCTCCAGTCACGCGTCGAAGTTGGGCGATCTGTGCCTCATACCGTGCCTTGAGTTTATCCAGTGTGCCCGTCTTTCCGGTTATGTCAGCCAGCAGGTCGAAGAGTTCGAAATCACCCCGCACACCCGTGCGGGTGTCAATCACGATCGTGGGGGCGATGGCGGCCAGTTTGTCGACATCCGCTTGCTGCCAGGTGCTGGTAATAATCAGGTCTGGTCGAGCACCCATCAGCATTTCCATATCAACCGGGTTGTGGCCGAGATCAATAATGTCGCTGGTGGAGAAATCCTGCCCGGTTAACAGAATGCCTGCTCTGATCATTGCCGATCCAGTGGCGCCGGGGCGGCCATGGCTGGCCACAACAGGAGCCCCCAGTTCAAGCAGAGGGACGGTCAGCTCGATATCATGCAAGGCGGCGATGCGCTCGGGGTTGGCGGGGTAAATCACATCGCGCCCAAGATCGTCGGTGAAGCTGCGCATGTCCTGCGCAACAACCGGGGTGGAAAGCATCGTGAAGGTGGCGAGGGCGATGATCAGTCGTGTCATCGTAATAACCCACTATTAACCACATCATCCAGCATGGCGTTTAAGGCCAGCAGACCGCGGGCACGGGACCAGTTGCTGCGGTCAAACCGATACACTTTGTTATTTTCTACAGCCGCTAACGAGCCCCACAAAGGGCTTTGTTCCCATGCTGACAGGGGGTTTTGAGTCACCTCTTCGGTGGCTTCGAGGACAATAAGAATATCCGGATTTAAAGCCAATAAGCCTTCAAAATCGACATTGGCGGAAATGGCATTGGTAGCAGGGACAACGGCATTGTCGAAACCGAAATCACCCAAAATGCTGCCCATAAAGCTGGTGCCACCGTGCGCTGTAAACCCGCCGGGGTGGGATACTGCAATCACTATGCTTTGACCTTGGTTCTGGTTTGATGCGCGCACGTTTTGGTAGCGCCGTTGGTGCTCGGTCAGTTGGGTGTCGGCCAACGGACGCTCGCCCAACAGGTCGGCAATTTGCTGGTATTGGTTCAATATGTCTTCGTAACTGCCCCGCAAACTGTTGAACACCAAGGTGGGCGCGATGGCGCTCAGATGGGGGTAAAGGTCGGTATGGCGTGTTAGGTCAGCCAATATCAAATCTGGGTTGGCAGCAGCAATGGCTTCTAAATCCGGTTGGGCGCGCGTGCCCACGCTGGGAATGCCTGCCATGTGCACTTCAAGAATCGGTAACGGTAAAGCATCGCGGGACACCGCCACAGGTTTAACGCCAAGATTGAGTGTGGCGTCCATGTAGCTGAATTCCAGAGCAACCACAGCGCTGACTTGCCCCGGCACGCAGGTGGTACCCAGTTCGTGGTTAACGGCCGTTGTGTTTTCCGGGCACGCAGTGGCGAAAGCAGGCAAGGCACTGCTCAGAGTGATCGCAGCGGTGATGAGCCATTTTTTTTTCATGATGTTTTTCTCTGTATACGTTACTTATTCAGCAACGAGGTTGCGTTTCAGGGGTTTTTTTCATCGTTTTCATCATTGGTTCTGATTGATTCCCCGCGAGAAAATTTGCCCTTTAAGCTGACTGAGCGTTGTGCTGTTGTTCCAGGTAATTGCCCAGGCGTTCGTCACGCTCTTCTTTTGGTAACAGGACACAGGTTGAACAATAGGTAGCTGCATCGCTGGTGTAATAACGGCAGCAACCGCCCCGGGCGCGAAAGTGCTGTTTTGCCAGAACGTTTTCCGGCGAGCGTTCGTCTTTTAGGGTGATTTCGAAAAAGCCGGTTTGCCGGTTGAACAGCGGGGAGCCCCGCTGCTTTATCAGTGCCAGGGCTTCTTCCCGGGCGTGTTCTTCCACACCAGACTGCCGACCGATATTCAGAAAAGCGACGGCCAGTGCATCGGCTACCAGGCGCCATTGTGCCGCCTTGCTCAGACGGTGGGTTTGATAGAGTCGGTCGATAAGCGGTTGAAAGAGGTGTTCAATTTGTTGGCGCAGCAGATCCCGCAGGTCAGCCTGGCTACTGACCGGAATGGCATGGTTAATTAAGGTACGGGGGGCGTAGGCCCAGCAGTCGGTGCCGAGCAACCGGACTTCCAGTGAGTTGTAGGTGCCGCTTTCTCCGTTTTCTTCCCAGTGAACCTCGTACTCCATAAACGCCAGATTATCGCTTGCCAGAGAGGGCACACTGCCTTCGCCCAGGTACAGTGCCGCGACGGCCGTCAGTAAGTAGTAAGCGGTGTCGCCAACCAGGAAAGCGACCTGGCCTTTGGCGTCAAGGCCGGGGCATCGCGCGGCTTCATAGCGCATCAGGGCAGTACGCCATTCACTGTGTTCGGTCGTCAGTTCATCGAACCGGCAGCCATGCTTTGGCTGAGTGCCATAGCTTAACTTAAGGCCCTCAAAGCGGCTGCTGAGCGCATCGATACAGTCTGAGAAGGATGCAGGAGTGACGGTCATTGTGGTCATGTGGGTCACTGACGGTCCAAAGAAGATTCTGCGTCAGCCAAGTCAGGCAAACGCTGCTTTACGCAAACAGTAATAAAAATGCAACTCATTATCAAGTGAAAAGAAGTGACTGGAGGCTTAACGGCTGTTAGACGACAGAAGGACCTTTGGGAGTAGTGCGGAGGATTGCAACGTCTGCTGTATGCAAGGCTTCCTGCCTTGCAGTGAATGACATTCCCTGTCGTTTATAGGTGGCCGAAAGTAGATGCAACAGCGATCGAGGTCAGGACGCTGGTGTTAGGAGCGCCCGGTTCTGGCTTAGCCATTCCTTCAGCGTTTGTGGTTCACGCCCGGTCAGATGGTTAAAGTCACTGGTGACTTCCTCTACGCCGCCCTGGCGGGTGTTGGTATCGAAGCTTGCGAACGCTTTGGCCAATACCGGTGGTAAGCCCGCCTGTTCGAGCCCGGCAATCTTTTGTTCATCGGTGATGGGCACCACTGCCACGGAACGTGCGCTGATGTCGCTGAGCAGAGTCGCCATTTGCGCAGTGGTGAGCGCCTCTTTGCCCGTCAGGGTATAGGTGCGGTTGTTGAAGTCATTCTTCGCCAGCGCTGCGGCGGCGGCCGCTGCCAGGTCGGCGCGGGCAATGTTCGCCACCCGGCCGTCGCCAGCTGCGGTGAACCACTGGCCCGACTCCAGAATGTGCCCGGTTTCCATCAACAGGTTTTCGAAGTACCAGCTGTTGCGCAAGATCGTCCAGCTCATTGAGCTTGCGGCAATGAACTCCTCAGTTTTCAGGTGGTCACCGGCAAAGGTAATGGATGAACCCCCGGGCTTGGGCATGGAGGTGTACAGTATATGCCTTACCCCAGCCTGTTCTGCAGCGCTGACAGCCAGCTTGTGCTGAGCCAGGCGTTTGCCGGTTTCCGCCAGTTCGTCGGTGCTAACGAGTAACAGGCGGTTCACCCCGTTGAAAGCCGCGCTCAGAGTTGCCGGGTCGTCGAAATCCGCCTGGCGTACCTGAATGCCCTGGTCGGCGAGCTCTTTCAGGGACTCTGGGCGTCGGGTCAGCGCGATAATTTGGTCGGCTGGCACGCCCTGCTCCGTCAGTAAGGCATTGATGATCAGTCGGCCCAGCTGGCCTGATGCGCCAGTGACGGCTATGGGGTAAGTGTCGGTCATGGAAAAGCCCTCGTGTGTTGCAAAAATAAAGGTTATGTTTACCTAGTAGGTTACTTTATAATACCGCCTTTCCCGAGCGGCGGAAGTAGGGTGCTGAAGGTCACCTGGTTACTGCCAGGTAACTCAGTGACAGGTCGTGAGATATCATTGAAATGATGAATAACGGTGGTGAGACCCGATGGGCAAACGCAAACTGGAACACGAACCCCTGAATCGAAACTGTCCGATCCGGGATGTGCTTGATCGGCTGGGTGATCGCTGGACGGTGTTGATCATGATGACCCTGGGCGACCAGACGCTCAGGTTCAGTGAGCTGCGCCGTCAGATCGTTGATATATCACCGCGCATGCTGGCGCAGACGTTGCGTCATCTTGAACAGGATGGGCTGGTGCTGCGTGAGGTGTACCCAACCGTCCCCCCCAGGGTGGAATACAGCATGTCCGATCTGGGCCATTCCTTTTATGAGCACCTGCAGCCCATGGTGCAGTGGGCCGACAAACACCACGATGAGGTACGTCAGGCTCGGGCCAGCTATATTGCTCAGGAGGCTTACCAGGCGCTTTAATGCCACTACCCGGGTGCCTGGTGTGCAGTTGCTGTTATCCGGCGGAGATTAGTTTGAATCCGGTCGTCAAACTCGCTGGCATTAACCGGCCAATGGCTGGCACAATCGAGGCAGGTGGGCAAGCCGATAACGGTTAAAGTGGAGGTAGTTCGTGAAGCTGGCATTTACCAAAAAGGAATACCTGCAGCGCGTTAAAAAGGTGCGGCGGGAGATGCGAACACGTAAGGTCGATATTCTGATTGCGACTGACCCCGGCAATATGAATTGGCTAACCGGGTATGACGGCTGGTCGTTCTACGTACACCAGGGTGTGGTGATTCATGTCGATCAGGAAGAACCCATCTGGTTCGGGCGCCGCATGGATGAGAGCGCAGCCCTGTTGCGCTGTTTCATGAAGAAAGAAAACCTGACCAGTTACCCGGAAGAGTACGTTCAGAACCTCGAAAAACACCCGATGACCTGGCTGGCCGAGCACCTGTTTATTGAGAACGGCTGGAACGGGGCCACCATCGCCACCGAGATGGATAATTACTACTACACCGCTGATGCCCATCGCTCTCTGCGCCTGGCGTTGCCGGAAGCCCGTTTTGTCGATAGCCATAATCTGGTGAACTGGTGTCGGGCCATCAAGTCGGCGAAAGAAATTGAGTTCATGAAGATCGCCGGCAAGATCACTTCGAAAATTCACCAGCGCATTCTGGATGTGGCGCGGGTGGGCGTGCCCAAGAGTCACGTTGTCTCGCAAATTTACGAGACGGCGATTGCCGGTGTCGACGGTTACAGCGGCGATTACCCCTCTATTGTGCCGTTGCTGCCCTCTGGCAAAGAGGCTTCAGCGTCTCACATTACCTGGGATGAACGGCCGTTTCGAGCGAATGAAGGGACCTTCTTTGAAATCTCAGGCTGCTACAAGCGCTACCATGCGCCCATGTCGCGCACGCTCTATATGGGCAAGCCCAGCGCCCGCTTTCTGAACGCCGAGAAAGCCCTGCTGGAAGCCATTGACGCGGGGCTGGAGCAGGCCAAACCCGGTAACCGGACGTGTGACATCGCCAATGCGGTGAATGCCACCATGTTGAAGTACGGCATTGATCGTCAGGGGTCCCGCTGTGGCTACCCCATTGGCGTTAGCTACCCGCCGGACTGGGGTGAGCGTACCTCCAGCTTGCGCGCTTCGGATGAAACCGTCTTGCAGCCGGGCATGACCTTTCACTTCATGCCCGGTATCTGGCAGGACGACTGGGGCATCGAAATTACCGAAAGTATTCTGATCACCGAAACGGGTGTTGAGATGCTATGTGATTTCCCGCGCCAGCTGTTTGTGAAATAAAACGGAGCTGACCAGGAAGCAACTCCCTCGTCTGGTCAGCGTTGTTTCTAGAGTGCCGGGTAGCCCGCCATTCGCGCGGTCTGCTCGCGTACCGCACCGGTCATGAAATCCATCAGCGATTGAATGCGCGAGACGCCGCGCAAGTCCGGGTGCATCAGAAACCAGAGCCCGTAGCTCAGTTGCGGAATTGGGTCCGATAACTGAACCAGTTCGGGCTCACCATCGGCCAGATAACAGGGCAATACCGACACCCCAACTCCCGCTTTTACGCTGCTGAGCATCCCGATTAACGTATCGACCCGGAAGGCGCATTGCCCATCGTAGCCCTGTTCGGCCATCCATTGACGCATGGGCTCGTCAAACAGGCGCGACCCGGGGCCGACCCAGGGCAGTTGATGTAAATCGAAGGCGCTGGCGTCAATTTGGCTCTTGTGACCATAGACAGCCATGCCGATATCGGCCAGTTTGCGGCCGATCAAATGCTCCGGCGGTGCGTTGGAGGGGCGAATGGCAACGTCGGCTTCGCGTTTGGTGAGGTTGAACAACTGATTGGACACGGCGATGTCCAGCGTGACACCCGGGTAGTGTTGCCGGAACTCACCAAACAGCGGGGCGAGGAGGCCGGCCATCATGGAGTCTGTGGTAGTTACCCAGACGGCGCCGGTCGGTTGCAGGTCCCGACCGACGATACGGCGTTCCGCCTGCAACACAAACTCTTCCATTTGCCGGGCTGTTTCAGCCAGCTCCTCGCCCGACGGAGTAGGGAAGTAACCAGAGCGCGACCGTTCAAACAACATGACACCCAGCCGCTTTTCGATCTCTCCCAGGCGTCGGAAGACGGTCGCGTGGTTCACCTGCATCCGGCGCGCCGCTCCAGACAGTGAGCCGCTTTCGGCAATGGCCAGAACCGTTTCAAAGTCGTCCCAGTGGATCTGGTAGGGCCCGCCCTGGCGTTTTATGTGCGTTTTAGCTTGTGCGATTTTGCAAACTCCATTTGGCTTTTTTGGGAATTACTTTGCGAATAGTCTCAGCGTAGCATACTCACATCGTCAGAGAAGGCCCCGCAGTCCATTCAGTTGGGTCGTTAATTCACCGGCAATAGGAGGTTCCCTTATGAGCCAGACACATTTTGACAGAGGCACGCTTTTTCAGGCCTATCGCAGCGCTTTTTTACTCGGGACGTCCTCCGCCCGTCTTTCGGAGCCCTCAAGCATTCCCGAGCGGTATCGTGATGCCGGAGATCGTATTCGCAGTGATCGGGTTGAACTCGATGCCCGCAACGCCAGGGCGCAGTGGCTGAAGCGTGTCTTCAAACGCTAGGCACACAAGCAGTTTCAAGCGGAACGTCACTGTAGACAGCTCGGTTTGGCCGGGCTTTTTTTCGGGTTTACCCGGTGCTGCCTGCGCTGGGCAGTAACACCGTCGCAGCATGGGCGCTAACGGCTTCACGAAGGTGTGCCATCGCACTGCTCTCTGTTTGCCAGTAGTGCCAATACAGGGGTACATCCAGATGGTAGGAGGGGCTGACATCGACCAGATCACCGCGGTTCAGATACGGCTGAACCTGCAGTTCCGGAAGCATGCCAAAGCCCAAGCCGGACAAGGCCATTTGTACAAACCCCTCAGAGGAGGGGCAACGATGGATGCGTTGCGGCGGAGGCAGCCCGAGGCTTTCCAGGAATTGATGTTGCAGTTGGTCGTCGTGGTTGAAAACAAGGCAGGGAATCTGGCTAAGGTTCTCCGGGTATTGAAGCGTCTGGTACCGTTCGACGAAGGCGGGGCTCGCCAGAGCCCGATAGCGCAACGTTCCTAACGTCATCACAGCTCCGCCATTGACCGGGCGTGATTCAGCACAGATGCACGCCATTACTTCTCCCTGGCGCATGCGCTTCAGTCCCACTTCCTGGTCTTCGACCACCAGATCAAAATCCATTTCCGGGCTCAGTTCGCACCGCGCCAGCGCGGGGGCGAGCCAGGTGGCCATGGAATCGGCATTAACGGTGAGCCTGAGTTTAAGTGGCAAGGCGTCGCGGGTGTCGACCAAATCCATTTCCAGTTGCCTCACCTGCTGCAGGTGATTGTTCAGCCGCCAGCCCAGTGCTGTAGCACGGGGCGGGTTGGTTCGCAGTAGTACGGGTTGCCCGAGCCTTTGTTCCAGCTGTCGTATGCGTTGGCTGATGGCCGATTGCGTCAGATGCAGTTTGTGCGCTGCCCGCTCAAACCCGCCGGTTTCGATGACGGCCGCCAGCGCATCGAGCAGTCGGTAGTCGAGCATGTTAACCCCCGGTGAACGTGGAAAACGTTAATCTACGGTAATTAGAAATACTTATGAAGGATTAAAAACATTCGTTGGATTAATAGCAGCTTGCTCCTTAGCCTACACGGCAATCACCAACAACGGGAGCAGGTATGGTCGGGTCTTTTATTACGGGTTTTGGCATTTCCATCGGTTTGATCGTGGCCATCGGTGCGCAGAATGCTTGGGTGCTGAACAAGAGCATGCGCGGCGAACACCCAGCTGTTGTGGCGCTGGTGTGTTGCAGCATCGATGCACTGCTGATCACGCTGGGCGTTTACAGTGTCGATTGGGTACAGCAACGCATCCCGGGGCTGGTTCCTGTGCTGACCTGGTTAGGCATCTGCTTGCTGTGCTGGTTGGCCGCCCAGGCGTTCTGGCGAGTGTGGCACGGGTCTGAAGGGTTGAGGGTGGCCGTGGCTGGGGCTGCCGTAACCAAATGGCAGGTGGCCGGCCAGGCCATGGCGATCTCACTGCTGAACCCGCATGTGTACCTTGATACGGTCGTGCTGGTGGGCAGTGTGGGTGCTCAGCAGAGCTACCCGGGTTACTTTGTGGTTGGGGCTGCTGCGGCATCAGCGACCTGGTTCTTCAGCTTAACCGGGTTTGGGCGGTACCTGGGGCCAAAGCTAAGGTCTCCAACGGCGTGGCGCTGGTTCGACGCGACCGTTGGCGGCGTCATGGTGCTGGTTGCCGTGTCGCTGGTGCCCTGAAACGGGCTTATTTGGAGCTGGGCTCTTCAAACCAGGCCGGAAAATCCCGGGCATGCAGGTCTATCCACTCCCGCGCGGCTTCTTCGGGGGTCAGATCCCGACCCTGGCGCTCCCATTGTTGCCGGTACTGTTCGATGTGGCAGATTTGCTCAACCATGCGCACGGCAAAGGCGTTTTCCAGATTGTCGAAGCGCAGCCCGATCACGAAGTGGTCGTCCTGCAGGTGGCACCAGACGACCTGGCCTTTGGTTTCAAACGGCGGATCACCAACCCCGATACTGACTTGCACAATTTGCCCGGGTTCGAGCGCCTCTTCTGTTATGAAGCTGAGCCCACCCTGGCTGATGTCCAGCAACTCTGTCGGGTTGGGCTCGGTGGGTTGCTGGCACTGATACTTCAACGGCACGGCGGCCGGGTGGCGAATGTATTGTCGCACGCTGTACTCCTCACGCTGCGAAACAATGCCGATAAACAACCATGCAGCGGATACTCCTCAGTATAGTCGAGGCCGTGCTGCTTGGAGGCTGACATGAAATCTCCACACGCTTGCACTAGACTCACACGATTGACTGTTTTTTACACCGTTTTACAACTCATACAATAAAAACGCATTAGGGGAGAAGTCCGGGTGAGTACCACTAAGAGCAATCAACAAGGCTGGGTCGCAGTGACGCTGGCTGTGATTCTTGTCATCGTTCTTGCCGTTGTCGCCTACTTTTACCAGCAATACCGGTCGCAATTGGCCCAGGCTCAAGAAAGTATGAGTGCACTCGAACAAGCCCAGGAGCGCACACAATCGGAATTGAGTACCGTTCAGAGCCGCCTGAGCGAGGCCAACAGCCGGGTTCGGGAACTGGAAACCGAGCGCAGCCGGCTGCTGAGTGACGCCGAAGCGACCAGTGAGCGTCTGGCGGAGTTGCAGGCCCAGTACGATAACCTGCGACAGGATTCGCAATCGAGCGTGGGTGACCTGCAGTCCGATCTGGAACAGGCACGTCAGGACCGCGATGAACTCCAGCAAACCCTGGCCGAAGCCGACGGCCTGATCGCCAGGCAGGCTGAGCAGCAAGCGACCCTCGAGGCTGAACTTCAGGAAACCATTGAAACATTGGCTGCCGTTGAAGCAGAGCTGGTTGCAGCTGAGGCACAACTGGCAGACACCACAGACGAACTGGCCACAACCACAAACGAACTGGCCGCACTCACAGCAGAACTTGAGGCAGTAAAGGCAGGCGCGTCTGATCTTGAGCGTCAGCTGGAGGCCAGCCAGGCGCATGTGCAGCGGTTGTTGAACGAGCGCACGGCGTTGCTGGCCAATACCCAGCGTATGGAGCAGGAAGGCCGCGAGCAACAGGCTGCCAACGACCGCTTGCAGCAACAGTTGGATGAAACCCTGGCCGAATTGAACATTGCCGAAGTGGAGCTGATGCGGCGCGAAGCCAACCTTGATGAAGCCGTGGCTGAGCGGGAAACCGTGGTCGATGAGTATCGGCAGGCACGGGAAGAGTTGGCCTTGCAACAGGCGCGCAGTGAAAACTACAGCGAAACCATTGCCGAGCTCGAAGCCCGCCTGAACCGTGAAACACAAGCCATGGATGCATTACAGAGCCAGCTGCAGTCGTTGAGTAATGAACGCCAAACCCTGGTGTCGCGACTGGAAGACGGCACTACGGTGATTAAGCTGCCGGAAAACATCGTCTTCGCCTCGGGTTCTGCCAGCATCGGTGAAGCGGGGCGGGAAACCCTGCAACTGCTGGCTGACGCCCTGGTGAGCTTTCCGGATCATCTGATCAGCATTCAGGGCCACAGTGATGGCCGGCCGATTTCGCCATCGTTGCAGGAAAAGTACCCCTCCAACTGGGAGCTTTCAACGGCGCGCGCTGCCTCGGCTGTGCAAGTACTGAACCAGTCGGGTATCGATTCGGACCGCATGCAAGCCGTCGGGTATGCCGACACACGGCCGCTGGTTGAGGAAACGGATGCGCAGAGCCGCCGCGCGAACCGTCGCATTGAAGTGCTGCTGTATCCTAACCAGTTCACCATGCGGGTGCTGGACCAGGCGGGTCTCGAGACCCCCTGAACGCCAGTTTTTAGCGCTCTTTTATGGTTTAATGGCCGGGTAAACACACGACAGGGAACTCTAACCAAATGTCGAACCCGGCCGCTTCTGCCACGCCTCCGGTTACCGCGCCAGACCCATCGCCGTTTCGGCTTATTGAATTCATTACCCTGTTTGCGCTGCTGACCTCGCTGACAGCGCTCACTATCGACGCCATACTCCCAGCCTTTCCGGCCATGGCTGCCAGCTTCTCGGTAGCCGATGCAACCGACCTTCAACTGACCATCAGCCTGATGGTGCTGGGCATGGTGTTTGGCGAGCTGGCGTTTGGCCCGTTGGCCGACGCATACGGCCGCAAATGGGCCATAGTGACAGGCTTGCTCATATTTGCCACAGGGACGCTGATCGCCCTCTTTGCCCAGTCAATGACGATGCTGTTACTGGGCAGGCTGGTTCAGGGCATGGGCGTGGCCGGCTCCAAAATTGGCACCCGGGCGCTGATTCGCGACCGGTTTCAGGGCGAAGCAATGGCGCGCATTATGTCCTTCGTGATGATGATTCTGATACTGGTTCCGATGCTGGCCCCGGCACTGGGGCAGCTGGTGCTGTGGATAGCCGGCTGGCGTGCCATTTTTCTGATGTTGCTGGTGCTGGCCCTGATTGCCGGCGCCTGGCTGGTTGTGCGCCAGCCCGAAACACTGACCACCGAACGTCGCCTTCCGATTCGCCCGCTGCCCCTTGCAAAAACCACCCTGCGCATTCTGAAACACCCACAAGTAATGGCCTACACCATCGTCGCCGGCCTGGTGTTTGGGTGCCAGGTGGTCTATTACAGCATTGCCCATTCGCTATTCGAAGACCTGTATCAGGCAGGTGCCCGCTTTCCGCTCTACTTTGCGATACTGGCCGCTGGTATTGGCCTGGCGTCACTGACCAACGGCGCACTGGTCATGCGCCTGGGGATGTATCGCCAAACCCTGACCGCGCTGATCGGCATGATGGGGATCAGTGCATCACTGGCCATCCTGGCATGGCTAGGTGAGGGTAAACCTTCACTGCCGGTGTTTTTGTTACTGGGGTTCTGGTTGTTCTTTGGCGTGGGCCTGCTGTTTGGCAACATCAACGCGCTCGCCATGCAGTCACTGGGGCAGGTAGCCGGCCTTGGCTCCTCGATTATCGCCTCATTCTCCAGTCTGGTAGCCGTGGGGGTATCCTTTGCCGTTGGCCCGCTCTATAACCAGACGGTGTACCCTTTAGCGCTGGCCTTTTTTGGCGCAGCGGCCATCAGTCTGGTGCTGGTTATAAGTGTGTATGGGCGGGATTGCGGCGAAGTAGAGCCAGTGAGGCAAGCTTAACGAGACTGTGTACTGCCTGCACTGGCTTCTTCGTGCCTGGTTTACGGTGTCATAGACTATCGATTAACTCGCCAATAGGCGTTCCAGCGATCAGATCTTAATTGGGACTGTTCGACATAGTAGCCATGCTTGTAAAAGTCGCTCATCTCCCTAGCCGCCTCGGGAATCCCATTACTGGCGGCGTATTGAATATGTTCGAATGCCTCCTGATAACTCTGCTCGAAGCCTTGCCCGCTTTTATACAACAAACCAACCAGATAGCTGGTCCTTGGGTTACCTGCATTTGCCTGCTCCAAAAGGGTAGTGCGGCCATTAGCCAACTGCTCATCACTGTCTGGTTCAAATGCATAGAGTTCCCCAAGCTTTACGGTAGCTTCAATTACCCCGTCATCTGAAGCGGACTCGAGCAATGGGATTGCTTTGCTTCTATCGTACCCATCGCTATTCTGAGGGCCTGCCAGATAAGCTAACCCACGGACATAATTAACGTATTCAGTTGCGTCGTTACTGGAGGAGGCCTGGTTTATCCAATAGGAAGCCTGAGCTGGGTCTTTTTCAACGCCGATTCCCCGCAGGTAATACTCAGCCAGCTTTGCCTGGGCAAGCTTGTGGCCGTTTCTTGCTGCGAAATCCATAAATCTAAAGGCATCGTTATAGTCGAAATCAAGTCGTCCATCGACATCTCTTCGCCCCAGCCCGCGAAATGAGATTTCAGCACGCCAGTAACTGGCTCGCGGATCATCAGGGATGCGGGAGTAGTGACTAGACGCATTTCTGTAATCTTCGCTCTTTCGGTACATCTCTGCGATTTCAAAGTGATGCGGTTCATCACCAAAGCGATAATATTGAAGTGCCATTTCAATGTCTCTTTCAACTCCAGTACCATTCGCCCACATATCTGCCAGCTTTTTTGAGTACTCGGCAGCTATGTCAGTGTCGTTGTTCCAAGCCAGTTTGGAATAGAAATAGTGAGCATCCGGGTAATTTTGTTCTACGCCGTCACCATTGAAATAACGGTTAGAAACGATGACCATCAGTTCTGTGGCAATTTTATCTGAGAATTCATCTTCCCCTGGCTCGAGAGCGTCAACCCTTGCCTCATAAGCTGCTTCATAGGCTTTGAACGCACGTTCTCTGGATCCAGCATCCCCTGTGCTTTCATAGAGCACATCCTGCTTTCTGGCAAATTCATGTAATTCATCATAACTAATATACGCGGGTGCCTCTCTAGTACCCGTTTCTAACCACTCCTCGATAGAAAGCTGGTCCGGCCTGTTTGGTACCTGTACTACTAGGTAATACAATGCAGCAACGACAAGCCCTGCTACAATAGGAGCGGTAGCAGGCCACATAACTTTAAATGTTGATGGTTTCTCGAGACATTTAGTTCGCTTTTCTAAAAAATGGACGAGTAGGGCGATGCCGATGCCAGAGAACGCTATCAGGTACGTAACTCTATAGAAACAAGCAATAGCATAGAGTGCAGAAGTGACGGAAAGCCAAGAGATCACGGACTTATAACTGCTTGACATCCGTTTTAGTACGTCGGCGCCAATGAAGAAAACACCTAAGGAAACCAGACTCCATCCGAATGAAGCATCTTTGTCACCCAGGCTGTATCTGTTGAAGACCTGTATTAAAGCGAATAAAAATAGAGGACGGAGCAGTGTGGACGCTACAGCCATTGCTGGATATGAAATTCTCTTGTTGATCATGTCGGTCTATCTTTACCTCAAGCATTGAATTATTAAAACGTAGTAATTATATCAATCTGAATAGTTCGAGATTACAGCTTGAGAAAAATTATTTCTGTCGTTGCATATGGCTGCCAAGTGTCTACTCTTGCATTATCGCCATTCCGAAAACTTAAACGAATCCTTCTTGCAGAATTTTATTCTTCCAATAAAAAATCTCAAAATTAACTATTTGGTGCTTTAGTGATTCGATTAAATTATCGCATAGCTGCCCGACGTTCTTTGTCTATTTTGAAAAAGAAATCTGCAAGCTTATCTATTTCCGTCTCGTACTCCTTAAAAGTGAAGAAATCCCTATAAGCAGGGTCCATCATACGGTCTTCGCCTTTTAGAAACTTAACCCAGCGCCTTAGCTTTACAACGATAGTCCGCAACACGTCTTCTTTGGCATAAATTGGACAGGCTTCATAGAACTCAATCAGTCTATCGGCACTGAACTGATCTGGTTTTATCATTCGTCTTAGTCTTGCGTCCAATGCGGCCATGTCATTCTGTATTTCCTCGGCTACTTCATTGAAATCTGCCTCGGTCATTTCGATACCACCCTCTGTCAAATCCTCTATGGTATAGCTGTTCTTTTCGACAAAACGAACCTGATGGATTAGTCCTGGTACTTCGGGTATCGGTCGGCTTTTGTCCATAAAGTCTGTGAGTACGCGCCAAAAGAACTGGGCCTGCTCGTACTGAGGTGCAAATCCAAAAT
>NZ_RCIP01000008.1 GCF_004000275.1 Saccharospirillum alexandrii
AAAAAAAAGATAGCCACATATTAGCCAAAATGCAGGATGCTCACTCCAAAAATAGCGCCATAAAGGCCCAATCTTCAAGAAATAAAAGTCTTCAACTGTGTATTCAATACTTTTACGTGACATGATCAATGAGTGCTTTTGTTGCTGCAGCGACCTTGGATTCACAGTGATTAAAAAAGGATGGCCGTGAATTGTAGGGATCATGAAGGTAGGCACAGGGCTTTACCCCATATAGACCGAGCAAAGTCACTGGTGTTCGATTTCCGAGTTTTTCTAGAATTCTTAAATGCTTGGGCTCCATGCAAACCAGCAAGTCGCCATCTTTTGCACAATATTCATCTATTTTTCTGGTTTTATGATTTACTAAATCAACATAGATACTATTGCCAAAACTAATTGCTCTAGGGTCTGCCTGGTCACCACCACGGGTATCTAAGCCGTAGGATATAGCATTGTAACCTAGAGTGGTTGCAACAGCTTCGGCAAGTGGACTTCGGCAAATATTGCCGACACAAACAAATACTAACCGTTGCGGTCTTAAGTTGGGTTTGACAATTAGACTGGAATACTGACCTATCAATCGTTTAGTCTCAAATAAAGTATAATTCAACATACCTTTCTTGGAGCCAAAGCGATTGTTTATCCAGTTATCCTGAATGGGCAAGCTGCCAGCCGTCGTCATCATGCTTCCTTTTTAACTTCTTCCCCGCTCTTTTGAGCGGCCTCATGTGAGTGTTTCATCTGCGCGGCGTCCTGCCTGCAGTAGGGTAACCCCAGGTGTTTGTAGTGCTTTAGCATGGCATGCAGACTGAATAGTGCGTCCACTTGGCTGCGAGAGCTTTCAATTCGTGCTGAAAGTTTTGGGGTGCTTTTTAGAGCTTCATCTATTTTCCGGGCCAGTGCCAGTGGTTCGCCAACAGGCACCAAGGCGCCATCTACATCAGCCCGGATAATTTCTTCGGGTCCACCACATCGTGTGGCTACAACGGGAATGCCACTTGCCATGGCTTCTATGGTCGCTATCGAGAACCCTTCACTGGATGAAGACAGCGCAAATACATCCAGTTCAGCCAGAAAGTCAGCCGTTGAATCTGTGAAACCGATGAAGTGAACATGGTCTGTAATGCCCAGCGTCTCGGCTTGCTGGTTTAATACCGACATCAGCGGTTCTTTTTGATGCCCTGCAATCACAAAGTGGGCTTGTGGCTGCTGCTCTATAACTATAGCTGCCGCATTCAAGAGGTTAGCATAGTCTTTTGCGGGTCTGATGTTGCCCAGGCTACCCACCAATAACGCTGCTTCGGGCAGGTTGAGGGAGGCTTTCAGAGCCCCGGTTTTGATGTTGTGGTAGCGACTGGTATCAATGCCGTTGTGAATAACGGCAACCTGCTGTTCGGTGAACACCCCCCGATCAACCATGTTGGAAGCCAGGCGCTGGCTTACCGCCACTACCTTTCGCAGGCCGTGCTTCATCAACCAGCGTTTCATCGGCACAAACCGCTCGTTCGGATTCACATCTACCTGGCCGTGCAGCACGCCTATGGCGGGCAGACGGGTTAGCAGGCCAAGCAGGGAGAACGTTAGTGCAGAACCCAGCAAGTGGGCATAGGCCAGACGAACGTTGTGTTTTTTTATCAGCCGGAACACTTGCCAGTAATAGGGCAGACTTAAGAAGCCATGGGGCTTTAGTGTTTGGTAGGGAATGTTGCGCGCTTCAAGCTGGTCGCACACCCAGCCTGGGCCTTTAATCAGCGCCAGCGTCTGGTAGCCGGGTATTTGCAGGTGTTGGGCAATATCCAGGAACACGGTTTCGGCGCCACCTGGGCCGGTGGTATCGATGGTGTGCAGTATGGTAGGGGTGGTGGCAGTGCGCACGCTGGTCATTTCCTTTGATCCAGTGAAGAAACAACATTCTAAACGCTGCACTTACTCCCGGCTAGTGCTGTTCAAGGTAAAATCCATTTTGTACACTCTGTGGGCTTAATTCCAAGCAGTCACTACTGGAAAGCCTCGAATGGATTCGACATCGATCAGCGTTCTGATACCAGACGCCAATCAACGCAGTGCGCTCGCCGTAGTCCGCAGCCTGGGCCGTCAACCCAACCTGCGCGTTATTACCTGTGATTCCACCCCCACCGCCCTTGCCGGCCAGTCGCGTTATAGCAATTTGTACGTTCAGTGCCCGTCTTCCGAATATGAGCCCATGCATTTTGTGGCCTGGCTGACGCGATTTCTGGAAAGTCAGCCCTGCCAGCTGGTCATGCCGGTTACCGAGGTAACCAGCCAGCTGTTGTTACAGTTTCAGGAAAGTGTGCCTGGCCTCAGGCTCCCATTTTCGCCGTTGTCGACGGTATTGCAGCTGGCCAATAAGTCTCACCTGGTAACCCTGGCCGAACGATCTGGCGTTCCGGTGCCGCATAGCCAGCATTATGAAGGGGCGCATCAGGTGGATGTGCAGGCCGTATCGTACCCGGTGGTGGTTAAACCGGCGCTTTCTCGCCTGTTCGATGGGAAGCAATGGCAGGCAACCACGGTTCGCATTGCCCACACGCCCGACGAGCTGACGGGTATTTTTCAGCAGAACGCCTACCTGAACGATCACCCCTTCATGCTACAGGCGTTTATTCCGGGTACCGGTGCCGGTGTGTTCGCCCTGTTCAATCGCGGCGAGCCCGTGCAGTTTTTTGCCCACCAGCGGCTGCGTGAAAAGCCGCCGGAGGGCGGGGTCAGTGTGCTCAGCCAAAGCTGTCAGGTGCCGGCTGGTCTGCAGGCGCACGCCCAAACATTGTTACAAGCCGTTAACTGGCACGGCGTCGCCATGGTGGAATTCCGCATCGGTGAAGACGGCACGCCCTACCTGATGGAAGTAAACACTCGCTTTTGGGGCTCGTTGCAGTTGGCGATCGATGCGGGGGTCGACTTCCCGTATCAGTTGCTGTGTGCCGAGCTTGGCTGGCCAATCCCCGTGGCCGGGCACTACCGAGTGGGTCAGCGGTTGCGCTGGCTGCTGGGTGATCTGGATAGTCTGTATCTCGTGTTCAAGCGCTCGTCGGGTTGGCCTGCGCGGTTGCAACGGCTTGCTCAGTTCCTAACGCCCCGGTTCAGACATCAGCGCCACGAGGTCAACCGCTGGCGCGACCCGGCCCCGGCCTGGTTTGAATTGAAACAGTATTTAAAGGCCCTGAGGTGATCCCCGCATGACATCGTTTGCCACCAAACTGAAACAAACGATCAAGCGGCCGGTAAAGGCCGCTCTGAACCTTGGGCGGGACTTACGCGGCGCGCACCGTGCGCGGCCGGCAGAGCCCACACTGTGGGTGCTGATGTACCACCGGGTATTACCCGCCGATGATCCGCGGTGTGAAACGGAAGAGCCGGGCATGGTTGTTACCCCGGAAACCTTCAGCATGCATCTGGAGGAGTTGCAGCGCTGGATGCCCGTGGTCGCGCTGGCTGATTGGGTTAAACGCTACAAAGCTGGCGAGCCGCTGCCGGAAAAAGCATGCGCCATCACCTTCGACGATGGTTGGCTCGATAACTACCAATACGCCTATCCGGAACTGAAACGGCGGGGCCTGGTGGCCTCTATTTTTGCCGTGGCCGACAAAGTCGGCCAGGCGGCCCCGTTCTGGCCCAACCGCATTGCAGACCTGGTGTTGCGCCAATCGCCTTTGTTGCGCCAACACCCGGTACTGGCACCCGCGGCTGGCTTACTGGGGCAACCTTACTCTCGGGACGCTGTCTCGGCCTGCATTCAAACGCTCAAGCAACACAGTGAAGACACCTTGAATGCCGCACTGAATAGCCTGGGAGAAGACGCCCAGCCCGAAAACAGCCTCTCGCCCGATTTAATGCCCTGGCCTGCTCTGCTGGAGATGGATGCCAGCGGTGTCTTCTCCGTTGGTTCGCACACCTGCACCCACCGGCGGTTGAATCACGCCAGCTCCCCGGAACAGCGGCAGGAAGAAATCGTAGGCAGCCGCCAACGCCTGGAACAACAATTGGGCCATGAGGTACCGTTATTTTGCTTTCCGAATGGTGATTACGATGACGCCAGCCTGAACCTGGTGCGGGAGCAATACCAGGCCGCAGTGACCACCCAAAATGGCCTGAACCGCCTGAGCTCGCTGGATCTACACCAGCTGTACCGAATTGGCGTGCATGAGGGCAACGCCAAAACGCCGCTGCAATTCCGGGCCCGGTTGTCGGGCCTGGGTTAGACCTCTATTCCGGGTACAGGCTGCGCTGGTCGAGCCAGGTATCCAGTACCGCCAGGTCGTCACCCAAGGCGGCGCGCTCAGCGTCACAACCGGCTCGGGCGCATGGCGTTTGCACGTAAAACAGGGCGGTTACCGCCCGGCCTTTTATCCACTGCACCAACTGTTGATATTTCGCAGCCAGCTCCGAAACGGCCGTTGCCTGACCCAGCTGGTAGGTCCAGACCACCAGCCTGTGCTCACCCCGGTCATTCAGTTCCAGCACTTGCACCACCCGGCCGCTCTCCAATCGCCGGTTGTCGCGTTGTTCAATCTGCGTGGCTGGCGCTATGCGATTACCGTACCCCACCAATTCTTTGCCTTGTGCCTGGTCGAGGTACACCCGTTGCCCTAGCGTCAGGGCAAGGCCGGAATGGTCCACACGCAGGTTAGCTTGCAGATCGTAATGGTGGAAATCGGGTTGCCAGCCCGGTGTACTTTGCTGAGCGGGAACCGTGGCCGACCATTGCTCCGGAAAGCTCCAGCTGGTTTGCCAGCGTTGCTGCGCCAGCCAGGGAGTGCCTGCAATAACAACCAGAACAATTGCCCCTGTAACAACCTGGGTCAGTAGAGAAACCGCAGCGGGAACATCACTGCCAGAGGCTTTATAGGTGCTGGCGCTGCTCGCTTTTAGCTGACGCGCTTTCAACCGGTGCGCCCAGACCAGAAACCCCAGATAAAACACGCAAAAAATCGCCCAACCAAACAGGCCGTGTTCGGTAACCAGTGAGCTGTTCATCTCGCTGTAATAGGCGATTAAGATCAGAGCGCTGACTCGTACCCAGTTACCCACCATGCTCAACACCAGCATCACCAGTACGGCAAGCAATGTCATGGGTGTGGATAGCCGCCGCTGGTGTGCATAGGCCAACGCCAACACAATGGCCACCAGACTGTAATTCAAGCCAGAACACCCGCCCGCCACTTCCACAATGCCGTAGGGCAAATGAATGAAAAAGCCGTCAATAAAGGCGGGAATAGACAGCTGTGCAATGGCAAAGGTGCTCACTGCTGTAGTCAGGGTCTGCAGCGGCCCGGTAAACACATCCCAGATGGGAATGGCCAGATACAGGGCCAACAAGGGGGCCAGCGTAAGGCGCAGGGCTGCCCAGCCGAAACAGGTGAGGATGAGGCTGCCCAGCATGGCGGGCAGCACCAGTTGTTGCAGCAACCCCAGTTGAATAACGAACCCGGCAAGCCAGGTGGCGGCGCTGAACAACACCGCCACCGCACCGAACACACTGGGCCGGGTGTGAAACACCCCCGTTGCCAGACGATAGACCACCAGCCCCAAACAAACAGGAACCCATAAGTAGCCGTGAGAGTAGGTGCCGTTTAATTCCGTCCAGCGGCGGTGCAAGGCGCCCAGGGTATCGGGTGCCAGGGCCAGAAACAGGGTTGCCCCAAACAGGCAAAGAAAAAGTGGTAACCCGCGCTGGGCTACAAAACCCGGTCGCGAACGGGTTGTCGACCACTGATAAGACACAGCCATGCAACCTTCCTTTGGTTTGTAGAGTCGATCCATTACACTGCGCAGTATCACGACAATTCTGCGCCGTGTAAATGGACCTCAACAAGACCGACTGGATCTGACATGGATGTGAACGACTTGATCAAACGGCCGGAGCAACTGGCCGCCTTTTTGTCCGATTTGCCATACGCTGCACACACGCTGGACGAAGCTCACCAGGCTGCCTTGCTGGCTCAGGCCGACGCCCTGCGTCAGCGCCAACCGGAACTGAAACAGCGGCTGGCCGAGAAAAAAGCCATTGCCCGCCAGTTCCGGGATGCCACAGAGGAATCTCGTGCCGGGCTAAAGGCAAGCATGGCACAAGCCAGCCAGTCGCTTGCTGCGCTGGAAAGCGACATAAAAGCACAGCGCCAGTCACTCATCGAACAGCTAACCGTTTTGGTGCAGCCCCCGGAAGCCGATGCCATCGCCCAGTTTACACCCTGGCCCGACGATTCAGCACAGCCCTTCACCGGCGAGATCAAGATCACAACCTGGGATGACCCACTCTGGGCCGATTGGTGCCTGCGCCAACCGCAGCGCAGCCAATATCACCACCCCGACATGGGCAACGTGATTCAAACCGCAATGGGCCACCAGGGCCCGGTTTTGCTGGCGGTTGAAGGAGGCAATGTGGTTGGCGCCTTGCCGCTGGTCATACAAAGCAGCCGCTTGTTTGGTCGCTTTGCTACCTCTGTGCCTTACTTTAACTATGGAGGCCCGCTCACTCACTCTAAAGCCGTTGCCCAGGCATTAATTGACGCAGCTAAGCCACTGTTGGCGCAGCATGGGTTAAGCCATATCGAGGTACGCACCACGCAGCCTGGCTTGCCCTACCCATGCAGCGAACAAAAGGTCTCAATGCTGTTACCACTGCCTACAACCGACGACCGGCTAGACCAGCAATTGGGCGCCAAAGTTCGAGCCCAGGCAAATAAAGCAGAAGAGCACCGGCCGGTTATTCGCTTTGGACACAGCGAACTGCTGGATGACTTTTACCGGGTTTTCGCACACAACATGCGGGATCTGGGTACGCCCGTCTATGGAAAAGACTGGTTTCGAACGTTACTGGAAAACGAGGTATTCAAAGCACAGCTGGCCGTCGTTTATCAGGGACAGCGGCCGGTTGCGTGCGGTTTTCTAATGGGACAGGGCTCTGTGCTCGAAATCCCCTGGGCTTCAACACTGCGCCGCGCCAACCCCATGAACATTAACATGTGGATGTACCGGCAGATTCTGCGCCATGCCATCGAACAAGGGTACGACTGGTTCGATTTCGGGCGCTCCACCCGGGACGCTCCAACCTTCCAGTTCAAGAAACAATGGGGGGCCAGGCCAGTACAGCATTACTGGTATACGCTGTCGGCAGAAAACCAACCGGCCGCAGAAACCCGGCCAGACAGCCCGAAATTCAAGCTGATGATTGCCGTCTGGCAACGTTTGCCTGTCTGGTTAACCCGGGTCATTGGGCCGCCGGTTATAAAGCATCTGCCCTAGCAGGGCTTTACCTGGCGTCAGGTTCGACAATAGCGGTCGTAAAGTTGGAAAACCCATTTAAGCGGCCGCCGCCGTATCCAGCGATCAGACGCCAGCATCGGGCCCTGAGTAGCAATGTGGCTTTTATAGTTTGAATGCTTTCCCTTTCCGATCAGCAGGTCAAAACGCTCGACTGCCGGGTCCAGAAACATCTGCTCGATGACATAACCAAGGTGCAATGTACCCATTGAAATGCGTTTATCCAGATCATCGTTAAACGCCAGTTGAATGTTATACACGGTCTTGCCTACACGCACATTCACCATAACAGAGACGGGTACGTCATCGAGCATCAGCAAGCTGGAGTCACGCAGGGCAGGCATGGAGGTCACCGCTCGTAAAAAGGCCATGCTGCTGTTACCAAAGACACATCTCGACCAACGCCCCTGGTGCCAGTGCAGCAACGAATCGATCAGGGTTTGCCAGGTAACCTCGGTGAGTGGTACCAGCTCTACCCGGCCCTTTTGTTCAAGCACCTTTCGCCGGTTGTACAACTTAAGGCGTGTATTGGAACCCAGGCTCGCCAGATAGTCGGCAAAGCGCTTGCGGCAGTCGACAACATAAGTCGGGCCGGCTTGCTCATGACGCTTATGGTATGCCCGAGCTGCCGCCCAGTGCGGTAATGCTTTGTACAATGAACTGGTCTCGTCCACATCGAACAAGGCCAGCTCGGACCAGGAAGGCTCCCGGGCGATGGCATCCAGCAGCCGCTCCATCACCGGCTGTTCGTAGCTCTGGTGAACGATAAAACCCATGTACTCGGAGCGAATGCCCGAACTGTACGACAGGCGCTTGCCAATAAACTGCAGGCGGCGGGTGCGGAGTAGTCCCCGAACATAGGTGTCCCTCTCGATGTATAAGGGGGCCACACCGAGCAGCGTTTTGCCTGAGTAAAGCGCGAAGATGCAAAGCGTGCATTGCGGTGTCTTGTGATCCTGCCACCACTGGTTCATCCAGGACCAAGATAAAAACAGCCGATCGGCTCCAGAGTGTTCAAGCAGGGTATCCCATAAGACTTTATTGTTATGAAAATCTTGCTCCGTCCATCGCTTTAGAACCCATTTTTCAGGCGCCATTATGTTCTACTACCATCTACCGGTTTCCATTAAAATCAATAAGTTACTAATACAGTCTTAATAGTTGCTATTAAGATCCTTTTGGCAAAGCCTAACTAAACCGCACACATAATCGATGAAACTTGCGTCATGCTGCTTATACTTGCAGACCATAAAACCGTCATGGCCTCTTTCGTTAAGGACTAAACTGTGACAAAGTTGGCGTTGTTAAGGATAACAGCAGTACAGACGAGATGTTACGGATGACCGTCAAGAGCACCCTGATTCAAGCACTCACCAGCGCGCCTATGAACCGCCTAATGGGTGGTTTGCGCAACCAATGCCTGCCCATATTTATGCTGCATCGCATGCAGGACAAACCGCTTGGCGTCTATGGTCACCAGCCAGACACTTTGCGTGCTGCCTTGTCTTACGTCCGTCAGAATAATTTTAAGCCCATTTCAATACGCACACTGGTAGACCACCTGAGCCAGGGAACGCCCCTGCCCGAGAAAGCTGTCGCATTCACCATGGACGATGGTTTCTACGATCAGGCTGAAATCGCCGTGCCCATTTTTCAGGAGTTTCAGGTACCGGTCACCATCTTCATCGCCACTGGTCTGCCAGACAACGAATGGTGGTCGTGGGACTACAAGCTGGAATACCTGATCATGTCGCGCATGCAAAGCGCTCAGCAGGTGCACATTGGCGACCAGACCTGGCATTTGGACAACGCCGACCGCGACACTCGCCGGCGCTGCATGCGGTCTATGCGCAATTACATCAAAGGCCAGGATGGCACCGGGTACGATGCTTTCGTGGAAGACATCAGCCACCAACTGGGGTGTGACCTGCCGCCCTTGCCGCCACCGGCGTACCGGGCCATTTCCTGGTCTCAGGCGCGGGCGCTGGAATCCCAGGGTGTGGAATTCGGCCCCCATTCGCACCGACACAATATTTTACAAGCGCAGTCGTTGGCCGACGCCGAGCGCGAAATTCGTCACAGCTGGAGCCGGCTGAAGGCCGAACTCAAACACCCGCTGCCGGTATTTTGCTACCCAACAGGGCGCAGCGGCGTGGATTTTGGCCCGCGTGAAATGGCCATTGCCCAGCACATAGGCCTAAAGGCCGCCATGTCGGCCGATGCGGGTTACATCGACCTGGGTGCCGATGCACACAACAACTTATTCGCCCTGAGGCGATTCGCCTTTCCCGACAAGCTCAGCGACTTTCGCCAATACTGCAGCTGGCTGGAATGGTTTAAAGAACGACGCTACGCCTTCTGACACCATTAGAGCGTGGAAATTTAGCCAAAACTGAATATACTCACTACAGATGCAAAAGGGAGCATACGCCGTGTACCAGGAAAGGATTCGCACGATTGTCGCCAAGTCCGTCAAGTTGTCCAAAGATATCAATGACATACAGGATTCCGACGACCTGTATTCTGTCGGCCTCACCTCACTGACCACCGTCAACCTGATGCTCTCTCTCGAAGACGAATTCGACATTGAATTCGACGATAACCGCCTGTCCCGGCAAACCTTTGAAAGCATTGCTGCGTTAAACGACGCGGTAGAAGAGCTGAGTGCCTGACCGCACCTGTCGGTAGCAAGCTCAGTTCTATTGTGAAAGAACAGGAGAAAACGCATGGAAGCACACGCACTGAGAACCTTCGCTCAAATTAAGGCCACCGTTCATGAACTGGGTCAGAGCATTGTTGCCGCTCACGCCGACGACGTAGACCAGCAAGCCCGCTTTCCGCACGAAGCCTTTGCCGCCTTGCGCAGTGAACGCTTGCTGTCGAGCTATGTTCCTTCAAGCTTTGGCGGCGATGGCCTGAGCCTGACGGAAGTATCCGAGCTGTGCCGAATTCTCGGCCACTATTGCTCTTCGACCGCGATGATTTACGCCATGCATCAGATTCAGGTGGCCTGCATCGTTCACCACGGTCAGGACTCCGCCTACTTCAGCCGTTATTTGCGCCAGATGTGCGAACAGCAACTGTTGCTGGCATCGGCAACAACAGAGATGGGCGTCGGCGGTGACTTGCGTTCCAGCATCTGCCACGTCGAGGTCGCTGACGATCAGTTCACCCTGACCAAGCAGGCGCCGGTTATCTCCTACGCTCTGCATTCCGATGCCATTCTGGTTACCTGCCGCGGCCATAAAGACGCCCCGGCCAGCGACCAGGTTCAGGTATTGGTTGAAACCCAGAAAACCAATCTGACCCCGTTGACCGGCTGGGATACCCTGGGCTTTCGCGGCACCTGCAGTGCCGGCTTCACACTGGAAGCCCAGGGTCATAAAGATCAGATTCTGCCCACTCCCTTCTCGGTGGTCCTGGCGCATACCATGCACCCGGTATCGCACCTCACCTGGGGCTCACTCTGGACCGGGATGGCCCAGGGCGCGACCAACAAGGCCCGGCTGGCTGTGCGCGACATGATGCGCCGCAGCGATGAACTGCCCCAGGTGACCGCCTTGCGCCTGGCCGAGCTGGATGAAGTGTTGTTCAGCATGAAAGGCGGGCTGGCCGGTGCCATGCAGGCTTACCAGGCGATGCTCGATGACAACAACCTGTTTCAGGCCGAAAAATACGGCTTCGCCATTCAGGTGAACAACGTCAAAACCCGCTGTTCGGAAATGGTGGTCGATGTGGTCGGCAAGGCGTTGCAAATTGTCGGTATCGGCGGCTATCGCAACGATGGAAAATACAGTCTGTGCCGTGAACTGCGCGATGCCCATGGCGCCGCGCTGATGGTCAACAACGACCGGATACGCGGGCACAATGCCACCATGCAAGTAGTGGTTAAGGAAAGCTAACACCCGAATCGCAAGGAGAGGCCGGGCTGTACAAAGCCGGCCAGCGCTGCTTATGAAACACATAGTGTCTCTGGACCCGACCACCTATCAGCGTCATGCCCTGCACGGCGAAGACCGGGTGTGGTCGGAAACCAACTGCTACGTCGATGTTCTGATCGAACAAATACACGCCCTGGGTTTCGACCCCGTGGCCGGTCTCGCCTTTACCCTGGCGATCGACTTTGAAGTCGATCAGTGGACTTTCTTCAAATACCCCCATGCCGACCTGTGGCAGCTGTACGGCTTTGAAATTCAGGAAATGAACCCCTGGCATCGACTGGCCGACCACGTTGAACGTCAGGTTGGCGCAGGCCGGCCCGTTTTGATAGAACTGGACTCGTATTATTTACCAGACACACAGGGAACCACTTACCACTGCGAACACGTTAAATCGACGGTCTCTGTCAACGCCATTTCCGTGGCCGACCGAACCCTGGGTTACTTTCACGGTCAGTCGTACTACCAGGTCGACGGCGAGGATTTCGACCGGTTGTTTCAAACCGACGGGCTGGTGCACGAACGCATGCTGCCGCCTTATGTTGAATACATTAAACGGCATCATACCACCACACTGGATGACCAGACCCTGACGCAACGCTCGCTGGCTTCGCTGCGCCATCAGTGTGACCTGATACCCAAGCACAACCCGTTCAGCCTGTTTATTGAAGCGTTCAGTCGCGAATTACCCGAATTAAAAGCGGCGGGCATGCCTCACTTCCATCTCTACTCTTTTGCCACGCTGCGGCAGTTTGGTGCCTGTTATGCGCTGGCTGAAACCTATTTGAACTGGCTTGACCAGCGAACAGACTTACCCTTCGCCGAGGCGGCTGCGGCCTTCGGGCGCATTAGCCTCGCCGCCAAGACACTGCAATTCCAACTGGCCCGGGCCATTGCGCGCGACAAACCCTTGGACTTGACCGCACTGGAGCAGATGGCAGGCGACTGGCAACAGGCGGTCGATCAGGTTCGCACACTGATGCGGGAATGATCCGATGAGCGCTGTGTCTCTCACTCAGGCCACCGGGTGGCACCTGGCCAGTACAGAGCCCGAAGGCACGCCAGCCGCGTCCGACTGGCTACCCATCTCTGCTGCACGGACCGTGAATGCGCTTCTGTATGAAGGTGAGCTCGACGTTATGGCCAGTCAAGCGGTTAACCAACCCGGCGAACGGGACTGGTGGTACCGGCTTAACTTACCCTCAGAACGGCCAGACCAGGCCGTACTGCGCCTGGCCAGCCTGGCGACACTGTTTGATGTGTGGTTCGACGACCAACTGGTGTTCTCTGGCAGTAACTCCTTCCTAACCGACTATTTGCCCGTGCCCGCGAGTGCCCGGCAACTGACGCTGCGGTTCCGGTCTCTGGCCAGCGCGCTCAGCGCCCGCAAGCCCCGGCCCCAATGGAAAACCGGGCTGGTTAACAACAACCTGCGCTGGTTTCGCACCTCGTTGCTGGGTCATACAGCCTGGTCGGGTTCGCAGTGGGCCATTGGTCCCTGTCAGCCGCTTGAATGGCTGACTGAGGCGCAGGCCTGGCTCGATCAATGGTCGCTGTGCCCGCGGGTACAGGGCGACGATTGCCAGGTTATAGCGCGCCCACCCGAAGACGTCGCGTTCAACCCGCAAGGCCAGCAGCTGACACTTCAGCTGGGCGATGCTGCGCCGGTTACCCTATCTGGCGAGTGTGAAACCCTGTCGTTCGGCGACTTGCCTCGCTGGCAGGTTCACAGCCAGGGCACGCCGCACAGGCACCGGGTTACCCTGGCACTGTGGCAGGGCGACCAGTGTCTGGCCGAGCGACGCATTCAGTTGGGGTTCCGGGAACTGGCGGTTAGCCTGAGCGGGCAGGCCCCAAGCTTCCACATCAACCGGCAATGGCTATTTATGCGCGGTGCCTGCTGGTCACACAGCAACCTGGCTGGCTTTGAATTCGATGCCGAAAAAACCCGGCGCATTCTCACCGCAGCCCGGGATGCGGGCATGACCATGCTTCGTATCGGCGGCACCATGCAGTATGAAACCGATGCGTTTTACGACCTGTGCGATGAGTTGGGCTTGCTGGTATGGCAGGACGCCGCCTTCGCCAATATGGACTACCCGCATGACGACCCGGACTGGCTGGCCTCAGCCTCAGCCGAACTGCAGCAGCAAGCCCGCCGGCTTAGCCAGTATGCCGCCGTGGTTGCCTGGTGTGGCAACAGCGAAGTCGAACAACAGGCCGCCATGCTGGGCCAGCCCCGCGAGCGATGGCGCAACCCCTGGTTTGCAGAACACCTGCCCGCGCTGCTGCGCGATGCCAACCCAGACTGGCCCTACTGGCCCTCAACCCCGTGCGATGGCGCCTTGCCGTTTCATACCGATACTGGCCTCGCGCACTATTTCGGGCTGGGCGCCTACCGCCGGGATGAACAGGACCTGCAACTGAGCCAGGTTCGGTTTACCCCCGAGTGCCTGGGGCACTCACACTTACCGGACGATGCCTTTACCGCCCGGCACTTTGGCGCCACCCCACCGCTGACCCACACCCCGGCCTGGAAAGCCGGTGTGCCCAGGGATGCCGGATGCGGCTGGGATTTCGAAGACATTCGCGATCATTACTTGCGCCAGTATTTCCACTGCGACCCGGTGCAGTTGCGCTCCGTTGACCCAGCCGGCTACGCCCAGCGCAGCCGCCTACTGACCGGCTACCTGCTGAGCCAGGCGTTTCACTTGTGGCGCAGCAACGCCAGCCCCTGCCAGGGTGCCCTCGTCTGGTGGCTGAACGACCTGGTCCCCGGCGCTGGCTGGGGGTTATTCGACAGCGACGGCGGTGCCAAACCGGCACTGCACGGTGTCGCCACGGCCTGGCAGGCCGTGCAGGTGAGCCTGATACCGCAGGGTCTGAATGGCCACAGCCTGTCGTGTATTAATGAAAGCCCGGCCACCATCAATGCTCGGGTTAGGGTGACCTTGCTCAATACTGGCCGGGGCAACACTTTGGCGCACGATCAGGATGTGACGCTGGCACCGCACAGCAACACCCTGACCAGCCTGGACTCGGTACTGGATGGGTTTCAGGACACCACCGCGAGCTATCACTTTGGTGCAGAACCCTGGGATGTCATTGCCGTGTCGCTCTATGGCGAAAACGACGCCCTGCTCAGCCAGCACTGCCACTTCCCGACCGGCCTGAATTTGCCCGTTGAATACGACCGCGACCGTTTGGGGCTGAGCTGTGACATAAGCCGCCAAGGTGACGATGTCTGGCTGACCCTGAGCGCCGAGCGCTTTGTGTATTTTGCCGAAATCACCCTGACTGGCTGGCAGGCGGCGCGCCAGGGCGTGCACCTGCTGCCGGGACAGATACAGCGCGTGCAGCTGATACCCGATGCGCCGGGCCAAACCCGCTTGCGCGGTCACCTCAGCGCCCTGAATCTGGCCAGTACCGTGCGCCTGGCCGCGGAGGTCGACGCATTATGACCACCGTCTCTGAAGTGACAACAACGACTGTACTGTCCGCCACATCTCCCACGCCGGCCATTCATCGCCAGGCGGGCTGGCTGGCGCACCACGATGACCAGACCTTCTATTGGTTGCATCAGCCGGCTGAGCAGCCCGTGACTCACCTGGTGGTGCTGTGCCCGCCGATTGGCTACGAGTATGTGCACAGCCATCGTACGCTGAAGTTTCTGGCCGATCAGTTGGCCGAGGCGGGCTGTTGCGTCGCCCGACTCGACTACCCGGGCACCGGCAATGCCGGGTCAGACCTGACTTCTCCAAATCTGGTCAACCGCTGGATTGACGCCATAGGCGCCGTTCGCAATGATTTGAAACGTCAGCGCCCCGACCTGGCGTGCACCCTGATGGGTCTTCGCCTGGGAGCGACCCTGGCCGTGCAGGCCACCCAACCCGGTGACGACCTGGTGCTGATTGAACCGGTGGCCAGCGGCAAGCGCATGGTGCGGGAACTTACCGCAGCCTCACGTTTTTCCGAAGTGCAAAGCCAGAGCGATTTTATTGAATCGGGCGGGTTTATCTACACCGAAGCGACACTGGCCGCCCTCAGCGCGCTGTCCATTTCCGGTACCGACCTGCAACTGGCCGAGGGCGTGCTCTGTTTCAGTGAACAACCGTCAAAGGCTCTGCGGGCCAGCCTGGCGGAAGTCGACGCAGTCAGCCAGCCCTACCAGGGCTATGCCGGTATGATGGCCGAGCCGCAGTACACGGAAATTCCCGTTGATCTGTTAACGCAAATCGTCAGTGCCGCCGTGCCCGCACCCAGGGGCACCTCAACACCCTCTCACCCCGAGCGCATCGACGTAGCAGACCACCAATGGCGCGAAGGCCGATTCACAGAGAGCACCACGACCGATCCACAGGGCCAGTTTTATCTGATCACCCAGCCGGTTAACGAGGCCCCCGGCACTTCGGTTCTGGTGCTGATCAACTCGGGGTCGGTGCATCATGTTGGCCCGAACCGCACCTATACCGAATTCTGCCGCGCAGCGGCGCAGCAGGGTATTCCTTCCGTCCGGCTCGATCTGCTAAACCTCGGGGACAGTGCCCGGACAACCGTGGCTGAAGAAAACCATTGCTACCCGGCCGACGCCAATGACTATGTTGCTTCCCTGCTCGCCGACATCCGGCAGCGTTTTCCCGGGCGTACCATCACGCTGGGCGGCATTTGTTCCGGTGCCCACCACGCTCTGCACACCGCGCTGAAACAACCCGGTCTGGTGCAGCGGCTGGCGATCATCAACCCACTGACGTTTTACTGGCGACCTGGGCTGTCGCTGGACATCCCCCGGGAGTCATCCACGCATCAGGATACCGCCTACTACCGACAAGCGATGAAAGACCCGAAACGCTGGATAAAATTATTGAAAGGCCAGGCCAGCCTGGGCTATATCGCCGGTTACGCGGTTCGCTTTACACGCAAACGCCTGGCGGCCCTGGGTGATCAGCTCAGCGGAATGGTCAGACCCATTCCCGATACCGCCCTGAATCGGGACTTGCAGCAACTGGTGCGAGCCGGCGTTGAGGTGAACTTCGTGTTTTCGGATCGTGACCCGGGCTGGGACATTCTGGCCGACGAAACCCGGCTGCCCAAAACCAAACTGGCGCGCAAGCTTGGCGTTCGCATTCACCCGGTCACCGAGGCCAACCACACCTTTTCGTGGTACCGAAGCCGCGCGGTCGTAGCCCAGTTGTTGGCGTCTCTGGCGAGTGCAAATGCAGCCCAGATAGCCTCACCAGACAACGGAGCCGCGCCCCATGGGTGAGCCAATAGACGCCTCCTGGCGTGCTGCTTTGTCGAGTTACCGCGCGCTGGCGTTGCTGATAGCGGTGGCGAGTCTCGCCTGTTTCGATCTTCTAAACTGGCCGGACAATCGCACCACGGAGCGCTGGCTACTGAATCTGTTTAACAACGCACCGGTGTTTTTTGTTTTTCTAAGCGGCCTGTTGCTGACGCTGAAGCGCACTGAACTCAGCACGGCAGCCTCTTATGGCCGCTTTCTGGCAAGACAAGCCTGTTTCGTTGGGGTGCCCTATCTGGTTTGGCTGTTACCGGGGCTGGCCTATGAGTATTTTCCCAACGGCGAGCCAAGCGCGAATTATCCACACCTGGCCGAGTGGCCCCTCTGGCTGCAATTGGGCTGGTACGTTATGACCGGCGGCACCACGGCGAATTACCCGCTCTGGTTCATACCGATGCTCGCCCTGATTTACCTGTCGCTGCCGCTGTGGCTTGCTCTGGCTCGACGCCCCGCCCTGCTGCTTTGCGTGTTTATCGGGGCGCTCATCTGGGCCAACATGATTCAACGCCCACACTACCCCAACCGGGAGGTCTGGTGGCTATGGATGTATTTCTGGCCCGGTTTGTTGCTGGGTATGCTGGCGGCGCTTTGGCTTGAACGGGGGCAGCCAGGTCATCGCACCATTGTGTGGGTCTGTGCCGTGCTGGCCGTTGCATCCTTTCTGTGGATGACACTGGTGGAACAGCATGCCGGTGTTTACCGGGTGACTGAATGGTTTGGCCCCGAGCGTGCGCTGATCGATTTTTTGTTGATCAACAAGCTGTCACTGGCGGTCTTGTTGCTGAGTGTCTGCCTATCACTGTCGGCGACAATGCATCGTGTATTGCGGCCTTGGGCCGCCGAAAGTTACGGGATTTTTCTGGCGCATACCTATGGCACCCTTGCCGTTGCCATCGCGCTGGACCATGGTCTCATTGTGGCTAATCTGGGTACCTGGCTGACTCGGGTAGTGCTGAGTTTGGCTGTCTTTTACGGCGCCATGGTGATCACCCGCCGGGTGTTCTCGCACCAGGCCAACTGGCTGATTGGCCAGCCACGGGGGTGGGCATGAAGGCTTACTGGTTTTCGGCATCGCTGCCACGACAGGACATGCGTTTGCCCGCGCTGGATCTGCTGCGGTTTTTTGCAGCCCTGATGGTTCTGTTGTACCACTACACCGCCAGCGGCGCGGGCAACACGAATTTTCCCAATCGCTACAACCTCATTGCCTCGACCGAGTTACTGCCGGGCTGGTCCAACGTTACCCATTTCGGGTTTATGGGCGTTAATCTCTTTTTTCTGATCAGTGGCTTTATTATTTTTGCGTCGGCCAGTGGCCGCACGGCACTCGATTTTGCGGTCTATCGCTGGATTCGACTGTTTCCAACTTACTGGGTATCCATTCTGTTTACTCTTGCCATGCTCTGGTTCTTTCTTGGTGCCAGCCTTGAAGTCAGTGCTTTCGAGGTCGCCGCCAATCTGACCATGGTGCAACCTTACCTGGGTGTGACCCATCTCGACCCGGTGTACTGGACGTTGCTGGTCGAACTGCATTTTTACATCCTGATCGGGCTGGCGTTACTGACTCGCCAGCTGGGTGCCTACCGGTTCTGGCTGAGCCTCTGGCTAATCTCCGCCATCGGCTACCGTTTGGTGGGTCAGCCGTTTTTTCTGAAATACCTCATCGCGCCCGACTACTCCGCCTATTTTATTGCCGGTATGGCCCTGTGCACCTTGCGCACCGAGCGGCGGGACCCCTGGGCCTGGCTGGTGTTGCTGGGCAGCTTTGCGCTGGCCTGCAGTTACCTGCCCGAGCAAATCGCGTTTTACAACTTTGGCACCAGCACCGGCCTCGACTGGCTGGCCGGCAGCCTGTTGCTCGCACTCGGTTTTGCTGCGCTGACGGCCATTAGCCTGGGTTACTGGAACCCGGCCAACCGCCCCTGGATCCTGCTGCTTGGTAGCCTGACGTACCCGCTGTATCTGGTGCATCACCAGTTAGGCCGCTACCTGATAGACGCCTGGTACGGGCAAATGCCGGGCCTGGTGATTCTGTTGCTGTGCACCGCCCTGAGCCTGCTGTTTGCGTTGCTGGTTCACCTGCTCGGTGATCGCTGGATCGCCGGTGCCTGCCGCCACGTCTATAAACACCGCATCAGACCCAAATTCACTCATCGACCAACACCAAAAGGACCCGCGCATGGAAGCCTCCCTTCGTGACGACATCGACGCCATTCTGAGCAGCATCATCAAACTCGACACGGCTGAGGGCGTGCATCGCAGCCAGTGTGCCACCTGGGATTCAATGGCACAGGTGGCTCTGGTTTCGGCACTGGAAGGGGAATTCGACCTGGCGTTAAGCCTCGACGACGCCATGCAACTGAACACGCTCGACGATTGCGTCGAGCTGGTGAACCGCTATCTCTAGGCCGCTTCCATGAAATATCTGCAAGCACAACGCACGGTCGCCTCGCTCGCGGACGACGCCCCTGCCTCAACCGTCCTGCTGGCAACGTCGTTTCAGAGTGAGAATCTCGATCTGTACTTACAGGCGCGACACGCCCTGGCAGGGCATCGACTGACGGTTCAGCATTTGCCGTTCAACACCCTGGCACAACAAAGCTATACCGCCGCCAGCCTCGATGAAGTCTGGCTGATGCTGCCCTGGGACTGGTTGCCGGAAACCGACTGGCGCACCGGGTTGCCCGCACAGCCACTGGATCTGGCTGACCTGGAGGCGAGGTTGGCCGCACAAGAACAACGCCTGCGGCAACGCGGCATGGCCATTCTCTACCTCGATGCGCCCATGCCACCGGTTATGGCCAACCAAGCACTGCAAGCCCAACTTGCCCACCGGCTGCGCGAAGCCGCGTATCGGGCTGGTGCCAGGCTGCTTGATGGCGAGGCCTTTGAATTACCCAGTTATCTGAATACCGGCGTTGCCATTGCAGGCCGCAGTGCCGATGCCGTTGCCAAAGCCCTCTATGAACTGCGCTACCCAGGCCCGAAGGTCCCGCGCAAGGTCCTGGTGACCGACCTCGACCAGGTCATGTGGCAAGGCATCATCGGTGAAGACGGCCTGGAAGGCATTCAGTACCGGCCCGACGGCGCCGGCTACCCGCATTTTTTGTATCAGCAGGTACTGCAGCGCCTGAAGCACGGCGGCACCCTGATCGCTGCCGTCAGTCGCAACGATGCCGACCTGGCCCGGGCTCCGTTTGAAGCAGGCAGCATGACGCTGAATGACGCTGACCTGGTCGCTATTCTGGGCAGTTATCAGCCCAAGTCGGCCCAGATCCGTCACTTGCTGGAACAGCTGGATCTGGGTCTGGATGCCGTGGTGTTTGTCGACGACAACCCGGTTGAACTGTCGGAAGTCAGCACTGCGTTGCCCGAGGTTCAGTGCCTGCAATTTCCAGAATCCGTGGCCGCCTTCCCGGATTTTCTGGCCCGGCTGCTAGCGCACTTCGAGCAGGACACCACCAGCCAGGAAGACCGGCAACGCACAGAACTCTACCGGACCCGGCTTAAGGGCATGGCGCCGGTAAACGCCGAAGGGGCCGACCTGACGGCCTTTCTGAGTTCACTCGAGATGCAGCTCACCTGGCACGACCGCAGCGAGACACAGCGCGACCGGGCCTTGCAACTGATCAACAAAACCAATCAGTTCAATTTGAATGGCAAGCGCTGGACGGACGACGAGCTCGATCTCGTTCTTGGCCAGGGTGGCCGGCTGTACTCCGCCAGCCTGGCCGATGCGCACGGAGCCCATGGCGAGATCATGGCCTGTCTGATCGATGTGGAGGGCTGCATTCGTGCCTGGGTGATGTCGTGCCGGGTGCTGCAACGTCAGGTCGAAGCGGCGTTTTTGCATGTTCTGACTGAGCAGCCGATCGCAAGCGAGACGCTGGTTTTCGACCGGGTGAACACCGAGCGCAACCGCCCCCTACAGGATTTTCTGGACACACTGGCACTGGACCACAACCGCATTAAACGTGACAGGCTGGCGCAACAAACACAGGCGGCGCGCGCCCTGTTCACCCTTCGCAACGCCACCGAAACGAGCCCTACATGAAGCAGCACACCTTCTGGCTACCCACAGGCAACAGCGGTGCTGTTTTTGCGCACTGGTTCGACGTAGACACACACCGTGCACCGCCAGTGGTGCTGTGTCACCCGATCGGCCCGGAATACATGCACTGCCACACGACGCTGCGTCAGCTGGCGTTGCAATTGCAGGCCGCCGGTCAGGCCGCGCTGGTGTTTGACCTGCCCGGTTACGGCAACAGCAGCGGTCAGTTAACCGAGCCCGGTATACTGGGCGACTGGGAACAGGCTCTGATCGCGGTCACCGGCTGGGTGCATCGGACCTGCGATCTTGCCCCTGCGTTACTGGCCATGCGGGCCAGCTGTTTGCTCACACCGGCGGTTATTTCCCGCTGCCAACTGGCCGGGCTGGTGTGGTGGTACCCGCACACCCGGGGCCAGACGTTCGTTCGGGACCTGAATCTGATTGACCGGCAATTGCACAGCGAGGCACTGGACGATGCCCCCTGCCTGACCGGGGGCGGCTACCCCATGCACCGCGACACGGCGGCGCAACTGGAGCAACGGTCGCTGACGGTTGAACCCGACTACCCACTGAATACCCTGGTGATTCACACGCCGGAACACAAGCGCATTGCTGCGTTGGCCGGGCTTGAGGCGGCTGGCGGCCAGATAGAACGCATCAGCTCTACCGCACTGTCAGGCATGGCGCGCCAGGCTGAGGCATCGGTGGTTCCGCAACCGGACATCGAGCACCTGATCGCCTGGCTTGGTTCACAACCGCGCACAGCCAACGCTCAACAGCTCGAAAAACCGGCGCCCAAAGAAAGCTGGCAATCCGCCGGGTTTACCGAGACATCACTGCGGGCCGGCGCCGTCTTTGGCATTCTGACCCGGCCGTTACGATCGGCGAGCACAGCCCCCTGGGTGTTGATCCCCAATACCGGCGCGGGCCACCATGCCGGGCCAAACCGGTTGCACGTTGACCTTGCCCGGCAGTTGGCGGCGCAGGGCATTGCCAGCGTTCGACTGGACCTGGCGCATTTGGGAGACAGCCCGCAACAGGCCCAGGCATTGAGCAATGAAGCCTACAACCTGACCGGTCGCGATGACCTGGCCACCATGGCCCGGGCGGTGATTGACCTTGGGGCGCCTGCGGTGACCTTGCTTGGGGTCTGCGCCGGTGCTTACAACGCCTTTCAGGCGGCCCTTGCGCACCCGGACGTTCCCGTGGCCGGGCTGACGCTGATTAATGTGCAAACGCTTTACTGGCAAGAAGGTGACGACAGCCGTATGCCTTCCGGAGCGCAATCGGCACTGACCAGTGCACAGTATGCGCAATCTAGCAGTAATCCGAAGGCCTGGCTGCGCTTGCTGACCTCGCCTCAAAAATGGGTGAATGTGGGGCGTTATCTGGTGTCGCGGGTCGGCGCAGTGGCCCTGAGTGCCCGCAATCGCCTCACCCGGCAACGGTCGCCTTTGGAGCGGGATCTCAGTCGGCTGACGGAGCGTGGTCTGGTGGTTCGTTTTGTGTTTTCGCCAGACGAACCTGGCTTGGCGGCATTACAGGAGGCGGGCGGGCATACCCTGGCACAACTAACTCGAATCGGGCAGGTCAGCTGGGACCAGGTCGAACAGGCCGATCACACCTTCACCACCGGCGTTAGCCGGCAGCGGCTGATCGACCATCTCTGCCAGCAGTTAGCCCTTGTCGATCACTCTTCAAGTACGCTATCAACAACAGGTCTCAGGGCGGAAAGCCAGGCGTCATAACCGGCCTGGTTCAGGTGAATGCCATCGCCGATGTGCATGGCCACGGCCAGGTTGTCGCTGTCGCTCTGCGGAGCATGGGGTGAGGCGACCAGTTGCACCTGATCCGAGCCGGCAAAGGCCTCCCGGTAGGCGTCATTCCAGCGGCGAATATTGCGGTTATAACCCACCAGCCCGACGCGTTCATCCATGGCGTGAATGGTCGTCAGTAAGACCGGGGTATGCCCAGGCAGTCGCGCGACGATGTCGCGCAGGTTGGCAACGGTTTGGTTGACCCGATAGCCCTGGGCGATGTCGTTGGCGCCCAGGCTGATGATCACAACACGGGCGGTTGCCAGGCTCTGGTAGCTGTCCATTCGATCGAGCACGGCGGCCGTGGTATCGCCACGAATACCGAGATTCAAGGAACCCGGCCAACGCTGCTCGTTATCCATCAATTCCAGATGGCTGTCGCCAAGCAGTACGATAGCACCAGCGTCGGTGGCGCTGTCCTGTTCCAGCAACACTTGCTGACGCTGTGCCGCATGCTCATCAAACATCGCATCTCTGAGCGGCAGATCCGTTTGCCTGAAAAAGGCAATCGCGACCGTAGCCAGCGTGGCCAGCACAACGGCGGTGATCAACAAAACCCATTTAAGACCCGGGCGCCGGCGTTTGATCAGAGGATTTACAATCATGCGGCCTCCGTCGTGACAAAGCGTTTCAGAATGGTTTTCCGGTCGTACTTGCCATTGGGTGTGCGGGGAAACGGCTGGTCGGTTCGCTCAATGCGGGTGGGTACCATATAACCCGGCAGCCGCGCTTTCATGGCATCGATCAGGTCCGTCTGGCTGACGGCCGGGTCGGCGTGAATCAGAGCGGCAATAAACGGTTCCTCCCCATCCTGTTCCGGGCTGAACACGACAACGGCTTCTTCAATGGCATCCAGACTGTTCAATCCGGCTTCGATTTCACCCAGCTCAATGCGATAACCAAGGTATTTGATTTGGTCGTCCAGTCGGCCGAGGTAATGCAGCAAACCGGCGTCATCGATCTGAACCAGATCGCCCGTGCAATACAGCGGGTCGTGGAAGCGCTCGTGCCAGGGGTTTTGAATGAACACCTCGGCGGTCTTTTCGGTCAGCCCCAAATAGCCATAGGCGACCGAGGTACCGCGCACCAGCAATTCCCCCTGGGCACCCGGCTTACGGGTCAGCTCGCCCAGCTCGGTTCTGACCCAGATGTCCATGTTGCGCCTCGGTTTGCCAATGGGAATAGAGCGGGCGTCAGCGGCCGGTACCTCGTCGATGATGTGATAGGTGCAATCGACGGTGATTTCTGTGGGGCCGTACATGTTGGTGAACTGAATGTGGGGGTACATCAGCATCCACTGACGCACCACGGTCGGTGGCAAGGCTTCGCCGGCACACAGAATATGCCGCACCTGGCGAAACGACTCCGGCTTCAGGCGACGGGATTTGAGCAGCAGGGTCAGCACCGACGGCACGCAGAAAAAGGTGGTGATGGCATGCTCGTCGAGCCAGCGGATCAGCCTGGGCAAGACCGCATTCAGGGCATCGTCGACCAGATGCAGGGTCGCGCCCGTTTTGAAAGCGGTGTAGAGATCGAAGGTCGAATTATCGAAGTACAGCGGTGCGTGGTTGGCAATCTCGTCCTGGTCGGTCAGTTCGTAGGTGTCAACACACCAGTCGATGTAATCCACAATGGCTTTGTGCGGAATCATCACGCCCTTGGGCACACCGGTGGAACCGGAAGTAAACAACACATAGGCCAGGTCGATCGATAAATTGGTGCAGGCTGGCGGCTCAGAACTCAACGACGCTTCAGCAAGTTGATTAACGTTGATAATGTCGATGCCGAAAACCTCAGGCAGGCGCTCCCGCAACAGGGCTTCGCTGGCATCGCTGACCAGAATGACCTGGGAGTCGAGACTCTTAAGTATCGATTGCAGTCGTTGCGCGGGTGAATTCACATCAATGGGAACGTAGGCGCAGTCGGCTTTCAAAATGCCGAGGATGCAGTGCATCGACTCGAGACTCTTGGGCATGAAAAACGCGACCATGGACTGGGCCGGTACGCCGCACCCTGAAAGATGACGGGCCAGTCGGTTGGTGGCCTGATCAAGTGCCTGGTAGGTGATGGACTGATCGGCGCAACGCACGGCTATTTTGTCGGGGAAGCGGCGTGCCGAGGCGGTAAAATAGTCCTGAACCAACTGCGTCATGGTGTCCTCCTTAACGGTCGATATCCTGTTGCTCTGATAGCAGAGCGCTAGTTCCTGAGCATGGCGGTCCGATTACACCCCGGGGGTGTTATTGACCGGCGTCGATCAACTGCACTCTCAGCCCGATCAGCCATTGCCATTCCTCATCGGTTTCACTTTCGGTGTACTGCACTTCTGCCTGACTTTGCCAGCGCGGACTCAGCACCCGCGTCCACCCCAGGTTGGTTTGCCACAGCGATTCTTCCAGCCACTGGTACGAGGTATCCAGCGTGGTGGTTGAACGCTGCGAGGCCTGATATTCAAACCCGAGTTCTACCCGTGCCGTGCGTTCGCGGTCGTCGGCTATGTTGCTGCCGGCAAGCGTCAATTCCTGTTCCTGATCACCCAGTTCCAGCAGTGCCGAAACCGTCAGATCCGGCTGCCACTGCACGTCGGACAGGCTCAGGGTGAACTGGCGGGTAATGGCCAGCGCTTGCTGGTCTACCGCTGTGTTCTGGTTGCCAATGGTTTGGGAGCTCAGGGTGTCATCCACCGATCTCGCCAGTTGCGCCTGCCACAGACCCAGGTCGGTTTCGCGTTGCCACCGTGCCGACAGGCTGTAGGTTTCCAGTTCCTGCTGTTCGCGGCTGGCCTCAATCCACTGGCCATTCAGGCTCCAGGTATTCACCTGGGTCTGGTATTGCCAGCCCAACCCATAGCGCCATTCACTGAGCCCCGATTCGCGCTCCTGGAAGCGGGTCTCGGCCTGCCACAGGGTTTGCCGGCTCTGCTGAAAAGCGGGGGCATAGCCCGCCTGCCAGCCCTGGTCTTCCACCTCCGACAGCACCAGATCATCATCAACCTGGCGATTGTTCTGCCAGTCCCACTCTGCTTCCAGCCGATGAATCAGCCGCTGGCCCTGTCGGCGTTGCAGGGCAACCAGGGTAGCCACCCGGTCATCAATGGTCCGGGCCTGGCTAAAGTCGACCTCGTCTTCGGTATGCTGATGTTCCAGTGCCACTGACAACACCTCGTCACTGGAGGTCCAGACTATATCGTTCTCGGCCTGCCAGGGCGTGGTTGGCTGCCACTCGTCGAGGGGCGATGTGACCGCTACGTTTGCTGCGGATGTCCAGTCAACCCAGGGGGTTTCCAGCTCAAACTGGAATTCCGGCGTTATGGACCCGGTTGTTTCGGAGCCGTCGTCGGCCACGGCACCTGTTGCGGCCGCTTCCAGTGACCATTCGGCCAGCGCCGGTTCAGTCGCAGCGATCAGCGCCAGTAACGCCACCCACCGGCCAATTTGCCGGGGTGTTGAACACTGTGGGCAATGGCTGTTATTGCTGGTACACAACACCGGTCACCCGCTCAGCGCCTATTGCCTCCACCGCATCTTCAATGGCGTCCATACTGGCCCGGCCATACGGCACGGTTATCACCGACTGGTCGCAGAACTTGGACAATACCCGGGCTTCACTGTTCGCCAGCACCGGCGGTGTATTGATCACGATGAAGCGGTCCGGGTAGCGGTTTTTCAATTCGTAAATCAGGTGCTCCATGCCCTGAGATGAGAATTGCTCGACGCTGATGCCGGTTTCATTACCGGCCGGTATAACCGCCACCCGATCAATACCCGAAGGATAAATAATTCGATCCAGCCCCAGCGAGCGGTCTTTCAGGTAATCGGTAACACCCACCGACAGCGGGGCGGTCACCAGACGTTGCAAATCGGAACCGTACGGGTTGCAGTCGACTAGTAATGCCGAGGAGTTAAGGTCGAGCGCAAAGGAAATGGCGAGGTTCATCGGCGTCAGAATGGAATTGCTGTTCACGTCGACCGAGGTCAGCATGACAACGATGTTGCCACCGTTGGTGTTGGCGCTGCCGGCCGTGCTTTTTTCAATGAGCTTGATGCGCAATTCGCGGTAGGCATTGAGCACTGCGCGGTTTTTCATGCCGGAATAGACGAGCTTGTTCTTTTTCATATCGGCCTTCGACATCGGATCCGGGTTGGGCATTAATTCAAGTGACGCCTGGCGGGTCAGTCGATGCTCCTGGGGCAGCAGGTCGGTAATAATGTCAGCCCCCCGTGGCTTTTCGCGTACGGGCTTGGTTTCACTTTGCAGCTCAAACTCAGCCGCCTGGCTGCGTTGTGCCTTGTTTTTCTCCAATGCTCGCAAGAGCTTACTGTTATCCATTCGTACTCCGGCACGGCCTTACAAGGTTGGCAAAAAGGTGCTGATCAGTTCGGGCGATGCACCAAATACAACAAAGCCATAAACCGCCAGATACAATAGCACCAACAGCGCCAGAAGAATCAGGCTCCGTTTACTGGCCACCTCACTGACGGCGCTGTTGTAAAGCGGAATGCTGGTCACCAGTTGCACATGGGCCGGCAATTGCGACTCCATATAACTGGCTGAGCGCACCCGGGGGTCAAACAGCACCAGCGCACCGGTGAGCCCCAGCGGTAACATCAAGCCAAGCAAGGGCCCCAGCGCTGCAAAATGAACCAGTTGCAAGCCGTCCCATCTGACCGGGTAAGACGGCGGCTCATGAATTTTGTAGGTTACGCCCTGGCCTTCGATATCCAGAGTCATCGACAAGCGTGCATTTTCCCGGGTCTTTAGCATGTCTTCGTAGACGTCTTTGGTCACCGAATAATCGCGCGTCAGCTCTTGCAGCCGGGCCTGTTTCGACGCCACTGTCTCGGCACTGGCATATTCGGTTTCCAGCAAACTGTTCAGGTTGGTCAACCGCTGACGCGCTGCACTGAGAGTGGCTCGCTCGTTGCTGATCATTTCTTTCAGGTTAGTCATGGCCGGGTTTTCCACCCGTTCTACCGCACTGCGCCCCGGGTTATTGATGCGTTCCTGTTCGATCTGGGTTTCCAGAACGGCCATCTGCTCCTTTAAATTCACGATGTCCGGATGGGTATCGCGATAGCTCAAACGCAGTTCCGCCAGTTGCTCTTCATAGGCTTCCATGCGGCGTTCACGACTGGTGGGCTCAATGTCTCGCTCTACCGTGAGGAACTCAGGCTCGGTTAGCATCTGGGCTTCAAAGCTGCGCAACCGGGCCTCACTGTCCTGTACGGAAAGACGCAGGGTTTGTATTTCATTTTTGATGCCGTTTACCCGGTTGGTCACGCTTTGTTCGGTAACATCGATGTTCTGGCTGTTGAATTCCTTCAACCGGTTTTCAGCCGCTTCCAGCTGGCGCTGGTAGGAAGCAACCTGTGAGTCGATAAACTCAAAGGCTCCCCGGCTCTCTTCCCGCTTCTTGCGTGACGTCTCTTCAATAAATTCCTGGGTAACAGCACTCACCACCTTAAAGGCGGTATCGGCATTACTGGAACGATAGCTGATTTCCACGTAGTCGCCGTTAGCCGAGATTCGCAACCCGTTACGCAGCCGGGGAATGGTGTCGTCAGGGTTCTCAAAACCGCTTTCAATGGCGACTGACCGCAAAATGCGATCGGTAAAGACGATGTCTCGTGCTTCCTTGGCCCGATCGATACGGGTTATTTCCGCCTGGCCTTCCAGCAGATTACCAATAATATTACTCACGTCCGCATAGAGAATGACTTTGGACGAATAGGTTTTGGGCATCATGAACCCGGCAACCAGCACGATCGAAGAAACAGCGATAAACAACGCCGCGATGACATAGCGGTAGCGCAAGGCTTCCATTTTCAACGACTGCAGTAGATCTTTAATATTACTCGGATCCATCAGAGCTCTCCTCGAAACACTGATTTTTCAGGCACGGTTAGAATGTCGGACGGCTGTAAAGGATAGTTGGTCTCTATGTCACCCTTGTTTAATATGTCGTCGAGTCGGACTCGGTATTCAACATAACCATCGGGCGTTTCCCGGTTCAGTACTGCCCGGTTGCCGGCACCGAATGGGCTGACTCCGCCAGCGGCAAGTACCAGGTCGACGACCGTCATGCCATCGACAAAGGCGATCGACACGGCTTCATTCACCTGCCCCATGGCCCGCACCCGGTATTGGTAGGCAACGCTGACCGGGTTGGTCACCGTGACGCTGACTTCGGGTGAAATAATAATAACGCCCAGCTCATTTGAAATGGCAGCCGCCAGTTCTTCGGGCGTTTCCCCTTCGGCTTGCATGTCGCCCATCAGCGGCATGGTGATCAGTCCATCGGGTCTGACGACCAGATCCCTGGTTAACTCCTGGTTGCGCCAGACATCAACCCGCAACTGGTCCCCGATACCAATAACATAGGCCTCGCGTTTGTAGGTGATTTCCGGGCCTTGCCCGTCGATCACACCAGAAGAGGCACACCCGGCCAGAGCCAGGGCCCACATCACTCCCAGGGCGCCCAGCAGAGAACGTTTGCAGCCTAAAACACTCATCAATGAACTCCTTTGCCGAGCAATACCACTTCAACGGTTTGGATCATGATCAGTATGTCCATCACAAAGCTGTGGTTCTTGGCGTAGTAGAGGTCGTACTCAAGTTTGCAGCGCGCATCTTCAACCGACGCACCGTAGGGGTAATTCAGCTGTGCCCACCCCATCAACCCGGGTTTGACCGCGTGACGGTGAGTATAGAAGGGAATGCTGTTTTCGAGATCAACCACGAATTCGGGCCGTTCGGGCCGGGGGCCAACGAAACTCATGTCACCGCGAATCACGTTGTAGAGCTGTGGAATCTCGTCCAGCCGGGTATTGCGAATAAAGGCGCCCACCCGGGTTACGCGCGAATCCTGCGCTTTGGCCCAGACAGCCTTGCCGTCTTTTTCAGCATCCTGACGCATGCTTCTGACTTTGTAGATTTTAAAGGGTTTGCCGTGCTGCCCGGTGCGTATCTGGCTGTAAACGAACGGCCGGCCCGACTCCAGATAAACCGCCGCAAAGACAAACAACATGATGGGCGCCAGCAGTATGGCCAGCGCTACGCTAACCACCAGGTCGAACAGGCGCTTGATGGCATCGCGCGCCTTGGATGCCTTGAAGCCGTCGGAAAAGATGATCCACGATGGTTGCAACAGAGTCAGGTCAATGCGGTTGAGCTCGCGTTCGTAAAACGCCTGGGCACTTGAAATTTGCACGCCCCCGAGCTTGCAGCGTATCAGGTCGTCGAGCGGGAACTGGGCGCCCTCGGTGCGCCGGCGCTCCTGTGTTGCAACGACAATCTCGGAGATACGGTTGTTTTTGCAAAAGGTAAAGAGGTCATCCGGTGTTGGCATGCAAGCATGGGCGGGCAACGCTTCTTCCTCGCTGCCCAGATACCCGACAATGCGAACCCCCAGGCTGCGCCGGTAGCGCTCATACTCACGATGAATCTGACCGGCTAACTGGCCGGTGCCAAGGACCAGGATACGGCGCGACAGCTGGTCTGAGTCGACCAGATGCACAAAGGCCCGCCGCACCAGCAGGGTGATGCCGGTTGAGATCATCACCGCCCAGAACAGGTTGGAGCTGCCCACATCGAGCGCGGGCCAGATGACCGTAACAACCGATAACCCCAGCGACCCCAGAAAACAGAAGGCAACCAGGGTTCGAAAAAACATGGCGGCAAAGCCTTCACGCATCATCGCCAGGTACACCCCCATGGCCAGGGAACCGGCACTGAGCAGGGAGGCATATAACAGGGACGACCAGAGACTGTAAGAGACCGGCACCAGGTCGAGCGCTTGCTGGATCTCGCTGAGTACGTAAAAACTCAGAAACAGCACCAGAAACTCGAGCAGACCGAGCGCCAGGTAGGGGACGTGCAGATAATGTTTTCGAATACGGATATACGACACAGTAGCTTCCTTGCCCAATGATCTGGAACGATGACCCAATTGGCTAGCACCAATGAGACAGCCAACTCCGATGGCTATCGCGCATTATGGTGCTCTTTTTCCATGAAAATCACAAGTACTGCCCTAGTGCATATTGTTAACAGAAGCAGTAAACTCGCCCTTCAAAGGATAGCCAACCCGGCAGCGTTGTTCCAACGTTTGATACCCGGGTACGATGTTACAGGATGTAGCCATGCTTGCCCGAACCACCACAGCCAACTCCCCAGCGCCGATCAACGCCATGACCATTGATGTGGAAGACTATTTTCACACCCTGGCGCTGTCTGGTGCGGTCTCCCGGGCCGACTGGCACCGCTTGCCCTCCCGCGTTGAAATGAACACTGATCGGTTGCTAGAGCTGTTCGAGCAGCAGGATGTCAAAGCCACTTTTTTCATTCTTGGCTGGGTGGCTGAGCGGTTTCCCAACCTGGTGCATCGCATTGCCGCCGGCGGCCACGAGATTGGCTGTTATGGCTACCACCATGAATCGGCACACGATCAGTTACCCGCAACGTTTCGCGAAGAAACCCGCCGTGCCAAATTCCTGCTTGAAGATCTGACCGGGCAACGCATAGACGGCTATCGTGCCGTCAACTGCTCGGTCACCCGCAGTTCGCTATGGGTGTTGGATGTACTGGTCGAGCTTGGGTTCAAGTGGGACGCCAGCATCTACCCGATCTACCACGACCAGTATGGCCTTCCGGAAACGCCTTCAGAACCTTACACCATCATTACCCGGTCGGGCCGGAGCTTGTCTGAGTTTCCGTTTACCACCACCCATTTCATGGGCTTGCAGGTGCCGGTATCCGGCGGTGGCTCATTTCGGCAGATGCCCTACCCGCTGTTCCGCTATCTGTTTCGGGCAGCGGGCCAGAGTGGCAACACCCCGCGGGTGTTCTATCTGCACCCCTGGGAAATCGACCCGGAACAACCGCATTTCAGTGGCTTGAGCCTGGTATCCCGGCTGCGTCATTACCGCCACCTTAAGCCTTGTTTCAAGCAGTTTAAGCGCCTGCTTGATGACTTTCAGTTTACCACGCTGAGCCAAAGCTTTACCGGCCATCGCTGGGCAACGACCTACACCAATCTGGACGGTTCGCTCGTTCAATTGACCTGACTGACCACTGGCAACCACACTCTCACAGGATGTGACTATGACCCAAAAACACTCCAATCCCGCTCTCGATCCCGCCCCGGCGGATCATTCGCCCCACAACCGCCGTATCTCCATCATCGGCCTGGGGTATGTTGGCCTGCCGGTCGCCGTCGCTTTTGGGCACCAGCATGGCTGCGTTGGTTTCGACGTGAACACCAGCCGCATCCAACAGCTTCAGCAGGGCGACGATCATACCGGCGAAGTGGCTATTGAGGACCTGAACCAGGCTGACATTCTGTTTACCAGCGATGCGGCCGACCTTGCACGGGCCGATTTTCACATCGTCTGCGTACCGACGCCGATTAACGATTCAAAGCAACCCGACCTGACGCCGCTGATCAGAGCCTCTGAGACGCTGGGCCCCCACCTGAAAACCGGCGACATCGTCGTGTATGAGTCAACCGTCTACCCGGGCACCACTGAAGAAGACTGCGTGCCGGTGCTCGAACGCACCTCGGGCCTGACCTGCGGGGTGGATTTCTTTGTCGGCTATTCGCCCGAGCGAATCAACCCGGGGGATCGTGAGCGTACTTTTACCAATATTCTGAAAATCGTGTCTGGCCAGACACCGGAAATTCTCGAGATCGTCGCCCGGGTGTATGAATCGGTGGTGACGGCCGGCGTGCATCGGGCACCCTCCATCAAAGTGGCCGAAGCAGCCAAGGTGATCGAGAACACCCAACGCGACCTTAATATTGCATTGATGAATGAGCTGGCCATTATTTTTAATCACATGAACATCGACACCACCGAAGTTCTGGAAGCCGCCGGTACCAAGTGGAATTTCCTGCCCTTCAAACCCGGCCTGGTTGGGGGGCACTGCATCGGTGTAGATCCTTATTATTTGACACACAAAGCTGAGAAACTTGGCTATCACCCGGATGTTATTTTAGCTGGCCGCCGAATTAATGACGGCATGGGTGAATTTCTGGCAACCCAGATTGTGAAACAACTGGTGGCAAGAAATCAGCCGGTTAAAGGCGCACGGCTCGGCATTTTCGGTATTACGTTTAAAGAAAACTGCCCCGACATTCGCAATTCGAAAGTCATTGATGTCATTCGCAGTCTGCGCAGCTGGGATGTTGAGGTGTTCGTTCATGACCCGCACGCCGATGAAGCCGACACCTTGCATGAATACGGTCTGCCGCTGGCAAAACTGGAAGACCTGAATCAGCTGGATGGCATCGTTATCGCCGTCGCCCATAACGAATACCGGGCCATGACCCCAGCCGACCTAAAAGGCATGTTGGTTCCGGGGGCGGGCGCATTCGACATAAAATGCATTCTCGATCGGGCCCGGTGCGCTGAGCTGCAGCTACCGGTCTGGCGTCTGTAACCGCGGTATGTCCGCAGGAGAGTTCACATGAGCCAAAACACCAAGCCCGACCCGACCCGAGCCGTTCACGCGCTGAGCATCGATGTGGAAGATTACTTTCACGTCGCGGCCATGGCCAAGGTGGTCAAACCGGCTGACTGGGATGCGATGCCTTCCCGGGTAGAAGCCAACACAGAGGCGCTGCTTCAGTTGTTTGAACGCAAAGGCGTCAAGGCGACGTTTTTTGTCCTCGGTTGGGTCGCCGAACGCTACCCACAGCTGATTCGCCGACTGGCTGACCACGGTCATGAAATCGCGTCGCACGGTTACAGCCACCAACTTATTTACAATCAGACACGCGACGTTTTCACCGAAGAAACCCGACGTTCCAAAGCCTTGCTTGAAGACATTGTTCAGCAACCGGTCACGGGCTATCGCGCGGCCAGTTATTCCATTACCCATCGTTCACTCTGGGCACTCGATGTACTGACCGAACTCGGCTTTACCTGGGATTCCAGCATTTTCCCGATCCGCCACGACAACTACGGCATTCCCGGTTCCCCGCGCGAGCCTTACCTGCTGCAAGCCGCTAACGGGCAAACCTTGCGTGAGTTTCCGTTAACCACCGCGCAGATTATGGGCCTCTCGATTCCGGCTGCTGGTGGTGGTTATTTTCGTCAATTTCCTTATCCTGTATTCCGACAGTTGTTTCGCCAGGCGAGCCAGGGGGACAGCGTTCCCCAAATGTTCTATCTACACCCCTGGGAAATCGACCCGGATCAACCCCGGTTCGATGCCGCCAGCTGGTTTTCACGATTCAGACACTACACGAATCTGGACCGGTGCTATGCTCGCCTGGAGCGACTGCTGGATGATTTTCAGTTTGATACCGTGTCGAACAGTTACCGGCAGTATCAACCGGCAGACACGGTGTTTTTTGCCAGTGAACTTGGAAGAGCGGTCTGACCCCGATGACCAGATCTGTCATCACCCCTAAAACTGTTCGGTGCCCACGACTGGCACCCAACTGGATGCAATAACATGTACCTCGAACATTTCGGTCTGCAACGTCACCCGTTCCGGATGGCGCCGGAAGATGACTTCATTTATATGAGTCAGCAGCATTCGCGCGCGTTCGTGTATATGGATTCGGCTGTCTGGAGTCCTGAAGGCTTTGTCGTCATCAGCGGCGAAATTGGGTCGGGCAAGACAACCTTGCTCAAGAAATTGATGCGTGGCCTGAATCAGGATCTGAAGCTGTTTCACATTGCCTACACCAACCTGAAATCGGATGATCTGTTCCACCTGATTGTCCGCCAGGCTGGTTTGCCGTATGACGATAAGAACAAGGTATCGATGCTGCTGGCGATTAACGACTATTTGCAAAAACTGTCGGACGATGGCGTACCCGTGGTACTGGCAGTGGATGAAGCGCAAAACCTGAGCCGCGAAAACCTGGAAGACATTCGCATGCTATCGGGCCTGGAGGGTAAGGGTGGCCCGGTGATGCGAGTCATCCTGCTGGGCCAGCCCGAATTGAAAGACGCCATCTACAACATTCCGCAGCTGGCACAGCGCGTTAAACTCTTTTTTCACCTCAACGGCCTGAGCGCGAAGGAGACTGGTGAGTACATTGATCATCGCCTCTTTATTGCCGGTTACGAAGGCGACACCCTGTTTAACGCCGACACGGTGCAACAGGTTTATGCACTCAGCAAAGGGATTCCCCGGTTGATCAACAAGTTATGCGACGGCCTGATGCTGTGCGCCTATTCCGACGATCGCCCTCACCTTAACGCCGCCGATCTGGTCGAAATTCGCCAGGACCTGATGGGTGAGACCTTTATGGCCCATATGGAAGCGGAAACCGGCGACGAAGAGAAACCGTCGGGCACAGTGGACAACTCAACCGCAGTTGCCGACACGCCAACGGTCAGCGAGCAAGCGTCAGCCCCGACCGACGATACGGCCCTGGGCCGCATTGCCAGCGCGCTCGAACGCATCGATGCCAAACTCGACCGGCTGGTCAGCCAACAAGACACGCCGCCCAGCAATGTTAAACCGCTGAACCCCAAGCGCCGGAGTTAAACCTGCAAGCCAGTCGCCCTGAACCCTTCCAGGGGGGTTAGGGCGACTACCGGATGCCGGTTTACACCCAGCCCTGCAACTCCTGAGTAACAATTTTGTCCAGCATCTCAATGCTCCGATCGGAGGCATTCAGGCACGGCAGTACGTCGCATACGTCACCGCCTGCTTCCAGAAACCCATGACGGGCCTCAATGGCTATCTCTTCGAGCGTTTCAACGCAATCCGACACAAACCCCGGCGTTGCCACGGCAATGCGTTTAATCCCCTCTTCCGGTAGCTTTTCGAGCACCTCGGCGGTATAGGGTTGCAGCCACTTGGTTGGCCCAAGCCGCGACTGAAACGTCACCCGCACCCGGTCTTTCGGCCAGCCCAGCCCTTCACGCAGCAAACGGGCGGTTTTCTGGCAATGGCAGTAATAGGGGTCGCCTTTATCGAAATAGGCTTGTGGCAGACCGTGGAACGACAGCACTAGGACCTCGGGCTCCTGCTCCAGCGCAGCCAGTTGTTCCCGGGTTTGTGAGACCAGTGCATCGATATGGGCCGGATGGTCGTGCCAGGGGTGGGCAACGCGCAGGGTTGGCTGCCAGCGCATCGTCTTCAGGGTATCAAATACCGCATCGGTGACCGAGGCTGAGGTGGTGGCGGAATATTGCGGGTACAGCGGCAAGACCAGCAAACGGTCACAGCCCTGAGCCATCAGGGATTCGATGCGCGAGGCGATCGACGGGGTTCCGTAGCGCATGGCCCAGTCGATGACCCATTCGGGCTGTTGCTGTTGCAGACGCTCTGCCTGCTCGCGGGTGTAACGCCGCAGCGGAGATTCATCCGGGTTGGAGAGCCAGATTTTCTGGTAGGCAGCGGCCGATTTTTTCGGGCGAAATGTCAGAATGGGGCCAAACAGTATGGGCCACCAGATCAGCGGACTGACTTCGATAATGCGCCGGTCCATCAGGAATTCGCGCAGATAGCGGCGCACACTGGCGGTATCGGGTGCATCCGGCGTGCCCAGGTTGACCAGCAAGACGCCAATGCGACCGTGTTTTACTGCAGGATGTTGCTCGGGTTTAGACATTCCGTTCCTTCCAATCGGGCGATAGGGGCGAGTAGATCTTTACGGCGAGGGTTACACCATGAATACTGCTAAAACCATGATTACTGATAACGCATTGTAACGCGATAGGCCCGCTGACCAATAATGCACGTCTGGCATCGGGTTTTATACCACTGCGACTCAGACACTACGGATATCACTGGTTGACGGTTCAACAGCGCCATAAATCGTGCCAGCTACCGGGTCAGCCTATTCGGGGCAGCGTTAAATAGAGCCGGAGAATCTGCCGGCTGCCGGATAGGCATGCCCGGTGCCGGCTTTCAACCGGTGACGTCTAAGAATACCCAATAATAAGAGGTGCAGTACCCCCGTGATGAACCCCTGGTCGTTATTCTCCCTGGCAATCGCCTATGTGGCGGTCCTGTTTGTGATCGCCCTCTATGGTGACCGGCAAAAAGAAAAACGCTGGCCAGGGTGGATCAACGCGAGCATTTATTCCATGTCGCTCGCGGTCTATTGCACCAGTTGGACCTACTACGGCGGCGTGGGCCGTGCCGCCAGCGGTGGCTGGGAGTTTCTGCCCATTTATCTCGGGCCTATTATTGTGTTCACCCTGGGTGGGCCAGTACTGATCAAGCTGGTGAAGCTCGGGCACCGGCAGAATACGACCTCAATCGCCGATTTTCTGGCCTCGCGCTATGGCAAGCGCAACGGCATAGCCCTGTTGGTAACCTCTATTTGCACCCTGGCGGGGGTGCCCTACATTGCGCTTCAGTTGAAAGCGGTCTCGACCAGCCTGGAAGTCCTGGTCGACCCGGTGCTGATTCAGCAAAGCGGCATCAGCGACACGGCGCTGATGGTGGCGCTGGCGATGATCGGCTTTGCCACCCTGTTCGGCACCCGGCAAGTCAATGTGTCGGAACATCACCGCGGCATGATGCTGGCGATTGCGTTTGAATCGGTGATCAAGCTGGCCGCCCTGGTGACGCTGGCGCTCTTCGTGATTTATGTCTTCTTTAACGGCCCGGCAGATTACATGACGACCTTCCGGCAAATCGAAGTCTTCAACTGGGATGGACCATCGCTCAATTTCATTACCCAGACGATACTGGCCGCCAGCGCCATTCTGGTGCTGCCGCGCCAGTTCCACGTGACGGTGGTGGAAAACACCGACCTGCGCCATCTGAACCAGGCCCGCTGGGGGTTCAGCCTGTACCTGATCCTGATCAGCCTGGTGATTCTGCCCATTACCACGGCTGGTCTGATGCTGTTTCCTGCGGATACGGTCAACGCTGATACCTATGTGCTGCTGATTCCCCAGGCAACCCAGCAGAACTGGCTAAGCGCGCTGGTGTTTATTGGCGGGTTTTCAGCGTCGACGGCGATGATTGTGATCACTACGCTCACGCTGTCGACCATGCTCAGCAATGATGTCATCTTGCCCCTGCTGATGCGCGGGCGCATGGCGGAGCCCAGACGCCAGGTTGGACCGGCGCTGATCATGGTGAGACGCCTGGCCATTGTCGGGGTGATTCTGGCGGCCTGGCTGTATCACCACAGTTTCGGCGGTATTGATGAACTGTCGACCATCGGCCTGCTGGCGTTTTCCCTGGTGGTGCAGTTGATGCCAGCGTTGATCGGGGGTCTGTATTGGCGCAAGGGCAATGCCTGGGGGGCTTACGGCGGCATGCTGATCGGCACCTTGCTCTGGGTGTGGACGCTGATGCTGCCTACCCTGGTCCGTTCCACCATGCTCCCGGATACTTTTTTGCAGCATGGCCTGTTCGGGTTCGACTGGCTTAAACCAGAGGCGCTCTTCGGGTTCGAGTTTACCGACCCGCTGAGCCACGGTGTTTTCTTCAGCTTGCTGGCCAATACGGTGGTGTACATCTGGTTATCGCGTCGCACCCAGCCCAGCCTAAGCGACCGGATGCAGGCGGCGGCCTACGTGAACCTCGATGAGCACCTGCACCATCCCGGGCAAGTGCCGCGCAAGATCAGCATTCGCACCGGTGAGCTGATTGCCATGCTGGAACGCTTTGCCGGCTACGGCCGCACCCGCACCCTGATCGAAGATTTCGAGCGGGTGAACCACTTGCACCTGAACCCCCAGGAAGCCCCGACGGCCGATTTCATACGCTACGTCGAACGCACCCTCTCAGGTGTGATCGGTGCCAGTTCGGCCCGCGCCATGATGCACTCGGCACTGTCGGGGCGTCACCTGAACTTTGAAGATGTGGTGACCTTCTTTGATGAGACGACTCAGGCAATCCAGTTCAACCAGAAGGTGCTGTCGGCCACGCTGGAAAACATTGACCACGGCGTTTCAGTGCTCGATGGCGATATGAACCTGGTCGCCTGGAACCGCAAATACCTGGAGATGTACCAGTACCCCAAAGGCATGATTCGGGTAGGCGTGCCGGTCGAGACGCTGGTGCGGTTCAATGCCGAGCGCGGTGAATGCGGGCCCGGCTCACCGGATGAGCACGTGCGGCGCCGTGTTGAGCACTTGAAGCAGGGTACGTCGCACCGCTTTATCCGGGTGAGGCGCGATGGGTCGGTGATCGAAATTCGGGGCAACCCGCTGCCGGGTGGCGGCTTTGTAACGACCTTTAACGACATTACCGAGTTTGTAAAAGCACAGGATGAACTGCAGGATGCCAAGAACACGCTTGAGATTCGCGTAGCGGAACGGACGGAAGCGGCACGGCTGATCAATGCGGAATTGCGGGCTGAAATCGGTGAGCGGGAACGCGCTGAAACGGCGCTGCTGGCAGCTAAAAGTGAAGCCGAACGCGCCAATGCCAGTAAGACCCGCTTTCTGGCGCTCGCCAGTCACGACATTCTGCAGCCTCTGAACGCGGCCCGGCTTTATACGGCGGCCCTGGCCGAGCAATGGCCGGCGGAGACGACGCTGGGCAAACTGGATCAGTCGCTGCGCACGACGGAAGAGCTGATGTCGACGTTGCTTGAGATCGCCCGACTCGATGGTCAGGAGGTGGCTCCCGAATCCCAACCGATGGCGTTAGGCCCTCTGTTGCTGGGCATCGACAACGAGTTTCAGCCTGTCGCCCGCGAAAAGCAGCTTCAGTTGCGGATTCGGCACACCCGTCTGGCGGTGAAGTCGGTCCCCAATGCGCTGCGTCGCATCGTGCAGAATATGGTGTCGAATGCCATTAAGTACACACGCTCGGGTGGCGTTCTGGTGGGAGCGCGAAAGCGCGGTGACCGAGTGGTTATTCAGGTTTGGGATTCCGGTCTGGGCATTGATGACCGGGATTTACAGCGCATTTTCAATGACTTCACCCGGCTTGACCAACACAGCCAGGAGGCCGAAGGCGTGGGCCTGGGTCTGGGTGTTGTGACTCGTCTGAGTCAGCTGCTGCAGCACCCGATTCGGGTTTACTCACGCCCGGGACGAGGCTCCTGCTTCGAAGTGGAGCTACCCTTGGCGCAGCCAACAGTGGTGTTGAAACCCGCCCAGACCATAACGGCCACCTCCCGGTCCGACCTAACCCTTAAGGTACTGGTGATCGACAATGAGCCCCAGAATGTGGACGCTCTGGTTACACTGCTGCAACGCTGGGGGTGCGAGACTCATTTCGCGACCAGTGGCGACCAGGCGCTCGAGGTGCCCGCGCCCGATCTGGTGCTGCTCGACTACCACCTGGGTGAAAACGAAACCGGATTGACGCTTTACCCGCAGTTGCTGGCACACTGGAAAGCCTCGGTTCCGGGCATTCTGATCACCGCGCACCCGGACGACCAGTTACGCGGCGAGGCCGAAGCCATGGGGCTGAGTTATCTGCGCAAGCCCGTAAAACCGGCCACGCTGAGGTCATTGCTGAGGGCGATGACGGCGGCTTGAGTCTATTGGGGCATCAAAGGTATGGACAGCGAGACTTAAAACAGATGTTTTAGGCAATTACTGAAGTTGAGACCTGATGCTCTGAACTGGGTCGGGCATTTCTATAAGCTGAGTGGTTCGAGGAGGATTCACAAGATGCAGAAAATGCACATTTTGACCCAGGTTCCGGAGCACATCTTTACTGCACCGAACCAGATCGCCGTTACCCAGCGCTGGCAAAAGCGCTTCAATGTGGCCAGTTGGATACGCTTTGACGCCCAGGACAACAGCCCGGTTCGGTTGCTGCTTCGTTATCGGGATGCCTCTGGCGTACGAGATGTTGCCGTAGACCAGGGAAGAATCAACAGCAAGACACTGCTGCTCTCCGGTGTGGCCAATCTGAAATTGACGGGCCGGCTGGAACGCATCGATGTCATTTTGCAGAGCGATCTCGATCACTATGTGGTCGATGAACTCTTTGTACAGCCGGTGCAGGATAAATCGGCCGAGCGGTCACGCCCTGCGCGCAAGGTCATTTGGGGCACGTCAGAGAGCTGATTCGCTGCCCCAAAGGATGGATAACTGCTTTTCTAGCGCTTGCCAGCATGTCGCGGTTGTCAGCCCTCAGGGGCTGATCAGCCGCGACACTCCACTACGTCTGTCAGAATAGGCGGCTCTGAATACCGGTCGTCGTCTTCTTTGGCCAGATTCACATGATTGACCAGACTTTGGGGTACGGAATCGAAATCCAGCCCGGTGGTGCGCTTGAGGTGCGCCAGCGCGAGTTCGGGGCGAACCTGATATAGGTGCACGACCTTGCTGGCCGAGTCGTCCTGGCTGCGGCGGGTGGTGCTGTGTTTGAACGTGGAGGTCATGTCACTTCCCCTTGTTTCCCACTGGGTACTGAATCAAATACGTTAATTTAATTCGTCTACACAGAGCATAGAGCGAGAAGTGTGCCAATGTTGGGAAAGCCGCTCAGTCGGCATTCCAGGGGAGTACTGGTTCACAGCCTTTGCGGTATCAGCCAGAATGTGACGCTTTTTGTCAGTACGTCGCTGGGTTCTCGGCAGTCAGGTGTTTTCGGAGTCCATCGCCAGGCGATTGACCAGAATGACCGCCTGGGTCCGGTTTAACACACCGAGTTTGCGGAAAATAGCGGTTACGTGGGCTTTAACCGTGGCTTCAGAGATGTTCAGATCGTAAGCGATCTGTTTATTCAGCCGCCCTTGCTGCAGGTGCTGCAACACCCGGCGTTGCTGGTCGGTCAGCTCTCCGAGTCGGCGCACGATGTCGAGCAGTTCGTCGTCTTCCGGAGTGGCATCGACGCCCTCCGGCCAGACTTCGTCTCCGTTCAGAATGGCCAGTACCGACTGACGTATGACGTCTGTCGGGGCTGACTTGGCAATGAACCCCAGCGCGCCAAAGGTGCGGGTACGCGCGATGACAGCCGGGTCGTCGCTGCCGGAGATCACCACAACCGGTACGTCCGGAAACGTCTTGCGAACCTGAATCAGGCCGAAGAAGCCGTCGCTGCCTGGCATGCGCAAATCGAGCATCAGCAGATCAAGATCCTCTCGTTGCTCCAGCACGGTGAGGGTTTCCTCCAGCGTTGAGGCCAGGGCAATGGTGCTGTCGCTCAGGTCACCCTGCTGCAGGGCCATCATCAGTGCATCCCGGAACAAAGGGTGGTCATCGGCGATGAGTAGCTGATATGACATGGGCCTTCCTATTGCTGAGGCTGCAGGGCAGCTTGGCCAGACCGGTTCATGGGGCTTCGGGTCTGGCTTGTTGGTGCATTTTGTTGTTGTAGTCGAGCCGTGATTGACGCCAGTTTCTCTCTTAACCTAGTTTGACCTGTTTTTTGGCGTCTGTGAACCAACAAAAACCCGGCTCGGGGCCGGGTTGTCGATTACCTTGGAGACAGCGGGTGCTTATTTCTGATTCAGACGATGCTCAATCAGATCATCCACCACCGATGGATCGGCCAGGGTAGAGGTATCGCCCAGGCTGTCCTGCTCGTTGGCGGCAATCTTGCGCAAAATGCGGCGCATGATCTTGCCGGAGCGGGTTTTCGGCAGGCCATCAGTCCATTGAATCAGGTCTGGTGAAGCGATGGGGCCAATTTCCTTGCGCACCCATTGCACCAGCTCTTTGGTCAGTTCATCGCTCGGTACCACGCCGGCCATGGGGCTGACGTAGACGTAGATGCCCTGCCCTTTCAGATCGTGCGGGTAGCCAACAACCGCGGCTTCCGAAACCGATGGGTGCGCGACCAGCGCGCTTTCAATCTCGGCCGTGCCGAGACGGTGACCGGAGACGTTAAGTACGTCGTCAACACGACCGGTAATCCAGTAGTAGCCGTCTTCATCCCGACGGGCGCCGTCACCGGTGAAGTAATACCCTTCGTAGGTACTGAAGTAGGTTTGGGCGAAACGGTCGTGGTCGCCATAGATGCTGCGCATCTGGCCCGGCCAGCTGTCGGTGATGACCAGGTTGCCTTCTACTGCACCTTTCAATTCGCGACCGGCGTTATCGACCAGCGCTGGCTGAACACCAAAGAAAGGTCGGGTGGCCGAGCCGGGCTTGAGGTCGGTAGCGCCGGGCAGCGGAGTAATCAGGATGCCGCCGGTTTCGGTTTGCCACCAGGTATCGACGATGGGCACTTCATTGCGGCCATAATGGCTGTGGTACCACTCCCAGGCTTCCGGGTTGATCGGTTCGCCAACCGAGCCCAGCAGGCGAATGGTGGAAAGATCGGTGCCATCGGTGGCTTCGTTGCCTTTGGCCATCAGCGCGCGAATGGCAGTGGGGGCGGTGTACAGAACATTCACCTGGTGCTTGTCGATGACCTGGGCAATGCGCTTCACCGACGGGTAGGTGGGCACGCCTTCGAACATCAGGGTTTTCGCGCCGTTGGCCAGCGGTCCGTACAGAATGTAGCTGTGACCAGTGATCCAGCCCACATCGGCGGCGCACCAGTAGACATCGCCATCCTGGTAGTCGAATACGTACTGGTGCGTCAAAGAAGCGTACACCAAATAGCCACCGGTGGTGTGCAGCACGCCCTTGGGCTTGCCGGTCGAACCGGAGGTGTAGAGGATGAACAGCGGGTCTTCTGCGTTCATCTCCTCGGCAGGGCAGTCATCGCTGGCCTTGTCTACCGTCTCGTGATACCAGACATCGCGGCCTTCTTTCCAGCCCACCTGGGCGCCGGTGCGACGCACCACCAGCACCTTGTTGACGCACTCGGTGCCGGAGTGTTCCAGCGCCTTGTCGACGTTCTGCTTGAGCGGAATAGCCTTGGCACCCCGTACGCCCTCGTCGGCGGTGATGACCAGGTTGGAATCACAGTCTTCAATGCGACCGGCCAGTGCATCGGGCGAGAAACCACCGAACACCACCGAGTGAATCGCGCCAATACGGGCACAGGCCAGCATGGCGTAGGCGGCTTCTGGAATCATGGGCATGTAAATGGTGACCCGGTCGCCTTTGCTGACGCCCAGGTCTTTTAGGGTGTTCGCCAACCGGCTGACGTGACCATGCAGTTGGCGATAGGTGATTTCGGTCTTCTCGTCGGTCAGTTCATCGCCTTCGAAGATAATGGCGGTCTGATCGCCTTTGGTGGCCAGGTGGCGGTCGATGCAGTTATGGGCAACGTTCAGGGTGCCATCCTGAAACCATTTGATGTGCAGGTTGTTCTTGTCGAAACTGACGTCCCGAACCTGGGTATAGGGCTTGAACCAGTCGAGTCGCTGGCCCTGTTCGCGCCAAAAACCCTCGTTATCTTCGACTGACTGCTGATACAGGCGGTCATAGTCTTCAGAAGTGACCAGGGCACGTTCACGTGCCGCAGCGGGCACCGGATAGACCTTGCTGTCCATATTCTTCCCCTATGTTCTTGTTTTAAAATGATTCTGGCCGTTTCAGCTGAACTCCCTGTGCGTCGGTTGCCCGGAGCAGGGAGTAGCACCCGGCCATGGCTAGTCGAGTGTAGCCTCCTATTGTTGTTTTTGGCGGTTGAACCACAATGCGACATTAGTCGATTCGGCTCATGACAATCAATGCCTATGCCAGGAGCGCAGAGAGAGCTGACTTACTCTTCGTCGGTATCCTGATAGTTCTCGAACAGCTGTTTCAAGGCAGCCTGGGCCTGGCCGTTCACGGAATCGCCCGGGAACAGCCCTTTGCTGTCGGCTTCGCCGGGTTGCATGCCGGTCAGCAGCGCCAGCGCCTGATACACGTGCCGCACCGCATGAATCTGAAAGCGCCCGGCGCTGACCGCCTCGATGACGTCCTGTTTCAGCATCAGGTGCTTGACGTTATCGGCCGGAATAATCACACCCTGCTCACCGGTCAGCCCACGAATCTCGCAGAGCTTGAAGAAGCCCTCGATTTTTTCATTAATGCCGCCGACCGCCTGTACTTCGCCCAGCTGGTTCATTGAGCCGGTAATCGCATAGCCCTGATTCACTGGAATCTGGGCGATGGCACTGATCAGCGCGCAATATTCGGCGACGGTGGCGCTGTCGCCATCAATAGCGCCATAACTCTGTTCCATGGCAATGTGTGCCGACAACGTCAGCGGAAACTGGCGACCAAAATCATGGCCCAGAAAGCCACTGAGGATCATCACGCCCTTGCTGTGAATCGCCTGGCCGAGCTCGACTTCGCGCTCGATGTCGACAACGCCCTTGGCGCCCACATGCACGGTGCCGGTAATGCGAGCCGGGGAGCCAAAGCGGCTCTCGCCAATTTCCATCACGGTCAAGCCGTTCACGCAACCGACGCGCTGACCCTGAGTGTCAATCAACACGGTGCCTTCCTGAATTTCCATCAGCATCTGATCGGCAATACGACCATTGCGATACTCCGCCGCATTCAGGGCGCGCTCTATGTGTTCGGCATCGATCACCCGGGCGTCGTCGTGCCGGCACAGAAAATCGGCTTCAGCAAACACCTTGAACACCTTGATCACCTGGGCCGACAGCCTTGACTGATGTTCCGCCTCGCGCAGGCTGAATTCAACCAGCCGTTCCAGAGCGGCGCGCGTTAACGGGCGGAAGCCCTTGTCATCGCCATAGGCTTTGATGCGCAGAATCAGGTTATCAACGGTTTCAGCGTTGCGCGGAATGAAATTATCGAAATCGACCGGCACCCGAAACAGTTCATTGAATTCCGGGTCCCATTCCTGCAGCTGATAATAGATATCACGCGAGCCAATCAGAATGACTTTCACGTTCAACGGAATGCTTTGCGGGCTGAGCGTGATGGTGTGCATCAGTGACGCATCGATAAAAGGCGATTCCATCTTCACTTGCTTGGTCTTCAACGCCAGTTTCAACGCTTCCCAGGCAAAGGGCTCGATCAGCAGTTTTTCCGCATCGAGAATCAGGTAACCGCCGTTGGCACGCAGCAAACTCCCGGGTCGGATCAATTGAAAGTTGGTGACGGGAATGCCTTGCTGGGTGCTGTACTCAATGCGGCCAAACAGGTTCTGGTACGTTGGCAGCATTTCGTAAACCACCGGAGCGCCGGCGTTCATTTCGTGCTGGGTCAGTAAATTGGGCCGCAAATAGGTCTGCAGCGTTTGCTTGCGCTCCTGGTCTGAACGCACTTCCAGCCCCAGTTCATCAGAATACAATTCGAGAATCAGCGGCGGCAAATGCTGTTTAACCGCACGCAGATAACGCAGCACCGACAGCTGGCTCTGATAGCGAACTTCCAGCTCCTTGAGCAATGGCTTGATGGCCTGCTGCACGGTCTCGTTATTGAGTTCTCGCAGCTTTTCCGAGCTGGTACGCCGCCAGGTGGGCATCTCCAGCAGTTGCTCGTTCAGGTGCTCTTCAATCTCACTGATGCGACGTTGAAATTCACTGCGCAGTTCTTCTGGCAGTTGTGCAAATTCGGTTTCATCGAGGGCTTTGCCATCGATCACTGGCAGCAGCATGACCGAATTGCCATCGGAGACGACGGCAATTTCATGCTGGTTGGCAAACCGCTCCACCACAGCCATGGCGGCGTCGTATTTCTGATTGAATTCCCGGTCGATGGCGGTGCGTTTGCGCTGGTAAGTCGGGTTTTCAAACGCCGCCGGAAAGGTATCCATCAACTCGCCAATAAAACCGTTGATGGCTTTCAGCAAGTCGTCGCCACGGGAGGCTGGCAGCTCCAGTGTCATGGGCTCCCGCGCGTTGTCAAAATTATTGATGTAAGCCCATTCGGTTGGCGACTGCTGGGTGTCGGCCAGGTCTTTAACGTACTTGGAGACCAGCGATTGCCGGCCGGTGCCGGAAGCGCCCATCACATAGAGGTTGTACCCGGAACCCCGCATGGCGATGCCGAATTCCAGCGAATCTTTGGCGCGTGGCTGGCCGAGAAAGCCGCTAACGCCCTCAAGATCGTCTGAGGTTTCGATCAGCAGATGCTCCAGCGACACCTGAGCTTTGAGTTGTTCGGGCTGCAAGCGATCGGCTGTCGGGGTTGTGACTGTGTTGGGCATTTTGTTCCTTACTCTACCGAGTTGTTGAAGCAAGCGTCCTGCTTAATTCAATACTCCAAGAGCAAACAGTGTGAGTTATGCGTTGCTACCAGGCCTGATAACGGGTCTGTCACCAGGCTCGCCGGAATGTCCCTACTCCGGATGCCAGGGCCATGCATCAGACCGAAACCTCGGCCTTGATGTGCGGGTGTGACTGATAATCCAGAATCTCAAAATCGTCGAACCGATAGTCAAACAATGACTCCGGTTTCCGCGCCAGGCGCAGTTGCGGCAGAGGGTATGGCTCGCGACTGAGCTGCAGGTCTGTCTGTTCCAGGTGGTTCAGATACAGATGCACATCACCGCCGCTCCAGACAAAATCGCCCACGCCCAACCCGGCCTGCTGGGCCACCATGTGCGTCAGCAACGCATAGCTGGCAATGTTGAACGGCAACCCGAGAAACACATCGCAGGAGCGTTGATACAGCTGGCAACTGAGCTTGCCGTTGGCGACGTAAAACTGAAACAAACTGTGGCAGGGCGGGAGCGCCATCTTGTCGACGTCGGCCGGGTTATAGGCAACGACCAGCATACGCCGGCTATCGGGGTTGGTTTTCAGGGTCTGCATCACCTGGCTGATCTGATCAATGGTGTCGCCATCCGGTGTGCGCCAGTGACGCCATTGCTGGCCATAAACCGGACCCAGGTCACCGTTTTCATCGGCCCACTCATCCCAGATGCGTACGCCGTTGTCTTTCAGGTATTGAATATTGGTGTCGCCACTCAGAAACCACAGCAGTTCGTGGATGATACTGCGCAAGTGCAGTTTTTTGGTGGTCACCAGCGGAAACCCCTGGTTCAGGTCGAACCGCATCTGGTGGCCGAAAATGCTGAGGGTACCGGTGCCGGTACGGTCTGCCTTTCGGGTGCCTTCGTCTTTGATGCGTTGCATCAGGTCCAGATACTGCTTCATGTGCGCTTGCCTTTGCCCGACTTCCCGGACTGCTTTTTGGAAGATGTCTTACCGGCTTTGGCCGTTGAGGCTGAGGTTGATCCAGTCACGCTCGGTTCAACCGCAGAGGCCGTATCAAACACATTACGACGGTAGGCCCAGACCATCATCAGGATGCCGATCAGGATCATCGGTATGCTCAGTATCATGCCCTGGGTCAGGAAACCCAGCGCCCGAATGCCCAGGTGCTCGTCTGGCTCCCGGAAGAATTCGGCGGTGGTCCGAAAGACACCATAGCCGACAATGAACAGACCCGACACCGCCATGCGTGGTCGCGGGTTGCGACTAAACCACCACATCAGAATAAACAGCCCAAGGCCTTCGCCGGCCATCTGGTACAACTGAGACGGGTGGCGCACCAGGCCATCTATCTGCGGGAAGATCATGCCCCAGGAAACATCGGTGGGGCGCCCCCAGAGCTCTCCGTTAATGAAGTTACCCAGGCGACCAAAGAAGATGCCCGGCGGTACCAGCGGCGCGACAAAGTCGCCTACGGCGAATATCCGTTTGCCGGTCTTGCGGGCAAACAGAATCACGGCCAGACAGACCCCCAGGAAGCCGCCATGGAAGCTCATACCACCTTCCCAGATACGGAACAGATAGAGAGGGTTCTGGAAAAATTCGCTCAGGTTGTAGAACAGGACATAGCCGACGCGCCCACCTACAATGATGCCGACGACAATGTAAAACAGCAGATCCTGCACCTGTTCCGGGGTGAAACCGCGCCAGGACTGCTTGCGCGCACGCCAGATCCCCAGATACAGACCGGCGGCAAAGCCAGCCAGGTACATCAGGCCGTACCACTGGATTTTAAGAGGCCCCAGAGCCAGGGCAACCGGGTCGAATTGAGGGTGAATCATCAGGAGGTTATCCGCTAGAACCGAGTGCGGATGATACCCCACCCGGCAGAGCGGAGGAACCGGTGCGGCTTAGGGCACCGGTTCACTGGTACAGGCTATTCAGCGGTTGAAGCGATCGCGATCGTGGGGCGCATCAAAGCTCAGCGCCGGGCCTTTCGGGATGACGCCATGGGGGTTGATGGTCTTGTGGCTGAAATAGTAATGGCGCTTGATGTGCACCAGATCCACTGTTTCGGCAATACCAGGCTGCTGGTAAAGATCCCTTACATAGTTTTGCAGGTTCGGGTAATCCTGGATGCGCTGGTGGTTGCACTTGAAATGTCCCACATACACCGGATCGAACCGAACCAGGGTGGTAAACAAACGCCAGTCAGCTTCAGTGATTTGCTCGCCGACCAGGTAACGCCGGGTGCTCAGCCGATCCTCCAGCCAGTCCAGACTGTCGAACAATTCATCGAACGCTTTCTCGTAGGCGTCCTGAGTGGTTGCGAAGCCGCTTTTGTAGACCCCATTATTAACGGTGTGATACACCCGGTCGTTGACCTCATCGATTTCCGTACGCAGCGCTTCCGGATAGAAATCGAGCGTGTTGCCGGTGATGTGATCGAATTCGCTGTTCAGCATGCGAATGATCTCGGCACTTTCGTTGCTGGCGATGGTGTTTTGCTCGGTATCCCACAGCACTGGCACGGTTACCCGACCGGTATAGTCGGCCTTGGCCCGGGTGTAGAGCTCATGATAAAACCGGCTTTGGTGCAGGTTATCACCAACAACAGTCGGGCTGTCTAGATTGGGGCCTTCAAACGTCCAGCCATTTTCCAGCATGTCAGGGTGCACGGCCGACAAACCAATGTGGTCTTCTAAACCTTTCAGCTTGCGAAAAATCATGGTGCGGTGGGCCCAGGGACACGCCATAGAGACATAGAGGTGGTAGCGCCCACTTTCAGCCTTGAAACCACCACGACCCGAAGGCCCAGCTTCACCGTCTCTGGTCACCCAGTTACGGAAATGCGCGTCTTCACGCTCGAATTTGCCACCGCTTTTACTGGTGTCGTACCACTTATCCTGCCATTGTCCGTTTACTAACAGCCCCATGGTGTTCTCCTCTGGTGGTTGTAGCCTCCACACAGGTAACTGCATGAAGACACCGGGCCCCAGCCATCACTAAGCGACAGCCCTAAATTATTAACGACCATGGTAACGGAACGGTGGGGTGAGAAAAGCAGAAGAAACTGACCACGGTCTTCAGAATATTTGAAGGCGAGCAGTGATCCGGTCTCTCTCGACCGGCCAACCGGCCAACAGCAAAAAAGCCAGAGCAAGCCGGATTACCGGCTCAATCTGGCTTTTCTGTTGAGCAAATAGGCCTTTGCAGTCGGTTCTGACAGGCCGAAGTGCGTCGAGTGCCGTCTACTGTACAGCCGCTATCATGTGATCGACGGCTGCCTGAACTTCTTCATCGCTCAAACTGGCATTGCCGCCTTTGGCTGGCATGGAGCCAATGCCGTTGATCGCATGGTCGTACAGTGTTGCTGTATCCTGTTCCAGGCGAGCAGACCACTGACCGGCATCTCCGAAAACCGGAGCCCCCAATACACCCGAGGTGTGACAGGCAGCGCAAGCCGCAGCGTAGACTGCATCACCACTTCTGGGCTCAGAGCTTTGTGGTGCGGAAGCGGCAACTGTCGCTGTTGCGCACTCCTGGCCTTCAACACACACATTACCAGCTGGCGCCAGGCGCTCGCGCACCTGATCTTCATAAGACTCACCCCAGGCGAAACCCGCCAACAGGGTTACGGTGATCAGACCTATCAGTTTATTCATTATCAGACCTGTATTATGTAATCAAATTCGAAGGTGGGCGAAGTATAACGAGTTAAGACGCCGTTGAAAAACCATTCGCTGTAAAAGGGTATTAACCAGTGCATAAAAAAAACCCCGGACCTTTCGATACTGGGGTTGGTATTAAAAGCTTTACGAGGACCCGGGCGGCGCTACGTTCGGTCCGACGCTTCGGCTCTCATGAGAGTAGGTCATCGTCTGTCGAACCGAAGTCACAGGCATAAAAAAACCCCAGACCATCTCTGGCCTGGGGTTGGTATTAAAAGCTTGACGATGACCTACTCTCACATGGGGAGACCCCACACTACCATCGG
>NZ_RCIP01000009.1 GCF_004000275.1 Saccharospirillum alexandrii
ACGTTACCCTGATCGCCCCGATCGCGATGGACGAAGGTCTGCGTTTCGCGATTCGTGAAGGCGGCCGCACTGTTGGTGCGGGCGTTGTAGCGAAGATCATTGAGTAAAGAGTAGCTTTGAGCTGAGAGCTGCGAGCTGTTAGTGAAAACTCGTGGCTCGCAGCTAATAGCTAACAGCTGCAAGGCGCCTGAGGCGCCTTGTACCCTGCCGCCGGAGCTCTGTTTCCGGTTGAAATCCGCTTTACCTTAGGGTAGGTCGGTGTGTTTAGGGAGTTTGGGCAGTTTCGATCACTGTTGGAGGTGTATCGGGCTGGCCGGATGGATGCGATGCCCCAGGGTTCGTTCGTTTCCTGAAAAAAGCCACCTAAGTGCTTGAAACTGCGCGGTAGTTAGCATAGAATCCGCCGCCCAGTTGCTTTACAGGCCAGTAGTTCAATTGGTAGAGCACCGGTCTCCAAAACCGGGGGTTGGGGGTTCGAGTCCCTCCTGGCCTGCCATTAAAGCGCCCAAGATTCACAGTTGCAGTGCTGGGAAGACGCAGCACTGAATTTATCCAGAGTTAAGGTGTCCACCGCATGAACGCTCAGGTTGAGTCGAATAATACCGCCCTAGATTGGATTAAGTGGATCGTTGTTGCCGCGCTGATGATTGCGGTTATCGGTGGTAACTTCTATTTTGGCGACCAGTCCATGCTGGTGCGTGCACTGGCGGTCGTGTTTGTGTCCCTGATTGCGGTCGGGATCGCGCTGACAACGGCACGTGGCAAGTACATTAACCGGTTGCGCAAAGAAGCCTGGGTAGAGGTACGCAAGGTCGTCTGGCCGACCCGGCAGGAAACCACGCAAACCAGTCTTGTTGTGATCGGTGTCGTATTGGTGGTTGCTCTGATTCTTTGGGGTGTCGATTCTCTGCTGGGGTTGGTTGTATCCCGGATTATTGGTTAAGGAGATCGATATGGCCAAGCGCTGGTTCGTAGTTCACGCCTACTCAGGCTTTGAAAAGCGCGTTGCTGCTTCCTTGCAGGAGCAGGTTGATTTGAAAGGCATGCAGGACAAGTTTGGTGAGATCCTGGTGCCGACCGAGTCCGTCGTTGAAATGCGCGACGGCAAAAAGCGCAAGAGTGAGCGCAAGTTCTACCCGGGTTATGTCCTGGTTGAAATGGAAATGGATGATGATACCTGGCACCTGGTGAAGGAGATTCCCCGGGTGATGGGCTTTATTGGTGGTACACCAGAAAAGCCGGCGCCGCTGACCAGTCGCGAGGCCGATGGCATCTTGCAGCGCGTCAAGGAAGGGGTCGACAAGCCGACCCAGAAAACAATTTACGAGCCGGGCGAAGTGGTTCGGGTCAACGATGGTCCCTTTGCTGATTTCAACGGTACTGTCGAGAAAGTGAATTACGAGAAAAACCGGGTTCAGGTCTCGGTGTCGATTTTCGGTCGGGCAACCCCGGTCGAGCTGGAGTTTACCCAGATCGAAAAAATGACCTGATGCGCAGGCAGGCTGCATGCCCTGGGGTCGATTCGGCTTCGGGGCTTTGTCGTCTGTAATGTTTGACGGGGAGCCTAACGGCGTTACCACCCAAATGAGAGGTTATCATGGCCAAGAAAGTTAATGCTTATATCAAGCTGCAAGTGAAGGCAGGTCAAGCCAACCCGAGCCCCCCGGTAGGTCCGGCTCTGGGTCAGCATGGCGTGAACATCATGGAATTCTGTAAGGCGTTCAACGCCGAGACTCAGAGCACTGAGCCGGGTCTGCCGATTCCTGTTGTTATTACTGTTTACAGTGACCGCAGCTTCACCTTTGTTACCAAGACCCCGCCTGCCGCGGTACTGCTGAAAAAAGCAGCCGGCATCAAGAGCGGTTCAGGTCGTCCCAATACTGAGAAGGTCGGTACTGTGACCCGTGCTCAGTTGGAAGAGATTGCCACCACCAAGGATCCCGACCTGACAGCAGCCGATATGGATGCAGCGGTTCGTACGATTGCGGGTTCTGCTCGCAGCATGGGTCTGAATGTAGAGGGTGTTGAGTAATGGCTAAGCTGAGCAAGCGCGCCAAAGTCGCGCGCGAAAAAGTTGACGCAACCAAGGTATACAGCATCGAAGACGCCGTTGCCCTGTTGAAAGAGCTGTCAACCGTCAAATTCGCAGAGTCTGTTGATCTGTCCGTGAATCTCGGCATCGACGCTCGTAAATCGGACCAGAACGTTCGTGGCTCTACTGTACTGCCGAACGGTACCGGTAAAGACGTACGTATCGCGGTATTTGCCCAGGGCGCCAACGCTGAAGCAGCGAAGGAAGCCGGTGCGGATGTCGTTGGTATGGAAGATCTGGCCGAGCAAATCAAGGGCGGCGATCTGAATTTCGGTGTTGTTATTGCCTCTCCGGATGCGATGCGCGTTGTTGGTCAGCTGGGTCAGGTGCTGGGTCCGCGCGGCCTGATGCCAAACCCGAAAGTTGGCACTGTAACGCCAGACGTTGCGACTGCGGTCAAGAACGCCAAGGCGGGTCAGGCACGTTTTCGTACTGACAAGAACGGCATCATCCACGCTTGCATTGGCAAGGTGGCGTTTGAGCCGAACGCAATTAAAGAAAACGCAGAAGCCATCATCGCTGATCTTAAGCGCTTGAAGCCGTCTTCTGCCAAAGGTGTGTATCTGAAGAAGATCTCTCTGTCCTCGACCATGGGTCCTGGCATAGCGATCGATCAGAGCTCGCTGACTATCTGATTTAAGTCGCTGCCTTTAGATAGATGGGCGGCGCGACAGGACTTTGGGGTTCCTGCGGGTGTCACTCGCGGGAATTGTCAAAGACCGTAGGTGGGTTCAGGGTTGAGGTTTTATGAATCGTTGACGCCCGGTTCCCTTAATGTCCTACGCAGACGGTGGACCCCGATTCGGTTTTTATTGGGCTGGATCCTACCACCGTTGACCTCGAAGGGGGTCAAAACACAGGGTCTTCGGACCTTCGATGGTGACAGGCTCATTTGAGCCTGGCTAAGCCAGAAAATAGTAGGAGAAAGATTGTGGCGCTGAATCTCGAAGACAAGAAAGCCATTGTCACCGAGGTGAATGCAGTTGCTGCCAACGCTCTGTCTCTGGTGATCGCGGATGCCCGCGGTGTAACCGTTTCAGATATGGATAACCTGCGTAAGCAGGCCCGTGAGCAGAAAATCTTCGTACGTGTGGTCAAGAACTCTCTGGCCAAGCGTGCGTTTGAAGGTACCGAGTACGAAGTGGCTCATCCCGCTTTGGTCGGACCGACTCTGCTGGCCTTCTCTATGGAAGACCCGGGTGCTGCCGCTCGACTTTTCAAAGACTTCGCGAAAGACGTTGAAAAGTTCGAAGTGAAATCGCTGGCCGTTGGTGGTGAACTGATGGGTGCGGACCAAATTGATCGTCTGGCGAAATTGCCGACGCGTCACGAAGCTCTGGGAATGCTGGCCAACGTTACGTTGGCACCGGTTACCAAGCTGGCGCGTACGCTCAACGAGGTACCATCCTCTATCACCCGTGTTATGGCGGCTGTTGCCGACAAGAAAAAAGAAGCTGCGTAATTGTTGCGCACCTTGTTTGAACATTTTTGAGAATTTTTGGAGATTAGTAACATGGCACTGTCCAATGAAGATATCTTGAACGCCATTGCTGAAATGTCTGTAATGGACGTTGTAGCTCTGGTTGAAGCAATGGAAGAGAAGTTTGGCGTTTCTGCCCAGGCTGCTGTTGCTGTTGCTGCCGGTCCGGCTGCTGCGGGTGAAGCCGCTGCTGAACAAACTGAATTCGACGTTATCCTGACTTCTGCTGGTGAGAAGAAAGTTAACGTGATCAAGGTTGTTCGTGAAATCACCGGTCTTGGCCTGAAAGAAGCTAAAGGTCTGGTTGACGGCGCTCCTGCTGCAGTTAAAGAAGCTGCCAGCAAAGACGAAGTTGAGCAGATCAAAGCCAAGCTGGAAGAAGCTGGCGCAACCGTGGAAGTTAAGTAACTTCGATGGTTCTGGATTGCAAATAGGCAATTCAGTCGAATTGGCTGGCGGCCATTGGCCGTCGGCCTTTTCGTGTCTCAGAAGCAAAAGTTTCTGAGCACCCCGATTAAGTAAGGCGGATTGACCGCATCGATCCGTCAGGACGATGGCAAACGCCAGGGGCCTCCGATAAGAGGAGGAGCGCAGGAAGCGACAGATTTCGGGATGATTGTTGACGTCTGGCAATCATCGCATTACCGAATGGCGGGCAACGGTCGTCACCGACCCTGACCGTCAACCGCTCAGACCCACCGTGGTGAACAAGCTGGGGATTGCTGATGGCATACTCTTACACCGAGAAAAAGCGTATCCGTAAGGATTTCAGCAAATTGAAGCCGGTGATGGACATCCCATACCTGCTGGCAATACAACTGGATTCCTACCGTAACTTTTTACAGGCCGAGACCGATGCGGCCGAACGACAGGACAGTGGGCTGCATGCAGCGTTCAAGTCCGTATTTCCAATTGTCAGTTATTCTGGCAATGCCGCTTTAGAGTACGTCAGTTACAAGCTGGGTATCCCGGCCTTCGACGTCAAAGAGTGCCAATTGCGTGGCGTGACCTATGCAGCTCCGCTGCGGGTCAAAGTCCGGCTGATTATTTACGATAAAGAGTCGCCCAGCAAGGCCATCAAGGACATCAAAGAGCAGGAAGTCTACATGGGCGAAATGCCCCTGATGACTGAAAACGGTACCTTTATCGTTAACGGTACCGAGCGTGTTGTTGTGTCCCAGCTGCACCGTTCACCGGGTGTCTTTTTCGACCACGACAAGGGCAAGACCCACTCGTCCGGCAAGCTGTTGTACTCTGCCCGGGTGATTCCTTACCGTGGCTCCTGGCTCGACTTCGAGTTCGACCCGAAAGACCAGGTGTTTGTGCGTATCGACCGTCGTCGTAAATTGCCGGCGACGATTCTGCTGCGTGCCCTTGAGTACACCAATCAGCAAATTCTGGACATGTTCTTCGAGCGGTCCGAGTTCAAGCTGAAAAACGACAAGTTCGAGATGAAGATCGTGTCCGAGCGCCTGCGTGGCGAAACGGCCGCGTTTGAAATCAAGGACAAAGACGGCACCGTTCTGATTGAGGACGGCCGTCGTATTACCGCGCGCCACATTCGTCAGTTGGAGAAATCTGGCATCGACACTGTGGTTGTGCCCGATGAATATCTGCTGGGTAAAGCGCTGGCGACCGATCTGGTCGATCCGACCAGTGGCGAGATCTTCGCTAACTGCAACGATGAGGTCAGCCTTGAGATTCTCGAGAAAGTTCGGGAACTGAAATTGAAGCAAGTCGATCTGTTGTACACCAACGATCTGGATTGCGGCCCTTATATTTCAGATACCCTGCGCAACGATCCGACCAGCACGCCGCTGGAAGCGCTGGTAGAAATCTACCGCATGATGCGCCCTGGCGAGCCGCCGACGAAAGAATCAGCCGAAACGCTGTTCCAGAACCTGTTCTTCAGCAGCGAACGTTACGATCTGAGTGGCGTTGGCCGGATGAAGTTCAACCGTCGTCTGGGCCGTGAAGGCGAAGAAGGCGAAGGCACGCTGAGTAATGAAGACATCGTTGACGTACTGCGGACACTGATCGACATCCGTAACGGCAATGGCATGGTTGATGACATCGACCACCTGGGCAACCGTCGGGTTCGCTCAGTCGGTGAGATGGCCGAGAACCAGTTCCGTGTGGGTCTTGTGCGGGTCGAGCGCGCCGTGCGTGAACGTCTGTCCATGGCCGAAAGCGAAGGCCTGATGCCTCAGGATCTGGTCAATGCCAAGCCGGTGGCCGCTGCGATCAAGGAATTCTTTGGTTCCAGCCAGCTGTCCCAGTTTATGGACCAGAACAACCCGCTGTCCGGTATTACCAACAAGCGTCGTGTTTCCGCGTTGGGCCCTGGTGGTTTGACCCGTGAACGTGCCGGCTTTGAAGTGCGCGACGTACACCCGACGCACTATGGCCGGGTATGCCCCATTGAGACGCCGGAAGGTCCGAACATTGGTCTGATTAACTCCCTGTCGACCTATGCCCGTACCAACAGTTACGGCTTCCTGGAAACGCCGTATCGCCGTGTTGAAAACGGCAAGGTGACCAGCGATATCGTCTACCTGTCGGCGATCGATGAAGCCAAGCACACCATTGCCCAGGCAAACGTGCCGCTTGACGAAAACGACAACATCGTGGGCGAATTTGTTCAGGTACGTCACCAGAACGAATTCACCATGGCGCCACTGGCCAACGTCGACATGATGGACGTATCACCACGCCAGGTGGTCTCTGCTGCAGCGGCGCTAGTGCCGTTCCTGGAGCACGATGACGCCAACCGCGCATTGATGGGTTCCAACATGATGCGTCAGGCGGTTCCTACCTTACGCGCTGACAAGCCGCTGGTGGGTACCGGTATTGAGCGCAGCGTGGCGATCGACTCCGGCGTCTGTGTAACCGCACGGCGTGGCGGTTATGTTGAGTACGTTGACGCATCGCGTATCGTGATCAAGGTTAATGAAGATGAAATCCAGGGCGGCGATGCCGGTGTGGATATCTATAACCTGACCAAATACACGCGTTCCAACCAGAACACCTGCATCAATCAGCGCTCCATCGTCCATCAGGGCGAGTCCATAGCGCGGGGTGATGTTCTGGCCGACGGTCCTTCAGTCGATATGGGTGAGCTGGCACTGGGCCAGAACATGCGCATCGCCTTTATGCCCTGGAACGGTTACAACTTCGAAGACTCCATTCTGGTGTCGGAGAAGGTGGTTCAGGAAGATCGTTTTACCACCATCCACATTCAGGAACTGACCTGTATCGCTCGCGATACCAAGTTGGGTGCTGAAGAAATCACCGCTGACATCCCGAACGTGGGCGAATCGGCGCTGAACAAGCTGGATGAGTCCGGTGTGGTGTACATCGGTGCCGAAGTCGGCCCCGGTGACATCCTGGTCGGTAAGGTGACGCCGAAGAGCGAAACCCAGCTGACCCCGGAAGAGAAACTGCTGCGCGCCATCTTTGGTGAGAAAGCGTCGGATGTGAAAGACACGTCGCTGCGTGTTAAAGGCGGCATGGTTGGTACGGTTATCGACGTCCAGGTGTTCACCCGTGACGGTGTCGAGCGCGATCAGCGTTCCAAAGACATTGAGCGAATGGCGCTGGCTGAGTTCCGCAAGGACTTGAACGCCGAGTACCGCATCGTCGAAGACACGGTCTTTGAACGGATGCAGGCCAACCTGGTTGGTCAAACCGTGGCCGGCGGCCCGTCGCTGAAGAAAGGGGATACCCTGACTGAAGCCTACCTGGCCGAGTTGCCGCGTGAAGACTGGTTCAAGCTGCGTATGCAGGATGAGGCACTGGCAGAAATGCTGGAGAAAGCCGAAGCCCAGTTGAAAGAGCGCAAAGACGACCAGGACGCACGCTTTGAAGACAAGAAGCGCAAGTTGCAGAGCGGAGACGATCTGCAGCCAGGTGTACTGAAAGTCGTCAAATGCTACGTCGCGGTCAAGCGCAAGATCCAGCCCGGTGACAAGATGGCCGGTCGTCACGGTAACAAGGGCGTGATCTCGGTGATCATGCCAGTTGAAGACATGCCGTTTGATGATCAGGGTGAACCGGTTGACGTGGTGCTTAACCCGCTGGGCGTACCGTCGCGGATGAACGTAGGTCAGATTCTGGAGACGCACATGGGTGCGGCCGCCAAGGGTCTGGGCAAGCGCATCAACGACATGGTCCGTGACCAGAAGGCAGTCAGCGACATTCGCGGCTTCCTGGATGAGGTCTACAATAAGTCCGGCCGGGGCATCCGCAAGGAAACCCTGGAAGACTTCTCCGATGCGGAAATCCTTGAACTGGCGAAGAACGTCAGTGGCGGGGTACCCATCGCGACGCCGGTGTTCGACGGTGCCAAAGAGGAAGAAATCAAGGAGTTGCTGCGTCTGGCAGGTTTGGATGACAGCGGCCAGATTCAACTCTGGGACGGTCGTACCGGTGAGGCCTTTGAAAACAGGACCACCGTCGGTTACATGTACATGTTGAAGTTGAACCACCTGGTTGACGACAAGATGCACGCTCGTTCGACGGGTTCCTACAGCCTGGTTACCCAGCAGCCGCTGGGTGGTAAGGCGCAGTTCGGTGGTCAGCGCTTCGGTGAGATGGAAGTGTGGGCCCTGGAAGCCTACGGTGCCGCCTACACCCTGCAGGAAATGCTGACGGTGAAATCGGACGATGTGAACGGCCGTACCAAGATGTACAAGAACATCGTGGACGGCGACCATCGGATGGAACCGGGCATGCCGGAATCCTTTAACGTACTGGTTAAAGAGATCCGCTCGCTGGGCATCGATATGGAACTGGAAAACGAAGAGTAAGGTCGGGCGGGCCGGGAAACCGGCCCGTGCCTGACGACGGTTGGGCGGCCGTTGGCCGCCTAAAGCCACTCCTTTCGGAGCTGAATGATGAAAGATTTGCTGAATCTGTTGAAATCTCAGGGCCAGTCGGAAGAGTTTGACTCGATCCGTATTGGCCTGGCCTCACCGGACATGATCCGGTCTTGGTCTTTTGGCGAGGTGAAGAAGCCTGAGACCATCAACTACCGGACTTTCAAGCCGGAACGTGATGGCCTGTTCTGTGCCCGTATCTTTGGTCCTATCAAGGATTACGAGTGCCTGTGTGGCAAATACAAGCGCCTCAAGCATCGTGGCGTGATTTGTGAAAAGTGTGGTGTTGAAGTTACTCAGGCCAAGGTGCGCCGCGAGCGCATGGGTCACATCGAGTTGGCCGCGCCTGTTGCCCACATCTGGTTCCTGAAATCACTGCCGTCACGCATCGGTTTGATGCTGGACATGACGCTGCGTGATATCGAGCGCATCCTCTACTACGAGAGCTTTGTTGTCATCGATCCGGGCCTTACCAGCCTGGAGAAAGGTCAGTTGCTGACCGACGAGGAATACTACGAAGCCATTGAAGAGTTTGGTGATGACTTCGACGCCCGTATGGGTGCCGAGGCCATTCAGAAGCTGCTGGACAGCATCGACCTGGTCGGTGAAACCGCGCAATTGCGCGAAGAAATCCCGGCGACCAACTCTGAAACCAAGATCAAGAAGCTGTCGAAGCGCCTGAAACTGCTTGAAGCCTTTGAAAAATCAGGCAACAAGCCCGAGTGGATGGTGATGACGGTTCTGCCTGTGCTGCCACCGGATTTGCGTCCGCTGGTACCGCTCGATGGCGGCCGTTTTGCGACCTCGGATCTGAACGACCTGTATCGCCGTGTGATCAACCGGAACAACCGTCTCAAGCGTCTGCTTGAGCTGGCGGCTCCAGACATCATTGTGCGCAACGAAAAGCGCATGCTGCAGGAATCGGTTGATGCCCTGCTCGACAACGGCCGTCGCGGTCGCGCCATTACCGGCTCGAACCGTCGTCCGCTGAAGTCACTGGCCGACATGATCAAGGGCAAGCAAGGTCGTTTCCGTCAGAACCTGCTCGGTAAGCGCGTAGACTACTCCGGTCGTTCGGTGATCGTGGTCGGTCCTACTCTGCGTCTGCACCAGTGTGGTCTGCCGAAGAAAATGGCGCTGGAACTGTTCAAGCCGTTTATTTTCAGCAAGCTGGAACACCGTGGCCTGGCGACGACCATCAAGGCCGCCAAGAAGATGGTGGAGCGTGAAGAAGCTGTAGTCTGGGACATCCTGGATGAGGTGATTCGCGAACACCCGGTCATGTTGAACCGGGCACCGACGCTTCACCGTCTGGGTATCCAGGCGTTTGAACCGGTGTTGATCGAAGGCAAGGCGATTCAGCTGCACCCGCTGGTGTGTGCGGCCTATAACGCCGACTTCGACGGTGACCAGATGGCCGTTCACGTACCGCTGACGCTGGAAGCCCAGCTCGAAGCGCGTGCGCTGATGATGTCGACCAACAACGTGCTGTCTCCGGCCAGTGGCGAGCCGATCATCGTGCCGTCACAGGACGTGGTTCTGGGTCTGTATTACATGACCCGTGAACGCGTTAACGCCAAGGGCGAAGGCATGGTGTTCTCGAACATCGAAGAAGTTCAGCGCGCCTATGGTGCCGGTGAAGTCGCCCTGCAAGCCAAGGTAAAGGTTCGTCTGCGCCAGGTGTATGAAAACAGTGAAGGCGAAGCCATCGATGCGACCTCCATTGTCGACACCACCGTTGGCCGTTCCATCCTGTACTCGATCGTACCCGATGGCCTGCCTTACGAGCTGGTCAACCAGGCGATGAAGAAGAAGGCCATCAGTGGCTTGTTGAACGAGTGCTATCGTCGTGTTGGTTTGAAAGACACGGTGATCTTTGCTGACCAGATCATGTACATGGGCTTCAGCTACGCTACCCGTTCCGGTTCGTCCATTGGTGTGAATGACTTTGTTATTCCAAAAGCCAAACTCGAGATTCTGGGCAAGGCCGAGGCCGAAGTTCAGGACATCGAAGAGCAGTTTGCTGCGGGTCTGGTAACCCAGGGCGAGAAGTACAACAAGGTGGTCGATATCTGGTCCCGTGCCAACGATCAGATCGCCCGTGCGATGATGGAAGGCATCTCCAAGGAGATGGTGACCGATCGTGATGGTAACGAGGTTGAGCAGGAATCGTTCAACTCGGTTTACATCATGGCCGACTCCGGTGCCCGGGGTAGCCCGGCCCAGATTCGTCAGCTGGCCGGTATGCGTGGTCTGATGGCGAAGCCGGACGGCTCGATCATCGAAAACCCGATTAAGGCCAACTTCCGGGAAGGCTTGTCGGTTGGTGAATACTTCATCTCGACCCACGGTGCGCGTAAAGGTTTGGCCGATACCGCCCTGAAGACGGCGAACTCGGGTTACCTGACACGCCGTCTGGTTGACGTGGCTCAGGATGTTGTGATCACCGAAGAAGATTGCGGCACTCAGGAAGGCGTTATCGTTGAGCCGATCATTGAAGGCGGTGACGTCGTTCTGGGTCTGGGTCAGCAGGTATTGGGTCGTGTGGTTGCCACCGACGTGATCGATCCGGTAAGCCAGGAAACTTGGGTACCGGCCGGCACCATGCTCGATGAAGCCTGGGTGAAGAAGCTCGACGAATGGGGTGTTGACCAGGTCAAGATCCGTTCGGCGATCAGCTGTAACACCCGCTACGGTCTCTGTGCCCAGTGCTATGGTCGTGACCTTGCACGTGGTCACCGGGTCAACATCGGTGAGGCGGTCGGTATTATCGCTGCCCAGTCGATTGGTGAGCCGGGTACCCAGCTGACGATGCGGACCTTCCACATCGGTGGTGCGGCCTCCCGTGCCACAGCGGCAGACAGCGTTCAGGTCAAGCATGGCGGTAAAGTATCGCTGCGTAACCTGAAGACCGTTACCCGGGCCGATGGTGACCTGGTTGCGGTTAGCCGTTCCGGTGTACTGGCGGTGTCCGACGAGCACGGTCGTGAGCGTGAGAAGTACAAGCTGCCATACGGTGCTGTCATCAGCGTCGACGACGGTGCGGCCGTGGAAGCCGGCCAGATCGTGGCCAAGTGGGATCCGCACACTCACCCGATCATCGGTGAGTCGAACGGTAAGATTGCCTTCATCGGTATGGACGAAGGCATCACCACCAACCGCAAGATCGATGAGCTAACCGGTGTCGGTACCATCGAGGTGATTCCCCAGGGTCAGCGTAATGCGGCCGGTAAGGAAATTCGCCCGTTGGTCAAGCTGCTCGATCCGGACGGCAACGAGATCATGATTGGCAACACCAATCAGCCGGTGCAGTACTTCCTGCCCGATGGCTCTTTCCTGAGTCTGTCGGATGGCGATGAGATCAAGGTTGGTGACGTAATTGCCCGTATTCCTCAGGAAACCTCGGGTAACCGCGACATCACCGGGGGTCTGCCGCGTGTGGCTGACTTGTTTGAAGCCCGTAAGCCGAAAGAAGCTGCCATTCTGGCGGAAATCTCCGGCACCGTTGGCTTTGGCAAGGAAACCAAAGGCAAGAAACGCCTGGTGATCACCCCGACCGACGGCTCGGATGGCTACGAAGAGCTGATTCCCAAGTGGCGTCAGTTGAACGTCTTCGAAGGCGAACAGGTTGAAAAAGGTGAAGTGATCTCCGACGGTCCGATGAACCCGCACGATATCTTGCGGGTCCGGGGTGTTGAGGCGCTGGCGCGTTACATCGTTGACGAAATCCAGGAAGTTTACCGTCTGCAGGGCGTAACCATTAACGACAAGCACATCGAAGTGATTGTGCGTCAGATGCTGCGCAAAGCCATGGTACTGGACAACGGTGATACTCACTTCATCAAGGGCGACCAGGTTGAATTCAACCAGTTGCTTGAAGCGAATGAGAAGGCTGTCACTGCTGATCAGCAGGAAGCACGGTTCGAACGTGTTCTGCTGGGCATCACCAAGGCCTCTCTGGCGACAGAATCCTTTATCTCGGCGGCGTCCTTCCAGGAAACGACCCGGGTACTGACCGAAGGTGCGGTCACTGGCAAGCGCGATTACTTGCGCGGCCTGAAGGAGAATGTGGTCGTTGGTCGACTGATTCCGGCGGGTACAGGCCTGGCCTATCACGCTGAACGTCGTCGCAAACGTCTGGAACGCACCGGTGAAAAACCATCGATCAGTGCATCCGATGTCGAAGCGGCACTCAGTCAGGCGCTCAACAAGTAAGCACACGCTTACGTTGACTAAGAATTGCGCGATCACTAAAATGCGCGCTCCCTACAGGACCCGGTTGGCTCGCCATCCGGGTGCTGTCGTGTAATGAGAAGTGAACTTTTAGAGAGGCTTTAATGGCTACAATTAACCAGCTCGTCCGCAAGCCGCGCAAGCGCAAAGCGGTCGCAAGCGATGTTCGGGCCCTGGAAGGCTGCCCGCAACGTCGTGGTGTATGCACCCGTGTGTACACAACTACCCCGAAGAAGCCGAACTCGGCTCTGCGTAAAGTCTGTCGTGTACGACTGACTAACGGTTTCGAGGTGTCATCCTACATCGGCGGTGAAGGTCACAACCTGCAAGAGCACTCGGTTGTACTGATCCGTGGTGGTCGTGTTAAAGACTTGCCAGGTGTTCGTTACCACACCGTTCGTGGCTCACTGGATACCTCAGGTGTTGCCAACCGGAAGCAGGCTCGTTCCAAGTACGGTACCAAGCGGCCTAAGGGCTAATTTCATTTGATTCATTCAGTCTCAGGATAAGAGTAAGGCTGGGTGCTGTTGTCGAAGCGTCGAAAGAGTCGGACGACTGCTCATCCCAGAATTGCCTGAAGACCTATTTGAGGGCTTATCAATGCCAAGAAGACGCGTTGCTGCAAAGCGTGAAGTACTGCCAGATCCCAAGTTCGGGAACACGCAACTGGCCAAATTTATGAACCATGTCATGTACGACGGCAAAAAGTCTGTTGCCGAGCGTATCGTCTATGGTGCCCTGGACATCGTCAAAGAGAAGAAGTCCGATCAGGATCCCATCGCCATGTTCGAAACGGCGCTGGATTCTATTGCGCCGATGGTCGAAGTAAAATCCCGCCGTGTCGGTGGTGCCACGTATCAGGTGCCCGTCGAAGTGCGTCCGTCTCGCCGTGAAGCGCTGGCTATGCGCTGGTTAGTTGATGCTGCCCGTAAACGTGGTGAAAAATCCATGGGTCAGCGTCTGGCCGGTGAACTGCTGGATGCTGCCGAAGGCAAGGGTGCTGCGATCAAGAAGCGTGAAGATGTGCACCGTATGGCCGAAGCCAACAAAGCATTCTCTCATTACCGTTTCTAAGCTTTAGAGCAAACATTTTCTGTTAAGGAGAAAGAGTTGTGGCTCGTAAAACTCCGCTTAACCGGTACCGTAACATTGGTATCGTCGCGCACGTAGACGCCGGTAAAACGACGACTACCGAGCGCGTACTTTTTTACACCGGCTTGTCGCACAAGATCGGTGAAGTGCATGATGGCGCCGCCACCATGGACTGGATGGAGCAGGAACAAGAGCGGGGTATTACCATTACTTCCGCTGCTACCACCTGTTTCTGGCAAGGTATGGCCAAGCAGTTCGATGAGCATCGCATCAACATCATCGACACTCCGGGACACGTTGACTTCACCATTGAAGTTGAGCGTTCTCTGCGGGTACTCGACGGTGCGGTCGTTGTACTGTGTGGCTCTTCCGGCGTACAGCCGCAGACTGAAACGGTCTGGCGCCAGGCCAACCGGTACGAAGTTCCGCGCATGGTGTTCGTCAACAAGATGGACCGTGCCGGCGCTGACTTCTATCGCGTTGTTAAGCAGTTGAAAGAGCGTCTGGGTGCTAACCCTGTGCCGATTCAGATTCCGATCGGTGCAGAAGACGACTTCGCTGGCGTAATTGACCTGATCAAGATGAAGGCCATTATCTGGAATGAAGCTGACCAGGGTATGACCTTTGAGCTGGAAGACATTCCGGCAGATCTGCAGGAAAAAGCTGAAGAATTCCGCGTTCAGATGGTTGAAGCTGCTGCTGAAGCCAATGATGAGCTGATGGAAAAGTACATGGAGTCTGAAACCCTGGATGAAGACGACATCAAGACCGGTCTGCGCCTGCGCACACTGGCGGGTGAAATCGTTCTGACTCACTGTGGTTCTGCCTTTAAGAACAAAGGCGTTCAGGCCGTGCTGGACAGCGTTATTGAATACATGCCGTCGCCGACTCAGGTGCGTGCGATTGAAGGCTTGTTGGAAGACGGCGAAACCGTTAAAGCGGTTAAAGTCGACGACGATGCACCTTTCAACGCCCTGGCATTCAAGATCGCTACCGATCCCTTCGTTGGTACGCTGACGTTCGTGCGTGTGTACGGTGGTGTTCTGAAAAGCGGCGACCAGGTATTGAACGCGGTCAAGGGCAAGCGTGAGCGCGTCGGCCGTATGGTTCAGATGCATGCCAACAACCGCGAAGAGATCAAAGAGTTGCTCGCTGGCGACATCGGCGCTCTGATCGGTATGAAGGATGTGACTACGGGTGACACCCTGTGTGACCCGGCCAACCCGATTACCCTGGAGCGTATGGACTTCCCGGATCCGGTGATTCACGTTGCCGTTGAGCCGAAGTCGAAAGCCGACCAGGAAAAGATGGGTATCGCACTGGGCAAGCTGGCTCAGGAAGACCCGTCCTTCACGGTTCGCACCGACGAAGAAACCGGCCAGACCATCATTGGCGGTCAGGGTGAATTGCACCTGGACGTTCTGGTCGACCGGATGAAGCGTGAATTTAAAGTTGAAGCAAACGTGGGTGCCCCTCAGGTGGCTTACCGTGAGCGCATTCGCAGCGCTTGTGATATCGACTCTAAGTTTGCCAAGCAGTCGGGTGGTCGCGGTCAATACGGTCACGTTGTGATCAAGTTTGAACCGGCTGACGACGAGAACGCCGAGAAGCTGGTTTTCGTCAACGAAATCGTCGGTGGTGCCGTACCGAAGGAATACATTCCTGCGGTTGAGAAAGGCATTCAGGAGCAAATGAAGAACGGTATTCTGGCGGGCTACCCATTGCTCGGCATGAAGGCCACTCTGCATGACGGTTCCTACCACGACGTTGACTCCAACGAGATGGCCTTTAAAGTGGCTGCCTCAATGGCGGTCAAGAAGTTGAAGGAAAAGGCAAGCCCGGCCTTGCTTGAGCCCATGATGAAAGTTGAGGTGGTAACACCGGAAGACTACATGGGTGACGTTATGGGCGACCTTAACCGTCGTCGCGGCACAGTTTCAGGCATGGAAGACAGCCCGTCGGGCAAGATCATCAATGCTGAGGTGCCACTGTCCGAAATGTTCGGATACGCTACGGACCTGCGTTCCATGTCTCAGGGCCGTGCCTCTTACGTGATGGAATTCTCAGGCTACAAAGAAGCCCCGATGAACATCGTTGAAGAAATTATCAAGAAGTCTTGATCTTTTTGAGCTAACTTAGAGGAAGACACCATGTCTAAGGCTACTTTTGAACGTACCAAGCCGCACGTAAACGTCGGCACCATCGGTCACGTTGACCACGGTAAAA